>NZ_WPHG01000002.1 GCF_009742725.1 Nitratireductor arenosus | reverse complement strand
GGGACGCGGAATCGATAAGACCACGTGGTGTAAGATGGATCAGACGTTTTATGATGCCTGCATAGACTCTACGGACTACCGGCCCCGCCATGCGCCGTAGGTTTTCAAACTGAGACACTACCCGCGATCCAGTCGTCAGTCCTCGAAGGCCAGGCGCCAGGACGATGGCGCCTGTTCACGCCCCCGATTGCGAATGCACGCCTCGACCGCCGCGTTGGTGGCGTCGATCCATGCGGACGCGGCGCGGCCGTCCTCATCGCTCAAGGAATTTTCGGGGAAGCTCTGTATGTCCCAGCCTTCCAGTGCGAACATGCCCTCGGCCGCGCGTTCAGCGCTGACCCCGGCCCTTTCGAATACCGCCTCGGCGGCTTTCAAACCCCGGCGCAACTCCAGTTCGCTGGCACCGTCGACATGCAAAACGAGACGCATGATCATCTCCTTTTGACCGACAGCCTGCCACGGGCCTCTTGCGTCGGCAAGGGATTTGTTCCTATTTCGTTCTCATGCCGGAACCCTATTGGCCAAAACACAAACACGCCTATCTCCTGTCGAGCGCGCATGCGAACGGCTCGCTTTTGCGCATCGAATGCCGGCGCTGCCGCGTGGAGCGGTTTTTCGTGCCGTCGGACCTGGCGCGCGTGTTCGGCGACATCGAGGTCGACGACGTGGCGCGAAAGATGCGGTGCGAGAAGTGCGGCGAGAAGTGGTCGATGCGCATCAGCATGGAATTGCCGACGGCCGCGCAGCGCGCGACGATGACGATCCGCAGGCTGGACAGGATCTATCACGTCAAGCGGGTCACATGGCGTGATCTGGTCGGCGGGTGAGGAGAGCGCGATGGTTTGGACGCCGCAACGCCTGATCGACGAGCGCATGACCGTGCGCGTCTATTGCCACAACGCCAAATGCCATCACCACGCCGCGATCGATCTCACCCTGCTGCGCGACAAGCTCGGTCCAGACGCGCCGGCGATGAAGGACGACTTGCTGCGGCGGCTCAAATGCGGCCGCTGCGGTAGCAAGGATGTGGGGCTGATCTACTCGCCGGCGACGCTAAGGGAGGGGTGGCCGGAAAATCCGAATGGCAACGCCTATGGGAAAGCTAAAGGGCGATGATCAGTTGGAAACTGTGGGGATATCTGTGGGGTGGCAAACGGCAGGCGCACGCAAGTACTTGTTTTGTCTGGTCGGAGTGGCAGGGCTCGAACCTGCGGCCTGCGGACTCGGAATCCGCTGCTCTATCCATCTGAGCTACGAGCGCTTGTCCCTGATGATTATGTGGGCACTTTTTCCCGGATCATACTCCCACGGGCCGCCGATTAGCCTTTCAAGCCTTTCGTGGTCGACATGACATAGGCAGGTTCGCGCTATATCATCCGCTGAGATCGAAAAAGGCTCAAGAACGCCATCGTCGTTTCGGCGCCTGAAGGTTTCACCTTCGTGCTCGTAGAGACGATTGAGCCAGCGGGCGGTTTCCTCGCCGAATGCAGCAATCAGGTCCGCTCCTGTCTCGCAGTATTTTCCGTCAATCAGAAACACGCTGCACATCGTTCAATCCTTTATCTGAAACGTCGCAATCGCCCCGCATTTCGGGCACTCCACAATCTTCCCCGTCTTGCGCTTGCCGGTCCAGCCGCAAGAGGCGCATTCGACAGGGGCGAGGGTTTCGGTCATGGTGCGAGGCCTGCTGTTTGACGTATTTCGATGTCATCGGCTTCTCCACATTTGCCGTTTTCTGTGGATGCCGCGTGGGACACTTTATCGTAACCTATTGATTTGTAACGCCCCTAAGAAGAGGTAGTGCGGGACCATTTGTGTTGAAAACAAACGTCTTTTCCTGCTTTTGCGGTTCTTCTCGACCGCACCATCCGATTTTCGGCACCATCCCCAACTTTCGAGCCCACCCGTCGCCCGGCGCGGCAATTCACCTTGCTCTTTGCCGGTCCGGCGGCTGAAATAGCTGTCGATCAGGTGCAAGGGGCTGGGGAGGGGCGCATGCGGTTGGCATGGCGCGGGGTGCTGCTTCAAGGTTTTTTTGCCATCGCGGTGACGGGCTGCGCGAGCCTGCCCGATTTCACCGACGATGATTATGTCAAAGTCGAATCGCTGTTCTACACGGTCGAGCAGGAGCTGTGCGAGGCGCTGGTGTTGGTCAAGGCCGAGCCGCGCCTGGCCGCACGGCTGCGCGAGGCCGGCATCACCGTCGGCCGCCAATACGCCAAGGCGACCGCCGGGCTCAAGCTGGTCAAGATCGTCGATGGCGGCGGCAACGCCAATTTCGTCATTCCGATCACCAACGGCACCGCCGGCCTCGGCGTCGGGGCGAACCGGCGTCATGTCAACACGGTCGACACCACCGTGTCGGTCTATTACCCGTTCACCGAACTGGCATGCTCGGGCGAGATCGCCAATCCGCCCGCGCGCATCGCCGGCGGTCTCGGCCTGAAGGAATGGATCCTGCAGACCACGGTGGCGCTGATCAATGTGCGCGAAACGCCGGCCGCCTATTCCTACGATGTCGCCTTCCAGCTCACCCAGGACGGGCGCGCCCGGCCGGCCATCGCCGTCGCCACCCCAGGCCTGAGCCTGCTCGGCGCCGACATTTCCTTCGGAGCGGCCCGGCAGGTGACCCACACGCTGAGCGTGACGATCCGCGACGTCGCGCTTGACGAGGCGGCGGGCAAGGGCGGGGCCGGCGTGCCCGACGTGGTGCGCGACGCGCTCGACCGCGAGGAAAGCCTGACCATCCTGCGGCGCATCCGCGACTGACCGGTCACGCACGCGACCGGTTCCATCCGGCCGTAAAACGGTCTAGGTCGTGGGTTGGGAGAGCGTCGGCCGCGAGGGTTTCAAAATCGCCGCTTTGTGTCGCGGCAATCATACATTCCCGTGCGAGACCCGGATAAGGCAGACATCAAGAAACACGATT
This sequence comes from Nitratireductor arenosus, assembly GCF_009742725.1. GTDB lineage: Bacteria > Pseudomonadota > Alphaproteobacteria > Rhizobiales > Rhizobiaceae > Mangrovimarina > Mangrovimarina arenosa. Next base: position 1,013,989 of record NZ_WPHG01000002.1, on the reverse strand, counting down.
GCGGAGTTGCTCGGTGGCCGGTCCTGAAAACGAAAGCGTCGGCGAAAACGCGCGCGAACCGGTCGAGGCCGGTCTCTACAGCGACGACGGTGTTATCCGGCCGACCTTTCTCGCCCATATCGGCGCGGCGATCGCCGACCGCGATGTCCTGACGCTCAAACAGGATGTGGCCGGTCTCCACCAGTCCGAGCTTGGTGATCTGATCGAGGCGCTGCTGCCCGAACAGCGCCGCGCGCTGGTCGATCTTTTGGGTGACGATTTCGATTTCACCGCGCTGACGGAGGTCGACGACGCCATCCGCATGGAGATCGTCGACGGCCTGCCGAACGAGCGGATCGCCACGGCGATGCAGGAACTCGATTCGGACGACGCGGTCTATATTCTCGAGGATCTCGACGCGCAGGACCAGGACGAGATCCTGGCGAAACTGCCGTTCACCGAGCGCATTCGGCTGCGCCGCTCGCTCGACTATCCCGAAGAGACCGCCGGCCGGCGCATGCAGACGGAATTCGTCGCCGTGCCGCCCTTCTGGACCGTCGGCCAGACCATCGACTACATGCGTGATGACCAGAACCTGCCGGACGAGTTTTCGCAGATCTTCGTCGTCGATCCGACCTTCAAACTGCTCGGCGCAGTCCATCTCGACCAGATCCTGCGCACCAAGCGCGCGGTCAAGATCGAGGACATCATGCATGAGACGCGCCACGCCATCCCGGCCACGATGGACCAGGAAGAGGCGGCGCGCGAATTCGAGCAGTACGACCTTCTGTCGGCCGCCGTCGTCGACGAAAACGAGCGCCTGGTCGGCGTTCTGACCATCGACGATGTCGTCGACGTCATCCAGCAGGAGGCTCAGGAGGATCTTCTGAGGATGGGCGGCGTCGGCGACGAGGAACTGTCCGATACGGTTGCGGCGACCTCGCGTTCGCGCGCGCCCTGGCTGCTGGTCAATCTGGGGACGGCCTTCCTGTCGGCCTCCGTCATCGGCCTGTTCGACGCGACGATCGAGGAGATGGTCGCGCTCGCCATCCTGATGCCGATCGTCGCCTCGATGGGCGGGAATGCCGGCACCCAGACGATGACGGTGACGGTACGCGCGCTCGCCACCAAGGACCTCGATATCTACAATGCCGGCCGCATCATTCGCCGCGAAACTCTGGTCGGCATCATCAACGGCGTTATCTTCGCCACGCTGATCGGGATTGTCGCCGGGCTGTGGTTCCAGAATCCCGGCCTTGGCGGGGTCATTGCCACAGCCATGGTCGTCAATATGCTGGCCGCCGCGCTGGCCGGCATCCTCATCCCGCTGCTGCTCGACAAGTTCGGCGCCGATCCGGCGATCGCTTCCGCCGTCTTCGTCACCATGGTCACCGACGTTGTCGGCTTCTTCGCTTTTCTCGGCCTGGCAACATTGTGGTTCGGGATCGGATAGGTTCAGGGCCGCCCGCACGACCACCTTCGTGCGGAGCCGTTCGTCTGCGTGCTGCGGGCCGTGTCCGCCGCACCCGGTCTTACCGCGTATCGGCCAGGCTGAGCTCGGCGAACTGGTCGGCATTGGGGCAGAAGCCGCCCGCTTCGGCACGCGCGGTCGTGCGCTTGAGCGTGCTGGCGCAGCGTCTCTTGGCGCTGCATAGCGAACAGGCGAGTTCGATGTCGCGCATCAGCTCCGGACTGTCATGCGCCAGAAGCTCCGCGTCGAGCCCGTAGACCGTCATCATGCGGTGCATCAGCGCGTCGGACCCGGTGCCTCTCGCCACCACCTGCTTGAGTTCGCGCGTCGACAGTCCGCATTCGCCGGCCGTGCGGGCCAGCGCGTCGGGATGGCGTGCGGTAAGGTCGCGCAGCTCCGCCATCGCCAGCCGCCGCCGCCGCCATCCACGAAAAGCGTCGGACAGGGTTTGAAGTACTGGGTGCCTCGTCATCGCATCGTCCTCCATGAACAAATCCTAGCGCCTGGAGCGGAGCGAACGTTGATGCAGGTCAAAGAAAGCGACGTTTGCGCCACTCCTTTCGCACCGTAAGCGCGGCTGCGCGCCCGGTTCCTCGTCACGTGAGCAAACCTGGACAGGGCGAATAATTGACTTTTACGTAAACGCCGTGTCACATCCCAATCCAAGGAATCGACGGCGGGACGACTGAATGCGCGACTATTACACGATCACGGAACTGACTCGTGAGTTCGGGATTTCGACGCGAACCTTGCGTTTTTACGAGGATGAAGGGCTGATTCACCCGCTGCGCCGCGGGCGTACCCGACTTTTTCGTCCCTCCGACCGGATCCTGGTCCGGCAGATCATGCGCGGCAAACGGCTCGGTTTCTCGATCAGCGAAATCCGCCAGATCATCCAGATGTACAAGGAGCCGCCTGGTGAGGTCGGCCAGTTGAAGATGATGCTGGCGCGGATCGAGGAAAAACGCGGCGATCTGCGGCAAAAACGCCGGGACCTGGAGGAGACGCTGGCCGAACTCGATCAGGCCGAGGAATCGTGCCTGGAACGGCTTGTCGAGCTCGGCGTGACGACCTGAGGCTGCGGTCGGCGTTAGCCGGTCAAACCCAGCGCCGCACCTTTTTGGCGTAGTCGCGATATTTCTTGCCGAAACGGGCGGTAAGATGCCGTTCCTCGCGTTCGATCGCCAGTTTCTGCGTCAGGAAGGCGGCGATCACGGCAAGCCCCAGAAACCACACAATGCCGGCCATCAGCCCGACGCCGATCATCAGCAAGGTGTTGGCGAGATAGATCGGGTTGCGCGTGAAGGCGAATGGGCCGCTGGTGACGAGATGGTCGCTGCCGCGATGCGGCATGATCGTCGTCTTGGCCCGGGCGAGCGTGCGCATCGCCGACACATCGATCAGTACCACCCCGACCAGGGCGACCGCGCCGACGGCGAAAAGAATGTCGGACAGCGGCGGCCCGATCCACGGCAGCGGCAGCAGCCAGGCCAGCACCAGGCTGGCGCCGATCGCCGCGAGATAGATGATCGGCGGCCATGGAAACCGGTTCGGTCTGGTGTCCAGTTCGCTCATCTCAAATCACTCCCCGCCTGAATTGGACTGTATGTCGGCCGTGCAGGTTCCAGCCATCGCCGCGACCGCCTGCTCCATGACCGCGTCGGCCCGACCGGCCATCAGCGGATCGAGGAACCCGTTGCGCTCGACCGCATCCAGCATGCACAGACAATAGGCCGCGCAAAACGCTTCGCCGCGATCTTGCCCGCATCGTGTCTCGCAGGCCAGTCGAAACCGAACCTCGGCGGTTTCGGACGCGGCCGGAAAAAGCTGCGAAAACAGGAAGACGCCTGCGATCAGCACCGGCTGGTGGAGCAGATAGACCGACAGGCTGTAGCGCCCGGCAAGCGAAAGCATGCGGCTCCAGCGCGGCATCGCGATGGCGGCGAGACGCGCGAGCGCGCCGGTGCTCCGGCCGAGCTGTGCCAGCGCCATGCCGGCCAGGCCGGCGCCGAACCAGGGAAAGACCGGTACGTAGTCGTTGGAGCGCGGCAGGGTCTCGGACAGACCGGTCCACCACCAGGCCGGATGATCGAGAAGCGGGGTCCTGAGCAGGCTTGGCGCGGCGATCACCAGCGCGGCCGCGATCGCGGTCACGAACCATGGCGCGCGCAGAAAGGCCAGGCCGAGCACGCTGGCGACGGCGATCTGATGCAGGATTCCGAAAAAGATGAAGGTCTCCGGCATGGCCAGATAGGTTGCGATGCTGATTGCGGCGGCGGCGGCGCCGACCTTGGCCAGCCGGCGTGCGAAGGACGGCCAGCGGATTTCGCGGCTGTGGGCCAGAACCAGGCTGAAGCCTGCCAGGGCCAGGAAGGACGAGGCGATCGACCGGGCAAAGAACTTCCATCCGCCCACCGCCGTCAGGCCGGGCTCGGCATAGCCGAAAAACTCCAGATCCCAAGTGAAATGATAGATCGCCATCGCCACCAGCGCCGCGCCGCGCAGGACATCGATCAGGACGATGCGGGTGCTGGTTGGGGTCTGCGTCATCAAGCCTGCTGTTGATAAATATAAAGACCGGGCTTTTCGGGCCAAGCCATGCCAAGCTCTGCCGGTCGGCGCCATGCGGTCAGGTTGACATCAAACGGGCAGTGCTGAAATCTGTCCCGGCGTCGCGTCGGGGAAGGGGGGCAGTCATCATGCAAGCAGGCTCGCCGAGGAGCGGACGAAGCGTCCGGGTGCCCTACGAACTCAACTGGCTCAACATCGTCAGCATCGGATCCTTTCATCTCGTCGCCCTGCTCGCCTTCATTCCCTATTTTTTCGACTGGCGCTCGGTCGTCATCTGCATGGCGGGCACGGTCGTCTTCGGCACGCTCGGCATTCAACTTTTCTATCATCGTTGCCTGACTCACAAGGGTTTCCAGTGCCCGAAATGGCTCGAGCGCTGTTTCGCCGTGCTTGCGGTATGCTCGTTCCAGGACACGCCCGCCCATTGGGTCGCCGTGCACCGCAAGCATCATGAACACTCCGACGACGAACCCGACCCGCATTCACCGATCCGCAGTTTCCTGTGGGCCCATATCGGCTGGCTGCTGGTCAAGTCGCCGGACATGTCGCGCTACGAAATCTATGCGCGTTACGCCAAGGACGTCCTGCGCGATCCCTTTTACCGCCGGCTGGAAAGCCAAAACTACTATCTCGGCATCATCGGCGCGCAGATGGTCGTCTTCCTGATTGTCGGTTTTTTGGTCGAGCTGCTCGCCGGCGGTACGGTTTCGCAGGCGCTTCGCTTCGCGCTCAGCCTGCTGGTCTGGGGCGTGTTCGTGCGCACCGTGCTTTATTGGCATAATTCCTGGGCGATCAACTCGATCACCCATATTTGGGGTTACCGCAATTACGAGACCGGCGAGCACAGCCGCAACAATGTCGTGTTCGGGCTGATCGCGTTGGGCGAAGGCTGGCACAACAACCATCACGCCGATCCGCGCTCGGCACGCCATGGCCATCGCTGGTGGGAGGTCGACGGCACCTATCTGATCATCCGCCTGCTTGGCGCGCTCGGATTGGCCTGGCGCATCACCGAGCCGAATATCAGTCCGAACCCGACGATGACGCCGCGTGCCGTGCGCGCCACAACCGAGACCTGAAGTCGGACGCCATTGGCGCCTGCCGGCCCGTCCGGGCGATTGTTCGGCGATCCGCGACGCTTTGGAGCGGTGACAGGCGGACCGCCATACGGGATAATGCCGCGATGGTGGAACATGTCGAGGTCAACGGCGCGTCGATCCCGGCGATCGGGCTCGGTACCTGGACGCTCAGGGGAGGCGCCTGCGCCGATATGGTCGAGCATGCGCTCGAACTCGGGTACCGCCATCTCGACACCGCTGCCATGTATGAAAACGAGGCCGATGTAGGGGCGGGGCTACGCGCCGCGGGCCTGCCGCGCGCAGAAATCTTCGTGACGACGAAGGTCTGGTACACCGACATCGCGCCCGGCGACCTGGAGCGTTCGGCCGAGGCGAGCCTGCGCCGGCTCGGCCTCGACCAGGTCGATCTGCTGCTGATCCACTGGCCCAACCCGGCCGTACCCGTTGAGCACAGCATGCGCGCGCTCAACGCCGTCCGCGAGGCCGGCATGGCGCGCCATATCGGAGTGTCGAACTTTCCGACCGGCCTGCTGCGCCGGGCGCTCGCCGCGAGCGCCCATCCGCTGGTCGCCAACCAGGTCGAACATCACCCGAAACTGGCGCAGGACAAGGTGCTGGCGGCGTGCCGGGAGGCGGGCATGGCGATGATTTCCTATTGCCCGCTGCATCGCGGCGGTGCGCTGTTGGACGAACCGGCGATCCGGCGGGCCGCCGACCGCCACGCCCGCACCCCGGCCCAGATCGTGCTGCGCTGGCATGTCCAGCAGCCGGGCGTGGCCGCGATCCCGCGCACCACGCGCCGGGACAGGCTGGCGGAAAATCTAGCCGTGTTCGATTTTGCCCTGTCGGACGCCGAGATGGCGGCCATCTCCGCCCTCGGGCGGGCCGGCGAGCGCCTGTGCGACTACGCCTTCTCGCCGCAATGGGACACGGCCTGAGACGGGCAGTAATGGTTAACGGTGCGTTAACCGAATCGGGCGGATGATTTTTACCGGGAGGAAACCTTGGAGAACCGCGATGTTCTTTGCAGGAAAACCTCCGCTCGTGGCCGGTTGGCTGTTTCTCGCCGGCGTCGTCTCCGCCTTGGCCCATGACGCGCTGCCGACGGCAGCCCAGCCTGAGGGCTGGAAATACCCCTTCGCCTGCTGTTCGGGTTTCGACTGCCGCATGGTGCCGACCAAGGCGGTCAGCGAGCGCCCGGACGGTTACGTGATCGCCACCACCGGCGAGGTGGTCGGTTATGCCGACACAAGGGTGCGCCATTCGCCGGACGGCGATTTTCACTGGTGTTCGGTCGCCGGCAAGAATGACGGCAAGACGATCTGCCTGTTCGTGCCGCCACGCGCGTTCTGAGCGACAGGACACGGACGGTAACCAGCTGTTGAAGGCATGTGTCCGGCCGCGGCGCCAGGCGCGCTTGAATGCCGTGACGGCGCATCCCATCTGATCGAGACCGGCTGCGGGAGGCGCGCGCCGGGCCGGCTGGCGGGTCGATGCAGAAGCTGAGGCCTGGCCGGGGATGAGATCGGGACGGGGTGGAACAGGGCTTGCGGGCCCCAGCCAGGAGTGCCTGTCGTGACCTATGCGCCAATGCCGTCCAAAGACGACCGCCGCGCCTATCGCAGGAGCCCGGCCCGGCCGGTGCGACCGGGCGAGGCCGTGCTCGGCGGCCTTCTGGCCCTGATCGCACTGGTGCTGGTGCTGCTTTGACGGCCATGGCCGCCGGCCGGCCGCTGCGCCTCATTTTTGGCCGTCGACACGCGCCATCAGCGCCCCGGCGCCGAACGGCGCCCGCAGCTTCCCCTCGGTGATGAAATAGACGAACACGTCGCGCGGTTTCTTCTCCGGCGCGAAGGATGGGTCGGCGCGCGGCAAATCGTCCGGCACGCCGCCGGCGGCCCAGATTTTGGCGCGTGCGGCCCAGCCGTCGAGCGCGGCGTCGGGATAGCAGTGCGGATTGTCGTCGGCGCCGGTCTGCAGCCTTGCATAGACGAAGTCGCCGGTGACGTCGGCGATCGCCGGATATTTGGCGTGGTCGGCGAAAACGATCGCCACCTTGTGGCGGTGCGCCAGCGCGACCAGCTCCGGCACGGCGAAGCTCGCATGGCGCAGCTCGATCGCGTGGCGCAGCGCGACCCCGTCATGGGTTGCCGGCAGCAGGGCCAGAAACGCCGCGAAATCTTCCGGGTCGAATTTTTTGGTCGGCGCGAACTGCCACAAAAGCGGCCCGAGCTTCGGGCCGAGCGCGGCGACGCCGGAGCCCAGGAACCGCGCCAGCGACTCGCCCGCCTCGGCCAGCACCCGGCGATTGGTGATGAAGCGGTTGCCCTTCAGCGACAGGACGAAATCGTCGGGCGTCTCGGCCGCCCATTTCAAAAAGGTCGGCTCCTTGAAGCTCGAATAATAGGTGCCGTTGACCTCGATCGTCGGCACCTGGCGCGCGGCGTATTCGAGCTGGCGCTTCCTGGCGAGCTTTTCGGGATAAAACGTGCCCTCCCAGGGCTCGAACGTCCAGCCGCCCATGCCGGCGCGGATTTTTCCCATGGCCGAGCTCATGGCGCGGGGCTCCCGGTTTTTTGTCCGGCCTGAAACGCCGGCGGGCGCATTCGCGCCCTTGGCTTTCCGCGCCAGGAGGCGCGACCCGGGTTCAAGTCCGGGGCGGGCTGGCCGGTCTGCCTTGCGGTCGCTGCGCGACCGGAGCCGGAGAAAAGAGTGATCACCGCGTGCATCGTTCCGTTCCTGAGATTTTTGCCCGGCGAAGATGCGGGCTTTGCCGGCGCCTGTCCATCCGAAACCGGCGGTCTGCTGACAGGGGCAGGTGGGAGTAGGGAGTAGGGAGTAGGGAGTAGGGAGTAGGGAGTAGGGAGTAGGGAGTAGGGATGGCTGGCTCCCGGCTGTGGTGGCGCCGCGGCGGCTGCCGCCGTTTTGCGGGGCGCGGCAAGGCGAAGGCGCGCGAAGGCGCGCGCGGCGAAGGGGTTTTCGCCGCGCGATGCGCTGCCTGGGGGCGGCGGGGGAGGCCGGTCACGACGTGTCGGGCGCCTCCAGCGCCCAGAAGGCGAGGCCGTGAACGTCGGTCAAAATTGTCTGGATTTCATGCGAGGGCCGGCGGCGCTCGGCCCGGCTCTGGCCGGGCGGATGCCCGCTGCGTAGCGGCCAGACGCGGCGGTTGCGGTGTCGTGGGACGCGTTGATAATCCCCACCCCGGCTCGCCAGATTTCGCTCCGCGTCGGCGGCGCGCCGATCCTGCCCACGAGGGGCAGGGGCGGGGGCGGCCGGGCTTTCGCCGCGCGCGTCGCGGGCCGCGCAGGCCGCGCGCCAGCGGGCAAACCGCCGCGCCGCCGCCGGCAGATCGTCGAGCGTGGCGGCAAGCGCTTCCAGCCTGAGCGTCAGCCGGGTGGCGTCGAGCGGGTCGTGGCGCGACGGCGCGCGGCGTTCGGCGAGCGCAAACGGCGCCGCTTCGCCCGGCACCCAGATGCGCGGCACGATGCTTTGCGCCGGCCGCGCCGGCCGCGGCAGCCGGCGCGGCGGGTCGAGCAGCGGCAAGGCGAGGCGGCGGGGCGGCGGACGCAGACCCGCGCCTAGCGCCAGACCGCAATCCGGATTTGCATCCCCACCCCTTCCGACAAGGGTGAGGGGCGGGGGTATCGTGCGGCCTGAGGGATGGCTGAACCCGCGCCGTATCCACACGCCGGTGCCGCCGGGGCGGCGCAGGACGGTGGGCGCCGGTTTCGGCTTCTGCGGGCGCGGCGCTGGCGGCGGCACGACAAGGCCGCGCGCGGCGACGATGATAAGCCGCCGCACGGCCGCTTCGGCCGGGCGCAGCACGCGCAGCACGGCGCGGTGGCGATGGCGGGGCAGGGTGATGCCGGCTATTCTTTCCCCTTGTGGGAGAGATGACCAGCAGGCCAGAGGGGGGTGGCTGTCCCCGAGCCCGGCCATGGCCACAAGCGCTGCCAGCACCCGTCGCAGCGCGTCGCGATGTTTGTCGATCGCAGCCTGCCAGTCCATCGCCGCCTCCTTGTCAGGGCGGCGGGAGTGTAGGCGGGGTTGGGAGGGGGGTGGATGAATTAAGGGCGGATTACGCGGGCGACCGCCGCCTGATGCCCCGCCATCCGGAGGCTTGTTGAACCTAGCTAGTTTTCTAGCTATATTTTGTCCATGGCGATCATCAACATGCACGATGCCAAGACGCGGCTTTCCGACCTGGTGGCGCGCGCCGAGGCGGGCGAGGTGATCGTGATCGCCCGCCGCAACAGGCCGGCGGTCAGGCTGGTGCCGGTCGATGCCGCAAGCGGCGCCGGCGGGGCGTTGCCGCCCGGTTTCGGCGAGGGCGAACAGGCCGACTACGATGCCGGCGCGCTGGAGCAGGCGCTGGCAGCCGGCAGGGAGTTCACGATCATGCGCGACGGTAAGGCGGTGGCCAAGGTGGTGCCGATCGCGGAGACAAAGCAGCGCGTGCCCGGCCGCTTCGCGCATCTGCGCGGCAGCCTGCCGCCCGACCTGTTCGACCAGCCGCTGGGCGAGGACGAATTGGCGGCATGGGAGGGCCGGTATTCGGCCGACGGCGATGTTGGTGACGGTGGCCGGTGAGGCTGCTCCTCGATACCCACGCCCTGTTCTGGTGGCTTTATTTTCCCGAGCTGCTGCCGCCGAGAGTCCGGGAATTGCTGGGCGACCGGCAGGTGCCCGTGTTCGCCAGCGCGGTGTCGGCCTACGAGATGTCCTACAAGCACCACCGCGGGCGCTGGCCGGAAATCGCGCCGCTGGTCGAGGCGTTCGAGGAGGTGGCTGCCGCCGAAGGGTTCGACCTTCTGGCGCTGTCGGCTCGGCACGCGGTGCGGGCGGGCTCGTACGGGCCCGAGCACCGCGACCCGTTCGACCGCATGCTCGCCGCCCAGGCGGCGGTGGAAGGGCTGACGCTGGTGTCGAAGGACGCGTGGCTTGGCGAACTGGGGGCGGAGGTCGTGTGGGGGTAGGGCGGCAGGTAAGCAGGGCGGCACTGATTGCTTGATTGCAGGCGCCTGAACCCGATCCCCCCTCTTGCAAAATCTGACATTTGGCTTCGCCAAGACGTCGATTTTGCTTTCTCCCCCGCATCGGGGGGAGATAAAGCCGGCGTCCGCGCTTGTCGCAAATCGCCGGGTCGAAGACTGGGTGCTGCGTCGCCGCTGCGCGTCCTATCTCCCCCCTTTGCGGGGGAGAAAGCGCAGTCTTGGTCCTGGCGCAGCCAGGCCTTAGACTGCGCAAGAGGGGGGATCGATGCAGGGGAAGCCCGTGCGTTACCAACCGCCGGCAAGCCACCGCAGCCGCGCGCGGGAGATGCGCAAGGACGCCACCAAGGCGGAAAACCTGCTTTGGCAGGCGCTGCGCCGGGGCCAGCTCGAGGGGCTGAGCTTCCGCAGGCAATATCCGCTCGACGGTTATATTCTGGATTTTGTCTGTTTCCGGCCGAAGTTGATCGTGGAGGTCGATGGCGGCCAGCATGCGGGGTCGGCCTCGGATACAAGGCGCGACGCGCATTTTCGCCAAAACGGGTTCACGGTGCTGCGGTTCTGGAATGACGACGTGGTGCGAAACATCGATGGGGTGTGCGCGCAGATCCTGGCGGCGGCGGGCAAGCGGTGGTGATCGGCGGGAGCGGGCGATTCAGGCTGATTTGCCGATGCCATCCCCGCCAGGACTGATCCCCCCTCTTGCAAAATCTGACATTTGGCTTCGCCAAGACGTCGATTTTGCTTTCTCCCCCGCAAAGGGGGGAGATAAAGCCGGCGTCCGCGCTTGTCGCAAATCGCCGAGGTCGAAGACTGCGTGCTGCGTCGCCGCTGCGCGTCCTATCTCCCCCCTTTGCGGGGGAGAAAGCGCAGTCTTGGTCCTGGCGCAGCCAGGCCTTAGACTGCGCAAGAGGGGGGAACAGCGCGGTGTTCCTGGAGCACGCGAAGACCGGCCGCGCCTCCCGTCCCCCGATAGTTTCTTGGCCCCTCTACTCCGCAGCCACCCGTTTCCGTCCCCCCGGCCGACGTTCCAGGAGTTCCTTCAAAAACCGGCCGGTATAGCTGCGTTTTTCGGCGATGATGTCGTCCGGCGTGCCCGAGGCGACCAGTTCGCCGCCGCTACGCCGACACCGGCAACAGCTCGAAAATCTCACCGTGGCGGGCAGCGCCGGCTATGTCGCCGCGCCTCAACGCGCTGCGCACCGCGTCGAGCTTGAGCGCGTCATCGGCCGACAGATACGGGCCCCAATTGGTCGGGTCGTCGGTTTCGTAGATCAGCGTGACGCGAATCTTGGCGACATAGCCGCCTTCCTCAACGAGCCGAGTTACTTCCTCACGCCTTGCGTCGGATCGTGAACTGCTCATCCCACAGCTCCTTGTCAGGCAGATAGACCGTCACGAGAACGGCATGAACCGCATTTTCGTTTATCATACCCCAGACAGTGGATCGGACCACCCGGCAACACGTGCCTTGCGAGGAGGGACGGTCCCATGCGGCCGCTTTCATAGGTTTCGATGACAGACCACGACGCGACGCTTGCCAGAATATCCGAAAGCAGCAGGCCTCTTTCATCCAACCGCCCCTGCGCGTGATCCGAGACCCTGAACGCGCCGCTCGCGATCCAGTTGCGTATCCGATCGGCGAGATCGTCCATCCCTACTCCGCAGCCACCCGCTTGCGTCCCCCCGGCCGGCGCTCCAGAAGCTCCTTCAAAAACCGGCCGGTATAGCTGCGCTCCTCGGCGATGATGTCGTCCGGCGTGCCCGAGGCGACCAGTTCGCCGCCGCCATCGCCGCCTTCCGGGCCGAGATCGAGGATCCAGTCGGCGGTCTTGATCACCTCCAGATTGTGCTCGATGACGACCACGGTATTGCCCTGGTCGACCAGCTCGTGCAGCACGTCGAGCAGTTTGGCCACGTCGTGGAAATGCAGGCCGGTGGTCGGCTCGTCGAGAATGTAGAGCGTCTTGCCGGTCGCCTTGCGCGACAATTCCTTGGCGAGCTTGATGCGCTGCGCCTCGCCGCCCGACAGGGTGGTGGCCTGCTGGCCGATATGGACGTAGCCGAGCCCGACCTTGGCGAGTGTCTGCAGCTTGTCGCGCACCGCCGGCACGGCGGCGAAGAACTCCGCGCCTTCCTCGACCGTCATGTCGAGCACGTCGGCGATCGACTTTTCCTTGAACGTGACCTCGAGCGTCTCGCGATTGTAGCGCTTGCCGTGGCACACGTCGCAGGTGACGTAGACGTCGGGCAGAAAATGCATCTCGATCTTGATCACGCCGTCGCCCTGGCAGGCCTCGCAGCGCCCGCCCTTGACGTTGAAGGAGAAGCGGCCCGGCTGGTAGCCGCGCGCCTTGGCCTCGGGCAGGCCGGCGAACCAGTCGCGGATCGGGGTGAAGGCGCCGGTATAGGTGGCCGGGTTGGAGCGCGGCGTGCGGCCGATCGGCGACTGGTCGATGTCGATCACCTTGTCGAGGAATTCCAGCCCCTCGATGCGCTCGTGCTCGGCCGGATGCTCGCGCGAGCCCATGATGCGGCGCGAGGCGGCCTTGTAGAGCGTCTCGATCAGAAAGGTCGACTTGCCGCCGCCCGACACGCCGGTGACGCAGGCAAACGTGCCGAGCGGGATCTCGGCGGTGACGTCCTTCAAATTGTTGCCGCGCGCGCCGACCACCTTGATGCGGCGGCCCTTCTTCAGCGGCCGCGGCGCGTCGCGCGTCGGGATCGCGAGCGCGCCCGACAGATATTGCCCGGTCAGCGAGCCGGGGTCGGCCAGAATGTCGGCCGGCGTGCCTTTTGCGACGACGCGCCCGCCATGGATGCCGGCGGCCGGGCCGATATCGACCACGTAGTCGGCGGTCAGGATGGCGTCCTCGTCGTGCTCGACCACGATCACCGTGTTGTCGAGGTCGCGCAGATGTTTGAGCGTGTCGAGCAGGCGGGCATTGTCGCGCTGATGCAGCCCGATCGAGGGCTCGTCGAGCACGTAGAGCACGCCGGTCAGGCCGGAGCCGATCTGCGAGGCGAGCCGGATGCGCTGGCTCTCGCCGCCCGACAGCGTGCCGGAATTGCGCGACAGGCTGAGATAGTCGAGCCCGACATCGTTGAGGAAGGCGAGCCGCTCGCGAATCTCCTTCAGGATGCGCCCGGCGATCTCGTTCTGCTTGTCGGTGAGCCGGGCCGGCAGCGCCTCGAACCAGGCGCCGGCCTTGCGGATCGAAAGCTGGGTGACCGCGCCGATATGCTGCCCGTCGATCTTGACCGCCAGCGCCTCCGGTTTCAGCCGGTAGCCCGAACAGGCCGGGCAGGGGCTGGCGGCCATGTAACGCTCGATCTCCTCGCGGCTCCAGGCCGATTCGGTCTCCTTCCAGCGCCGTTCCAGATTGGGGATCACGCCCTCGAAGGTTTTTGTCGTCTGGTAGGAGCGCAGCCCGTCATCGTAGGAAAAGACGATCTGGCGCTCGCCGGTGCCGTATAAGATCGCCTGACGCGCCGGCTCGGGCAGGTCGCGCCAGCGCTGGCCGATCTTGAAATCATAGGCCTTGCCGAGCGCCTCCAGCGTCTGGGTGTAATAGGGCGAGGTCGAACGCGCCCAGGGCGCGACCGCGCCGTCGCGCAGGGAAAGCCCGTCATCGGGCACAATCAACTCGGGATCGATGGCGCGCTGGCTGCCGAGCCCGTCGCAGGACGGGCAGGCGCCGAACGGGTTGTTGAAGGAGAAAAGCCGCGGCTCGATCTCGGTGATGGTGAAGCCCGACACCGGGCAGGCGAATTTTTCCGAAAACAACAGCCGCTCGTGGGTGTCGTTCTTCGACTTGTTGGCGGCTTCGCCCGACAGGGTTTCCGGCGGCAGCGGCCGGTCGGCGAATTCGGCCACGGCGAGCCCGTCGGCAAGCCGCAGGCAGGTCTCGATACTGTCGGCCAGCCGCGCGGCCAAATCGTCGCGCACCACGACGCGGTCGACGACGATGTCGATATCGTGCTTGAACTTCTTGTCGAGCGCCGGCGCCTCGGCGATCTCGTGGAAGACGCCGTCGATCTTGACGCGCTGAAAGCCCTTTTTCTGCAGCTCGGCCAGTTCCTTGCGATATTCGCCCTTACGTCCGCGCACGATCGGCGCCAGGAGGTAAAGCCGCGTGCCTTCCTCCAGCGCCAGCACCCGGTCGACCATCTGCGACACGGTCTGGCTCTCGATCGGCAGGCCGGTGGCCGGCGAATAGGGCACGCCGACGCGCGCGAACAACAGCCGCATATAATCGTAGATCTCGGTCACGGTGCCGACCGTCGAGCGCGGATTGCGCGACGTCGTCTTCTGCTCGATCGAGATCGCCGGGCTCAATCCGTCGATCTGGTCGACATCCGGCTTCTGCATCATCTCCAGGAACTGGCGCGCATAGGCCGACAGGCTTTCCACGTAGCGGCGCTGGCCCTCGGCGTAGATCGTGTCGAAGGCGAGCGACGATTTGCCCGAGCCCGACAGGCCGGTCATCACCGTCAGGCTGTTGCGGGGAATGTCGAGATCGACATTTTTGAGATTGTGCTCGCGCGCGCCGCGAATGGAGATGAATTTCTGATCGGCCATGCCGCAATGCCGTTCCGTGGTTGCGATGGGAAGGCGCGGACAAGGTTCCGCGCCAGCCTCCTAGGTAAGTCGCCGCGCCGCCGCGTCGAGGGGGTTTTTCGCAAAAGCGAGTTAGACTCCTTTGCCGGGTGAGGGCAAGGGGAAAGAACAAAGGTCGAACGCACTCCTGACACGGTTTGCGTCCGGTGCCGACGCGCCGCTCGCCCTCGATCACATTTTGCCTGTATGCGCGGCGCCGATATTGACAGCGATGGCGGCCGGGGCGCAGACTTCGAACCGTTCCATGGGCGGCCTCGAAATCATCCGCAGGAGCGGGATTTTCGCGAGGCGCCGCGAAGGCGAGGCTGCGGACGGAACGGTGTCGGTGTAACCAGCAGAGGAGAGAGGCATGACCCCGCCGGACAGTCCCTGCCGGCTCCGCCTGCCCGGTGGAGCCGCGGTGAGCCCGATCGGACGCTGAGCGGCTGATCGCGCGCCCCGTCAAATCACCTTACATCGCTGACCAATGCAAAGGGCGCCATCCTTGAGTGGATGCCCCTTGACGATCACCTGATATCCTCGGAGATCGGGGAAACCCAAAGGCCTCGCGCGCTCGAAACGGTAGCGGCGAGGCCGTTCTTTCGAGGGCGTCCGGTGGGGTACGGGCGGTGCGCGATGGCGCCGGCGGCAGCCGTTTTTCGCGCCCCCGGCATACCGGGCAGGAACAGGATTTCTCCGGCTTCAACACGGTTCCGTCGCGGGCTGTCGGCATCGATCAGAAAATTCTTGCAGGGTGCGGTTGGCGATGGCCGTGCGGCCGCGCACGCGAACCGCCGGGATTTGGTGGCTGACGCGGCCAAGACGCGACGAGGCCGGTAGTGTGGCGTGCGATCGGCACAAGCGCGCCACCTTCAAACCGTGCGGCCGAAAACCGTGCGGCCGACCCGGACGGCGTGCGCGCAGCAGGTCCGGGCGCGGCCGGAGCGCAAAAGCGCGTCGACATCGGGTCCGGTGTGAGCCGCTGTTGCGTGGCGTCGAGGGGGCGAAACGAACGATGAAAGGAACCGGGGCAAGCAAAAAGGCATGAACGACCGGACGAGGCAGGTTCCGGTGCTGCCGCATCAGCGGCCGGAGCGGTAACCGCCGGTGCCGATCTCGTAGGAAATGCTGCCGGAGATGGTCACGTCCCAGTCGCCGACCTTGAACGAGCCCGGCGTGGAGCCGACCGGCAGCGCCTCGTCCGGTTCGGGCAAGGGCGCGTCGGTGGCGCCGGCGCCTTGCGGGCGTTCGACGCCGGGCAGCCCGTTTTCGGCCTTATCCGCATCCGGGCCGGCCAGGGCAGGCAGGCTTGCGGCGGCGACAAAAAGGGCAATCAGCAGGGTTCGCGACATGATTTCGGCTCCGCTCACGCTTTGCCTCGACATAAGCGCGCACGCCGCCGCTGCCAAGAGCGCGCCGCTTCACATTTCGCGTCCCGTGCGGCGGGCGCCGGCGCATGGTTGAAACCGGGCCGGAAACCGTTTAGAACAAATAAGGAACAAAACCCTTGTGGACAGCGCAAGGAATCTGCCCCGCCGGGGCGCGTCGGCCGGGGCGATGGGATAGAATGCGCGCCGATCAGAAATGTCCCGGGCGGACGAGCGTGGAGATAAAGTGATGGCGGGAAGCGTCAACAAGGTGATTTTGGTCGGCAATCTGGGCGCCGACCCCGAAATCCGCCGCCTGAATTCCGGCGATCCGGTCGTCAACATGCGCGTGGCGACCTCCGAGTCCTGGCGCGATCGCCAGTCGGGCGAGCGCCGCGAGCGCACCGAATGGCACAATGTCGTGATCTTCAACGACAATCTGGCCAAGGTCGCCGAGCAATATCTGAAGAAGGGCGCCAAGGTCTATATCGAGGGCCAGTTGCAGACCCGCAAATGGCAGGACCAGCAAGGCCAGGACCGCTACACGACCGAGGTGGTGCTGCAGAAATTCCGCGGCGAGCTGCAGATGCTGGATTCGCGCGGGCAGGGCGAGGGCGGCGGCCAGTATAACGCCCCGGCCGCGCGCGGCTCCGATTTCGGCGCATCCAGCCCGAACGAAAGCCAGCGCGGCGGCGGGGGTGGCGGCTTCTCGCGCGATCTCGACGACGAAATCCCGTTCTGAGCGGCCGCCGATGCAGCGTATCGCGCACGTCATGGTCGTGGTGCGCGACTATGACGAGGCCATCGCGTTCTACTGCGGCAAGCTCGGTTTCGACCTTGTGGAGGATACGTACCAGCCCGAGCAGGACAAACGCTGGGTGGTCGTAGCGCCGCCGGACGGCGGCACGTCGCTGGTGCTCGGACGCGCGTCGGACGACGGGCAGGCGGCGGCGATCGGCAACCAGACCGGCGGCCGCGTCTTCCTGTTCCTGCAGACCGACGATTTCGAGCGCGACCATCAGCGCTACCTCGGCAAAGGCATCGATTTCGTGCGCGCGCCGACGGTCACGGAGTACGGCACGGTCGCCGTTTTTGCCGACCTCTACGGCAATCAGTGGGACTTGATAGAATTTGCGCCCGGTCATCCTCTGGCCATCGCGGCGAAATCCTGACGCCTTCGTGATTGGCAAATGAGCGCGCCCTGGCGCAAGAACGGTGCCATGCTGACGATCCGACATTTTTGTGCCGCGTGTTGCGTCGCACTGCTGGCGGCGGCCGGTACCGCCCATGCCGGCGAGGCCGACGTGACGGCGGTAGAAATCTCGCCGCGCGCCGACGGCACCTATCGCTTCGATGTCACCGTGCGCCATGCCGATACCGGCTGGGACCATTATGCCGATCGCTGGGAGGTGGTCGGCGAGGACGGCGCGGTGCTGGCCACGCGCGTGCTGGCCCATCCCCATGTCGACGAACAGCCCTTCACCCGCAGCCAGGACGGTGTGGCGGTGCCGCCCGGGCTGCGCACGGTGACGGTGCGGGCGCATGACAGCGTGCACGGTTTTGGCGGGCGCGCGATGACGGTGGTGCTGCCGGACCGGTGACCGGCGCGTCGTTGGACCGTTTGCGGTCGAGCAGGCGCGGCCTGCTTTCAAGCCGGCGCGATATCGCCTAGCATGGACCATGCTTCAGTTCGACGCGGCGACCACCCGACTTCTCGAGGATGCCTATCAGGGCTCGGATGTCGTCCGGCGGCGCATGGCCAGCCTTGAGGCGCTGGCGCCGCGTCCGGGCGATACCGTGGTCGATATCGGCTCCGGACCCGGCCTGCTGACCCTGGAACTGGCGCGTGCGGTCGGCCCGCTGGGCAGGGCGATCGGGGTCGAGCCCAGCGCCGAGATGCGCGCGGCGTCGACCGGGCGCTGCGCCGAGCGCGACAATGCCGAGATCGTCGACGGAACGGCCGAGGCCCTGCCGCTCGCCGCGACGTCGGTCGACGGCGCGGTTGCGCTGCAGGTGTTCGAGTATCTGCCCGACATTCCGGCCGCGCTGCGCGAGATCGCGCGTGTGTTGCGGCCCGGCGCGCGGCTGGTGGTGGGCGACACGCACTGGGACACGCTGGTGTGGTTCAGCGGCGACAGGCAACGCATGTCGAAGATGATGACGGCATGGGACGGGCACCTGGTCGAAAAGCGCGTGCCGGAAATCCTGCCGGCGCTGTGCCGGGACGCCGGCTTCATTGTTGATGCGGTGCGGCCGCTGGTGTTTTCCGATACGGTGCTGAAACCGGACGGGCTGGCCGCGATGATGATGCATCTGATGCGCCGCTATGCCGTCGACAACGGCCAGCTGACGCAGGCGGCCGCCAATGCCTGGTTCGAGGAGCAACACGCCCTGTCGCGTGACGGCCGTTTCTTCTTTACCGTGGTTTACTTCGTCACGCTGGCCCGCAAGGTCTGACGTCCGGCGGGCGTCCGGCCGGGCGTCCGGTTGCCGGTCCGATTACGCCGCCATCAGCGCCTTGACCCCGTCGGCGACGAACTGGACGGCGAGGGCGGCCAGGATCACGCCCAAAAGCCGGGTCAGGATCGAGCGCCCGGTCTGGCCCAAAAACCCGTCGACGCGCTCGGCCAGCAGGAAGACGAGATAGGTCGCCACGATCGCCGCAAGGATGACGGCGACCAGCATCGCCTGGCCGACCGGGCCCGAAAACGACCCCGACAACAGCACCGTGGCCGAGATCGCGCCGGGCCCGGCGATCAGCGGGATGGCCAGCGGGAAGGCGGCGATGTTGTGGATCATGTCGCGGGTGATGGCGACGTCGGCGCTCTTTTCCTTGCGCTCCTGGCGGCGCTCGAACACCATCTCGAAGGCGATGAAGAACAGCAGCAGCCCGCCGGCGACCCGGAAGGCGGGCAGGGTGATGCCGAACACCGACAGGATCGCCGCGCCGGCGAGCGCGAACAGCGCCAGAAGCAGAAAACCGATGATCGAGGCGCGCAGGCCGACCTGCTGGCGCTCCGAGCGATTCATGCCGCGCGTCAGCGCCAGAAACAGCGGCGCCAGGCCGGGCGGGTCGATGGTGACCAAAAGCGTCACGAAGGCGTTGAAGATCTGGTCCAGGCTCGGCATCGGGCGGCTCTCCGTCGGCGGCAGCGTATCGTCAGTCACCGCGCAAGGCCAGCGCGGGCGAGATTGCCGGCCTGGAGGCAACACCGCGCGCGGATGCGGCGCCAGGAAGGCCGGTCTTCCAGGGGAGCATCGCTGCTATTGGCGCGCGCGGCGTCAGGTGAAAACGGTGCGAAACGGGTATGGCCGGCCTCGATGCCGGTCGCAGGGCGATGTCCCGACCGGCCTGGCCGAACCGGTGGTTTCGCCACCTCGGAGGGCGCGATTCGCGCCGTTGCGGGCCGGTTGCCGGGCAACATTCGGCCGGGAAAATCGTTTCCGTTATAAGGCATTGTTTCCGTTGCGGTATCGGGCATCGAAAATCGACCGGCCGGTTTGGAGAAATGTGGCGTCATCCTATATAAGGAGCGACATGATTCCTCTATCGAACGTGATCCGTTTTGACTGACCAGACGACCCCGCGCGCGCCAGACGATCCCCACGGTATCGAGCCGGTTTCCATCATCGAGGAAATGCAGCGCTCCTATCTCGACTACGCCATGAGCGTGATCGTGAGCCGCGCACTGCCCGACGTGCGCGACGGGCTCAAGCCGGTGCACCGGCGCATCCTCTACGCCTCGCACGAGAGCGGTTATCACTGGAACCGCAAATATGTGAAGTCCGCGCGGCCGGTCGCCGACGTGATGGGTAAATACCACCCGCACAGCGACGCCTCGATCTACGACGCCCTGGTGCGCATGGCCCAGGACTGGTCGATGCGCCTGCCGCTGATCGACGGCCAGGGCAATTTCGGCTCGATCGACGGCGATCCGCCAGCGGCGATGCGCTACACCGAGGCCCGGCTGACCAAGGCCGCGCACGAGATGCTGGAGGATATCGACAAGGAAACCGTCGATTTCCAGGACAATTACGACGGGTCCGCCAGCGAGCCGAAAGTGCTGCCGGCGCGGTTTCCCAACCTGCTGGTCAGCGGCTCGGGCGGCATTGCCGTCGGCATGGCGACCAACATTCCGCCGCACAATCTGGGCGAGGTCTGCGACGCCGCGATCGCCATGATCGACAATCCGGCCATCGAACTGCCGGCCTTGATGGAGATCGTGCCCGGCCCGGACTTTCCAACCGGCGGCCTGATCCTCGGGCGCGCCGGCATCTACAGCGCCTATGACACGGGCCGCGGCTCGATCCAGATGCGCGGCAAGGTGCATGTCGAGCCGGCCCGCAACGACCGCGAGGCGATCGTCGTCACCGAGGTGCCTTATCAGGTCAACAAGGCGACGATGATCGAGAAAATGGCCGAGCTGGTGCGCGACAAGCGCATCGAGGGCATTTCCGACATTCGCGACGAAAGCGATCGCCAGGGCTACCGTGTGGTCATCGAACTGAAGCGCGACGCGGTCGCCGACGTCGTCTTGAACCAGCTTTACCGCTATACGCCGCTGCAGACCTCGTTCGGCGCCAATATCGTCGCGCTCAACGGCGGCAAGCCGGAACTGATGAACCTGCGCGACATCCTGCGCGCCTTCGTGTTTTTCCGCGAGCTGGTGGTCAGTCGGCGCACGAAATATCTTTTGAAAAAGGCGCGCGACCGCGCGCATGTGCTGGTCGGCCTGGCGATCGCGGTCGCCAATATCGACGAGGTCATCAAGCTGATCCGCACCGCGCCCGATCCGCAGACGGCGCGCCAGCAATTGATGGAGCGGCGCTGGCCGTCCGCCGATGTCGAGGGGCTGATCCGTCTGATCGACGATCCGCGCCACCGCATCAACGAGGACGGCACCTATAATCTCTCGGAGGAGCAATCGCGCGCCATTCTGGAACTGCGCCTGCAGCGGCTGACGGCGCTTGGGCGCGACGAGATCGGCGACGAGCTCAACACGATCGGCGAGGAGATCAAGGACTATCTCGACATTTTGTCCTCGCGCGTGCGCATTCAGCAGATCGTCAAGGACGAGCTTGTGGCCGTGCGCGACGAGTTCGGCACGCCGCGGCGCACCCAGATCGTCGAGGGCGGTCCGGATATGGACGACGAGGACCTGATCCAGCGCGAGGATATGGTCGTCACCGTCACCCATGAAGGCTATCTCAAGCGGGTGCCGCTTTCGATCTACCGGGCGCAGGCGCGCGGCGGCAAGGGCCGCTCGGGCATGGCGACCAAGGACGACGATTTCGTCACCCGGCTGTTCGTGGCCTCGACCCACACGCCGATCCTGTTCTTTTCCTCGCGCGGCATCGTCTACAAGGAAAAGGTCTGGCGCCTGCCGATCGGCACGCCGCAATCGCGCGGCAAGTTCCTGCGCAACATGCTGCCGCTGGATGAGGGCGACCGCATCACCGCGATCATGCCGCTGCCCGAGGACGAGGAGCGCTGGGGCGAACTCGACGTGATGTTCGCCACCACCCGCGGTACGGTCAGGCGCAACAAGCTGTCGGATTTCGTCCAGGTCAACCGCAACGGCAAGATCGCCATGAAGCTCGACGCCGACGACGCGATCCTGAACGTGGTCACCTGTACCGAAAACGACGACGTGCTTTTGACCGCCGACAGCGGCCAGTGCATTCGCTTCCCGGTCACGGATGTGCGTGTGTTTGCCGGGCGCAACTCGGTCGGCGTGCGCGGCATCGCCATGGGCGACGACGACCGGGCGATTTCGATGACGATCCTCGAGCATGTCGGGGCGGATCCGTCGGAAAGGGCGGCCTATCTGAAGCGCTCGGTGGCCGAGCGGCGCGCGGCTTCCGCCGATCCGGGCGACGGCGACGAGGACGTGGTGCTGACCAATGAGGAGGTCGCCGAGGCGGCCGATCTCAGCGACGAGCGCTACGCCGAGTTGAAGGCGCACGAGCAATTCGTTCTGACCGTGACGGAATTCGGCTACGGCAAGCGTTCGTCGTCCTACGATTTCCGCGTGATCGGACGCGGCGGCAAGGGCATCCGCGCGACCGACGTGTCCAAGGTCGACGAGATCGGCCGGCTGGTGGCGACCTTCCCGGTCGCCGACGACGACCAGATCATGCTCGTTTCGGACGGTGGCCAGGTCATCCGCGTGCCGGTCGGCGGCATCCGCATGGCCAGCCGCGCCACCAAGGGCGTCAAGGTGTTCAACACCGCCCAGGGCGAGCGTGTCGTGTCGGTCGAGCGCATTTCGGAGGCCCAGGACGAGGCGGTGGACGCCATCGACGCGGAGGCCGCCGAGGTCGAGGCGCCCGGAACGGAAGCGCCGGCGAGCGGTGGGCCAGCCCCCGACGCGCCAGACGCGCCGGAGGGCGACAAGGAGGCTTGAGACGGGCACGCCGCCCGCCGGAGCCGGAAACCCCGCCTGCGTAAAGCCTGGTCAAAAAGAAAGCCGCCCGAGGGGCGGCTTTCGGCGTGATTGTTGAAAAACGCGGCGTTTTGCCCTTGGCGAAGCCGGAGCCGGGCGCTCAGCGGCGCGACAGCCGGAACGAATTCTTGTCGGCGGTGCGCAGTTCGATCTTGGCCCGCTGGGCTTCCTCGTAGAATTTGAACGCGGTGGCGATCAGCATGGCAATGGTCATTGCTGCGGCAAGCAAGGTGATCAGCATGGCATCGTCTCCTTCGTTCTTAACAACGAACCAAAGCGGGTTTGGTTTCATCCGTCTGTGTTTTGTCTTACACAGGCCCGTTTGAATGCCGGCTGATCGTTGCGTTCATATTCGGTTCATGTTGGGGTGAGGCGGCCTTGATCCGCTTCCTCCCAGCCGATTGCCTTTGCCAACCAACGGACTTAAAAGCCTGCATCCATGACCCAGCACGTCGCCATCTATGCCGGTTCCTTCGACCCCCTGACCAACGGGCATCTCGACGTGCTCAAGGGCGCCTTGTCGATCGTCGACCGCGTCATCGTCGCCATCGGCATCCAGCCGGGCAAAAAGCCGGTGTTTTCCTTCGACGAGCGCCTGGAGCTGATCCATAAGGTGGCGGCGAGCGAGTTCGACGGTCAGAGCGCGCAGATCGAGGTGGTGTCGTTCGACCGGCTTCTGGTCGACGCGGCGCGCCACCACGGCGCCACGATCATGATCCGCGGCCTGCGCGACGGCACCGATCTCGATTATGAAATGCAGATGGCCGGCATGAACGAGACCATGGCGCCGGAACTGCAGACCGTGTTCATTCCGGCGAGCCCGTCCGTGCGCACCATTACCGCCACACTCGTGCGCCAGATTGCCGCGATGGGCGGCGACATCAGCGCGTTCGTACCGGACGTGGTGAAGGCGGCCCTGGACGAAAAATTCCCCCGTTAAAGGAACATTGCATGCTGCGAACGATCTTTTCTCGCACGCTGGCCGCAGCCCTGCTGGCCGGCGGTCTCGCCTCCGCCGCCATCGCGGCCGAGCCCGAAAACACCATGATCATCACGCTCAAGGACGGCGACGTCACCATCGCGCTCAAGCCCGAGATGGCGCCCAAACACGTCGAGCAGATCAAGGCGCTGGTGCGCGAAGGCGCCTATGACAACGTCGCCTTCCACCGCGTCATCGACGGTTTCATGGCCCAGACCGGCGATGTCGAGTTCGGCGACATGAAAGACGGATTCAACGCGCGTCGCGCCGGCACTGGCGGTTCCTCGCGCAGCGACCTGCCGGCCGAGTTCTCCGACGCGCACTTCGTGCGCGGCACGGTCGGCATGGCGCGAGCCCGCGATCCCAATTCCGCCAATTCGCAGTTTTTCATCATGTTCGCCCCGGCCCCCAATCTCGACGGCGCCTACACGATCGTCGGCGAGGTCGAGGACGGGATGGACAAGGTCGACGCGATCAAGCGCGGCGACCCGGCCCAAAACGGCGTGGTCGCGGAGCCCGACCGGATGCTCAAGGTGCGCATAGCCGCCGACGGCGAATAATCGCGGCGCGCCGCGAACACAACACCAAGGAAAGGACGACCCATGGCCGAGATCAAGGATCCGGAAAACACCATCGTTATGGAAACCACGCAAGGGCGGGTGGTGATCGAGCTTTTGCCCGACCTGGCGCCCGGCCATGTCGGCCGTATCAAGGAACTGGCGCGCGAGGGCGCCTATGACGGCGTCGTATTCCACCGCGTCATCGACGGCTTCATGGCCCAGACCGGCGACGTGCGCTACGGCAAGTCGGGCGGCGCGTCTTTCGACCCGTCGCGCGCCGGCATGGGCGGTTCCGACAAGCCGGACCTGAAGGCCGAATTCTCCAACGCCAGCCATGGCCGCGGCACCTGTTCGATGGCCCGCTCGCAAAATCCGAACTCGGCCAATTCGCAGTTCTTCATCTGCTTTGACGACGCCTCGTTCCTGAACCGGCAATATTCGGTCTGGGGCCAGGTCGTCGAAGGCATGGACAATGTCGACAAGATCAAGCGCGGCGAGCCGGTGCAGGATCCCGACAAGATCGTGTCGATGAAGGTCGCGGCGGACGCGTGATGAAAATCCGCGCCGCCGTTCTCGCGTTCTGTCTCGCCGCGACGGCCACACCGGCCGTCGCCAGCGGCGGGATCGCATGCACGGGCGACGGCGTTGAGGTCGACCTTTCGGTCGGCCGGCTCGAGGTGATCTCGGTGCTGCGCGCCACGGTCGAGATCGGCGGCAAGGTCTGGTCGACCAACCCCGAAATCGTGCCCGGCACGCCGATCGCCGTCGGCCAGGCGTTCGAGGATCAAAACCGTCTGCTGATCGACTTTACCGACGAGGCGGTCAACGCGATCATTGGCCGGTTGCGTGTGTTTTCCCTGACGGAGGGCGACGGTTACGCCGCCGGAGGCGTGGTCTCGTTCAAGGACGAGGGCGTCTTCGTCGTCGACTGTTCCGAACGCGGATGAAGGTCGATCAGTTCGATTTCGCGCTGCCTGAAGAGCGCATCGCGTTGCGCCCGGCCGAGCCGCGCGACGCCGCGCGCATGCTGGTGGTGCGGCCCGGCGCCGGGCTCGACGACCGCGGCGTCGGCGACCTGCCGGGCTTTCTGAAGCCGGGCGACGTGGTCGTGTTCAACGACACCAAGGTGATCCCGGCCAGGCTCACCGGCATCCGCCGCCGCGGCGATGCCCAAGCGCATATCGAGGCGACGCTGCACATGCGGGTCGGACCCGATCGCTGGAAGGCGTTCTTGAAGCCGGCCAAGCGCGTCGAGGCGGGCGAGCGCATCCAGTTCGGCCATGACGGCGCGGTGTGCCTGACCGGCAGCCTCGACGCCACGGTGGCCGAAAAGGGGCAGGGCGGCGAGGCGCTGCTGGCCTTCGACCTTTCCGGCGCAGTGCTGGACGAGGCTCTGGAGGCTGTCGGCCACATCCCGCTGCCGCCCTATATCGCGGCGCGGCGGCCCGACGACGCCCGCGACCGGCGCGACTACCAGACGATTTTCGCCCGCCAGGAGGGGGCGGTGGCCGCCCCGACGGCGGGGCTGCATTTCACCCCCGCGCTCTTGTCGGCGCTCGACGCGGCCGGCGCGGACCGGCACTGCGTCACGCTGCATGTCGGCGCCGGCACGTTCCTGCCGGTCAAGGCCGACGACACCGACGACCATGTGATGCACGAGGAGTGGGGCACGATCTCGACCGAAACGGCGACGGCGCTCAACCAGGCGCGGGCGCGCGGCGGCCGGATCGTGGCGGTCGGCACGACCACGCTCAGGCTGCTGGAAAGCGCGGCCGGTCCCGACGGGCGTTTCAGCGAATGGGCGGGCACGACCGATATCTTCATCACCCCGGGATACCGGTTTCGCGCCGTGGACGTGTTGATGACCAATTTCCATCTGCCGCGCTCAACGCTGGTCATGCTGGTGTCGGCCTTTTCGGGCGTGGAGACGATCCGCGACGCCTACCGGCATGCCATCGAGAGCGGCTATCGGTTCTATTCCTACGGCGATGCGTGCCTGTTGTTCCGGGCGCGCGCAGAATGATCCACTACCGCGGCGCATTCCAAAACGCCTGCCTTTCAGCCGGTTGAAGATCGCGATGACGCAAAGCTTTCAGTTTTCCCTGCTGGCGACCGACGGCGCGGCGCGGCGCGGCGAAGTCTCCATGCCCCGCGGCACGATCCGCACCCCCGCCTTCATGCCGGTCGGCACCGCCGGCACCGTCAAGGCGATGTATATGGACCAGGTGCGCGATCTCGGCGCCGATATCATTTTGGGCAACACCTATCATCTGATGCTGCGGCCGGGCGCCGAGCGCGTCGCCAGGCTCGGCGGGCTGCATGAATTCGCTCGCTGGCCGCATCCGATCCTGACCGATTCGGGCGGGTTCCAGGTCATGTCGCTGGCGCAATTGCGCAAGCTTTCCGAAAAGGGCGTCACCTTCAAGTCGCACATAGACGGCGTGGTGCACGAGATGTCGCCAGAGCGCTCGATCGAGATCCAGGGCCTACTCGGTTCCGACATCCAGATGCAGCTTGACGAATGCGTGGCCCTGCCGGCCGAGCGCGACGTGATCGAGCGCTCGATGGAACTGTCGCTGCGCTGGGCGGACCGCTGCAAAATTGCTTTCGGCGATCAGCCGGGCCGGGCGATGTTCGGTATCGTCCAGGGCGGCGACGACGAGGCGCTGCGCGTGCGCTCGGCCGAGGCGCTGACCGGGCTCGACCTGAAGGGCTATGCGGTCGGCGGGCTGGCGGTCGGCGAGCCGCAACCGGTGATGCTGGCGATGCTCGACGCGGTCTGCCCGGCGCTGCCGCAGCACAAGCCGCGTTATCTGATGGGAGTCGGCACGCCCGACGACATCGTCAAGTCGGTGCAGCGCGGCATCGACATGTTCGACTGCGTCATGCCGACCCGTGCCGGGCGCCACGGGCTCGCCTATACCCGGCACGGCAAGATCAATCTGCGCAATGCGCGCCATGCCGAGGATTCGCGACCGCTCGACGCCGAAAGCGACTGTCCGGCCGCGCGCGATTACAGCCGCGCCTATCTGCACCATCTGGTCAAGGCGGGCGAGGCGCTGGGCGGCATGCTTTTGACCTGGAACAATCTTTCCTATTATCAGAGCCTGATGCAGGGCCTGCGCGACGCGATCGAAGCCGGCCGGCTTGCCGACCATGCCGCCGCGCTGGCCGAGGGCTGGGCGCGGGGCGATCTGGCGCCGGTGTGAACCGCTTCCGGTCGGCCCGCGTAGGAGGAGGAGACGCCGCCGGCATTGCCCGCCAGCGCGGAAACCCCTGTCCTTCGAGGATATCTTGGCCGACCATCTTGTTGCCTATGCCGTCGCGCTCGTCCTGTTCCTGATCGCCGACGGGCTGTGGCTCGGCATTTCGGGGCCGCGCGTCTACCGCCCGCGTATCGGCGCGATCCTGCGCGACAGGCCGCGGATCGCTCCGGCAGCGGCGTTTTACCTGCTCTACGTCGCCGGGCTGGTCTATTTCGCCGTGGCGGACAATCTCGCCGGCGGTACGGTCTTCGCCGGCGCCCGCGACGGGGCGCTGTTCGGTTTTTTCTGCTATCTCACCTTCAACGCCACCAGCCTCGCTCTCATTCGCGGCTACGACCGGGCGATCGCCATGCTGGACACCGGCTGGGGCGCCGTACTCGGCGGCCTGGTCGCCGGCGCGACGGTGGCGATCATGAACTGGGCAGCTTTCATGTGACCGGCTCCGCCGTCAGGTGCTGAGCGCATTCGAGGCCCGCAGGCTGCAGCCGGTAATGCGGAACACGCCGTCTTCCTGCAGTTCGAGCGTGTAGACGGCGACATAGTTGCGCCCGTCGGGACCGACCACATGCACCTGCTGCAAGATCGTGGACTGGTTGAGTTCCTTCGCGGCGCCGAAAGCATAACTCCGCGGCTGCCGGACGGGCATGTAGCCGCGTTCGACCATCGTCATGAAAGCGTCGACCGTCGGGTAGAGCTTTTTGATGGTCGGGGCGGCGTGGCTGTAGGCGGCCGCGCCGTCATCCGCCTGGAATGCCTGCAACTGCTTGTCGATGGTCGACTGGGCGGCCTGAATTTCAGCCTCGCCGGCAAGGACGGGTGCCGCACCCAGAAGGGCCAAAGTGAGGGCGATTGCACGATAGTGGGCCATTGTTCCGCTCCGGGCTTGGGCCGTCCGGTGGCCTTGCCGGACCGAACGGCCGTCTTGATCATCAAAAGCATATACGACGAAGAGAAGCTGCCGGTTTCATCTCGCCGACGGCCAATCCGTGCCGCGCGCACGACCAGAACGCCTCGGTTAGCGGAAAAGATCGACGCCCGCTTGTGCCTCAAATGACGAGAAAGCTTTTTTGTCTCCCTGCGCTTGATTTCGTCCGGCGAACCCTTTGTTATGGATGCCACAGGGGAATTGTTGCGTGGTTGCATTCGATGAAATGCGGCCCGACGGCACCACGGTCCGCGGGCCTTACGCGAGCTACAATGACTGGCTGAAAGCGCAGGACGCGGCGCGTCTGGCGGAAAAGGCGAGTGACGCCGAACAGGTTTTTCGAAAAACCGGCATCACCTTCGCCGTCTACGGCGAGGCCGAGGCGGCCGAGCGGCTGATCCCGTTCGACATCGTCCCGCGCATCATTTCAGGCGCCGAATGGCGCCGCCTGACCCAGGGCATCGAGCAGCGCGTGATGGCGCTGAATGCCTTCCTCGACGACATCTACCACCGCCAGGAGATCCTGCGCGCCGGCCGGGTGCCGAAGGAGCTGATCGCCAACAACGAGGCTTTCCAACCCGAAATGATCGGCGTGCGCCCGCCGGCCGGCGTCTACACCCATATTATCGGCGTCGATATCGTCAGGACGGGCGAGAACGAATTCTTCGTGCTGGAGGACAATGCGCGCACGCCGTCGGGCGTGTCCTACATGCTGGAAAACCGCGAGACGATGATGCAGCTCTTTCCCGAGCTGTTCCAGTCGATCAGCGTGCGGCCGGTGGAAAACTATCCGCAATTGCTGCGCCAATCCTTGTCGCGGGTCCGGCCCGAGGGCTGCCGCAAGGACACGCCGCGCGTAGCGGTGCTGACGCCCGGCATCTACAATTCGGCCTATTTCGAGCATGCCTTCCTGGCCGACCAGATGGGGGTCGAACTGGTAGAGGGCTCCGATCTCAGGGTCGTCGACGGTCGGGTGGCCATGCGCACCACCGAGGGTTACAAGGAAATCGACGTGCTTTACCGCCGCGTCGACGACGCCTTCCTCGATCCGATGACCTTCAGGCCCGATTCCGCGCTCGGCGTGGCCGGCATCATGGACGTCTACCGCGCCGGCAACATCACCATCGCCAACGCACCGGGCACGGGGATCGCCGACGACAAGGCGATTTATTCCTACATGCCCGAGATCATCGAGTTCTACACCGGCCGCAAGCCGCTTTTGGGCAACATTCCGACCTGGCGCTGCGCGGAAAAGGACAGCCTCGCCTATGTGCTGGAGCATCTTGACGAACTGGTCGTCAAGGAGGTGCACGGCTCCGGCGGTTACGGCATGCTGGTCGGGCCGGCGGCTTCGAAAAGGGAGCGCGAGGCGTTCGCCGAAAAGCTTGCGGCGCGGCCGGGCAACTATATCGCCCAGCCGACCCTGTCGCTGTCGACCTGCCCGGTCCTGAGCGGGGCCGGTCTCGCGCCGCGCCATGTCGATCTGCGCCCGTTCGTGCTGGTCTCCGACAAGATCCAGATCGTGCCCGGCGGGCTGACGCGGGTGGCGCTGAAGGAGGGCTCGCTGGTCGTCAATTCCTCTCAGGGCGGCGGCACCAAGGACACCTGGGTGCTCGATGACTGAGGCGCGAAAGGGCTGCCATGCTGCTCGGTAGAACCGCCAACGGGCTCTACTGGATGAACCGCTATATCGAGCGGGCCGAAAACATGGCCCGGCTCGTCGATGCCGGCCTGCGCCTGTCGCTGACGCGCACCACCACGCCGGCCGAGGAATGGGCCTCGGTGATCGTCAGCGCCGGCCTGCAGGCGGATTTCCAGACCCGCCACGACGAAGCCACCGTTGAGACCGTGTCGGAATTCCTGCTGCGCGATCTGACCAATCCGTCGAGCGTGATGGCCTCGATCGAGACGGCGCGCAACAATGGCCGCATGGTGCGCACCGCGCTGACGCGCGAGACCTGGGAAAGCCTCAACGAGGCCTGGATGGCGATGAAACGCATGCTGGCCCGGCCGGTCGACGGGCGCGAGTTGCCCAAGGTGCTTGGCGCCATCAAGCGCGAGACGGCGCTGATCCGCGGCGCGTTTTACGGCACCATGCTGCGCAACGAGATTTTTGACTTCGCCCAGCTCGGCACCTTCGTGGAGCGCGCCGACAACACCGCCCGCATCATCGATGTGAAATATTACGTGCTGTTGCCGTCGCTGTCCTGGGTCGGCTCGACGCTCGACAATTACCAGTGGGAATCGATCCTGCGCTCGGTTGCCGCCCATCGCTCCTATGGCTGGGTCTACGAGGGCGACTACAAGCCAACCAATATCGCCGATTTCCTGATCCTCAACAACCGCATGCCGCGATCGCTGGCCTTCTGCTACCGCAACATTGCCGAGAGCCTCAATTTTCTGGCGGCCGAATACGGCCCGCGCCACGGCTGCCACGACATTGTCGAGACCACGCTCGGCAAGATCAAGGGCAACACGATCGAGCGCATCTTCGACATCGGATTGCACGAATTCCTGTCCGACTTCATCGTCGAGAACAACCGGCTGGGCAACGAGATCGCCCGCGACTACCGGTTCTACTGAACAGCGGGACTGGACGAATGCGCCTGAAAATCAGCCACCACACCGAATACAGCTACGATGCGCCGGTGGGCTACGCGCTGCAGCGCCTGCGACTGATCCCCAAGCAGGATACGGTTCAGACCGTGCACGGCTGGGAGCTGTCGATCGACGGTGCGCGCGAGGAGGTGCGCTTCCGCGACCAGTTCGCCAACGAAACCGTGCTGATCAGCGCCGAGGGCGGCCGGCATGCCATCACCGTGGAAGCGCGCGGCGAGGTCGAGACCAGCGACGCGGCCGGCGTGGTCGGCGAACATCGCGGTTTTGCGCCGCTGTGGCTGTTTCGCCGCGAAACGGCGCTGACGAAGGCCGGACCCGGCGTGGCGCGCCTCGTCGAGCAGATGGGCGAGGCCTCCGATCTGGAGCGCCTGCACGCGCTGATGGCGGCGATCGCCGACACCGTCGCCTACCAGACCGGGACCACCGACGCCGAAACGCCGGCCGAAGAGGCGATCAAGCGCGGCACCGGGGTATGCCAGGACCACGCGCATATCTTCGTATCGGCGGCGCGCCGCACCGGCTTTCCGGCCCGTTATGTGAGCGGCTATCTGCATATGGACGGCACCGACCAGCAGGCGGCGAGCCACGCCTGGGCCGAGGTCCATGTCGACAGCCTGGGCTGGGTGGGGTTCGACCCGGCAAACCGCGTCTCGCCAGACGCGCGCTACGTGCGCGTGGCGACCGGCCTCGACTATCGCGACGCCTGCCCGGTCTCCGGCATCCGGCATGGCAGCGGCGAAGAACTGCTTGCAGTTCGCGTCACTGTCGAGCAGTAATCTGCGCGAACCGAGTTTTCAGGCGGATTCTTTCGATGACCTATTGCGTCGCGCTCAGCATGGATCGCGGGCTGGCCTTCATGTCCGACACGCGCACCAATGCCGGTGTCGACAGCATTTCGACCTTTCGGAAAATGTTTTCGTGGACGAAGCCGGGCGAGCGGGTGATCGTTCTGCTTGCCGCCGGCAATCTGGCGACCACCCAGGCCGTCGTCAGCCTGCTCGACGAACGCGCCAAGGCGTCGCACGACCGCTCGCCCTCGCTGTTGGAAACGCCGTCCATGTACCAGACCGCGCGCGTGGTCGGCGATCTCCTGAAGGAGGTCATCGCCGGCTCCGTACCCGCCGGCCAGAGCCAGGACGCGTTCGGCGCCTCCTTCATCCTCGGCGGCCAGATCCGGGGCACCGAGCCGCGCCTGTTCATGATCTATCCCGAGGGCAATTTCGTCGAGGCCGGCGCCGACACGCCGTTTTTCCAGATCGGCGAGATCAAATACGGCAAGCCGATCCTGGTGCGCGCCTTCGATCCGGGGATGAGTTTCGCCGAAGCCGCCAAGCTGCTGCTGGTTTCGTTCGATTCCACGGTGAAATCCAACCTTTCGGTCGGATTGCCGCTCGACATGCAGTTTTACGAGCGCGATAGTTTTACCCCCGGCAAGCAGGTCCGCGTCAATGCCGACGATCCCTATTACCGGACGATCTCCGAAGGCTGGTCGGACGCGCTGAAAACGGCCTTCCGCAAATTGCCCGACTTTCCATTTTAGGGCCGTTTATCTTTAACTGGCTTCGTTTGACCGCCGGGATTTCGTGGTCTGGCCGGGAGCGTGCGGCGATGCCGCCGGAATTGAACGATTTGCCCCGCACGCCGCTCCAATCCACAACCGCCCCACAGGCTCGCGCGCATGGACGGCAGGCGCCCGGCATCAGCCCTTCGGCGTGCCGGGCTCGTGCGGCAGGCCGGCTTCCTTCCACGCGGTGAAACCACCGGCGACATGGCTGACCCTGTCCAGCCCCATTTCCTGGGCGGTCTTGGCCGCGAGCGCGGAGCGCCAGCCGCCGGCGCAGAAGAACACGAGATGCTTGCCGGAGGAAAACAGCGCCTTGTGGTAGGGGCTGTCGGGATCGATCCAGAATTCCAGCATGCCGCGCGGGCAGTGATGCGCGCCTGAAATGCGCCCGGCGCGTTCCAGTTCGCGCGGGTCGCGAATGTCGATGAAGGCGACGTCGTCGCGGCCCAGAAGCGGCGCCGCCTCGGCCGGCGTCAGCGCCTCGACCACCGCGTTGGCCTCGTCCAGAAGCGCCTTGTAGCCTTTTTTCATCACATCCTCCCGTTGCCGGCGCTGCTTAGCGCACCACCACGACCTTGGCGCCGACCCCGACCTGGTCGTAGAGATGCTCGACATCGTCATTGGCCATGCGGATGCAACCCGACGACATCGCCTGGCCGATCGTCCACGGCTGGTTGGTGCCGTGGATGCGGTAGAGCGTCGAGCCGATATAGATCGCACGGGCGCCGAGCGGGTTGTTGGGGCCGCCGGGCATATAGGCCGGCAGCTTGCGGCCCTTGCGCGCCTCGCGCCGGATCATCTGCGGCGGCGGCGTCCAGCCAGGCCATTCGGCCTTGCGCGAGACGCGGTCGGTGCCCGCCCATGTAAAGCCCTCGCGGCCGACGCCGACGGCGTATTTCAGTGCCCGGCCATTGCCGAGCGTGTAGTAGAGCCGCCGCTCGGAGGTGTTGACGATGATCGTGCCCTTGCCGTGCGGCCCGTCATAACGCACCGTCTCGCGCGGGATCGGCGATTTGTCGGAATTCCTGGTGCCGTGTTCGACCCGCGGCTGGCCGCCGCGAATGATGCGCGCGAACAGGCTTTCGGCCGCAGCCGTGTTGACCAGCGGCGAGCCCGGCGCCGCCATCATGAAAGCCGCGGCCAGCGCCGCCTTGATCCCAAGCCCGATTTTGCCCATGTCACCCATCCTGATGAAAGTCTGAACTTTACGCGTCCGTCGCGCCGGCCCGGTCCTAGCGCCGCATCATGGAATGGCGGCCCGAAAGGTCAAGCGACGACGGAAGAGGACGCGCGGCGCGCCGATGCGCCCGCATCCCGACGTCACTATGGCGGCGGCCGGTAAGTAAATCGTTGCGGCGCCCGCCTTCAGCCGAGATTGAGCTCCTTGAAGAAGTCGTTGCCCTTGTCGTCGATGACAACGAAGGCCGGGAAATCCTCGACCTCGATGCGCCAGACGGCCTCCATGCCGAGTTCGGGATATTCGACCACCTCGACCTTCTTGATGCAGTCCTGGGCCAGGCGCGCCGCCGGCCCGCCGATCGAGCCGAGGTAAAACCCGCCATGGGCCGCGCAGGCCTCGCGCACCTGGCGCGAGCGGTTGCCCTTGGCCAGCATCACCATCGACCCGCCGAAGGACTGGAACTGGTCGACGAAACTGTCCATCCGCCCGGCGGTCGTGGGCCCGAACGAGCCCGACGCGTAGCCCTTCGGCGTCTTGGCCGGGCCGGCATAATAGACCGGATGGTTCTTCAGATAGTCGGGCATCGGCTCGCCCTTTTCCAGCCGCTCGCGGATCTTGGCGTGGGCGATGTCGCGGGCCACGATGATCGGTCCGTTGAGCGAAAGCCGTGTCTTGACAGGCTGTTGCGACAATTCCTTCAGGATTTCGTTCATCGGCCGATTGAGGTCGATCCTGACCACGTGCGCGGTCAGCCTGTCCTCGTCGACATCGGGCATGTAGCGCGCCGGATTGGTTTCCAGCTCCTCCAGGAAAATGCCCTCGCGGGTCACCTTGCCGAGCGCCTGACGGTCGGCCGAGCACGACACGCCGAGCCCGATCGGCAGCGAGGCACCATGGCGCGGCAGGCGGATGACGCGCACGTCGTGGCAGAAATATTTGCCGCCGAACTGGGCGCCGACCCCCATCTGCTGGGTGAGCCTGTGCACCTCGGCCTCCATCTCCAGGTCGCGGAAGGCGTGGCCGGTCTCGCCGCCCGCCGTCGGAAGGCCGTCGAGATAGCGCGTGGAGGCGAGCTTGACGGTTTTCAGGTTCATCTCCGCCGAGGTGCCGCCGATCACGATCGCCAGGTGATAGGGCGGGCAGGCGGCCGTGCCGAGGGTCAGAATCTTTTCCTTCAAGAATTCGATCAGCCGGTCATGGGTGAGCAGCGACGGCGTGCCCTGGTAGAGAAAGGTCTTGTTGGCCGAGCCGCCGCCCTTGGCCACGAACAGGAATTTATAAGCGTCCCCGCCCTCCTGGTAGAGGTCGATCTGCGCCGGCAGATTGTTTTTCGTGTTGTTTTCCTGAAACATCGACACCGGCGCGAGCTGCGAATAGCGCAGGTTTTTCTTTTCGTAGGCGTCGAGCACGCCGCGCCCCAGCGCCTCGGCGTCGCCGCCTTCCGTCCACACCCGGCGGCCCTTCTTGCCCATGATGATCGCGGTGCCGGTGTCCTGGCACATCGGCAGGATGCCGCCGGCCGCGATATTGGCGTTTTTCAGCAAATCGTAGGCAACGAAGCGGTCATTGTCGGTCGCCTCCGGGTCTTCCAGGATCGCGGCGAGCTGTTTCAGGTGGCCGGGCCGCAACAGATGGTTGATGTCGGCGAACGCGGCTTCCGACAAAAGCCGCAATCCCTCCGTCTCGACAATCAACATCTCCTGGCCGCGAAAACTGTCGATGCCGACATGATCGTCGGTCAGCTTGCGATAGGGCGTCTGGTCGGCGGAAAGGGGAAAAAGATCGGCAAGCACCGGGTCGATCATGCGCATGTTCCTCGCTTCGGCTGGGAGCGGATAGTGGCCGGGTTATTGTCGCTGCGGCAGAAAAAGTCCATGCGAAGCGTTGCCGCTGCGACGGGAGCGCGTGCCGATGGCGGGCGTCTGTGCGAAAAACATAACAGAAATTTTATCGCCGTCGGGCAAAGGCTCCGGCATTTGCTGTTGCCATAATCCGGCGCTACGGTTCCACTCGCCGACAACCGGCCATATCGTGAATCGGCGCGCCGGAACACACGGGCAACCAGACTGGACAACGAGACCACGGGCAGGGGTTATGCACGAAAACCACCGTCGATTGCTGGCCTATCCGGCCTGTCTTCTGGCCGCCGCCATGATGATGGCGCCCGCGCCGGCCGAGGCGCAGAACATTTTTCAGATGCTGTTCGGCGGCGGCATCAAGGAGCGCCGCGAGCGCGACGTGCGCACCCAGGCGCCGAAGCCGAAACAACCGAAAACCCGGGTCAAGCGGGTCAAGATTTCGGCGCCGTCCTATTACACCTACCGTCCCGACAAGCTGGTGAAGGTATCGTTTGCCGAATTGCTCAAAGCGCCGCGCCCGGCTAGCCTCGAACCATCGCTGGATAGCGGCCTTTTCGGCGAGGCCCTTGGCGGGCTCGAGGATTTCGACCTGCGCGACTACCAGGACGTGGCCGCGGCGCTGACGGCCTATTACGGCGACAAGCGGGCCTTCATCTGGGTCTCGGGCTTCAGTGCCAACGGGCGCGCGGCCGAGGCCGTCCGGGTGTTGGGCGAGGCCGCCGATTTCGCGCTCGAGCCGGCCGATTACACGGTGACGATGCCGGCGCCCGGCTTTTCGATGGACCAGATGGCGGCCCGCAACACCGAACTGATCCGTTTCGAGATGGCGCTGTCGGCCAGGGTGCTGCGTTATGTCCGCGACGCCTGGTCCGGCCGTGTCGATCCCAACCTTCTGTCGGGCTACCATGACTTTCCGAAAAAGCCGCTCGAATTGGTAAAGGTTCTCGATCGTCTCGCCCATACCCAGGACGTACGCGCCTATCTGGAGTCGCGCCATCCGCAGAACGAGCATTTTTCGGCATTGCGCGTCGAACTGGAGGCGCTGCGCGCGAGCGCTGAAAACGACATCGTCGTCGACCCCAAGCTGCTGCTGCGTCCGGGCAAATCCAGTCCCGAATTCCCAAAAATGCTCGCCCTGTTCGCGCGCGAGACCGACGAAGCGTTTCGCACCGAACACGCAGCTTTGCTGGAAAGTTTCAAGGACAGCGAGCTTTACGACGAGCAACTGGTGTCGCTGGTCAAGGCCGCGCAGGAGTTCAAGGGCCTGAAAGGCGACGGTGTGATCGGTCCGCGCACGGTCGGCGCCTTTGCCGGCGAATCCAGGGCCGCCCGCATCGCCAAGGTCGAATACGCGCTCGAAAGGCTGCGCTGGCATCCCTCCGATCTCGGCAGTCCGCGCGTCTTCATCAACCAGCCCGCCTTTACCGCGACCTATGTCGAAGGCGGCAGCGACAAGCTGTCGATGCGCGTGGTCGTGGGCAAGAAATCCAACCAGACCAACTTCTTCTACGACCAGATCGAGCAGATCGACTACAATCCCTATTGGGGCGTGCCGCAGTCGATCATCGTCAACGAGATGTTGCCGAAGCTGCA
This sequence comes from Nitratireductor arenosus, assembly GCF_009742725.1. Lineage (GTDB taxonomy): Bacteria > Pseudomonadota > Alphaproteobacteria > Rhizobiales > Rhizobiaceae > Mangrovimarina > Mangrovimarina arenosa. Next base: position 976,940 of record NZ_WPHG01000002.1, on the reverse strand, counting down.
CCGTGATCCGGGCTATCTCGACCGCGCCGGTTACGAGGTCACCGACGCGCGCGGCCGGCGCATCTCCTCCTCCGCGGTCAATTGGGGCCGGTATGGCGGCAAGGTGCCCTTCAATGTGCGCCAGCGCCCCGGCTCCGGCAATGCGCTCGGCGAGTTGAAGATCCTGTTCCCCAACAAGCACGCCATCTACATGCACGACACGCCGTCGAAGAGCCTGTTTGAGCGCGATACGCGCGCCTACAGCCATGGCTGCGTGCGCCTCGCCGACCCGCGCGGCATGGCCGCCGCGGTGCTCGACAAGCCGCTCGACTATGTCGCGGCGAAGATCGGCGCCGGCCATTCGTCGGAAAAGATCACCCGCAAGATCCCGGTCTATGTCGCCTATTTCACCGCCTGGCCCGATCAGGACGGCAAGGTCGCCTATCATGCCGACGTCTACGACCGCGACAGCCGGGTGCAAAAGGCGCTGGAGGCAATCGAGGCGGTGCGCCAGCCGGCCGGCTGAAGCGGTTCCAACAAAGATGTGAAGCGCTTTCGTATCCGGAACTGCGCAAAGCAGGCCGCCATTCGGCGCCCTTTTTGTTTGCGCGCGTCGGGTGTATGTCGTGCACGCACCAGGGACAGTCGGACTGCGTGAAGCGGGCGGACGCAAAAGCGCCGACAATGGCGCGAAACACCGGAATGCGAAGATGTTTCTTTCCGTATTCGATCTCTACAAGGTCGGCATAGGTCCATCGAGCTCGCACACGATGGGACCGATGACCGCCGCCGGCCGTTTTCTCGACGAGATCGCCGGTGACGACTGGCCGCGCCCGAGCGGCGTGGCGGTGGCGCGCCTTTCGGCCAGCCTGCACGGTTCGCTCGCCTTTACCGGCGTCGGCCACGGAACCGACCGGGCCGTGATTCTCGGCCTCGCCGGCGAGAACCCGACCACGGTCGATCCGGACGGCATGGACGGCATCCTCGCCGCCGTGCGCGCGCAAAAGACGGTCAGGCCGGCCGGCCATCCCGCCTACCGGTTCGATCCGGACGCCGACCTGGTGCTGGACAAATCCACGCCGTTGCCCGGCCACGCCAACGGCATGGCATTTAGCGCGCATGACGGGGAGGGCCGTGTCCTGCTGCGGCGCGTCTATTATTCGATCGGCGGCGGGTTCGTCGTGTCGGAGGAGGGATTGCAGCGGCTGAAGGCGCGCGGCACGCCGCCGCCCGGCCCCGACGTGCCCTATCCCTTCCGCTCGGCCCGGGAAATGCTCGAGATGGCCAAGAAGAGCGGGTTGTCGATCGCCGAGATGAAACGCGCCAACGAGCAGACCCGCCAGACCGGCGAGGCACTCGACGCCGGTTTGGAGGACGTCTGGGGGGCGATGCAGGCCTGCATCGAGCGCGGCCTGTCGCGGGACGGCATCATGCCGGGCGGACTGAAAGTGCGCCGGCGCGCACGCGTATTGCACGACCGGCTGGAGCAGGACTGGCGCGAAAACCGTCCCAACCCGCTGCTTGCCAATGACTGGCTGGCGGTGTTCGCGATGGCGGTCAACGAGGAAAACGCCGCCGGCGGGCGCGTGGTGACGGCGCCGACCAACGGCGCGGCCGGCGTGGTGCCGGCGGTGCTGCGCTACTGGCTGAAATTCCATGTCGACGCCGATGCGCGCGGCATCAAGGATTTTCTGCTTACTTCGGCCGCCATCGGCGGCATCATCAAGCACAACGCCTCGATTTCCGGCGCCGAGGTCGGCTGCCAGGGCGAGGTCGGATCGGCCTCGGCGATGGCCGCGGCCGGTCTCGCGGCAGTGATGGGCGGCACGCCCGAGCAGGTGGAAAACGCCGCCGAGATCGCGCTCGAGCACCATCTCGGCATGACCTGCGATCCCGTCGGCGGGCTCGTCCAGGTGCCGTGCATCGAACGCAACGCGCTCGGCGCGGTCAAGGCGGTCACCGCCGCCTCGTTGGCGCTGAAGGGCGACGGGACGCATTTCGTGCCGCTCGACGCCGCGGTCGAGACCATGCGCCAGACCGGCCTCGACATGAACGAGCGCTATAAGGAGACCAGCCAGGGCGGGCTCGCCGTCAACGTGGTGGAGTGCTGAGCCGGGCAGGGCGGCTTTGTGGAGAACCGGCCGTGCCGCTTGACCCGGGCCGGATCGACGCTACACCCTTTCAGGCATGACTCTTCACTTGGTCAAACTGTGTGTCGGCGCCGACAGCGTCGAGGATCTTCAGGGCTGGGTCGAGGCCAGGCTCGACGCCATGCGTGGCGCTGGCGAGACTCCGAAACATTTCCACACCACCCGCATGATCCCCAAACGCCGCGACGAATTGCTCGACGGCGGCTCGCTCTATTGGGTGATCAAGGGCAATGTCCAGTGCCGGCAGCGGCTTGCCGACATCAGGCCCTTCACCGACAAGGACGGCGTCTCGCGCTGTCGGCTGGTCTTCGACCCGCAGATCGTGTTGACCGAATGGCAACCCCGGCGCGCTTTCCAGGGCTGGCGCTATCTGCAGCCCAAGGACGCGCCGCGCGACATCGACGACAATCGTGGCGGATGGCAGTCCCTGCCGCCCGAATTGCGGCGCGAGCTCGCCGAACTCGGCCTGCTTTAGCCGGTTCGGCTCTAGCTGAAACCGTTTGACGGGCGACATCAATAACACGGCCGTTCTCCCGGCCTGGACGGTTTTTCCGCCCCTGCCTTTCGGGCTAGCCCGATAAACCAGAACCTCACCGTCGAAGCCCTTGCCGGCCGTCGATGTCGCGCCGCGGGCATCTTCTTGCCGGAACGCAGAATCCATTCCGCCAAACCGCCCCATCCAACGATGAGCCGCTTTAGATTTCGTTCACCGCGCCGACAGATCAGTCGGCCGTTTATACAAAGCTGCGGCGTGCTTTACCAAAATTCGCGGTTCTTCCTGTAGTCCAGTGGAAATGATTGAAGCTGCGGGCAAAAAGAGTCAATCTCACCGTTGGGTGGAGTAACAACGATGTTCTTGTCGGGGTTGAGGGGACGCACGAGCGAGCGGCGTGATCACGGCGCGCATGTGGTCGTATGCGGCAATGAAAAGGGCGGCTCGGGCAAGTCGACGACGGCGGTCCACATCGCGGTCGCGTTGCTGAAATCCGGCTATTCGGTCGCCACCGTCGATCTCGACGGGCGCCAGCTTTCCCTGACCCGTTATGTGGAAAATCGGCGCCGCTGGGCCCACAAGGCGCGTATCCCGCTCGATATTCCGCATCATTTCCACGTGCCACCGGCCCGGCGCGACACGATCTCCGATGCCGAGGGCGAAGAATTCAGAAAATTCGCCGAAGGGCTCGCCGACATCGAAAACGGCCACGACTTCGTGATTATCGACACGCCCGGTTCCGATACTTTTCTCAACCGGCTCGCGCACCGCATCGCCGACACTTTGGTGACGCCGATGAACGATTCCTTCATCGATTTCGACGTGCTGGCGCGCATCGACCCGGTGAGTTACGACATTCTCGAGATTTCGCAATATTCGGCTTCGGTCCGCGATGCCAGGCGCGAGCGCCGGCAGACCGACAATACCATCCCCGACTGGGTCGTGGTGCGCAACCGCATGTCCTCCTTCACCTCGCGCAATGAGCAGAAGGTCGATGCCTGCCTGAAAAACCTCGCCGCCCGGCTCGGTTTCCGGCTCGCCGACGGCATTTCCGAGCGCGTCATCTTCCGCGAGTTCTTTCCGATCGGACTGACCGCGCTCGACGATTTCGAGGAGCACGTGCTCGGCACCAAGCCGACCCTGTCGCATCTGGCCGCACGTCAGGAAATCCGCCTGCTGCTTGCCGCCCTGCGGCTGCCGACCAGCGAGATGGGCCGCAAGCGGCTCGACATGCGCCGCAAGCTGGCCGATTCGTCGAGCCGCCCGCTCGAACTGCCCGACATCTTCGCCAATTGAGACCCCGGCGCACCGCCGAACCTCGCGATCACCCACATCTTTGGCCGGTCAACGGGCTTGCAACTTCTGCCGTCACGCCACATTTTCCAAAGGTGATGAACAAACAGGACAAACCGCTCGCGCGTAAGGAGGCCGGCCGGCCGGCCGAGCCGCGTTCCGAAGCCGGGGCGGTGGACGCTTTCGTCAAGCAGGCCAAGGCGTTGCGCACCGTGTCGGGCCTGGCGCGCGGACGGCTGGTGCTGGCGCTCGACGCGACGATGAGCCGGCAGCCGACCTGGGATCTCGCCTGCCGCTTGCAGGGCGAAATGTTCCAGGCGGCCGGCAAATCCGGAAAATTGCGAGTCCAACTGGTCTATTTTCGCGGCTTTGGTGAATGCCGCGCCTCGAAATTCGTGCTCGATACCGAGGAATTGACCCGCTTGATGACCCGCATCGATTGCCGCGGCGGGCGCACCCAGATCGGCAAGGTGCTGTCGCACGCCCTCAAGGAAAACGAGCGCGGGAAGATCGACGCGCTGGTCTTCATCGGCGACGCGATGGAGGAGAACGTCGACGAACTGGCCGATCAGGCCGGCCGGCTCGGCCTGCGCGGCGTGCCCGTCTTCGTTTTTCAAGAGGGCCATGACGGCGCGGCGGAAATCGCCCTGAAGGAAATCGCGCGGCTTTCCCGCGGCGCCTGGTTCCGTTTCGACCGCGCCGCGGCCGGCCGGCTGGCCGAGCTTCTGTCCGCGATCGCGGTTTACGCGACCGGCGGGTTCGCCGCCCTGGAAGCGCGCGGCAGTGCCGGCGATCGCCTTCTCATCGAGCATATGGGCAAAGGGCGGTAGCGGACGCACGACATGACGGTGCTGTTTTACCTCACGGCGATCCTGCTTGTCGCCGTTCTGGGCGCGTTGGCGTTCCTGCGGGCCAATCCCGCGCGGCTTGCCGCCGGGCTTAGTGTGCTGGGGCCCGCGCTGGTCGGTCTCGCCGGTCTCGGTCTGATGCTGGCGGGCCGCGTCGGGCTGGCAGGGGTGCTGCTGTCGATGGCGGCGGCGTGGTTCGTGTCGGGGCGCCGACGCCGTCGGGCGCGGCCGTCTCCGGGCCGCGTATCGACCGTTCGCACCGCCGCGTTGGAAATGGAACTCGATCACGATACCGGGGCGCTGGACGGCGCCGTACTGGCCGGTCGTCACGAGGGACGCAATCTCGGCGGCATGGATCGCGGCGAACTGTTGGAACTTCGCGCCGCCCTGTCGAGCGACACGGAGAGCCTGCAGTTACTGGAAACCTATCTTGACGGCCGTTTTCCCCAGTGGCGTGAAGGCTTTGACGGTGACACGCACGGGCGGGAGCGAACTCCTCCAAGCACGGGCCCCATGACAAAGGAGGAGGCCTACGAGATCCTTGGTCTTGAAGCGGGGGCCGGTGCGGCGGACATCCGCGAGGCGCATCGCCGCCTGATGCAGCGTGTGCACCCCGACCTCGGCGGATCGTCTTTTCTGGCCGCCCGCATCAACGAGGCCCGCGACGTCCTGCTGAATGGTCATGACTGAATTCTCCGTCGACTAAAGAACCTGCCCGGGAGAGGGGATCGGTAATCTGGTTGGATGCGGCTCAGGCCTATTGCTGCGCCGCGTAGCACTCGATGTTTTTGCGCTTCAACGCCTTGCAGGCATTCCAGGCGGCCGTCTTGGTGGTGAACCCGCCAAAGCGGGCGCGGTGATAGACGGTTCCTTCATGTTCGAACGGAACGGTGAAGGGGGACGCCTCCGACAGGATGCTGCCGGCCATGGCCCGCGTCTGTGACAAGGCGACCAGAGCATCGTTCTGGTTGGGCGATGAGGCAACCTGAACCACCCATCCCGAAACCGTGGTCGAGGCGGTCTTGACCGGATCCACCCGCGCCACGGAATTGCGGATTTCGGTCGCGGCGTCGCGCGTGCCAGCGGGGATGGCCGCGGCCGGCCTGGGCGCCGGTTCGGGCGCATAGGCGGCAACCACAACCTCCTGCGGACGCGCTTTTGGCGTTGGAATGTCGGCCTTGGGCAAAGCGAGCATGCCCGCCACGGCGATCGAACCCGGATTGACTGTGCGCTTAGCGACCAGCGGACCGCGGTCGCGCGTCGAGGCCTTGGGCAGATATTTGCGGATCAACTCGGCCATGTGGGCGTCGCGGCTGCGGCCCGACTTGCCGCCCATGACCACGGCAACGATGCTGCGTCCGCCGGTATTGACCGACGAGACCAGATTGAAGCCGGAGGCGCGCGTATAGCCGGTCTTGATGCCGTCGACACCTTTGACGCGACCGAGCAGCTTGTTGTGATTGCTCATCCGGCGTTTGCCGAATTTGAACGAGCGGGTGGCGAAATACCCGTAATATTTCGGAAAATGCTCGCGCAGGGCGATGCCTAGAATGGCCATGTCGTGCGCGGTGGTTTTTTGCGCCGAATCCGGCAGGCCGGAGGCGTTGCGGAAGGTGGTCTTTTTCATGCCGAGTTGGCGCGCCTTGGCCGTCATCTTGCGCGCGAAACCGGATTCGGTGCCGCCGAAATATTCGGCCAGCGCGGCCGAAGCGTCATTGGCCGACTTCGTGACAAGCGCGTAGATCGCCGTCTCCAGCGAGATCGAACCGCCGGCGCGCACGCCGAGCTTGGTGGGCGGGCGCGCGGCGGCGTGCTTGGAAAACGGAATCCGCGTGCTCTTGCTGACCTTGCCGGCTTCCAGCGCCTCGAAGACCATATAAAGCGTCATCATCTTGGTGAGCGAGGCGGGATAGCGCGCCGCCTCGGCATTGGCGGCGTGGAGCGTCTTGCCGGTATTGGCGTCGATGACGATCGCCGCGTATTTCGACGCGTAGGCCGGCGCCAGTGCAAACACCGCCAGAGCGACCAATGTTGCTGAAACCGTCCGGAATGCGGACCGGATACCCGATGAACCAAATACGCTCACGCTAACCACCTTCAAAAACGCCTTCCGGTGTGGGTTGCAGGCCGCGAACCAAACGGGAGCCGCAACGCCATTTCCCGCAAGGTAGGGGCGACGCCGTTACCATTCCGTTTATGGTAACCGGGTTCTTCACCATTTCCCTTGCATTCGCCTCGCATTCGAACGAGCCACGCACCGGCCGGCAATGACATCGGCGCGGCGAAGGCAAACGCGACCGCCCGAACAACCGCTCTCCGTGCACGCGTTTTCAAGCGTGGCGCGGCCGCTTCGTCCCCTGGCGTGCGCCGGCGCAGCATTGACATTTGCTGCAGTGCAAACTACATTGCTGCATCGCACATAGATACATGCAGCATCCTCCAACGCGCCGGGAAAAGACCATGATGCAGTCATTCGAAGACACCAACAAGCTGGGCAAGGAATACATGGACAGCGGCCTGACGAGCGCCGCCGCCCTGTCGAAGGGGTTCCAGGCCATCGCCGTGGAGACCACAGAGTTCTCCAAAAAATCGTTCGAGACGGCGACCGCGGCGGTCGAAAAGCTGGTAGCAGCCAAGTCGCTCGACACGGCGATCGAGGTCCAGAGCGACTACGCCAAGCAAGCCTATGAGGCGTTCGTCGCCGAAGCCACCAAGTTGAGCGATCTTTACGCCGACCTGGTCAAGGACGCCTACAAGCCGTTCGAATCGGTCGTTTCCAAAACGGTCTGACGCGCTCCGTCATTGCGCTTCATCAGACGTTTCCTGCCTTTTTGCAGGTCTCCGCAAGTCCCGGCCGCGTGATCGCGGCCGGGCTTTTTTCGTTTCGGACCCATGATCGGCCAATCGTGACCGGAATTCGCGCCGCCAACGCCGGCGTTCATATTGTCAGCGCCCGAGAAGGCCTTAAAATTGGAACACGAGTGATTACATAGGTCGTTCCGTCCCGTGAATGAGATAAGGGCTTCCGAGACTTGACGACAGGTAGGGCAGCCATGGGAGACCAGGCCGAAAAAATGCAAGGCGACGAAGGCGGTTCGGGCACCCCTGGGCGGGGAACCACGGTCATTACGCGGACCAAGCCCAAAACGAAGAAGCCCAGCCTCTATCGTGTACTCATCCTCAACGATGACTACACGCCGATGGAGTTTGTCGTGCACGTCCTGGAACGTTTTTTTCAGAAGGATCGTGAAGCCGCCACACGGATCATGCTTCATGTTCACAATCATGGCGTCGGCGAATGTGGCATATTCACCTTCGAGGTGGCGGAAACGAAGGTATCCCAGGTGATGGATTTTGCCCGCCAGCACCAGCATCCGCTACAATGCGTGATGGAAAAGAAGTGAGGTTCTAATGCCGGCTTTCTCGCAAGGCCTCGAACGGGCGCTGCACCAGGCGCTGACCTACGCCAACGAGCGGCATCACGAATATGCCACGCTCGAACATCTGCTGTTGTCCTTGATCGACGATCCGGACGCGGCCGCGGTGATGCGCGCCTGCAATGTCGATCTCGATGAATTGAAACAGACCGTGCTCGGCTATATCGACACCGAGCTCGACAATCTGGTGACCGGGTACGGCGAAGATTCCAAGCCGACCGCCGGGTTCCAGCGTGTCATCCAGCGCGCCGTCATCCACGTTCAATCCTCGGGACGCGAGGAAGTGTCGGGCGCCAACGTGCTTGTCGCGATCTTCGCCGAGCGCGAGAGCCACGCCGCCTATTTCCTCCAGGAACAGCAGATGACGCGCTACGACGCCGTCAACTACATCTCGCACGGTATCGCCAAGCGTCCCGGCGCCACCGAGACGCGCTCGCCGCGCGGTGCCGAGGAAGAGCAGGGCCAAACCGGCGGCGAGGCCGAGGAGGGCGGCAAGAAGAAGCAGCAGCAACAGGATGCGCTGAGCGCCTATTGCGTCAACCTCAACGACAAGGCGCGCGCCGGCAAGATCGACCCGCTGATCGGCCGCGAAAGCGAGATCAACCGCACCATCCAGGTGCTGTGCCGCCGTTCCAAGAACAATCCGCTCTATGTCGGCGACCCGGGCGTCGGCAAGACGGCGATCGCGGAAGGGCTGGCCAAGCGCATCGTCGAGGGCGACGTGCCCAACGTGCTGGCCGAATCGACCATATTCGCGCTCGACATGGGCACGCTGCTTGCCGGAACCCGCTATCGCGGCGATTTCGAGGAGCGGCTGAAGCAGGTCGTCAAGGAACTGGAGGACTTTCCCGGCGCGATCCTGTTCATCGACGAGATCCATACCGTCATCGGCGCCGGCGCGACCTCCGGCGGGGCGATGGATGCGTCCAATCTTTTGAAGCCGGCGCTGTCGTCGGGCACGATCCGCTGCATCGGCTCGACCACCTACAAGGAGTTCCGTCAGTTCTTCGAAAAGGACCGCGCCCTGGTGCGCCGGTTCCAGAAGATCGACGTCAACGAGCCCACCGTCGACGACGCGATCGAGATCATGAAGGGGCTGAAGCCCTATTTCGAGGAATTCCACAAGGTTAAATACACCAACGACGCCATCAAGGCGGCGGTGGAGCTGTCGGCGCGCTACATCAACGACCGCAAACTGCCGGACAAGGCGATCGACGTCGTCGACGAAACCGGTGCCTCGCAGATGCTTCTGCCGGAGGCCAAGCGCAAGAAGACGATTTCGATCAAGGAGATCGAATCGACCATCGCCACCATGGCGCGCATCCCGCCGAAGACGGTTTCGGCCGACGACGAGAAGGTTCTGGCCGGTCTCGAGACCGAGCTCAAAAGCGTCGTCTACGGCCAGGACCGCGCCATCGAGGCGCTCGCCTCGTCGATCAAGCTGGCGCGCGCCGGCCTGCGCGAGCCGGAAAAGCCGATCGGCGCCTATCTGTTCTCGGGCCCGACCGGCGTCGGCAAGACGGAGGTCGCCCGCCAGATCGCGTCCTCGCTGGGCGTCGAACTGCTGCGTTTCGACATGTCGGAATATATGGAGCGGCATACGGTCTCGCGGCTGATCGGCGCGCCGCCCGGCTATGTCGGCTTCGACCAGGGCGGCTTGTTGACCGACGGCATCGACCAGCATCCGCATTGCGTGCTTTTGCTCGACGAGATCGAGAAGGCGCATCCCGACCTGTTCAACATCCTGCTGCAGGTGATGGATCACGGCAAACTGACCGACCACAACGGCAAGCAGATCGATTTCCGCAACGTGATCCTGATCATGACCACCAATGCCGGGGCCGCGGACCTCGCCAAACCGGCGATCGGCTTCGGTTCGTCCAAGCGCGACAGCGACGACATGGAGGCCATCAACCGCATGTTCACGCCGGAATTCCGCAACCGGCTCGACGCGGTGATCCCGTTCGGCTCGCTGCCGGTGCCGGTGATTCACAAGGTGGTGCAGAAATTCGTCATGCAGCTCGAGGCCCAGCTTTCCGAACGCGGCGTCACCTTCGACCTGTCGCAGGAGGCGATCGCCTGGCTGGCCGACAAGGGCTATGACGAGCGCATGGGCGCGCGCCCGCTCGCGCGCGTGATCCAGGAAAGCATCAAGAAGCCGCTCGCCGAGGAGGTCCTGTTCGGCAAGCTCAAGAAGGGCGGCACGGTGCGCGTCAGCGTGGAGACCAAGGAAGACGGCGAGACGGGCCTGAAGCTCGACGCGATCGCCGACACGGTGCCGGTCAAGCCGAAGAAGGAAGTGCCCGCCAAGCGCAAGCCGGCCAAGAAACCGCGCGCCAAGCCGGCGGCGAAGAAGGCCAAACCCGTGTCCAAGGACAAGGACAAGGAGCCGCCCAAGCGCAGCCTCGTGCCGCAAATGCCGCGCAAGGGCTGACGCGCCGAAATGGCGGCCGACGCGCTGCGCCGGCGCCTCGCCGAAGGCGCGCGTGGCGAGATCGCCAACGCCACGGAAGTCGCCCGGGAGGTCATCGACCATCCCGGGCTTTTTTCATCGCTGATCGACTGCCTCGAAGACGACGATCCGGCCGTGGTCGCGCACGCAGCGCACGCGGCCATGCAGGTCGCGCTCGACAGGATCGATCTCTTCGATGAAATGGCTGACCGCCTGATCGCGGTTCTCCGCGAAGGCGCGGCGTGGGAACTGGGCGAACAACTGCCGAAGATCCTGGCGCGGCTGCCGCTGAGCGCGACGCAGGCGGCAGAACTGGCCGACATTCTCGTGGCAAAGCTCGACGAGCACTCGAATATCGCCGCCGGTTCGGCGCTTTCCGCGCTGGTCGACCTCGCCGACAAGGGCGTCGTGCCGGCCGAGCGCGTCCGTGCGCTGCACGAAACCGCGCTCACTTCGCCGCGCAAGGCGCTCGCCGCGCGGGCGCGGCGGCTTGCGAAGCTGGTTCAACGGCTGGCGTGAAACTGGCGTCGTGAAACGGGCCCCGCTGTGCTAGCCCGATGACTCATAACGCGCAGCCACAGCCGGATAGCCGCGAGCTTGACGAAGGCGAGGAAGTTGGCGGCGTGTTTCTCGTAACGCATCGCAATGCGACGACAGTGTTTGATCTGGTTGAGGAGCCGCTCGACGTAATTTCGGTGGCGGTAGAGGTATGGGCTGAAGCAGATCGGATCGCGGCGGTTTTTTGCGGGGCGGGATGTTCGCCGGGACTGTCGACCATCTGAACCTCGGCATCGTGCCGATGCGAGATAGCGGCTAGGATGCGATCCCAGACCCGGCGGAGCGCCATCGGAGCGCGCGTATCTCATGTTCAAGGCTCCTTTTCGGTGCTTGAACCATGCCGGGATGCCCGAGTTCAATATCTGCTTTGCGCCAGACATTTGTGTGCAGTCCGTCGACTCGACCGGCGCTTGGAGCCCAGGGTGTCGCTCAAGTTCTGCGGACGAAAAGGTAGCCGCGTTTCTGGAATTCGATGACCCAGCCCTGTCGATGCGCCGAAATCGCTGCCTGGAAACCCGGGATGTTCGACGTCTCGTCTGCAATTATCAGGAAGCCTCCCTCAATGACATGATCAAGCAGGGTTGAAAGGACCGTACGACGTTCATCTGGCGTCAGCATGTGGAGTGTGCGATCAATCAATACGACATCAAATGAACCCGTCGGCGTAAATGATGTGACATCCGCCACGACACCCTCGACGGTCAGGTTTTCTTTCTTGGCAACGGCTTGTAGGTCGCGAATACCATTTGGTGATTGGTCTACTCCAATGACGTGATGACCGCGTCGCCCAAGGAACAATGCATCACGGCCTTGACCGCATCCGACGTCAAGGATGCGGGCATTCTGCGGCACATGCTCGTCAAAGAAATTGACGATGATCTTCGTGGGCTTTCCGAGGGCGTTGGGTGTTTCGCTGTAGAGCTTGTCGTAGTCAAAGGGCATGTGAGAATGATACCAAGGCAGATTGGTAATGCCTAAGTGAAGTTTTCCGTGAACGACCGCTTCGTCCGCATTGCCAATATTCGCGTTCGATTGATCACCCGCAGCGGAATTGCCGAAAACGGTTATCCACTTCCAACCATTTATGAGTACACGCCCTAGTCGCCAACCGATGACCAATGACGAGGACAACCAGGTGGCAACGCGTGCCGGCGGCCCATGGCTCTGGTTCCTGCGCGGCGTGGCGGCGTCGTTTTCGATACCGGGCCTGATCCTGGCCAGCGCCTTTGTCGGCTTTGCCGGCCTGGCGCGCGAAGCCGGCCTGACGATGGCCGAGACCGTGTTCATGGTCGGCATCGTGTGGGCATTGCCGGCCAAAGTGGTTCTGGTCGGCGCGATCCTGTCCAACACCACGCTTCTCGCCGCCGCCTTCGCAGTCGCGCTCTCCTCGGTGCGGCTGATGCCGATGGTGGTCGCGATCGTGCCGGAAATGCGCGCGCCGACGACACGCAAATGGGTGCTCTACGCGCTGTCGCATTTCGTCGCCGTCACCTCCTGGGTGGTGGCGCTGGAACGTTTCCCGACCGTGCCGAGGTACCGGCGCACGGTTTTTTACGCCGGGCTGGGCGCAACGCTGGTGGTCATCAACATGGTCGTCGTCGCGGTGGTGTTCAGCCTGGCGCAGAACCTGCCACCGATCGTCGGCGCGGCGCTGTTTTTGCTGACGCCGATCTATTTTCTGACCTCGCTGTGGGGATCGGCGCGCGAGCGCGCCGGCCATCTCGCCATGGTGTTCGGGCTCGCGCTGGGACCGGTCTTCCATCTCGTCGCGCCGGGCGTCGACCTCTTGGCGGCGGGCCTGCTCGGCGGCCTGATGGCCTATGGCTGGCACCGGTTTGCCCGGCGCAGGGCGCGCGCATGAGCTTCGCCGCGATCGACGCCTGGTGGTGGCCCTATCTGTTCATCCTGCTTGCCGGCTGGCTGGCGACGGATTGCTGGCGTTATCTCGGCGTCTATCTCGGCGACCGTCTGTCCGAGGACGCCGATATCCTGGTCTTCATCAGGGCGGTGGCGACCGCGCTGGTGGCGGCCGTCATCGCCAATCTGATCATTTTTCCGGCCGGCGCGCTCGCCGCCACGCCGCTGGCGCTTCGCATCGCCGCCGCCATCGCCAGTTTCCTGGCCTATCTCGCCGCCGGCAAGCGCGTCTTCGTCGGCATTCTGGCCGGCGAGGCGGCGCTTCTGGGCGGGATTTTCCTGTTCGGCTGATATCTTGCGACTTTCGGCGAAACCGTCGCTACAGCGCGGCCAGGGCTGCCCTGATCTTTTCGGCTTGCTCGGCCAGGACAGCCTGGTCGGCCATCTCGCCGGTATGGGGGCGAAGCTTCACCTCCTCGAAACGCGGAATGACGTGCACGTGCAGATGAAAAACGACCTGGCCGCCGGCCTGCTCGTTGAACTGCTGGATCGTCACCCCGTCGGCCGAAAACGCCTTGGTGACGGCCTTCGCCAGCGTCTGGGTCGTCGCCATCACCGCCGCCAGGTCGGTCGCCTCGACGTCGAGAATATTGCGCGAGGGCTTTTTCGGGATCACCAGGCAATGGCCGTCGCCGCGCGGCATGATGTCCATCAAGGCAAGCGTGTGCTCGTCCTCGTAGAGCTTGTGCGCGGGCAATTCGCCGCGCAGGATCTTGGCAAACACGTTGTCGGCGTCGTAGGTGGGCTGGCTCATCTCATCCTCGTTCCGTGACCGCTATCGCGGCCATGTTTCGGCGCTAGTTTCAAAGTCGTCAACCGGGCAGGGCCCGAATCCGCGGAGCCATCGATGACCTATTTCTACCTCGCCGCCGCCATCATGTTCGAGGTCGTGGCGACCACGGCGCTCAAACAGACGGACGGCTTCACCAAATTGTGGCCGTCGCTGATCACGATCGGCGGTTACGCGCTCGCCTTCTATTTCCTGTCATTGCCGCTGCGGGTGCTGCCGGTCGGCATCATCTACGCGGTCTGGTCCGGGGTGGGCATCGTGTTCATCACCGCGATCGGCTGGGTGTGGTTTCGCCAGACCCTCGACCTGGCCGCAATTGTCGGCATCTTGCTGATCGTCGCCGGCGTCCTGGTGCTCAACCTGTTTTCCAAGACGCTCGCCCACTGAGCGGCCAGCGCGACCCCATTTTTGAGCGGCCGTCGCGATCACGGTTTTCTGAACGGGGCGTGGTCCTCGAAATAGGCGCCGACACGGGCGACATCGGCGCGCTCGTGGTCGAGATAGTCGGCGACCGCGCGCCTGAGCCCCGGATGGGCGATGAAATGCGCGGAATGGGTGGTGACCGGCACGTAGCCGCGCGCCAGCTTATGCGGCCCCTGCGCGCCGGCCTCCACCACTTTCAGCCCGCGTTCGATGGCAAACGCGATCGCCTGGTAATAACAAACCTCGAAATGCAGGAACGGGTGGTCCTCCACACAGCCCCAATGCCGGCCGAACAGCGTGTCGCCGCCGATGAAATTGATCGCGCCGGCGATATGGCGCCCGCCGCGCCGCGCCATGACCAGCAAAATGTCGTTGCCCATGCGCTCGCCGATCAGCGAAAAGAAGCGCCGGGTGAGATAGGGCCGGCCCCATTTGCGCCCGCCGGTATCGATGTAGAAGCGATAAAAATCGTCCCAGACCGCTTCCGTCAGATCACGACCGCTGAGCCATTCGATGGTGATTGCCTCTCCAAGCGCGTCGCGACGCTCCTTGCGGATCGCCTTGCGCTTGCGCGAGGCGAGCGAGGACAGGAAGTCGTCGAAGGATCCGTAATCCTGGTTGCGGAAATGAAACTGCTGGTCGGTCCGGTGCAGGAACCCGGCCTGTTGCAGAGCATCGACTTCCGGCTCCGGCGCGAAGGTGACATGGGCCGACGACACGCCGAGACGTTCGGCCAGCGTCGTCAGCCCGGCCGCGAGCGCACCGCGCGCCGGTGCCGGATCGCCGCCGCGCCGGGCGAGCAGGCGCGGGCCGGTCGCCGGCGTGAACGGTACCGAGACCTGGAGCTTGGGATAATAGGCGCCGCCGGCGCGCTCGAACGCATCGGCCCAGCCGTGATCGAAGACGTATTCGCCCTGGCTGTGCGATTTCAAAAAACATGGAACGGCACCGAGGAGGACACCGCCGGGACCTTCGAGGCGCAGGTGCTGGGGCTGCCAACCGGTTTCGCGGACGGCGCAGCCAGCCTCTTCCAATGAACTCAGGAATCCGTGCGAAATAAAGGGGTTGTAGGGTGTTTTTTCATCGTCGCGACAGGTGCCGGCGAGCATCCGCCATTCGGCTTCGGTGAACTGGCTGAACGAGGGCACGACGCGAATGACGAATTCGTCCGCCTCGGTGGAGCCATTGCATTCGCCGTCTGTCGCCATCATGCCAAGATATGGTGCCCGGTCCGGCTTGCAAGGCAAAACCCGGCCTCTCTCCTCATCGGGCGGCGAGAGTGGGCTCGAAGCCCTCAAACGTCATCTGGTCGGCGAAGGCGACGGTGCGGGCGATGTCGTCTGGCGTGCGCACCGTCCAGGTGATGACCGGCATGCCGAGCCTTTCGCGGACAAAGGCAACGAACGGATTCGGCAGGTCGGAAACCCCGTAGGAAACGAAATCGATGCCGTGCGCCAGCATGGAAAAATGGTTTTCCAGTTGCTCGATCTCCGTGCCCATGGCGGTCAGCCCGGCGGGAATGCCCGCCGCGTCGGCCGAAAAACGCCGCACAAGCCAGGGGTCGAAGGACATGATCGCCGCCCGGCCGGAATAGGCAGCGAGATCGCGGCCCACGGCGCGCACCAGCCCCGCATCGGCGCCCTCGGTCCCTTTCAGCTCGATGACCAGCGGCACCCGCCCGGCAACGCAGGCGAGCGTCTCGGAAAGGGAGGGCACGCGGGCGTCGGTTTCCCCGACCCGCATCGCGCCCAGTTCGGCGGCCGTATGGTGATGGACAAGCCCCGGCCGGCCGGTGAGGCGGTCCAGTTCGGCGTCGTGAAAGACCACCGCCACCCCGTCGGCTGAAAGCCTGACGTCGCATTCGATCGCATAACCCTTGGCGCAGGCCGCCTCGAAGGCGGGCAGGGTGTTTTCCCAGCGCATCCGGTTGAGGTCGTGCAGGCCGCGATGCGCGATCGGGCGCGCGGTCAGCCACGACAGGTCGTGCACGGCACGCTCAGCCAAGTTCGAACATCGCCTCGATCTCGACCGGCGCGTTGAGCGGCAGGACCGCGGTGCCGACGGCGGCGCGCGCATGCCGGCCGCGCTCGCCCAGCACGTCGGCCAGCAGGTCGGAGGCGCCGTTGGCGACCAGATGCTGTTCGGTGAAGTCCGGCGTCGAGGCGACGAAGGCGGTGATCTTCACCAGCCGGACGATGTTTTCCAGATCGCCGGCGCCCGCCCGGGCCTGGGCGAGCAGGTTCAAGGCGCATTGACGCGCGGCGTCCTGGCCCTGATTTGTCGTCAACTCGCGGCCGAGCAGCCCGGTAGCGATCAGCCTGCCGTCCCTGAGCGGCAATTGCCCGGAGATCATCAAGAGCGAACCGGTTCGCACGAAGGGCAGATAGTTACCGGCCGCGGAAGCGGCAGGCGGCAGATCGTAGCCCATGTCGGCCAGGCGCTGTTCGGCTGTCATGATCGTGCGGCCCCCTCTATCGTGGCGCTTCCCGCTGTCTTCGGCACGGTACCGGTGCGCCAACAGTGTAATTTGCTCTGGCTTCCGCCAAGCCATATTTAATACTGTGCCCAGGAATCAGCCATATGACGGCGCAAACGCCACCGACCGTCATTCAAGATCCGCCGCGGCGGAGGTCAGGGAGACTGTCATGCGCGTCATCCGCGCTTTCGCCACCAGCGCCTTTTGCGGGCTTGTCGCGGCGCCGGCCATGGCCCAGCCGGGCCTGGTTCCGCACCGGGCCGTCTACGACATATCGCTCGACGAAGCCTCCGACCGTTCGGGCATCACGGCGGCGCGCGGACGCATGGTCTACGAGTTCAACGGATCGGCCTGCGAGGGCTATACGGTCAATTTCCGCTTCGTCACCCAGATCCACACCGCCGACGTCTCGCGCATGACCGACCAGCAGACATCGACCTACGAGGGACCGGGCGGCAACAGTTTCGATTTCGTCACCAAGGCCTATGTCGACCGCGCGCTCGACCGTGAGGTCAAGGGTCGTGCCCGGCTTGAGGACGGCGCCACCGTGATTGAGATCGACAAGCCCGAGCGCGGCACCGTGACGCTGGAGGCGACCCAGTTTCCCACCCGCCACCTGGAGGAGCTGATCGACAAGGCCGAAGCGGGCGAGACCTTCTACGAAACCAACCTGTATGACGGGTCCGAGGACGCCGACCGCATCATGACGACGACGGTGATCATCGGCCAGTCGGAAACCACCGATCCGCAAGACGGCGAGTTCCCGGCCGCCGGCACCATCGAGCCGGCGCGTTATTGGCCGGTGTCGATCGCCTATTTCGATCTTTCGAAAGGTGAGGAACTGCCGGACTACCGCATCGACTTCAAATTGCATCCCAACGGCATCACCCGCGACCTCGTCATGGATTATGGCGATTTTTCCATGTCCGGAAAGTTGGTCGATCTGGCGGTGTTCGAGCAGCCGGCGGGCTGCGGGAACTGACGGCCGGCGCGATGGCCGTTTATGTCGACCGTCCCCTGTGGCGCTTCGCCGGCCGGAAATGGTGCCATCTGCTGGCCGACAGCCCCGAGGAACTGCACGGCTTCGCTGCCAGGCTCGGCATCACCCGGCTCTCCTACCAGGGGCCGCCGAAGACGTCGGCGCCCCATTACGACATTACCGGGCTGGAGCGCAGCCGAGCGCTGGCGCTGGGTGCGGTCGCCTGCGGACGCGAGGAGATCGTCGCGGTGTTCCGGCGGGTTCGGGTGCCGAACGGCAAATGGCGCGAGCAGACGTCGCTTGCGGCGCGGGCAGGACGCAAGAGAGCTGCCGGCTCGTAAAAACCCGCCCGCGCAGGCCCGGCAGGACGGCAGGCAGGCACAAGGCTTGCATTAGCGGGTAAAATCCCCTATTTGCGCGCTCATTCCACACACGGGGATTGGTAACGCGCCGGGAGAAATCCGGTCGTCGCCGCCGGTGGCGTCATCGCAAACGCGGTGTCGTCGTTCGCCCGTGGAGGCCAAACCGGAAAGGAAAACCCTATGGCACTGCCCGATTTCAGCATGCGTCAGCTTTTGGAAGCCGGCGTTCATTTCGGCCACCAGACCCACCGCTGGAACCCGAAAATGGCGTCCTACATCTTCGGCGCCCGCAACAACGTCCACGTCATCGACCTGTCGCAGACCGTTCCGCTGCTGCACCAGGCGCTCAAGGTAGTCTCCGACACGGTGGCCGCCGGCGGCCGCGTGCTGATGGTCGGCACTAAGCGTCAGGCGTCCGAGATCATCGCCGATTCGGCGCAGCGTTCGGCGCAATATTTCGTCAATGCGCGCTGGCTGGGCGGCATGCTGACCAACTGGAAGACGATTTCCCATTCGATCCAGCGCCTGCGCAAGCTTGACGAATTGCTGGCCGGCGACGCCCAGGGCTTCACCAAGAAGGAGCGACTCAACCTCGAGCGCGAGCGCGAAAAGCTCAACAAGGCCCTCGGCGGCATCCGCGACATGGGCTCGACCCCGGACCTGATGTTCGTGATCGACACCAACAAGGAAGCGATCGCGATCCAGGAAGCCAAGCGGCTGGGCATTCCGGTCGTGGCGATCGTCGATTCCAAT
Organism: Nitratireductor arenosus; assembly: GCF_009742725.1. GTDB lineage: Bacteria > Pseudomonadota > Alphaproteobacteria > Rhizobiales > Rhizobiaceae > Mangrovimarina > Mangrovimarina arenosa. The sequence continues at coordinate 958,030 of NZ_WPHG01000002.1, read as the reverse complement.
TGCGATCCGGACATCGTCGATTACCCGATCCCGGGCAACGACGACGCCGCGCGCGCCATCTCGCTTTATTGCGATCTGATCGCCAAGGCGGCGATCGACGGCATCGCGCGTCAGCAGGGCGCGCTCGGCGTCGATGTCGGCGCGTCCGAGGAAGCTCCTGACGAGCCCGCGCTGGAACCCGAAGCCGCGCCGGCCTCCGAAGCCGCGCCTGCGCCCGAAGCCGAAGCCGGCAAGAGCGCGTAAAAATCCGTCGCAGCAATCTGCGAGGCGGACCGGCATGGTGCCAACCGTGCCGGCCGCGAACGAGGCATTCCCGGGTGTGCGCAACGGTTGCGCAGGACTGCCGGACGGCGTCCGACCCGGCTTGGTACGAGAGGTAGAGATGAGCATTTCGGCTGCACAGGTGAAAGAGCTCCGCGAGATGACCGGCGCGGGCATGATGGACTGCAAGAGCGCGCTGACGGAAACCGGCGGCGACATGGAAGCCGCGGTCGACTTCCTGCGCAAGAAGGGCGTCGCCAAGGCGGACAAGAAGGCCGGCCGCACCGCCGCCGAGGGCCTGATCGGCGTCGCCGCCGACGGCAATGCCGGCATCGTTGTGGAAGTCAATTCCGAGACCGATTTCGTCGCCCGCAACGAGGCTTTCCAGGACCTGGTCCGCGACATCGCAGCGGTTGCGCTTGCGACTGACGGATCGACCGACGCGGTCGCCCAGGTCGCCTATCCCGGCACCGGCAAGCCGGTTGTCGACCAGGTGCGCGACGCGATCGCGACCATCGGCGAGAATTTGAGCCTGCGCCGCTCGGCCAAGCTGACGGTGGGGCAGGGCGCGGTGGCGACCTATGTCCACAATGCCGTCGGCGACAATCTCGGCAAGCTCGGCGTGCTCGTCGGTATCGAGACCGCCGGCGACGCCGAGGCGGCGCGCGCCTTCGCGCGCCAGGTCGCCATGCATGTCGCCGCGACCAACCCGATGGCGCTGACCACGGAGGAACTCAATCCGGCAGCGGTGGCCCGGGAGCGCGAAATCTTCGCCGACCAGGCGCGCGCCTCCGGCAAGCCCGACAACATCATCGACAAGATGGTCGAGGGCCGGCTGCGCAAGTTCTACGAGGAAGTGGTGCTGGTGAAGCAGGCCTTCGTCATCAATCCGGACCTCACCGTCGAACAGGCGCTGAAAGAAGCCGAAGCGACGATCGGCGCACCCGCCAAGCTGACCGGTTTCGTGCGTTTCGCTCTCGGCGAGGGTATCGAGCGCGAGCAAAGCGATTTCGCCGCCGAAGTAGCCGCGGCGGTCAAAAAATAACTCTATCTTAGCACCGCAAGCACTATCAGGGCGTCGCGTGACATCGCGACGCCCTTCGTGTATCGCAAGCCGCGCAACGGTTCCCCGAACGACAAAGAGTGTGTGATGCCCGCCAACCCGCCCTATCGCCGCGTCCTGTTGAAAGCATCCGGCGAGGCGTTGATGGGCAAGCAGGGGTTCGGCATCGACGTCTCGGTGGCCGACCAGGTCGCCGCCGACATCGCCGAGGCGCGGGCGCTCGGCGTCGAGGTCGGGCTGGTCATCGGCGGCGGCAATATTTTCCGCGGCGTCGCGGTGGCCTCGGCCGGCGGCGACCGGGTGACCGGCGACCATATGGGCATGCTCGCCACTGTCATCAATTCGCTCGCCATGCGCACCTCGCTGGTCAAGATCGGGGTCGACGCGGTCGTGCTTTCGGCGATCGCCATGCCCGAACTGTGCGAGAGCTTTTCCCAGCGCAAGGCGACGGCCTATATGAACGCGGGCAAGGTGGTCATCTTCGCCGGCGGAACGGGCAATCCCTTCTTCACCACCGATTCGGCCGCGGCACTGCGTGCCGCCGAGATCGGCGCCGATGCGCTGTTCAAGGGCACCCAGGTCGACGGCGTCTATTCGGCCGACCCGAAAAACAACCCCGACGCGCGCCGCTACGACCGCATCACCCACCGCGAGGTGCTGCAAAAGGGTCTGGCGGTGATGGATACCGCCGCGATTGCGCTTGCGCGCGAAAACAACATTCCGATAATCGTCTATTCGATACACGAAAAGGGTGGATTCGGAGCGATCCTCAAGGGAGAAGGCCGCTGCACCATTGTCTCCGACGATTGAGACAAGGTCCGCGAACGCCACCGGAAGACGGAGCCAGACAATGAGCAGCGCATATGATTACAAGGATTTGCAGCGGCGGATGGAGGGCGCGGTAAACGCCTTCAAGCACGATCTGGCGAGCTTGCGGACCGGACGCGCGTCGGCGAATTTGCTCGATCCGATCATGGTCACGGCCTATGGCTCGCCGATGCCGATCAGCCAGGTCGGCACCGTCACCGTTCCCGAACCGCGCATGATCCAGATTTCGGTCTGGGACAAGACGCTGGTCGGCGCGGTCGACCGCGCCATCCGCGAATCCAATCTCGGCTTCAACCCGATCGTCGACGGCACGACCCTGCGCATCCCGCTTCCCGAACTGAACGAGGAGCGGCGCAAGGAACTGGTCAAGATCGCCCACCAATATGCCGAGAGCGCCCGCGTGGCCGCCCGCCATGTCCGGCGCGACGGCATGGAGGGGTTGAAGAAGATGGAAAAGGACGGCGATCTCGGCCAGGATGAGGTCCGCTCGCGCTCCGACCAGGTGCAAAAGCTGACCGACGACACGATCGCCTCGATCGACAGCGTGCTCGCCGAAAAGGAAGCCGAGATCATGCATGTGTGATCGGACCAACGGGGCTGTTTGCTGATCTGAAAGGCGGCGATGACCAAACCGGCTCATATCGCGATCATCATGGACGGCAACGGCCGCTGGGCCAAGGCGCGCGGCATGCCGCGCACGGCCGGCCACCGCGCCGGCGTGGAGGTGTTGCGCAAGACCGTGCGCGCGGCCGGCGAAGCCGGGATCGGTTGGCTGACGGTCTATGCGTTTTCCTCCGAAAACTGGTCGCGTCCGGCAGCCGAGATCAACGATCTGATGGGCCTGCTCAAGCTTTTCATCCGCCGCGACCTTGCCGAACTGCATCAAAACGGCGTCAAGGTCCGCGTGATCGGCGACCGCAAGGGCCTGAAGCCCGACATCAAGGCGCTGCTTGAAGAGGCTGAGGCGCTGACCCACGACAATACCGCGATGAACCTCGTCATCGCCTTCAACTACGGCGCGCGCGACGAGATCGCCCGCGCCGCGGCCAAGATCGCGCGCATGGCGGCGGGCGGCGAGATCACCGCCGACCAGGTCACCGAGGACACGTTCGCCGCGTTTCTCGATACGGCCGGCATCCCCGATCCCGACTTGATCATCCGCACCGGCGGCGACCAGCGGCTGTCGAATTTCCTGCTGTGGCAAGCCGCCTACGCCGAATTCATCTACCTGCCGGGCCACTGGCCCGATTTCAGCCGCGACGACCTGCTCGCCGCCATCGAGACCTTCGAAAACCGGGATCGGCGCTTTGGCGGCGTTGCCGCCAGGGACGTGGCCTCGTGAACGCCGGGCCGGACCGATTGCCGGCCTCGCGTCGGGCGCGGCGATGAGCAATTTCCACCTGCGGCTCGTCTCCGCCGTCATCTTGGCCGGCGTCGCGCTTGGCCTGACCTATTTCGGCGGGGCGGCGTTTCGCGTGCTCGCTGTCGCCGTCGGCGGCGGCATTTTCATCGAATGGTGCCTGTTGAGCGGCCAGACCCGCCACAGGACGCATTTCGCGTTGATGGGCGTGGTGGCGAGCGTCCTTTTGCTGATGGTGCTTGCCGGACTGCCGCCATCGACCGTGCTGGTTGCGCTCGCGGCCGGCATCGGGCTGGCTCTGGCTTCGGGCCTGGTGTCGGGGCAGGGGCTTTGGGGCGCCGGCGGCATCGCCTATGCGGTCTTGCCGGTGATCGCCGCCTCCGCCATTCGCGGCGACGCGCCGGCGGGACTGGTCGCGGTGCTGTTCTTGTTCGCCGTCGTGTGGGCGACCGACATTTTCGCCTATTTCGTCGGCCGGCTCGCGGGCGGGCCGAAACTGGCGCCGGCGATCTCGCCGGGCAAGACCTGGAGCGGGGCAGTCGGCGGCGTGCTGTTCGCCGTTGTTGCCGGACTGGCCGTGGCAACCGTCTCGGGTCTGCGAATCGGCGGGCTGCTGATCGTATCGATCGTGCTTTTGAGCGCTGTCTCGCAAATCGGCGATTTGTTCGAATCCTGGCTCAAGCGTCATTTTGGCGCGAAAGATTCCTCCAACCTCATTCCGGGCCATGGTGGCGTCATGGATCGCGTCGACGGTCTTGTCGCCGCCGTGATTGGCCTTTACCTGATCGGCGTGGCCGCGTCGGGACCGAACGATCCCCTGGCCGCATTCGGATCCGGCTGAGCGCGGCTCGGCCTTCTCGCAAGAGCGGACCGACGCGTGCATGGGGCAACAGATAGATGGAAATGGGCGGCATGCTGGACTCGATTATCGGCGCGAACGGTCTTTTGATCGGTACAATCGTGCCGTTCCTGTTCGTGCTGACGGTGGTCGTGTTCGTGCACGAGATGGGGCACTATCTCATCGGCAGGCTGTGCGGCATCGGCGTCAACGCGTTTTCGATCGGCTTCGGTCCCGAACTGATCGGTTTCACCGACCGGCATGGAACGCGCTGGAAGCTCTCCGCCGTTCCGCTCGGCGGTTACGTCAAATTCGTCGGCGACATGAGCGCCACCAGCCAGCCTGACTCCGACGAAATGGAAGCGCTCAGCGAAAGCGATCGCGCGCGCGCCTTCCACCTGCAATCGGTCTGGAAGCGCGCGGCGACCGTGGTCGCCGGCCCGCTGTTCAATTTCCTGCTGACGATCGTGGTCTTCGCCGTGATGTTCGCCGCCTATGGTCGCTTCGTTTCCGAACCGGTCGTGTCGGAGATCCGCGCCGGCAGCCCGGCCGACGCGGCCGGCTTCCTGCCGGGCGATCGTTTCGTCACAGTGGACGGCAGCAAGATCGAGACCTTCGCCGACGTGCAGCGGCTCGTCTCGGGCCGCGCCGGCGACGAACTGACCTTCGTCATGCTGCGCCAGGGTGAGGAGGTGACGCTGCACGCGACGCCGGAAAGCACCGAGCAGACGGACGCGCTCGGCAACACGATCAAGATCGGGATCATCGGGGTCGTCAGCTCGCCGGAGGCCGGTCAACCGCGCGCCGTGGAGTACGGCCCACTTGAAGCCGTCGGCGAAGCCGTGAAGGAAACCGGCTATATCATCGCGCGCACCGGTCAATTTCTGAAACGGTTTGTGGCAGGGCGTGAGGACCGGTGCCAGCTCGGCGGCCCGGTGCGTATCGCCGACATGGCCGGCAAGGCGGCAAGCAAGGGCTTCGAGCGGCTGATACAATTGGTGGCGCTTCTGTCCGTCGGCATCGGTGTGCTAAACCTTTTGCCGATCCCGCCGCTGGACGGAGGCCATCTGGTGTTTTATGCCGTTGAGGCGGCGACCGGACACCCGGTCTCCGAACGCGTGACGGAGGCGGTTTACCGGGTCGGTCTGCTGCTGGTACTGGTGTTTATGGGATTCGTTTTCTGGAACGACATATTCGGGTGTTGAGGAACGAGAACGGCGGGCGACAGCGTATTGGATTGACTAGCCATTTACCATTTCCGGCAAATTGCGTGACGAGAAAGCCACGCACGGCGGATTAGTAAATGCAAATTAACCAGAAGCCTTGCGTGTATGGAATTTCCGGGTAATAGGGTATCAGGCACGATCAGATATCCGGTTTCTCGCCGTGGGGACTACGAGAACAAGGTAATTTAGCCCGATGAAGGCAACTAGGAAATTTTTGAGCGCCGCATCGGCGGCCGCTCTTTCGGCCGGCATGATTGTGTCCGGCTCTTTCGCGTTTCAAATGGCCACGGTCGCGGTGGCCGAGGCAGCCGTCGTTCGCTCGGTGGATATCCGTGGCAATCGCCGCGTCGACAATGAAACCATCCGCAGCTACCTGAACGTCCGCCAGGGCCAGAATTATTCCGGGGCCGACATCGACGAAGCCGTCAAGCGGCTGTTCGGCACCGGCCTGTTCGCCGACGTGCGGATCAATTTCCGCGGCTCGACGCTGGTCGTCGAAGTCGACGAATACGCGATCGTCAACCAGGTTATTTTCCAGGGCAACCGCAAGCTCAAGGACGCGGATCTGGCGCGGGCCGTCCAGTTGCGGGCGCGCGGGTCGTTCTCCAACGCGGCGATGGAAGCCGATGTCGACACCATTCGCCAGGCCTATGCGCAGATCGGCCGCGAGGACGCGCTGGTCAGCGCGCGCACCATCGATCTGGGCGAAAACCGCGTCAACGTCGTTTACGAGATCACCGAAGGCGGCCGCACCAAGATCGCGGCGGTGAATTTCGTCGGCAATAACGCCTATAGCGACAGGCGCCTGCGCGACGTGATCTCGACCAAGAAGTCGAACATCCTGTCGTTCCTGTTCCGCGACGACGTTTATGACGAAAACCGGCTGCGGGCCGACGAGGAGGCGCTGCGCCGCTTCTACTACAATCGCGGCTATGCGGATTTTCGCGTGATCTCGGCCTCGGCCGAACTCGACGAGACCTCCAACGAATACACCGTCAACGTCACGATCGAGGAAGGCGACCGCTACACGTTCGGCGACGTCTCCATCGAGACCACGCTCGACGGCATCGATACCGGCGCGTTCGATTCGTTGCTGGAGACCCGTCGCGGCAATGTCTATTCCGCCAAGGACGTGGAAGACACGATCATCGCACTGACCGAGCGTGCCGTGGGCATGGGCTACGCCTTCACCCAGGTCACGCCGCGCGGCAACCGCGATTTCGAAACCCGCACCATTTCGGTCGTCTATTCGATCGACCAGGGGCCTCGTACCTATGTCGAGCGCATCGAGATTCGCGGCAATGACCGCACGCGCGACTATGTGATCCGCCGCGAGTTCGACATCAGCGAAGGCGATGCCTTCAACCAGGTCCTGGTGCAGCGCGCCAAGCGGCGCCTCGAGCGGCTCGACTATTTCACCGCGGTCAACATCTCCACCGTGCCGGGATCGCAGCCGGACCAGGTCTATCTGGTCATCGACGTGGTCGAGAAGTCGACCGGCGAGTTCTCCGTCGGCGCGGGTTATTCCACCGGCGATTCGGCCCGCGGGCGCGAAGGCGTCAACATCGAGGGCTCGATCTCGGAGAAGAACTTCCTCGGCCGCGGCCAGTTCATCAAAGTGTCGGTCGGCGGCGGCAACGGCTCGCGCGATTACGGCCTGTCGTTCACCGAGCCCTATTTCCTGGGCCGGCGGATTTCGGCCGGCTTCGACATTTTCCGGCAGACGCGGTCGTTCGACAATTACACGTCCGAACTGACCGGCGCGACGGTACGCTTCGGCCTGCCGATCACCGAGGCGCTCACCGGACAGGTCGCCTATTCCTATTCGGTCGAGGAATACGGCCTTACCGGTGCCTGCGACAGCATCACGAACGGAACCGGTGTCGCCCCGCCTGATGGCATTCCCGATCCGGGCTGTGTGATCTCGCCGGCTATCGTCACCGCCGTCGGCCAGAGCCCGTGGGTGAAGTCGGCGGTCAGCGGCACGCTGCTCTACAACACCATCGACGACATGAAGAACCCACGCGAGGGCATCTATTCGACCTTCTCGGTCGAGGTTGCCGGCCTTGGCGGCGACGCCCAATACGTCAAGCTGACGGGACGCGGCACCTACTACCACACCTTGCTCGACGAGCAGGATGTCGTCGGCGTTCTGGTCGCCGGCGCCGGTCACATCATTCCGACCGGCCAGACCCTGCGCCTGTTCGACCACTTCCAAAACAGCGACCGCATCATCCGCGGTTTCGAGGGAAGCGGCATCGGACCCGCCTCGCTGACCTCTCCGACCGACCATCTCGGCGGCACGACCTATTTCCATGCCTCCGCCGAGGCGCAGTTCCCGCTGCCGCTGGTGCCGTACGGCTTCGGCCTGAAGGGCGCGCTGTTCGTGGATGCCGCGACGCTCTACGGCAACACGCTGCTTGACGCCGATCCGTCGACGACGGGCATGAAGTGGCGGGCTTCGGTCGGCGCCAGTATTCTGTGGTCGTCGCCTTTCGGTCCGATCCGCCTCGACTACGCGTTCCCGATCGTCAAGGAACCGACCGACGAGGTCCAGAATATCAACTTCGGTGTTTCCACCCGCTTCTAGGGTGGAAATCCGCTATCGCGGGCCGGGCGCATCCGAGCCCGCGCGACCGAGGGTTCGGATCCGGAATGGCTGAGCCGCAGTTCTACGTGCCATCGCGCTGCTATACGGCCGGCGAGGTCGCCACGCTGGCCGGAGCGGTGCTGGCCGACGAAGCGTATGCCGGCAACGAGATAAGCAACCTGGCCGCCGCCGAACATGGCGGGCCCGGCACGCTCGTCTATGTCGAAAAAGGCCGCCACGCCAAGCTGCTCGGCGGACTGATCGCCGCGGCCGTGCTTTGCCCGGCCGAACTCGCCGCAAGGGTGCCGGCCGGCATCGCCGCGTTGACGACCTCGTCGCCGGCCTTGGCTTTCGCCCAGATCGCGCGCGTCTTGTGCCCGGCCGCCGCCTCTCCGCAAGCGGTGACGGGCGAGACCGGGATATCGCCGGCCGCCCATATCGCGGCAGATGCGCTGATCGAGGCGGGCGCGATCGTGGAGGCCGGCGCGGTCATCGGTGCGGGCGCGGCGATCGGACGGGGGACGATCGTGGGGCCCGGCGCCGTGATCGGACCGGGATGCCAGATCGGCCGCGACGGTTATGTCGGCGCCTCGACAAGTATCCTCGCCAGCCTGATCGGCGACCGGGTGATCATCCACACCGGAGCGCGGATCGGCCAGGATGGCTTTCGCTTCATGCCCTCGGCGCGCGGCCTGGTGAAGATGCCGCAGCTCGGCCGCGTGGTGATCCAGGACGACGTCGAGATCGGCGCCAACACGACCATCGACCGCGGCGCGCTCAGCGACACCCTGATCGGCGAAGGGACCAAGATCGACAATCTGGTTCAGCTTGGCCACAATGTCAGGATCGGCCGGCATTGCGCGATTGCCGCCCATGTCGGCATCTCGGGCTCTGTGGTGATCGGCGATTTCGTCATGATGGGCGGGCTTGTCGGCGTCGCCGACCACGTCAAGATCGGCGACGGTGTCCATATTGCGGCGGCCAGCGGCGTTATGCATGACATTCCCGCCGGGCAAAAATGGGCGGGACTGCCCGCCCAACCCGCCAAGGACTGGTTTCGCGAGGTGAATATGATACGCAAGCTGGCCGGCAACAAGTCGCGAAAGGGAAGTGGGGATGTCTGAGACCCAGGACAATCCAGTTCTCGACACGCTGGACATCCAGTCATTGCTGCGCCACCTGCCGCATCGCTACCCGTTTTTGCTGGTTGACCGGATCGAGGAGGTCGACGGCGACAATTCCGCCGTCGGCATCAAGAACGTCACCGTCAATGAGCCGCATTTCCAAGGCCATTTCCCCGAGATGCCGGTCATGCCGGGCGTGTTGATCGTCGAGGCGATGGCACAGACGGCGGGCGCCATCTGCGTACGCAATTCCGGTCAGCACACGCCCAACCTGGTCTATTTCATGACTATCGACGGTGCGAAGTTCCGGCGACCGGTGGTCCCGGGCGACCAACTGCGCATCGCGGTGCGCAAGCTCAAGCAGCGCGGGGCGGTCTTCAAATTCGCGTGCGTTGCGACCGTCGAGGGAACCAAGGTGGCCGAGGCGGAGATATCCGCCATGATGACACCCAAACAAACCGGCTGAATACGCAGCTTCATGCAACATCGGTCCGAACACCTCATTCATCCGAGCGCGGTCGTGGAAACGGGCGCGAACCTTGCGCCCGACGTGCGCATCGGTCCGTTCTGCCATGTCGGCCCGGACGTGGTGCTGGGGGCAGGGGTCGAGCTGCTCAGCCATATTTCCGTCACCGGCGCCACCACGATCGGCGCGGGCACGAAAATCTATCCGCACGCAGCACTCGGCGGACAACCGCAGGACACCAAGCACAAAGGCGGGCGCACCAGCCTGTCGATCGGGCGCAACTGCACCATTCGCGAGGCGGTCACCATGCATGTGGGCACCGATGGCGGACGCCAGGCGACCGTGGTCGGCGACAACGGCTATTTCCTGTCTTATTCCCATGTCGCGCATGACTGCATTATCGGCAACAACGTCACCCTGACCCATGGCTCCACGCTTGGCGGGTTTTGCGAGATCGGCGATCACGTCATCGTCGGTGGGCTGACGGCGGTCCACCAGCATGTCAGGATCGGCACCCGCGCCTTCGCGGCCGGCTGCTCGGCGATCGTCGGTGATGTCATTCCCTACGGCATGGTGGCGGGTAACCGGGCCAAGCTTCGCGGCTTCAACATTGTCGGCATGCGCCGGTCGGGCATGCCGCGCGCCGAGATCCTGCGCATGCGTGAGGCCTATCGGAAGATTTTCGATCCGCAGCGCCCGCTGACGGAGAACCTCGGCATCGTCAAAACCGAGTTTTCCGACGTGGAGGCGGTGATGCAAATCGTCGCTTTCATGACCGACCGCGACAAACGCTATTTCTGCGTGCCACCGCGGGGGGACAGCGATGCGGCCACCGACGATGAGCACGTCTGAAACGATCGACACCGACGGGCGTGACCGGCGCATCGCAATCATCGCTGGCGGCGGCCGGTTGCCGGCCGATCTCGCCGCCGGCCTGGCCGAACGCGGGCAAAACCCCTTCGTGGTGATCGCCGGCGGCGAGGTGCAGCCGGGCTCCGAGCTCTGGCGCTACGAGCATGAAGTCATCGAGCTCGAGGAATTCGGCCGACTGGCCGAGGTGCTGAAAAAGGCCGGTGCGAGCCATGTCGTGCTTGCCGGGGCGATCGAGCGCCGCCCGGCCCTGTCGCGCCTGAAATGGACCCTCGACCTGATCGCGATACTGCCACGCGTTGTTGCCAGTCTGGGACGCGGCGACGATGGCATTTTGCGCGGCATCGTCGGCTTCCTGGAAGCGCGCGGCTTCACGGTGATGGGCGCACACGAAATCCTTCCCGACCTGGTGGCGACGACGGCGACGCTGACGCGCGCGCGCCCGACCGCGAAGGACCGGGTCGACATCGCCGCGGCACTGGCCGCCGCACGCGCGATCGGCGCCCTCGATATCGGCCAGGCCGCGATCGCCATCGGCGGACGGGTGGTCGCGCTCGAAGGCATCGAAGGCACGGACGGGTTGCTTGCCCGGACCGGCCAGTTGCGCTCGCATGGCCGCATCGCGGCGAGCAGCCGCGGCGTGCTGGTCAAATGCGCCAAGCCCGGCCAGGAATTGCGCGCCGACTTGCCGACGATCGGCCCCAACAGCGTCGAAGGCGCCCATGCGGCCGGCCTTGTCGGGATCGCGGTCGAGGCCGGAAACTCCATCATTCTCGACCAGAAGAGAGTCATCGAGGTCGCGGACAGGCTCGGGCTTTTCGTGACCGGGGTCGACGGACGCCAGCAATGAATACCAATCCGCCAGTCCGCATCGCGGTGGTTGCCGGCGAGGAATCCGGCGACCTTCTCGGCGCCGATCTGGTGCGGGCGCTGGCAAGCAGCCTCGGGAAGGAACCGCAACTCGTCGGTGTCGGCGGGCAACACCTTGCCGGGCTCGGCCTGCGCACGCTGTTCGACCCGGACGAGATCGCGCTGATGGGCTTTACGGCCGTCGTGGCCAGGCTGCCGCAACTGGCCCGCCGCATCGCGACCACGGCGCGAGCGCTGGCCGAAGCAAGGCCGGACGTGCTGATCACCATCGACAGCCCCGATTTCAGCCTGCGCGTGGCGAAGAAATTCCGGTCGATCGCGCCAAATATTCCGATCGTGCATTATGTCTGCCCGAGCGTCTGGGCTTGGCGTCCCGGGCGCGCGGAGCGGATGGCCGCCTTTGTCGACCATGTGCTGTGCGTGCTGCCGTTCGAGGTCGAGGTGCTGCGCCGGCTGGGCGGGCCGCCGGCCACCTATGTCGGCCACCGTCTGGTCCACGACCCCGCCGTCGAGGCCGCCGCGGATCGTCAGCGCGCCAAAAAGCCGGCGGCGGCGGGCGAGGCGGTCAGGCTGCTCGTCCTGCCCGGCTCGCGTCGCTCCGAACTGAAGCGGCTGATGGAGCCGTTTGGCGAGACCGTCGCGATTATGACGCGGCGCGGGCTGACGATCGATCTGACGATACCGACATTGCCGCATCTGCAAGAGACGGTTGCCACGGCGACGCGCGACTGGGCAACGGCGCCGAAAATCGTCACCGCGGCGGAGGGCAAATACGACGCCTTCGGCGCGGCCGATGCCGCCCTTGCCGCCTCCGGCACGGTTTCGCTGGAACTCGCCCTTGTCGGCGTGCCGATGGTGTCGTGCTACAAGGCCGACCTGCTTTTCAAATTGGCCTATTCGTTCCTGACGACATGGACCGGGTCGCTGCCGAACCTGGTCGCGGACTACCCCGTCGTACCGGAATATTACGACGCCTTCCTGCGCCCGGGCCTCGTGGCACGGCAACTCGAGCGCCTGGCCGCCGACACGCCCCAGCGTGCCGCCCAGCGCGCCGGCTTCGCCGACATCACAAAAGCGATGGCGACCGACCGGCCCGCCGGCGAGCTCGCCGCCGAAGCGGTCAAAAACCTTCTATACCAACGAAAAACGGCGCCGTAGGGCGCCGTTTGGAGAATACACGATCCGTTTCGCCGCGGCCTACCGTTTGGCGATCGCCACATAGTCGCGCGGCTTTTCCCCGGTATAGAGCTGGCGCGGCCGGCCGATTTTTTGATGCGGGTCCTCGATCATCTCCTTCCACTGGGCGATCCAGCCGACCGTCCTGGCCAGCGCGAACAACACGGTGAACATGGTGGTCGGAAAACCCATCGCCTTCAGCGTGATGCCGGAATAAAAGTCGATATTCGGATAGAGCTTCTTTTCGACGAAATATTCGTCCGTCAGGGCGATCTTTTCCAGTTCCATCGCGACTTCCAGCAGCGGATCGTCCTTGATGCCGAGTTCGGCCAGTACCTCGTGCGTGGTGCGCTGCATGATCTTGGCGCGCGGATCGTAGTTCTTGTAGACGCGGTGGCCAAAACCCATCAGGCGGAACGGGTCGTCCTTGTCCTTGGCGCGGTCGATGAATTCGGGGATCCGGTCGGGCGTCCCGATCTCGGCCAGCATGTTGAGCGCCGCCTCGTTGGCCCCGCCATGGGCCGGGCCCCACAGGCAGGCGATGCCGGCGGCGATGCAGGCGAACGGATTGGCGCCCGACGAACCGGCCAGGCGCACCGTCGAGGTCGACGCGTTCTGTTCGTGATCGGCGTGCAGGATGAAAATCCGATCCATGGCACGCGCCAGGACGGGATTGACCTTGTAGTCCTCGCACGGCACCGAAAAGCACATATGCAGGAAATTCGCCGCGTAGCTCAGCTCGTTCTTGGGATACATGAAGGGCTGGCCGATATGGTATTTGTAGGCCATGGCCGCGATGGTCGGCATCTTGGCGATCATGCGCATCGAGGCGACCATGCGCTGATGCGGATCCGAGATGTCGGTGGAATCGTGATAAAAGGCCGACAACGCGCCGACAACGCCGCACATCACCGCCATCGGATGGGCGTCGCGACGGAAACCGGTGAAAAACCGCGACATCTGTTCGTGCAGCATGGTGTGGCGTGTGACGCGATAATCGAAGTCGAGCTTCTGTGCCTTGGTCGGCAGCTCGCCGTAAAGCAGCAGGTAGCAGGCCTCGAGAAAGTCGCCATGCTCGGCGAGCTGCTCGATCGGGTAGCCGCGATGCAGCAAAACGCCCTCGTCGCCGTCGATATAGGTGATCTTCGATTCGCAACTTGCCGTTGAGGTGAAACCGGGGTCGTAGGTGAACATCCCGGTGTCCTTGTAGAGCGACGCGATATCCACCACGCTCGGGCCGACGGAACTTGGCCTGACGTTCAAATCAAAAGTGTTGCCGCCATATTCGAGCTTTGCGGTGGAACCTGTCATGGAGAACTCCTTCGTCTAAAATGGCTAGCCAAACGGGAACAGTCCGCGAGGAGATTTCGCGGTGTCAAAAGTGCGCTCTAGCTATCCTATTTCCCGTTTCGTGCCAAGCTGGCCGAAACGGTAATGCTGCGGTGCAAAAGAGCCGGCGAAGCCGGGCTCTGCGGACCACAATACCCTTGCGGGGCGCTGTCGTGCAAATTGGAATCAGGCGATGGCGTCGCCGATGCGGCCCAGGCTCTCCCCGCGTCCCAGCACCGCCAGCACGTCGAACACACCGGGCGAGACCGTGCGCCCGGTAAGCGCGGCGCGCAGCGGCTGGGCGACGGCGCCGAGCTTGAGCCCCACCTCCTCGGCGAACCGGCGGATTGCCGCTTCCGTCGTCGCCGCGCTCCAGTCCTCGCCGACCGCTTCGAGCGCCGTCTTGGCCCCGGCCAGCGTTTGGCGGGCCGGTCCTTCGAGCAGGGCGGCGGCCTTTTGGTCAAACGAAAGCGGGCGTTCGGCGAAAAGATAATGCGCGGTTTCAAGCAGTTCGGCGAGCGTCTTGGCCCGTTCCTTCAAACCGGGCAGGGCGGCAAGAAGCATCGACCTCCTCGCCGCGTCGAGCCGCTCGGCCACCGCCGCCCCGCCTTCCAGATAGGGAAGCGTCGCGACCAGCAGGTCGAGCAGTTCGGCATCCGCCATGCCGCGCAGATGATGCCCGTTCACCGCCTCCAGTTTCTTGAAATCGAAGCGGGCGGCGCCCTTGTTGATATCTTCGATCTCGAACCAGCCGATCATGTCCTCGGTCGACATGATCTCGTCGTCGCCATGGCTCCAGCCGAGCCGCGCCAGATAGTTGCGCAGCCCTGCCGGCAGATAACCCATGGCGCGATAGGCCTCGACGCCGAGCGCGCCGTGCCGCTTCGACAGCTTTGCCCCGTCCGGCCCGTGGATCAGCGGAATATGCGCCATGACCGGCACCTCCCAGCCCATCGCCCGGTAGATGATCGTTTGACGGGCCGCGTTGGTGAGATGATCGTCGCCGCGGATGATGTGGGTCACTCCCATGTCGTGGTCGTCGACCACCACGGCCAGCATGTAGGTGGGGGTCTTGTCGGAGCGCAGGATGACGAAATCGTCGAGATCCTTGTTCGGGAAACGGACCGCGCCCTGCACCCGGTCGGCAACCACCGTTTCGCCCTCGCGCGGCGCCTTGACCCGGATCACCGGGCTGACATCGGCCGGGGCTTCGGCGGGATCGCGGTCGCGCCAGCGCCCGTCATAGCGCGGTGGCCGGCCCTCGGCGCGGGCGGTCTCGCGCATCGTTTCCAGTTCTGCCTGGCTCGCGTAGCAATAATAGGCTTCGCCGCGCCGCACCAACTCCTCGGCGATTTCGCGATGCCGATCCGCGCGCCCGGCCTGCGAGACGGGTTCGCCGTGCCAGTCGAGGCCTAGCCAGGCAAGCCCGTCGAGGATCGCCGCAGTGGCAGCGTCGGTCGACCGTTCGCGGTCGGTGTCCTCGATGCGCAGCAGCATCCGGCCGCCCGTATGCCTGGCATAGAGCCAGTTGAACAGGGCGGTGCGCGCGCCGCCAATATGCAGATATCCGGTGGGCGAGGGCGCAAAACGCGTGACGACGGTCTTGTTCATGTCGATGTCCAGGAAATTCTTTGCCTCCCGCAGCGCCGATCGGCCGGCGCACGGGTGATTTTGATCGGCGTTCATGTAGCATAGGTGTCCGGCCGCGCAAGCGCTGGCCGCGTCGTGAGGCGACGGCCCGATGAGCACGATGGAGACACAACGCCCGGAAACGGTGGCGGCGCCCGCCGCCGATGGCGCGCGTGTCCCGGTCCGTCCGCACCCGAGCCGTACCAGTAGTGCCCCCCCGCCGGCCTTGTCGGGCGGCGTCTTTTCGCGGGGTGGCGCCAGGCGCGCCCTTGCCGCGATGATGGATATCGAACTGGCGCGCGGCACGCCGTTTCTGCTGGTGCCGGTGTTTTTCTGCGCCGGCGCCGCGATCTATTTCGCGCTGGCCTTCGAGCCCGGCTGGCCGTTTCTGCTGGCCGTGCTCGCCGGCCCGCTGATCGCGCGGCTTTTCGTCGGCAGGCAGGGTATCACCGCCAGGTTCTGCGTCGCCATGGCGTTTGCGGCGGCGGGCGCGGTCGCCGGCAAAGTCGAAACCGTGCGCGCCGACACCGCCATGCTCGGCTCCGCCGTCTCGACCGTCTTGACCGGACGCGTGATCAGGGTCGAGCATCAGGCAAGCGGGCGCACGCGCTACACGATCGACGTCGAGACCACCCGGCGGCCGCTGCTGCGCTATGCGCCCGAGCGCGTGCGCGCCACGGCGCGCGTCGATCCCGGCATCGCCGCCGGCGAGCGCATTCATGGCGTGGTTCGGCTTTTCCCGCCCTCCGGACCGGTCAGACCCCACGGCTACGATTTCGCCTTCGAAAGCTACATGGCCGGCATCGGCGCGACCGGCTTTTTCCTCGGCACGCCCGAAAAACGCCCATCCGCCGCCACGGACGGCATGTCCGGGCGGCTTGCCGCCGGCCTGGCCAATATGCGCCAGGCGATCGCCGGGCGGATCAGGCGCCATGTCGCCGGCGCCGAGGGCGAGATCGCCGCCGCGCTGATCGCCGGCACCCGCGCCGGCATCCCCGAGGAGGTCGACGAGGCGCTGCGCCGAGCCGGACTGGCGCATATCCTGTCGATATCCGGCCTGCACATGGCGCTGGTCGCCGGCACGGTGATGCTGGCGCTGCGCGCGCTATTCGCGCTCGCGCCGGGTTTTTCCTCGCGCCATCCGGTCAAGAAATACGCTGCCGCGCTGGCGCTCGCCGCCGCCGCCTATTATCTGGCGATTTCCGGCGCGGCGGTCGCCGCCCAGCGCTCCTTCATCATGATCGCGGTGATGCTGATCGCGCTGCTGTTCGACCGCGCGGCGATCACCATGCGCAATCTGGCGATCGCCGCGCTGATTATCGCCGCGCTGGCGCCGCACGAGGTGGTGGGGCCGAGTTTCCAGATGTCGTTCGCCGCGACCGCGGCGCTGATTGCCGCCTATACGGGCTGGTCGGAACGGGCATCCGCGCGCACACGCACCGAGCGCGTCCCGCCATATGGCGCGCTGCGCAACGCGGGCCGCCGCCTGGGTTATTTTACGATCGGGATCGCGGCGACATCGCTGATCGCCGGCGGCGCGACCACCGTGTTTGCGATCTGGCATTTCCACCGCGTCGCCCCGCTCGGGCTGGTCGCCAACCTCGCCGCCATGCCGGTGGTATCGACGCTGATCATGCCGCCGGCCGTCGCCGCCGGCGTGCTGATGCCGTTCGGGCTGGAAGGGCCGGCCCTCAAACTGATGGGGCAGGGGGTCGCCATCATGATCGCGGTGGCGCGCTGGGTCTCCGCTCACAGTCCGATCGACGCGGTCGGGGCGATGCCGCCGGCGGCATTGCTGTTGTTCACCGCCGCGCTTCTCGTCGTCACCATCGCCACGACCGGGCTGCGCTGGCTGGCGCTACCGCTGGCATTGGCCGCGACGCTGGCTTTTGTCGCGCGCGAGCAGCCGGACCTGCGCGTCTCCGAGGACGCGCGACTGGTCGCGATGATGCGCGATGACGGCCGGCTCGCCGTCAATCGCAAGCGGCCGAACGGCTTCACCATGGGCATTTGGCAAAAGGCGAGCGCGGCGTCCGGCTACGTCAAGCCACTCGACCAGGCCGACGGGACGGTATCCGAGGATGAGCTCGAGGAGGAGGCTGGCGCCGCGGCGCGGTTCGTCTGCGACGCCTCGGCCTGCCGGGCGGTCCATGCAAGCGGCGCGACGGTCGTGCATGCCAAAACCCACGCCGCGGCGGCGCGGTATTGCGGTCTGGCGACGGTCATCGTGATCGCCGACGCCACCGCCGTCAGCCCGTGCCGGGGACAAGACATTCTCGTCGTCACAGCGCGCGACCTCGCCCGCCGCGGCAGCCTCGATGTACGATTCAAGAACGCAGCATATGACGGCGGGGTCGGACCGGTGCGCGCGGCGGCGCGTTTCGCCCTGCCGCATGGCGAGCGGCCATGGTTCGCCCACCGCAAATTCTCGCGCGAAGCACGCGGCCTCGCCCCCCATAAGCGGGGCAAGGGCGGCAAGGGTAGCAAGGGCAAGCAGAACTGAGCCACGCCCCTAGGAGCGTTTCCAGGCGAAGTGGAAGCCGGGTCGCCGTTCACAAGCACGTTAAAACAATAAGTTAGAGCCGGTCTGCGATTCCGCGAAAAGCATAACGCCCCTGGGAGCGTCTAGGCCCGGCAGGCCTGCGGCGCCGGCACGGCCGGCCGCTCCACCAGCAGCGCTTGCCGGCGAGGTCGCGACAAGTCCCGACAACAGGGCGCGCGACTTTTGGCCGGAAGCGCCGACATGGGAACCGACCGGTTTTGAGCGAACCTTCCGGGTTTGGAGCGCCGGCGGCGCCGGCATGGTCGAGGGATCAGTAGCGGCGGATCAAGCCGACCAGCCGGCCCTGGACCTTGACCTGATTGGGACCGTAGATACGGGTCTCGTAGGCCGGATTGGCCGCCTCGAGCGCGATCGATTCTCCCTTGCGCCGAAAACGTTTCAGGGTCGCCTCGGCGTCTTCGACCAGCGCCACGACGATATCGCCGGGATTGGCGGTCACCGCGCTGCGGATGATGACGGTGTCGCCGTCGAGGATGCCGGCGTCGATCATCGAATCGCCGCGAACCTCGAGCGCGTAATGGTCACCGGCCGACAGCATGTCGGGCGGTACGGCGATCGCGTGAGTCTGGTGCTGGATGGCATCGATCGGCACGCCGGCGGCGATCCGCCCCATGACCGGCACCGACACGCCGCCACCGGCATCGTCATTGGCCGACACGGGCGGGGCCGATTTGGGTTTCGGCTTGCCGAGACTGCCTTCGATGACGCTCGGCGAAAAGCTGCGCGGCCGACCGAGACCCGGCGAGATCGATTCCGGCAGGCGCAGCACTTCGAGCGCGCGCGCCCGGTTGGGCAGCCGGCGAATGAAGCCGCGTTCCTCCAGCGCCGTGATCAGCCGGTGGATGCCGGATTTGGAGGCCAGATCGAGCGCTTCCTTCATTTCGTCGAAGGAGGGCGGAATGCCGGTCTCCTTCAGCCTTTGATGGATGAAAAGCAGCAGCTCATGTTGTTTTCGGGTTAGCATGGTCGCCCCCAGCGGAATCATCGATAAACAAAACCAGAACAAACACTATATGTTCCCACCTTGTTCCGCAAGCGTCTAAAATTTCGCTTCAGTTAAGTCGCCGACAATCAGTTGGCGCGGGCCTTTCGCCGCCCGGCCAGAGGGATGAGCGCGTGACGTCGGCCGGGTGCGACGCCGTCCAGGACGTGAAAGACCAAGATCGCGCAAGCCCGATAAACCAGACCTCACCGTCGAAGCCCTTGCCCGATAGTCACATCGCGCTACGGGCTGCTCCTTGCCGGAGCGAAAAATCCAGTCCATCAAACCGCCCCCATTCGAAGAGGAATGGCGCTAGGCCACTCGTCCGTGGAGGTAGTCGGCCGTGACCTGGTTCTTGGGCCGGTCCGTCAAATCGGCCATCGTCCCGTGTTCGAGCAGATAACCGGTTCCGCACTCCGTCCAAAACAGCGCGCATTCGTCGGCGATCCGTCTTGCCTGCGAAAGATTGTGGGTGACGATCACCAGTGTGACGCTGTCCTTGAGGTCGAGCAGCAATCGTTCGATCGTCATCGTCGACATCGGATCGAGCGCGCTGCACGGTTCGTCGAGGAGCAGAATTTCGGGACGCGTTGCAAGCGCCCTGGCGATGCACAGGCGCTGCTGCTGGCCGCCGGAAAGCGCGCAGGCGGACATGTCGAGCCGGTGACCGATTTCCGTGTGCAGGCCGACGGCGCGCAGACATTCGTCGATCCGCTTTTCCCGGTCGTCCCGCCGGCGCACGCCGAACTCGGTCAGCACGATATCGAAGTTCCGGCGAATCGAGAACGGGAACGGGTTCGGCTTCTGAAAAACCATCCCGACCCGTTTGCGCAACCGCAACAGGTCGGCGTCCCGCGCCAGCACATCCGTTTTACGCAAAAAGATGCGACCTGTCGCGTTCGCGCCCGGGATCAGGTCGATCAGCCGGTTGACGCAGGTCAGCAGGCTCGTCTTGCCGCAGCCCGACGGTCCGATCAGCGCGGTGATGCGCCGCGGCGGGATCGACAAGGTCACGTCCGACAAGGCTTTGATGGCGCCATAGGCGACGTTGACGTTTTCGACCCGGATCCGGCCTTCCTCGCCGCGCCCCGGTGGCGGAACGGCTTTCGCGGCGCCGGTGGTTTGAATATTCATATGAAATCCCTGCCTCGCTTGCCGTCCAATGCCGTAAACAGCGCAACCACCGCCGCCACCGACGCCAAAAGCACGGTGGCGGTGGCAAATGCGTTGCCGTCCCCGCCCGGAACGTTCATCGCCAAATCCAGGATGTGGACCGCCAGGGTCCGCCCGGAATCAAACACCGAATCCGGCATCCTCACCACGTAGCCGCTGGTGAAGATCAGAGCGGCGCTTTCGGCGACCGCGCGTCCGAAGCCGAGCCCCAGCCCGGCGAAAATGCCCGGCGCCGCCGCCGGCAGCATGATCGACCAGACAATCCGCCGCTGCGGCAGGCCGAGCGCGTAACCCGCCCTGCGGTCTTCGCCATGCATGCGCAAGGTGGTTTCCGCCACACAGGCCGCAATCGGCAGGATCATCAGGGCCAGGGTCAGTCCGCCGGCAAGGATGGAGAAGCCAAAACCGAGCCAGTCGCAAAAAATCATATTGCCGGCCAGGCCGAACACGATCGAGGGAACCGCGGCGAGCACACTCAGACAGCCCCTGGTCAGGCGCGCAGCCGTCGCCTCCGGGCGCACCGCCTCGACCAGGAACACGGCGGCTCCGACCGCCAGCGGCAATGCCGCCGCCAGCGCCACCGCCGTTACCGCCACGGTCGAGACAAGCACCGGCGCGATGCCTCCGGCGCGCCCGGCCGACCGTGGCGCGGTGGTGAGGAATTCCCACGTCACCAGCGCGGCGCCGCGCGTGACGACATGCAGCACGATGGCGGCCAGGACGAGCACCACCGCCGCTACCGCGGCCCGTACCAGGAAATCGTTGGCGAAAGGTCTAAAATTGCGGGTCATCGGGCCCGCCCCAATACCAGCGCATCGCAAGCAGCAGGCCGACCATGGCCATCAGCACCAGGCCCGAAACGAACAGGGCCGACCGGTGCACATCGATCGCGTAGGCCATCTCGAGCGCGATGTTGGCCGGCAGCGTGCGCACGGACGCAAACGGGCTGTCGGGCATGGCGACGGCGTTTCCGACCACCATCAGCACGGCCATCGTTTCGCCAAGCGCCCGGGCCAGCCCGAGCATGCAGGCGGCTGCGACCGGCCCTTTCGCGGACGGCAGAACGATGCGCTTGATCGCGGCGTGGCGTGCGCATCCGAGCGCCAGGCTGCCGAGATAGAGCGACGACGGCAATTGGCGCAGGCCCGCCTCGGCCAGCACGGCCACGGTCGGAAGCACCATGATCGACAGGACGACGACGCCGGCCAGAAGCGACGTGCCCGGCGGCTGCCACGCGGCAATGTGCGGCACCAGCACCGTCATGCCCCACAGGCCGTAGACGACCGAGGGGATGGCGGCCAGGGTCATCAGCACCACGCGAAAGGCGGCCCCGGCGAGATCGCCGGCATAGTAGCGGATGTAGACCGCGCACAAAATTCCAAGCGGCCCGGCGACCAGCAGTGCCCCGGCCGAAACCGCGAGCGTGGCCGCAACCATCGCCACCAGCCCGAATTCGCCGGCGGTGGGATACCAATCGGCTCCCAGGACGAATGCGGCCAGGCCGGCCTGCGACAGGGCCGGCGCGGAACCGATCGCCAGCACGATCAAAACGCCGGCCATCGCTCCGATCGCCAGAACGCCCGAGGCCCACAAGACGACGACGAAGACGGCGTCTTTCAGCGCGTTCGGGGTCCCGTGCCACCTAATTCGACGCCGGCGAGAAATAATGCTCGGAAATGAGGTCATGCACCTGTTCTCCGGAGGCAAACCGCAAAAACTCTTCGACCGGAGCCGCCGGGTCCGGATACGTCACCAGGTTCAGCTCTCGTCTGACCGGGTACGACCCGTTTGCGACATTGGCGGAGGTTGGTGCGACGGAACCAAGCGCGATCGCGCGTATCGGGGTCATGGCGCTTGCGTGATATTCGGCCGCGCCGATCGAGATGTAGCCCACCGCCCGGGGATTGCCGGCCACGACCTTCACCGCCTGCTCGTTGTCGCCGATAATGGTATGGGCGCGGATGTCACGAATATCGAGACCGAGATAGTGGACGAAAATTCCCAGCGTCGAGCGGCCTTCGGCCTTGCTGACGACGGTTATCGGCCCGTCCCAGGGGCCGAGCGCCTCCCAGCGCGTCACCTCGCCGGTGTAGATCGCCCGCACCTGGTCGTCGGACAAGCGCTCGAGCGGATTTTGCGCATGGACGATCAGCGCCACGCCGTCCCACGCGATCCGCGTCGCCGCGACGTCGCCTTCCTCCCTGCCGAGCGCCCGCGAGACCATGCCGATATCGGCGAGTTTGCGCCGCACGTCCGACAGGCCCCTGGAGGAGCCGCCGGTCTGGACGTCGACCTGCACGCCCGGATGCGACGCCTCGTAGCGCTGGGCGATGTCCATCATCAGCGGCGCGATCGTGCTTGAGCCGGTGACGACGATGCGCACCTCCTGCTGCGCATGCGACACGGCCTGACCGGCGAGCGCCAGCGCGGCGGACAAAATGGCGATCACGATCGTCCTGGCCGGCATCATGCGCTCCTTGTTGCCTGGTTCGCCGCACCCGGATGGTGCTTCCACCGCACGGTATCCGCGCCCGCGTGCATGGGCTGCTCCAGCAGCGCGCTGGTGATGGCCTCGGGCAGACTGCCGTCCGGCAGCAGCCAGCGCGGGCGGGTGAAATGGCTGATCGCCGGCAGGCGGGCCGTTCCGGTCTCGAAAACCAGTCCGCGGCCATGCGAGAACGCGGCCCTGACGCCGCCCAACGGGTTCAGACCGGGCACCGGCCGCGCCAGCCCCGCTTTCAGGCAATGCGCGACGTCCCAGTCGCTGCGGCGCGCCGCCGTCCCGGTGGCGATCCAGCAATGCATGCCGTCGGCGCGGCAGCCGGTGCGGTTCTGGCCGAAATAAAAACCGGCGAAATAGGCCGCCCGGCGCCCGGCCGCCCGCAGGCAGGCAAGCAAGGCGGTGTTGATGTCGACGCAGTTGCCCGACCGGATGCCGCAAAAGGTCGCCGGTCGCGCCAGGTCGGGATTTTGCCCGCCATAGCTGAACCGGCGCGCGACCGCC
Organism: Nitratireductor arenosus; assembly: GCF_009742725.1. Lineage (GTDB taxonomy): Bacteria > Pseudomonadota > Alphaproteobacteria > Rhizobiales > Rhizobiaceae > Mangrovimarina > Mangrovimarina arenosa. The sequence goes on along the minus strand of NZ_WPHG01000002.1, from coordinate 934,678 downwards.
TCGACGATTTCCTCATCGCCGTCCGCCGCGCCGGCCCGCCCATCGAGATCGAGGAATTCGGACAGATCGCCGACAAGCCGGGTGTAGGCATTGTCGAAATCGGCAAATTCGTCGGTTTTTCCCGCCTCGGTCCCGGCGGCGAAATGGAAGGAAAATTCATGGTTTGCGCGGAAATCGCCCTCGAACAGATAGGCGCGCTGGCTGCTCTGGCTTTCGCGGACGATCTGGTAGGGCAAGGGGCAGGGGGCGCAAAACCCGACCAGCGTCTGGTGAACGGTGTTTGGCGGCTCCGGCACCAGCAGACCGATCGCGGCGGCGGCACGTTCGTCCGGGTCGATGCGCAGCGTTACGATCATGCCAGGCTCCGTTGTCTGCAAATCAGCGCTGGCGCGTCGCAGATCCCGGCCGGATCGACGCCCAAGAGCGCGGCCATTGTCGGGGCGACGTTGTCGAGGCCGCCGTCGCCAAGCGCCCAGTCGGCCCGGCTGCCGTCGGCGGTAACGATGGTAAAGGGCACCGGGTTGGCGGTATGCGAACCGAAGCCACGGCCCTGATCGTCCAAAAGCCGTTCAGCATTGCCGTGATCGGCTGTGACCGCCAGCGTCCAGCCGGTTTCACGGGCCTGGGCGACAATCTGGGAAAGAGCGTGGTCGACCGCTTCGGCCGCGAGCCGGCACAGGCCCACATCGCCGGAATGTCCGACCTGGTCGAGATTTGGAATATTGACGACGAACCCGGTTTCGCGGCTGCTTGTCATCACCCGGCGGCAGGCGTCCACCGTTTCGTCCACCCGCATGCGCGGGCAGGTTTCGGGACCGCCCGGCGTGTCGGGGATCGATATTTGCCGTTCGCCCAGCGATTGCCGGAACCCGTTGAAGAAATAGGTGACGTGCGGAAATTTGCAGTTTTCCGCGATCCGCGTCAGCGCGATGCCGCGCGCCTGCAGGGCCTGCGCCAGACCGCCCGAAAGGCTGCGGGTCGGAAAAAAGACGCGCGCGGCCGGCACCTGTTCTGAAATGCTGGTCAGCGTGGCCGGACGGCAGCGCGCGGCGAGCGCCTCGACCGTCTGCACGGCGCGGTCGGCGCGATGGCTGGTGACCAGTACGGCCTCGCCGGGCGTCAGCCGGGTGTCGGCATCGGCCCTGTGAGCGGGAAAATCGCGCTCGCTCTTGTCCCGGCAAAACTCTTCGAGCTGCCGGCGATCGAAGCGCGGCAGCGCGTCGGCGCTTAAAAGCGCATCGACCAGATGGCGCGCCAGGGCGCGGTTTCCGGTGCGGTCGGCGAACCAGGCCCGTCCGATCACGACCCCGATCCGCGCCGCCGGAACCCGCGCCGCCAGCGCCTGGCGCAGGGTGTCAAGCAAAGCGGGCCCCGAGCCGCGCATCGCATCGACCCCGTCGAGCACCGGGTGCACGACCACGGTGGAAAATCCGCTGCGCCCGGCCAGTTCCGCGCCCTGGACGATAGTGCGCCAATGGCCGTGCACGCCGGCGTCGGACACAAGGCCAAGAATGTGGAACCGGCCATTTTGGGCCGTCTCGTCGCGCAGGGTCTGCCAGACGGCGCTTTTCTTCCACGTGCCCGACCGGTAGGCGCGATCGATGGCGACGAGCGAGGAGACCACAGTGCGGCCCATGCCGAGGGTGAGATGCCCGACTTCGGAATTGCCGGCCTGACCGTCGAACAGCCCGACGGCGTCGCCGGAAGCCCTGAGCGGAACCATGCCGTAACGATCGAACAGGTCGAACAGCACCGGCATGCAGGCGCGGTCGACGACATTGCCGCGCGCCGGTGCGGCAAGGCCCGCGCCGTCAAGGATGATCAGTCCGGTTTTGGCCCGCCCGGTCATCGATCCGCAGCCGTGGCGACATGGATGACGAATTCGGACCGGTCCGGATCGAAAGCCGCCCCGCGCGGGCCGTGGAGCGCGTGCGCGTCAAAGCCGTTGGTCCCGATCGCCTTGCCGACCTCACTGGTTGTCCATGCGTGCGTTCGAATGGTGGCGGGCGCATGCCCGGCCGTCCGGTAGGTGATGTCGACAACGTCCCGCCCGACCACGGCAAGGTCGACCGAAGCCTTGAGGCCCGTACAGCAATAGGTACGGTCCTGCGCCGATATCCGGCCGGCGAGAATGGCGTCGTAGTTGCGATGGTCGAGCACGAGTGTGCCTCCATCGCGAACCAGCCGCCGGAAATTGCAAAGGGCACGATCAAGATCGGCGCGCGAAAACAGATGCGCGATCGAGTTGCCCATGCAGATGACCGCGTCGAAGGGGCCGGCCGGCAGGCTTTCGTGGTCGAGCCAATCGCCGACCGCGCAGGACACGGCCCGGCCGGCCATGGTGGCGATGTTGCGCCTGGCCCGTTCGACCATCTCCGCCGCTCCGTCGATTGCGGTGACGGCGAACCCGGCCTGCGACAACAGCACGGCGTGAAAACCGGTTCCGGTGGCCGTGTCCAGCACCGAGCGGACCTGGCACGCGCTCAACAGGTCGGCCAGAAAACTGCCCTCGGCGGCGCGTCGATCCGTCCAGCCAAGCAGCTCGTCCCATTGCGCCACCAGCGTCTTGTCATATTCGTCACGGTAATGCGTGGATGAGGTTTGCATCGTTTCCTCCCGGGCGCGGCTGCCAGCCAACTAACGGGCGAGACCATAGGATTCGGCCAGACGCGCATATTCGCTCCAGTAATCTGGAAAGGACTTCGCCACGCAGGCGGGGTCCTCGATCGTGATCTCCTTGTTCGTCAAGGCAGCGAGCGAGAACGCCATGGCGACGCGATGATCGTCATAGGTGTGCACCGAGGCGGGCCGCGGGCCGGTTCCGTCCGGCGCGATCTCCAGCCAGTCCGGACCTTCCTGGGCGCGAATGCCGATGCGTTGAAGTTCCTGGGCGGCCGCATGAAGCCTGTCGCATTCCTTCAGGCGCAGATTGGCGATGTTGACGATTTTCGTCCTGCCTTGCGCGAACGCGGCCACGACGGCGAGCGTGAGAACCATGTCCGGCATGGTCTCCAGATCGACCTCGATGCCGCGCAGGGCGCCTTCGGGCCCGCGCAGTTCAATGTCGGTCGGCGTAACCGACACCGCGCATCCCATTTCTTCCAGCACATGAACGAAGCCGACATCGCCCTGCGCGGAGGAACTGCCCACGCCCGAAATCCGGACCGCGCCACCGAGAATGGCGGCCGCGCCGAGGAAATAGGACATCGCGGAAGCATCCGGTTCCACCGCGATCGACGCGACGTCGGGCCGTTGGGGAAGCACACGCCAGGTTTGCGGCCCGACCGCACCGATATCGATGCCGGCCGCGCGCATGGTCTGGACCGTCATATCGACATAGGGACGCGAGACCAGATTTCCGGTCGCCTCGACGTGAACGGGACCGCGATCGGCATCCTGCCGCGCGGCCGATAGCAGCATGGAGCTGGTGAATTGGGACGAGACCGAGCCGTCGACCCGCCAATAGGTGTCGGTCGGTCGGCCGCCGACGATGCGCACGGGAAGGCATCCCGGATTGCCGGTTTCCAAGACCGGGCGACCGAGCGCCCGCAACGCCTCGATGCCGCTCGCCATCGGCCGCTCGCAAAGCCGCCTCGTTCCGGTAATGGTCGTCTCGCCCTCGGCGTCCGCGGCCATCGACAACAAGAAGCGGGCCGGTGTCCCGGCGGCGCCGATATCGAGCGGCTCATGCGGCGCGAGCGGTCGCTCGCCGGGGCACGAATTCTCCACATGGAAGGCGGCCCGACATGTGTCGGCCGCAACCGACAGACCGCCGAACCGGTTGATGCAGTCGGCGAACCGCACGGTGTCATCGGCATGCAGCGCCCCCACCACCCGCGTCTTGCCTTTGCGCGCCGCCGCCAGCGCCAGCGCCCGATTGGTGAGGGATTTCGAACCCGGCAGGCTGGGCTCGAAGATTGGCGATCGACCACGGGCGGAAACGGCGGGGGGTGCGATTGTCATCAAATTCACCAACAAAAACAGGCACAAAATCGTCCGCCGGCACATCGACGGAGCGGGAATGACGATCGGGAATGTCCCAATAGGGGCGGGAAGTCGGAGCACGACGGGATCAGTCGCCAAACGATCGCCACAGAACTAGTTTATTAGAATTTAGATACAACCAAAAGTCAATGTAATTTATTTAATGCAATTTATAGGGGAATTTGTCTAAAGCCGACGATTCCGGTCGACCCGCCTTCGCCGGCAATTCCCGTCACGCTTGACAGTATGCTGATACAACTATAAAGTTAGTTTTATAGTCGCATAACCAGTCCATACCCGATCGCGCCCGGCGCGGTCGCCGACGGCGCGCGCCGATGCGCCGGTATGTCGGCCGAGCCGACACGTGCATCGGAACCCGCCGAAATTCCGAACCCAAGGAGGAACACGACATGACCGAAACGATTTCATCCACCCATTCCGACAGCGGACCGGCTGGCGTAACCACCGGCGCGGTGCCGCCTGCCAAGTCGATCCCCTTCACACAGGTGCCGCTGGTTGATTTCCAGGGGTTCAGGGACGGCACGGACGCCGACAAGAAACGCGTCGCCGCCGAGATCGGCAAGGCGCTGAACGATGTCGGCTTCTTCTATCTCGTGAACCACGGCATCCCCGCCGGGGATGTGGCGGATGTTTTCGGCGCGGCGCGCGGATTTTTTACGCAGCCGGCCGGCCGCAAGGACGCGGTCTCCAGCGAAAACACCAGCAATCACCGTGGGTATTTTCCGATGGGCGGCGAAAATGTCGACCCGGCACACACGCGCGATCTCAAGGAAGGCTTCGACATCGGCTTCGAAGGACCCCTCGCGCAGGAGGCAGCAGGCAAGGGCGGCCTGCGCGGGCTCAACCAATGGCCGGACGACCCGCCCGGTTTCCGGCCCGCCCTGGAGCGTTACTACGAACACACCGTCGCGCTCGGCCGTGATTTGTGCCGCGCCTTCGCGCTGGCGCTCGACATGGAGGAAGACACGTTCGACCGCGAGATCGAACATTCCGAATCGCGCATGCGCCTTTTGAGCTACCCGCCGCAGCCCGGCGGTCCCAAGGACAGCCGCGCCTTCGGCGCCGGCGCCCATACCGATTGCGGCTGCCTGACCATATTGGCGCAGGATGCCATCGGCGGGCTATCCGCGCGCAACAGCGCCGGAGACTGGATCGCCGTCGACCCGATCGAAAACGCGTTGATCTGCAATGTCGGCGACATCATGGAGCAATGGTCCGGCGGACGTTTTGCCAGCACGGTCCACCGGGTCATCAACGATTCGGACCGAATCCGCTACTCGGTGGCGCTGTTCTTCAACCCGAACCTCGACGTGGTCGTCGACAGCTTCAAGAGCCTGACGGGAGCCAAAAGCGCCGGTGGCAAGTCGACGACCGAGGAATATCTCGGCTGCTGTTTCAGCGAAACCCGCTCGGCCTGCCAATTGCCCTGACCAAGCCCCGGTCGGCTGGAGGGCGTGGCGCGTGGCCGTGGCACGGGGCCATGGCGCGCGCTACGTCGCGGTCGCGGCGAAAACGTCCGCGATGATCGTCGCCAGTCGCGCGGCCAGCGGACCGCTGCCACCGGGCGAAGCGCTGAGCGCCAGATGGGTTTCGCCCAGATGGGGCAGCACCTCGTCGGCGATCATGCGCAGCCCGGGCTGGCCCGACAGCGTGCTTTGCGGCAACACGCCGACGGCGATGCCGGCGGCGATCGCGGCGCGAACCCCCGCCACGCTCTCGCTGGTCAGCACGATCCGGTAGTCGAGCTCGGATTGGCTCAAAAGATCGAGGCAGCGTTCGCGCCACCAGCAGGTCCGGTCGAACAACGCCACCGGCAGCGGGCGCCGGGCCTCGAGGTCCTGGAACGCGGGCCCGGCCCAGACCGCCCGTTCGGAGTGAACGATCCGATCGCTTTTGGCTACCTGTGGAGGCGAATGCAAGGCCAGGTCCAGTTCGCCCTGCGCCAGGGCGCGCGGAAAGTCCATGCTCGACGTGCAACGCACGAACAGGCGCGCCGTAGACTGTCCTTCCGTGAAGGCAGCCAGGATCGCGGGCAGGATCGTGTCGCTGTATTCCTCCGGAACGCCGAGGCGGATTTCCTCGCCGACCGGTTCGCCGCGCAATCGTGTCGCGGCCTGATCCAGCACGTCCACGACATGACGGGCGACCGGCAGCAAGGTCTCGCCGGCCGGGGTCATCACCACCCCGCGACCATGTCTTTCGAAGACGCGCGCGCCGACCGCTCTTTCCAGCTTTTGCACCTGCAGGCTGACGGCCGACTGCGTGCGCAAAAGTTGCGCCGCGCCAGCGCTGAGGCTTCCCGCCCTGGCGACGGCGAGGAACACACGCAGCAAGGTGCTGTCGAGCTGGCCGTTTTGTCCATCGGTTTTGCTCATGGTTGCTATTTATCCTATTCGTTTTGTCGATAAAAGCTTTTCCCTTATGGATCGAGTTCGAGGAGAGATGCCTTGAACATTGTCCTGTCGCGAGTCGACCGTCGGTTCATCCTCGCACTTTTGACGATCGCCGCCGGCATCGCCGCGGCAGCGCTGTGGCCGGCCAAGGCGCAAGGCGCGGCGCTGTTTGCGATCGTCAGCTTCGTGAAGGTCAGTCCGATGGTCGCGCTCGGGATCGTTCTTTCGGCATGGGTGGCGGCCAGCGGCGCGGGTGCCGTGACGGCCAATCTGTTCAAGGGTCGTCCGTCGACCGTGATCGTTACCGCCGCCGCGATCGGCGCGGTCACCCCGGTATGCGGCGTTACGGTGCTGCCATTGATGACCGGGCTATTGGTGTCGGGCGTTCCGCTGGCGCCGATCATGGCCTTCTGGCTGTCCTCGCCGGTGACCGATCCGTCGCTGTTCACCGCAACCTGGGCGGTGCTGGGCCCCGGTTTCGCCGTCGGCAAGACGATCGCCGCCTTCGCGATCGGGATCTTCGCCGGGCTGGCCACCACGCTGCTGCGCGGCACGCACATGGTGCGCGTGCCGCTACGGGCGCAGCGACGCGGCGAACAAAAATCCGGTTGCGCCCCGGCCCCCGACCGGTTCGGGCCGGCGATCTGGCGCGACCCGGTGCGCATGCGCGCCTTCGGGCGCGAGCTTTTGTGGATGACCAAGCTCGTCGTACTGTGCCTGTCGCTTGCCTTCGCAGCCGAGTATCTGCTGCGCGACCTGGTGCCGCCCGAACTTTTGAGTGTGTATGCCGGGACAAACGCGCCGCACGCGATCCCGCTCGCCGTGACGGTCGGCGCGCCGCTCTATCTCGACGGTTATGCCGCCCTGCCTCTGGTCCGCGGATTGCTCGATCTCGGCATGTCGCCGGGCGCGGCGCTCGGCTTCCTGGTCGCCGGCAGTGCCGTGAGCATCTGGGGCGTGCTGGCGGTCGTGCCGGTCCTGCGCGCCTCCACGCTGGTCTTGTTCGTGGCGCTGGCGGTCGCGGGATCGCTTGTCTCGGCCTATGCCTTCCAGGCGCTATGGGGTTTTTTTGGATAAAACCACCGCACCCCGCATCATCGGGTCCGGGTCGATCATCGCGGTTCACGGCCGGTATCGGCGTCCGGGACAGTCTTGACACCGATCCGCCGGACTAGTTTTATCGCGGTGAAGCGAGGAGAGGTGGGTTTTAAATGTTGTCCGCGCACGACGCTGCAAGGGGGTTTGACGCCGTCGGCGCGCCCGCACGCATCGTGGTGCTGCTGGCGCTGGTGCGCGCCGGGCCGGACGGACTTCTGATCGGAGAGCTGCAACGGCGGCTCGACATTCCGGCATCGACCCTGGCTCACCACGTCAGAATTCTGCTCAACGCGGGACTGATCAGCCAGGAGCGCCAGGGGCGAACCACCACCTGTCGGCCGAATTTCGCCGCCATAGAGGAACTTGCCGCCTTCCTGATGAAGGAATGCTGCGAGGACCGCACTCCGGAGCCCGCCGGGGGCGAAAAGGACGGCGCGCGGGCCTGAGCCTGTCGGATGCCGCGACCTTTGGAGGCCGCATCGGCGCATGCCTGGCGCGCTCAGGCCGCGCGCGCGGCGATCTTGACCAGGTTCTTGAGAAGCATGGCGCGCGTCAATGCGCCGACCGAGCCGTGGCGCGGCGTGACGAAGCCGGCGACATCCGCCACCGCGTCGTCGATGTCGGAGACGGTCTTGCCATCCGCGTCGGCCGATATCCCCACGCCGATGACGGCCGCGCCCGGCTTGACCATGGTCTTGGTCACCAGCCCGGCGACCCCGGTCGCCGAGATTACGATGTCGGCGCGGCGCACCGCCTCGGCCAGACCGGGCGAGCGCGAATGCAACAGGGTGACGGTCGTGTCCACCCCCTTCAGCGACAACAGCATGGAAAGCGGCCGGCCGACCAGCATGCCGCGGCCGATAATGGCGGCCGTGCGGCCGGAAAGCGGGATCTCATGGTGCCGCAGCAGGGCGAGCACGCCGGCGGGCGTGCAGGCTACGATATCGGGGGCTCCGGCGAGCAGCCGGCCGAGATTGGCCGGATGGCAGCCGTCGACATCCTTGGCCGGATCGATGGCGTCGAGAACAGCCGTCTCGTCCAGATCGGCGGGCAGGGGGAGCTGCACCATGAAACCGTGCACGGTCCGGTCGCGGTTCAGATCCGCGACGACATCGAGCAGGCGCGCCTGCGTCGTCTCCGCCGGCAGGCGCATAATTTCGGCCTCGATGCCGGTTTCGGCACAGTCCGCGCTCTTGCGCGCGACATAGGCGGCGCTGTCGGCACGGTCGCCGACGATCACGATGACCAGCTTCGGCGTGATGCCGCGGACCCTGAGGTCCGCGGCGGTGGTTGCGATCTCGCGCCGGAGCCGGGCGGCGAGCGCCTCTCCGTCCAGCAAACGGGCGCGAGGAGCCGATATCATTTCAGGCCGATCGCCGGATCGATGAAGCGGTTGGTCACGACATCCTCGGGCTTGACGTCCGGATTGGAGCGTTCGTCGAGCCAGGGCTTCACGATGACCTGCATTTCGGCGACACGCTCCATGTCGAAATCGCCCAGCGTGTCGTTGATGCCGTTGCCGACGATGCCGCGCTCCTTCATCGTCTTGGAGGCGTATTCCATCTTGCCCATCGGGGTCTTCCACCAACTGGTGGCGTGACCGGCCGCGTTGAATTCGTGAATGAGCTTGTTCACCTCGTCGGGATTGTTGATGTAGTCGATCCATGCCTGCTGCATGATCGGCACCACCTTCTCCAGGCAGGGCGCCAGCTCGTCCAAGCGCGGGGTCGCCACCGACAGCATGCCGGTATAATTGCGATAGCCGAGCTCGCCCACCGTCACGGCGTCGATCGGCTTGGCCCAGTTGTTACCGGTCGAGAAGCTGTAGGGTTCGCTGGTGACAAAACCCTGGTTGAGCCAGGTGCCGTTATTGGTGACGAAGTTCTCGCCGTCACCGCGATAGCCTTCCACGAATACGTCGCGCGACACGCCCGACTGGAGGAGGTAGAGACCGAAAGTGCGCTGGATCGTCGAGACATAGATCATGCCCTTACCCGAATCGGCGAACTCTTTCAGGTCGTCGAGCGAGTGGAAACCGTCCGGATAGGTGCCCTTGTCCCAGAACAGTCCCTGCGGCGCGTTGTCCAGCGGAGCGAACACGCCCACGGTGGGAAAGCGCTTGGAAAACAGGAAGGAATTGTCCAGTTCCTGGTAGCCCAGATGCGGCGTGACGCCGGCCCGCGAATTGCCGAGATGCAGCGCCGAATAGGCGGTTTCGCCGTCTCCGAGGCCGATGCCGCTGCCGCCCTCGAGGATCATCATGTCGATGCCGGTCGAGCCGAGCGGACCGACATATTTGCCCGCCGACATCTCGCCGCCCGCGCCGATCATCTGGTAGAAGCCGCCATGTTCGGCCTGCGCCAGCCAATCCTTCTGGATGATCAGCGGGTCGGGGCACACGTCGGCCAGCGGCGTGGTGTAGTTTTCCTTGGCGAAGGCGCCGGGTTCCTGGGCGCCTGCCGTGCCGATCGCGCCGGCGAGCAGGCCCGAGGCCAGGGCGGTTGCTAGTCTGTATTTCATCCGAGTTCTCCCATTTTCGGTTGCGAAGTGGTTCGGGGCTTGCGCCTTTTGGTGATCAGGTCGGTGCGGCGCCGGACTCATGCCATTCCGAAAACAGCCTGTTTCCGAGCCAGGCAAAGAACAGATAGACGCTGATCGATAGCGCCGAAGAGGCGATCAGCGCGGCATACATCTGTTCGTATTTGAAATCGATCTTGGCGTTGATCAACATCTGGCCGAGACCGCCGCGGCCGGCCAGGAAGAAGATCTCCGACACGATCGCGCCGATCACGGCAAGGCCGGCTGAGATGCGCAGTCCGGCAAACAACGACGGCGCGGCTGACGGGAAACCCGCCTTGCGCAGGATCACCGGCCAGCCGGTGCCCTGCAGCTTGAACAGGTCGATGACGCCGCGGTCGACGCTTTTCAGGCCGAGCAGCAGGGTGGTCGGAATGGCGAAGAAGGTGAACAGTGCCACGATCAGCACCTTCGGCATGAAGCCGAAGCCGAGCGCGCTCTGGATCAGCGGAATGATGGCCAGGATCGGGATCGACTGCAGCGCCACCAGATAGGGAAAGAAGGCGCGCTCCATGACGTGGAAGCGGAACATGATGACGCCCAGCACCATGCCGATCGGAATCGAGATGCACATGCCGACGATCGCGATGGTGATGGTCACCAGCGCACGGTCGAGGAGTTCGGCGCGCACCTCCGGCAGCGCAAAGGCGTTGGACCAGAGCGACCACGCGTCCGGCATCAGGAACTGTCGGTGCGGCTCGAGCTGGGCCCTGGTCCACCAGTAAAGCAGGATCAGCAGGAAGCCGAGAAGGATCGGCGGCATGATGGTGGTGAGAAAGCGCTGCAGCATGTTGGCCGGCGGCGGCAGCGGCACGGCGCGATAGGTCTGAGGCTTGGCTACGGGTGCTGTGGTCATGTCTGCCTCTCAATTCTCGATGGCCGCGCGCAGCGATACCGACAGGTCGCCGCACAATTCGGAAAATTCCGGCGCGTAGCGCAGTTCCGGCGTGCGCGGATAGTCGAAGGGAACGTCGTACACTTTCAGGATCCGTCCAGGACGACGCGACATGACGACGACCCGGCTGGACAGGTAGACGGCTTCGGGGATCGAATGGGTGATGAACAGTCCCGTGAACCCCTGGCGCATGAACAAGGCGATCAGCTCGTCGTTCAGACGCTCGCGGGTGATCTCGTCGAGGGCGCCAAACGGTTCGTCGAACATGAACACGCTCGGATTGAGCGCCAGCGAACGGGCCAGCGAGGCGCGCATCTTCATGCCGCCGGAAAGCCGCTTGGGATAGTGGTTTTCAAAGCCGGTCAGGCCGACCAGGTCGATCTGTTCCTTGGCGATGCGCCGCCGTTCCGCGGCCGGAAAGCCGCGCAGCTCCATCAAAAGCTCGACATTCGGCATCACCTTGCGCCACGGCAGCAGCGTCGCGTCCTGAAAGGTGTAGCCGAGATGGTTGCGGTCGACGTCGACCGTGCCCGCGGTATGGTTGACCAGCCCCGAGGCGATCTTGAGCAAGGTCGACTTGCCGCAGCCCGAAGGCCCGACGATCGACACGAATTCGCCCGGCTTGAGCGCCAGGGACACGTTGTCGAGCGCCTCGGTACCGTCGGGAAACTGCATCGACACGTGGTTGAAGGAAAGCGGCGCGCCGGCCGTCCCCTTGTCGGAACCGGCGGTCGACGTATCGGCAGGGTCGTTTTCGGGCGGCATTTTCAAAGCTTGTGCCGTCATGGGTATTCCTCCCTGGAATTGGTGGTCACGGACTGGTCATGCGGCCAGCCGCCTGGCGAATCGTTGTACGGAAAACGGCGTTCGATCGATCGACGACGGTCGGCCGACCATCAGGTCCGCGACAAGCCGCCCCGTCGAGGCGCCCGAACACATGCCGACATGCTGGTGTCCGAAAGCGAACACCACGCCCGGATAGCGCGGCGAACGGTCGATGACCGGCAGGCTGTCGGGAAGGCAGGGCCGGTGGCCCATCCAGCGCGACGGATTGCTGCGGTCGAGATCGGGAAACAACTCCCCGGCGATGTCGGCCAACCGGTCGGCGCGGGCGTAGTTCGGCTTCGCCTTCAGCCCGGCCAGTTCGACGGTGCCGGCGATCCTCAGACCGGGCCGCATCGGATTGACGAACACGCTGCGCTTGTTCCACATCACGGTGCGGCTTACCTCGATGCCGGCCTGCGGGAAGGTGACATGGTAGCCGCGCTGGGTTTCGAGCGGCACGACGGCGCCAAGCTTGCGCGCCAGGCCAGCAGACCATGCTCCGGCGGCCAGGACCAACCGGTCGAGCGGCTTGCGCCCCTGGTCGGTGACGAGCGCCGCCGGACCGTCCGGCCCCATCTCGATGTCCTTGACTTCCGCACGTACGAATTTGCCGCCATTGGCAAGCACCTGCGCCATCACCGCGTTCACCAACAGGCTTGGATCGATGGTCGACCCATTGTCGGGCGCGAAAATGCCGAGACGGAAGCGCCGCGCCAACGCGGGCTCGAGCTGGCGGATTTCGCTTTCGCCGATTTCGTCCATCGCCGCGCCCAGATTGCGCCGCAACTCCAGGGTCCACTTCGCCGCGTCGAGTTCGGCCTGGTTTTCATAAACATACAGACAGCCATTGCGACGGATCAGGGCGCGAAATTCGCCCTGCGGCAAAAGACGCTCATAATCCTCGAAGACCGGCTCCATCAAGGCGCGCATCGCGGTCGCCACCCGGGCCACTTCCTCGCGGCTGGCATGGCTCAAAAAGCGCATCAGCCACGGCGTGATCGACGGCAAATACGACCAGCGCACGGTCAGGGGACCCAACGGATCGATGAGCCAGCCGGGAATCTTGCGCAGCATGCCAGGCATCGCCACCGGCAGCACGGCGCTGGGGCTGATCGAGCCCGCATTGCCGAACGAGGTCGCCATGCCGGGATCGACACGGTCGACAACGGTGACGGCGTAACCCTCGCGCTGCAGGGAGGCCGCGCAGCATGCCCCGACGATGCCCGCACCGACGACGGTGACGTGACCTTGCGTGTCGGCGCTGTTGTTGGCTTGGTTCGTCATCCCGCGGACCGCTAGTGTTTCAGCATTTCAAGCCGGATCTTCTCGACGAAGCCCGCGGCATGGTCTGTGGAGATATTGTTGATGTCGTAAAGGGCGTGGTAGCGCACCTTCACGCGCGGATTGCAGATCACCCTGAGGAAGCGGGTGGCGTTCTTGCGCGGCGGGTCGCCGAGAACCATGGCGCGCCACCGTTTCGAACCATAGGTGGTGACGGTGGTCAGTTTGCGAATGTTGGTCAGGCCCGGTCCGATCTTGCCGTCCTTGAGCACGAACGAGACGTCGGGCAAAAAGACGCGGTCGAAATAGCCTTTCAGGATCGCCGGCCAGCCGAAATTCCAGACCGGGTGGCACAGCACCAGCGAGTCGGCGCGCCGCAGGCGCTCGACATAGGGGTCGATGCGCCGGCGGTTGATGTCGACATCGTGATAGCAGCGCCGGTCGTCGGCCGACAGCACCGGATCGAACCCCTCGCGGTAAAGATCGAGGTCGTCGACCTGATGCCCGGCCTCCTGCAGGCTTTCCACCACGGTTTTGTGCAGCGTCGCCGACAGGCTGTCTTCGAGCGGATGTGCATAGACTACGTGTACGTTCATGGTTCCGACGCTGGTTTCTACTTGGCGAAAAGGAAAGTCTTGCCGGGAACCGGCTTCCAGTCCGGCTCCGTCCAGGCGATCATCTTGCCGGGGTTCATCAGCCCCTTCGGGTCGGTCTGCTTCTTGAATTCGAGCTGGCCGACATCGGTCCTTTTCATCCCGCCTTCCTCCAGCGTCACGCGATGCGGATTGAACACCGGCAGGCCGAGCTTTGCCTCGATCGTCATGATGATCTCTTCAAGCCGCTCCTCGGAGGTGAAGCGCACCAGCGGCAGGCCGACCGGCGTCACGACGCCGTCGAAGCGGGTGAACTCGCAATGCATCATCAACTCGTCGCCGAAAGTCTCGCGTACGGCGGCGAAGCTCTCGGCGAGTTTTTCGCGCGGCAGCATCATCTGCAGATAGGTGATCGACGGATCGATGCGCAGCGCGCGCAGCGTGGTGTGGTTCCAGGCCAGCTCATAGACCGCCGGCAGCTTGCCGGGCGCTTCGGCCGCGTCGGCGCGGAACCTGAGATGCGCATGGTCGAGGCGCGACAGATGCGCGACCAGGGCGGGCAGAGTGTCGCGCGACACCATCATCGCGATCGCCGCTTCGCCGTCGACGAGGAAGGGGCCGTGGCGGCGGAAATAGAGTTCCGGGATAGGCGCCTCGAAGGTCGACAGCATCCGCTTGGAGATCGTGTCGTCCTCGCCGAGCGCGACCGCGAGTTCGGTCGCCCTGTCGAAGCCGTCAACGCCGATCAAGACGTCGACCCAGTCGGAAGCCGGATCGATCGGGATTTCGACCTCGGTAATGACGCCGTTGACGCCGTAGGCATGCGCGGCCTTGGAAATGTCGTCGCCGACCAGCTCGATGACGCGCGGCATCTCCTCCATCGTCACCAGGCGAAGCCGGCGCAGATTGGCCGGGTTGCGCAAACCGCCCCAGCGGATGGCGCCGACGCCGCTCGAACCGCCGGCGATGAAACCGCCGATGGTGGCCGTGCCCGCGGTCGAGGGGAACAGCCGGATTTCCCTGCCGCTCTCGCGCGCGGTCTTTTCCAGATGCTCGATCACCACGCCCGGCTGGGCGATCATGTGGTCGGTGCCGACCCTGACGATCCGGTCCAGATGTTTGGTGTGCAGCACCGCGCCGCCGAACAGAGGCATCGCCTGGCCGTAATTGCCCGTGCCGGCGCCGCGCACGGTGACCGGCACGTCGTGCTTCCAGCAGGTGGCGAGGATGCGCACGATCTCGTCCTCGTTACGCGGCGCGACGACGAAATCGGCCGTGACGGCGCCGAGCTGGCGCTTCAGGATCGGGCTGTACCAATAAAGATCCCGGCTCTTCTGCTGGACGGTCGCCGGATTGACGTCGAGATCGAGTCCCGACAGCGCCTCGATGCAGGCCTTCAAATCCCCGCTCATGCCTTCTCCTGTGCGGTAAATATGTCTCGCCGTTGCAGGAACGCCCCGTCAACCGGCCGGCCGTTGCGAACGACGCAGCGCGCAAGGCGCGAACGGCAAAATAGATCGATCCAGTCCGTGGCCGCGAACTGAACGAAGTCCGCCGGCAGGCCGGGCGCCAGCCGGCCATGGCCGGCCAGTCCCAGCGTCTCGGCCGGACGCCGCGAGAAGGCGTCGGCCCAGGCGCCGATCTCGCCTTCCAGATGCGCGACGCGCACCGTTTCGCGCATGATCTCGAACATGTCGAAATCGCCAAAGGGAAAGAACGGGTCGCAGATATTGTCGGACGCGAACGAGACCGGAATGGCGCGCTCGCGCATTTCCTTGACCAGAGTCAGCCCGCGCAGGCGCGGCGTCCTGCCGGCACCGCGATCCTGCAGGAACAGATTGGTCGTGGGTAGGGCGACGACATGCAACCCCGCCTTCGCCACCAGATCGAGGGTCGCGGCGGCCTGGTCATGCGGCTGCGCGGACAGGCTGCAGCAATGGCCGACGACCACGCGGCGCGCAAAGCCGGTTCGCTGAACCGCGTCGGCGATCATGGCCAGGCCGCCGGCTTTCGGATCGAGCGTCTCGTCGACGTGGAAATCGACGTCGAGCTCATGTTTGGCCGCAAGCGAGAACAGGCGATCGAGCCGGTTGGCATTCTCCATCGCGGGCGGGACGAACATGCCGAGCACACCGCCGAGACGCGAAAGCTGGGCGCATCGGTCGGAGTAGTCGGCGTCGTCGACCCGCTCCAGCGCCATCAGCGCCACCGCCTGAAGCGAAAGCATGTCGCCGAACTCGTCGCGCAAGGTGGCGAAAACCCGCCAGGCCGGGCTTTGGTCGGGCAGTTCGGGCGTGTCGAGATGGGTGCGCAGGGCGACCGTGCCGTTGGCGTAGGCGCGTTGCAGGGACCGGCGCATGCGCGCGCGCAGATCGTCTTCGGTGCGGTTCGGCGCGTCGGCGATCGACAGGCGCACGGCGTCGAGCAGCCCACCGTCGGGCAGGCCGGTGCGATGCACCGTATAGGCCTTGTCGAGATGGACATGCATATCGACGAACCCGGGCAACACCAGCGTGCCGGCCGCGTCGATCGAGATACCCTCTTGCGTATCCGGCCGAGCGGCGAGCCGGCCGTCGCGAATGAAAAGGTCGGCCGTGGCCAGACCCGATGCGGCGTCTGCGTCGCGCAGGCGGATACCGTCGCAGACCGCGATCGGCACACGCGCGTTCATAATGGCAAAGTTGCCGTCGGTCGCGTTTGGAACGGAAGTCACGGTCACGCCGGGCCTGTCGTGCGCGGCAGGTCGTGCCGGGCGACTTCCTCGATCAGGCGTGCATAGCGTATGGCCGCGTGCTCGACGATGCGCGCGCCGATCTCCGGGGTCGCGGCGGAGGCGTCGCCGGCCGCCCCGTCAGCATGCAGGTCCTCGATCGACCAGCCGGCCGAGACCGGCCCCATCAGCCGCAACACCTCGTTGGAGCGGGCGATTTCGGCCGATGCAGGCACGAAATGACGCGCCTTGCTCATGTCGACGAGATCGGGTCGGAAATGAAGCATGGCGGCGGTTTCGACCAATCCGCCATGAATGCCTTCCTGCGCCTCGCGCGGCGAGACGACGCCTTCGGGAAACCCCATGCTGACCCAGCCGGCGGCGACGCAGAACAGGCCGAGTTCGACGCGCAGGCGCCGGATGACGATCTGCAGCACGGGCACGTTGCCGCCATGGGCATTGAGGAAAACGACGCGCCTGACGCCGGCGCGGGCGATGCTGCGACCGATCTGCGTCAGGATGGCGATCAGCGTCTCGGCGTCCAGGCTGACCGTGCCTTGAAAACCGAGATGTTCGTCCGATTTGCCATAGGCGACCACGGGCAAGACCAGGGCCCGCGCATCGGTGACCCGCGACGCGGTCTCGCGCGCCATTTCCTCAGCCAGAACGGCATCGGTCGACAGAGGCAGGTGAGGGCCGTGCTGCTCGATCGCGCCAACCGGAACGACCGCGACGGCATCGGCGAGCGCGGCGTCGCCAAAGTCCCGGTGGTTCAAGTCCGCCCAGAAGGTGAAAGGCATCAAACTCTCGATTATCGAACTAATGTTCGCAAATAGTACAGAACGGGCAAATACCGTCAAGCCAAAAATGACCGGACGGTGACGCCTTTCCCCATTCGCGCTAAGTGCCGACTGCGCGCGCAGCCCCTGGCTTGACATCATGGGCCGGGTCGCGATTTATGATATTAGAACAAATGTTCTATTATCGACCGATCAGACCAGGAGCCCCGGCGTTGATCAAACCCGTCTTATTGACTCCCGACACATTCGCCCCGTTCGGTCGGGTTCTGCAGCCGGGTCTGGGAGCCGTGAAGACGATTCGCGACGGCGCGGTGCGGCTGTCGCAGAATCCGGACTTTCTCGACCACGACGGCGACGCCGTCGATCTCGCGCTCGATTTTTACGACGTGGCCCCGCACGGCGCCCGGCTCGACGCGGTCCAGGCCGAGCGCCATCCGCATTCCGCCCAGCTTTTCGTACCGCTCGTCGAGGCGCGCTACCTGGTGGTCGTGTGGCCGGAGCGGCCGGACGCCGCCGCCGCGCTCGCCTTTGTCGGCGGCCCCGGCCAGGCGGTGATCTACAAGCCCGGCATCTGGCATCACGGCATCGTCGCCCTCGAACGCCAGACATCGTTCGCCTCGCTGCTGTGGCGCACCAAAACCGGCGGCGACACGGAATTCTTCTCCCTGCCGGCGCCGGTCGTCATCGATCTCGAGAGGCCGGCCCAATGAGGATACTGACCGCCGACATCGGAGCGCGTTTCGTGGATATCGCGCTTTCGGCCGACGGTTTCTTTCATGCCCGAAAATACCCGATCGGCGCGCGCGCTCCGGCCCCAGTCCTCCTGGACGCCGTCGACGCTATGCTGGCGCAACGTGGTCTCGCGCATCGCGATCTGGCGGAGATCCGCGTCGGATCGACGGGCGCGGTCAACGCGCTGATCGCGCGTTCCGGTCCCCGGATCGGTCTGGTCGTCACCCGCGGTTTTGCCGACACTTTGGCGCTCGCGCGCCAGAACCGGATCGACCTTTACGATCCCGTCGCCCGCTCCGCGGGACCGACCTTCCTGGTGGCGCGCGACGACATCGTCGAGATCGACGGGCGGATAGCGGCCGACGGCGGGGAGGCCGAGCCGCTCGATCCCGATGGGCTGGCGCGGGCGGCGGAGCATTTTCGCCAGAACGGAATCGCCAGCATCGCCGTTTGCCTGCTGTTTGCGCATCTCGACCCGACGCACGAACAAAAATGCCGCGCCAGCCTGGCAGCCGCGCTGCCGTCGGCCGACATCGTGCTGTCGCATGAGATCGACGCGCAGCCGCGCGAATACGAGCGCATGGTGTCGACCTGCGTCGAAGCGTGGTTGCGGCCGCGCGAAACCGGGATGATGGACGGTTTCGCTGTCGGCCTCGAAACGAAAGGTTTCGCCGGCACGATCCGCTACGCCGATGCCGGCGGCGCCCTGATCGCGCAAAAGCAGGCGCGCCGGCGGGTTTCGTCCTTGCTCGGCAACGGCCCCGCCGCCGCCATCCGTCTCGCGGCGGCGGTCGTGCGTGTCGAAAACCATGGCCCCGCGATCTCGCTCGACATCGGTTCCACCAGCACCGATTTCGCGCTCGTCGACCGACAAGGCCCGGCCTCTCTCACCGAAACGCTGTTCTGCGGCGTGCCGTTGCGCCAACCGATGGTGGACATGGAAAGCATGAAAATGGGCGGCGACAGTCGCTTCGAGACCGGAGAAGGCGGCGAGGCGGCCCTCAGCGACGCGGTGGCCACACGTTTTTTCGCGGGGCGCGCCGATGCGGCCGGTCTGTCGCAGGCCACCGCACGGACCGTCATCGACCGGGCTGAAACCGAGATCGCGGCGCGGATCATCCGTCACAGCGTGCGCCGCAACGTCGACGCGGCCGGCGCGGTACTGGTGGCGATGGGCGGGCTCGGCGGCGTGCTGGCCTGCGGCATCGCCGAAAAGCTGGGCATGGCGACAGTCATCGTACCGGCCGCCCCGGCCGCGGCGGGCGCGCTCGGGCTGCTGTTGAGCGCGCCGGCGCAGTCGGCCGAAACCCAGATCGGCGAGACGGTGACAAAATTGTCCGACGCGGCCCTGGCGGAGGCGGCGCACGCGCTGGCCGAAACCCTTGCCGTGCAGGACGGGGCGAGGGGGGAAAACGTTCCGGTCCCCCCGATCTATTCGATTCGCGCCGCCGCCAACCGGCATATGCATGGTTTCACGCTCCGCCTCGGGGTTGAGCCGCCCATCACCGCGGCGATCCGCGCCGCGATCGACAGCCATTATCGCGAGCGCTACGGCGTCGCCTGTCCCGGCGAGGGCTATCTGTTTTCGTTGAGCGCCCGGATGGAGCACGCCGTTTCGAGCGCGCTGCCGGCCCTGCGCGGCGGTGATGCGCAGCCGGAGCTGGCGCGTTCCGGCGCCGTAGCCACGCCCTGCGGCGATCTGGTGGTGGCAGACGGCTGGCGGGTCGCGAACGCATACGAAACGCATTTTCTCCTGACACGGAGCCTGCATCATGGATGACTCCCGCCTGACGATCCTGCAGATGCGCCTGGACGGGATCGCCCAGGCCATGCAGGACACGCTGTTTCGCTGCGCGGTGTCGCCGGTGGTGCGCGAGGGCAACGACGCCGCCGCCGCGCTGATGGCCGCCGACGGCGAATTGCTGGCGCTGTCGGATGCGATTCCGCTGCTGCTCGGCGCACTGCAGGGCTCGGTCGAGGCGATCCTGGCGCACTATCCGGCCGAGGAGATGCGGCCGGGCGATCTTTATTTCATGAACGATCCCTATAGCGGCGGCACCCATTTGCCCGACATCACCGTGGTGATGCCGGTTTTTGCCGGTCCGACCCTGATCGGCCTTGCCGCGACCATTCTGCACCACCAGGACGTGGGCGGCATCCGCGCCGGCTCGGTTCCGCCCGACGCGGTGGAAATCTTTCAGGAAGGCCTGCGCCTGCCGCCGATGCGGCTGGGGCAGGGCGGCGCCATCGACCCGGCTATGAAACGGCTGATCGAGGCCAATTCGCGCACGCCGGCAACGGTGCTCGGCGACATCGGCGCGCAGATCGCGGCCGCAAATCGCACCGCCGAGGCGCTGGGCACGCTGGCAAGCGAACTGGGCACTGACGGTTTTCTGGCCGCGGCCACCGCCTGTCGCGACCGGGCCGAGGCACAAATCAGGGCGGTGATCGATGCCCTGCCGCCGGGGCCGTTTTTCGGCCTCGACGGTCTCGACCCGACGCCGGGCCTGCCGGAGATCGATGTCCGGGCAAAACTGACATGTGCGGACGGAATTTTCGACGTCGACTTCACCGGTACAACGCCGCAGGTTGCCGCGCCGATCAACTGCGTGCGCTCCGGGCCGCTCGCCGCCGTCTTCTACGCGCTGCTCAGCCTCGCCGGCCCGGCGCTGTTGCGCAATGGCGGCGTGCTGCGCGCCATCCGCCTGACCCTGCCGGAGGCCTGCATCATCAACGCCCGCCCGCCGGCGGCCGTCAACGCGCGCATGGGCGTGGTGCGCGCCACCACTTCGGCCGTGCTGCAGGCCGTCGCCCAAGCCGCGCCCGACCAGATGCCGGCGGCGAATTCTGGCATGTCCTACGTGCTCGCCTTTTCCGGCCGCAACGACGACGGCGCGCCGTTCCTCGTCACCGAGATCATCGCCGGCGGAGCCGGCGGCGGACCGCGCAGCGACGGCGCGCCCGGCATTTCGACCGATGTCGGCAACGCCATGAACATGCCGGCCGAAGCGCTCGAAGGCATGGTTCCGGTGCGGCTGGTCAGCGCGCAGATCCGACAGGGTTCAGGCGGGGCCGGCCGCTATCGCGGCGGCGACGGCATTTGCCGCGTCTACGAGGCGCTGGCCGACAACATTGCCGTGTCGCTGCGCGGCGAGCGTTTTCACCGGACGCCGGACGGGCTACGGGGAGGTGGGGCGCCATCGCATTCGCAGGCGCGGATTTTGCGTGCCAACGGTTCCGAACAAGCCCTGTCGTCGCGCTCGGCGGTGACGCTCGACAAGAGCGATCGGCTGATCGTGGAAAGCTGCGGCGGCGCCGGTTATGGCCAGGCCGCGAACAGATGATGACCGAGGCGGGTGCCTCATGTTCCGGCGCGCGGCTGGCGGACAGGTTTGCCTTTGGGCAAAAAAAGCCGATAAGGCGACGGCTGGGATTCGCAATTACGCTCATTCGTCGAGAGGCGCTCGGTGCTGAACGAGAACGACAAGGAAATATCGCTCACCTTCGCCAAGGGCCTGTCGGTGGTTCTGGCCTTCGAGGGCAACGACCGGTCGTTGTCGATGACCGAGATCGCCAAAAAGGTGAACCTCAACCGGGCGGTGACCAGAAGGCTGGTGCGCACGCTCGAGCAGCTCGGCTACGTTTCCTACGATCGCGGACGCTACGAACTGACCCCGCGCATCCTGCGGCTTGCCCAGGGGTTTATCGAGGGGCGCGGCATCTCGCAGTTGATCCAGCCGATCCTCAGGCAATCCTCGCAAGACATCGGCGAATCGGTGTCCTTCGCCATGCTCGACGATCAGGACGCGGTCTATGTCGCGCACTCCTTCGTGCCGAGCAAATTCACCTTGAACATGGTGACGGTGGGCAGCCGCGCGCCGCTGTTGCCGACGGCGGTGGGCCGGGCGATCCTGGCCTTTCTCAACGATTCCAAGAAGGAGGAGATCATTTCCTCCGAACAGTTCAAGGCCTATACGGAAAAGACCGAAACCAATCACGACCGCTTTCTGAAGCTGTTGAACGCGGTCAAGGAAAAGCGGTTTTCGTTCGCCGAAAGCGAATATGTCGAAGGGGTCAGTTCGCTGGCCGTTCCGGTGTTCGGTTCCAATTTCCGCGTCATCGGCGCCGTGTCGATCATCTTTCCGAGCGGCACCTACACCGCGGCCGAGATCGAACCGGATCTGGTCAACAAGCTGAAGCGCTGCGCCGCCGATATCGGCGGCACCTTCTGAGCGCGGCCGCGGGGCCGGCGGTTTTCGCGGCGTGGGCTGCCTGACATGGCCGAACGCAAGACACGCCTTTTCAAGGGCCTCGATCTCGCCGCCCGCATAAACACGGAAAGCCGCACACTGGCCGCCGGGCTCGACACGCCGCCGGTCTGCCTGGTGCTGGCCGACCGCGACAATGCAGGCGCGCGCGCCTATTGCGAGCGGCAGGCGGCAACCGCCGCGCAGGCCGGCATCGACATGCGGATCGCCGACTATGCCGGCACGGCCAATGCCATTCACGCACAGATCGACGCCATCGCCGCCGCCGCCGACATCGACGCCGCGGCCATGCTTTTGCCCCTGCCGCATGGCTGCGAGCCGGTCGAGGCCGCGCTGCGGCTCGGTCCCGAAAAGGATGTCGACGGCCTGCATCCGCTCAACGCCGGCCGGCTCGCAATCGGCCTGCCGGCGCGACCGCCGGCAACCGCGATGGCGTGCCTGTTATGCGCTGAGGAAATTTTCGGCGCGCTGCGCGGTCTCGACGTGGCGATCGTCGGCGCCTCGCGCATCGTCGGACGCCCGCTCGCCACGCTGCTTCTCGACGCCGAGGCGACCGTCACGCTGTGCCACGTCGCCACAAGCGATCTCGCCGCCCACACACGGGTCGCCGACCTGGTGGTGACCGCCGCCGGCGTGCCGGGCCTGATCGGCGCCGGTCATCTCAAGCCGGGCGCGGTCGTGCTCGACGTCGCAGTCACCGCAACGCCGGACGGCTTGCGCGGCGACGTCGATCTCGCCGCCGTCGACGGCCATGCCGGCCTCGTCTCACACGTGCCGGACGGGGTCGGCCCGGTCACCACCGCCTGCCTGTTCCGCAACATCGTGGAAGCCGCGCTCGCACGGCGCCGGGCGGCGCTACAAGCCACGCGAACGGCTCACTGAGGCAACGAAGGCTCGCCATGACGACAGACGACACCCCCGACATCGCCCTTAAGAATACGATCCGACAGGCAGCGCTCGCCCGGCGGGACGCGCTGGCGCCAAGCTGGCGCGCCGACATCTCCGCCCGGCTGGCCGGCGTCGACGGACCGGCGATCGCGCTCGATCCGGGGGCCGTGGTCGCCGGGTTTCATCCGATCCGTTCCGAGCTCGACGTGCGTCCGTTGCTGGCGCGGCTCGCGGACCATGGCGCACGAATATGCCTGCCGGCGATCGTCGATGCCCATACGATCCTGTTTCGGCGCTGGATACCGGGCGCGGCGCTGGTCGAGATGGCGCTCGGCACGGTCGGGCCCGGCGATAGCGCCGAAGCGCTCGATCCCGACGTGATCCTGATGCCGCTGTCGGCCTTCGACCGCCATGGCGGCCGCATCGGTTATGGCGGCGGGTTCTACGACCGGGCGATCGCGGCCTTGCGGACGCGGGGCCTGTCGCCGCGCCTGATCGGCGTCGCCTTCGACTGCCAGCAGGCAGACCGCGTGCCGACCGAGCCGCACGATATCGCGCTCGACGAGATCCTGACCGAATCGGGCCTGCGCCGCCTGCCTTATTGAGCGCGGCATGCCGCGCGCTTGTCGCGACGTCCCGCGTGGCTTGTGCTCGGTATCGTCTTCAAGACCATTCCATCGTCCCGTTCTCACCCCGACCGTCGCGTACCGCGATAGCTGAACAGTCACGACGCGCTGTCAGGCCGGTTTGTCCCCCGGTATCGATCGGCCATTGTTCGATTTGCTCGCGCGCGGCATTCGCGGCACACTGTTGCGGCGCGAGAGATCGCGGTGCGTGGCGTAGCGGAGGGAAACGGTGAGCGACAGCTATCGGGAAGTGACCCGGACCTCGTGGTTCGGACGCATCGGCAATTCGATCGGCGGTGTCGTTTTCGGCCTGCTTTTAATCCTCGCCATGATCGTGGGCCTGTTCTGGAACGAGGGCAGGGCGGTCCAGACCGCCCGCTCGCTTGCCGAGGGCGCCGGTATCGTCGTGTCGGTCGGCGCTGAGCGCATCGACCCCGGCAAGGAGGGAAGCCTGGTCCATGTCGCAGGCCGGGTGACGACCGACCAGGAGCCAGCCGATCTCGCCTTCGGCATCACCGCCGAGGGAATCCGGCTCGAGCGCAAGGTGGAAATGTATCAGTGGCGACAGAAGGCCAGTTCGGAGACGAAAAAAAAGCTCGGCGGCGGCGAGGAGACCGTCACCACCTACAGCTATGATCGCAGCTGGTCGGCGCAGCCGATCGACTCGGGCAGCTTCAAGAAGCCGGAAGGCCACCAGAACCCGGCGATGCGCTACCGCAGCCAGGATTTCCAGATTGCCGCCGCCAAGCTTGGCGCCTTCGATCTCGACGGCCAGGTACTCGGCCGGATCGGCGGCGGCCAGGAAGTGCCGATCACGCCCGGCCTGCTGCCTTCGATCGAGCGTGCCTTCACCGGCGGCGAGCCGCTGTCGATCGCCGACGGCCGCATCTATCTGGGTGACAATCCGGCCACCTCGCGGATCGGCGACTACCGTATCGCCTATCGGCTGGTTCCGCTCGGCACCGTCAGCCTCGTCGCACGCCAGGCCGGAACCGGCTTCGCGCCGTATCAGACCGAGGCCGGCGACCGGCTGTTGATGGTGGAAACTGGCACGGTGGCGCCGGAAAAAATGTTCGCCGACGCCGTCACCGGCAACACGGTCTTGACCTGGGTACTGCGGATCGGCGGTCTGGTTTTGTTGATGGTCGGCTTTTCCCTGATCATGCGCCCGCTCGGCGTGATCGCGGACGTCATTCCCTTCCTCGGCAGCCTGGTGCGCATGGGTACCTCGGCGGTGGCGTTCGTACTTGCCGTGCTGGTCGGTTTCACGACGATCGCGATCGCCTGGTTCTGGTACCGCCCCTTGCTTTCGATCGCGCTGATCGTGATCGCGCTGGCCGCCGCATGGGTCGTCGGGCGTCTTGGCAGGCGACAAGCGGCCGAACAGGCCCCGGCTTAAGCGCGCCTTACGGACGGGCGATGGCGATACGGCCCTGGCCGCGCCGCGAGCCTGCCTTGGGAAGATAGGCTTCGATCAATTCGGCCATATGGGCGTTGCGCGCGCGCGCGGTTTTTTCGCCCATCACCACGGCTACGACACGGCGACCGTCCCGGCCGACGGAGGTCGCCAGGTTGAAGCCGGACGCGCGCGTATAGCCGGTCTTGATGCCATCGGCGCCGCGGACCGTCTCCAAAACCTTGTTGTGGCCACGTATGGTCTTGCCGCGATAGGCAAAGCTGGTCAGCGAAAAATAGGGATAATAGGCGGGAAAACGCCGCCTGAGCGACATGCCGAGCTTGGCCATGTCGCGCGCGGTGGTGCGCTGGCGCGCATCCGGCAGACCGGAAGCGTTGCGGAACACGGTGCCGACCATACCGAGTTGACGCGCCTTGGCCGTCATCATCGCGCCAAAACGCTCCTCCGTTCCGCCCAGAAACTCCGCCACGGCAGTTGCGACGTCATTGGCCGATTTGGTCGCCAGCGCCCTGATCGCGGTATCGGTGGGCAGGGTCTGGCCGGCCTTGAGGCCAAGTTTCGAGGGTGGCCGGCTTGCCGCGTAGGCCGAAACCGGGATCGGGGTGTCGCGGTTCACGCGGCCCTGTTCCATCGCCTCGAACAGGAGATAAAGCGTCATCATCTTGGTCAGCGAGGCCGGGTAGCGCGCGGAATCGGCGTTGCGCGCGAAAAGCACGCGTCCGTCGCGCGCGTCGACAACGATCGCGGCGTATTTCGACGACGAGGAGGAGGTCGAGGTCGGAACCGCCGTACGCAGGGTTTCCGAAGTCGAGCAGGCCGCGACCAGAACGACCAGGCCCAGACAGAAAAAACTCCTGGCAAGAAAGGCGAGCGCCGCAACCCCGCTTTTTTTGTGACGATCCGGCCCCCGCGCCGCGGGGCTGCAAAATTCACCCGACGATATGTCCATGCCCACGCCCATTTCGTTCCCCACTCCCGGCGGACCATGCCACGCCAAGCTTTCCCAAGGCTATTCACATCACATATGATTGCAACCGCGCCGCCGGCAATTCTGCCGGCCGCCCATGCGCATATGGAATGAATGCACCGGTCGCGGGGGCCGCGCCGGGCGTCATTGTCCGACAAAACACAAGGCGTACGGGCCCGGCTTGCACAGCGCGCCCAGTTGGGGCAGATGGGCGGTATGTCCGTTGCCGCATATCCGCTTCCGCTCGATCACCTGGTTCTCCCGACGGCCGACCTGGCGACGGCCAGCGACCGTCTTTCCGCTTTGGGCTTCACGGTCGCGCCGACCGGCACTCATCCCTTCGGCACAGTCAACCGCTGCGTTTATTTTGCCGATGGCTGTTTTCTGGAGCCGCTCGCGATCGGCGATCGGGGCCGGTGCGCCGCCGCGATCGCCGAGGGCAATGTGTTCGTGGCCCGCGACGACGCCTTTCGCCAAGCCCGCGGCGAGGAGGGGTTTTCCGCGATCGTGTTCGCCACGCCGGACGCCGAGGCCGAACACGCCCGTTATGTTTCCGGCGGCATCTCACCGGGAAAGCCGCTTTCTTTCGCGCGCCCCTTCGTCGACGCGGACGGACAAGCGGGAGAGGCGAGCTTCAGGCTGGCATTCGCCACCATCGCCGGTTTCGACGAGCCGTTCTTCTTCGCCTGTCAGCGCATCGGCGTTCCCGCCGTCGACCGCTCCGCACTGGAAGCCCATGAAAACGGTGCACGCCGCCTGGCCGGTGCGATCGTGATCGCCGACGACACGGACCCGATCCGACAAGCGATCGCCACGATCGCCGGCGCCGCCGCGCCGCCCGGCGCCGGGCCCGCCACGCTGGCGTTGCCGAACGCGGCGATCGAGGTGATGCGGCCGGACGATTACCGCCGCAGGTTCGGCGCCAATCCGGACTGTGGACGCTCCGGTTTCGCGCTGATACGCGTCGGGGTCGACGACATCGAGGTCACCCGCGCGCTTTTGACAAGCCGCACCATCGTCAACCGTATTGTCGGCAATGGCGTGTTGGTGCCGCGCGCGGCCGGGCAGGGGGCCGACATTCTTTTCGAGGCCGGAGCAGCATCATGACGCCCAATCCCGAAATCAGGCTCGAGGGCGGCGCCGTCTTCGCCAACCGCGGACCGCTGGCGCTGATCGCCGGCCCGTGCCAACTCGAAAGCCGGCAACACGCCTTCGACATGGCCGGCGCGCTCAAGGAACTGACCGCCGGCCTCGGCCTCGGCTTCGTCTACAAGACCAGCTTCGACAAGGCCAACCGGACTTCCCTGGGCAGCACGCGCGGGGCGGGCCTCGACACCGCCTTGCCGATCTTTGCCGATCTGCGCAGGGAACTCGGCGTTTCGGTGCTTACCGACGTTCACACCGCCGAACAATGCGCGCCGGTGGCCGAGGTCGTGGATGTACTGCAGATACCGGCCTTCTTGTGCCGGCAGACCGACCTTCTGGTCGCCGCCGCGCGAACCGGAAAGGTCGTCAACGTCAAGAAGGGACAGTTTCTCGCGCCCTGGGACATGAAGAATGTCGTCGCCAAGGTCACCGGTTCGGGAAACCCCAATGTGCTGGTGACCGAGCGCGGCGCTTCCTTCGGCTACAACACGCTGGTCTCCGACATGCGCGCCTTGCCGATCATGGCGGAGATCGGCGCGCCGGTGATCTTTGACGCTACCCATTCGGTCCAGCAGCCCGGCGGGCAGGGCGCCACGTCAGGCGGCGACAGGCGGTTCGTGGCGACCCTGGCTCAGGCGGCGGTCGCGGTCGGCGTGGCCGGCGTCTTCATCGAAACGCACGAAGACCCCGACAATTCGACCTCGTCCGACGGCCCGAACATGGTTCCGTTAAAGGACATGCCGGCGCTGCTGGAGCGATTGATCGCGCTCGACCGGGTCGCCAAGAGCTGAGCATCGCACGGGTTACAAGGTTCTAAGTTTTTGTTGACGCACCGGATTTTGCCGAAAACCGGTTCCCATGCCCCGGTCCGATGCTCTAGGCTGCCCGGGTTCATTCAAGGAGGCAGCAATGTCAGTCGCACGCGTCACCGAAATCACCGCATCCTCCGAAAAGAGCTTCGACGACGCCGTCGAGAAGGGCATCGCACGCGCGGTGAAAACATTGAAACACGTTACCGGGGCCTGGATCCAGGAACAGAAAGTGACCGTCGAGGACGGCAAGATTTCCGCCTACCGGGTCAACATGAAGGTGACCTTCATCCTCAAGGACTGAGCCCTTTCGCGCACGCATAGGCGCGCGACAATCACCCGTCGCGCTCGCCGCCTGGCGGGAACGGGAGCTGTCGCCGTGCTGGCCGGTTGACCACCCGTCATCCTCGAACGCGGATCGAGGAACGGACCGTCAGTTCCGCAGTTCCTCGATCTGGCCCGCGAACCAGGCGACGTCGTTTTGCCATACCGACCAGTCCGGGTGCTTTTCCACCAGTTCGGACATGATGCGATGGCCTTCGCGCAGATGCTCAATCGCCTTGGACGGCTCGCTTTCGGCCCGGTAGATCAGCGAGAATTTCGCATGGCTGACCGCCACGTCGCGCTGCCAGTCGGGATTGGCCGGGTCTGAATTGGCCAGCCCCTCGATGATCGCCGCACGGGCCCGGTATTCGGCCATCGCGTCGGCATATTTCTGCTGCTCGTAATAGACGTCGCCGATCTTCTCATGCGCGATGGCGACGTCGCGCTTCCAGGTGACGTTGAGGGGGTCGGACGCGGCCAGCTTTTGCCGGATTTCCAGGCTGTCGCGCTGGTGGGCCAGCGCATCGTCCATCTTCTGCTGCGCGATCAACACCTTGCCGATCTTTTCATGCGACAGTGACAGGTCGCGCAGCCAGGCCCTGTTCTGCTCATCCGTCGCCACCAGCCGTTCGGCGATCTCCATGCGTTTGCGATAGCTTTCCAGCGACGCGTCGAGATTGCCCAGCGAGAACTGCGCGTCGCCGATCTTCTCGTCGGCGATCGCCAGGTCGCGCAGCCATATGGTGTTTTGCGAATCGGTTTCGATCAGCCCCACCGTCGTCTCGCGGCTGTCGTTCAGCGTCTTCAGCGCCTCGTCGTATTTGCCCTGCTGCAGCATGATGTCGGCGAGCCGGCCGAGCGCCACGGTCACGTCGCGCTGCCAGATCGCGTTCCGGGCGTTGGAATCGGCCAGTTCCTTGATGATCGTGTGCGCGCGTTCGAGTTTCTCGCGGGCAGGAGCGAGGCGTCCGAGATAGATTTCGGCGTCGGCGACGTACCAAAGCCCCGCATAAAGGTCGAAGCGCCAGCCGGCGTTCTGGGGATCCTTTTCCACCAGTTCCTCGCGGATCACCAGGCTGGCCTCGTGGGCTTCCAGCGCGCCCTCGAGATCGCCGGTTGCCGCGCGGATGCGTCCGATACGTTCGTGGGCGGTCGACAGATCGCGCTTCCAGGTGACGTTGAGCGGGTCCTTTTCGGCGAGTTCGCGCGCCATTTCGGCACGCTGGCTGTAGGCATTGAGCGCCCCGGCCAGATTGCCCTGGGCGACCAGCACGTCACCGATCTTTTCGTGCGACAGCGACCAGTCGCGTTTCCACACCAGATTGTCCGGGTAGGCGCGCGACAGCGAGGAGATGATCTTTTCGGCGGTCGAGAACGCCCGCAGCGCCGCCGCCAGATTGCCCTGCGAGACGCGGATGTCGCCGATCCGGTTGAACACCACGGAATAGTCGCGCCGCCACACCGCGTTGTCGGGGTCGCTCGCGACCATCTCCAACAGGATGTCGCGCGAGCGTTCCAGCTTTTCGACCGCGCTGGCGAGCCGGCCCATGCTCACCTCGACATCGGCGACGTTCCACAGCGAGCCGTTGACGTCGAAGCGCCAGTTCATGTTGTTCGGGTCGCCTGCGGCCAGATCCTCGCGGATCGACAGCGCCCGGCCAAACGCCTCCAGTGCCTCGACCAAATGCCCCTGGGAAAACAGAACGGAGCCGATCCGCGTCGCGGAATAGGCGAGGTCGCTCTGCCATTCGGTGTTGTTGGCGTTGCTCGCCGCCAGCCGGTTGACCGGCTCGGCCCCGGCGTTGAACGCGGCAAGCGCGCGGGCCAGATTGCCCTGGCTCTTCAAAACGTCGCCAACCTTGCCCCACGCCACCCCGAGATCGCGCTGGAACAAAGTGTTGTCCGGCTCGATATCGGCAATCTGCACGGCGGCGTCGAGGCGCCGTTCAAACGCCTCCAGAGCGCCGGCGAGGTCGCCGATGTTCAAAAGCACGTTGCCGATCCGCTCGAAGGCGACCGAATGATTACGGATCGCGTGCAGATCGTCGGGATTCTTGTCGACATGCTCCTGCGAGATGGTCGCAGCCGCCTTGTAGAAATCGAGCGCGCGGTCGAGCCGCCCCTGCGCCTTGGTGATGTCGCCCTGTCCGAACGCGGCCCAGATCCGGTTGCTGATCTGGCCGTCGTCGCGCGCCCGTGTGCTGGCTTCCCGGAAGGCGCGCAACGCCTGCGCGGTCGAACCGGAATCGCGCGAGGTGTAGGCGAAATTCATCCAGGTCTGGATATCCTCGGGCTGGAGTTCGGCGGCTTGCCCGAAAAACCGCGCCGCCTTGCCGACATCCTTGGGCCATGCCAGCGAGGCGATATGGCGGGCCGCCTCGGCGGCCTCCACCCGCTGCGCGGTTTCGATTTCGGCCGCCGCGCGGGCCTGGGTCGCCTTGGTTTCCAGCACCTCGGTGAACAATTCCTCCGCGGCGGTCTCGTTGCCCTCGCGCAAGAGGGCGAGCGCGCGCTCGGCGCGGTTGTCGTTGCGCTTGATCAGCGCCTTGCCGGCCTTGGAAATACCGTCGAGGATGCGCTGCCTTTCCTCCTGCGTCAGGTCCTGCTGACCGTCGAGACCGGCGCTGCGGACATAGGCCGCGCCGATCTCGGCGAGTTCTTGGTTGCGGGCGTTTTCCTGGCGCAGCTTCTCGACCTCGACACGCAAGGCCACGGCCTGGGGATCGTTGCTGCACCGGTCGCCGGCCAGACAGGCTTCCGGCGCGCCGCCGCGAATAAGGATTTCCGGGATCTGGGTGAAATTCGCGGCCGTGGTGCGTTCGATCACCCGCTTGGAGACGCGATCGAGCATCTGGGCGAACGGCGCGGTGGGCTCGTTCTCCATCCAGTGGAACAGCGCTTCGGCGAAGGGCGAATGCGTGCCGGGCAAGCCGTCCTGGGCGAGCTGGCCGGCACGTGTCGAGGTGATCAGCAGGAAACGCGACGCGCTGTCGGGAACGGCGAAGCTGTCGAAGGACAGCGGCCGCGCGCCCCGGTCGAGACATTGCTGCGCCTTGAACGGGTCGTTGCGGCAGGCATCGAGAATGACGATCTTCTGGTCCGCGCCCTCCATCGCCTCCAAAACGTCGTCCAGGAGCACTTCGCGGCGGGCCTTCCAGGTGCCGCAGGACAGTTCCATGTCGGTCGGGGCAAGCACATTGCCCTCGGCGGTCTGCATGCCGTGGCCGGCATAAAAAACCAGCGCGACGGCCGCGCCGTCCGCCATATCCTCGAAATCCTCGAGCGCGTCCTCGAGCGAGCCGCGATCGAGATCGAAGCAGCCCGGTTTCGCACCGTCGCAACTCATCACGTCGAAACCGTTGGTCATCAAGGTCTCGGCGAGACGCGTCGCGTCGCCCACCGGATTGTTGAGCGCACTCATATTCTCATAAGCGTTGTTGCCGATGATCAGCGCGACCCGTTCCGCCGCGGTCGCCATCGCGACCGGTGCGAACAGCGTCGCGACCGCGATCATGCCGAGCGCTTTTACGCATCGTCGCATAGCCATTACCACCCATAAAACCCGGCGCAGGCGACTATATCATATGGGCGACAAGATGGCCAAAGCGCCGAAGCGTCAAGATGCGAAGCAATCCTCGCCTTTTTTGATCTATCGCAAGGTGTAAATTCCGACTGCCCGCACGATGTCGAAGAACAGCAAAAACGGAGACGGTTCATGTATGACACGATCCTCGTTCCGGTCGACCTCGCCGACAGCGGCAAGGCACCTGCCATGATCGCGGCGGCCAGGAAGATGGCCAATGACGGCGCGCGCATCGTGCTCGTCCACATCGTCCAGGACATTCCAACCTTCGTTGCCGCCGAACTGCCCGGCGGGGTCATGGAAAAGACGCAGAACGAGGCGCGCAAGACACTGGAGGCGATGGCGTCCGAATACGGCGCGGGGATCGAGGTTGACGTCGGGATCGGCCAGCCGGCCTCGGGCATTCTGGCCGTGGCCAAGGAAAGACAGGCGGACGTGATCGTCATCGCCTCGCACAAACCCGGCCTGCAGGACTATCTGCTCGGCTCCACGGCGGGCCGTGTGGTGCGCCACGCGACTTGTTCCGTACATGTGATGCGTTAGCCTTACCGGCCATTTCGCGGCGGGATCGGCTAGGGATCGCGGGCCGGTGATCGCGCGGCTTGTCGCGATGGCCGATCGCGCGCCATAATCGGTAAAATGGTCGACCGACACTCCGCTTTCGCAAAGTCGCTCGCCAGCGCTTGCCGTGATGGCGGGAAGGGCGCCCGCCAGCCAGGCGATCGGCCGACCGGTGGCAGCGGCCCCGCGCTCAGGCCGAAAACCCGGCGCAAGACGCAGCGCCCGCGGCTCTTCAAGGTCATCCTCGTCAATGACGATTTCACGCCGCGCGACTTCGTCGTGGCGGTGCTGAAGGCGGTGTTCCGGGTCTCCGAGGACCAGGGCCGCCGCATCATGATGACCGCGCACCGGCGCGGCGTGTGCGTGGTCGCGGTCTATACAAGGGACGTGGCCGAAACCAAGGCGACCGAAGGCACCGAAGCGGGCAGGGCAGCCGGTTATCCGCTGATGTTCACCACCGAGCCGGAGGAGTGACATCGCACCCGGTCGTGACGCGGTCGGGCTTGCTGGGGCACTCCGGCAGCAGCCTGATCGCGAACCGGCAGGGGGTTGCCGAGACCTCCGCCTGGCTACTTACAGTTTTGCTCCCGGCAGGCAGCTTGCCTGCCTCACCCAATCCGCGATCCGGGCCTCGTCCAGCGCGTCGTTCTCGTGGAAGTTGACGTATCGCGTGCCTTCGACCTTGGACGCCACCGGAGGCACCGGTTCCAGAGACGTCCCCCGCATGAAGGTCAACTGGACGTATTTCCTGTAGCAGTACATGGCGAGGAACCACCCGTCTTCCTTGCCGTAGAGGGGCGTGTTCCATTTGACTGCCTTGCGGACGGCGGGATAAGTCCGTTCGACGATTTGGTCCAGGCGACGCCCAATGTCGCTTTTCCATCCTGGCATGGCGGCAATATAGGCCTGCACGGGCGCATTGCCTTCGCCCTTGGATATCTGGGGGTTGCCGCTGGATAGCAGTTTTGGTTTGTTCTTCTCGCGCATGGCGACCCAGATACCACAACACATTGCGGTGGTCGAACGACCGGGGACCACGAGCCGGCGGGAGGCTGCCTGACGCATCGCCGACCTGGCCACGCATCGTATCGCCGTATAGCCGCCACATATCAAAGTCGCATAAGATATATTATGGAACTTTTTGCCTGGATGGAAACGGCCTGAATATCCAGAAGCCGACCTTGTCGCGGTCCGGCGCCGCCGGTGGCTCGACCGCCTGCTTGGCGTCGGCCCAGGCCGCGCGCCGCCATTGCTGAAAGATCGGCATCCACAGCCATGACAGGCCCAGCAGGCCGGAACGGAAAACCGTGAGCACGAGATGCCGCCATCCGGTCTGCTGGCGCCGGTGGTCGTCGATATAATCGAGCCCCGCGCACTGAAACGCGTATCCGGTTTGCCGGCCGACAATCGTTTCCCTGTAGCGTTCGATATCCGGCGCCCGGCCGTAGAGCCGTGCGTAGTCGTGCGTGGCCCGCGCGATGGCGACGCCGAGATCGTAGCGCGTATGCGCGCGCACGCCGCTTGAAACCAAAAGCAGATGGGCCGAAATCGGACCGGTCATCGTCAACCGGCCGGCAAGGCCATGATAGCGCCGCCACGGACTGGTGGCCGGGTCGCGCATTGTCGTGCGCATCGCCGCGCGATAAATCTCATAGAAGCGAACGATCGTCAGATAGGC
The DNA here is from genome assembly GCF_009742725.1 of Nitratireductor arenosus. Lineage (GTDB taxonomy): Bacteria > Pseudomonadota > Alphaproteobacteria > Rhizobiales > Rhizobiaceae > Mangrovimarina > Mangrovimarina arenosa. The sequence continues at coordinate 900,502 of NZ_WPHG01000002.1, read as the reverse complement.
GAATTCGGGATCGCGGCGCGTCGCGAGAAAACCCATCCAGCGCTGCGTCGTGCGCAGATAGATCCCGGCAAACAAGGTGTGGACGCGCCGCGCCGGCAGATCGGACATTGCGGCGAAGCATTGCTTGTCGGCCTCGATGCGACCGACGACCGCCAGTGCCTCGTCCCGCAACTGCTCGACAAGGCGCGCCTCGGCCCGCCTGTCGTAGCCTTCGCTCGGCCGCGGCCGCGTTGCGTCCCCCCTTGACATAAAACGATGATAGCAAAACCGGTCGAGCCGGTCACCCACCTCCTCAGGCGGCGATGTCGCAGACCCTCGCGCCGGCCGCCGCCGCCAAGGCGCCGGGCTCGCAGGAAAACACCGCGTCATGCGCGCCGGCCGCCGCCCAGACGATGTCGAAATCGCACAAATCCCGGTCGGCGAAGGCCGCGACCGGTTCCAGATGGCCGAGCGGCGCCACGCCGCCAATGGCGAAGCCGGTGCGCTCGCGCACCAACCGCGGATCGGCGCGCGCCAGATCCTCGCCGGCCAGCGCGGCCGCCTTGGCCTGGTCGAGCCGGTTGACGCCCGAGACCAAAAACAGAAACAGTTTTTCGGTGCGCGCGCCCTGGAAAATCAGCGATTTGACGATCTGGGCGACGCCGACGCCGCATTGGGCAGCCGCTTCCTCGGCGGTTCGGGTCGATTCGCCCATGCGCCGCACTTCGATCGACAAACCGGCAGCAGCGGCGGCGGCGCGCACGCGCTCAATGCTCTTGCTCACCGAATTTTCCCTTCAGATTCAACATCATAAAATCGAAAACTCAAGTACGAGTCCATCGTGGCCCGGCACCACGTGATCCGGCGTCTCGCGCAGCACCGTCTCATAGTCGAGCGGCACGTGCATATGGGTCAGCACCGCCTTTTTGGGCGCCAGCCGACCGATCCAGCCAAGCGTTTCCTCCAGTGACAGATGCGAGGGATGCGGCCGGTATTGCAGCGCGTCGATCACCAGCAGGTCGAGGTCGAACAGCCGGTCGACCGTGTCGGGCGGAAAGTCGCTCACGTCCGGGCAATAGGCGAGGTCGCCGACGCGAAAGCCGAGCGAGACGATCTCGCCATGGATCTGCGGCAACGGCGTGAAGGTCAGCGCACCGCCCTCTCCCGTGATCGTCACGGCGGCGTCATGGTCGATCTCGTGCGCGTTCAGGATCGGCGGGTAGGAACTGCCGGCCGGCGTCTCGAAACAATAACCGAAGGCGGCGCGCAGCCGCTCCAGCGTCTGGCGGTCGGCATAGATATCCATCAGCCGGCGCTGCTCGAGCACGTAGCCGCGCAGATCGTCGACCCCGTGAATGTGGTCGGCATGCGCATGAGTGTAAAGCACGGCGTCGAGCCGGCCCACGCCGGCGCGCACCATCTGCTCGCGAAAATCCGGCCCCGTGTCGATGACCACCCGCGTCGCGGCGCCGTCGGGCCGGATACGCTCGACCAGCGCCGACGCGCGCAGGCGCCGGTTGCGCGGATTTCGTGGATCGCATTGGCCCCAGTCGCCGGTGATGCGCGGCGTGCCCGGCGAAGAGCCGCAGCCGAGGACCGTCAGCCGCAAACGGTCTGGCGCCGAACTCATGAACGTCCGCCGCCCGCCGATCGCGGGACCTTGGAAAACAGGCGGAAGAAATTCTCCGTCGTCCTGGCGGCGAGGTCGTCCGGCGTCAGGCCGAGCGTGTCGGCCAGGACGGCGGCTGTGTGGGCGACGAAGGCCGGCTCGTTGCGTTTGCCGCGATGCGGCGGCGGCGCCAGATAGGGCGCGTCGGTTTCCACCAAAATCCGGTCGTGCGGCAGATCGCGCGCGATCGCGCGCAGCTCATCCGATTTGCGAAAGGCAAGGATACCGGAAAACGACACGTAGCCGCCGAGCCTGATCCCGGTTTCGGCAAGCTGCCGGCCGGAGGAAAAACAGTGCAGGACGAACGGGAATGCGCCTCTGCCCGTTTCCTCCTCCAGGATCGCGGCCATGTCGGCATCGGCGTCGCGGGCGTGGATGACCAGCGGCAGGCCGGTCTGGCGGGCGGCGGCGATGTGCCGGCGCAGGCCGGTCGCCTGGGCCGCGCGCGGGGCCTTGTCGTAAAAATAATCGAGCCCGGCTTCGCCGATCGCCACCACCTTGGGATGGGCTGCGAGCTGCACCAGTTCGTCGGTGGTGACGTCGGTCTCCTCGCCGGCATTGTGCGGATGGGTGCCGACCGAGCAGTAGACGCCGTCATAAGCCTCGGCGATCGCCAGGATCTCGGCGAAACGCCTCACCCGCGTCGAGATCGTGACCATCAGGCCGATGCCGGCCGCATGGGCGCGCGCGACCACCTGGTCGCGTTCGGGTGCGAAATCGGGGAAATCGAGATGGCAGTGACTGTCGACCAGCATGATGTTTCCGTTGTCAGCCGGCCGCAGCGCGATCCTGTTCGACATAACGCGGGAAAACCGGCGCTGGCGGCGGCAGCGGATCGCCCGGCGCCAACACCTGGCCGAGATCGGCGAAAGTCCGGCGTTCGGGGACGACGGCCAGAAGATCGAGCAGCTTGGCCGCCGCGTCCGGCACAAAGGGTTGGCACAGGATCGCCACCCGCCGCACCGTTTCGGCCGTCACGTAAAGCACAGTCTGCATGCGCTGTGGATCGGTCTTTTTCAGCGCCCAGGGCTCCTGCCCGGCGAAATAGCGGTTGGCCTCCGACACGACGCCGAAGATCGCGGCGAGCGCTGTGTGGATCGCCTGGTCGGCAATCGCCTTGCGGGCGGCGTCAAGCGCGCCGTCGCACTGATCAAGGATCGCCTGATCCGCGTCCGTCAGCATGCCCTTGTCGGGCACCCTGCCCGCGCAGTTCTTGGCGATCATCGACAGCGAGCGCTGCGCCAGATTGCCGAGATCGTTGGCCAGATCGGCATTCGAGCGGTTGACAATCGCGTCATGGCCATAGCTGCCGTCCTGGCCGAACGGCACCTCGCGCAGGAAGAAATAGCGTACCTGGTCGAGGCCGTAATGCTCGATCAGCGCGAACGGGTCGACGACATTGCCGACCGATTTCGACATTTTCTCGCCCTTGTTGAACAAGAACCCGTGCGCATAGACGCGCCTGGGCAACTCGATGCCGGCCGACATCAGGAAAGCCGGCCAGTAGACGGCATGGAAACGCACGATGTCCTTGCCGATGACGTGGAGGTCGGCCGGCCAGTAGCGCCATTTCTGTGCGTCGTCGTCGGGAAAACCGCAGGCGGTGATGTAATTGGTCAGCGCGTCGACCCACACATACATGACGTGTTTTTCATCGCCCGGCACCGGCACCCCCCAGGAGAAGGTCGAGCGCGACACCGACAGGTCGCGCAACCCCGACTTGACGAAGCTGATCACCTCGTTGCGCCGTTCGGCCGGACCGATGAAGTCTGGATTGGCCTCGTAATGGGCAAGCAACCGCTCCTGATAGGCCGAAAGCCGGAAGAAATAGGTCTCTTCCTCGTTCCACTCGACCGGCGAACCGAGCGGCTCGCGGCGCACGCCGTCCTCGCCGACGATCGTTTCGCTTTCGTCGAAATAGGCCTCCTGGCGCACCGAATACCAGCCGGTATAGCGGTCGAGATAGATGTCGCCATTATCGGCCATGCGCTGCCATATCGCCTGGCTGGCCTGTTTGTGGCGCGCTTCGGTGGTGCGGATGAAATCGTCGTTGGAGCCGCCGAGCGCCTCGACCATGGTGCGGAAGATTTCAGAATTGCGGTCGGCCAGCGCCTGCGCCGAAACCCCTTCCTTTTCGGCCGTCTGCTGCATCTTCAGCCCGTGCTCGTCGGTGCCGGTCAGGAAAAACACGTCCTTGCCGTCGAGCCGGTGGAACCGCGCCAGCGCGTCGGTGGCGATCACCGTGTAGGCATGGCCGATATGCGGCTTGCCGTTCGGGTAAAAGATCGGCGTTGTCAGGTAGAAACTGTCTTGGGGCATGAAAATTCGTGTCCGAAAGGATTGACGGCGGTGGGATAGCGCATTGCGGCTGCCATGGCCATCCTGCAATCGACCGCGCGACCGGGCGGCGGACCGATCAGCCGGCGAGCGCGGCGTGCATGGCGCGCATCAGCCCGGCGACGTGTTGGCGCTTGTCGAGATTGTAGGTTTCGGCCTCGACGATGGCGCGGTTGGCGTCATGCCAGAACTGCGACAGCGCGTCCGCCCGCGCCAGGGCGCCGGAATGCGCGGCCTCGACCGCGAGCGCCGCGGCGTGGTCGAGGACGTGGCGGTTGAAGAGCGAAAAGGCCATCGTCCGGTCGCGCGCGGCGGCCGCATCGGCAAGCCGCCATGTCTTGGCGACGTCGAACCGCGCAACGGTGGCGATCTCCTCGATCGCCGCCGCGATTTCCAGGCCGCCATATTGGGTCAGCAGGATCGCCTCGCGCACGCTGCCGCCGGCGCGCGCCATCAGCGCCTTCGCTGTTTCCGTGTCTTGCGGCGCGATGCCGAGACCGGTCAGCGCACTGGCGAAGTCCGTCTCCGCGAGCGGCTGCAGCCGCACGATCTGGCAGCGCGAGCGGATCGTCGGCAGGAGGCCGCCCGCGGCGTGCGTAATCAGGATGAACTGGGTGCGCGCCGGCGGCTCTTCCAGGTTCTTCAACAAAGCGTTGGCCGCGTTCTGGTTCATGTCGTCGGCCGGATCGATGATCACCACCCGGTAGCCGCCATCATGGGCGGTAAAAGACAGGAAACGCTGGACCTTGCGGATCTCCTCCACCGTGACCGCGGTGCGGAACGCCTTAGTGCGCTCGTTGACGGGACGGGTCAGATGCAGGATCGAGGGATGCCCGCCATTGGCGATCAGCTTGAACAGCGTCGTTTCGGGATCGGGCGCGGCAAGGGTTTCAGGCGCATCGGCGGCATCGGGATAGCGCAACAGATGATAGGCGAGATGAAACGCCAGCGTCGCCTTGCCGATGCCGCGCGGCCCGGCCAGCACCAGTGCGTGATGCAGCTTGCCGGCCCGGTGCGCCTTGGCGATCCGCGCCACAACGTCCCCGTGACCGAACAGGATCGGGTTTTCCGCCGGCTCCGGGATATCCTCGAGCGTGTCGTGCTGTAGCGCGCCGCTGCGTTCGAAACTCATTCTTCGGCTGCCACCATCTCATATTGTTCGAGCAGGTCGGCGACGTGACCGGCAACGGTCGCGGCGACCTCCTCCTCGCTTTCGGACGCGTCGATCACCTTGCAGCGCTCGGGATCGCTGCGGGCGATATCGCGGAATGCATCGCGCCGCCGCCGGTGAATGTCCAGCGTTTCCTTCTCGTAGCGATCGGCCTGCCCTTCCCCGCGGCGCGCATTGGCGCGGTCGAGGCCCTCGACCGGGTCGATGTCGAGGATCAACGTCAGGTTGGGGATCATCTCGTTGACCGTGACCCGTTCGAGCGCGGCCATGAAGGCGGGGTCGAGCCCGCCGGTGACGCCCTGATAGACGCGCGAGGAATCCATGAACCGGTCGCACAACACCATCGTACCGCTTTCGAGCGCCGGACGGATCACCTGCTCGACATGGTCGGAGCGCGCGGCGGCGAACAAGATCGCCTCCATGGCCGGCCCGAACGGTTCGGCCGCCCCCGACAAAAGCACGTGGCGGATTGCTTCGGCACCGGGCGAACCGCCCGGCTCCCTTGTGACGAGCACGTCGTAGCCCCGCGCGCGCAGCGTGTCGGCCAGAATGCGGATCTGGCTCGACTTGCCGGCACCCTCGCCGCCCTCGAAAGTGATGAACAATCCACGCTGCACGGCCGATTTGCCCTTTCTTCGGCTGTCGGCCGCCTTCTTACTGCCGCGGGCCGGCAAAATCCATGCATATGGCACCGGATCGCCGCACGGATTCGATCCCCGCATCGGCCGCCCGCGGGCCCGGACCCGATATTGTCCGCACCGGGCGGCTGTGGCATAGCGGCTTACACGTCGATCTCCGAAGGTGGGTTGCCCTTGAACACGTCAGGCGCCAAGCGGGACCGATCCTGGCGCCGGCTGTCGCCGGGCGAGGACTGCACCCCGCTTTCCGCCGCCCTGCTGGCGATGTCGGGATGGGCGCTCGTCTGGGTGGCGATGGCCATTGCGGCCGCCTATCACTGGCCGCTGATCGTGCAGGACGATGCGCGCCATTTCGTCGTCTGGCTTCGTCAGCAAGCCGAGCCGTCGCTTTTTCCAGGCGATGCCATTGCCGATCAGTTTCGCGCGCTGACCCCATGGGGGTACGAATGGCTCTACCGGCCGTTTACGCTGGCGGGCGCCGACGCGCTCCTGGTGCACCTGCTTTTCATGATCGCCGCGCTCGGGGCGCTGCTTTCGGTCTCGGTCCATCTCCTGACCTATGAATTGTGGCCGTCGCGGCTCGGCGCGGCCCTGGTCGGCGCGACCGCGCCGCTGGTGCTCGGCGGCCCGATGGTTGCGGTCGGGCTGCCGAAGACGTTCGGCGTGATCATCATCGCGCTGTCATTGCTTGCCTTTCTGCGTCGCCGGCCGCTTCTGACCGCAACTGCGCTGTTTGTCGGCACCGGGCTTTATCCCGCCACCGTGGCCGTCAGCGGCCTGGCGATGGCATTGCTGTGTCTCAGGCCGGGCTTTCCTTTCGTCGCAACCGATCGCAGAACGCTGGTCACGCTCGCTGTCGGCGGCATCGCCGCGCTCGTCGGCGGGTTTTTCTTCATGCGCGAACTGGCCGCGCTCGGCCCGACCTTTTCGCTGGAGCAAGCCCGGCAGGCGGCGATCTTTACGCCCGGCGGCCGGCTCGCCTTCTTCGAGGAAAACGGCGCGCTGGGCCTGTGGTGCAATCGCAACGGCTATGCCACGTTCTGTTTTCGCATCCTGGCACCGCCCTGGCGCGGGATCGTGGCCGGCCTGGCGCTCGCCCTGCTTTTCGGCCTGTCCTGGCAGGTCGTCGCTGGCCGCAGCGCGGGCCTGATGCGCCGGCTCGGCATGCCGGCCGTGCCGCGGCGTCTCGCCGTCGTCGCGCTTGCGATCCTCGCTTCGGGCGTCATCCTGCACAGCCTCGCCTATCTGGTGCTGTTCAGGCTGCACGAGCCGAGCCGCTACGGCCACAACGCCATCAGGACCGCCTTCGTGCTCGTCGTCCTGCCTTTCGCGGCCGCCCTGGTCGTTGCCGGCGCGCAGCGGCTCAAGCGGCACGGCTGGGAAAAGGCGGCGGGCGTGCTTGTGCTCGCGCCCGGCCTGGTCGTCGCGGTCGTGATGGTGGCGACCAGTTGGATGCTCTTTTCCGCATCGCCGAGCGTTCACGCCTATCTGCGCCAGACGCCGAAGGACACGCTGGTCGGCGGGCTGTCGCGCGAACTCGACCTCGTGCCGGCCTTTTCCTCGCGCAGCGTCTACGCCGCCCACGAATTGATGATCCCCTACAAAAAAACCTATCACGACCTGCTCTACGACCGCGTCGCCGCCACGGCACGCGCCATGTACCAGACCAGCCCCGATGCCTTTGCCGCCTTCGCGCACGACAGCGGCGTCGATTATCTGCTGGTCGACCGGGACGACAAGCGCCAGCGCGACCGGCTGCGCCGCTGGCGGGCGAGCGTGCCGGCGGTGGCCCCGGCTTTGGACTTTCTGGAAGCGGGAAACGTACCGTTTTTCAAGCCGCTGGAGGCGCGTTGCGCGGTCGCCAGCAGCGAACGCCATCTGCTTTTCGACGCCGCCTGCCTTGCCGCTCGCACCGGCGAGCGCTGACGCGGCGCGTCTATCCGCACTCGTAGCCGATCCTGCCTTTGGGGCTGTTCTTGAACGGATCGATCAGCGCGTCGGTATAGCCGTCCGCCAGAAGCCGTTTGCGCGCTAGAAGATGAGTGCGGAAGAAACGGCTGACTGCCGCCAGCCTTGCGCCATGCGAGGTAAGCTTCACGCAGCCATCCTCGATGACCACCGTGCCGGATTCGACCTGCTCGGTCAGCCGCACGTCGACCAGGCGGTATTCCGGCAGATATTCCTCGGCAAACATCCGTCCGATCGCGTCACGGCGAATGCCGCCGCCGCGCTGCTCGAGCTTTTCCAGGATGTAGAAGGACAGCGACCGGTCGAGCACGGTCGGCACCGAAATCGCAAAGGCATAGCCGCCCAGAAACCATACCACCACCAAAAGCATCGTCTCGAAGCTGTTGAAGGGCAAAAGCCGCCGCAGCGCCACGACAGCCGCCACAAGCACCACAAGCGCCGCGAGCGCATCCTGCAGCGCGCTGTAAAGCACCACGTCGACAGGCAGGAAACGGACATGGACGGCGTAAAGGCCAAGCAACAGGACCACATAGACGAGGCTCAGCAGGACCGCATAGGCGAATTTCATCGCACGAACACCAGAAAACGGTTGCCGGCATAGCTGAGGCTGACCTGCATCGCGGTCGCGATCACGAAACCGACACGGAAATCGTGGCCGAGATAGTCGGTCCAGACCAAAAGCACGAGGCCGTGCAGGACGGCGATCGCCCCGTACAGTCCGCCGAATTTGACCATCTGGCGCAGCATATGTTCCCGCGTCTTGCGGAAAACGAAATAGCGGCTGCCGAGAAAGGACGCGGTGATGCCGACGATCGCGGCGAGAAAATTGGCGAGCCCCGCCGACGGGATCGCCAGGACGGCGAGGTTGAAGGTCAGCACGCCATAATGCACGACCGTCGCGGCAAGCCCGTTGAGAATGTAACGCAGCACTTCGGCAAGGCGCGCGTTCACGGCGTTGCGGCCTCCTGGCCGGTTTCGAGAACTTCGTCGACAAAGGCCAGATAGGCGGTCGAGCTGGCAACCGTGCCGCCGCGCATGACGCCGGTCAGCATCAAGGTCATCAGGGCGAGCGCGCCGGTCTGCAGGAAGATCAGCACCAGAATGCCGAGCACGACGGAAAACCAGCCCGGCGTGGAAAAACCGGCCAGCTTGAGCGCCACCGCCACGATCGCGCCGACAACCGACAGCGCCGCCGTCAGCGTGCAGGCGATGCCGACCCGCACCAGCACGTCCTCGGCGAACACCATCAGCCCCTTGAAGCCGTGCAGTGTCAGGCCGACGAAATTCATCCTGGATTGCCCGGCATAACGCGGGCCGCGCGGCAGCGCGCACAACCCCGTGCGCAGCTTGGACGCAAGCACGGTGCCGGCGACATGAACCGACAGTTCCTGCATGGAAACCAGGCGCCGGACAGCATGCGCCTTCAGCGCCATGAAATTGCCGAAGGAGATGGCGCGGCCGGTCATCAGGCTGAAAAACCGCTTGTAGATCGCGTAAAACGCCTTGAACCAGACCGTCTCGACCCGCTTTTCGCGTTGTGCGACCACGACATCGACATCGTCGGCCCGAAGCCGGTCGAGCAGGCGCGGGATGGTGGCGGGCATATCCTCGCCATCGGAATCCATCACCACCACCTCGTGCCGAGGCCCGATATGCTCGGCCACGTAACCCAGACCGATGGCGATCGCCTGCTGATGGCCGACATTGCGCCGCAGCCTGAGCACCGCCCCGTCGAGCCCGGCCGCGCGCAGGCATTCGATATCGAGCGGCTCGCGGACGGAGCCGTCGTCGACCGCCACCAGAAAAAGCGCGGCGCCGAACTGAGCCGAAAGCACGCCGAACAGGCGCGTCGCCGCCTCGCGATCCTCATAGACCGGTGTGACGATGACGAGCCGCTTTTCCGACAGATTCATCTCAATCTTCGACCATGTGACGCCGCCGCCGGCGGACGGCTCGGATCGGCAGAACCGCGCGGCGGCATTGGTCTGGTTTGCCCGAAAAGACGCAAAGATGAAAGCGGACACGACGATTTCGATGCGCCGGACCGCGAACACTCCCCTTTGTCCGGTCGAAGCCGGGATGGCTTATGACGCCGGGCGTTACCTCAGCCAGCCGATCAGCAATTCCTCGATCGCGTCGAGCGCGCGACGGTGCAGAGGCCCGACATCGACGTCCTCGGCGGCGAAAAGCGGGGTTTCCTGGCTGAGCGTGTCGCCGACCCACACTTTCAGCGCGCCGACCGGCGTGCCCGTCGACACCGGCGCCGACACGGGGCCCTCGTAGACGATGCGCGCGATCAGGCGGTCGCGATTGGTGATCGGAATGAAGATCGACACAGGACCGTCGGCCTTGAGCGCCACGCCGGTCTTGGCGCCGCCGAACAGTTTTGCCTCGCCGACCACCTCGCCGGCCCCGAAAATCTCGCGCTTGTCGAAGGCGCGCATGCCCCAGTCGAGCACCTTGCGCGCCTCCTCGGCCCGCACGGTGGCGCTCGACATGCCGCTGAGCGCGACGAACAGCCGTCGGTTGCCGCGCTTGACCGAGCCGACAATGCCGTAACCCGATTCCTCAGTGTAACCGGTCTTCAGCCCGTCGGCGCCGATATCCATCTTCAAAAGCGGATTGCGGTTCGACTGCTTGATGTTGTTCCAGGTGAAATCGGGCTGTGCGTAATAGCGGTAGAACTGCGGATATTCGCGCCAGATATGCAAAGCGAGCCGCGCCAGTTCGCGCACGGTCACCACCTGGCCGTCGGCCGGCAGGCCGGTCGAGTTCTTGAACACCGATTTTTCCAGCCCGATCGCGCGCGCCCGCTCGGTCATCAGTTGGGCGAAGTTTTCCTCCGAGCCGGCCATGCCTTCGGCGATGACGATGCAGCCATCATTGGCCGACTGGACGATGACGCCCTGGATCAAATCTTCGAGACGGATCGAGGATTTGAGTTCGGCGAACATGGTCGAGGTGCCCGACGGCGCGCCGCCGGTCCTCCAGGCGTTCTCGGAGACCAGGAATTCGTCGTCGAGCGACAGCCGCCCCGATTTGACGGCGTTGAACACCACCTCCATCGTCATCAGCTTGGCGAGCGAGGCCGGCGGGATCGGCGCGTCGGGGTCCTTGGACAACAAAACCGTGCCGGTTTCGGCGTCGATCATGAAGGCGGACTGGGCGCGCGTTTCGAAAAGCTGCGCCCGGGCCGGCGACGAAAACGCCATCGCCACGGCGAAAACGCCGATCAGGGCGGTCACGACCGCCCGGTATTTCGCATATGTCACGCCAACACCCCGTGTCCTCGCGGCGCCGCGCCTTGTGCCTCGTCCAGCGAGCGCGCAGGCACCGTCCAGAAAGCCCCGGGCGAACCTAGAACCGTTCATCGCCAAATGGAAGCGGTCGGGTGAAATGGAGTTTGGTTGGCGCCGGCAAGCGCCCCGCGACAGCAAGCCCCCGATCGGGGCGCCGCCGGCCGGAACGACCGATCGGCAAGCGGACAAACGTCAGTCGCGAACCGTCAGCGCCTGGTCGGCGCCCGCCGCCCAGGCCCGGCGCAGCATGTCGTCGAGCGGCGCGCGGCCGTCCGGACGCAGATTGACCGTGTACCAGGAACCATCTTGGCCGCGTTCCGCGATCAGTTCGGGCCGGCCGTGGGCGGCCAGCGCGGCGATGATGTCTTGCGCCTCGTTGCGATCGGCGAAAGTGCCGACGGCTATATAGTCGGTGGCCGCCTGCGGGGCTTCCAGCCGGTCGGCCTTGCCGCTGCTTGCGGCAGGCGGTGTCTGCGGTGCGCCCTGCCCGGCCAGCATCGCGTCGAACGCTCCGGCAGCACGCGCCACGCGCTGATCGGCATAAGACAAGGCCGCGACCGCCACCGGCGCGTCCAAGCCGCCGGGCAAGGGGCGTTCCGGCACGGACGGACCGAACGCGGGCAAGAGCGGATCGCCGTCGGTGATCGCCGTGCGGATCGGGCCGGCCTGCGCCGTCGCCGCGGCAAGCGCCGATACCGGCGCCGACGGCGTCGGGCCGTTCATGGCGATCATCACGCCGGGCGAGATTTCCTCCGGACCGCCATCCTGGTCGCCCGGGCGATAGGAGGCCATCAAATATTGATCGTCCTGGCCGTGCAGCGGCGCGCGGCCGACATATTCAACCTTCACCTTGGCGACGCCCGAATGGGTGTAGTCGAGCATTTCGGCCGCCCGTTTCGACAGGTCGATGACCCGGCCATGCGCAAACGGGCCGCGGTCATTGACGCGCACCACCACGGAACTGCCGTTCTTCATATTGGTGACGCGGGCGTAGCTCGGCAGCGGCATGGTCGGATGCGCGGCCGTGAGATGGGTCATGTCGTAGACTTCGCCATTGGCCGTAAGCCGGCCGTGGAAGGCCGAGCCATACCAGGACGCGGCGCCGACCTTGACGTAATCGGGATCTTCCTTGGGGTAATACCACTTGCCCCTGACCTTGTAGGGCTTGCCGGTCTGGTCGCGGCCGCCGCCGCGCTTCAGCCCCGAGCGTTTCATCGACACTTTCGGGCTGGCCTTCACGCCATATTCGGATTCGGAAAAATATTCCTTGGAACCAGCGCTGGCCACGGATGCCTTCGGCGTCGGATCGCCGGCGCAGGACGCCAGAACGGCGGTGGCACCGATCAGCGCGATGGAGGCCGTGATCCGCGACAGACACCGGCGAGAGCGCAATGACATTGAAAAACCGTCCCCAGAAATCGTCATTCGATACCGCTACCAAGTCCCCTGCGGTACTTGATCGACGCCGATCGGACAACCCTCTCCCAACCGACAGCGCCATCAGTACGAAAAAACTGCTTAGCGTGCTGTTAATCCCTTGTGGCGGGAACGGGGCGATTTTGTGACCGCGCGGACGCATTTTGCACCGCCGGAGCCGGTTGGCGGGACGGGTCCGATCGGTTGCGTCGGCCTCGCCGGCGCAATCGGCGCCTTGCTCTTGCGCCCGACGCGGCCAATCTTGCAAAGCGAGGCGGCTTCGCGCATTAACGGGCCGAGGCCGGAGGGATGGCCGAGCGGTTTAAGGCACCGGTCTTGAAAACCGGCGTGGCAGCGATGTCACCGTGGGTTCGAATCCCACTCCCTCCGCCACTATTTCGCTCACGGGAGTTTCGCTTCGCTCAACGCCTCCGCGGGGGCGGCCTGACCGGCCGGCGGGCAGTCGCCCGCTGGGCTCCGAGTTCGAACTTCGTCCCGAACTCTCCGCCACTTGCCAGCCGATTGCCTTTTATGGCGCGACTTGCAGCCGATTGCCGCGTCGCACCAAGCGGGATAATAAACCGCCGCTTCTACGCTTCGGCCCGATATATCTTGGCTCGGGTTACAGCCAGGTAGAGCGCATCACGACCGCTATCGACCTCAATTCAGCCGTTCGAGCCGGCCGCGTCAAACCCGCAAGCGGTTATTCGCGGACCTGGGGTGATGACAGCTTCCCCCTTGGTCGCCGGTCGTCCGGAGCGCGCCGCATCCCAAGGCCCTTACAATTCAAGCAGCCAAGCTGAGGCGAAGAGCGGATCGATCGTCATTGTCTGCTTTCGGGAGCATAATGGAGAACGACAACGCCGGACTTGAGCGTCCTCGTCTCCAGATGCCTCAGGGGGATCCGGTTCGCGCCGCCCTTGAAGAGCGGCGTGCCTTTCGCGAGAATGACAGGGTTGATCCCGAGGCGATACTCGTCAATCAGGCCGTGCTCCATCAGGGTCGCCGTGAGGTCGGCGCTGCCGAACACGAAGATGTCTCCGCCGTCCCCGGTCTTCAGCTTGGAGATTTCTTCGAAGACATTGCCGTTGAAGAGTTTGGTATTGTTCCAGTCGGCGCTTTTCAGCGTGCGCGAGAAGACCACTTTTTCGATCTTGTTCATAAAATTCGCGATCCAGCCTTGCTCGGACGGCCAATAGGCTGCCATGAACTCGTAGGTCACGCGGCCGAAGATCAGCGTGTCGGCCTTTTCCTGGGTCTTACGAATGTAGTTTTCGAGTTCGTCCTCGAAGACGAACCAGCTGATGTCCCTGTCCGGACCTTCAAGGAAGCCGTCGACGGTCACCATGTCCCATATGATCAGTTTTCTCACAGGCCCCTCCTCTTCGTATATCCCTGGGTGAATTTCGGCACTATCCCGCGAAGCGGAAGCGCATGTCGGTGATCTGCCCGGCTTGCGAAAGCGCGCTCTTCCGCATCCCGATCGGCTCCATGCCGTTTTGACCGAACGGGCGGATGCCGTCGCCGACGAGAACGGGGCGCGATATGGATGACGGCCTCGTCCAGGCGCCAATTTCGAGCCAGCGGGAAGCCGTAGTTTTTTTCAGCCGGATTTGACGAAGCGTTCCAGTTTGCCCAGCGTTTGCAGGCCCAGTTCCACGGCGCCGAAACCCTTCGCCTGCTGGAACTCGGCAGCGGTGCTGAATACCATGCCCAGCGTAACCTTCGTCGCCCCGTCCTGATCCTCGAACGAGGCCCATGCGTCGGCATGTTTCGGCCCGTTCTCGCCCCACAGCAGTGTGTAGCCAAACCTTTCCTCGGCGCGAACCTCACCATAAAGGTGGTGGTTCGGGAAGACCGTGCCGTCAGGCGCGATCATGTCGAAAACCCATTCGCCGCCCGTCCGCAGGTCGATCCGCTTCGTCCGGCAGGAGAACCCGTCCGGTCCCCACCATTGCGGTAGCGTTTCAGGGTTCATCCATGCCCCCCACACGATGGATCGCGGCGCCTGTATCACCCGCTGCAGCACCATAGTCCGTTCGGCCGCACCCGCGAGATTGTCCAGTCCCGCAGCGAAGCCCTGTCGGTAGCCCGCCTCCATATCCTCGGCCAGCGAGGAAAGCTGCACCGTTACGACCAGCCGGCTGCGCTCGTCCGCGCCCGAGAAATCAGCCGTCACCAGCGCTGCCGCTTGCGTCACACCCCCGGACGAGATCACCTCGTAGTTCACACTGCACACCGCTGGCTGCAAGTCCAGCCAGCCGCACTCGCAGCGGATGTCGGGCTGGCCCTCCACCTTGCACAGCGAGACCTCGCGTCCACCTACCCTGGTGTCGGCCTCCAAGAATTCCACCGTCACCGACGGCGATGGCGCAGCCCAGACCGCCCGCGCGGCCGGGGCCGTCCACACCTCCCACAATACGGCCAGTGGAGCGGCCACGTCCCGTTCGAAGGTCAGCGTCGCAAAACGATCGCTCCCGTCATCGGGCGCGGTCCGGGGCGTAATGCCCGGCTTCAAGGTCGGTGTCATTTTCCGCGTTCCTTCATCACGTCCATTACAAATGCGTCCAGCCGGTCGAGCCGCGATTCCCAGATGGCTCGCTGTTCATCGATCCACGTTCGCACCGGTTCCATCGCCTCGAGGACAATGGCGCAGGTGCGTACCCGCCCGTCCTTGGACGTAGCGATCAACCCCGCCTCCTCCAGTACGGAAAGGTGACGCATCACCGTGGGCAGTCGCAGTCCCGTGGGATCGGCCAAATCCGTCACCCGCGCCGGCTTTTCGGCGAGTTGGGTCAGGATCGATCGACGGGTCGGGTCGGCCAGGGCATGGAAGAGCAGCGAAAGGTCCGAATGATGCTTAGTCATAATGCTAACTATCATCGGAGCGGGCGGCGAGGCAATCGAAAACTTCGCCAATATGCTAAGTTTCTCTGTCCGAACGCGCCGGTTTGCCGGAGCGGGCGGCTTCGGTTGCCGAGCCCGCCGAGAAATCGCTCGCAGCGATGCGGGCGCACGCCGATGCCTGCAATTCAAGCGTCACTCGATTCGGGAGGGTCGTTGAGGGCTGTCGCCTAGCCGTAGTTCTCCGCGTCACCGTTTTCGGCCGGCCAAATCCCGCCTGGGTCCGGCCCGGAGACATGGGCGACGGCTTGTACCCAGAATATAGGCGCCACCCCCGTGGAGAACGGGTTGTCGATAGTTTGCAGGGGCTGGCCCGTGTCGAAACCCTCGCCCGATTGTCATATCGCGCTGCGGATTTTTCCTTGCCTGACCGAAAAATCCATTCCGTCAGACCGCTCCCAATTAAGGAGGAACGGCTCCACACAGCTTTCTTCCTCAACTCGGCAGAGCCGAGCCTGCCGCGTCCGTCGAGCCGGCTCTCTTGTTGCCGTGCCTGAAAATTGCCATAGGTCGGCCCTTGAAAAATGGAGATGCCGAATGGCCGAACTGGTCCTGACCACTTTCGATTGGGTCCCCGAAACGCCGCGCGGTTATGTGCGCGACATACGCGTACGCTGGGCGCTGGAAGAGGCCGGCCTGCCCTATCGCGTCGACAGCGTGTCCTTTGGCGAGCGCAAGGCCGAGCATTTTTCGCACCAACCGTTCGGCCAGGTGCCGTGGTTGACCGATGGCGATTTGTCGATCTTCGAGAGCGGCGCGATCCTGCTTCATCTGGGCGCGCGCAGCGACGCGCTGCTGCCCGCCGATCCGCGCGCCCGCAGCGAGGCGGTGCAATGGCTGTTCGCCGCGCTCAATTCCGTCGAGGCAGCGAGCCTGCCCTGGTCGATATTCGTGTTTTCCGGTTTCACCGGGGACACGCCGGGTTGGAAGCAGTTGGACGAATTCCTGGAGGCCCGTCTGCAGCATCTGGAGCCGGTGCTGGCGGGACGCGAATGGCTGGCCGGCGATTTTTCCATCGCCGACATAGTGATGGCGGATGTGCTGCGTCTTGTCGACCGGTTCGACAGGCTGGAGAAACATCCCGCCTGCCGCGCCTATGTCGCGCGCGCCACCGCGCGCCCGTCCTTCATCAAGGCGCACGCCGATCAGATGGCGCATTTCGCCGCGTCGGACTGAGACTTGCCGAAACCGAACGCGTCATCTACCGCTCGGCGAACTGTTTTTGGAAGAACGGGATCCGCATCGCCATCTCCTGGTCCTTTGCCGCCGCGGCTTTCGCCGCCGGGCGCGCGCCGGTCCGCGCGAGGTAGGCCCGGAAAGCCGGCCGCTCGGGCAGAACCTTCATCATGTCCATCGTATATCCGATGGCCGCGCCGAGCTGGATATCGGCGGCGGTGAAATCGTCGCCGCAGACATAATCGTTCTGCGACAGATGGCGGTCGACATGGTTGACCATGTCGTCGAACGTGCCGAAGGAATAGTCGTTGCTGCCATACACAAGCCCGTGGACACGTGCGGCGACTGCCGGGTCGAACACAGAATCGGCATAGACCAGCCATTTCAGATAGGTCGCGCGGCGCGGGTCGCCGATCGCGGGCGCCAGCCCCGCCTCGGCGAAGACGTCGCCGAGATAGATCGAGATCGCCGCGCGTTCAGTCACGATCGTGTTGTCGTGGTCGATCGCCGGCACCTTCTTGTGGGGATGGATCGCGCGATAGGATTCGGGTGCGCCATCCTCGCCGCGAACGTCGACGATCTCTATCCGGTAGTCGACGCCGAGTTCCTCCAGGAGCCAGAGAATGGAAGAGGAGCGCGACCAGGGGGCGTGGTGGAAGGTGAGCATGGAGTTCGTCCTCGTGTTGAATGGGTCTCACCTAACAGACCGCTGCTGACAACAGACTGTCAGGAGCGGCTGCGGATCGACACGAAAAAGGGCGCCCGCAGGCGCCCTTCTCAATCACGACGTCGAGGCTTCGTTACTGAGGCAGCTTGTCGTCCACGCCCTTGACGTAGAAGTTCATGCCCAAAAGCACCCCTTCCTCGGCAACCTCGCCCTCCTTGAGCCATTCGCTGCCGTCCTGCTTCATGATCGGCCCGGTGAACGGGTCGAACGCGCCGGACTTGATCTTGGCTTCGGTATCCTCGGCCGCCTTCTTCACCTCATCGGGCATATTGGTGTAGGGCGCCATGACGACATGGCCCTCGGCCATGCCGTGCCAGACGTCGTGCTGTTCCCAGGTGCCGTCCATCACCGCCTTGACGCGCTCGATGTAATACGGGCCCCAATCGTCGATAATCGAGGTGAGCTGCGTCTCCGGGCCGAACTTGATCATGTCGGAGGCCTGGCCGAAGGCCTTGATGCCGCGTTCGGCGGCGACCTGCATCGGCGCGGTGGAATCGGTGTGCTGGGTAACGATGTCGACGCCCTGGTCGATCAGCACCTTGGCCGCGTCGGCCTCCTTGCCGGGATCGAACCAGGTATTGGCCCACACGACCTTGACCTTGAAGTCGGGATTGACCGACTGCGCGCCGAGCACGAAAGCGTTGATGCCCATCACCACCTCGGGGATCGGGAAGGAGGCGATGTAACCGGCAACGCCTTTCTTCGACAGGCTGGCGGCGATCACGCCCTGGACGTAGCGACCCTCATGGAACTTGGAATTGTAGGTCGCGACGTTGGGATGCTCGCGCTTGAAGCCCGTTGCATGCTCGAACTTCACGTCGGCAAACTTGCCCGCCACCTTGTTGGTGGCGTCCATATAGCCGAACGAGGTGGTGAAAACGATGTCGCAGCCGGAGCGCGCGAAACGCTCGATGGCGCGTTCGGCGTCAGCACCTTCCGGCACGCTTTCCAGATAGGCGATCTCGACCTTGTCCTCGCCGCCGAGCTTCTCCTGCATCTCGAGCGCGCCCTGATGGTGCTGATAAGACCAGCCGAAATCACCGATCGGGCCGACATAGATGAAGCAGGCCTTGGTCTTGTCCTGGGCCATGGCGCCAGTGGCGACGAGCATCGCCGCCGAAGCCGTCAGTGCAAGCAGTACTTTTCTCATCACTGGATACCTCTCTGTTGGATCCTCTGGAGGACGTTTCCGTCTTGGTGCCGTTTTGCGGTGTCAGCGGTCCGGCACGAAGGGTCTGCCCAGTGAAGCCGGTGTGTTCATCATCGTCAATCGCCTGTTGCGCGAGATTAGAACAAGTACGACCACCGTGGCCAGATAGGGCAGCGCGGAAAGAAACTGCGATGGGATCGACTTGACGAGCTCGGCCAGCCAGTGGACCGGCGCCGGCCAGGACGCCAGATCGCTCAGATTGGTCGCCTGGATGTGAAGCTGGGCGATGGTGATCGCGCCGAACAGATAGGCGCCGGCAAGCACCCGCCACGGCCGCCAGGAGGCAAACACCACCAGCGCCAGTGCGATCCAGCCGCGGCCGGCGGTCATGTTTTCGATCCATTGCGTGGTGTAGACCAGCGAGAGCTGCGCCCCGGCGAGCCCGGCGCAGGCGCCGCCGAACATCACCGCCAGATATCGGATCGCCACCACCTTGATGCCGAGCGCGTGGGCGGAGGAATGGCTGTCGCCGACCGAGCGCAGCGTCAGCCCGGCGCGGGTGCGAAACAGGAACCACATCACTCCGCCGGTCAGAAGCAGCGAGATGTAAAACATCGGATCCTGGCCGAATAAAAGCCGGCCAACCAACGGCAGCTCCGACAGGACCGGAATGTCGAGCGCGCCGAGCTTGACGCCCGGCTGGCCGACAAACGCCTCGCCGATCATGCCCGATAGGCCGATGCCAAGCAGGGTCAAGGCCAGCCCGGTCGCCACCTGGTTGGTCACCAAGGTGAGCGCCAGAAACCCGAACAGCAGCGAAAACAGCGTGCCGGCAAGCGCGCCGGCCAAAATGCCGAGCCAGGGTTGGCCGGTGGTCAGCGCCATCCCGAACCCGGCCACAGCCCCCATCAGCATCATGCCCTCGACGCCCAGATTGAGAACGCCGGACCGTTCCACGACGAGTTCGCCGATCGCCGCCAGCAGCAGCGGCGTCGCCGCCGTAGCGATAGTCAGCAAAATGGCTTCAGCGATGCCCATGTGCGGCCTCCGTGGAAAGCGGTTCGGCGGAGGCCGCCGGGACAGGTCGGACGAGGCGGATCCGGTAGTGGATCAGCGTGTCGCAGGCGAGCACGAAGAACAAAAGCATGCCCTGGAAGGCGCGCACCGTCTTGTCGGTCACGCCGATTTCGATCTGGGCCGCCTCGCCGCCGAGATAAGACAGCGCCAGCACGAGGCCGGCGGCGACGATGCCGAGCGGGTTCAGCCGCCCGAGAAAGGCGACGATGATGGCGGCGAAGCCGTAGCCGGGAGATATTTGCGGCTGCAACCGGCCGATCGCCCCGGAGACCTCGGTGATCCCGGCCAGGCCGGCGAGCGCGCCGGAAACGAGGAAGGCAAAGACGATGGTTCGGGCGGTCGAAAACCCGCCAAAGGCGCCCGCACGCGGGCTCTGGCCGACCACCTTGACCTCGAACCCCTTCAGCGTCCTGGCCAGCATGAACCAGACGGCGAAGGCAGCAACGAGCGCGAACACGATGCCCCAATTGGCGCGCCCGGAGGCCGGCAGCAGCTCCGGAATGACCGCCCAGGAATGGAAGGCCGGCGCCTGCGGAAAGCTCATCGCCGCCGGATCGCGCCAGGGACCTCTGACGAGCCAGTCCAGGATAAGCTGGGCGACATAGACCAGCATCAGCGAGGTCAGGATCTCGTTGGTGTTGAAACGGGCCTTCAACAAGGCCGGAATGGCGGCGTAGAGCGCGCCGCCGGCCGCGCCGAACACCAGCATCAGCGGCAATACGGCCACGTTGTGCATGTCGGGAAAATAGAGCGGCAGCGCCGCGCCGGTGATGGCGCCGATCGTGAACTGGCCTTCCGCGCCGATGTTCCAGTTGTTGGACAAAAAGCACACGCTTAGCCCGACAGCGATCAGGATCAGCGGAGCCGCCTTGATGGCGAGTTCGTGCAGCGACCAGATTTCGGTGAGCGGCTGGACAAAATAGGCGTGGAGCCCGGTGACCGGATTCTTGCCGAGCACAAGGAAGATGACCGCGCCGGCGACAACCATCAGGCCGAAAGCGATGAACGGCGACAGCGCCGAAAACAGCACCGATTGCTGCGATCGTCTGACGAGTTCGATCCGCATCACGCCACCTCCATCCGCGCATGCGGGACGTGACCGGGTTCCGCGCCGCCCATCAAAAGGCCGATCTTTTCGAACGTGGCGTCTGCGATCGGTATCGGCTTGGACAATTCGCCATTGTGCATGACAGCGATCGCGTCCGATATCTCGAAAAGCTCATCGAGGTCCTGGCTGATGACCAGCACCGCCGAACCGGCCCGCGCCAGCTCGATCAGCGCCTGGCGGATATGCGCCGCCGCCCCCGCATCCACGCCCCAGGTTGGCTGGTTGACGATCATCACCGCCGGCTTGCGGTCGAGCTCGCGGCCGATGATGAATTTCTGCAGGTTGCCGCCCGATAGCGCCGAGGCGGCCGGATCCTCGGCGTTCTTGCGCACGTCCATCACCTCGTTGATACGCCGTGCCGCCGTGGCCAGCGCACCGGTCTGCACCGTGCCGGCGCGGCCCACGAAGACGTTGCCGTCGGTGGTGTGCCGGGACAGAAGCAGGTTTTCCGACAAGGTCATCGCCGGCGCAGCGCCATGGCCGAGCCGTTCCTCCGGCACGAAGGCCGCGCCCTTGAGGCGCCGCCCGGAGATGCCAAGCAGCCCGACATTTTCGCCGCGTATGCGCACCGTGTCGGCGCGCGCCTGGGTCGCCTCGCCGGAGATCGCCTCGAAGAATTCGCCCTGGCCGTTGCCGGCCACGCCGGCGATTCCGATCACCTCGCCCGCCCGCACCGACAGCGAAACGTCGCGCAACGGGATCGAAAACGGCGTCGCCGGCGCCCGGTCGAGATGGTCGACCTCCAAGAGCACGGCGGCCGCGTCGGCGCCCTCAGCCGGCTCGCGGACGATCTCGTGAACCTCCGCGCCCACCATCATGCGCGCCAGCGAGGCGGCCGTCTCCTGTTGCGGATCGCAATGGCCGACCACCTTGCCGTGTCGCAGCACGGTGGCGCGGTCGCACATGCGTTTCACTTCCTCCAGGCGGTGGGAGATATAGAGGATCGACTTGCCCTCGCCGCGCAGCCGCTCCAGCGTCTCGAACAACCGGTCGGCCTCCTGCGGGGTCAGCACCGAGGTCGGCTCGTCGAGGATGATCAGGTCCGGCGTCTGCAACAGGCACCGGATGATTTCGATGCGCTGGCGCTCGCCCACCGACAGGTCGCCCACCAGCGCATAGGGGTCGAGCGGCAGACCATAGCTGTGCGACAAGGCCTGGGCCTTGGCCGCGATGGTGGAGATCGGCGTGTCGGAGGCTAGCGACAGGGCGATGTTTTCGGCCGCCGTCAACGCCTCGAACAGCGAAAAATGCTGGAACACCATGCCGATGCCGAGCTGGCGCGCGGCGTTCGGGCTGGTTATGCGCACGGGCTTTCCCCGCCACAGGATTTCGCCCGCATTCGGCTCCAGAGAGCCGAACAGCATTTTTACCAGCGTCGATTTGCCGGCGCCGTTTTCGCCGAGAAGCGCGTGGATTTCACCTTTCGAGATCGTCAGGTCGACGCCGTCGCAAGCGCGCAGGGTCCCGAATATCTTGGTGAGACCGCGGACGTCGAGAAGGGCTTCGCCCAGCCGAGCGTGATCACCCGTCACAAGAATTCCCCTTGATGTGTTCTTTTGTTCCCAGCTTCGATCGTAGGCGCGCCTCTCGCCTCACGCAAAGTGTTTTGCGCCTTGAAACTGCTTCAACAATTCAAGCGCAATCCGAAATCACGGCAGCAGAATACTGGTGCCCGTCGTCTTGCGGCCTTCAAGGTCGGCATGCGCCTTGGCCGCATCGGCCAGGGCATAACGTTGATTGATCTCGATTTTTACCGCGCCGCCGGCCACGACCGAAAACAGGTTTGCCGCCGCCGATTCAAGGTTCGCGCGCTCGGCGACATAGGTGAACAATGTCGGCCGGGTCGCAAACAACGATCCCTTTTGTGAAAGTATCGCAAGGTTGAACGAGGGAATCGGCCCCGACGATTGGCCGAAGCTGACGAACATGCCCATTGGCCGCAGGCAATCGAGCGAGGCGGGAAACGTGTCCTTGCCGACCGAATCGTAGACCACGTCGCACATCCGCCCGCCGGTGATCTCCCGCACCCGCGCGACGAAATCCTCTTTCGAGTAATCGATGACGTGATCGTAGCCATGCGCCAACGCCAGTGCGATCTTTTCCGGCGTGCTCGCCGTGCCGATCACCGTCGCGCCCAGATGCTTGGCCCATTGCCCTACGATCAGGCCGACGCCGCCTGCCGCCGCGTGGTAAAGGATGGTGTCGCCCGGCTTCACCTTGAAGGTGCGGCGCAGGAGGTATTCCGCCGTCATGCCCTTCAGCATCATCGCAGCCGCCTGCTCGTCGGATATCGCCTCTGGCGTCCTGACCAGCCGGTCGGCCGCGATCAGTCGCTCCTCGGCATAGGCGCCGAGCGTGCCGGCATAGGCGACCCGGTCGCCCGGTTGCAGGTTTTCCACACCCTCGCCGACGGCGATGACTTCGCCGGCGCCTTCATTGCCCGGCGTGAACGGCAAACCATTGGGGGCCGGATAAAGGCCGGTGCGGAAATAGACGTCGATGAAATTCAGGCCCACGGCACGGTTGCGCACCCGCACCTCACCCTTGCCGGGCTCGGCCGTCGCGACGTCTTCATATGACAGCACCTGCGGTCCGCCATGGGCGCGGATCACGATCGCTTTAGGCATTTTTCAGCTCCCCCGCGCCGAGTTTCGGAAAAAGCTGCATGAGCCCACCGATGAAAAACAGATAGACGCCGGTGGCCGCGATGCCGAGTTGGACCCATAACTGGGCCTGCATGGCCTGCAACAACGCCACGGCGCCGAAAAAACACCAGGCCAGGAAGACCGGCAGATTGATCTTGCGCAGCCGCCTCACGCGAACTGGATGAAGGAAATTCATCGGCACGAAGGTCAGGATGCCGGAGATCACCACGACCGCGAAGGAGGCCCATTCGCCGGGTTCGATCACGAACAGGGTGAACACGATCATGTTCCAGACCACCGGAAAGCCCTTGAAGAAGTTCTCCTTGGTCTTGATGCCGGTGTCGGCGTAATAAATCGCGCTCGAAACGACGATGATCGCCGCCGACAGGAAGGACAGCCCCTCGCCCATGAAGCCGCGCTGATAGAGAGCGAAAGCCGGGATCAGCACGTAGGTGACATAGTCGATGATGTTGTCGAGCATGTCGCCGGACCAGGTCGGCAGTATCTCCTTGACCTCGAGCTTGCGGGCGATCGGCCCGTCAATGCCGTCGACCAACAGCGCCAGACCGAGCCACCAGAACATGGCGGTCCAGCGCTGCTCGCTGGCCGCGACCAGCGACAAAAACGCCAGGAACGAACCTGACGCCGTCAACAGATGAACCGAAAAGGCGCGCGCCTGCGGCCAGGTAACCTTCTTTTTCTTCACGGGCCACGCCAATCGAGCTTGCAGACTTCGGCCGAGCGGCCGGCAAAATTCCAGTTGCGACCGAAGGCGCGCATACGGCTCTTGTCCGACCGGGCCACCGTGATCTCGGGCGCGATCCAGTATTCGGAATTGGCGATGACGGTGTCGTTGTCGCGATCCTTGCCGCGGATCGGCGTGATCGCCCCGTCGATGATGTTTGGGATCTGGAAAATGCGCGTCTTGTTCTCGACGGCATAACTGATCGGCACGCGCTCGATGCCGAGGAAATTGCCGACCAGGATCGACAGCAGCGCTGTGGTGCCGCCGGCCTTGCCGGAAAATATCTTGCCGATCGCCTTTTGCGCGTAGATCGAGGCGCGCTCGTCGACGAACAGTCCCGCCGTCCAGTTGCCGCGGCTCATATAGCCGGGGATCTCCATCACCAGGCCGAGATTGAGGCCAGACAGGTCGACATCGCCGAAATGGCCGGCGTCGATGCGGAAGCCGGCCCAGGTCTGGCAATAACCTTCGGTCGGCGGATGATAGCCCAGCGACAGCACGCAGGGACAAAACACCGTGCAGTTGCACGACAGCACCAGTTCGCCCTTCAAGGTCCAGCTTTGATCCGCCATCGGCCTTGCCGTCATCCTCCGCCTTTCAGCGACACTACAAGCAGCGCTCCCGACCAGACAAGCAGTATCGCACCGGAAACGCGCTGGAATTTCCGACCTGTCGCCTGTTTTTCAACAAGCGCGAAGACGGCCAGCAGCGCCATCCAAAACGGGTTCATGATACCGACGGCAAACATCACCAGCATCAGCGCCCAGCAGCAGCCGAGGCACCACACGCCCTGGGCAAGCCCGAGACGAAAGATCGCCGTCGGCTGGTCGCTCCAGCGCGCAAACAGCGTTGCGAACGGGTCGCGGCACCGCGTCAGACAGGCGTCCTTGAGGCCGGAGAACTGATAAAGTCCCGCGATCGCCAGCGCGGTGGCGCCGGCGACGCCGCGCATTGGAGCAAGCCCGGCCTGCGGCGAGGAAAACGACACGATCACGGTCAGGCCCGCGAAACCCACGGCGGCCGCCAGCCATACCGCGAGATAGCCGGCAAGCAGTACCGCCGGATGAACCACCGCCTTTGCGCCGGCCCGCGCCGTGTCGGCGATCTCGCAATAGGTGCGCATCATCGGCGCGGCCGAAGGCAGCATCATCGCAAGCGACATCAAGAACCACATTGCCGCCAACGCTGAAAATCTTCCTGCCCGGCCGGCGCCCGCCTCAACCGGCTGGGCGCATAATTGCACGAACCAGGCAAGGCCGGCGGGCCAGTCGACTTGTGGCAGCCAGCCCAGCACAGCCGCCCCCGGACCGGCCGCATCCGGCGCGGACACCCGCGCCAGTTCGATCGCCATCACGCCGAGCACGGCCCACGAAACCAAAATCAGCAGCAACAGCGCCGCATAGACGGGCGCTCTTGGTTGGCGGGCCAGCGCCGCGACGGCGCGGCCGGCGCCGTCGAGATTGGAAAAATCGTCGTTGCAGTCGACCAAAAGAAAGCTCCCTGGGGCATTCGGTCCGATTGATCGCAGGCGCGGCCCTGCCATATAGGATGGGTCGACATCGCACCAGATGCATGCCGCCGCCATGGCGGTTATGTGGGCGAAACCAGGGAGTCCGGGCCATGGACAGGCAAAGCTCGACACCGATCATCGTCGCCGGCACCGGGCCGGTCGGCCTGATTGCCGCGCTGGCACTGGCGCAGGTCGGCTTTGACGTGCAACTCGTCGGGCCGCCGGCGCGCGAGGACGACCGGCGCACGACCGCGCTGATGGCGCCTTCGCTGGATTTTCTTAGCGGGCTGGGCGTCGGCGAGCGTCTGCGCGCCGACGCCGCGCCGCTGAAGACGATGCGCATCGTCGACGCGACCGGGCGCCTGGTGCGCGGCCGGCCCGTCACTTTCCGCGCTTCCGAGATCGGCGAGGACGCGTTCGGCTACAATATCCCCAACGTCGTGCTCAACCGTGAGCTGGCGGCCGCGGTAACGGCGCACGACAGCATTAAGTGGATCACCGCGCTGGTCGGTGCGTGGCAGCCAGGCCCGGACGGCATCGCGGCGCAGCTCGATAATGGCGCGACCGTTGACGGCCGGCTGGCGGTCGCCGCCGACGGGCGCAATTCGGCCGCGCGCGAGGCTGCCGGCATCCGCGCCCTGCAGCATCGCTATCGGCAGGCGGCGCTGGTGCTGAATTTTTCCCACAGCCGCGAGCACGCTTTCACCTCGACCGAATTTCACACCGAAACCGGTCCGTTCACCCAGGTTCCCCTGCCCGGCCGTCGCTCGAGCCTGGTGTGGGTGGTGCGACCACAGGAAGCCGAACGGCTCTCGGCGCTGCCCGACGCCGAGATTGCCGCCCTGATCGAGGATAAGATGCAATCGATGCTCGGACGCGTCAGCGTCGAACCGGGACGCCAGATCTACCCTCTGTCGGCCGCCCTGCCCGCGCGCTTCGCCGACAACCGGATCGCGCTGGTGGGCGAAGCCGCGCACGTGTTCCCGCCCATCGGCGCCCAGGGGCTCAATCTGGGCATTCGCGACGTGCGCGACCTGGTCGCGGTGGCTGGCGCGCACGCCGGCGATCCCGGTTCCCGCCAGGCGCTGGCGCGCTATTCGGCACGGCGCCGGCCCGACATCGCCGCACGCACGGCCGCCGTCAACGCGCTCAACGCCTCATTGCTGTCGGCCTTCCTTCCCGCCCAGGTCGCACGCACGGCCGGCCTCGGCCTGCTGTCGGCGATCGCCCCGCTGCGCGCCTTCTTCATGCGCGAGGGCATGGAACCGGGCAGCGGCTTTTCGCGGCTCTTTCAGCCGCCCGGAAACAGGTCCGGCGGCAGCAGGCCGGACTTGACCAGGTAAAGAAGCGCGGTCACCGTGGCGACGGACAGGATCGTGGTGATCAAAACGCTGGCCGAGGCCCGCTCGACCCAGACACCGTATTGCTGGGCGATGACGAACACGTTGGTGGCCGTCGGCAGGCCGGCAAGCAGCACCGCCGTCCACACCCAGATCGGGTCGAAATCGCCGACGGCGCTCAAAACCACGTAACACACCAGCGGGTGCAGCACGAGTTTCAGGACGGCGATCGGGGCGAGCTCGCGCGGGACCCGTTTCAGCGGTCGCAACGCGAGCGTGACGCCCATGGCAAACAGCGCGCAAGGCGCGGCCGCGCGCGCCAGCATCTCCAGCAATCGCGCCACCGGCGCCGGCGGCGCGAAGGAGAGTGCCGCCGCCGCCACCCCGACAGCCGTCGCGATGATGAAGGGATGCAGCGCGATCCGGCGCACGACATCGAGCGCCACCGCGCCGGGCTTGCGGCGATCGTCGCCGGCGAGCGCCATCATCATCGGCGTGATCGCGAAATGCATGATGTTTTCGAAACAGAAGATCAACGCGACCGGAACCGCCGCCTGCTCGCCAAAGGCCAGCAGCGCGATGCCCGGCCCCATATAGCCGATATTGCCGTAGGCGGCGGCCAGGCCCTTGACCGTGCTTGCCGCGATCTCGCCGCGCGAGACGATCACCGACATCACGAACATCAGCGCGAACACGACGTAGGTTGAAAACACGGCCGCGAAAATGAAGCTCCATTCGGTGAGTTTTTCGATCGGCGTGCGGCTCAAAAGCTGGAAGAAAAGCGCCGGCAGCGCGACATAGATGATGAAGATGTTCATCCAGCCGAGCGCGTCGAGCGGCTGGCGAACGACCCGGGCGACGAAATAGCCGAGGAAGATCAGGCCGAAGAAGGGAAGAACGAGGCCGAATATGTCTGCCATCAGAGCGCGGTCCGGTTACAAGCCTTGGCGGCCGGAGCCGCTCATTCTTAAATCGATGCGGTTTGATGGAATGGTTTTTTCGGTCCGGCAAGGAGAAAACCGCCTGGACGATCAACGACAGTTGCGGCTCGTCGCCTTCCCGCCAGGCCGCGGCGCTATTGAACTGAGGTCGCTGCTGCGCCAAATAGGACCGTGGGCGGTAGCTATTATGACTGACATGAGAAAAGCGAAATTCCAGATCGGCCAGGTGGTCAGCCACCGGATTTTTCCGTTCCGGGGCGTGATCTTCGACGTCGATCCCGAATTCGACAACACCGAGGAATGGTACCAGGCGATTCCGGAGGATATCCGGCCGCCCAAGGACCAGCCCTTCTATCATCTCCTCGCCGAAAACGAGGAGACGGAATACATTGCCTATGTGTCGGAGCAGAACCTGGTTCCCGACACGTCCGGCGAGCCTGTACGCCATCCCCAGATCGGCGAGTTGTTCGACAAGACCCCGGACGGGCGCTACGAACCCAAGGCCGCGGCGATGCACTGAACCGGCGACCGGCTTGTCGAAAAAAACACGACAGGACATGAAAAAAGCGGGGCCGAGCCCCGCTTTTTCGTCATTGTCCGCGATCTCGGGGACCCGGTTTATTCGCTGGCCTTCGCCTTTTCCTGCTCTTCCTTGAGCTTCTTGGCGAAATCCTCGTTGTTCTTGGACACGAAGTCCTGCAGCTTCTTCTGTCGCTCCTCGATATCGGACTGCTGCAAAGGCGGTCCGTCGAAAGCGTCGGTGAAGCCCTGCAGCGAAACCTTGATTGGGTTCGGCTTGTTCTGGAAATTCACCGAGGTCAGGGTCAGTTCGCCGCCTTTCTTGAAGGAGGCGATGATCGAATCGGTCAGCGGCACCTCGGCCACGCAGCGATCCGGCAGGCAGACCGCGTAATTGACCTTCTGCGCCTTGCCGCCGTCGACCTGCAGGCCAACGCCCGGCGCCATCAGGCGCCCGGTCGGCACCGTCACCTGGAACACGTTGCGGTTCACCTTGCCCTTGATCTCGATCAGGCTGACGCCGGTGATGAGCTGGCCGGAATCGGCCAGAACGATGTTCTGCACATTGCAGATATCGACGTCTTCCTGCTTGGAGCAGGCCTTGAACCAGCCGCGCGGAATCTGCGGCTGCTGCGCCTGCTGGGCTAAGACCGGGATGGCGTTGGCAGCGAGGAAACCCGCCGCGGCGACCGCCAGCACTGCTGTGCGTTTCGCGCTGGTGCGGTTCATCTTCATTCCGTTGTGATCCTTTCGAGTGTTCCGGTTCCGGCTCGTCCTGCGCTACCTGTTCGCCAAATGCGGCGACAGGATGGCTTCGCGCGTCCGGGCGGCCATTGCGCGTTTCCGCGCCGTGTTACACCGCCACCGCCCGCGAATCCAGCCATCCGCGTCCATTTCGTGGTGATTTGCCGCGGTACGGACATGGAGGGCGAACATGCTAGGGTCGACACGAATCGATCCCTTGTCACCACGCCGGAACGCCATGAAACGTCTTCTATGTCTGTCGATCGGCATCGCCGCCAGCCTCGCGGCCGCCTGTCTGGCCGCCGCCGCCGAACCGCGCCACGCCATCGCCATGCATGGCGAACCGGCCCTGCCACCGGATTTTCAGCATTTTTCCTACGTCAACCCCGACGCGCCCAAGGGCGGCACGGTCGACTATGCGGTGCAAGGCTCGTTCGACAGCCTCAACCCGTTCATCATCCAGGGCTCGGCCGCGCGCGGCACGCTCGACCTGGAATTCGGCTACAACGTCTTCGAAAGCCTGATGCAGCGCTCCTATGACGAGCCGTTCACGCTTTATCCGCTGATCGCCGAATCGGTCGAGACCGACGCCGAGCGGACCTTCGTCGAATTCACGCTCGACGCACGGGCGCGATTTTCCGACGGCGAGCGGGTGACGGCCGACGACGTTATCTTCACCTTCAAACTGCTGCGCGACAAGGGTTTTCCGCGCTATAAGCGCACCGTCGACAAGATCGCGACAATGGAAAGGCGCGACGAGCGCACGGTGCGTTTCACATTTGGCGAAGGCGACCGCGAACTGCCGCTGATCATCGGCCTGATGCCGGTCCTGCCCGAGCACGCAACCGACGCGGACAGTTTCGACAAGTCGACGCTGAAACCGATGATCGGCTCCGGCCCCTACACGATCGGAACGGTCAGGCCGGGCGAATTGCTGGTGCTCGACCGCAACCCCGACTACTGGGCCAGGGACATTCCCTCCAAGCGCGGCTTCGACAATTACGACCAGATCCGCGTCAACTATTTCCGCGACGACAACGCGCTGTTCGAGGCCTTCAAGAAGGGCTTGATCGACGTCCATGTCGAAAACAACTCCAACCGCTGGACCGGCGACTACGATTTTCCCGCGGTGACGGGCGGCGACATCGTCAAGGACAGTTTCGACGGCGGCCTGCCCTCGGGCATGTACGGCTTCGTCATGAACACGCGCCGCGACGTCTTTGCCAATCCCAGGCTGCGCGAGGCGCTCGCCGGATTGTTCGATTTCGAATGGGCCAATCGAAATCTGTTCTCGGGCGCCTACAAACGCACCAAAAGCTATTTCGACGGCTCGGAACTGTCCTCCAGCGGCAATCCGGCGACCGATGCCGAAAAGGCGCTGCTCGCCCCCTTCCCCGACGCCGTTAGTCCCGAGATCCTGCAAGGCACGTGGGAGCCGCCGGTTTCGGATGGAAGCGGGCGCGATCGCGCTTTCCTGCGCCGCGGCTTCGATGCGCTCAAGGCCGCCGGTTATGAAATGCGCGGCGACAGCCTGGTTGGCGCCGACGGGACGCCGCTCGCCTTCGAAATCATGCTCAAGGCCAAGGGTGGCCAGGAACTGGCGCTTGCCTGGCAACGCACGCTCGCGCGGCTCGGCGTCAAGGCAAGCCTGCGCTCGGTCGACGCCGCGCAATACCAGCAGCGGCTTCTGACCCATGATTACGACGTGATCCTGCATCGTTATCCCTCCTCGCTGTCGCCCGGTGTCGAGCAGATCGGTCGCTGGGGCTCCGGCTCGCGTGACGCGCAGGGATCGTGGAATTTCGCCGGCGCCGCCGATCCGGCGATCGACGCCATGATCGACGCCCTGCTCAACGCGCGCGAGCGCGACGCCTTCATCGACGCCGTTCGCGCCTATGACCGGGTGCTTTTGAGCGGCTTTTATGTCGTGCCGCTTTATCACCGCGACGACAAATGGGTGGCGCGCTGGAACCATATCCGGCATCCCGATGCGGCGCCGCTCTACGGCTACCAGTTGCAAAGCTGGTGGAGCGCCCCAAAATAGGGGCAAACAGGAGATCGGCATGAGCGAACCCCAGACGGTCCAGGTCGACGTCGTCTCCGACGTCGTGTGCCCCTGGTGCTATATCGGCAAGAAGCGGCTCGAACGGGCGCTGGAGGAGGTCGGCGACGTCGCCGTCGACCTGCGCTGGCGTCCTTATCAGCTCGACCCGACCATTCCGGCCGAGGGTCACGACCGCAAGGCCTATATGCTGGCCAAGTTCGGCAGCGGCGAAAAGCTCGCCGAGGCGCACAAGGCGGTGAAGGCCGCCGGCGCGCAGGAAGGCATCGCCTTCGATCTCGGCGCGATCGCCGTTTCGCCCAACACGCTCGACGCGCACCGGCTGATACGATGGGCCCAGACGGTCGGTTCCGATGCCCAGACCCGGCTCGTCGGGTTGTTGTTCAAGGCCTATTTCGAGGACGGCAAGGATGTTGGCGACCGCGCGGTGCTGATCGAGGCGGCGACCGAGGCGGGTCTGGACGCCGCGCTCGCCGAAACCCTGCTTGCCACCGACGCCGACCGCGACGCGGTGCGCAACGAGATCGAGACCGCCCAGCGCATGGGCGTCCGCGGTGTGCCGTGTTTCCTGATTGAAAACAAATACGCCGTCATGGGCGCGCAGGACCCTGCCACGCTGGCCGACGCGATCCGCCAGGTGGCGGCGATGAAGGCGCGCGGCGAGCTGGAAGCCGCGTCATAAGGCACGCCGGCGGCCGGTCCGCCCGTCAGGCGGCCGCCTTGTCGGCCAGCCGCGACAATTGCGTCATCACCACGGCCGCGCCCGCCAGCCGCTTTTCGGCCGTCGGCCAGTCGCGCGACAAGACCACCGAGTGGTCGGAGCGGATCTTGGCCAGCGACCCCTGCTCGGCGATGAAGCGCACGAGCCCGGCCGGGTCGGCAAACACGTTGTCGCGGAACTGGACGACCACGCCTTTCGGCCCGGCATCGAGCTTGGCCACGTTGGCGCGCCGGCACAGCGCCTTGATATAGACGATCTTCAAGAGGTGCTGCACCTCGACCGGCAGCGGCCCGAACCGGTCGATCAACTCGGCCCCGAACGCGTCGATCTCCTCGGTCGTTTCCAGTTCGGCCAGCCGCCGATAGAGCGCCAGGCGAAGCTGCAGGTCGGGCACGTAGTCTTCCGGGATCATCACGGCGGTGCCGACCGTGATCTGCGGCGACCAGCCAGTATCGGCCGTCTCGCCAGAGCCGCGCAATTCGGCCACCGCCTCCTCCAGCATCTGCTGATAGAGCTCGAAGCCGACCTCCTTGATGTGGCCCGACTGTTCCTCGCCCAGAAGATTGCCGGCGCCGCGAATGTCGAGATCGTGGCTGGCGAGCTGAAAGCCGGCGCCGAGCGTATCAAGCGATTGCAGCACCTTCAGCCGCCGGTCGGCATTGGCCGTCAGCGTACGGTTTGCCGGCAGGGTGAACAGCGCGTAGGCGCGCACCTTGGAACGGCCGACCCGGCCGCGCAGCTGGTAGAGCTGGGCCAGCCCGAACATGTCGGCCCGGTGTACGATCAGCGTGTTGGCGGTCGGAATGTCGAGGCCCGATTCCACGATCGTGGTCGACAACAGCACGTCGTACTTGCCGTCGTAAAAGGCGTTCATGATGTCGTCGAGCTGGCCGGGCGGCAATTGCCCATGCGCGGTCGCGACCTTCAATTCCGGCACGGATTCACGCAGGAATTCAGAGATTTCGGCAAGATCGCTGATGCGCGGCACGACATAGAAACTCTGTCCGCCGCGATAACGTTCGCGCAGCAGCGTCTCGCGCACCACCAGGGGATCGAAGGGCGAGATGAAGGTGCGCACCGCCATCCGGTCGACCGGCGGCGTAGCGATCAGCGAGAGTTCGCGCACCCCCGTCAGCGCGAGCTGCAGCGTGCGCGGGATCGGGGTCGCCGACAGGGTCAACACATGCACGTCGGATTTAAGGTCCTTGAGCCGCTCCTTGTGCTTGACGCCGAAATGCTGCTCCTCGTCGATGATCAACAGGCCGAGATTTTTGAAATGTACCGAGGCCCCGAGCAGCGCATGGGTGCCGACGACGATGTCGACCGTGCCGTCGGCCAGCCCCTTCTTGGTCTCGGCGAGGTCTTTTGCGCCGACCAGGCGCGAGGCCTGGCGCAGCCGGATCGGAAGACCGCTGAAACGTTCCGAAAATGTCTTGAAATGCTGGCGCGCCAAAAGCGTGGTCGGCACCACCACGGCGACCTGGAGCCCTTCCATGGCGGCCAGGAAGGCCGCGCGTAGCGCGACTTCGGTCTTGCCGAAGCCGACATCGCCGCACACCAGTCGGTCCATCGGCCGCCCGGCGCCGAGATCGCCCATCACCGCGTCGATGGCGTTTTGCTGGTCCTCGGTCTCCTCATAGGGGAAACGGGCGGCGAACTCGCCGTAAAGGCCATCGGGCGGGCGGACCGCCGGCGCGCCGCGCATTTCGCGCTCGGCCGCGATCCGGATCAGTTGCCCGGCCATCTCCAAAAGCTTTTTCTTCAGCTTGGCCTTGCGCGCCTGCCAGTTGCCGCCGCCAAGCCGGTCGAGCGGCGTATCGGCCGCGTCCGAGCCGTAGCGCGACAGAAGGTCGATGTTTTCCACCGGCAGGAACAGCCGGCCGTCGCCCGCATAGTGGATTTCCAGGCAGTCGTGCGGGGCGCCCGCCGCCTCGATCGTCTTCAGACCGATGAAACGGCCGATACCGTGATCGGCGTGCACGACAATGTCACCCGACGAGATCGCCGACAATTCGGTGATGAAGTCGGCGTTGCGCTTGCGCTTCGAGCGGCGCACCAGCCGGTCGCCGAGAATGTCCTGTTCCGAAACCAGCGCGAAACCCTCGGCCTCGAACCCGGTCTCGATCGGCAGCACGGCCGCCCCCGCCTCGCCGCCAGACAGCTTTGCCGCCTCGGCAAGGTTTTGCACCCGGGTCAGGCCGCCGAGCCCGTGCTCGCCCAGGATCTGGCCGAGCCGGTCGAGCGAGCCTTCGGTCCAGCCGGCGACCAGCACGCGCCGGCCGGCGCTTCTGAGACCGGCGATATGGCGCACCGCGTGATCGAACACATTGGCCGAGGGGTCGGCGCGTTCGGCGGCGAAGGTGCGCCCGGCCTTGGAATGCGCGTTGACGATCCGGCGGCCGGCCGATTCGGGCGTGTCGAACGGGGTCAGGTCGCAGACCAATCGTTCGGCGCCGGCGGCCGCGATCTCCTCGGCCGTCAGATAGAGCAGGTCGGGCGGCGCAGGTTTGTAGGGGGTCGAATCGGCGAGCCTGCCGCCGTCGGCCTGGTTGCGCCGCGCCTCGTAATGATCGACGATCACGCTGCGGCGCTCCGTCAGCGCGTCATGGGCGAGCGCGTCGAACACCACCGGACCCTCGGGCAGATAGTCGAACACCGTCTCCAGCCTTTCGTGGAAAAAGGCCAGCCAATGTTCCATGCCGGCGAAACGCCGGCCTTCGCTGATCGCGGCGTAAAGCGCGTCGTCGCGCGACGGCGCGCCGAAAGCCTCGATATAGGCGCGGCGAAAGCGGCTGATCGCCTCGGGCGTCAGCGTGACCTCGCTCGCCGGCTGCAGCACCATCTCGGCGCGCTGGCTGGTGGTGCGCTGCGTGGCCGGATCGAAGGCGCGAATCGATTCCAGCGTGTCGCCGAAAAAATCGAGCCGGAGCGGCTCGGGCGCGCCCGGCGCGTAAAGATCGACAATGCCGCCGCGCACCGCGTATTCGGCGACGTCGCGCACCGTGCCGACGCGCTCGAAGCCGCTGGTCTGCAGCCGGTCGATCAGCGCCTGCATGTCGACCTGGTTGCCGGGCCTGGCCGCAAACAGCCGTGCCTCCAGCGTTTCGGCCGGCGGGATGCGCTGCAAGACGGCATTGACAGTGGCCAGGATCACCGCCCGGTGCGGCGCCTTTTTCAGCGCGATCATCGCCGCTAGCGCGTCGAGACGGCGTGCGGCCGCATCGGCGCCCGGCGACACCCGGTCATAAGGCAGGCAGTCCCAGGCCGGCAGTTCCAGCACCGGCAGGTCGGGCGCGGCAAAGGCGAGCGCGTCGCGGATCGCAGGCAGCCGCTGGCCGTCGCGGGCGACGAACAGCAATGGCCGACCGCCCCCCGCTTCGGCGACGATGCGCGAAAGCACGAAGGCCTCGAAACCGTCGGCGACCCCGGCGACAGTCACATGACCGGCACGTCCCGGTTTCAGGCCGAGTGTGGGAAGCAGCGTCATGGTGTCGTCTTATCCAAACGGCATGACCCGGCAAAATGCCTGGATCCTGCGAAACAAGTCGGTGTCGTGATGCTCGGCCACCGGCACTTCGCCCGTGAGCCATTTGAACAGCTCCGCGTCGGGCACCTCGAGCAGATCCTCGAACAGATCGAGCTCGGCCGCCGACAGCGCGTCCAGCCGCGCATCGGCGAACGTCCCCAGCAAAAGGTCCATCTCGCGCATGCCACGGTGCCAGGCGCGAAAACGCGCCTTGCGCCGGCGAACGTGGAGGGGGCCGGTACTTCTCTTCGATCCGCTCATAGCCTTCAATACCCTTCGCGGGCGCATATATCGTGGAACAATGCCGGTGTCAGCCTTGCGCACAGCCCGCACCCCCATATTGTTGCCGCATGCGCCCATCCCTGCTCGATCCCCTGTTTGCCTCCGCCACCACGCTCGACGGGGTCGGGGCCAAAATTGCCGGCCTGTTGGAAAAGATCGTGCCGGCCGACATTTCCGGGCGCGAGCCACGGGTCGGCGACCTGATTTTCGTATTGCCGCACACGCTGATCGACCGCCGCAACCGGCCAGGCATCGCATCCGCGCCCGAGGGGGCGATCGTCACGCTCGACCTGCGCGTCGACCGCCACCAGCCCGCCCCGCACGGCCGCAAAAACGTGCCCTACCGGGTGTTTGCCAGCGACGAGACCGGCGAGATCGCGCTGACCTTCTTCCACGCGCGCCAGAGCTGGCTCGAACAGGTGCTGCCGGTCGGCGAACAGGTCGTCGTCAGCGGACGCATGGAATGGTTCAACGGCCGCCCGTCAATGGTCCATCCCGATCATATCGTAGCCGCCTCCGAGGCCGCCAGCCTGCCGCTGGTCGAGCCGGTCTATCCGCTCACCGCCGGCCTGGCGCCACGCGTTCTGCGCCGCATCGTCGAGCAGGCGCTGGAAAAATGTCCCGACCTGCCGGAGTGGCTCGACGCCGAGCTGATGCGCCGGCAGGGTTTTCCCGCCTTCACCGCCGCGCTGAGGCGCCTGCATCACCCCGCCGATCCGCTCGATGTGGCGTTAGACAATCCGTCGCGGCGGCGGCTCGCCTATGACGAATTCCTCGCCAACCAGCTTTCGCTGGCGCTTGTGCGGGCAAAAATCCGCCGCCTGTCCGGACGCCCGCTCGCCGGCGACGGCCGGCTGGTCTCCGCCGTTCTGGCTGCCCTGCCCTATGCGCTCACCCGCTCACAGGACGAGGCGTTCGCCGAGATCGCCGCCGACCTTGCACGTCCCGAACGCATGCTCCGGCTGCTGCAGGGCGATGTCGGCGCCGGCAAGACGGTGGTGGCGCTGCTTGCCATGGCGCGCGCGGCCGAGACCGGCGGGCAGTCGGTGCTGATGGCGCCGACCGAAATCCTGGCGCGCCAGCATTTTGCCACCATCGCCCCGATCGCCGAAAAGGCCGGCCTGCGCGCCGCTATCCTGACCGGACGCGACAAGGGCCGCGAACGCCAAAAACTGCTTGCCGGCATCGAGGACGGCTCGGTCGATTTCGTGGTCGGCACCCACGCTCTGTTCCAGGAGGAGGTGGTTTACCGCGAGCTGGTGCTGGCGGTCATCGACGAGCAGCACCGCTTCGGCGTGCATCAGCGGCTGGCGCTGACCGCCAAGGGAGCGGCGCCCGACATGCTGGTGATGACGGCAACCCCGATCCCGCGCACGCTGGTGTTGACCGCCTTCGGCGACATGGACGTGTCGCGGCTGACCGAAAAACCAGCCGGACGCCGGCCGATCGCCACGGTCACGCTGCCGACGGAGCGCCTGCCGGACCTGCTCGGCCGGATCGAGAACGCGCTCGCCGAAGGCCAGAAAATCTACTGGATCTGCCCGCTGGTCGAGGAATCGGAGGAAGTTGACCTGATGTCGGCGGAAGAGCGCTTCGCCGCCCTGCAGCCGCGCTTCGGCGCCGTGCTCGGCCTGGTCCACGGCCGCATGAAAGGGGCCGAGAAGGACGAGGCGATGCGCGCCTTCAAGGCCGGCGAGACGCGCCTTCTGGTCGCCACCACCGTGATCGAGGTCGGCGTCGACGTGCCCGACGCCACCATCATGGTGATCGAGCATGCCGAGCGTTTCGGGCTGGCCCAGCTTCACCAGTTGCGCGGCCGGGTTGGACGCAGCGACAAACCGTCGACCTGCGTGCTGCTTTACAAGGGTCCGCTTGGCGAAACGGCCAGCCGGCGCCTGTCGGTGATGCGCGACAGCCAGGACGGGTTCCTGATCGCGGAGGAGGATTTGAAGCTGCGCGGCGAAGGCGAGCTTCTGGGCACGCGCCAGTCCGGCACGCCGGGTTTCCAGGTGGCCCGCGTTGAGGCGCATGCCGATCTTCTGGAAACCGCGCGCAACGACGCGCGGCTGGTCCTGGAACGCGACCCGGAGCTGACATCGGCGCGCGGCGAGGCGCTCAGGCTGCTGCTTTATTTGTTCGGTCGCGACGACGCGATCCGGCTGTTGCGGGCCGGATAAAAGCCGCTATTCGGCGGCTGAGCGCTTCGGCTGCCTGACGAGCGCGTCGTCGGCGAGCTTCTGGGTCATCTTTTGGTACTCGGGCGTGACCAGCCCGGCCGAGATCACCAGCTTCGCCGCCTCCTCGACCGACATCGACAGCTCGATCAGTTCGGTCTTGGGCACGTACATCAAAAAGCCGGTCGTCGGATTGGGAGTCGAGGGCAGGAAGACGGCGATCGTGCGCCCGGCATGCGGCTCGAGCAGATGGTTGACCTCCGATTCGCGTTCGCTGGAAATGAAGACGATCGCCCAAGCGCCGCGGCGCGGATATTCGATCAGGCCGACTTTCTTGAACACGTCCGATTTGTGCGACAGTACCGTCTCGAAGATCTGCTTCAGGCCGCGATAGATCGAGCGGACGAGCGGCATGCGCCCGAGCAGATACTCGCCGTAGGAAACGATGGTGCGGCCGATGAAATTGGCGGTCAGAAAGCCGATCAGCGTGATCAGGACCACCGCCACGATCAGCCCGAAGCCGGGCACGGCGAACGGCAGATAGCTGTCGGGATTATAGCGCAGGGGAATATAGGGTTTGACCCAGGAATCCACCCAGCCGATCAGCGACCACGACAGATAGGCCGTGATCGCCAACGGCGCGCACACGACGAGTCCGGTCAGGAAATAATTGCGCAGGCGGGTCATGCCGCGATGCTTGGCGGTGTCGGACATTGGCTCCAGGAACGCTCTTGGTCAAACGATGCACGATACATAGGGCAACACGACCAAATTATGAAATCACGGCCGCGCGGCAGCGCGAACCGTCAGAGCGAAGCGGCTTTTGCCCGCACGCCGTCGGCGTAGATTATTCCACCGTCACCGATTTCGCCAGATTGCGCGGCTGATCGACATCCGTGCCCATGAACACGGCGGTGAAGTAGGCCAGCATCTGGATCGGCAGCGCGTAGATGATCGGCGCGATCATCTCCGGCACGTCGGGCAGGACGATCGTTTCCAGCGTCTCGATGCCGGCTTTCGCCGCGCCCTTGGCGTCGGTGATCAAAATGATCTTGCCGCCGCGCGCGGCGACTTCCTGCATGTTGGACACGGTCTTGTCGAAGATATGATCGTGCGGGGCGATTACGATCACCGGCATGTTCTCGTCGATCAGCGCGATCGGCCCGTGCTTCAGTTCGCCCGCCGCGTAACCTTCGGCATGGATATAGGAGATTTCCTTGAGCTTGAGCGCGCCTTCCATGGCGAGCGGGTAATTGGTG
This sequence comes from Nitratireductor arenosus, assembly GCF_009742725.1. Lineage (GTDB taxonomy): Bacteria > Pseudomonadota > Alphaproteobacteria > Rhizobiales > Rhizobiaceae > Mangrovimarina > Mangrovimarina arenosa. Next base: position 861,415 of record NZ_WPHG01000002.1, on the reverse strand, counting down.
TCGCGGCCGAGGTAAAGCGCATGTTTGTAATGCGACAGCTCGCGCGCCACCTTTTCGATCTGCCGGTCGAGCTTCAGCACCTGGCTGGCGATCCGCGGCGTTTCCGACAGGGCGCGCACCAGGGCCTTTTCCTCCTCGGCCGAAATCGTGCCGCGTTCCTTGGCCGCGCGCAGCGCGAGCGAGGCCAGCACCGAAAGCTGGCAGGTGAAGGCCTTGGTCGAGGCGACGCCGATTTCCGGCCCGGCGAGCGTGGGAAAGATACAGTCGGATTCGCGCGCGATGGTGGATTCGGCCACGTTGACGATCGCGCCAATCGGAATGCCTTCCTTGCGGCAGTAACGCAGCGAGGCCAGCGTGTCGGCGGTCTCGCCCGATTGCGAGACGAAGAACGCCGCGCTGTTCTTGACGAGCGGCATTTCCCGGTACCGGAATTCCGAGGCGATATCGATGTCGACCGGCAGGCGCGCCAGCCGCTCGAACCAATATTTGCCGATCAGGCCGGCGAGATAAGCGGTGCCGCAGGCCGAGATCGCGATCCGGTCGAGGGTGGCGAAATCGAACGGCAAGGCGTCGCTGCGCGTCGTGCGCTCGGTGAAATCGATATAATGCGCCAGCGTGTGCGAGATCACCTCGGGCTGCTCATGGATTTCCTTTTCCATGAAATGGCGGTGATTGCCCTTGTCGACCAGAAAGCGCGTCCCGATCGATTGCTGTTGCGCCCGTTCGATACGCTCGCCGTTCATATCGTAGATTTCCAGCCCGCCGCGGCGCAGCACGACCCAGTCGCCGTCTTCCAGGTAGGTCACGATATTGGTGAACGGCGCCAGCGCGATCGCGTCGGAGCCAAGATACATTTCGCCGTCGCCGTGGCCGATCGCCAGCGGCGGACCGCTGCGCGCGCCGACGATCAGGTCCTCGTCGCCGCGAAACAGGATGGCGAGCGCGAAAGCGCCCTCCAGGCGCTTGAGCGCGGCAAAGGCGGCGTCGACGGGCGCGGCTCCCCGGTCGATCTCGCGCGAAATCAGATGCGCGACCACCTCGGTGTCGGTCTGCGAGGCAAAGACGTAGCCGTCAGCCTGCAATTCAGCGCGAATTTCGGCGAAATTCTCGATGATGCCGTTGTGCACGATGGCGACATCGTTGGAAAAATGCGGGTGGGCGTTGGTTTCGTTGGGAACGCCGTGCGTGGCCCAACGCGTATGGCCGATGCCGATGGTGCCGTCGAGCGGACTTTCGGCGATGCGGCGCTCGAGATTGACCAGCTTGCCCTCGGCGCGGCGCCGGTCAAGGCGGCCGTCCAGGATCGTGGCGACACCGGCCGAATCGTATCCGCGATACTCAAGCCGTTTGAGCGCATCCACGATGAGCGGCGCGACCGGCGCGCGGCCGACGATTCCAACGATTCCACACATAGACGAACAAGTCCCCGCGTTGTTTCTCACCCTCGGTGATCGACGATTTAGGTGCTTCCAAGGCAAACCGGAAGTAAAAAGACTTTTCAGACAATGACAGTCGCCAAGCGAACGGCGCGGGTCACACAGGTCGGCGCCCGTTACTCCATCGATTGACGGGCGGCGCCCAGCAGTGTCTCGACACCCTTGGCCATATAGACATGTTCGCTGCCGAGCGCGAACAGCTCGTAGCCCATCGCCGCATAACGCCCGCACAGCGCCGGATCGACCACGTAGATACCGGCGCGCTTGCCGGCTTGCGCCGCGCGCGCGGCAATATCGGCGATCGCCTCCATCATCGCGCCGAGGCCGGGGTCGATGCGCTCGCCTTCACTCCAGGCGATGGAAAAGTCGGACGGCCCGACAAACACGCCGTCAATGCCCGGAACGGCAAGGATGTCGTCGAGCGCGGCCAGCGCCTCGCGCGTCTCGATCATGGCGAAGGCCGTCGTGGCCCCGTTCTGCGCGTGCAGCCAGTCCTGCGCGCCGGCCGGGCCGCGACGCGGCATGCCGAAGGTCGGCCCCCAGGAGCGCTGACCCACGGGCGGGTATTTCATCGCCGCCGCGAAGCGCCGCGCGTCGTCGACCGAATTCACCATCGGCGCGATGACGGCTTCCGCGCCGAAGTCGAGCGCGCGGCTCGCCATGTCGAAGCGGCCGACCGGGATGCGCACGATCGCGTGGCGGCCGGCCGCCAGGACCGGCGCGATCGAGCGCACCACGCTGTCCTCGTGATGGCCGCCATGCTGCATGTCGAGCGTGACGGCGTCGAACCCCTGCCCGGCGACGATTTCGACGGTCAGGGCATCAGGTACCGACGACCACGCTGTAAACAGCGTTTCGCCGCCGGCAAGGCGCTCGGCAAGGCTCATCAAAATGCTCTCCGCTGCTTGCGGCGCTCACGCCGTGTTCGCGTCCCGGCAACGCCAACCCGCCCGCGCGGGACGACGTGGGACGGTTTTGCGTGAAAAATCAGCTTTGCCTGATCTGCTCGACCGCGACGGCCAGCAGCTCATCCATTGTGCGGCGGATTTGATGGTCCGACTGGCCAACGCCGGCCGCGTCGAAATCCTTGCGCACTTTGCGGAACACGTCGTCGTCGCCGGCCTCCTCGAAGTCGGAATTGACCACTTCGACGGCATAGGCGTCGGCGTCGGGGCCGGTCTTGCCGAGTTTTTCGGCCGCCCACAGGCCCAGAAGTTTGTTGCGGCGCGCCATCGCCTTGAACTTCAGTTCCTCGTCATGAACGAACTTCTTCTCGAACGTGTCCTCGCGATCTTTCATGCTGGCCATCGACGGTCCTCCGGTAGGGGGATTGAATATCGGTTCTCCATAGGGCGAGTGGGGCGTGAAATCAAAGGCTTTCGCCCCCGGTCAACAGCCGAACCGCGTCCCGGCGCGGCGCGAAACCGGTTGATCCGGAGCATTTGCCGATTGAGTAGCTGATGCAGTTGCGCTAGAGCACGCGGACGATAAACCGACAAGGCGGCCGGTTGGCTGCATCCCGACCGGTTCGCGCACATCCACTCAAGGACCCGAGCCATTTCCATGAATCGTCGCCGCCGCATCTATGAAGGCAAGGCCAAGATCCTTTATGAAGGACCTGAACCGGGCACCCTGGTCCAGTTCTTCAAGGACGACGCCACCGCCTTCAACAAGAAGAAGCATGACATTGTTGACGGCAAGGGCGTTCTCAACAATCGCATTTCCGAACATATCTTCACGCATCTGAACCGGATCGGCATTCCCACGCATTTCATCCGACGCCTCAACATGCGCGAACAGTTGATCAAGGAAGTGGAGATCATCCCGCTCGAGATCGTGGTCCGCAACGTTGCCGCCGGCTCGCTGGCCAAGCGCCTCGGTCTCGAGGAAGGTACGGTGCTGCCGCGCTCGATCATCGAATTCTACTACAAGGCCGACGCGCTCGACGACCCGATGGTGTCGGAGGAGCACATCACGGCTTTCGGCTGGGCCAGTCCGCAGGAGATCGACGATATCATGGCGTTGGCGATCCGGGTCAACGACTTCCTTTCGGGACTGTTCCTGGGAGTCGGCATCCAGCTCGTCGACTTCAAGATGGAATGCGGCCGGCTGTGGGAAGGCGAAATGATGCGTGTCATCGTCGCCGACGAGATTTCACCCGATTCGTGCCGCCTGTGGGATGTCAGCACCCAGGAGAAACTCGACAAGGACCGGTTCCGCCGCGACATGGGCGGCCTCGTCGAAGCCTATCAGGAAGTCGCCCGCCGGCTCGGCATCATGAACGAGAACGAGACGGTGCGCCCGACCGGCCCCACCCTGGTCAAGCACTAACCGGCATTTCCGCCGCCGTGGTCGCCGACCGCGCCGGCGGCCACCTGGAGACAGACCGACGATGATAAAAGCCCGCGTCACCGTAACGCTCAAGAACGGTGTGCTCGACCCGCAGGGCAAGGCGATCGAGGGCGCGCTCGGGACGCTCGGCTTTTCCGGTGTCGGCCATGTGCGCCAGGGCAAGGTGTTCGATCTCGAACTGAACAGCGCCGACAGGGCAAAGGCCGAGGCCGATCTCAAGGCGATGTGCGAAAAGCTGCTCGCCAACACCGTGATCGAGAACTACGCGGTGGAGATCGCGTGATGGCGCGGGCGCTTCGGCTCGACGAGGATCTGCGCCACGCCACGCCGCCGCTGGCGCCATTGCCCGACGCCTCGGAGAAGGAACGATGAAATCCGCCGTCGTACTGCTTCCTGGCCTCAACCGCGACCGCGACATGATCGCGGCCCTGACCAAGATCGGCGGCAGGCCGCCCGCCACCGTGTGGCAGACGGATACCGAAATTCCCGATGTCGACCTGATCGTCATTCCGGGCGGGTTTTCCTACGGCGACTATCTGCGTTGCGGTGCGATCGCGGCACGGATGCCGGTCATGCGCGCGGTGGCGAAAAGGGCCGAACAGGGCGTGCGGGTGATCGGTGTGTGCAACGGTTTTCAGATCCTCTTGGAAGCCGGCCTGCTGCCCGGCGTACTGATGCGCAACGCCTCGCTCAAATTCGTCTGCCGCGAGGTCATGCTCGAAGTCGCCAATCCGGACACTGTTTTCACGCGTGGTTACCGGCACGGCCAGGTCATCCGCTGTCCCGTCGCCCATCATGACGGCAATTATTTTACCGATGCCGAGACGCTGTCGCGCATCGAAGGCGATGGCCGCGTCGTGTTTCGCTATGCGCAAGGCACAAATCCCAACGGTTCGCTCAACGACATCGCCGGCATCGTCAACGGGGCCGGCAACGTGCTCGGCCTGATGCCGCATCCCGAAAACCTGATCGAGGCGGCCCATGGCGGAACCGACGGCCGCGCCCTGTTTGAAAGCGCGCTACGATGCGAGGCCGCCTGAAGCCCGCCGGCGATAGCGCCTGTAACCTGGAGAGGGGAACGACCCCGGCCATGGCTCCGCAACCAAGCGTGACGAACCGGCTTCCCGGCAAAGCACCCGGTCGCAAGGCGACCATCGTGCGCCTTGCGCCGCTGTTTGCGGGATTGATACTCGCCAGCCTCGCCATGATGACGTGGGTGCAGGGCGCCCGGGCGCGCGACCACGATGCCGCGCAGGTCTATTTCGTCCGCGGCTTCATGGGCATTTTCTCGACCGGCCTCGACGACATGGCGGCACGCCTCAATGCACGTGGTGTCAGGGCCCAGACATATGGGCATCTGAGCGGCCCCGCCGTGCGCGGCGACATCGTGCGCAGCCACAAGGCCGCGCCCGGCCTGCCGGTCATTCTCGTCGGCCATTCCTTCGGCGGGAACGCCGCCCTCCAGGTCGCCGCGCTGCTCGCGCAGGATGGCATCAAGGTCGATCTCGTCATCACCGTCGATCCGACCCGCGACGGCCCGATCTCGCCCAATGTGCGCCGCTACATCAACTATTACCTGTCGGCCAACGCCATCGGCTCTGAACTCGCCGGCGGCGGCGCGGCGGCGCGGGTCGTCAATATCGACATTCGCGACCGGACCGATATCGAGGGCCTAGCGACCGGCCATTGGACCATGACCGTGAACCAGAAGATCAAGGCCGAGATCTTGGGCGCCATCCTGCGTGTCGCGCGACAACCCGCCGGAAATTCGCGCTCTCGAACACTCAGGGCGCAGCGACAGGACGCCGGTTCTCGGCCTGCGGGCGCGTTGGGCCGATAGCCCGGCCGATCTCACGCTTGTATTCGTGGAAATCGACCTCGATCGCATGACGGCGGCTATTGACGAAGCGCCGCCGATCGCGGGCGATTTCGTCGCGGATACGCCGGCCTAGATCGGCGGGCGGACGCCAGCGGCCGGCAATCTTTTCGGCGACCAGTTCGGCCTGGCGGTCGGCGAGCGCCCAGATGCACCCTATCGGTTGAATAAGACCGACGAAGTAGAGATTGTCGACGTCCTCCGGCAGGATTTTTAGGTAAAGCGGTACCTCGAGCGTATTCGACCAGTCGCAAAAGCCGTCCTCGAAAAACGGAAAGTCGATCCGGTAGCCGGTCGCGTGAACGATCGCGTCGAACCGCTCGGCAGCCCCGTCGACGAAACGCACGATCTCGCCGTCGGCACCGGCGACGTCGGGGCGCGGCGTCACGCGGCCATGACGAAACTGATCGAGAATGTCGCTGTTGAGCGTGGGGTGCATGCCGACCGGCGAGGCTTCCGGCTCGGCCAAGCCGTATTTGCGGTAGGGACCGACTGTGAGCCGCAGGCCGAAGGCGACGAACAGCCGCCGCAGGAAAGCCGGAAAGCGTTGCAGCTTGGCATATTGCGTGTCCACCGGGCGGCCGAACATCAGCTTCGGGATGATATGTTGCGGGCTGCGCATGCTGAGGCTGACATGGGCCGCCACGCGGGCCAGTGCTGCGGCGATGTCGCAGGCCGAGTTTCCGCCGCCCACCACCAGCACCCGCTTTCCCTTATAGGCCTCCGTCGTCCGAAACGCGGCCGAATGGATGCGGTTTCCTGAAAAATCCGCCGTGTTTTGCGGCATCTCCGCCTCGCGGTGATGGCCCGAGCAGACGATCAGATGGCTTGCGGTATCACGGAACGGGCCGTTCCGATCCTCGCCCTCGATCACCCAACCCCCGTCCGTACCGCGCCGCGCCCGCGTCACGCGCGAGCCGAGACCGATATGCCGCTCCAAAGCGAAATGCTCGGCGTAGGCACGCATATAGGCAAGCACCTGGCGGTGCGAGGGAAAGTCCGGATAGGCGTCCGGCATCGGGAAATCGCGGAACTGAGACAGTTGCTTGGACGAGATCGTATGCGCGGCGTCATAGACGCTGACACGCGCCGGATCGGGACTGTAGGCCCAGATGCCGCCGATTTCGCGCTGCGCTTCATGGCACTTTATGTCGGCAATCCCAGCCTGAACCAGGTTCTTGACCGTCGTCAGACCGCACGGACCGGCGCCTATGACGCAAACCTCGCTATGAGCCATCGCCCACGAACGCCCCCATTCAACAATCCGTCATAACCCAACGGGCCGGGACGGTGTCAAGACGGTCGAGGAGGGCCGCGTCCTCATGCGCTTTCGCGGCCGATCGGTTTGGTGCATGGTCGCGCCGATAGAAGCCGGATTCGGCGCGGCGCTGACGCAGCCGTCCAACAATATGGGAATGATGCGCAATGTGGCAAAATCGTCCGGATGAAAAGGGCCAGGTCGGCCAGGATCCGGCCTTTGGCCGGTTTCGGCGCGATCAATGCCGCCGCGAGCGCCCTTCACCGGCCACCGTGCTGGGCCTGTCGGTGCTTGGCCTCTCGCTTCTCGCCGCCGGTTGCCAGGCCGGTCCGTCGGGGCCCGGTTCGATGTCGGCGCCAGGCAAGTCGGCCGCGCTCAAGACCATGGAACATATCGCGCTGGCCGTACAATCGTGCTGGTTCGCCAGCCGCGACCCGGCCTTCAAGCCCTATCGGATGGCCGACGAGCTGAACTCGTTTTCCGGACGCCCGCGTATCCTGCTGGTGCCAGCGCGCAATCCCGAGGCGCGCCCGCTCCTGGTCGTCCAGGCCGAAGGCGACCCGGCCAAGGTCGACGCCTTCGGGCCGCTGATGGGCGACAAACTCGGCAACCGCGCCGCCGCGGACCTGCGGCGCTGGACCGCCGGATCGAAGGCGTGCGCCTGAAGCGCGTTGCGGCCTGGCAAGGCCGGCCGCGCGAGGGAGCGACAGACGCCCCCTCGCCGCAAACCGACGGGATCAGTCCCAGAAATGGCGGCCGCTTTCGCGCCGGGCCTGCTGCTCGCTCAGACCGATGTCGCGCAATTGCTCGACCGTGAGGTCACGCAGCGCGCGGCGGCTGCGCTGCCGCTCCGCCAGCCGATCGAGACGCAACCACATCGAGACAAGCCTGACGGTGATGCGCCGCACGTAATCGGCCCGGTAACGCCGGACCGCGCCGGTCCAATGCAGACTGTCGACCTTGATTGTATCAATTGCACCCTTCATTGGTGCCTCCTCAGGGTTTGCCGCAACAAGCCTCCCGGAGCGCGTTTCTGAATTGACTCATCTGGGATGACAATATTAATATTGACACCATGACAAATTGGCTCCCGAACCTCGATGACGGCGCGGCGCCGCTTTATATGCGCCTGGCCGACCGGATCGAGGCCGACATCGCCGCCGGCACCCTTCCCGCCGGTGCGAAGCTGCCGCCGCAACGCAATCTCGCCTTCGATATCGGCGTCACCGTCGGCACGGTCGGCCGGGCCTATGCGTTGGTACGCGAACGCGGGCTGGTTTCCGGCGAAGTGGGGCGCGGCACCTTCGTGCTTGGCCAGTCCGGCGCCGATACGGGCACCCCGGTCGCGAACGCCGCGTTTTTCGGCGGCACCCGCGCGCCGTCCGCGCCCGGCATGACACGCATGGATTCGACCGCGGCCCCCGATGTCGACCAGGACCGGGCGATTGGCGATCTGATCGTGCGCCTCGGGCGCGAGCGTTATGAGGAAAACCTCGACTATGTGCGCGCGCCCTGCCCCGCCTGGCTGGAGGCGGGAAGCCGCTGGCTCGCCCATGCCGGCTGGCGACCGGCCGAAGACACGATCGTTCCGGCGCTCGGCGGCCACGCCGGCATCCTTGCCGTCATCGCCTCGATCACCGCGCCGGGCGACCGGATCGTGTTCGAGCACCTGACTTATTCCTCGATCGCGCGCAGCGCCAATCTGATCGGCCGCCGTCCGGTGGCGATCCCGGCCGACGCCGGCGGCCCGGTTCCGGAGGAATTCGAAAGACTGTGCGCCCAACAGCACCCCAAGCTCGCCTTTCTGATGTCGGCGCTGCAGAACCCAACGCTGACGACGCTGAGCGAGGCGCGCAAACGCGCCATCGTCGAGATTGCCCGCAAGCACAATGTCTGGCTGATCGAGGACGCGATCTACGGCGCGCTGCTCGAGCAGCCGCCGACGCCGCTGGTCACGCTGGCGCCGGAGCGGACGTTTCACATCGGTTCCATGTCGAAGACGGTCGCCGCCGGCATTCGCGGCGGCTGGGTCGCCTGCCCGCCGCATTTCGCGCCGCGCGTTCAGATGGCCTACAAGATGTTGACCGGCGGCAAACCCTTCTTACTCGCAGAACTGGCCGCGCAACTGGTGCTGTCGGGCGAGGCCGACGCGATCCGCGCCCGCGTCCGCGCCGAAATCGAGGCGCGCGAGAAGCTGGCGCGCACGATCCTGTCGGGCTTCGATTTCACCTCCCATCCGCGCGCGCCGTTCTTGTGGCTGAAGCTGCCCGAGCCATGGCATTCTGGAACCTTCAAGAAGGCGGCCGCCAATGAAGGCGTGCTGATCGACGACGAGGACGAATACAAACCCGCCCGCACCGACAAGGTTCACCATCGCGTCCGGGTCGGCTTTTCGGTTCCGCCCACGCGGGACGCGGTGCGCTCGGGGTTCCAGATCCTGCGCCAGCTCCTGGAAGGCGGGGTCGCCGGCTACGACAGTTTCGGCTGAGCCGTGGAAGGCTGGTCCGCCGCGCGGATTTTTCGCTTTTTGCGGTGTCATGCCCGACGCGCTTGCGCTAAGGGAGCCTGACCAAACGGCTTTGCGAAACACGCGTTCATGACAATTCCCAACACCATCCCGATCACGCCCGAGCTCGTGGCCGCCCACGGTCTCAAGCCGGAGGAATATCGGCGCATCCTCGACCTGATCGGTCGCGAACCGAGCTTCACCGAGCTCGGCATTTTTTCGGCGATGTGGAACGAGCACTGCTCGTATAAATCCTCCAAGAAATGGCTGCGCACCCTGCCGACCGACGGGCCGCGTGTCATTCAGGGGCCGGGCGAAAACGCCGGTGTGGTGGATATCGATGACGGCGACTGCGTCGTCTTCAAGATGGAGAGCCACAACCATCCCTCCTATATCGAGCCCTATCAGGGCGCGGCGACAGGTGTCGGCGGCATTTTGCGCGACGTTTTCACCATGGGCGCGCGCCCGGTCGCTGCCATGAACGCGCTGCGCTTCGGCGCGCCTAGCCATCCCAAGACGCGCCATCTGGTCGCCGGCGTGGTGGCCGGCGTCGGCGGTTACGGCAATTCCTTCGGCGTACCCACGGTCGGCGGCGAGGTCGAGTTCGACGCCCGCTACAACGGCAATTGCCTGGTCAACGCCTTCGCCGCCGGGTTGGCCAAATCGGACGCGATTTTCTACTCCAAGGCCGAAGGCGTCGGCCTGCCGGTGGTCTATCTCGGCGCCAAGACCGGCCGCGACGGTGTCGGCGGCGCCACCATGGCCTCGGCCGAGTTCGACGACGCGATCGAGGAAAAGCGCCCAACGGTCCAGGTCGGCGATCCGTTCACCGAAAAATGCCTGCTGGAAGCCTGTCTGGAACTGATGGGTTCGGGCGCGGTGATTGCCATCCAGGACATGGGCGCGGCCGGCCTGACCTGCTCGGCCGTCGAAATGGGCGCCAAGGGCGATCTCGGCATCCTGCTCGATCTCGACCGCGTTCCGGTTCGCGAGGACGCCATGTCGGCCTATGAGATGATGTTGTCGGAAAGCCAGGAGCGCATGCTCATGGTGCTCAGGCCGGAAAAGGAAGAAGAGGCCGAGGCGATTTTCCGCAAATGGGGGCTCGATTTCGCGATCGTCGGCACCACGACCGACGATCTGCGTTTCCGTGTCATGCACCAGGGCGAACAGGTCGCTGACCTGCCGATCAAGGAACTCGGCGACGAGGCGCCCGAATATGACCGGCCGTGGACGGCGCCGGCCGCGCCGAAGCCGCTGTCGGACGATGCCGTGCCCGCCGTCGACGTCGCAGATGCGCTCCTGACCCTGCTGGCCTCGCCCGACCAGTCGAGCCGGCGCTGGGTGTGGGAGCAATACGACACGCTGATCCAGGGCAATTCGCTGCAATTGCCGGGCGGCGATGCCGGCGTGGTTCGCGTCGAGGGCAGCGCGCACAAGGCGCTCGCCTTTTCCTGCGATGTCACGCCGCGCTATTGCGAGGCCGACCCCTTCGAGGGCGGCAAGCAGGCGGTGGCCGAATGCTGGCGCAACCTGACCGCCGTCGGCGCGGAGCCGCTGGCGGCGACCGACAATCTGAATTTCGGCAATCCCGAGCGCCCCGACATTATGGGGCAGTTCGTGCGCGCCGTTCAGGGCATCGGCGAGGCCTGCCGCGAACTCGCTTTCCCGATCGTGTCGGGCAATGTCTCGCTCTACAACGAGACCAACGGCCAGGCCATCCTGCCGACACCGACGATCGGCGGCGTCGGCCTGATCCGCGACTGGCAGAAAATGGCGCGCATCGCCTTTGCCGGCGAAGGCGACACCATCTTGTTGATCGGCGCGCCGGCCGAATGGGGCACGCATCTCGGCCAGTCGGTTTTCCTGCGCGACGTCTGCGGCCGCCTCGACGGTCCGCCGCCGCCGGTCGACCTTGCCCACGAAAGACGGGTCGGCGCCTTCGTGCGCGGCTTGATCGCCGACGGGCTCGCCACGGCGGTGCACGACCTCTCCGACGGCGGCCTGGCGCTCGGATTGGCGGAAATGGCGATCGCGTCGGGCATCGGCGCGCGTATCGATCTTCCCGGCGGCATCGCCGCCCTGCCCGCCCTGTTCGGCGAGGACCAGGGCCGTTATCTGATGACGATACCGGCCGCCGAGACCGATCGTTTCTTCGCCGAACGCCTGCCTGGCGCGCGGGTCGCCGCGGTTCGCATCGGCATGACCGGCGGCGGCGAATTGAAACTGGGCGGCACGCGTGCCATATCCGTACAGCAATTGAAGACCACCCACGAATCGTGGTTTCCACGTTTCATGAACGGCGCCGACTGAGGTTCTTGCCATGGCCATGGATGCGAACGAAATCCGACGCATGATCCAGGAGGCGATTCCGGACGCCCAGGTGACGATCCGCGATCTTGCCGGTGACGGCGACCATTACGCCGCCGAAGTGGTGGCGGAGAGTTTCCGCGGCAGAAGCCGGGTTCAGCAGCACCAGATGGTCTACGAGGCGTTGAAGGGCAAAATGGGCGGCGTTCTGCATGCGCTCGCCTTGCAGACCAGCGCCCCGGACTGAACGCGGCTCGTCATCGCCGGGCCGGATCGTGGCCGGGGACGGCTCGGCGGCGCAAGCGCCACTCCTGACAGGCCGCGATTGCGAAGGGCCGATTTGTGCAATAGATAGGGCAAAGCACGTGATTTCGCCGGGCCTTGCCCCCGGCCGAGAAAGGATAAGCAATGACCGCCATCAATGAATTCATCAGCAATGAAGTGAAAGCCAACGACGTCGTCGTGTTCATGAAGGGCACGCCGGGATTTCCGCAGTGCGGCTTTTCCGGTCAGGTCGTTCAGATTCTCGACTATCTCGGTGTCGACTACAAAGGCGTCGATGTGCTGACCTCCGACGAACTGCGCCAAGGGATCAAGGAATTCTCCAGCTGGCCGACGATTCCGCAGCTCTACGTCAAGGGCGAGTTCGTCGGCGGCTGCGACATCATTCGCGAGATGTTCCAGGCCGGTGAACTTCAGCCCTTCTTCGGCGAAAAAGGCGTCTCGGTGAAGGGCGCCGCCTGACCCCGTCTTCCATGCATGACCGTTCGGCGCGCCGGACGGTCGCGACAGGCAATGCCTCATGCGCCGGTTTTCCGGCGCATTTTCGTTTCCGCCTACCGACAGGACCAATGGTCATGGACCAGCAAGCAACCAAAGAGCCGGCCTACGCGCTTGCCATCCCGCGTTGGGAGTTCATCGCCCTGGCCGCCGCGCTGATGGCGATCAACGCGCTGGCGATCGACATCATGCTGCCGGGCCTGCAGCAGATCGGCGCCAGCCTCGGCGTGGCCGACGAGAATGCGCGGCAATATGTCATAACCGCCTATATCACCGGTTTCGGGCTCACCCAGCTCGTCTTCGGCCCGGTATCCGACCGTTTCGGTCGCCGCGGGCCGCTGCTTGTCGGCCTCGTGATCTATGTCGCGGCGGGTTTCGCCTGCGCCTTCGTTCCGAATTTTTCCGTGCTTTTGCTCTTGCGCTTCGTCCAAGGCCTCGGCGCCGCGGCTACCCGCGTCATCGCGGTGTCGATGGTGCGCGATTCGTTCGGCGGCCGTGCGATGGCGGAAGTGATGTCGCTGGTCTTCATGGTCTTCATGATCGTGCCGGTGCTGGCCCCCGGCGCCGGCCAATTGATCATGCTGTTTTCGGAATGGCGGGCCATCTTCCTGTTGATGGCGGTGCTGGCCCTGATCATCACCGCATGGACCTGGCTGCGGCTGCCCGAGACCCTCAGGCCCGAATATCGTCGCCCTTTCACCGCAAGCTCGATCCTGGACGGCTTCCGCATCGTCGTGACCAACCGGCTTTCGGTCTGCTACTCGATCGCCGTCACCGGCATTCTGGGGGCTCTGTTCGGCTTCATCAATTCCGCCCAGCAGATCTATGTCGGTCTTTATGATGTCGGCGCGATGTTTCCGGTCTATTTCGCGGTCGTGGCCGGGCTTATGGCGGTGTCGTCATTCATGAATTCGCGCCTGGTCGGCCGGTTCGGCATGCGTCGTCTCGCCCATGGCGCGCTGCTCGGCTTTCTCGCCGCGACCGGCCTCGCTTTTGTCCTGTCGCTGGTCGGTCCGCTGCCCTTCTGGCTGTTCTTGTTCCTGTTCGCCGTGGCCATGGTCCAGTTTTCCTGGATCATGTCCAATTTCAACGCGCTGGCCCTGGAACAGCTCGGGCACGTCGCCGGAACCGCCTCCTCCACGCAGGGCTTCGTGCAAACGCTCGGCGGCGGTCTGGCCGGCGCGGCGATCGGCCAAGCCTTCGACGGCACGGTGACGCCGCTTTCCGGCGGCTATTTCTTCGCCGCGGTGCTGGCGCTCGTCATGGTGCTGATCGCCGAGCGCGGCCGCCTGTTCCGCTCGCTCAACCCGCCGGTGTGAGCGACGAACCGGTTCCCATCGGAACCGGTCGCTCCTGGATATCCAGCCCAGTAAAGTCGAACAAGTCGCGGTCCAGAAGATGCGACGGCCGCACATGGGTGAGCGCGCGGATCATCGTATCCTTGCGGCCGGGCATGCGCTGTTCGATGTCGTCGAGCATTGCCTTCATGGCGTTGCGCTGCAGCCCCTCCTGGCTGCCGCACAGGTCGCAGGGGATGATCGGAAAGGCCATCGCCTCGGCGAACCGTGCCAGGTCGGCCTCGGCGCAATAGCTGAGCGGCCGCAGAACGAACAGATCGCCCTCGTCGTTGACGAGCTTGGGCGGCATGGCCGCCAGCCGGCCGCCATGGAAGAAGTTCATCAGGAACGTCTCCAAAATGTCCTCGCGGTGGTGTCCCAGCACCAGCGCCTGGCAGCCCTCCTCGCGCGCGATCCGGTAAAGGTGGCCGCGCCTGAGGCGCGAGCACAAGGCGCAATAGGTGCTGTTCTCGGCGATCTTGTCGGTGACGACCGAATAGGTGTCCTGGTATTCGATCCGGTGGGCAACCCCGATCGACGACAGATAGTCGGGCAGCACATGTTTGGGGAAATTGGGCTGCCCCTGGTCGAGATTGCAGGCCAGGAGTTCGACCGGCAGCAGGCCGCGCCATTTCAGATCGAGCAACAACGCCAACAGCCCGTAGGAATCCTTGCCGCCCGACAGCGCGACCAGCCAGCGCTCGCCGGCGCGCGCCATGGCGAAATCGTCGATCGCCTGGCGCATATGCCGCAACAGCCGCTTGCGCAGCTTGTTGAACTCGACCGAGGACGGCACCTCGCGAAACAACGGGTGGCAGCCCTCGCCGCCGGCGTCGGGCATTCGCGCGATCACGGTCATCGGCCGATCCACCCCCCTTTTCCGCTCGTCTGCATGGTGGTTTTGACTATCCGACCTGCCGCCCAAAGAAAAGGCCGCCAGAGCGGCGGCCTTTCACATGCGGTTCCGATGAAAAATCAGCGCGAGTAGAACTCGACCACCAGATTGGGTTCCATCTGCACCGCGTAGGGCACGTCGGCGAGCTGCGGAACGCGGGTAAAGGTGGCTTTCATCTTGGAGTGGTCGGCCTCCACATATTCCGGCACGTCACGCTCGGCGAGCTGCACGGCTTCCAGCACCATGACGAGCTCGCGCGACTTCTCGCGCACCTCGATCACATCGCCGGGACGGCAGCGGTAGGACGGGATATTGACCCGCCGGCCGTTCACCTTGATATGGCCGTGATTGACAAACTGGCGCGCGGCGAAGATCGTCGGCACGAACTTGGCCCGGTAGACCACCGCATCGAGCCGCGACTCCAGAAGACCGATCAGGTTTTCCGAGGTATCGCCCTTGCGGCGATTGGCCTCGTCATAAATTCGGTGGAACTGCTTTTCGGAAATATCGCCGTAATGACCCTTGAGCTTCTGCTTGGCGCGCAGCTGGATGCCGAAATCCGAAAGCTTGCCCTTGCGGCGCTGGCCGTGCTGGCCGGGTCCGTATTCGCGGCGGTTGACCGGCGATTTCGGACGGCCCCAGATGTTTTCGCCGAGACGGCGGTCGAGCTTGTATTTGGACGATTCGCGTTTGCTCATCGCATTTCCTTTCACATCATCACTACCCGGAACGCAGACCGTCCGGGCGAAGGAAACGCGCCCTCCTCTGGCCCCCTGTTTCGGAGCCTGACAGGGTTCTTGCGCACGCTAGAGCGAAGAGACCCACGGGACACGTCATTGAAAACACCGGCTCTGACGAACCGGTGCTGCGGCTAGCTAGGCGATCGGCCGTAAAAAGTCAACGACCGCCGCGATGGATCGATTTGAGCGTGGCGAGTTCGGAGGTTTCCGCAGCGGCCTGCGGCGCGGCCGCGCTCTTTTTCGACGTCGCCGACGCCGCGGCATGCTGGCGCACGAAACGTTTGAACACATAGCCCGTGCGCCCGTCATGCACGACCTGGCACCAGACCCGGCACTTGACGATACCAACCTTGGCCCCGGCCGGGATAACCGAAACTATCCCGGCGCCATTGTCGGGGCCGCGACGCATATTGACGGCGGTGGTGATACGGCCCGTGCCCTGTGCGGCCGGGGTTGCGGCCGGATCGGCATCGAGCGCAGCTTCGGACGGCTTGGTGGTGTCGGTGGCCTTCTGCGCCTCCGTTTCGACCGCCCCGTCGCCCGTGCCCGGCTTGCGCATCAAGGCGGGTTTGGTGGCATCCGACACATAGGCGAGCGTATCGGGCGCGGAAACCTTGGCCGCGCCATCGTCCTTTCCGGCAAGTACGGCGACCGCCGCCTTGGCGGCAACGCTTCCGCCCATGGCGGCCCAGCGCGGATTGTCCTTCGAAAGCGGTTCCTCGCCGGTCGAGGCCACGACTGCCGCCACGGTCTCCGGCTCACCAGCCCCCGTTTTTTCTCCGGCACCGTCCTTAGTCGCTGCGGGGCCGTCATCGGCCTCGTCTTTCGACGACGCGCCAGTCCCGCCATTGTTCGGAATCAGCTCCGGTTCCGCTTCCAGACTTGCCAGCGCCAGTTTCTGGGGCGCCGCGCCGGTGCCCGCCGATGTCGGCTCGCCCGACATCGCGATAATGCCGATGGCAAGCCCGGCGCCCACCACGACGGTGACAAACAGCGCCGGCAGCGCGACCCCTTTCGGCCTGCCAAGGGCGGGCTGGGTCTGGAATACGGTGATCGGTTCGTCAAATGGCGACGACGCAAAGCGTCCGCCCGTGTCGGTCTTGTTCACAGTATAACGCGTCACTCTCCGGCCTCCACGCGAGATTACCACCGCTCCTGCGGTGATCATCGTGCGCCCCCGCCAGTCTGGCATTTGCCCGCGTCTCGTTGCGAGACGTTCGTCGTTGGAACCGCGATACGGTTCGAACGGTGGCCACTATCGGCGGGGAATGTGGCATTCATTTGATCATCGCGATGCCGATCGGGCCGAAGACGGGCGCGCTCAATCGCCCTTCTTGTCGGGCAGACCCTTGCGGGAAGTCGAGGCGAGTTCTTCCAGCTCGGCTTCGCTCATAGTGTCGAACATCTCCTTCGATGCCCCGACCAATTCGCCGGGGGAAATCTCGCCGCGCTTAGCGGCCAGTGCCGCGCCCGCCGCCTTCTGCTGTGCCTTCGATGTCGCCGGCATGATATGTCTCCTTCTGCTGCGGAAGGACAATGCCCGCATCGCCCGCCCGGTTCCCGAAGCGGCTGGAAACGCCTTAGATCAGCGCCAGTCCGAAACCCTGGATCAGCCGGCGGATCGCCGGGTCCGGTTCGGCGGCGGTGAAGACGGCAGGATCCGGCCCGGCCGGGACCGCGGCGCCCTCGCCAGGGCCCAGCAGGGAAAAGGCGCGCCGGGCGATCGCCTCGGCCGGGTCGATCCAGTCGACCGGCCATGGCGCGGTCTTGCGCATGCGGTTTGCCAGAAACGGGTAATGCGTACAGGCGAGCACGACAATGTCTGTGCGCCGCCCGTCCATCTCAACGAAACAGGGCGCGATTTCGGCCCGCACGGCCTCCTCGTCGACGAAACCCTGCCGCAGATAGGTTTCGGCAAGGGCGGCGAGCCCGACGCTGCCGACGAGCCGCACATGGCATTTCGAGGCCCATTGCGTGATCAGGTCACGCGTATATTGGCGCTTGACCGTGCCGGGCGTCGCCAGAACGGACACCAGGCCCGAGCGTGTCCGCTCCGCCGCCGGCTTGATCGCCGGTACGGTGCCGACGAAGCGGCGCCTGGGATAGGCTTTGCGCAGGGCGTCGATCGCCAGCGTCGAGGCGGTATTGCAGGCAATAACCGAAATTTCGGGATCGAATCTGGCCAAAAATCGGCCGAATAACCCGACAATATGGGTTTTCAGCGCCCGTTCCTCCCAATTTCCGTAGGGAAACGCCGCATCGTCGGCGACGTAAACGAAACGCCGGTCGGGCATCAGCACGCGCGCCTCGCGCAGCACCGTCAGCCCGCCAATGCCCGAATCGAACACCAGGACGGGCCTCTCAGCCATCGTCGTTCTCGCTCTTCGCCCCGCGCGTCCGCTGCGCCGGCGCGCCCGCGCCGCGCGGCTCGGTCGGCGAATATCTTTCAAGCGAGGAGATGACGCCGCGCAACAGTTTGATCTCGGCGTCGGTGAAGGCCGGCCGGGTCAGGACGGAACGCAGGTTCGACACCATTTTGGGCCGCTTTTCCGCCGGCCGGAAATAGCCGCGCGCCGCCAGCGCGTCTTCCAGATGATCGAGGAAACTGTGCAGGGTCTGCTTTTGCGCCGGCTCCATCTGCGGGCCGCAAAACGCGGTTTGCGCCTCGCTGGCCAGACCCGACTTCATCCATTCATACGACATCAGCAGCACCGCCTGAGCGATGTTGAGCGACGAAAAGGCCGGATTGACCGGAAAGGTGACGATCTCATCGGCGAGCGACACTTCCTCGTTCGACAGTCCGAATTTCTCGCGACCGAACAAGATGCCGGTCCGCTGGCCGGCGCGAAAACGCGTTCGCAGGACGCGCGCGGCCTCCACTGGCGCACGAACCGGCTTGAACCCGTCCCGTGCCCTGGCCGTGGTGGCGTAGACGAAGCCGAGATCGGCAATCGCATCCTCGGTGGTGGCATGAACCGTGGTGCGCTCGATGACATGGTCGGCCCGGCTTGCCGCCGCCCGCGCCTTGTCACTCGGCCATCCGTCGCGCGGATTGACCAGGCGCAGCTCCGCCAGGCCGAAATTGGCCATCGCGCGGGCCACCATGCCGATATTTTCGCCAAGCTGCGGCTCGACAAGGATGACGACCGGTCCCTCGGCGATCAGCGGCCTGTCGCGATTGTCGTCGGCCATGGTTTCGGGCCCCGTTTCTGGGTTGAAATATCGGTCAAATTGCGCGCGCGCAGCGTCCCTGCCATATTCGTCCGGCAAAGAGAAGCGTTTCGAGGAACTCCGCCATGACCACGGTCCTCGCCGAGCGGGTGCGCGCCCTGATTGCCGACGATCCCAATACCGGCGAAATCCGCATGTTCGGCGGCATCTGCTTCACCTTGAACGGCCATATGCTGTGCGGAACGATGAAGGGCGGCGACGCCATGTTCCGCGTCGGGCCCGAGCAGGAGGCCGACGCCCTGTCGCGGCCCGGCGCCCGGCCGATGGATTTTACCGGCCGACCGATGAAGGGATTCGTGATCGTGTCGCAGACCGGCCTCGCCGACGACCAAACGATCAGCGAATGGATCGCGGTTGCAACGCGTTTTGTCGGCGCGCTGCCGCCCAAGGCGAAAAAATAGCTGTTTCCGACCGGGATCGGCCTCAGGCCGCGCCCGCCGACAGGAATTTCGTGATCTCACCAGCCACCCAGCCGGGCCTCTCATGCAGGATCCAGTGGCCGCAATCGGCCGCGCACTTCACGACAACCGTGTCGGCGTAACGCGCCAGCCCGTCGAGGCAGGCCGGCCGCAGCGCCTCGTCCGCTTCGCCCCAGAGCACCAGATGCGGCACGGCGACCCGCATCGCCTCGTCGGGCAGGGACAGGATCAGGCTGTCGGGCGCCGGCGCTCCCGGTTCCGGCACGACGATCGGCGAGGCGCGATACCAGTTCAGCATCGCCGTCATCGCGCCCGGTTGCGACCAGGCGGCGACATAGGCGCGCTCCTGCGCCGGCGTCATCCAGCGCGTGGTGGAAAAGCCGGCGATCATCTTCAAGGTCCGGCGATAAGTGTCGGCCGCCATGCGTTCCTCCGCGCCGGGCGCGCGCAAGGTATTGATATACTGGCTTGCCGCGCGCTGGCCGTCATCCTCGAAGATCGCCCGCTGGAAGGCTGCGGGGTGAACGCCGTTGGCGATCACCAGATGGCTGAGCCGCTCGGGCCGTAAAAAGGCGTAGGCATAGGCGACCGACGCGCCCCAGTCGTGGCCGGCAAGCACGAATCGGCGCGTTGGCGACAGCGCCGCAGCCAGCCGGTCGAGATCGGCCACCATGTTGCGCACCCGGTAGGCCTCCACGCCGTCAGGCTTGGACGACAGGTTGAAACCGCGCTGGTCGGGGGCGACAACGTGATAACGCGCCGCCAGCTCGCCCATCACGTTGCGCCACGCAGCCCAATATTCGGGAAAGCCGTGCAGGCAAACGATCAGCGGCCGGCCACGCTCGCCCATTTCGGCGCAATGAAGTCGCACATCGCCGGCGTCGAACTCGAAAAACCGTGTCTGGCTCACCTTCACCTCCGCATGACGGACAGGCACAACGTGGGCGCGCGTCCCGGCAATGGCAAGTTAGACTTTGGCGCGTTTGCGCGTGCGCAGGCGCTTTGATATAGGGGCCGCGACCCCTTTCCGACACAGGCGGCCAACTGACCGCCAATCCCAGAAAACGAGGACTTTCCATGGCGAAGATCAAGGTGGACAACCCCGTCGTCGAACTCGACGGCGACGAGATGACCCGCATCATCTGGCAGTTCATCAAGGAAAAGCTGATCCACCCCTATCTCGACGTCGACCTTAAATATTTCGATCTCGGGATCGAGTATCGCGACGCCACCGACGACCAGGTGACGGTCGACGCGGCCAACGCGATCAAGCAATACGGCGTCGGCGTGAAATGCGCCACGATCACGCCCGACGAGGCGCGCGTGGAGGAATTCGACCTCAAGCGCATGTATCGCTCGCCCAACGGCACGATCCGCAACATTCTGGGCGGCGTCATCTTCCGCGAGCCGATCATCGCCAAGAACGTGCCGCGCCTGGTGCCGGGCTGGACCAAGCCGGTCATCGTCGGCCGGCACGCTTTCGGCGATCAGTACCGCGCGACCGATTTCAAGTTCCCTGGCAAGGGCAAGCTGACGATCAAGTTCGTCGGCGAGGACGGCGAGACCATCGAGCACGAGGTCTTCGACGCACCCTCCTCCGGCATCGCCATGGCGATGTACAATCTCGACGATTCGATCCGCGATTTCGCCCGCGCCTCGCTCAATTACGGCCTGCAGCGCGGCTATCCGGTCTATCTGTCGACCAAGAACACGATCCTGAAAGTCTATGACGGTCGCTTCAAGGACATCTTCCAGGAGGTCTACGAGGCCGAGTTCGAGCAAAAGTTCAAGGACGCCAAGATCTGGTACGAGCACCGGCTGATCGACGATATGGTCGCCTCCAACCTGAAATGGTCGGGCGGTTATGTGTGGGCGTGCAAGAACTATGACGGCGACGTGCAGTCCGACACCGTGGCGCAGGGTTTTGGCTCGCTCGGCCTGATGACCTCGGTGCTGATGACGCCCGACGGCCAAACGGTCGAGGCCGAGGCCGCGCACGGCACGGTTACCCGCCACTACCGCCAGCACCAGAAGGGCGAGGAGACCTCGACCAACTCGATCGCCTCGATCTTTGCCTGGACGCGAGGGCTCGCCCACCGCGCCAAGCTCGACGACAATTCCGAGCTGGCCGATTTCGCCACGACACTGGAAAAGGTCTGTGTGCAGACCGTCGAATCCGGCTTCATGACCAAGGACCTGGCGCTGCTGATCGGCCCCGACCAGCCCTGGCTGTCGACCACCGGCTTTCTCGACAAGATCGACGAGAACCTGCAAAAGGCGATGGCCTAGAGCCGTCCATCTTTAAGATGGAAGCGGTTAGATGGAATGGATTTTCGTTCCGGCAAGGAGAAGTCCGTAGCGCGATAGGACTATCGGGCAACGGCTTCGACGGTGAGGTCTGGTTTATCGGGCTCGCCCGACGGGCCGGGGCGGAAAAGCCGTCCACGTCGGAAATGCTCTATGGTTAGGTCCGCGTCGCAAAACCTCGATGGAAGGCAATTTCGGCCCGGTTCGTGTAACTGAACAATACTGCCTCGTACCACGTTCCAATCCATAGCGGGCCACAGGCCGGCAAGCCGCTCTTGTCCGACACAGGGCGGCAGCCGGCTACCGGCCCTTCGCCTCCCCTGCCTGGACCGGCGGACATGGCTCGCTCCCATAGGAGCAGAACACGCAACAATCGCCGTCAAGCGGGCGCAGCAACTGTTTGCAGCCGCCACATTCGTGGAAAAACGCGCACGCGTCGATCGGCATTTGGCGGCGTTCGGAAAAACCGCAATGCGGGCATGTCAGGGTCGAGAAACGGCGCAACGTGGCCAAAACCATGTCAACGCCTCTCGGTTGCGGGGTATCCAGCGTTGGCGCTCGCCGCAGTAAAGATTTCGATTTGCGCATGCCGGTCGTCATAAACGACGGTCGCGGTTCGTTCATCTGGCGAAACGGAAACATCCAGAACGCCGTCCACCCGCATGAGGGCCGAGCGGACGATGTGAGGGCACGCGGCGCAATACATATTGGCGATGTCCAGAACGACCGTTCGCTCCGCGGCGCCCGCAATTCCGCCGAGCAACAGCAGCGGCAATGCCATCATCAGACGACGTTTCATTTGGACCTCCTTTCTCACGAACCAAGCAGGGCTGGTGCGACCATGTCAAAGGCAAGGGCGGCAACCACCAGAATCGTGGCAAGCCCGGCCGTCCAGTTCACCAATCTCCGCGACAAAGGCCGCGCGCACGCGCTACCCTTGGCGCAATCCCTGCCCCGCGCGCTTCGCAATCGCCAAAAGCCATAACCGAGACAGACGCCGGTTGCGGCGAGGATAAAGGGCTGGAACGGCGCAAGCGCCGTCAAATTGCCGATCCAAGCCCCACTGACGCCGATGAGAAAAAGACCGAGCGGGATCATACAGCAGGCCGATGCCGCGAGGGCGCCGAACAGGCCCGCCCCTATAGCCAGTCCGACCCCCGGACCGGGCGCCGCGGCCTCGTCGGTTCGCACATCGCGTTGAAGTGAATTGTCCGTCATGGCTCGACGCTACATCCTGTAGCAGCTACAGGAACAAGGGGCATTTCGGTGAAAACGATCACGGATCCGCGAGCCGCCGCCATGCCGATTGGCATGCTGTCGCGCAAGACCGGCGTCAATATCGAGACGATCCGCTATTATGAAAGGATAGGGTTGCTCCCGGCCCCGCCGCGCACCGCTGGCGGACGACGTATCTACGACGACGGCCATCGCCGCGCCCTCGCCTTCATCCGACGCGCACGCGAACTCGGCTTCGGCCTTGCCGACATCCGAGCCCTGCTCGCACTCGCGCGACCGCATGGGGAGAGCTGCGCCCAGGTCGAGCGCATTGCCAGCGCTCATCTCGACGATGTCCGCAACAAGCTGGCAGACCTGGCGCGGCTGGAGCATATCCTTGCCGAAACGGTCGGCAAATGCGCGCGGGAAACCGCGCCAACATGCCCGGTCCTGAATATGCTCGACCCCGGCTAAGGCGTCGCGTCACCACATCGACTTTTCGGCCCGTCGCGGCCAGTCGCGATCATAGGCTTCGCCGTCGATTTCCTGCCTGCTGGCAACGGCGAGAATTTGTCCGGGCGTCGGCAGGGTTTTCGGGTCGACATGGTTTTGCGGGTTCCACAGGCCCGAACGCGCGATGGCGCGAGCGCATTGGAAATAGACCGCCTCCACCGAAATGACCGCGACCGAGCGCGGCGGCTGGCCGTCGACGGCGAAAGACGCGCACAGCGCCGCGTCCGCCGTCAGCATGGCCCGTCCGTTGACACGCAAGGTTGTTGCCGACCCCGGCACCAGGAACAAAAGCCCCACCCGGCCGTCATGCACGATGTTACGCAAGGAATCCGTGCGGTTGTTGCCGCGCCGATCCGGCAATAGCAGGGTTTTTTCGTCGCGAATGCGCACGAAACCAGCCAGGTCGCCGCGCGGCGAGCAGTCGAGCCCTTCCGGACCGCAAGTCGCGAGCGCTACGAAGGGCGAGGCTTCTATGAAGGCGGCATATTCTGGAATGACGCGGTCGAGTTCCTTGACCAGCGACGTCTCGCCGGGCTGGCCGTAAAGCGCTTCCAGTTCCGCCACCGTCTCGATCCTGTCCATGCCCTTCCTCTGCCCGCGCCATTTTGTCGACCCTCCGCAGCCGACCCCGAGGCTCGCCGCGCTCAGGCTGGCAGGCGCCGCCGACGGCGGTTATGATCGGTTTTGCCCGACCGCGTTCCGCCACGGAGGATACAGGACGATGACATCTTTGCGCCACACCATCGCACTTGCCGGCTTTTTCGCGCTGGCGGCCGGCGCACCCGGGGCGCTCGCCACCTCGGGACCGGGTTGCTACCAGGTGGTCAATGTCGAGAGCTGGGACGTGCTCAACCTGCGCAGCCGGGCCTCGGCGAAGTCTGCGATCGTGGACATGCTGCGTCCGGGCAATCACGGCATCATCGCCGGCGAAGGCGCGTGCACGCCGACAAGCCGGCCGCTGCCGAGCCGCTGGTGCCGCGTCACCCATTACGACGGCGACCGCACCGTGACAGGCTGGGCCAAGCGGCGCTATCTCGCCCCCAGCGACTGCCCGTAACGGGTCAGCGCGCCAGGCCTTTTTGCTCGAGTTCGTCGAGATAGGCTTGCCAGCGTGCCTCTTTCTCGCGGCCGAGCGTGTCGAGATAGGCCCAGGTGAAGATGCCGGTGTCGTGGCCGTCGTCGAAGACGATGCGCACGGCATAATTGCCGACCGGCTCGAGCCGGCTTATGGCGACGTCCTTCTTGCCGCCCACGGTGACGCGCTGCTCGGCCGAATGGCCCTGCACCTCGGCCGAAGGCGACAGGACCCTGAGCATCTCGGCGCCCAGCGGGTGGCTCTGGTCGGCGAAGGTCACGGTCAGGACGCGCCGGTCCTTGGAAACGCGCAGTTCTTTCGGGGCCGCCATGATCAATTCTCCGCTGCCGCCGGTTTTGTCCGCTCCGCGGTCATCGATGTCGCTATCCCATCATCGCGGCGCGGCATCAAGTCGATATATTGCGCCAGATACAGCGAAAATGTTACCAAGGCTGCAAGCCCGCGCCAGGCACGGCGGGCCGGACCATTCGCGAGGCAGGACCGACAGCATGACCGCCAGCACAGTTCCGATGATCGACCCGTTCGGACGCACGATCGACTATCTGCGCGTGTCGGTCACCGACCGCTGCGATTTCCGCTGCACCTACTGCATGGCCGAGGACATGACCTTCCTGCCGAAGAAGGATCTGTTGTCGCTGGAGGAGCTCGACCGGCTGTGCACGGCGTTTGTCGAAAAGGGCGTGCGCAAGCTCCGCCTGACCGGCGGCGAGCCGCTGGTGCGCAAGAACATCATGCATCTGGTGCGCGAGCTGTCGCGCCATCTCAAAAGCGGCGCGCTCGAGGAGCTGACGCTGACAACCAACGGCTCGCAGCTCGCCCGTTTCGCCGACGAGCTCGCCGATTGCGGAGTGAGGCGCCTCAACGTGTCGCTCGACACGCTCGATCCCGACAAGTTCCGCGCCATCACCCGCTGGGGCCATTTCGGCAAGGTGATGGAAGGGCTGGAGGCGGCCGAGCGGGCCGGGCTGAAGGTCAAGATCAACGCCGTGGCGCTGAAAGGCTTCAACGACGGCGAAATCCCCGAGATGCTGCGCTGGGCGCATGGGCGCGGCATGGACATGACGGTGATCGAGACCATGCCGATGGGCGAGATCGACGCCGACCGCACCGACCAGTATCTGCCACTGTCGCTCTTGCGCGCCAGGCTGGAGAACGAATTCACCCTGACCGACATTCCGTTCAAGACCGGCGGGCCGGCGCGCTACGTCGAGATCGCCGAGACCGGCGGGCGGCTCGGTTTCATCACGCCGATGACGCATAATTTCTGCGAAAGCTGCAACCGGGTGCGGCTGACCTGCACCGGCACGCTCTATATGTGCCTGGGCCAGGAGGACGCCGCCGACCTGCGCCAGCCGCTGCGCGCGTCGGAGGGCAACGAACTCCTGCATGCCGCGATCGACGCGGCCATCGGGCGCAAGCCCAAGGGGCACGATTTCGTCATCGACCGCCGCACCAACCGGCCCTCGGTCTCGCGCCATATGAGCGTGACGGGAGGATAGCGTGCGCGCCAGGAAAGGTCCGGCCATGACGATGCGTGTCCTTGTGTGCCTGACCGCCGGCCTGTTCAGCCTGCACGCGTTCGCCGACACGCTGACCTACAAGAATTCCCGCTACGGCACCTCGGTCACCTTTCCCGCAGAAATCTTTCGCCAGGCGATGGAACCGCCGCAAAACGGCGACGGCATGACCTGGCTTTCCGAGGACGGGGCGAGTCTGGCCGTCTACGCCTTCAACAACGCGCTCCAGGCCTCGCCTGAGGCCTTTGCCGACCAGGCGAGCGAGCCGGCCGGACGCGAGGGTTTCGAGGTGACCTACCGGCGCGTGAAAGACAATTGGGTGGTGCTGTCGGGTTACGTGGAAGACGATATTTTCTACGACCGGTTCGAGTTCGGCGCCGACAATATCATCCATGCCATGCTGTTGAGGTTTCCGCGCACCCTCAAACCGGTCTACGAGCCGCATATCGCAGCCATGGGCAAAAGCCTGAACGGGCCGTAACGGCAAGCCCGGCAACGGAGGTTCGCTAGGCCGGTCCCGCGCACGGGCGCGTTCCAGCCGTCTGGACCAGTGGTTTGCGGTTGCGTTTGCGCAGGGGTGTGCGTAATCCGGTTAAGAACTGTTCCGGACATGGCCTTGCACCTTTCCCCCAATCTGAGCGGCGCGCTCACCATGGCGATCGCCATGGCCGCCTTCACGGTCAACGACGCCGTCGTCAAGCTGGTCAGCACCGAGCTCAACATGGGCCAGATCATGCTGGTGCGCGGCATCGTCGCCACGCTGCTGGTCGCCCTGCTTGCCTGGCGCGCCGGCGTGGCAAACAAGCTGTCGGGCATCCGCAATCCGATGGTGCTGCTCCGGGTCGCGGCCGAAATCGGTGCGACGGTCTCCTTTTTGCTCGCTTTACAGCGTCTGCCGCTGGCCAATGTGACGGCGGTGCTTCAGGTGCTCCCGCTGGCAGTGACGATGGGCGCGGCACTGGTGTTTGCCGAGCCGGTCGGCTGGCGGCGCTGGTCGGCCATTCTGGCCGGGTTCGCCGGCGTTCTGATTATCATCCGCCCGGGTTTCGAAGGGTTCAGCGCGTTTTCGCTGCTTGCGCTTCTGGCCGTCATGTTCTGCACCGTGCGCGACCTTGCCACCCGGCGCATCCACGCCGACGTGCCGACCCTGCTGGTTTCCACGCTGAGCGCGGTCGGCGTCACCATCATCGGCGGCTTGCTCGTCGTCCCGCTGGGTGGCTGGAAACCGCTCGACGGCGGCCAGTTTGGCACGCTCGCCGTCGCCGCCGTGATGGTGCTGGTCGGCTATCAGTGCGTCATCGTCTCGATGCGCTCCGGCGACATCTCCTTCGTGGCGCCCTACCGCTATACCGGGCTGTTGTGGGCTCTCGTGCTCGGTTATGCCATCTTCGGCGACGTGCCCGACGCGGCGATGATCGCCGGCGCGGTGATCGTGGTGGGCTCGGGCCTGTTCACGCTCTACCGCGAGCAGGTGCGCGGCCCGCGCAAGCCGGCCGCCGAAAGCACGGGGCCGACTATGAGCCCTGACGGTCTTTGAGCATGGCGGCGCGCAAGAAAGGCGGCCCGTCCCGCGCCATGGACAGACGGAGGCCGGTATGAGCGACCGACGTCAACTGCCGGGGGTCCGTTCGCCCCATATCCTCACCCTCGTCATCGCGACGGCGACCGGGCCGCTGGCGATGAACATTTTTCTGCCGTCCCTGCCCGGCATCGCCCGGCATTTTTCGGCCGACTACGCCCTGGTGCAGCTTCTGGTGTCGCTTTATCTCGGCGCGACCGCCGTGCTGCAGCTCTTCATCGGGCCGGCCTCGGACCGGTTCGGCCGCCGGCCGGTCATGTTGACCTGTTTTTCGGTCTTCCTGGTCGGCACCGTCGCGGCGCTGTTTGCGCCGACCATCGAGATCCTGCTCGCCTGCCGCGTGCTGCAGGCCTTTTCGGCGGCCGGCATGGTGCTGTCGCGCGCCATCGTGCGCGACACCGTGCGCACGGAGGAAACGGTCAGCAAGATCGCCTATATCGTCATGGGCATGTCATTGGTGCCGATGATCGCCCCGGCGATCGGCGGCCTTCTCGACGAATGGTATGGCTGGCAATCCACCTTCGTGCTGACGCTGGGCTTCGGCCTAGTGTCGATCAGCGTCGTCTATTTCGACCTCAACGAGACCAACAAGACGCTTTCGCCCAGCTTCACCGCGCAGTTTCGCGCCTATCCGGAACTGCTGCGCTCGCGCCGCTTCTGGGCCTACGCGCTGACGGCTGCCTTCGCCACCGGCTCGTTCTTCGCCTTTCTTGGCGGCGGGCCCTATGTCGCCACCGAAATCCTGAAACTCAGCCCGTCGGAATACGGGTTCTATTTCATGCTGATCTCCGTCGGCTACATGAGCGGCAATTTCCTGTCGGGCCGGTACGGCGCGCGCGTCGGGCTCGGGCCGATGATGCTTGCCGGAAATATCGTGACCTTTCTCGGCATGATCGTGTCACTGGCGTTGTTCGGGCTCGGTTTCGTCCACCCGCTGTCGCTGTTCGGCCCGGCCGCCATGGTGGGGCTGGGCAACGGCATCACCCTGCCGAGCGCCAATGCCGGCATCGTTAGCGTGCGCCCGCGTTTGGCGGGCTCCGCCTCCGGCCTCGGCGGTTCCATGCAGATCGGCGGCGGCGCCGCGCTGGCGGTGGTCGCCGGTGCGCTGCTGTCGCCCGACAGCGGAGCCATGCCGCTATTGTGGGTGATGGCGCTGTCGGCCGTCGCGGCGATCTGCGCCACGCTTTACGGCATGTGGGTCGACCGCGTCGCCGGACCACTGGGGGGAGCGTGAGCCGTGAGGAGCCGGATCGCCGGGGTCGTCCTCGCCGGTGGCCGCTCCTCGCGCATGGCTGGCCCCGACAAGGCCTTCCTCCCGCTCGCGGGCAAGCCGCTGATCGCTCACGCGCTGGAGCGGCTCGCGCCCGGCGTCGAGGCGATCGCGGTGAGCGCCAACATCGAGCCGCAGCGTTTTTCCGCCTTTGGGCGCCCGGTGATCGGTGACATTCTTGCCGGACAGCGCGGACCGCTCGCCGGCATCCATGCCGGCCTGGCCTGGGCTGCCAGCGCCGGCTTCGACAGGCTCGTCACGGCAGCGACCGACACGCCCTTTTTCCCGCGCGACCTGGTCGCGCGGCTGGCTGCAACCGGGAACCCAGGGCGGATCGCGCTCGCCGCCTCGCACAACCGGCCGCATCCGGTGTTCGGCCTGTGGCCGACGACATTGGCCGACGCCATGGCGGCGTTTCTCGACGAGCCGGGAAACCATTCCGTTTCCGGCTTTTGCCGATCCCACCCCGTCGACATCGTCGATTTCGCCGTGCAAAAACACAATGGTCAGCAAATCGACCCATTTTTCAACATCAACACGCCGGGCGATCTCGCCACCGCCGAGCGGCTGATTGCGGAGCAGGCGCGATGACACGGCGCGTTTTCGGTATTACCGGCTGGAAGAATTCGGGCAAGACCGCGCTGACCGCGGCACTGGTTACCGAACTCGGCCGGCGCGGCCATCTCGTATCGACGGTCAAGCACGCTCATCACGCCTTCGACATCGACCGACCCGAAACCGATTCCTTCCGCCATCGCGAGGCCGGCGCCATGGAGGTGGCGATCGTGTCGGGCCGGCGCTGGGCGCTGATGCACGAATTGCGCGACGAGGGCGAGCCCAGTCTGGCCGACGTGCTCGACAAGCTCGCGCCCTGCGACCTGGTACTGGTTGAAGGCTACAAGCACGACGCCCATCCCAAACTCGAGACCCGCCGCCTGGAGGCGCGCAGCCGCGAACCGCTCACCGGAACGAGCCCCAACATTGTCGCGATCGCGGCCGATCACCCCGTGGCGGGAGAAACCGTGCCGGTGTTCGGGCTCGGCGACATCACCGCGATCGCCGATTTCGTCGAAACGACGACCGGCCTGGCGGCGCGCGGCGCCAAAGCCTGAGCGTTCGGGCGCGGGAAAGACTTGTCACGCTTTGCGGTTGCATTCCCGACAAAAACAGTGGGAGTATCCGGTTTTCGCGGGTGTTTCGGCACCCGCCGGAAACGACAAGCGGCCGCAAGCCGCAAGCCAATGACAAAAGGACAGAGAGGAACATTATGCGTATCCAACAGCGTCTGGCGATAGCCGCATCGGCCGCCATCCTCGCCCTTTCCCTGGGCGCTGGCGCCCATGCCCAGGACATGATGAAGCTCAAGATCGGCACGGAAGGCGCCTACCCGCCCTTCAACAATCTCGAGGCCGACGGTTCCCTGGTCGGGTTCGACATCGATATCGCCAAAGCGCTTTGCGAGGAGATGAAGGCCGACTGCGAATTCGTTACCCAGGATTGGGACGGCATCATCCCGGCTCTGCAGGCCGGCAAGTTCGACGCCATCATCGCCTCGATGTCGATCACCGAGGAGCGCAAGGAAAAGGTCGATTTCAGCGCTAAATATTACAACACCCCGCCGGCGATCGCCGTGCCCAAGGACAGCGCCATAACCGAAGCCACCGATGAGGCCCTGGCCGGCAAGGCGCTGGGCGCGCAATCCTCCACCACCCATTCCAACTATGCCGAGGAAAAGCTGCCCTCGGCCGACCTGAAGCTTTATCCGACGCCCGACGAGTACAAGCTCGACATCGCCAATGGCCGCATCGACGCGGTGATCGACGACGTCATCGTTTTGTCGGAATGGCTGAAGACCGACGACGGCGCGTGCTGCAAGATCCTCGATACGCTGACACCCGATCCCGTCATCAACGGTGAAGGCGCCGGCATCGCAGTGCGCAAGGGCGAAACCGAGCTTGCCGACAAGCTGTCCGCCGCCATTCTGGCTATCCGTGAAAACGGCAAATACAAGGAAATCAACGACAAATATTTCGATGTCGACGTTTACGGCGACTGATGCCGCATAAACGCGGCCATGCCGGACGGTCATCGCACCGTCCGGCGATCCGGTTCCGCACGGCCGGCGATAGCGCCGGACGCGCGGCGGGCGCGCGGGGCACATGGACAGTTACCTGACCTTGCTGAGCTTCGGCGATCTGGGCTGGGGCGACGAGATCGCCATCGGCGTCGTCACCACGATCGCGCTCGCGCTCGCGACCTTGCCGATCGGGCTGTTCATCGGTTTCCTAGTCGCCCTGGCCAAGCAAAGCCGGGAATGGAGCTTTCGCACCGCCGCCGACATCTACACCACCATCTTCCGCGGCCTGCCGGAACTTTTGACCCTGTTTCTGGTCTATTTCGGGCTGCAGATCGGCATCCAGCAGGTCTTCCGGGCACTCGGCGTGGAAGCCGGCCTGGAGATCAATGCCTTCCTGGCCGGGGTCATCGCGCTCGCCTTCGTGTTTTCCGCCTTCGCCAGCGAGGTGTTCCTGTCCGCCTTCCGCGCGATTCCGCACGGTCAGTACGAGGGCGGCTACGCGCTCGGCCTGCACCGCAACAAGGTCATGCGGCTGGTCATCCTGCCGCAACTGATCCGCATCGCGCTGCCGGGCCTGTCCAACCTTTGGATGATCCTGCTCAAGGATACAGCGCTGGTTTCGGCGATCGGGCTCACCGACATCCTGCGCCAGACCGGGATCGCGGCGCGCAACACCAAGGAAGCCTTCCTGTTTTTCGGCCTGGCGGCGCTGCTCTATCTGGTGCTGGCGCTGTTGTCGTCGGTAGCGCTCGGCCGGGTGGAAGCCGCGGGCAAGCGCGGAGAGACGGCGCGATGACGACGCTGCAAGACAGCATCGACGCCTCCGAGCAGCGGCCGCCGGCCCTGCCCCGCTCATGGACGTTCGAGCGTGTCGCGGGAAACCTGACCCTCGCCTTCTGGCTCGTCGCCGGCATCCTTCTGGTGTGGTATCTGATCGATGCCTGGGCGCCCGAAAAGGTCGCGCGCTACGGACCCAAATATATTTCCGGGCTGCTGACCACGCTCTCCCTGGTCGGCATTTCGCTGGTCATCGGCGCTCTGCTGTCGATCCCCGTCGCTATCGGGCGGATGTCGAAGAACAAGCTGATCGGCCGCATCGCCTTTGCCTATGTCTATGTGTTTCGCGGCACGCCGCTGATCGCGCAGCTTTTTTTGATCTATTACGGTCTCGGCTCGTTCCGCCCGCAACTGGAGGCGGTCGGCCTGTGGGGCTTTTTCCGCGAGGCCTGGAACTGCGCGGTGTTCTCGTTCTCGCTGAACACGGCCGCCTATCAGGCCGAAATTCTGCGCGGCGCCGTCGAGAGCGTGCCGAAGGGGCAATGGGAAGGCGCCGCCGCGCTCGGCCTCAACCGGTTCCAGACGCTTTACAAGATCATCCTGCCGCAGGCGCTGATCGTGGCGCTCAGGCCCTACGGCAACGAGATTATCCTGATGATCAAGGGGTCGGCGATCGTCGCGCTTGCGACCGTCTACGACCTGATGGGCGAAACCCGCCGGGCCTATTCGCGCACCTACGATTTCCAGACCTATATCTGGGCGGCGATCTTCTATCTCGTTATCGTGGAGACGTTGCGCAATGTGTGGAGCGTGGTCGAAACCAGGCTGACCCGTCATCTGCAACGGTGAAACCACGCGTTTCCGTCAGTTTTTTCGAATCAACACGCATTAAGGAGGGGCCAGATGGCCAAAATCGCATTTTTGGGTCTCGGCGTGATGGGATATCCCATGGCCGGTCATTTGAAGCACAAGGGCGGCCACGACGTCACCGTCTACAACCGCACGGCCGAAAAGGCGGCCAAATGGGTTGGCGAGCATGGCGGCGGGCTCGCCTCGACCCCGGCCGAAGCGGCCAGGGGCAAGGATTTCGTGTTTTGCTGCGTCGGCAATGACGACGATTTACGCACCGTCACGCTCGGCCAGGACGGCGCCTTTGCGGCGATGAAATCCGGCGCGGTGTTCATCGACAACACGACGGCCTCGGCCGAAGTGGCGCGCGACCTTGCCGAGGCAGCCGAAAAAGCCGGTTTCGGCTTTCTCGACGCGCCCGTGTCGGGAGGACAGGCCGGGGCCGAAAACGGCGTTCTGACCGTGATGGTCGGCGGCGAACAGGCGATTTTCGACACCGCCCGGCCGGTGATCGAGGCCTATGCGAAAATGGTCGGCCTGATGGGCCCGGCCGGCGCCGGACAGCTCACCAAGATGATCAACCAGATCTGTATCGCTGGCCTGGTGCAAGGCCTGGCCGAAGGCATCCATTTCGGCAAAAAGGCCGGGCTCGACGTGGAAAAGGTCGTCGACGTGATCTCCAAGGGGGCGGCCGGCTCGTGGCAGATGGAAAACCGCCACAAGACCATGAACCAGGGCAGTTACGATTTCGGCTTCGCGGTCGACTGGATGCGCAAGGATCTGGGCATCTGCCTGGCCGAGGCCGAACGCAACGGCGCCAAGCTGCCGGTCACGGCGCTCGTCGACCAGTTCTACAAGGACGTCCAGGACATGGGCGGGCGGCGCTGGGACACCTCGTCGCTGCTGGCGCGGCTGGGAAAATAGCCGTGCCCGCCGCGGCGGCAGCGCCCTCGCCGGCGTGCGACGCCGCGGCCGTCGTCGCGCATCTGGAAACGCTCGCCTCGGCCGACAACCGCGCCGGCATGGCGCGGTTCGGTATTGCAACCGACGCCGCCTTCGGCATCCCGAACGCGGTGTTGCGGCCGCTTGGCCGGGCGATCGGGCGCGATCAGGCGCGCGCACTGGCGCTATGGCAAAGCGGCTGGCGCGAGGCACGGCTTCTGGCCTGTTTCACCGCCGAGCCGAAAAAGCTCACAGCCGCGCAGGCGCACGAGTGGGCGGATGATTTCGCCTCCTGGGAGGTGGTCGATCATGCCGCCGACCTGTTCGTCGAGGCCGGGCTTGCGGGCGAACTGGTGCCGGACTTCGCCGACGATGGGCGCGAATTCGCGCGGCGCGCCGGTTTCGCCATGATCGCATGGGCGGCGGTCCACCTGAAAAACGAGCCCGACGAAACCTTCCTCGCCTGGCTGCCACTGATCGAACGTCATGCGGACGACGAACGCAACTTCGTCAGGAAAGCGGTAAGCTGGGCGCTGCGCCAGACCGGCAAGCGCTCGCTTTTCCTGCATGAACCGGCATTGGCACTGGCGCAACGGCTTGCCGGCGTCGACGACCGCGCCAGACGTTGGGTGGGCAGGGACGCCCTGCGCGAGCTGACCGCGCAAAAGACACTGGACCGGCTGCAGGCGAAGGCGCAAAGGCCGACGCGCTGACCATTCACGCGGCGCTGGCGCTCTCCTTGTCCAACACCATATAGTCGAGCGGCAATTGGGTGGTGTATTTGATCTGTTCCATGGCGAAGGAGGACGACACGTCGCGGATTTCGATCTTGGCGATAAGCTTCTTGTAGAATGCATCGTAGGCGGCGATGTCGGGCACCACCACCCGGATCAAATAGTCGATGTCGCCGCTCATGCGGTAAAACTCCACGACTTCCGGAAAATCCTGGATCACCTCGGAAAACCGGCGCAGCCATTCCAGGCTGTGCGAATTGGTGCGGATCGAAATGAACACATTGACCCGGGTATTGACCTTGTCCGGATTGAGGATCGCCACCCGGCGCCGGATGACCCCCTCCTCCTCCAATTTCTGGATACGCCGCCAGCACGGCGTCGTCGACAGACCGACCTTCCTGGCCACATCGGCAACGGCAAGCGTGGAATCTTCCTGCAAAAGCCGCAGGATTTTCTTGTCGAGACGGTCCATGACGGCTCCTATGGAATTTTTTTCTAATTTACGCCTCTTGCGCCGCCTTTCAAGCAATTTTTTCTTTCTCATCACGCCAACTGGCAGCGCGCGTTCTATTTCCTTGTCCCGACGCAGAGCGAAATTTCCCGCCGCAATACGGGCAGCAAATCGGTCTCGAACCATGAATTGCGCTTGAGCCAGCCGGTATTGCGCCAGGACGGATGCGGCAATGGCAGGACCTTCGGTCGTCCCGGCCGCGAAAAAATCTCCTGCCAGGCGGCGACCGTGTCGGTCAGCGTCCTGCGACACGCGGCGCGCAGATGCCAGCGCTGCGCATGCTGGCCGACCGCCAGAACCAGCTCGACCTGGGGCATCAACTCCATCAGCCGGCCATACCAGGCCGGCGCGCATTCCCGACGCGGCGGCAGGTCGCTTCCCTTGGCGTCATAGCCGGGAAAGCAAAACCCCATCGGCGCGATCGCAAACAGGGCCGGATCGTAGAACGCCTCGCGCGAGACGCCGAGCCAGTCACGCAGCCGGTCGCCGGAGCGGTCGTTGAAGGGAATGCCGGTCTCGTGCACACGCAGCCCTGGCGCCTGGCCGGCGATCAGCACCGGCGCCGTCGAGGAGGCGACGACCACCGGGCGCGGCTCGTGCGGCAGGGGCCCGCCTTCGGGCTGGTCGCGGCAGATGCGGCAGGCGCGGATTTCGCCGGCCAGCCGGTCGAGCTCGGTGATCGGGTCGGAAGGCATCACGCACGCGCGCTCGGCCGGGCCGCCACCGTCTCGTACCAGCGCCGCACATTGCGAAGCCCCTCCGGCAGGTCGATGCGCGCCGGTTTCATGAAATCGATGCCGATCATGCCGGTGATGTCGGCAACCGAATAGGTGTCACCGGCTGCGAATTCGCGGTTTTGAAGTTCGCGATCGAAGATTTCCAGAAATTGCACCGTGCGCGGCTTGTTGACCTCACCCCATTCGGCGATCTGCGGCACCTCCCATTCCTTCATCGCCGGGTGAATATGCCGAAAAGCCTGACCGACGGTGAAGAGGAAGTTGAGTTCCAGGCGCCGCTGCCACATCTCCACCTGCGCCCTGCCGAGCGCGCCGTGACCGAACAAAGCAGGCTCGGGGTGAAGCTCCTCGAAATAGCGGCAGATCGCGATCGATTCGGTCAGGATCGTGCCGTCGGCGAGTTCCAGCACCGGCAGGCGCTGCAGCGGGTTGCGGCTGGTGACTTCCGGTCCGCGATGGCCCATCGCGCCCATGTCGATCGGCTCTCGCGCCACCTCGATGCCCTTTTCGGCCAGAAACACCCTGACGCGCCGCGGATTGGGCGCGCGTCCACCATCGTAAAGCTTCACCATCTGCCTCCCGAAAAACCGCGCACAATGCACGTGCGTCCATTGTCATCAGCCTGCACCAAACAGCGCCGCGACCCAAGCCCGCAGCCGCGTCGCGAGACCGATTTCGATGTCGCTCGCGCGACCGTGAACGGCACGCCAGTCACGCGGGCGTTCGAATTTTCCCGCCCACAATCCGCGT
This sequence comes from Nitratireductor arenosus, assembly GCF_009742725.1. GTDB lineage: Bacteria > Pseudomonadota > Alphaproteobacteria > Rhizobiales > Rhizobiaceae > Mangrovimarina > Mangrovimarina arenosa. The sequence continues at coordinate 825,401 of NZ_WPHG01000002.1, read as the reverse complement.
GCCTCGGCGCGCGCCCGACGTTCAGCCTGGCCATAGCGCCCATAGGACACCGCCCAGCCCGCTTCGACCATCGCGTGGTTGAGATCGATGTCGCCGGCGTGACAGACCGCCAAGAGGCGGCCGAACCGATCGCTCTCATGTCCGCGGCAAACGATTGCGTGTTGCCCCACCAGCCTGCGCAGCGCATCGCGCGCGGCCCGGCCGCAGGCGTAGTCGGCGCCGTCCCGCCGGCAGGTCTGATCGAGTTCGGGCGCGTCGATGCCGACAAGACGGATGCGCCCGCCACCAAGCGTCAGGCTGTCGCCGTCGCCGACCGACGGCCGACCGTGCCGTTCGACGGTCGTCGTCTCCTCCAGACGGGCCACCAACAGGGCAACGCCTGCGAAAACGGCGGCCGCCAAGACGGTGTCGGACAATCGGCGCAACCACCGCGACCGGCCGCGGCGCCCGGATTTCGGCACCGGCGGGCGGCGCAACCATGTCCTCACCGGAAGGGACTCTTAACCATTCGGAAGTAATTCTCCGATGTTGATCCAGATCTGGAAAACCCGGTTCCGATGGCGCCAAGACGCTCCACCATGGCGGACAAGAACATTGTGGACCGCACCAAGGCCCACCGCAACGCCGACCTTGCGCGGACGGTGAGGCAAACCCGCGACCGGCTTTCCCAGCAACCCGGCAATCCCGCCTTCGACCGGGAAATGTTGCGCCTGCATGCAGGCGCGCTGACCGGTCGCACCGCGGTGTTGCCTGTGCTGGCGGCCGCGGTCGCCGCCGCCGGCCTTGTCGCCGGCATGGGGCCGCAAGTAGCCTTCTGGGCGGCACTGACTGCGGTCGCCTATGCCGGGCTCGGGCTGTTCGCCGCCCACATCGCCAAAAAGGAGGTAACCGATATCGACGTGTCGTCGGTGCGGGTTCTGCTTTTGGTCGCCCATGCGGTCACCGGGCTGTGCTGGACGTGGTTCGCGCTCTTGAGCTGCGAGGCCTGTCAGATCGACCAGTTTTCCACCGTCAAGGGTGTGGTGCTGCTGTTTGCTGTCGCCGCCACCGCGATCCTGGCTTATGCGCTGCGCGGCGCGCTTCTGGCGACCTTCGCCCTGCCGGTCGTGGCCTATATCGGGCTTGCGGTGAATCTGTGGAACCCGGTCGATGCCGCCATGGCCGGTCTTCTGGCCGCGTCGCTGCCGTTTTTTTCCTACATCGCCGGCCATTTGCACCGCTCGGCAGTGATGTTGTTGTCGTTCCGCACCGAGAAGGACGGGCTGATCGCCGAACTCGAGACGGCGAAATCGATCTCCGACGAGGCGCGTCGGCGCGCCGAGGAAGCCAATCTCGCCAAGTCGCGGTTTTTGGCCTCGATGAGTCACGAATTGCGTACGCCGCTCAACGCGATACTGGGTTTTTCGGAGGTGATGGCCGAACAGGTTCTGGGGCCGCTCGAGAACGAGACCTATCGCGACTACGCGCGCAGCATTCACGATTCGGGCCATCATCTGCTGGCCTTGATCAACGAGATCCTCGACATATCGCGCATCGAGGCCGGGCGCTACAAGCTGAAGGAAGAGCCGGTCGACATCGCCCGCACGGTCGAGGAGTGTTGCAATCTGGTCGAGTTGAAGGCGCGCAACAAGGATCTGCACATCGTGCGTGAGTTCGAGCCCGACCTGCCGCAACTTCATGCCGACGAGCGGGCGGTGCGCCAGATCACCTTGAACCTGTTGTCGAACGCGATCAAATTCGCGCCGACCGGCGGCGAAATCAGAGTGCGCGCCGGCTGGACCGCCGGCGGTGGACAATATATCTCGGTGCGCGACAACGGCCCGGGCATCCCCGCCGAGGAGATTCCGGTCGTGCTGTCGGCTTTCGGTCAGGGCTCGATCGCCATCAAGAGCGCCGAACAGGGTACCGGGCTCGGGCTTCCCATCGTCCAGGGGCTTTTGGATATTCATGGCGGGCGGTTCGAATTGCGCTCCAAGCTGCGCCTGGGCACCGAGGCGATCGCGATCTTTCCGGCGTCACGCGTCATGGCGTCGCTCGCGACGGGCACCGCACACGCCAGGAAGGCGAGCGCGGCCTGATCCCTCAGACGGGCGCGGGCATAGGGCGCATGCCCGACAGGCAGAGCGTCGCCGTCCTGACCATGCCGACGGCAAGCGTACCAGCGATCCCACCGCCGGGAATATCCTGCGCGGCAAGCACCGGCCTTAGCGCTATCCGCTCGCTCACATCCGCCGGAGGCCCGTCGGGGGCCGACGCGGCCAGGCGGCAATGCGTCACCGCCTCGGCATTAAGCGCATGCAGCACGGCGGCGGCGGCGAGAGCCGCAAGCCCGTCGAGGATGACGGGAATGTTTTGGACACGCGCGGACACGATCGCGCCGGCAATCGCCGCGATCTCGCGGCCACCGAGCCGGCGCAGCACTTCGAGCGGGTCGCGCAGGTGGCCGGCATGGCATGCAAGCGCGGCGTCGATCGCGGCGTCGGCGCGATCGAGCCTCCCCTCGCCGGCTTCGGTGGCGGCTGTCGCCCAGTCCCGGCCGGTCCCGCCAAGCAGCGCGGCCAGCACGCAAGCCGCGGCAACCGGGCCGCCGACACTGAAATCGCCAAGCGCGAGCAGGCTAGTGTCCGCGCTCGCCGCCTCCATGCCGAAAGCCATGGTCGCCGCACAGCCGTGTTCGTCGAAGGCGGCTTCGACGGTGATGTCGCCGGTCGGCAAGTCGAGCGCCAGATCGAAGACTTTCAGCGCGATATCGCCGGCCAGGCAGGCCTGGTTGACCGCGGCGCCGCCGGCGGCGCAGTGCTCGACCATCGCCGCGGTCCAGGACGGCGCGCGCGCCGACACACCGTGGCGGGCAACGCCATGCGTGCCGGCAAACAACGCAAGCTGCGGCCGGGTCACGACCGGCGGCATGCGCTGGCTTGCGCGCGCGAGCCAGATCGCCGTTTCGGCCAACATGCCAAGCCCGTCGGCCGGTTTCAGCTCGTCGAGCCGCACGCGCGCGGCATCGGCTGGCGCCTCGTCGGCGCGCGGCAGGCCGCGCAGCAGATTGCGGAAGTCGTCGAAAGGCAAGCCGGTCGTCATGAAAAACCCGAAACTGTGATCCTACGTCGCCCGGCATAGCGTCCCGCCGCGCGCGCGACAATGGCCACCAGCGCCGCACCGCGTGGACCGCCCGGGTAGCGGCGGCGCGACGCAAACGCTCTTGCGCGCGCCGGGAAACTGTCCCATGTGCGTCGAGGCTCGAAAGGATTTTTGATGACCGCGATCGAATCGCCCTGCATCCTGGTCTGCTCGATCGACTTCAAGACCGGCTATTGCTTCGGCTGCGGGCGCACGCGCGACGAAATCGCCCGATGGATCGCGATGACGGCCGAGGCGCGCTGCCAGGTAATGGGCGAACTGCCGGCCCGGCTGGAGACGATCGAGCGCAAGCCGCGGCGCGAGACCAAGCGTGCGCGCATGGCACGCACGCGCGGCGCGGCAGGCTGAACGATGTCACGGCTGTTTTGGATCATCATCGCCATCATCGGTGGCGGGCTCATCCTGCTGGTGACCAGCGGCGACCGCGGCACGGTGTTCGGCATCGACGACAGCGTTTTCGCCCGCACGCTTTATCTCGGGGTCTGGGGCATCGTTCTGGCAGCCTCCATCATCGCCACGCGCATGCCGCTCGGCGACATCGCCCGCAACATCGCGGTGTGGCTGTTCATCATCCTGACGCTGGTGGCCGGCTACCAATATCGCTACGAGCTGCAGGATGTCGCCAGTCGCATCACCGCCGGGATCGTGCCCGGCAGCCCGATTTCGATCGAGGGCGGCAGCGCTGTGAGGCTCGACAAGCGCGGCGACGGCCATTTCGGCGCCCGCGCCCAAGTCGACGGCGCCACGGTCCATTTCGTCGTCGACACCGGCGCCACCTCGACCGTGCTGACGGCTGCGGATGCCGGCCGGGCCGGCATCGACGTGGCGACGCTTTCCTTCCGCGTCCCGGTCTCGACCGCCAACGGCATCGCGCGGGCGGCGGCAACCTCGGTCGACTCGATCACGCTCGGCCCGATCGAGCGCAATGGACTTGCCGTGCTGGTCGCAGCACCCGGCGCGCTGGGGCAGAGCCTGCTCGGGATGAATTTCCTGGAAACGCTGGCCGGCTTCGAGGTGCGCGGCGACGTGATGATCCTGCGCGACTGACGCTTCAGCCCACCAGGCTCCAGGCGAAGCGCGCCGCCACCACCAGCATGAACAGGCCGAATCCGATTTCCAGATGGCGCCGTTTGAGCGCGTGCGACAGCCTGACGCCGAGCGGCGCGGCGAGGATGGTGACCGGAAAGATCAGCGCCAGGGCGATCCAGTTGACGAAACCGGTCGAGCCGACCGGCAGTAGCGGATTGCCCCAGCCGGCCCAGACGTAACCGATCGAGCCGGGAATGGCGATCAACACGCCGACGCCGGCCGACGTGGCCACGGCCTGATGGATCGGACGGCCGTAAAGCGTCATGAAAGTGTTGTTCATGACACCGCCGCCAATGCCCATCAGCGTCGACAAGAGCCCGATCAGAAAACCGATCAGCGCCCGCCAGGGATTGCCGGGAACGCGATCGCCCAGGCGCCAGTGGGCGCGATTGAACAACAGCCTCAGACCGACAGAGAGCGCGATGGCGGCAAACACGATGCGCAAGCCGGCGCTGGAGATCGAAGCGGCGATCAGGCTCGCCACCACCACGCCGGCCGGAACGGCGACGACGAAACTGCGCAACAGCGCGACATCGACCGCCCCGCGCGCGAAATGGGCCTGGAAGGAGCGCAGCGAGGTCGGCACGATGATGGCGAGCGAGGTGCCGACGGCGACATGCATGCGCACGGCCTCGTCGACACCGAGCGCGCCGAGCGCCTGGTAGAAGATCGGCACCAGCACCGCGCCGCCGCCAATGCCGAACAGTCCGGCCAACAGCCCCGACACGGCGCCGGCTGCGGCAGCGCCCAAGGCCAGGCTGACAATATCGCTGATCGGCAAATCATTCACGAGCGTTCTCCGTGCGCAGGGCTAGCCTTGCGGCGCGGGAATGTAAATCGCTCCGGGACCTGTGGACAGTTAGGGTTTGGCGCGTGGCGGATTTCGCTGCCGGCAGGCGGCCCGACCGCGGTGGTGTCGACGCCGCCGGATGCCAGCTTGGTTCACGCGGCCTTGTCGGCCGCCCCCTGGTCGACGGCGGCAAAGGCACGCAAAAGCACCTCGGGGCCGGCGCCCGGCCTGGTCGCCTCGCTCGACAGGATCTGCCTGAAACGGCGCGCGCCCGGCAGGCCGTGGCACAGGCCGACCATGTGGCGGGTGACATGGGCAAGCCGGCCGCCGCGTTCGATATGGGCGGCCGCGTAGCCAGCCATCGCCGCCACGACATCGCCAAGCGCGACGGGCGCGCACGCCTCACCGAAGATCAGCCGGTCGGCCCCGGCCAGCATTGCGGGCTGGTGGTAGGCGGCGCGGCCGAGCATGACGCCATCGACATGGGAAAGATGCGCGGACGCCTCGGCCAGGGTGCCAATGCCGCCGTTGATGCCGATGAAACGGTCGGGCAGACGCTGCTTGAGGCGGTAGACGCGCGGGTAGTCGAGCGGCGGCACGTCGCGGTTTTCCTTCGGGCTCAGCCCTTCGAGCCAAGCCTTGCGGGCGTGCACCCAAAGCGCGTCGGCGCCGGCGGCAAAGACGGCGTCGGCGAGCGCGTCGAGCGCGGGCCCGGTGTCCTGGTCGTCGACGCCGAGCCGGCACTTGACCGTCACCGGCACGATGCAGGTCGCCTTCATCGCCGCCACGCAGGCGCCGACCAGCGCCGGCTGCTTCATCAGGCAGGCGCCGAACGTGCCGGACTGGACGCGATCGGAGGGACAGCCGACATTGAGGTTGACCTCGTCATAGCCGAACCCGGCTGCGATCGCGGCGGCCTCGGCGAGTTTTTCCGGCTCCGATCCGCCGAGTTGCAGCGCCACGGGATGCTCGTCGGGATGAAAGCCGAGTAGACGCGCCCGGTCGCCGTGCAGGATGGCATCGGCCACCACCATTTCGGTGTAGAGCAGCGCGCGACGGGACAATTGCCGATGAAAATAGCGGCAATGACGGTCCGTCCAGTCCATCATGGGCGCGATGGCCAATTTAAAATGCTGATTATATTGCATTATTTATATTTGCCACGAAGTCGGCCGAGCTTGCACGCACCGGGTTTTGACCAGATTGCACAGGCTTGTACCACTTTCGATGTTTCCACGCACCAAATGGCGACGATCGTGAAACCATCAACGATCGGTAGCGGCCACACGGCGGCCTAAACTCTCCGGGCGCTCACCCAGGCTCGAGAGGGAACAAGCCGTGGAGGGCCCGCCTCTACAGCCGCTCGCCGTCGCGCAAGCGATAACTTGGCTGATACATTGTGACCAGTTCCTCGGCGGCGGAAGGATGGACGGCCATCGTGCGGTCGAAATCCTCCTTGGTCAGCCTGGCCTTGACGGCGATGCCCAGGATCTGTGCCATCTCGCCGGCGTCGGGCCCCAGAATGTGTGCGCCCACGACGCGGCGGCTGTCGCCATCGACGACCAGCTTCATCATCATCTTTTCATCACGACCCGACAGCGTGTGGCGCATCGGCCGGAAGCTGGCCTTGTAGATCTCGACATGGCGGAAGCGCTTGACCGCCTCGTCCTCCGCGAGCCCGACCGTGCCGATCTCGGGCTGCGAAAACACCGCCGTGGCAACGTCGTCGTGGTCGGGGCGGGTCGGGTTGTCCTTGAAGACCGTTTCCACGAAACACATCGCCTCGTGGATCGCCACCGGCGTGAGTTGCACCCGATCGGTCACGTCGCCAATGGCGTAGATATTGTCGATATTGGTGCGCGAGAACTGGTCGACCGGGATCTCGCCGCGCGGCCCGACGGCGACGCCGGCCGCCTCGAGCCCCAGGCCGGCGGTGTTGGGCGTGCGGCCGAGCGCCAGCATGACGGTGTCGACCACCAGATGGCCGTTGTCGTGGAGATGGGCGTCGAGCCGGCCGTCCGCGCGCCGCTCGATCCGGTCGAAGATCGTATGGCACAGGATGCGGATCCCTTTTTTCTCCATGGTCTCGTGCAGCGTGCGCCTGAGATCCATGTCGAAACGGCCCAGAATCTCCTTGCCGCGATAGACCAGTGTGGTCTCCACGCCGAGCCCGTGAAAGATGTTGGCGAACTCGACCGCGATGTAACCGCCGCCGGCGATCGCGATAGAGCGCGGCAGGGTGTCGAGATGGAAGGCCTCGTTGGAGGAGATGCACAGTTCGTGGCCGGGCAAAGCGGCATGCGGGTTGGGCCGGCCGCCGGTCGCCACGAGGATGGTGCCGGCGGTGACGGTGCGGTCGAGCCCGACCAGGCGCACGGTGTTGCGGTCGACCAGCTCGGCCCGGCAGTCGAAGATTTCCGCGCCGGCATTGTCGAGCCCCTTGCGGTAGAGCCCCTCCAGCCGCGCGATCTCCCTGTCCTTGTTGGCGACGAGCGTCGGCCAGTCGAAGCGCGCCTCCGGCACGCTCCAGCCATAGCCGGCCGCGTCCTCGAAATGCTCGGGAAACTGCGAGGCATAGACGAACAGTTTCTTGGGCACGCAGCCGCGAATGACGCAGGTGCCGCCATAGCGGTATTCCTCCGCGATCGCGACCTTCTTGCCCAGCGAGGCCGCGACGCGCCCGGCGCGAACCCCGCCTGAACCGCCTCCGATCACGAACAGATCGTAGTCATAACTGGCCATGATTGCTGCCTCGAAACAGATCGGTTGGAAACGCCTTACATCGGCAGGCGCATGACAGGAACGCCGCTTATGCTCCCAAAGCGGGCCAAAGCGGAAAAATCCGGCGTCCGCCGGGCCACATCGTCACGCGAGGCACCGGCGCGTTTTCGGGCAGCAGGCTAGTCGGACGCCGTGCCGCCGTCATTCGCCGGCGCCGGATCGGCGGGCGCCGCGTTTTCGCTGGACGCGGTCTTCTTGCTCAGCGCCTCGTTGACGGCCACGGCCAGATCGCGGGCCAGGCCCTTTTGCCAGATGTCGGCGGCCTGGAGCACGTCACGGGTGACAAGTGGCGATTTGGTCTTGAACGCGATGCCGCCCGGCGAGGTGTAGAACGCGGCAATGGCGTTGAGTTCTTCCTCGGTGAAGTTGCGCGCATAGGCGAGCGCGGCTTCCTTTTCCAGATCGCCGCGGCGCGGGGCGAGCCTGAGCGCCTCCTCGTCGACGGTCTCCACGATCACGGTCTGGAGGTTCGGGTCCTTCTGGATCAGTTCGCCCTTCAGCGACTGCGCGGCACCCGGCAGGATGAAGTCGAACTCTTCCGTCGCGCCAAGCGAATCGATCGCGGCGCGCGCCGCCTTGAGATGGCTTTCGGAAACGTCCTGCGAAAAGGCCGGCTGTGCCACCGCCAGGATAAGTGTCGCCCCGAGGGCGGCCGCTAGGCGGCGGGCATGGATCATGGATGTCATCACTGACAGAACTCCCTTTCTATCGGGTGGCTTTTATGGTGCTCACGCCGTTTTCGCCGGCAATGATAGCAACGCTTGCTAGATCGAGAAACAATCCGTGTTCGACCACGCCGGGAATGGCGTGAAGGGTACTGGAAAGCGCTCTTGGATCGGGAATGCGGCCAAAAGATGCATCCAGGATCATATGGCCGCCATCGGTCATGAAAGGCTCGTCCTTGCCGCCGCGCACCGCGACCGGGCCGGACAGGCCGAGCCGGCTCGCCGCCTTTTCCACCGCCAGCCGTGTCGCGGCAAGACCGAAGGCGTTGACCTCGATCGGCAGCGCGAAGCGGCCAAGCATCTCGACCAGCTTGGCGCTGTCGGCGATCACCACCATGCCGTCCGACGCGGCCGCGACGATCTTTTCGCGCAAAAGCGCGCCGCCGCCGCCCTTGATCAAGGCAAGGTCGGGCCCGATCTCGTCGGCGCCGTCGACGGTGACGGACAGGCGGGGCGCGGCATCCAGCGTCGTCAGCGGCACGCCGAGCTCGCCGCACAGACGCGCCGTGCGCTCGGAGGTCGGCACGCCGACGACCACGAACCCGTCGGCAACCTGCGCGGCGAGCAGGCGCACGAATTCCTCCGCCGTCGAGCCGGTGCCGATGCCGATCGTGGCACCGTCCTCGACATAGGCGAGCGCGGCGCGCGCCGCCTCGATCTTCAGCAATCGTGCGTCCATGAAATCCAGCCCGTCTGCCCTTTGTGGCGCTGATCTAGCACTTCCGATCCGATGGTCAAAGAGGCCGCCCGCGCGCCAAGCGCGACGAATTGCCTTGTCGGCGATACCGGCACGGGCTATCGCCGGGTTTCGCCAAGCCCGCCGGCCACCCGACAGCGAGGAACCCGATCATCATGAAGCGCCCGTCCCCCGTCATCGTGTTCGACCTCGACGGCACGCTGATCGACACCGCGCCCGACCTGATCGCCAGCCTCAACCACGCGCTCGCCGATCACGGGCTCGCCCCGGTCAGCCCCGCCTCGATGCGAGCCTTCGCCGGGCTCGGCGGCAAGGCAATGATCGAGCGTGTGCACGCAGAGCGGCGCGTGCGGCTGGAGCCGGAAACCTCCGCGCTGATGGTCGAGACGTTCCTGGCCCATTACGGCGACACGATTCCGGGCACCTCCCTGCCCTATCACGGCGCGACCCCGGCCCTGGAGCGGCTGGCGGCGGCCGGCTTCGCCCTGGCGATCTGCACCAACAAGCCGCAGGCGATGACGGAGCGCCTGCTCGAGGCGCTGAAACTAACCGCTTATTTTTCGGCCGTATGCGGGGCCGACCGGTTTTCGTTCCGCAAGCCGGACCCGCGCCATCTGACCGAAACCATCGCGCTCGCCGGCGCCGACCCGCGGCGCGCGGTGATGATCGGCGATTCGCGCAACGACGTCGCCACCGCCAAGGCGGCCGGCATTCCGGTCGTCGCCGTCGAGCACGGCTATTCCGACATTCCGGTGCGCGCGCTGGAGCCGTCGCGGGTGATTTCGCATTTCGACGAGCTGACCGCCGAGCTTGCCCAGCGCCTGATCGACGGCACGCTCGACGGCTGAGCGACAGCGCGCTTGACTTTGCAAAGCCTCCGCCTCTATATCGCCGCCTGTCGCGGGGCCCAGGCCCCTGCGGGCGCGTAGCTCAGCGGGAGAGCATTCGCTTCACACGCGAAGGGTCACAGGTTCAATCCCTGTCGCGCCCACCATTTTTCCTCGGACGAATTCAGCCAAAATTCCTGCCCGCCCCGGCGGGCACGTCTAACGCGCCGTTTCAAACGGCGCCGGGGCGCGGCGTACCGACGGTCACTACTGCGCATGGTTAACCGGCCGCTCGGTTTAGCGTTCTCTTAACCCTGTGCGTGCATTTTTGGCGGCGTTCAACAGTATGGGTTGCGTATCATGCGTTCGGGTTTGGCGGTTGTGGGCGGCGTCGTGGCCGCGCTTTTTTTGTCCGGCTGCGCCAACGCGCCGAAAAAGCTCGCCGCCGGCGAGCGTCCCGGCCTCGCCTTCGCCGAGGAGCGCGCGCCGGCCGACGCCGAGCAGAGCGCGCAAATCGCCATGCTGAGGCCCGACCAGCTGCCGCGCGTGCTTGGCGGGCTGGCCGGGCGCACGATCCGCGTTGCGCGGGTCGCTGACATCGCCCTGCGACCGGGCGAAGTGGTGCTGACCTTCGACGACGGGCCGATCCCCGGCCGCACCGACAAGGTGCTCGACATACTCGACCGTTTCGGGGTCAAGGCGACCTTTTTGATGGTTGGGCAGATGGCCAACGCCTATCCGGCGACGGCGCGCAAGGTGGCCGCGCGCGGCCATACGATCGGCACGCACACGCAAGGCCACGCCAATCTCGCCAGCCTCAGTCACGCCAGCGCGCAGGCGCAGATCGACCGCGGCCGCAAAAGCGTGGCGGCCGCGGTCGGCCCCTACCGCGCCGCGCCGTTCTTCCGCTTTCCCTATCTCGCCTCGACCGCCGCGCTGCGCAACAGCCTCGCCGCCCAGGGCGTGGTGGTGATCGACGCCAGCATCGATTCCAAGGACTATTTCAAGAGCGGGCCGCAGGCGATCCGCGCCCGCACGCTGACGCGGCTGCGCCAGCGCGGCTCCGGCGTCATTTTGATGCACGACATCCACCCGCGCACGGCGGCGATGCTGCCGGGCCTGCTCTCCGATCTCAAGACCGGCGGCTACAAGGTGGTGCACCTGGCGCCCGGCGCGGGCGGCGGCCTGCTGGTCGCCTCGGCCGAAACGGACTGACGGGCCTCCCCCGTCCGGTCCGGATAGGCAATCTCCCGAAAGCCCACAGCTAGCCGATCTTGGCCAAGAGCCGCATCAAGCTGGCGCGCTCACGCCCGGTAAGCGGCGCCAGCGTCTCTTCGGTGATCGCAAACGCAAGCAGCCGCAATCGCGCCAACGTGTCACGCCCCTCGGCACTCAGCCGCACGACCAGCCGGCGTCGGTCCTCCTTGTGCGTGTCGATCTCGACCAGCCCGCGCGCCTTCAGCCGGTCGATGACGCCCTTGATCGTCGCCGCGTCCATGGCGATCAGGCCGCCGAGCTGGTTCTGCGAGGCCTCGCCGACCTCCTCCAGCCTGGCGAGCGCGGCGAATTGCGGCGGCGTCAGGTCGGAGATGCGGGCGGAAAACAGCGCCAGATGGCGCTGGTTGGCCTTGCGCAGCACGAAACCGATATGCTCTTCAAGCCTATAGGCTTTTTCCGCCGCCGCCGGTCCGGCGAACGGCGCGGCCTTCGCCTCGACGCTCATCTCAACCCGTCCAGTCCCGTGACGTCCCCGGCCGCCAGGCCGCCCACGCGGGCGTGGACGCGCCCGCCGCAGCTCATCGCCAGGCAGAACAGGATTTCGTCGGGGCGCGGCCCGTCGGGCGCGCTGACGGTGATGGCGTCGAAATGGCTGCGCACATAGGCGGCGTTGGCGTGGCCGAGCGGAATGTCGAGCGTGGCGCCGAAGCCTGCCACCTTCATCGCCGAGGGCACGATCGCCATTGATTTCGGCAATCGCTCGCGCATCGCATAGCCGCCCGGCACGTGCCAGAGCGCGCCGTGCTCGATCTCGCCCTGCGTGCCGACGATCGCGCCCTTGCCGTAGCCGTCGATTTTTTCGGCGTCGCCGCCGAGCGCGGCGATCAACCGTTCCGTCAGTTCGGCCCCGAGCGGCTTGAGATCGTCCATCGCCGCTTCGATGTCTTCTGCATATTTGCCGGCGAACGGGTTCTTGACCAGCGCCATCGCCGCCGCGCGCCGGCGTGGCGCAGCCGCGACCGGTCCGCCGTCGTGGACGATCTCCTCGAAAAACACCGCCAGCTTGCGGATCGGAAAGTCAGGCATCAAGCAAATCTCCTTGAAAGGCCCCGGCAGGCATGGTGCCGATGGAGCCGCACAGGCGGCAGGCGCCGCAAAGAAAAAGCGCCGCTGCGGCGATCAGGCCGCGCGCGCGGCAGGTTTCCGCCGCGGCGAGACCGCGCGCCAGCGCCGTGTCGATCTCCGCCGCATCGAGCGCGCCGACGCCGGTCGTGACCGGCCGCGCGCCGAGATCGCTGTCGGGCGAAAGCGTATTGGCCGGCGCGCGCGCGATCGCGGGATGTCCCGGCAGGTCGACGGCGTTGGCGATCAGGGTCGCGGCGACGTCGGCTGCGGCCGCGTTGGCGGCCAAAACGGTGACGGCGTCGGCGATACCCAGCGAATGGCTGCGGCCGCGCCAGCCCGAGGTCGCGATCCCGCGCACCGGATCGTCGGCGTCGATCGTCACCCGGTCGGAAAAACCGTGCCCGGTGCCAGCGACGGCAAGACGGATCATTTGCCCGGGCGCAAGGAAGACGGCGCTGTCGCCGCCATTGTTGACATAGGCCCGCTCCAGTTCGCGCCCGGTCACCAGCGCGGCCAGCACCTCGTCAGCGACCGCGCCGGCGACGGCGGCCATCGGGGTGACGAAACGGCCGGCATGCGGGCACGCCGCCTGCTCCATCCGGCGCGCGGTGGCGCCGGCAAAATGGCGCGGGGTGTTTGTCGACGGCGCGCGCAGGGCGCCGAGCTCGCCGGCCAGCTCGTCGAGCACGGTGGAAAAGCGGGCCGCCGCCTGCCGGTAGCCGGCCGCGCGCTCGGCCGGCGCGCCGAACGCCTCGACGATCAGGTCGATCGGGCCGTGCTGCATGTGCAGGCGCCGCCCGTCCGGCAGCCAAGCGATCCGCGGCCCGCTCATCGCCGTTCCCGCCGCCGCTGGCGGAGCGGCGGCCAGGGATTGCCGCGCGGCGCGGGTGTATCCCGGCGCGGATTGTGATACGCGCCGCCGCGCGCCAAAATGTCATCGACCGAACGGATCTCGTCGGCGTAACCGCCGAGCCGGATATAGTCGTCGCGGCGCAGGGTGAATTCGACCGGCGCCACCAGCGCCGGCGTCGGCACGTAGCCGAAGGCGTTTTGCGGCATGCGGGTGACGTCGACCATGATGGTGATGCCGCCGCCCGGCCAGACATAGACCGGCGCGCCGCCACAGGTGACATAGGTGTTCAGGCCCTGGACCGAGCGGGTGAGATTGACCGGGTTTTCTGTCACGCCGGCGCGGAGCGACCCGCCGGCACCGCCCATGAACAGCACGGTACATAAAGCCGGTTCGCAATTGTCTTCAATAAGATCGACGGATTTCTTCAATCGATCTGGAAAAGGCTTCGTTACCGGCTTTAAGTGCTGGTCGAGCTCATAATAGGCGAATTGCTCGCCGGTCGTCGACACCATCAAGAGCGACAGGCCGGGCCGGGCGCCCTTCCTGGCGTTGAAGGGGCCGAGAATCTCCAGCGGGTCGGCGATGGTGGTGCCGCCCCAGCCGAGGCCGGGTTCGGAGACTTTGAAATAGCGGCCGGGCGTGGAGCGTCGGCCGATGATCTTGATGCCGGTGTCGGGCCAGCCAAGCACCTTGCCGGCCTGGTGTTCCGACACCACGCCGGTGATGTGGTCGTCGACCACCACCACCTCGTCGACCAGGTCGCGCCACTGGCTGGCGAACATGCCGATCGTCGCCGAACCGCAGCCGACCCGCATGCGCTGTTCCTGGCGGCCGTCGATCACCGGCGCCTTGCCGGCCTCCACAACCAGCGTCGCGCCGTCGTCGATCGTCAGTTCGACCGGCTGGCGGTTGCACAGCGCCAACAGCGTGTCGCAGGTCACCCGTCCCTCGGCCTTGGAGCCGCCAGTCAAGTGGCGCACCCCGCCGAGCGAGAGCATCTGCGAACCGTATTCGGCGGTCGTGACGTGGCCGACCGGCTCGCCCTTCGCCCGCACCGTCGCCGTCTCGGGCCCGATATGGCGGTCGGTGTCGATCTTTACCTTGACCCCGCAATAGGAAAAAATCCCTTCCGTCACCACGGTCACCAGATCGACACCCTCGACCTCCTGGCTGACGATGAAGGGGGCGGGTTTGTAGTCGGGATAGGTGGTGCCGGCGCCGATCGCGGAGACGAAGCGGCGGCCGGTGTTGACCAGTTCGCCGTCCCAGGGCTCCTCCGGGTCGAGGAACGGCACCAGCGGCGTGCCCTCCTCGGCGGCGTGGTGCAGGATGGTCAGCGGATCGGTGCGCACGATCTTGCCGCCGACATTGCCGTAGCGGTCGCAGGCGCCGGTGCGCCCGTCGGCGATGTAGCACATCACCGGACAGGCATCGCAGCGGATTTTTTCGCCGCTGGCATCGGGCCTTTCGGGCGACGGTTCGAACCGTTCCGACAATTCGCTCATCGCCCCGCCTCCGCCGCGTGGATCGCGGCCAGAACCCGGCTCGGCGTCGCCGGCAGCCTGTCCACCAAAACGCCGGTGGCGTCGCGGATTGCGTTCAGGATCGCCGGCGCGGTCGGGATCAGCACGTGCTCGCCCAGCCCCTTGGCGCCGAACGGGCCTTCCGGGTCGGCGATTTCGACCAGAATGGTCTCGATCGGCGGCACGTCGCCGATAGTCGGGATCAGATAGTCGTGCAGGTTTTCCGTGCGGCCGGGCACGTAATCCTCCATCAGCGCCATGCCGATCCCCTGCGCGATGCCGCCCTCGATCTGGCCTTCGGCCAGTTGCGGGTTGATGGCGCGGCCGACATCGTGCGCGGCGGTGATTTTCAAAAGCGCGACCGTGCCGAGGCTGCGGTCGACCGCGAGTTCGACGATCTGCGCGCCGTAGCCGTAGACGGCGTAGGGCACGCCCTGCCCGTTTTCGTCGAGCGCCGTCGTCGGCGGGTCGTAGCTCTCCTCGGCCGAAAACACGTAGCCGCGCGCATCGAGCGGCAGCGTGTCGAGCGCGATTTGCCGGCGCGCCTCGCCCTCGCGCACGACGAGCAGGCCGGCGTCGAGGTCCACGGCCGCGCCGGGCGAGACATTGGCATAACGCAGGATTTTTTCGCGCAGGGCACGGCCGGCCTTTTCGGCCGCCTTGCCGCTGACATAGGTCTGGCGCGAGGCCGAGGTCTTGCCGGCGTCGGGCGTCTTCCCGGTATCGCCGTCGACGAGGCTGAAGGCGGCCAGCGGCAGGCCGGCGGCGTCGGCGCAGATCTGGGCGATCACCGTGTTGGAGCCCTGGCCGATATCGACCGCGCCCTGATGCAGCACAACAAGGCCGGCGGCCGATATGCCGACCCGGATCGTGGAGGGGTTGGGCAACGAGGTGTTGCCGCAGCCATACCAGCACGACGCGATGCCGACGCCGCGCCGCACCGGACCGTCGCCGGCCGCCGCGTTGGCGGTTTCGGCGTCGGCCAGCGCGCGCCGCCAATGCGGTTCGAGCGCGGCCAGGCAGGCGCCGATGCCGACGCCGGACGCCAGCACCTGCCCGGTCGCGGTCCTGTCGCCGTCGGCGAGCGCGTTGCGGCGTCGCAGCTCCAGCCGGTCGATGCCGAGTTTCGCGGCGAGCGCGTCGTAGAGCGTTTCCAGCATGATGGTGGCCTGCGGCACGCCGAAGCCGCGAAACGCGCCGGCGACCGGGCCGTTGGTGTGGATCGCCCGCGCGCTGGCGCGATAATTGGGCGTCAGATAGGGCCCGCAGGCATGCACCGGCACGCGGTTGGCGACCGTCGGCCCCCAGCTCGCATAGGCGCCGGTGTTGAAATCGCCGGCAAACGCCAGCCCGGCGATGCGTCCGTCGGCATTGGCGGCCAGCGTGGCGCGCATTGAGGCGGGGTGGCGCTTGGTGGTCGAGGCCATCGAGTCGGCGCGCGTATAGGCAAGCACTGCCGGCCGCCCGGTCTTCAGCGCCACCAGCCCGACCAGCGGCTGCAGCGAGACGTCGAGCTTGGAACCGAACCCGCCGCCGGTCGCCGCCGGCACGATACGCACCTTGTCCGGCGGCAGGCCGAGCACGGCGGCGGTGTCGTCGCGGTCCATATAGGGCGCCTGCGTGCACGCCCTGACGACCAGCGTGTCGCCGTCAAGCAGCGCATAGCCCGCTTCCGGCTCGATATAGGCGTGCTCGACATAGGCGGTCTCGATCGTGCCCGAGACCGACACCGCCGCGGCCGCGATCGCGGCCTCGGCATCGCCGCGTACGACCAGGCCCTGCGTCAGGATATTGCCCGGACGATCATCGTGCACGCGTCCGGCTCCTTTCGCGACGGCTTCGGCCGGGTCGAGCACATGCGGCAGTTCGTGCCAGTCGACCGGAAATTCGGCCGGGTCGAGGGTCGCGATCGTCGCCGGCTCGCCGGCGACCAGCGCCACCGCCTCGCCGCGAAACCGCGCGGTGCCCTCGGCCAGCGCCGGCTGGTCGGCAAACGGGCCGATGACGCCGAAGCGGTTGCGACCGGGAATGTCGGCGGCGGTGAAAACGGCGGCGAGGCCCGGCCGTTCGGCCACGAAGCGCTTCAGATCGCCAAAGCGGAATCTTGCATGCCAGTGCGGCGAGCGGATCACCAGCACCGACAGCGCGTCGGCCGGTCGTTCGTCGGCGCCGAACCTGTCGGTGCCCGTCACCTTGGCCACCCCGTCGAGGCGTATGACCGCCGCGCCGACCGCGCGACCGGTTTCGGGCGGCGGGCTCTCGCGACCGGTTTCGGGCAGACCGGCGCCCATCACGGCGGCGATGATCTTGCGGTAGCCGGTGCAGCGGCACAACACGCCGCCGAGCGCATCGCGCACGTCTTCCTCGCTCGGGGCGGGATTGCGGTCCAGGAGCGCGGTCGCGGCGACCAGAAAGCCCGGCGTGCAGATACCGCACTGGGCCGCGCCGTGACGCAGGAACGAGGCCTGCAAGGCCGACAGCCGGCCGTTGGCGAGCCCTTCCACCGTGGTGACGCGCCGGCCCGCGGCGGTCGCGGCCGGCATCAGGCAGGCGCAGACCGCCTCGCCGTCGACAAGCACCGTGCAGGCGCCGCAATCGCCGGCGTCGCAGCCGAGCTTGGTGCCTGTCGCGCCGAGTTCGTCGCGCAGCACGGCGGAAAGCCTGGCCACCGGCGAGACGTCGGCTGAAACCGGCGCGCCGTTGAGGGTAAAGCCGATCGTTTCGCACACCGGGCTCACGCTGCCTTCTCCTTGCCCGCGCCATCGTCGCAGGCCTGCCGGATTGCACGGCGCAGGATCTCGGCGGCCGCTTCGCGCCGATAGGCGGCGCTGGCGCGGACGTCGTCGATCGGCGACAATTCGACAAGCTGGTCGGGGCCGAAGGCGAGCGCTGCGTCCGGGCGGCGGCCGCGCAGCGCCTTTTCAAGCGTCGTCATGCGCCGGGCGACGGGCGAGCAGGCGCCGAGCGCCAGCGCGATCTCGCCGATCGTGCCGTCTTCGGCCAACGCGACGCGCGCGGCCGCCATCGCGATCGAGATCACCAGATAACGCCGCGCCCCGAGCTTGACGAAACCGCTGCTTCCGGCTGTTGCGGCCCTTGGCACGACAAGGGCGACCACCATTTCGTCCGGCGCCAGCGCGGTCTCGCGATTGCCGCGCACGAAGGCGTCGAGCGGCACCCGGCGCCGGCCGGCCCGGGCGGCAATTTCCACACTGGCGTCGAGCACCAGCAGTGGCGGCACGCCGTCGGCGGCCGGCGAAGCGTTGCACAGATTGCCGGCCACCGTGGCCGCGTTCTGGATCTGGACCGAGCCGACCTCGCGCGCGGCCGCTTTCAGCGCGTCGAAGGAAGGCGGCAGATCGTGGGCGATCAGCTCGGACCATGTGGTGCGGGCGCCCACGACATAGGCGTCGTCCGTCCGGGCGATACCGCGCAGGTCGTCGAGCCGGTTGATGTCGAGAATGTTTTCGCGGATCGGGCGCGCGCCCTGCCCGGGATAGAAATCGGTGCCGCCGGCCAGGACCCGCCACCGCCCCTTTGCGAGCAGATCGAGAGCCTCCTCCAGCGTCTGCGGTCGGGCGTAGTTTGCCAACGGGGTTTTCCCTCATAGCCGCCGGTTTCGAACAGGCGTTTCCGGCGCGGCAAATTCATTCGTATGCAAATGATATCAGTCCGCCGTGACTTGTCAAAGCCGGCCGCTACGGTCACCATGGCGCCGGTCGCGCCTGCCGCGCGCCGCTCCAGCCCAGCCGCAAGAGGACACAAATGGCCGACAAAGCCCTGCTCGTGATCGATCTGCAAAACGATTTCTGCCCCGGCGGCGCGCTCGCCGTTACCGGCGGCGACGAGATCGTGCCGGTGGTCAACCGGCTGATCGAAAGCTTCGATCACGTCATCATGACCCAGGACTGGCATCCGCCGCGCCATTCCAGCTTCGCCGCCGAGCACGCCGGCAAGGCGCCCTTCGAAACGGTGGACATGCCCTATGGCGAGCAGACCTTGTGGCCGGACCATTGCCTGCAGGGCAGCGCCGGCGCCGCGTTTCACGCCGGGCTCGACTGGACCAAGGCCGAGCTCGTCGTGCGCAAGGGATTTCGCCGCGAGATCGACAGCTATTCGGCGTTTTTCGAAAACGATCACGAAACGCCGACCGGGCTTGCCGGCTATCTGCGCGAGCGCAACATCGCCGATCTGACCATGGTCGGGCTGGCGACCGATTTCTGCGTCGCCTATTCCGCGCTCGACGCGGTCCAGGAAGGGTTTTCGGTCAAAGTCGTGATGGAAGCCTGCCGGGCGATCGATCTCGGCGGCTCGCTGGCGGCGATGACCGGCATGATGAAGGAGGCCGGGGTGCGCCTGGTCTGAACCGGTTTCAGCGGCCGCTCCCTATCCCAGACCGACATAATGGCGCACCAGTTCCGGCTCGGCGCGCAGCCGGTCGACGTCGACCACGTCGCGGTTGACGCCGTTTTCGATGAAGGCGACCCGGTCGGCGACCGGCAGCACCGCATCGACGCGCTGTTCGACCAGGATCGTCGACACGCCCTGTTCGCGCAGCCGCGTCACCGTTTCGCGGATGCGCGCGATCATCGACGGCATCAGCCCCTCCGTCGGCTCGTCGAGCAAAAGCACCGAGGGTTCCACGCACAGCGCGCGCGCCATGGCCAGCATCTGCTGCTCGCCGCCCGACAGCGTGCCCGAACGCTGGGCCAGTCGCTCGCGCAGCACCGGAAACAGCGCCAGCACCGCCTCGCGCGTGTCGCCGCCGCGGCCGCGCGTCATCAGGCCGATCTCGAGATTTTCGGCCACCGTCAATTCCGAAAACAGCCGCCTTCCCTGCGGCACATAGGCAACGCCCCGGCGCGGCACCTCGTGCGCGGGCAGGCGCGCGAGATCGTCCGCGCCGAGCAGGATTTCGCCCGAACGCACCGGCACCAGCCCCATAACCGCTTTTAGCGCGGTGGTCTTGCCGGCGCCGTTGCGGCCAAGCAGGCAGAGGACCTCACCTTGCCGCAGGGTCAGAGAAAAGTCACGCAGCACATGAACGTCACCGTAGAAACAATTGATCTTGTTGATGGTGAGGATGTCAGTCATCGTCGGGCGTCCCGAGATAGGCATGCTGGACGGCGCTGTCGGCGCGGATTTCGGCCGGCGTGCCCTCGGCCAGCACCGCGCCGTTGTTCATCACCGTGATGCGGTCGGCGAGCGCCATCACCACCGGCATGTTGTGCTCGATCAGAAGCACGGTCGCCGTGCGGGCGATGTCGCGCACCAGCGCAATGAAGCCGTCGATCTCGGCGTCGGACAGGCCCTGCGTCGGCTCGTCGAGGATCAACAGCCGCGGTTCGAGCGCCAGGCCCATGGCGACTTCGAGCAGGCGTTGGTGGCCGTAGGCGAGCTTGCCGGCGGCCTGTTCGGCGCGATCGGCCAGCCCGACCCGCTCCAGCGCGCTGGCGACGCCCCTGCGCAGATCGGCCGGCGAAAACCGGCTGCCGCCGCGCTCGGCATGGTCGATCAGCCGGCGCTGGGCGGCGAGCGCGACATTGTCGAACACGCTCAGATTGGCGAAGATCGAGGTGATCTGGAACGTGTAGGCGATGCCGCGCTTGACCCTTTGATGGGCTGGCAGCCGGGTCACGTCGACGCCCTCGAACAGGATCGTGCCGGCACTCGGCGCGATCCGGCCGCACACGAGGCTGACGAATGTCGTCTTGCCGGCGCCGTTCGGGCCGATAATCGCCCTGATCTCGCCCTCGTTGAGCGAAAAATCGACACTGTCGACGGCACGCAAGCCGCCGAAGGACCGGCTCAAGCCGCGCGTCTGCAGCAACGGGCTCACGGTAGCCATTTCAGCCACCTTTCGCGGATCGTGCCGAGCACGCCTTTGGGGAAGAAAAGCACCAGCACGATCAGCGCGACACCGACGATCAGCAGATAGGCGGAGGTGTAGCCCGACGTGATGTCGACGACATAGAACATGAAAACGGTGCCCAAAAGCGGGCCCAGCACCGTGCCGGCGCCGCCGAGCAGCACCCACAAAAGCGGCAGGATCGAATACTGGATCGCGGCGAAGGTCGAGCCGATATAACCGAACAGCACCGCGTAGGCGGCGCCGGCGGCGGCGCAGAAGGCGCCGGAAATCACCATGGCGGCGAGCTTGTTGGAAAACACATCGTAACCCAGCATGCGCACCCGCTCCTCGTTTTCGCGGATCGCCACCAGCACGCGTCCGAATGGCGCACGCACGATCGCGAAGCTTGCCATAAGCACGACCGAAAACAGCGCCACGGCGACGAAATAGCGGCTGGCCGGATCGCTCAGGTCGATCTCCAGGCCCGGCAGCGCCAGCCGGCGCGCGGCCTGCGGCAGCACCAGCCCCTCCTCCCCGCGGGTCCACTGCGTGAAATAGAGCGTGGTCAGGTAAAACACCTGCGAAAACATCATCGTCACGATCATGAAGGCGACGCCGGTCGTGCGCAGCGCCAGCATGCCGACCACCAGCGCCAGCAGCGCGCCGGCACCGACGCCGGTGGCGAAGGCCGCACCGACGCCCCAGTCGAGGTGGTAGACGGGCAATCCGGCGCCGTAGATGCCGGCGGCGAAAAACATCGCATGGCCGAGGCTGAGCTGGCCCGCATAACCGAACACGATATTGTAGCCGGCAGCGAACACCGCCAGCACCAGCACCCTGGCCAGAACGCCGCGATGATAGTCGGGCAGGATCCAGTAAAGCAGCACGAGCGCCGCCAGCACCGCCAGGTGCAAAAGCAGCGCGCGTGTCGTCGCCCGGCCCGCCATCAGCGCGCCGCCTGGCCGAACAGACCCTGCGGGCGGAAGACCAGCACCAGGGCGACCAGCAGCGTGGCGATCATCTTGGCGAGCGTCGGCGAAAAGAACACCGATATGATACCGTCCGACAGGCCGATCAGCACCGCGGCCACCACCGTGCCGCGCAGCGAGCCCAGCCCGCCGATGATGACGACGATGAAGGACAGAAGCAGCGGATCGAGCCCCATCAGATAATGCGCCTGCTGGATCGGCACGATCAGCACCGCGGCGACCGCCGCCAGCATGGCGCCGAGCGCGAACACGGCCGCATAGACCTTGTCGACGGGAATGCCGAAATTCTGCGCCGTCTCGCGGTCGAACTGGGTCGCGCGCATGACCAGGCCGATGCGGGTGCGCGTCAGCACCAGCCAGGTGGCCAGGATCAGCCCGATCGAGGCGACGATCACCGCCAGCTTGTAGCCGGAATAGCCGAACCAGGGCAGCGCGATGCGCAGGTTGAACGGCGCCTGCACGGGTCGCGCCTCCGGCCCGTAGAAGGTCAGCGCAAGTTGCTGGATGATATAGAGCATGCCGATCGTGGCCACGATCGTGGCCTCGGGATCATAGTTGAGCCGGCGCAGCACCGCCCGCTCGCAGACCAGCGCAACCAGTCCGACCACGAGCGGCGACAGCACCAGCGCCAGCAGGAAACCGACCGCCGGACTGCCGGTCACCAGGGTGGAAAAGAACCAGGCGAGCACGGCGCCCAGCATGAAGAACTCGCCATGGGCGACGTTGACCACGCGCATGACGCCGAACACCAGCGACAGGCCGAGCGCGGTCAGCGCCAGCACGGCGGCGGTCACCAGGCCTTCGAGGGTGGCCAGAAGAAGATGGGGTCCAAAGGACATAACGAGCGGTCTCAGCACCTGCGGCGGCGGCGCGTTTCAAGTACGGCGCGGGGCGTGGCGGAAGCGGGCGGGGATTTCGGGGTAGCGGGCGTGTCCCGTCGCCCCGCCTCGGAAAGAGCGGGGCGGCGGGCGCGGCGCCTCAAAGCGACTGTGTGGTGTAGTCGCCTTCCGGCTCATACATGCCGTCTTCGATCTCGGTGCGGTGCACGACCTCCATCCTGCCGTCGGAAACCTGCGAGATGTACTGGTGGCCGAAACATTGATGCAGCTCGCCGTTGAACTTCTTGGCTCCTTGCGGATGCTCCGGCCCGGCCGCGAATTCGGTCATCGCCTCGGTCGCCTCGACCAGCTTCTGGCGGTCGTCGGGCCCCTGATAGCCGGCCGCCTCCATCGCCGCCTTGATGACATAGAGCGTTTCCCAGCAACCGAACATATGCGCGGCCGTCGACACGTCCTTGGGATCGTCGACCGACGCGCCGTTCTGGTCGATGCCGACCGCGTCGCGATAGGCTTTGACGTAGTCCGGCGCGTCGGCCTGCAGGTAGCGCGGCATGCCTTCCCAGAAATGGCTGCCGTCGAGGAATTCCAGACCCGGGCTGGCCATGTCGACCGCCTCGAGCGAATCGATGAAACCGAATAGCTTCGGGCCGCCGCCGCCATAGAACTCGCCGAGTTCCTTGACGAAGGTCAAAACGGCCGGGCCGACCATGACGTGATAAAGCACTTCGGTGTCGGACGGGATCTGCGGAAAATAACGCGTGAAGGAACTTTCCGTCGGCGGGATCGGCACGTGCTTGATCACCTCGCCGCCCTGCTCCTTGATCGCCGCCGTGAAGAAATCGCGATGGTCGTGGCCGAAGGCATAGTCGGGAAAGATCATCGTGACTTTCTTGCCCAGATTGGACGCCACCCACGGCGCCATCGAGGAGACCTGCGCCTTGACGTCGGTGATGCCGGGCTGGAAGACGTAGCGATTGAGCTTGCCGGAGGCGACGTGATAACCTTCGCTGACGACGTAATAGGGCATTTTCAGTTCGCCGGCCGTCGGCGCCGAGCCGACCACGACATGGCTGAACAAGGTGCCGTAAACGACATCGACCTTGTGCTGGTTGGCGAATTTTTCCACAACTTCCGCGCCGCGCTTCGGGTCGGTGCCGTCGTCCTCGGTCACGATCTCGAGCGGGCGGCCATTGATGCCGCCAGCGTCGTTGATCGCCTTGGCGGCCGCCATCGTGGTGCGTTCGTACCAGCGGCCATAGGCGGCGCCGATGCCGGTGCGGTGGGCCTGGAAGCCGATGCGGATCGGCTCGGACGACTGCGCCTGGGCGTAGCGCACGAAGCCGGGTGCCAGCGTTAGACCGGCCGATGCGCCGAGCCCCTTGAGGGCGGTTCGGCGGTTGAGCTTGTCCGTCAGAAGGCTGGTTTTGCTGCGTTTTTCACTCATGCCGTTTCCCTCATGATTTCCGATTTCGACCAAAGGCGGCGCTTGCCGGAACCGGTCCGCGACGCGGAAAGAAAATCGATTGTGTACAAATCAAATCATCAATCCCCGGCCATGGCAACCGCCCCTTACCCCGCGTAAGGAAGGAGTCGGCCCGCAAGTCAATACCCCGTCGGTGTCGATAACAGCCACAGCCCGAAAACCGTATAGATCACCATCAGTCCGGCAAGCGGTATCTGGCTGATCGCGGCGCGGCCGGCCGAACCGTAGCAGCGCCAAGCGATGACATGGCTTGCGGCCACGGCGAGCAGGTGTCCGCCGATGATCGCCGCCGACTGCAGGTTCCAGATCAGCCAGGCCGTGTCGGCGCCCGCCGTCAGCGCGGCCGCCACATGCAGCCCGGCCGTACCGAACAGATTCCAGCCCGTCGCGAACGGATCGGAAATCGCGGCCAGCGCGTATTGCCCGTCGACGAGCAGCGCCGGCAGATGGTGGGAATAATGATAGCCGAGCACGATCGGCATCAGCGACCAGACCAGCCGCCCGGCCAAAGCAGCATCGTCCGGCCCCGCGCCGGCCATGCGCGCGCCAGCCCGTACCGCGCCGTGAAACAGCGCCCACAAGGCGACAAAGGCGCCAGCGGCCCCGATGCTGTTCGACCACACGACCGCCGAACGGCCGGGAAATTCAAGCGGGTTGACGCCGGCCATGCTGAGCCAGAAAAAAGTGCGCATCAGCCCGTCGAACGAGATCGCGCTCAAAGTCAGAAGCAGGAAGGCGGCGGCGCTTTTCGACAGGGCCGGCGCGCTCGCCAGCCTGGCGCCGGGAAGACAAAGACGCAGGCCAATCCGGCCGGGCCGGCTGCTGTTGACCTCGACGAAGGCCATGCGCGCCACCATCGTCATCAAAAGCGACAGGAACTCCGCCCGCCGGCTCCAGTGGCGGTGGCCGAAGGCGACCATGCCGCAAAAGGCAATCCCCCAATAGGCCGCCATTGCGAGCGCCAGTTTCTCCGGGTCGGCCGGAGCGATATAGACCAGTTCGAACCAGACGAAGGCCGCGAAGCCAAAAGAGGCCGGCCATGTGGCCGCGCGCGGCGGATAGGGCAGGAACGGCCGCCCGTCGGGCCGCCCGAGCATCAGCATGACCAGGCGCCACGGCCCGTACCAGGGCTCGATCCACCGCCACAGATTGCCGAAGATCCCTTGAAACAGCACCACGCCGATCCAGATGAAAACCCAAAACACCAGCGGCAACGGGTTGGACAGCGGGTCGCGACTGCCGAAAAGTCCGGCCGCGATAAGGCCGGCGAAAACCAGAAAGGAGACGGTGCTGGTCAGCGCCCGCGGATCGAGGCGTATCGCCAGGCCGGCCGAACGCCAACGCGCGAGCCGGTCGAGCAGCGCCGGCGGCACCAGCGCCAGCACCGCGAAACTCAGCCAGACGGCCAGCCCGCCGCCGACCAGGTAGTAGCCGGTCGGCAGCAGCAGCACATAGGCTCGGTCCGATACATGGGCAAAGGCTGGCGCCACGGTTGCTGCAAGCAGACCGACGGCGAGCGCCAGCGCGCGTGCGCGCATCGGCGCGCGGTCGGCGAACGGTTGCCGTCGTCGCGCCGCGCGTTGCCGGTCATCTCGGTTAATCTGGCTGAATGGCATGATTTGTCGGCTGCACTGAAGTTACCTATCTTAGACAGGAACGTCTGAACTTGTCCGCTGTTTTGCCGGCCGGCACAGTCGATGGCCGCCAAAACGGGCGGCGGTGCATCTGGGCTGGGGATGAATGCAAGAGATTGCTAAATAAGCGATAGCCATTAGATAGAAAAATGGCTATCCAATTCGTTGGACGATAACGATTGAGGCACCATGTTCGGCGCACCGCACGACACCGACGCTCACGGAAGCGCGATGGAAGATCTGGATCAAGGTATCCTGCCGGACCTGCTCGGCCGTCAGATTCGTCTGACCTATCTTGCCGCATTCCGGCTGGTGGAAAACCGGCTTGCCGCCTTCGGCATCACACCGCAGCAATTTTCCCTGCTGGCCATTGTCGAACGAAACCCCGGTTCCCGCCAGAGTCTGCTGGCCAGGGCGCGCGGGCTCGACAAATCGACGCTGGTTCCGATGATCGACCGGCTCGAACGCGACGGCATGGTAGAGCGGCGTCCGCTGGCGACCGACCGGCGTATCCGAACGATCTGGATCACCGAGCGCGGCAAGGACATACTCGCCGAAGCAATCCCGGCGGTTCAGGACGGGGATCGCGCCATCGGATTGAACCTGAGCGAGGCCGAACATCAGGAATTTCGCCGCTTGCTCGAAAAAGTACGGCTCGGGCTTGCCGAGCAATAGCCGCGACTGTGGATAATTCGGCCCCGTGCGCCCATGCCGATGGCGTTTCGAGCCCAACTGCTTAGTCTCGTCGCCATGCGACCCTCCAAGGACATTTCGCGCCTGATCGAGATCATGGCCGCGCTGCGCACGCCGGAAACCGGATGCCCGTGGGATGTCGAGCAGGATTTTTCCACCATCGCGCCCTACACGCTCGAGGAAGCCTACGAGGTCGCGGATGCGATCGCCCGCGATGATCTCGACGATTTGCGCGAGGAACTGGGCGACCTGCTCCTGCAGGTCGTGTTCCATGCCCGCATGGCCGAGGAACGAGAAGCGTTTTCGTTCGGCGACGTGGTCGAGGCCATCACCGCCAAGATGATCCGCCGCCATCCGCATGTGTTCGGCGACGCCGACGCACGCGCGGCCGGCACGGCCAAAGGGATGTGGGAAGCGATCAAGGCCGAGGAAAAGGCCGAGCGCAAGCAACGGCGCGACGCCCGGGGCATCGATGCCTCCGAGGCTGATCGCGGCTATCTCGACGACGTGCCGCTCGGCCTGCCGGCTTTGACGCGCGCGCTGAAGCTGCAGCAGCGGGCTGCCAAGGTCGGCTTCGACTGGACCGAGGCCGGGCCGGTTCTCGACAAGATCACCGAGGAGATCGGCGAACTGCGCGAGGCGCTGGATCGCGGCGATCAGGCAAAGGTGAAGGACGAATTTGGCGACGTGCTGTTTGCGCTTGTCAATCTCGGCCGCCATGTCGGCGCCGACGCCGAAACCGCCCTGCGCGGCACCAACGACAAGTTCCGCCGGCGTTTCCACCATGTCGAACGATCGCTGACGGCCCGCGGGCGCACGCTCGATGCGGCCTCGCTGGAGGAAATGGAAGCGGTTTGGCAGGAGGCGAAAGCCGACGAATAGGGTCGGCTCCTGATGTGCGCGACCCGGGTTCGGGCGGGTCGCAATGACGGTACAGCCTGGGCGTGGCCGGCTTTTGCTTCAGGACGTTCCAGCGACGACACGGTCGCGGAAACGCCTGCAACGACCGCGAACGGCTCAGCTGGTAAAGAAATTCTGGGTGCCGTGCGCCTCGATCGCCTCGGCGAGCCGGCCGAGCGCGTGGACATAGGCGGCCGTGCGCATCGTCACATCTTTGGCCCGCGCCACGTCCCAGACGGCGCGCCCCTCGCGCTCCATGATGACCCGCAGCTTGTCGTGGATCTCCTCTTCC
The DNA here is from genome assembly GCF_009742725.1 of Nitratireductor arenosus. Taxonomy (GTDB): domain Bacteria; phylum Pseudomonadota; class Alphaproteobacteria; order Rhizobiales; family Rhizobiaceae; genus Mangrovimarina; species Mangrovimarina arenosa. Next base: position 797,951 of record NZ_WPHG01000002.1, on the reverse strand, counting down.
GTCCAGTAATAACCCTGACGGTTTTGCACCCATTCGAAATAGGAGACGGTGACGCCGCCGGCATTGGCCAGAATGTCCGGCAGCACGATGACGTTGTTTTGGGCCAGGATCGCATCGGCTTCCGGCGTCACCGGACCGTTGGCGAGTTCCAGGACCAGCGTCGCCTTGACCGAGGCAGCGTTCCCCACGTGGATCATGTTTTCCAGCGCGGCCGGAACCAAAAGATCGCAGTCGACCCCGGTCAGGTCGGCAGCCGGCATGCATTCGTGCCCGCCCTGCCCGGCGGTGCTCGCGACCGAACGGCCTTCGGCTTTGGCGTCGAGCAGCATATCCATATGCAACCCGGCTTCCGAATACACCGCACCTTCGGAATCCGATACCGCGACGACCTTGTGACCGTCGCCGGCGAGCAGGCGGGCGATATGTTGGCCGGCATTGCCGAAGCCCTGAACGGCGACGCGCATGGTCTGTCCCAGCCCGAGATTTTCGGCCAGATGGCGCACGAGATAAAAGCCGCCACGCGCCGTCGCGTCACCGCGCCCGAGCGAACCGCCAAGGGCGATCGGCTTGCCGGTGATCACCGCCGGCTCGGCCTGCCCGACCATCTGGGCGTATTCGTCGGCCATCCAGCCCATGATCATGGAATTGGTGTAGACGTCGGGGGCCGGAATGTCCCGGTCAGGCCCGATAATGCGGGCGAATGCCTGAATATAGGCGCGCGACAACCGTTCGAGCTCGGCCTTCGACAAGGTGCGCGGATCGACCTGGACGGCGCCCTTGCCGCCGCCATAAGGCAGGTTCATCACCGCGCATTTGAAGGTCATCCAGAAGGCCAGCGTCTCGACCTCGTCGGCGGTCGACGCGGGATGGAAGCGGATGCCGCCCTTGGTGGGGCCGCGCGTGTCGTCATAACGGCAGCGCCAGGCAAGAAATGATTTACGCGATCCGTCGTCCATACGGATCATCAGACGCACCTTCGTGGTCTCCCGCGCATATTTCAGTTTCTCGATCACGTCCGGATCAATGCTGAGATGGGACGCCGCCTGATCTAGGCGTACCAACGCATGGTCGAGCAGGCTGTCTTCGGACATTATCTCTCCTTCGAATCGTTGCAATTTTGAAGCGGGTGGCGAATGCCCGGACGGGCGGGACTGGCCGGGGGCGTCAACGCGGCCGTCATATCAGGCAATGACGGTTTTAGGTTGCAAACACAAGGCTTTGGCTGGCCCATGTGAATATCGGGACAAACCCAAAAGCGACCATTGGCGATCGTGTCGCGACCTTGGTGATTACCGGCTGGCTTACAGGGGAAGCGGTTCCAGGACCACAAGGGTGACGGCGGTGAACGGCGCGATACCGCGAGGCCGCCGGCGTCAGGTTTCGCGGCGGCGCGCCAGCTCCTCGGCGGCCGCTTCCGTCAGGCGCACACGCAGCCTGGCGCCCCCATCGTCGAGATCCTCGCGTCCCAGCACCTCGCCATTGCGGTAGAGCCAGTCGAGTTGGCTCATATCCGAGGGTTGGAGCACGATCGTCGTATCCCGCAGCTTTCCCGACAAGCGCTGCTCGATGGCGGCCATCAGCGTATCGAGCCCCACCCCGGTCAGGGCCGAGATCACGATGGCGCTGCCGGTGGCGCCGGATTGCGTTTCGACCGCATCGACCTTGTTCCAGACTTCCAGAACTCTGGCTTCGTCGGAAGCGTCGATGCCCAGATCGCGCAGGATCGTCTCGACGTCCTCGGCCTGCGCGGCGGCATCGGGATCGGACAGATCGCGCAGGTGGATGATCAGGTCGGCTTCGACGACCTCTTCGAGCGTAGCGCGGAAAGCGGCGACCAGATGGGTCGGCAGGTCGGAGATGAACCCGACCGTGTCCGACAGGATCATGATCGTGCCATACGGCAGCCGCACCCGCCGCAAGGTCGGGTCGAGAGTAGCGAACAGCATGTCCTCTGCAAGCACCCCCGCCCCCGTCAGACGGTTGAACAGCGTGGATTTTCCGGCATTGGTGTAGCCGACGATGGCGACGACGGGAAACGGCACCTTCTTGCGCTTGGCGCGGTGCAGGTCGCGGGTGCGGCGCACGGTTTCCAGCTCGCGCTTCAGGCGGATGATACGGTCCTGCAGGAGCCGGCGGTCGGCCTCGATCTGGGTCTCGCCCGGCCCGCCGAGAAACCCGGCGCCGCCGCGTTGCCGCTCCAGGTGGGTCCAACTGCGCACCAGGCGGCCACGCTGATAATTCAGATGGGCCAGTTCGACCTGCAGCGCGCCTTCCTTGGTGCGGGCCCGGCGCCCGAAAATCTCCAGGATGAGGCCGGTGCGGTCGAGCACCTTGGCGCTGAGCGCGCGCTCGAGATTGCGCTGCTGTACCGGCGTCAGCGGATGGTCGACGATCACCAGCTTGATGTCGCCGTCGCGCAGCCGCTCGGCCAGTTCGTCGATCTTGCCGCTGCCAAGCAGGGTGCCCGGACGCGGCGCGGCAACGGCGACGATTTCGGTATGGCAGGGGTCGAGATCGATTGCGCGCGCCAGACCGATCGCTTCGGCAAGGCGCGCCTCGGGCAAGCGCGGCGTCCGCGGCCGGCCCGCCGGATCGGCGGGGGCAAGCGATTGCTGGCGCGACAGGACGGGAACGATCACCGCGGCGCGCATCACTGCCGACGCGCCGGCTACCGCCGTTGCGAGTACGGCTTTAGGTCCGCCGCCGCCCGGTCCCGCTATGTCCAATCAACCGTCCCGGCCATTGTCTTCACCATCAAACATCTGAACCGGCTGGCTCGGCATGATGGTGGAAATAGCGTGCTTATAGACGAGCTGCGAATGCCCGTCGCGCCGCAGGAGCACACAGAAATTATCGAATGACGTCACCACTCCGGTGAGCTTTACGCCATTGATCAGGAATATCGTCAGAGGGTTCTTGCTCTTGCGAACCGTATTCAGGAAGAGGTCCTGAAGGTTTTGCGATCTTTCCGCCATTGTTCTTCTCTTCCGCCGTGCCCTGTCGTCGGTCAAATGTGGCGCCGTGGACGAACCTTGTCGTTCGCAACACGCACAAACCAAGCGCCGGAACTGACCCGTCCCTTAAGCGTAGAACTGCCTGTCCCTCAGCGGTTATCAGGCTTGGGTTTTTTCCGCAACGTCAAAAAAAGCCTCGCGCAGGGAAAGCGCGACCGTGCCGGGATGGCCGTTGGCGACCGGCTTGTCGTCGATCCTGACCACCGGCATGACCACCGTCGTCGCCGCGGTGACGAAGGCTTCGCGGGCCTTCAGCGCCTCCTCCACGGTAAAGGCCCGCTCCTCCACGGTGTAGCCGAGTTTCTCGGCGATCCTGAACACGGTCGCGCGCGTGATGCCGCGCAAAATCCCTGTGTCGGCCGGGCGTGTGACCAAATGTCCGTCCGCCGTGACGATCCACACATTGGTCGAGGCGCCCTCCTTGACCGTGCCGTCGGGATCGACGAACCAGGCTTCCTGGGCGCCGGCATCCTTGGCCTTCTGGCGCGCGAGCACGTTGGGCAACAGCCCCACGGTCTTGATGTCGACGCGGTCCCAGCGATTTTCCGGCACGGTGATCACGGCGATGCCGGTTTCAGCCCGCCGGCGCGCGGCCTGCGGGTCGGAGCGCTTGGCGGTCACCACCAGCGAGGGGCGCGTGCTCGGCGCGGGAAAGGCATGGTCGCGCGGGGCCACGCCGCGCGTGATCTGCAGATAGACCAGCCCGTCGCGCACCCTGTTGCGCGTCACCACCTCGCGCATGATCGCCGGCAGCACCCGGCGCTCGAGCGGCCAGGCAATCGCCAGTTCGCCCAGCGAGCGGTCGAGCCGATCGAGATGGCCGCTCATGTCCATGATGTGGCCGCGCGCCACCTCGCACACCTCGTAGACGCCGTCGGCGAACTGATAGCCGCGGTCCTCCATGTGAACCTTGGCCTCGGCGTGGGGCAGATAACGCCCGTTGACATAGGAAATACGCGGCATGGTTCCCCTCGTTTCGTCCCGGCACGGGCCGGTCTTCACATCTTCAGAAATATTCGAGACTGACCCGGAACATCTGCTCGACCTGGCGTACGGCAGAGGCGAGCGCGAAGATCACGATCCGGTCCCCGGGCCGGACCACGAACGCGCCGTTCGGCTTGATCGCCTGGCCGTCGCGATAGACGATGCCCAGCCGCATGCCGTCGGGCAGTTCCAGATCGCGCAGCGGCGAGCCGACCAGCGGCGAGGTATCGAGCGCCTCGGCCTCGATGATCTCCGCCAGACCGCGCTGCACGCTGTGCACAGCGCGGATCCGACCGCGCCGCACATGCTGCAGGATCCGCGAGATCGTCACCGTACGCGGGTTGACGTGGGCGTCGATGCCGAGCGTGCGGGTGAAATCCTGGTAGGTCGGATTGTTGATCAGCGCCAGGTTCGACTTGCACCCCAACCGCTTGGCCATGACGCTCGACAAAATGTTGACCTGATCGTTGTTGGTCAGCGCCACCATCAGGTCCGCGTCCTGGATGTCGGCCTCCAAAAGCACTTTCTGGTCGAGCGCGCTGCCGTTCAAAACGATCGTGCGGCGCAGTTTGTCGGCGATCGCCACCGCGCGCTCGCGCGTGTCCTCGATGATCTTGACCTTGGTGCGCGACTGGCGCGCCTCCAGCGCCTGGGCGACGTAAAGGCCGATATTGCCGCCGCCGGCGACGACGATGCGCATCGCCTCGACCTCTTCGTGGCCGAACAGGCCGAGCGTGCGGCGGACCTGGTCGGTCGTCGTCACCACATAGGCGAGATCGCCTGCGACGAGCTGGTCGGCCGAATGGGGAATGAACAATCGCCCGTTGCGCGACACGCCGACGACGGTCGAAGGCAGATCGGGAAAAAGCTCCGTCAATTGCGACAGCGGCGTATCGATCACCGGGCATTCTTCCAGGCATTCGATCGCCACCATCGCCACCTTGCCGTCGGCGAAGCGCACGACGTCGTTTGCCCCAGGCAGCGCGATGCGGCGCAACACCATCTCACCGACCTCGATCTCGGGCGAGATGATGACGTCGATCGGCAGGTGCTCGCGCGAGAACAGGTTCTGGTAATGCGGCAGCAGATAGGACTGGGCGCGGATGCGCGCGATCTTGGTCGGCACGTTGAAGATCGAATGCGCCACCTGGCAGGCGGTCATGTTGACCTCGTCGTAGAGGGTCACGGCGATTAGCATGTCGGCCTGCTGCGCGCCGGCCATTTCCAGCACGTCGGGATGGGCGCCATGACCGACGAAACCGCGCACGTCGAGCTGGTCGCGGATCGTGCGCACGAGCTCGGGCGAGGTGTCGATGACGGACACGTCGTTTTGCTCGGCGGCGAGCCGCTCGGCAATGCCGTAGCCGACCTGGCCGGCGCCGCAGATGATCACGCGCATGGTCTATCCCGTCCAGCCGGCCTCAAACGCCGAGCGATTTCAGCTTCCGGTGCAATGCGGATCGTTCCATACCAATGAACTCGGCCGTACGCGAGATGTTGCCGCCAAAACGGTTGATCTGGGCGATCAGATATTCCTTTTCGAAATGCTCGCGGGCTTCGCGCAGCGGCAACGCCAGAATGTGCTGGTCGGACTGATTTGGCGCCCGTGGCATAACGTCTCCGATTTCGGCCGGCAGAAGCTCGGCGGTAATCGGCATGTCGGCATCGTCGCCGCGCGCCAGAATCATCAGGCGTTCGACATTGTTGCGCAACTGCCTGACATTGCCGGGCCAGTTGTGTGCCTGCAGAACCGCGAGCACGTCGTCGCCGATCCTCCGCGGCTTGATGCCGGACTGGCGGACCACCTGCTTCATGAAATGATCGACGAGATAGGGAATGTCCTCGCGCCGCTCCGACAGCGCCGGCACGATCACCGGCACTACCGCGAGACGGTGATAGAGGTCCTCGCGGAACCGCCCCTCGGCGATCATGGCTTCCAGGTTCTGTGCGGTCGAGGAAATGATGCGCACATCGACCTTGACCTGCTTGGCGCCGCCGAGGCGCTCGAACTTCTGGTCGACCAGCACGCGCAAAATCTTGTTCTGGGTCTCGCGCGGCATGTCGGCGATCTCGTCGATATAGAGCGTGCCGCGATGCGCCTCTTCGAGCGCGCCGACCTTGCGTTCCGAGCCGTTCGGCTCGGTGCCGAACAGTTCGATCTCCATACGCTCGGGCGTGATGGTGGCGGCGTTGAGCGAAACGAACGGCCCGCCCTTGCGCGCCGACAGCGCGTGGATGGCGCGCGCCACCGCCTCCTTGCCGGAGCCCGACGGCCCGATCACCATGACGCGGCTGTTGGTTGGTGCGATCCGGTCGATGACGTGGCGCAACTGATTCATGGCCGCCGACATGCCGATCAGATCGAACGTGTCGGAGGTGCGTTTCTTGAGATCGCTCACCTCGCGCTTCAATTTCAGCGTTTCCAGCGCGCGCTCGCAAATCAGGATCAGCCGATCCGCCTTGAAGGGCTTTTCGATAAAATCATAGGCGCCGCGCTTGATGGCCGAAACCGCGGTCTCGATCGTGCCGTGGCCGGAAATCATCACCACCGGCACATGCGGGTGGATGGTCTTGATCTCGTCGAGCAGCGCCAGGCCGTCGAGCCGCGAGCCCTGCAGCCAGATGTCGAGAAAGATCAGCGAGGGCACGCGCTCCGCGATCGCGGCCAGCGCGCTGTCGCTGTCATGGGCGGTGCGCGCGTCGTGGCCCTCATCTTCCAGAATGCCGGCGACGAGTTCGCGGATGTCTTCTTCGTCGTCGACGACCAAAATATCAGACGTCATGGTCGACCTTCTTTTCCGTCATGTTCGCGCCACCCTTGGCGTCGCCTTTTCCCAGCGCGGGCAGAACGATGCGTACCAATGCCCCCTTGCCGCCGTGGAAATCGTTCGGTGCGTCGTGCAGTTCCAGCCGCCCGCCATGATCCTCGACGATCTTGCGCACGATCGCCAGGCCGAGGCCGGTGCCCTTGGCGCGCGTCGTCATATAGGGCTCCAGCAGCCGTTGGCGGTTTTCGCGCGGCAGTCCCTTGCCGTTGTCGACCACGTCGACAATGATCCAATCGTCGTTCCTGGTCGCCGTGACGCGGATTTCGCCGCCTTCCCCGTCGCTCGCATCGGTGTCGGATTCGATCGCCTCGGCTGCGTTCTTGACGATATTGCCAAACGCCTGGCTCATCAGACGCATGTCGAAACGTCCGGTCAAAGCCTGCTTGCCGAAATCATGCTTGAAGCCGATCTCGGAGTGGCTGACCTCGACCAGGAAGGTCGCCTCGCGCAGCGCCTCACGCAGATCGGTGACCTCCATCAGCGGTTTGGGCATGCGCGCGAAGGCCGAGAATTCGTCGACCATCCGGCCGATATCGCCGACCTGGCGGATGATGGTGTCGGTGCACTGGTCGAAGACCTCGCGGTCGGAAGTGATCACCTTGCCGTAGCGCCTGCGGATACGCTCGGCCGAAAGCTGGATCGGCGTTAGCGGGTTCTTGATCTCATGCGCGATGCGCCGGGCGACGTCGGCCCAGGCGGAGGCGCGCTGCGCCTGCATCAGGTCGGTGATGTCGTCGATCGTAACCACATAGGCGGGAAGCTCGGCATTCTTCTCGTCTTCCTCGATAGTGACCTGGACGTTGAAGGTGCGCTCGGCGCCGGTGCGGAAAAACGTCACCTGCTCGCGATAGTCTGGGCGGCCGGAGCTGCGCGCCATTTCGAAGACGTGGCCGATATGCGGCAGCACCGACGACAGTTTCTGGCCGAGCGCCTTGGGCGCCTTCAAGGCGAGCATGGTCTCGGCCGAGCGGTTGACGATGGTGATGATACCGTCCGGGTCGACGCCGATCACGCCGGCGGTCACGCTGGCCAGTACCGCTTCGGAAAAGCGGCGCCGCTCGTCGATCTGGTCCTTGGCCGAAATCAGCTCGTTGCGCTGCGATTTCAACTGTTGCAGCATCTTGTTGAACGTGTCGCCGAGTGAGGCGACGTCGCCGTCGGAGGACCGCACGGGAACCGCCACGTCGAGATTGCCGGTCGCAACCTCGTCGGCCGCGCCGATCAATTGGCGGATCGGACGCACGAGCCGATCGGCGACCGCGATGCCGGTCCAGATCGCCGACAACACAATGATCAGCGTCAGCCCCAGATAGACAAGCGCGAACGCGACCTGGACGGTCGTGCGACTTACTTCCAGTTCGCGATAGTCGCTGGAATTGGCGCGCACGATCTGGCGCGCGCGGATCACCTGCGGATCGATCAGGCGGATCGTGTAGAGATAGCTGCCTTCGATGTCGCGCAGCTTGATGATCGAGCCGACGATGTTGCGCGTACGCGGTTCGATCAGCACCGGATCGCCGCCGGAGGCGTCGCGCACCGCGCCGGCCGGCGGCTCGGGCATGGGAAACTCGGCCCGAGTGTCAGCCTGCAGGATAATGTCACCGTCGTCGCGGATCAGGGCAGCGTGCGCCAGTCCGCGCCCGACCGCCTGCTGGGTCATCAGCCGCAGGAAACCGGTACGGTCGAGGCCGTAAAGCGTGCGGTTCTGGTCGAGCGTGATCGCCATCGACAAAGCGGTGCCCTGCAGATTGCGCGCGTTCTCCTGAACATAGGCCTCCGCGATCGACAGCGAGGAATTAACGATCGCCTTGGTCTTGATCTCGAACCAGCGGTCGAGGCCGATATCGAGCGTAATCGAGGCCACGATCGCCACCGCCAGCGCCGGCACCGCCGCGACCAGCGAAAACAGCGCGACGATGCGCACGTGAAGCCGCGACGCCGCCTTGCCGCGGCGCCGGGCCGCGACGATACGGTGCACCTCGCGGCCGATCAGCAGCACCAGCGCCAGAATCAGCAGGACGTTGATGGCGATCAGCGTCAGCGTGACCTGTTTGGTCGGCGCGATCGGTCCCAGACCGACAAGGATGATGAAGGAGACGGCCGCGCAGATCAGCGACGCCGCGACGGCGACGATGCCGGGCAAGGCCATCAGCCTGCGCCCTTCCGGCGCCGCCGGCTCCAGCATGCTGGCGGCCGGCATGGTTTCGCTTTGGTTCGTCATTCCCCTGCCACGCGGTTGCGTTGCAATGATGCAACGCAATGTGGCGATTCTGCAACAAAATCGGGGCACACGGCAGTTTATTGCGCCGCGGGCGCCACCGGCCCGCCAGCGGCGCAATCAGGAGGCGACGCTGCCGCCGCGCGTGGTGCGATAGACGTTGATGCCGAGTTCGCGGATTTTTTTGCGCAGCGTGTTGCGGTTGAGGCCGAGCAGTTCGGCGGCCCGGATCTGGTTGCCGCGCGTCGCGGTCATGGCGGCCAGCACCAGCGGGTATTCGACCTCGGCGAGCACGCGCTGGTAGAGCCCGGCCGGCGGCAGCTCCTCGCCGAAGGAGGAGAAATAGCGCTGTAGATGGTCCTCGACGGCCTGGCCGACCGATACGGTCTCGGTGACCGGACGCGGGCCGGCATCGCCCTGCGGGCTGCCGGTACCGTTCAGCTCCGCCTCGATGATCTCGACGCCGATCTCTTCCTGCGGGTAGAGCGCGGCCAGCCGCCGCACAAGATTTTCCAGCTCGCGCACATTGCCCGGCCAGGCATAATTCTTCAGCAGGTCCATGCCGGCCGGCAGGATGCGTTTGGCCTGCAAGCCTTCCTGTTCGGCGATGGCGAAGAAGTGGCGGATAAGGTCGGGAACGTCCTCGGCCCGTTCGCGCAGGCCCGGCAGCCGCAGCGGCACGACGTTGAGGCGGTAAAACAAATCTTCGCGAAACAGGCCCTGATTGATCAGCGTACGCAGATCCTTGTTGGTCGCGGCCACGATGCGCACGTCGGTGCGGATCGGCGTGCGCCCGCCGACGGTGGTGTATTCGCCCTGCTGCAGCACGCGCAGCAGCCGGGTCTGCGCCTCCATCGGCATGTCGCCGATCTCGTCGAGAAACAGCGTGCCGCCCTCGGCCTGCTCGAAACGGCCGGTCGAGCGGTGCTGCGCGCCGGTGAAGGCGCCCTTTTCGTGGCCGAACAGTTCCGATTCGATCAGGTCGCGCGGGATCGCGGCCATGTTGATGGCCACGAACGGTCCTTTGCGGCGGCGGCCATATTCGTGCAGCGCGCGCGCCACCAGCTCCTTGCCTGTGCCCGATTCGCCGGTGATCATCACCGTCAGATCGGTCTGCATCATCCGCGCCAGCATGCGGTAGATGTCCTGCATGGCGGCCGAGCGGCCGACCAGCGGCATCGTCTCGGGCTGGTCGTCGGGGCGCGGTTTTTCCGCCGGCTGTTTCGGCTCCGCCAGGGCGCGATTGACGATCGCCAGCAGCTCGGTCAGGTCAAACGGTTTCGGCAGATATTCGTAAGCGCCCTTTTCCGAGGCCCGGATCGCGGTCATGAACGTGTTTTGCGCGCTCATGACGATGACGGGCAGTTGCGGCCGCGCCTTCTTGATGCGCGGCAGCATGTCGAAGGCGTTTTCGTCCGGCATCACCACGTCGGTGATCACCAGATCGCCCTCGCCCGCAGACACCCAGCGCCACAGCGTGGCCGCGTTCGAGGTGACGCGCACGGTATGGCCAACCCTCGACAGCGCCTGGCTCAGCACGGTGCGGATCGCCGCGTCGTCGTCGGCAACGAGGATGCTGCCTTGCGTCATGCCGCGTCTCCCGTATTTGGTCCGCCGTCGACCGGGTCGCCCTGGCCTTTCCAGGCCGGCATCAGCACGCGAAAAACGGTGCCGCGCGGCGAGGAATCGCATTCGATTACGCCGCCATGCTCGCCCACGATCTTGGCAACCAGGGCGAGTCCGAGGCCGGACCCGTTCGGCTTGCTGGTGATGAAGGGGTCGAACAGGATCGGCAGAATATCGTCGGGCACCCCGCCGCCATTGTCGTGCACGCAGAATTCGAGCGGCAGCGACACCCGGTTGCGCGTGCCGGGCACGGCGATCCGGATGCCCGGCCGGAACGCGGTCGACAGCGTGATCTCGCCGTCCGGGCGCGCCGCGATCGCCTCGGCGGCGTTCTTGACCAGGTTCAGGAACACCTGGACGAGCTGGTCGCGATTGCCGAACACCGGCGGCAGCGAGGGATCGTAATCCTCCACGATGCGGATTTTTCGGGCAAAGCCGTTGCGGGCGATCGCCTTCACGTGGTCGAGCACGACGTGGATGTTGACCGGGCCGCGTTCGATCGGTCGCTCGTCGGAAAACACTTCCATGCGGTCGACCAGCGCGACGATACGGTCGGTCTCGTCGGTGATCAGCCGGGTCAGCGCGCGGTCCTCGTCGGATGCGGCGGTCTCCAGAAGCTGTGCGGCGCCGCGTATGCCCGAAAGCGGGTTCTTGATCTCGTGCGCCAGCATCGCCGCCAGCCCGGTCACCGAGCGCGCCGCGCCGCGATGGGTCATCTGGCGGTCGATCTTGTCGGCCATCGAACGTTCCTGGAACATGACCACGACCGAGCCCGGCATTTCGGGAACCGGCGCGACCAGGATGTCGACAAGCCTGTCGCCGCCGAGTCGCGGCGAGGAAATGTCGACGCGATACTCGTTGACCGGCGACTGGCGCGCGCGCACCTCCTCGACCAGGGTCAGCAACGGACTGCCGAACGGCACGAAATGATCGAGCGGGTTGCGCGCCAGAATGACGGCGCTGGAGCGGAAAAACACTTCCGCGTCGGCATTGGCGAAGGCAATCCGGCCGTCAGGGTCGAGCATGATGACCGGATGGCGGATCGTGTTGAGCACGATCTCGGCCAGACCGGGCTGCGCCGCCGGGACTGAAACCGGTCTCATGCCGCGATCCCCGCGCCATGATCGGCGCCGGCCTCGAACAGGTCGGCAAGCCGTGCCAGCACCGCGGCCGGATCGTCGGCGATCATGATCGCCTGGCGGTCGAGCGCGGCCAGCGCCGGCGCGTGCCGGTCGAGATACCAGCCGAGATGTTTGCGGGCGTGGCGCACGCCCCTGTCGTTGCCATAGAGCGACAGCATCGCCTCGTAATGCGCGCCGACATAGTCGGCGAGCGCGGCCGGGCTCACCGGAATGCCGGTTGCGGTACCGCCCGACGACGCCGCCGCGATCGCGCCGGCCGTCCACGGCGCCCCGTAATGGGCGCGGCCGATCATGATCGCGTCGGCACCCGATTGCTGGAGGATGCGAGCGGCACCGGCGGCATCGGCCACGTCGCCATTGGCCACCACCGGGATCGTCACTGCGTGCTTGACCTGGCGGATCGCGCGCCAGTCGGCTTTGCCCTTGTAGAACTGGCAGCGGGTGCGCCCGTGCACGGTCACCATGCGCGCGCCGACGGCCTCGGCCCGGCGCGCCAGCTCGGGCGCGGCGAACTCGGTGTCGTCCCAGCCGAGCCGCATCTTGACGGTGACGGGAACCGGAACGGCGTCGACGGCAGCCGCGATCAGCGCTTGGGCATGGTCGAGGTCGCGCATCAGCGCCGAGCCGCAATAGCCGCCGGTGACCTTCTTGGCCGGGCAGCCCATATTGATGTCGATGATCTCGGCCCCCTCGCCCGCCGCGATGCGCGCGCCCTCGGCGATCCAGCACGCCTCGCGGCCGGCCAGTTGCACGACATGCGGCCCATCACCGGCCGGCGCGAGCCGGCGCGCCGATTCAGAACGCCCACGTGCCAGCTCGCCGCTGGCGATCATTTCCGACACCACCAGCCCGGCGCCGTGCGCGGCCGCCCGCGCGCGAAAGGCGCTGTCGCTGACGCCCGACAGCGGCGCCAGGAACACGCGATTGCGGATCGTCACGTCGCCGATCGCCAAGGGGCGCGAAAGCGCCTCGAATGCCAACATGCACAATTTCCGCGCAGCCAATCAATTTGCATATTCTTTAGCCAAGAGATGACGATGGTGCAATGCAAAATACAGGCGCTGTGCCCGACGCCGAACAAATATCTGGCCATTGCCCGGCGCGCTCGCTAAGCCTCACGCGAACCAACAGGGATGTGTTTTTCATGCTCGATCGGCAGGTCAACGGGATCGCCGTCGTGATCGTGGCGGCCGGACGCGGCGAGCGCGCCGGACAATCGGCCGAGGGGCCGAAACAATATCGCCGTATCGGCGGCCGCGCGGTTCTGGACCGCACCATCGCCGCCTTTCGCGACCATCCGGCGGTCGGCCGCATCGTGGTGGCGATCCACCCCGACGACCAGATGCTGTTTCGCGACGCCGTCGCCGATCCCGGCCGCCAGGTCTCGGTCGTGCATGGCGGCGCCAGCCGGCAGGCCTCCACGCGCCTGGCGCTGGAAAGCCTGGCCGATGCCGCGCCCGCCCATGTCCTGATCCATGACGGCGTGCGCCCATTCGTCGATGCCGCCCTGATCGACCGGGTCGTGGCCGGGCTGGCCGAGTGCGACGCCGTGCTGCCGGCGCTCGCCGTCGCCGACACGTTGAAGAAGGCGGACGGCGACGGATGTGTGGTGGAGACCGTGCCGCGCGCGGGCCTGTTTTCGGCCCAGACGCCGCAGGGTTTTTCCTTCGCGCCGATCCTGGCCGCGCACCGGCGCGCCCACGCGGCGGGCCTGGCCGATTTCACCGACGACGCGGCGATCGCCGAATGGGCCAAGATCCCGGTACAGATCGTGGCCGGCGCGCCCGACAACGTCAAACTCACTTTCGCACGGGAGATCGCGATGGCGGATGAACGCCTCGGCACCGCTCGAACCGGCTTTCCCGACGTCAGGACCGGCAACGGCTACGACGTCCACAGTTTCGGCCCGGGCGATCATGTGACGCTGTGCGGCGTGGCGATCCCGCACGACAGGGCCCTGTCGGGACATTCGGACGCCGATGTCGGCCTGCACGCGCTGACCGACGCCTTGCTTGCCACCTGTTCGGCCGGCGATATCGGCACGCATTTTCCGCCCTCCGACATGCAGTGGAAGGGTGCCGCCTCGCACATCTTCCTCGAACACGCCGCCCGGCTGGTGCGCGACAAGGGCGGGCGGATCGCCAATGTCGACGTGACACTGATCTGCGAGGCACCGAAAATCGGCCCGCATCGCCAGGCGATGGTCGCGGCGATGGCGGCGATGCTCGGCCTCGACGCCGGCCGGGTTTCGGTCAAGGCGACCACCAATGAGCGGATCGGTTTCGTCGGCCGCCGCGAGGGCATCGCCGCCATCGCCACGACGAGCGTGGTCTTTCCGGGCGAGTTGCCGGCATGAGCCCGCACGCGGAACTGGCCGAGGCGGTGCTGGCGGCCTGCAAGCGGCAGGGCCTGATGCTGGCCACGGCCGAATCCTGCACCGGCGGCATGATCGCGGCCGCCTTGACCGATATTGCCGGCTCCTCGACCGTCGTCGACCGCGGTTTCGTCACCTATTCCAACGAGGCCAAGATGGAGATGCTCGGCGTAACCAGCGCAACCCTCACCGCCCACGGTGCCGTCTCAGCCGAAACGGCGTGCGAGATGGCGGCCGGCGCGCTCGCCCGCTCGAGGGCGGGGCTCGCCGTTTCCGTCACCGGCGTTGCCGGTCCCGGCGGCGGCTCGGCGGCAAAACCGGTCGGACTGGTCTGGTTCGGGATCGCCCTCACGGGCCGGGAACCGGCTACGCACCGGAAAGTGTTCGCCGATCGGGATCGCGACGCGGTGCGCCAAAACACGGTCAGGACCGCGCTTGAGCTTATCCTTGCGAGGCTGGCGCGCTGACCGGCACGCCATAAATCTCGTCGGCGCGCTTTTCGAAGGCGCCGGCGAACATGCGGAAGGCGCGGTCGAACATCGCCCCCATCATCGCACCGAGAATCCGGCTCTTGAATTCGTAGTTGATGTAAAAATTGATCTGCGTGCCGCCCTTGCCGTCCGGCTCGAAACGCCAGCGATTGTCGAGGAAGCGGAACGGCCCGTCGAGATATTTGACGTTGATGGCGTTGTCGGCCTCGCGGGCGATCACCTGGCTGGTGAAGGTTTCGCGGATCGCCTTGTAACCCACCGTCATGTCGGCGATCGACACGACGACGCCGTGCGCCTGCTTGCGCGAGCGCACCGAAAGCGCCTCGCACATCGGCAGGAACTCGGGATAGCGCTCGATATCGGCGACCAGCGCGAACATCTCCCGCGGCGCGTGGGCTACGTTGCGGACGGTTTCGTATTTCGGCATGGCGTTCTACTGGTCGGCGGTCTTTGCCAGATGCGCCGCGCGCGCCGCCTGCAGCCGGGCGAAATCCTCGCCCGCATGGTGCGAGGAGCGCGTCAGCGGGCTGGCCGAGACGAGCAGGAAACCTTTTGTGTAGGCGACCGTCTCGTAGGACTTGAACTCCTCCGGCGTGACGAATTTCTTCACCGGGTGATGTTTTCGCGTCGGCTGCAGATACTGGCCTATGGTCAAAAAGTCGACATCGGCCGTGCGCAGATCGTCCATCAGCTGCTGCACCTCGTTGCGCTCCTCGCCGAGGCCGACCATGATGCCCGACTTGGTGAACATGGTCGGGTCTAGCTCCTTGACGCGCTGCAGGAGCCTGATCGAGTGGAAATAGCGCGCGCCGGGTCTGACGGTGAGATAGTTCGACGGCACGGTCTCAAGATTGTGGTTGAAGACATCGGGCTTAGCCGCAACCACGATCTCCAGCGCGCCGTCCTTGCGCAGGAAATCCGGCGTCAGCACCTCGATGGTGGTTTCTGGCGATTCGGTGCGGATCGCCCGGATGACTTCGGCGAAATGGCGCGCGCCGCCATCGGCCAGGTCGTCGCGGTCGACCGAGGTGACGACGACGTGGTTGAGGCCCATCTGCCGCACGGCGGCCGCGACATTTTCCGGCTCGTCGGCGTCGAGCGCGTTGGGCCGGCCGGTGGTGACGTTGCAAAACGCGCAGGCGCGCGTGCAGATCTCGCCCATGATCAGGAACGAGGCGTGCTTCTTGTCCCAGCACTCGCCGATATTGGGACAGCCGGCCTCCTCGCACACCGTCACCAGCTTGTTGGTGCGCACGATGTCGCGGGTTTCAAGATAGCCGCGCGAGGTAGGCGCCCTGACCCGGATCCAGTCCGGCTTGCGCAGCACTTCCTGGTCCGGGCGGTGCGCCTTTTCGGGATGGCGCGGGCGCGGCCGGTTGGCGAGGGTGTCGATGACGGTGACCATGTCTTGTCCTTGCGACTTATGGGGCGTTAACGGCGCGTACGCGCTTTCGAGCGCCCGAAAATCCACAGAATCAGGATCGCGCCGGCGATCGCGACGACCAGGCTGCCGAGAAAACCCTGATAGTGGATGCCGAGCAATCCCGCCAGCGTGCCGCCGACAAACGAACCGGCAATCCCCACCAGCACATTGGTGAACAGGCCGTGGTCGCGGTTCATCGTCCGCTCGGCCACGTAGCCGGCGAGAAATCCAACCAAAAGCATGCCGAAAAAGCCGACGCCGGGCATGCCCATGAAACCTTGCATCTCTTGCATCTCTTGCATTTCCTATCCCGTTAGTCGGTTGCCATCCGTCCGGGCCTTTGCATCACACTGTGCATATAAGGCATTTGCGCGCCGATTGAACCGGCCGGTCCTAGGCATTCAGCGCCTTGCCGTAGGCGTCGAGCACGCTTTCCTTCATCATTTCCGACAGGGTCGGATGCGGGAAGATGGTGTGCATCAGCTCGGCCTCGGTGGTCTCCAGGTTCATCGCCACCACGAAACCCTGGATGAGTTCGGTCACTTCCGCGCCGATCATGTGCGCGCCGAGCAATTCGCCGGTCTTCTTGTCGAAGATCGTCTTGACCAGCCCCTGGTCCTCGCCAAGCGCGACCGCCTTGCCGTTGGCCACGAACGGAAACCGTCCGACGCGGATGTCGCGGCCGGCTTCCTTGGCCTTGGCCTCCGTCATCCCGACCGAGGCGATCTGCGGGTAGCAATAGGTGCAGCCGGGAACCAGGTTCTTGTCGAGCGGGTGGACGCCCTTCTGGCCGGCGATCTTTTCCACGCAGATCACGCCCTCGTGCTCGGCCTTGTGGGCCAACATCGGCGGGCCGGCGACATCGCCGATCGCGTAGACGCCCTCCACAGTGGTGCGGCCGTAGTCGTCGATGACGATGCAGCCGCGCTCGGTCTTCACGCCGAGCTCCTCAAGACCGAGATTCTCGACATTGCCGGTCACGCCGACGGCCGAGATCATGCGCTCGGCGGTGATCTTTTCCACTTTGCCACCCTTGGTCTCGACATGGGCGGTAACCGAATCCTTGGCCTTGTCGACCTTGACCACCTTGGCTTCGAGCAGGAATTTCATGCCCTGTTTTTCAAAACGCTTCTTGGCCAGTTGCGAAATCTCGGCGTCTTCCACCGGCAGGATGGCCGGCATCAGCTCGACCACGGTCACCTCGACGCCGAGCGTGCGGTAGAACGAGGCGAACTCGATGCCGATCGCGCCGGAGCCGACCACGATCAGCGATTTCGGCATCGCCTTGGGCACCATCGCCTCGAAATAGGTCCAGATCAGTTCGCCGTCCGGCTCCATGCCCGGCAGCGCGCGTGGCCGCGCGCCGGTGGCCACGATGATATGCTTGGCGGTGTAGGTGCCCTCGCCTTTGGTGTTTTTGGGCGCGGGATGCTGCGGCTGCATCGGTTTTTTGGTCGGTTTCGACACGACGATCTCGCCGCGCCCCTTCAGCCTGGCCTCGCCCCAGATGACGTCGACCTTGTTTTTCTTCATCAGGAAGCCGACGCCGTTGTTCATCCGCCCGGCGACGCCGCGCGCGCGCTCGACCACCGCCTTCAGGTCGGCGGTCAGCTTGCCTTCCAGCTTCAGCCCGTAATCGGCGGCGTTTTCGCCCAGATGCATCACCTCGGCCGAACGCAGCAGGGCCTTGGTGGGGATACAGCCCCAATTGGAACAGATGCCGCCCAAGTGCTCGCGCTCCACCAGCGCGGTCTTGAAACCGAGCTGCGCGGCGCGCACGGCGGTGACATAGCCGCCCGGACCGCCGCCGATGATGATGACGTCATAGCTTTCCGACATGCCTGCTTCCTATTCTGTTTACGCGCGTCCACACAGCGGGGAACGAACATCTGCCTGCCTGCTTATCGGCTCGTCGCATCCGCTCACTCAGATCCCCAGCATCATGCGCACCAGCGGTTCGACCCCGCGACCGATGGTGCGGGTGTTGGCCGCGTCGAGATGGACGCCGTCGAGCGGCGAGGTCTCGGCCACCGATCCGGCATCGAAAAAACCGCAGCCGGCGACGTCGGCCAGGTCGGAATAGAGGCTGCCCAGCATATGCGACTGCTGGATGGCGCCGGCAAACAACGCGGCGAAATCCGGATCGCCGGTCTCGCGGATCGCCGGCGGCGCGACGATCAGGATTTCGGGCTGCTCCTGGTCGAGCGGCCAAGAATGGCCGCGCACGATGTCGACCAACCGCTCCATGCCCTGCTTGGCGGCGATCGCCGCGCCGGCCAAGAACGGCTTCATGTCGTTGGTGCCGAGCATGATGATGACGAGGTCGAGCGGCGCGTGCGTGGTGAGCAATGTCGGCAACAGCCGCGCGCCATTGCGGTCGGCCGGCCCGACATGGTCGTCGAACGTGGTGGTGCGTCCGTTCAACCCCTCTGCGATCACTTGCGCCTTGCCGCCCAGGGCCGTCTGAAGCACGTTCGGCCAGCGATCCTCCGGCGCATGGCGACCCGGCCCCTCGGGGTCGTAACCCCAAGTAAGCGAGTCGCCATAGGCAAGGATCGTTTTCATAGCGCTCACGCGGCTCCCGACCGTTTAGGCTGTCTGGCGTAGCCGGCGCAGGCCAAGCGCGACGAACAGGAACAGGACGCCGTTCGACAACAGTTCGACGCCGAGCAGGATGCCGAGGATGGAGGCGGCCGAGGCCGGGAAATCGGCCAGGATCATGATGCCGAGCGCAACCGCGATCAGGCCGGACACCAACACCCAGCCCCAGCCGGAGATCGGCCGTAGCGAAAAGGCGTACATCAGCTTGATCGCGCCGATGATCAAAAACAGCACCGCGACCAACAAGGTCAGCGAGACCATGCCCGCGAGCGGGTTGAAGATCAGCGACAGGCCGACGACAAGCGTCAGAATACCGAATAGCAGCGCCCATATGAAACCGCCCCAGCCCTTGTCCTGGAAGGCCTGAACGATCTGCAGGACGCCGACCAGCGCGAAGGTCCAGCCGGCAAGCAGCGTCGCGGCCATTGTCGCGGCAAACGGGTTGAGCAGCGCCATCACGCCGCCGATCAGCGAAATGACCGCAAACAAAGCCATCCATATCCAGGACCGGCCGACAGTCGCACTATGCATTTTCGTCTCGCTCATAGTCGCCTCTCCGGATGGTTGAAACGGCGGGCCTGAGGTTTTGATCCCTAGACCAGCATCGACATCGGATTTTCGACGAACCCCTTGAAGGCGGCCAGCAGTTCGGCGCCCAGCGCGCCGTCAACGGCGCGATGGTCGGTCGACAGCGTCGCCGACATGATCGTGGCCACGGCGACCGCCCCGTCCTTGACCACCGCACGCTGTTCGCCGGCTCCGACCGCCAGAATGGTGGCGTGCGGCGGATTGATGACGGCGGAAAAATCCTTGATGCCGAACATGCCCAGATTGGACACCGCCGTGGTGCCGCCCTGATATTCCTCCGGCTTGAGCTTGCGGTTCCTGGCGCGCGTGGCCATGTCCTTCATCTCGTTGGAGATTGTCGACAGCGTCTTTTGCTCGGCCTGTCTGACGATCGGCGTTATCAGCCCACCGGGGATCGACACCGCGACGCCGACATCGGCATGGCTGTGCTTGACCATGTTGGCGTCAGTCCACGACACGTTCGCCTCCGGCACCGCCTTCAGCGCCAGTGCCATCGCCTTGATAACCATGTCGTTGACCGACAGCTTGTACGCCGGCTCTTCGCCCTTGTCGGTCTTGACCTTGGGCGCGGCGTCGTTGAGCTGCTTGCGCAGCGCCAGCAGCGCGTCGATGTCGCAGTCGATCGTCAGGTAGAAATGCGGGATGGTCGATTTCGCCTCGACCAGCCGGCGGGCGATCGTCTTGCGCATATTGTCGTGCGGAACAAGCTCGTAACTGCCCTCCTCGAACAGTTTCAAAACCGCGTCGTCCGACATCGGCTTGGCGGCCGGGGCGGCGGGCGGCGTGGGCGCGGCCTTGGCGTCGGAGGTTTTCTTGGCGCCGCCATCTGAGGCGGCGACTGCCTCGACATCGGCCTTGACGATGCGGCCGTGCGGGCCCGAGCCCTTGATGGCCCCAAGGTCGACGCCTTCGGACTGGGCGATGCGGCGGGCGAGCGGCGAGGCGAAGACGCGCTCGCCGTTCCTGCTCGGCGCCGGGCCGGCCTTTACGTCGTCGGGGATCGCGGCCTTGGCCGCCGCTTCCTTATCCGCCTTATCCGCGCCGCCTGTCTCGGCGGCCGGCTTGGCCGGCGCTTCGGCGGATTTTTTGGCGGAGGGCTCGGACTTCGGTTCGGACTTGGTTTCGTCCTTGCCGCCGCCGTTGCCGCCGCTGGCGGCGGCCTTGGCCGCGTCCGCGGCATCCTCGCCCTCGCCGGCCAGCACGGCGATCAGCGCGTTGACCTTCACGCCCTCGCTACCTTCCGGCACGACGATCTTCGCCACCGTGCCCTCGTCGACCGCCTCGACCTCCATGGTCGCCTTGTCGGTCTCGATCTCGGCGATCACGTCGCCGGGCGCGACCTGATCGCCCTCCTTGACCAGCCATTTGGCAAGATTGCCTTCTTCCATGGTGGGCGAAAGCGCCGGCATGGTGATGTTGATCGGCATCGTCTCGCCCTCCCTAGGCTTTGTAGCTGACGGCCTTCACGGCCTGGATGACCTCGGCCACGTTGGGCAGGGCCAGCTTTTCCAGATTGGCGGCATAGGGCATCGGTACGTCCTTGCCGCAGATCGTAACCACCGGCGCGTCGAGCCAGTCGAAGGCGCGCTGCATAATCTGACTGGCGATGTGGTCGCCGACCGAGGATTGCGGAAAGCCTTCTTCCACCGTCACCAGGCGATTGGTTTTCTTCACCGACTCGATCACCGTATCGAGGTCCAGCGGCCGGATGGTGCGCAAATCGATCACCTCGACGTCGATCCCCTCGCCCGCCAGTTCCTCGGCCGCCTTGACCGCATAGGTCATGCCGATGCCGAACGAGACGATGGTGGCGTCGGTGCCCTGCTTATGGATGCGCGCCTTGCCGATCGGCAGCACGAAATCGTCGAGCTTCGGCACGTCGAAGGTCTGGCCGTAGAGGATCTCGTTTTCCAGAAACATCACCGGGTTCGGGTCGCGGATCGCGGCCTTCAAAAGCCCCTTCGCGTCGGCGGCGGTATAGGGCTGCACGACCTTCAACCCGGGTATATGGCTGTACCAGGCGGCATAACATTGCGAGTGCTGGGCGGCGACGCGCGCGGCCGCGCCGTTCGGGCCGCGAAAAACGATCGGCGCCCCCATCTGGCCACCCGACATGTAAAGCGTCTTGGCGGCGGAATTGACGATCTGGTCGATCGCCTGCATGGCGAAGTTGAAGGTCATGAATTCCACGATCGGCTTCAGACCCGCCATCGCCGCACCGACGCCGACGCCGGCGAAGCCGTGTTCGGTGATCGGGGTGTCGACGACGCGCCGGGCGCCGAATTCCTGCAACAAGCCTTGCGTGATCTTGTAGGCGCCCTGGTATTCGGCGACCTCCTCGCCCATGACCAAGACATCTTCGTCGCGGCGCATTTCCTCGGCCATAGCGTCGCGCAACGCCTCGCGCACGGTGGTCGGCACCATTTCCGTGCCGTCGGGAATGTCGGGATCGGACGCCACGTCCACCTTTTTCGGCTCGGGGTGCACCTTGCCTTCGGCAGGCACGCGACGTTCGTCCATGTCGGCGACGGCGTCGCCGCTCGCGGCGGCCGGCTTTTCCTCGTCCGCCGGCTCGGAGGCCCCTTGTTCCGCCTTGCCGTCCGGCTTGGCGGCGCCGGCCTTGCCGATATCGTCGGCGCTTTCGCCCTCTTCAAGCAGCACGGCGATCGGCGTGTTAACCTTCACACCCTCCGCGCCTTCCGCGATCAGGATCTTGCCCAGCGTGCCCTCATCGACCGCCTCGACCTCCATGGTCGCCTTGTCGGTTTCGATCTCGGCGATCACGTCGCCGGCGCTGACCGTGTCACCTTCTTTCTTCAGCCATTTGGCCAGATTGCCCTCTTCCATCGTCGGAGACAGGGCCGGCATGAGAATTTCGATCGGCATGGCGCCCCTCCCTCAGATCAGAATGTCGGTATAAAGCTCGGACACGTCCGGCTCCGGGTCGGTCTGGGCAAATTCGGCCGCGTCGGCGACGATGTCGCGCACCTGCTTGTCGATCGCCTTCAACTCGTCCTCGTCGGCCCATTTCTTCTCGACCAGACGCGCCTTGACCTGCTCGATCGGGTCGTGTTCGGAGCGCATTTTCTGCACTTCGTCCTTGGAGCGGTATTTCGCCGGATCGGACATGGAATGGCCGCGATAACGGTAGGTCATCATTTCCAGGATGATCGGCCCCTTGCCGTCGCGGCAATGCGCCAGCGCCATCTCGCCGGCCGATCTGACGGCGCGAACATCCATGCCGTCGACCTGGATGCCGGGGATCTTGAAGGAAATACCGCGATGGGAAAAATCGGTTTCCGCCGATGAGCGCGCCACCGAGGTTCCCATGGCGTAGCGGTTGTTCTCGATGACGTAAATCACCGGCAGCTTCCACAGCGAGGCCATGTTGAAGCTTTCATAGACCTGACCCTGATTGGCCGCGCCGTCGCCGAAGAAGGTTAGCGACACGGCCTTGGTGTCGCGGTAGCGGTTGGCGAAGGCAAGTCCGGTGCCGAGCGAGACCTGCGCGCCGACGATGCCGTGGCCGCCGTAAAAATTCTTCTCCTTGGAAAACATGTGCATCGAGCCGCCCTTGCCCTTGGAGTAGCCTCCCCGGCGCCCGGTGAGCTCGGCCATCACCCCGCGCGGCGACATCTCCATGGCCAGCATGTGGCCGTGGTCGCGGTAGGCGGTGATCATCTGGTCGCCATCCTCCATCGCCATCTTCAGGCCGGTGACCACCGCTTCCTGGCCGATATAAAGGTGGCAGAACCCGCCGATGAAGCCCATCCCGTAAAGCTGGCCGGCCTTCTCCTCGAAACGGCGGATCAAAAGCATGCCACGATAGGCGTCAAGCTCGTCCTGCTTGGAAAAATTCGCGGGTTTCGGCGTGCTCATGGCCGGAGCCAGGCCGCTTTCGGATTTGGGTTTCGAAGAGCTGCGCTTCGTCCGTTTCGGCGCTGCGGTCATGCATCACTCCCTGATGGCGTCTCTTTGGCGGACACACGGGAGGCGGCATGATCCCACCTCCCACATTCTTGATAGGGAGGCTATCATGCGCACACAAAAACGGCCATGCGGAAAAACGCATGGCTGACATGCAGCTAAACCATTCTAATTCTTGAAACTATCAAGAATTAACTTGCTTCCAGTTAATTATCGCTTCCGAACGGGCGCATAATGGTGATCTCGTCGGCGGCCGACACATTGAGCGCACGCCGCGCCTGCTCGTCGAGCATGTCCTTTTCCAGCGTACCGTCGCGCATCAGCGCCACGCGCTCCTCCAGCGCCAGCCGCCGCGCCGTCGTCTCGGCGAGTACCTTTTGCATCTCGGCGGTGCGTTCCTCCAGGCGATATTTGGCATAGATGCCAAACTCGCCGTTGAAGGCGTGGTAGCCGAAATAGCTCAAAAACAGCGCGGTCAGCGCCGGCACGATCAACTTGCCGCTGTTGCGCTTTTTGTGCTGACGCGTCCACATGGGCGGGGGAATCCTTTCCCCGTCACCATGCCTGCTTTGTGCTTAACACCCGGTTACGCGGCGCCGTCGGCGCCGCGCAGAACACGGATTTCAGCCGCGCAGGATCGACGCGCCGGCATAACGCGCCTGGCGGCCGAGCTCTTCCTCGATGCGCAGCAGCTGGTTGTATTTGGCCAGCCGGTCGGAGCGGGCGAGCGAGCCGGTCTTGATCTGTCCGCAATTGGTGGCGACGGCCAGATCGGCGATGGTGGAGTCCTCCGTCTCGCCGGAGCGGTGCGACATCACCGCCGTGTAGCGCGCCTTGTGCGCGGTTTCGACCGCATCGAGCGTTTCCGACAGCGTCCCGATCTGGTTGACCTTGACCAGGATCGAATTGGCGACGCCCATCTTGATGCCGTCGCGCAGGCGCGCGGAATTGGTGACGAACAAATCGTCGCCGACCAGCTGACAGTTTTTTCCGGCGAGATCGGTCAATTGCTTCCAGCCTTCCCAGTCGTCCTCGGCCATGCCGTCCTCGATCGAGATGATCGGATAGTCGGCCACCAGCTTGGCCAGATATTTCGCCTGCGCTTTGGGATTGCGGGTCTTCTTCTCGCCTTCGTAGACGTAGTCTCCATCCTTGAAGAACTCGGTCGCGGCGCAGTCGAGCGCGAGCGCAACGTCGTCGCCCGGCCGGTAGCCGGCCTTCTCGATCGAGGCCATGACGAAGTCGAGCGCGGCCTGGGCGTTCTTGATGTTGGGGGCAAACCCGCCCTCGTCGCCGACATTGGTGTTGTGCCCGGCCTCCTTGAGCGCCTTCTTCAGCGTGTGAAAGATTTCCGCGCCCCAGCGCAACCCCTCGCGGAAACTGTCGGCGCCGACCGGCATGATCATGAATTCCTGAAAGTCGATCGGGTTGTCGGCATGCGCGCCGCCATTGACGATGTTCATCATCGGCACGGGCAGCACATGCGCGCCGGCGCCGCCGACATAACGGTAAAGCGGCAGGCCGGACGCCTCGGCCGCCGCCTTGGCCAGCGCCAGCGACACGCCCAGAATGGCGTTGGCGCCCAGCCGGCTCTTGTTGGGCGTGCCGTCGAGCTCGATCATGATCTGATCGAGATGGAGCTGCTGCTCGGCCTCCATGCCCGACAGCGCGTCGAAGATCTCGCCGTTGACCGCGTCGACGGCCCGCTCGACGCCCTTGCCGAGATAGCGCGGCCCACCGTCGCGCAGCTCGACCGCCTCGTGCGCGCCGGTCGAGGCGCCCGATGGCACCGCGGCGCGACCCATCGAGCCGTCTTCCAGCACCACGTCGACCTCGACGGTCGGATTGCCCCGGCTGTCGAGAATTTCGCGGCCGATAATGTCGATGATGGCGGTCATGGTCGGGTATCCCTCGCTGCGGCGGAAAATCGGGCTTGTCTTAACGCAAGCCGGTCAAAAGGCAATGCGCGGCGCGCCACAGCGGGGGCCGGAACGCGCCCCGTCTGCGGCCTCGGGACTGGCCGGCACCGGACAGCCCCTGTCAGGCCGCCTTCACCGTCGACTTGAACTTGCCCATCAGATAGGGCCCCGACAGAACCGGTTCGTATTTCGGCGTCGTGCCCGGCTCCAGGCAGGACGGGATGCAGGCGATCTCGTAGTCCCAGTTCGGCTGGTGGAAAAAGGCGAAGGACTGGCGGCGCGCAGAGCCCGATCCGTCCGGCTCGGGGTTGACCACCCGGTGCAGGGTCGAGACCCAGCGGTCGTTGGTCCACAGCGCCATCAGGTCGCCTATATTGATGACGAAGGCGCCCGGCACCGGCGGCACGGCGCGCCACTCGCCTTCCGGCGTAAAGATCTCCAGCCCGCCCGAACCGACCTGTGGCAGCAGGATGGTCAGGCTGCCATAGTCGGTATGCGCGCCGGCGCGCAATTGTCCCGGTTCGGGCGGTGTCTCCTGGTCTGGATAGTTGAGCGCGCGCAGGGCGCTGATCGGCCGGTCGATCGCGGCGGCGAAAAAACTTTCCGGCAGGTCCAGCGCAACGGCGAAGACGCGCATGATGCGCGCGGCCAGATCCTCCATCGCCGCGTAATAGGCCTGCCAGGCGTCGCGAAACCCGTCCGGCGCTACCGGCCAGATCGTCTCGGCATAGCAGAAGGCGAGCGCGTCCTTGTCGGTCAGCCCGCCGGGCACGGCGGCCGGCCCGCCGTTAAAACTCTCCTTCAGATCGGGCGGCGTGTCGACATTGCGCGACTTGGCGAGCGCCTCGGATTGCGGCCCGAGATAGCCATAGGGATAACCGGCATAAGGCGCCCGCGCCTCGTTTTTCTCCTCGGCCGGGCGGTCGAAGAAATCGCGGGCCGCGTTCCAGGCCTTATCGATGGTCGCCTGCGGAACCCCGTGGCCGCTGACGGCCAGAAAGCCGGTGTTGCGGCAGATCGCGTCGACCTCGGCGCCGAGCCGCCGGCGTTCCTCGGGCGCGGCGTTTTCGAAACCCGACAGGTCGAAGACGGGAAAATCCGGGACGGCCATCATGTCATCCTTCTTGCCAGTGTTCACTTGAGTTTAGAACCCGGACCGACGTCGCGAAAGCATCGGGTCTTGGTCCAAGCCGAAAAGCGTCCGCGACCCAACTCTCCAGGGACCGCGTGCGCCAGGACGCAAACCGTGGTTTAAAACCGCATGAGCAGACCCGCACGCCTGACATCGTTTTTCATCCTGGTCGTTGTTCTGGCGCTGGGCGCCGCGACGCCGCCGGCTGCGGCCACGTCTGAACGGATCGCGGGCGACGGCTGGGCAATGACAGTGCATTATCCGGCCGGCGACGGTCCGTTTCCGGCCGTGATCGTCATGCCCGGCTGCGGCGGCAACAGCCCGCCTGCCGTTGCGCGCGGCCTTCGCGCCCATGCCCGCGCGCTCAACGCGGCCGGCTTCGCGGCGGCGATCATCGATGTCTTGTCGCCGCGCGGGCTCGACACGATCTGCGCCCGCGCGGCCCTGCTGGCGCGGTTGACGAAAGCGGTTCCAGCCGACATCGCCGACGCGGCGGCGCGGCTCGGACGGCTTCGGCGCGTCGATGCGCGGCGGCTGGCCTTTCTCGGCCAGAGTTTCGGCGGTTCGGTCGCGCTCGAGATGGCGGCCGGCGCCGGCGGCCGCTTCGCGGCGATCGTGGCCTATTATCCCTGGTGCGCCGACGGTTATGGCAGGGCCGGTATGAGCCGCTTTACCACCCCGGTTCTGATCCTGACCGGCCTCGACGACGACTGGACGCCGGCCGAGCGCTGCACGCGTCTTCGCCCCGCTTCGGGTTCGTATCCGGCGCGCATCGTGGCCTATCGCGGCGCGCACCATTCCTTCGACCTGCCCGGCCTGCCGCGGCAAAAAGTCCCCGGCGTGGGCGGCGCGAAGACTGTCGGCGGCAATCCGGCGGCGGGCGCCGACAGCCGCCGGCGCTATCTCGCATTCCTGAAAGAGAGGCTGGAAGACCGGCGCTGACGAAAACCCTCAGGCCGCCTCGCGGTCGGTCAGGAACTCCAGTACCGCGTTGCAGAACAGATCGTTCTTGTCGCCCGCCACCATGTGGCCGGCGCCGGACACGTCGACATAGGACGCATTCGGCGCCTGCTCGACGAATTCGCGGGCGAAATCCTCCTGTACCAGTTCCGAATTCATGCCGCGCACCAGAAGCACCGGCAAATGCAATTCGGGCACAGCGCCGATCAGGCCTTCGGCGAATTCGCGCGCATTGTCGTTGATGGTGTTGTCGCCGCGCATGAAGGCCGGATCCCAGTGCCAGCGATAGCGGCCGTCCTCGCCGAGGCGCAGATTCTTGCGCAGGCCCTCGAGCGAGCGCGGGCGCTTGCGGTGCGGCAGATAGGAGGCGATGGCGTCGGCGGCGTCTTCCAGCGTCGCGAAGCCCTCATCCATGCGCTCGGCCATAAAGCCCTGGATCTTGGCAACGCCGTCGGGGTCCATGCGCGGGGTGATGTCGACCAGCACCAGCGCCTCGAGCAAGGGGCCGTTCCTGACCTCGGCGGCGAGTGACGACAGACCGCCGAGCGAAGCCCCGACCGCCGACGGCGCGGCATGGAAGCGTTCGGCCGTCTGGCGGATGATGGCGGCGACGTCGTCGGCGAAATCGGAAAACCGGTATCTGCCGCTCTCCACCCAGGCGCTTTCGCCATGGCCGCGCAGATCGACGGTGATGGCGCGCATGCCTTCCTGGGCGACACGGCGCGCGGTCAGGTCCCAGGCTCGGCGGGTCTGGCCGCCACCGTGGAAAAACAGCACCGGGTGCCCGCGCCCGTCCCAGAAGTCGGCGACAAGTCGATTGTCCTCGGCGCCGGAGAATTCCAGCCGATGCGGTTCGCTCACAGCGGGTTCTCCTCGAAAAACGCCAAAGTCCGTTTCTTGAAGGCGCGGTCACCGACCGACAGCATGTGGTCCCGGCCCTCGATCGCAAAAGCGGTTGCGTTCGCCATCAGCGCGGCCAGTTCGTCGGGCGAGCCGGCGATATCGTCGGTCGTTCCGACCGCGACCAGGGTCGGCTGGACGATGCGCGCGACGTCCTCGCGCGCCAGCAATTGGCGCGACGTCTCGATACAGGCCGCCAGCGCCTGGCGGTCGCTTTTGGTCTGGTCGGCGAAGGCGCGGAACATTTTGGCGCGCGGGTCGGTGATCGTCGCCGGATCGGCGGCGGTCAGCGCGGCGGCGATCGTGTCCCACTCTCCAACGCCCTCGACCATGCCGATGCCCAGCCCGCCGAAAACCAGCGTGGCCACTTTTTCGGGAAAGGCCAGCGCCATGAAGGCGGCGACGCGGGCGCCCATCGAATAGCCCATCACATGCGCGCGTTCGAGGCGGAGATGGTCGAGCAGCGCCGCCGCGTCGGCAGCCATCTTGTCGGGATGGTAGTCGGCGCTGCGATGGCTCTTTGAGGAGGCGCCGTGGCCGCGATTGTCGAGCGCGATCGCCCGGTAGCCGGCCTCCGTCAGCGTCTTGACCCAGCCGGGCGAGACCCAGTTGACGCGCGTGTTGGAGGCGAAGCCGTGAATGAGGAGGACCGGGTCGCCCTCGCCTTCGTCCAGATAGGCCAGATCGAAACCGTCATGGGAAAAATGCTGCATGCGCGATCCGGCTTCCGTGCGTGCGGTCAACGCCCGCGCGTAACCGACTCGATGATCGGATGGCGCACGCGATCGCCGACCTTGATCCCCGTCTTTTGCGCAATGCCGGCATTGAGTTCAAGCACAAATCGGACCGGCTCGTCGGCCGCGATCAGATCGGTGGAAAACGGCCGGCCCGGCAGGATCGCGCGAACACGGCCATGGTCGGAAATGAACAAAAGGTCGAGCGGCAGGCTGGTATTTTGCATCCAGAACCCGACCGGACGCGTCTCTTCGAACACAAACAGCATGCCCCGGTCGGCCGGCATGGTCTTGCGGTACATCAGGCCCCGGCTGCGCTCGTCGGGACGGGCGGCGATCTCGACCGAGAACAACCTGTCGCCGCCGGCCGCCTCGACGACCAGCGCCGACGGATCGACGGCCAGCTGCTGGGCCCGGCCGCTTGTCTGGGCCGTGGCCGGGCGGTGGATTGGCGCTGCCAGCGCTGAAAAAGCAAGCAACGCCACCGCGAGCGCCAGCCGGAGAAAGAGTGTCATTCAGTTCGGACCCGGTCAATTGGTGAGCGGAAGCGTCCCAACATCCGGGTAGATTTCGGCAGCCATAAGGCCTTTGTCGGATTGTCCGTAGCGCACCAGTACCACCTGGCCCGGCCGCAACTCGGCGATGCCGTATTGGCGCAGCGTTTCCATATGGACAAAAATGTCCTCGGTGCCCTCGCCGCGCGTCAAGAATCCAAATCCCTTGGTGCGGTTGAACCATTTGACGATGGCGCGTTCGATGCCGCTTTCGGGTGTAACGGCCGTGCGCGTGCGCGCGGCCTCCTGGTCCTGGGGATGCGTGGCCGTGCTCAAATCCATCGACAGGACCTTGAAGCACTGGAAACCGCGGTCACCGCGCCGGATCAGGCATGCGAGACGCGCGCCTTCCATAGCAGTCGGGAAGCCGTCCCGTCTCAGACAGGTCACGTGAATAAGAACATCGCCGTACTGCGATTCATCGGGAAGGATGAAGCCGTACCCTTTGGCGACATCGAACCATTTGATCGATCCGGCGATTTCGACAAGGTCGGTCGCCTGCCCGCCATCCGCCGCGCCCAGCGCACCGGACCTGACCGCGTCCCGCCCCTCCGAAGAGGACTTGTCCCCCATCCGAACGCACCTTCCATCACGAAACCGACTGATTCTTGCTGAAAGGATAACACCCTGCCGGCCGCTGTCAGCAGCCCGAGGCCATTTTTTTGCAGTTATCGGCAGTTCATACAAGCCTCGCGCAAGCTTCGCCAAGAATTCGTCGCTGAATGGGTGAATTGGACGCCGTCGCGGCCAAATCAGCGAAAACGGCCACGCCGGCCCGCCTTGTTGCCAACCTGGCGTGCGCGGGCCATATCAGCGGCAACGCTTTCAACCTCGAACGGGGGAACACGACATGCGCTATCTGCACACGATGGTCCGGATTTCGGACATCGACGAATCGTTGGATTTTTATTGCGACAAACTCGGGCTGGAGGAAGTGCGGCGGATCGACAACGACAAGGCCCGCTTCACCCTGATCTTTTTGGCCGCGCCGAAAGACAAGGCCCAGGCGGCCGAAACCAGCGCCCCGCTCCTGGAGCTGACCTATAATTGGGATCCGGAAACCTATCAGGGCGGGCGCAATTTCGGCCATCTCGCTTTCCGCGTCGACGATATCTACCAGACCTGCCAGCGGCTGATGGACAACGGCGTGACGATCAACCGGCCGCCGCGCGACGGCCACATGGCGTTCGTCAAATCGCCCGACGCAATTTCGATCGAGCTGCTGCAGGAGGGCACCCCCCTGCCCGCAAAGGAGCCGTGGGCGTCGATGCCCAATACCGGCACCTGGTAAGGCGAAAACCCCGCTTCGCCCCGGACCCGGCCTTAGCGGCCGGGTTTTCGTTTGCCAGCGGGGCCCGGTGACCTTGCCAATACCGCCGCGCGTGCTAGACGAAAGCCCGGTTTATTTGCGCACGGGAGGATCGTTGGTGAAGGAAGTCCTGGTAGAACTCGAACGTCGCCGCAGCAACGCCCGCAAGGGCGGCGGCCAGGAGCGCATCGACGCCCAGCACAAGCGCGGCAAGCTGACGGCGCGCGAACGCATCGACATCTTCCTCGATGAAGGCTCGTTCGAGGAGTTCGACATGTTCGTCGAACACCGCTCCACCGATTTCGGCATGGACAAGACCAAGGTCGCCGGCGACGGCGTGGTCACCGGCTGGGGCACCGTCAACGGCCGCACGGTGTTCATCTTCGCCAAGGATTTCACCGTGTTCGGCGGCTCGCTGTCGGAGGCGCATGCCGAAAAGGTGCAGAAGGTCCAGGACATGGCGCTGCGCAACCGCGCGCCGATCATCGGCATCTACGACGCCGGCGGCGCGCGCATCCAGGAAGGGGTGGCCGCGCTCGGCGGTTATGCTGAGATCTTTCAGCGCAACGTGCTCGCCTCCGGCGTCATTCCGCAGATTTCGGTGATCATGGGACCGTGCGCGGGCGGCGACGTCTATTCGCCGGCAATGACCGACTTCATCTTCATGGTGCGCGACACCGCCTATATGTTCGTCACCGGTCCCGACGTGGTCAAGACCGTCACCAACGAGACGGTGACGGCCGAGGAACTCGGCGGCGCGTCCATCCACACCGTCAAATCCTCGATCGCCGACGGCGCCTACGACAACGATGTCGAGGCGCTGTTGCAGATGCGCCGCCTGATCGACCTTCTGCCGGCCTCCAACACCGCGCCTTTGCCGGAGATCGAGGTCCACCAGCCGATCGACGAGCCCGACCATTCGCTCGACCGTCTGGTGCCCGACAACGCCAACAAGCCCTACGACATCAAGGAACTGATCTGGAAGACCTGCGACGAGGGCGATTTTTTCGAGATCCAGGAGGCCTTCGCCAAGAACATCGTCACCGGCTTCGGCCGCGTCGAGGGCCGCACGGTCGGCTTCGTCGCCAACCAGCCGCTGGTGCTGGCCGGCGTGCTCGACAGCGACGCCAGCCGCAAGGCGGCCCGTTTCGTGCGGTTTTGCGACTGTTTCTCGATCCCGATCGTCACCTTCGTCGACGTGCCCGGCTTCCTGCCCGGCACCAGCCAGGAATATGGCGGGCTGATCAAGCATGGCGCCAAGCTTCTGTTTGCCTATGCCGAGGCGACCGTGCCCAAGATCACCATCATCACCCGCAAGGCGTTTGGCGGCGCCTACGACGTGATGGCGTCAAAGCATCTGCGCGGCGACATCAACTATGCCTGGCCGACGGCGCAGATCGCGGTGATGGGCGCCAAGGGCGCGGTGGAGATCATTTTCCGCAAGGATCTCGGCGACCCCGACAAGATCGCCGCCCACACCAAGATGTACGAGGACCGGTTCCTGTCGCCCTTCGTGGCCGCCGAGCGCGGTTATGTCGACGAGGTGATCATGCCGCATTCGACCCGCAAGCGCGTCGCCCGCGCGCTCAGGATGCTGCGCAACAAAGACCTCGAAAATCCCTGGAAGAAACACGACAACATCCCGCTGTGAGCGGCTGCGCCGCCGCCATGCGTGAAGTTCGTCGCAGACGGGCGCACAGGAGGTTTTAGGATCGCGGCATGGAGGTATCGCCATGTCCCTGATCGTGAAGAATCTCGTCCAGCAGCCGCAGCCCTTCGACCTCGTCGGCGATCCGGTACAGATCGCCGGCGCGGGCAGCGGCTTCGAGGCGACGCTCGACTGGCGCGTCCATGACGGCCACGACGAACGCACCGGCTTCGTCACCGTCGGCGGCGGCACCGGCGAGCACGGCCAGTTCCAGATCGCGGCCGCGATCGGCGACGCCGCCTTCCAGCTCGACCGGCTGTTTGTCGAAATCTTCGAAACGAGCGCCCGCGACGGCGCCGAGATCAACAAGGTGATCGTGCCGGTGATCTACGGCCCGCGCATCGTGGCGAATTATGTCGGCTACCGGCTGCATGTCGTCGAAGCCGGCGACACCTTGTCGAAGATCGCCCGCGACGCCTACGGCGACGCCGGCCTCTACCAACGGATCGCCCGCGCCAATCCGCAGCTGATCAGCGACCCGGACCTGATCGTCGTCGGCCAGGAGCTGAAAGTGCCGATCGGCGCCTGAGCCGCGCCCTTGTCGAAGCGCCTCAGCGCACGCCCCAGGGCGTGAGGCGCTCGTAGCCGGCGGCAAGATCGACGATTTCGGGACGGTGACCGGCGCCAATGCCTATACGCGCTATCCGCACATGGATCTGAAGGTCGTCGGCAGCACCAAATATTTCCTCCACCGCGATCATCTGGCAACCGTGCGCATCGTCACCGACGCCGCCGGCGCGGTGGTCGAGCAGACCGGCTACGCCGCTTTTGGCGAGCGGCTGAATACCGGCTTCCAGACCCAGAAAGGCTTCATCGGCGAGCGCCACGATCCCGAGACGGGGCTGATCTATCTCAATGCCCGTTATATGGACCCGGTCTTCGGCCGCTTCATCTCACCCGACGACTGGGATCCGACCATGGAGGGCGTCGGCACCAATCGCTATGCGTATGCTGGAAACGATCCGGTCAACAAGAGTGATCCGAACGGACATAATTTTGAACCGGATGGAACGGACTATGGCGGCAACGACGAGGACGGAGACGGAATCCCCGACGTTGCGCCATCCGGGCACGGGGTCGGCGGGAGAACAGCGGCAAATCCGGGCCCAAACTTTGGTGTGGAAGCGCATCCGAGCGAAGCCAAACAGAACAAGAGTCTGCATGGCAAGTCATACCATGTTGACCAGTTGTCTCTCTTGGGATCACAATATGCGGCTGCCCCATCCGCTGTAACCGCAGAAAATGAGGCCAGACAGCAACAACACGCGAAGGAAGCGCAATTGGACTAGCCGTCCTCGGGAGTGCCGTTGTAGCGCCTGAAACGATCGCTGCAGCGATGGTGTCCAGAGCTGGCATAACGGGATCGGTTGCAGTCGCACGAGCGGGTGTCCAAGCTGCAAAGAGCGCGAAAGCGCATGTTGCAGAGGCAGCCGCGGTTGCCAAAAGCAAAGCCGCCAAGGCTATTGACGCAGCAAAGAAAAGTGGGCCCGATTTTGCCCGAGGATTTACCGCTGGTATGACAGATGAGTATGGCGCCAATGTCGCCGTACCCGACACAAGGGCAGGACGCGCTGGACAATTGGCAGGCACAGCAACCTCCATCGGTTTGGGCTTCTTCGGGCTAAAGTAGATGAAATACTTTCTGATAACGATTATATCTGTTGTATTGCTGGTGCCAGCGATATTTATGGGATACGGTATATTTGTTAGGAGAAAGTATGAAAAAACTGGCGTAAACATCAATGATATAAACATCGATAATGCGATAGATAGCTACATCAAAAGCAATTCTAGAAAAAAGAGGTTATGCATACTGGATAAAGATGGGAATATTATTGTAAAATTCAAAGAGTGCGCAAATAATATAAGAGTCTATGATAATGAAAGTGATGATTTTATAATCATTAAAAAATCAAGTGAGAATTTAAGAGATTATATAAATAAAATTAAGAATGATATTGGCAATGAAAAGGAGATTCGGATTTTTGTAGACATACGATAAATCGATATATTCGTTATCACAAGCTCGCGCGTTCATTGCGACCAAGCCCACCTACTCGCCAGGCCCGGCGCTGGCTGACGCGCATCACCACCAAGCGGCCCGGCGGCTAGAGCAGATTCGACTTAATCCGGGTCATATCCGGCTGCCTCGAAATAGTGCCGGCATTCCTCGGCGATGAAGGCGGAGGGGCAATCGGCGACAACTGACCACAATTCGTCAACGGTTCTCGCGGCGGCCTTTCTGAGCAAGGCTTTGAGCTTCGAGAAAGCCATTTCGATGGGGTTGAAGTCCGGCGAGTATGGCGGGAGGAACAGGAGCCGCGCCCCGACCTTCTCGATGGCCTCGCGCACGCTGCTGATCTTGTGAGCCGGCAAGTTGTCCATGATCACGATGTCACCAGGGCGCAGCTCTGGCGCGAGCACTTGCTCGGCATAGGCCAGGAACGCGGGACCATTCATCGGGCCGTCAAGCAGCATCGGCGCCGCCATGCCGGACAGTCGCAGGCCGGCGGTGAAGGTGGTCGTTTTCCAATGACCATGCGGAACGGCCGCCCGGCATCGTTCGCCACAAGGCGCGCGCCCTCGTAGCCGGGCCATCTTTGTGGATGCCGCGGTCTCGTCGATGAAGATCAGCTTCTCGGGATTGAGATCGAGCTGGCTATCGAACCAGGCTATGCGGCGGCGCAGGACATCGGGGCGCTGCTGTTCGGCAGCATGCGCCGACTTTTTTTGAACGTGATGCCGCGCCGGTCGAGGAACAGCCAGACTGTCGAGGGCGCAGCCCGCACGCCGCGCTCGGCGGCAAGGCGCTCGCCGATCTCGGCAAGCGTGATGTCCGGCGCCGCCTCGATCAGGCCCACAATGAAAGCCTCGTGCGCATCGAGCTTCGAGTGAGACGGCTGGCCCTGCTTGCGCGCCTCGGTCTCGCCGGTCTCGCGATAGCGGCGATACCAGGCCCCGGCCGTCGAGATCCCGATGCGAAAGCGACGCGCCGCCTCCCGCGTCGAAACCCCATCCTCGATCGCCGCAATCACCCGACCGCGAAGGTCGCCGCTCAGGCTCCTCGTCATCTTCACCTCCTGCCAAATCGCCAGCGTCAGTGAATCAGACAAACACGACCGCGTGAATCCCAAAACCGACTCTGCGTTCTTCGAAGATGCTCTAGGTCATCCTCGACAATAAATATGCGCGCGACGATGCCGGCGCATCACCGCCATCACCGGGCTGACGGCGGCCGTAAGCTGGGCCTCCAGCTACGATTCGACTGGCTCTGACGGCCGACAATCTCGGCAACAACGCGCTCGACGAGAGTTTCACCTATTCCAATACCGGCACCGCAGCCGCAACGGCGTCGCCGCTGCACCTGCCAACGACACCCAGAGTTCGGTTGCTTGATGGTGCTTCCACCCAGAAGCCGTCCGCCAACACGCCAAAGTTGCTTGTGGAAACCCCGTCAAACTGACGGACCGGTCGTGGCGACTATCGCGCAAAACCTTAAGATAGACTCTCATCGAGGGACATTCCCATGCGGCCGGCGCGTTCCATCCTGCTGATTTCAGCCACGTTTTTCGCCGGCTGCACGTCGACGCCGGTCAAGGATTCCTTTCCCGACATGGTCGACCGGCTGCATGCCAAAAACTCGCCTTTACGTGGTGACGAGGCCGGTTGATGACCGGCACGGTGGTCGAGCAGACCGGCTACGCCGCTTTTGGCGAGCGGCTGAATACCGGCTTCCAGACCCAGAAAGGCTTTATCGGCGAGCGCCACGACCCCGAGACCGGGCTGATCTATCTCAACGCCCGCTACATGGACCCGATCTTCGGCCGCTTCATCTCACCCGACGATTGGGATCCGATCATGGAGGGGGTGGGCACCAACCGCTATGCGTATGCGCTGAACGATCCGGTGAATAAGGCTGACAACAATGGGCATACTGCCATATCGCTCACCGAATGGGGAATGATCGCTATCGGGCTTGCTGTCAGTTACGGTGCTAAGAAGGCAATTGACGAAATCAACGATCGGTTTCCGGGACTTTTTTCCGAAGAAGCTCCAGATGAAGAAGCCGTCGATATGGGCGGTGAAGGACAAGAAACCGCGAGCGCAGCGGACGTCGTTGATACGGTCACGGAAGGCGCAATCGAGGGGCCACATGGCCTCGAAGTTACGCCGGAACAGGGTGACCGCACAATGGAGAATGTCAAAGGATTGGCAGGGGCGTCGAAACCGAAGTCGATCACAACGCAAGCAGGACCTGGGGTTGCCGTAGACATCGGCCCAACGAGAGTTGTTGACAGGCCGGGCTCAAAGAAAACAAGCGGGCGTACGATTGAAGTTCAACGCGGCCCTCGGCACAACAGAATTGGACCTAAAGTGCGTGTACAAGAACAACCTGAGCCGGTTGCGAAAGAGGAAGAGCAAGCGGAAGGTGATGACGATAGCACCGAGCAATAATCATCGCAAACGTGCGTAAGGTAGCCCCTATGAGAAATACTAGAGAGTATTTTGGCAGCATAATTCCTCCGTCCTCTACATTGCCTATGAAGGAAGATATCGAAAATTGCAAAAAAATACTTGGATACTTGTATCATGAAGAAGTTGTAGATATCGGAAAAGGCCGTAAATATACTTTGATGAAACCTGAGTCAACCAGCCAAACGAGAATCATCAGAGGATCTGTTTCAAGCATTTACGAATCACCGCAGGAAAGCGACGTAGAAAAATTTGCTGAGCTATCTGATCTGCTCCACAAGCGCGAATGCTATTTCTGGAATTCTTTCGGCCTTTCTGACTTAGATGTTATTTTTGTAGACAAGTTTTCCTTGAAAAACATAGTATGGATGTCGAACGCAAGGGTGAGAGAGACGCAAGGTATAACATGTGTTGATGGGTCGTTCTCGATAGTGAGCTTTATGTTCTTTGATTTTTCGATTGTTGTTGCTTCGAGTGAACTAACATATGATTTTGACAAGATATGGGATTACAAAAATCGTGGTCGAGCCGAATTCGAGCGATACATTGGTACGTATGCGGATGGCGAGCAATCAAGGAAATGGCTGGCAGCGCGCATCCTTCCTTTGATAAAATAGAAAAAGAAACGTGCTGGTAATCTTCACAAGATTTTCTGCGATGGTTGATCGATCTGTTTGGTCACCAAGAAGTAGCTTGTGGATAGCGCGCGAAAGTGGCCATCCTTTCGTAGCGACTATCGCGCAAGGGCCTAAGATGGATTCTCATCGAGGGACATCCCCATGCGGCCGGCGCGTTCCATCCTTCTGATTTCAGCTATGTTTTTCGCCGGCTGCACATCGACGCCGGTCAAGGATTCCTTCTCCGACATGGTCGACCGGCTGCATGCCAAGAACTCGCCTCTACGTGATGACGAGGCCAGTTCACGATGGTTGACGACCGGCCCGGTGGCCGCCGGTCCGGCTACCCCGTCTATGGCGAGCGGCTGAACAGCGGCTTCCAGACCCAGAAGGGCTTTATCGGCGAGCGCCACGACCCCGAGACCGGGCTGATCCATCTCAATGCACGCTATATGGACCCGGTCTTCGGCCGCTTCATCTCGCCCGACGATTGGGATCCGATCCTGGAGGGCGTCGGCACCAACCGCTATGCCTATGCCGGGAACGATCCGGTTAACAAGGCGGACAACAATGGGCATTTTTCGGTTGGCTTCACTGCCGCTTTCGAAGCAACGTATGGGTTTGGATTCAAAGGACGGATTGAGATAGAAGTGACAGTTCCAACATCCCCGGACGAGGCTATAGACATGGAAGTGTCAATCGGAGCGGGTGGCAGAGCTGGATATCTGGCGCGATGGGCGTTGGAGTAGTGGCATCACCCAAAGGCCAGCAAAAGGGAACGAGCAAGGCCGTTTCGCTCGAGAATGAGGTGGACGCCACAGTAGCAGCAGGAGCGGTTTCGGCTTCGGTGGCCCAATCTCTCGAGTCTCCGGGCTTGGAACTCGCTGATCCACTTACGTCCGGAAGCTTAAAAGGCCGAGTACGCGGGGGATTGATCACGCCGGGAGCATCAGTCGGTAACACAACAACTGTAAGCATTTCTGTGCGCGGGCTGATCCAGAGTCTTTTTGGGCTAGAAGAAACGGGAGTAGACCAACAGCCCTCGATTGAGACTAGTGAAGGTTCAGATGGTTCTGAATCAGACACGGCGGCAGAGGAGAATGGAAATTGAAGAGAGTTTATGGCGCTCTTTTTCCGCATGCAATCGTTCTGTTGATCTATTTCATGGCACTATCCGCTATGATAATTTACTTCTCGAGCACATGGTATGTTTATTTTCTAATATGTATTCTTGGAATTTCGGCTGCGATATCGTTTAAGATGAAGATAGTGGGGTTTGAACCAAGAGAGTTCGGGTTTTTTGTTATAAATTACGTACCTATAATACTTTTCTTGATAATGGTATTCCTTGGATTTATGACGATGGAAATATCGAGAATATTAAATTTGATCTTTGCCGCGCTGATATATGCGATCGTAATCTATCTGATGAAGCCTCGACATTAGCTCGTATCGACATGTTCTCACCCGCGCAGTTGGCCGCTCATGAGGTTGCCGTCATCGGCTGTTGTAAGCGTCGTCCTCACATATGCGTCGCAAGTGCTCCCAACACGCCAAAATTGCTTGTGAACAGCCCGCGAAAGTGGCGATCAGTTCGTGGTGGGCGCCCCGCAAGGCTCTAGAATAGCCGTCCATCGAGGGACATCCCATGCGGCCGGCGCGTTCCATCCTTCTGATTTCAGCCATGTTTTTCGCCGGCTGCACGTCGACGCCGGTCAAGGATTCCTTTTCCGAAATGGTCGACCGGCTGCATGCCAAAAACTCGCCTTTACGTGATGACGAGGCCGGTTCGCGCCGGCTGACGACCGGCCCGGTGGCCGCCGGTCCGGCTGCGCCGCCTATGGCGAGCGGCTGAACAGCGGCTTCCAGACCCAGAAGGGCTTTATCGGCGAGCGCCACGACCCCGAGACCGGGCTGATCCATCTCAATGCACGCTATATGGACCCGGTCTTCGGCCGCTTCATCTCACCCGACGATTGGGATCCGATCATGGAGGGGGTGGGCACCAACCGCTATGCCTATGCCGGCAACGATCCGGTGAACAAGGCGGACAACAACGGGCACAACTACGAATATAGCGGTGTCGAAGTGGCCTTTGGGTTACTTGGTGTTGTCGAGGTTGAAATTGGGTTCTACTCGAGTGACGAAACCGGCGAGTACAGATTGTCATTGGGAATTGGCGTCGGAATAGGGCAGGCTG
Source organism: Nitratireductor arenosus (assembly GCF_009742725.1). Taxonomy (GTDB): domain Bacteria; phylum Pseudomonadota; class Alphaproteobacteria; order Rhizobiales; family Rhizobiaceae; genus Mangrovimarina; species Mangrovimarina arenosa. The sequence continues at coordinate 758,229 of NZ_WPHG01000002.1, read as the reverse complement.
CAAGTGCTAGTGGGAAGTACGGTCAGCAGGTCGGACCTGCTACAAGCCCCAAGGGGACGACTGTAGAAGTAGATATCGACGTGCCAGGCTTGTCGGCTGTAGGTGCTGGTATTGAGGTAAGGTCGCCAGCCAATTTCTCGGAACCAGGCCGTCAAAGTGTTCCGGAAAATGGGGCCTTCTTGGAGTGGTCGATTAATGGATAGAAATATAAAATCATACGGAAAAGTCATCGAATTAAGAAGTGGCGCTGATACGCGAAAAATTCTTGAGATAACAGGCAGATGGAGCGACGATATAATAGACGAAATGCTGAAGTGCGGGGTATATTATCTTACGCTTAACGTGGCAGACGGGTGGCGTTGTACTGACTACTCGTTTTTGTCAAAAATACCCCACATCAAGGGGTTGCAGATCATAGCGGAGACTGCCACGAATTTGGAGGCAGTCAGCGATCTGGCATCTCTTGAGATGTTAAACTTATCGGTTTTGACCGATTCTGTGATTGAATTTGGAGCCCTAGAAAACCTCCGAGAGGTATATTTAGACTGGCAGCCAGGATATTATAAGGTATTCGATTCTAGAAATATCTGCGATATAACTCTAAGAGACACCAAATCTACAAATATATCTAGGATGGGTAATCTAAAAAATCTAAGGTCTCTAGAGTTGGTAAACTCTGAAATATGTGAATTACCTCACATTTCGCCAAAACTTTTCAAAATTGTTCTTTCAAAATGCAAGAAACTAAAAAACATTGAAAGCATCCAGCAAGCTAGTAACTTGCAGTGGCTTGAGATTAGAGAGTGCAAGAAGATTGAAGAAATAACTTTCATCGGCAATATTAGTGGAGTTAGTTATCTTTTTCTAGAAAACATGGGAGAAATTGAGAATATAGAATTCGTTTGTCGCCTCAAAAAACTAAAAGCCCTCTGGCTTGCTGGTGATACAAATGTTATTGATGGGAATTTTGGGTGCCTTGAGGCATTGCAAGAACTTACGATGGTCGCCTTTGCTCAACGAAAGCATTACTCTCACAAGATTTCCAGAAAATGGAACTGGGATAATTTAGAAGTACCGGGAGATATTCTAAAAAGGACGTAATGGCGCAGTGCGCATTGCGTGCTGCATAAGATACTATGCATTCTTGGTAGAGACTGCGTATAAATATTAGAACCATATGCCAAAATTGCTTGTGAACAGCCCGCGAAAGTGGCGATCAGTTCGTGGTGGGCGCCCCGCAGGGCTCTAGAATAGCCGTCCATCGAGGGACATCCCCATGCGGCCGGCGCGTTCCATCCTCCTGATTTCAGCCATGTTTTTCGCCGGCTGCACGTCGACGCCGGTCAAGGATTCCTTTTCCGACATGGTCGACCGGCTGCATGCCAAAAACTCGCCTTTACGTGGTGACGAGGCCGGTTGACGACCGGCACGGTGGTCGAGCGGACCGGCTACCCCGCCTATGGCGAGCGGTTGAACAGCGGCTTCCAGACCCAGAAGGGTTTTATCGGCGAGCGCCACGACCCCGAGACCGGGCTGATCTATCTCAACGCCCGCTACATGGACCCGATCTTCGGCCGCTTCATCTCACCCGACGATTGGGATCCGATCATGGAGGGGGTGGGCACCAACCGCTATGCCTATGCCGGGAACGATCCGGTGAACAAGGCGGACAACAACGGGCACAACTACGAATATAGCGGTGTCGAAGTGGCCTTTGGGTTACTTGGTGTTGTCGAGGTTGAAATTGGGTTCTACTCGAGTGACGAAACCGGCGAGTACAGATTGTCATTGGGAATTGGCGTCGGAATAGGGCAGGCTGCAAGTGCTAGTGGGAAGTACGGTCAGCAGGTCGGACCTGCTACAAGCCCCAAGGGGACGACTGTAGAAGTAGATATCGACGTGCCAGGCTTGTCGGCTGTAGGTGCTGGTATTGAGGTAAGGTCGCCAGCCAATTTCTCGGAACCAGGCCGTCAAAGTGTTCCGGAAAATGGGGGTTATGCCGCGGGGAGCATTGGTATTGGTGCTGGCTTCTATTCAACAATCGGCGAAACCTTTACGCTTGACCTTAGCGCGATATTTGGCCCCGTTGCCCCTTCGGTAGGAACAAAACCGGCGCCTGAGGTCGAAAATGAATCAGCTTTGTCGAACGATGAGGCTGCTAGAGGAACAGAGTCAAGTGAGGAGTCGGAGTAATGACGTTGATCTACCTTTTTGTATTCATGGTTGTCGTTCTTTGTGCCGCGCTTTATATTAGATTGAGGGATCATGTAAAGCAGAAGCGTGGTTCGTATCAGAATCAAATTTCTGACTACGTTGTACCCATCGCATGTTTTTTCGCCTTTGTGATAAGCACGTCTATCGAAAAAAACGCGGACATTTTAACAAAGATCGGTATATTTTTATTTTTGATTGAATATTACTTCATATGGCGCTGCGTAGAATTCATAGCAAAAAAAAATAAGAATAGGCTCTGAGATTCGCGATTCATTCATTTCAAGATTCCCGGGTAAGTTCCGGTGCCGGCATAGGATATTAATTCAGCCTCGCAAGCCAATCCAACACGCCAAAGTTGCTTGTGGACAGCCTGCGAAACTGACGAGGCAGTCGTAGCGGCTTCCGCATGAAGCCCTAAGATGGATTCTCATCGAGGGACATTCCCATGCGGCCGGCGCGTTCCATCCTCCTGATTTCAGCCATGTTTTTCGCCGGCTGCACGTCGACGCCGGTCAAGGTGTCGCGCGGACAACGCCAGCCAAATCGGTTCCATTATCGGCGGCAAAGCACGAGGCGCAGCGCCTGTCGGATCACGCCGCCTCAGCGCACGCCCCAGGGCGTGAGGCGCTCGTAGCCGGCGGCGAGATCGAGCACGGCCTGGTCGCCGCGCGGGCGCCCGATCAGCTGCATGCCCATCGGCCGCCCCCGCGCGTCGAAGCCGACCGGCACGTTGACGGCCGGGCAGCCGGCCATGGTGGCGAGCGCGCAGACCTCCATCCAGCGATGATAGCTGTCCATCGCCCGGCCGGCGATCGCGTCGGGCCAGTGGCGCTCGAGGGCAAACGGAAACACCTGCGCCGTCGGCGCGGCCAGAAAGTCGAAGCGCTCGAACAGGCCGACCACGTGGCGGTACCACTCCGTGCGCCGCTGCGAGGCGGCAAAAATCCGCTCGGCGCGCAGGTCGAGCCCCCCCTCGACCTCGAAAATCGCCTCCGGCTTCATCAGGGCGCGTTTTTCGGGGTCGTCATAGTGGATCTTGAGCGCGCTGCCGCTGGTGAAATGGCGCAGCGTGACGAAGGCCTGCCACAGCGCCTCGAAATCGAATTTCGGCGTGAAATCATCGATCTGCGCGCCTTCGTTCTGCAAAAGCCGCAGCGCGGCCGTGCACAATTCTGCAATCCCGGGCTCGAGCGCCAGATGCCCGCCCAGATCGCCCAGCCAGGCGATCCGCGCGCCCTCGACCCGCGGCGCGAGCCCGGCCGCGAAATCGCTGTCGCCGCCGAGCGACAGCGGCGCGCGCGGGTCGTGGCCGGCCTGCACCGACAACAGCAGCGCCATGTCGCGCACGCTGCGGCCCATCGGCCCGTCGACGCCCATCTGGGCCACGAACGCGTCCGGCGCAGGGCCGCCGGGCACCCGGCCCTGCGAGGGGCGCAAGCCGTAGACATTGTTGTAGGCGGCCGGGTTGCGCAGCGAGCCGCCCATGTCGCTGCCGTCGGCGACCGGCAGCATGTGCAGCGCCAGCGCCACCGCCGCGCCGCCGCTCGAGCCGCCGGCCGTCAGCGCGGGATCGTAGGCATTCGCCGTCGCGCCGAAGACCGGATTGTAGGTGTTGGAGCCCAGGCCGAATTCCGGCACGTTGGTCTTGCCGATCAGGATCGCGCCGGCCGCGCGCAGCCGCTCGACGAAATAATCGTCGACATCCGGCACGTGGGCGGAAAAAAGCGGCGAGCCGAACGTGGTGCGCAGCCCCTTGGTCTGGGCGAGATCCTTGACCGCGACCGGCACGCCGAACAGGGCGCCGACGCTCTCGCCGGCGGCAAGCCGCGCATCGGCCCGGTCCGCCTCGCGCAGGACGTCGGCGGCCGGGCGCAGCGAGACCAGCGCGTTGACGTGGCCGTTGACGGTCTCGATGCGGTCGAGATAGGCGGCCGCGACCTCGGCGACCGACACGGACCGCCCCCGGATCTTGGCCACCAGATCGGCCACGCCGAGCCGGCAGATCTCGTCCACGGGCGCAAAGCGCCCCTCGCCCGGTTGCGGCGCGGTGTTTTTCAGCATCGGCGATCCTCCCTCGCCGGCACGCTAAAACCTTTCCGTGCCGGATAGAAGAGGCCGCGATCGCCGCGACCGGGCCGGTTCAGGCCGGCCCTACCACCAGCGCTCGGGCGAAAACCGGCCCGCCGCCTGCTCGATGACGTGGCCGGCCTGAAACAGCGTTTCCTCCTCGAACGGGCGCCCGATCAGCTGCAGGCCGAGCGGCAGGCCGCTCTTGTCGAGACCGGCGGGCACGGCGATGCCAGGCAGGCCGGCCATGTTGACCGTCACCGTGAAAATGTCGTTCAGGTACATTTTCACCGGATCGGCGGCCATGTCCTGGTCGGCGATGCCAAAGGCGGCCGACGGCGTCGCCGGCGTCAGGATGGCGTCGACGCCGTCGGCGAACACGGTTTCGAAATCGCGCTTGATCAGCGTGCGCACCTTTTGCGCGCGCACATAATAGGCGTCGTAATAGCCGGCCGACAGCACATAGGTGCCGATCATCACGCGCCGCTTGACCTCGCGGCCGAAGCCGGCCGCGCGCGTCTTTTCGTACATGGCGGTGATGTCGGCGCCCGCCTCGCGCAGCCCGTAGCGCACGCCGTCGTAGCGCGCCAGGTTGGACGAGGCCTCGGCCGGGGCGACGATATAATAGGCCGGCAGCGCGTATTTGGTGTGCGGCAGCGAGATGTCGACGATCTCGGCGCCGGCATCGCGCATCCAGTCGATGCCTTTCTGCCACAAGGCCTCGATCTCCTCGGGCATGCCGTCGAGGCGGTATTCCTTCGGCACGCCGATCTTCATGCCCTTCACCGACTTGCCGAGCGCGGCCTCGTAGTCGGGCACCGGCCGGTCGACCGAGGTCGTGTCCTTGTCGTCTACGGAGGCCATCGACTTAAGAAGGATCGCCGCGTCGCGCACGTCGCGGGCGATCGGGCCGGCCTGGTCGAGCGAGGAGGCGAAGGCAACCGTGCCCCAGCGCGAGCAGCGGCCATAGGTCGGCTTGATGCCGACCGTGCCGGTAAAGGCGGCCGGTTGGCGGATCGAGCCGCCGGTGTCGGTCGCGGTCGCGCCGGCGCACAGGAACGCCGCCACCGCCGACGCCGAGCCGCCCGACGAACCGCCCGGCACCAGGTCGAGATTGGAGCCCTTGGCGCGCCACGGGTTCTTGACCGGGCCGTAATAGGAGGTCTCGTTCGACGAGCCCATGGCGAACTCGTCCATGTTGAGCTTGCCGAGCATGACCGCACCGTCGGCCCACAGATTGGCCGTCACGGTGGATTCGTAGCGGGGCAGGAAGGAATCGAGAATGTGGCTGCCTGCCTGGGTGTGCACGCCCTCGGTCGCGAATAGATCCTTGATCCCGAGCGGTATGCCCTCCAGCGCACCGGCCTCGCCGGCGGCCAGCCGCGCGTCGGAGGCGGCGGCCATCGCGCGCGCCTTGTCGTGCGTGACAGCCACATAGGCGTTGAGCGCCGGGTTGGCCGCGTCGATCGCCTCAAGATAGGCCTCGGTCAGTTCGACGGCGGAGACGTCGCGTCCACGCAGCCTGGCGCGCGCATCGGCTATGGTCAGTCGGGTCAGTTCGCTCACGGTCATTGGCCAATGCTTTTCTGATAGAATTTCGAGTAGCCGGAATCGGGATAGCCGAGCACCGCACCGCACGGCGCGAACCCGCCGCGCTCGTAGAGCCGCCAGGCCGCCTCGAAACCCGGCGCGTCGCCGGTCTCCAGCACGAGCCGGCTAATCTGCGTGTCACGCGCCAGCGCCTCGATCGCCTCCAGCAGTTTTGCGCCGAGCCGCTGGCCGCGCAGTGTCGGCAGCGTATACATGCGCTTCACTTCGCCCAGCCCCCGGCCGTGATCCTTGAGCGCCCCCATGCCGACCGCCCGGCCCTTGGCGTCCCGGGCCACGAACAGCGTCACGTCAGGGGCCGCCATCTCCTCGACGGTGAGCTGGAACTGGAACTGGCGCGGCGTCAGCGGCATCATATAGGCGTTGAGGTCGGCAACCAGCGCGCGCACATCGTCCTGCAGCGGGGTCTCGATGGCGATCGACACCTCCATCGGCGCTACTCGACGACCTTGGGAACCAGGAAGAAATCCTCCTCCGAGGCCGGCGCGTTGGCGACCACGTCCTCGGCGCGGTCGCCGTCGGTGACGACGTCGCGGCGTTTTTTCATCGTCATCGGAATGACCGACGTCATCGGTTCGACGCCGGTCACGTCGACCTCGTTCAACTGCTCGACGAAACCCAGGATCGTGTTGAGCTCGCCGGTCATGCGTTCGGCCTCCTCGCCGGTCACGGCGATGCGGGCAAGGCGCGCCACGCGTTTGACGGTGTCGGGATCGACGGACATGATCTTCTCCTCAACGGACCTGAGCCGCCCGTCTCGCGGCGGACGGCACCAGCCGCGCTATAGCGGGCGGCGCCGGCCGGTGCAACCGCATGCGCGGACGCCGGGCCGCCGTTACAGCTCCAGGGCTTCGCCGCTCTGCGGCACGACGACCTTGACCCCGGACCCGTCCATGCCGGCGACGAACTTGTCCGGCGTTTGGTCGATGACCGGGAAGGAGCCGTAATGGCACGGGATCACGGTCTCGAACTTGAAAAAGCGTTGGCAGGCGAGCGCGGCCACCGCCCCGCCCATGGTGAACCGGTCGCCGATCGGCACCAGGCCGATCTGCGGCGCATGCAGTTCGTTGATCAGCGCCATGTCGGAAAAAATGTCGGTGTCGCCCATGTGGTAGAGCGTCTTGTCGTTCGGAAAATGCAGCACCAGGCCGGCCGGGTTGCCCAGGTAAATATTGGCGCCGCCCTCGCCGCCGAAGGACGACGAATGCAGCGCATTGACGAAGGTGGTGGTGAAACCGCCGCACTCCACCGTACCGCCGTGATTGCCGGGATTGATCTTGCCGTCGTCGACGCCCTGTCCGACCAGATACATGCAGATCTCGAAATTCGCGACCAGCATGGCGCCGGTCTTTCCCAGGATTTCGAGCGCGTCGCCGACATGGTCGTTGTGGCCGTGGGTCAAAAGCACGTGGCTGACCCCGTTGCAGGCCTCGTCCACACTGCCGTCGAAGAACGGATTGCCGTTCAGGAACGGATCGATCAGGATCGTGGCCCCGCCCGCCTCGACGCGAAACGCCGAATGCCCGTACCAGGTGATTTTCATCAAACCTCTCCACTATGATTGTCGCGCCACGTTAGGGTTTAGACCATGACGGCGCGTGGAGAAAAGGATGCTTGGCCCGATGCCGATAATTTCGATCGACGACCTGCCCGCCGCCCTCGATCCGGGGCGCACACTCGCCGGACTGGACCTGGGCGAAAAGACGATCGGGCTTGCCGTGTCCGACAAGAGCCTGTCCTTTGCCCATCCGCGCCAGGTGCTGGCGCGGGGAAAATTCACCCGCGACGCCGAGGCGCTGGCGCGCGCCTTTGCCGCCGACGATGTCGGCGCGGTGATCATGGGCCTGCCCGTCAACATGGACGGCAGCGAGGGCCCGCGCGCGCAGGCAAGCCGGGCCTTCGTGCGCAACATGCAGCGGCTGAGCGCGCTGCCGTTCGTTTTCTGGGACGAGAGACTGTCGACGGTAGCGGCCGAGCGCGCGCTGATCGAAATGGACGTATCACGGAAAAAGCGCAGCGGCCGCATCGATTCGGCCGCGGCCGCCTTCATTTTGCAGGGCGCGCTCGACCGGCTTCAGGCCCTGGGCGCGGCCGCCTCTTCCGTGTGATCCTGGCGCCGGGCCGAAACCCAGGCCGCGATTTGCTTCCTGCGGCGGAAGGCAAAAATGCCGAAGATCAAAAACGTGTCGACGACACAGGCGCGGGCGATCAGGACCGGCAGCTGGTCGGGCGCGATCCCGGTGATCTGGCCGTAGACCTCGAAGACATGGTCGTAAAGCACGCGGCTGAAAAACAGCATGCCGAAATTCCAGTCATTCGACGCAAGCAGGAACCAGGACCAGAAAAGGCCCATCGGCACGGCCCAGAAACCCAGAATGTAACGCATCAGCTCTGCCGTTCCCCGCCCGCCTCGGAGCGCCCTGAAAGTTTCGAAAGCATGGAATTGTGGGCCGCCCCGAGCGCCATCAGACGCACGACCGGCTGCTGCGACAGTCCGTCCGGATAGTCCTGCGGGCGCGGCACATCGGTCTCCACGGCGCGGCGCGCCTCGGCGCGCATGGCCATATAGGACACCATCAAGGCAACGATATGGATCGATGCGGCGACGAACGGTCCCTGCCCGCCGATCGCGACGCCGGTCGCCATCAGCACCATCATCATGCCGGTTCCCACGCCGAAGGACAGGCGCGCCAACTCGTCGGTGTCGCGATTGCCGTCCACCTTTTCGAACAGGGCCGACAGGAAGGTCCAGATAAAAAGCACGGCCGACAGGATCAGACCGAAGGCGAGACCGCTGGCATAAAGTGGCGAATCGATAGACGTCGCCCGCTCCGTCCACTGGCCGATGTCGAGCGCGCGATGGATCGGCGCCACCACGCCGCCATCCGTCAGCGCGATAAAGGCCAGAACGCCGAAAAAGGCGGACCAGTAGGCCAGAATAAAAAGCGCGAGAATCCGTTTCATCATCATCCGATCTGTCCCCCGCACAGTGCCGGGGCGACCACACGGCCGCAATGCAAACCATTTGTTAAGGTTAATGACGGCGGCGGTGCGCACGCTGGCCGGGCGGGCTGGGCACTTGCGTGAGTGTACCAGGCCCGCGACATTCCGGCGGTCGATAGATTCCATTTCAAGATGAACGACTTTAAAAGCCGGGGACATTGATGAGAAAGCCCCCGCCCGCATGCTCGCCACCTTCGAAGCCACGCTGCCGATCTTTCTGCTTCTGGTCGCCGGCAATCTGCTGCGCCGGCTGCCGCTGGTCGACGATGCGGCCTGGCCGGGGCTGGAGAAGCTCGGGTTCTGGTTTCTCTATCCCGCGCTCTTGTTCGTCACGATCCTGAACGCGGATTTCTCCGGCCTGCAACTCGACGCGATGATCGCCGCGCTGGTCCTGTCGATCGTGGCGATGGGGGCGCTTACGCTGGCGTTGTGGCCCCTCCTGCGCGCCGGCGGGCTGGCGACGGCACCGGAATTCTCCTCCATCTTCCAGACCTCGGTGCGCTGGAACGGGTTTATGGCGCTGGCGATCGCCGAGCGCAGCTTTCCGGCCGCCGGCGTCGCCGTGGTCGCGCTTGTGATGGCGGCGATCATCGTTCCCATCAATATCCAGTCAATCGCGGTCGTGACCCGTTTTGCCGACCGGACCGCGTCCTGGGGCTATGTCGTGCGCTCGGTCGCGCGCAATCCGCTGATCCTCGCCTCAGTGGCCGCGCTTTTGCTGCGCGCTGCGCCGTTCGATCTCTACGACCCGCTCAACCAGACATTCGACCTGGTCGGTCGCGCCGCCCTCGGCATGGGCCTGTTGACCATCGGCGCCGGCCTGCGCCCGGCCAAATTGCTGCGGCCACGCGTGGCGGTCTGGGTTCCGGTCGTGCTGAAACTCGCCGTCTACCCGGCGCTGCTGATCGGGCTGGCGATGCTGTGCGGCGTCGGTGGACCCGAATTGCGTTATCTGGCGCTGTGCGCGGCGGTACCCACCGCGATGAACGGTTTTCTCCTGGCGCGCCAACTCGGCGGCGACGCCGAACTCTACGCCACTGTGACCACCATGCAGACGGCGGTGTCGTTCCTGTCGATCCCGGCCGTACTGTCGGTCGTGGCCTATATCGGCTCGGGATAAAGCGTGTCGACGATCATGCGTGCGTCGTGGCGGGCGTCGAGCATGCCGTAGGTGCTGCGCCACTGGCCGGCGAGCCGGGTTTCCACGAAGGCGTCGGCGATGTGGCCGGCGCCGAGCCGCCGCAGTTCGGCGGCCGCGGCTGCGAGCGCGAGCTGTTCGGCCAGGATCCGCCCTGCCCCTTCGTCCGACCGCGCCACCCCCATCGCCGCCCGCAGCACCTCGGTCGTGCCAGGCCCGCTCGGGCCCAGATCGGCGGCGATGCCGTCCAGAACCGCTTCCAAGAGGTTCGGCGCCTGCCGGATCACGCGCAGAAGGTCGAGCGCCATGACGTTGCCAGACCCTTCCCAGATCGCGTTGAGTGGCGCCTCGCGATAAAGTCGCGCCAGCGGCGCTTCCTCGACATAACCGTTGCCGCCCAGACACTCCATCGCCTCGTAGACGATGCTCGGGCAGATCTTGCACACCCAGTATTTGACCACCGGCGTCATGGCGCGGGCAAAGGCGGCCGCGCCGCGATCCTCGGCCGCTTCGTCGAAGGCGCGGGCCAGGCGGAACGACAGCGCCGTCGCGGCGGCGACGTCGAGGGCGAGATCGGCCAGAACACGGATCATCAGCGGCCGGTCAAGCAACTTTTCACCAAAAACCGCCCGATGGCGCGTGTGGTGCACGGCCTCGGCCACGGCCGCGCGCATGATGCCGGCCGACGCCAGGGCGCAGTCGAGCCGGGTCATGGTGACCATGTCCATGATCGTGCGCACGCCGCCGCCCGGTTCGCCGACCAGTTCGCCGATCGCGTTGACGAACTCGACCTCCGAAGAGGCGTTGGAGCGGTTGCCGAGCTTGTCCTTCAGGCGCTGAAAGCGGAAACCGTTGCCTTCGCCGCCGCTGAGAATACGCGGCACCAGGAAACAGGACAGCCCCTCCGGCGCCTGCGCCAGAACCAGAAAGGCGTCGCACATCGGCGCCGACATGAACCATTTATGGCCGGTGATGCGGTAAAACCCCTTGCCGACCGGTTCGGCCCGGGTGGTGTTGGCGCGCACGTCGGTGCCGCCCTGCTTTTCCGTCATGCCCATGCCGAGGGTCAGACCGGCCTTTTCGACCGGCGGACGGTGCGACTGGTCGTATTTGCGCGTCGTCACGCGCGGCGCCCATTCGCGAAACAGTTTTGGCGAGGCCATCAGCGCGGCCAGCGAGGCGCTGGTCATGGTGATCGGGCACAGATGGCCGCATTCCAGACCCGCCGTCATGAAGAAGCGCACGCCGCGCACCTGGTGGCGCTGGCCGGTTTCAGCCTGGCCGTTCTCCCAGATCGAGGCATGCAGCCCGTTGGCGACCGAGCGGCGCATCAGCGCGTGATAGGCGGGGTGGTACTCGACTTGGTCGAGGCGATGCCCGTAACGGTCGTGGGTGCGCAGCCGCGGCGCTTCGCTATTGGCCAGCCGCGCCAGGTCTTGCGCCTCCGCCGACAGTGCGAAGCGGCCGACGACATCGAGATCCTTCCTGACCTCGGCGGAGAAATCCTCGCATAGCTGGACGAGCAGCGGGTCGCCGCGCCAGGCATTGGCGCCCCACAAAGGTGGAGGCTGGTTGGTCACCTCATGCGTCAACGAAGAATCCCCTCACCTCTGGCATGGTGTATTTTGACGTTCGCCTCTTCCGGTTTCCAGCCTGCCGACACAAACGTCAACTTGGAAACCATACCCGAACCGTTGCATTTGCGTGGGTCCCCCGTCGAATGCGAAATTCGATCGATGCCCGCAGGATACGGCGACGAATTGCGGATTCGGCACATCGATCGGTTCGTTATAGCGTAGGTATCGCCTTGTACGCGAACACTATTCCGTCGCGAGCGCAAGCGCGCGCCGGGCCGATTCCCTGGGGAGAAGCCGCCAGCGCCGCCGCGACGGCTTGCGGCACGCCGCGCCCGGCCCTATAGCAGCGCCTTGAGATGACCCAGCACCCGGCCTTTCCGCTTTATCCGCACCGCCATCTGTTGGGCATCAAGGGGTTGTCGCCGCAGGATATCGAACTGCTGCTCGACCGGGCCGACCGCGCGGTGGCGATTTCGCGCCAGCCGGAGAAAAAGACCTCGACGCTGCGCGGGCGCACCCAGATCAATCTTTTCTTCGAAGCCTCGACCCGCACCCAGTCCTCGTTCGAACTGGCCGGCAAACGGCTCGGCGCCGACGTGATGAACATGGCGGTGGCGAGTTCGTCGGTCAAAAAGGGCGAGACGCTGATCGACACGGCGATGACGCTGAACGCCATGCGGCCGGACATTCTGATCATCCGCCACGGTTCGGCCGGGGCGGCCGCGCTGCTCGCCCAAAAGGTAGGCTGCTCGGTCGTCAATGCCGGCGACGGCGCGCACGAACACCCGACCCAGGCGCTGCTCGACGCGCTCACCATCCGCCGGGCCAAGGGGCAGATCGCACGGCTGACGGTGGCGATCTGCGGCGACATCCTGCATTCGCGCGTCGCCCGCTCCAACATCATCCTTTTGAACGCGCTCGGCGCGCGCGTGCGCGTGGTCGCGCCATCGACGCTGCTGCCGGCCGGCATCGCGCGGATGGGCGTGGAGGTGCATCGCTCAATGGCGGAAGGCCTCGCCGGCGCCGATGTCGTGATGATGCTGCGGCTGCAGCGCGAACGCATGGCCGGGGCGCTAGTGCCGTCGGTGCGCGAATATTTCCGCTATTTCGGCCTCGACGCCGAAAAGTTGACGCTGGCCGCCGAGGATGCGCTGGTCATGCATCCCGGCCCGATGAACCGCGGCGTCGAAATCGCCTCCGAGATCGCGGACGGTCCGCAAAGTGTGATCGAGGAACAGGTGGAGATGGGAGTGGCGGTGCGGATGGCGGTGATGGAGGCGCTGCTCGACCCGCGCCGCAGCCGGGACGAAGCGGCATGATCACCGCCTTCACCAACGCAAGGGTCGTCGACCCCGCCCGCGGCCTCGACGAGCTCGGTACGGTGATCGTCGACGGCGCCGTCATCGCGGCCGCCGGTGCCGAGGCCCGCAACCAGGGCCTGCCCGAGGGGGCGAAAACCGTGGATTGCGGCGGCCACGTCGTCATGCCGGGCCTGGTCGATGCCCGGGTCTTTGTCTCCGAGCCCGGCGCCGAACACCGCGAAACCATCGCCTCGGCGAGCGCGGCCGCCGCCGCCGGCGGCGTCACCTCGATCGTGATGATGCCCGACACCGACCCGGTGATCGACGACGTGTCGCTGGTGGAGTTCGTGCTGCGCACCGCGCGCGACACGGCGATGGTCAATGTGTGGCCGGCCGCGGCGATCACGCGCCGTCTCGACGGACGCGAGATCACCGAATTCGGCCTGCTCAGGCAGGCCGGCGCGGTCGCGCTGAGCGACGGGCGCCGCACGATCGCCAACGCGCTGGTGATGCGCCGCGCGCTCACCTATGCGCGCGATTTCGACATCGTGCTGGCGCATCAGACGCATGATGTCGACCTCGCCGCGTCGGGCGTGATGAACGAGGGCCTGTTCGCGAGTTGGCTCGGCCTGCCCGGCATTCCGCGCGAGGCCGAGGTGATTCCGCTCGAGCGCGATCTCTATCTGGCACAGCTGACCGGCGGCGCCTATCATGCCGCCTCGATCTCCACCGCGCTGTCGGCGAACGCCGTCGCCCGGGCCAAGAACGACCGCGCCGACGTGACGGCGGCGGTTACCATCAACCATCTCTCGCTCAACGAGCTCGATATCGGCGAATACCGCACCTTCTTCCGCCTGGCGCCGCCGCTGCGCGCCGAGGAGGACCGGCTGGCCATGGTCGAGGCGGTGCGCGACGGCACGATCGACATGATCGTGTCCTCGCACGATCCCCAGGATGTCGACACCAAGCGCCTGCCGTTTGCCGATGCGGCCGATGGCGCGATTGGCCTGGAAACCCTGCTGGCGGCGGCGCTGCGGCTTCATCACAATGACGAGGTGCCGCTCTTGCGCCTGGCCGAACTTCTGTCGACCGCGCCGGCGCGGCGCTTCGGCCTACCCGGCGGCACGCTGGCGCCGGGCGCGCCGGCCGATCTCGTCGTGGTTGACCTGGACGCGCCGTGGATCGTGCGCGAGAACGACATTCGCTCGAAATCCAAGAACACGGCGTTTGAAGGCGCGCGCATGCAGGGCCGGGTCTTGCAAACCATGGTGGCAGGCCGCACAGTGTTTGCAACCTGACATCGGGCGCCGCCCCTAACAGGAACCGTCATGCCCGATCCTATCAGCTGGCAACTGGCCCTTCCCTATCTCATAGCGGCCCTGGTCTTCGGCTATTTTCTCGGCTCGATTCCCTTTGGTCTGCTGATCACGCGGCTCGCCGGCCTTGGCGACGTGCGCAAGATCGGGTCCGGCAATATCGGTGCCACCAACGTGTTGCGCACCGGACGCAAGGGGCTGGCGGCGCTGACGCTGCTGGCCGATGCGCTGAAGGGGGTTTTCGCCGTGCTGATCGCCGGGCTCTACGGACCGGACCAGGCGATCGCGGCCGGGCTCGGGGCCTTTTTGGGTCATCTGTTCCCGGTCTGGCTCGGTTTTAAGGGCGGCAAGGGCGTTGCGACCTATCTCGGCGTTCTGGTCGCGCTCGTCTGGCAGGGCGCGCTGGCCTTCGCGCTGGCCTGGCTGTCGATCGCCGTCATCACCCGCTATTCCTCGCTTGCCGCCCTGGTCGCTGCGATCGTGGTGCCGGTCGTGCTTTACCTTCTCAACCACGTCCAGGCTGCGGAACTGTTCACGCTGATGAGCCTGATCGTGTTTTTCAAGCATCGCGCCAACATCGTCCGTCTGCTCAAGGGCACCGAAACGCGCATCGGGGCCAAGGGGTGATGTCGGGCGCTGGCGCCGGTCGCCTGAGCGACCGTCAGCGTCTCAATTGGCTGCGTCTGATCCGCACCGACAATGTCGGACCGGCGACCTTCCGCGATCTGATCAACCGGTTCGGCTCAGCCGAACGCGCGCTCGAGGCATTGCCGGATCTGATGCGCGGCGGCGGCGCGCGCCGCGTGGCTGTGTGCACGGCGGAGGCGGCTGAGGCCGAGATGGAGGCGACGGCTAGGCACGGCGCGCGGATGATCGCCGTCGGCGAGCCCGACTATCCGCCGCTGCTGCGCGTGATGGGACATCCCCCGCCGCTGATTACGGTGATCGGCGTGCCGGCCGTGTTCGCTTTGCCGACAATTGCCATCGTCGGCGCCCGCAATGCCTCGCTGGCAGGTATCAAGCTCGCGCGCACCTTCGCCGCCATCCTCGGCCGCGAAGGCTACGCGGTCGCCTCCGGCATGGCGCGCGGCATCGACGCGGCCGCGCACCAGGGCGCGTTGTCGACGGGCACGATCGCTGTCCTGGCCGGCGGCATCGACAAGCCCTACCCGCCTGAAAATCGCGGGCTCTACGATGAGATCCCGAACCATGGCGGCGCGGTCATGACCGAAATGCCGTTCGGATGGGAGCCGCGCTCGCGCGACTTCCCACGCCGCAACCGGCTGATCGCGGGGCTTGCCCATGGTCTCGTCGTGGTGGAGGCGGCGCGGCGTTCCGGCTCGCTGATCTCGGCCAGGCTTGCCGGCGACATGGGCCGGCTGGTCTTCGCCGTTCCCGGCTCTCCGCTCGACCCGCGCGCGGCCGGCGCCAACGGGCTCTTAAAAGAGGGCGCGCTGCTGGTAACGGATGCCGACGACATTCTCACCCATATCGCGCCGCTGCTCGGCCGCGATATCCCGTCGGCCGACGAACTCGACGAACCGCCCGATTTCACCGCCACGCCGCCACCCGGCGACGACGACCGCGCCCGGGTCGCCGAAGCGCTCGGCCCGACGCCGACCGCCGTCGACGACATCATCCGCCATACCGGCCTGCACGCCGCCCAGGTGTTCATGATCCTGCTGGAGCTCGACCTCGCCGGCCGTCTCGAACGCCATCCCGGCAACCGGGTTTCGATCGTCTACGACGAATAGGCCGGCGACCTGGTCTCCGCGACGACCTATCCACGAAAAAGGGCCGCGCGGGGCGGCCCTTTTGTCGTCGGGAAAATCGCCGTTCGGCCCGTTCAGGTGATCGGCGCCAGGTGGATTTCCACGCGCCGGTTCTGCGCCCGGCCGGCCGCCGAGGCGTTGGAGGCGATCGGCTGGGTCTCGCCGAGGCCGACGATGGCGAAGCGGCGCGGATCGACGCCCTGCCCGCTCAGATAGCCGGCTACCGACGAGGCGCGGCGCTGCGACAGGTTCAAGTTGTAATTGTCGTCGCCGGTCGAATCGGTGTGGCCGTAGACGTCGACGATGGTGCGGTTGTATTTTTTCAGCACCAGCGCGACCGAATTGAGCGTGCCGTAAAAGCCCGGCTTGACCGCATCCTGGTCGCTGTCGAAGGTGATGTTGGAGGGCATGTTGAGCACGATCAGATCGCCCTGGCGGGTGACGCCGACGCCGCTACCACGCAGATCGGCGCGCAGCTGGGCTTCTTGCTGGTCCATATAGGAACCGACGGCCGCGCCCGCGAGCGCACCGATGCCGGCGCCGATCAGGGCGTTGCGGCGGTCGTTGCCGCCGGCCAGGGTTCCCAGGCCCGCACCGGCCAGAGCCCCAAGTGCCGCGCCGCCGGCCGTGTTGGAGACCTTGCGTTCGCCCGTATAGGGGTCGGTCGTGCAGGCGCTGGCCGCGAATGCCGCGACAAAGGCGGCGGCCACGAATTTCTTGTTGATCATCAAAATCCCTCTCCTCGTCGACCGCCGTTGACGGACGGTCCTTCAAATGTGGCCGGTATCGCCAAATTGCGGCGAAAACCCGGCCTCGGCTGGTTTCGCGGCTATTGGGCCAGCGGCGGAAAACTCATGCGGAGCGCCTTTTGCGCCCATAGAGTTCCAGTTTGTGATGCAGGATGTCGTAGCCGAGTTCGCGCGCGATCTCATCCTGCAATTTCTCGATCTTGTCGGACCGGAACTCGATCACGTCGCCGGTTTCCACATCGATCAGATGGTCGTGGTGCTCCTCGCCGGCATGTTCGAACCGCGACGGCCCACCGGCAAAGGCGTGGCGCTGGATCGTGCCGTGCTCCTCCAAAAGCTTCATCGTTCTGTAGACCGTCGACAGGGAGATGTTCTTGTCCACCTTCACCGCGCGGCGAAAGATCTCGTAGGCGTCGGGATGGTCGTCGGTTTCCGAAACGATCCGCAAAATGATACGGCGCGGGCGCGTGATGCGGATGCCGGCCTTGCGCAGATCCGCTTCGTGGTCGACCCGTCCTGTCGTGTGTTCCGTCATCGCCGGACTATGGTCCAGATGACAATCAGTTGCAAATGACGCGGTCGTCCGTTCCAACGCTTTTTTGTTGCAAACGATTTGCATTTGCATTGACAAGCAAGGCCGAAGCGGTATTGTCATGATCGACATCATCCTTCCCGATCCGCACCGGAGACATATATGCGCCTGACCACCCTGGCCTTCGCCACTCTCCTCGCCTTCGCGGCATCCTCGTCCGGTGCGGCCGCGGCGGAACGGCTAAAGGTCGTGACCACTTTCACCGTGATTGCCGACATGGCCCGCAACGTCGCCGGCGAAGCCGCCGACGTCGTGTCGATCACCAAGCCGGGCGCCGAAATCCATAACTACCAGCCCACGCCGGGCGACATCCTCAAGGCGCAGGACGCCGATCTCATCCTGTGGAACGGCCTCAACCTCGAATTGTGGTTCGAGCGTTTCTTCCGCAATCTCAGGGATGTGCCGGGCGTCGTCGTGTCGGAGGGTGTGGATCCGATGGGCATCTCCGAAGGCCCCTATTCCGGCAAGCCGAACCCGCATGCCTGGATGTCGCCGACCAACGCGCTCACCTATGTCGACAATATCCGCGAGGCGCTGATCGAGCACGATCCGCAGAACGCGACGACCTACGACGCCAACGCCAAGGCCTATTCCGATGAGATCATGGCGACGATCAGACCGATCCGCGAGCGACTGCGGCGGATTCCCGAGGAACGGCGCTGGCTGGCGACCAGCGAAGGCGCCTTCAGCTATCTGGCACGCGATTTCGACCTCAAGGAGCTTTATCTCTGGCCGATCAATGCCGACAGCCAGGGCACGCCGCAACAAATCCGCAAGGTGATCGACACCATGCGCGACAAGAATGTTCCCGCGATCTTTTCCGAAAACACCGTATCGGACAAGCCGGCTAGGCAGGTCGCGCGCGAGACCGGCGCAGCCTATGGCGGGGTGCTTTACGTGGATTCGCTCAGCGAGGCTGACGGCCCTGTACCGACCTATCTCGACCTGTTGCGAGTGACGACCGAAACGATCGCCGAGGGGCTTTCGGAATGAATCTCGCTACACTGTCCGGCGCCAACACGAGCGCCGGCCAAAATGGCCTCGTCGCCGACAAGGTGACCGTGACCTACCGCAACGGCCACACCGCCCTGTTCGATGTCGACTTCGCGATTCCGAAAGGCACGATCACCGCCCTGGTCGGCGTCAATGGCAGCGGCAAGTCGACGCTGTTCAAGGCGATCATGGGCTTCGTGCCGCTCGCCAGGGGCTCGGTCTCCATTTTGGGCGAACCGGCCGGACGCGCGCTCAAGCGCAACGTCGTCGCCTATGTGCCGCAATCCGAGGAGGTCGACTGGAATTTTCCCGTCCTGGTCGAAGATGTGGTTATGATGGGCCGCTACGGCCACATGAATTTTCTGCGCATCGCCTCGCGCCAGGACCGCCGCCTGGTCGACGCCGCGCTGGAGCGCGTCGGCATGGGCGCGTTCCGCAGGCGCCAGATCGGCGAACTCTCCGGCGGGCAGAAAAAGCGCGTCTTCCTGGCGCGTGCGCTCGCCCAGGAGGGCGATGTCATCCTGCTCGACGAACCGTTCACCGGCGTCGACGTCACCACCGAGGCCACCATCGTCACGCTGTTGAAGGAGCTGCGCGACGAAGGTCGCGTCATGCTGGTGTCGACCCACAATCTGGGCAGCGTACCGGAATTCTGCGACCGCGCGATCTTGATCAACCGCACTGTTCTGGCCGCCGGACCGACCGAAAAAGTCTTCACCAGAGCCAATCTGGAAGCCGCGTTCGGCGGCGTGCTGCGCCATTTCGTGCTCGGCGGCGCCGACCTGCACGACGACGCCGACACCCGCCAGGTCACCGTCATCACCGACGACGAACGGCCGTTCGTGCTTTATGGCGAAAAGGGCGAGGACGGCGCGCCGAGCCGGCCGACGGCGCTCGACGCCGAACCCGACGCCGAAGGCGAGTCCGCCGGGCGGGCAGAATCATGATCGCGACGCTGCTCGAGCCGTTTTCCTACGGCTACATGATCAACGCCATCTGGGTCAGCGCGCTGGTCGGCGGCGTGTGTGCCTTCCTGTCGGCCTATCTGATGCTGAAAGGCTGGTCGCTGATCGGCGACGCGCTGTCCCATTCGATCGTGCCCGGCGTTGCCGGCGCCTATATGCTCGGCCTGCCGTTCTCGCTCGGCGCCTTCCTGTCGGGTGGGCTGGCCGCCGGCACGATGCTGTTCTTGAACCAGCGCACCAAGCTGCGCGAGGACGCCGTCATCGGACTGATCTTCACCTCGTTCTTCGGCCTCGGCCTGTTCATGGTCTCGCTGTCGCCGGCCTCGGTCAACATCCAGACCATCGTTTTGGGCAACATTCTGGCGATCACGCCGGGAGACACGCTGCAGCTCGTCATCATCTCCGGCGTCTCGCTGATCGTGTTGCTGGCCAAGTGGAAGGATCTGATGGTGGTGTTTTTCGACGAAAACCACGCCCGCTCGATCGGCCTCAACCCGTTCTGGCTCAAGGCGGTGTTTTTTACGCTTCTGTCGGCTTCCACGGTCGCCGCGCTGCAGACCGTCGGCGCCTTTTTGGTGATCGCCATGGTGGTTACGCCGGGCGCCACCGCCTATCTGCTTTGCGACCGGTTTCCGCGTTTGATCCTGGTCTCGGTCGCCATCGGCGCGCTCACCAGCCTGTCAGGCGCCTATCTGTCCTATTTCCTCGACGGCGCGACCGGCGGCATCATCGTCGTCATGCAGACGCTGGTGTTTCTCGTCGCCTTCGTCTTCGCGCCCAAACACGGCATGCTCGCCGCCCGCCGCAAAGCGCGCGCCGTCCTGGAGGCCACGCCGTCATGATCGACACGCTTCTCCTGCCATTCGCCTTTGCCTTCATGCAGCAGGCTTTTGTCATCGCCGTGCTGGTGGCGCTGCCGATGGCGCTATTGTCGACCTTCCTGGTGCTGAAGGGCTGGTCCCTGATGGGCGACGCGGTCTCGCACGCCGTCCTGCCAGGGATCGTGCTCGCCTACATGGCCGGCATCTCGCTGGCCATAGGCGCCTTTGCGGCCGGCATGATCTGCGCGATCGCGACCGGTTTCTTGAAGGAAAACAGCCGCGTCAAGGAGGACACGGTCATGGGCGTGGTGTTTTCGGGCATGTTCGGCCTCGGCATCGTACTTTATCTGTCGATCGAGACCGACATGCATCTCGACCACATCCTGTTCGGCGACATGCTGGGCGTGGCCTGGGCGGATGTGGCCGAAAGCGCCGTAATCGCAGCGCTGGTGTGCGGCCTGCTCATGCTGCGCC
Source organism: Nitratireductor arenosus (assembly GCF_009742725.1). Classification (GTDB taxonomy): domain Bacteria; phylum Pseudomonadota; class Alphaproteobacteria; order Rhizobiales; family Rhizobiaceae; genus Mangrovimarina; species Mangrovimarina arenosa. The sequence goes on along the minus strand of NZ_WPHG01000002.1, from coordinate 737,639 downwards.
GGCGCGACCTTCTGCTTTTGTCCTTCGACGAGCAGCACGCGCGCGCCATCGGTCTGCCGGTGCGCCTGCTTCATTACGGGCTCCTGGCGGTACTGTCGCTGACGATCGTCGGCGCGCTCAAGGCCGTCGGCATCATTTTGGCGATCGCCATGCTGATCACGCCGGGCGCGACCGCCTTCCTCCTGGCGCGCCGCTTCGGCCCGATGATGGCGATCTCGGTGCTGGTGGGGGTCGGGTCGAGCTTCTTCGGCGTCTATCTGTCGTTTTTCATCGACAGCGCGCCGGCCCCGACGATCGTGCTTTTGATGACGGCGACTTTTATCGCCGCCTTCATCCGCACCCGGCTCGTCGCGGCACGCACCCAGGGCGCGTCTTCCGGGCCGGTGGGTGTTTGAAAGACAGAGAGTTCCGCAAGGGGCAGGCCGCTATGTCTTGCGGTTGGCTCCGGCAACCGAGGAGGAAATGGCGGAAATGGAATCGCTGGCTGGAAACGTGTCCTCCAGCCCTTCCTGCAATTCCTCCTCCAGATTCTCGGCAAGGTCGTTGCCGCCGGCGGCGCGGGCCTTGCGAAAGGCGTCGGCGGCCGGCGACGAGCGCTGCTTGCCGTGTGTTCGACCAGATTGCTTGCCGGACATGAGCGTCTCCTTCGCAACGGCGCGGCCTGTCCCCAAGATAGGAAGCGCAGCCGTCGCGGCCAAGCACTATCCGGCACAAACGCCCGCGACCGACCGCACCGGGAACCGCAGGCGCCGGTTACGCGTTAGGTTCGGTCTGGCCTCTTTCAATCGGGACAGGCAACGGCCGGCAGCGCCAATCGCCCCCTCGCGGCGCTGCCGGTCACCCCGCACAGCCCGAATGGTGCCTGCGCGGCGATCGCGCGTTATGATTGCCGCCGGCGAGCGGGAAACAGTTCATGAGCGGGGCGCGACATAACGACGATAAGACCGGCAGCGGCTCAATCATTGTGCGACCGGCGACGGCGGCCGATAGCGCGGCGATAACCGGTCTTTTGGCGCGCTGCTACCCGCTTGCCTATGCCGGCTGGTACGAGGCGGAGCTGCTCAGCCGCGCCCTGCCCTTCATGATCAGCGCCAATCCAGGCCTGATCGCGTCTGGAACCTTCCATGTCGCCTTCTTGGACAGGCGGCTCGCCGGTTGCGGCGGCTGGTCGCCCTGCGCACCCGACGGCCGGCAACGCGCCGGCACGGCCAATCTGCGCCATTTCGCCGTCGATCCGGCAGCGATGCGCCGCGGTATCGGCCGGGCGCTCTTCCTGCGTTGCCGCGACGAGGCCCGCGCGCGCGGCTTCACCCGCTTGGAATGCCAGTCGAGCCTGCCGGCCGAGGCGTTTTACCGCCGGCTCGGCTTCGAGCGTGCCGAGGCGATGGCGATCACCCTGCCGGACGGCACGGCGTTTCCCGGCGTGCTGATGCAAGCCGCGATTACCTGAGCCACCGCGCCGAAAGCGCCGTTTACACCGGCTGCACGGATTTCACGTTGCCGTCGCTGTCGACGATGCAGCTCGTGCGTTGGCCGTTGGCGTCGACCTCGACCTGATAATTCTGCGAATCGAGCTGGCGCGAGGAAACCGGCAGCACCTTGTCGCCCGGCGCGCCGGTGGCCTCGGCGGCCGCGCCCGCGCACAGCAATTGCAGATCGGCCGGTGCGGTGTTGAGCGTGGTGCGCGCGCGCTGGTCGGGTTCGGGATCGCTGGTCGCGCATGCCGACAGCGCAACCGCCAGCGCAGCGCTCGCAAGCGCCGCCGCTACCGATCCCGACCGGCCCGATCTTGCTTTATGCTGCATTGTCCCCTCTCGCGGCCTGTTTTTCCTGTTTGTCTGTCTGCCTTGCGGCCGCCGCGACAGGCGGCGATCCGCCGACGCGAGATCGGACGTGGCGCAAGACGCGCCTCGCACGCCCCGCTTCAGACGCCCTTGTAGAGCGCGGCGCCCTGCATCAGCACGATCACCTTGGCGCCGACCTGTACCCGCTCGTGCAGGTGCACGATGTCGTCATTGTTCATGCGGATGCAGCCCGACGACACGTCGAGACCGATGGTCCACGGTTCCGGCGTCCCATGGATGCGGTAGATCGTGTCGCGGCCGCCCTCGTAGAGATAAAGCGCGCGCGCGCCGAGCGGATTGTCGGGGCCGCCCGGCATGCCGCCGGCCCATTTGGCCGCATTCGGGTCGCGCGCCACCATCTCGGCCGGCGGCGTCCAGGTCGGCCATTCCGCCGTCCGGCCGATCTTGACGATACCAGCCCAGCCAAACCCCTCGCGGCCGACGCCGATCCCGTAGCGGATCGCCTTGTGACCGGGCTGGACCAGATAGAGAAAGTGCTGGTTGCCGTCGATGATGATGGTGCCGGGCCTTTCGGCGGTGCGGAATTTCACCACCTGGCGCCGGAAGGCTTCCGGCACCTGCTTGTGCGCGGCATAATATTTGTGCGCCTTCTTGCGATCGTAATCGATCCATTTGCGGGTGATGGGATCGAATATCTGGGTTTGGGCGGCGATCGCCACCGCGCTGCCGAGGCCGAGCGCGGCCGCCACCAGCCCGACCGTCACGGAGCGCCGGGAAAAGCTTCTGCTCAAATTCATGGTTTGGCCCATCCCTTAACCCGCTGCTCGTGCTGGCCGATCCACTGCTCGGCCAGCGCCTCAGGTTCGACCCGGTCGACCTGCAAGGCATAGGTCATCGCCGTGATCTCGGCCGGCGTGAAGTCGATCTTTTCCAGAAACGCCGCGACCTCGGGCCGTTTCGTGGCCAGCTCCGTGGCGTAGGCGATGTGGAAATGGGCGATGTTCCAGGCAACCGGCGCGCTCGATTTGGAAATCCACAGCGGATCTTCTGCAGGCGAGACGATCTGCCATTTGGTCCGATCATAGTCCGGTTCCGTCAAACGCACGACGTCGTGCAGCTTGAAGACGTGATGCGGCGCGTAACACGCAAACACCATCGGCCGTTCTGTCGCGACCGCCGCGTCGACGGCAGCCATGCCGACGTCCTCCTCGGCCTCAACCAGCGTCAGGTTGTCGGCATAGCCGTAGCTGTTGGCGCGCACCTTCTCGATGCCTGTGGACGACCACGTCGTCGCGCCGACCCACATTTCGCCCTGTCCGTCGCCATCCGTATCCAGCATGGCGGTCTTTTGCGGGTCGCTCAAATCCTTCACGTCGCGCAGCCCGGCCGCCGCCGCATCCTGCGTGGCGCACAGGCCCTGCCAGGCGGGAACTCCGAACAGGCTCACCGTCACGCTGCCGCGATCAACGGCGTAGCGCTTGATCAGATCGTCCAGATTGGGGCGCCAGACCTCGGGGTGAATGTCGACCTCGCCCGAATCCAGCCCGGCAAACGCCGTCAGCGTGCCGAGTTGGCGCGTCTCGACATCGAGGCCGAACTCGCGCTCGATCGCCGCCGACACGATATGGGCGGTGGCCCGTCCGGACGGCCAATTCGGCTCGGCGATCACCAGGTCTGCCGCCAGGCCCGGCCCGGCAAGGGCGAAAACCGAGGCCAGCGCCGAAAGCGCCGCGGCCGGCATAGCAATGCGCATCTGTTTCTCCTCCACTGCCGCAAGGGTAGTTTTGGGGCGCGGCATGTCAAGCGGATTGCGGCAACGCGGAGCGCAGCCTTCAGCAATGGAGAGGATCACGCCTGCTTTTTCCGACATGGAAAATCCGGCGACCAACCGTGCCGCAACGTCTACGGAACGGCACGGGCGCCGGCCTGACGCCCTCTGTCAGCGCGACAGCGTTCTTTTGACCGCGTCCGTCCAGCCGCGGATCTTGCGCTTGCGGATGCTGGCATCCATGCGCGGCTCGAACCGGCGCTCGATCGCCCAGGTGTCGGCGAAGGCCTGCGCGTTCGGCCACGCGCCGACCTGCGAGCCGGCCAGCCATGCCGCCCCGAGCGCGGTGGTTTCCAGGATCTGCGGCCGGTCGACGGCGGCGTCAAGAATGTCGGCCAGGCACTGCATCGTCCAGTCGGAGGCGACCATGCCGCCGTCGACCCGCAGCACGGTCTGCGAGGCGCCCGCCTTCCAGTCCTTGCGCATCGCCTGCAAAAGGTCGCGGGTCTGGTAGGCGACCGATTCCAGCACCGCGCGGGCCAGTTCCGCCGGTCCCGAATTGCGGGTCAGGCCGAAAATCGCCCCGCGCGCGTCGGCGTCCCAGTGCGGCGCGCCGAGCCCGACAAAGGCGGGCACCACATAGACCTGCTGGGTCGGGTCGGCCTGCTCGGCAAGCTTGCCGGTCTCGTCCGCCTTCTCGATGATTTTTAGCCCGTCGCGCAGCCATTGCACGGCCGCGCCGGCGATGAAGATCGAGCCCTCCAGCGCATAGGTGGTACGGCCGTCGAGCCGGTAGGCGATGGTGGTCAATAGACGGTTTTTCGAGCGCACCATGTCGGCGCCGGTGTTGAGCAGCGCGAAACAGCCGGTGCCATAGGTCGACTTCATCATGCCCGGCTCGAAACAGGCCTGGCCGATCGTCGCGGCCTGCTGGTCGCCGGCCACGCCGCGGATCGGGATTTCGGTACCGAACAGATCCGCGCGCGCGGTGCCGAAATCGTCGGCGCAGTTCTTGACTGTCGGCAGCATAGCGGCGGGAATGCCCAGAATTTCGAGCAGCTCGTCGTCCCAGCAATTGTCGGCGATGTTGTAGACCAGCGTGCGCGAGGCGTTGGTGGCGTCGGTGGCGTGCACGGCGCCGCCGGTCAGCCGCCAGATCACAAAACTGTCGATCGTGCCGGCCAGAAGCTCGCCGCGCTCGGCGCGGGCGCGCGCGCCCTTCACCTTGTCGAGCAGCCAGGCGATCTTGGTGCCGGAAAAATAGGGATCAAGCAGCAGGCCGGTCTTTTTGGTGAATTTCGGCTCGAGCCGCTTCTTCTTCAGCCGCGCGCACAGCGGCGCCGTGCGCCGGTCCTGCCACACGATCGCGTTGTGGATCGGTTCCCCGGTCGCCTTGTCCCACACCACCACGGTCTCGCGCTGGTTGGTGATGCCGATCGCGGCGATGTCGCCGGCAGCAAGCCCGGCCTTTTCAAGTGCCGTCTTCACCGTCGACACCACGGTCGTCCAGATGTCCTCGGGATCGTGCTCGACCCAGCCGGAGGCCGGATAATGCTGGGTGAATTCCTCCTGGCCGACGGCGACGATCTTCATGTCGCCATCGAACACGATCGCGCGCGAGGAGGTGGTGCCCTGGTCGATGGCAAGAATATGTCTGGTCATGGGACGGTCGTATCATATGCGGGTTGAACGGCGCAGCCCCTGCCGGGCCTGCCCGGCACTGGACAGAAACGGGGGGCGGCCATGCCGCCCCCGCCGCCGGCCATGCCGGACTTACTGCCAGCTCTTGACCAGATCGTCGTAATTGACGGTCTGCGGCTGTTCCTTCTCGTTCTCGACCTTGAGCTGCGGCGCCAGGTTGCCCTTTTCGACCGCGTCCTTGTTCCAGTACTCGAGATCGTGCTCCTCGGCGAGCTTGGGGCCGAACTCGCCCTGCACGCCGGCCCGCTCCAGGCGTTCCAGAACCCGTTCCTGTTCGGCACACAGCGAATCCATCGCCTCCTGGGCCGATTTGGCGCCCGACGAGGCATCGCCGATCGCCTGCCACCAGAGCTGCGCCAGCTTGGGATAATCGGGCACGTTGGTGCCGGTCGGCGACCATTGCAGCCGTGCCGGCGAGCGGTAGAACTCGATCAGGCCGCCGAGCTTGGGCGCGCGGTCGGTGAAGCTTTCATGATCGAGCGTGGACTGGCGGATGAAGGTCAGGCCGACATGGCTCTTCTTCACGTCGACGGTCTTCGACGTCACGAACTGGGCGTAGAGCCAGGCCGCCTTGGCGCGGTCGTCGGGAGTCGATTTCATCAACGTCCAGGAGCCGGCGTCCTGATAGCCGAGCTTCATGCCGTCCTTCCAGTAGACGCCGTGCGGCGACGGGGCGAAACGCCATTTCGGCGCGCCGTCCTCGTCCACCACTGGCAGCCCGTCCTTGACCATGTCGGCGGTGAAGGCGGTGTACATGAACATCTGCTGGGCGATCTCGCCCTGGGCCGGAACCGGGCCGGATTCGGAGAAGGTCATACCCTGCGCGGCGGCCGGGGCGTAGGCCTTCATCCAGTCGAGATATTTCTGGATGGCGTAGACGGCGGCCGGGCCGTTGGTGTCGCCGCCGCGAGCCACGCACGAGCCGACCGGACGCGAATTCTCGTCGACCTTGATGCCCCATTCGTCGACCGGCAGGCCGTTCGGGATGCCCTTGTCGCCGTTGCCGGCCATCGACAGCCACGCATCGGTGAACCGCCAGCCGAGCGACGGGTCCTTCTTGCCGTAGTCCATATGGCCGTAGACCTTCTTGCCGTCGATCTCGCGGCCGGTGAAGAACTCGGCGATGTCCTCATAGGCCGACCAGTTGACCGGCACGCCGAGATCGTAGCCGTATTTCTCCTTGAAATCGGCCTGGTTCTTCTCGTCGTTGAACCAGTCGTAGCGGAACCAATAAAGGTTCGCGAACTGCTGATCGGGAAGCTGGTACAGCTTGCCGTCCGGCGCGGTGGTGAACGACTTGCCGATGAAGTCGTCGATGTCGAGGTTCGGATTGGTGACGTCCTTGCCCTCGTTTTCCATCCAGTCGCTCAGATTGCGCGCCTGCTGGTAGCGCCAATGGGTGCCGATCAGGTCGGAATCGTTGATGTAGCCGTCATAGATGTTCTCGCCCGACTGCATCTGCGTCTGCAGCTTTTCCACCACGTCGCCCTCGCCGATCAGATCGTGCGTGACCTTGATGCCAGTGATGGCGGTGAAAGCTGGCGCCAGCACCTTGGATTCGTATTCATGCGTGGTGATCGTTTCCGACACCACCTTGATGTCCATGCCGGCCAGAGGCTTGGCCGCGTCGATGAACCATTGCATCTCGGCTTCCTGCCCGGCCCGGTCGAGCGCCGACATATCGCCGATTTCGGCGTCGAGGAAAGCCTTGGCGGCATCCATGTCGGCAAAGGCCGACCCCGCCGATAAAAGCAGCGCCAGGGCTGCGGTCGATGTCATTAGATCGCGTCTCATCAATTCCTCCCAAGGTTACCGATGAAATCCGAACGCGGGCCTTGCGCCCGGCCGGTCAGTTGCCCGCCCTAGACGAAACGGAATACGCCGATCGCGTAGACCGCCGACAGGGCGAGAGCCCACCACAGGCCGGGTCCGACAAGACCCAGCCAAGCGAGATGGATGAAGGCGCTGCCGAGCAGCGAAACGAACAGCCGGTCCCCGCGCGTCGTCTCGAAACGCAGGATGCCGACGCGCGGATGGCCGCCGGGGCGCGCATATTCCCAGATCGCCATCAGCGCCAGAAACAGAAAAATGGTCAGGAAGAACAGCGCGCTCGGAAACGACCACGCCATCCAGGAGCCCGGAAACAGAGAGGCCTGCCAGTCGATCGCCCCGTCCTTGACCGGCAGCCGGTTGGCCAGCAGCCAGGCAGCGAGCCCATAGGCGCCGAGCAGGCCGGCCAGCGGCAGCTTCCAGTTGCGCGTGTACTCCATCACACCCTCCCCAGGGCGAAGCCCTTGGCGATATAGTTGCGCACGAACCAGATCACGAGCGCGCCCGGGATGATGGTCAGCACGCCGGCGGCGGCCAGCACGCCCCAGTCGAGCCCGGACGCCGACACGGTGCGCGTCATGGTCGCCGCGATCGGCTTGGCGTCGGTGGTCGTCAGCGTGCGCGCGATCAGCAGCTCGACCCACGAAAACATGAAGCAGAAGAAGGCGGCCACGCCGATGCCCGAGGCGATCAGCGGCATGAATATCCTGACGAAGAAGCGCGGGAAGGAATAGCCGTCAATATAGGCGGTCTCGTCGATCTCCTTGGGCACGCCGGACATGAAGCCTTCCAGGATCCACACCGCCAGCGGCACGTTGAACAGGCAGTGCGCGATGGCGACCGCGATATGGGTGTCGATCAGGCCGAAGGCCGAATAGAGCTGGAAGAACGGCAGCGCGAACACGGCCGGCGGCGCCATGCGGTTGGTCAAGAGCCAGAAGAACAGGTGCTTGTCGCCAAGGAAACGGTAGCGCGAGAATGCGTAGGCCGCCGGCAGCGCCACGGTGACCGAGATCACCGTGTTCATGACCACGTAGATGATCGAGTTGATGTAGCCCGAATACCAGGATGGATCGGTGAAGATGACGGCGTAGTTGCGCAGCGTCGGCTCCTGCGGCCACAGCGAGAACGCGCCGAGGATCTCCTGATTGGTCTTGAAGCTCATATTGGCGAGCCAGTAGATCGGCAACATCAAAAAGACGATGTACAGCGTCGGCACCAGCCAGGCGAAGCGCGCGCGCTCGCCGCGCCGGCGGATGCGCACGGCCGGGGCGCGGGTTGCGGTCATCGTGTCGTCGGTCGCGGCCATCTCACTTCTCCGCGTCGTAATTGGTCATGACGGTGTAAAACACCCACGACAACAGCAGGATGATCAGGAAGTAGATCAGCGACATCGCCGCCGCCGGGCCGAGGTCGAACTGGCCGATCGCCGTCTTGACCAGGTCGATCGACAAAAACGTCGTCGAATTGCCCGGCCCGCCGCCCGTGACGACGAACGGCTCGGTGTAGATCATGAAGGAATCCATGAAGCGCAGCAGGATGGCGATGGTCAAAACCCGCTTCATCTTCGGCAGCTGGATGTAGCGGAATACCGCCCAGCGCGAGGCCCCGTCGATGCGCGCGGCCTGGTAATAGGCGTCGGGAATGGAGACCAACCCGGCATAACACAACAGCACCACCAGGCTGGTCCAGTGCCAAACATCCATCACGATCACCGTGATCCAGGCGTCGAACGGATCGTTGACGTAATTGTAGTCAATGCCCAGCGCCCAAGTGGCCCGGCCGAGAAGGCCGATATCGATGCGGCCGAAGACCTGCCAGATCGTGCCGACCACGTTCCAGGGAATGAGCAGCGGCAAGGCCATCAACACCAGGCACACCGACACGCCCCAGCCGCGGCGCGGCATGTTGAGCGCGATCAGGATGCCGAGCGGCACCTCGATGGCCAGAATGATCCCCGAAAACACCAGATTGCGGCCCATCGCGGCCCAGAACCGGTCGGACGACAGGATTTCCTCGAACCATTCCGTGCCGGCCCAGAAGAACTGGTTGCCGCCGAACGTGTCCTGGACCGAATAGTTGACCACCGTCATCAGCGGGATCGCGGCAGAAAACGCCACCAGCGCCAGCACCGGCAGCACCAGGAACCAGGCCTTGTTGTTCCAGGGCTTGTTCATGCCGCTTCTCCCTCGGACGCGTTCTCGTAATCGACGCGCCATGACCCGGCATAGATGTTGATGCCTTCGGGCGCGAAGCTGACGCGCGGCTCGGCCGGTATCTCGCCGTCCTCGCCGAGCACCGCCGCCACCGCGTGGCCGTTGACCACGGCGCGAACGATCTTCTGGCGGCCGATATCCTCGACCTTGTGGATCGTCGCCGGCATGCCGCGGTGGCCGATGCGCACGAATTCGGGGCGCACGCCGAGCTCGATCGCCCCGCCCATCGGCGTTTTCGGCGTGCCGGGCAGCTCGATGGTTTCCTCGCCGAAACGCGCCTGGCGCCCGGCCACCGAGACCGGCATGACATTCATGCCCGGCGAACCGATGAAATAGCCGACAAAGGTGTGCCTGGGCCGATTGAAAAGATCGGCCGGCGTGCCGATCTGGACGATCTCGCCCTCATACATCACCACCACGGAATCGGCGAAGGTCAGCGCCTCGGTCTGGTCGTGCGTGACATAGACCATGGTGTGGCCGAAGCGCTTGTGCAGCAGCTTGAGCTGCGAGCGCAGCACCCATTTCATGTGCGGATCGATCACCGTCAGCGGCTCGTCGAACAGGATGGCGTTGACGTCGGAGCGCACCAGGCCGCGTCCGAGCGAGATCTTCTGCTTCTGGTCGGCGGTCATGCCCTGGGCCTTGCGGTCGGCCCAGTCGTTCAGGTCGATCATGTCGAGCGTCTCGCGCACCTTGCGTTCGACCTCGGCCTCGCCGACGCCGCGATTGCGCAGCGGAAAGGCGAGATTGTCGTAAACCGTCATCGTGTCGTAGACGACGGGAAACTGGAACACCTGGGCGATGTTGCGCGCTTCGGTCGGATAGTGCGAGACATCCTCGCCGTCGAACAGAAGCCGGCCCTCGGAGGCGTGCAGCAGCCCGGAGATGATGTTGAGCAAGGTGGTCTTGCCGCAGCCCGACGGGCCTAAGAGCGCGTAGGCGCCGCCATCCTTGAAAACGTGATGCACTTCCTTCAGCGCATAGTCGTCGTCGCGCGCCGGGTGGGCGAGATAGGAGTGGCGGATATGGTCGAGTTCAATCCTGGCCATCGTGCCCTCCCCGCCCCGTCCCTGCGTCGACGCCGGCGACCGTGCGGCCGTGCGCGTCGAAGATCATCAGGTGGCGCGTGTCGATAAACGCCCTGATCTGACTGCCGACCTCGAAATCGTGGATGCCGGGCGCCAGCATCACCCAGCTCTGGCCGGCGAAATCGAGGTGCACGAAGCTTTCCGAGCCGGTGAGTTCGGTCACCGTCACCGTTGCCGTCAGTTCGCCGGCGTCCGGCGACGGGCTTTCCAGCGCAAGATGGTGCGGGCGGAAACCGGCGCGGTAGGCGCCGTCGGCAAGCGCTGCAAACCCGTCTACGGCTTTGAGGCGCACGCCGTGGCCAAGCTCGAAGGCCGCGCCCGCCTTGACGACGTCGATCGTGTTCAGCGGCGGATCGGAAAAGGTCTGCGCGGTGACGAGGTCGACCGGATTGCGGAACACGTCGATCGTGGAGCCGAACTGCGTCACCCGGCCCTGCGACAGCGTGGCCGTGTTGCCGCCCAGAAGCAGCGCCTCGTGCGGCTCGGTGGTGGCGTAGACGAAGATCGCGCCGGATTCGGCAAAAATCTTCGGCAATTCGTCGCGCAGTTCCTCGCGCAGCTTGTAGTCCAGATTGGCGAGCGGCTCGTCAAGCAGCACCAGGCCGGCATTCTTCACGATCGCGCGCGCCAGCGCGGTGCGCTGCTGCTGGCCGCCCGACAGGTTGAGCGGCGTGCGCTCGAGATAGGGCGACAGCCGCAACAATTCGGCCGCGCGGCGCACCTCCTTGTCGATCTGGTCGGCGGCGGCGCCGGCCACCCTGAGCGGCGAGGCGATGTTTTCGTAGACCGTCATCGCCGGATAGTTGATGAATTGCTGGTAGACCATGGCGACGTTGCGCTTTTGCACCGCGACCCCGGTCACGTCGGCGCCGTCGAACCACACGCTGCCGGTGGTCGGCACGTCGAGCCCGGCCATCAGCCGCATCAGCGTCGTCTTGCCGGCAAGCGTGGGGCCGAGCAGCACGTTGAGCGTGCCGCGCTCGACCGCCAGCGACACGTCGCGGATATGCGTGTCGCCGCCGACGATCTTGGACACGTTCCTCAGTTCAAGCATCCGCCCGCTCCAGCCTAGCCCGCGGCCGCGGTATCGGCCCGCCCGCCGGTCTCGCGCATGAACGCCTCCAGGGCCGCCGCCTCCTCGCCCGACAGCCGCAGTCCCCGCTTGGTCCGGCGCCACAGCACGTCCTCCGCGCCGACCGCCCATTCGTTTTCCATCAAATAGCGCACCTCGCACTCGTAAAGGTCCGCCCCGAAACAGCGGCCCAGATCGGCCTGCGTGCGCGCGGTGCCGAGTATGGAGCGCGCGCGCGTGCCGTAAAGACGCACCAGCCGGCGGGCATGCGCTGGTTCCAGAAAGGCGTAATCCGCGCGCAGCCGCTCGACCTCGTCGGCAAAGCCCGCGACCGGAAAATCCCCGCCGGGCAGCGGCGCGTCGGCCGTCCACGGCTCGCCCTTTTTTCCGATCTCAACGCCGATCCTGTCCAGCATCGCCTCGCCGAGCCGCCGATAAGTGGTGATCTTGCCGCCGAAAATATTCACCAGCGGCGCCTGGCCGTCGCCGCCCTCACCCTTGAGCACATAGTCGCGGGTCGCCTCCTGTGCCTTGGAGGCGCCGTCGTCGTAGAGCGGGCGCACGCCCGAATAGGTCCACACGATGTCGGCGCGGCGAACCGGCTCGGCGAAGTATTCGCTGGCCGCCGCGCACAGATAATCGATTTCCTCGTCGCTGATCGCCGCCTTGCCGGGTTCGCCGTCATAATCGCGATCGGTGGTGCCGATCAGCGTGAAATCCTCCTCGTAGGGGATGGCGAAGATGATGCGGCCGTCGCGGTTCTGGAAGAAATAAGCGCGCGGATCGTCGAATTTGCGCGTGATGACGATATGGCTGCCCTGGACGAGCCGCACATTGGCGACGCCGTTCCTGCCGAGCGCGCCGGCCAGGACCTCGTCGACCCAGGGACCGGCCGCGTTGACCAGCATGCGCGCGCGCACCGTCTGCTTGAACCCGCTGTCGCGATCCTGGGTTTCGATGCGCCAGACGTCGCCGTCGCGACCGGCGCGCACGATTTTGGTGCGGGTGCGGATATCGGCGCCGCGATCGGCGGCGTCGCGGGCGTTGAGCACCACGAACCGGGCGTCGTTGACCCAGCAGTCGGAATATTCGAAGGCGCGCGAGAACAGCGGCTTCAGCGGCTTGCCGGCCGCGTCGCGGCGCATGTCGAGCGTTTTGGTGGCCGGCAGCAATTTGCGTCCGCCAATATGGTCGTACAGAAACAGGCCGAGACGCAGCAGCCAGGCCGGCCGCAGGCCCTTGTGATGCGGCAGCACGAAACGCATCGGCCAGATGATGTGCGGCGCCAGGCGCCACAACACCTCGCGCTCCATCAGCGCCTCGCGTACCAGCCTGAATTCGTAGAATTCCAGATAGCGCAGGCCGCCATGGATCAGCTTGGTCGACCATGATGAGGTGCCGCTGGCGAGATCGTTCTGCTCGGCCAGAAACACCGAATAGCCGCGCCCCGCCGCGTCGCGGGCGATGCCGCAGCCATTGATGCCGCCGCCGATGACGGCGATGTCGTAGAGCCGGTCGTCGCTCAAGAAATCCTCCCGGCTTTCGCAATGCAACATAAACGCGAGGCGAAAGCGTTAAAAAGAACTAAATCGAAATAAAAGCGCGTGTCAAACGAAAGTTGCCATCAAAGTGCCGCTAAAGCGCTTCCAGGCGAAGTGGAAACCGGCCCATCGTTCAAAAGCGCGTCAAAACAACAAATTAGAGCCGGTCTGCGAATCCGCGAAAAGCGGAACGGCTCTACCGGCCCGATTCGATCAGCCGCACCTCGGCTTCGGCGCAGATGGCGCGGATCGCCTCGAAGCCGCACTGGTCGGTGATGAAGGTGTCGACCTGCGACAGATGGCCGATGCGCACCGGCGCGGTGCGCTCGAACTTGGTCGAATCGGCGACCAGGATGACGTGGCGCGCATTGGCGATGATGGCTTGCGCGACCTTGACCTCGCGAAAGTCGAAATCCAGCAGCGCGCCGTCCTGGTCGATCGCCGACGCGCCGATCACGGCATAATCGACCTTGAATTGGCGGATGAAATCGACCGCCGCCTCGCCGACAATACCGCCGTCGGCGCCACGGACGACGCCGCCGGCGATCACTACCTCGATCGAAGGATAGACCCGCATCCTGTTGGCAACGTTGATGTTATTGGTGATTACCATCAATCCGTTGTGATCGAGCAGCGCCCGCGACACCGCCTCGGTCGTGGTGCCGATATTGATGAACAGCGAGGCGCTGTCGGGGATCAGGCGGGCGGCCGCCCGGCCGATCGCTGCCTTTTCGTCGGCCGCGATCTTGCGCCGCGCCTCATATTGCATGTTTTCGATGCCCGACGGGTAGAGCGCGCCGCCATGGATGCGGGTGAGATGGCGCTGATCGCATAAATCGTTGAGATCCTTGCGGATCGTCTGCGGCGTGACGCCGAACTCCGTCGCCAGATCCTCCACGGTGACGCGACCGTGCTGCTTGGCCATGTCGATGATGGCAGTGTGGCGCGGCGTCAGATACATGACTCAGGCCTGCTTTCGTTTCTCTTTCGAAGAAGAGAAAGCGAAAATCGGTGGATTGCAAGCGATTTGTTGTCCCGCCCGCGCGCCACGCCTAAACCTGCACCGCCCACTGGCCCCTTCGCCGAGGCCGGCCCCCCTTGGACGACAGCAATTCGGTGACGTGGTTTTTTCGGCCAGGCTGATGAAAACCGTCCGTGCCGAGAGCACGGCACGCTGCTGATGTCGTGTGTCGACCACAATCGACCGGTTTGGTTTTTTCCCGCTGGACGGTGTCGCGCGCCGCTCACGACGCCGCCACCGCGCTCCTGGCCGGATCATCAAGTCCAGGCGGTCAAACGCGCCCGTGTTGAGACGGACGACACCGGATCCTGTCTGCAGGGACGCAAAATCCGGCTTCGGGGGAAGATGCGGCAGGACGGCCGGATCCGACGATCCGCTGCCTCCTTCAACATCGACCCGGAACCATCATATCCCCTCAACGTAAAGCACGCTTTACAAAGGTGCCCTATGAAACGAAGCTTGTTCTTAATGCTGATCGGATTAGCCGCCTATGCCGCCGCGCTGGTCGTCTCAGAAAAACTGTTGACCGGCGGGATCGAAGGCGCGGTTTTCCGCACGGTGGTATCGCTCAGTCCCATGCTTCCCGTGATCTTCATTTGCGGCGTCGTCGTTCGCAGCATCCGCAAATTGGACGAAATGCAACGCAAGTTGCAGTTTGAGGCCCTGGCGCTCGCTTTCGCCGGGACGGCATTGATTACGTTCGGTTACGGTTTCCTCGAAGGCGTTGGACTTCCCAGGCTGTCGATGTTCATCGTGTGGCCGATCATGGCGACATTGTGGGTCATTGGCGTTGTGCTTGGGCGAGTGCGATACGGATGAACAACAGCATCCAGCAACTGCGCCAGCAGCACGGATGGTCGCAGGCCGATCTCGCCAGGCATCTCGGCGTGTCCCGACAAACGGTCAACGCCTTGGAGCGAGGTCGCTATGATCCGAGCCTGCCCCTTGCCTTCAGCATCGCGCGCCTCTTCGGCATGGCGATCGAGGACGTTTTCCAGCCCGTACGGGATTGAGGCCAACGACCTTACCTTTATCAAAATCGCCTGTAACCGGATATTGCTGCCATCGGGGTTTCACGTCCTAATCCACCAGCGACAACGCGCGTTCGCCGGCCGCAAATCGGGTCAGTTCGGCGAGCACACCGGGACCGGCCAGGATGCGCCTGTGGCCGAGGCCAGGCGCCCAGACCAGCCGCACATGCGGCCCCGCGTCGTCATAGGCCCTGGCGTTTTCGGCCGGCACCTCCTTGTCGCAGGGCGCGTGAAGCACGAGGGTTGGAAACCGATGCCGGGCAAGCTGGTCGGCGCCGACATAGTCTTCCAGTGGGCGGCCGGTCAGCCTCTCGACATGATCGAACAGCGCGGTCTGGGCGCGCGGACCGAGGTCGAGCATGCGGCCGAATTCGGCGAAGAAGGACGGCATGGAATTGGGCGCCGAAACCAGCACCAGCCGTTCGGCCACCAGCTTCTCGACGCCACTGACCGAACCGACAAGCGCGTTAACGGCGACCGCGCCGCCGAAGGAATGGCCGATCACGGCCTCGAACGGACCGAACCACGCGCCGGCGGTCGCCGCCGCCTCGACCGCGTTGGCCATGTTGAGGCGTCGCCCCGCCGACTTGCCATGGCCGGGCAGGTCGATCGCGATCACCCGTGCGCCGTCGCGGCGCAAGGCATCGATGATCGCCACCATGTGGTCGCTGCGCGAGCGCCAGCCATGGATGACAAGCACCGTGCGCCGCCTTTCGGTGCCCGGCGGCGGGCGGAAATCGTACGCGGCGACACAGCCCGACCGGGTTGTGAGCCGATGCAGTCGCGCCTCGGCCATGAAGGGCGCCGCCTGATCGAGCGCCCGCCTTTCCCTGTCCGAAACCCGTTGCGGATGCGGGGTACGGCAGAAAAGCTCGAAGGCGGCGCGACCGGCGAGCCGGGGCGCGATATGGTCGGCGATGCGGAACGCGGAACGGATGACAGTCAACGGAAATGATGCCATGGTGGGCCACCGTGAATTAGTTCAACCGTGAACATTATTAGTTCAAGAATGAACAAAAAACAAGACCTGCCGTGGGACAATCCGCGCTTTCGCAACTGGATCGCCGTAGTGCGCGCCGAAAAGGCGGTGGTACGCGCGTTGTCGAAGGCGCTGGCGCCGCTCGACCTGAAGCTCGCGCAGCTCGACATGCTGATGAATCTCTACCGCCACCCGGGCCAGTCGCAGCACGATCTGGCGCGCCGGCTGCTGGTGGGACGCTCCAACATCACCATGTTGCTGCCGCAGCTCGAATCGCAAGGCCTGGTGCGGCGCGAGAGCGATTCGTCCGACAAGCGCGTCATGCGCCTTTATCTGACGCCGGCGGGCGAACAGCGGCTGATGAAGGCACTCGCCGTCTATACCGAGCTGATCGACACCGTCATGGCGCGATCCTCGCCCAGCGAGTGCGACGCCATGGGCGAGCAGATGCGCCGCATCGTGGACACGCTCGCCGAGGAGTGAAGCCGGGGCCGGCCGTTTCCGACCGCCGCGGCTTCACTCTCGGCCGGCCGCCGGCGCGTTCGCCGACAGATAATCGCGCGGCGAGGTGCCCAGCATGCGCTTGAACATGGTGGTGAAAGCGGCCACGCTCTCATAACCGAGATCGAGCGCGACGGAGGTCACCGCCTCGCCTTCCGACAGGCGCGGCAGTGCGGCGAACAGGCTGGCCTGCTGACGCCAGACGGACAGGCTAAGCCCGGTTTCGCGCTGAAACCGCCGGGTGAATGTGCGCCGGCTCATGCCGGTCTCGCGCGCCCAGCCGTCGATGGTCACCGCCGGCGTCGGCGCGTCAAGATAACGGCGACACAGCGCGACAAACCGCGGATCGCTCGGAAACGGCAGGCCGAGCGGCAATTCCTCAAGCCGCGGCATCTCGTGCAGGATGAGCCCGAGCAGCAGGGCGTCGCGGCCGTCGACGCTCTTCGTTTCGCCGATCGCGACCGCTTCGGCCATCAAGCTGCGCATCAGGCCGGTCATAGCGACGACCCGCAGCGATGCCGGCGGGCCGGCGATCGCCGCCGGCCGCACATAGGCCGACTGCATGCGCACACCGCCCATCATGTCAACGGCATGGATGGTGCCCGCCGGAATCCATAAAGCCTGGCCGCCCGGCACCATCCAGCGGCCGACATCGGTGGTGGCGAGCACGATGCCGGAGCGCACGTGAAGCAGCTGCGAACGACCATGCCGGTGCGCCGCCACGTGGTGACCGTCCGGATAGGCACTCGCAAGTGCGACCACCGCCCCGCCGGCGCGCTCGATGAAATCCCGCCGGTCGTCGTCGCGCCGGTTCAAGGCATGGGTTTCGTGAATCGCCCTGATCGCGGCATCGCGCATCGTCTGTCACTCAAATCGCTGGCCCACACACGAAACAAATAGACCAAACCAGCAAAGAAGGTCACGGCCAGCCCATCTATAACCGTTCGGCCACGGCGCGCGACCGTGCGCAGAAGGAGCCTGCCTTGACCGACACCTTAGCCGCCCCCGCCCGGCTTGCGCCCGAGCGCACCGTCTACGCGGTCATCCTGGCAGTTAGTTTCTGCCATCTGCTCAACGATGTGATGCAGTCGCTGCTGGCTGCGCTCTATCCGATGCTGAAAGGCGATTACGGCCTCGATTTCTGGCAAATCGGCCTTTTGACGCTTGCCTTCCAAGTCACCGCCTCGCTGCTGCAGCCGCTGGTCGGCATCGTCGCCGACAAGCGGCCGATGCCCTATTCCCTCTCGGCCGGCATGGGTTCGACGATGATCGGGCTGCTGCTTTTGGCAACGGCCGGCACCTATCCGCTGCTGTTGCTCGGCGCAGCCTTTGTCGGTCTGGGATCGGCGATCTTTCATCCCGAATCCTCGCGCGTGGCCCGCCTTGCCTCCGGCGGACGCTACGGCCTCGCCCAGGCCCTGTTCCAGGTCGGCGGCAATTTCGGTACCGCGATCGGTCCGCTTCTGGCCGCCTTCATCGTCGTGCCGCGCGGCCAGGGCTCGGTCGCCTGGTTCTCGGTGGCCGCGATGATCGGCATGGTGATCCTGTGGCGCGTCGGCGGCTGGTATTCGGCCTACCAGAAGCGCGCCGCGTCGCGGCCGTCCGCGCCGATGACGCTCGACCTGTCGCGCCGGCGGGTGATGCTGACATTGGCCGTGCTGATCGTGCTGGTGTTTTCCAAACATGTCTATCTGGCCTCGATCAGCAGCTATTACACGTTCTATGTCATCGAAAAGTTCAACGTATCGGTGCAGGAATCGCAGGTCCTGCTGTTTGTCTTCCTCGGCGCGGCGGCGGCCGGGACGATCCTCGGCGGCCCGATCGGCGACCGCTTCGGCTCCAAGACAGTGATCTGGTTCTCGATCCTGGGCGTGCTGCCGTTCACACTCGCCCTGCCCTATGCCAGCTATGCTTGGACACCGGTGCTGACGATCATGATCGGCCTGATCCTGTCGTCGGCCTTTCCGCAGATCGTGGTGTTCGCGCAGGAATTGCTGCCGGGTCGGGTCGGCATGGTCGCCGGCCTGTTTTTCGGCTTCGCCTTCGGGCTCGGCGGCCTTGGCGCGGCGGTGCTGGGCATCGTCGCCGACGTCAAGGGGATCGGCTATGTCTACACGGTGTGTTCCTTCCTGCCGCTGCTCGGCCTGTTGACGATCTTCCTGCCCAATCTGAAAAACGCGCGTCGTTAGAGCCGGGCCCAGGAGCAGGATCGCGAAAAGCGGAGCCGGCCTCCACTTTTCAGGGTCACGACCCAGAGCCGTTCCTCTTAAATGGGGACGGCTCTAACCGGCGATCGCGGCCCTGACCGCGGCGATCGCCTCATGTGCTTTTGAAGCGTCCGGGCCGCCGGCCTGAGCCATATCCGGCCGCCCGCCGCCGCCCTTGCCGCCGAGCGCGGCCGAGGCGATCCGCACCAGATCGACGGCGCTGAAGCGCTCCGTCTGGTCCTCGGTGACGCCGACCACCACGCTCGCCTTGCCGTCTTCGCCCGTGCCGACGAAAACCACCACGCCCGATCCCAGCGAGGTCTTGCCCTCGTCGGCCAGCGGTTTGAGTTCCTTCGGCGAAACACCCTCAACGACGCGGCCGATGAAGCCGGTGCCGGCGATGCTCTCGCTTTCGGCCTGAGCCTGTTCGCCTCCGCCGAGTGCGAGTTTTTTTCGGGCTTCGGCGAGCTCGCGTTCGAGCCGACGACGCTCCTCGATCAAGGTTTCCACACGACCTTCGGCATCGGCCGGCGCGACCTTCAGCGCCGCCGCGATCGACTTCAGTCGGCGCTCCTGCGTGTCGAGATGGCGCCTGGCCGCCTCGCCGGTCAGCGCCTCGACGCGGCGCACGCCAGACGCGACCGCGCCTTCCGACACGACACGCACCAACCCGATATCGCCGGTCGCCGCGACATGGGTGCCGCCGCACAGCTCCACCGAATAGGTTTTGCCCGCCTTGTCGCCGTGGAGCGCGGTGCCCATCGACACCACGCGGACCTCGTCGCCGTATTTTTCGCCGAACAGCGCCATCGCGCCTTCCGCGATGGCGTCGTCGACCGCCATCAGCCGGGTGGTCACCGGCGCATTCTGTACGACGATTTCGTTGGCTATGCGCTCGACGCGCTCGATCTCGTCGGCCGAAATCGGCTTGGGGTGCGAAAAGTCGAAACGTAGCCGCTCCGGCGCGACCAGCGAGCCCTTCTGGGCCACATGCGTGCCCAGCACCTCGCGCAGCGCCTCGTGAACGAGGTGGGTGGCGGAGTGATTGGCCCTGAGCCGCGCGCGGCGCGCATGGTCGACCTCAAGATGCACGACCGCGCCCGGCGCGACGGTGCCACGCTCGACGCGGCCGAAGTGCACGATCAGCCCGTCGACTTTCTTTTGCGTGTCGGTGACCACGATCTCGAACCCCTCGCCGGCGATGCGGCCGGTGTCGCCGACCTGGCCGCCGGATTCGCCGTAAAACGGCGTCTGGTTGACGACCACGGCAACCGCCTCGCCGTCCGCGGCCGCATCGACCCTGGCGCCGTCGCGCACCAGCGCCCGGACCACACCCTCGGCGCCCTCATTGGCGTAACCCAGAAACTCGCTCGCCCCGACCTCCTCCTTGATCTGGAACCAGACCGTTTCGGTCGCCGCCTCGCCGGACCCGGACCAGGAGGCGCGCGCTTCCGCTTTCTGGCGCTCCATGGCCGCATTGAAACCGTCGAGATCGACCGAAATACCGCGCTGGCGCAACGCATCCTGGGTCAGGTCGATCGGAAAACCATAGGTGTCGTAGAGCTTGAACGCGGTTTCGCCGTCAAGCCGGTCGCCGTCGCCGAAACTGTCGGTGGCGTCCGAAAGCAATGTCAGGCCGCGCGCCAGCGTCTTGCGGAAGCGGGTTTCCTCCAGCCTGAGCGTTTCGGTGATCAGCGCCTCGCCGCGCACCAGCTCGGGATAGGCCTGGCCCATCTCGCGGGTGAGCGCCGGCACCAGCTGCCACATCAGCGGATCGGCGGCACCAAGAAGTTGGGCATGGCGCATGGCGCGGCGCATGATGCGGCGCAACACGTAGCCGCGGCCCTCGTTCGACGGCAACACGCCATCGGCAATCAAGAAGCTCGACGCCCGCAGATGATCGGCAATGACGCGATGGCTCGCCCGGGCCTTGCCCTCGGCGGCAACCCCGGTCGCCTCGACGGCCGCCGCGATCAGCGCCTTGAACAGGTCGATGTCGTAATTGTCGTGCTCGCCCTGCAAGACGGCCGCGACCCGCTCCAGCCCCATGCCGGTGTCGATTGACGGACGCGGCAGGTCGACGCGCTCGTCCCGGGTCAGCTGCTCGAACTGCATGAAGACCAGGTTCCAGATCTCGATGAAGCGGTCGCCGTCCTCGTCGGGGCTGCCGGGCGGGCCACCGGGGATGGCCTCACCATGGTCGAAAAAAATCTCCGAACACGGGCCGCACGGCCCAGTATCGCCCATCGCCCAGAAATTGTCGTGGGTGGGAATGCGGATGATGCGTTCGTCCGGCAGTCCGGCAATCTTCTTCCACAAATCGAAGGCCTGGTCGTCGGTATGATAGACGGTGACCAGGAGCCGGTCCTTGGCAAGGCCGAACTCCTTGGTGATCAGCGTCCAGGCGAGTTCGATGGCGACGTCCTTAAAATAGTCGCCGAACGAGAAATTGCCGAGCATCTCGAAAAACGTGTGATGGCGTGCGGTGTAGCCGACATTGTCGAGATCATTGTGCTTGCCGCCTGCGCGCACGCATTTCTGCGCCGTCACGGCGCGGTTATATGGGCGCTGCTCGAGGCCGGTAAAGACGTTCTTGAACTGCACCATACCGGCATTGGTGAACATCAGCGTCGGGTCGTTGCGCGGCACCAGCGGCCCGGACGCCACCACCTCGTGGCCGTTCTTTTTGAAGAAGTCGAGAAAAGCCGACCGAATCGCGTTGACGCCGCTCATGGATGTGCCTTCTTGAAAACCGCCGGAAAAACCCGGAAATTGCGAACCGGCTTCTTATCGCCCGCCCGGATGGCTGTCCAGAAACCGTTTTAAAGCCAGGTCGCAGCCCGCGCCCGCCCGGCCGCGAACATCTCCGCGGCAACGCACTGCGCGTCGGCAACAAGGCGCGCTCCCGCCGCCCGCCCGGCCGCAAAATCCATGCACGACAAAAGGCCGCCCGGCATCGACCGCGGCGGCCTTTTCGTCAGGCGCTTTGGGAGAAGAATTTACATCTCCGCGACGTCGTCGCCATCTTCCTCCGGACCGCCCTCGTCTAGGAACTTCTCCGCGATCAGACCCGCATTCTGGCGCAGCGCCAGTTCGATCTCGTCGGCCATCTCCGGATTGTCGCGCAAGAACTGCTTGGCGTTTTCGCGGCCCTGGCCGAGCCGCTGCGAATTGTAGGAAAACCAGGCACCGGATTTTTCCACGATGCCCGCCTTCACCCCGAGATCGACCAGTTCGCCGGTCTTCGACACGCCCTCGCCATACATGATGTCGAACTCGACCTGCTTGAAGGGCGGCGCGAGCTTGTTTTTCACCACCTTGACCCGGGTCTGGTTGCCGGTGACTTCGTCGCGATCCTTGACCGCGCCGATGCGGCGAATGTCGAGTCGGACCGAGGCGTAGAATTTCAACGCATTGCCGCCGGTGGTGGTTTCGGGCGAGCCGAACATGACGCCGATCTTCATGCGGATCTGATTGATGAAGACGACCATGGTGTTGGAGCGCGAGATCGAGGCGGTCAGCTTGCGCAGCGCCTGGCTCATCAGCCGCGCCTGCAGACCCGGCAGAGAATCGCCCATCTCGCCCTCGATCTCGGCGCGCGGCGTCAGGGCGGCGACAGAATCGATCACCAGCACGTCGATCGCGCCGGAACGCACCAGCGTGTCGCAGATCTCCAGCGCCTGCTCGCCCGTGTCGGGCTGCGAGATCAGAAGGTTTTCCAGGTCGACGCCGAGCTTGCGGGCATAGACCGGATCGAGCGCGTGCTCGGCGTCGACGAAGGCGCAGATGCCGCCCTTGCGCTGCGCCTCGGCCACCGTGTGTAGCGCCAGCGTCGTCTTGCCCGAGCTTTCCGGCCCGTAAATCTCGATGATGCGGCCCTTGGGCAGCCCACCCACGCCGAGCGCGATATCGAGCCCGAGCGAGCCGGTCGACACAGTCTCGATCTCGACCACCTGCTCGTTGCGGCCAAGCCGCATGATCGAGCCCTTGCCGAACGCACGCTCGATCTGCGAAAGCGCCGCATCCAGAGCCTTGGTTTTATCCACCGAATTGTCCTCAACCAACCGCAATGAGTTCTGAGCCATGATACATTACCCTTCGATCGTCAATGAAGCCCGGTCGCTTCTAATTCCTTGCCGATTTGTACCTGTTTTGTTCCATTTATGCAAGTCTACAAATTTTTCTTAAAATCAATGATTTGACTATAATGTTCGATTTTTGTTCCGATTTCCACTCTTCCGGATGTATCCCCTTGAAGCATGTAAGTTAGAAGGTTGGCTTCTCCGAATCGTTGTGTTTGCTTGTCTGGTATTCGCGAACATACAGATCGCCCACGCGCACTTTCGTAGTTTCGGGCGGCTGGGCGAAATCCGGGTGACTACTCAGTTCGGTTCTAATTGCCCCTCGATTTTCAAAGACATCAAGCCATTCGAGATTACAGGATATAATGACATCTGTGCGGTCAGACCTGATCTGCCCGACAAGGTTTTCGCTAAGTTGATTGTGCAGCCAGTGAAAATGGAAACGAGAGCTCGCCCCGGCTTGTATCCTTCGCTTGCGTGCCTCAATAGCTGGGTGGCGGTTGACGCTTGCGATACCCTTTCTGAGATCGCCCAATCCGGTATCCACGAAAGAACCGCCGGACCATTTGGTCCTCGCCGACAGGCTTATGTAGATTGCGGGCCAATTAGCGGGCGTCTACCCATGGTTCTTGACGTTGACCCATCCGTGAAAGGATTGTTCGGTCAATGTGAACTCACCACCCTCAATGGCAAGATAGGCGGCGACTTGCGCTTGGCCGATGCGACGTGCGTCTTTGACCCCCTGCATCGCAGCGTTTGCCGCCTGCACGGCGGATTTGTTGGCGTAAATCATCAGTACCAACGTGCCGGCGACAAGGATCGCGCCGACCCAAGTCGCAACAGTTTGCCACCAAGCGTAGTTGGCCATCAGCTCCGTGGCCGAGTTCATACCCTGTTGGGCGATAAGGTCATCTTCCTCGCGTTTCCGGCTTTCGGCTTCGCGGCGCTGGCGGGTATCGGCCTCGGCTTGATCCTCGACAATTTCAACACGGAATGGCGCATAAAGATTATCGGCTGGTGCCTGTTCGGCGTCTTCCTGCCTTTGGGAGGAATCGCTCTGTTCTTGGGCCTGCCCTGATGCGCAAAGGCAGAGCCCAATGGCAAAAGCCGCGATTAGAGATCGAATTGCCATCTACACCGCACAGAAACCCACCAAATCGCCTCTTTATCCGCTACAATGCAGAGTTCTGCAACTTGAGATAGGCTATGGATCAACCGGACGGGAATGACCGCTTCAACACCCTCCTAAAGGCGATGCTTACGCGTCCGCCTTTGGAGCCGGACGCGGGAAAGACTGCAAAAGCAGGTCGAGCATCAGATGCGGGTGCTTCCGAAGGTTCTGGCGGTACTCGAACTCCCAAAGATAGGTCTGGAGCCACTTCTTCGACACCGAAACGTAAGTCCCCTCGATAGACCGTTTCACGTTCGCCCAGAACGCTTCGATGGTGTTGGTGTGGACCTGACCCGAGACATACTGGCCTTCGGAGTGATTGACGGTACCGTGGCGATAGCCGTACTCGCCAAGGTTCCTGAACGCCTTGGCCTCGTCGGTCGCGATGCGCGAACCTTGCCGGACCCATTTCGCGATGGCGGGGAGCACGTCCTTTTCACGGCGTGAGGGAATGACGCGTGTGACCGTTTCGCCGCCGCGCTCGGTGATGCCGATCACGATGGCTTTGTCGTCGTGGCCGCGTTTGTCCTTGCCGCCGATAAACGCCTTGTCGGCCTCGACGATGCCGCCGCCCTTGCCGCCAAGCGAATTATCGCCATCGACATAGCCCATGTACTGGCGGATCAGGTTGCACATGCGCCAAGCGGTCTTGTACGTCACGCCGATGGTGCGCTGGACTTCCTTGGCGGACACCCCGTTTCGGGAAGTCGTGAACATGAACATGACGTGGAACCAGTCCCGCAGGGATGTGCGGGTGTTCTCGAACGGCGTCCCGGCGGTCGGATAGACCTGATAGCCGCAGAAATCGCATTCGTAGCAGCGGCGCGACTTCACGCGGTGGAAGTTGGCGAGCCTGCCGCACTTGGCGCATTCGTGGCGCTTTCCGTAGCGGGTAGCCATCAGATGATCGAGGCACGAATCATCGTCGGGGAACTGTGCGAGGAAATCTTTGAGTGTCGGGGCTTTGGGCTTCTTGCTCATTCTCCGAATATAGGGATTCGCTCTACATGTTTCAAGGGGATACATCCGCACTCTTCCGGATGTATCCCCTCGCCCGCCGTGTCCCGCCCCCGCCAAGGGTGCGGCTCGGCCGATTCGGCCGGGCCCGTTGCCAGCGCGAAACCCGGCCGGTAAGGTCGCCGCGCCGGCCGCGCGCCGGCCCGCCTTGTCCTCGCAGTCCGGCACCCCGATGCCTTCACCGCCTTGCACCATCCTCGCCATCGGCGGCGCCCATATCGACCGGCGCGGCCGGGTCGCCGGCCCGTTCGTGCCCGGCGCCTCCAACCCCGGCGCAATGCGCGAGGAGGTCGGCGGCGGCGTCTTCAACGCCGCGCGCGTTATCGCCGGGCGCGGGGGCCGCGTCGCGCTGGTGTCGGCACGTGGCGGCGACGCGGCCGGCGAGGCCGTGGCGGGCGCGATCGCAGCGGCCCGCATCGAGGATCTGTCGGCGGTCTACCTCGACCGCACCACGGCGAGCTACACCGCCATCCTCGACGCCGACGGCGACGTGGTCGCCGCCCTTGCCGACATGGCGCTTTACGACGCCGCCTTCGACAGGCTGGTGCGCCGCGCCAAGCCGCGCGCGGCGATCGCGTCAGCTGACGCGGTTTTATGCGATGCCAATCTTTCCGCCGCCGCCCTCGAACGGCTGGCCGGCCTCGCCGCCGGCACCCCGCTTTACGCGATCGCGATTTCACCGGCCAAGGTCGGCCGCCTGGCCCCGCTCGCCGACCGGCTCGCCTGCCTGTTCATGAACCGGCGCGAGGCGGCGGCGCTGACGGCGACGGACGCGGGCGCGGCGCCGCACACTCTGGTCGAAGCGTTGCGCGCGGCGGGCCTCGCCAGCGCGGTGGTGACGGCCGGCGGCGGCGAACTTATCGCCTTCGACGACGAGGCGCTTTATCTTCTGACACCGCCGCCGCCGCGAAAGATCAGCGACGTCACCGGTGCCGGCGACGCGCTCGCCGGCACAATGGTCGAGAGCCTGACGGTAAAAATCCCGTTTTCCGAGGCACTGCGCCGGGGGATTGCCGCGGCCGTGCTGTGCATCGAAAGCCCCGCCGCGATCGCCGATTACAACGCGCTTGCTTTCGCACGGACGCTGACGCGGGTGCCGCAGGCCGTTCCTCTCCCGCTCCCGCAAGACAAAATGGTTTGCCCATGATCCCGCACAGAGCCCAGGCCTTCATCGACATCGCCGCCCCGGTGGCGCGCGCGCTCGCCGACAAAAAACCGGTGGTCGCGCTCGAAAGCACCATCATCACCCACGGCATGCCCTATCCGCAGAACGCCGAGATGGCGGCCAATGTCGAAACCATCGTCGCAGCCGAAGGCGCCGTGCCGGCCACGATCGCCGTCATCGACGGGCGTCTCAAGATAGGCCTGTCGGACGAGGAACGCACCGCGCTCGCCAAGACCGGAGCCGCGATGAAACTGTCGCGCGCCGATCTCGCCTTTGCGGTGAGCCAGCGACGGACCGGCGGCACCACGGTCGCCGCCACCATGATCGGCGCGGCACTCGCCGGCATCGAGGTGTTCGCCACCGGCGGCATCGGCGGCGTGCACAAGGGGGCGGAGACCAGTTTCGACATCTCCGCCGATCTCGACGAACTCGCCCGCACGCCGGTCATCGTGGTATCGGCCGGCGCCAAGGCGATTCTCGACATCGACAAGACGCTCGAGGTGCTGGAAAGCCGCGGCGTGCCGGTGGTCGCCTATGGCAGCGACACAATGCCGGCCTTCTGGTCGCGCCGCTCGCCGCATGCCGCACCGCTGCGGCTCGACACACCGGAGGCGATCGCCGGATTTTTCGAGACCCGTGGCGCGCTCGGGCTCGGCGGCGGCATGCTGGTCGCCAATCCGGTTCCCACCGAACACGAGATCCCGGCCGACGAGATGGCCGGTTTCATCGCCGCCGCGCAGGCCGACGCCGAAGCCGAGGCGGTTTCGGGCAAGGCCGTCACCCCGTTCCTGCTCGCCCGCATCCTGGAGTTGACCGGCGGACGCAGCCTTGCCACCAATATCGCGCTGGTGGAAAACAATGCACGGCTGGCCGCGCGTATCGCCGCAGCGCGCGGCTCCTGATCGCCGATACAGGCGCCGGCTGCGCCGACGCCCGCCTCACTCGCCGTTTTCCAGCATGTCCTTGACCACGGTCGCCAACTGCTTGAGCGAGAACGGTTTCGGCAAAAAGCCGAACTTGGCTTCCTCGGGCAGGTTTTTGGCGAATGCGTCCTCGGCGTAACCGGAAACGAAGACGAAACGGATATCGGGCTGCAGCTTGAGCAGTTCGCCCAAAAGCGTCGGCCCATCCATCTCCGGCATCACCACGTCGGAGACGACGATGTCGATCTTGCCGTCGAGCTCCTTGAATATCTCCAGCGCCTCGATGCCCGACGTCGCCTCGTGGACGGTGTAGCCGCGCGAGGTGAGCGCGCGCATACCGCCCATGCGCACGGCGTCCTCGTCCTCGACCAGAAGCACCGTGGCCGATCCTGACAGGTCCTTTTGCGGCGCGGCGGCGGCCGGTTGTGCGCCCGGCGCCTTCTCGGCCGCGGCGGCGGCCTCTTCGGTCTCGTCCGACTTGGTTTCGATATGGCGCGGCAGGAAGATGCGGAACGTCGTGCCGGCGCCCTCCTGCGAATCGCAGAAGATGAAACCGCCGGTCTGCTTGATGATACCGTAGACCATCGACAGGCCGAGCCCGGTGCCCTTGCCGACCTCCTTGGTGGTGAAGAACGGCTCGAAAATCTTCTTCAAAACGTCGGCGGGGATACCGGTCCCGGTATCCTGGACCTCGACCAGCACGTAATCCGCCGGCGCAAGTTCGCGATACGAAAGGCCCGCGCATTCGTCCGCCGCGAAATTGCGGGTGCGCACCGCCAGTTCGCCGCCATCGGGCATGGCGTCGCGGGCGTTGACAGTGAGGTTGACGACGACCTGCTCGAACTGGCCGAGATCGACGCGCACCGGCCACAGATCGCGGCCGTGCTCGATCCTGAGCTTGATCTCGTTGCCGATCAGCCGCGCCAACAGCATGCGCAGATCGGCGAGCACGTCGGTCAGGCTCAAGACCTCCGGACGCAGCGTCTGGCGCCGCGAAAAGGCCAGGAGCTGCCGCACCAGCGAGGCGGCGCGATTGGCGTTCTG
Organism: Nitratireductor arenosus; assembly: GCF_009742725.1. GTDB lineage: Bacteria > Pseudomonadota > Alphaproteobacteria > Rhizobiales > Rhizobiaceae > Mangrovimarina > Mangrovimarina arenosa. Next base: position 709,477 of record NZ_WPHG01000002.1, on the reverse strand, counting down.
CTTGATGTTCATGATGTCGGGAAAGGACGGATCCGACGGGCGGTGATTGGTCAGCAACAGATCCGAGGCCATGATGATGGCCGTCAGCACATTGTTGAAGTCATGCGCGATGCCGCCGGCGAGTTGACCGACCGCCTGCATTTTCTGGCCCTGGGCCATCTGCGCCTCAAGCGCCTTCTGCTCGGTGGTCTCGACGGCGTAGACGATCGCTGCTTCCTCGGCGTCCTCGCCCGCATCGGCCACGGCATTGACGTAAAAACGCATGTGACGCTCGTCGTCGCCGGGAAGCACGGTGTCGATCGGCGCGATGTCGGCCTGGCGCAGCTTGGCTTTCTCGAGCGCGGCGGTGAAGGTCGCGCGATCGCGCTCATGGATGACCGTCTCCAGACGCAGCTTGCGTTCCACCGAGGCGCGATCGACAACCGAGCCGAACAGCGACAGGAAGGGCGCGTTGGTGCGCAGAATGCGTCCCTTGCCGTCGACGCCGGCGATCGCCATCGGCGTGGAGTTGAAGAAGCGCGTGAAGCGCACTTCCGAGGCGCGCAGATCGGCGGTCGCGTCCTCGCCCTTGGCGCGATTGAGCACGATGGTGCGGGTCGCGCCGGGCAGGCCGTCGCGGCTGGCCATGGTTTTGTGCATGAAACGCACCGGCAGCGCTTCGCCGCCGCCCGTCAACAGATCGAGGTCGATGACGGCGTTGCGCACCGAGCCGGGCTCCGCCTTGACCGAGCGGATCAGGGCCATGCCGTCGCCGGCGACGATTTCCGGCAGTGTGACGGAACCGGGCGTGAAACTGGCCAGGTCGATGCCCAGCCATTCGGCGAGCGTGGCGTTCACGTAGGTCACGCGATCGTCCGCGTCGGTGGAAAAAAAGCCGGCGGGTGCGTGATCGAGATGGTCGATCGCCTGCTGGAGATCGAGAAAGAAACGTTCCTGTTCGGCGCGCTCGGCCGATATGTCCTCGATCTGCCAGGACAATAACGGCTGACGCTGAACCGGCGCGGCGAAGCTGCGGGCCCTGGCGCGATACCACCGCGCGCCCGGCTCGGAGCCCGGCCTTATCGACTGGGACAGCCTGAATTCGCCCTCGCCGCTCTGCCCGTCGCGCAGGCTGGACGCGATCCGTTCCACGACCGGCGCGGCATCGGGATTGTCGGCCAACAATCCCTCGACCGACCGGACATCGGCGGCCGAACTGGCTCCCGTCAGCTCGGCATAGGCGCGGTTGGCGTAACAGACCCGGCCCTTCAGGTCGCTGACAATCAGCCCCTGCGGCATGGAATCGACATAGGCTTTGGCGAGTTCGTCGCCACTCGAGCGCGGGGCGATTTGCACGAAACCGATCGCGGTCGCGAACAGGTAGCCGATGCCGATCATCGCCAACACGCCGAGCATGCCAAGCAGAAACGGATCGCCGAAACGGTCGCGCATGAGCACGAACAAAAAGGCGGCGCAAATCAGGACGACGATGAACACGACCAGACGGGCAATCGTGCCCGGGCGCGCATTCTGGTCGACGATCGGGTCGGGATAGCCCTTCCCCCGGCCTTCTCCTGCCATTGACGCTCCGTCCTGCCCGATTCCTGTCGATTGACCCCGACCGGTATGAATCACATTCTGCACGCAGGCGAAAGCCCGTCCGCCCGCTTCAAGGCAGATTCCGGCCGTTTGCCGCGGCGGGCACGACCGGTGACCGGTATCCGCCGGAAAGACCAGCCGAAGCGTTTCCTTTTACACATGAAACGTTTTAGTGTTCGCCACCAAAATGAGGGGCGAAAGGAATCAGCAATGACGGCATGGCTGGAAGGGATGATCGGACCTCAATATGCGCCGCTGGTCGGATGGGTCCTGTTGGCCCTCGTCATCATCGTCATCGCGCTGATCGCTTTGCGTCTTCTGCGGGGAATAACGGCAGGCACCTTCATTGCCGGCGGGCGCAACCGCAAGGCCCGGCTCGCAGTCATGGACGCCACCGCGATCGACACCCGCCGCCGCCTCGTGCTGGTTCGACGCGACGACGTGGAACATTTGATCCTGATCGGCGGCGCGAACGACATCGTTGTCGAACAGGATATCCGCATGATCCACAAATCGTCGCGGTCGATCACCGACGAGGCTGACGCGCCTCCACGCCAGGCACCGCCGCCGTCGCCGTCCGTGCCGGAAAAGTCCGAACCTGCCCCGGCCCGTCCGTTTTCGGGTTTGCGCGGGCCTGAGCGCGCGGCGACCACACCGCGCCCCGCCGCACCGCCGGCCCGACCGGCAGCGTCGCAACCCGCGCCACCCGGCGCCAAGCAGGCTCCTGCCTGGCGCCCGGCCCAGCCTGCATCTGCCCCCAGGACCCAGCCGGCCCCGGCGCGGCCAGCGACACCTGCCCCCGCCGTCGCACCAGTCGGCGCGCCCGCGCCGAAACCGGAGCCCAAGCCCGCGCCCGCGCCCGCAATCCATGACGATGGCGACCTGGACGACGCGCTCTTGCGCGAGCTCAATCAGTCCTTGGGCGTGGAAACCCCGAAAGCGCATGCCAAGGACGGGTCGCTCGACGACGAAATGACAAAACTGCTCGGCGAGCTTTCACGCGACCACAAATAGATTTCGATAAAGGCACGGCCCGGGTCGCGTCGCGGCTGGCGGAAAGTGGCACGGCCCGCATATGAAAAAGACGGCCTCGTCAGCCGCCTGTTTCCACCTTCCTGCCTATACGTCGTCTCAATCGTCGCGATAGACTTTTTCGCGCCGTTCGTGCCGCTCTTGCGCCTCGATCGACAAGGTCGCGATCGGGCGCGCGTCCAGGCGCTTGAGCGAGATCGGCTCGCCGGTCTCTTCGCAATAGCCGTAGGTGCCGTCATCGATACGCTGCAAGGCAGCGTCGATCTTGGAGATCAGCTTGCGCTGGCGATCGCGGGCGCGCAATTCGATGGCCCGGTCGGTTTCCGACGACGCCCGATCGGCGAGATCGGGATGATTCGCGTTTTCCTGCTGCAGCGATTCAAGGGTTTCCCTCGCTTCGCGCAGGATCTCGGTCTTCCAGGAGATCAACTTGGTCCTGAAATAGGTCTTCTGCCGTTCGTTCATGAACGGCTCGTCCTCGGTAGGGACATAATTTCGTTCCTTGGTTCCACTCATTCGAGTCACCCCGCACAATGAACCGGCGCTTATATATTCGGGCGAATCTGACGGCACAAGCACAAAGGTCGGAGAAATCACGTCTTTGTCAGTCACGATCCTCGCCGGCTCGCGCGGAACCGGGGCTGGTGCCGATATTGCGTGAGGCATGGCGGATGACTTACGAACGAACTCGGAGACGGTGCGCGTGGCGCCGGACGGGGAGACCAGAATGAGCCGCCTCTTTCTGCTGCGCCATGCCAAGGCGGCCTGGGCCGAGCCGGGCGGGCGCGATTTTGACCGGGCCTTGACCGAAGACGGCCGGGATGAGGCCACCGCGATCGGCGCAGCGATGCGGGCGGGCGGCCACGTGCCGAGCCGCGTCATGTGCTCGCCGGCCCGCCGGGCGCTCGAGACCTGGCAGGGCGTCGCGAACGCGCTCGGGCACAAGGCTGGCGCGGCATTGATGTCGAATTCCCTCTATGGGTCAGATCCCAGCGCCTATCTGACCATCATGCGCAACAATGGCGACGCCGAAGCGCTTTTGATCGTCGGTCACAACCCGATGATCGAGGAACTGGCCTTCGCTTTCGCCCGACACGGCAACGACGACGCCCGCCAGCGCCTGGCACGCGGTTTCCCGACCGCCGGGCTGGCCGTGTTTTCTTTCGCCAGACCGCTTTTCGAGGCGTCGGCGGCCGACGCGCGGCTCGAAGCGTTCCTGACGCCCGAGCGGGCATGAACCGGGTCCGCGCCGCCGCTCCATTCCAATTCGCGGTCGCGCTGCCTATATCGGTGACGTTTCAGCGCAACTGGATGGAGGCGACTTGGCGTCCCTGACAACCTATGCCGACGAGGCGCTGATCGCGCTCGACACGCTCGCCAGCCGCGCCGCCGGATTCGTCGCCCCGAATATCAGGCTCGGCGTGACCGGCCTGTCGCGGGCGGGCAAGACGGTCTTCATATCCTCGCTGGTGCACAATCTGATCCATGGCGGACGATTGCCCCTGTTCGAGGCGCAGAAAACCGGCCGCATCGCGCGCGCCTTCCTGGAGGAACAGCCCGACGACGCGGTGCCGCGCTTTCAATACGAAGAGCATGTCGACGCCTTGGTGACGGAGCGCCGCTGGCCCGAATCGACGCGCGCGATATCGGAACTGCGCCTGACGATCGCTTATGAATCGGCCTCGGCCTGGGGGCGAATGTTCTCGCGCGGCCAATTGTCGGTCGATATCGTCGACTATCCGGGCGAGTGGCTGCTCGACCTGCCGCTGCTCGGCAAGAGCTACGCTACCTTCTGCCGCGAATCGCGCGAACTGGCCGAACTGCCCGCGCGCGCCGACCTCGCCGCCGACTGGCTGGCCGCGGCAAGCGCGGTCGATCCCGAGGCCGATGCCGACGAGATGACGGCCAAGGCGCTTGCCGACCGCTTCGCCGCCTATCTGAGAGCCTGCAAGGAAGACAGCCGTGCGCTGTCGACGCTTCCGCCCGGCCGTCTGCTGATGCCCGGCGACCTCGACGGCTCGCCGGCGCTCACCTTCGCCCCGCTGCCGCAGGAAAAGACCGGGCGCACCCGGCCGGGTTCGCTCTACGCGATGATGGAGCGCCGCTTCGAGGCCTACAAGACCCACGTCGTGAAGCCGTTCTTTCGCGATCACATCACCCGGCTCGACCGGCAAATCGTACTGGTCGACGCGCTGCAGGCGCTCAATGCCGGGCCGGCTGCGCTCGCCGACCTCGAGCGCGCCCTGACCGACATCCTGTCCTGCTTCCGGCCCGGACGCGGCAATCTTCTGACCGACCTGGTGACGCGGCGGATCGACCGCATCCTGGTCGCGGCGACCAAGGCCGACCATCTGCATCACGAAAACCACGACCGGCTACAGGCGATCGTACGGCGGCTCGCCGACCGCGCCGTGGCCAAGGCGCGGCTGACCGGCGCCCAGGTCGACGCCGTCGCAATGGCCGCGCTGCGCGCCACCCGCGAGGGCACGGTCCGGCAGGGCCGCGAGGACCTGCCGGTGATCATCGGCACGCCGCTCGCTGGCGAGACGATCGGCGACGAGACGTTCGACGGCGAAACCGAGACCGCGGTCTTTCCCGGCGATCTGCCGGACAATATCGGGCCGCTCTTCGACGCAGCCGCCGACACGGCGCCTGTCGAGACGGTGCGTTTCGTACGCTTCCGCCCGCCGCGTCTGGAACGGTCCGCCGACGGCCTGTCGCTGGTGCTGCCGCATATCCGGCTCGACCGGGCCCTGCAATTCCTGCTCGGGGACCGGCTGGCATGAGCAACGAACGCAAGCCCGCCGCCTTCCGCCTGCCGGCGCGCGAGGGGGCGCCCAAGCCGGCGGCATCGCGCAAGACGGCCGCGACGTCCGGTTCTCAAAAGCCTCGCCAGCCGCGCGCCGTGCGCGGCGAGGATTTCGTCGCCGTCAAGACGGACGAGATCGACTATTTCGAAAACGGTACCGAACCCGAACTTAGGCCGCTGCCGCCGCCGCCGCGACGGTCGCGGCTTGCCGCGTTGTTTTTCGGCGCCACCGGCATCCTGATATCGCTCGCCGTCGGCCTGTGGGTCGACGGCCTGGTGCGCGACCTGTTCACCCGCGCCGACTGGCTCGGCTGGACCGCGATCGCCCTGACGGCGCTTGCCGGCGCGGCGCTGGCCGCGATCCTGCTGCGCGAAGTCATGGCCCTGATGCGGCTTGGATCGGTCGAGCGCATGCGCCGGCGCGCCGATGACGTCGTGGCGCACGCGGACGCCAAGGCGGCCCGGGACCTGACCGACGATCTGGCCGGCTTTCTCGCCGCCAAGCCCGAAACCGCCGCCGGCCGCGCGGCACTCGAGGCATTGCGCGACGACGTCATCGACGCGCCGGACCTGATCGGCCTTGCGGAGACCGAATTGCTGGCGCCGCTCGACAGGCGTGCGCGCCAACTGGTGCTGGACGCGGGGAAGCGCGTGTCGCTGGTCACCGCCGTCAGCCCACGGGCGCTGGTCGACCTTGTCTACGTGCTTTATGAAGCCGTTCGGCTCGTGCGCCGGATCGCCGATCTTTACGGCGGGCGTCCAGGCACGCTCGGCTTTTTCCGCCTGATGCGCTCGGTGCTCGCCCATCTCGCGGTGACCGGCTCGATCGCCGCCGGCGACAGTATCGTCCAGCAGATTCTCGGCCACGGCCTGGCCGCGCGCCTGTCGGCGAAGCTCGGCGAAGGCGTGGTCAACGGCATGATGACGGTTAGGATCGGCATCGCCGCGATGGAGGCCGCCAGACCGCTGCCCTTCCGCGTGCAAAAGCGTCCCGGCGTCGGCGATTTCCTCTCCGCGCTGACGCGGCTGGTCGGGGAAAAGGCGGAAAAGCAGCCTCCTTCCGCATGAGAAGCCGCGAATTCGACGCTTGAAAGATGGCGCGGAGTTGCGCATTCTGCGGCAAAGGCGCGCGGCCTAGACAAACCATTAACCATTCTGGGGCAAGGATCGGTCGTCGCGTCCAGTATTCCGGTGACCGGGTAGCCAGATGAATCGTGTTCTTCGCACAGTCTTGCCGTCGGCAGCCGCGGCATTGTTTTTCTCGCAGGTCACGGCATTTGCCACGGATCGCGACCACACATTTTTCAAGTCGGTGCGCGGCGAATGGGTCGGCCCCGGCGAGATCGTCGCCGGCAAGTACAAGGGCACGAAATTCACCTGTACGCTCACCGGCACCACCCATTCCAAAAAGGTCGGCATGACGCTCGGCGGAAGCTGCCGCGTCGGCGTGTTTTCGCAAAAGATGTCGGCCTCGATCGAGCGCCACGGCAAGAGTTACCGGGGCAGTTTTCTTGACGGCGCCAGCGGCAAAGGCCTCGACATTGTCGGCGGCAATGTCACCGGCTCGCGCGCCGTGATGTCGCTCAACCGCGACAAGCTCAACGGCGCCATGCTGGCCCGCATGAAGGGCAATGACGCGATGAACGTCACCGTGTCCGTGCGCGTAAACAAGGAACTCGTGCCGGTGATCGGCATGAACCTGAAGCGGGTCGACGCCACCGCGGTCGGAGCCGTTTCACGCAAATAGCTTCTTTGCGAACCGACACCGACGCATGCCGAACCGTCGCTCCGGCGAAATTTCTCAGCCTTTCCACCAGTCGCCGCCGGTTTCGGCGACGATGATGCCGGCCGCATCCGTCCTGTCGAGATAATGGTCGAAACCGAGACCGTCGAAGGTCAGGTCAGGCGCGATTTCCCGCAGCGGTATCAGCACAAAGGCGCGTTGCAGCATGCGCGGATGCGGAAGCTCGAGTCCGCCTTCGCAAAGCCTTGCCTCGCCGTGGCATAGCACGTCGACATCGATCACCCGTGGACCGCCCGGTATGGTGCGCACCCGCTTCAGTTCCCGCTCGGCGCCAAGGCACAGTTCGAGCAGGGCGCGCGGGGAAAGCGTGGTGCGAAGTTCGGCGACGCAGTTGAGAAAATCGGGCTGCGCCACCGTGCCCCAGGGCGGCGTGCGATAGACGGAGGAGACTGTCACCACCCGGGTCGAAACATCGGCGTCCACCATACGCAGCGCCGCCGCCATCGCCGCCAGCGGGTCGCTGAGATTGCCGCCGAGCCCGAGAAAGGCGCGGACCTCATTGCGGCCAGACAAGCGTCACCTCCACATGGTCGAGCACGCCCGGCACCGGCGCGTTCGGTTTCCTGACGGTGATTTCCGCCTGTTTGATCTGCGGGAAGCGAGCGCAAAGCTGCCTGGCGACATCGCGCGCCAGCGCCTCGATCAGGAAACGGCGTTTTCCAGTCACAATCTCCTCGATCACCTGGAACGCCGCGCCATAATCGACGGTGGCGCCGATATCGTCTTCCTCGAGCGGCTTTTGTGGGTCGACGGTCAGCGCGGCGTCGACATAAAAGCGCTGCCCAAGGATCTCCTCGGCGTCGTACACGCCATGGCGCGCGAAAAAGGCGCAGTTCTTCAATCGGATGACATACATGGCTGCGCTCTCAGCGTTGCGGCCGGGCGGCCAGCATAGCATCAGCCATTTTGAGCGCATCCACATTGATTGCGACGTCGTGCACCCGAAAAAGCGCGGCACCCTTCATGCGCAGGAAAACGCTGGTCGCGGCGGTTCCCGCACCGCGCGCGCCCGGCTCGCGGCCGGTGACATGGCCGATGAAGCGCTTGCGCGAGGTGCCGGCCAGCAAGGGGCGTCCAAGCGCGTGCAACTCGCCGAACCGGGCGACAAGCTCGAGATTGATCCCGGCCGTTTCCTTGCCGAATCCGAAGCCCGGATCGAGCACGATACGCGCCGCGCCGAGCCCTGCGGCGCGCGCGATGGCGAGCGAGCGTTGCAAAAAGACGCGCTGGTCCTCGACGAGGTCGGCCGCGAGCGCGCGCTCGCGGCTATTGTGCATCAGCACCGCGCCGGCACCGGTCTCAACGATCGCGGCCGCCATATCGGGATCACGCTGCAAGGCCCAGATATCGTTGACTATATGCGCGCCGGCCGCGACTGCCTTGCGCGCCGTTTCGGCGCGATGGGTGTCGACGGAAATCAAAACGTCGGAGCGGCGCGCCACCGCCTCGATCACCGGCAGCACACGCGATTGCTCCTCGTCGGCGCCGATCGCGCCGGCGCCCGGCCGGGTCGATTCGCCGCCAATGTCGACGATCGCGGCCCCCTCCGCTTCCATTTTTAGCGCCGCTTCGACCGCGGCGTCACGAGTGGGAAACAGACCGCCATCGGAAAAGCTGTCCGGCGTGACGTTGACGATACCCATCACCACCGCCGCGGGGCCGAGCGTGAGGCTACGGCGGTGAGCGAGCGGCCACAAAACCGGTTCCGTCGTGATCACGTCGTCGTTCATTGCCGCTCCGCTCCGGTTGCACGGGCCACCGGCGCGCACGGCACGCCGGCTTTTTTGTTGCGCCTTCCCCCGGTCTGGCGCATGGTCGCCCCTTGGCCTTAACCGGGATCGGCCGTGATGAGAAGGTCAGTCTTCGCCCTGACGATACTGCTAGCCGGCACCGCCACTTTGGCGGCCCAGACCGTGTCGCGCAGCTACAGCTATTTTTCGATCGGCGGACGCACGCTCGAGGAAATCGATGGCGAACTCGCCCGGCGCGGCCCGCAGGTGCAAAGTACGGGCCAACGCCATCCCGGCGCCACGCGCATGAAATTCTCCACCAAGCTGACCCATGCCAGCACGGATCGCTGGTGCGCGATCGACAAGGTCAAGGTATCCGTTAGTGCCCGCATCATCCTGCCGCGCTGGGTTCAGCGCCGGCGCGCCGATGGCGACACGCGGCTGATCTGGGACACGCTTTCCGCCGACATCAAACGACACGAGGAATTCCACGTCCAGATCGCCAAAAGGCACGCGCGCGAGCTCGAACAGCGGCTTGGGCGCATCGACCGGCGCCGCGACTGTGCGGCGCTGAAGGAAAAGGTCGACCGCGTCACCGCCTATGTCATGCAAAAGCACGACCAGGCCCAGGAACGCTTCGACCGCGTCGAAGGCAAGACCTTCGAGGACCGGATGATGCGGCTTTTGACCTATCGCCTGCAGCAGATCGAGAAGGGTCGGCTGTCGAAATAGACCGGCGCTATCCGGTCGTCGGCTGCCGGGTTGGGCAAAGGCAACCCCCGCCATGTCCGGGCGAAAAGACGCCCAGCGCGGGTTGCTGCTCGGTCACGGGCGAGACGTCAGTACTCTTCCCAGCCATCGCCAGCCGCGACCGCGGCCGCGCCGAAAGCGGTCCTGACCTCGCCGGCCATGCGCCGGGCGGGCGATTCGACCGCATGGGCCGACGAGGTCGCCAGGGCGATCGGCCGAGCCTGAGCCGCCGACTCCAGCCGGAAGCGACCGAGAAGGGTGAACAATGCTTGCGCCTCCTTGGCAAGGCTATGGCTGGCCGCGGTCGATTGCTCGACCATGGCCGCGTTTTGCTGCGTGGACTTGTCGATCTCTCCCACGGCTTCGTTGACTTCCTTGAGGCTGATCGATTGTTCGCGCGCGCTTTCCACGATCGCGGCGACATTGTCGCTGATCCGCTGCACCTGGCCGACGATCTCCTCCAGCACCGTGCCTGTTTCGCCAACCAGCGACACCCCGCTCCTGACCTGTTCGCCCGACCCGCCGATCAGGGATTTGATCTCCTGCGCCGCACTGGCGGAACGCTGAGCAAGCTCGCGCACCTCCTGGGCGACCACGGCAAAACCCCTGCCGGCCTCGCCCGCCCGTGCGGCCTCCACGCCGGCATTCAGCGCCAGAAGATTGGTCTGGAAGGCGATTTCGTCGATCATGCCGATAATGTTGGAGATTTCCTGGGAGGACGATTCGATCTGCCCCATGGCCTCGACCGCCTTGCGCACGACCTCGCCCGAGCGCTCGGCATTGGCGCGTGTCTGCGCGACCAGCGTCCCGGCCTCCTCGGCACGGCACGCCGCCTCGGTGACGCTGGCCGTTATTTGGTTCAGCGCCGCGGCCGTCTCCTCCACCGAGGCAGCCTGCTGCTCGGTGCGGCGCGACAGGTCGTCGGCGGCGGAACGGATCTCGTCAGATCCGGAAGTGATCGCGCGGGCATTGTCGCCCACAGCCTGCATGGCGGTGCGCAACGTCACCACCGAATCGTTGAAATCATTGCGCGTCCCTTCCATTGTCGGCACGAAGGGCTCGTCCAGGCGATGGTGCAGATCGCCGTCGGCCAACGCCCGCAATCCCGCTCCCAAAGTGGCGATCGCACCCATGCGCTCCGAGACGTCGGTGGCGAACTTGACGACCTTGAACACCCTGCCATCGAGGTCGAGGATCGGATTGTAGGCGGCCTGGATCCAAATTTCCTTGCCGGCCTTGCCGACACGCAGAAATTCGCCCGACATCGGCTCGCCCTGAGCGAGCTTTTGCCAGAAGAGCCGATAGTCGTCGCTGCCGGCGTAGCCCGGTTCGCAGAACATACGATGATGTCGACCGCGAATCTCGGCAAGCTCGTAGCCCAGCGTGGCGCAGAAATTTTCGTTGGCGGCGATGATCTCGCCTCGCGGCGTGAACTCGATCACGGCCTGCGAGCGCGAGATGGCGTCGAGCTTGCCCGCGTCCTCGACCGCCTTCATCTTCTGGTCGGTGATGTCGGTCGCGAACTTGACCACCTTGTACGGTTTGCCGCGGCGAAACACTGGATTGTAGGACGCTTCGATCCAAATGCCCGAACCATCCTTGCGAATCCGCCGGTACTGGCGCTGATCGTGCTCGCCGCGCGCCAGCTTCGCCCAGAATTCGCGATAGTCGGCGCTTTCGGCATACGCGGGCTCGACAAACAAACGATGGTGCTTGCCGACGATTTCGGAAAGTTCGTAACCCAGCGCGGTACGAAAATTCTCGTTGGCATGCAGGATCGTGCCCTTGAGGTCGAAATGGATGACGGCCTGCGACGCGTCCATGGCCGCCACAATGGCCCTGGCGTCGGAATGAAACCCCGGTATCAGGGCGCCCATGAGATGTTCCTTCCATCGTTCGAACGCCACGCCCGGAACCGGACGAGGCAGCCATATCGCGATCGGGACCCTGGTTGGGGAGCGGCCGGCGCCGTCACCGGCATTGTCCGCCTCCGTCCCGCATCGAGAGTGCCACGGCGCGGCGCTTCCCGAAGTCGGGTTTGTCCAAATCGGCGACATCCGACACGCGAATTGCTTCGTCGGATCGCCTCATTGTTGCAATCGGTGCTGAACGCCCCCTTAAGGGGAAATACTACCTTTACGCGAAACCGCTGACGGCGAAAGACCGGCTCGACCGGCCTTCGGCGTCGGCCCGCGTCCTCAGGTCACGCCGAGCTTTTTCTGCAGGCTGGTCGACGAGGTCGTGTACTGAAAAACCACTCGTTCGCCGGGGTTGCAGATGCGTTTTGCGGCCTGCGTCATCAGTGCTGCTTCGTGGAAGCCGGACAGGATCAGTTTGAGCTTGCCCGGATACCAGTTGATGTCGCCGATGGCGAAGATGCCAGGCTCCGAGGTTTCGAATTTCTCCGTGTCGACCGGGATCAGATTCTCGTGGAGATTGAGCCCCCAATCCGCGATCGGCCCGAGCTTCATCGTCAGTCCGAAGAATGGCAGCATGCGCGTGCAGGCGATTTCGACATCGCCTTCCGGCCCCTTGATCACCGCGGCCCTCAATATTCCGTCTTCGCCGATCAATTCCTTGACCTGGCCAACCTGAAAATCGAGCGCCTTCGTCTCCTGCAGCGCGTACATCTTGTTGACGCTGTCCGGCGCGGCCCGAAATTCCGGCCGCCGGTGCACCAGCGTCAAGGTTTTGGCGACCGGCTGCAGGTTGAGTGTCCAGTCGAGTGCGGAATCGCCGCCGCCGACGACCAGCAGGTCGTGTCCGCGGAACTCTTCCATCCGCCGCACCGAATAAAACACGCTCGTGCCCTCATAAGCATCAATGCCGGGGATAGGCGGGCGTTTGGGCTGAAACGAACCGCCCCCGGCGGCGATGACCACGACCTTGGCCTCGAACACTTCGTTTTCGTCCGTGGTGACGCGAAAGCCGTCCTCATCCAGCCGTTCCAGCCCATTCACCATGCGATTGAACGTAAAACCGGGATTGAAGGGGGCGATCTGCTCCATCAGCTTGTCGACCAGTTCCTGGGCGGAGATGATCGGCCAGGCGGGAATGTCGTAAATCGGCTTTTCGGGATAGAGCTCGGCGCATTGGCCGCCCGGACGGTCGAGAATATCGATCAGATGACATTTCAGGTCGAGCAAGCCCAGTTCGAACACCGCGAACAGGCCGACGGGCCCGGCGCCGATGATGAGAACGTCGGTTTGTGTCGTCATGGTTGGTCTCGCGCTCCGGCCGCTGGGATCGGCAGCACGCTAGAGTGCTTCCGGCCGCCGGTGCAAACGGATTTTCGCCGCACCCGGCGACGCGTCGCGGTCAGCGGCGCAAGCGATACCGACGAAATCGGGAAGCGGTTCCTGCGCTCAGGCCTGACGCTCGGGCACGGTCACGACCAGCCCGTCGAGCTCGGAGCGCACTGTGATCTGGCACGACAGCCGCGAAGTCGGGCGCACGTCGTAGGCAAAATCGAGCATGTCCTCTTCCATCGCCTCGGGCTCGCCGACCGTTTCACTCCAGGCCTCGTCAACATAGACATGGCAGGTGGCGCAGGCGCAGGCGCCGCCGCATTCTGCCTCAATGCCGGGAACCGCGTTCTTGATGGCGTTCTCCATCACGGTCGAGCCGTCCTCGGCGTCGACAACGAACTCTGTTCCATCATGCGCGATATAGGTGATCTTGGTCATGCAGCCGATCCCGACAGGAAATGACCTGCCGACTTAACGGCTCCGCCGCATGTGTCAACCGCGTCGTCGTCGCACCGGCAGGAACTCGCGGTCCGGATTAGCGGCTGATCGCGGCGACGAAATCGCGCACATCCTCGATGGCTTCGGCGAGCCGTCCGATCGCACCCTTGTCGCCCGGATCGTTTTCGAGCGCGTCGGCCAACTCGGCCACGATGAAAGCGCCGACGCCGCGCGCGGAACCTTTTAGGCCGTGGGCGAGGAACCGGCGCTGCTTGTCGTTTGAGCGCCCGATCTGGTCGCGCACACTCTGTGCCTGCTGCACGAACATCGACAGGACTTCCTGCTCGAGCGCCCTGTCACCCATCGTCTGCCTGGCCAGGTGCACCAGATCGATCGGTCGGCGCTGCGACGGAACGCATGCTTCGCCGCCTGGCATCGCAAACGGCACGACCTCTACGCTCGGATACGCCATACTCTTCACCCGTTCTGTCCCATACACCCCAAACCCTAAGCCACGGGCGTGGATAACGGGTTAATCGAAACGGCCCCTTTGTGACGGATTTTGGGCCAGGACCGTGAAAGCGCGTTAACCCTATGTTTAAACTTTTAGGTATGCGCACAAATGCGTGTTTTCTTTACCCCTGTGTGCCACTACGATACGCCCAGCAGTATTGTGTGGCGTATACGGGGCGTAGCGTGCGGACGCGAGGCGGGTCCGGGCGTAGAATAACAGGGTATCAGCGGCATGGCTCGCAAGACAACGACGACCAAGAAGCTTGAAAGCGATGTCGAGAAGGATCTCGCTGAATCACTCGAATTCGATCTGAACGATCAGGAAATCGATCTTTCCGCTTCGATGGCCGAACTGGAGGCGCAGATTTCTGCCGCCGCCGAGGAGTTGGCGCGCGAGGGCCGCGGCGACGAGGCGCCGCAAAACGCCGACGAACCGCAAAAGCCGCAGGAAAAACAGCCCCCGGCGGCGAAGGCCGAGTCCCCGGCCGCCACCGACAAGTCGCGAGCCGAACTGCGACCGGCCACCCCGGACGCCACCACGGGTTCAGCGCGCGCTTCTTTTTCGGCGGCCAATGACGACCGCCAAAAGTCCTATTCGAGCATGCTCGCCACCCTCAACCGCCGGCCGTCGGGAACCGTCTACTGGATCGCCGCGACCCTGTCGGTACTTTGGATCAGCGCCGGGCTGGCGCTCGGACATTATCTGTTCGCTCCCGCGATCTGGCAGGTGCGCGGTTTTGACCAATTGCTGGCCACGCCGGGCGCGATCGCGATCGCCGCCGGCATCGTCGTGCCGGTGCTGCTGTTCTGGGCATTCGCGCTGATGGTGCGCCGCGCCCAGGAAATGCGCCTGGCCGCCCAATCGATGACCGAGGTCGCCTTCCGCCTGGTCGATCCCGAGGCATTGTCCCAGGAGCGCATCACGACGGTGAGCCAGGCTGTCCGGCGCGAGGTCCAGGCCATGGGCGAAGGGATCGAACGGACCCTGGCGCGCGCGGTCGAACTCGAAACGCTCGTCCATACCGAGGTCAACGAACTCGAAAACGCCTATTCCGAAAACGAAAGACGCATCAGGCTGTTGGTCGACGGACTTGGGACCGAACGCGAAGCGGTTATCAGCCACGCGGAACGTGTGCGTGCCTCGATCGCCGGTGCGCATGAACTGATCCGCGACGAACTCAACACCGCCAGCGACCTGATCCAGGACACGGTCTCCAACGCCTCCGGCACGCTTAATTCCACCATCGCCAATGCCGGCGAGACACTGCTTATGCAGATCGGCGAACGCGGCGACACGCTGCGAGGCGCGATCGACGAGCGTGTCGAAACCATCGCCAGCCGCATTTCCGTCTCCGGCGAGGCGTTCGCGAGCCTGCTCGACGAGCGGATCGTGTCGCTGACCGAAAAGACCGAAACCGCGGCGCGGTCGCTGTCGGATCTGCTCGATGCGCGCACCAGTGGCATGGTCTCGCTGCTGGGCGCGTCGACCGAAACCCTGACGCGCGAATTCGACGGCCGCCTGCAGGAGATCGAACGCACGCTCGCCGAGCGCGGCCAGTCGCTGATCAGCGAATTCGAGACCAGGGCCCAGGCTGTCGACACCGGCGCCGAAAAGCTCAACGCCGCGCTTGAGGCGCGCGCGCGCCAGATCAACGAGACGCTGGCCGAACGCTCGCGCGAACTCGCCGACGCCTTCCGCACCGGCCGCGATGAAATCTCGACCGCCGTCGACGAGGGCAAGGCGCGCATCGGCGGCCAGATGGCGGAACTCGTCGAGTCGACCGCGACCATGCTCGACGATCGGGCCACGGCCTTCGGCGAGAAGCTGGAGGCCGGCCGCAGCCGCATGTCGCAATTGCTCGAGGCGGACCTTGAACGCCTGCACGGCGAGCGCACGACCATCGACGACGTCGTTACCGGTTATGTCGACAAGCTCGCCGAAGGTCGCTCGCAACTCACCGCCGCGCTCGATTCCGATCTGCAGCACCTGGCAGAAGCCAGGACCGAGATCGACGGCGTGGTCGCCGGCCATATCGGCAAGATCGCCGAAGGGCGCAAGCTCTTCCGCCAGGCGCTCGACGACGATCTTTCCCACCTGTCGCAGGCCCGTTCGGAAATCGACGGCGTGGTATCCAGTCATCTGGAACAGATTCAGCAGGGCCGCGCCGAAATCACCCGCGCCCTCGACGAGGACATCGCCCGCGTCGAACATTCGGTCGCCACACAGATCGACAAGCTGTCAGAAAACCGCACGTTCTTCCGCCAGGCGCTCGATGACGATCTTACCCACCTGTCGCAGGCCCGTGCCGAGATCGACGGTGTCGTCTCCAGCCATCTGGAAAAGATCCAGCAGGGCCGCGGCGAGATCACGCGCGCGCTCGACGAAGATATCGCGCGGGTCGAAGGCGTGGTCGCCACACAGATCGACAGGCTTGCCGAAAACCGCAACGTCCTGACGCAGGCGTTCGAGGGCGAAGCCGAAAAGATGGGCACCCTGGTGTCGGGGCAACTCGACCGGCTGAGCGACGGCCGCGCACGACTGACCCAGTCCCTGGAGGCCGATCTGCTGCAGCTTACCGAGGCGCGCGCCGAGATCGACGGCGTGGTCGTCAGCCATATCGGCAAGCTGGCCGAGGGCCGCAAACTCTTCCGCCAGGCGCTCGACGACGATCTCGGCCGGCTCGCCGACACGCGTGCGGAAATCGATTCGGTTGTGTCGCAGCACGTCGACAAGCTGGTCGAAGGCCGCGGCGCCCTCACCCAGGCGCTGCAGGACGACCTGTCCGGCATCGAAACCGTGGTCCAGACCCAGATCGACAAGCTGGCCGAACATCGCAATGCAATCACCGACACCGTCCAACGCGACATCGCCCATGTCGAACAGGCGGTCGCCTCGCATCTCGACAAGTTGGCCGAAGGCCGCAGCACGATTTCCGGCGCCCTCGACGAGGATCTGCAAAAACTGTCCGAGACACGCGCGGAAATCGATACCGTCGTCATGAAACATCTCGGCACATTGTCGGAACGCCGCAAGCTGTTCCGCCAGGCACTCGACGAGGACCTCGGCCGCCTGACCGACGCGCGCTCGGAAATCGATGGGGTCGTCACCGCCCATGTCGGCAAGCTGGCGGAGGGCCGCAACATCCTTTCGCAGGCGCTCGACGCCGACATGCAGCAGATCGAATCGACCCGCTCAAGCATCGAGGCGATGGTCGGCGAGCAGCTTGCCCGGCTATCCGAGGGCCGCGACCAGGTCGCAGCCTCGATAGAGGCCGATCTTGTGCGGCTGTCCGAAACCCGCGGCATGATCGACCAGGCGATCGCCGATCATGTCGCCCGCCTGGCCGACGGCCGCAACGTGCTGACCCAGGCGCTGGAAGAGGACCTTTCCAAGCTCGCCGATACGCGCTCGCTGATCGATTCAGTCGTCAACGAGCACCTCGAAAATCTCGCCGGCCGCCGCCACGAGCTGTCGCGCGCGCTTGACGAGGATCTCAACAAGCTCGCAGACGCCAACCGCAACATCGATTCCTCGGTGACGGCGCATGTCGGCAAGCTTGCCGAAGGCCGCAACATCATGGCGCGCGCCCTGGAGCAGGATCTGGAGAAACTCTCCGAGACCCGGTCGGCGGTCGATGCCGCGGTGCAGGCCCATATTGAGCTGTTGTCGAGAAGCCGCGGCGAGATTTCGCACGCGCTCTCCGACGACGTCGAAAAGATCGAGGAAACCTTCCGCCGCCAGACCGGCGTCATCGAGGAACGCACGGGCACCATGCAACGCGCGCTCGATGTCGGGGTGGAAAATGTCCGCACGACGATCGAAAACACGGCCATGGTCGTGGCCGGTTCGTTGCGCGACAAGGTGCTGGAAATCACGACCGCTCTTTCGGCCGATGCCGGCAAGGTCTTCGAGGATGCCGACCAGCGTATCGCCAAGCGGGTCGAGGAGACCGCGACAACGCTTCTCGGCCGTGCCGATGAGGTCACGCAGGCCTTCGACGAAGCCGGGCGCAATCTCGACCAACGTGTCGCCGAGACCGGCGAGAAGCTGTCGCAGCGTGCCGTCGCGCTATCGAGCGCTTTCGACGCGGCTGACGACAAGCTCGCCACCCGCGCCGGCGAGACATCCAGGACGCTGACCGAACGCGCGGAGGCGATCTCGCGGGTGTTTGAGCAGGCCGACGAAAAACTGGCCGCGCGCGCCGAAAATTCGGCTAGGACATTGCTCGAACGCTCGGGCGGCATCGTGCGGGCCTTCCAGGAGGCCGACGAGCGCATCGTCCAGCGCACCCAGGAAACCTCGGGCGAATTGGCCAAGCGCGCCGAACAGATCGCCGCGACGCTCACCGATGTCGAGAAACGGCTCGGAGACGGGGCCGATTCGATCGTCAGCACGGTCGGCGGCCAGATCCAGAACGCCGAGCAACGGCTTGCTGGCAGCGCCGAGCGGATCGGCGAAAAGCTGGTCGAGCAGGTGTCGAAGACCGAGACCCAGCTTGTATCGCGCGCCAATGTGATCGCGGAGACCTTCTCGGCGGTCAACCAGCATATCGGCCAGCGCACCGAGGAAGCCGCCAAGACGCTGGACGAACGCACCCGCGAACTCAACGACTTGCTGGCGAGCCGTTCGGCCGACATCGCGCGCATCATCGACGAAAAGGCACGGCCGCTGATCGAGAGCTTCGAGGAATCGGGCGGTGAACTCCAGAAAAGCCTCGAAAACGCCACCCAAAAGGCGACCGAGCGCCTGCGCAGCGAAAATACCGCACTGGTCAACGCCATCGCCAGCCGCACCGCCGAATCGCTTTCGGCGATGGAAGGCGCACGCGAATCACTGGCCCAGAAGGTCAACGAACTGCTCGACCGGCTGTCGCTTTCCAACGGCCGGCTCGGCGAATTGATTGAGGGGGCGACGAGCAATCTCGGCGCCGTCGACGAGCGCCTGACCGGCGCGACTCAGAACTTCGCCGCGTCGACCGAAAAAGCCGCCCAGACCTTCGCCAGCTCGGCGCGCATGATCGACACCAACGCCACGCGCCTGTCGGATCTGTCGTCGCAGACGCTCAACGAGATCGCAGGGATCGCGAGCCGTTTCGACGATCACAGCAAATTGCTGGCGCAGGCGCAGGACCTAATCGGTTCGGCCCAGTCCAACCTCACCTCCACGCTGGAGGACCGCCAGAAGGCGCTCGAGGAACTGGCGGTGGGCCTGGTCAAGAAATCGGAGGACATTGAGGGCCTGATGCGTTCCTTCGAGAACGTCGTCGGAAACGCCATCGAAAAGGCCGAGGGCCGTACGATCGCCACCACCGACCAGATCCGCAACGCGATCTCGGAAGTGATCGATGCGGCGACCGAGCGGTTTGCCGACGCCACCCAGGAAATCCGCAGCACGGCCGGCGCCATCCGTTCGGAACTGGAGGAAACCCGCTCTGAACTGAAGCGCGGCGTGCTTGAGATGCCCGAAGAGGCAAAGGAATCGACCGGCGCGATCCGGCGGGCGGTGTCCGAACAGATCGCCGCGCTCAAGGAGTTGGCCGATATCGTGGCCAAGTCGGGCCGCATGTACGACGTGTCGGACCCGGCAACGCAGCGTGACGCCGCGCCGGCGCCCGCGCCACGCCCGGTCGATGCAACGCCGCAGCCGGTGCGCACACCACAGCCCGCGCCGACCGCGCAGCCGCGTAGTCGCGACACCACTGACGAGCCCGCCCTGCGTGGCAGCTTCGGTCCGGCTGGCGCCGATGTCGCCGACCGCGACGAGGGCGACAACGAACAGGAAGGCGGCTGGGTGAAAAACCTGCTGCGCCGCGCCTCGCAGGAGGAGGAAGCCCCACCGCCGGCCTCCCGCGCCGCCGCGCCGCGCTCGGCGCTGCATGTGGTGGAATCGCTCAACTCGCTATCGGTCGACATTGCCCGCGCCATCGACCACGAGGCCTCGGTGGAGTTGTGGCAGCGCTATCGGCGCGGCGAGCGCAACGTCTTCACGCGCCGGCTCTACACGCTGAAAGGCCAGCAGACCTTTGACGAGATCCGTCGCAAATATCAGGTCGACGGCGAATTCCGCGCCGCGGTCGACCGCTATTGCGAGGATTTCGAAAAGCTGCTGCAGGACGTTTCACGCAACGACCGCGACAACATGGTGTCGGAAACCTATCTCACCTCCGACACCGGCAAGGTCTACACCATGCTCGCCCATGCGAGCGGGCGGCTGCGTTAGAGCCGGTCCTCTGTAGATGGATGCAGTTTGACGGAAGGGGTTTTTCGGTCCGGCAAAGAGAAGTCCGCAGCGCGATATGACTTATCGAGCAAGGGCTTCGACGGTGAGGTCTGGTTAATCGGGCTTGCCCGAAAGGCCGGCGGTCAAACGATTCGATTTAAAGAGGAACGGTTCCGGTCGACGCCAGCGACCTGATATTGCTGTCCCTGCCGCCGGCACAGTTTTCCGCGCTCTCCGTCACCATTCGCGACCAGCTGCCGTGTCGATGATGGCCGGCATCGCTGCGGCGCGAATCGCGCGCCACACCGGCGCAGCCAAGGTCATACGGGTCATGTCGAGCCCGGTCGTGGCACGTGGACTTGCCTATTCGTCCAGGTTTGCCACGGACGCGGTCTCACAGGCCGAAAGGGCGGCGGTGCGCAAGCCGTTTGCGGCATGCGGGCTTACCGACGAGATCGCCGAGGAAGGTCAGATTGACCACTTCACCGCCCTCACCGGCCCGGTTCCCGGTTTCCTCGTTTATTTCGCCGACTGCACGATCGGCCACGCCTAGGACCGAGGCATCGCGCCCGCGATCGCCGAGCGCGCATATGCGCGCGATGCCCGACTATGCCGGCACGATGGCGGCGGGGCTGGAGGTCATGCCCGCCTCGCCGCTTGCCGAAAACATCGCCAGCGGATTGGCGGCAGCAGCCAAGAAGGCACGCGACCTGGGCTGAAGCCAGTTGAGCCGGATCGGGTTAACGCCGGTTCCCGAGGGCACCCGAATTTCCTGTTTGCGCACGTTCGGACGCAAAACCGCTTCGCATTTTGCCGGAACCGGCTGAAGGGCCGAAACCGCCGGCGGCGCGCGGTCAGATCGAGGACACAGTCCAGTCGACGATCTCGGCCGCCACGCTGCCAAAGGCGGCGTCGAGCGCGGCGGCGAAGCCGTCATTGCCGCTGCCGGCGACCGGCACTTCGGCCGAAAAGCTGCGCGCCGCGCGCACCACGCCGTTGCGGTCGTTCAAGATGCGCACGAACAGTTCCGCCCGCGCGCGCTGACCGCCGCCAACCACGATGTCGAAGGCGCGGATTTCGACGATGACCTGATAGTCGATCGCCAGCCCCTCGCCGGGCTTGCCGACGCCGCCGAAACGCCCCGAACGCTGGAAGGTTTCGGCCAGCCGCGCCTGTACGACCTTGGGCAGGCGGTCGCTCCATTGCGCGCCCTTGAGGAATTCCACCGAACCGGGGCCTGGCTTGACGACGATATTTTCGCCGTCGAGCGGTTTCAGCGCCGAAGGCTCGGCTACCAGTATCTGGGTGCGTGTCCGGCGCCGGCCGGCGGAATCGATCGCCGGCGCGCTCAATTCGTAGGTGTCGAGCGGTGTGGGCGCACCACCCGGCAAGGCGGCGCACCCGGAGAGCAACGCGGCAAACACCCATACGCCAATCGAACTGCGACCGCGCCTCAAACACTTGCTCCCGCCAGACATTACACGGCAGGTCCCTGCTGCCTCGCCCTCTCGTCTCTGTTCTTGAGGCGGTGCGAGGCGGATGTCAACGGCGCACGCGCCCGTCATACTGGCGCACGCCGCCTTCTCCCCCGGTCAGAATGCGTTGAGGATTGCGTTCCAGCGCGGTGATCGCCTGCTCGATGCGGTTGATGGAGCGCCGGCTGTCGCGGATCAGCGCCTCGACATCGCGCAGCCCCTGGCCGGAGAAGCGCGCCAGGCCGTCGGTAATGGTGCCGATACGCGCGTTCAGCGTCTCGGCGACCTTGCGGAATTCCTTCACCGTCTGACCGGCTTCGGCGATCACGCCTTCGGTGTTTTCCGAACCGAGCAGCGAATCGACCTTGGCCAGCACGCCGTCGACACGCGTGGAGGCCTGATTGAGCCGTTCGGAGATTTCGCGCGCATTGACGATGATCTGGTCAACGTCGTCGCCGCGCTGGCTGAAGCGATCGGCGAGCGCGGAAACGTCGGCTGCCGCCTTGCGCGCATCAACGCTTGCGCCCTCGATATTGGCCAGCGCCGAGCGGACCTGTTCGGGATCGACGCCGTCAAGCACCTTGTCGACTTTGGCCAGCGTTTCGGAAGCTCCGTCGCCGACCTTGCCGATCGAGGCGACCGCGCTGTCGATGCCCGACGTGGCACTATTGGCAATCCGGTCGATCGAGGCGACCGCCGTATCGACCCCGCCCTTCACGTCTTCCAGAATACCGTCGACCCTGGCCAGCGACTTGCCGGCGTTTTCCGACAATTCGCGCACCGAGCGCGCGCTGGCGTCGACGTTCTTCATGATGCCGTCGAGGCCGGCGCTCGCCGTATCCAGCCGCTTGGTGAAGGTTTCGACATTGGTAACGATGGTTCCAACCTTGTCGCGGTCGACCGCGTCGAGCAGTTCCTCGGCCGAGGCGAGCGTGGAATCCAGCCGGCCCGAGACCTTGTCGATCGTCTGCGACAGCTCCGACACGCTGGCCAGGAAGCCGTCGACGCCGTCCGCGTTGCGCGACAGGGCTTCCGAAAAAGTCTTGGCGTTGCCGATCGTTTCGGTCAGCGGCGCGCGCACTTCCGTCACGAAGCCCTCAAGTGCGTCGAGCACCGAGTTGGTGCGGGTGAAAATATCCTGCGCGGTCTGCAAGAGATTGGTCACGGCCGAGGGATTGGCCGTCAATTCGGCGATGCGATCCTCAGCGTCTGCCTGCTCGAGCAGGTTGGGTTCGGACAGATCGCCTCCCTTGAGCTCGATATTGGCCTGGCCGGTCAGGCCCGCCAGCCCGATATCGGCGCGCGTGGAACGGGTGACCGGCGTCAGACGGTCGATCTGGGTGTCGGCGACCACGACATCGGGGTTCTTCACGTCGATGAAGACCCGGCGCACGTCGCCCACCTTGACGCCGTTGAACAGTACCGCGCTGCCCCGGCCGAGCCCCGACGCGGAGCCGGGAATACGGATGCGCAATTGCGCGGTTTCGCCGCCCTCCCCGAAACCCGACTTCCAGTAGACCAGCCCGAATCCGGCCAACACGAGCAGCAAGGTGAAGATGCCGACGGCGACATAATTGGCTCTGGTTTCCATCAGCGCATCATTCCTGCGGTTTGGCCGTTGCTACGGGTTGCCGGGTCGATCTGGCGAGCCCGCTTGCCGCGGAAATAAGACTTCACCCACGGGTCCTCGACGGTCAGCATCTTGCTGATCGTACCTTCCACCAGCACCTTGCGGTTACCCAGCACCGCCACGCGGTCGCAGACCGAAAACAGGCTGTCAAGGTCGTGCGTGACCATGTAGACGGTCAAACCCATCGTATCGCGCAGCTTGGCAACCAGTTCGTCGAACTCCGCCGCGCCGATCGGATCAAGGCCGGAGGTCGGCTCGTCGAGAAAGACGATATCGGGGTCCAGCGCCAGGGCGCGCGCCAGCGCGGCGCGTTTGATCATGCCGCCGGATAATTGCGACGGAAATTTGTTCGCCGCCGTCGCCGGCAAGCCGACAAGCTCGATCTTCAAACGAGCCAGTTCGTTCATCAGTTCCTTGGGCAGATCGAGATATTCACGCATCGGCACCTGGATGTTTTCCAACACCGTCAAAGCCGAAAACAGTGCGCCATGCTGGAACAACATGCCAAGCCGCATGTCCAGGCGCAGACGCTCCGCCTCGCTCGCTCTGTCGAGGTCGACGTCGAACAGCGTGATCGTGCCCGACTGCTTCCGGTTGAGACCCAGGATCGTGCGCAACAGGACCGACTTGCCGGAACCGGACGCGCCGACGAATCCCAGAATCTCGCCGCGATAGACATCGAGCGACAGATCGTCGAGCACGACCTGCTCGCCGAAGGCGACGGTGATATCGCGCGCCGACAAAACGATTTCGCGGTCCGTCGCGGCATTGACGGCCTCGTTGGTCCGGCCTTGCGGCGCCTGTTCCATCTCTATCCCGGCCATGGCGTCAAAATCCGATCGCGGCGTAGAAGATGGCGAAAATGCCATCGACGACAATCACGACAAAGATCGCCTTCACGACGGCGGCGGTGACGTGGCTGCCGAGCGATTCCGCGCTGCCGCCAACCTTGATGCCCTCCACCGAAGCGATCACGCCAATGATAAGAGCCATGAAAGGCGCTTTTATGAGGCCGGCGAAAATCGTCGACAGGTCGATCGCGTCGCGCATGCGGTCGATGAAGGCGCTGGGCGCGATGCCCGAATAATACCAGCTTACGGCCATCGCCCCGCCGACGGCGGCGAAATCAGCGGCGATGGTCAGGCATGGCAGGGCGATTAACAACGCGACCAGGCGGGGAAACACCAGCACGCCGACGGGGTTGAGACCGATGACCGTCAACGCGTCGATTTCCTCGCGCATCTTCATCGAGCCGATTTCGGCTGTGATCGCGCTGCCCGACCGCCCCGCGATCATGATCGCGGTCAACAGCACACCCATCTCGCGCAGAACCAGAATGCCGACCAGATCGACGACAAAAATCTCGGCGCCAAAATAGCGAAGCTGGAAGGCCCCCTGCTGGGCGACGATGGCGCCCACGATCGCCGACATCAACAAGATGACCGGGATCGCGCCGACCCCCATCCTGTCGATCTGATGCACGATCGCGGCCGGATTGACGCCGTGGCCGCGGCCTCGCTTCATCTGCGCGCCCGAGATGGTGGCGCCGAGAATATGCATACCGAGCAGGAACTCGTCGCGAAAAGCATAGACCAGGCGACCGATCGCCTCGAGCGCCGGCACGATGCCCCAGCGTCCGCTGTCGGCATCGTGAGGAACCTGTTGGCGAATCGCATCGTCGACCGCCGCCAGGAGCACGCCATCCGTCTCGCCTTCTCCTCCAATCTCGACCCGGGCGCCGGACTGTTCCTGCGCTGCGGCGAGCCGCTTGATCACCCAGGCTCCCGCGGTATCGAGCCTGGAAACATCCGACAGGTCGATCTGGAGGCCGGCGACGCCTTGGCGTGCCGCCAGACGGCGCATCTCGGCATCGACGTGGCCGACCGTGTGCGTCGTCCACGGGCCGGCCAGGGCGACGCGCAGCACGCCCTCGCCCGCCTGCGTGTCGATAACCGGAACCGCGCCGGTCTCCCGGCGCCCGGCGGCACTTGCATCGTTGCGCTCTTTGGTCAACATGACCGCGATTCTTAGACCATGGCCTCGATTGAAGCCATGCCGATCTGCCAACAAGTTCGGCCCGCCGAAACAGGAGCACCGCTGCCATGGCCCGTTCATTTCGCGTCGACATCGAACGGTTCCCGATCGCCGGCGGCTTCACCATCTCGCGCGGCACCAAGACCGAAGCCGAGGTCGTCACCTGTTCGATCGGCGAGGCCGGCTATGTCGGCCGCGGCGAATGCGTGCCCTACCCGCGCTATGATGAAAGTCAGCAAAGCGTGAGCGCGGTGCTTGAAGGGATCGCGGCCGACATCGAGAACGGCCTGACCCGAAAGGATCTGCAATCGGCGCTTCCGGCCGGTGCGGCGCGCAACGCGGTCGACTGCGCCCTGTGGGATCTGGAGGCGAAAATGGCGAGCCAGCGCGCCCACCACGCCGTATGCCGCATCCTGCCGCGGCCGGTGGTGACCGCCTACACGATCTCGCTCGGCTCACCCGAAGACATGGCCGCCCAGGCGCGCCAAGCCTCCCACCGGCCGCTTCTGAAGGTCAAGGTTGGCACCGACGATGATTATGCACGCATCCATGCCGTCGCCAGCGTAGCGCCCAACAGCCGCATCATACTCGACGCCAACGAGGGCTGGACGAAAGACAATATCCGCGACCACCTGCTCGCCGCCGCGCAGTTCCATGTCGCCCTGGTAGAGCAGCCGCTGCCGGCCGGCCAGGACGAGATCCTGCGCGACATTCCCCATCCCGTGCCGATCTGCGCCGACGAAAGCGTCCACACTGCCGACAGCCTGGACGCGCTTGCCGGTCTCTACGATGCCGTCAACATCAAGCTCGACAAGACCGGCGGCCTGACCGCCGCGCTCGACCTGCGCGATCAGGCGCGCAAGCGTGGTTTCGGTGTCATGGTGGGCTGCATGGTGGGAAGCTCGCTGGCGATGGCACCGGCGGTGCTGCTTGCCCAGGACGCCGATTATGTCGATCTCGACGGACCGCTGCTTTTGGCCCGCGACCGCTCGCCCGGCCTGCGCTATTCCGGCTCGCTGGTGTCGCCGCCGGAACCGGCTTTGTGGGGGTAAGCGTCCGGCCGACCGCGGCGACCGCGCCCGGCGCTTTTGCCGACGAGGGTTGCTGATTGATCGGCGTCAGGCGGCTTCGGCGGTCTTCTTGCCCTTGAACGGCACGATCGTATCGGACCTGTCGCGTTCGGCGCCGCGCGCTTGCGTCCAGGTGATGATCTCGAACGAGCCGTCCTCGTTCTCGCCCACCGCCGTGCAGCTTTCCACCCAGTCGCCGGTGTTGATGTAGTCGATGTCGCCCATCCTTGTGATGGTCGCGTGGTGGATATGCCCGCACACCACCCCCTCCACGCCCGAGCGGCGCGCTTCCTGGGTCACCACCTCCTGGAAGGCGCCGATGAAGTTGACCGCCTGTTTCACGCGTATCTTGGCCCAGGACGAAAACGACCAGTAGGGCATACCGAACAGCCGCCGGAAGACCCCGACCCCGCGATTGACGACAATGGCGATATCGTAGGCCTTATCGCCCAGATAGGCGAGCCAGCGCGCATTGTGGACGACCGCGTCGAACTGGTCGCCATGAATGACGAGAAACCGCCGCCCGTCGGCCGCCTCGTGGATCGCACGGTCGGCGACCACGATCCCGCCGAAATGCACGCCTTGAAAGGCGCGCAGGAATTCGTCGTGATTGCCGGCGATATAGACGATCTTCGTGCCCTTGCGCGCCTTGCGCAGCAATTTTTGCACCACGTCGTTATGGGCCTGGGGCCAGTGCCACGAGCGCCGCAGGCGCCAGCCGTCGACGATGTCGCCGACCAAATAGATCGTTGCGGCATCGTGATGGCGCAGAAAGTCGATCAGCAGCTCGGCCTTGGCCGGTTTCGAGCCCAGATGGATGTCCGAGACGAAAAGCGTCCGGAAGGTGCGGATCCGTTCACCGGCCATGAAGCGCCCACCTCTTGTTGCCGGCCTTCCAAAACACGATTCATGTCACAGCCATGTGACGACGCCTGCATGGCCGCTGCGGCTTTTGGGGGAGTTTTCTCAAGAGCCTTCTGACACTAGTGTGCGGCCGACAAGCGGGAGGAAACGAAAATGGATCTGGGAATTCGGGGCAAGTCGGCGATCATGTGCGCGTCGAGCCGGGGTCTCGGCCTTGGTTGCGCCAGCGCCCTGGCCGAAGCCGGCTGTGCGTTGGTGATCAACGGCCGCGACGCCGACACGCTCGCTGAGACTGCGGCCGGCCTGCGCACACGCTACGGGGTTACGGTGACGGAAGTCGCCGGCGACGTGTCGAAGGCTGAGGTCCAGGAGGCGCTGCTGGCCGCCTGTCCGGCGCCGGACATTCTCGTCAACAACAATGGCGGCCCGCCCTTGCGCGATTTTCGCCAGCTCGACCGCGAGGCGCTGCTTGACGGCGTGACGCAGAACATGGTGACGCCGATCGAACTGATCCGCTCCGTCATCGACGGCATGGCCGAACGCGGATTCGGACGCATCGTCAACATCACCTCGCTGTCGGTCTACCAGCCGATTCCCGGGCTCGACCTGTCGTCGGGCGCGCGCGCCGGACTGACCGCCTTTCTCGCCGGCATCGCCCGCACGGTCGCCGGCAGCAACGTCACCATCAACAATATCCTGCCCGGCAAATTCGACACCGACCGCATCCGCAGCACGTTGGTGTTTGCCGCCGAAAAGGCCGGCGTCAGCGTGGAGGAGCAGGCAAAAAAGGTCGCCGCCGACATTCCCGCAGGCCGCCTCGGCACGGCGGAGGAATTCGGCAAGGCGTGCGCGTTTTTGTGTTCGGCGCATGCCGGCTATATCACTGGTCAGAACCTGATCCTCGACGGCGGGCTTTATCCGAGCGCCTTTTGAACGCCGTTGAATCCACTCTCAAAGAACGAGGAACAAGCCTTTGAAACTGGTTCGCTTTGGTGAAATGGGGAACGAACGGCCAGGCCTGGTCGAGGCCGACGGTACGATCCGCGACATGTCCGGCATCGTCCCCGATTACGGACCTGAATCGGTCTCGCCGGCGCTTTACGAAAAACTCGCCGGCGCCGACCTGTCCTCGCGCCCGGCCGCGCCGGCCGGCGCACGCATCGGCGCGCCGCTATGCCGTATCGGCCATTTCATCGCGATCGGCCTCAACTATGCCGATCATGCCGCTGAGACCGGCGCGCCGATCCCCAAGGAGCCGATCGTGTTTTCCAAGGCGCCGAGTTCCGTGTCGGGGCCCAATGACGACGTGCTGATCCCGCGCGGGGCGCAAAAACTCGATTGGGAGGTCGAGCTTGCGGTGGTGATCGGCAAGCGCTGCGACTATGTCGGCAAGAACGACGCCCTGTCGCACGTCTTCGGTTATGCCGTATGCAACGACGTGTCGGAACGCGCCTATCAGGCCGAGCGCGGCGGTCAGTGGATCAAGGGCAAGAGCGCGCCGACCTTCGGGCCGCTCGGCCCGTTTCTGGTGACGGCCGACGAGATCGCCGATCCGCAGGCTCTCGACATGTTTCTCGACGTCAACGGCCAAAGACGCCAGACCGGCAACACGGCGACGATGATCTTTTCGGTGGCCGAAATCGTCTCCTACCTGTCGCAGTTCATGGTGCTGGAACCGGGCGACGTCATCACCACCGGCACGCCGCCCGGCGTCGGCCTCGGCTTCAAGCCGCCGGTATTCCTCCGCGACGGCGACACCATGCATCTGGGCATCGCCGGCCTCGGCGAACAGCGCCAGACGGTCGTGGCGCGCTGACCCGCGGCCTGCCCCCACGACCCGCGCGCGCTAAGGCCCCAAGTGCGAATCGAACGGACGGGCTCGGACACCGGAACCGCATCCGGCCGCTAGCGCCGCCGGCTGCGAAACAGCTTCAAGCCGACCGCTCCCCATGACGGGATGCGGCGTGCTAATTTGGCCGTTCAGGCATTGGACATCGCGACATGACGAAGAAGCAGGACAAGACCGAGCGCAGCGAGTTCGACGAGGCGGCGCTGTTCTTCCACCGTTACCCCTCGCCCGGGAAACTCGAGATCCAGGCGACCAAGCCGCTCGGCAACCAGCGCGACCTGGCGCTGGCCTATTCGCCGGGCGTGGCGGTGCCGTGCCTGGCCATCCACGACGATCCTGCCAGCGCGGCCGACTACACCGCACGCGCCAATCTGGTCGGCGTCGTCTCAAACGGCACGGCCGTTCTCGGCCTCGGCAATATCGGCCCGCTCGCGTCCAAGCCGGTGATGGAAGGCAAGGCGGTGCTGTTCAAGAAATTCGCCGGTATCGACGTGTTCGACATCGAGATCGACGCGCCCGAAATCGAACGCATGGTCGAAACCATCGCCGCCCTCGAGCCCACCTTCGGCGGCATCAATCTCGAAGACATCAAGGCGCCGGAATGTTTCGAGGTCGAGGAACGGCTGAAGAAACGCATGGCGATCCCGGTCTTCCACGACGACCAGCACGGTACGGCGATCATCGTCGCGGCGGCGGTGCTCAACGCGCTCGAACTGGCCGAAAAGGACATCGCCGCCGTCAAGATCGTCACCTCGGGCGCCGGCGCGGCCGCAATCGCCTGCCTCAACCTGCTCGTCTCGCTCGGCGCCAAACCCGACAACATCTGGATCACCGACCGCCACGGCGTCGCCTATATAGGCCGCGTGGAGGAAATGGACCGGTGGAAGGAGCCGTATCTCAAGGACACCGACGCACGCGCGCTTGCCGACGTCATCGGCGGCGCCGACGTTTTTCTGGGCCTGTCGGCTGCAGGCGTTCTGAAGCCGGAGCTGTTGGCGGAAATGGCCGAGCGGCCGCTGATCCTGGCGCTCGCCAATCCGGTGCCGGAAATCATGCCCCAGGTCGCGCGCGAGGCGCGGCCCGACGCGATGATCTGCACCGGGCGCTCGGACTTTCCCAACCAGGTCAACAACGTGCTGTGCTTTCCTTACATCTTCCGCGGCGCGCTCGATGTCGGCGCGACCGCGATCAACGAGGATATGAAGATGGCGGCGGTCCAGGCAATCGCCGCTCTCGCCCGCGAGGAGCCATCCGATGTCGCCGCCCGCGCCTATTCGGGCGAAACCCCGACTTTCGGCCCGGATTTCCTGATCCCCTCGCCGTTCGATCCACGCCTGATCCTCAGGATCGCGCCCGCCGTCGCCAAGGCGGCCTGCGAGACCGGAGTCGCCGCGCGGCCGATCGCCGATTTGGATGCCTATATCGACCGGCTGAACCGCTTCGTGTTCCGCTCCGGCCTGGTCATGAAGCCGGTCTTTTCGGCCGCGCGCCGGGCCACGGCCAAACGTGTCATCTATGCCGACGGCGAGGACGAGCGCGTATTGCGCGCCGCCCAGGTGGTTGTCGAGGAAGGCATCGCCGAACCGATTCTGATCGGACGCCCGCATGTGATCGAGGTCCGTTTGCGGCGCCACGGGCTCAGAATCCGACCGGGCGCCGATTTCGATCTGGTCAATCCCGAGGACGATCCGCGCTACCGTGACTATGTCGAGATGCTGATCGGCGTCGCCGGCCGTCGCGGCATCACCCAGGAGGCCGCGCGCACCATGGTGCGTACCAACACCACGGTGATCGCAGCCCTCGCGCTGATCCGCGGTGAGGCGGATGCGATGATCTGCGGCCTGGAAGGCCGTTTCGAGCGCCATCTGCGCAATGTTGACCTGATCGTCGGCCACAAGCCCGGCGTACGCGACCTATCCGCCCTGTCGATGCTGATCATGCAGCGCGGCGTCACCTTCTTCACCGACACTTATGTCAGCGTCGAGCCGAGCGCGGAGGAAATCGCCGAGATGACCGTGCTCGCAGCGGCCGAAATCCGCCGCTTCGGCATTGAGCCCAAGGCGGCCTTGCTGTCGCTGTCGAATTTCGGCTCGCGCGACACGGCCAGCACGCTGAAAATGCGCAAGGCGGCGAGCCTGATCGCGGCGTTGGCGCCGGAGTTGGAGGCCGATGGCGAGATGCACGGCGATTCGGCGCTTTCGGAAATGCTGCGCCAACGCGTCTATCCGCATTCCAGGCTGAAGGGAGAAGCCAATCTGCTGGTCTTCCCTGACCTCGATGCCGCCAATATCGCGCTGACCACGATCAAGCAATTGACTGATGCGCTGCATGTCGGCCCGATCCTGCTTGGCGCGGCCCGCCCTGCCCATATTCTGACACCATCGGTCACCTCGCGCGGCGTGGTCAACATGACCGCGCTTTCTGTGGTCGAGGCCTCGCAGACGGCCGACGGCTGAAGCCGCCAACCGCGCATATGCTAAAGACCGGGTTAACCGGTTTCGGCTAGGTTGCATCGGTCCGCGACTGCGAGACCGGGACCGACATGGCGACTACGCGAACATCGATGACAGGGGGCTGGCTCGGCCCGATACGTTGTGCCGTGCTGCTTGTCGCCGTCTCTTTCGGTATTTTGTCACCTGGCTCCGTCGAGGCCGCCTCGCGTCTTTGCCGCGACCTGGAGGCGCGCCTGGCCACGCTCGGCCAGACGCGCATTGTCGCTTCGCCCGCAGCGCGTCGTTATGAAAAGGCGATCCGCGACCAAAGGGGACAGATCGCCAAGGCTGAGCGCCAGCAACGTCGCGCCGGCTGTTCCGGCGGCTTTTTCCGCCGCGACACCGGCAATGTCTGCCAATCGCTCGACAACACGCTGAAGCGCATGCACGACAACCTCGCCACGCTGGAGCGCAAACATGCCGGTCTATCTCGCAGCGGCGGCGATACGAGGCGCGAACGGCGGCGTCTGATGGCCTCGATCGCAGCGAACGACTGCCGCGACCAGACCGTGGCGACGCGGCGCGCGCGCGAGGACCAGCGCGGCCGGCCGCTGTTTGAGCAGCTTTTCGGCGGTCCGGTCGACGCCGACAAGGACAAGTCGCGCCGGCGCTCTCCCCTCGACGACGACGACCGGGTGCGCGCCGTCATCAATCGCGACGGCCCGATCCAGATCGCGCCCGGCGTAACCGGCCGCTTCCGGACATTGTGCGTGCGCACATGCGACGGCTATTATTTTCCGGTGTCGTTTTCGACCCCGGCAAGCGCTCTCGACCGCGACGAGGCGGCGTGTAAGGCGATGTGCCCGGGTACGGAGGTCGCGCTCTACCTGCATCGCGTTCCCGACCAGGAG
The DNA here is from genome assembly GCF_009742725.1 of Nitratireductor arenosus. GTDB lineage: Bacteria > Pseudomonadota > Alphaproteobacteria > Rhizobiales > Rhizobiaceae > Mangrovimarina > Mangrovimarina arenosa. Next base: position 677,090 of record NZ_WPHG01000002.1, on the reverse strand, counting down.
ACCGACCAGATGGTCTCTCTGGCCGGTGCACCCTATACCGAGCTTCCCGCCGCGTTCCTTTACCGGCGCCCCGACTACGAGCGGCCGGCAAGTTGCGGCTGTAACCCGGCGCGTGGCTTTTCCGTCATCGCCGGCGAGGCGGAAAAACCCGACAAGGACGCGCCGGCGGCCGCCGAACCGGTACTGCCGGTGCCGCTGTCGCGCCCCGATCCGGCGGCCGATCCTGAAACGCTGGCAAACCAGGCAGGCGGCCTCGACGAGGACATGATCAAGTCATTGCTGACACCGGCCGAACCGGCGCCCGAGCCGGCCGGCTCGCTTCCCGGTGACGTCCAAGACGATGACGACCGCAAGGTCAGGGTCGTCGGGCCAGTGTTTCTTCCCGACCCAGAAGCGGCAATAGATCTGACAGCTCCGGCCCGGACTCAAGCCCGGTAAGGGCAAGCCGCAAGGGCCGAAACAAGGCCTTGCCCTTGCGCCCGGTCTTATCCTTGACCGCGCTCGTCCAGGCCTTCCAGGTCTCGCCGTTCCACGGCTCGTCGGGCAGGAGTGCGAACGCATCGGCAAGAAAGGCCGCGTCGGCTTCGGCGAAAGGCACATCGGGGCGATAGTCCTTCGACACCACCTCCCACCAGCGCGCGGCGTCGCTGAGCCGGTCCAGATTGCCGCGCACCGCCAGCCAGAACGCCTCGGCCCGCTCGCCGCCGACGCCGAAGGCGACCAACCGGTCGCGCACGGCGGTAAACGGCATCGTCTGAAGCAGCGCCCGGTTGAGATGGACAAGGTCGGCGGGATCGAACTTGGCCGCCGAACGCGAGGCGGCGGCGGGGTCGAACTTTTCCGCCAGGTCGCCCATCGACGGCACCGGCTCGATGTTTTCCGACGTACCGGTCAGAACCGCGAGCGAAGCGATCGCCATCGGCTCGATGCCGTCCTCGCGCAGGCTGGCGATCGACAGCGCGCCGCTACGCTTGGAAAGCCCCTCGCCGCTTGCCGCCGTCAGCAAATTGTGATGGCCGAAGGCGGGTGCGTCCGCGCCCAGCGCCTTGAACAGCGCGATCTGCACGCCGGTATTGGTGACGTGATCGTCGCCGCGGATGACATGGGTGATCCCCATCTCGATATCGTCGACCACCGACGGCAGCGTGTAGAGATAGGTGCCGTCGGCCCGTATCAACACCGGATCGGACAGCGAGGCCAGATCGACCGTTTCCTCGCCGCGCACGATGTCGTTCCAGGATATGTCGGTGCGCTGCGTTTCGGACGGGTCGCGCTGGTAATTGGGCAGCAGGAAGCGCCAATGCGGCTTGCGGCCCTCGGCCTCGAGCGCGGCTCGGTCTTCGTCGCCGAGCGCCAGCGCCTCGCGACCGTAGATCGGCGGCAGTTTGCGCGACAGCCGGATCTTGCGCTTCAGCTCAAGCTCGTCGGGCGTTTCGTAACACGGGTAGAGCAGCCCTGCGGCCTTCAGTCTTTCGACGGCGGCCTGGTAGCGCTCGAAGCGCCGGGACTGATGGTCGACCTTGTCGGGAAAGATGCCCAGCCAATGCAGATCGTAGAGGATCTGGTCGGCGAATTCCTGTTTCGAGCGCGCCTGGTCGGTATCGTCGAAGCGCTGCACGAACCGGCCGCCGTTCTTGCGCGCGAACAACCAGTTGAACAGCGCCGTGCGCGCGTTGCCGATATGGATGTTGCCGGTGGGCGACGGCGCAAAACGGACTGTGACTGTCATGCGCGCGGCGTAGCCGAAAGGCCCGCCGCTTTCAAGGCGCGGACCCGCACCCTGGCCGCCACATAGGTCATCAAAAATGATGTCACGAAGCAATAGAGCCCCATCGCCACGATCTGCGCCGGGTAGGAAACGCCCCGGTCGATCAGGAATCCGGTCAGGCCCGGTCCCATCGCGGTCGCAAACACCATGATGGCGACCGTCAGCGCGCGGATCGAGCCGAGATGTTTGAGCCCGTAGACTTCCGGCCACAAAGCGCCGAAAAGCGTGGAGGAAAAGCCATAGGAAATACCGAGCAGGCCCATGAAGGCAAAAGCGCTCCACTGGCCGTCGAACGAACCCAGCACCAGGCAGGCGGCCCCCAGCGGAACGAGGAAGCCCGGCAGGATGGCAACCGCGGAAAACCGGTCGATCAACTGTCCCGACACCAGCGCGAAAGTAACCGTCATCGCGGCCATGAAGGTGAAGGAAACGGCGAAAATCTCGATCGACCAGCCGCGCAGCTCGACCAGATAGACCTGGTGGAAAAAGATCGTGGTGCCGATGAAGCCCGGCGCCATCACCCCCATCAACAGCAGATAAAACATCGGATCGCGGATAACCTGGCCGCGCGTCCAGTCGGGCGCGTCGACCTTCCTGGCGACCGGATCGTTAGCGCGCGGCGCGCGCTCGACGGCAATCAGCGCGCCGACCGCCGGCAGCGCCACGAGAGCCAACGCCAGCGCCGCCACGACCCACGAGCCGCGCCAGCCCACCAGCCCTGCCACCAAGACGAACAGCAGCGGAAACACCGCCTCGCCGACATTGTGGCCGAGGGTGACGACCGAGACCGCGCGGCCGCGCTGGGCCGAAAACCAGCGCGCCATGGCGGTGAATGCGTTGTGGGTCATCATGCCCTGGCCGAACAGGCGCAGCATATAGATCGAAACGGCAAGCACGACGATGTGGCTCGACACCGCCATCAGCAGCGCCGCCGCGGCGAGCAGGGGCATGATGATGAGCGCCACCGTCCGCGCGGAATAGCGGTCGACGATCTGGCCGAATTTGGGCAGCGTCAACGCGCTTGCGAGCGTGGCGACCATGTAGAGCGTGCCGAAGCCGCCATGGCTGAGCCCGTATTCGGCGCGGATCTGGCCCGCCGACAGCGAGATGAAGAAGGTCTGGCCGAACGAAGAGAACAAGGTCAGCAGAAAACCGCCGGCGAGCCAGCGGGCATTGTCGCGCAGGAAGGTGAAAAACATCATGGGCGCAGGTGACGAAGGGTGACGAAATGGGCGACGGCACGCTCACGCGCCGGCCCGGTTGGGTTCGACTGATCGCGCCAAGTCTATAGGGTCGGCACGGGCGAATTGATAGGCCGAACCGGACTGGGACCAAGGCAAATCCGGAACGCGGTTTCCACGTTCGGCCCGCGCGACCGCCAGTTTCGGCGTCGCAAGCGGGGCATGCAAGGCACCGTATGCGCCGCCTTGCCAAGCCCGGCATCATGCCCGACACTGTTTCGCACCGGTCAAGCTGGAGCGAGACCATGCCATATGTCGAGGCGAACGGGGCAAGACTGCATTATCTGGACGAGGGGTCAGGTCCGCACACCGTCGTTTTTTCGCATGGGCTGCTGTTTCGCGGCGAAATGTTTCGCGCCCAGATCGACCGTTTGAAACAGCATTACCGCTGCATCGCCTACGATCATCGCGGCCAGGGCGACAGCGCGATTGCAAGCGACGGCTACGACATGGATACGCTGACGGAGGACGCGGCCGCCCTGATTGTGGCGCTCGACGTCGGCCCGTGCCATTTTGTCGGGCTTTCAATGGGCGGGTTCGTGGGCATGCGGCTTGCCCTGCGCCGGCCCGAACTTCTGCGCTCGCTCACGCTGCTGGATACGTCCGCGGGCGCGGAGCCGGCGAAAAACCTCCCGCGCTACCGGACCCTCAATTTCATCGCGCGCTGGTTCGGACTGGGAATCGTTTCCGGCAGGATCATGCCGATCATGTTCGGCAAGACCTATCTCGACAATCCGACGCGCGCGGCCGAGCGCGAGATGTGGCGCAAACGCATCGTTTCGGCAGACCGAACCGGCATTACCCGTGCCGTTGCCGGCGTAATCGACCGCCAGGGCCTTGGCGAGACGATCGCGGCCATCAAGACGCCAACCCTCATCCTGGTCGGCGAGGAGGATGTCGCGACCCCGCCTGAAAAATCGGAGACCATGCACCGCCTGATCCCTGGATCAAAACTCGTCCGCATCCCCAAAGCCGGCCATTCCTCGACCATCGAGGCGCCGGAAGCGGTCAATGCCGCGCTTGAGGCTTTTCTGGTCGGACACGATACCTGAACCTGCGGGAGGCGCCGATGAAACGACAGAGTTTCGAACGGTTCTACCTGGAAAAGATCGCGCTCGGGGAGGGTTGCGGCTGCGCCGAGCATGTCACCCGCATCCGCGAACTCGACGCGCTCGGCGAGCGCGTCCGCAACGCGCGCAGCGGTCGAAGCCCGCAAACCTCCCGGATTCTGGCCGGCATCCGCCGGCTGTGGACGGCTTTCGCCCGGCATATGCCCTTTGTCGCGCCCGATCCCTGAATCGGTTGGTGATCGGATTACCCTGCCGCCATCGACTTCTTGCGGCCAATCCGGCACCAGGTGCAGCCCGGCAACATCTATACGCGGCGACATAAACCAGACGCCGGTTCTGTGGCCGCCACCTCCCGGCATCGAGCCGTTTCCAGCAACCGGTGGCCTTTCGGGAAAAATGGCTCCGCTCTTGAGAATCAAATAAGTGTATGCTTATCTGTTGGCATGAATGAAACGGAAATTTTCAAGGCGCTGGCAGATCCGACACGCCGAGCCGTGTTCGAGCGGCTCGTCGAGGGCGAGAAAAACGCCACACAGGTCAGAGAGGGGCTCGACGTGTCGCAGCCTGCCATCTCGCAACACCTCACGGTCCTGCGCAAGGCCGGACTCGTGCGAGAGCGGCGCATCGGTCGCCACGTCAATTACGTCGTCGATCCAAACGGTCTTACCCCTTTGCTCGACTGGTTCGACCGCTATCGCGTTTATTGGCCGGCGCGGATCGAGCGGCTGAAAACACTTTTGAAGGAGCTCGACCAATGATGCCCGGCAAAACCCGCATCCCTGACATCGCTGTGGAAACGTTGATCCAGGCGCCGCTTGATACCGTCTGGCGCGCTCTGACGAACAGCATTCTCGCTGCCGAGTGGCTTGGCGCACGGCCCGAACAAGCCGATACGAACGGCGCACCCAGGGCCGAAAACAGCTTCCAGATCATCGATGTCGTGCCGAAAACGCGCGTCGTATACCGCTGGCGCGAGGCAGATGACGACAACATCTCCTCCCGCGTCACGGTAGACATCGCGTCGGAAGGGCCAGTCGCAACCCGGCTGCGGCTTGTCCACCAGCCACCGATGCGCTTGGTGCCGCGCGCTGCCAACCAGAACGCCGGCACGCGCGCGCGCGCCGCCTGACGCCAACTCAAATCGACCTCGACAACAAAGGAGATCGCCGATGCGCGACACGATGGCGCTCGTCCCCATGGTCGTGGAGCAATCGCCCAAAGGCGAACGCTCCTTCGATATCTTTTCTAGGCTGCTTCGCGAGCGGATCATTTTCCTCAACGGCGAAGTGAACGACGATTCGGCGGCGCTCATCTGCGCACAACTTCTGTTTCTGGAATCGGAGAATCCCGAACGCGAGATTTCCTTCTATATCAACTCGCCGGGCGGCGTGGTGTCCAGCGGCTTTGCGATCTATGACACAATGCGCTTCATCAACAGCCCGGTCGCCACGGTGTGCATGGGAACGGCCGGCTCGATGGGATCGTTTCTGTTGATGGCGGGCGAGCCCGGCCGACGCGCCGCCCTCGCGAATGCGAGCATCGTGTTGCACCAACCCTCAGGTGGCTTTCGCGGTCAGGCATCCGACGTGCAACGCCATGCGGAAGACATATTGAAGCTGAAACGGCGCATGATCCGGCTCTATTCACAACATTGCGGGCGCACGGAAGAAGAGGTCGAGCGCACGCTCGACCGCGACTTCTTCATGACTGCACAGGAAGCCCGCGACTGGGGGATAGTCGACCGGGTCTATTCAACGCGAAAGGAACTGGAAAAACCGAAAGCGCCATAGTCGCCAACGCGCCGACAAATCACGGACAACGCGGCTAAATGGAATCTTACGAACGATCCCGAAACCGGTTGGTGATCGGATAGCGCCGGTCGCGGCCAAAGTTCTTGCGGGTGATCTTGACGCCCGGCGCCGCCTGGCGGCGCTTGTACTCGGCGATATAGAGCAGATGTTCGATCCGGTGCACCGTCTCGCGGTCGTGGCCGCGCGCGACGATGGCGTCGACGCCCATCTCGTTTTCCACCAGACATTCCAGGATATCGTCAAGTACCGGATAGGGCGGCAGCGAATCCTGGTCGGTCTGGTCGGGCTTCAATTCGGCCGACGGCGCCTTGTCGATGATGTTTTTCGGAATGACCTCGCCGGTGGGGCCAAGCGCGCCCGGCGGGGTATGGGCGTTGCGCCAGCGCGACAGGGCGTAGACCTGCATCTTGTAAAGATCCTTGATCGGATTGAAGCCACCATTCATGTCGCCGTAAAGCGTCGCGTAGCCTACCGACATTTCCGACTTGTTGCCGGTGGTGATTACCATCGAGCCGAACTTGTTGGAGATCGCCATCAGAATGGTGCCGCGCGTCCGGCTCTGCAGGTTTTCCTCGGTGATGCCGTCCTCGGTGCCCTCGAAAAGCTGCGTCAGGGCATGCGAAAAGCCCTGGACGGGCTCGAAGATCGGCACGGTGTCGTAGCGACAGCCGAGCGCGCGGGCGCAATCCTCGGCATCTTTGAGCGAGTCCTTGGTGGTATAGGTGTAGGGCATCATCACCGCCCTCACCCGGTCCTCGCCGAGCGCGTCGACGGCAAGCGCCGCGCAGATCGCCGAATCGATGCCGCCCGACAGTCCCAGGACGACGTTCTTGAAACCGTTCTTGTTGACGTAGTCGCGCAGGCCCAGCAGGCAGGCGCGGTAATCGGCCTCCTCCGCCTCGGGGATTTGCGACATCGGTCCGCCATCGCAGACCCAGCCATCCGGCGCGCGTTTCCAGGTCGAAACCGAGACCGCCTCCTCGAACTGGCTCATCTGGAAAGCGAGCGACTTGTCGGCACCAATGGCGAAGGAGGCGCCGTCGAAGACGAGTTCGTCCTGGCCGCCGAGCTGGTTGGCGTACAAAATCGGCAGACCGCTCTCGATCACCTGCCGGATCACGACCTGCTGGCGCATGTCGACCTTGCCGCGGTAATAAGGCGAACCGTTGGGCACCAGCAGAAGCTCGGCTCCGCTTTCGGCGAGCGTCTCGCACACGCCGAGATCGCCCCAAATATCCTCGCAGACCGGCACACCGACGCGCACGCCGCGAAAATCGACCGGCCCGGGCATCGACGGTCCCGGCTCGAAAACCCGCTTTTCGTCGAATTCGCCATAATTCGGCAGGTCGAGCTTGTAGCGTTCACCGAGCACCTTGCCGCCGTCGGCGACAATGACCGCATTGTGCAGGCCCGACGAACGCGCGAGCGGTGTGCCGATCACGATCCCAGGCCCGCCATCGGCGGTCTCGGCGGCGAGGTCGAGCGCGGCGCGTTCGCAGGCCGCCACGAAGGCCGGCTTGAGAACCAGATCCTCGGGCGGGTAGCCGGCAATGAACAATTCGGTGAACAGCACCAGCTCGGCGCCGTGGCGCGCCGCGTCGGCACGCGCTGCCCGCGCCTTTTCGAGATTGCCGACGACGTCGCCGACGATCGGGTTCAGTTGCGCGGTGGCGATACGAAGGGTCGAAGGCATGCTCATGCCACTGCCTGTAGCGCGACCGCGCCGACGCGGCAATGGCCGCGCTGCAGGCCTATTCGCCCATATACTCGCGCAATGCCTCTGGCGAATGGTTCTCGCCGATCGACATCGCCAGGATGCGCGAAAGGTGAACGTAAGCCAGGCCGGTTTCGGTGCGCCAGGCATTGAGCTGTGCCTGGATGGCGTGAAGGTCCTTCTTAGAACTCGGGCTTTCTGCGATATCGAGCCCGGCATCGCGCAAGGCGGCCGCCATGTCGCGCGAAACGATAAAACAGTCCCAGCCCAGCCAGCGCAGCAGATATTGTCCGGTATTGCCGCCGAGCCGGCTGCCGTTTTTGGCCAGGAAAGCCATCAACCCGACCTGGTCGTCGGCCGGCCAGTCGGCGAGAAACCGGCCAAACCCACCATGCTCGCGCGAAATCCTATCGACAAAGGCGGCGTTGTCGCGCACCGATTTGATCTTTTGCGGGTTGCGCACGATGCGCGCGTCACCGGCCAGATCGTGCCAGAACTCGTCCGGCTGGAACAGGAGCTGCTTGGGATTGAAACCCAGAAACGCTTCTTCGAAACCGGGCCATTTCTGCTCGATCACGCGCCACACGAAGCCGGCGCAAAACACCCTGTTGGCCATGGTCGAAAGCACGCGGTCGTCGGGGATAGCCGCCACGGCGGCATTCTCGGGCACGGACGGCAACAGCGTGGCAAGAGCGGCCTCGCCGCCCTTGCGTTCGGCGGCGCGCTCGCGGATTTGGGCGATGGTCTTCATACGATCCTCCCGCGCGTCGCGGCCGCATCAGGCCCGACACGGTGCGCAACGCAGGCAGAAAATGCGGCACCTGGCCGTGACGCGCAAGCGCTCTCCAGACCGCAACCTCGCTGATGCTGACAGGCTCACGCCACGCCGAGAGCCATTTCGCCGCGATCGAGGATCAGCGGAATGATCAAATCCTCCTCGTCGTCGAGATGCCGCGTCAGCATGGCGACGAGCCGCTGATTGGCGTCGGCATAGGCGTCGGCGGCAAAACGCCTTGCGTCCTCGTCGGCGTTAAGAGCGCGCAAAAAGTCGTTCGCCGTCGCCGCATTGCGCTCGAGGACGTCGTGGATGGCGTGATGATCGCCGTCGAGAATTTCGAAACCGCGGGCGAGCCGTTTTTCCGCCCGCGCGAAGACCGGAAAATAATGCTGGTCCTCAATATTGTGGTGCCCGTCGAGATGGCCGAGAAAATAGTTGAGGCGCGGCGCGAACCATTGCGCGAAATCGGCTGCCGACCGCACGCCCTCGCGATAGTCGGCAATACCGGTCGTCAACAGGCCGCCGAGGTCGCGGAACATGGCGTGACGTTGCAGCCAGAACTGCGCCATACCGCCAATATTGCGATGCGCGGCCCAGTCGGAGCGCGGATATTTCTCGACCAGAAAGCGCAGATCGTCGGGCAGACCTGACCGCTCCAGGAGATCGGGAGTTTGGAGTTCGCTCATTCAAACCTGTCCATTCACCCAACTCCGCCGCGGACGCGGCCTGAAAGCGCGTTGGCGCGACCGACCACGACTTTACACGTCGTCCGCCACCGATCGGCTGAAAAGATAAGCGTCGAAAGCGAAAAGGCCGAACTGCCGCGAGGCGTGAACGCGTGTACCGGTCGCTGCCTCGCCGGCGGCCCCGACGGCAAAGAATAGCGGCATCAAATGTTCGTCGCTCGGATGGTTTTCGACCGGATAAGGCGCGCGGGTCTTCCAGTCGAGCAGCGCCTCGATATCTCCGACGGCGAGATGTTCAGCCAACCAGCCGGTAAAAGCCTCGACCTTGTCGACCATCGCCTGGTCGACAGACGCGCCGCCGCGCATGACCGGAATTACCGCGCGCAGATTGTGGGTGATGTGACCGGAGCCGATCATCAGCACACCTTCCTTGGCCAGCGGCGCCAGGGCGCAGCCGACCGCGTAATGCCAGCGCGCGTCACGGTCGGGATCGACCGAGACCTGAACGACGGGAATGTCGGCCTGCGGATAGGCCAGCAAAAGCGGCGTCCAGGTGCCGTGATCGAAGCCGCGCTGGACCGTGTGGGTGGGCGCCAGGCCGGCCTTCGCCAACAGCTCGACCACGCGTCCGGCGAGTTCCGGACTGCCCGGCGCCGGATAGACCATTTGGTAAAGTTCCGGCGCAAAGCCGCCGAAATCGTAGATCATGCCCGGCTTTGGGTCGGTGACCACCGAAACACCGCCGGTCTCGAAATGGGCCGACACGATCACGATCGCCTTCGGGCGTGGAATCAGACCGGACAGGCTTTTGAGAAAATCGCGGGCCGGCGTGTCGTCGGTCACGATGTTGGGCCCGCCATGCGAGATGAAAAGGCTGGGGATTGTGCTCATGACGCCGATATAGGAAGGAACCGGTCATCGGTGCAATCCGCCCGCCGACGACTGAGCGTTCACTGGGATGAAACGATCGGTGAAACACCGTTCATAGCCTGGCCTATAGCCGTTCCCACGACGGGCATCAGCGGCCGCAGCCTTCACAGGCGACGGCGACGAAACGCGCGCCTTGAGGGCCGATCAACCGAAATCCGCCCGGATTGGGCGCAAGCTGCGCCCAGCCTCCCTCCTGCATGAACACCACAACCTTGTCCCGTCGGGCGATCTCGCCAAGGAGCGCCTCCCAACCGACGATTTCGGGAATACGGCGCCCGCAATAATACTGGAACACGCCGCTCCAGCGCCCCGGCCGCAGCACCAGCGGCTTCCACCCCGCCTCCAAATAGGGTCTGGCGGCCTCGCAGGCGGGCCGCGTGCTCTTGCGGATGTCGAGAGCCGGCAGGGTGAGTAGGAAATGCGGCAGCGACACAGCCGCGACGGACAGCGCCAACAGCGGCAGCCATCGACACCACTCGGCCGCACGCCGCAACCACAGGCTGAGCGCGAACGGAGCCAGAACCAGGCCGGCGACCAGATTGCCGGCGAGGAAGAAGCCGTAATAGTTCCGCCAGGCGACAGCGATCAGAACGGGAACTCCGAGCAACAACAGGCCGGCGACCAACGAGCGGAACAAAAGGGCCCGCCTCGGCACCAGATCGAGTACGACGCGGCCGGTCAGAACCGCGAGGGCAGGATAGAAGCAGAGCAGGAAATTCATGCTCACATAGCGCAGGAAGGTCAAAACGACGAGCGGGGCAGCGACCGACAACACCAAAAAGGCATAACCGCCATCGCCGGCCGCGCGCGCCGCGCCGAGGCGGGCGGGCCGGAGGGCCGACAGCAGTCCCGGCCACGGCAGCACCAGCAGCAACAATGTCCATGGCAGCCAGCGATAGGCGAGCATGAACAGGTAGTGCGGCAGGTGGAAATAGAGCCTGAAGCCGTCGGCCACCGCCCGGGTGCCGACATCGCCGGCCAGCGCCTGCAGATAGGCCTGCCCCTGCACGCGATAGAGCCCGAAGGCGTAAAGCCCCAGGATGGCGACGAAAACGGCGATTCCATATGCGACGTCGACGCCAAACAGCCGCGACAGCCGCCCTCGCCACAACAGCCAGGCAAACGCCGTGAGCAGCGGAAACACGATGCCGATCGGCCCTTTGACAAGCACGGCGCAGGCCGAAAAAACAAAGGCTGCGACCATCCACCCGACGGCGCGCGGCCGCGACAGCGCCAGAAAGAAAGCACCCAGGCTCCAGGCGATGAATGCACCGAAATGCGGGTCCATGCGCGGATAGTGCATGCGCTCGACGAAAAACAGGCCTGTCACGAGCACGACCGCCGCGGTGAGCGCCAGCCCTCGGTCTTGCGGCGCCACGATGCGCGCGAGCCAGACCGTCGCAGCAGCCATCATCACCGCGCCGATCGCGACGGCGAGAAAATGGATCCACGGCGCTTGCGTGCCTGTGACGAGGCTCAGCGACGCCAGCAGCCAGAAATAGCCGGCCGGCTTGTCAGGATAGAATTCGCCATTGAGAAACAGCGCCAGCCAATGGCCATGGTCGAGCAGCTCGCTCAAAACCGCGGCATGGCGCAGTTCGTCGAGCCACCACAGCTCGCGCGCCCAAAGGGTGGGAACGGTCTGGACCACTATAAGCGCGGTTACCGCAAGGTAGGGATGCGCCAGCGCCCAGCCCCACACGCGGCCGGCCGATCGGCTCGCGAGGGGCTCCGCCCGGGCTTGCGCGGGCCCGCCTATCGCGCTGCGCTCCACCAAACCGTCCCGTGCTTCGGTGACGCCCGAACCGCCTTTATCACTCTATCTTGCCTGCGCGGGCGCCTGTTGCAGGACCGGCGCGGCCGGGACCGATGTCCCGGCCGCGCCAAAAGCATCAAAGATTGACCACTTGGCGGTCGGGGATACCGCCGCGACCCTTTTTCAGCAGTTCCGAAACCAGGAAGGCAAGTTCGATCGCCTGATCTGCGTTGAGGCGCGGATCGCAATGGGTGTGATAGCGGTCATGCAGATCCTCCGCCGAGATCGCCCGCGCGCCGCCGGTGCATTCGGTGACGTTCTTGCCCGTCATCTCGACATGGATGCCACCCGGATGGGTGCCCTCGGCGCGGTGAACCTCGAAAAAGGTCTCCACTTCCTTCAACACCCGGTCGAACGGCCTGGTCTTGTAGCTGTTCAGGGTGATCGTGTTGCCGTGCATGGGATCGCACGACCACACCACCTTGCGGCCTTCCTTTTCCACCGCGCGGATCAGCTTGGGCAGATGGTCGCCCACCTTTTCCGCGCCGAAGCGCGAAATCAGCGTCAGTCGGCCGGGTTCGTTATGCGGATTGAGTAGATCGATAAGCTCGATCAGGCCGTCCGGCGTCGTCGAGGGACCGCATTTCAGACCGAGCGGATTCTTGATTCCCCGGCAATATTCCACATGGGCGTGATCGGGCTGGCGCGTCCGGTCGCCGATCCAGATCAGGTGGCCGGAGGTCGCATACCAGTCGCCCGAGGTGGAATCGACCCGGGTCAGCGCCTCCTCGTAACCCAACAGCAGGGCCTCGTGGCTGGTGTAGAAATCCGTCTCGCGCAGCGCGTGGTTGGTTTCCGACGTAATGCCTACGGCGCGCATGAAGTCGACCGTCTCGGTAATCCGGTCGGCGAGCGCCTGGTAACGTTCCCCCTGCGGGCTGTCGGACACGAAGCCGAGCATCCATTTATGAGTGTTTTCCAGGCTGGCGAAGCCGCCCTGGGCGAAAGCGCGCAGAAGGTTGAGCGTCGCCGCGGACTGGCGGTAGGCCATTTTCTGGCGCGCCGGGTCGGGCACGCGCGACTTCTCGTCGAACTCGATGCCGTTGATGATGTCGCCGCGATAGCTCGGCAGCGTCACATCGCCTTTGGTTTCGTTGTCGGACGAGCGCGGCTTGGCGAACTGGCCGGCGATCCGCCCGATCTTGACCACCGGTTGCGAGCCGGCGAAGGTGAGCACCACCGCCATCTGCAAGAAAACGCGGAAAAAGTCGCGAATATTGTCGGCGCCGTGCTCGGCGAAGCTTTCGGCGCAATCCCCGCCCTGCAGCAGGAACGCCTGCCCGTCGGCTACCGCGGCGAGCTGTTTTTTCAGCTTGCGCGCTTCGCCTGCAAAAACCAGCGGCGGATAGGTCGACAGTTGCTGTTCGGTTTCGGCCAGGATATCGGCATTCGGATAGGCCGGAACCTGGCTGATCGGTTTTTCACGCCAGGAGTTCGGCGACCATTTGTTCGTCATCACAGCACCCAATCGTCAAGGCGGACCCACGGTCCGTAGGCTCCATTCTAGGAGATGCAGCCCTATACAGGAAGGTTTCGGGCTCTTCCACCCCACCCAGCCCGGTTCGGACCGCGCCTGATCGGGCCGTCGCCTGCTACGATCGGCCCAGGAGACGGTCGAACAAATCCCGCTCGGCCGGGCTCAGCGCGATGGCGCGCGGATAGACCGGCTCATGCCGATCGTCGTGAATCGGCGTGTCGAACCCTTCCGTTTCCGCAACCAGACGCCGAAGGCCGTCCTCGCCATGCTCGACGAAGAATCCCTGCATGACGGCGTCGAGATAGGACCGCAGGATTTTGGGCGGCTCGCGGTGAAGCGGCAGGTCGGGCACGGCCTCGTAGACGTAGAGCGGGCAATCGCGTGGCAGAATGCCCCTTGGCTCAAGCGCGGCGGGCGAAAGCCGGACCCGGCGGTAGCGCGCCTCGCGCGCGTCGACGGCCGCGAGGTTTTCGGCCTTGTCCACCACCAACAACCCGTCGCAGGCCGCGCCAGCTTCCCGCCGCACGGTCAAAAGGGCGGCGGGAAAGCCGGGCATGTCCGGCCGAGGGCGCCATAACCGGCGCCAACCCGCGAGGCGTGCCGGCATCGCGTCGACGATCGTGGTGCGGTGGGTTGCGCGGTTGACTAGCGAGCCATAGCCGAAATAGGCGATCAGGGCTCCGTCCCCGTCCGTCGGATCGTCGATCGATGAGGTCTCTTGTGGCATCGTCCTTGGGATAGGCGCTGCGCACAGGCGTCGCAAGCCCAGGCGCCAACCGCTCGGCACGATCGGTTTGCGTGGCCTCTATGTGAAATAACCTACCGACAGGCCCGCCGGCTCCGCTTACCGAAAGGCATGATTGCGGCTTCCCCCAAAGTGCCCCGGCGCGACGCCACGACCTCGTCGCCGCCTCCTCCCGCCCCGGACAGAACCGTGGATATCGCCACCGTCATGTTCCAGGCCGCCGACGGATTTCCCTTGCGCGGCACGCTTTATTCAAACAGCGCCAACACCGGTCCCGCGGTGCTTCTGTCGAGCGCCGCCGCGATACGCCGCGACCATTACGGCCGCTTCGCCGAGGCCGCCGTCGCGGCCGGAGCGGCCGCGGTCCTAACCTACGACTATCGCGGCGTGGGCGGCTCGGCCGTGCCGCGGGACTGGCGCGGCAGCGTCGCGATGAAGGATTGGGGCGTCAACGACATGGCGGGCGGCGCCCTGCTTCTCAGGCGTCTTTTCCCGGGCCGCCCGCTGGTCGGCATCGGCCAGTCGATCGGCGGCACAATGCTGGGTTTGTGCCGATACCGGACGGAATTTTCCCGCTACGCGATGGTCGCGTCGGCGAACGGCTATCTCGGCTTCACCGACGAGAAGCTGCGGCTTTTCCTGGCGATGAACCTGATCGGGGTGCCGGTAAGCCGGCTGCTCGGCGTCGCGCCGGCATGGCTCGGAATCGGCGAGACGCTGCCGGGAACGATCTTCCGCGACTGGGCGCGCTGGTGCCGGCGGCCCGGCTTCCTGTTCGACGATCCGCGATTGGCCGACCATGCCGGCTTCGCGTCGATCGACATCCCGCTTCTATCGGTACGCGCCAGCGACGACCGCTGGTCGACCGGGCGCGCCACGGCAGCGCTGATCGAACAATTTTCCGCCGCTCGCTGGACGATACTGGATTTTTCGCCCGGCGATGCTGGCGCGGCCCGTCTCGGCCATCTCGGCTTTTTCCGCCAGAAAAACGCCGCCGCCTTGTGGCCGCGGGTCATCGCCTGGCTGCTCGCAGGCGAAGACACGCATCGAGCGCGCGGCGCCACCGCCGCGCGCGCTCTTCCACCTGACAGGTGGGCTGGTCAGCCCGCCTTGGCGCGCCGCCGGCGCAGATCGGGCGGCGTCGCCTCCTCGGCGAGCATGGCGACCGCGTCGGCAAACGCCAGCGACTGCTGGTCGCGCGAACCGAGCCGGCGCAGATTGACCGTGCCCTCCTCCGCCTCGCGCCGGCCGCATACCAGAAGCACCGGCACCTTGGTCAGGGAATGTTCGCGCACCTTGTAATTGATCTTTTCGTTGCGCAGATCGGTTTCCACGATCAGTCCGCGATCCTTCAGCGTGCGCGCCACGTCTTGCGCGTAGTCGTCGGCATCCGAGGTAATGGTGGCGACCACGACCTGCAACGGCGCGAACCAGAGCGGGAAATGACCGGCGTAATTCTCGATCAGAATGCCCAGGAAACGCTCCATCGACCCGCAAATTGCGCGATGGATCATCACCGGCTGCTTTTTTTCCGAATCCGCGCCGATATAGAAGGCGCCGAACCGCTCCGGCAGGTTGAAATCGACCTGGGTGGTGCCGCATTGCCATTCGCGGCCGATCGCGTCCTTCAGCACATAGTCGAATTTCGGACCGTAGAACGCGCCGTCGCCGGGATTGATCGCCGTCTTGATGCGGTTGTCCGACTGCTGGATCTGCGTCAGCACGCGGCCCATGATTTCCTCGGCATGGTCCCAGAGCGCGTCCGAGCCGACGCGCTTTTCCGGCCTCGTGGAGAAAAATACCGTGATCTCCTCGAAGCCGAAATCGGCATAGGTCGACAGGATCAGGTCGTTGATCTTCAGACATTCGGCCGCAAGCTGGTCCTCGGTGCAGAAGATATGCGCGTCGTCCTGTGTGAAGCCGCGCACGCGCATCAGACCGTGCAGGGCGCCCGACGGCTCGTAGCGGTGGACATTGCCGAATTCGGCCAGCCGGATCGGCAGGTCGCGATAGGATTTCAGGCCGTGCTTGAAGATCTGCACGTGGCCGGGACAGTTCATCGGCTTCAACGCGAAGACGCGGTCGTCCTCCGCGTCGTCTCCGGCGACCTGCACCTTGAACATGTTTTCTCGATACCAGCCCCAGTGGCCGGACGTCTCCCACAGGCCCTTGTCGAGCACCTGCGGGGCGTTGACCTCCTCGTAATCTTCCTGGTCGAGGCGCCGGCGCATATAGGCGACCAGGTTCTGGAACATCCTCCAGCCCTTGGAATGCCAGAAGACGACGCCCGGCCCCTCCTCCTGGAAATGAAACAAATCCATCTCGCGGCCGAGGCGGCGGTGGTCGCGCTTCTCGGCTTCCGCGAGCATGTGGAGATAGCCGTCAAGCTGCTTCTGGTCGGCCCAGGCCGTACCGTAGATACGCGTCAGCATGGGATTGTTGGCGTCACCGCGCCAATAGGCGCCTGCCACCTTCATCAGCTTGAAGGCGTTGCCAATCTGTCCGGTCGAGGCCATATGCGGGCCTCGGCACAGGTCGAACCAATCGCCCTGGAAATAGATCTTGAGTTCCTGGTCTTCCGGGATCGCGTCGATCAGTTCAACCTTGTAGGCCTCGCCCTTGTCGCGAAAAACCTGCCTGGCCTTCTCGCGATCCCAAACCTGTCTGGTGAACGCGTTGTTGCGGCCGATGATCTCGCGCATCTTTTTCTCGATGGCGGGAAAATCCTCCGGAGTGAACGGCTCGTTGCGCGCGAAATCGTAATAAAACCCGTTTTCGATCACCGGTCCGATGGTAACCTGGGTGCCGGGCCACAATTCCTGCACCGCCTCGGCCAGCACATGGGCGGCGTCGTGGCGGATCAGTTCCAGCGCGCGCGGATCGTCGCGGGTGATGATCTCGACCGCGCCGGAGGTGCCGATCGGATCGGCCAGGTCGCGCACCGTGCCGTCGAGCGCATAGGCGACCGCCTTCTTGGCCAGCGATTTCGAGATCGATTCGGCAAGCTGCGCGCCGGTCGTCGTCGCGTCGTGCTCGCGCACGGATCCATCGGGAAATTTTAGGGAAATCTGCGACATCGTCGTCTCCTATCCAGTCCCGCACACGAACGCGGGTGGTGTCGTATTTGATCAACCGGCGCACACGCCAAGGCAAAGCGCACCGGACGGCACGCTACATAGGCACCGTTCCGACGCGCGTAAAGCCTGCGCGAAGCGGGCGAAGCCCGTCGCGAACCGCGATAGGGGTGAAGGCGGGGGTGGCAGGCCCCGCCGCCCGTTAGCTGTTGTCTTCGACCGGAGCGTCCGGTCCGTTCTTCTTGATAGAATCGATCGCATTCTGGGCGCTCGATTTCGAGGTGTAACCCTCGGTCGAGAACATGATCTCGCTGTTATATTTGAAGCGAACGCGGAACTCGCCCTTCTTGTCCTTGTAGATCTCGAACTTATGAGCCATGTGCGGCCTCCCTCTCCGATTTGGGAACAATACGATTCGCAAACTGCCAGCGCCCGCGCTTCGGAACAAGCGCTGGTTGACGCTGCAGACGCGGTTATGCCCCAATCTGTGGCCACCCGGCGCCTCGAACGGCATCCTAACGCGATTGGCTCACCCGGCGGGCGAACCGCGCCCCACGCTCCAGTATCGCCACGGCATATACCAACGAAGCCGCGCATCGAGCCTCTCGGGCACGTTGTCGATGCCATGCGTGCCGCCCGGACCGCAGCGCATCACCCTGAAAAGGGCTAGCCACCCCCCCGGCCACAGCCCGTGGCGGGCGATCGCCTCATAGGCATATTCCGAACAGGTCGGAAAATGCCGGCAGGAATTGCCGATGAAGCCCGACAGGGTGAGCTGGTAAAGCCTCACGAAGCCGGTGCCGAACAGCCGTCCCGGCGTCTTCGCCCAGGCTCCGCCAAAATTGCGCGAGCGACCGGTCATCGTCGTGTCATCGAACCGGCGCGACGCCGACGATCACCGACACCGCCTCGCGATGGTTGGCGAGGGCCTCACAGGAGCGCATCCCGTCCGCTCCCGCTCGTCAAGCCGCTTGTTCGGCGCGCTTTTTCTCGATCTGGCCGATCGCGTCGACAACCGCGTCGAAGGTCAAAAGCGTCGAGGCATGGCGGGCCTTGTAGTCGCGCACCGGCTCCAGATATTTCAGGTCCGCGAAGCGGCCTTCCGGTGGCGCCCCCTCTTCCTTCAGCATCCTGCGCATGGTCTCGCGCACGGCCCGCAATTCCTCCGCCGAGGCGCCCACGACATGGCTGGCCATGATCGAGGACGAGGCCTGGCCGAGCGCGCACGCCTTCACCTCATGCGCGAAATCGGTGACGATGCCATCCTTCATCTTCAGGTCGACGACAACGGTGGACCCGCACAGCTTGGAATGCGCCTTGGCGGTGGCATCGGCGTCGTCGAGCCGCCCGATGCGCGCAATATTACCGGCAAAGCCGAGAATTTTCGCGTTGTAGACGTCGTTGATCATGATTTTTCACACGTCCGTCGAATTTGCGACAATCCGTTTCCGTCTGCCGCCTTCCAATTGTTGTATCCGCTCATATATAATGCCTGGGTTACCGTTGCAGCAAGACGAACGGTCTTGGCGCAACGGAAAACACGATGCCATTTTCGGGCAGTTTCGGAATTTCGTTCCCGCAATCCCTGAAAAGGCCGTGGTCCGTTCAACTCGTTCCTCCGTGGAGGGGAACTACGGGAGACGCTTTTCATGGACGCAATCGTCAAATCGTTCGCCAAATCCGTCATGACCGCCGACAGGCCCAGCCAGGCCGAGGCCGAAGATGCCGTACGCACGCTTTTGCGCTGGATCGGCGAGAACCCGGACCGGGAAGGCCTGCTCGACACCCCCCAGCGCGTCGCCAAGGCCTACCGGGAGATGTTTTCCGGCTACGAGCGCGACCCTGCCGACGAACTCGGCCGCACCTTCGAGGAGGTCGCCGGCTTCGACGATATGGTCATCGAGCGCGACGTCTATTTCCATTCCCATTGCGAGCATCACATGGTGCCGATCATCGGCAAGGCGCATATCGGCTATCTGCCGGACGGCCGCGTGGTCGGCCTGTCCAAGCTTGCCCGCGTGGTCGATATCTTCGCCCAGCGCCTGCAGACGCAGGAGGCGATGACGGCGCAGATCGCCTCCACCATCCAGGACATACTTAATCCGCGCGGCGTCGCCGTCATCGTGGAGGCCGAGCACATGTGCATGGCCATGCGCGGCATCCGCAAACAGGGCGCGACCACACTGACCTCCACCTTCACCGGTATCTTCAAGGACAGCCCAGACGAGCAGGCGCGCTTCTTCACGCTGTTGCGGGCGGGCGCGAGAGCCTGACCTTGCGCCGGCTGACGGCGGTCCGCAGTCCTTCGTCGCAAGACGGGCCCGGCCGCCCGCGAGCATCGCACGGCGCGGGCGGCTTTATGTCAAAGACGCATGGCTCAACACAGGACCCGGCATGACTCGATCCGATTTTCCCGCCCCGCCGACTTCCAAGAGCGAACTGGAGGAAGGCGCAGCCTTCACGCCGCGTTTCGACGCCAGCGGGCTGGTGACGGCCGTGGTCACCGATGCCGAGGACGGCACGGTGCTGATGCTGGCGCATATGAACGCCGAAGCGCTTGCCATGACGCTGCAAACCGGGATCGCACATTACTGGTCGCGCTCGCGCGACAGGCTTTGGAAAAAGGGGGAAACCTCCGGCAATCTCCAGCACGTCATCGAAATGCGCACCGATTGCGATCAGGATGCGGTGTGGCTGCGCGTACGCGTGGCCGGTCACGATGCAACCTGTCACACCGGGCGGCGTTCCTGCTTCTACCGCGCGGTCTTCGCCGCGGAAGGCGCTGCCCGGCTCGCCAAGGACGACGAGGCACCGAAATTCGACGCCGATTCCATGTACGGAGACCAAAATCGGCCATGAACGGGGACTGAACCGCCGATTCACGGTTTTGATACCCATTGTGGGTAAGGTGAAGACAGGGACGCAAGGGAGATGACGATGCTCGAATGGGCATCCCTTCGCACGAGACAGGAAGCCGGGGACGACCGTGAGGCGCCTCCGAACGTCGACGCGCCCGAATTCCAGCCCCAACCCAGGACCGGCATCGCGCTGGCGCTCGGTGGCGGCGCGGCCCGCGGCTGGGCCCATATCGGCGTGCTGCGCGCGCTCGACGAGGCCGGCATCAAGATCAACATGATCGCCGGCACCTCGATCGGCGCACTGGTCGGCGGGTGTTATCTGGCCGGCAAGCTGGACGAGCTGGAGGAATTCGCCCGCAGCCTCACCCGACGCCGGATCTTCGGGCTGCTCGACCTGCATCTGGGCGGCAGCGGCCTGTTCGGCGGCATGCGGCTGACGGCCCGCATGCAGCAGCATATGCGCGGGCTCACTTTCGAGGATCTCGAAAAACCCTTCGTCTGCGTCGCCGCCGAAATCCGCACCGGACACGAAATCTGGCTGTCCAGCGGCAATCTGATCACCGCCATGCGCGCCTCCTACGCGCTTCCCGGAGTGTTCGAGCCGGTCAGCGCCAACAATCGCGTGCTGGTCGACGGCGCGCTGGTCAATCCGGTGCCGGTCTCGGTGTGTCGCGCCTACGAGCAGCCGCTGGTGGTGGCGGTCAATCTCCACTACGACCTGTTCGGCCGCGCCGCCGTCATCAAACACAATGCCGGCGAACTGGTGGTCGAAAAGCCGAAACGGTCCGCCGATGTTACCGGCCATACTCACCGCGACGCCGAAGCGCGTCTCGGCATCACCGGCGTCATGGTCGAAGCCTTCAACATCATCCAGGACCGGATTTCGCGGGCGCGGCTGGCCGGCGATCCGCCCGACATGTCGTTGCAGCCCAAGCTCGGCCAGATCGGGCTCACCGAGTTTCATCGCGCCGACGAGGCGATCCGCCTCGGCTACGATGCCACGGTCGCCAATATCAACGAACTCAAGCGCTTGCAGACCGTGCTGGCCTGACCGAAACCGCTTGCCTGCTGACGCTCAATCCGCGGCCGCCGCATCGCTCAGCCGGAACTGCACCGATTTCGTTCCATTCCAGAAATTGGCCGACAGCGAGCCGGCGGCGTTGATCAGGCGGCCGCGGCTGGCCAGCAGAAAGCGGCCGAGATCGGTATCGACGCTGCGAAAGGCCATCGCCTGCAAGCGACCGCCGGCGCCGGAGCGCAGATCGATCCGCAAATGGCCCTGCCCGACCGTGCGTACGTCCGAGACCTGATGACGCGGCAAAACGAAAACCGGCTGCGGATGGCCCGTGCCATAAGGTCCAGCCCGTTCCAGCACGTCGAGAAGATCGAGATTGGCCCCTTCCGCCGCGAGCGCGGCGTCGATCTTCAAGGCCTGTTCCTCGCGCAGGCGAAACACCGCCTCGGCCGCCTGTTCCTCGAAAAACGCCCGCAAGGCGCCCAGTTTACCGCGCTCCACCGTGATGCCGGCCGCCATGGCGTGTCCGCCGCCCTTGACGATCAGACCCCGGTCCGCGGCATCGCGCACGAGCCGGCCGAGATTGAAACCGGCGATCGAGCGGCCCGAGCCGGTACCCTCGCCATTGGCGTTGAAGGCAATCGCGAACACCGGACGGCGTAATTGCTCCTTCAGCCGCGACGCGATCAGCCCGACGATCCCCGGATGCCATGTCGTGCTCTCGGTGACGAACACCGCCGGGCCCCGGCCGTTTGCGAGTTCGGCTTCGGCCTCGGCCCGCGCCTCCTCCAGCATTGAGCGCTCCATCGCCTGGCGCTCCTGATTGAGCCGGTCGAGCTGTTCGGCGATCTCGCGCGCCGCGACCGGATCGGTCTCGGCCAGAAGCCGCGCGCCCAGCGCCGCGTCGCCGATCCGTCCGCCGGCATTGATGCGCGGACCGATCAGATAGCCGAGATGAAATGTGTTGGTCGGCTCGCCGATGCGCGCGACGCGCTGCAGGGCGGCCAGACCGGGATTGTTCTGATGCCGAGCCGCGACCAGTCCCTTGACCACGAAGGCGCGGTTGACGCCGACGAGCGGCACGACATCGCACACCGTCGCCAACGCGACCAGATCGAGCAGTTCCAGCAGGTCGGGCAACGGGCCGGACTTGCCGCTGGCGCGCAGATGCTTGACGGTCTGCACCAGAGCCAGGAAGGTGACGCCGGCGGCACACAAATGCCCCTGCCCGGACAGATCGTCCTCGCGATTGGGATTGACGACGGCGAGCGCGTCGGGCAACGCGCCGCCGACCTGGTGATGGTCGAGCACGACTACGTCGGCGCCGGCCTCGTTGGCCGCCGCGACCGAGGGGCCGCTGTTGGCGCCGCAATCGACGGTGACGATCAGCGTGGCGCCCCGTTTGACGAGGTCGCGCATCGCATCGGGATTGGGCCCGTAGCCTTCGAAGATCCGGTCGGGAATATAGATCTCCGCCTCGATGCCGAAATGGCGCAGAAAGCGCTTCATCAGCGCCGAGGACGCGGCGCCGTCGACGTCGTAGTCGCCGAAGATCGCCACGCGCTCGCGCTTCAGTACGGCGGCTGCCAGCCGTGCGGCGGCCTTGTCCATGTCGGTCAGCGAGGCCGGATCAGGCAACAAATCGCGGATCGTCGGGTCGAGAAACCGTTCCGTGGCAGCAGCATCGATGCCGCGCCCGGCCAGAACGCGGGCGATGATATCCGGCAGGCCATGCGTCTGGGCGATCGTCAGCGCGTCATTCTCGCCGCGCGCGGACAGGCGATGGATCCAGGCCTGCCCGGTCGCCGACCTCTTGACGTCCAGGAAAATGCGCGCCTCACCCATGCCGTCGTCCCACTCTTGGGACGGGACCGGCGCGTCGTGCGGCGGCGAACCGCCTCAAAACTTTTCCAGATCCTGATGCTTGGCCTTGATCTCGCGCACGGTGCGCGAGGACGAACGCATGACGATCGTATGGGTCTGGACGAAATCGCGCGCGAATCTGACGCCAGAGAGCAGATTGCCGTCGGTGACGCCGGTGGCTGCGAACAGGACGTCGCCCCGCGCCATCTCGTCCATCTGGTAGATCTTGTCGGGATCGTCGATGCCCATCTTCTTGGCGCGCGCGACCTTGTCGTCGGTGTTGAGCTGCAGACGTCCCTGCATCTGGCCGCCGATGCAGCGCAGCGCCGCCGCCGCCAGCACGCCCTCCGGCGCCCCGCCGATACCGATATAGATGTCGATGCCGGTCTCGTCGGGATCGGTGGTGTGGATGACGCCGGCCACGTCCCCATCGCCGATCAGGCGGATCGCAGCGCCGGTCGCGCGCACTTCCTCAATCAGCCGGGCATGGCGCGGACGGTCTAGGATGCAGGCGGTAATCTCGCCGACCGGCACGCCCTTGGCCTTGGCGAGCCTGTCGAGATTGTCGGCCGCCGGCGCGTCGATGTCGATGATGCCGGCCGGATAGCCGGGTCCGATGGCGATCTTGTCCATATAAACGTCCGGCGCGTAAAGCAGACTGCCCTTTTCGGCGATCGCGATAACGGCGAGCGAGTTGGGCAGGTTCTTGGCACAGATCGTCGTGCCTTCGAGCGGGTCGAGCGCGATATCGACTTCCGGCCCGTCCTTGGTTCCCACCTCCTCGCCGATATAAAGCATCGGCGCCTCGTCGCGCTCGCCCTCGCCGATCACCACGGTACCGTCGATCGGCAGGCGGTTGAGCTCCGAGCGCATCGCGTCCACGGCCACCTGGTCGGCGGCCTTTTCGTCGCCGCGCCCGCGCAGCCTGGCCGCTGCCACGGCGGCGCGCTCGGTCACGCGGACCAACTCGAGGGTGAGAATGCGATCGAGACCGTCGGAAGCGAGTTTGGCCATTTTTGTATCCTGAGAAAGGGCTCCGGCAAGCCGGGGCGGATAGTCGGTCGCCCCTTTTGTCAAACGGGCCCGGCAACGGCAAGAGACGGCAGAGGCCTTTCCCCTAATCGCCAATCATAACAATCGATTAAAAAAGACCATCCGGCCTATTCGGCGCGCTCGATGCGGATCACCTGCGGCGTGTCGACGACATGGCCGTCCCTGGTGATGCCGTCGACGGCCTTGCGCACGGCGGCCTCGGTCGTCTCATGCGTGACCAGGATGACGGTCTTGCGATCGGCGCCGTTTTCGCCATTGGCGTGCTGGACGATCGATTCCAGCGAAATATCGTTTGCGGCCATGCGCTTGGCGATCGCGGCGAAGGCGCCCGCGCGGTCGATGACGGTCAGCCGGATGAAATAGCCGCCGGCGTGGGCCCGCATGCGGGCGCGCTTGTAGGGCGCGAGTTCGCGCGCCGGCCGGCCGAACACCGGCCCGTGCTGGAAGCCCGGGCTAGCCTTGGCGATGTCGGCGATGTCGCCGACGACGGCCGAGGCGGTCGCGTTGCCGCCCGCACCCGGGCCCGAAAGCAGCAATTCGCCTAAAATGTCGGTCTCGATCGCCACCGCATTGGTGACGCCGTCGACCTGCGCGATCACCGAAGCCGTCGGCACCATGGTCGGGTGCACACGCTGCTCGATGCCGCTTTCGGTGCGCTGGGCAACACCCAAGAGCTTGATCCGGTAACCCAGTTCGCCGGCCGCGCGAATGTCGGCCTGGGTGATGTTGGAGATGCCTTCCATGTAGATGTCGCCGGCCGAAATGCGCGTGCCGAAGGCCAGGCTGGTCAAAAGCGACAACTTGTGGGCGGTGTCGTGGCCCTCGATGTCGAAGGTCGGGTCGGCTTCCGCATAACCGAGACGCTGGGCGTCGGCCAGACAGTCGGCGAACGACAGCCCGTCCTCCTCCATGCGGGTCAGAATATAATTGCAGGTGCCGTTGAGAATGCCGAAGACGCGGCTGATCGTGTTGCCGGCCATCGCCTCGCGCATCGTCTTGATGACCGGGATGCCGCCGGCTACCGCCGCCTCGTAGTTGAGGAGAACGCCGCGTTTTTCGGCTTTTTCCGCCAGCGCGACGCCGTTTGCCGCCAAAAGCGCCTTGTTGGCGGTCACAACGTGACGGCCGGCCGCCAGCGCGGCCTCGACGCAATCCTTGGCGATCCCCGTCTCGCCGCCGATCAGTTCGACGAAGACGTCGATCTCGGCCTTTTTGGCAAGTGCGACCGGATCGTCGAACCATGCGGCATCGGCAAGCGCGATACCACGATCCTTGTTGCGATCGCGCGCCGAGACCGCGACCACGACGACCTCGCGACCGCATTGGCGCGTCAGTTCGGCGGCCTTGTCGGTCAGCACGCGCACGACGGAGGCGCCGACCGTACCCAGACCGGCAATTCCGACACGCAATGCTTCGCCCATGGCCGACAGCCCTTTCCCGGAAAAATCTCTTGCTGATTCAGCGCCGCGCGCTGAGCGGAACCACATTTGTCTCGCCGTCCGGCCGGACGCTGGCGGCGAGAAAACGCTTGATGGAACGCGCGGCCTGGCGGATGCGGTGTTCGTTCTCGACCAAGGCTATACGCACGAACTCGTCGCCATGTTCGCCGAAACCGATGCCCGGCGCCACCGCGACATGGGCTTTTTCCACCAGCAGTTTGGAAAATTCCAGCGACCCGGCATGGCGGAACGGCTCTGGAATCGGCGCCCAGGCAAACATCGTCGCGGCCGGCGCGGGTACGCACCAGCCGGCACGATCGAAGGCTTCGACCAGCACGTCGCGGCGTCGGCGATAAGTCTCACGCACCTCCTCGATATCCGCTCCGTCACTGTTGAGGGCCGCGGCCGCGGCCACCTGGATTGGCGTGAAAGCGCCGTAATCGAGATAGGATTTGACCCGCGCCAGCGCCGCGATCAGCCTTTCATTGCCGACGGCGAAGCCCATGCGCCAGCCCGGCATGGAAAAGGTCTTCGACATCGAGGTGAATTCTACCGTGACGTCGACCGCGCCGGGCACCTGCAACACCGACGGCGGCGGATTGTCGTCGAAATAGATCTCGGCATAGGCAAGATCGGACAGGATGATGAGGTCGTGCCGCTTGGCGAAGGCGACGACGTCCTTGTAGAAATCGAGCGTGGCGACATAGGCCGTCGGATTGGACGGATAGTTGAGGATCAGCGCCAGCGGCCGCGGTATCGAATGCTTCACGGCGCGTTCCAGCGCCGGAATGAAACCTGAATCCGGCTCGGCGGGAATCGAGCGGATGACGCCGCCCGACATGATGAAGCCGAAGGCGTGGATCGGATAGGTCGGATTGGGGCACAACACCACGTCGCCCGGCGCGGTGATCGCCTGGGCCATGTTGGCAAACCCCTCCTTGGAGCCGAGCGTGGCGACGACCTGGCTTTCGGGATCGAGCTTGACGCCGAAACGGCGCGCGTAATAGGCGGCCTGGGCGCGCCGCAGTCCGGGAATGCCGCGCGAGGCGGAATAGCGGTGGGTGCGCGGATCGCGCACCACGTCGCATAATTTGTCGACGATCGATTTGGGGGTGGGTAGGTCGGGGTTGCCCATGCCGAGATCGACGATGTCAGCGCCCTTGGACCGCGCGCTGGCCTTCAGGCGGTTGACCTGTTCGAACACGTAAGGCGGCAGCCGGCGGGTCTTGTGAAACTCTTCCATGGCGGTTCCGACGGGAATGGAGCGATCTGGGCGCGCCTATACACCCAATCCGGCACTCGGTCGATAGCGTCACTCGCCCTCGATCTTCTTGAGCGTGTCCTTGCCGTGCGTCTCGCCGAGCTCGCGCAGCCTTTCCAGTTCCGACGGGGCGATGCCCGGCTCCTTGGCGATTTGGGCCTGGCCGCTGGCCGACCGGCGCAATTCGCCCTTCTTGGCATTGGTCTCGCCGGCGCTGAACTGATTGGCAGCGCCTTGGCGTGGCACGTTCAGGTTCGGGTAGCGCCCGGTATTGCGCAACACCGGCGGCGACACCCCGTCGATGGGGGCGGTCGGGCCGCCGTCGAGCGCGCCGGCCGGAACCGCATCCTCGATCGGCACGCCGGCGCAGGCGCTCAAGGCGGCGCCCGCTGCGACGATGAGTCCGTGCAAGACGGCGCGACAAAAGAGCGGTCGAGACGATTTCGACATATTGCGTTCCCGAACGTCGGCTAGGCAAATCCAGGCCGCCGGTTCAATGGACCGCTATGGCCGTCACATGATATTGTGTCAACAAAAGGCCCGGGAGGACCACAGCCGCAATGGCCAGGCAGGACGATAAAACGAATAACGACGCCAGCGCCTCGTCGGTCGAACAGTATATCGTCAAAGACCCGGAGCAGTTCGCCCGCAACCTCGCCCATATGATCGAGCAGGCCGGCAAGGCGGCTTCGGCCTGGGTCACACCGCGCGAACGCGGCGAGATACGCGATAGCGTGGCCGAACCGATGGCCGACATGGTCAAGACCTTTTCCAAGCTGTCTGAATACTGGCTGTCGGACCCCGCGCGCGCGCTCGAGGCCCAGACCAAGCTGTTCGCCGGCTATATGAGCGTATGGTCGAACGCGGTCGGCAAAATGTCGGGCGAGCAGCGCGAGGAGGGCGACGTCGAGCCCGAGCGCGGCGACAAGCGTTTCCAGGATCCCGAATGGGGCCGCAACGCGTTTTTCGATTTCCTCAAGCAAGCTTATCTGGTGACCTCGCGCTGGGCGGGCGAACTTGTCGAACATGCCGACGGCCTGGACGAACACACCCGCCACAAGGCCAATTTCTACGTCCGCCAGATCACCCAGGCGATTTCGCCGTCCAACTTCATCCTTACCAATCCCGAACTGTTCCGCGAAACAGTGTCAACCAATGGCGAAAATCTGGTGCGCGGCATGAAGATGCTTGCCGAGGACATCACCGCCGGCAAAGGCGATTTGAAGTTGCGGCAGGCGGACTATTCCAGATTCGCGGTCGGCAAGAACATCGCCACCACACCGGGTAAGGTCGTGGCGCGCAGCGAACTGGCGGAGATCATCCAGTACGAGCCGACGACGCCGAAGGTGCTGAAACGGCCGCTGATGATCTGCCCGCCCTGGATCAACAAATTCTACATTCTCGACCTGAATCCGGAAAAATCCTTCATCCGCTGGGCCGTCGAGCAGGGCCACACCGTCTTTGTGATTTCCTGGGTCAATCCCGACGAGCGTCACGGCAGGAAAGGCTGGGAGGCCTATATCGACGAAGGCATCACCTTCTGTCTGGACACGATCGACAAAGCGACCGGCGAACGCGCGGTCAACGCGATCGGCTATTGCGTCGGCGGCACGCTGCTGGCGGCCGCCCTCGCCCTGATGGCCAAACGGGGCGACGACCGGATCGGGTCCGTCACCTTCTTCACCACCCAGGTCGACTTCATCCATGCCGGCGACCTAAAGGTGTTCGTCGACGAGGACCAGGTCGCCGCGCTCGAACGGGCGATGAGCGAAAAGGGCTATCTCGACGGCACCAAGATGGCCACCGCCTTCAACATGCTGCGCGCCGGCGACCTGATCTGGCCCTACGTCGTCAACAACTATATGCGCGGCAAGGAGCCGATGCCGTTCGACCTCCTGTATTGGAATTCCGATTCCACACGTATGGCGGCGGCCAACCACTCGTTCTATCTGCGCAACTGCTACATGGAAAACAGCCTGTCGCGCGGGCAGATGATGCTCGGCGGCGAGACGCTCTCGCTGAAGGACGTCACCATTCCCGTCTATAATCTCGCCGCCCGCGAGGATCACATCGCGCCAGCGCGTTCCGTCTTCGTCGGCTGCCAGTTCTTCGGCGGCAAGGTGGATTATGTGATGGCGGGTTCGGGACATATCGCCGGCGTCGTCAATCCGCCGCAGTCGAACAAATACCAGCATTGGACCGGCGGGCCGCCGCTTGGCGAGTTCGACGAATGGGTTAAATCGGCCAAGGAAAATCCCGGCTCCTGGTGGCCGCATTGGCAAAAATGGATCGAAAAACAGGACAGAAAACGCGTTCCCGCCCGCCGGCCGGAAGACGAAAAAGTACCGATTCTGGGGGACGCGCCCGGCGACTACGTCACGGTTAAAGTGTAGCCCTTGGTCACGGGCGCCATACAGCGCGTCGAACAAGCCAGGTTACAGGCTGAAATGCTCTGTGATGGAACGCGGCGGTGCCAACGCCGGGGAACTGTCCGTTCAACACGGTGCTGCCGCATTTCGCCCCTAGCGCGGGAGGCGGTCGGGATTGCACTTTGACCGTGACTTCGTTAGGGCTCGAATGATCGATTCCGCGATTGTCCGGCTCCGGTGGGCATGGGGTTGGAAGGGCCGCGTTCCGACTTGGAACGATAAGAGGGGAATCCGTTGAAAACAGCGCAAGCGCTCGTTGGCAGCAGAAACCGCCGCGCATTCGCTGCAGCGATGTTGTCTGTGCTGCTCGGCGCCTGCACGACGGGTGGATCGATGTTCGACGTCGCGTCCCCGTCCTTTAACGGCACCAGCGGCACCACGACCGGCCCGGTCGTCCTTGACACGATCGAGGAAAGCGACCTCGCCTCCGTCGACCAGACGCCTTCGCCCTCCGTCATTGAGGAAGGTGACACGGTTCTGCCCGCCGAGGTTGCCTATCTGCCCGCCGACAAGCCCGATTCGGGCGCGCCGATGCCCGGCGAGGATGGCAGCGAAGCCGTGGTCACCGCGCCCGACGGGGAAAATCTGCCCGGGGCAACAGCGGATGACATTGCAGCGCAAACTGCTACGGCAGAGCCGCAACCCGCGCCGGCGGTGCCCGCCGAGCCACCGAAAAAACGTGGCTTCTTCGCCAGCCTGTTCGCCAATCCGGCGCCACCGGCCACCGATACCGAGCGCGGCCGGGCACCGCGCCAAAATCCCGTCGCATTGCCCGAAACGACCGTTGCGCTCGCAATACCGCGCGACAAGCCCGAAACCGCAACACCGCCCCTGCCCGCGCCGGCGGACGCCACCCCCGAGGAGACGGCCGCATCGACCGGCGACGCCACAGCGTCCAGCGAACCGAAGCCGACTGCCTTCATCGAGAGCGGTCCGGGGCCGGCCCCCGCTCCGGTCCAAAAGCGCGGCTTTCTGGCCAACCTGTTTTCCAACACCGCGCCTTCGGCCACTGCCGCCGACCGGCCGGCGGTCAAGGTCAAGCCCCGGCGCGATCCGGTGGTGGCGCTCGCCTCGACCGGGCCGGCCAAACCGATCGTCAATCCGGTCTCCCTGTCCGGCTCCGGAGACGCCCTGCCCGGCGTACGCCAGTCGGCCCTGTTCGAGATCAACCGCAAGTCCGGGCTCGACGAGGACGACGACATCGACGTCCACGAAGCGGGCGAACCGGTGCGCGTGGCTTCGGCCGCCGGTCTGGCCCGGCTGGCCCCCAACGGATTGATCAAACAGACCGACCGGGTCGATGTCGGCTGCCTGAAACCGTCGCTCGTGCGCGTCCTGCGCCGGGTCGAGCAGCATTTTGGCAAAAAGATCGTCGTCACCTCCGGCTACCGCAGTCCGGCGCGCAACCGACGAGCGCGTGGCGCTCGCAACTCGCTGCACATGTATTGCGCGGCAGCCGACGTTCAGGTGCCCGGCGTGTCCACACGCCAATTGGCCAGCTTTGTCCGCGCCATGCCCGGCCGCGGCGGCGTCGGCACTTATTGCCACACCAAATCGGTCCATATCGATGTCGGCCCCGAGCGGGACTGGAATTGGCGTTGCCGGCGTCGGCGCTGATCCGGCGGCGGTATTTGCGGCGCGCGGCAAAAAATCTTTTCATCGATCGGTTTTGCGGGTTGTCGCCCACAGGGAAGCTGACTATAAGGCCGCACGTTCCCCGCGCGCCCATCGTCTAGCGGTCTAGGACGCCGCCCTTTCACGGCGGAAACACGGGTTCGAGTCCCGTTGGGCGTGCCAGTTTTTCCAATCGTTTCACCGCGTGCCGCAGCCCCCGTCATATCGAGGCGGGGTTTTTCAGCCATGCCGATCGCGCCGGAAATGCGCCCTTTCGCGGCTCCTTTGTCGGCCATGAAGACGCTGCGGGCTTGATGCCGACGCGCTTCGATGCCAAATCTGCGCGTGAGGGTGTCGTCGTCAAGCTAGGCATCCGCGCCCGTTGTCAACAAACGCCCGGAAGATGAGCCCATGGTCACCTATCAGGACGCGGCGACCGCGCCGCTCAAAAACACCGGCCAGATCCGGCTCTACGACGAAGCCGGCTTCGAAGGTATGCGCCGCGCCTGCGCGCTGACCGCGCGCTGCCTCGACGAGTTGGTCGCCATGATAGAGCCCGGCGTGACCACCGAGGCACTCGATCGTTTCATCTTCGAATTCGGCATGGATCACGACGCCATCCCGGCGACGCTCAACTATCGCGGCTACACCAAATCGTCCTGCACCTCGATCAACCACGTGGTCTGTCACGGCATTCCCGACCGCAAGCCTTTGCGCGAGGGCGATATCGTCAATATCGACGTCACCTACATCGTCGACGGCTGGCACGGTGATTCCTCGCGCATGTACCCGGTCGGACAGATCAAGCGCGCGGCCGAAAGGCTGCTGGAAGTGACCCACGAAAGCCTGATGCGCGGCATCGCGGCGATCCGCCCGGGCGCGCGCACCGGCGCGATCGGCGCGGCGATCCAAACTTATGCCGAGGCCGAGCGCTGCTCGGTGGTGCGCGATTTCTGCGGCCACGGCGTCGGGCTTCTGTTTCACGACGCGCCCAACATCCTGCATTATGGCAGCCCCAATGAAGGCGTGGAACTGAAACCCGGCATGATCTTCACGGTCGAACCGATGATCAATCTCGGACGACCGCACGTGAAGGTATTGTCGGATGGGTGGACCGCGGTAACGCGCGACCGGTCGCTTTCGGCGCAGTACGAACACAGTATAGGCGTCACCGACACGGGCTGCGAGATTTTCACCCTGTCGCCGGCGGGGCTCGACCGGCCGGGCCTGCGCGACTGAAAGCCAAGCGCCCCACGTCGCCCGCACGGCGATTCCCTGCGGCCGCGAAACGGTCTAGAGCCGTTCCTCTTTAACTGGAACCGTTTGACTGCCGGGATTTCGCGGTCCGGCCAGGAGCGCGTGGCGATGTGGTGCAGGCACCATGAGCCGTGCGCAACGCCGTAAGATGCGCGAGAGACCAAGGTCGGGCGATTGCGGTTTGACGGGCGATATCAAAACCATTGGCGCTCCCCGGCGTGGACGGATTTTCCGCCCCTGCGGCGTCGAAGCCCTTGCCCGATATTGATATCGCGCTGCGGGCTTCTCCTTGCCGGACCGAAAAATCCATTCCATCAAACCGCTTCCAGTTAAAGAGGAACGGCTCTAGGCTTGCCGCCGGACAAGTCGTGGACTGTGCGTCCTGCAAGCGGGAGGGTGGATGGCGCCGGAGGATGACGACGACGAACGCGGCTTTTTTGCCGAAAAACCGGTGGCCCGCCCCGGCAAGCCGCATTATTCGGGCCATCGCGAACGGCTGCGCGAGCGGTTGCGCGAGGGTGGACAGGCCGCGCTTGCCGAATACGAGCTTCTGGAAACGCTGCTGTTTCGTTCGATCCCCCGCGCCGACACCAAACCGGTCGCCAAGGCCCTGATCGCGCGTTTCGGATCGTTCGCCGAGGTCCTGGGCGCGCCCGAACATCTGCTTCGCGAGGTCAAGGGTGTCGGCCCGGCGGTCGCCTTCGACCTGAAACTGGCCGCGGCCGCGGCCGAACGGATGCTCAAGGGCCGGATTCGCGGGCGCCAGGTCCTGACCTCGTGGAGCGATGTCATCGATTATTGCCGCGCCGCCATGGCGTTCGAACCGCGCGAGCAGTTCCGTATCCTGTTCCTGGATAAGAAGAACGCGCTGATTGCCGACGAAGTCCAGCAGCGGGGAACCATCGACCATACGCCGGTTTATCCGCGAGAGGTCGTCAAACGTGCGCTCGAATTGTCGGCGACCGCCCTGATCCTGGTTCACAACCATCCCTCGGGCGATCCGACGCCCTCGCGCGCCGACATCGAGATGACGCGGCTGGTCGTCGAGTCGGCCAAGCCTCTCGGCATCGCCGTCCACGACCACATCATCGTCGGCAAGAACGGTCACGCCAGTCTAAAAGGCCTTCAACTTATCTAAAATTTTATTTATATTTTATGTTTGTTTGAAATACGTTGTATATTCCTGAAATACGAAAGGTCTTGGCAAAAAAAAGCACTGTTAACCAAATTCACGGTTTGTTAAGCATTCCAATTAACTTTCGTTTAACACTCTCTCCGGGTGACCGTGGGAGATTGTCATGCTTATTCGTCAAGCTGCCGATACTGGCGGCCTCGATATGCTCGGCCCGCGCCGGGCCAATCCATATGAGAATTCAAAGAGCCTGGAGTTCGGTTTCCGGGCCCGCCGTTTCGTCCATATTCGCAGGCTGATCGAAGCGATCATCGCCGAACGCGGCAGCGCCGAGATCCTCGATCTGGGCGGGACGGAGACCTATTGGCATATCGGCGCAGACTTCATCCGGGAAAATCGCAACCGGCTTTCCTTCACGATGGTCAACACCGAGGACCAGGAGGTCGATGATCCGGCGCTGTTCACCTTCGTCGCCGAGAGCGCCTCGGACCCCACCCTGTTTTCCGGCCGCCGGTTCGATCTCGTCCATTCCAATTCGGTGATCGAACATGTCGGTGACTGGTCGAACATGGAAGCGTTCGCCGCCAATGCGCGACGGCTGGCGCCGCGTTATTACATCCAAACGCCGAACTACTGGTTCGCTTACGAGCCGCATTTCCGCTTTCCGGGCTTCCAGTACCTGCCCAGGCGCATGCGCGCCACCTTGATCATGCGCTTCGCGCTCGGCTTCTTCCAGCGCATCGATTCGCTGGAGGAGGCGCTCGACATCATCCACCATCACCGGCTCCTGTCGACGCGCGAGATGGCAGGGCTGTTCCCCGACGCGGCGATCGTGCACGAGAAGGTGTTCGGTCTGAACAAATCGGTGATCGCGATCCGCGACGGTACGTGAACACCGCCACGCGGCCGGCAAAACGCAAAACGGCCGCCCGGGTTGGGCGGCCGTTTTCACATGATGGGAATTTAGGAAGGAAAGCGGCCGCTATTCGGCGCCCTCCTCCTTGTCCTTGGCCGCGGCCTTCTTTTTCGGCGCAGCCTTTTTCTTCGCCGGCGCCTTCTTGGCCGGCTTTTCGGCCGCCTCGTCCTCGTCGTCGGCCAGCAACTCTTCCTTGGAGACCTTCTTGTCGGTCACCTGGACCTGACCGAGCAGATGGTCGACGACCTTCTCCTCGAACAGCGGCGCGCGCAAGGTGGCGAGCGCCTGCGGGTTGCTGCGGTAATAATCGTAGATTTCCTTTTCCTGGCCGGGATAATGCCGCACCGTCTCGATCAGCGCGCGTTGCATTTCCTCGTCCGTAATCTGGACGCTGGCCTGTTCGCCGATTTCGGCCAGAACCAGACCGAGCCGCACACGGCGCTCGGCGAGGCGCTGATATTCCGCCCGCGCCTCGTCCTCGGTCGTGTCCTCGTCCTCGAAGCTGCGGCCGGCCTTTTCGAGATCGTTCGTCACCTGGTTCCAGATATTCTGGAACTCCGCCTCGACCAGCTTGGACGGCGCCTCGAACGAATAGGCAGCGTCGAGCGCGTCGAGAAGCTGGCGCTTGACCTTCTGGCGCGTCAGCGCGCCGTACTGGCTTTCGATCTGACCCTTGACGATTTCACGCAACTTGTCGATCGAATCGAGTCCGAGATTCTTGGCCAGATCGTCGTTGAGCTCCAGCGTGTCCGGCTTGGAAACTTCTGAAACCTTGACGTCAAACGTCGCCTCTTTGCCGGCCAGGTGAGCCGCCTGGTATTCGGCCGGAAACGTGACCGTGATGGTCTTTTCGTCGCCCGCCTTGGTGCCGACGAGTTGTTCCTCGAACCCAGGAATGAACTGTTTGGAGCCGATCACGAGATTGGCGCCGTCATCGGCGCCGCCCTCGAAGGGTTCGCCGTCGATCTTGCCGACATAGTCGAGCGTGACCCGATCGCCGTCCTCGGCCTTGCCCTTCTTCGGCGTGAAGCTGCGCGCCGATTCGGCTATCCGCAGCATCTGCTCCTCGATCTCTGCGTCCTCGACGTCGTAGACCTCGCGGCTCACCTTGATGTCGTCGACGGTCTTGATCTCGATCGGCGGAATCACCTCATAGGCGATCTGGAAGCTGAAATCGGCCTGGCCGGCCAACACCTTCTCGGCTTCCTTCTCGTCCTCGGTCATCGTGACCTCCGGCTGCATGGCGGCCTTTTCGCCACGCTCGGAAATGATCGAGCCGGTCGACTTGGATAGGATGTCGTTGACGACCTCCGCCATCATCGCCTTGCCATACATCTTGCGCATGTGCTGCATCGGCACCTTGCCCGGCCGGAAGCCGTTGATGCGCACTTTGCCTTTGGCGTCCTCGAGCCGCTCCACCAGCCGGGTTTCCAGGTCCTTGGCCGGAACCACTACCTGGATTTCCCGCTTCAGCCCTTCATTCAGCGTTTCGGTTACCTGCATCATCAAACCTTTGTCTTCGCGAATGCCGGCGATCCGGCGCCTGCCGTTTCGTGAACCGGATTCTCTTGCCGGGAGTGGCTTTGTGGTGCGGGTGGAGGGACTTGAACCCCCACGGCTTGCGCCACAGGAACCTAAATCCTGCGTGTCTACCAGTTCCACCACACCCGCTCCGGAGGCTATTTAGCCCCCGAAAGCGCGGCGTTCTATATCATCAGCCTTTGCGGCTTCAAAGGAAAAAGGCCGTAAAAATGCGGCTTTTTTTCCGCCATACCGGGTTTTTCCGACCAAGCGGCCCCGGGGCCTCCGCCCGAATGGCTGCGCGGCTAATAAAACGGCTCTTCATAAAGGATTGTGTCGCCGTCGAGAAACGCCTTGATCTGCGCCTGGCCGGCGTCGCTGACGGCGGCGATCACGTGGAAGCTGCGCTCGCGCATGTCGGCCTCGATCGCCCTGCCCTCGCCCTCCGGCAGGTAGAAGCGCTCGATGCCGTAGCGCAGCCTGACAGTGTCGGCCGACAGCGGCGAGGAGGACGCAAGCGTGCCGCGCAGGCGCACGCTTGCCACGCGCTGCGGCGGTGCGTTCTCGGACAGATGTGCCGCCACGGGCTGGAAAAGCCCTTTTTCGTCGGCCAAGACATCGACCAGAACGATCGCGCCCTCGGCCAGCGCCCCCGCGGGCGGCGTCGAAAACAGCGTTTTGGGAATAACCGAGATGGCATAGCCAAGCCGTACATAATCGCCGCGCAGGAGATCGCGCGGATCGACCGGCTCGACCTTGAGCCGCACCTCGCGCCCGTTACGCAAAATGTCGGCGCGGGCTTGGATCATCCATGCCAAAAAGCCGATCTGGAGCAGTGCCGCGACAAGAGCGGCGGCGAAAAGTCCGGTCCTGGCCTTCATGACGGCGCTCCCCGACCGCTCGCCGATGCGAGCAATCGCTTCTCGAGGCGAATGATGACGGCCGCCATAGCCGCCAGGATCAGCCCGGCGGCAAGCAGGAAACCGGCCGTGCCAAGCATGGTGCCGACCGTGGCGACATAAACCACGCCCAGTTCGAGCGTAAACAGCGCGTAGGCGCACCAGCGCAGCACGCGGCTTTCGCGTCCGGCCACCATCAGCGCGGCAACGCTGCCGCCAAAGGTCGCCAGTGCCGCCAGCATGAAGGCTGGTTCGTCGAATATCTCGGCCTGGATCAGCATCATTGCGGTCGCGAAGCCGATCAACCCGTGTACGGCGGCGCCGCCGCCCAGACGCAGCATCCGTTCGCTCGCCGCCTCGCGCGCTCCCGTTGCCGCCAGAAACATGGCCGAGACAACGGCAAGCACGACCGGAACCGCAAGAAGCTCGGTACGCAGGTAGATCAGGCAGACGTAACCGACAAGCGCGAGCAGTAGCAGATGCCTGGCCGGGCGGCTGGCCGTCCACAATGACACTACCCACAAGGCAGTCGCCAGCACCAGCCATTGCCACGGCAAGGGGGAATCGCGCCAAAAGTCCCAGCTATCCGTCCACAACCAGGCCACCGACAACGCGACCGCCGCCGCCGTCAAGGCGGGCGAGCGCAGCAAGATGGCGGCCAGCCCTACGCCTACGCACCAGGTCAGCAGCGCGGCCGCCTCGTCACCGGAAAGGTGATACATCTGTCCGATCAGCGCGATCGACCCGCCGAAGGCAGCCGCGGCCACCATATAGGCGGCCTCGCCGGCCCCGTTCTGGCCACGCGCGTGAAGCCCCGCGCCACCGAGATAGCCGGCGAGGATAACCGCGAACAGCATGCCGACCCGGGCGAGCCGCGGCAGCGCCTCCCAGTTCGCCGCGACGAAGATCAGGATCGCCGCGCCGAGCAGCAGCGCCGCCAACATCGCCACGACCGCGCCGAACGAAATGCCGTCGCGGCTGGTGAGGGTCACGTCGTCGAGCAAGCGACGCGCCGTCGCCGCGTCGACCAGGCCCTCGGCGCGCCAGCGCTCGATATCGGTTTTCAGTTTCGCCGCGTATGAAGCCATGGTTGCTCGCGATGTGTCGGCCGGAATCGCTCTTATCCTAGCGGTTTTGGCGACAGGGAATAGAAGCCGGTTTCCCCAGATCGCTGCGCCGCAATATACGACCCCGGCCGCCCCCCGACATGGCGCGAACCGGATTGCGATCTTTATGTGACAGCCTGCTGATGTTGCGCTGCACAAAACGCATTGCTGCTATGCAATATATGCGCTTCAAATCCGCCGGAGACACACCTATCTTCCAATTGTCAACGAGAACAGCCGAAACGAAGATTTACGAAAAGAGACACGACCATGAACCTGATCCGCAACTACCGCAACTGGCGCCGCTACCGGGAAACCGTCAACGAGCTGAGCCGCCTTTCGAACCGCGAACTCAACGATCTGGGCATCAGCCGCGGCGACATCCCGTTCGTCGCCCGCCGCTCGATCTAGCACCTAACACGAATTTCGCCAGGACCATCCTCCTCCCAGGTCCTGTCGGATAAGGCCGGCATTCACCTCCTCCCGGATGCCGGCCGCCAAAACGACACCCGCCGGACCTCCTCCCCCGGCGGGTGTTGTTTTTTTGCGCCCGCATGTCCGCCCGCGCCCCACTTCCCAAATATCCAGATCCGGTTCGACGTGGTTTCGCAGCGCAAACGCGCGATCAACGCTCGCCCATCACTCCGCGCGAGCGCCATTCGCTGTAAAGCATGATGTCGGGTGCACCACCCATCGGCTCGAACCAGCTGTCGACGGCCCACAACGTCCCGCCACGCTCGCGGAGCATGGCGGTCGAATGCGGATAGCGACCATCGACGAAAAGCCCGCGCGAGCGATTCCACTCGACTGTATGATGCTTCAACAGGCCGCGCTCCTGCAGATAAAGCAGCAGCGAACGGGTATTGGTCGATTCGTCGATGCAATCCATCTGGCCCCTGACCCGGGAGCCGGCGAGATTCGATTTCGCCCTGTCGCGCACGCCGATAACGCCACCGGCCCGATCCTCGAAATACTGCACCGCCTGCGAGATCGCGCCGCGTTCATCCGCCGCCGTTTCGGCATAGGAGAACATCTTGCCGAAGGTTTCGCCGTCGCGTTCGGTGAGGGTCAGTCTGGTCTTGTAGGAACAATTGTAGCCGTGGCAGACGTAAAGTCGCTTCGTGGTGGTCTTGGTGATCTCGCCGGTATAGTTGCTCGACACCGAGGTACAACCGGCCACGAGAACCAGCCCGAAGCCCGCGATGATGCGCCCGACATATCTGCCACCCTTCATCGCGCGACCATAGGAAACGAGGGGTCGCCCGGCAATCAGAAAAAGCCCTCCGCCCGGTGCCGTCCACCGACCGATTGCATTCGGCCCGCGCCGGGACTATTTCGACGGGATGAGCACAAAACCCATTCACGTCATCGGTGGCGGCCTTGCCGGTTCCGAAGCTGCCTGGCAGGCCGCAAAGGCCGGCGTTCCCGTCATCCTGCATGAAATGCGCGGTGTGCGCGGCACCGACGCCCACAAGACCGTCGGGCTCGCCGAGCTTGTCTGCTCCAATTCCTTCCGCTCCGACGATGCCGAAACCAACGCGGTCGGCCTGCTGCATGCGGAGATGCGGCTTGCCGGTTCGCTGATCATGGCGTGCGGCGACGCCCACCAGGTTCCGGCCGGCGGTGCGCTGGCCGTCGATCGCGACGGTTTTTCGGCCGCCGTGACGGAGAAAATCGAGACGCACGAGCTGATCACGGTGGTGCGCGAGGAAGTCTGCGGCCTACCGCCGGCGGACTGGGATCAGGCGATCATCGCCACCGGCCCGCTGACCGCGCCGTCGCTGGCGGACGCCATCCGTGCCGAAACCGGCGCCGACGCGCTAGCTTTTTTCGATGCGATCGCCCCGATCGTGCATTTCGATACGATCGACCTGGATATTTGCTGGTTTCAGTCGCGCTACGACAAGGTCGGCCCTGGCGGCACCGGCAAGGATTACATCAATTGCCCGATGGACAAGGCGCAATACGAAGCCTTCATCCAGGCCCTGGTCGACGGCGAGAAGACCGAGTTCAAGCAGTGGGAAGGCACCCCCTATTTCGACGGCTGCCTGCCGATCGAGGTAATGGCCGAGCGCGGGCCGGAAACGCTGCGGCATGGGCCGATGAAGCCGATGGGCCTGACCAACGCGCATGCCCCCGACATCAAGCCTTACGCCATCGTTCAATTGCGTCAGGACAATGCGCTGGGCACGCTCTACAACATGGTCGGCTTCCAGACCAAGCTGAAATATGGCGAACAAGCGCGCGTGCTGCGCATGATCCCCGGCCTGGAACGGGCCGAGTTCGCCCGGCTCGGCGGCCTGCACCGCAACAC
Source organism: Nitratireductor arenosus (assembly GCF_009742725.1). Lineage (GTDB taxonomy): Bacteria > Pseudomonadota > Alphaproteobacteria > Rhizobiales > Rhizobiaceae > Mangrovimarina > Mangrovimarina arenosa. The sequence continues at coordinate 637,303 of NZ_WPHG01000002.1, read as the reverse complement.
CTATATCAACTCCCCCGTCCTGCTGGACCGCGCTTTGCAACTGAAGGCGCGGCCCGGCCTGCGCTTTGCCGGCCAGATCACCGGCTGCGAGGGTTATGTGGAAAGTGCCGCGATCGGCCTGCTCGCCGGGCGTTTCGCTGCCGCCGAGCGGCTCGGCCGCGTTCCGGCGACACCGCCCGCGACCACCGCCTTTGGCGCCCTGCTCGCCCACATCACCGGCGGCCACATCGTCTCCGACGATGAAGCGGGCAAACGCTCCTTCCAGCCGATGAACGTCAATTTCGGCCTGTTTCCGCCACTCGACCCGGGCGCTATCGAAAAGCCGGAAGGCCGGCGCTTCCGCGGCAAGGAAAAGGCGATCGCCCGAAAAAAGGCGCTGACCGGCCGCGCGCTTGCCGATTGCCGGGACTGGCTCGGGCTTGCGCCCCGTGCCGAAGCCGCGGAATAGTCGCACCCTGGCGGCGGCAACGCCGGCCGCAACCGGGAGACACACCGCCATGACCGCGCTCGAAAGCACCTTCTTCCACGTCGAACGCCACGGCGCCGTCGTCCACTTGGTGATGAACCGACCCGACCGGGCCAATGCCATGACGCCCGATTTCTGGACCGACCTGCCGCGCCTGATCGCCGCCCTCGGGCGCGACGAGACGGTACGCTGCGCCGTGATCTCGGGCGCCGGCAGGAATTTCACCGGCGGCATGGACCTTGCCGCCTTCGCCGACATCGCCAGGCTGTTTGAGGCCGAGCCGGGGCGCGCGGCGCTGGCCATGCGCGATCTGATCCTGAGGCTGCAGGAGGCTTTCAGCGCCTTGGAGCGTGCGCGGTTCCCGGTGATCGCGGCCGCGCACGGCGCCTGCATCGGCGCCGGCGTCGACCTGATCACCGCCTGCGACATGCGGTTCGCCGCCGCCGACGCCTCGTTCGCCATCGAGGAGATCCATATCGGCATGGCCGCCGATGTCGGCACGCTGCAAAGGTTGCCCAAGCTGATCGCGCCGGCCACAGCCGCCGAACTCGCCTATACCGGGCGCCGGTTCTCGGCCGCTGAGGCGAAAGGCTTCGGTCTGGTTTCCCACGTGTTCGACGACCGCGAGGCGCTGGTGGCGGGCGCGCTCGAACAGGCCCACGCGATCGCCCGCAAATCGCCCCTGGCGATCACCGGCATCAAGCGCAACCTCACCTATGCGCGCGACCATTCTGTGGCCGACGGGCTCGACTATATAGCGACCTGGAACGGCGGCATGCTGCGGTCGCAGGACCTGATGGCGGCAGTTCAGGCGAAAATGGCCAAGCAGGACGCCCAGTTCGCCGATCTTTTGAAGGGCGAAGCCTAGATCCGTTCCTTCTTAAATGGAATCGTTTGACCGTCGGGATTTCGCGGTCTGGCCAGGAGCGCGCGGCGATGCGGTGTTAGCACCGCGAGAAGCGCGCGACGCCGTGAGGCGCGTGAAAGACCAAGGTCAGGCGATTGCGGTTTGACGGGCGATATCAAAACCGTAGGTATTTTCCGGCTTGGACGGCTTTTTCGCCCCGGCCCTTCGGGCGAGCCCGATAAACCAGACCTCACCGTCGAAGCCCCCGCCCGATAGTCATATCGCGCTACGGGCTTCCCGTTGCTGGCGCGAAAAATCCGTTCCATCAAACCGGCTCCATTTAAAGAGGCGCGGCTCTAAAGGCCCGGCACGGTCTAAGCCGCCGACCAGTCTGGGTATTTCGCTTTCATCCGCGAGACCGAATCCCGCACCATATCGGCCAGAACGGCCCGATCGTTATTGGCGAGATTGGCGAGGTAGAGGCACGAAACGCTGTGCCGGTGCCTGCCGAGGCGGGCGAGTTCGTCCCCATAGCGTCCGAACCCCGGCATGATGTAGACGGTGAGCGCCGATTTGCGCGGCGAAAAGCCGGTCAGGAAGGACTGGCCGGAATGGCCGGACTCGTAGCGGTAGGCATAGCGGCCGTATCCGACAATGCTCGGCCCCCACATGCGCGGTTCAAATCCGGTCGCCTCCGCCATAAGATCGAGCATGTCAAAACCCTCGCGACGGCGACGGTCCTGCTCCACTGAACTCAGAAAATCCTCGACGCTCGCGCCGGTCTGAACCGTCATGTTGCCCGCCATGCGGTCTCCTTGGCCGACGCCATGCCGGCACTGTCCGCCGTCGGCAGGCCCGGCTTACCGGCCTCGCCCGGATTGCGTCGCACGAAATCGGCCTTCAGGCTTTCCGAGGTCTCGCGCGAGCCGTCATGGCTCCAGCCCGGCGGCATGAACAGATAGCCCAGACGCTGGCGCAGCGTCAGACCGGGCGCGGCTGCATCCCTGAACATGCCGATCCATTCGTGGAAGGCGACCTTGAACGGGTTGAAAGTGCCCAGGTTCTTCACGATCCCGTAGCGCGGCCGCTCCTCCTCCAGCTCCTCCACGAACGTGCCGAACATACGATCCCAGATGATCAGCGTGCCGGCATAATTGGCGTCGAGATAGCGCGGATTGGTAGCGTGGTGGACACGGTGGTGCGACGGCGTGTTGAAGATCGCCTCGAACCAGCCCCACATCCTGCCGATCGTCTCGGTATGGATCCAGAACTGCCAGACCAGATTGAAGCCGAAGACGAAGGCGATCACCGCCGGATGGACGCCAAGCAGCACGATCGGCGCCTGCAGCGCGAACATGCCGGTAAACGTGCCCGTCCACGACTGCCTGAGCGCCGTCGACAAATTGTAGTGCTGGCTGGAATGGTGGTTGACGTGCTCGGCCCATACCCAGCGGCAGCGATGAGCGATGCGGTGGTACCAGTAATAACGCAGGTCATCGGCCAGGAAGGCGGCGACGAACACCCACCAGTGCAGCCCGAGATCGAACAGCCGGAACTTCCAAACCCACGACAGCGCCCAATAGGCGACGAAACCGAGCAGGATACCGGCCACCACGTTGCCCGTGCCCATCATCAGGCTGGTGAGTGTGTCGCGGGTCTCGAACGCGCCTCTGGCGCGGCCTGAACGCACCAGCCACAGCTCGAGCAGAATCGCGGCGACGAAAAACGGGATCGCCAGTTCCGTGACTTTCGGAAAATCGTAGCCGTCCATCAGGCGCTCTTTCGTTGCTCGTTGCGGTTGGCCGGCGAGAGCCGCTGCGCAATGCGCTGAGCCTCCGGCGCGCCGGCAAACACGAAGCGCCCGCCCGACCAGGTGAAATCGCGCGTGCGCAGACAGAGTGCGGCCCCGTCCGCATCGACAACCGTGAGATCGGCCGGCCGCACGATGCGGGTCAGAAAATGCATGCCCACCGCCTGGACGATCCCGGTGCGGGTGCTTTCGAGCAGCAGGAACGCGGCCGTAGGCGGCTTTGTGACAACGACTTCGACAATCGTCTCATTGGGAAAATCCTCGGCAAAACGCCGGCGCGCCTCGGCCTCGCTCGTCAGTTCGGCTTCACGCGTTCCGCCGGTCATATGCACCGCCACGACCACGGCCATTATGCCGATCACAACGATGGCGACCAGGACCGTCAAGCTCATGCCGGCTCTCCCCCGTCGGCGCCTCTTGCGCCCGCCACGATGTAGCATTTTTGACGTAAACGTAAAAGGGCGCCGTCACCAGCCACCGGTCGCGCGGCGCAAGATCAGCCAGTGTCGGCGCAGGGCCATCGGCGCGCGCGCGTCGACGCCGTCCCTCTCGATCCTGTCCAGCTTCGCCCCGGTCACCGCGAGCGGTAGGAAGGCCGGGCGCAGGCTTTCTGGCAGCCCCGGCGCGCCGCGCAAAAAGGCGCCAAGATGATCGCGGGCGAGCGACGCCATCGCCGCGACCGCCCGCTCCGCCGCTTCGCCGTCGGCGGCCAGAAAGCCGTCGCGATCGGTGCCCACGGCCGCGAGCAGATCGGCCGGCACGTAGCATTGTCCGCGCGTACGGTGGCGCGTCAGGTTTTGCAACAGCCGTGTTACGGTTTCCGCGCAGCCGGCGTGGCCTGCCAGGTCGGCCTGCTTGGCGGCCGCCTCGGCGTCGAGCACCAGCGCGGCGAGTTGGATCAGCGCCGAGCCGGTTTCCCCGCAATAGCCTTCGAGCGCGGCCCTGTCGGGCATCGGGTCGTCATAAAGGTCGAAGATGCGCGCCTCCAGCATGGCATCGAACGCAGCAACCGGCAGGCGATGGTCGCCGATCGCCGCAATCAGCGCGTCGGCGACCGGACTGCCGGTCGGCTGGCCCGCCGCTATCGCCTCGCGCCACCATTGCAGACGGATTTCGCCGGGCAGCGGTTCGTGAACGAGATCGCGTACCCTGGCCGTCTCGACATTGAAGGCGTAGAGCGCAAACAGCGCCGGCCGCTTGTCTTCGGGCGCGTAGAGCGTAGCCAGATAGCGATCGGGATCGCCGGCGCGCACGATCTCGCGCACCTGCGCGTCGCCCATCATCTCAGGACACGGCGACCAGGGCCGCTGCCACGGCCCGATCCTCGGCCAAGAGCACGTTGTAGGTGCGCACCGCCGCCCCCGTCGACATCGGCTCGGTGGCAACCCCGGCAGCGCGTACGGCCTCGCGCACCGCGTTGGGCAGCGGTTTCAGCTCCCTGCCGGTGCCGACCAGCAAAATCTCGATCCCGGCCGCCTCCTCGATAACGCGGGCGAAATCGGCTTCGGCGAGCGCTGCGGCGTCGGCCGGCTCCCAGCCATGAATGCCCGACGGCACGCACAGGATCGAGCCGCGATGCGACATTTCGGCAAACCGGAAACCGCCATTGCCGTAGGCGTCGATCGGCGCCCGGCCCGGGAAATGGGCCTCGCGCATGATGATGCCGCCGGCCATGACCGCCTTACGCTTTCGACGTCTCGACCGGACCGTCCGAACCGTCGACCTGCCCCTCGTCCTTGCCGGGCGACAGAGCGCCCGGCCGCAGCTTGAACAGGATCAGGATCGGCGCGGCGATGAAGATCGACGAATAGGTGCCGAACACCACGCCGAACAGCATCGCCGCCGTGAACGAGCGGATCACCTCGCCGCCGAACAGGAACAGCGCGCCCAGGGCGAGCAATGTGGTGAGCGAGGTCATCAACGTACGCGACAAGGTCAGGTTGATCGCGTTGTTGAGCAACTGCGGCAACGGCATCTTCTTGTAGCGCCGCAACTCCTCGCGCACCCGGTCGTAGACCACCACCGTGTCGTTGAGCGAATAGCCGACAATGGTCAGGATGGCCGCGATCGAGGACTGGTTGAACTCTATGCCCGAAATCACGAAGAACCCGACCGTGATGACGATATCGTGCACTGTGGCGATAATGGCGCCAACGGCGAACTGCCATTCGAAGCGCAGCCAGATATAGACCATGATCAGAGCGAAGGCGACCAGGACGCCGATCGTACCTTGCGTGGCAAGTTCGGAGGAAACCGTCGGCCCGACCGTTTCCACGCGCCGGATATCGTAGTCCTGCTCGAGTTCGCCGCGCACCTTGACCACGACGCTCTGTTCGGCGTTGTCGCCGGCCTCCTGCGAGGCGACGCGGATCAGCACATCGCTCTCGGTGCCGAATTGCTGAACCTGGATGTCGCCGATATTGAGGTCGGAAAGACGGCCGCGAATCTCGCCGATATCGGCGGCCTGGCCGTCGCGCGTCTGCACCTCGATCAGCGACCCGCCCTTGAAGTCGATGCCGTAATTCATGCCGACGCCGATAAACAGCACGACGGAGACCACCGACAGAAAGGCCGAGAATCCGAACGTGATGCGCCGGAACCCCATGAACGCGATCTTCGTGCCCGGCCGGATCAGCGACACGAAGGAGCGCGGCAGTTCCTTCGGCCGGCGGCGGCGGACCCATTCGGCCAGCATCCAGCGGGTGAAGGTGAAGGCGGTGAAGACCGTCGTCACGATGCCGATCGCCAGGGTGACGGCAAAACCACGCACCGGACCGCTGCCCAGATAAAACAGCACGACGGCCGCGATCAGCGTTGTGACATTGGCGTCGACGATGGTGGCGAAGGCGCGCGAGAAGCCGGCGTCGATCGCCTGGATCAGTGAGCGGCCGTTGCGCCGTTCCTCGCGGATGCGTTCATAGATCAGCACGTTGGAATCGACCGCCATGCCCATGGTCAGCACGATGCCGGCAATGCCCGGCAAGGTCAGCGTCGCCCCGAGCACAGACAGGATCGCCACGATCATTGCGATGTTGGCAAGCAGCGCCAGATTGGCGAGCGCGCCGAGCGTGCCGTAGGCGGCGATCATGAACACCACCACCAGCACGGCGCCGATCACGCCGGCAAGCTTGCCCGCGTCGATGGAATCCTGGCCGAGTCCCGGTCCAACCGTGCGCTCCTCGATGATGGTCAAGGTTGCCGGCAGCGCGCCGGCACGCAAGAGCACCGCCAAATCGTTGGCGCTCTGGACGTCGAAATTGCCCGAGATCTGGCCCGTGCCGCCGAGGATCGGCTCGCGGATCTGCGGCGCGGAAATCACCTGCTCGTCGAGCACGATGGCGAAAAGGCGGCCGACATTTTCCTGGGTCGCCTGCCCGAACCGGGTCGCGCCCTTGGTGTCGAAGCGGAACGACACGACCGGCTCGTTGGTGCGCTGATCGAAAGTCGCCTGCGCGTCGACCAGGTTTTCGCCAGATACGATGACACGGTTTTCGATCAGATAGGGCACCGGCGGATCGTCGGTGGAATAAAGCACGCTCGTGCCGGGCGGCGGCCGGCTCTCGATCGCCTCCTGCACCGGCACCGACGTGTCGACCATCTGGAAGGTCAGCTTGGCGGTCTGGCCGAGAATGTCCTTCAGGCGCTGCGGGTCCTGCAGGCCTGGCACCTGAACCAGGATGCGGTCGTCGCCCTGCCTTTGAATGATCGGCTCGGTGGTGCCGAGTTCGTTGACCCGCCGGCCGACGACCTCGATCGACTGTGACAGCGCCGAGGCGAGACGATAGGTGATGCCCTCCTCGGTCAGGGTGAAGCGCAACAGGCCCGGTTCCGGCTCTTCGCGCGTGAGCTCGGTAACCGTGCCGCCGGCGAACAGGCCGGCCGAAACCGGCTCGGTCAACTGCGCCAGCGCCTCCTTGGCGCGTTCGACATCACCGGCATCGCGGATGCGCACCTGGACGGTTCGGCTGGAACCGGAAAGGCCGGTATAGCCGATGCGGGCATCGCGCAGCAGGCGGCGCACGTCGTCGCGAGTCGATTCGAGCCGTTCCTCGATCAGGTCGCGCCTTTCGATCTGCAACAGAATATGCGAACCGCCCTGCAGGTCGAGGCCGAGCGTCATCTGGCGCTTGGGCAGCCAGTCCGGCAGGCTCGCTACCGTCGCCTGAGGCAGGAGGTTGGGCGCGGCGAATACGATGCCGGCCAGAACGGCCAACCAGATCAGCGTCGTCTTCCAGCGGGTGAAATAGAGCATCAGCCTGTCCGTCGGGGCAAAAACAAGATCAATCCACCCGGTTCTGGTTTATTTTTTGGCGTTCTGGTTGGCGACCGGCTCACCCTTGACCCGCACTTCCGCGATGGTCGCGCGCATCGCCGTCACCTTCATGCCGCCGCCGAGATCGACCTCCAATTCGTGATCGTTAATGACCTTGGTGACCTTGCCGACCAGGCCGCCGCCGGTGATCACCGAATCGCCCCTACGGATCGCCGCCAGCATTTCCTGGCGCTTTTTCATCGTCTGGCGCTGCGGCCGGATGATGAGGAAATACATGATCACGAAGATCAGAACGAACGGCAGGATGCTGATCAGCATGTCGGAGCCGCCAGCAACTCCTGTTTGCGCATAAGCCGGTGTAACGAACATCGAATTCTCCTGAGAACGCCGCCGTGCGCGAAAGGCCCCGGCCGAAGGTGGGCGGAATATAGTCTCTCGCGCCCCCAATGCAACCGGACCGACCGGGTTTCGGCCCGCTTTTGCCGGCAGCACGCGCGTGGTAGAGCGCGCAGACGGAATTTAGGACGGATGGAAATGATAAACGACCGCAGGGAAACCCTTGGTGAAAAACTCGACCGGCTCGTCGCGGCGGTGTCGCGGCTGGCGCCGCCGCCGCCGCCCAAGCCCGATTTCGAGGTGGCCGACTGCTTCGTATGGGAAGCCGAAACCGGCGTGCTGGCGCCCGTCGAACGGGTCAACCGGGTCGAGATTGACCTGATCAAGGGCGTCGACCGTGTCCGCGACATCCTTGTCGACAACACAAAGCGTTTCGCCGACGGCTACCCGGCCAACAACGTGCTGTTGTGGGGCGCGCGCGGCATGGGAAAATCATCGCTGGTCAAGGCCGCGCACGCCGCTGTCAACGCGACCCACGCGACCCGGCTGCGCCTGATCGAAATCCATCGCGAGGATATCGACACGCTTCCCGCCCTGCTCGCTTTGCTCAAGGGGGCCTCGCATCGCTTCATCCTGTTTTGCGATGACCTGTCCTTCGACCATGACGACACGTCCTACAAATCCCTGAAGGCCGCGCTCGAAGGCGGCGTCGAGGGCCGACCAGAAAACGTCATCTTCTACGCCACCTCGAACCGCCGACATCTGCTGCCGCGCGACATGATCGAGAACGAGCGCTCCACCGCCATCAACCCCTCGGAGGCGGTCGAGGAAAAAGTGTCGCTGTCGGACCGTTTCGGCCTTTGGCTCGGTTTCCACAAATGCTCCCAGGACGACTATCTCGCCATGGTCGACGGTTATGTCTCCCATTATCACCTGGCGATCGACGCTGAGAGCCTGCGCGCGCAGGCGCTGGAATGGGCGACGACACGCGGTTCGCGCTCGGGCCGCGTCGCCTGGCAGTTCGTGCAGGATCTGGCCGGACGGCTCGGCCACAAGCTCGAATGAGCACGCAGCCGCCAACGAAATCGCCCGTCCCTTGCGGGACGGGCGAAGCTGGCGGGCCCGACTGGAGGCGATGACCCGCTGCCTTCTCTTCGTATGGTGGCCTATTCGAGATAGCCGGTCGGGTTGACGGGCACTGAATCCTTGCGCACCTCGAAGTGGAGTTTCGGCAGATCGGCCGAGCCGCTCATGCCCGAGCGCGCGATCTCCTGGCCGCGCCGCACCTTGTCACCGCGCGCCACCGTCAACTGGCTGGCATGGCCGTAAACGGTGACCAGGCCGTCCTCGTGACGCACCAGGACCGTGTTGCCGAATTCCTTCAGCCCGTCGCCGGCATAGATCACGACGCCGTTTTCGGCTGCCTTGACCGGCGTCCCTTCCGGCACGGCGATGTCGATACCATCATTCGGCTTGGAGCCGGCCTTGCGGCCGTAGCCAGCGATGACCCGGCCGCGCACCGGCCAGCGCATGCGCTCCACGCCGGTCGCTTCCGGCGCGATAGCCGCGCTTTTGGTGACGGTATCGGTGATCGCCTTGTCGGAAGAGGTCCGCGCGGAGTTAGCCGCTTCGGGCGGCGTATAGGCCGTTACCGGGCTTTTCGTCGCGTCCGCGGCGCGCTTTCCGCCTGTGCTGGCGGTCATGACCGGGTCGACGGGCTCGTCCGCCACCACAACCACGGCGCCCGGGGCGGGAATGCGCAATTTCTGACCGATCCGCAAATGGCCGTCCGCCAGGCCGTTGGCCTGTTTCAGGGCCTGGGCGGTGGTGCCGCGCTGGCGCGCGATGCCGTAAAGCGTATCGCCGGCCACGACCGTGTAGAGCCCGGCTTTTGCCGGCGATGGCGTGGCGGATGATTTTTGCGCCGTGACGTCGCTTGTCTCGGCGGCGGCCACGCGTTGTTTCGGCTTCGGCGTCTGCGGCAGGATCGCCACGTTGCGGTCCGGCGACCGGCTCGGCACCGGCACCTTGTCGGCCGGCACGTCGTAGCGCGAGCCGCGCGAGGACTTCGCCGCCATAACCTCGGGATTGGCGTCAGGCGCCGAGATCGGGGCCTTGCGGGAATAGACATAGGTCGGGATCACGACCTTCTGGCCCGCGGACAGATCGTCGGCCGACGCCATGTTGTTGACTTTCATGATCGCCTTGACCGGTACGCCGAAGCGGCGCGAAAGATTGTAGAGCGTCTCGCCTTCACGGACCGTCACCTGGGTTCCGCCGGCACGCGTCCAGCCCTCGCCGCCTTCATCCGCGCCGACCGGCGCCGGTGTGGCCGCCGCTTGGCGCGGCGCGGCGGGGACCGCCATCCGATCGTTTGCAACCGGTTCGGCGCGCGCCACCTCAACCGGCCGTGCGGGCATCGGCTCGCGAGCAGCCGGCGGCAGGGTCTGGCGCTGGACGCCGGCGGTCCCGACCGCGACCGGTTCGACAGCGCGGCGATTGACCGAACCGGTATAGGTCCGGTCGACCGGAGCCGGCCTCGGGCTCACGTCGCCGGGAAAGGGCTGATCGACGGCGGCGCCAAGTATGGCGCGCTGATTGGCCGTGGATGCGGTGAAAATTTCTTCATCGAAGCGCATCGCGCCGGAACTGCATCCGGCCAGAAAGCTGCCGGCCGCCAGAATGGCCGTCATGCGGGCGAAATCGCGCCCGTCTATGCCCAAGACTTTGATACGCATCGCATTACTCGCGAACACCGGTTACGGAACGTCACTCACCCAAAATTAAAGCGCGTTAATCTTACTGTCGCGTTAAGACGGCGCGGCAGACGTCACGATTTCGCGGATTAGGCTTTCGGACCACGCGTCAGAGCGCCGCGGCCACCCCTTCCAAAAGCGGCTGGAAGCGCACGACACCGATATCGGTTCGGTCGAAACGGCTGCCCACTTTTTGCAGATGGACCAGGGCCTGCTCAGCCTCACCCGACCCGATCGGCGCGATCATCAGCCCGTTGGTGGACAATTGATCGACGAAATTGCGCGGCAGCACAGAAAACGCGGCCCAGCACACGATGCGGTCGAACGCGCCCTCGCCGGCGAGCCCGTTGGCCGCATCCGCCTGCCGCACGACGACATTGCCGATGCCGAGCGCGTCGAGGCGGTGGCGGGCTTGGTCGACCAGGGTTTTGTAGTGATCGACGGTGACGACGCGGCCGGCAAGCTGCGCCATCAAGGCTGCGGTGTAGCCAGACCCGGTGCCGATCTCCAGAACGCGGTGCTGCGGCTCAAGGCCGAGCGCATGCACGATCTGCGCCTGCAGGTCGATGCCTTCCAGCGTTTCCCCGCATTCGATCGGGATCATCCGGTCGCACCACACCACCGATTGCCACTGGCCGGACACGAACCCGCGCCGCGGCACCGCTTCGATAGCAGCAATCAGCCGCTTGTCGGCGACGCCCTTGGCACGGGCGCGCAACAAGAAGGCGGCGAAACCCTCGCGATCGTCGGCGGCTCGGGTCATGCGAGCCCCTTCGCCACCCTGTCTTTCAGTTCGTGCGCGGTCAGGTCGAGCTGAAGCGGCGTGACGGAGACGAAATTGTCGCGCATGGCGGCAAGATCGGTGCCCTCGCGCACTTCCGAGGGCTGGCGGCCGAAACGCAGCCAGTAATAGGGAAAATTGCGCCCGTCGCGGCGCTCGTCGATCCACAGGCCGTGCAGAAGCTTGCCTTGTGCCGTGACTTTCGTGCCCCGCACCTGCTCGGGCTCGCAATTGGGAAAGTTGACGTTGAGGAACGCGCCCGCCGGCAGGTCCATCGCGACCAGCTTCTTCAACAGCGCCGGCGCCAGCGTCTCGGCGATATGCCACGGCACGAAGCGCTCTTCGTCGCGGAAACTGTAGGCCTGCGACAGCGCGATCGAGCGTATGCCGACCAGCGTACCTTCCATGGCCCCGGCGACCGTACCTGAATAGGTGACGTCGTCGGCGACATTGCCGCCCGAATTCACGCCCGAAAGCACCAGGTCCGGCGGTTCCGGCATGACTTTGCGCACGCCCATGATGACGCAGTCCGTCGGCGTGCCGCGCAGGGCGAAATGGCGGTCGTCGAGCTTGCGCATCCTCAGCGGCTCGGACAAAGACAGCGAATGGGCAAAACCCGACTGGTCGGTTTCCGGCGCCACCACCCAGACATCGTCGGACAGCGTGCGCGCGATCCGCTCCAGCACCTGCAGCCCCTCGGCGTGGATGCCGTCATCATTGGTCAGAAGAATGCGCATGCTCAGCCGATCCTTTCCAGACCGCCCATATAGGGACGCAAAACTTCAGGAATGGTGACCGAGCCGTCGGCGTTCTGGTAGTTTTCCATCACCGCGATCAGCGCGCGGCCAACCGCCGTGCCCGAGCCGTTGAGCGTGTGCACGAAGCGGGTCTGCTTCTCGCCGTCTGGCCGGTAGCGGGCCTCCATGCGCCGGGCCTGGAAGTCGCCGCACACCGAACAGGACGAAATCTCGCGATACGCGTTCTGGCCCGGCAGCCAGACCTCGATGTCGTAGGTCTTTCTGGCTCCGAACCCCATATCGCCCGAACACAGCACCACGGTGCGGTATGGCAGGTCGAGGCGTTTGAGCACCTCTTCCGCGCAGCCCGTCATGCGCTCGTGTTCATCGAGCGAGGACGTTTCGTCGGTGATCGAGACCAGCTCGACCTTGTAGAACTGGTGCTGGCGCAGCATGCCGCGCGTGTCCTTGCCGGCCGAGCCGGCCTCGGAGCGGAAACACGGCGTCAGCGCGGTGAAGCGCAGCGGCAGCGATTTGGCGTCGAGGATTTCCTCGCGCACCAGATTGGTGAGCGGGACCTCGGCGGTGGGGATCAGCCACAGGCGGGTTGGCGCCTGGCGCGACCGGCGCAGTCGTTCCATCTCGCGATAAAGCTCGATCTGCGGAAAATCGTCGGGCGCCCACGCTTCCGCCAGATTGCCGACCGCCTCACCGTAAAGCGCGCTTTCGTCGAAAGCATCTTCGCCCGCTCGCGAGGTCTGGAAAAGATCGTCGGTGAATTTCGGCAATTGCCCGGTGCCGAACATCGGCCCGTCGCGTACCAGAAGCGGCGGCTGGACTTCCAGATAGCCGTGCTCGGTAGTGTGCAGGTCGAGCATGAACTGGCCAAGCGCGCGCTCGAGCCGGGCAAGCTGGCCCTTGAGCACGGTGAAACGCGCGCCCGACAGCTTCGCCGCCGTCTCGAAATCCATCAGGCCGAGCGCCTCGCCGATCTCGAAATGCTCCTTCGCCGCATTGGCGCGTTTCGGCTCGCCGACGCGGCGGATCTCGACATTGTCGGCCTCGTCGGCGCCGACGGGCACGTCGTCGTGCGGCAGGTTGGGCAGCGCCGCCAGCCGGTCGAACAGCGCCTTGTCGAGTTCGCGCTCCTTTGCCTCGCCGTCCTGGACGAAACGCTTGATCTCGGCGACCTCGGCCTTGAGTTTTTCGGCCAGCGCCAAATCCTTTTGCGCCATCGCCTTGCCGATTTCCCTGGAGGCGGCGTTGCGGCGTTCCTGCCTGGCCTGCAACTCGGTCAGATGGGCGCGCCGCGCCTCGTCCGCGGCCACCACGGCGTCGACCTCGGCGCGCGAAGCCGCCGACGACCAGCCGCGCTTTTCAAGCGCTGCGGCCAAAATGTCGGGGTTGTCGCGAATCCATTTGATGTCGAGCATGGCGAAAATCGGTTCCAAAACGGTTGGTGCTGCCGGAAAGGCAAATAGCGGCCTGCTTCGCGCACCAAAAGCACGCGAAAGACGCCGAACGGGGTAAACCGCAAATCGGAAAGGCGCAAGGCCGCGCCGCGTCGCGGCCGCTTTACGACGGGCGCGTCGCGTCCTCGTCGCCGGCTTCGGACGCAGCGGTCTCTGCCTGGGCCGGATCGGGGTCGTCGCCGTCCGTTTCCGCCTCGTCCCGGGCCGCGCGCTCTTCCGCGCGCTTCTTCTCGACCATCCGCGCGAGCCAGATCGAGACCTCGTAGAGAAGGATGGTCGGCAGCGCCAGGCCGAGCTGGCTGACCGGGTCGGGCGGCGTCAGCACCGCAGCCACGATGAAGGCGATGACGATCGCGTATTTGCGCTTGTCGGCCAGCCCCGCCGAGGTCAAAAGCTCCACCCGCGCCATTAAGGTGGTGACGACGGGAAGCTGGAAGACCAGGCCGAAGGAAAAGATCAGCGTCATGATCAGGCTGAGATATTCCGACACTTTCGGCAACAGCGAGATCTGGATTTCCTGGTCGGGATCCACCTGCTGCATCGACAGGAAGAACCACATCACCATCGGCGTGAAGAAGAAATAGACCAGCGCGCCGCCGATCAGGAACAAAACCGGCGAGGCGATCAAAAACGGCAGGAAGGCGCGGCGCTCGTTGCGATAGAGGCCGGGCGCGACGAATTTGTAGATCTGCGCGGCGATCACCGGAAAGGCGATCACCAGCCCGCCAAACATGGCGAGCTTGATCTGGGTGAAAAAGAATTCCTGCGGCGCGGTGTAGATCAGGTCGACCTTGTCGGCGTCGAGGCCGGCCCAGGCGGTTGCCCACTGAAACGGAATCACCAGCAGGTTGAAAATGTCCTTGGCGAAAAAGAAGCAGGCCAGGAAGGCGACGAAAAAACCGCCGATCGACCACATCAGCCGCGTGCGCAACTCGATCAGATGATCCATCAGCGGAGCCGACGATTTGTCGATGTCGTCGTCGTGAACGTTCACGAGGATGCCCCGGTCTTCTTGGCCGGCGCCTTGCGCTTGACCGATTTGGGTTTGGACGGTGCGGTCGCCGGCTTAGCTTGCCCGACCGCGGTCGCCTTCTTCGCCGACGCGGCGGCCTTGCTGGCCGGCTTGGTCTTGGCCGCGACGGCGGAAGCGGATTTGGCCGTGGTCTTCTTTTTGCCCGGCGCAGCGGCGGCCGGCTTCGCCGCGGCGGCCTTTGGCATCGCAGCCGGCCCTGCCTTCAGCGGCTCGGCCGGTTTGGCGTCCGCGTCCGGCGCCAGGGTCTTGGCCGGTTTCGGCTTCATCAGATCGTCGAGGCCGGCGCGCACGTCGGCGGCCGCCTTTTCCATCGGATTCAGCGCTTTCTTGATCTCAGAGGCTGGATTGAGCTTACGCGCGCTGTCGAAGGTCGACTTGACGTCGTCAAGCTCGGCCTCCTTCAGCGCCTCGTCGAACTGCTTGCGGAAATCGCCCGCCATCGAGCGCATCTTCGACGTCGTACGCCCGAACGCGCGCAGCATTCGCGGCAAGTCTTTCGGCCCCACGACCACGATCAGAACGACCGCGACCACGAGCATTTCCGGCCAACCGATGTCGAACATGTCTCAGCTTCCGGCAGCCTGCGACAGGGGCTCGTGCCCCGTCAGGACTTCGTTGCCTTTTCCTTGGTCGAGGAGGCAGTCGCGCTCTCGTCGTCGCGATGCTCGACGGTCTTGGCGTTGGCCGCCTCGTCCTCGTCCGACATGCCCTTTTTAAAGCTCTTGATACCCTTGGCCATGTCGCCCATCAGCTCCGGAATCTTGCCGCGCCCGAACAGCAGCAGCACGACCACGAGCACGATAAGCCAGTGCCAGATCGAGAAGGTTCCCATTATAAACCCTTTTGTGAACGTGTTTCGTTCCCAGATTTAGGCGTTTTCGGCCCGCCTTTCAAACACAAGCACATCAGACTTTCGCACCGTAAGCCAGATATCGCGTGCGCCGGAAGGCAAAACGCCGCATCGAATGCGTGCCCGAACCGGGGTCTCGGCGCCCGGAACCGCCAGTTCCAGCGCTTCCGCCTCGCCCAGGAAGCGCCGGGATATCACTCTTGCTTCCGTCTCGCCATCCTTTTCGCACGCCTCGATGCCGGAGAGCCGAACGGCAACCGTGACGGCGACGCCATCGCCAGTGCCCGGCGCGGAGAATTGGCCGAGCGGCGTGTCGACCCGGCCGGCGCGCGCGGTCGCCTCGAACAGGTTCAGCTCGGAAAAGAAACCGGCCGCGAAAAGGTCTATCGGGGTCTGGAACAGGGTTTGTGCCGTCCCCATTTGCACCAGTCGCCCGTCTTTCAGCAACGCGATCCGGTCGCCCATGCGCATCGCTTCCTCCGCGTCATGGGTCACCACGATCGCGGTCGCCCGGCTCTGGCGCAGGATCGCCAGCGTTTCGGCACGCACGGCGTCCTTCAGGCGCGAATCGAGCCCGGAAAACGGCTCGTCCAGCAACAACACCGCCGGGCGTGGCGCGAGCGCTCGCGCCAGCGCCACTCGCTGCTGTTCGCCGCCCGACAGGATATGTGGAAAGGAATGGGCGTGGTGCTCAAGGTCGACACGCACCAGCGCCGCCATCGCCTCCCTCTTGGCTTCGCTCGATGACAGCGCGGTCAGACCAAAGCGTACATTGTCGAGGATCGACAGATGTGGGAACAGGGCGAAATCCTGGAACACCAGCCCGATGGAACGCCTTTCCGGCGGCACGAAAACCGACGGCCCGGAAATCTCGCGATCGTTGAGCAGCACGCGCCCGCGCGTCTGCGTCTCGATGCCGGCGGCGATCCTGAGCAACGTCGTCTTGCCCGAACCCGACGGTCCGAGCAGGCAAAGTACCTCGCCCGGCTCGGCGCTCAGCGAGACACCGCGCAGCGTTTCGGCGTGGTTGTCGAAGGAATGCCAAACATTGTCGAAGGACAGGCGCGCTGCGAAGGAAACGCCTGCGGGAAGGCGTCCTGCCCGCTCGCCCGGCTCCCGCCTTGTCTTTTCAGCCTGCACCATTGTGTCCGTCACGGATCCGCGCCGCAACCAGACGCGGCGCTTCCGTCAATCATCCCCGCCGCGGGGTGTCAACAGGCCGAGTTCTTCCAGATCGATGTCGGTCAGCGGGTCTTCGTCCTCGGTAAGTTCATCGGGATCGGACGGCGGCACCGGGACAGAGAAATTGGCCGGCATGCGCGCCGACAACAGGCCCGCGCCCTTCAACTCGTCGATACCCGGCAGGTCGCCCAGCTCGCCGAGCCCGAAATGGTCGAGGAAGCTCAAGGTCGTGCCGTAGGTGACCGGGCGACCGGGCGTGCGCCGTCGGCCGCGCATTTTCACCCAGCCGGTTTCCATCAGCGTGTCGAGCGTGCCCTTGGAGGTTTCCACGCCGCGGATTTCCTCGATCTCGGCCCGCGTGACCGGCTGATGATAGGCAATGATGGCCAGCACCTCGAGCGCGGCGCGCGACAGTTTTTTCTGCTGCACGGCATCGCGGCTCATCAGGAACGACAGATCCCCCGCGGTGCGGAACGCCCACGCATTCTCGATTTTGACCAGATTGACGCCGCGCTTTTCGTAAAACTCCTGCAGCGACGTCATGATGGCGGGAATGTCGGCGCCGTCCGGCATGCGCATGGCGAGCGCTTTTTCGCTCACCGGCTCGGTGGAGGCGAACACGATCGCCTCGGCCATGCGCATGGCTTCGACCAGATGCAGCCGCTCGGCCGGGTTGTCGTTATGGGCGTCGTCGTCGAGGGCGATATCGTCGTCCTGTATGGACAGGATGCCCGCCCGGCTGCTTTCAGACATGGCTTACCTCTTTGGGCGCGGGCTCCGGCGGGCGCGCCCGCATGTAAAGCGGTGCGAATGGCTCGGTCTGGCGAATTTCGATGGCACCTTCGCGCACCATTTCAAGCGACGCCGCGAACGAACTGGCAAGCGCGGTGGCGCGTTCCTCCGGCGCGGTCAGATACTCGATCAGGAACAGGTCGAGCGCGGTCCAATCCTTGATCTTGCCGACGAGCCGCAGCAGCACCGTGCGCGCGTCCTGCAACGACCAGACGGTACGCTTGGCGATCCGCACATTGGTCACCGCCTGGCGTTGGCGCTGGCCGGCATAGGCGGTCAGCAAATCGTAGAGCGAGGCCGAAAACTCTGTCCTGCGTTCCAGGATCACCGCCTCCGGCATGCCGCGGGCCATCACGTCGCGCCCGAGCCGGTTGCGGTTGACCAGACGGGCGCCGGCATCGCGCATCGCCTCCAGACGTTTCAGGCGGAACTGCAGGATCGCGGCCAGTTCCTCACCGCTTTCGCCCTCGTCGCTGTCCTGCTTGGGGATCAGCAGCTTCGACTTCAGGAAGGCGAGCCAAGCGGCCATGACCAGATAGTCGGCGGCGATTTCGAGGCGCAATTTGCGGGCCTCGTCGACGAAAGCCAGGTATTGCTCGGCAAGCGCCAGGATCGAGATGCGGGCGAGATCGACCTTCTGTGTGCGGGCCAGATGCAGGAGCAGGTCGAGCGGGCCTTCGAAACCGGCGACGTCGACGACAAGCGCCGGCCCGGCCGGGTCGCGCGCTTGCTCGCTCTCCGTCCACAGGCGCTCCATCGGCGCCTTGTCCTGGCGTGAACTCTTCTGGGTCGCTCCCAAATCCGTTTCCTACAAAGGGCCGGGGCTCACGCCACCGACCGGGCCAGATCGTCGAATTCCGCCCTGACCCGCTTTTCGTCCTCGTTCGCCGTGCGCGCCCGCAAATCGAGCGTCCGCCGTGCCCGCTCAAGCGCCCGGCCGGCGAGTTCAGGGGTCGCAGCCGCGACCGCGCCCATCTCATCCATGACGCCGTTGCAGTGAAGAACCACATCGCAGCCGGCCGCAAGAATCGCCCGGGCTTTTTGCGAGAAATCCCCAGAAAGCGCCTTCATCGAGACGTCGTCGCTCATCAGCAACCCGTCAAAGCCGATCTCGCCGCGGATAATGTCGCCGATGACACGCGCAGAAGTGGTGGCGGGATTATCCGGATCGATCTGCCGGTAGACGATATGCGCCGTCATCGCCATCGGCAGGTCGCTGAGGGCGGCAAACGGCGCGAAATCAAACGCGCGCAAAACTTCCAGCGACGCATCGACGATCGGCAGCGCCTTGTGGCTGTCGCAGCGCGCCCGGCCATGACCGGGCACATGTTTCATCACCGGCAGCACACCGCCGGCCAAAAGCCCGTCGGCCGCCGCGCGCCCCATCGCCGCGACCACGGCGGGATCCTTGGCGTAGGCGCGCTTGCCGATAACGTCGTCGGCACCGTCCACCGGCACGTCGAGCACCGGAAGGCAGTCGGCGTCGATACCGTGGCGGGCAAGGTCGAAGGCGTGCAGACGCGACATCAGCCAGGCCGCGCGCAGCCCGGCCTCGCGGTCGGCGGCATGGATCGCGCCGAGCGCGCCGGCGGACGGATAGTCAGGCGCCAGCGGCGGACGCAACCGCTGCACCCGGCCGCCCTCCTGGTCGACGAAGACCGGCGCATCCGGCCGTCCGACGCTGGCGCGCAGATCCGAAACCAGACGCAGCACTTGCGGCGTGTCGGCGACATTGCGGGCGAAAAGGATAAAACCCCACGGTTTTTCCCGGCGAAAGAAAGCGTCTTCCTCCGCGCTGAGTTCGGTTCCGGCACAGCCGAGGATCATTGCTTTTGATTCGCTCATCGCATCAGACTAGAGCCGTTCATCCTTAAATGGAATCGTTTGACCGCCGGGATTTCGTGGTCTGGACGGCGGCGCGCGCGGCGCACGGCGTTGAGCCATCCCGGCTTGGACGGCTTTTCCGCCCCAACCCTGTCGAAGCCCTTGCCAGAAACGCCTCGGGCCGCTTCACAGCGGCCCGACTGGTTTAAAAGAACGTTTTTTCGCCAACGGCCGCCATTATTTGGCGACGAAACAGCTCCCGCCGGCGGCCTTGTACTGCTCGCACAGGCTGGTCGCCTCGGCGCGGCTTCCCGCAGGGATGCGCACTCGCCAGAACGTGCCCTTGCCGGCGATGTCGGCCTTGACGATGTTGACGCCGCGCCCCTTCAGGATCGAGCCGTAGCGCCCGGCGAGATTGACGTAGCTTTGCTGCGCGCCTTCCGGCGAAGGTTGCGAGGCGATCTGCATCGACCATTCGCCCGGCTTGGGCGCCTGGGTGTCGAGCGCGGCGACCTGGGTTTCCCGATTGACCTGACGCGTATTGCCGACGATCTCGACCGGCTGGTCGGACGGACGTGTCGGCGCGACCGGGCCGCGATCGGGAACCTTCTGGGTCCCGGACTGCCGTATCGTCGTGGTCTCGACCACGCGTACCGGCGCGCTGTCGGCTTCGGCCGGCGCCGGCGCCGCGGTGTTGTCGGAAGCCTCGGCATTGCCGACGCCATCCTGCGCGACCGGGGCTTCCGGCGCCGGCGCGACCGGTTCGGGTGCGGGCACCGCAGCAACCGGTTCCGGCGCGGGTTTCGGAGGTTCAAGCGGCGCGGGCACCGGTTCAACCTCGGCCGCCGTGGCAACCTCGAGCGGCTCGTCGCGTGGCACCAGCGTGCCGTCCGGCTTGACGATCATGGTGCGCACCCGGCGCGGCGTGACAAGCGCGGGCTCGTCGCCGGCAACGCCCGGCAGGTTCGATGTCTCCGGTGCAATTCTGTCTTCAGATTTGCCCGGTGCAGCGTCCGCCTCGTCGGGCGCGACCGGTGTGACATCGCGTACGACGAGATCGACCGGCTCTTCCGCCGCCGAAAGCAGTTTTTCCTGCGCCGGCGCGCCGGGCTCGTCCCCGCCGGCGACACGCTCGTAGACGATCTTGTCCTCGTTCGGCACGGTCACGCCGCCCGGCGTTTCCGGCCGCACCTTGACCGGTGACGGATCGGCCTTAACCATGGCCGGCGCGGCCTCGGGATCGCCCGATCCCCACGACAGCGCGAAAGCGGAGATACCGCCGACGACGGCAACGCCTGCGACCAGCGCCGCGATCATCAGGCCGCGACGGCCGGAACGCGGCGCCTCCTCGGCCGCGTCCGCGTGCGGCGCCGCGCCATGGAACGCGGATGCGAGCTCCGTCTCGTCGGTCGCATGAACCTGGTAGGCCTCGTCGGGCCACTCGGCCGCCATGGCCTCCTGGCCGGGAGCGTCGTCGAAGCCGTCCTGCCGCCACTGCCCGCCATCATCATAGTCCGGTTCGGCGCCGCCGAAATCGAACGTGTCGTCGATGGCGAGATCGGTTTCGTCGAGCCCGAGCGCAAAATCGTCGTGCGCAGCCTCATCCGCGACCCGCCGTTCCGCGGCAAGCGATGCCGCGTCGGTGGCGCGCGACCAGCCTTGCGGCTCAGACAGGCCGGGTTTGTCGCGATTCAATTCCTCGAAAGCCGAGGCAAATTCCATGTCGAGCTCGTCGGCAAGGTCGAGCCGGGGTTCGTCCTCCTGCACGAGTTCGGGAATACCGGTCTCGTCGGCGATTTCCACGCCGCCTTCCGGCACGTCCATCGTTTCGATCGCGGGCGCTTCCGCGGCGCGGGCGAAGCCGGCGCGCGGCGTCTCGGCTGGCGGTGCCTGATCGGCACGTGCCACATGCGTCGCCGCCTGAACAGGCTGCGGCCGGTTCCAGACAACCGCGTCAAAATCAGCCCGGTCGGATTGCGCCTGTGTCCAATCGGCATCGCCGGTGGCGCGCAAATCGGCAGCGTCCTGGCTCGTGTCGTTGTTCGGCGCGGCCGGTTCGACCGGCATTTGCGCAACCGCATGATCGTCCTGCCAGGCAGACTGCATCACCTCCGGTTCCACCGGCATCTCGACGGGGTTCACGCCATCGAACGCTACAGGCTGTGCGGCCCGATCCGCGCGGGGCGCCGCCTGTTCGAAACCCAGTTCCATATGCGCCAGCACATCATCCTGGACATCATCGAGATCGGAAGGGCCGAAGCGCCTGTCCGCCCAAAGCGGACGCGGGTCGGTTTCGGACGCACCGGGTCCAATCTCCGCCTGCCCGACCGGATCGGGTTCGACCGTCATCGACGCCTCGGCGATCGCTGCGTCGCGATCCCGGATTTCGCCGAAATCCACGTCCGCCCATTCCTGCGTCTCCTCCTGTTCGCCCGGTACCTCGCTGCGGGCGCGCGGTGACGCTTCGGCAATCCGCTCCGGTTCCGGAGCGGCAGGCGGCAGTGCCATCGCCGCAAGTTCGGCGAAGGGGTCGAAGACGGGTTCATTGGTAGCAGGCGCAGTCGGCGCGGCGTCCTGTTCCCGGCCGGCGATCGCCGCATCCGGCTCGCCGCCCCAGCCCACCGGCTCGTCATCGCCCGCGGATCGGGTTATGCCGGCATCGGCGGCCACGTCGGAGGCGGGCTCCTGCAGCCCGTGACGTGGCTGAGCAGTCAAAAAATCGTTCGCTTGACCAGCGGCGCGGACGGGACCGGACGCCGGTTCCGCAGGCGCGGCAGTGAAATTCATATCGACGAACGCGGCCTCGTCGTCGGCCCGGTCGAAATCGGCCGTCGGCGGCGCAATGCCGGCCTGGGCGCGGACGGGACTGTCATAGGCGCGCGCGCCGTAGCCGGTCTGGTCATAAGCGGGCGCGTCCCGGTCTACATCCTCGTGCTCGCCCATATCGCCAACTGACTCCAGCGAGGCCGAAAATTCCGCCGCCAGTTCGTCCTCGAAGGACTGGCCGAGATCCGGCAGGACATGCTCGTCCGGTGCCGGCTCCCTGGGCTGGAGCGGATGCCTCGCGTACGGCTCGACGTCCTGCTCCAACTCCCCCATCAGCTCGCGCTCGAGATCGATGCCGAAATCGTCGTCGACCTCGCCCGCGCCGGTTGCTTGCGGCATACCGCCCATGATCCGGGTCAGTTCCGCCAGGGGATCGTTTTCGGCGAAGTCATCGTCGTGCTTCACCTTCAACTGCTTGAGGTCTGCCATACCCATTTCCGCACTCACACTCACTCGGACGCTGAAAACGCCGCGAGTTTCTGGCCGTTACCAGCCCATTGTGGGCAAAAGGTGACAGATAGTACCGGGTCGCCTAGCGCATTTCTTCCGGCGCGTCGGCTCCCAATAGGCCCAGCCCCGACGTCAAGACATCGGAGACCACCTGCACCAATCCCAGTCTAGCCTGGGTCAAGACTGGGTCATTAACCTTAATAAACCGTAAGTCTTCATTGTCGGTGCCGCGATTCCACAATGCATGAAACTGGCTGGCGAGGTCGTAGAGATAAAATGCGATCCGGTGCGGCTCATGGGCAAGTGCCGCGCCTTCGATCATCCGCGGATATTCGGCCACCTTTTTGACCAACGCGATCTCGGCGTCGTCGGTCAACCGTTCGGACGCCTGCGACAGGGACGCCGGGTCCAACCCGCCGGCGCCGATCTGCTCGGCCGCCTGGCGGAACACCGAATGCGAACGCGCCGAAGCGTACTGGACGTAGAAGACGGGATTGTCCTTCGTCTGTTCGGTCACCTTGGCGAAGTCGAAATCAAGCGGCGCATCGCTCTTGCGATAAAGCATCATGAAGCGGATCGCATCACGGCCGACCTCGTCGACCACTTCGCGCAGGGTGACGAACTCGCCCGAGCGCTTGGACATGCGCACCGGCTCCCCGTCGCGGTAAAGCTTGACCAGTTGGCACAAGAGCACCGTCAAACTGATCCCACCGTCCGAGATCGCCCGGGCCAGAGCCTCCAGACGCTTGACGTAGCCGCCATGGTCGGCGCCGAGCACGAAGATCAATTCTTCGAAGCCACGGGCGTATTTGTCCTTCATGTAGGCCACGTCGGCGGCGAAATAGGTGAAGGCCCCGTCCGACTTCACCAGCGGCCGGTCGATGTCGTCGCCGACTTCGGTCGAGCGGAACAGGGTCTGTTCGCGATCTTCCCAATCCTCCGGCTTCTGCCCCTTGGGCGGCGGCAGCTTGCCCTTATAAACATGGCCCTTCATCGTCAGGTCGGCGATAGCGGTGCGGATGCCGCGCGCGCCGTCGGCGTGCAGGCTGCGTTCGGAAAAGAACACGTCATGGCGGACATTCAGCGCGGCGAGGTCATCGCGGATCATGTCCATCATCGCGTCGATGGTGCGGTCCTTGACCAGGCCGAGCGCCTTGTCTTCGGCCATGCCAAGCAGGGATTGGCCGTATTCTTCGGCCAGCGCCTTGCCGACCGGCTGGAGATAGTCGCCCGGATAGAGACCGGCGGGGATCTCGCCGATCTTTTCGCCGAGCGCCTCGCGGTAGCGCAACAGCACCGAGCGGGCGAGCACGTCGATCTGCGCGCCGGCGTCGTTGATGTAGTATTCCTTCGTGACCTCGAAGCCGGCGAAACCCATCAAATTGGCCAGCGTGTCGCCAACCACCGCGCCCCGGCAATGGCCGACATGCATCGGCCCGGTCGGGTTGGCCGAGACATATTCGACGTTGACCTTGCGCCCCGTCCCGATCGTCGAGCGGCCGTAGTCGCGGCCTGCGGCCAACATCTCGCGCAGCCGTGCCTGCCAGAAGCCGTGAGCGAGCGTCAGGTTGATGAAACCCGGACCAGCCACGTCGACGGCCGCCACTTCCGGCTCGGTGGCGAGTCGTTCGGCGATGCGCCCGGCGAGAGCGCGCGGGTTTTCGCCGACCGCCTTCGACAGCACCATCGCCGCATTGGTGGCGATATCCCCGTGGGCGGCGTCACGCGGCGGCTCGACTGTCAGGCGCGAATAATCCAGCGGACCGCCCGAAACGGGCTGAAGGTCGAGCGAATCGATGGCCTTCGTGATCCGATCGCGGAAATCGGCAAAGATGTTCATGGGTCAGCGTCCGGGTGAAAACAGGGGCCAGCTTGGGCTGGGCGAGGCCCTATCCGATCTCGGGCGTGCGGTCAAACAAGCGCCGATGCTCCTTGATCGCGTAGGTATCTGTCATGCCGGCCAGGAAATCGGCGACATGGCGGGCTTTGACCACCTCGTCGGCACGATCGAGAACGTCGCGCCAGCC
This sequence comes from Nitratireductor arenosus, assembly GCF_009742725.1. Taxonomy (GTDB): domain Bacteria; phylum Pseudomonadota; class Alphaproteobacteria; order Rhizobiales; family Rhizobiaceae; genus Mangrovimarina; species Mangrovimarina arenosa. The sequence continues at coordinate 612,841 of NZ_WPHG01000002.1, read as the reverse complement.
CTCCGGCATCGCGGCCGGGTCGGCGAAATAGGTTGCGAACAAGTCGCGCACGATACGTTCGGCGCCGGCACGCACCTCCATCACGTCCGGATGGCGGTAGAGATTGGCGTACAAGAACGCCTTGAGGTCCTTCTCTGCCGCGCGCATCGCCGCCGAAAATCGGATGATCGTCTCACCCGCCGCGCGCACTTCGCCGCTGCTTGCCGGTTTCAGCGCGGCGAGCCGGTCGCGGGCGGTCACGATGACATCCTCGACCATGCGCGTGATCTGGCGGCGCATTAGTTCGTGGCCGGTGCGCACCGGGTCGAGCCCGGGATAAAGCGCGCGCACTTCCGCCAGAATGGCGGCGGTGAAGGGCACCTCCTCCAGCATGTCGAGCGTCAGCAGGCCCGAGCGCAGGCCGTCGTCGATATCGTGCGCGTCATAGGCGATGTCGTCGGCGATCGCGGCGGCCTGCGCCTCGAGCGAGGCATGGGAGGCGAGATCGAGCGGAAACAGCCCGTCGAAATCGCCGATCGTGCGCGGCAGCGGGCCAACGAGCCCCTCGCCTTTGTCGTTGACCAGCGGACCGTTGTGCTTGACCAGCCCTTCAAGCGTCTCCCAGCTCAGGTTGAGGCCGTCGAATTCGGCGTAGCGGCTCTCCAGCCTGGTGACGACGCGCAGCGACTGGGCGTTGTGGTCGAACCCGCCGGCAAACGCCATCATATCGTTGAGCGCGTCCTCGCCGGTATGACCGAAGGGGGTATGGCCGAAATCATGCACCAAGGCGACCGCCTCGGCGAGGTCCTCGTCCAGCAGCAGGGCCCGCGCCAAGCCGCGTGCAATCTGCGCGACCTCGATGGAGTGGGTAAGCCGTGTGCGGTAATGATCGGCCTCGTGCGCGATGAAGACCTGGGTCTTGTGTTTCAGGCGGCGAAAAGCGGTGGAGTGGATGATGCGGTCGCGGTCGCGCTGGAACGGCGTGCGGGTAGGGCTTTCCTGTTCGCGATAAAACCGTCCGCGCGTCGCGGCGGGATCGCAGGCATAGGGGGCGCGCGGCCTGTAGCCGAAGCCGATCTCTGAAAATTGCGATACGCGTTTGGACATGGAACGCTCGGTTGACTTGCGGCCCGGTTGACTTGCGGTATGACGCTTCATACCTATGGTGCGAGTGCGAACACAAGGTGACGCCATGGGCGCGGACGCATTGGCAGGCAAGAAGGGCGTCGAACTGACCGACGCCGCAGCGAAGCGGATCGCCAGGATCATGGCGGCTGAACCCGGCAAAACGGCCCTGCGGGTTGCCGTCGAAGGCGGCGGCTGCTCGGGCTTTTCCTACACGTTCGATTTGGTCGATACGCGCAACGACGACGACGTGGCCATCGAGAAGGATGGCGCGACCGTTCTAATCGACGAGATTTCGCTCGTCTATCTCGGCGGCTCGGTGATCGACTTCGTCGACGACCTGATGGGCCAGTCCTTCCAGATCAAAAACCCCAACGCCGTCGCGTCGTGCGGCTGCGGAACCAGCTTCTCGATCTGAACCGGACCTTCGCGGCCGGCAGGCATTGATTGCGCGCCCGCGCGGGCCAAAACCGCGCTCACCGCCCGCGCCGCTGAAAATCCGGAACCAACGCCAACCTTCCCCGTTCGCCCTGGCAAGGGACGCCAAACAACGGAGAAGGCAAGGTGCTGAAGACAATACTCAAGATCGGAACCCTCGCGACCGGCCTCTTAATGCCGGGGGTGGCGCTCGCGGCCGTCGACGCCATCGTGACGACCGACCTCAATATCCGCACCGGACCGGGTACGGGCTATCAGCGTTTCGACACGGTTCCCGACGGCTCGCGGGTGATCGTTTACGGCTGCGGCCGCGGTTATGACTGGTGCGATATCGGCTGGCGCGGCACGCGCGGGTGGGTTTCGGGAAACTATCTGGCCTATCGCCAGGCTGGCGACCGCCGGCCGATACCGGATGTCGGCGTCTCGATAGACTTGCCGATCATCGGTCTGGAATTCAACACCAATGACCGTCGTGGCCGCGACAGGCCGCGCTATCGCGACGGACCGCGCCATCGCGACGCAGCGCCCGACTGGCGCCGTGATCGCCGTCACGACCGCTCCGATATCCGCCGTGAACGGCGCGACGTGCGCGACGCCCGCAAGGATTTACGTGAGGCGCGCCGCGAATTGCGTGACGCACGCCGGTCGGGCGAAAACATCCGCGACGAGCGTCGCACCGTCCGCGACGCCCGGCGAGAACTGCGCCAGGAACGCCGCGAACTGAGGCGCGAACGGCGCAGGCATTAGGATTGCGCGTCGCGACTCGGGTCGCGTATCACACGGCCCGAGTCGTGTCCTTCCCTGTCAGTCGAGTTCTTCCGGCAACAAAAGGTTAAGCACGACCGCCAGGAAGGCCGACGGCAACAGCCCCGAGGTCAGCAGGATTTGCGCGGTCCTGGGCAGATGCTGCAGCGCTCCCGGCTCGAGCTGCAGCCCGAGCCCGACCGACAGCGACACGGCGAAGATCACCATGTTGCGCCGGTTCCAGTTTACGTCGGACAGCATGTTGATGCCGGCTGCGGCCACCATGCCGAACATGACGATCACGCCGCCGCCGAGCACGGTGATCGGAATCGTGGAGATGATCGCCCCGACCTTGGGGATCAGCCCGCACAGGATCAGGAAGATCGCGCCATAGGTGACGACGTGACGGCTCATCACGCCGGTCATCGAAATCAGCCCGACATTCTGGCTGAAGGAGGTGTTGGGCAAGCCGCCGAAAATGCCCGCGATCGCCGTTCCGAGCCCGTCGGCATAGGTGGCGCCGGAAATTTCGCGGTCGGTCGCCTCGCGGCCGGCACCGCCCTTGGTGATGCCCGACACGTCGCCCACCGTCTCGATTGCCGAGATGACGGCCATGAAGCACATGCCGATGATTGCGGCGGCCGACAGTTCGAAGCCCCATTTGAACGGCATCGGCACGGCGACCCAGCCGGCATTGCCGACATTGCCGAAATTCACCATGCCCATCATCAGCGCCACGACATAACCGGCGATCAGGCCGAGCAGCACCGCCGCGATCGACCACATGCCCTTGGCGAAGAATTTCAGAAGCAGCGTCACCACGATCACCACCAGGGCGACGCTCCAATTGGCCAGGCTGCCATATTCGGGTTTGCCGATCAGCGGCACGCCGCCGGCCGCGTACTGGATGCCGACCTTGATCAGGGCAAGCCCGATCATCAGCACGATCAGCCCGGTCACCAGGGGCGGCAGCGCGAAACGCAACCGGCCGATGAAGGTGCCGAGAAAGAAGTGGAAAATGCCGCCGATCAGGACGCCGCCCATCAGCGCGCCCATCGCCGCGACACCCCCACCGGCCACGACTGGGATCATTACCGGCAGGAAGGCGAAGCTCGTGCCCTGCACGATCGGCAGGCGCCCGCCGACCGGCCCCATGCCGATCGTCTGGAACAAGGTGGCGATGCCGGCAAACAGCATCGACATCTGGATCATGTAGATCAGGTTGGGAAAGTCGGGCGAATTGGAGCCGAAACCGAAGCCCGCCGCCCCCGCGACGATGATCGCCGGCGTCACGTTCGACACGAACATGGCCAGCACGTGCTGGATGCCGAGCGGCACCGCCTGCGCGATCGGCGGCGTGTAATCGGGATCGCGGAGCCGCTGCCTGAGCCCCGCGGGACTTGGCGCCTCGGTGGTCGTCGTGTCAGTCATGATAGCTGTCCCCTCTTCTCAACGCCCGTTTGTTTTGAGATTGTTTTTCGGGCAATGGACGACCATTCCCGACTTCGGCGTCGCTGACCATCAAGTAAAATTTGAAAGATCGGCAATATAACCATGAAAATCGCGACCTGGAACATCAACGGCGTCAAGGCGCGCATCGACAATCTGCTCGTCTGGCTCAAAGACAGCCAGCCCGACATCGCCTGTCTCCAGGAGATCAAATCGGTCGACGAGCTTTTTCCGCGCGCCGATATCGAAGCACTCGGCTACCATGTCGAAACCCATGGCCAGAAAGGCTTCAACGGCGTGGCGATCCTGTCCAAGCTGCGCTTCGACGAGGTCAATCGCGGCCTGCCCGGCGACGATGACGACCAGCAGGCCCGGTTCATCGAAGGGGTGTTTTCGACCGATACGGGCGTGGTGCGTGTGGTGTCGCTTTATCTGCCGAACGGCAATCCGCTCGGTTCGGAAAAGTTTCCCTACAAGCTCGGCTGGATGGAACGGCTGGAAAAATGGGCCCGCGAGCGGCTGGACCTGGAGGAGCCGCTGGTGCTGGCCGGCGACTACAACGTCATCCCGCAGCCCGAGGACGCCAAGAACCCGGACGCCTGGGTCGACGACGCGCTGTTCCAGCCCGAAAGCCGCGGCGCCTTCCGCCGCCTGTGCCATCTGGGTTACACCGACGCGGTGCGCGCCGTCAGCGACGACGTGCTCTACACGTTCTGGGATTATCAGGCCGGCGCCTGGCAAAAGAACAACGGCATTCGTATCGACCATCTGATGCTGTCGCCTGAGGCCGCCGACCGGCTGGCCGGCGCGTCGGTTGAAAAACATCTCCGCGCCTGGGAAAAACCCTCCGATCACGTGCCGGTGGTTATCGAGCTCGCCTGAGGGGAGAGACCGGCGTGACAGGCCGGCCCCCTCGCGTGGCCCAGGCGACACGCCGCCAAGGCGTTCGTGGAACCGTTGCAGGGCGGACAGAACCGACATAGGACCGTAGGCATATTCGACCTGCTGGGATCGTCTTCCGGGCGCCCCTAATTCATCCTCGAAAGAAAAATCCGCAGACCAGCGGCTCCAAAGATCAATGCGAACAGCCCTTCGAACCACTTCCTTGCTCTGACATATGTTTTCATCACCTTCGGCATGGAAAGCAAAAGCGCGTAAGCGTGGAGAATGAGCATGGTCTGCAGGCTCACCGCAACGACCACGACCGCCAACCCCGGTGCAGTGACATCTGCCGGAACTCCTATCGCGTAAAGCGCACCGAAGAACAGAATGGCCTTCGGATTCGTGAGGTGGATCGCCAAACCGGTGAGATATGCGGAGCGCAAGGAGGTCGACGTTCTGCCTCGATATTCGCTTGGCCCCGTGGAAAGGAACGCCCTGAGGGACCGATACGCCAGATAGAGCAAATAGCCCGAACCAACGTATCGGAATATCTCAAAAAACACCTGATTGGCCGCCAAGAGGGTCCCCAGTCCGAGGGCAGCTGAAGTTCCCAGGACGAACGAGCCCGTTGTCATGCCCGACGCAAGCGCCAGACCGCTCCGCCGCCCCGCACGCATCGACGCACCGGCAATCGCCAGGGTGCCTGGACCAGGACTGGCGACGGCGATGAACGCAGCCCCCAAGATCAACCAGAGATTCAGACCGTCCGCCATGTGGTGTTGCCATTCCGATGGTATTCGCCGCCAATGGAAAGCGAATGCCATTGAATAAAGCAAGCGTGATCCGCCACCTATTGCACGGAGACTGTCCCTCCGGACGCCTGCAATCTCTTTGAAAAGTCTCTTTGACGCCGGGAAAACGCCCCCGGGCCGGATGGTGCGGACGGCGGGACTCGAACCCGCATGGCCGAAGCCGAGGGATTTTCATACCAGCTACGGCTTTCGCCGCCGCCCCGCCGGGGCGTTTGTGGTCTGGACTATACCTTCACCCTAGCGTCGCCTTAGGTGCTGCCCGTCTAGTCTCTACACCTTCCCGAATCGTCTGATCGTCGGGCTTGGCTCGGGATCGCCATCTGACAGGGTTCCCCGAATTTGAGCAGTTCTACAGCCGGCGTTTCCCCCGGTGCACTCAGATTGCGTTCAAGTCCCTTGTGTCTACCGATTCCACCACGTCCGCGTGGCCATCCCTGCTAGCAGAACCGGTCACCGGGCTCAATTCTTCACTTACTCACTGCGCCGGCTCCGGCTTCGGCGCATCGTCCGCAGGGGGCTGAACGTCGACATCGGGCACCTCGATCGTGACCTTGTCGGGCACGTCGATACTAGCGGTCGACGATCCCTCGAAAAACCCGCCGGCGAACAGAATTGCAGCGATGACCAGCGCCACCACCACGCCGCCGACGATGAACCAGCCCGCCCCGCTGCTGCCTGTGGTGACGATGGTCGTACGCTCACGAGGTTCCTGTTCCATGGCGGCATCTCTCCTTTTCAATGTGACCTGTGCTGAGGGTTCTCAACCGGTAGCCATGCCGATCACGACGACAAATCCGGCCAGGCCGAAAACCGGGTCGTTCAGCCGCCGCGCTTCCCGGGCACTGTTGTGCATCGTACTGTCCCCCGTATCCGCTTGAACTGCTTGCGAGGAAAACTCGCGATCGCGAAATCGGTTCCCTGTCTGCCCGAAAGCGCGAAATGCGGCATCGAAAACGCGCGTGCCGGAACGCGGAATGAATGCCCGCGCGACCGCGGGAGAGCCCACAGGCTTGTGAGCGTGGGTGATCGACATGACGCGCGCTTTCTGCTTCCATCACATAGCCAATGGAGGGAACTGAATATGGGCATTGAGAGTCTCATCGTCTTCATCATCATCGGCGCCATCGCCGGCTGGCTCGCCGGACTGATCGTCAAAGGCTTCGGCTTCGGCCTGCTTGGAAACATCGTCGTCGGCATCGTCGGCGCCTTCATCGCCGGGTTCCTGTTTCCCGCGATCGGCATCTCGCTGGGCGGCGGCATCCTCGCCGCCATCATCCACGCCACGATCGGCGCGGTGATCCTGCTGGTGATCATCAAATTGGTGAAATCGAGCTAAGGCGTCGCACAGACACCGGAAACGGCCGGTCTCTTCACGAGGCTGGCCGCTTTCTTGTCAAAACCGTCGAAGCCGGGCAGTCAGCGCGTTCCAACGACGTCCTTCGACCGCTCACCTCGCCTTGCGCGCAACAATGGCGCGATCCGCCAGGCGATGAAGGGCGTCAGCGCGAGACTGACGACGACAACCGCCGGAAGCAGATAAGTCGCCCAAGCGCTCAGGGCCGGTACTGACAGCACGGTCACCACGCCAACCCCGAACAAAACCGCATTGACCATCAAGCCGATCATGCCCGCCATATAGGTCCGCGTTCGCATCGAAAGATCCTTCCCTTTGAGGGAACAACGCGGCCGGACAAGCGCCGGTTCCTCCAGCAGGGCAACCCGGCGCGCCGAACAGCGGCCAGCGGCGGGAAGTTGTCCATCTTTTCGGCCTTTCGCCCGCTTGCGACTGGCGCTTGTGCGCGGCTGTTGGCACAGTGCGCCAACAAGGAGATCCGATCATGGCCGCATCGCCCTCACCCCAGAACCGCAAGCCGCAACCCTGGACCGAAGTCGCACCGCTGCTGGTCGACGTCGCCATGGGCCGGCGCGCGGCCGATCTGGTGATCCGCAACGGGCGCTGGGTGAACGTTCATTCCGGCGAGGTGATACCGGTCACCGATCTGGCGATCGTGGCCGGCCGCTTCGCTTATTGCGGGCCCGATGCCAGTCACGCCATCGGCGAAGGCACCAAGGTCGTCGACGCAGCCGGCCGCTATCTCGTGCCCGGCCTGTGCGACGCGCATATGCATGTTGAAAGCGGCATGGTGACGGTGACCGAATTCTGCCGCGCCGTCATTCCGCGCGGCACCACGTCGATGTTCATCGATCCGCACGAGATCGCCAATGTGCTGGGGGTCGAGGGGGTGAGGCTGATGCACGACGAGGCGGCCGCGCAGGCGATCAACGTCTTCGTGCAGATGCCGTCCTGCGTGCCCTCCGCACCCGGGCTGGAAAACGCCGGCGCACAACTCGGCCCCGCCGATATCGCCGAGGCGATGGGATGGCAAAACATCATCGGGCTCGGCGAGGTGATGAATTTTCCCGGCGTGGCCGCCAACAACCCTACCATGACCGGCGAAATCGCCGCGACCGTTGCGGCCGGGCGCACGGTCGGCGGCCACTACGCCTCGCCCGATCTCGGCCGGGCCTTTCACGGCTATGTCGCCGGTGGGCCCGAAGACGACCATGAAGGCACGCGCGCCGAGGACGCCATCGCCCGCGTGCGTCAGGGCATGAAGGCGATGCTGAGACTGGGTTCGGCCTGGTACGACGTCGCCGAGCAGATCAAGGCGGTGACGGAAAAGGGCCTCGATCCGCGCAATTTCATCCTGTGCACCGATGACAGCCATTCCGGTACGCTGGTCAATGAGGGCCATATGGACCGCGTCGTGCGCCATGCGATCGCGCAGGGGCTGGCCCCGGTGACCGCCATCCAGATGGCGACGATCAACACCGCCCAGCATTTCAGGCTCGAACGCGAGCTCGGCTCGATCGCGCCCGGCCGGCTCGCCGACGTACTGATCGTCTCCGATCTCGCCACGCTTGAAATCGACGAGGTGTTCGCGCGCGGCGTCAGGCTAGCCAAGGCCGGCCGGCTCGAAGTCGAGATCGCTCCCTACCCCTATCCGGCGAGCGCGCGCGACACGGTCAGGCTCGGCAAGACGTTCGCCGCGGCCGATTTCGACATTCCCGCCCCCGACAACAGCGCCGAAGTGCGCGCCCGCGTGATCGGCGTGATCGAAAATCAGGCCCCGACCAGGGCGCTGGAGGCCGACCTTGCGGTCGAGGACGGCATCGTGGCAATGGACCGGCGCAACGATGTCTGCCAGATCGCGCTGGTCGAGCGCCACAAGGGCAGCGGCGCGGTCGTCAACGGCTTCGTGTCGGGCTTCGGCTATACCGAGGACTGCGCGATGGCCTCCACCGTCGCGCACGATTCGCATCACATGATCGTGGTCGGCACCAACAAGGACGACATGGCCCTTGCCGCCAACCGGCTCGGCCAGGTCGGAGGCGGGGTGGTGATGGTTTCGAAGGGCAAGGAGTTGGCGCTGGTGGAAATGCCGATCGCCGGGCTGATGTCGGACGAGCGCGCCGAGATCGTCGCCACCAAGGCCGAAAAACTGTCAGCGGCGATGCGCGACATGGGCTGCTCGCTCAACAACGCCTACATGCAGCACTCACTGCTGGCGCTGGTCGTCATCCCAGAGCTCAGGATCTCCGACCTCGGCATTATCGACGTGACGAAGTTCGAGAAGGTGGATCTGTTCGTGTGATCAGCCGGCGAGCGTCGCTCCGACCATGAAACGGTGGCCGTCGGGCGTGCGCACGCCAAACTCGCGCATGCCCCAGGGCCGGTCTGCGGGCGGAAACAGAATGTCGGCGCCGCGGCTCGAAACCGCGTCAAACCAGGCGTCGACATCGGCCACCTCGAGATAGCCGAAATATTGGTGGTCGCCCAGATCGCGCGGATGGATCTCGTCCGGACAACTGCCGAGCATGATGGTCACCTTTCCCGAGCGCACGAACACCCAGCCCTCGGGTTGGCCGGCGATCTCGAACCCCATCACCTCGACCCACCAGCGCGCGGTCCGCTCCGCGTCGGGCACGGCGAGCACATGTGCGGAACCGCGCATGGCCTCCATCATCACTCCACCCCCACGGTCGAAAGAACCTCGGCAGGCGTGGTGATGACGATGCTGGCGGCCGAAACGGCGGTCTGGCCGAGCCCCTTGGCGAGGTTTTCGATATTGCCGGCAAGATCGGTGCGGCGCTGCACGAACGTGTCGCCGGCCTTCAACCGGTCGCCGATCAGCTTCACCAGCACCGGGTTGTCGGCGAATTTGGTATGGTTGAGCCGGTCTCCCGCTTCGACGTCGGTGACGTTGACGACGACGATGCCGTAGCTGGCGATATCGTCGGCGTCGGCATATTCGCCGAGCCTGGGCCGGTTGCCGGCGATCAGGCCGGACAGGTTCAATGCCCGGTCGTTTTGCGAAAGCATGACAAAAAACGGTTTGTCCGGCTTGCCGTAGCGCTTCATCTGGCTCTTGAACACGTCGACATCGACATCCGGCGACGCCAGCACCACGTCGCCGAGCTTGCCGCCAATATCGCGATCGCCGGAAATCGCGAGTTGGCGCAGCGCCTCCAGCGTCAGCCAGTTGCCCATCGAGTGAGCGATGATGTCGATGCGCTGCGCGCCGGCGCGGCGCACCAGCCGCAGCGTGCGTTCCAGACCGTCGCGGGCGGTGGTGGCGGAATCGCGGTCATAGACATAGTCGACCGTGCGCCCGCGCGAAGCCCAGGTAAAAAGCACCGGCGCACCGTCGTAACCGGCATCGTGCACGATCTGGGTCAGGCGGTAGACGGCATCGTCGAAACGGGTGTTGTAGCCGTGGATGAAGACCAGCGCCCTGCCCCCGCGCGCAGCGATCGCCTTGGCAAGCCCGGCCTGGAAGGCCGCCTCGTCCTCATAGCCGCCGACACCGGTGGCGGTAAAATACTTGGCCGGATCGCGCGTACTGTTTTTCGGCCGCTCAAGCGCGCCGGTTTTGTGGACCGCCGGCACGGTCACGTCGGTCACGGCATAGCTCAGCGTCAGCGAGCGTTCGCCGTCGAACACCTCGCGAGGTTCGGCCGAACGCTGGCGGGTTGTGGCAACGAACAGCCGGTGCTCGCCGGCGATCTCTGCCGCGGTCGCCGACACCGTCTCGGTGCCGACCAGAAGATGCGCGCCCTTGTTGGCGCAGCCCGCGAGCAAGGCGACCATGAGACCGGTAGCGAGACATTTCAGGAATTTCGCTGTGACCGACAGGACCCGACCTCCATGACTGTGCCGTTTCGATAAGCAGATCGTCCAGGCCGCGTCTACCCGTCATGACGGCAATAAGGGGTGCGGACGAACACGTTGTCTTGCGCGCTGTCACGGATTTGCCCGGCGACCGGCGGATTCGGTGCGTCGCTCAGCGGGCCCAAAACACCGGCGTGAAGATCACCAGCACAGCCAGAATCTCCAGACGGCCGAGCATCATGGCGAGCGACAGGATCCACTTCGCCACGTCCGGCAGCGGCGCGAAATTGCCGGCCGGGCCGATATAGTCGCCGAGCCCCGGACCGACATTGGTGAGCGCAGTCAGCGCACCGGTCATTGCGGTAATCAGGTCGAGACCGGTCGCCGACAGGAGCACGGTGGCGATCGCCCACAGCACGAAAAACGACGAGATGAACAAAACCACGGCGCGCTGCATGTCGTCGTCGACCGGCCGATCGCCGTAGCGCACCGTCTGCACCGAACTCGGATAAACCAGGCGGCGCAGGCCGTTGGCCATCAATTCAAACAGGATGATGAAGCGGTAGGCCTTGATACCGCCGCAGGTCGAACCGGAGCAGCCGCCGAGGAAGGTGGCAACGAAGGCGCAGGCGACGACGAACGGCCCCCAGGACGTATAATCATGCGTCGAATAACCGGTCGTGGTGATCAACGACATGAAATTGAAGGTGGTGTGCGTCAGGGTCTCGAAGAACGGCGCACCGGTGGTGATGCGCGTATAAATGGCGGTCGCCACCGCGAAGAACACCACATAACCGGCGAACACGCGGACCTGCGGGTCGCGCAGAGCGTCGAGCCGGCCCCGCACCATGAACAGGATCAGGATCGAAAACGGCAGCGCGCCGATGAACATGAACACGATCGCGATCCACAGGATCGCCGAATTGTGGGCGAAATAGCCGAACGAGGCGTCATGGGTGGAAAACCCGGCCGTCGAGATGGTGGTCAAGGCGTGGTTGAGCGCGTCGAAACCGCTCATGCCGGCAGCCGCGTAGGCGATCCCGCAGGCGAGCGTCAGCGCCGAATAGATGCTGATCAGGCTGATCGTGAAGGTCGACAGCCGCTCGAACGGGCGATCCTCGATATCGGTCGATTCGATCTTGAAATAGGACACGCCGCCGACATTGAGGAACGGCAGGATGAACAGGCCGAGCGCGATCACGCCGAGGCCGCCCATCCATTGCAGGATCGATCGCCACAACAGCAGCCCCGGCGGCAGGAAATCGAGCCCGCTCAGCACCGTGCTGCCGGTGGTCGTGGTCGCCGACACCGATTCGAACACGGCGTCGGCAAGCGACATTTCCAAGGACGAGGCCAGGAACGGCACCGCGCCGACCATCGCGGTGGTCGCCCACAGCAGATTGACCATCAGGAAGCCGAACCGCGATGAGACAGGCGGCGGCTTGCCCTGGGTGGCGAGCGCGACGGCGAGCGACAGCCCGCCGGTAAAAAACGCCGACAGCGCGAACACCCGCCAGTCCGGATTGCCCTGGTAGAGGTCGACGAAGGCCGGAATCAACATCGCCAGCGACAGGTAGATCCCGAATATCGCGGCTATATGGATCGCGGCGCGGAAGGCGAAGCTCTGCACGAAAAGCAAACCCCGATCTAAGCGGCGGCCTGGCCTGCCGGACCCCGTCGTCTTGGCGCGCCGACAGTGGCGGGACGCGGCCTTTTATGCAATAGGGCGCGAAGGCGCAACCGGGAGACGGGACGGATCGTGGTCGATAACTCTGGGCTCGCCGGCTTCGGCACCGGCGTCGAGGAAGCCGCCGAGGCCTTGCGCGCGCTGTTTGCCGAAACGCCGCTGCAGGAAAACGCGCACCTGTCGCGCAAGACCGGCGCGCGCGTCTTTTTGAAGCGCGAGGACTTGACCCCGGTGCGCTCGTACAAGCTCCGCGGAGCCTATAATTTCTTCCGCAAGGCGCTCGCGCGTCCCGACGCGCCGCAATCCTTCGTGTGCGCCTCGGCCGGCAACCACGCCCAGGGTTTCGCCCATGTCTGCCGCCAGATGCGCAAGCCCGGCGTGATTTACATGCCGGTGACGACGCCGCGGCAGAAGGTCGACAAGACGACGACGTTTGGCGGGGAGTTCATCGACATTCGCCTGACCGGCGACTTTTTCGACGACTGCCTGGCCGCCGCTCTGGCATATGCGGCCGAGACCGGAGCGCTGATGGTGCCGCCCTTCGACCATCCCGACATTATCGAGGGCCAGGCGACGGTGGCACTCGAAATCGCGCGCCAGATGCCGGATGGGGTGCCGGACTTGATGCTGCTGCCCGTCGGCGGCGGCGGGCTTGCCGCCGGCGTGACGCGCTACGGCGCGGTCAACGACTGGTCGACGCGCTTCGTGTTCGCCGAGCCGGACGGCGCGCCGAGCCTCAGAAGGAGCCTGGAAGCCGGACGCCGGGTCAAACTTGCCCGTGTCGACAATTTCGTCGACGGCGCGGCCGTAGCCGAGATCGGGCGCGAACCGTTTCGCCGGTTGAAGGGCTTCGCCGCCTCGGACGTGCGTCTGGTTCCCGAAAACAGACTGTGCGCGACCATGATCGAAATGCTCAATGTCGAAGGCGTGGTGTTGGAACCCGCCGGCGCGCTCACCATCGACACGCTCAAGGATTTTTCGCGCAAGGAGTTGAAGGGCAAGACCGTGGTCGCGGTCGTATCGGGCGGCAATTTCGACTTCGAGCGCCTGCCCGACGTGAAGGAGCGCGCGCTGCGTTTCGAGGGACTGAAGAAATATTTCGTCTTCCGCTTTCCCCAGCGCCCGGGCGCGCTGCGCGATTTTCTTGAACTGCTCGGCCCCGAGGACGACATCGTGCGGTTCGAATATCTGAAGAAGTCGGCGCGCAATTTCGGCTCGGTGCTGATCGGCATCGAGACCAGGCAGAAGAAGAATTTCGCCGCGCTGCGAAAACGCTTCGACCAGGCCGGCTGGTCCTATCAGGACATCACCGACAACGAGGTTCTGGCGGGCTTCATCATATGAGCGACACGGTCTGGATCGTCCTGTTCCGCGGCGTCGGCGGCAAGACGCTACTGCCGGTCAAGCCCTTGCGCGACAAGCTCGCCGAAGCAGGCTTTCGCCATGTCGCGACTTATATCAACAGCGGCAACGCCGTTGTGGTGAGCGAACGTTCGCGCGAAACGGTGCGTGCCGCGATCAGCGAGATTTGCGCACGCGAATTCGGCTTCGAGAAGGATATCCACCTCGTTTCCCTTGCCGAATGGGAGCGGCTGATCGCGCAAAACCCGTTCCCCGAGGCGACCGGGGCGGGAAAATACCTGCACGCCGCTGTTCTTGGCGCCGAGCCCAAGGCCGCCGACGTGACCGCCCTGCGCGTTCACGCCGTCGACGGCGAAAGCATCGCCGTCGTCGACCGGGTCGCCTATCTCCATACCCCGCACGGCTTCGGGCTCTCGAAGCTGGCGGCAAAGTTCGACAAAGGCATCAAGGTTCCCAACACCGCCCGCAACTGGAACACGGTCGTCAGACTGGGCGACCTGGCGCGGGCGGCTGCCAGGGCTGCGTGATCGGCAAGACCGGATTGTCGGAAAACCGCGCTCAGGCGCCCGCGGGCTCGACCAGCACCACTCGATTGCCGTCCGGATCACGCAGTTGCACAAGCTCAGCGCGGGTAGCGGGTTCGACCTCGCCAGGCCGCAGTCCCGCCGCGTTCAGCCGCTCGGCTTCGCCGCGGAGGTCGTCGACGATCAGCGTCAGCGTACCTCTGCCCGCGTCTGCGGCGTTTTCGAAGAGCTGAAACCCTGCGCCAGCGTCATGATGCCACTCGGCGAGCCCGGCCATTGGCCGAGCATCCGGGCTCCGGTCGAACAGCGCCTCGAACCAGGTGATGGCTACGGTAAGATCGCAGCAATCCAAATGGGCGTAGATTTTCCGCAGCTTCATCTTGCAGGCCTTCGCTCCCCTTATTCGTCGGCCCGACCCCGGTTCGACGCTCGGGCATCGCCAACCTTGCCTGTAGTCGGCAACCAGCAATATCCTCACTTCAATGATTGCAAAATGCAAGCAGAAAAACGGGCCGAAATCGCGCGGCAGGCGGCCGAAATCGCGTAAGCCGATGCGGGGCCGGCGAAAATTCGTTTGCTTTCCGGGCCGAACTCCCCCATATGGCAGCCAGACGCAAGGGCCGGCATCGACCGGCCCGCCTGAACTGGCCTTTGCTGCGTCTGGTTCCCCTTCCCCACTTCGGCAGGTGTGAACGATCACCCGCGAGCGTTTGCGCGCGGAACGACAGCGCAGCCGCGCGTGGCCTCAGGTCCGCCGCCTCGTCGTTTTTGAAATCATTTTAACGGCAGGTTGCGCCCTGCCGCGCAAGAGGCGGTGCCAAGCCGCCGAAAGAGAAGAATTTTGACAGATATCGATACTGCGAACCCGCAAGCCGGCTTCGCCGATCTCGGCATTGCCGGCGCCCTTTTGAAAGCGCTGGCCAAAGCCGGTTTTTCCGACCCCAAACCGATCCAGAACCAGGCCATCCCGCATATGCTCAAGGGCCGTGATGTGCTCGGCATCGCCCAGACCGGCTCGGGCAAGACGGCCGCCTTCGCGCTGCCGGTGCTGTCGGCCATCATGTCGCTCGGCGCGCGTCGGCAGCCCAAGACCGCGCATGCGCTCGTGCTTGCGCCGACGCGCGAACTCGCCGTGCAGATCGAGGAGGCCTTCCGGCTGTTTTCGCGTGGGGCACACATCACCACCGCGCTGGTGCTCGGCGGCGTTTCGCGCAGCAGCCAGACCAAGCGGCTGCGCGACGGCGTCGACGTGCTCGTCGCCACGCCGGGCCGGCTGACCGACCTGGTGCGTGCCGGCGATGTCAGGCTTTCCGAGACGCGCTGGCTGGTGCTGGACGAGGCCGACCGCATGCTCGACATGGGCTTCATCAACGATGTGCGCCGCCTGGCGAGGGCAACCCACCCCAAACGCCAGGTCGCGCTGTTTTCGGCGACGATGCCGGCCGAGATCGAAAAGCTCGCCATGGAACTGCTCAAGGATCCTGTGTCGGTTTCAGTCGCGCCGCAGGCAACGACCGTGGCCGAAATCCGCCAGCACGTGGTGCTTGCCCGCACCAAGCAAAAGCGCGTCGTGCTCACCGGACTGCTCTCCGAGCCGGCGATGAAATCCGTGATCGTGTTTTCCCGCACCAAGCACGGCGCCGACAAGGTGACCCGCCAGCTCGAACAGGACGGCATTTCCGCAGCCGTGATTCACGGCAACAAGTCGCAGAACGCGCGCCAGAAGGCGCTGAACGGCTTCCGCGGCGGTGACGTGCGCGTGCTTGTCGCAACCGATATCGCCGCGCGCGGCATCGACGTACCCGGCATCACCCATGTCGTGAACTATGACCTGCCGGACGAGGCCGAGACCTATGTGCACCGGATCGGCCGCACCGGCCGCAACGGCGCCGACGGCATCGCCATCACGCTGTGCGCGCCCGATGAACGCGCCAAGCTGCGCGCCGTCGAACGGCTCGCCCGCACCCGCCTCGAGATCATGGCCGACCATACCGGCGAGCCCGATCCCGCCCCGCAGCCCCGCCCGGCGCGGGGTACGGCCGAAGCCGAAACGGATCGCCCGCGGGCCAAGGCCTTCAAGCCGGCACGCAGCCATGACGGCAAGCACAAGCCCCGGCCCGCCGCCAAGGAGGCCGGTGCCCCCGACAAAACCCGGCCGCAGCGTCGCCGCCGCCCACAGCGCGCACGCTTCGCCAAGGCAGCCTGACCGGCCCTGGTCCAATATTTGACGGCCTCGCACCAATTGTGCGGGGCCGTCGTGCTTCTGTAAGCTTTTATGGCAGGGCCGGCCGCGGCTGGCCATGGCGCGACGGATCGCGCTGTGAGCTCCAGCATATATGGGACAAGATGGCCGGGATCGCCGCATTCGCCTTCGCTTACATTCTGTCGCAGTTTTACCGTTCCTTCCTCGCCGTTCTGACGCCCGCACTCACAGGCGAGCTCGGCGCCAGCAAGGCGGATCTGTCGCTGGCATCCGGCGCCTGGTTCATCGCCTTCGCACTGATGCAGTTCATCGTCGGTGTCTCGCTCGACCGGTTCGGACCGCGCCGCACCGCCTCGATCATACTCGCCGCCGGCGCCGGCGGCGGAGCTTTGCTGTTTTCCCTGGCCGGTGCCCCCTGGATGATTGTCGCGGCGATGGTGCTGATCGGTGCCGGCTGCTCGCCGGTGCTGATGGCGCCATTGTTCATTTTCGCCAAGACATATTCGCCGGTGCGGTTCGCGGTATTGACCTCTTGGTTCGTCGGCATCGGCACGCTCGGCAACGTGCTGGGCGCCGCGCCGCTCGCCGCCTCGGCCGAGCTGTTCGGCTGGCGCCCGGTGATGGCCGGTCTCGGCCTGATCACGCTGGCAACCGCCGCCGCGCTGCATCTGATCGTGCGCGATCCGGAACCCGAGCCGGCCGCGGACGGCACCTCGACGGGCTTTTCAGGCTATTTCGAGCTGATGCGGCTGAAAGTATTGTGGCCTATCATTCCGCTGACGGCCATCAACTACGCTCCTCCGATCGGCATTCGCGGCCTGTGGGCCGGCCCCTTCCTGACCGACATGCACGGCGCCGACGCACTCATGATCGGCAATGTCACGCTGTTCATGGCGCTGGGCATGGTGGCGGGCTCGTTTTTATACGGGCCGCTCGACACCGTCTTTCGCACGCGCAAATGGATCGTCGTCGCCGGCAATACGATCTGTCTCACGGCGCTCGCCTTTCTGGCGCTGGTTCCGGCCGCAACGATCGTGGCCGCGGCGACGGCGCTGGTCGTGATCGGCGTCACCGGCGCGAGCTACGGCATGCTGATGGCGCATGCGCGTGCCTTTTTCCCCGCGCACCTGACCGGCCGCGGCGTGACGCTGATGAATTTTTTCGCCATTGGCGGCGTCGGCCTGATGCAGTTCGCCACCGGCGGCGTCGTCAGCGCGGCCGCAAGCCCCGACCGGCCGGCCGCCGCCTATGTCGGGCTATTTGTCTTCTACGCAGTGGCGCTCTGCGCGGCACTCGTGATCTACCTCGCTTCCCGCGACGCCGCACCGGGTCGTCGCTGAGGCGCGATCGCTCACGCCGCGACGCAACGCTTGCCTTTTTGCCCCAACTGCGCATAAGGCTCTGCCGCATCGAGATGCTGAAAAAGAGACGGTCGCGATGTCGCTCCCCGAAAAAGCCTTTCCCGTCTCCTGGGACCAGTTCCATCGTGACGCGCGCGCCCTCGCCTGGCGGCTGGCCGATAATGGCGGCTCGTGGAAGGCGATCGTGTGCATCACCCGCGGCGGCCTAGTGCCGGCGGCGATTATCGCGCGCGAACTGGGCATCCGCGTCATAGAGACGGTTTCGATCGCCTCCTATCACGACTATGCCGCGCAAGGTGAACTGAAGGTCCTGAAGGAAGTAAGCCCGGTATTGTTGGAAAATGACGGCGCCGACGTGCTGATCGTCGACGATCTCACCGATACCGGCAAGACGGCCGCCGTCGTACGGGCGATAATGCCGAAGGCTCACTTCGCCACCGTCTACGCAAAGCCCAAGGGGCGCCCGCTGGTCGATAGTTTCGTCACCGAAGTGTCGCAGGATACCTGGATCTATTTTCCCTGGGACATGGGCTTCACCTATCAGCGCCCGATTTCCGAAGACGATCGCAGCTAGACCCGTCCAGCCGTCGCGCGACGGGCAAGGCGGTACACCTTCCTGCAAGTCAGACCCTTGAATTTTCACGATAAAGCCGTAATTTGATTGCATAGTCGGCTCACGGATATGCAAACATCCGACTGGCGATGAGAAAATATTCACCGCTGGCTGGCATGCTTCATGCCATCAGCTAAGCTTGCGATTCAATTCGCGGGGATTCGGTCCACAAATGCTGGTCAGTCAGCGTTCATGGCAGCATTCGGTCGACAGGGTTCGCCAGTTCCTCGGCGGCGTTCCGCCGCGCGTGCAGGTTGCCGCGCTGCCGTGGCGCCATGCCAAGCGTGGGCTCGAGGTGATGCTGATCACAAGCCGCGACACCGGCCGCTGGGTGCTGCCGAAGGGTTGGCCGGAAAAGGGTGAATTGCTGCACGAATCGGCCGCCCGCGAAGCGACCGAGGAAGCTGGCCTGCATGGGACGATCTGCGTGGAGGAGATCGGCCACTATCTTTACGGCAAGAACCTGAAGAGCGGCCTTGAAGCCCGTTGCGAGGTGCTGGTCTTTCCTTTGAAGGTGGAACGAATCGACAAGAGCTGGCCCGAAAAGGGCCAGCGTCTGCGCCAATGGCTTTCCACCGGCGAAGCGGCGAGCCGGGTTCGCGAGCGGGATCTCGCCGAGTTGATCGGTGATTTCGCGATTCCGGTCTGAGCGGCGGCCGCACGATACGCGACGAACGGTTTTCCACGATTATTCGCCATGCCATGCTCCAACCGCATGCTGCGGCCTTGAGCCTCCCGTCCGTCTCCTCTACCGCAGGGGCTGAGATGGGAGCGGTATCGCGATGACCGAGGCCAGCGAGACGGCGCGCAAGGCGACGCTCGACAAGGATCTGGAAAAACTTGCCCAGGTTGAGGAAGCGACAAGCTTTCTCGCGCGCGGTCTCGCCGCGCCCGGACTCGCGCTTTTCTTCATGGCCTTCGTCGCTATCGCCGTCGCCGTCTTCGCGGCCGGCGAGCCGGGCGCGGTCGCCATCATCGCCGCCGCGGCGATCGGCGCCTATATGGCGCTCAACATCGGCGCCAACGACGTCGCCAACAATGTCGCGCCGGCCGTCGGCGCGCGCGCGCTCACCATGGGCGGCGCCCTTGTCATGGCCGCGCTTTGCGAAACCGCCGGAGCGCTGATCGCCGGCGGCGACGTCGTCGACACCATTTCGAAAGGCATCATCGACACCAACGCCGTGGCCGGACCGGGTGTTTTCGTCAGCGCCATGATGGCGGCCCTGCTCGCCTCCGCCGTCTGGGTCAATTTGGCGACCGCGATCGGCGCGCCGGTGTCGACGACCCATGCCGTCGTCGGCGGCGTGATGGGCGCCGGTATCGCCTCGGCCGGCTTCACCGCCGTCAACTGGCCGGTGATGGGCGGCATCGCCGCGAGTTGGGTGATCTCGCCCCTGCTCGGCGGGGTGATCGCGGCCTCGTTCCTGG
Organism: Nitratireductor arenosus; assembly: GCF_009742725.1. GTDB lineage: Bacteria > Pseudomonadota > Alphaproteobacteria > Rhizobiales > Rhizobiaceae > Mangrovimarina > Mangrovimarina arenosa. Next base: position 593,061 of record NZ_WPHG01000002.1, on the reverse strand, counting down.
CTTTCGTGAAATCGCGCATCATCTACCAGGACGACAAGATCGCCGCCGCGCGCCGCTGGGTGCCGGTGCTGATCGGCGTCATGGCCGGCGCGTTTGCCGCCTATCTCGCCACCAAGGGGCTGAAAAAGGTCGTCCACCTGCCCGCCACGCATATCGTGCTGATCGGGGTGGGAACCTTCCTGCTGGCCTGGGGCCTCGCCCACCTTGGCGTGGCGCGCCAGTCGCGCGGCATGGAAAACCGCAACCAGTCATTGCGCCGGCTATTCGCGCTGCCGTTGATCATCTCGGCCGCGCTTTTGTCCTTCGCGCATGGCGCCAACGACGTCGCCAACGCCGTCGGCCCACTCGCCGCGATCGTCCAGGCGGCCAGCGGCGGCGGACTGGCGGCCAAGGTCTCGATACCGTTCTGGGTGATGTTGATCGGCGCGTTCGGCATTTCGCTCGGCCTGCTCCTGTTCGGCCCCAAGCTGGTGCGCATGGTCGGCGAGCAGATCACCAAGCTCAACCCGATGCGCGCTTTCTGCGTGGCGCTTTCTGCCGCGCTCACCGTCATCATCGCCTCCTGGTTCGGTCTGCCGGTCAGTTCGACCCATATCGCTGTCGGCGCCGTGTTCGGGGTCGGCTTTTTCCGCGAGTGGTATACGCAAAACTCGCCGCGCCGGCGTGCCTATCTGGAACGCAAGGGCGTGCGCCTGCGCGCCGAGCGCCGGCTGCGGGCGGGCGATGCCGAGGCGGTTTTCGACGACGAGGACGAGGCCGACACCGAACCGCTGGCGTTTTCGCGCGAGGAGGCGAAACGGCGCAAGCTTGTGCGTCGCGCTCATTTTTCCACCATCGTCGCCGCCTGGGTGGTCACCGTACCCTCCACCGCCCTGATCGCCGCGTTGATCTTCCACGGGCTGGCCTTCCTGTCCTGACGGCGGCCGACCTTCCTGGCCGAACGGCGGAATTGCAGCGTTCCCGCAAGCGCCACCGGCAAAGCCTCGCCATCCCCGCTATCCACATTTACGACACACAAGATGTTGCGGTCATAAAACTTCCAAGAACGAGCCCTTGACGCTGCGGGACGAGTCGCTTTTTATTGGCCATGCGCTCTTGTTGAGAGTGCGGCCGGAGAGTTCCGAGCCCGGTCTTTTTCCAGATTTTTGTGCGTTTGAGCCGTTGTCCGCCCAGTTTCGAGGGTAGCGGACGCCGTGGAAAAAAACGTGCCGAGGGGGACCTGAAAGCGACGGGCCGGGGTGGCAAAAATTGCTTGTTAACACTATATTTAGTGTTTGCGCCCAACCTCGGCACTAGATAGCGTAAAATTCTCCGGGACGGGGAATCGCGATCAGCGGGAGTACGAGGAACCCGCCGCCCTTGCCGATCGCCAGGAAGGCGTTTTTCAAACGCCTTCTCGGCCTTGGACAAGGGTCGGCGAAAGGAGACCCGAGCGCACATGACGAGGCGTACGGGAATGGCGGATCTGTGTCTTTGGAGCGAGCGCATGGCGCTTGTGGACGAAGGCGCTATATTTAGGGACTAGAGGGACCAAAATGCGCATCGAGCGTCGTTTCACCAACCAGGGCCTGTCGGCCTATGCGGAGATCGAATTCCGCAAGGCCACGAGCGAGATCAAGAACCCCGACGGCTCGGTCGTCTTCAGGCTCGCCGACATCGACGTGCCGAGACAGTTCAGCCAGGTCGCAGCCGATATCCTGGCGCAGAAATATTTCCGCAAGGCCGGCGTGCCCGCCCGCCTGAAGCGGGTCGAGGAAAACGACGTGCCGTCCTTCCTGTGGCGCTCGGTCGCCGACGAGGAGGCCCTGGCCGAGCTGCCTGAGGACGAGCGCTACGGCTCCGAAACCGACGCGCGCCAGGTCTTCACCCGCCTCGCCGGCACCTGGACCTACTGGGGCTGGAAGGGCGGCTATTTCGACGGTGAGGACGACGCCCAAACCTTCATGGACGAGCTGTGCTACATGCTCGCCACCCAGCGCGTGGCGCCCAACTCGCCGCAATGGTTCAACACCGGCCTCTACTGGGCCTACGGCATCGACGGCCCCGGCCAGGGCCACCATTACGTCGATCCCTTCACCGGCAAGCTGACCCGGTCGAAATCGGCCTATGAGCATCCCCAGCCGCATGCCTGCTTCATCCAGTCGGTCGGCGACGACCTCGTCAACGAGGGCGGCATCATGGATTTGTGGGTGCGTGAGGCGCGCCTGTTCAAATACGGCTCCGGCACCGGCTCCAATTTCTCGCAATTGCGCTCCGAAGGCGAAAACCTGTCGGGCGGCGGCAAGTCGTCGGGCCTGATGAGCTTTTTGAAGATCGGCGACCGCGCCGCCGGCGCGATCAAGTCGGGCGGCACGACCCGACGCGCGGCCAAGATGGTGGTGGTCGACGTCGACCATCCCGACATCGAGGCCTATATCGACTGGAAGGTGAAGGAGGAGCAGAAGGTCGCCTCGCTCGTCACCGGCTCCAGGATCGTCAAGAAACATCTCGACGCGATCATGAAGGCCTGCGTGAATTGCGAGGCCGACAACGGCGACTGCTTCGATCCGGCCAAGAACCCCGCGCTCAAGCGCGAGGTGCGCGCGGCCAAGAAGAGCGCCGTGCCGGAGAATTATATTCGCCGCGTCATCCAGTTCGCACGCCAGGGCTACACCGCGCTCGATTTCAAGACCTACGACACGGACTGGGATTCGGAAGCCTATCTGACGGTATCGGGCCAGAATTCCAACAATTCGGTCTCGCTCAAGGACGACTTCCTGCGCGCGGTCGAGGCTGACGGCGACTGGAACCTGATCCGCCGCACCGACGGCAAGGTCGCCCGCACCGTCAAGGCCGGCGATCTGTGGGAAAAGATCGGCCACGCCGCCTGGGCCTCGGCCGATCCGGGCCTGCATTTCAACACCACCATGAACGACTGGCATACCTCGCCGGCGGCCGGTCCGATCCGCGCGTCGAACCCGTGCTCGGAATATATGTTCCTCGACGACACGGCCTGCAATCTGGCCTCGCTCAACCTGCTCGCCTATCGCGGCAAGGACGGCGCTTTCGATATCGCCGCCTACGAGCACTCGGTCCGGCTGTGGACCATGGTGCTCGAAATCTCGGTGATGATGGCCCAGTTCCCGTCGAAGGAGATCGCCAGGCTTTCCTACCAGTACCGCACGCTCGGCCTTGGCTACGCCAATATTGGCGGGCTGTTGATGACCGCGGGCATTCCCTACGATTCCAAGGAAGGCCGCGCCATCTGCGGCGCGCTGACCGCGATCATGACCGGTGTGGCCTACGCCACCTCGGCCGAGATGGCCGGCGAGCTCGGCGCCTTCCCCGACTACGAGCGCAACGCCGACAATATGCTGCGCGTGATCCGCAACCATCGCCGCGCCGCGCACGGCCAGGCCGACGGTTATGAAAAGCTCGCCGTCGACCCGGTGCCGCTGATTGCCGAGGATTGCCCCGAGCCGGCCCTGATGGAGCACGCCCGCAAGGCCTGGGACCGCGCGCTCGAACTCGGCGAAAAGCACGGCTACCGCAACGCCCAGGCGACCGTGATCGCGCCGACCGGCACGATCGGCCTGGTCATGGATTGCGACACCACCGGCATCGAGCCCGATTTCGCGCTGGTGAAGTTCAAGAAACTGGCCGGCGGCGGCTATTTCAAGATCATCAACCGCGCCGTGCCGGAGGCACTGCGCACGCTCGGCTATTCCGAGGCCCAGATCGCCGAGATCGAGGCCTATGCGGTCGGCCACGGCAATCTGAACCAGGCGCCGGGCGTCAATCCCAGCACGCTCAAGGCCAAGGGTTTCGGCGACGAGCAGATCGCCGCGCTCAACGCCGCGCTCAAGAGCGCCTTCGACATCAAGTTCGTGTTCAACAAATGGACGCTCGGCGAAGCGTTCTGCAAGGAGGGGCTCGGCCTCACCGACGAGCAGCTCGACGACTTCTCCTTCGAAATCCTGCCCGCGCTCGGCTTTTCCAGGAAGGAGATCGAGGCCGCCAACATCCATGTCTGCGGCGCGATGACGCTGGAAGGCGCGCCGCATCTCAAGGACGAGCACCTGCCCGTCTTCGACTGCGCCAATCCGTGCGGCAAGGTCGGCAAGCGCTATCTGTCGGTGGAAAGCCATATCCGCATGATGGCGGCCGCCCAGCCCTTCATCTCGGGCGCGATCTCCAAGACGATCAACATGCCCAACGACGCCACGGTTGACGACTGCAAGGCCGCCTACATGCTGTCGTGGAAGCTGGCGCTGAAGGCCAACGCGCTCTACCGCGACGGCTCCAAACTGTCGCAGCCGCTCAACGCCTCGCTGATCGCCGACGAGGAGGACGACGAGGACGACGCGGTCGAAACGCTGGTGGCGCATCCGGCCGCTGCGCGGGCTGCCGCCGTCACCGAAAAGATCGTTGAGCGCATCATCGAGAAAGTGGTGCGCGAGCGTGAGAAGCTGCCCAACCGGCGCAAGGGTTATACGCAAAAAGCGGTCGTCGGCGGCCACAAGGTCTATCTCAGGACCGGCGAATTCGACGACGGCCGGCTCGGCGAGATCTTTATCGACATGCACAAGGAAGGCGCCGCCTTCCGCGCGATGATGAACAATTTCGCCATCGCCATCTCGCTCGGCCTGCAATACGGCGTGCCGCTGGAGGAATATGTCGAGGCCTTCACCTTCACCAAGTTCGAGCCGGCCGGCATGGTCCAGGGCAACGACGCCATCAAGAACGCCACCTCGATCCTCGACTACGTGTTCCGGGAACTGGCGGTTTCCTATGTCGGCCGCCACGACCTCGCCCATGTCGACACGTCGGACTTTTCCAACACCTCGCTCGGCAAGGGAATTTCCGAGGGCCGGTCGCTGCCGGTTTCCAAGGGGCTGACCCGCGGCGCCGCCTTCCAGGTGGTGTCGGGCTCGGGCGAACCCAAGGGCCAGGCCGGCGGCGGCGACAGGCCGGCGCGCCAGCCCACTGCCCAGGGCAGCAATGTGCGCGCCATCGCCACGGCCGCCACCGCGGCCGCGCTCAAGCCGGCCGTGTCGGAACTGCAGCACCAGGCGACCGCCTTCAAGCGCGATTACGAGGAGCGCGCCAGGGAACTCGCCGACGAGGTCGCGGCAGAAGACAGCGCCGCGGAGACCTCGGGAGCCGGCGCGGCCTTTTCCGAGACCGCGCACAAGGAAGCGAGCGAGGCCAAGGCGCTCGCCGCCGAACGGCGCCAGAAGGCGATCATGCAGGGCTATACCGGCAATATGTGCTCGGAATGCCAGAACTTCACCATGGTCCGCAACGGCACCTGCGAAAAATGCGACACCTGCGGGTCGACGTCAGGGTGTTCGTGACACATCACAACCGGCAACGGTGAGACAGAATCAGGTCGGCCCGGTCGCAAGACCGGGCCGATCTGCTTTGCGGGCCTGGAACGATTGCTTCTCGCGCCTCTACCCTTTCAATCTCGGCGGCCCGGCAATTGTCGCAACCTTCGTCATCCCAGGGCAGTGCAGCCGCGAAGCGGCGTCGCGGAGACCCCGGTGTCCATGCCTGAAGGCGGCGACCGTGCGAGACGGTGAAGGAAGAGACCGTTCGGCATCCCCCACCCTTCGCCAGCGTTCTGGCAGAATCCTCGGGTCAAGCCCGAGGATGACGACGCGGAGAGGAGCCGCGCGTCATGCTCAACTGAAGCTACCATCCTGTCCCGCGAAAAAGCTCTTCCCAATCGGGGTTCATGCGCTCGCATCAGGTCGACCTTCCATTGCCGCGGCCAGCGCTTGAGCGATTTTCGCCCTGGATAGCGTCGCGGATGTCGAAATGCTCCTCATACCCGACGAGCCGCCGCACACCATATTTGCCGCCGAACCGCGACCCGCGACCGACCTTGTGCTCCCGCATCCGGCGACCGTGCGAATTGGTGACGCCGACATAGATCATGCCGCGCTTCTGGCTCGCCGGCATGTAGACGTAGCCGGTCACGGCGCACCTCGCGATCAGTCGCGGAACGGTCGCCGCAACGCTTCGACCCGGTCAAAGCCGCTTCACCTGCTCGATACACGTTTCAAGATCGGACCGAAGCCGGTCGAGCGCCCGCAGCACCTCGGCCCTGCCGCCATCGGGCACGGTGTAGGGCCGCGCGGCCTCGGCAAAACCGACCGGTACCGCATCCTGCGCACCGAGAATCGCCAACGCCTCCTCCAACCGGCCGGCCGGTATCCGGCTTTCTCCGCGTTCATATTTCCCGACCTGCTGCCCGGACAATCCAAGCCGCCGCGCAAGTTCGGCCTGGGACTGGCCGGCCGCCTTGCGATGGCGTGCGAGAGCCCGTCCCATCTGCTTGTCGCGTTCGTCGGGTCTTCTGGACGTGTACATGACGGCATAATTGAAAGGTGCACATGCTACTATTCACGATCACAAATTGCAGACAATATATTTCGAGTTGTATATCCTCGGAGAAATAAACTTCAGAGTTCATTTTGGTTTTTCCAGACGATGGCAGAACCCCTCTCGCCAACGTCTGAAATCGAGTGCAGGCCGTTCCGCTGCCGCCGGCCCTCGATGTTCGGCCGTACCTCTCGGGCCGGAACCCTTTCCCCGCCCTCCCCGTTTGGAAAGAACGCACCAAACGACGGAGGCTCAAAAATGCACGATCTTTCTGGAAAGCACGTCGCCATTCTCGCTACGCACGGCTTCGAGCAGTCGGAGCTCGAAGTGCCGCTGCAAAAGCTCAAACAGGCCGGCGCCAACGTCCACGTCATCGCGCCCGAAAGCGGCGAGATCAAAGGCTGGGACGACAAGGACTGGGGTCGCGCCGTGCGCGTCGACAAAACGCTCGAGGAAGCCAATGCGGCCGATTACGACGCGCTGGTCCTACCCGGCGGTCAGATCAACCCCGATCTGCTGCGGGTCGAAAAGGACGCGATCGCGCTGATTGCGGCCTTCTGGAAAGCCGGCAAGCCGATCGGCGCCATCTGCCACGCGCCCTGGCTGCTGGTGGAGGCGGGCATCGTGAAAGACCGCAAGCTGACCTCCTACCCTTCGATCCGCACCGATGTGGTCAACGCCGGCGGCAAGTGGCAGGACGGCGCGGTCGTCACCGACCAGGGCCTGGTCACCAGCCGCCACCCGGGCGACCTCGAGGCCTTCTGCGCCAAGCTGGCCGAAGAAATCGCCGAGGGCCGCCACGGCCGCCGGGCGGCCTGATTCCGGGCGGCATCCACCGACAGGGGGAGCCACCACTCCGATTTCGCCTATTCGGCGGCCAGCTTATCCTGTGTCATCGTGTCGAAATCGGAGGCGTCGTGGCGCTCGTGCAACTGGCCGGCCGGATCGCCGGACGTCCGGTTGACCATGCGCCCGCGCTTGACCGCCGGACGGGCGTGGATCTGGTCGGCCCAGCGGATGACGTTTTTGTATTCGTGCACCGACAGGAACTCACCGGCGCCGTAGTTCCAGCCCTTCACGAGACCGCCATACCAGGGCCAGACCGCCATGTCGGCGATCGTGTAGTCGTCGCCGGCCAGATAGTCGACCTCGGCCAGCCGCCGGTCGAGCACGTCGAGTTGACGTTTGACCTCCATGGCGAAGCGGTTGATGGGATATTCCCATTTTTCCGGCGCGTAGGCGAAAAAATGGCCGAAACCGCCGCCGAGATAAGGCGCCGAACCCATTTGCCAAAACAGCCAATTCAGACATTCGGTGCGTGCCGGCTGCGTCGTCGGCAGGAATGCCCCGAATTTTTCGGCCAGGTAGAACAGGATCGAACCGGATTCGAACACCCGCACCGGCTCGGATCCGCTGCGATCCATCAGCGCCGGAATTTTGGAGTTCGGATTGACCTCCACGAAACCCGAGCCGAACTGGTCGCCGTCGCCGATGCGGATCAGCCAGGCGTCGTATTCCGCGCCCTTGTGGCCGAGGGCCAGAAGTTCCTCCAGCATGATCGTCACCTTCACGCCGTTGGGCGTGGCCAGCGAATAAAGCTGCAGCGGGTGCTTGCCGACCGGCAGGTCTTTGTCGTGCGTCGCACCGGCGACCGGCCTGTTGATCGAGGCGAAGGTGCCGCCGCTTTCCTTGTCCCACGTCCAGACTTTCGGCGGGGTATAGGCGGTGGTATCCGACATGCGTTGGCTCCTGGGGCTGGTTGTATGGTTCGGGGGTCAGATAGGTCGATCGTCCGCCGAACGCCATGCCCAACGATTGGTCCACACAATATTGTGTTCGCCAGGCCATAATTCACCAGATGCGGCAATACCCGGCACGTGATCATGCGCGCCGGCCCGTCCGCCTGCCTATCCGGCAGCGCGCGCCAGCCATTTGCGCCATTCGCCGGTGCTGCCGCGAAACACGTTCAGGTCGATGCGGCCGTCGACGCCATGCGACAGGCCCGATCCGGAATATTGCCAGAACAGCCATTTGCGTCCCGGATAGACTTTTGACGGATGAGCCGCGACCGAGCGAAGCCAGAACGGATGGTTCGGGAAAGCGCCCTTCAGATTGTCGGCGTAGAAATCGGGCGCGGTATAGATGACCGGCCTCTGGCCATAATGTTTTTCGAGCCGGTCGAGAAAGACCTGCATCTTTTCAAGCACCGTTTCGCGCGACGGGCGCTTCTTGCAGGCCGACAGGTGATTCCATTCCACGTCCAGCACCGGCGGCAGGGCGCCCTTTTCCTTCGGTACGTTGCGGATGAACCAGTCGGCCTGCGAGGAGGCCGAGCGGCACCAGTAGAAGAAATGATAGCCGCCGCGCGGGATGCCGGCTGCCTTGGCCGCGCGCCAGTTCTTCTTGAACATCGGATCGAGATGGTCGCCGCCGTCGGTCGCCTTGATCCAGGCGAAATTGGCACCCTGTCCGCGCAGCTTGGCCCAGTTGATATCGCCCTGCCAGCGCGATACGTCGACGCCGTGCACCGCGTGGTCGCCGGGCGTGACCTTGCCGAAATTGATCGGATGGGCGTCGCGAAAGCGCTGGCGCACCACCTTGCCGCCCGCGACAGGCGGCGCCGGCCGGCTGGTCGGTTTGGCGGGCACGATCAGGGCGACCTTTTCGGCCGCCTCCGCGGTGACGACGTCGGGTTCGGCGAGCGCCGTCACGCCGGCCTCGTTCTCCTCGACAGCCAAGCCGTCGCTGTCGCCCTCAGGCACGACGGCCGCCGGCCTGACGATCGAACTCGTCGTTTCCTGCGACGGACCGACGCTGTTCAAGGCGTCGAGGCCGGGGCTGGTCGTGCACGCGGCAAGCGCGGCACAGGCAAAAACGAGGGCGGCAATAGCGGGCGAGTGCATGAGGACCTGTACGCGGGACAAAACAGGTCGACGACACATCGCGCGCCGTCCGACCGAACCAGCGTCGATCCTCGTTCAAAAAGACCAAGAAAGTTTGAATCGAATTTTTACCATGTCCGCTTCGCGTTCGAACGCGAAGCGGATCGGCGATGAAGATTACGGCTCAGGCGCAAAGCCGCAACGGCCCCGCGCCCACGGCCGACGCCGCACCGCTGGTCAGCGCCCGGGCCGTCCGGCCGGCCTTGTGGGCGCGCATATGCACCTTATCGGCCAGGCGCCTGATCTCGCCGGGCGACACGCCGTCGCTTCTCATCATCATCAGGATGATCGGATCGTTCAGCAATTCATCGAGTGTGGCTTCGTCCTGCAGCATGTCCGTCTCCGAATCTTCGAGCCCGCCCGCATCGTCTAGGCGGGCAAGGTGACGGCGCCATGTCCGATTGGTGACGATCGGGTGGCCGGGCGAAGACATCGCGGTCACATTGCTTAACGCTCAGGCGATCACCAAGCCGAGACCACCGGTCGGCAGGCCGAGGATCGACGTTGTCCGGCGCTCGCCATATGTGGCTCGACCGTCGTTCCGTCAGTGCTTGCGCGCTTGCACGAAATAGACGTCGATCTCGGTCTCCCCAAGCCATTTCGCCGCCTCCAGCCGGTGCAGGCCCTCGACCAGCACGTGGCGCTTGCCGTCATGGCGGACCTGGATCGGCACCTTCATGCCGTTCTCCAGAATGTCCTCGGCGAGAAGCCGCACCGTATCGGGATGCAGGGTCTTGCGCCGCGCGGTCGGCACATAGATCGACGCAATCGCGACCTTCTCGATCCTCAGCATCATGGCTCCCGGCTGGTTTTCCTGAAGCCGGGATCATGAGCGGGCTTTGGGGCAAAGTCCAGCGCGGCCACGGCCGGGCCGGTGTGCGGCCATATGGGCGAAAGCGGTATGTCCGGCCGTATCCGCGGCGGACCTCCGGCCGACACCGCACTTGACCTTCCAGCTACGAGAACCCCCAACGTTTCACCCCATCGACGCCCGCCACCCAACCGGCTGCGCCGTCAGCCCCATTCGAGGAGACCCCCGTTGACCCTGCGCCGAACGCATTTTCTTGTCTCGATCCTTGTTCTCGCCCTGACGTCCCATGCCGCGCTCGCGGCCGATCGAGGCACCATCACGGTGTGGAAATCGCCCTGGTGCGGCTGCTGTCAGGCCTGGGCCGACGCGGTCGAAAAGGCCGGCTTCGACATCAAGATGCACGATGTCGAGGATCTCGCACCGGTCAAGAAACAGGCCGGCGTTCCCGACGCCATGCAGGCCTGTCATACCGCCGCCATCGACGGCTATTTTCTCGAGGGTCACGTGCCGCTGGAAGCCGTGGACAAGCTGCTTTCAGAAAGGCCGCAGATCGCCGGCATCGCCGTGCCCGGCATGCCCCAGGGCTCGCTCGGCATGGGCGACGATCCCGACGCGAGCTATCTCGCCTATGCGATCACGCGCGAGGCCGGCATCGAACCGACAGTCTTTTACCGGGCCGGCCGCTGACGGCGGCGACCATGTCGCGCAGCGGCGGAACGGTCGAAGGCGAAGGGGCATCAACGATTTGCGCGTTGAGGGGGAGTGCCTAGCGCGGCCCCTCACGAAAACTCTCGTCGGCCGCAGATAAGCCCGCCAACACGGCGGGGATCGCGGCGGGCAAATCTTCCGCGACCAGCCCCGCCCCCAGGCGCAGTCCGGCGTCGCCGTGCAGCCACACCGCCGCCGCCGCGGCCTCGAACCCCGGCATGCCCTGCGCTAGCAGGCCGGTAATCAGACCGGTCAGCACGTCGCCGGACCCGGCGGTCGCCAGATAGGGACTGGCATGGATGTTGATCACCGCGCGTCCATCCGGCGCGGCGATCACGCTGTCGGACCCCTTCAGCACCACGGTTGCGCCGGCGCGCGCCGCCGCCCGGCGGGCACGCTCCACCTTCGACAGACCAACATGCGCGCCGAGACCAGGAAACAGGCGGGCGAATTCGCCTTCATGCGGCGTCAGCACCACCGATCCCGCCTCCTCCACCCCGCCGAGGTTCAGGCAGGCAAACAGCGCCTCCGGCTCGCCCTCGAACGAAGTCAGCGCGTCCGCATCGAGAACCAGGCCCAGCCCGCGTTCGCGTCTCAGTCCTGCCGCCATGGCCACGAAAGCGCGGCATTTTTCGCCGACGCCGTAGCCCGGCCCGATCGCCAGCGCCGACAATTTGCGCTCGCCGGCGAAGGCGGCGACGTGGTCGGGATCGTCGGCGCGCTGAAGCATGATCGCGGTCAGATGCGCTGCGTTGACCAGCAGTGCCGAGGCCGGCGACAACAAGGTGACGGCGCCGGCGCCCGATCGTGCCGCCGCCATCGCTGCCAATCTTGCCGCGCCGGTCGCCGACGGGCCGCCGGAAAAGATGCCGGCATGGCCGCGGCTATATTTGTGGCCGAGCGGATCCGGGGCCGGCAGCGCGGCGCGCCACCGGCGCGGCGTGTTTTCAAACAGGTCAACGCCGATCTCGGCCAGAACCCGGCGCGGAATACCGATATCGGCGACCTCGACCGTGCCGCAAAGCCCCCGGCCGGGAAAAAGCAGGTGCCCGGGCTTGCGCCGGAAAAAGGTGACGGTTCGCAGCGCGGCCATCGCCGCGCCGAGCACGGCGCCGCTTTGCCCCGAGACACCGGACGGCAGGTCGACAGCCACGACCGGCGCCCCCGACAAACGCGCCTTGTCGACCAGCGTGGCAAAAACGCCGTCCAGCGGTCGGGCAAGGCCGGCACCGAACAAGGCGTCCACGACGACATCTTCCGCCGTGGCGCAAAACGCCTCCAGCGGCCGCACCGTCTCGGGGAAATCGGCAAGCGCGCGCGCCACCTCGCCGCCCTCGCGCGGCGCGGGAGCGAGATAGGCCGAAACCGCCATTCCCGCCTCGCGTAGAAAGCGCGCGGCCACCAGCCCGTCGCCGCCATTATTGCCGGGACCGCACAGAATATGCGCATGCCGGGCTTGCGGAAAATGCGCCAGCACGACAGCGGCCACAGCGCGCCCGGCATTAAGCATCAGCCCATAGCCGTCGAACGGCCCGCCTTCGATCGCCAGGCGGTCGGCTTTTGCCATCTGGTCCGGCGTCAGCAATTCGTCGCTCACCGCGCATCTCCCTGTTCGCACCCAACACTATTCGCCCGCGCGTGCCCCCGCCACGGCATCGTCTGCCGTTTTTTTAGGCCGGTTGCACACGGATTAATCACGCCGCATGATGACCCCGCACGGCCCGCAATCCTGTGCCTCGCCAAACCGGAGCCCGAACAGCGTAAATCCCCGATTTTACGCGGCCAGGGCGATGGCGAAGTTTGTCTCTCTGCCATGAACCGAACTGGCACGGTTCATGCTTTTAAGGTCGCAGCGCGGGAAAACGACCCGACATCGATGCCAGCGGAGGCAGAAACCTAGATGAAAAAGATCGAGGCGATCATCAAGCCGTTCAAACTCGACGAGGTAAAGGAAGCGCTCCAGGACGTGGGCCTGCAGGGCATCACGGTCACCGAAGCCAAGGGGTTCGGGCGCCAGAAAGGCCATACCGAGCTTTATCGCGGCGCCGAATATGTGGTCGACTTCCTGCCGAAGGTCAAAGTCGAGATCGTGCTGGCCGACGATGCGGTCGAGGCGGCGATCGAGGCCATCCGCAAGGCCGCGCAAACCGGCCGGATCGGAGACGGCAAGATTTTCGTCTCCAGCGTCGAGGAAGTCGTGCGCATCCGCACCGGCGAAACCGGCGTCGAGGCGATCTAGCGCGCCCCGCCAGACCCAGGCCGGTTTTTCAAGCAAACAGCCGAACAGGAAATAGAGCGGTGTGTCCGTTTGCGAGAAAACGACGACCACTCTTCAAAAATCTGCCCGCAAGGCATCTCACGCGTCAGACAGGGAAAGAGAGACCATGACGACAGCCAATGATATTCTCAAGCAGATCAAGGACAACGACGTCAAGTTCGTCGATCTGCGCTTTACCGACCCCAAGGGCAAGCTGCAGCACGTCACCATGGACGTGGTGGCGGTCGACGAGGACATGTTCGCCGACGGCGTCATGTTCGACGGCTCCTCCATCGGCGGCTGGAAGGCCATCAACGAGTCCGACATGGTGCTGATGCCGGACACCGAAACCGCCCACATGGACCCGTTCTTCGCCCAGTCCACCATGGTTGTGTTGTGCGACATTCTCGATCCAGTGTCGGGCGAAGCCTACAACCGCGATCCGCGCACCACCGCCAAGAAGGCGGAAGCCTATCTGAAGTCCGAAGGCGTCGGCGACACCTGCTTTGTCGGCCCGGAAGCCGAGTTCTTCGTCTTCGACGACGTCAAATACAAGGCCGACCCCTACAACACCGGCTTCATGCTCGATTCGACCGAGCTGCCGTCCAATGACGACACCCACTACGAAACCGGCAATCTCGGCCACCGCCCGCGCGTGAAGGGCGGCTATTTCCCCGTGCCGCCGATCGATTCCCTGCAGGATATGCGCTCGGAAATGCTGACCGTGATGTCCGAGATGGGCGTCGTGGTTGAAAAGCACCATCACGAGGTCGGCGCCGCCCAGCACGAACTCGGCATCAAGTTCGATACGTTGACCCGCAACGCCGACAAGATGCAGATCTACAAATACGTCATTCACCAGGTCGCCAACGCCTACGGCAAGACCGCCACTTTCATGCCCAAACCCGTCTATGGCGACAACGGTTCGGGCATGCATGTGCATCAGTCGATCTGGAAGGACGGCAAGCCGACCTTCGCCGGCAACGAATATGCCGGCCTGTCCGAAAGCTGCCTGTTTTACATCGGCGGTATCATCAAGCACGCCAAGGCAATCAACGCCTTCGCCAACCCCTCGACCAACTCCTACAAGCGCCTGGTTCCGGGTTTCGAGGCCCCGGTGCTGCTCGCTTATTCGGCCCGCAACCGCTCGGCGTCCTGCCGCATCCCCTACGGCACCTCGCCGAAGGCGAAGCGTGTCGAGGTGCGTTTTCCCGATCCGGCCGCCAATCCCTATCTTTCCTTCGCCGCGATGTTGATGGCAGGTCTCGACGGCATCAAAAACAAGATCCATCCCGGCCAGGCCATGGACAAGGATCTCTACGATCTGCCGCCGAAGGAATTGAAGCGGGTGCCGACCGTGGCGGCCTCGCTACGCGAGGCTCTTACCAGCCTCGACAAGGACCGCGCCTTCCTCAAGGCCGGTGGCGTGTTCGACGACGACCAGATCGATGCTTATATCGAACTCAAGATGCACGAGGTACTGCGTTACGAGATGACGCCGCACCCGGTCGAATTCGATATGTATTATTCAGTCTGATTCGACCCGTCTGGCGGCACCGCCGAGATTGCGAAACCCCGCGGCCGCGCCGCGGGGTTTTTCTATGTTGTGGAAACAAATCATAAAATGCCGCCGCGCCTTGTCGGCGCGCGCGCAAGTTCCCTAGGTGGGCGCCTCGACAATCCGCATGGGGAACGGACATGGTGGCGACAGCGCGCTTGGCGTTGATCGGATCGGTTTTCGGTCTGTTGGCGATCGTGCTCGCCTCGTGCCAGACGATGAGCAAGGAGGAATGTGCCGTCGCCGACTGGCACATCGTCGGTGAAACCGACGGGGCGGCCGGCCGCGCCTCCGATTATATTCTCAAACATGCCAAGGCCTGCCAGCGTGTCGGCATCGTGCCGGACCAGTCGGCGTGGCTCGCCGGTCGTGAAACCGGCCTGATCCGCTATTGCACGCCCCAAAACGGCGTCAGGATCGGAACCGAGGGCCAGAGCTACGCCAATGTCTGCCCGCCGCCACTGGATTCCCTGTTCACGCATGGCTATCAGCTCGGCAAACGCGTCTACGACGCACGCGCCCGGCGCGACAGGGCTCAAAACGACATTTCCCGCAAGGAGAACGAACGCCGCGAATTGACGGCCTCGCTCGGCTAGGACCCGGCCAAGGATGCCGCCATCCGGGCACAGAATCAGCCAACTCGACCGCGACATCGGTTTTCTTTATGGCTCCCAGAGCAGCGTCAATCTCGAATTGGGCCGCGCCGAAGCCGAGGCGGAGGGCTTTTTAGCCTCTCTCTAGCGCCCCGTCTGCCGCCACGGCGCGGGCGTCGAGACGCCGCGCCAGGTCGCGTCGGATCTCGATCCAGGCAAACCGGATCGAGTTTTCCACGATCTCGGCGTCGTAGCGCTTGAGGCGGTCGGCGACCGGCGCCCAGTGCAGCAGCGCCGCGGGGCTTTCGATGAAGGCGTCGCCGCCCGCTTCCAGATTTGCCCAATGCACCTCGTCGAGCCGCCGTTCGAACGCCGCCAGCCAGCCGGCCATGCTCGCCTCGTCCGGCACCTGGCTAACATTGTCGGCCAGTCCGACACGAAAACAGGTGCGCGCCAGGGCGCGCCGGCTCGTCTCGTCCAACCCCGTGCCCGCGCCGACACGGCCGACCGCATACACGGTGAGATCGGAAAGCGATGCGGCAAACACATGCATCTTGGCGATATTGACCGAGGCCACGAACGCCTCGTCCTCGAACATCGACGGATAGCGTGTGCCCATGCGCGCCTTGAGGTAGCCATAGAGCTTTTTCTGCGTGGCAAAAGCGGCCCTGGTGCTGGCGAAGCGGCACAGCGTCTCGACGCTGTCGATCGGCGCCGTGTCGCGCCGCACCCTCAACCGCTGGGCGAATTCGCGCAAAAACGCCAGGCCGGATGCCAGTTTAACGCTCACCATCGCGCTCTCCTGCAACCGATGGATACGACCAATGTCTCAATTCCCATTGTCCCGCCGATAACCGATCCTATCCAATCATCGATGTGATTCCCTGCCGGGACTCCGCGATGAGGCCGCTTGCAGCCAATGCTGCCAGCACAATGCAGGGAGGGAAAACACCATGTCCGGCGAACACGCTCCTCTGAGCGATGAAGCCCGGGATCGCTATTGGTCGAAAACCAGAAGCCTGACGATCGTCGTGCTCGTACTCTGGTTCTTCTTCTCACTTGTCATCCCCTGGTTCGTCAGCTCGCTCAACAGCGTCACTTTCCTGGGCTTTCCACTTGGCTACTACATGATCGCCCAAGGCTCGCTGATTGCCTTCGTTGTCCTCATATTCTTCCAGAACTGGCGCCAGGACCAGATCGACGAAGAATTCGGCGTCGCCGACGAATAGGAGGCGTATCATGGCTATGATCAAAGGAAATTTCCTCGACAATATCGGCCGCGTCTACGGGATCTACACCGGTGGCTTCATCGCCTTCATCATCCTGATGGCGATCCTCGAGCAGATGGGGGTTGGTGCCGACACGATCGGCATCCTGTTCGTCGCCTTCACCATCGCCATCTACGCGCTGATCGGCTGGTTGTCGCGCACGATGGAAGTCGACGCCTATTACGTCGCCGGCCGCCAGGTTCCGGCGGTGTACAACGGCATGGCGACCGCTGCCGACTGGATGTCGGGCGCGTCCTTCGTAGCGCTCGCCGGCGGCATCTATTTCGGCGGTTACGGCTATATGGCCTTCATCGTCGGCTGGACCGGCGGTTACGTGCTCGTCAATTCGCTGATGGCGCCTTACCTGCGCAAATTCGGCTGCTACACCGTGCCCGACTTCGTCGGCACGCGTTATGGCGGCAATCTGGCCCGCTTCTGCGCCGTCGTCGTGCTCGTGGTGGCATCGTTCACCTATGTGACGGCGCAGATCAACGCCACCGGAACGATCGCCGCCCGCGCCCTGCATATTCCGTTCTCTTACGGGGTGTGGTTCGGCCTGCTCGGTATCCTGTTATGCTCGATGCTCGGCGGCATGCGGGCCGTGACCTGGACCCAGGTGGCGCAATATATCGTGCTCATCATCGCCTATCTGGTGCCGGTGATCTGGATGTCGAACGCGCAGGGTTTCGGCATCATTCCGCACTTCACCTATGGCGAGGCGGCGACCACGATAGCCGGGCTCGAAACGCAATACGGGCTCAATCCGCCGGCCGAGGCCGTCCCCGGCCTGTCAGTGCTGACCACGCCCCATACCGGGCCGGTCGGCGATCTGGCGGAGTGGAAATTCGTCACGCTGGCTCTTTGCATGATGGCCGGCACGGCATCGCTACCGCACATCCTTATGCGTTACTTCACGACACCGTCGGTGCGGGCGGCGCGCAAATCGGTGGCCTGGTCGCTGCTGTTCATCTTCCTGCTCTACTTCACCGCACCGGCGCTCGCCACGCTGACGAAACTGCAATTGCTCGATCCCAGCCTGCCGACGGCCATCATCGGCAAGTCGATCGAGGAGGTGCAGAACCTGGCCTGGATTCAGAACTGGTCCAGCGTCGGCTTCCTGGCGATTGCCGACCAGAACGGCGACGGCATCCTACAACTGAACGAGTTCTTCATGCGGGCCGACATCGTCGTTTTGGCAACGCCGGAAATCGCCGGCCTGCCCTATGTCATCTCCGGCCTCGTTGCGGCCGGCGGCATGGCGGCCGCGATGTCGACCGCCGACGGTCTGCTTCTGGCGATCGCCAACGCGCTTAGCCACGATCTTTACTACAAGATCATCGACCCGAAGGCGGACACCGCCGTCAGGCTGATCGTGGCCCGTGTGCTTTTGGTCGTCATCGGCGCCGCGGCGGCCCTGATCGCCTCGATGCAGTTGACCGGTATTCTGGGGGCTGTGGCCTGGGCGTTCTGCTTCGCCGCATCGGGCCTGTTCTTCCCGTTGGCGCTCGGCGTGTGGTGGAAACGGGCCAACACGCCCGGCGCGATCGCCGGCATGGTCTTAGGCTTCGCCTCCGGCTCGGCCTATCTCTACTACGTCTATACCGGCGGCACGCCGTGGATGGGGCTCGACCATCTGCGCTTCGGTATCGTCGGCATGGCGACCAGCCTTGTCGCCATGGTCGTCGTCACCCTGCTGACGCCGGCGCCGGACGAGGAAACCCAGCGCATGGTCGACGAAACCCGGGTGCCGACCGGGCCGGCCATTCTTGCGGCCAAGCACTGACTTGACGCACACTGCGCGCGGGGACGGGAACAATTCCCGTCCCCGCGTTTTCGCGCAACGGATCCTTTCGGCATGGACCACACATTCGCGGCCTTTCCCCTCTGGGTGATCGTGATCGACTATCTGCTCGGCATCGTCATGTGGACGCTGGTCGGGCGGGCGGCAATGAACGTCTTCCTGCCGGAGGATTCCGACTTCTTTTTCATGAAATTCTTCGTCCGGGCGACCAACCCGATCCTGCGCCTGTTCCGCCCGATCACGCCGTCTTTTCTGCTCGAACCGCTGGTGCCGGTCTTCGTCGCCTGGTTCTTCTACATGATCCGCTTCTACCTAATGCCCTGGCTCCTGGGCTATTCGGTCATGGGCATGCTGTCCTTCCCGCTCGAAGGGGAAATCGCCCAGGCGCTCTACCGGATGTTCGGCAGCGGCAACTGAAGACATGGCGGCGCGACTGCCCGCTCAGTCGAGAGTCGCCAAAAGGGCGTGGGCGGCGGCGATGTCGGCAAAGCGCATGCCGCGCTTGCGCGCCGCCTCGGTGTCTTCGCCCCATTGGGCAATGTTCCAGTCCTCGTCGACATGCGCACCTGACCAGGCCTGATCGAGATCGACGGCACCGTCATCGAGCGCCAGCGCGATCAGCGCCGAGCCGGTAAGCGTGGTCATCACATGCAGGCAGGCGAGCCGGAACGGATCGGAGCGCGCGCGCAGATGGGTGCCGAGGACCGCGATCGACTCGCGCGGCTGTTCGACATGCATCACCCCCTCGGCAAGCACGAAACGCGCACCGAGCCGCGTCAGTGCCCAGTCGAGCACGGGATCCCAGGCCTCGGCCTGCAGCGCGGCCAGCCGTTCCGGGCTACCGGCGCGGTAGCACACCAGGTCCGACGCGGCGAAGCGCAAAATGTCCTCCAGAACCGCCTGCGGATCGTGGGCGACACCGTCGATCACTGTATTGGCGATGCGCGTCACCGGCATCGTCATAGGATCGATGATCTCGCCCTGCGCGGCGAACTCGCCGGCCACCAGCTCCGCCGCCGCCGCGTTGGGCAGCGCAAGCAGCGCCCTGCCCGGCGTGCGCACCGGCTTGCCGTCGAGCCGCACCTCGTGGCCGGCATCGCCCGCATAAGCCAGCACCTGTTTGTAAAAGCGCTTCGGCAAGGGCTGGCGCATCTTCTCCTGCGCCCGCTTCATCGGATCTGGCTGCGCCAGCCCGCGCCCATCGTCGAGATCGTTGAGTATGTCGCGCATAATGTTGTCCATCGGCAGAAAAGAAAACGGGTGGTGCGGCTCAGCCGCGCGCCGTGCGCCGCGACGGCCAGTTGGCAAGCACGATACCGACCGCGATCAGGCCAAGCGCGGCCACGATGTTCACCGAAACCGGTTCGTCGAGCAGTAGTCCTCCCAGCATGACCCCGAAAGCCGGCGTCAGGAAGGCGAAACTGGCAAGCCCGCCCGCCGGATAGCGCCGCACCAGCCAGAAAAAGACCAGATAAGTGAGCGCGACGACGTAGATCGCCTGGAACAACATCGCCGCGCTCGCCAGCGCCGTGACCTCGCGCAGGGCGGGACCGGAGACCGCCAACAGCGGTAACACCAGCACCGCCGACACGACAAGCTGGTAAAGCAGCACTTTTTCCGGGCTCGCCGTCGCCAGGCTGCTTTTGCGGATCACCAGGACCGTCGCCCCCCATAACGCGCCGGCGACCAGACACATGATGTCGCCGCGGATCGCGGCCGGACCGGGCAGGCTGAGCTTGTCGGAAAAGACCAGCGCGACCCCGCCAAAAGCCAGCACCGTTCCTGCGAGCTTCAGCATCGACATCCGCTCGCCGAGTAGGAAATGCGCGCCGACCAGCACCCAGAACGGCATGGTGTTAAGCATCAGCGCGCTGCGGGCGACGCTGGTATAGTCCAGCCCCCAGAACAAAAGCACGAACTCGCCGCCGAAAAGCAACCCCGCCAAAATGCCCGGCCACATCGTGCCGTCGCGTTCGAACAGCGCGACCCCGCGCCAGCGGCACCAGCCGTAAACGCACAAGGCCGCGATCGCCGAGCGCATGATCGTCAGCAGGACCGGACTGTAACCGACGCCCGCCAGCTTGGCGGCGACCCCGTTCAGCCCCCATGAAAAAGTGAGCACGATCATCAGTCCGGCCGCGAAGGTATCGATCGCGCCGTGCCGTTGAAGAGCCTGTGCCGTCCTCGTCATCTGTCCGGCGCCTCACCCTCGTCGAAACCAAGCAGGTTGAAGCTCTGCACCATATGCGGCGGCAGCGGCGCCGACACGTCGATCGTGCCGCTACGCGGGTGCGGGATGACGATCCGACGCGCGTGCAGGTGCAACCGGTTCTGGATGCCGCCCGGCATCTCCCAGTTCTGGTCGGCCTCGAAATATTTGGGATCGCCGATGATCGGACAGCCGATCGAGGCGGCGTGGACGCGCAATTGGTGGGTCCGTCCGGTAAACGGTTCCATCTGCAACCAGGACAGCGTCATGCCTGCCTGCTCGATGAGCCGGTAATGCGAGATCGCGTGGTCGGCCCCCGTTTCGCCATGCCGGGCAAGCCGCATGCGGTCGCCGTCCGGGGTCTGCTCCTTGACGAGCCAGGACGATATCCGGTCCTCGCGCTTGCGCGGCACGCCCTTGACCAACGCCCAATAGGTCTTTTTGGCGTCGCGCCCGCGGAAGGCTTCGGCCAGCCGCATCGCGGCCTGGCGCGTTCGGGCCACCACCAGCACACCCGAAGTGTCGCGATCGAGACGATGCACCAGACGCGGCTTTTCGCCCTTCTTGCTGCGCCAGGCCTCGAGCATCTGGTCGACATGCCGCGACACGCCCGAGCCGCCCTGCACCGCCAGGCCGGATGGCTTGTCGAAAACGAATACCTGCGGATCCTCGTAAAGCAGCATTTTTGACAGGAGATCGGCATCGCTGCGGTCGCGCATGGTGCGCTGCGTCAGCGGCGCGTCCCCCTTTCGGTCGACGGCGAGCGGCGGAACCCGCACCACCTGTCCCGGCTCCACGCGCGTGTCCGATTTGACACGGCCGCCATCGACCCTAATCTGGCCGGAGCGCAGCAGCTTTTGCAACTGCCCGAAGCCGAGACCGGGAAAATGCGCCTTGAACCAGCGGTCGAGCCGCATGCCGGCCTCGCCGCTTTCCACTTTGATCTGCTCTACGCCCGCCATCGCCCGTCGCCGGTCATGTCCGTTTCAAGCCGCGCACTTACCATCAGGCAAGGGCTCTTGCGAGCCACAATCCGCAAAACAGCGCCCCGACCGCGCCGATCACGCTGGCGGCAAGGTAAAGCGCCGCCAAGCAGAGGGCCCCGCGCTCCCACAAAAGCGCCACTTCGAGCGAAAAGGCCGAAAAGGTGGTGAAGCCACCCAACAGGCCGGTGGCCATGAACAGGCGTAGCTCGGGCGAGGCGCCGACGCGGCGGGCGAGCAACTCGACCAACAGCCCCATCGCGAAACCGCCGACGATGTTGACGGTCAGCGTTGCCCACGGAAAGCCCGGCCCCAGCAACCGGAGAAACAACACCCCGGTCAGATGGCGCAACGAAGCGCCGATGGCGCCGCCGGCCGCGATGATGGCGATATCCTTCATGCGGCGACACCTTGGCCATCGGCGGCCCGGAGTCAATCCGGAGCAGGCGACTTGTTGGGCCGCCCAGGTGGTGGCCGGTCCCCCGTCGCAGCCCGGTTTGAGAGGGGCGCGAGGCCCCCTGCCCGTATCGTTCCTCAGACGGCCTGCCGCTTGGCGCCGGCCTGCCCGGTGCAGTGCTCGACGAAGCCGGTCACGAAGGCGGCGAGCGCGTTCCAATTGGTGAATTCATGGTCCTTGGTCACATCGGTCGGCCCGCCCTCGCGATAGGCGATGTGTTTCATCAACAACCGTTTCAAAAAATCATAGCGCGGATAGCGCAACGCACCGGCCGCCTGATGCACCAGCACTGGATGCCAGCCGGTCTGACCGAAAAACGTCTGGGTGATCTTCTGGATCTCGGCGTGTTCCTCGGGGAATGGCGACGCGGAGGCAAGCGACACCGAGATGAAGGCGCCCGGCAGCTCGGCGAGCGCGCTGTCGTGCGCGGTCAACCAATGCGCGATCGCGCTCGGAAACTGGCCCATATGAACGGGCGCGCACACGATGACCGCGTCGGCCAGATCGAGGTCGGCGTCGCCAAGATCGCCGGCATCGAACACGGTGACCTGATGACCGAGGCTCTGGATTGTCGCCGAGACGTTGCGCGCGATCTTGCGCGTATGGCCCTCGACCGTTCCGTAAATGACGATGACATGCATGTAACCGTTCCTTTTCCTGTCTTGAAGGGGTCAGCAGACCCGCACCGCGCAAGCCTCGAAGGTGAAGTCGGTATCGGGCTCGGTCCGCGAGGCGCCGAACTGGCGTCCACCAACGCACTGGACGCGCGTCTCCGACACGTACCGGCCGCCGAGCTCGTCTTCACGCGGTGATGAAATAGCCGGCTTCGCATTGCTTCCCGGCGGCGATGGCGCGCGTGACCTCGTGCAGCCATGCCGGCTCGGTGGACTGCGCTGCCGCCGGCAACGCCAGTGCGCCGACGACAGGCAGGGATGTGAGGATAAGCCAAGGCTCGTTCTCCGAAATCCGCTCGCAAAATGGCGGCTTTTGGAAAGGCCGTCCTTGATCCCGGTCAAGCAGTCCGCAAAAGCGTCACCGACCCAGGACCGCCAATTGGTCGCGCAGGCGGAGGCCGACATGCAGACCGAGCGCGGCCGCCGGCGCGTTGACGGCCGAAACGACGCCGCAGGCCAAACTATCGCCTGCCTCGCCGATCCGCGCCGTGTCGTGCGCGACCGCGCAAGCGGCGATGCCCGCGCGTGCCAGCCGGTCGAGCCCGGCGATGCCGGCCCGCTGTTTGCCGATGCCGGCGTCGTTGAAGACGTAGAGCCTGGCCGCGACCGCGGCCGCGAAACGGGCCGCGCTGACGCCGCCATGCGAACCGGTCACCACCACCTTGCCGGCATCCTCGGGCAGGATCTGGGTGATGGAATCGATCAGGACGAGGTCGACATCGCCGAGCCTGTCGCTACGGCGACCGGATCCGGCGGTGTCGGCGTCAATTCCGTTCATCCTCCCGAACGGTCCCGGCGCAGTTTCGACCAATAGTCGAGCCGCTTGCGAAGTTCGCGCTCGAAGCCTCGCTCGGGCGGATCGTAATAGGTCTGACGCCCGATCCGTTCGGGAAAATAGTCCTGGCCGGAGAACGCGTCGTCCTGGTCGTGGTCGTAGAGGTAGCCGCCGCCATAGCTCTCCGCCTTCATCAGCTTCGTCGGCGCGTTCAGGATGTGCTTGGGCGGCATCAGCGAGCCATGCTGTTTGGCGTCGCGCATCGCCGCCTTGAAGGCGGTATAGACGGCGTTCGATTTCGGCGCGGTGGCCAGATACACGCAGGCCTCGGCCAAGGCCAGTTCGCCCTCGGGCGAACCGAGATAGTCGTAGGCGTCCTTGGCCGCATTGGCGACGACGAGCGCCTGGGGGTCGGCCAGGCCGATATCCTCGCTTGCCATGCGCACCAGCCGCCGACCGATATAAAGCGGGTCCTCACCGGCATCGAACATGCGCGCGAGATAATAAAGGGAGGCGTCGGGATCGGAGCCGCGCACCGATTTGTGCAGCGCGGAGATCAAATTGTAATGCCCGTCCTGGCCCTTGTCGTAGATCGGGGCGCGGCGCTGGACGATTTCCTGCAAGGCAGCCGCGTCGAACACCTCGTCAGCGCCCGCCGCGCGCCAGATCTCCTCGGCAAGCGTCAGCACCGCGCGGCCGTCGCCGTCGGCCATCCGCGTCAGCACGGCGCGCGCCGCTTCGTCGAGCGGCAGCGGCCGCGCTTCGATTTCCTCGGCCCGCCTCAAGAGCAGCGCCAAGCTGTCCGCGTCGAGCGCCTTGAAAACCAGAACCCGGGCCCGCGACAACAACGCGGCGTTGAGTTCGAAGGACGGATTTTCCGTCGTCGCGCCGACGAGGATCACCGTGCCGTCCTCCATCACCGGCAGGAAGGAATCCTGCTGGGCGCGGTTGAAGCGATGGATTTCGTCGACGAACAACAAGGTCTGATGGCCGTTGGCGCGCCGCAGCCGGGCCGCCTCGAACACCTTCTTGAGATCGGCGACGCCCGAAAAGATCGCCGAAATCTGCTCGAAGGCGAGCCCGGTTTCGCCCGCCAGCAGGCGTGCCACCGTGGTCTTGCCGGTTCCCGGCGGCCCCCAGAAGATCATCGAGCCGAGCGAGCCCGAGCGGATCAGTCGCGTCAGCGCGCCGTCCGGCCCGGTCAGATGCTCCTGGCCGACGACGTCGGCGAGTTTTTGCGGCCGCAGCCGGTCGGCGAGCGGGCGGGCCGGCTCGCGTTTCGGTGCCTCCTCGGTCTTAAACAGATCCCCCATGCGGCGCGCACCACCCCGTCAGTAACGCAGCATCTGGCGCAGCAACTGTCCGTCGCGCTCGACGGTCAAGCGCCACCAGCGCGTGTTTTCGGCCGCCGCGGAGACCAGCGCCTCGACCGTGTCGATCGGCACGCCGTTGACTTCGCGCACGATGTCGCGCGGCCGGAACCCGAACCCGGCCGCCGGCGATCCGCGCGGCACCTCGACCATCGCCACGCCCGTCGTGCGCGCCGGCAGGCGCAGGCGCCGGGCAAGGCGCGGCGAAAGCGCGGCCACGCTCGCGCCGGCGAACGGACTCTCGCCGGCGATCTCGACCGGGCCGCCGCCGCTGCCTTCCGGCGCCCGCGCCAGCGTCACCGTAAGCTTGCGCTTCGCGCCCTGGCTCAATATGTCGAAAGCAACCGCGCTGCCCATCGGCTGCGTGGCCAGGCGATAGCCAAGCGCGTCGACATGCTCGATCGGCGCGCCGTTGAGCGCCAGCACCACGTCGCCCGGCTTGAGCCCCGCCGTTGCCGCCGGTCCGTCCACGTCGACCGCCGTCACCAGTGCGCCGGCCGGTCGCTCCATGCCGAGCGCCTCGGCGATCTGCGCGGTGACGGGCTCGAACTGCGCTCCCACGAAAGGCCGTTCGAAATGGTCCTCGCCCTGGCGGGCGGCTTCCACCACCGCGCGCACCATGTTGGAGGGAATGGCGAATCCGATGCCGATCGAGCCGCCGGTGCGGCTGTAGATGGCGGTGTTAATGCCGACCAGGCGGCCGGCCATGTCGATCAGCGCCCCGCCCGAATTGCCCGGATTGATCGCCGCGTCCGTCTGGATGAAGAACCCGAAATCGACAATGCCGATATGGTTGCGCGCCAGCGCCGACACGATGCCGCTGGTCGTCGTCTGGCCGACGCCGAACGGATTGCCGATCGCCAGCACGAGATCGCCGACCTCCAGCGCATCGGAATCGCCGATACCGATCGCCGGAAACGCCGCATCGGCCTCAATCTTCATCACCGCCAGGTCGAGCGATTCGTCTTTGAGCAGGATCGTGCTTTCATATTCGCGGCCGTCCGACAGCGCCACCTTGATGTCGTCCGCCTCGCCAATGACGTGATAATTGGTCACGATGATGCCGGACGGATCCACGATCACGCCCGAGCCGAGCGAGGACTGCACCCGGGGCGGCATACGCCGGCCGAAAAACTGTTCGAAGAACGGATCGCCGGCAAACGGCGAGCGCGTCGCCTCGACCTGCTTGGCATAGACGTTGACGACTGCGGGTGCGGTTTCGCGCACCAGCGGCGCGAAGGAAAGCTGAATGTCCTGGCGGGCGAACGGCACCCGGCGCTCGGGCCCGCTTTGCGCCGGCCCGGATTCCACGGCCGCCTTGTCATCCGGCGCGTCCCGGCCGGGCAGAAGCTCGTTCAACAGACCGCGCAGGCCGCCAACATCCTCCTGCGCGTATGAAGGCACGGCGGCGCCGAGCGGCATCAGGGCGACAAACGCCAACGAAACCAGCGCGGCGGCCAGCAATTTTCGCATCAACGAATCCTCCATCACGGCACTCGTCGCATTGTCACCGTGATTGTGCAAATTGGAAGGCGAGCTCGCCCCGGAACGGCGGCATCGGCCCGGTTTCCGCGAAACAGTGCCGCCCGTCCGCATGGTCCACAACCTGCCGCGCGATCGCGATGCCATGGCTGGCCCAGGCAGGTTCGGCGCAATTGCCCGCTCACGCAATCG
The DNA here is from genome assembly GCF_009742725.1 of Nitratireductor arenosus. Lineage (GTDB taxonomy): Bacteria > Pseudomonadota > Alphaproteobacteria > Rhizobiales > Rhizobiaceae > Mangrovimarina > Mangrovimarina arenosa. The sequence goes on along the minus strand of NZ_WPHG01000002.1, from coordinate 566,612 downwards.
ACCTTGCCCCTCACGCAAAGAAGGGGCCGAACGGCCCCTTCCTGTTCTACCGATTCTGACCAGGCGTTGCTTACGCGGCCTCGGTCTCCTCGACCTTTTCCTCTGCTTCGACGCGGGCGCGATCGGCGGCGCCCTTGGCCGAGACGTCGCGGTCGACGAACTCGATCACCGCCATCGGCGCGTTGTCGCCATGACGGAAGCCCGCCTTCATGATGCGCAGATAGCCGCCATTGCGCTCGGCATAACGCGGCGCGATGGTGTCGAACAGGCGTTGAACCAGCTTGTCACTGCCGACGCGCGAGATCGCCTGGCGCCGGGCATGCAGATCGCCGCGTTTGCCGAGCGTGACGAGCTTCTCCACGATCGGGCGCAGTTCCTTGGCTTTCGGCAAGGTGGTGGTGATCTGCTCATGCTCGATGAGCGAGGCGGCCATGTTTGTGAACAGGGCCTTGCGGTGGCTTGCGGTGCGGTTCAGCCGGCGGCCGGAACGTCCGTGGCGCATGAGCCTTCTCCTTCAAATCCAAACTGTCCGGACCTGCCGGCTCTCAATACTGATCTTCGTAGCGCTTCGCGAGATCTTCGATATTGTCCGGCGGCCAGTCCGGCACCTCCATGCCCAGATGGAGGCCCATGGCGGCCAGAACTTCCTTGATCTCGTTCAAGGATTTGCGCCCGAAATTCGGCGTGCGCAGCATTTCGGCTTCCGTCTTCTGGATCAGGTCGCCGATATAGACGATATTGTCGTTCTTCAGGCAGTTGGCCGAACGGACCGACAATTCCAGTTCGTCGACCTTCTTCAGAAGGGCCGGGTTGAAGGCCAGTTCGGTCACCTGTTCCTGGGCGACCTCCTTCTGCGGCTCCTCGAAATTGACGAACAGGCCGAGCTGGTCCTGCAGGATGCGCGCGGCAAAGGCCACCGCGTCCTCGCCGGTAATCGAACCGTCGGTCTCCAGCGTCATCGACAGCTTGTCATAATCGAGAACCTGCCCCTCGCGGGTGTTTTCGACCTTGTAGGACACCTTCTTGACCGGCGAATACAGGCTGTCGACGGGAATGAGCCCGATCGGCGCGTCCTCGGCGCGATTGCGCTCGGCCGCGATGTAGCCCTTGCCGGTATCGACGGTGAACTCCATGCGGATCTCCGCGCCCTCGTCGAGCGTACAGATCGCGTGGTCGGGATTGAGAACCTCGATGTCGCCGACCGTCTGGATATCGCCGGCCACGACAACGCCCGGCCCCTGCTTGCGCACGACCATGCGCTTGGGGCCGTCGCTTTCCATTCGGATCGCGATTTCCTTGATGTTGAGGATGATATCGGTGACATCCTCGCGCACGCCCGCGATGGAGGAAAATTCGTGCAGGACGCCGTCGATCTGGACGGCGGTCACCGCGGCGCCGCGCAGCGACGACAACAGCACCCGGCGCAACGCATTGCCGAGAGTCAGCCCGAAACCGCGCTCCAACGGCTCGGCGACGAGCGTCGTCACCGTCTTGCTCTTGGACGAGAACTCGATCTTGTTGGGCTTGATCAGTTCCTGCCAGTTCTTCTGGATCATGTGTTTGTCCTTCCGGTACCCCGCCACCATCCAATCGTGGCGGGCGAGCTGGAAACCGCGGAGGAGCGCACGGAGCGCTCACGCGGCGTCATGTTGACTCGCGTCAGACCCGGCGCTTCTTGCGCGGGCGGCAGCCATTGTGCGGGATCGCCGTGACATCCCGGATCGAGGAGATAGTGAAACCGGCCGCCTGCAGGGCGCGCAACGCCGATTCGCGGCCCGAGCCCGGTCCGCTCACTTCGACCTCGAGCTGGCGCATGCCGTGTTCCTGGGCCTTGCGCGCGCAATCCTCGGCCGCCATCTGGGCGGCGAACGGGGTCGACTTGCGCGATCCCTTGAAGCCCTGCGCACCGGCCGACGACCAAGCGATGGTGTTGCCCTGCGCGTCGGTGATGGTGATCATGGTATTGTTGAAGGTCGAACTGACATGCGCCACGCCCGACGAGATGTTCTTGCGTTCGCGACGGCGAACACGAGCGGCTTCCTTGGCCATTTTATTCCTTTCGTTCGATATCGACGCCGCCGTAATGCCAGCGGCTACACCTTGAGAGAGCGACATGTCTCAGCATCGGGCGCGGAACCAAGCCGTCACCCATGAGACATCGCCTGCCCGCTCTTACTTCCTCTTGCCGGCGATCGCCTTGGCCGGCCCCTTGCGGGTGCGCGCATTGGTATGCGTGCGCTGGCCGCGAACCGGCAGCGAGCGGCGATGACGCAGGCCGCGATAACAGCCGAGGTCCATCAGGCGCTTGATGTTCATCGAGACTTCGCGGCGCAGGTCGCCCTCGACCTGATAGTCGCGGTCGATCGATTCGCGAATATGCATAACCTCGGCGTCGGTCAGCTGGCTGACGCGGCGATCGGCTGGAATGTTCGCCTTGGCGACGATCTCGGCCGCGAATTTCGCCCCGATGCCGTGAATATACTGCAGCGCGATGACGACACGCTTGTTGGTCGGGATATTGACGCCGGCTATACGAGCCATCTGCTTCTCCATGTGGGCCGGCCGTGCCGGCGCTTGTCCGTGTTCACTCCGCGTCCGGTGGAGCCCGGCCCCTGCGAAGGTCCCCTTCAGATGCAACAACAAAGCCGAGCCGAACCGGCCCAGCCGACTGCCTGTCTGATGGGAGACGCGCCGCTATAATCCAAGCAGCCCGCCCCGTCAACCGGTCATTCAGTGCACCGGCGCTATTTCCTCGAGAACGCCTTCGATCGCTTCCGTGACAGCGTCGATCGAAGCCATGCCGTCGACGCCAACGAGCTTGCCCTTGGCGTGGTAATAGCCGATCAGCGGCGCCGTTTTTTTGTAGTATTCGCGCAGACGCTCGTCGAACACGTCCGGGTTGTCGTCCTTGCGCGGCGGCTGGCCGGCGGCCTGTGCCTCCTCGGCCCGCTTGACGATCCGGCCGACCAGGGCCTTGTCGTCAACGACGAGCTCGATCACTGCGTCGAGGCCGACGCCGCGTTCGCAAAGCATTGTCTCGACCGCGTCGGCCTGAGCGAGCGTGCGCGGATATCCGTCGAGGATAAAGCCGCGCGCGCAGTCCGCCTGGTCGATCCTCTCGCCGACAATGGCGTTGACGATCGAATCCGAAACCAACTCACCGGCTTCCATCACCGCCTTGGCGCGACGTCCGACATCAGTCTCGGCCTTGACCGCCGCCCGCAACATGTCGCCTGTCGACAATTGCGGGATACCGTGTTTTTCGACCAGCCTCTGTGCCTGGGTCCCCTTCCCCGCTCCAGGCGGACCGAGCAGTATCAGCCTCATCGACCCCTCTTTCCTCCGCGAAGCTTCGATTTCTTGATCAGCCCCTCATATTGATGTGCGATCAGATGCCCCTGGACCTGCGAAACGGTGTCGAGTGTTACGCTGACTACAATCAGGAGGGAAGTACCACCAAGGTAGAAGGGAACGCCCGTCGCCGAAATCAGGAACTCCGGCATCAGGCACACCAGCACCAGATAGATCGCGCCGACCACCGTGATGCGCGTGAGCACATAGTCGATATATTCGGCCGTCCGCTCGCCCGGACGATAGCCGGGAATGAAGCCCGAATGCTTCTTAAGCTGGTCGGCCGTGTCTTTCGGGTTGAACACGATCGCCGTGTAGAAAAAGGCGAAAAACGCGATCATGGCGGCGTAAAAGATCATGTAGAGCGGCTGACCGTGCCCCAGCGTGGCAAGGATCGAATTGGCCCAGCCCGGCAGGGTGGTCGTGTCGGAAAAGCCTGCCAGCGTCGCCGGCAGGAGAAGCAACGAGGATGCGAAGATCGGCGGAATGACGCCGGCCGTGTTGAGTTTCAACGGCAAATGCGACGTATCGCCCTGGAACATGCGGTTGCCGACCTGGCGCTTCGGATACTGGATCAGGAGCCGCCGCTGGGCGCGTTCGAAAAACACGATCAGCGCGATGAGCGCGATCGCCAGAACGATGATCGCCAGGATGATGCCGGTCGACAGTGCCCCGGTGCGGCCGAGTTCCAATGTGCCCCCGAGTGCCGACGGCAGACCGGCGACGATGCCGGCAAAGATGATCAGCGATATGCCGTTGCCGATGCCGCGCGCGGTGATCTGCTCGCCGAGCCACATCAAGAACATGGTGCCGCCGACGAGCGTGATGACGGCCGAAATGCGGAAGAACCAGCCCGGGTCGGTAACAATGTTCGCCCCGCTCTCTAGCCCGACCGTGATGCCGTAGGCCTGCACGGTGGCAAGCAGCACCGTCCCGTAGCGGGTGTACTGGTTGATGACCTTGCGGCCCTGCTCGCCTTCCTTCTTGAGCTGTTCCAGCGTCGGGATCACCGACGTCATGAGCTGCATGATGATGGAAGCAGAGATGTAGGGCATGATGCCGAGCGCGAAGATCGCCATGCGCTCCACTGCGCCGCCAGCAAACATGTTGAACATGCCGAGCACGCCGCCCGACTGCTGTTCGAACGCCTGGGCGAAAGCTTCCGGATTGATGCCGGGAATGGGGATATAGGTGCCGAGGCGGTAGACAAGCAGCGCGCCGAGCGTGAACCAGATTCTCTTTTTCAGGTCCTCCGCCTTGGCGAAGGCGGCGAAGTTGAGATTGGATGCAAGTTGCTCAGCAGCAGATGCCATGAAAAATTCTCCGCTTCGTCACGCCGCTGGTCCGTTCCGTTCCGAACGGCATGCGTCGCCGAAGCCCCGAGATAGGCTCCGGCCAGCCAAGATGCAAGCGGCGGCCTTGGGCCGCCGCTATTGGTCGCACCGGGTGCCAGTCTATTCCGCGGCGGGTTTTTCCGGCACTTTGACGGAACCGCCGGCCTTTTCGACCTTCTCGACGGCTACTTTCGAGGCGCCGGCAATGTCGAACGCCACCTTGGCCTTGAGGTCGCCGTCCGACACAAGCCGCACGCCGTCCTTGACGCGGCGAATCACGCCGGCCTTGACGAGTGCCTCGGCCGTCACCGTCTCCTTGGCGTCGAGCTTCTTGGCATCGATCGCGATTTGGATGCGCGCCAACGAAACGACGTTGAATTCCTTCGGGAAAGGAACCTTGAAGCCACGCTTGGGCAGGCGCCGGTAAAGCGGCATCTGGCCGCCCTCGAAGCCGTTGATGGAGACGCCCGAACGCGATTTCTGACCTTTCACGCCACGTCCGCCGGTCTTGCCGAGACCGGAGCCGATGCCGCGTCCGACGCGCTTGCGCGAGTGGGTCGCGCCGTCCTTGTCACTCAGTTCGTTGAGTTTCATGTCGATACTCCAGCGTCGCTCAGGCCTCGTCCACGACGCGGACGAGATGTTGCACTTTCGCGATCATACCGCGCACGGAGGGGGTATCCTCCAGCGTACGCCGGCGATGCATCTTGTTGAGTCCCAGCCCGATCAACGTCGCGCGCTGCGCGCCCGGACGGCGGATGGGACTGCCGGTCTGCTCGACCGTAACGGTCTTGCCGCTTTTCTTCTCAGCCATTGTCCTGCTCCTCAGTCAGCCGATCGACGGACTATTCTTCGGCGGCGGCGGTGCCGCGACGCGCCTGAAGCGACGAATATTTGATGCCGCGCTGAGCGGCGATGTCCTTCGGATGCATCTGCTGCTTGAGCGCGTCGAACGTCGCCCGCACCATGTTGTAGGGATTGGACGATCCCATCGACTTGGCGACGACGTCATGCACGCCGAGCGTCTCGAACACGGCGCGCATCGGGCCGCCGGCGATGATGCCCGTACCGGCCTTGGCGGCGCGCAGAAGCACCTTGCCGGCGCCGTGGCGGCCGGCAACGTCGTGATGCAGCGTGCGGCCCGAACGCAGCGGCACGAAGATCATTTCGCGCTTGGCGCTCTCGGTCGCTTTGCGGATCGCCTCCGGCACTTCGCGCGCCTTGCCGTGGCCGAAGCCGACGCGGCCTTTCTGGTCGCCGACCACGACGAGCGCGGCGAAGCCGAAGCGACGGCCGCCTTTGACGACCTTGGCGACACGATTGATGTGAACGAGCTTGTCGACAAACTCGCTGTCGCGCTCATCGCGATCACGGCTGCGGCCGTCCCTGCGATCTTGTGCCATTATCCTGTTCCTTATTCTTTTCCGGAAGCACGGTTGTTGTTGGAGACCCGCACGGCATGAAGGGCCGTGCGAGCGGTGATCAGAAGCTCAGGCCGCCCTCGCGGGCCGCCTCGGCCAGCGCCTTGACGCGACCGTGGTAGAGATACGCGCCGCGGTCGAACACGACGTCCTTGACGCCGGCCTTGACGGCGCGTTCGGCAAGCAGCTTGCCGACGGCGGTCGCCGCGTCAGAATCCGCACCGGTCTTGAGCGACCCCTTGAGGTCTTTCTCGAGCGTAGACGCGGCGGCGACGGTATGGCCCTTCTGATCGTCGATGATCTGGGCATAGATGTTCTTCGACGACCGGTGAACCGAAAGCCGAAGGCGATCGCCCGACACCGCCTTCAATTGGCGGCGAACGCGGGCGGCGCGGCGCTGAGCGGGATGCTTCGAAGCCATGGCCTGCTTTCCTTACTTCTTCTTGCCTTCTTTGCGCACGATGCGCTCGTCGGCATAACGCACGCCCTTGCCCTTATAGGGCTCGGGACCACGATATTTGCGGATTTCCGCGGCGACCTGGCCGACCTTCTGGTTGTCGATGCCGCTAACCACGATTTCGGTCGGCTTCGGCACAGCGATCTGAATGCCTTCGGGGGCCTCGTAGACGACCTCGTGGCTGAAGCCCAGCGAAAGCTGCAGGTTTTTGCCCTGCATCGCGGCGCGGTAACCGACGCCGGTGATCTCGAGCCGCTTCTCGAAACCGCTCTTCACCCCCTCGAGGATGTTGACGATCATCGTGCGCGACATGCCCCATTTGGAGCGCGCGTCCTTGGACTGGTCGCGCGGATCGACCTTGATGCCGTCGTCGTCGAGCTTGATCAGCACTTCGTCGTTGACGACAAATTTGAGCTCACCCTTCGGGCCCTTCGCGACAACGGTCTGGCCGTCGACGCTGGCCGTTACGCCCTCGGGCACCGGCACGGGTTTCTTACCAATACGAGACATTTTCCCGTCCTCGTCTTCCTGTTCCGTTTCCCAGCCCGATCAGAAGATCTGGCACAGGATCTCGCCACCGACATTGTTCTCGCGCGCCTCGTGATCGGCCATCACGCCTTTGGGCGTGGACAGGATCGAGATGCCGAGGCCGTTGGAAACCTGCGGGATCGACCTGGCCGACACATAGACCCGTCGACCGGGCTTCGACACGCGGGCGATCTCGCGGATCACCGGCACGCCGTCGAAATATTTCAGTTCGATCTCGATTTCCGACTTGCCGTTGTCGAAATCGGTCTGGCTGTAGTCGCGGATATAGCCTTCCGACTTCATCACTTCCAGGACGCGGGCACGCAGCTTTGAAGCCGGCGTGGACACCGTGTTCTTCTTGCGGCCGTAGGCGTTGCGGATGCGGGTCAGCATATCGCCGAGAGGATCACTCATGGACATCGCGCGCCCTCCTTACCAGCTCGACTTCACAAGGCCCGGGATCATGCCCAGCGAGCCCAGTTCACGCAGCGCAACACGCGACATGTTCAGCTTGCGATAATAGGCACGCGGGCGACCGGTCACCTCGCAGCGGTTACGGATGCGCACCTTGGAGGAGTTGCGCGGCATCGCGGCGAGCTTGAGCTGGGCGCGAAAGCGGTCCTCCATCGGCAGGTCGCGATCCATCACGGTCGCCTTGAGCGCAGCGCGCTTGGCGGCGTGGCGCGCGACGAGCTGACGGCGGCGCTTGTTCTTTTCGACTGAGCTGGTCTTTGCCATTTCAGATTGTCCTTTCTCGCTGCCGTTACTGCCTGAACGGGAAGTTCAGGGCCTTGAGCAAGGCCCGAGCCTCGTCGTCCGTCGGGGCAGTCGTACAAACGATGATGTCCATTCCCCAGATCTGATCGACCCTGTCGTAATTGATCTCGGGAAACACGATGTGTTCCTTGATGCCCATGGCGAAATTGCCGCGGCCATCGAAGCTTTTCGAATTCAGGCCGCGAAAGTCGCGCACCCGCGGCAACGCGATCGTCACCAGACGATCGACGAAGTCGTACATACGATCCTTGCGCAGCGTCACCTTGGCGCCGATCGGCATGCCCTCGCGGACCTTGAAGCCGGCGATCGAATTGCGGGCGCGGGTCACCACGGCCTTCTGGCCGGCGATCAGCGCCAGGTCTTCCGCCGCCGTGGTCGGCTTCTTGGAGTCCGCCGTGGCCTCGCCGACACCCATATTGATGACGACCTTGTCGAGACGCGGAACCTGCATCTCGTTGGCATAGCTGAACTGGTCGCGAAGCGCCTTACGGATCGTCTCGTTATAGAGCTTTTTCAGGCGGGGTTCGTAAGCCGTCTCAGACATCGATCGTTACTCCCGAGCGCTTGGCGACGCGCACCTTCTTGCCGTCCTTGACCTCGAAGCCGACACGGGTCGGCTTGCCGTCCTTCGGGTCGGCGAGCGCGAGGTTGGACAGGTGGATCGGCGCGTCGAGCGCGACGATGCCGCCTTCCTGGGTCTGCGTCTGCCGCTGGTGGCGGCGCACAACATTGATGCCACGCACGACGGCCTTGTCGTCCTTCGGCATGACTTTCAAAACTTCACCGGTTCGGCCTTTGTCCTTGCCGGCGAGCACGACGACCTTGTCGCCCTTACGGATCTTCTGCATCAGTCCGGCTCCTTAAAGCACTTCCGGCGCGAGCGAGATGATCTTCATGTGGCTCTTCGCGCGCAGTTCGCGCGGAACCGGTCCGAAGATACGCGTGCCGATCGGCTCTTTCTTGTTGTCCACGAGGACGGCGGCATTCTTGTCGAAGCGAATGACGCTGCCGTCCGGGCGGCGGATGTCCTTGGCCGTGCGTACCACGACCGCCCTCATCACATCGCCCTTCTTCACGCGGCCGCGCGGAATGGCTTCCTTCACCGACACCACGATGATGTCGCCGACGGAAGCGTATTTCCGCTTCGAGCCGCCCAGCACCTTGATGCACATGACACGACGGGCGCCGGAATTATCCGCGACGTCGAGGTTTGTTTGCATCTGAATCATGACTGGCCGCCTTCTTCTTGTTCAGGGGGACAGGCCAACGCCCTCCCCGGCTTCCTTGATCGTTGCTATTCGGCCTGCGCTTCGGTCACCACGACCCAGCGCTTGTCCTTCGAGATCGGCCGCGATTCCTGAATGAGCACGGTATCGCCGACCTTGAAGCTGTTCGCCTCGTCATGCGCCTTGTAGTTCTTCGACGTACGCACGGTCTTCTTCATCACCGGATGGGTGAAGCGACGCTCGACCTTGACGACAACGGTCTTGTCGTTCTTGTCCGAGACGACGGTGCCCTGCAGGATGCGCTTTGGCATTTGTTTGTCCTTACGCCTTCTTGTCCGCCGATTTCTCGGCGACGATGGTCTTGATGCGCGCAATGTCCCGACGGACCTGCTTGACGCGCGCGGTCTTTTCGATCTGCCCGGTGGCCTGCTGGAAGCGCAGGTTGAACTGCTCCTTCTTCAGGCCGGCGAGATCGTCGGTGAGCTGGTCGAGGGTCTTGGCCCTGAAATCCGAGGCTTTCATCTGTCCGCCCTTTCTATTCGACGACGCGCTGCACGAAGCGCGTCTTGACGGGAAGCTTGGCGGCGCCGAGCCGCAGCGCCTCGCGCGCGATCGTCTCATTGACACCGTCGAGCTCGAACATGATCCGGCCGGGCTTGACCCGACAGACCCAATAATCAACCGAGCCCTTGCCCTTGCCCATACGGACTTCGGTCGGCTTGGACGTGACCGGCACGTCCGGGAAAATGCGAATCCAAACCCGACCCTGACGCTTCATCTCGCGGGTGATCGCACGGCGTGCGGCCTCGATCTGGCGCGCGGTCACGCGCTCGGGTTCGAGCGCCTTCAGGCCGAACGCCCCGAAATCGAGATTGGTCCCGCCCTTGGCCGCGCCATGGATCCGACCCTTGAACTGCTTGCGGAACTTCGTGCGCTTCGGCTGCAGCATCGTTTTCTACTCCAAATTCCGTTTTGCCAGCGGCAAACGATCAGGCGTTTTCGCGACGACGGCCACCGCCGCCCTGATGCTCGCTCTCGACCACGCGGCGTTCCGACGCCATCGGGTCGTGCTCGAGAATCTCGCCCTTGAACACCCAGACCTTGACGCCGCAGATGCCGTACGCGGTCTGCGCCTCGGCTGTCCCGTAGTCAACGTCGGCGCGCAGCGTGTGCAGCGGCACGCGACCTTCGCGATACCATTCCATACGCGCGATCTCAGCGCCGCCGAGACGGCCGGCGCAATTGATACGGATGCCTTCCGCGCCGAGCCGCATCGCCGATTGCACAGCGCGCTTCATGGCGCGCCGGAACGCGACGCGGCGCTCGAGCTGCTGTGCGATCGACTGCGCGATCAGCGTCGCGTCGATCTCCGGCTTGCGCACCTCGACGATGTTGAGATGCGTCTCCGACTGGGTCATCTCGGTCAGCTTGCGGCGCAGCTTCTCGATGTCAGCGCCCTTCTTGCCGATGATCAGGCCCGGGCGCGCGGCATGGATCGTCACGCGGCACTTCTTGTGCGGGCGCTCGATCACCACCTTGGAGACCGCGGCCTGCTTCAGTTCCGACATCAGATATTTGCGGATCTTGATGTCCTCGTGCAGCAGCTTGCCGTATTCGCCGGTATTTGCGTACCAGCGCGAGTCCCAGGTCCGATTGATGCCGAGACGAAGCCCGATCGGATTGACTTTCTGGCCCATCAGGCGGCCTCCACGTTTTCTTCTACTTCGCGAACCACGATCGTCAGGTTCGAGAATGGCTTCTCGATGCGGCTGGCTCGACCGCGACCGCGCGCATGAAACCGCTTCATGGTGATCGACTTACCGACGAAGGCTTCCGCCACGACCAGCGAATCGACGTCGAGATCGTGGTTGTTTTCCGCATTTGCGATCGCGGATTCCAGTGTCTTCTTGACCGTGCCGGCGATACGCTTGCGCGAAAATTCGAGATCCGCGAGCGCGCTCGCCACCTTCTTGCCGCGGATCAGCGCGGCAACCAGGTTGAGCTTCTGAGGGCTGACGCGGATCGTGCGCAACACGGCGCGCGCCTCGTTGTCAGCAAGCCGGCGCGGAGCTTTGGCCTTGCCCATCTTTATTTCCTCTTCGCCTTCTTGTCCGCCCCGTGGCCGTAATAGGTCCGGGTCGGCGCGAACTCACCGAATTTATGCCCGACCATGTCTTCCGACACGGAAACCGGCACGTGCTTCTGGCCGTTGTAAACGCCGAAGGTCAGGCCGACGAACTGAGGCAGAACGGTGGAGCGACGGCTCCAGATCTTGATCACCTCGTTGCGGCCGCTCTCGCGCACCTTGTCGGCCTTCTTCAGCATGTAGCCGTCGATGAAAGGGCCTTTCCAGACTGAGCGGGTCACTTCGCGTTACCTCTTATGACTTGCGCGCATGACGCGAGCGCATGATGAACTTGTCGGTCGACTTGTTGGAGCGCGTCCGCTTGCCCTTGGTGGGCTTGCCCCACGGCGAAACCGGATGGCGGCCGCCGGAGGTACGGCCTTCGCCGCCGCCGTGCGGATGGTCGACCGGGTTCATGGTGACGCCGCGATTGTGCGGGCGCTTGCCGCGCCAGCGTGTGCGACCGGCCTTGCCGTCATTGGTGTTGGCGTGGTCCGGATTGGAAACCGCGCCGACCGTGGCCAGGCACGAACCGTGCACGAGGCGCTGTTCGCCGGAACTGAGCCGCAGGATCGCCATGCCCTGATCGCGGCCGACGAGCTGCACGTAAGCGCCAGCCGAACGCGCGACCTGACCGCCCTTGCCGGGCTTCAGCTCGACATTGTGGACGATCGTGCCGATCGGCATCGCCGAAAGCGGCATCGCGTTACCCGGCTTCACGTCGACCGACGCGCCAGCGACCACCTTGTCGCCCACCGCCAGGCGCTGCGGCGCCAGGATGTAGGACAATTCACCGTCATCATAACGCACCAGCGCGATGAAGGCCGAGCGATTGGGATCGTATTCCAGCCGCTCCACCGTCGCCACAACGTCGAACTTGCGTCGCTTGAAGTCGACCACGCGATAGGTCCGCTTGTGGCCGCCGCCGATAAAGCGCGCCGTAACCCGGCCGGCATTGTTGCGCCCGCCCGATTTCGTCAGGCCCTGCGTCAGGCCCTTGACCGGCTTGCCTTTGTAGAGGCCGGAACGATCGACGATGATCAGCTGACGCTGGCTCGGCGTGATCGGATTGTACTTCTTGAGTGCCATAACTCTACCTCAAGCCTCTCAAAGACCCGTCGCGATATCGATCGACTGGCCCTCGGCCAGCGTCACGACGGCTTTCTTGATGTCGCTCTGCTGACCGGAAGTGCCGCGAAAGCGCTTCACCTTGCCCTTGCGAACGAGCGTGTTGACGGCCATGACCTTGACGCCGAACAGCGCCTCCACGGCAGCCTTGATCTCCGGCTTCGTCGCCTTGCGGGCAACCTTGAAGACCACCTGGTTGACCTCCGAGGCCATGGTCGACTTTTCGGTGATCACCGGGCTGACGATCACGTCGTAATGGCGCAGATCCGTCATTTGAAACGCTCCTCGAGAGCCTCGATGGCCGATTTCGACAGAACCAGCGTACCGCGGCGCAAAATGTCGTAGACGTTGATGCCCTGGATGGGCAGCACGTCGATATTGGGAATGTTCGACGCCGCGCGCTTGAAGTTGGCGTCGATCTCCGCGCCGCCGATCATCAGCGCGTTGTCGAGCCCGAGCTTCTGGAAGCTCGCGATCAGCGCCTTGGTCTTGGCTTCCGGCAGCGCCAGATCGTCGATCACGATCAGGTTCGAGGCCTTCGCCTTGGCCGACAGCGCGTGCTTCAGGCCGAGCACGCGCACCTTCTTCGGCAGGTCGTGCTCATGGCTGCGCACCACCGGACCGTGGGCCCGGCCGCCGCCGCGAAACTGCGGAACGCGCGCGGAGGAGTGACGGGCGCGGCCCGTACCCTTCTGCCGGTACATCTTGGCGCCGGTGCGGGCGATCTCGGAGCGCCCCTTGGTCTTGTGGGTGCCCTGTTGCTTCTTGGCGAGCTGCCAACGCACCACGCGCTGCAGGAGGTCGTCACGCGGGTCGAGCCCGAAAATCTCGTCCGACAGCGACGCCTTGCCCGCGTCCTTGCCGGCCAGCGTTGTGATCTTGATATCCATCACTCGGCACCTTCCTGAGCGGCGGCTTGACTTACGCCTGCGTCGTTCGCGGCGGCGGCCCGGAACGCGGCCGGTTGGGGCGCGTTGTCCGGCAGCGACGCCTTGACGGCGTCGCGCACCAAAATCCAGGCCCCCTTCGAACCGGGAACCGCGCCACGCACCAGGATCAGGCCGCGGTCGACATCGGTCGACACGACTTCGATATTCTGGGTGGTGACCCGGGTGTCGCCCATGTGACCGGCCATCTTCTTGCCTTTGAACACCTTGCCGGGGTCCTGGCGCTGGCCGGTGGAACCGTGCGCACGGTGCGAGACGGAGTTGCCGTGGGTCGCGCGACCACCACCGAAATTGTGACGCTTCATCACACCCTGGAAGCCCTTGCCGATCGAGGTGCCGGTGACATCCACCTTCTGCCCCGCGACGAAATGGTCGGCCGTGATCTCGGCGCCCACGTCGAGCAGGCATTCCGGGGATACGCGAAACTCGGCCAGCTTCGACTTGGGCTCGACGGACGCGGTGGCGAAATGGCCACGCAGCGCCTTGGTCGTGTTCTTGACGCGGGCAAGCCCCACGCCGAGTTGGACAGCCGTGTAGCCGTTCTTTTCCTGGGTGCGCTGCGCAACAACCTGACAGTTCTCCATCCGCAGAACAGTCACGGGCACGTGTTCGCCCGCTTCGTTGTAGATGCGCGTCATCCCCACCTTCTGTGCGATAACACCTGAACGCATCGGTTCGATTTCCTTCTCAAGAGTTCCCGGGCGGGGCTCGAGCGCCCCACCGCGCCTCTTCTCAGCTCGTCAGAGCTTGATCTCAACGTCGACGCCGGCGGCCAGATCGAGCTTCATCAGCGCGTCAACGGTCTGCGGTGTCGGATCCACGATGTCGAGCAGGCGCTTATGCGTGCGCATCTCGAACTGTTCGCGGCTCTTTTTGTCGATGTGCGGCGAGCGGTTCACAGTGAACTTCTCGATCCGCGTCGGCAGCGGAACCGGCCCGCGAACATTCGCCCCGGTACGCTTGGCCGTCGACACGATCTCCCGGGTCGAGGCGTCGAGCACACGGTGATCGAACGCTTTGAGGCGAATTCGGATATTTTGTCCGTTCATGGATATTGTCCTTGTTTGGCGGGGTGCGGCGGGTTTGCCGCGCCCGCGCCAGACCGGTTTGTGCCTATTCGGTGATCGAGGCGACGATGCCCGCGCCGACCGTGCGGCCGCCTTCACGGATGGCGAAGCGCAGCTTCTCCTCCATCGCGATCGGCACGATCAGTTCCACGTCCACCGTCACATTGTCGCCCGGCATCACCATCTCCGTGCCTTCCGGCAGCGAAACCACGCCCGTCACGTCCGTCGTGCGGAAATAAAACTGCGGACGGTAATTGGTGAAGAACGGCGTGTGGCGACCGCCCTCCTCCTTCGTCAGAATGTAGGCTTCCGCCTTGAACTTGGTGTGCGGCATCACCGAACCCGGCTTGCACAGGATCTGACCGCGCTCAACGCCCTCGCGATCCACACCGCGCAAAAGCGCGCCGATATTGTCGCCCGCCTGCCCCTGGTCCAGAAGCTTGCGGAACATCTCAACGCCCGTCACCGTCGTCTTCGTCGTCGGACGGATGCCAACGATCTCGACTTCCTCGCCGACCTTAACGATGCCGCGCTCGACGCGTCCCGTCACCACCGTGCCGCGGCCCGAGATCGAAAACACGTCCTCGATCGGCATCAGGAACGGCTGGTCGACCGGACGCTCCGGCGTCGGGATATAGGCGTCGACCTCCTTCATCAACTCGCGGATCGCGTCCTCGCCGATCTCCTTGTTGGAATCCTCAAGCGCGGCAAGCGCCGATCCCTTCACGATCGGAATGTCGTCGCCCGGGAACTCGTAAATCGACAGAAGCTCGCGCACCTCAAGCTCGACCAGCTCCAGAAGCTCCGCGTCGTCAACCTGGTCGACCTTGTTCAAAAACACGACAATCGCCGGAACGCCAACCTGGCGCGCCAGCAAAATGTGCTCGCGCGTCTGCGGCATCGGGCCGTCGGCCGCCGAAACAACCAGAATCGCGCCGTCCATCTGCGCCGCGCCCGTGATCATGTTCTTCACATAGTCCGCGTGACCGGGGCAGTCGACATGCGCGTAGTGCCGCGCTTCCGTCTCATATTCAACATGCGCCGTCGAAATCGTGATCCCGCGCGCCTTCTCCTCCGGCGCCGCGTCGATCATGTCATACGCCTTGAACTCGCCGAAAAACTTCGTGATCGCCGCAGTCAACGACGTCTTGCCGTGGTCAACGTGACCAATCGTGCCAATGTTCACATGAGGCTTATTACGCTCGAATTTACCTTTTGCCATGTGATTTCTCCATTTCCTTCCACCCGCTCGCGGGCATTGTTGACTTCGGCGTCAGTCCCTCGGGACTACGCGTATTTCTTCTGAATTTCCTGGGCGACCGCGGTCGGGACAGGCTCATAATGATCGAACAGCATCGTGTACTGGGCGCGGCCCTGAGACATCGAGCGAAGATTGTCGACATATTTGAACATGTTCGCCAGCGGCACCATCGCGTTGATCACGGTGGCGATGCCGCGGGCTTCCGTGCCCTGAATCTGACCGCGCCGCGAGTTCAAGTCGCCGATGACGTCGCCGACATAATCTTCCGGCGTCACGACTTCGACCTTCATGATCGGCTCCAGCAGCTGCGCGCCGGCCTTTTGCGCACCTTCGCGGAAGGCTGCACGCGCTGCGATCTCGAAAGCGAGCACCGAGGAATCGACGTCATGGTAGGCGCCGTCGATCAGCGTCGCCTTGACGCCGAGCATCGGGAAGCCCGCGACCGGACCGGAGGACAACACGCTCTCGATGCCCTTCTGGACGCCGGGAATGTATTCCTTCGGCACCGAACCGCCAACGATCTTGGATTCGAAGACGAATTCCTCGCCCTCGGCGTTCGGCTCAAACACGATCTTCACTCGGGCGAACTGCCCCGAACCACCCGACTGCTTCTTATGGGTGTAGTCGATCTCGGCGACCTTGGTGATGGTCTCGCGATAAGCGACCTGCGGGGCGCCGACATTGGCCTCGACCTTGAATTCGCGCTTCATGCGATCGACCAGGATGTCGAGATGCAACTCGCCCATGCCGGCAATGATCGTCTGGCCGGATTCCTCGTCGGTGCGCACGCGGAAGGACGGATCCTCGGCGGCGAGCCGGTTGAGCGCCATGCCCATCTTTTCCTGGTCGCCCTTGGTCTTGGGCTCGATCGCGATCTGGATGACCGGATCGGGGAATTCCATGCGCTCCAGAACGACCGGCTTGAGCGGATCGCAAAGCGTGTCGCCCGTGGTCGTCTCCTTGAGACCGGCCAGCGCGACGATGTCGCCGGCGAACGCCTCGTCGATATCCTCGCGTGAATTGGAGTGCATCTGCAGCATACGGCCGATGCGCTCGCGCTTGCCCTTGACCGTGTTCTCCAGCCCGACGCCCTTCTTCAGGACACCGGAATAGATGCGGCAGAAGGTGAGCGAGCCGACAAACGGGTCGTTCATGATCTTGAAGGCCAGCATCGACAGCGGCTCGTCATCGGACGATTTGCGCGCGGTCTCCTGCTCGGTCTTCGGGTCGATGCCCTTGATCGGCGGCACTTCCACCGGCGACGGCAGGAAGTCCACGACGGCGTCGAGCAGTGGCTGAACACCCTTGTTCTTGAAGGCTGAACCACAGAACATCGGGAAGAACTTGACCGCGACCGTACCCATACGGATCAAGCGGCGCAACTCGTCATTGGACGGGAACTCACCTTCGAGATAGGCCTCGAGCGCCGCCTCGTCCATTTCGACGGCGGTCTCGATCATCTTCTCGCGATATTCCTCGGCCTTCGCCTGCATGTCGGCAGGAATGTCGACGACATCCCATTCGGCACCGAGATTTTCCGACTTCCAGACCAGCGCCTTCATCTCGACCAGGTCGATGACGCCGGCGAAATCACTTTCGGCGCCGATCGGCAACTGCATGACAACGGGCGTCGCGCCGAGACGCGAGGAAACCATCTCGACCGAACGATAGAAGTCGGCGCCGATCTTATCCATCTTGTTGCAGAAGATCATGCGCGGCACGTGATACTTGTCGGCCTGGCGCCATACCGTCTCGGTCTGCGGCTCAACGCCGGCATTGGCGTCGAGCAGCGCGATCGCGCCGTCAAGCACGCGCAGCGAACGCTCGACCTCGATCGTAAAGTCGACGTGGCCCGGCGTATCGATGATGTTGAAGCGGCGCTTCTTGCCGTCGCGCCCCTGCCAGAAGGTCGTGGTCGCGGCCGACGTGATGGTGATGCCGCGCTCCTGCTCCTGCTCCATCCAGTCCATGGTGGCAGCGCCGTCATGGACCTCGCCGAGCTTGTGCGACTTGCCGGTATAAAACAGGACGCGCTCGGTGGTCGTCGTCTTACCGGCATCGATGTGCGCCATGATGCCGAAATTACGATAATCTTCGATTTTGTAGTCGCGGGCCATCTTCGTGCCTTTCGCTCGTCTGTCCGCTGCGTCGCTTACCAGCGATAATGGGCGAAGGCGCGGTTCGCCTCGGCCATGCGGTGCGTGTCTTCGCGCTTCTTGACGGCAGAGCCGCGATTATTGGCGGCATCCATCAGCTCGCCGGAAAGGCGGTCGACCATCGTGGTCTCGTTGCGGCCGCGCGCAGCGCCGATCAACCAGCGGATGGCCAGCGCCTGACGCCGCTCCGGGCGCACGTCGACGGGAACCTGGTAGGTGGCACCGCCGACGCGGCGCGAGCGAACCTCGACATGTGGCGCGACATTGTCGAGCGCCTGATGGAACACGCCCACCGGTTCCTGCTTGGTCTTGTCTTCGATCTGCTGCATCGCGCCATAGACGATGGTCTCGGCGATCGACTTCTTGCCGTGCAACATGATCGCGTTCATGAACTTGGTGACAACCAGATCGCCGAACTTCGGGTCCGGGTTGATCTCACGCTTTTCTGCTCTGTGACGACGGGACATCTTTTCTCAGCCTCAAAACTGGCGGGCCCTGCCCCGGATCGTCGCCTCGCGCCGCCCGGGGTGACCTTCGCTCAGGTCACTTCGGACGCTTGGCACCGTATTTGGAACGGCGCTGTTTGCGGTTCTTCACGCCCTGCGTGTCGAGCACGCCGCGGATAATGTGGTAACGCACACCCGGAAGGTCCTTCACGCGACCACCGCGGATCATGACCACCGAGTGCTCCTGAAGATTGTGCCCCTCACCGGGAATATAGCCGATCACCTCGAAGCCGTTGACGAGGCGGATCTTCGCAACCTTGCGCAACGCCGAGTTCGGCTTCTTCGGCGTCGTCGTGTAGACGCGCGTACAGACTCCGCGTTTCTGCGGATTCTGCTGCATGGCCGGAACCTTGTTGCGCTTCACCGGCGCGGTGCGCGGCTTGCGGATCAGCTGGTTTACGGTAGGCATCAAACCTTCCTTCTCTTCCAATTCCGTGTCTTCAGGCCGTCATCGGGCCGCTCGCAGCGCCTTTTCCATACGCAAAGCCGGGCAAAACGCCGCCTAGCGGCTTGCCCGAACAAAAAAGCAGAGGAAGCGGGGATCCCGCCTCATGCGCGCCGGATATGTCGTCGCTCGTAGAACGAACCCTGTTTGAGACGAACTCCAGGACGCGTCGTCCCGAAAGGCCAAGTCTCACATCGGCTCAGACGAGGCGGCTAATACGCGCACGCCGTCGGACCGTCAACCCCGCCGGCCGATAAATCGCACCGGAGCGGCCACACGCCGCCTGGCGCGCAATTTTATATCGCAATCATGCCCGCCATCTTGCGGATCGAACCGGTTGCGGCCTGTCGCGCCCGCCCCGAACATGTCACAACGCCACATCCGACCCGTTTGGACCCCTACGGGGGTGCAGACTCGGGGCTCAGACTAGGGAATCACCTCATGCAGGACAACGACAACCATCCCGTCACCATCATCACCGGCCGGGTCTGGGAGCAAAAGGGCGCCGATGCGCTCGGCGTCCATGTCCTGCTGGTCGCCCCCGACGACGACACCGCCGTGCGTTCGGCGCTGGAGGCGCTGGCGCGCGAGGGTTATGTCGAGGCCGAACTCGACCGTATCGGCGACATGGACGGCGTTCCCGACGACGAGCCGCATCTGACCGCCTACGAGGGCGCGCTCGCCGGCGAGATCTCGATCGTCACCTTCGAGGAGCCGTTCTGAGCCGGCCAGTCGCCGACGCTCGGAACGAGGCCGACGCTTCAGAACCCGCGGGTCATCTTGAGATAGCCGAAGTGACGGTCGATCCCGGTGCTGACGCCGCGCAGCTCGGCATCGTTCGGCGTTTCACGCATGTCGACGCCGCTGACCTCCGGCAGATAGGAATATTCGTACCCCAGCGCCACCGTCCAGTCCCGCATTAGCGCGTATTGCAGCTCGATCCTGGCCGACGCACCCACGACGAAGCCGGAATTGTCGAAATGCAGCGTGTCCTTCACGCGATTGCCGCCCCCGACACCGGTCACCTGTCGAAAATCGGCCTCGCCCCAGTGATAGGCCCAGTTGAGCGCGCCACCGACGGTCACACGGGTGCGCTCGGTGGGAAACAGGAAGAGGTCGAGCCCCGTCGCCACACCCGCATAATAGTCCTGGGTCTCCATCTTGTAGCGCTGGTAGAAGCCGGGAAACGGATTGCCGCCGAATGTCAGTTTCGCCTTCGCGCGCGAGTCGAAAGCGATGCCCTCCCCGTAGAGCCCCGCCCGCAGGACGACGACCGGAGAGCGGGTGTCCTCCTCGTCGAGGATGAAGCTCTTGCCATAGCCCGCCGCGCCGATTGCCCAGTTGCTGCTGATCTCGCCTTCGCCGTAAAGGCCGAAACCCGGCGCGGTGCCGATCACCCCGGTGCCGTACATGGGATGGCCGCGCCCGAAGGTGAAACCGGTGCCCGTAACCCCGTCTTGCCCGATTTCGGCCCGACCGGACGCCTTCTCCTTGCCGCCGCTATAGTCGAACGAGCCGTAGACGAAACCGTAATAGTCGCCCAGCGGCGAACCGCGCTTGCCGAGCCCGTACTCGAAATCCACACCGCCGCCGAACCGGTCGACAGAGCTGGGCATCCAGTAGAGAAACGTCTCGCTGACGTCCAATCCCAGCTGCCTGCGGACCGTGCCCACGCCCAATTCGGAGGGGTTTTCGACCCGTTCCGCACGAAGTCGTCCCCCGACCTTCAGGCAGGTCTCCGTCCCGGGAATATAGAAGAAGCCCGTGCCGTACGCGTCGCACACGCGCACATACTCAACCGCGGTTCCGTTCTCGGCGCGAGCAGTCGCGCCGGCGGCACACGCCACCAAGGTGGCGGCCGCGACTCGTGCGAAGTGCATCATTGCTCCCCTCCCTACAGGGCGCGTCGACGCTGCGCTGACGCGCCCCGTTAGGATGGCGACATGTTCGGTGGATATGCAAGCAACCATTGCGCGCATTCCCGGAACAAAGCGCGTATGTCCACCGCCTGCGTCGGTTCCGCCCAGCCCAAAAGCGCGTTCCCGGTTCCAATAGAGCTGTGCCGGCAATGAAAAAGGCCGCCCGGTGGGGCAAATAACCGGGCGGCCCAAATTGCGGCTGGGAGGTCATGGACCCGATCGATTGCCGCGACGTCATCTAAACGGCCTACCCGGATGCCGTATGTGAGGTTTTTCACCCTCCGCCCATCTCACGATGGCATGCGCCCTTACCAGACGGGACGCCGAACGAAAAAAGCCGCCGGCCAAGGCCGGCGGCTCGAAATTTCGGCGTTCCGTGCGCCGTTGCTATTCGGCGGTTGGCGCGGACATGTCCGCCAGCATCGGCTCGGCCGTCTCGGCGCCGGACGCCTTGCGGCGCTCGTCGAGGATCAGTTCGTCGCGCTGGACGGCGATGCGCCGGATCTGGCTCATCACGCCTCCGGTGCCGGCAGGAATCAGCCGGCCGACAATGACGTTTTCCTTCAGTCCCTGCAGCGTGTCGGTCTTGCCGGCCACTGCCGCCTCCGTCAGCACCCGCGTCGTCTCCTGGAAGGAGGCGGCGGAGATGAAAGACGGCGTCTGCAGCGACGCCTTGGTGATGCCCAGAAGCACCGGTTGGCCCTGGGCGGGTTTCTTGCCGTCCTCGACCAGGCGGTCATTGATCTCGTCGAACTCGATCGAATCGACATGATCCCCGGGGATGTAGACCGAATCGCCCTGCTCGGTGATTTCGATCTTCTGCAACATCTGCCGGACGATAACCTCAATGTGCTTGTCGTTGATCAACACGCCCTGGAGCCGGTAGACTTCCTGGATTTCGTTGACCAGATAAGACGCCAGCGCCTCCACGCCCTTGATGGCCAGGATGTCGTGCGGAGCCGGATTGCCGTCGAGAATGTAGTCGCCCTTCTCGATGCTGTCGCCGTCCTGAAGGTGGAACGGCTTGCCCTTGGGGATCAGGTACTCGACCGGATCGCCCCCGTCCTCGTGCGGCTCGATGATGATCCGACGCTTGTTCTTGTAGTCGCGCCCGAACCGGACCGTGCCGTCGATCTCGGCGATGATGGCGTGGTCCTTCGGCCGACGTGCCTCGAACAACTCGGCCACCCGCGGCAGACCGCCAGTGATGTCCTTCGTCTTGGCGCTTTCCATCGGAATACGCGCCAGAACGTCGCCGGGCTTGACCTGCGCACCCGGCTCGACCGACAGCACCGTTTCGACCGACAGCATCACGCGGGCGTCGCCGCCCTTGGAGAATTTGCCGATCTTGCCCTTGGCGTCCATGATGGTCATCGCCGGCTTGAGGTCGGCGCCACGCGGGGTCGAACGCCAGTCGATGACCTCGCGCTTGGTGATGCCGGTCGATTCGTCGGTAGCCTCCTGAACGGACATGCCATCGACCAGGTCCTCGAAGGCGACCGTGCCTTCGATCTCGGTCATGATCGGCCTCGTATAAGGATCCCACTCGGCGATGCGCTGGCCACGCTTCACCTTGTCGCCGTCGTCGACGAAGATGCGCGATCCGTAGGTCACCCTGTGGACGGCGCGCTCCTTGTCGGCCTCGTCGAGGATGACGACCGCCATGTTGCGGCCCATGACGACCAGATGGCCGTCGGAGTTGCGCACGACGTTGCGGTTGCGGATCTGCACCTTGCCTTCGTAAGAAGCCTCCAGGAAGGACGAATCGACCACCTGTGCGGTGCCGCCCATATGGAAGGTACGCATGGTGAGCTGGGTACCCGGCTCGCCGATCGACTGGGCCGCGATGACGCCGACCGCCTCGCCCATGTTGACGGGCGTGCCGCGGGCGAGATCGCGCCCGTAGCAGACCGCGCAGACACCGACCTTCACGTCGCAGGTGAGCGCCGAACGGATGCGGATCGACTGCACACCGGCCTTTTCGATCTGCTCGACATCACGCTCGTCCATCAATGTGCCCGCCTTGACGATCAGATCGCCCGTGACGGGGTGATTGATGTCCTCGAGCGCGGTGCGGCCAAGTACGCGCTGGCCGAGCGAAGCCACGACCTGGCCTGCATCCACGATCGGCTGCATGGTCAGGCCCGTGTCCGTGCCGCAGTCGACCGCGTTGACGATGCAGTCCTGCGCCACATCGACGAGACGGCGCGTCAGATAGCCCGAATTCGCCGTCTTCAAGGCGGTGTCGGCCAGGCCCTTGCGGGCGCCGTGGGTGGAGTTGAAATACTCCAGAACGGTCAGGCCTTCCTTGAAGTTGGAGATGATCGGCGTCTCGATGATCTCACCCGACGGCTTGGCCATCAGGCCGCGCATCCCGGCAAGCTGACGCATCTGGGTCGGTGACCCGCGTGCGCCCGAATGCGACATCATGTAGATCGAGTTCATCGGCTTCTGGCGGCCGTTGTCCAGGAACTCGACCGCCTTGATGCGGCCCATCATCTCGTCGGCGACCTTTTCGGAGCATTTCGCCCAGGCGTCGACGACCTTGTTGTACTTCTCGCCCTGGGTGATCAGGCCATCATTGTACTGCTGCTCATATTCCTTCGCCAACGCCTCGGTCTCGCCGACCAGCTTCTGCTTGGTGTCGGGGATCAACATGTCGTCCTTACCGAACGAGATGCCCGCGCGGCAGGCATGGCCGAAGCCGAGCGCCATGATCCGGTCGCAGAAGATGACCGTCTCCTTCTGGCCGCAATGGCGATAGACGGTGTCGATCATGCGGGAGATGTTCTTCTTGGTCATCTCCTGGTTGCAGGTCTCGTACGGCACGTTGACGTTCTTCGGCAAAAGCTCGCCGATGATCATCCGCCCCGGAGTGGTGTCGTGGATCTGCGAGACCGGCTTGCCGTCTGCATCGACTGTCTTGAAACGCCCCTTGATCTTGGTGTGCAGCGTCACCGTCCTGGTTTCAAGCGCGTGGTGCAACTCGCCCATGTCGGCGAACACCATGCCCTCGCCAGGCTCGTTCTCGTTGACGATCGACAGGTAATAAAGCCCCAGAACCATGTCCTGGGACGGCACGATGATCGGCGCGCCGTTGGCCGGGTGCAGGATGTTGTTGGTCGACATCATCAAGACCCGCGCCTCGAGCTGCGCTTCCAGCGACAGCGGCACGTGCACGGCCATCTGGTCGCCGTCGAAGTCGGCGTTGAACGCCGTGCACACCAGCGGGTGGAGCTGGATCGCCTTGCCCTCGATCAGCACCGGCTCGAAAGCCTGGATGCCGAGGCGGTGCAGCGTCGGCGCACGGTTCAACAGCACCGGATGCTCGCGGATCACCTCGTCGAGAATGTCCCAGACTTCCGGCTTCTCCTTCTCGACCAGCTTCTTCGACTGCTTGACGGTCGAGGAAAAGCCCTTGGCGTCGAGCCGCGCATAGATGAACGGCTTGAACAGCTCCAGCGCCATCTTCTTGGGCAGGCCGCACTGATGCAGCTTCAGCTCCGGACCGGTCACGATCACCGAACGGCCGGAATAGTCGACGCGCTTGCCGAGCAGGTTCTGGCGGAAGCGGCCCTGCTTGCCCTTCAACATGTCCGACAACGACTTCAGCGGGCGTTTGTTGGCGCCCGTGATGACGCGACCGCGACGGCCATTGTCGAACAGCGCGTCGACGGCCTCCTGCAGCATGCGCTTCTCGTTGCGGATGATGATGCCCGGCGCGCGTAGCTCGATCAGCCGCTTGAGGCGGTTGTTGCGGTTGATCACGCGACGGTAGAGATCGTTCAGATCGGAGGTGGCGAAACGGCCACCGTCGAGCGGCACCAGCGGCCGCAGGTCCGGCGGAATCACCGGGATGATCTTCATGATCATCCATTCCGGGCGGTTGCCCGACTCGATGAAGTTCTCAACCACCTTGAGACGCTTGAGCAGCTTCTTCTGCTTCAGCTCCGAGGTCGTTGTGGCCAGTTCCTCGCGCAGATCGACCGCGACCTTTTCCAGGTCGAGCGAGCTCAAAAGCTCATGGATCGCCTCGGCGCCGATCATCGCGGTGAAAGCGTCCTCGCCGTAATTGTCGACGGCGACCATATAATCTTCCTCGGACAGAAGCTGGTGAAGCTTCATATCCGTCAGGCCGGGCTCGGTGACGATATAGTTTTCGAAATAAAGGACGCGCTCGATATCCTTGAGCGTCATGTCGAGCAGCGTGCCGATGCGGCTCGGCAGCGACTTCAGGAACCAGATATGGGCGACCGGCGCGGCCAGCTCAATATGACCCATGCGTTCGCGGCGCACGCGCGAAAGCGTGACCTCGACACCGCACTTCTCGCAGATGATGCCCTTGTATTTCATCCGCTTATATTTGCCGCACAGGCACTCATAGTCCTTGATCGGACCGAAGATGCGCGCGCAGAACAGGCCGTCACGCTCGGGCTTGAACGTGCGGTAGTTGATGGTCTCCGGCTTTTTGATCTCACCGAAGGACCAGGACAGGATCTTGTCCGGGCTGGCGAGCGAGATCCGGATCGAATCAAACGTCTGCGCCGGCGCCTGCGGGTTGAAGAGATTCATGACCTCTTGGTTCATGCCGTGCTCCTGTTCGAGACCGTTGCGGCCTCTTGTCGAAATCCCTCGGGGCGCGAAGCCCCTTTTGATCGGCGGCGCGCTGCCGGTTTGACGGCGTCGCAGCCTGGTGTCGCCCGCCCGCTCTCCCGGTCGGGGAGCGGGCGGCGCGCTTTCTTATTCGGCCGCGTCCGGCAACGGCGTCGGCTCTTCGTCGACGCGCGTATTCTCCAGCTCGACGTTGAGGCCGAGCGACCGCATCTCCTTGACCAGCACGTTGAAGCTTTCGGGAATGCCGGCTTCGAACGTGTCGTCGCCGCGCACGATCGCCTCGTAGACCTTGGTACGGCCGGCCACGTCGTCCGACTTCACCGTCAGCATCTCCTGCAGCGTGTAGGCCGCGCCATAGGCCTCGAGCGCCCACACCTCCATTTCGCCGAAGCGCTGGCCGCCGAATTGCGCCTTGCCGCCGAGCGGCTGCTGGGTGACGAGCGAGTACGGGCCGATCGAGCGCGCGTGGATCTTGTCGTCGACCAGATGGTGCAGCTTCAGCATGTAGATGTAGCCCACCGTGACTTGGCGATCGAACGTCTCGCCCGTGCGGCCGTCATAGAGCGTCGACTGGCCGCTTTCGCGAAGCCCGGCCTGTGCCAGCATCTCGTTGATGTTGGCCTCGTGCGCGCCGTCGAAGACAGGCGTGGCGATCGATACGCCGCGCTTGACCTGCTCGGCGAGCCTGACGACGCTGTCGTCGTCATAACGACGCACCGGCTCGTTGCGGTCATTGTCCGGATAGATCGATTCCAGAGTGGACCGCAGCGGCTTGATATCGCCGCCCTTCTTGTAGGCCTCGATCAACTCGCCGATCTTGTTGCCCATGCCGGCACAGGCCCAACCCAGATGGGTTTCCAGGATCTGGCCGACATTCATCCGGCTTGGCACGCCGAGCGGATTAAGCACGATATCGGCATGAGTGCCGTCCTCAAGGAAGGGCATGTCCTCGATCGGAACGATCTTGGACACGACACCCTTGTTGCCGTGACGTCCGGCCATCTTGTCGCCGGGCTGGATCTTGCGCTTCACCGCGACGAAGACCTTGACCATCTTCATCACGCCGGGCGGCATCTCGTCGCCGCGCTGCACCTTTTCGACCTTATCCATGAAGCGCTGCTCGAGCGCGTTCTTGGAATCGTCGTACTGGCCGCGCAGCGCCTCGAGTTCGCTCTGCAGCTTCTCGGTGTCGACGGCGAACTGCCACCATTGCGAGCGCGGATAGTCGTCCAGCACTTCCTTGGTCAGCTTGGAGCCCTTCTTGTAGCCCTTCGGGCCCGCGATCGGCTCCTTGCCGACAAGCATGTCGGCCAGGCGCGAATAGGTGTTGCGATCCAGGATCGCCTGCTCGTCGTCGCGGTCCTTGGCCAGTCGCTCGATCTCCTCGCGCTCGATCTGCATCGCGCGCTCGTCCTTTTCGACACCGTGGCGGTTGAAGACACGAACCTCCACCACCGTGCCGAACGTGCCGGGCGGCATACGCATGGAGGTATCGCGCACGTCCGATGCCTTTTCGCCGAAGATGGCGCGCAACAGCTTTTCTTCCGGCGTCATCGGGCTTTCGCCCTTCGGCGTGATCTTGCCGACCAGGATGTCGCTCGGCTGGACCTCGGCGCCGATATAAACGATGCCCGCCTCGTCGAGGTTCTTCAAAGCCTCTTCGGAGACGTTCGGAATGTCGCGGGTGATCTCCTCCGGACCGAGCTTGGTGTCGCGCGCGGCCACTTCGAATTCCTCGATATGGATCGAGGTGAACACGTCGTCGCGCACGATGCGCTCGGACAACAGGATGGAGTCTTCGTAATTGTAGCCGTTCCAGGGCATGAACGCGACGAGCACGTTGCGGCCGAGCGCCAGGTCGCCGAGATCGGTCGACGGCCCGTCGGCGATGATGTCGCCCTTTTCGATCCGGTCGCCCACCTTCACCAGCGGCCGCTGGTTGATGCAGGTATTCTGGTTCGAGCGCTGGAACTTCTGCAGACGGTAGATGTCGACGCCCGAAACGGCGGCATCGACATCGTCGGTCGCCCGGATGACGATACGCGTGGCATCGACCTGGTCGACGATGCCGGTGCGCCGGGCGCCGATGGCGGCGCCCGAATCGCGCGCCACGATCGGTTCCATGCCGGTGCCGACGAACGGCGCCTCGGCGCGCACCAGCGGCACGGCCTGACGCTGCATGTTGGAGCCCATCAGCGCGCGGTTGGCGTCATCGTTTTCCAGGAACGGAATCAGCGCCGCGGCGACCGACACCATCTGTTTGGGCGAAACGTCCATCAGATCGACGTTGTCGCGCGGGGTCATCATCACTTCGCCGGCATGGCGGCAAATGACGAATTCCTCGACGAAGCCGCCATCCTTGTCGAGCTCGGCATTGGCCTGCGCGACATAGTGCTTGGCCTCTTCCATCGCCGACAGATAGACGACGTCGCTGGACACCTTGCCGTCAACGATCTTGCGATACGGGCTTTCGATGAAACCGTATTTGTTGACGCGGGCGAAGGTCGCGAGCGAATTGATCAGGCCGATATTCGGGCCTTCCGGCGTCTCGATCGGGCAGATGCGGCCATAATGCGTGACATGGACGTCGCGCACCTCGAAGCCCGCCCTTTCGCGGGTGAGACCGCCCGGTCCGAGCGCCGAAAGGCGCCGCTTGTGGGTGATCTCCGACAGCGGGTTGGTCTGATCCATGAACTGCGAGAGCTGCGAGGAACCGAAGAACTCGCGTACGGCGGCCGCGGCCGGCTTGGCGTTGATCAGATCCTGCGGCATCACCGTGTCGATCTCGATCGAGGACATCCGCTCCTTGATCGCGCGTTCCATGCGCAACAGGCCGACGCGGTACTGGTTTTCCATCAGCTCGCCGACCGAACGCACGCGACGATTGCCGAGATTGTCGATGTCGTCGATCTCGCCCTTGCCGTCGCGCAGGTCGACCAGCGTGCGCACGACCGCGATGATGTCCTCCTTGCGCAGGACACGCATCGTATCGTCCGTCTCCAGTTCCAGGCGCATGTTCATCTTGACGCGGCCGACGGCCGACAGATCGTAACGTTCGGAATCGAAGAACAGCGAGTTGAACATCGCCTCGGCGGTCTCGAGCGTCGGCGGCTCGCCCGGGCGCATGACCCGGTAGATGTCGAACAGCGCGTCCTGGCGCCCCTCGTTTTTGTCGACGGCGAGCGTGTTGCGGATATAGGCGCCGATATTGACGTGGTCGACGTCGAGAACCAGCACGTCCTGCACGCCGGCCTCATCGAGCACCTTGAGCGTCTTTTCGTCGAGTTCGTCGCCCGCTTCGAGATAAATCTCGCCGGTCGCCGGATTGACGATGTCCTCGGCGAGATAGCTGCCGAAAATATCTTCCTCGGTGGCGCGGATCGCCTTCAGACCCTTTTCGGCAAGCTGCTTGGCCTGACGGGCGGTGATCTTCTTGCCGGCCTCGACTACGACTTCGCCGCTATCGGCGTCGACCAGGTCGAGCACCGTCTTGCGGCCGCGAAAACGGTCGGCCGAATAGGGGATGCGCCAGCTTTCGCCGTCACGCACGAGCGATAGCTTGTTGTAGAAGGTCGACAGGATTTCCTCGCCGTCCATGCCGAGCGCCATCAACAGCGAGGTGGCCGGAATCTTGCGGCGACGGTCGATGCGGGCGTGGACGATATCCTTGGAATCGAACTCGATATCGAGCCAGGATCCGCGATAGGGGATGACCCGGGCGGCAAACAGAAGCTTGCCCGAGGAATGCGACTTGCCCTTGTCGTGGTCGAAGAACACACCCGGCGAGCGGTGCATCTGGGAAACGATGACGCGCTCGGTGCCGTTGACGATGAAGGTGCCGTTCGACGTCATCAGGGGCATGTCGCCCATATAGACGTCCTGCTCCTTGATGTCCTTGATCGACTTGGCGCCGGTGTCCTCGTCGATATCGAACACGATCAGGCGCAGCGTCACTTTGAGCGGCGCGGCATAGGTGAGATCGCGCTGACGGCATTCCTCGGTGTCGAATTTCGGCGCCTCGAATTCGTAGTTCACGAATTCGAGCATCGCCGCGCCGGAAAAGTCCGTAATCGGGAACACGGATTTGAAAACCGCCTGCAATCCCTCGTCGGGGCGGCCGCCTTCCGGCTCCTCGACCATCAGGAACTGGTCATAGGACGCCTTCTGGACCTCAATCAGGTTCGGCATTTCCGCCACTTCGGGAATATTGCCGAAGAATTTGCGGATACGCCTGCGGCCGTTGAAGGTGTGGGTCTGGGCCATCGTCACTCCTTGCTGCCTTGCCGGCTTCTTGTCGGACCGCGCGGCTGCCCTCCGCGCGGCTAATCAAAAACGGATTAAAACCCGTTTCCTGAAGGCCGCGGCCGGCCCACAGGAAAAGGGTTCTCGTCTGCCCCGGACAAGCGGGACCGGCGAGCGGACCAGATCCGCCCGCCGAACACGCGTACTTACTTCAACTCGACCTTGGCGCCAGCGCCTTCGAGCTGGCCCTTGATCTTTTCCGCCTCGTCCTTGGAGACGGCTTCCTTGACCGGCTTGGGCGCGCTCTCGACCAGGTCCTTGGCCTCTTTGAGGCCGAGACCGGTGATGGCGCGGACTTCCTTGATCACGTTGATCTTCTGGGCGCCAGCTTCGGTGAGAACGACGTCGAACTCGGTCTTTTCCTCGGCCGGAGCTGCATCGGCGCCCGCACCGCCGGCAGCGGCGACCGCGACCGGAGCGGCGGCGGAAACGCCCCACTTTTCCTCAAGCATCTTCGACAGCTCGGCCGCCTCGAGGACGGTCAGGCTCGACAGGTCTTCTACGATCTTGGCGAGATCAGCCATTTTTTCAGTTCCTTACAAGGTTCGAACACAATTGGGTGACAGCGAGGAACGGCCTCATGCCGCCTCGTCCTTTCGGGCATAGGCGCCGACGACGCGCGCGAGTTGCGCGGCCGGGGCGTTGACCACCTGCGCGATCCGGGTCGCCGGCGTGGAGATTATCCCCACCAGCTTGGCGCGAAGCTCGTCGAGCGACGGCAAGGTCGCAAGCGCCTTCACGGCATTGGCGTCGAGATTGGTGGTTCCCATCGCACCGCCGAGAATGATGAGATTGTCATTCCCCTTGGCGAAATCGGAGGCCACTTTCGGCGCCACGACCGGGTCATCCGAATAGGCGATCAGGGTCTGTCCGTTGAACAGTTCCTGCATGCTTTCGGAAGGTGTGCCTTTCAGGGCGATTTTGGCGAGACGGTTCTTCGCGACTTTGACGGTACCGCCCGCTTCCCGCATCTTCGTGCGAAGATCGTTCATTTGCGCGACGGTGATACCGGCATAGTGGGCCACGACGACCGTTCCGGCGCTCGCGAAAACACCGTTCAGTTCCGTGACAAGTTCGCGTTTTTCCGCTCTGTCCACTGCCTGTCTCCAGTAGACAACCGCTCCAGAGAACGGCTGTCGGGTTGCCTTTTGCCGGGCGGGCCATCCACAATGGATCACCCGAACGACGTTCGAGGATCCTGCCCCCTTTCACCACGCCGGCCGAGGCCGGCACGCGGGCAAAAGGCAAACACGGTTCGAACCTTTCATCGAGGCCTTGGCCTCTTTGTCCGGTCGACCCCGTCTCATGCAGGCCCATAGCGGATTAAGGAAAACCGCCTGCAATCTCGGACAGGACTTCCGAGGGCCTCGCGGCCACCGGATTCCGGGCCCGTGGGTCCGGAATTCTGCGTCCGCGGACGGCGTCGCCGCCCTCCGCGGAGGTCACATCACGCCTCGGCGAGCGAAGCGACGTCGATTTTCAGGCCCGGGCCCATCGTCGAGGAGATCGCGACCTTCTTGACGTAGTTGCCCTTGGCGCCCGACGGCTTCGCCCTCATCACCGCGTCGGTGAAGGCGCGCACGTTCTCGACGATCTTATCGGCCTCGAACGAAGCCTTGCCGACGCCGGCATGCACGATGCCCGCTTTCTCGACGCGGAACTCGACCGCGCCGCCTTTCGACGCCTTGACCGCGGCGGCGACATCCATCGTCACCGTGCCGACCTTCGGGTTCGGCATCATGCCGCGCGGGCCGAGCACCTTGCCGAGACGACCGACCAGCGGCATCATGTCGGGGGTCGCAATACAGCGGTCGAAATCGATCTCGCCCTTCT
Organism: Nitratireductor arenosus; assembly: GCF_009742725.1. Classification (GTDB taxonomy): domain Bacteria; phylum Pseudomonadota; class Alphaproteobacteria; order Rhizobiales; family Rhizobiaceae; genus Mangrovimarina; species Mangrovimarina arenosa. Next base: position 535,215 of record NZ_WPHG01000002.1, on the reverse strand, counting down.
GCACGGTCTCCACCAGATCTTCCGCGCCGATGACGTCGGCGCCGGCTTCCTTGGCCTCGTCGGCCTTGGGGCCGCGCGCGAAGACGGCGACACGCACGTCGCGACCGGTGCCGTTCGGCAGGTTGACCACGCCGCGGACCATCTGGTCGGCGTGGCGCGGGTCGACGCCGAGATTCATCGCCACCTCGATCGTCTCGTCGAACTTGGCGGTCGCCCGCTCTTTCAGCAGGCCGACGGCCTCGGTGAGATCGTAGTTCTTGTCCCGGTCGATGCCGTCACGGGTCGCCTGGATACGCTTTGCAATTTTCTTGGCCATTTCGCTCACCCAACCACTTCGAGGCCCATCGAGCGCGCGGAGCCCTCGATCATGCGCATGGCGGCCTCAACGTCATTGGCGTTGAGGTCCTTCATCTTCGCTTCGGCGATCTCGCGCACCTTGTCGCGTGACACCTGGCCGGCGACCTGCTTGCCGGGCTCCTTGGAGCCGGACTTCAGCTTGGCGGCCTTCTTCAGGAAAAACGTCACCGGCGGCGTCTTCATGGTGAAGTTGAAGGATTTGTCCTGGTAGTAGGTGATCACCACCGGAATCGGCGCACCCTTCTCCATCTCCTGGGTCTGGGCGTTGAACGCCTTGCAGAACTCCATGATATTGATGCCACGCTGACCGAGCGCCGGGCCGATCGGGGGCGACGGCGTCGCCGATCCCGCCGGGACCTGGAGCTTGAGCTGGCCTGCAATCTTCTTAGCCATTTCTCATCTGCCTTGGTTCACAAGCCGGCCAGGCCGGCAACTGCAGTTTGGTGGTGCGGACCCGGCGGCCGGCAAAAGCCGCCTATCCTCCCACCGCTCGTGACGGGCATGCCCGCCTTTCCCGCCCCCGTCGGGACGGGATTAAGTCCGCTCAGGCTTTTTCGACCTGACCGAACTCCAGATCGACCGGAACCGCCCGGCCGAAAATCGACACCTCGACCTTGAGGCGAGAACGCTCCTCGTCCACCTCCTGGACATGACCATTGAAGGAGGCGAACGGCCCGTCGGACACTCGCACCTGCTCGCCGATCTCGAAGGTGATCGACGGCTTCGGGCGCTCCACGCCCTCCTGCACCTGATGCAGGATGCGGTCGGCCTCGGCGTCGGTGATCGGCACCGGCTTGGAATCGCCGAGAAAGCCGGTCACTTTCGGCGTGTTCTTGATCAGCGAAAACACCGCGTCGGTCAGGTTGGCGCGCACCAGCACATAGCCCGGAAAGAACTTGCGCTCGGCATCGACCTTGCGGCCGCGGCGCACCTCGACCACCTTCTCGGTCGGAACCACAACCTGCTCGACAAACTTGTCCAGGCCCTTCTGGCGGGCCTTGTTCTCGATGTCCTCGGCGACCTTCTTCTCAAAATTCGAATAGGCGTGGACGATGTACCACCGCGCGGTCATATCAGGCGTTCTCCATAATGCGGGTCGTTATCGTCCAAGATTCAGAAGCAGTTCCACGCCAAGCGCCAGGACCTGATCCGCGGCGAAGAAGAACACAGCCGCGATGACCGCGAAAATCAGCACCATGATCGTGGAAATCGTCGTTTCGCGCCGGGACGGCCATGTGACCTTGGACGTTTCCTGACGCACCTGCTGCAGGAAAACGAAAGGATTGGTTGTTTTAGACGCCATATGCCGCTCTGTTTCACAAAGCCCGTTGGCCGGGCTTTTTTCGAATACTCCCGCGAGGGAGAAACTGCACGATGCCAATCACGCCGCCTGCCGAATCAGCGCTATCGCCCATGCAATAAAGGCGCGCAAAGCCATTTCCGGCTCCGCACACCGTGAGTCTGAATGGCCCTACATAGTCCCGAATGAGGGGCCATGCAAGTGGCTTTTCAGCGCGGTGTCGTTGCCGGCGGAACCATTCAATCGTCCCGCAACCCTGTCGATACCCGATAATATTTGCCAAGCGCGAGACTGGCAGGGGCAGCAGGGCTCGAACCTGCGACCTGCGGTTTTGGAGACCGCCGCTCTACCAACTGAGCTATACCCCTAGATACCGCGTTCGCGCACGGCAGCGCTTCGTAAGGTCTTCCGCCGCGTCTGTAAAGGGTGCTTCGCGCTCCCGGCCGCGTTTTCGGCCGGCTTGCCGCCGAACCTGACCGATGGCGCGCTCGAACCCTTAAAACGATGAGGGGCGGCCGCAGGGCCGCCCCGTGTCCGTTCATGGATATTGTCCTTGTTTGGCGGAGTGCGGCGGGTTTGCCGCGCCCGCGCCAGACCGGTTTGTGCCTATTCGGTGATCGAGGCGACGATGCCCGCGCCGACCGTGCGGCCGCCTTCACGGATGGCGAAGCGCAGCTTCTCCTCCATCGCGATCGGCACGATCAGTTCCACGTCCACCGTCACATTGTCGCCCGGCATCACCATCTCCGTGCCTTCCGGCAGCGAAACCACGCCCGTCACGTCCGTCGTGCGGAAATAAAACTGCGGACGGTAATTGGTGAAGAACGGCGTGTGGCGACCGCCCTCCTCCTTCGTCAGAATGTAGGCTTCCGCCTTGAACTTGGTGTGCGGCATCACCGAACCCGGCTTGCACAGGATCTGACCGCGCTCAACGCCCTCGCGATCCACACCGCGCAAAAGCGCGCCGATATTGTCGCCCGCCTGCCCCTGGTCCAGAAGCTTGCGGAACATCTCAACGCCCGTCACCGTCGTCTTCGTCGTCGGACGGATGCCAACGATCTCGACTTCCTCGCCGACCTTAACGATGCCGCGCTCGACGCGTCCCGTCACCACCGTGCCGCGGCCCGAGATCGAAAACACGTCCTCGATCGGCATCAGGAACGGCTGGTCGACCGGACGCTCCGGCGTCGGGATATAGGCGTCGACCTCCTTCATCAACTCGCGGATCGCGTCCTCGCCGATCTCCTTGTTGGAATCCTCAAGCGCGGCAAGCGCCGATCCCTTCACGATCGGAATGTCGTCGCCCGGGAACTCGTAAATCGACAGAAGCTCGCGCACCTCAAGCTCGACCAGCTCCAGAAGCTCCGCGTCGTCAACCTGGTCGACCTTGTTCAAAAACACGACAATCGCCGGAACGCCAACCTGGCGCGCCAGCAAAATGTGCTCGCGCGTCTGCGGCATCGGGCCGTCGGCCGCCGAAACAACCAGAATCGCGCCGTCCATCTGCGCCGCGCCCGTGATCATGTTCTTCACATAGTCCGCGTGACCGGGGCAGTCGACATGCGCGTAGTGCCGCGCTTCCGTCTCATATTCAACATGCGCCGTCGAAATCGTGATCCCGCGCGCCTTCTCCTCCGGCGCCGCGTCGATCATGTCATACGCCTTGAACTCGCCGAAAAACTTCGTGATCGCCGCAGTCAACGACGTCTTGCCGTGGTCAACGTGACCAATCGTGCCAATGTTCACATGAGGCTTATTACGCTCGAATTTACCTTTTGCCATTGTCTCTTTCCCTGGCGATCAGAACTGGAATGCGGTTCGGATTGGGGGCGATTAGCGACAAAGGCCGCAAAAGACAAGGGCGAAATGGGCTCGGGCAGCATGCCGCCCGGCCCGTCGCTCAGTTGTTTTCGGGCGCGGTTTCGGCCTCGAAGGCCAAACGAGCTACCTGAAAGAAAAGCCACAATGACGGCACCGCGACCAGCACCGACAACACGGTGAGCACGGTCGCAGGCAAATGCAGGAGAGAGGCCAGCGAATACACGGTCACGATTTCGACCGTCGCCATCTGGCTGCAGATCAGGATGGTGACCGCCACAAAGCCGGCCAAGCTCGACGCGGTGATCACCCGGCGTCTGCGCAAATCGGCCTCGATCGCGGCCGGCACACCATTATCGGAACTCATCTATGGGCAACCTCAACGAAACCCGCACGGCGCGGGCAGCTCGAATTGCCGCGCCGCAATTGCGGCTTTTCCAAGACGGAACTGTTTTTCACGCTAACGGTCGCCGTGGTCTGGAGCGGGTAGCGGGAATCGAACCCGCATATTCAGCTTGGAAGGCTGCTGCTCTACCATTGAGCTATACCCGCGGTCCGATAGGCTTCCGGTGGGCGGTGGTGGAGGGGGCTGGATTCGAACCAGCGTAGGCATAGCCAACGGATTTACAGTCCGTCTCCTTTAACCACTCGGACACCCCTCCGTCGCTGCGCCGGAGCCTGGAGCGCGGATCTTACCGCGCCTTCGGGAACGTCGTTTGCCGTCCCGAAATTCCGCGAAGCGCCTTATGGCGGGATGGTCTGGCGGTGTCAACCGAAACGTCGCCCGAAAAACCGTCGGCACCGTGGCCCCCACGAAGAGAACCGGGAATTCTTCGTCGGGCGCTCGAATTTGGGCCAACCGGGCCATAGGCACGGGACCGCACTGGCGATATAGAGGCGGCATGAACGACGATAAAAAATCCGGCTCCGCCAAGGATACCCATTACGCCCGGCTGCGCCGCGCCCACCGCGACCGCAAGGCCGGTGGCGCCGCGCCGCGCCCCAGGCCCAGCTCCGGCGAACCGGGATCGGCCCCGCCCGAGGGCCGCGTCTATCTCTATGGGCTGCACACTGTGCGCGCCGCGATCGCCAATCCCGACAGGACCATCCACAAATTGCTGGCGACACGCAATGCGCTGGCACGGCTGGAGATCGCCGACATCGACGCCCTGCCCTGTGCGGTCGAGCTCGCCGAACCGCGCGCCATCGACAGGATCGCCGGCGGCGATGCGGTGCACCAGGGCGTGGTTCTGGAAACCGAACCGCTGGCGCCCAAACCGCTGTCGGCCCTCGGCGACACGCGCCTGGTCGTGGCGCTCGACCAGGTCACCGATCCCCATAATGTCGGGGCGATCCTGCGCACGGCGGTCGCCTTCGGCGCCGGCGCGCTGATCACCACCGCCCGCCACAGCCCGTCCGAATCCGGCGTTTTGGCCAAATCCGCCTCCGGCGCGCTCGAGCACATCGACCTGATCGCGGTGCGCAATCTCGCCGCCGGGCTGGAATCGCTGCATCAGGCCGGCTTTTTTACCGTCGGCCTGGATTCGGAAGGCCCCGACGAACTGGAGGCTAGTCTGGAGGGTCAGCGCATCGCCCTGGTGCTCGGCGCCGAGGGCAAGGGCCTGCGGCAAAAAACCCGGGCGACCGTGAACAGGCTGGCCCGGCTGACCATGCCGGGGCCGATCCACTCCCTCAACGTCTCCAACGCCGCGGCGGTGTCGCTTTATGCCGCGCAGCGGCATCTCGCCAAACGCTAGGCTCTACCGGACCGGGAGCCGGTTCCGGCGGCGCTGGCGCACGCGCCCGCGATCGGCGTTCAAGACACGCAGAGATTGTAGCAGGTCGTCCTAGCGCTTTTTTGGTTGCAGGAAGACGGCTTTTCGTGCACGCTCTCGATCGCACAACCTATGAGAGAGAATGGCCCGGGACCGCCAAGCGGCCCACCCCCCTCCTTCGCCCGCAAACGGGCGACGGCGCGAGGTTTCGTGTCCCGGCTGCAAGCGGCGCACAGACCGCGGCAAACGCGCGAAACGGGAGGCTTTCATGACGCAATATGACGACATTTTCATGCGCGACGCGCTCGACGACACCGGACAGATTCCCTCGGGCGTCCGCACCGCCTATCACTCGCCGGACGTCATCCCGTGGGGCAACCAGACGGTAGGCGACCCGCAGACGTTCTTCGTCGACAATTACGACCAGAATCCCGGCAAGAACCTCGTCGCCAACGAGATCAACTACATCTACACGCGCGGAAAAAACCTTGCCAGCGGCGCCGCCAACGGCCAGATCTATCTCTATTGGGTGAAGTCGAGCCTTTTGTCGCAGCCGAGCGAGTGGCGCAACAACAAGGTGCCGACGGCCACGCCGGGCCAGAACTATTCCAATGTCAGCGCCAGCCAGGCCAACCAGATCGTGGTCGGGGAATCGGCCTTTCAATGGTCGGTGCCCGCCCCGCCAACGGGCTATCATTACTGCCTGGTCTCCCAGGTGGTGACCGCCGCCAATCCAAATCCGATTCCCGACGATTTCAACTCGACCGGCGGGTTCGTCGGCTGGGTCGTCGACAATCCGGGGATTGCCTGGCGCAACGTTTCGGTGCTGTCGAACGCCTCACCGCCGAGCTACCAGGTCACCACCGCCTTCCAGAACCTGGACGACACCGAGGAGCTCTACGCCTTCACCGTCGAGGCCCGCAACCTGCCGCAGGGCACCACGGTCAGCCTGGTCTGTTCCGAAGCCGGCCCCAATCCGCCGATCGACTCCTCCGGCACCGTCACCCAGCAAAATCCCTGGTATCTTTATACCGAAAACAGCCTGCCGGCGCATTTCTCGTCAGGGCTGGTGACGACGGTCCGCCTGCCCACCGGTCAGTCCTGGCCGCCCGACGCGACCATCGACATTACCTATAACCGCATCGTCGGCTCCCACGACCAGGAGATCCTGCTCCGCCACGCCAAGACCCCCGCCGAGATCGGACTGCCGGAAGAACTGCACGACAAGGTCAGCGGCACGATGGTGCGGCTGGGCACCTACAACATCGTGGTCGATTCATGACAGCGCGCGCGCCGGCTCCGGCGCGCCGTTGAACCGACGGGCGTACGCTGAACGCCCGTCTTCCGCACCAATCGGTTACGCGCGGGATCCCTGCGGTCGGCGCAGGCGCTTCGTACGGGACCCCGCGCCCCAGGAGGCAACAGCCATGACCTATACGCCGCCCGCCGAACAATCCGTCACGCTTTCCCTGAACGCGGAAGCCTATGTCAATCTCGGCACCGATATCGGCATCGACTTCACCAACCGTTCCGCCTTCACCATCGAGGGCTGGTTCAAGTTCAACGGGCTGTGTCCCGATTCGACCTTGTTCGAGAAGCCCGGCCAGTTTTCCTTCAAGACCCGGGGGCAAAAGGTTTCCGCCAGCTTCGTCGGCCAGCCCATGCCGCTGGAGACCGGCGACACCCTCAACACCGAGACCGACTTCCACGTCGCCGTCACCTATGACGGCCAGACCCTGTCGCTTTATGTCAACGGGCTGTTGCGCGTGCAGTCCTCGTTTTCCTTCACTCCGCCGCCGGCAAACCAGAACCCGGCCGTGATCGGCCGCGACCTGCAGGCCTATTGCCATTACGTGCGGCTATGGTCGGTCGCCCGCCAGCAAGACGAGATCTATGCCAATGAATGGACCTACCTGACCAGCGGCACCGGGCTGCAGGCGGCCTATGCCTTTTACGAGTATCCCGCCAAGGACGTCTCGCCCAACGACCGCTCGCTGACGCTGATGAACGGGGCGCGCTCCGAAGCGACCGCGCCGTGCCTGCTTTATGCCGGCACCGCCTATTGCCAGCCGCTCCAGGACACCGACGTCAATCCCGGCGGCGGCGGCACGGACGACTACACCATCCTGGCCTGGATCCGGCTGCAGGATCTCGGCACCCAGCAGGCCATCTTGTGCAATGGCGATCTGAACCAGCAAAGCGGCATCGTGCTCTACGTCGACACAGACGGCACGGTGGTGGGCCGGCGCGGCAGCACCTCGGGCGCCAGCGTCACCTCCGGGTCGACCAAGCTGCAGTCCAATCTGTGGTACTCGATCGGCTACACCTATGCCTACGATTCCGGCAGCGGCAGCGGCACGCAGACCCTCTATGTCAACGGCGTTTCGGCAGGCAGCGGCACGGCAGGCGCCATCGCCGCGCTAGCCCAGGGCGACGTCATCCTCGGCGCGGCCGACGATAGCGCCACCGCCAACCAGCTCATGAACATGAACGGCTACATGCAGTTCCTGAGCGTGTGGAATACCGCGCTGGCACAAGCCGACATCCAGCAATGGATGTATCACGACCCGACCACGGAAACCTCCTGCCTGGCCAACTACAATTTCTCCACCCCGCCGCTGGCTCAGGATCTTGTCGACGGCAATCCGATGGCCCTGGTGCGCGGCGCCGATCTCGTCGTGCTGCGCACCATTCCCGTTTCCGACGGCGCCACCGAACAAGACGTGCTGCACCGGCGGGCGCCGCCGCGCCCGCAAAAGCGTTTTTCCAACGCCCGCATGGTCGGCATGCCCGAGCCGACGGAACCTTACCGTCCGGCCGAGGTGCCGAATGCCGACAACACCCGTGCCTGGGTCGAACATTTCGCCCGGCAATTGCCGAACAGCCTGCCGCATGGCGAGCACCAGCGGCTGCGGCGCGAATTCCAGACGGCGGTCGACGACGCGATAGCCAATCCCGAACCGGCCTTCCAGGTCCTGCACGAATTCGATGGCGACGATCACGTGCTCGTGCTCGTCACCCGGGACGGCCACGAGGAAATCTTCCGCGCCGCGCGCGACGAGATCGACGACTGCACGGTGTGGAAGGTGCGGCTGATCGTGACGGTGCTGATCGGCGTCTACACCGTGTTCGGACCGATCATCCGCGCCGGGCCCGTGACCAACTGGCTCGGCGAGCGCATCAACACGGTCGGCTTCTGGCCGCAGGTAAGCGCCATCTTCAATGCCGGCGTCACACCCAACAGCTTCCTGCAGATGATGCGGCTGCTGTACGAGTTCGGCTGGATCACCACCGTGGGCAAGCTGATGCTGGCACAGCTGAGCTGGTGGGACGTGGCGGTGATCGGGCTGCGCGTGGCCTCCTTGCTGGTGCCGGGCGCGGCCGCCCTCCAGGTCGCCTATTTCCTGGCCAAGGTGGTCTATTCGGTCGCCTCGGTGGTCACCGTGTGGAACGAGCGCCCGGCCGGCTGCTGAACCGGCGCAGTATGACCGGTCCACCGGACGGCGGGCCGGCACCGCGGCCGGTCGCATATCGCCTGCGATCAGGCCAGGCCGACATCCTGTCCGGCTAGGCTGCCGAGTGAGCCGATTTCCACCCGATTGCGGCCGGCATGTTTGGCGGCGTAGAGCCGCCGGTCGGCGTTGCGATAGAGCTGGGAAAATGTTGCCGGCGGGATGAATGATACCCCGCCAATGCTCAGCGACAGATCATGCCGTTCGCCGGCGGGAGCGAACTCCGCCGCCTGCACGGCGGCTCGAATCCGTTCCGCAATCGCTATTGTCTGGTGCAGATCGAGGCCGGGCAGAAAGACGCCGAACTCCTCTCCCCCGATACGGGCCACGAGGTCGAGATCACGCACGCTGGACTGGATAACAGCCGCGATCAGCCTGAGCGCCTCATCGCCGCTTTCATGGCCGAACTGGTCGTTGACGGCCTTGAAGCGATCCACGTCGAGAACAAGCAACGCTCCGTTTCCCGACTCCCTGACTTCGTCAAACCGACTGAGATATCCATCGACCAGCGACGAAAACGCCCTGCGATTGAGGCAATTGGTGAGGGAATCGGTGGATGCAACGGTGAGCAGTTCGCCGTGAGCGAGCGACAATTCGCGCAGCTTGGTCAACAGGAAATAGAAAAAGGGCGGCGCCACCACGGCGGGGATGATGAGATTGTTGATCCAGCGATCGCCCAACTGCCATCGACCATGTTCAACCGAAAAGCCATCCATGACGAAGGCAAGCAACATGCAGACCAGCGTGCCAAGAACGGTCAGTAGATAGACCCTGGTCCTGCTTGTAGGCGATAAGTCGATCATGATCGGCCGGCCGTTCGTTCGAGACTGCGAATTATAGGAACAAAATCTTTACCGGACATTGCCGGGGAACGTTCAAAATCGAGCGATCCGGCGCGTGGTTTGCCGGCTTGCCGACAACGCGGTTCGCCAAAAAGCGCCGCGGACGCCAACTTTCGCGGCGGACCGTCGTCTCGCGAGACCGCTACTCACAAGCTGGTGATATCCCGCAATCCGTCACCCCGCCGCCGCAAAAACGAACCGTTTGCCTGCCACATCGCTAGCCAGGACGACGCGAGGCAAGGACCGTGAACGACATCACCCGCATGAAGACGCAATCGAGGCCTGCGCGCTGGACGCCGTGGGGCGAAATTCCCGTCGCGGCGCAAAGCGATGCGGTAACGGACCGACAAAAATCCGAGCACCGGGCAATGATGCGCCGAAACACACGGGCGTGGCTAAAACGCCTCGCTCGGCGCCAACACGGATCCTGAAACGCCCTCGCGCGGATATTCGGCGACCAGCAGGCACCGGGAAAATCCGGCAAGATTGGTCGGCACGGAGCGTTTCGCGAGCGTCCGTCGGTTTTCTGGAAACGCCGACTATCGGCATTTTGCTGATTTAACGGAAGCTAATCAATTGAGGGATTCGCCCCATGGCGGGGCGCATGCCGCCACGTCATGTTCGGCTCCGGTTTAATGAGGAGCTAAACCATGACGAACGAATATTTGGGACGCCGAACTTTCCTGAGCCTGTTGGGCGGCATCGCGTTGGCTGGCTGCACCGTGACGCCGCCCGGCAATGGCGTCGGGCCCGCGCCGCAGCCCCAGCCGCAACCGCAACCGCAGCCGCAACCATCCGGCCCGACCATCCTGCTGCAGGCAAATTCCTTCTATAATGGCCGCGACGGCAGCGGCAAGAAGATCAGGGCTTTCGTGTCGCGCAGCGGCGAGATTATCCGGGTCGATTCCAAAACCGGGCGGAACTTTTCGCAAATCTACCGCCATCGCAGCGGCAACACATACGGGTCCGGCAGCTATTCGGTCCGGGTCACGTCGCGCAAAAGCTTTGTGTGGAACGGACCGTTTGGCCGCGTCACGATGAACGACTGATCCCATCATACTCCGGCCCGCCGCAAGAGCACTCCCGGCGGGCCTCCACCTTCTTTGCCGACGGCTCGGACAAGAAAGCGCCAGGGAACGATCGCCGCACGATACGCGAAACGGGCTGGACTCCAACGGATTTGCACGTCAGGCCGATCTGCGCCCGCCAGCCTGCCGGGCAGGAGGACGTTGCCCCTGAATTGATGCGATCGGCTTCGTGTTGCAGTCTACGGTTCGACGAGTCCATCGCGCATGGCGCGAACCAACAAGGTGGCGGTTGAATGCACCTCGAGTTTGCGCATCAGGTTCGTGCGATGGTTGTCGACCGTCTTGGCGCTTATGCCCAGATGCTCGGCGATACCGTTGTTGGACAATCCGCGCGCGATGCATTGCAGCACTTCCGTCTCGCGGCGCGTCAGACTGTCATTGGCCGCGTCTTGCGCGATGCAATGGGTAACGCCCGCTCCAACGACGGTTCGGCCCGCTACGATGTCTCGAAGTCCCTGACACAACTCTTCAACCGCACCGGATTTCAAAAACAGGCCCGCCGCTCCGGCTTCTATCAGTCGCCGCAAGGTTTTCGCGGACGGGCTTCCGGTCACGATAGCGATTTTCGTTTTCGGGCTCCAGCGCCGCGCCTCGAGCAGAACTTCCAGTCCCGAGGCGCCGGGCATGACGAGGTCGAGCACGGCGCAGTCCGGCGACAGGCGCTTGATCTGCGCAATGGCTTCGATACCGTTGCCGGCGGTGCCGACGACTTTGAATTCGTGCATCGCCTCGATCGCCGCGCGCGTGCCACCGACAGTCAGCGCATGATCGTCGGCAATGACTATGCTGATAGGAATGCCGCCCCTCCCCCGAAAGCCGCTGACTTGAACCGCAAATGGTACAGCCTGCCGTTTTTGGCATGTTTCGCTGTGCTGTGCCAATTGCATATCGCCCAGGCTCAGGACCGGACGCTTACGCTCGAAGGCCCTGTCGATCCGGACACGGTCGGCAAATATATCGACCTTCTTCTGGACGAGGATCATTCGCTGACGATCGCCGACGTCAAGAGCGAAAGCCCCGACCCCTTTTCACCGATTGCCACGCGCGTACCGGATGTAGGCTATTCCGACGCTATGGTGTGGCTGCGCCTGAGGCTAGAAAACGTCGCCGCCCGGACCGCCGATTGGCGCCTGCATTTCAAGGAGAATTTCAAGCAGATATTCCACGTCTACATCGTCGATGACAGCGGCCGGACGACCCACCCCTTGGCCCAGGACCACGATTCGGCCTTTTCCACGCGTCCCGTCGCGCATCCCGAAGTGGTGGTACCGCTATCCTTGAAACCGGGCGAGGCAGCCACCGTCTATGTCCGTTTCTGGACCGAGGGAGCGACCTATCTGCCGCTCGCCATCGAGACAGCCGAGAGCTTCACGGAAGTCTCGACCCGCCAGACCGCCAAGCAGTTCATCTATTACGGCATGATGGTGATCCTGATCGTCGCGGCGCTATTGGCAGGCATCGTACTGCGCCATCCGATCTTCCCCGCCTACATCGCCTATTCCACCGCCACCTTGGTCTACATCATGCATGTCGACGGTGTCGCCTTCCAGTATTTGTGGCCCGGCCTGCCGGCCTTCAACAGCTACGCCTCGGTCGTCGCAGGCGGCTCCTACGCCGTTTTCGGCGCGATCTACGCGCGGATTTTTCTCAACACGCCGAAATATCATCGCGTCGTCGACAAGTTCCTGCTTGCCGTCATCCTCATCACGGCGACGATGATGGTGTCCGGCCTCTTCGTCGAGCCCCGGCTGATCAAGAAATATCTCATCCTCGTCGTGCTGTTCGCAGTCGCGCTGTTTACCGTTGCCGCGCTCTTGGCCGCGCGCCATCGCTTCAAGCAGGTTCGCTTTTACGTCTTTGCCTGGCTGGGGGCGACGGGGTCAGCCATGCTGATGATGGCGCGCCACTGGTTCGGGATCGAGGTCACACAGGAATTCCAGCACGACAGCATGCGCGTGGTGATGATATTCGATGCCGTCATGATGGGCCTTGCGATCGTGGACCGCTATCATCAGTTGCGTGAAGAACGGCAAAAGGCGCTGCGCGCGAGCCTGGAGCAGGCCCAACGCAATCTCGACATGAACACGCGTCTGCGCAATCTGGAAGCACGCTACGAACTGGCCCTGGAAACCACGACCAAACACAAGCAGCACATCGAAAACACGGTTCACGACATCCGTCAGCCGCTGCATGCGCTCCGCCTGGCCGTGCAGGGGGTGATGAGCGACAAAAAAGCCGGACCGACGCAGAACTACGCCGACATCTACGACAGTTTCGACTATCTCGAAGCGCTCGTCTCCGACCACCTCAAGGGCCCCGCCCCCAACCAGGTCCGCAAAACTAGCGACGAGATCAATCTCGGCGAAATCCTGAGCAGCGTGCATGAAATGTTCGTACCCGACGCCGAGATCAAGGGGCTTCGCTTCCGCTTCGTCGCGACCAGCCTCGTCACGCCCGTTCCCGCCTTGGCGGCCATGCGGATCGTCTCCAACCTCGTGTCGAACGCCATCAAATACACTCCCTCTGGCAAGCTTCTCCTGGGCGTACGCCGGTTGAAGGATGGATGCCGCATCGAAATGCACGATACCGGTCCCGGCCTCACGTCCGAGACGTTCAAGCAGGCCTGTCGGCGCGGCGCGCGGCTGGACAGCGCCTTCACCGTCAGCGACGGCGAGGGTCATGGTCTCGCGATCGTGGTCGAACTGGCCGAGCGTTACGGCTACGACTTCGAACTCCTCAGCAAAGGCGACACCGGCACCGCCCTGGGCGTGACGATCCCGTTTCAGCAAGAGCAACCCGGGTGAAACCGCGCGCGAGGCGCCCTGCCGAAACCAGCTCCAACCGGTCGGCAGACATCAAAACCGCGATCCAGAGAAGGCCAGGAGACCGATCCTGAATTGGTGAAACCCGCCTTTCGTGCTAGCCTGCGTCATCATGAGACTGCTGCGCACCTGCTTTGCCGTCGCGGCGTTGCTGGCCGCGGGGCCGGTATTCGCCGAGCCGGAATGCACTTGTCTTGCCAACGGCACCCGCTATGCGGAGGGGTCGGTGGTGTGCCTCCGGCTGCCAAGCGGCTCCTGGCTAGCGCGCTGCGGCAAGGTGTTGAACAACACGTCGTGGCAAAAGATCGAGGACGGCTGTCCGACCACCCTGCTCGCGCCCGAAATGACCCGCGCGCCGACTGCCAGCAAGCATCCGGTATCGCAATCGTCCGACGGCGATTGAAAGCGCGCGCCGCAGCGCCTGCCGTTCGAAACCCGTTGCAGCCCCGGCCCGGCATGCGTGCTCACGGCGATGAACGACGCCGCCCCGCGCTTGAGCGTCTTAGCCGGCGGCACGCGGCTGCCTACCGGCCAAGCCCCTTGCGGATGATATCCTGGGAGAGCGCGATCGCGGTACGCCGGTCGGATTCACCGGCCAGCGAGAAAGCTTCTTCCTGCATGCCGCGAATCCAGCTCTGGTCGACGGGCGCCGCGCGCTCGAGCGCGGCCGTCATCATCGCCAGCCCCTTCACGACCTTGCCGCTCTGAAACAGCAGATTGCCGAGCGTCGCCTGTGCGCCGGCATGACCCTTCTCGGCGGCAAGCTGCAGCCAGCGTCCGGCCTGGCGGACGCTGGAGCGCACGCCTTCTCCGGACAGGAACATCTTGCCGATCTCGTACTGAGCGTTCGGATTGCGGTAATTGGCGGCCGCACGCATGTAATATTCCTGCGCGGCGGACGGGTTCGGCTTGACCGGCGTGCCGGGTATGCCACGGCGCAGATATCCGCCCACGGCCACCAGCGCATCCGACACGTAGCTTTCCTCCGGGCTGCCCGGCGCAACGTCCTGGCGGACGATTTCGCTAAACGCCTTGAAGGCTTCGTAATCGTTGCGCGCGACCCCGTCGCCTTCCGCGTACATGCGCGCCAGCTTCCAGCGCGCGCCGAGCTGGCCTTTCTCGGCCGCGTAGCGATAGGCCTCGATCGCCTCTTCCTTATGTCCCTGCTTGTAGGCGGAGAAGCCCAAACGGAACACGGCCCAGGGGCTGGTGTCCTTTTCCTGTACCGTGTTCGGATCGAGCGCGGAGGCGCTGCCAACGCTTCCGCACACCCACACAAACGCACTGACAAGGACCGGAACGGCCCGACTGGTAATCAGCATGACAAAAAGGTTCTTTTGTTTTCTGTAAGCGACACGGTCCGCTCTTTGCCAAGGCCACGCGCCCATCCGCGCGGCAGGCTGATACGGATAGTCGTCGCATATTGTTCCGACCCGCCGTCAAAGGCCACCGTAGGCCTGCGCCGGACTGCGCATTCAACAGCGCCAGCCGACAACGACGCGACCGGCACCGATCCGCGCCTGGCGGCAAAGCGAAAACTGTCTCCGACGGTCTTTTTGGCGTCCATCTGTGTCCTCGCCACCCTTTGGCGGCGCTTCCGGCCGCTGGTTACGGCAGGCGTTTCGACACCCTACGAGTTGCGATCTGTTTATGGCGGGATCGGGGCAATCCTCCCGCCAGCACCGGTATACATCAAAGCTTGTTGAGAGAGTGTTGCCGAAACGCCACAAAGCGGACCACAGAAGGTGGAGATCAAACATTCCACCCTTCAGCCGCGCGCTTCGCCGCCCTTTTTCTCGCGCGTGAGAACAGAAGCCACCACCGAACCGACAATCAACATCGCCGTCACCAGCAGCGCCGCGGTGGCGGGGATTTCGTAAAAATGCGCCACCAGCATTTTCGCGCCGATGAAGATCAGCACCAGCGACAGGCCGGTCTTGAGGTGGTGGAACTCGCGCATCATCCCGGCCAGCACGAAAAACAGCGCGCGCAGCCCCATGATGGCGAACACATTCGAGGAAAAGACGATGAACGGGTCGTTGGAGACGGCGAGCACGGCCGGGATCGAATCGACGGCGAAGACCAGATCGGTCACCTCGACGGTGGCGAGCACCACGAAAAGCGGCGTCATGAACAATAGGCCGCCGCGCCGGACGAAGAAACGCGCACCCTGATATTCGTCGGTCACGCGCCCGGTCCGCTTGAGCAATTTCACCACCCGGCTCTCGCCCGGATCGATCATGTCATCGCCGCACATCATCATCTTGTAACCGGAAAAGACCAGCAGCGCGCCGAGCGCCATGCCGACGATAAAGAACTGGTCGACCAGTTTGACGCCGGGAACGATCAGCGACAGCCGCATCACGATGGCGCCGACAATGCCGTAAAACAGCACCCGATACTGTGCCTCGGGCGGCACCCGGAAATAGGAAAAGATCAGCGCGATCACGAAGATGTTGTCGAGCGACAAGGCCTGCTCGACCAGATAGCCGGTGAGGAATTCCGACCCGCGCCGGGCGCCGGCGAAATAAAAGATACCGGCGGCGAAGATCATCGCCAGCGACACGTAGCCGGCAACGGTGAAACCTGCCTCGCGCGCCGAAATCACGTGATCGCGACGATGCAATACAAAAAGGTCCAGGAAAAGAATCAACGCGACGAAGGCCAGAAATCCGGGCCAGAGCCACTCATGTTGAATCATCGAAAAGGCTGCGCGTTGCGCCGCGTGAGCGCGTTTGTCGTCGGTCCGACATCACAGGCAACGCCTTGCCTGCCAGAGGGGCCCGGCCCGTGTGACTGCCCCTATGTGCGCTCAACCGCGTGCTTTTTCAAGCACGGCTACCGTTTTTGATCGGCCACGGGCGGGTGGGCCGAGGCGACCCGCCCACGTCGATGTCGCGCCGGCCGCGCACCGGCCTTTGACATCTAGCCGGCGTCCGCGACGCGGGCATGCGCCGTTTTCAGGCGGTCGCGCGAGGCCTGGAACTCGGCCATCTTCTCGCGCTCGCTTGCCACGATGCCCTCGGGGGCCCGGGCGACGAACTTCTCGTTGGCGAGCTTCTTCTGGATGCGCGAGATCTCGCCGTCGAGCTTGGCGATCTCCTTTTCGAGCCGATCCGCCTCCGCCTTCAAGTCGATGAGATCGCCGAGCGGCAGACAGGCCGTCGCCTCCCCGACCACGATCTGCGCCGACCCTTTCGGGGCCTCGTTCTTCTCAGTGATCTCCGATACCCGCGCCAGGCGCCCGATCGCCTCGCCATGGCGCTTCAAACGCTCCTTGGTGAGCGGCTCGGCGCCGACCAACACCAGCGGCGCGGTCGCCGACGGCGGCACGTTCATTTCCGCGCGCACCGAACGAATGCCCGAAACGAGATCGACCAGCCAGTTGATCTCGGCCGCCGCCGCCTCGTCCTCGAAGCCCAGTTCCGGCCAGCCGGTCACCGCCAGCATGTCCTCGCGCGGCGTGCCGTCCGGCGCCGTGCGCGCCCACAATTCCTCGGTCATGAACGGCATCATCGGGTGCAGCAGCTTGTAGATCTGCTCGAGCGCGTAAGCCGCGCACGCGCGGCTTTCGGCGACGGCTGCCTCGTCGGAGCCGGCGAAAACCGGCTTCAGCAGTTCCAGATACCAATCGCAGAAAAGGTTCCAGACGAAGCCGTAGGCCGCGCTCGCCGCCTCGTTGAAGCGGTAGGAACCGATCGCCGTGGTGATCGCCCTTTCCGTCCGGGTCAGTTCCGTCAGGATCCAGCGATTAATAGTCAGCGCCACCGCTTGCGGATCGAAGTCCGGATCGGCGGCGACCCCGTTCATCTGGGCGAAGCGCGTCGCGTTCCACAGCTTGGTGCCGAAATTGCGATAGCCGGCCACACGCGCCGGGTCGAGCTTCACGTCGCGCCCCTGGGCGGCCATGATCGTCAAGGTGAAGCGCAGCGCGTCGGCCCCGTACTGGTCGATCAACTCGAGCGGATCGATGACGTTGCCTTTCGACTTCGACATCTTGGCGCCGTTCTTGTCGCGCACCAGCGCGTGCACATAGACGGTGTGAAACGGCTCCTCCTCCATGAAATGCAGGCCCATCATCATCATCCGTGCGACCCAGAAGAAGATGATGTCGAAGCCGGTGACCAGCACCGAGGTCGGATAATACCGTTTCAGCTCGGGCGTCTCGTCGGGCCAGCCAAGCGTGGAAAACGGCCACAGCGCCGACGAAAACCAGGTATCGAGCACATCGTCGTCGCGGGTCAGAATCTCGCCCGGGGCGAAATTCTCCAGCTTTTCCTCCACCCACGCCTTCCACGGCGTATCGACGGCGAGGTAGTATTCGACCGCTGCGTCGAGCGCCTCCTTCTCGGTCTTTTCCACGAAGACGTGACCGTCCGGCCCGTACCAGGCAGGAATTTGGTGCCCCCACCAAAGCTGGCGCGAAATGCACCAGGGCTGGATGTTGTCCATCCATTCGAAATAGGTCTTTTCCCAGTTTTTCGGCACGAAATTCGTGCGGCCCTCGCGCACGCTCTCGATCGCCGGACGCGCCAGGGTCTTGGCGTCGACATACCACTGGTCAGTCAGGAACGGCTCGATCGGCACCCCGCCGCGGTCGCCATGCGGCACCATGTGGCGATGCGGCTCCGTCTTCGCCAGAAAGCCGCCCTCCTCCATGATCGCCACAACCAGCTTGCGCGCCTCGAACCGGTCGAGGCCGTCGAGCTGATCCCAAACGGCGCGCTGCATGTCCGTCGGCTCGAGGCCGTCGACAAAATCCTCATTGTCGGTGATCGCGACCTTGGCCTCGACGGTCAGGATGTTGATGGCGCGCAGCTTGTGGCGCTTGCCGACCTCGAAATCGTTGAAATCGTGCGCCGGCGTGATCTTGACCGCGCCCGAGCCCTTTTCGGGATCGGAATAGTCGTCCGCGACGATCGGGATCCTGCGGCCGACGATCGGCAATTCGATCTGCTTTCCGATCAGGTCGCTGTAGCGCTCATCCTCGGGATGGACGGCGACCGCCGTGTCGCCGAGCATCGTCTCGGGTCGTGTCGTCGCGACCGTGATGAAGGTCGACGGATCGGCCGGATCGAAGGCTACGCCGGCGATCGGATAGCGGAAATGCCACAGATGGCCATCGAGCTCGACCTGCTCGACCTCGAGGTCGGAGATCGCCGTCAAGAGCTTCGGATCCCAGTTGACCAGACGCTTGTCCTTGTAGATCAGGCCCTGTTTGAAGAGCGTGACGAACACCTCGATGACGGCCTTCGACAGGCCTTCGTCCATGGTGAACCGTTCGCGCGACCAGTCGCAGGACGCGCCGAGCCGTTTCAACTGGTTGACGATCGTGCCGCCTGACGCGGCCTTCCATTGCCAGACACGGTCGATGAAATCCTCGCGCGACAGGTCGCGGCGATGGATCTGCTTTTCCATGAGCTGGCGTTCGACCACCATCTGGGTGGCGATACCGGCATGGTCCATGCCCGGCTGCCACAACACATCCTTGCCACGCATCCGTTCGAAGCGAACCAGAATATCCTGCAGCGTGTTGTTGAGCGCATGGCCCATATGCAGCGAGCCGGTGACATTGGGCGGCGGGATGACGATCGTATAGGTTTCCGCCCCATGTTCGGCACCCGCTCCGGCACGGAAGGAATGGGCTTCCTCCCACCGCTTGCCGATCAGGGGCTCGACGCTCGCCGCGTCATAGTTTTTTTCAAGCATTGGAATGTCCGCGCCAGCAGGGCTCTGTCAGAACCCGGTGTAAAGCCGACAGATCAAGGCGAGTCAACTGCGCCGGCGCAACGCTCACCCGGGCCCGAGAGCAACCGGAGCCGGCGGCGGCCCCGGCCGGCGGTGTGCCTCAAAGTGCCCGCCAGCCTGTCGACTTTCGCATTTTTCGGATATGCCGGGCCGAAAGGTGCTTCAGCCGCCGCGCGCCACGCGCTCGATCTCCTCGCGCACCAGTTTTTCCACCAGTGTCGGCAGGTTGTTGTCCAGCCATTCCTGCAGCATCGGCCGCATCATTTCCGCGGCCATGTCGTCGAAGCGCTGGCGCCGGTTTTCCGCGAACGCGTCCGAGAGCTCGCCGAACGCCGCGGCGACCTGACGGCTCGTCTGCTCCGACAGGATGGAGGATGCGCGCTCGGGAGCCACGGCCGAGACCTGGGGAGGGGCACTGTCGGCCTGGGCCGGCGATGGCGGCAAGGCCCTGTCGATTTCCGTTTCCATGGCCACCGACCAGTTGGCGACGTCCTGCGCCGTCGCGGTGTCGTGGTCCGTCGGGCTTTCCGGCGCGGAGGGCCATGCCCGCATGGCCTGCTCCTCCTCGTCTGCCGGCTCGGCGTCGAGTTGCGGCGCGGATGGTTCGCCGCCCGCGACCTGCCCCGCCGTCCAGCTCGGCTCGGCCATGCGATCGTCGCCCAGGTCGACTGCATCGTCGTCGGCCGGCGCGTCGTCATCGGCGGCGGCGGGTTGGCTCGGCGATGCACCGGCCTCGTTGGCCGGCCCGTCTGGCGGGCCCGCCTGGTCACTGTCTTCGATGATGCGCCGGATGGAGGCCAGGATCTCCTCCATCGACGGCTCTTTCTGCAAATTCTGCGTCTGTGGCACGATGGATTCCGCCGCTTCGCTCGCCATGGCCGCTGCTCCCTCGGTTACGGGGGATGCGCCCCCGAATCAGGCCAAGCCTAACCGAGTGGACTCTATGAGAGAATCCCCGTCAGCGAGCTGATTTGGGTTTCACACAGGATAGCCGAGCCTGCTCTGCCCGTGGCTCAGCGACCGTCCGGGGTACGCAGGCCGTACCATTTGTCCTTCACCGCCTCATAATGCTCCTGAGGCCGGTATTCGGCGACCTTGAGACCGAGATTGCGCATCGAAAGCCGGCCGATCGACGACAGGATGGCATAACTCGCCACGACCAGGTCGCGCTCGGCCGTCACCAGATTGATCTGGGCGGTGATCACGTCATCCTGAGAATCGAGCACGTCGAGCGTGGTGCGCTGGCCGACATTACGCTCCTCGATCACGCCGTCGAGAGCAAGCTGGGCGGCGGAGACCGCCTCGCGGCTGGCCGCCACCACTTCGGCGCTCGCCGTATATTGCGTCCAGGCCGACGTGACCGCCGCGCGCACACCGTCATGGGCGACATCGACCTCGATCCGGGCCTGGCCGAATTCTTCCTTCGAGCGGCGCACATTTGTCGAGGCCGCGCCACCCTGGTAGATCGGGATGGTAAGCGTGGCGCCGATATTGCCGGAATTGAAAGTACCGCTGGTGCCGGTCAGGTCCGGGGAATTGTTGCGAAAACCGCGGGAAACGCCCGCGCTCGCCGTCACGCCGGGCAACAACGCACCCTCGGCAGACTTCACCGCGAACGACGAGGCGTCGACCAGATTCTGCGTCGACTTGATCGCCGGGTGCTCGGCCGCCGCGATCGCGATCGCCTGACCGAGCGTGCCGGGCAACAGCTTTGTGAGCGGACCGGCCGCGCGCAGCTTGCCCGGATCGTCGCCAATGATCTGGCGGTAGACGGCCGAACTCGACAGCACCGCCGCGCGCGCCGCCGAAAGCTGCGCCACGGCGCCCGACCGCCCCGCCTCTGCCTGCGCCACATCGGTGCGGGTGCCCTCGCCCACCTCGAACCGCGATTTGGACGCGCGCACCTGTTCCGCCAGGAAAGCCAGATTGCGCTCGCGCAACGCCGCGATCTGCCGGTCGCGGATCACATCCATATAGGCCGACGCCGCGTTGAACAGCGTGTTCTGCTCGGTGTTGCGCAGCGCCTCGTTGGCCGCGCGCACCCGCGCCTCGGCCGCGCGCACATTGTTCTTGGTCTGGAAACCGTCAAACAGGGTCTGCCTGATCTCGACGCCGAACGAGCCGGTGGTGATCCGCGTCCCGGCCTGGCTGGCATAGTTGACGGAACCGACCGCTGCGATCGTCGGCCGATAGCCCGATTTGGCAAGCGGAACGCCCTCGTCGGTGACACGCACACCGGCACGGGCCGAATTCAGGCTCGAATTGTTCTGATAGGCCTTGGAGAGCGCTCCGGTGATGGTCTCCGCGCCTACCGGCGTTACCATCACCGCGGAAAGCAGAAACGCTGCGAGAAACTTACCGTTCAACGACGCCACAACCAACCTCTCAACACGACCCAACGCGACCGCGGGTGTTTTCGACTGCTCTCTAGCGCCGCTTTGAGCGCTGCTCGTCCCCGCCGCGGGCATCAAAAGCCCACCCCTAAAAACTCGACGTCGCAACATGCCGGCTCCGCGACCGCCATGCAACCATTCCGCACCCGCCGCCGGCAGGCTCCTTGGGCTTTGTCCTAAAGCGTGTCGCGATCTTTCACGTTCGCTCCGCGTGCTTCAGGCTCTTGGTTTCGCGCATGTCTTGATCCCGAAACCATTTTCCACTTTCGAGAGGCATGCTTTAGAATTCGAACGCGGGCTCGGCCTGGAAGCCAGGCAAGGGCTTGACCGCCGCGTTGAAAGCCCAGCGCCCCGACACATGGCCAACCTGCTTGAGGTAGAGCCGCGCAACGCCGGCATTGCCATGGCCCTCGACGGTGACGAGACGACCGCCCTCCTTCATCTGCTCGAAGATCGCGTCCGGTATCCGATCGACCGCCCCGGCGACGAGGATGACATCGTAGGGCGCTTCGGACGGGTAGCCCGCTTCGAGCGCGCCTTCCACGACCGCGACATTGTCGCAGCCAAGCTCTGACAGGCGCTCGCTCGCCTGGGCGGCGAGTGCGGCATCGCTTTCCAGCGCGATCACCGAGCCGGCAAGCTGCGACAGGATCGCCGCCGAATAGCCGGTGCCGGTACCGACATCGAGCACGATGTCGCCCGCGTCCACCTCGGCGAGCTGGATCAGCTTGGCCAGCGGCGACGGCTCCATGAGAAAACGCCGGGTTTCGCCGTCCGGCGGGGTGATGTCGACATCCTCGTCGATATAGGCCAGGTCCCTGAGGCGCGCCGGCACGAACGCCTCGCGCGGCACCGACAAAAAGGCGTCGAGGACGGACAGATTGGTCACGTCGGTCGTACGCAACTGACCGTCGACCATTTTTTCCCGCAACTGCTCGAAATCGGTGCTCATCCCGCCTGCCCATCTTCACCGCAAAGCGGCCATACGAACGAAGTGGGCAGCGAGCGCCGCCCTGACATGATGGAACCCGGGAATTGGAGGCCTCGCCCGGAATCGAACCGGGGTGCAAGGATTTGCAGTCCTCTGCGTAACCACTCCGCCACGAGGCCTCGCCCCCCAGGCTTTACGAAGCGATCTGTTAACAGAGGGTCACCGGACCGACAAGCGTCTGAATTGATTTTCCGCATCCCAATCCGCCGGTTCAGTTCGACCGGGGCGTGGAGGTTTTCCGCCGGCGCTCCCACCATACGACCAGCCGGCGGCGCAACCGGCGAATCGCCGCGATGTCATAGGACAGCACAAGCAACCCGAGCGGGACCATCCAGTAACCCAGAACCGGCAGGAATCCGAAAAACAGACCCAAAAACACCAGCACGCCGCCGACGACGATGCGCGCCAGCCGCGACCGCGGCATCGGCACGGTGCGGCCGTAAAACCTGAAGGACGGTTTGGACGTCGTCCCGTCTGTACCGTGGCCGCTCATCGCTCGCTCCTCCGCGACAATGCCGGTGACCTGCCGGCATTGCATTTCAGTCGTCTCATATGATGGGCGGCGGCGGCAAATGCGAGACGCGGACGCGCCATGGTCGCGAGATTTTTCCCACAAGAGGCCCGTTTCGACCGAATTCGCCAAAATGGCGCTTGGCAAAACCGAAACGGTTTTGCTATAGGCAGCCCACTTCGCGAGCCCGTGTTCCCCGGTAGCTCAGCGGTAGAGCAACCGGCTGTTAACCGGTTGGTCGCTGGTTCGAATCCGGCCCGGGGAGCCATTTTCTTCAAAAAATCAGCCCACCAGACCGGAAAACTGGCGCATCGCCACGCCTTGTCATCGTGCCGACATAGGCGGATGCTAGTGCTTTCGTCACATTGAGATCGTCTCCGCGCGCCGACCACGGATGAACTGGCGGTGCGTGTCGAGACGCGGGGAAAGGTCGGGGCAAAACCCGGCCTTTTTCGTTTCCGGCGCCGTTTGATTTTCGTCCGTCGGCCTGCGTCACAGCCGAAACATACTCCGCTCCGACACTGGTTCCTCGCACCAAACCGGAAATAACCGCACCGAGACCGAGGGGTTGGCGCGATCGGTGCCATTTCTCCCCTTGATGCAATCCAGATCGCATCAGCGCGCGTAATCGGACTTCGTCCCGCCGGTTCGACCCTCAGAACTGCCGCCGGCACCAGATTCGCGCGATCCGGAGACCACCCTTGCCCGCCCAAAAAACCGACGCCCCGCCCGAACCGCCGGTGCTATTGCTGTTTCGCAACGACCTGCGGATTGCCGACAATCTGGCGCTGAACGCGGCGGCAGACACCGGCCGGCCGGTGCTGCCGGTATTCGTTTTCGACGACGGCGCCGATGGCGGCCGCCCGCCCGGCGGCGCGCGCCGCTGGTGGCTGCATCACGCGCTCGAACGGCTGCGCGCTTCACTTTCCGAGCGCGGCGCCGGCTTGACCCTGCGGCGCGGGCCGACCCTGGCCACTGTGCTGTCGCTGGTCGAGGACACACAGGCGAATGCGATTTATTGGAACCGGCGTTACGATCCCGTCGGCATCGCCGCCGATTCGGCGCTGAAAACGGCGCTGCGCGAACGTGCCCTGGAGGCAAGAAGCTTCGACGGCCACCTGCTGCACGAACCGTCACGGCTGACGACCGGGACCGGCGGGCCCTACAAGGTCTATTCGCCGTTCTGGCGCGCGCTCGCCGCAAGCGGCGAGCCGCGCGCGCCCGTCGCCGCGCCGAAGGCGATCCGTCCGCTGCCAGCACCGATCGCCTCCGATGGGCTCGAAAACTGGTCCCTGCTGCCGACGGCGCCCGACTGGGCCGGCGGCCTGCGCGACGCCTGGACCCCGGGCGAGGCCGGCGCGCGGCAACGCCTGGCGGAATTTCTCGACGCGGGTTTGCAGCACTATGCCGAGGGGCGCGACCGCCCCGCCGATGCCGTGACCTCGCGGCTTTCGCCGCATCTGGCCCATGGCGAGATCACGCCGTTCCAGATCTGGCACGCGCTTAACCGCCCCGACCTCGACACGCCCGCGCGCGACCTGGAAACGTTTCGCAAGGAGATCGCCTGGCGCGAATTTTCCTATCACCTGCTGTTTCACAATCGCGATCTCGCATCGAAAACCGTCAACCGGGATTTCGACGCTTTTGCCTGGCGACCCGACGCCGGCCTGCTTGCAGCCTGGCAACAAGGACGCACCGGCTATCCGATCGTCGATGCCGGTATGCGCCAATTGTGGCGCACGGGCTGGATGCACAACCGGGTCCGCATGGTCGCCGCCTCCTTTCTGACCAAGCATCTGTTGCAGGACTGGCGCGACGGCGAGGCCTGGTTCTGGGACACGCTCGTCGACGCCGATCCGGCCAGCAATCCGGCGAACTGGCAATGGGTGGCCGGCTCCGGCGCCGACGCAGCCCCCTATTTCCGTATTTTCAACCCGGTCCTGCAGGGCGAAAAATTCGATCCGGACGGGACCTATGTGCGCGACTTCGTGCCCGAATTGGCGCGGCTTCCCAGCCGATACATCCACAAGCCCTGGCAGGCGCCGGCCGACACGCTTTCTGAGGCCGGCGTGAAACTCGGCGCCACCTATCCCGTAGCTATCGTCGAACACCGCAAGGCCCGCGCCGCTGCGCTGGCAGCCTACGACGCGATGAAAGGAACACGATGACGGTTGTCGCCATTCGCCGCAAGGCCGATCCGGGCCGCAGGAAGATCGCGATCGTGGGGTCCGGCATTTCCGGCGCCGCCGCCGCCTGGGCCCTGCATCCGCGCCACGACGTCACCCTGTTCGAAGCCGCCTCACGGCCGGGCGGCCACACCGCCACCGCCAGGATCGACTACCGGGGACGCGAGATCGCCGTCGACACCGGCTTCATCGTCTATAACGAACCCAACTATCCCCAACTCACCCGGCTGTTCGCGCATCTGGGCGTGGCCACCCAGGAAAGCCGGATGGGGTTTTCGCTGTCGCTCGACGACGGGCGGCTGGAATGGAGCGGCCAGACCTACCGGACGATCTTCGCCCAGAAACGCAACGTGTTTTCGCCGTCCTTCCTGTGGATGCTGCGCGAGATCCTGCGCTTCAACCGGCAATGTCTGGCCGACCGCGAAGCGGGACTGCTCGGCGGGGTGACCATCGGCGACTATCTCGCCCGGCGACGGTTCTCCACCGCCCTGCGCGACGATTACTTGATCCCGATGGCGGCCGCGATCTGGTCGACGCCCCGGGCGAAAATGCTCGACTATCCAGCCGCGACCTTCGTGTCGTTCTTCGAAAACCATCGGCTGATCCACAATGAACGCCCGGCCTGGCGTACGGTGACTGGCGGGGCCCAAACCTATCTCGACCGGCTCCTGGCGCCGCTGGGCGACAGGCTGCGGCTGGCACGGCCGGTCGAGGCGATACGGCGCGACGATGCCGGCGTCACCGTGTTCGCGCGCGGCGCGGCGCCCGAACGCTTCGACGAGGTGCTGCTTGCCTGCCATACCGACCAGGCGCTCGCCATATTGGACCGGCCGAGCCAGGTCGAACGCACCGTCTTGTCAGCGATCCCCTACCGGCCGAACCGGGCGATCCTGCACCGCGACCCGCGGCTGATGCCAAAACGGCGCGCCGCCTGGGCGGCGTGGAATTATATGCGCACCAGCGCCATGGATACCGAAACCGAGGTCTGCGTAACCTACTGGATGAACGAATTGCAGGGGATCGACGCGGCCTGTCCGCTGTTCGTCTCGCTCAATCCGGTCACCGAGCCGCGGGCCGACACGGTGTTCGGGGAATGGTCCTTCGACCATCCGCAATTCGACGCCGCCGCGCTGTCGGCGCAGGCGCGGCTGGACGACATCCAGGGTCGCGGCCATTGCTGGTATGCCGGCGCCTGGACCGGGCACGGTTTCCACGAGGACGGCCTGCGCTCGGGACTGAGCGTCGCCGAGCGGCTCGGCGCCTCGGTTCCCTGGCGCCAGGCCCTGCCCCGCGCCGCCGAACCGGCGCTCGCGGCGGAATAGGTGACGCGATGACCAGGGCCCGACGCATAACGACCCTTGCCAAGAACGGTCCGCCGCCGCGTGAGGCGGCGTGGCTTTACCGCGGCCAGGTCATGCATCAGCGGCTTTCCCCGTTCGGTCATCGTTTCGCCTATGCGGTCTATTCGCTGCTGATCGACGTCGACCGGCTCGACGAGGTCGACCGCCTGTCGCCGCTTCTGTCGGTCAACCGGCCCAACGTGCTGTCCCTGCGCGAGGATGACCATACCGATGACGGCCTCTCGCTGCGCGCCCATACCGACCGTCTGCTGGCCCAGGCCGGTCTTGGCGAACGGGCCGCGCGTATCGTCTTGCTCGCTTATCCCCGTGTGTTCGGGTACGTCTTCAATCCGCTTGCGGTCTATTTCGCCTATGATGGCCAGGACCGGCTGATCGCGGCGATCTACGCCGTCCGCAACACGTTCGGCGAACGGCACACCTATGTTGCGCCGGTCGCGCGCGGCGAACTCTCCGAGGCCGGCCTGCGCCAGAGCCGCGACAAGCTTTTCCACGTCTCGCCCTTCATCTCGATGGACGCGCGCTACCATTTCCGCATTCTGCCGCCGGGGCGCGCCGTCAAGCTTCGCATCCACGAGACCGAGGCCGGCAGGCCGGTGCTCGCAGCGACGTTTTCGGGCGACGGCGCGCCGGTCACCAATGCCGGGCTTTGCCGTTGCCTCTTGCGATTTCCGCTTCTGACATGGAAGATTATCGCCGGCATTCACTTCGAGGCATTGCGTCTGTGGCTGAAGGGAGCGCCATTCTTCAGGAGCCCGCCTCCCCCTCGACGGGCCAGCTTTGGCGACACCGAGGCACGGGAGGCGGACGCATGAGGTTGCCGCGACGACGGCGCGCTGCCGGAGGGGACAGGAGAACGCGATGGTTGGGATCGCAGCTGAGGCACCGGAAACGATCTGGTTGAACGCGGACAATTTCGCCGCGCGCACGCGCGGCCTGCCGCGCCGCGCGCGCATGGTGTTGTCGGCCGCGATGCGGCTTCCCAGGGGCACGCTGACGATCGTTTCGCCCGACGGGCGCCGGTTCGGCGTCGGCGGCAACGCCGCCGGCCCTGACGCGCACCTGATCCTCAACAATTGGAAACTGCCCGGCCGCGCCTTTTCCCTCGGCACGATCGGGGTGGCCGAATCCTATATGGACGGCGACTGGGACAGTCCCGACGTGACCACCTTCCTGGAGCTTTTCGTGGTCAACCAGGAAACCGGCGAAGAGGTTGCCGGCGGCGCGAGCCGGGTGTTGATGGCCTTCCAGCGCCTGCGCCACTGGCTCAACGAAAACACCCGCACCGGCTCTAAGCGCAACATTTCCGCCCATTACGATCTCGGCAACAATTTCTACCGAACCTGGCTCGACCCGAGCATGACCTATTCCTCGGCGTTGTTTTCGACCGGCGCCAACGACCTTGAATCCGCCCAGGCGGCCAAATACCGCGCACTTGCCCGCGACGGCGACCTGCGGCCGTCGAGCCACGTGCTGGAAATCGGCTGCGGCTGGGGCGGTTTCGCCGAATTCGCCGCGCGCGAGATCGGCTGCAAGGTGACCGGCCTGACGATCAGCCGCGAACAGCATGATTTCGCGCGCGAGCGCATCCACAAGGCCGGCCTCGCCGAGAAGGTCGAGATCAAGTTGCAGGATTACCGCGACGAACAGGGCCGCTACGACAATATCGCCTCGATCGAGATGTTCGAGGCGGTCGGCGAAAAATACTGGCCGGTGTTTTTCGGCAAGGTCAAGCAATGCCTGAAGCCGAACGGAACCGCAGCCTTGCAGATCATCACCATCAACGAAGAGGCCTTCAAGCTCTATCGCAACCGGCCGGACTTCATCCAGCGTTACATCTTCCCCGGCGGCATGCTGCCGACGCCGGAAATCCTGCGCAGTCTCGGCGCCGAACAGGGGCTTTCCTTCCTGCGCGAACGGGCTTTTCCGCAGGATTACGCCCGCACGCTGGCCGAATGGCGCGCCCGCTTCTGGGCGTCGTGGGAAAAGATCATGCCACTCGGCTTCGACGAGCGTTTCAAGAAGTTGTGGGAGTTCTACCTGCATTATTGCGAGGCCGGCTTCCGGGCCGAATTCATCGACGTCAGGCAGGTGGTCTACAAGGCCTGATACGCCGCGCATGACGCGCGACGCCGCGCGCAACCGATACCGGCTGTGTTAATTAGTTCGCTGTCGGCTCCATCCGCGGCCCGCACAATGAAACCGTCCCCGAAAAGGAGGGTTTCATGGCTAGCAATCGGTTCAGCGAATATGACTGCAAGGGTCTTACCGAGGTCGGCAAGCTGATCATCGGCTCGGCCGACGCCGTGGTCGCGCAGATGCGATCTTGGTCCAACCATCCCAACCAGGACATTCGCGGCCTGGTGATGAAGTCACTCAGGATCCTGTTCAAGTTCCTGCAGGACATGTGGACCGACGCAAGGATGGAATACAGCCGCAAGAGCTGCGGAAGCGGCGATCTGGCCAAGGATATCGGCAGCAACTTCCCCTCCAGCCCGGCCAATCCGCAAGACCCGCTCTGACGGCCTTTCATCCGGCCGCGCCGTAACGCCTGCGAAAGCGGCTCTTGTCGCCGTCCTTGCGCGAGAGTGGAAAGATCGTGCTCCTTCAGAGTGTTGAAGCACGATCTCGATTCAATCTCGCAACATCCGCGCCTAAAGCGTGATGCGGTATTGGGCGAAACCGTCGGCGCCGTCGCCGGCGGCCTCGATCGCCACGCCCTTGACGTCGGCAATGAAGTCCTTCGCCTTCGGGCCGGTCTCAAACAGCACGGTCGCGCCGTCCACCGGCGCGAACGACCAGTTGGCGTCGGCCGCCGGATTGATGGTGCCCTGCTCGACGATGAAGCGCACGATCACGTCGCGATTGGTGTCAGGCGCCTGGAAGATCACCTTGTCCGGACCGATATCGGGGAAATTGCCGCCGCCGCCGGCGCGGTAATTGTTCGACGCAACGACGAATTTCTGCTCCGGATCGATCGGTTTGCCGTCGAACTCGAGCGCCACGATCCGGTTGGCGCCCTCGTTGATGAGATTGCCCTTCGGATCGTATTTCGGCGGCTGAGCCAGGTCGATCCTGTAGGTCACGCCGTCGATGACGTCGAAATTATAGGACGGAAACTCCGTGTTGATCAGCGTCTGGTCGGCCTTGCCGGGTTCGACCTGGTTGAAGATTCCAGCCGACATCTCGAGCCAGTCCTTGACCTGGGCGCCGGTCACCAGCACCGCCTGGACCGTGTTCGGATAGAGATAGAGGTCGGCGACGTTCTTGATCGCGATGTCGCCCGCCGGAACGTCGGTATAATAGTCCGGTCCGCCGCGACCGCCGGCCTTGAACGGCGCGGCCGCCGACAGCACCGGCAGGTCTTTGTGCTCGGTCTCGCTCAGCATGTCGGCGATGTACCAGGTCTGCGCCTGGGACACGATCTGCACGGAGGGATCGTCGGCCACCAGCGCGAAATAGGAATGCAGCGGCGCCGCGGTTTTGCCGACGGCGGTGCGCACATAGGCCAGTGTCGCCTCGTGCATGTCGCGGGCCGCGTCCTCGACCTCGGCCTTGCTTTCGACCAGTGGTTTGGCCTTGCGGTCGACGCGCTCGAAGATCGGCCGCGCCTCGCTGGTCGAGGCGCTCACGCGCCAGTTCTTGCCGTCGCGCTCCAGCATCAGGTCGATCAGGCCGAGATGCGAGCCCCAGAACCCGCCCATCACGGCCGGCTTGCCGCCGATCGTGCCCTTGGCGTTGTCGACACCCTCCATGCCCTCGAATTTCGGGCCCGGGAAGTCGAGATGGCTGTGGCCGGTGACGATCGCGTCGATGCCGTCGACGCCGGCCAGGTGCAGCGAGGCGTTTTCGAGGTTCTCCTCATACTGGGCCGGCCCGACGCCCGAGTGCGACAGGGCAATCACGATATCGGCGCCCTCTTCGCGCATTTGCGGCACCCAGGCCTCGGCCGCCTTGACGATGTCGCGCGTCATTGCCTTGCCGGTCAGGTGGCGGGCGTCCCAGTTCATGATCTGCGGCGGCACAAAGCCGATCAGGCCGACCCGGATCGGATGGTCCTGGCCCGCGCCGTCCGTGATCGTCTTGTCGAGGATCACGTACGGCTTGATGAACAGCGCGTCGTCGCGCGCGTTGGCAGCCAGCGACCCTTTGGTCAGGTTGGCGCACACGAACGGGAAGTTCGCGCCCGCCAGCACCTTGAACATGAAGTCGAGCCCGTAATTGAACTCGTGATTGCCGAGCGTGGAGCATTCATAGCCCAGCGTGTTCATGGCGGAGATGATCGGATGCATGTCGCCATCCTTCATGCCGCGCTGATAGGCGATATAGTCGCCCATCGGGTTGCCCTGCAGAAAATCGCCATTGTCGATCAGCATCGAATTGCCGGCCTCGGCGCGGATTCCATCGATGATCGCGGCGGTGCGCGCCAGACCCATCGTGTCGTTCGGCCGGTCGGCATAATAATCGTAGGGAAATACGTGCACATGCAGATCGGTCGTTTCCATCAGCCGCAGATGGGCCTGATTGGCGCTCGCACGCGCGGCGAAGGGATGGAGCATGACCACGCCGCCCAGTGCTGCCGCACCGGACAGGAATAGGCGGCGGGAAATCGGATGGAGCATTGCGGACATTGTCGTCTCCCTGGATTTCTGGACGGTCGCGCCCCGTGCGCTGCGTCGCTGTGTATCAGGTCGCGGAGTTGCGCGTTTCATCCAGCAGATTTCGATGACGGCCGCATGACCGCGTCCGCGCCATTGCGGCTGCGCACCATGTCGCCATCACCCGAAAGCGAGTGTCGGTCCGAAAAAGGCGCGAGGCAAGGCTGAAACGCGGGCCGGGCCGCAATTGTGACGCCGGCCGCGGTTTTGCCCGGCGCGACCGGATCGGATGCTGGCTCTATCCGGATTCAGGCAGCGCTGTTGCGCGACGAGCCCGGCACGTTCTTCGACTGTGTGTCCGCCGTCAGGAGATCGGCGACCGCATCGCCCGGCATCGGGCGCCCGAAATAGAAACCCTGCAGGCTGTCCACGCCGATGCCGCGCAGAAAGGCCTCCTGCTCGGGTGTCTCCACCCCCTCCGCCGTGACCTGCATGCCGAGCGTGCGGCCGATGGTGACGATCGAGCGCAGCACGCTGACCGTGCGCTTGTCGGCGGCTCCCTGGCCCACCAGCGACTGGTCGATCTTGATCTTGTCGAACGGAACCTCGCGCAGCGATGACAGGCTGGAATAACCGGTGCCGAAATCGTCCATGGCCACGGTCACGCCAAGCTCGTGCAATTGCGCCACCACGCTCGCGACTAGGCCCACGCCACCGCGATAGGCGCTTTCGGTGACCTCGATCTCGAGCCGGTTCGGCACAAGGCCGGTGGTCTCCAGCACGGCCCGCACCAGGTCCGGTAGGTCGCCATATTCGAGCTGGCGCGGGGAAATGTTGACCGCGACACGCACCGCCTGCGGCCACATGGCGGCCCGGCCGCAAGCCTCGGCGAGCACCCAGGCGCCGATCTCGCCGATGCTGCCGGTCTGCTCGGCGAGCGCGACAAAATCACCGGGCTCGACAAGGCCGAAATCGGGATGGCGCCAGCGGGCGAGCGCCTCGAACAGGATCGGGCGACCGGTGCGCGCCGAGACCACCGGCTGGAACTCGACGAAGATCTCGCCGCGCGAGATCGCCTTCCACAGATCGAGTTCGAGCTGTTTTCTACGCGCGAAGGCCGCGCCCGCCTCGTTGCTGGCCAAGCGCACCTGCTCCTTGCCGCGCGATTTGGCATCGTAGAGCGCAATGTCGGCGAGCTGCATCAATTGTTCGGGGTCGCGGCCGTCATCGGGCATGACGGCGATCCCCGCGCTCACGCCGACCTTGAAGGTGCCGTCCGACGATTCGACCGGTCGCGCCACCTCGTGCACGACCTTCTCGACGATCTCGCGCAGGCGCGCGGCGTCCATGTTTTCCTTAATCTCGATAATGGCGGCGAATTCGTCGCCGCCGATCCGTGCCAGGAAAGAATCGCGCGGCAGAAATCCGGCGATGCGACGCGTGGTGGTTTGCAGCACGGTGTCGCCGACAGAATGTCCGGCGGTGTCGTTGATTGCCTTGAAATCGTCGAGGTCGAAAAGCACCAGCGCGAAGCGGCGCGAAGCCGCCTCGGCAAGTCCGCGGGCACGCACCAATTCGCGGTTGAAACGTGCCCGGTTGCCGACACCCGTTAAACTGTCGTGGTGGGCGAGATATTCGAGCTCTTCCTCCTTGATCTTCTGCGCCCCGATATCGCGGCCGATACCGCGGAAGCCGGCGAAAACACCGTCGCGATCATAGGTCGGCGTACCCGTGATCGACCACCAGCGCTCGTGCCCGTCGATTACGAGAAGCACCGCGCAGTCGCGGAACGCCTCGCCGCGCAAGAGATGCAGCAACACTTCCTCGCGCCGGTCGCCGGCCCTTTCTCGGGGTGACGCGCACATCGTCAGCACGCGGTCGAGCCGCAGCCGGCTGAGCCTGCCGGCGGACAAGCCGGACTGTTTGGCAAACGAATCGGAGGCGCGCACGAGGTTCAACCGGGAATCGCACTGCCAATGCCAGTCGTTTGAATTCGCTTCAAAATCATGCAGAAGCAACGAAATGAGCTGGGTTTGCTCCCGCACCTGAGCCATCGCAATCACCCGTTCGGCGAACGCACTGGCATGCTGGCGCAGCGCGATCGGGAAGGCGAGCGCGTAGACGCCGATCAACTGGAGTTCGAAGGTGTGGCCGACCACGCCGGCCTGCACGAAGGTGACGACCATCATGATCGCGATCGGAACCGAAAAGGCGAACACGGCCAGCGGCAAGGCAGCGAGGATAAAAGCCGAGGAGGCCAGATAGGCGGTTATCAACACCGTCAATATGTGGCGAACGCCCTCGTCCGCGCCGGCGTAGAAAATCAATGGCAGGCTGCCCCACACCGCGCCGAACAGGAAGCAGATGACGATATTGCGCCAGTATTGGGCGGCGACCTCGTCGCGCGCCGGCCTCTGGCCGGCCAGAGGCGGTCCGCTCAGAATGTCGAAAATGATCGCGGCCAGCATCACCCCGAACCAGGCCGGCACGATCGCCGCGTCGTCCGAACGCGCAAGCGCGTCGAGCACGATCAGCGCGCCAAGCAGATGGGCGAGGATTGCGACGGGTCGCAGCCGGTTGATCGCCTCGACCTGGTCGGTGCGTACCAGCAGCCGCTGCTCGGTCGTCACCGATCGGCAACGCATGATGCTGGATGTGAAGTCCTTGCCTACCCATCCACGCAGGAAAGCCATCCCGGCGCGCTCACCCATATCTGTCCCGAACTGATTTCCCTCGCGGCACCTCGACCATAGGTCCGCAAAGGAACGAAAAGCCTTACCGATCCGGTCTAATTTTAGAGGTTGGATACAAAACCGTCTCGTGGGACGTCCAGGCGGCGCGGCAAGGTGCCGTCGAACCGCGCCAGTTGCCGTCGGGTCGACGATTGCCGGAATTGGCCAGGCACGCCGGGCGAACCGGTTCAATCTCGCCATGAAAGGCTCTACCATGCGGTTTCAGACTCGCGACGAGCGGCGCCTGCCGCCGCAATGGCCGAAAGGGCAGTTCAGACGCGATGAACGATTACGTGCAGTTTTTGGCGGACCGCCTCGCGCTCTTCGTCGACACCGCCGTCCGCTACGCCTCGGACGCGTGGTTCTTTTACCAAATCGGACTGATCGTGTTGCTGTTCGCGCTGGCCAAGCCGATCGGCAACGCCCTGGAAACCAGGCTCGAAGGGCTGGCGCGCCACATCAAGGGTCAGCCCGGCCTGTTGCGGGTCGCCGTGGCCACGATCCGCCGCACCAACTGGATCGTCTTCGTGCTGTTGCTGTTCGTGGCGCTGACCGCACTCAGGGAGCTTACCTGGCCAAGCCGGAGCTGGCTGGTCTCGACCGCGTTCTCCCTGGCCCTCGTCTGGCTTCTCGTCTCGGTCGCCTCGCGGGTGATCCGCAACCGGGTTGTCGCGCGCACGGTCGCCTGGCTGTTATGGCTCTATGCCGCCCTGGTGATCCTGCAATTCGACAATACGGCCGCCACGCTGCTCGATCGGCTGGCGCTGCCGGTCGGCGAATTGCGCATTTCCGCACTGATGGTGCTGAAGGTCGCCGTCCTGCTCACCGCCGCCCTGTGGCTCGCCAACGCGATCGGCAATTTCGTCGAGCGCCGCGTCCAGAATTCGGCCGAATTGACGCCGTCGATCCGGGTCCTGATCGGCAAGATCGCCAAAATCGGGCTGGTGCTTCTGGCCGGCGTCGTGGCGCTGTCGGCCGTCGGCGTCGACCTGACTGCACTGACGGTGTTTTCCGGCGCGGTCGGCGTGGGCCTTGGCTTCGGCCTGCAGAAAGTCGTTTCGAACTTCATTTCCGGCATCATCATCCTGCTCGACAAGTCGATCAAGCCGGGCGATACCATCTCGCTCGGCGACACGTTCGGCTGGATCCGCGAGTTGCGGGCCCGCTTCGTGTCCGTCGTCACCCGAGACGGGCGCGAATATCTGATCCCGAACGAAGACTTCATAACCCAACGCGTGATCAACTGGTCGTTCAGCGACGAGCTGGTGCGTCTCGACGTCGCCTTCGGCGTCTCTTACGAGGCCGATCCGCACACCGTCAGCGCGCTGGCGATCGAGGCGGCGACGAGCGTCGGCCGCGTCGACGCAGATCGCCGACCGGTGTGCTGGCTGACCGGGTTCGGTGAGTCCTCGCTGGATTTCGTGCTGCGCTTCTGGATCCGCGATCCCCAGCAGGGCCTGACCAATGTCCGTGGCCGGGTGCTGCTCGCCCTGTGGGACGCTTTTAAGGAAAACGGCGTCCAGATCCCCTACCCGCACCGCGAGATCGTCATGAAGACGCCGGTCAGGGTCGAGGACGGCGAACCGGCCGCGTCGCCGCGAGACTGACGCTGCCTCACGCGATATCGGGTCTTATGCCGACACCGGTCCGGTCGATCACCTCGCGCAAGGCGAAGGAGGAGTTGATCTTGATGACATGCGGCATCGCCGTCAGCCATTCCTTGTGAACGCGCTCGTAATCCTCCAGATCGCGCGCAGCGATCCTGAGAACATAGTCATATTCGCCCGACATCAAATGGCAGGACAGCACGTTGGGGCAGCGTTTGATGGCCGCCTCGAATTCGGCCAGCGACTTTTCGAACTGGCCCGACAGCGAAATGTGCACGATCGCCGTCATCTTGTAGCCGAGCGCGGCGTTTGACAGCTTGGCGTGATAACCGTGGATGACGCCGGATTTCTCGAGACTGTCGAGACGGCGCGAGCAGGCCGACTGCGACAGCCCGACCTTCTCGGCAAGCGCGGCATTGGAAATCCGCCCGTCCCGCTGCAACGTATCGAGAATGGCGTAATCGATCCGGTCGAGGCTCATAATCGGGATTATCTTCGAGTTTTTCTCTAAAATACGCAAGGATCGGCGAAAATTCCCGGGTGCCCCCGCCGACTTCGCAAACACATGCGCAACGCAATGTGCTCTACTCAACATCCATCCTGAATACAACCCGCAACCGGTGGAGGAGAGCGGTTATGCTTGTGGGCTGCCCGACGGAAATCAAGAACCATGAATATCGCGTCGGCCTGACCCCGGGCTCGGTGCGCGAATACATCGCCCACGGCCACGACGTACTCGTGCAGAGCGGCGCCGGCGCCGGCATCGGCGCCGACGACAGCGCCTACAAGGCGGCGGGCGCGCGCATCGCCAAAACCGCCGAAGAGGTTTTTGCCAAGGCCGACATGGTGGTCAAGGTCAAGGAACCGCAGCCCGGCGAATGGGTGCAGCTTCGCGAAGGCCAGCTTCTCTACACCTATCTGCATCTCGCCCCCGATCCGGACCAGACCGAGGGTCTCGTCAAGTCGGGCGTGACGGCGATTGCCTATGAGACCGTAACCGACGACCGCGGCGGCCTGCCCCTGCTGGCCCCGATGTCGGAAGTCGCCGGACGGTTGGCGATCCAGGCCGGCGCCACCGCGCTGCAGAAGGCCAATGGCGGCCGCGGCGTGCTTCTGGGCGGCGTGCCCGGCGTGCTTCCGGGCAAGGTCGCCATCATCGGCGGCGGCGTCGTCGGCCTGCAGGCGGCCAAGATGGCGGTCGGCCTCGGCGCCGACGTCAGCATCATTGACCGCTCGATCCCGCGCCTGCGTCAGCTCGACGACATTTTCAACGGCCGTATCCACACCCGCTATTCGACCGTCGAGGCGCTCGAGGAGGAATGTTTTTCGGCCGATATCGTCGTCGGTGCGGTGCTGATCCCGGGCGCCGCGGCGCCCAAGCTGGTCACCCGCGAGATGCTGTCGGGCATGAAGAAGGGCGCGGTTCTGGTTGATGTCGCGATCGACCAGGGCGGCTGCTTCGAGACCTCGCACGCGACCACTCATGCCGAGCCGACCTACGAGGTCGACGGCATCATCCATTATTGCGTGGCCAACATGCCGGGCGCCGTTCCCGTCACCTCCGCGCACGCGCTCAACAACGCCACCTTGCAATACGGCCTCCAGCTTGCCGACAAGGGGCTGCGCGCGCTGGCCGACGACACCCATCTCAGAAACGGGCTCAACGTCCATCGGGGCAAGATCACCAATCGCGCGGTGGCCGAAGCGCTCGGCTACGAAATGGCCGAACCCAGGACCGTGCTTGCCGCCTGAGCGGATTTGAAGGGACACCTCCCCACCGGCCCGCGGGTTTTCGCCCGCGGGTCTTCTTTTTCGAAACCGCGCCGTGGATGCCGGCCAGCGCCCGACCGGCGCCCGGAAGGCGGAAGCTCGCAAGCAACCTATTGAAACCCGATCTCGACCCTGAACGGGTTCGGCGAGCGGGCGTCATTGTTGCCGTCCCTGACCTCGAGCCTGTAATGGCCGGGCCCTTCGACCGGCAGACGCGCCTCGGTAACGCCGCCCTTGCGCGGCGGCCCCACCCAGCTTCCGGCCTTGCCGTCGGGGTTCCACAACCGCACATGGATGTCGAGTTCCGGATCGACCTCGTCGATCACCACCGCCAATTCGCCCGCGCGAGGCGCCTCGACAAGAAACCAGTCCGCATCGCCCAGGGGCAGCATGGTCGCATGAAAGACGACACCGGGTGACACCGGGCGCGCCGCGCCGAAACTGTCGTTCGGCTCGAACCGGTCTCCGGTCGCGGTAAAGACTGTCTTCAAGGTCGCGTGATCGATCGAGCGCGCATCGTTGTTGCCGTCCGCGACCTCGATGAAGTAGCTGCCTTCCGTAGCCAGATCGACGAACCCCTCGGTCAGCCCGCCTTTGCGGTAGGGCGCCACCCAATTGCGGATGACGGCGCGGTTGGCATCCCACACCCGATAGTGCAAATCGAGATTGTCGGGACCCTCGTCGATCGAAATCGCCAGTTCACCCTGCGCCGGCACTTCAACCCTGAACCAGTCCCGGTCGCCCTTGGGCAGGATGTTGAATAAGATCTCCCCGCCGGGGGTCAATGGCGCCGCCTCGGCCGGCCCGTCATTGGGCTCGTACTGGTCGGGCTGCGGCGTGAACGCCAACCGGTACTCAAACAGATGCGCGCTCGACGCATCGGAATTGCCATCGGCGATCTCGACGAAATAGCGGCCGGGACGCGGCAGGTCGACAAATCCGTCGGTGTCCCCGCCCCGTCTGAGCGGCGCGATCCAGTTGCGGATTACATCCTTGTTGGAATCCCACACCCGCATGTGGATATCGAGCTGTTCCGGCGATCCGGTCGCCAGCATGCGCAATTCGCCGGGCTGCTCGACATCGATGCTGAGCCAGTCGCGGTCGCCGCGCGGGAAGATCGCCAGCTTGCGCCGGCCGGAGCGTTCGACCGGCGCTGCCTCGGCAAAGCTTTCGTTCGGCTCGGTCTCGTCCTCGACAGGCGTGAAGCTGGCCGACAGGTCGAAGGTTTCATGGCTCGATGCGTCATTGTTGCCATCGGCCATCTCCAGTACGTAGACGCCCGGCACCGCCAGTTCCGCCTCCAGCACGGTGTCGCCGCCGGCGCGTGCAGGCTGTTGCCAGTTTTGCACGACATCGCCGTCGAGGTTCCACAGTCGCAAGGCGATGT
Organism: Nitratireductor arenosus; assembly: GCF_009742725.1. Taxonomy (GTDB): domain Bacteria; phylum Pseudomonadota; class Alphaproteobacteria; order Rhizobiales; family Rhizobiaceae; genus Mangrovimarina; species Mangrovimarina arenosa. The sequence goes on along the minus strand of NZ_WPHG01000002.1, from coordinate 496,420 downwards.
CGAGACGGTCCGGCACGTTTTCCGCAACGACGCTCAAGAGCCCCGGCTGCGCGATCCAGAACCGCAGCCAGTCGCGGTCGCCGCGCGGAAAGATCGCCGGCCGGACGGCGCTGGGCAGCGGCAGCGGCTTTGCCGCGCCGACCGTGTCGTTCGGTTCCAGCGGATCGTTCGACGGCAGGAACTCGAAATCGATCGCAAACGGCGCGGCGCTGTCGGCGCTGTTATTGCCGTCGGCGATCTCGATCCGGTACTCGCCGGCTGCCGGAATCTCGAAAACGGCGTCGAGCGCACCGCCATCGCGCGGGGCGCCTTGCCAGTTGCCGGCAACGGCGACATCGGCGTTCCAAAGCCGGGCGTAAAGGTCGATGTTTTCCGGCGGCGCGTCGGCGCCGACGCGCAGCAGGCCGGCGATCGGCACCGTCAGCCGATACCAGTCGCGATCGCCGCGCGGGGTTATCCTGCCCTCGACGCGGGCGTCGGGCGGAATGGCCTGGGCCGAGCCATAACTGTCATTGCCGTCGGCCTCGACGATCGGTTTCGGCGCGGCGCGGCGGTAGTCCGGCACGACCGGAGCCGCAACCTTCTCCGCCCACACCGGCTTGCGGATGGCGCGGTTGCCGAAAAACCCTTCCGCGCGCGTCGAGCGCACGACGACCCCCTTTTCGGCCGCCGCCGCGGCCACCACGATTTCCTCCGGCGCCGGCGGTGCCGGCTGGGTCGCCGCCTGGTCGGCGACCGGCCGGGCCGCCGACGCCGAACCGGGGTCGTCCGCGATCGCGACTTCGACCGCGGGCGCGGGTTTCAGGTAGACCTCGTCGACCAGACGCACCAGAAGCTCCGGCCGCTGCATGCCGCCCGTCGCCTCGAAGACACGGCCGGCCGCGCGCCGAAACATCAGCCCCACTTCCACGCCCGGCGTGGCGATCTCTTCAAGCAGGGCCTCGCTGTAGGGCGAATGGTCGCCGGTGCCGTCGCTTGCGACTTCACCGGCAGCGGCGGCGTAGGCGATGATCGCGCCTCGGCCAGAAAGCCGCATCAACGACAGACCCTCGAGCGGGCGCGCCGCGCGGTCGTCCTGTACGGTTTTTGCGATGGCGTCGACATAGGGATTGTCGCGACAGGCATCGAGCACGACCAGCGTCACCCGCGCCCGGCTTTCCATCTCGGCCACCACCTCGCCGATGTCGATGGCGCTGTAGCGCAGTGCGCGCTCGCTCGATATGTCGACATCGACCGGCAGCAGGAAGTTCCGCCCGGAAATCTGCATGCCGTGCCCGGCATAAAACAGGAACGCGATGTCGGCGTCCGTCAGCCGCCGGGTAAACGCGTCGATCGCGGAAATCGCGGCGCGGCGATCGATGTCGTTTGCCAGCGTGACATCGAAGCCGAGCGCTTCGAGGGATTCGCCGATCGCCCTGGCATCGTTGATCGTGTTGACCAATTGTCCGGTGCCTTCGTAAGCACCGTTGCCGATCACCAGGGCAACCCGTTTTTGCGCCCAACAGGCGCCAGCCGTTCCGAAGAACACTAGGAAGAGGATGAACAACAGCTTGCGCATGCAGCCCCCACGCGCCGGTTTTGTTCCGTTTGCCTACCAACCAGTCTATCGGAAAAAATGGCGAAATCACGAGATTTTCCCGCAAAACAGACCGAATTCGTCGCTTCGAGCCGCACGAACGATGTCTTTTTTCCGCGATCCGCCGACGGAAATCCGCAACGCGGCGAAACTTTGTACAACGGCTCTCACAGTGCGGACCGGTCTGGCGGGCTCACGCCGCGCCGCCCGTTGGCCCGCGGGTTTCGGTCGCCGGGCCGTTCGAAACGGGCCGCCGAAACGCCGGCCTCAGGCGCGTTCCACGCGCACCTGATAACAATTATTGCTGGCCGAGCGCATGTGCAGATAGGCGATCTCGGGCCGTTGCAGCAATTCATGCGCATGCGTGCATATCCGGTGCGTCGGCACGACGCCGCCGGAACCGTAGACGATGCGGTCGTCAGGACCGTAGCCCCGCAGGATATAGCTCGGCGTGGCCTGGAACATCGCAGGCACGATGTCGGTCTCGGGCGCCCGTCGGCATGGGTCGGCGTGCAGGAAGATCGGTCCCGTCTCGGCGTAGGGCTGCAAATCGGGGAACGGCCGGTAGGCGAGGATCAGATAGGCTTCGCCTTTGCCGACGGTCTTCAGGCAGTGGCGGCACGGTATGCCAGTTCCGTCGGAAATGCGCCGCTCCGGGAGATGCCCGTAAGCGTCGGAACCGCCGGCCTGCAGCGCGCGGACCTCATCGGTGGGCAGGGCAACAAAGCGAATGAGCATCGGCAACCTCCTGGGATCGAAGGTCTAGCGCTAAGGCCAACCGTGCCGGTCCGCCACCCGATTCCCGCCGAGCCCTCAACTCCAGGGCTCGACCTCCTCCTCCGACCACGAGACCGCGGCGAAGCCCATCTTCTGGTAAAGCTGCAGCGCGCGCGGACTGTCGAGCGTGTTTGTATGGATCGTGACCTTGTCGGGATCGTGTGCCCAGGCGGCGGCGACAGCGCCCGACAGGAAGAAGCGGGCGAGCCCCCTGCCCTGAAAGTCCGGCATCAGCCCGAAATAGAGGATCTCGACCTCGCCGGCGAGGCGGGACAGGTCGAGTTCGAAAAAACCGGCCGGCGCGCCGTCGACGTAAAGCACCTCGATTTCGGTCGTCGATCCATGCACGGCCTCGGCGAGCGCGGCGTCCGAACAGTCTCGGCGCAATGCCCAGTGATGCGGCCTGCCGACTTGCTCGTAGAGATAGCGGTAGAAATGCAGCGGGATTGAATTGACGCGCATCATCGCGAGCCGCGCCCCGAGCGGCATCGACACCGGCTTGCCCGGCGGCGTGGTCATTTCGAGATGGGTGATACGCGCCTTGAGCGTTTTCGTCCGCGCCATGGTTACGGCGCACCGGTTTCGACCGGCGTGTCGTCGCGGCCGCCCCATTCCGTCCAGGAACCGTCGTAAAGCCGGGTGTCGGTGTGGCCGAGGCTCTCCAGCGCCAGCGCGAGCACGGCGGCCGTCACGCCCGAACCGCACGAAGTGACCACCGGTCGCGACAGATCGATACCGGCCTTTTCGAACGCCTGCGCCAAGGCGGCGGGCGGCAGCAGGGCGCCGTCCTGGACCAGGGAGGCCGCGGGCACATTGCGTGCGCCCGGCATATGGCCCGAGCGCATGCCTTTGCGCGGCTCCGGCTCGCTGCCGGCAAAACGCCCCGGCGATCGCGCATCGGCGACCTGGGTCGTTCCCCCGGCAACGATCCGGCGCATGTCGTCCAGCGCAGCCACCCGGTTTTCGTCGAAATCGGTCTCGAACAGGCAGGAGGCGACCTTGGTCGGCTTGGCGGTCACGAACCGGTCTTCCGCCTTCCAGCGGTCGATCCCGCCTTCCAGGATACGGACCGTCTTGGCGCCCATGACGCGGAACATCCACCACGCCCGGGCCGAGGAAAACAGACCCGGCCCGTCATAGACCACGATCGTGTCGGTGGCCGAAATGCCCATCGAAGCGGCGAAGGTGGCAAAGGTCCGCGGCGACGGCAGTGCGTGCGGCAGGTCCGAATCCGGATCGACGACCAGGTCGTGATCGAAAAACACCGCCCTGGGAATGTGACCGGCATCATATTCGGCGCGTGCGTCGCGCCCCTGAGCCGGCAGATACCAGGACGCATCGACGATCGACAGGCCGGGCTCGTTCAGATGCTCGGCCAGCCAGTCGGTCGTGACGAAGAAAGCGTTTTTGTCGGTCATCCCGATCACCCGATCCAAATTCGCCGACGGTGGCGAAACACAATCCATTCCTGTCGCATTTTTGCCACCGCGCGAAAAGCCGCAAGCCTTATGGCTCCGAGCTTTTGTTCACCGGAGCCACCGGAATGGACAACACGTTCGACACCCAAACGGTTCCGGCCCAAACCGGACACGACGCGCTCGGCCGGTTCGTCGCGGCCGGCGTGGCGGCTGCCTTGGCTTGTCGGTTGCCCCTCGCCCGGCACTGCGGTAGCCTTCAAGTCCCGCCAAAGGAGGTCCGACATGCGTAGAGCCGTCCTTGCCGTGCTTGTCCTGTCGCTTTCCGGGTCTGTGGCCGGTTCGGCCCTGGCCGCCGCCGACCAGCCACCGCCGTCCGAGGGAAGCGGCGGCCACGAATGCGAGCGCACCAAGGGCGAGCCGCAAACGTCCTGACCGCGCGATCTCGAATTTCGGTTTCGAGGCCGGACAGAAACTGCGTACCAGTACCGCCCTACATAGCCGGCAACGCGCCGAACCTGATGCGAAAGCGACGGTTTTCGCGGCCCTTTTTCTCGATCTTGCCGATATGTATATCGCCCACTTCCTGGGTTTCCGACACATGTGTGCCGCCGCAGGGCTGGCTGTCGACCGCCGCCTCATCGCCGATGCACACCAGCCGGATACGGCCCGAACCCGCCGGCGGACGGACGTTTTTCGACTTCACCAGGCCCGGATTGGCGGCGAGTTCCGCCTCGCTGATCCATTGCGTGAAGATCGGATGATTGGCCGCAACCAGCGCCATCATATCGGCCGTCACGCCCTCCTTGGACACGCCGGCGTCGGGCAGGTCGAAATCAACCCGCGATTCGTCCTCGCCGACCGCCGCGCCGGTGATCGGATAAGGACACACCACGCTCAAGAGATGGCAGGCGGTGTGCATGCGCATCAGCTTGTAGCGACGCGCCCAATCGATGTGCAGCACGAGCGTCTCGCCGATCTCCGGCCGGGCCGCGTCCGGTGCCGGCAGATGAACGATCTCTTCCTTGGTCTGGCCGGTAATCGTGCCGGCAATCGTGATCCGCGCCCCGTCGGCGCGCTCGAAAAAACCAGTGTCGCCGGGTTGGCCGCCCGAGGTGGCATAGAAATTCGTGCGATTGAGAACGATGCCGCCACGCTCGTTGATCGCGGCGACAATACCTTCGGCGGTCGACAGATAGGCATCTTCGCGAAACAGCGCCTCGGTGGCATCGCCCATTACGGCACCTCCTCGTACGGCACGCTTATGTCGCTGGTCTTTTCGATCCAATCGGGCACCGGCAGCCCCTTGCCGCGCAGGAAGTCCGGATTGAACAGCTTCGACTGATAGCGCGTACCGTAGTCGCACAACACCGTCACGATGGTGTGTCCGGGGCCGAGCTCCCTTGCGAGCCGAACCGCGCCGGCGATGTTGATGCCGGTCGAACCGCCCATGCACAAGCCTTCTTCCCGCACGAGATCGAAAATGATCTGGAGCGCCTCGTCGTCGGCGACCCGGTAGGAAAAATCGGGCGCGAACCCTTCCAGATTGGCGGTGATGCGGCCCTGGCCGATGCCTTCGGTGATCGAGGAGCCTTCCGATTTCAGTTCGCCCTCGGTGTAGAAGGAATAGAGCGCGGCCCCCATCGGGTCGGCGAGCGCGATCTTCACGTCCTTGTTGTTCGCCCGCAGCCCCTCGGCGACACCGACCAACGTGCCGCCGCTGCCGACGGAGGCAACGAAACCATCCACCTTGCCGACGGTCTGCTGCCAGATCTCGACCGCCGTCGTTTCGACATGGCCCTGGCGATTGGCGACATTGTCGAACTGGTTGGCCCAGATGGCACCGTTCGGCTCGACCCTGGCCATCTGCTCGGCCAGCCGGGCGGACAGTTTGACGTAATTGTTCGGGTTCTTGTAGGGAACCGCCGGCACCTCGATCAGCTCCGCGCCGAGGACGCGGATGGCGTCCTTCTTCTCCTGGCTCTGGGTCTCGGGAATGACGATCGCGGTGCGGTAGCCAAGCGCCCTGGCCACCAGCGTCAGTCCGATGCCGGTATTGCCGGCCGTCCCCTCGACGATCAGCCCGCCCGGCCGCAGCAGCCCCCGCTTCTCGGCGTCGCGGATGATGAACAGCCCGGCCCGGTCTTTCACCGACTGGCCCGGATTCATGAATTCGGCCTTGCCGAGAATTTCGCAGCCGGTCTCCTCAGACGCACGCTTCAGCCTGATCAGCGGCGTGTTTCCGATGGCATCGATCACCGATCGGTCCATGATTTTTCCTTCGTCTGCCTGACGGCCGCACGCCGGATCGGCTCGCGACACTCTTCGGCTTTCACGTCTAAGCAGGCGGCGGGCGGCTTTCAAGAAGCGTTTTTTTGCCGAAACCGGCAAAACCGCGATTATTTTTCTGGATCGCCGATGTGATGACATGGTCGGTCTGTCCGGCTGATCCGGTTGGAGCCCGCGCCCGTATGTGCCACAAGAATGCCGCCGGAAACCGGATCGAAACCCGGTTTTAGAGACGGCCAGCCATTCGAGGTCACATGACATCCGCCGCACAGACCGTCGATTCGCTGATCGCGAGCCACATTGCCGGCACGCTGCCGCTGCCGGCGCATGTGCTCGTGGCCGCGCATCTGCAACTCAAGAATGACAACCGCGCCTTCGCCGGCGACCTGGAACGCCTCGGCGGGCTTGGCCTTTCGGAAACACCCCCCATCGCACTCTCCGACCGGGACCGACGGCTCGCCTCGGTCCTCGACGGCGCCGATCCGGGCGATGGTTCCAACGCGGGACCAACACAAAACGGCCTGTTTCCGCCCATCCTGCGCGATTTTGTCGGCTTCGACGTCGCCGACGTGCCCTGGCGCACCAAAATGCCCGGCTTCCGCGAGCATGATGTCGGCCAAATCGACGGCTGCCATATCAACCTGTTTTGGATCCGTCCCGGCCGTGCCATTCCAACCCACACCCATGGCGGGCTGGAATTGACCCTGGTGCTGGACGGTGCCTTCAACGACGTCAACGGCCGCTACGGCCGCGGCGACATCGCGTTCGCCGACGAGACCGTCGAACATCGCCCGGTCATCGAAAAGGACCGGCCCTGCATTGGCCTGGCGGTCACCGCCGCGCCGCTGCGCCTGACCGGCCCGCTCGGCCGGAGGCTGATCGACATTATCGGCGGTTGACGCCGCCGCGTCGAAAATTCCCAATTGCACCTGACGAGGTTTCCGATGTCCCTTTATCGCGCCGGACCGCAAGATGGTGTCGCCTGGGTGACGGGCGCAAGCAGCGGCATAGGCCGCCTCCTGGCGCTCGAACTCGCCCGCGGCGGCTATGCCGTTGCCGTCACCGCCCGGCGCGCGGAGCGACTTGACGAACTTGCGGCCGAGGCCGGCCCGCTCGCCGGCAGCATCCGGTCTTTCGCCTGCGATGTCACCGACGAGGCCGCCATGACGGCCACTGTGGCGGCGATCGAACGCGACTGCGGACCGATCGCGCTCGCCGTCTTCAACGCCGGGGACTATTTTCCCACCCGCGGCGAGGCCCTGGGCACACGTGAATTCGTCGACACGTTCGGCGTCAATGTGTTCGGCACGGTGTTCGGCCTCGTACCGGTCGTCGAGCAGATGAAGTCCCGAGGCCGGGGCCACGTCGCCATTGTCGGCTCGGCCTCCAGCTATGGCGGGTTGCCGCGCGCCGCCGCATACGGCGCGACCAAGGCCGCCCTCAACACCATGGCCGCCGGGCTGAAATTCGACTTCGATCTCCTCAACATCCGCATCCAGGTCTTCAATCCGGGCTTCGTTGCGACTCCGCTCACCGAACAGAACCGTTTCGCCATGCCGGCGTTGATGAGCGTCGAGGCCGCCGCGCGGCGCATCCGCGACGGCTTGCGCACAGGAGGCTTCGAGGTTTCCTTCCCGCGCCGCTTCACATGGGCGCTCAAACTGCTCGCGCTGTTGCCTTATCCCGCTTATTTCGCGGTCGTTCGCCGCGCCACCGGGTGGAACCGGCGCTCGCCGAAAGGTTAGCGGTTCGTCCCGCCGGTCACGAGCGATTGCGCGGTCCGCCAAGCCGTCCTATGGATCGGGCCGCAAGGAAACGGAGGAGCGCATGCGGCGCATGGTGGGTATCGTCCTGATTGTGATCGCCGCGGGCGCGGCGGCCTGGTTTTTGGGACCACGCGTCGCGCGCGACACCACCGTCAGTTTCGACCCCGCCGCGATCGGCCAAGATGTCGAAGCCTGGCTCGCTGAGACGGAAGCGCGCGTGCCCAACCTGCGCCCCGACGCGCAAAAGCAGATCGTGTGGGCTTTCCCCGCCTCGCGCGCCCGCACGCCGCTCGCCATCGTCTACGTGCACGGGTTTTCCGCCTCCAAGAACGAGATCAGGCCGGTGCCGAACCGCGTCGCCGCAACGCTCGGCGCCAATCTGTTCTTCACCCGCCTGACCGGCCACGGCCGTGACGGCCCGGCGATGGCCGAGGCGAGCGTCAAGGCGTGGGTGAACGACTATGCAGAGGCGCTGGCGGTCGGCCGCCGGCTGGGCGAGCGCGTCATCGTCGTCGCGGTGTCGACCGGCGCCTCGATCGCCGCCTGGGCGGCGACCCGGCCGGAACTGGCTAAGGACGTTTCCGGCTATGTGCTGATCTCGCCCAATTTCGGCGTGCAGGCCGGCGGCGCCGGGCTGCTGGCGGGCCCCTGGGGCCTGCGGATCGCCAAGCTTGTCGCCGGCGACGAGCGCGGTTTCGAGCCGCACAACGAAGCGCATGGCCGGTTCTGGACCACGCGCTATCCCACCGAAGCGCTGCTGCCAATGGCGGCGACGGTCGAACTGGCCGCGGCGGCCCCGGTGGAAAAAGCGACGGCTCCGGCGCTGTTCATCCTTTCCGATCACGACAAGGTGGTGCGGCCCGACATCACCCGGCAGATCGCCGAGCGGTGGGGCGCGCTGCACGAGCTGCGCACGGTCGAACACAGCGACGACCCGTCCCATCACGTGATTGCCGGCGACGCGCTGTCGCCCGGCAATAATGACCGGTTCGTCGACTGGATCGTCGAGTGGGTGCGCGCACACACTGAATAGGGTTTCCTTGCCCGGAACGATCCGCTTGTCCCGCGTCTCCCAGGCGCGACACGGCGCGGATCAGGACAGCGGCCCGCCGTCCTTGCCGGGTTTTTCCTCGGCGGGTTTTTCCTCGTCGTCGTCGTCGTCGTGCAGGATGCGTTCGGCGGCGCCGTCGAGATCGTCATACTGCCCGCTCCTGAGCGACCACAAAAAGGCCGCAAGACCGACCACGCCCAGAAAAAGCGCGACCGGTATCAGGATGGCGAGGTTGATCATGCCGTCTTGCCGCCGGCCGACGGGAGAGCGGCCGGGGCCCGGCCCGAAGGCGCGACGAAGGATGCTGCGGCGGCCTTGCCGCCCCGCAGCCGCAGCGCATTGGCGATCACCAGCAGCGAAGACAGGGACATCGCCGCCGCCGCGATCAGCGGGGTGACGAAGCCGGCGACCGCGATCGGCACCGCGATCACATTATAGGCGATGGCGAGCCCGAAATTCTGCCGCACCAGCCGGTCGGCCCGGCGCGCGATCGCGATCGCGAACGGCACCGCCTGGAGACTGTCGTGCAGAAACACGAAATCGGCGGCGTTGCGCCCGATATCGGCCGCCGTCGCCGGGGCCATCGAGACATGGGCCGCCGCCAGCGCCGGCGCGTCGTTGAGCCCGTCGCCGACCATCAGCGCCTTGTGGCCGTCGGCGGCCAGGCGCGCCAGCCTCTCGGCCTTGTCGCCGGGCAGCACGCCGGCGCGCACGGTCGCGATCCCGACCTCGGCGGCCACGGTTTGGGCGTTGGCGGCGGTGTCGCCACTCAGCAGTTCGATCTCGAGCCCGTCGTCCCGCAAGGCGGCGAGCGCTGCGCCGGCATCGGCGCGCAACCGGTCGCGCATGCCAAACCGCGCCAGGATTGTGCCGCCCCGCGCCAGCACCGGATCGCCGGCGTCCTCGCTCGTCCCCGCGTCGGCGCCCTTGCATGCCCAGCCCGCACGGCCCAGCCGGTAAAGACTGCCGGCCGACCGGCCCTTAATGCCGCGGCCCGGCACTTCCACGATATCGCTGAAAGCCGGCGCCTTGTTCCGCGCATCGTCGAAGGCCCGCGCCAGCGCGCGCGAGACGGGATGGCGCGAATGGGCCGCAAGCGCGGCGACATGCGCGGCGGTCGCCGCGTCGATGCGGTCTATATCGGCGACAACCGGGCGACCGACGGTCAGCGTGCCGGTCTTGTCAAACACCACCGTGTCGATTTCGGCCAGACGTTCCATCGCCGAGCCGTCCTTGACCATCACGCCCCGTTCGAACAGCCGCCGCGCGGCGACGACCTGAACGATCGGCACCGCCAGGCCGAGCGCGCAAGGGCAGGTGATGATCAGGACGGCGATGGCGATCGTGATCGCGCGGTGCCAGTCGCCGGTCGCCGCCATCCAGCCGACAAAGGTCGCCAACGCGGCGAGATGGACCAGCGGCGAATAAAGCGCGGAGGCGCGGTCGGCGATGCGCCGGTAGCGCGCGCGGCCACCCTCGGCCGCCTCCATCAGCCGCACCATTTCGGCCAGGAACGACTCGCGCGCCGCCGCCGTCGCCTCGACCAGCAGCGAGCCGGTCAGATTGACCATGCCGGCCCGCACCGCGTCGCCCGTCGCCATCGGCTGGGGCGCGCCCTCGCCGGTCACCAGCGACACGTCGACATCGGACCGTCCCTCCAGGATATGTCCGTCCACCGGCACCCGGTCGCCGGCCGCGATCCGCAGCCGCATGCCGGGCTCGATCTCGTCGAGCGGCAGGAAGCGCGCCTGTCCGTCGGCGCCGATCACCGTCGCCCCGCCGGGCGCCATCCGCGCCAGCCCGCTGACGGCCACGCGCGCGCGTTCGCGCATCACATGGTCGAGCGTGCGGCCGATCAGAAGGAAAAACAGCAGCGATACGGAGGCGTCGAAATAGGCGTGCTGGCCGTGATTGATCGTCTCGTAGAGGCTGAGCCCGTAGGCCAGCGACACGCCGAGCGCGATCGGCACGTCCATGTTCATGCGCCCGTGTCTGAGCGCCTGCCATGCCGATCGGTAAAAAATGCCGCCGGCGAAAAACAGCGCCGGCATCGCGATCAGCGCCGACAGCCAGTGAAACAGGTCGCGCGTCGCGCCGTCCGCGCCCGACCAGACCGAAACCGACAACAACATGATGTTGCCGGCCGCAAAGCCGGCGACGGCCAGCGCGCGCACCAGCTCCGACAGGGTCTTGTCCTTGCCGGCCGTGCCGTCGTCGCTCAGATGCGCGGCGTAGCCGAGGCGGTTGAGCGTGTCCACGATCGCCGGCTGGGTGTCGTCGCGCCAGCGCACCCTTACCCGCTTCGTCGACAGATTGACGCGCGCCTCCTCCACGCCGTCGAGCCGGCCGAGCGCGGTTTCGATCGTATGGATGCAACCGCCGCAATGGATCGCCGGCACGGATAGGTCGCTCTGGCGCGCGCCATCGCCGAGATCGCGGCTGGCCAGGCGCAATTCTTCCGGGCCCGGGCCGGCCGGAACCCCGTCGTTCCCCGCCCCCTCGACGCCCGGCGCGCAGCAACTCATCTGATTTCGCCTCCGGCGACGCGGACCCGCTCGACCTGGCGGTAGGGATCGGCCTGACCGACATCGGAAAGGATTTCCACGATCCAGCCGCCATCGGCGATTTCGATCGCTGCGGCAAAGACGCCCGTGCCGGCGCGGGCGAGCGCCAGCGCGCGGTCGCCCTGTTCAGACACCGGCCGGCGGAAGATCATGCGCACCGCTTCGACGGACACCGGATCGCCGGACCGGTCGGTCAGCCGGTATCCCACCGTCCCGTCCGATATCGTCAATTCGCCGCGCCACCCCAGCGCATCTTGCGCCCGCGCCAGCGCGGCCTTGTCGTTGAACTGCTGGCTGGCGACATAGGAATTCTTGACCACCAACCCGGTCCAGCTCCGATTCGCAAACGTCGCCATGGTCAGGTTGACGGTGATGATGGTTCCGAAAAAGGCAAGCATGATGAAGAACATGTGCCGGCCGGTGAATTCGCCCTTGGCGCGTTTACTGATCTTCATCATCTCGCCTCCGGCGCATTGAACGTCGCGGTGTAGGCATCGCTTTCGAAACTCGCCTTGTCGTCGGCGACGAAACGGAAGCGCTGCGCAGTACCCTCGATCAGGTCCTGCGGCTGGCGCACGAAGATTTTTAGCGTCCGCAGCCGGTCGGGTTCAACCGGAATCACCAGGGACCGTCCCTCCGGCTGATCGATGCCGTTCGCCGTCATCGTGGCGCCCGGCAATCCCTCGAGCGACAGGAAGATCACGCGCGGCTCGGGAATCATGTTCAACAGCTTGACCGTGTAGCCGTTGCGGATCGAGCCGTCGGCGAGCGTGACGAATTGCGGATTGCGGTCGTGCAGCACGTTGACCTCGAGCCGGTCGCGCGAGAACAGGGCGTAAAGCAGGACGATGCCGATCAGCCCCCACATGCCGAAATAGACGAAGGTACGCGCCCGGAAGAGCTGGCGCAGGCGGAAATGCCGGACCTTGTCCGACAATCGGCCACCTTGGTCGCGCACACGCGCCGGATCGATAGCGGCGGTGCCGCCGGCGGTCGCGAGCGCCATGTTGGCGTTGTATTCGTCGAGAGTTGCATAGGAGATCAGGCCGCGCTCCTTGCCAATCTTGTCCATGACCGCGTCGCAGGCGTCGATGCACAGCGCGCAGGTGATGCATTCGAGCTGCTGGCCGTCGCGGATGTCGATGCCCATCGGGCACACCGCCACGCAGGCGTTGCAATCAACGCAGTCGCCGACGGACTGGCCCGCCGCCGCCGCCTTCTTGACACCGCGCGTGCGCGGTTCGCCGCGCCAGTCATTATAGGTCACGGTGAGGGAGTTTTCGTCGAGCATGGCCGCCTGGATACGCGGCCAGGGACACATATAGGTGCATACCTGTTCGCGCATCAGCCCGCCGAAAACATAGGTCGTAGCCGTCAGCACGGCGACCGTGATGTAGGCCACCGGCGCCGCCTCGCCGCGCCCGAGATCGACCAGAAGGCCGGGCGTATCGGCGAAATAGAAAATCCACGCCCCGCCGGTCGCCACCGCGATCACCAGCCAGATCGCATGTTTTGCAACCCGCTTTGCAACTTTGCCGGCGCTCCAGTCGGCTTTGTCGAGCTTGATGCGTGCGTTGCGGTCGCCCTCCACCCAGCGTTCCACGACGAGAAACAGGTCGACCCAGACCGTCTGCGGACAGGTATAGCCGCACCAAGCCCTCCCCACCGTCGAGGTGATAAGGAACAGGCCGACACCGGCCATCACCAGCAGACCGGCCACGAAAATGAACTCCTGCGGCCAGATTTCGATGAAAAGGAAGTAAAAGCGGCGATTGGCGAGATCGATCAGCACGGCTTGGTCCGGCGCGTGCGGCCCGCGGTCCCAGCGCAGCCAGGGCGTCAGATAATAGATGCCGAGCGTGACCAGCATCACCAGCCATTTGAAGCGCCGGAACTGTCCGCTGGCCCGCTTGGGAAAGATTTTCTCGCGCGCGGCGTAGAGCGGCTGGCGCACCTTGGCCGAATTGACAGCCTCCGCCTCGTGGCGTTCGACTTCGCTCGTATTCAGCATTGCCGCCTCCTGGGTAGACGCGCCGCGACCACTCGGCACGGAACAGGGCGGGACTGCTCGGTCCGTGCCCGGCCGCGGCCCGACCGAAATGCCCGGCCCATAACGCAGCGACCTTGATTCAGATCAACAAGGCCGATTAAGGGTAAAAGAGGGGCCCGGCACGAAGCCGGACCCCCTTCGCCCGGACGGCCCCAGGACGAATAGGGAGGTTCCCGCCATGCCCTATTCGCCGCCGCCAAGCGAATGCACGTAGACGGCCAGTTCCTTGACCGTCACATCGCCGAGCCGCTCCCCCCAGGCCGGCATCACGCCGTGCTTGGGTGCACGCATCTGGCTGGCGATGTCTGCTACCGTCGATCCGTAGAGCCAGATCGCATCCGTCAGGTCCGGCGCGCCGAGATCGGCCATGCCCTTGCCGCCGTCGCCGTGGCAAGCGGCGCAGTTTTCGGCGTAGACCGTCTGGCCGCGCTCCGCCGCCGCGCCATCGGCCGCCCCGCCCGACAGCGACACGACGTAATTGGCCGCATCCGTGATCTGGCTGGCCTCCAGATAGTCGAAAGCCGGCATTTCCGAAAACCGTGTCTCGTCGTCGCCGGCGAAGCGGATGCCGTGGGCGATGGTCAGGCGAATCTGCTCGACCGAACCGCCCCACAGCCATTCGTCATCGTTGAGATTGGGATAGCCGGCCGAGCCCTGCGCGCCCGAGCCGTGGCATTGCACACAATTGACCTTGAATGCGGCCGCGCCGGCGGATACCGCGAACAAGCGCAACTGTTCGTCAGCAAGGATATCGGCGACGTCCTTGCCGGACACGGCCTCGACATAGCCGCCCTTGGCGGCCTCGGCCGCGTCGAGCTCGGCACGCACATCCTGTCGGCTCGAATAGCCCAGCACCCCCGTCGTCGCCGTCGAGATCAGAGGCCAGGCCGGATAGGCGATTACATAGCCGATCGACCAAACTATGGTGGCGTAGAAGGTCCAGACCCACCAGCGCGGCAAGGGATTGTTGAGTTCGCGGATGCCGTCCCACTCGTGACCGGTGGTTTCGATCCCGGTCACCTCGTCGATATGGTCCTTGCTCATGCCTCAGTCATCCTTCAGCGGAATCTGCGCCGCGCGCTCGGCCGCCTTTCGTCCACCGGGACGGAAGACGAACAGCACGACGCCGATGAAAAAGAGCATCAAAAACAACAGCCCCCAGCTGTCGGCGAAGGCGCGCAAGGTGTCGTAGTTGAAGAACCGTTCCATCACCGGTATCCCGCAGCTTCGTCATAGGTGGAAAAGTCGACAAGCGTGCCGAGCATCTGGAGATAGGCGACAAGCGCGTCCATCTCCGTCAACGCGGCCGGATTGCCGTCGAAATCGCCGAGCTTGGCTTTCGGATAGCGCGCCTCGACGCCCGACGTGTCGGCGTTCGGGTCGGCCTGGGCGAGAAGGTCGGCCTTGGCCTCGGCGATCATCTCGTCGCTGTAGGGAACGCCGACCCCGCGATTGGCCTGCAGATGGTAGGCGACGTCTTCGACCGGCAGCGGCGTTTCCTTCAAAAACGCGTAGCTCGGCATGACCGATTCCGGCACCACCGAGCGCGGTTCGATCAGATGCTGGACATGCCACTCGTTGGAATAGCGATCGCCGACGCGGGCGAGATCCGGCCCGGTGCGCTTCGATCCCCACTGGAAGGGATGATCGTACATCGATTCCGCGGCCAGGCTGTAATGCCCGTAGCGCTCAACCTCGTCACGGAACGGTCGGATCATCTGCGAATGGCAGGTATAGCAGCCTTCGCGGACATAGATGTTGCGCCCCGCCAGTTCGAGCGGCGAATAGGGCCGCATGCCCTCCACCTTCTCGATGGTGTTTTCCAGGTAGAACAGCGGTGCGATCTCGACGATCCCGCCGACCGTGACGACAAGGAACGACCCGACCAGAAGCAGCGTGGCGTTCTTTTCGATAATTTCGTGTTTGTCCATCAAACCCATCGTGCGGGCTCCCTTATTCGGCCGGCTGGAGAGCGGGTACGGCCCCGCCGATCGGTGCTTCCTCGCGCTGGCGGCCGAGGATCGTCATGGTGATGTTCCACACCATCACCAGCGCGCCGGCGAGGTAGAGGGCGCCGCCCATGGCGCGGACGACGTAATAGGGGAACATCGCGGCGACCGATTCGGCGAACGAGTAGACCAGGAAGCCCTGATCGTCGTACTCGCGCCACATCAGGCCCTGCTGGATGCCCGACACCCACATCACCGCCGCGTAGACGACGATGCCGAGCGTGGCGAGCCAGAAGTGCCAGGTCACCAGCCTGAGCGAATAGAGCCGCTCGCGGTACCACAGCTTCGGCACCATGTAATAGACCGCGGCGAACGAGATCATGCCGACCCAGCCGAGCGCGCCGGAATGCACGTGGCCGATCGTCCAGTCGGTATAGTGCGACAGCGAATTGACGGCTTTGATCGACATCATCGGGCCCTCGAAGGTCGACATGCCGTAGAAGGCGATCGCCAGCACCATCAGTCGCAGCACCGGATCGGTCCTGAGCTTGTCCCAGGCGCCCGACAGCGTCATCAGCCCATTGATCATGCCGCCCCAGGACGGCATCCACAGCATGATCGAGAACACCATGCCGAGCGTCTGCGCCCAGTCGGGCAGCGCGGTGTAGTGGAGATGGTGCGGACCCGCCCAGATATAGAGAAAGATCAGCGCCCAGAAATGGATGATCGACAGCCGGTAGGAATAGACCGGCCGGTTCACCTGCTTGGGCACGAAATAATACATCATCCCCAGAAAGCCCGCCGTCAGGAAGAAGCCGACGGCGTTGTGGCCGTACCACCATTGCGTCAGCGCGTCCTGTACGCCGGCGAAGGCCGAATAGCTCTTGCTGCCGAAAACCGAGACCGGGATCGCCAGATTGTTGACCACGTGCAGCATCGCGATCGTCACGATGAAGGACAGGTAGAACCAGTTGGCGACATAGATATGCGGTTCCTTGCGCTTGAAGATGGTGCCGAGGAACACGACCAGATAGGCGACCCACACGACGGTCAGCCACAGATCGACATACCATTCCGGCTCGGCATATTCGCGGCTTTGCGTGATGCCGAGCAGATAGCCGGTGGCGGCCATGACGATGAAGAGCTGGTAGCCCCAGAACACGAACCAGGCGAGATCGCCACCGAACAGCCGCGCCCGGCAGGTGCGCTGGACGACGTAGAACGAGGTGGCGATCAGAGCGTTGCCGCCGAAGGCAAAAACCACGGCCGACGTATGCACGGGCCGCAGCCGCCCGAAACTCAGCCACGGTTCGACGTTCAGGTCGGGAAAGGCGAGTTGGAGGGCGACCACCACGCCGACCAGAAAACCCGCGATCCCCCAAAACAGCGTCGCGATCGAGCCATAGCGGATCGGCCCGTCCATATAGTCTGAGCGTTCGTCGACGGCCGGAACCGCCGGCGAGAAGCTGGTATTGCGCAAAAGCACCACGGCCGAACCGAGCAGGACGAAAAACAGAACCCACATATGCGCGGCGAACTGCGCGTCGCGCGCGAAAGCCGCTGCGATCAGGGCAAGAAAGGTCATAACGCCGATCCCTGCGATCGCGGTGCCGTGTCTCATCGTGAATCCCCTGACAATGGTCTCAAGCGGCGAATCCCCTCTCCGGCGATGCGCTACATGCCTCTTCACGCAGCGCGCGTCCCGACGCCTTGATCTGTGTCAAGGCCGGTCGGACCGGCTGCGACCACTGTGTGCGAAAGAGCAAACACAACGGACAGTGATGCGGATCTTGGCGTCAGGCAGGATGGATCGGAACTTTTCCTCGCCCTTCCCACTCCACAACGGACTGTCGCCGGCGGTGCTGTTGCGGCGCGCCCACGGCTTCAAGCTCGATCTGTGTCACGCCCTGGAGCGGATCGCCGACAATCTGCCCGACAATATCGACCGCATGGAATGCCTGCGGATCGCCAATATACTGGCGCCTGCGATCCGGCAGATTCATGCCTGTGAGGAAAAGGATATCTTCCCCGCTTACGCCGCGGCGCTGGCGGTTTCGTCCGATGCCGACATGGAGACCCTGCGGCGTCTCAAGGCCGAGCATGTCGAAGACCAGTGTTTCGCCGACGAGGTCACCGACACCCTGCTCGGCATCGGGCATGGCCGAGGAATAGACAATGCCGAGGCGGTCGGCTTCATGCTGCGCGGCCTTTTCGAAACGATGCGCCGCCACATCGCTTTCGAACGCGCGCACATCCTGCCGATACTCGACCGGTAAGGCCGGCCTCTGTGTTTTCGCGCGCCAGCGGCGCTCCGGCTCAATCGCCGCAGCGCAGCTCGAGCCGTTCCAGGCTTTCGACTATGACGTGACGGTTGTTTTCGATCGTGATCACCCCGTCGGCCCGCAGCTTGGTCAGTTGCCGGCTGACCGTCTCGATCGTCAGGCCAAGAAAGTCGGCGATGTCGGCCCGCGTCAGCGGCAGGTCGAACGTGGTTTTTTCGGCCGGCGGCGGCGACGCCGGGTCGATATTGCGCGCGATCAGGAGCAGAAAGCTCGCCACCTTCTCGCCGGCCGTTTTGCGGCCAAGCGTGACCATCCAGTCGCGCGCGTCGTCGAGTTCGGCCAGTGTCTGCTGCAACAGCCGGTGTTCGAGCCCGGGCGATTCCTTCATCATCCGCTCGACCGCAGCCTTGGGAAAGCTGCATAAAGTCACGTCCGTGGTCGCTTCCGCGCCCAGCCTGCTTTCCACCTTGAACGGGCGCCCGAGAAAATCGGGTGCAAACTGCAGCCCGACGATCTGCTGGCGACCGTCGGAAAGCCCCTTGGTCAGCTTGACCACGCCCGAAAGCACATTGGAGTAGGAACCGACCGCCTCGGCGTCGCCGACAAGTTCGGTGCCCGGCTCCACCTTGCGTTTCCACGACGCTTTCGACAGCGCCTGCAATTGATGGTTGTCGAGCGCGGCGCAAACACCGCCATGACGTGCCTCACACGACTGGCACAGGACTGGAATATCGGAATTGTGGATGTCTTTCCGCGTTGTCATGGCGCTGCCTCGAACGTGATCGTCGCCCCATGTAACATCGGCGGCACCGCAAATCCCGCGTCAGTTTGTCGTTGCCCTCCGGCTTTGCCGTCAAAGTTGATCGACATCAAAGCGCCGACGCAACCGGCTCGGCATGGCTGTTCCCGATCCAGTACCTTGCGGACGATCGGAGACGAGACCCATGAGCGAGCATATCATCGCACGCGCCGGCGAGCAGGTGCCCCGTTATACCAGCTATCCGACCGCGCCGCATTTCCACGCCGGGATCGACCAGACGACCGCGGCGGACTGGATCGCCGCTCTGCCGGCGGACGAGGCGATCTCGCTTTATGTCCATATTCCCTATTGCGACCGGCTGTGCTGGTTCTGCGCCTGCAACACCAAACAGACCCTGCGCTATGGGCCTGTGCAAACCTATCTGCGCGCGCTCCACCGGGAGATCGCCACGGTCGGCCAATTGGTGCCTTCGGGCGTTTCGGTCAAGGCGCTGCATTTCGGCGGCGGGTCGCCGACCATGCTCAAACCGGCCGATCTCGTCATGCTGACCGAGCGGCTGCGCGCGGCCTTCCACCTCGACCCCGACGCCGAGATCAGTGTCGAGATCGACCCCAACGACATGGACGATGCGCGCTTCGAGGCGATGGCGGCGATCGGCATGAGCCGCGCCAGCGTCGGCGTCCAGGATTTTGATCCCAGGGTGCAAAAGGCGATCAATCGCGAGCAGAGTTTCGCGCTGACCGGAACCGTGGTCGACAAGTCCCGCCGGCACGGCGCGCGCTCGGTCAATCTCGATCTGCTTTACGGCCTGCCGCACCAGACCCTCGAAAGCCTGACGGCGACGATCGGTCAGGCGTTGTCGCTGGCGCCCGATCGGGTCGCGCTGTTCGGCTATGCCCATGTGCCATGGTTCAAGAAACACCAGACCATGATCGACGAGGCAGCGCTTCCCGACGGCGCCGGACGCCTGGCGCAGTTCCAGAAAGCCCGCGCCCTGATCGAGGCGGCCGGCTATCAGGCGATCGGCTTCGACCATTTCGCCCTGCCGGGCGACCCCTTGGCCGTCGCCGCGCGCCAGGGCCGTCTGCACCGCAATTTCCAGGGCTACACCGAGGACGATTGCGCGACGTTGATCGGGCTCGGCCCGTCCTCGATCAGTCGGCTGCCGCAAGGCTATCTGCAAAACACGCCGGCCACGGCCCAATATGAACGGCTGGCCGCCGCCGGTGAGCTTGCCACCTGCCGTGGGATCGCCTTTTCCAACGACGATCGCGCCCGCTCCTGGGTGATCGAAAGGCTGATGTGCGATTTCAGCTTTTCCGCGCGCCAGGCCGAGGATTTGTTCGGCGCGCATGGCCACGAAATCGTCGTGGAAGCTGAACGCATCGCCGGCGAAGGCGCCGAGGCGATGCTTGAGCGCCGCGACAGCGATTTCGTCGTCCGGCCGGAGGCGCGGCCGCTGGTGCGCACGCTCGCCGCGCGCTTCGACCGCTATCTCGATGTCGGCGCCAAACGCCATTCGGCGGCCATATAGGCCGGCTCACCGAAACCGACGCGTGCCAGACCGATCAGGCCCGCGCCTCGATCATCGCCGTCTTGAGGCTTGCGACAAATGCCGAAACGGCAGCGGCCGGGTCCCCCTCGCGCTGGCCGTCCGCATCGAGCGTGGCAGCGATGATGTTGACGATCGCTGTGCCCACCACCACGCCGTCTGCCGCCGCCGCGATCGCGGCGGCCTGTTCGGGCGACTTGACCCCGAAGCCGACGCAGACCGGCAGCGGCGTGTGCGCCTTGATGCGCCCCACGGCCTCGCCGACCCGGCTCGTATCGGGCAGGGCCGAGCCGGTAATGCCCGTCATGGAGACGTAGTAGACGAAACCGGACGTGTTCTGCAGCACGGTCGGCAGGCGCTTGTCGTCGGTGGTCGGGGTTGCGAGCCGGATGAAGTTGAGCCCCGCCTCCAGCGCCGGTACGCACAATTCGGCGTCCATTTCCGGCGGCAGGTCGACCACGATCAGCCCGTCGATGCCGGCCGCCTTCGCGTCCTCCAGGAAGCCCTCGACGCCGTAGCTGTAGATCGGGTTGTAGTAGCCCATCAACACGATCGGCGTGTCGTCGTCGGCGGCGCGGAAATCCTTAGCCATGGCGAGCGTCTTCTTCAGCGTCTGGCCGCCCTTGAGCGCGCGCAGCCCCGCGGCCTGGATCGCCGGGCCGTCAGCCATAGGATCGGAAAACGGCATGCCGAGTTCGATGATGTCGGCGCCGGCTGGCGGCAGCGCCTTCATCACCGCCAGCGCGCTATCATAGTCTGGATCGCCTCCCATCATGTAGGTGACCAGGGCCGGACGGCCTTGCTCCTTCAGCGCCGCCATGCGGCGGTCGATGCGCGTCGATGTCATGATGGTGTCGTTTCCTCTTCGATCCAGCGCGCAAACGCGGCGTTGGCGCTGCCGCCGTCGTGGCGGATGATGGCCGGCGTGTCATAGGGATGGCGCTCGGCGATGAAGGTTGCCAGGGCCTCGGCGCGCGCCGTGCTCGTCTTGAACAGGACGGACACCTCGTTCTCCTCGGCGATTTCGCCCTGCCACCAGTAGAGCGAGCGCACGCCGGCAAAAATGTTGGCGCAGGCGGCAAGCCGCGCTTCGAGCACGGCGCGTGCCAGCGTCCGTGCCTGCCCGGCATTGCCGAACGTGACGTGATATTCGACGACGGCATTGCCGAACGAGCCGGCCTCACTCGGCATGTTCGCGCACCTCGATGGTGACGGCGAAGGCGTAAAAGCCGTCGCGTTCGATCCGGCCTTTCGCTTCGTCGGCGTCGAAGGCGATGCGCGGCCGGTCGTCGTCGGCGATCCTGGTCATGAACGCCAAATTGCCGCTTTCGCGGATGCCGCGCGCGTTCTCGCCCATGTCGTCCGCCCGTATCGCGACATAATGGTGCCGGTTCTGCCTTGACCGATAGATCTCGAACATGCCGATCCGCCTCCCCTGGGCTGGCTTGTCTTCACATCTCCAGGCCGAGCATCTTGGCGACGGTGAAAATATCCTTGTCGCCGCGCCCGCACAGATTCATCACGATGATCGCCTCGCGATCCATCGCCGGCGCCCGCTTGACCACCTCGGCCAGCGCATGCGCCGGCTCCAGCGCCGGGATGATGCCCTCCAGCCGGGTCAGCAATTGGAAGGCCTCCAGCGCCTCGTCGTCCATGATCGGCACATAATCCACGCGCCCCGATTCCTTCAGCCAGGAATGCTCGGGGCCGATGCCGGGATAGTCGAGCCCGGCCGAGATCGAATGCCCGTCCTTGATCTGACCGTCATCGTCCTGCAGCAGATAGGTCCGGTTGCCATGCAGGACGCCGGGCCGGCCCGCCGTCAGCGAGGCGCAATGCTCCTCGCCCGACAGCCCCCTGCCGCCGGCCTCCACGCCGACCATGCCGACGTCGGGATCGTCGAGGAACGGATGGAACAGCCCGATCGCGTTCGATCCGCCGCCGACCGCGGCGACCAGTAGATCCGGCAGGCGGCCTTCGGCGGCCATGATCTGCTCGCGCGCCTCGCGGCCGATCACCGATTGGAACTCGCGCACCAGCTCCGGATAGGGATGCGGCCCGGCAGCCGTGCCGATCAGGTAATAGGTGTCCTCAACATTCGTTACCCAGTCACGCAGCGCCTCGTTCATCGAATCTTTGAGAGTACCGTGTCCCGAGTGCACCGGGCGCACCTCCGCGCCGAGCAGCTTCATGCGGAAAACGTTCGGCGCCTGCCGCTCGACATCGGTCGCGCCCATATAGACGACGCAGTCGAGCCCGAACCGCGCCGCGACCGTCGCCGTCGCCACGCCGTGCTGGCCAGCGCCGGTCTCGGCGATGATGCGGGTCTTGCCCATGCGTTTTGCAAGCAGGATCTGACCGAGGCAATTGTTGATCTTGTGCGAGCCGGTATGGTTGAGCTCGTCGCGCTTGAAATAGATTTTCGCCCCGCCGAGATGCTCTGTCAGCCGCTCGGCGAAATAGAGCGGGCTCGGCCGGCCGGTATAATGTCGGTTCAAGTGATCCAGCTCGGCCTGAAAATCGGCATCGGCGCGCGCGCGCTGCCAATGGTCCTGCAGGTCGAGGATCAGCGGCATCAGCGTCTCGGCGACGAACCGCCCGCCGAAAATGCCGAACATTCCGGCTTCGTCGGGTCCGGCGCGGAACGAATTCAAGCTGGGGGCGGCGCTGATGGTCATTGGGCGGTATCCTTGACGCGGCGGTGGGGCCGAAACGGTCTGTGTCGCGCTATGTGCGCACGACATATAGTGACAAGTCAAACATCCGCCGCACGGCCAACCGGATGTTTTTCTCACGAAGAATCGCCAATGCAGCCATGTCGGCATATATGCGTCGCATTCGACTTGTCCCTATCGGGGGCCCGGCCTGCGGCGCGGGAAAACCTGCTCCCGGAGGGTGCGCGAACGCGTCCGATTGTGGACACAGCCCGTCCGCGTGCCTATCCTCGCCGCCATGACAGCGCCCGAACTCCAGGAAGCCTCGCACCGGCTCGGCACTCTCCCCGGCCTGCATTCGGGCGACATCGCCGAGGCTGTCAGCGCCATGTCGATGCGTTACCGTCCGCACGATCTGTCTCTGCCCGGCGGCGGACGTCATCCGATCGATTTCCGCCACCACGCCGTCGAGTTCGGCGGCGCGACGCTGAACCTTTTGCGCTACGGCCCCGAAGTCGTCATCGAGGCCGGCATTTTCGAGCAATTCTACATGCTGGAGTTCCCGCTCTCGGGCGGAGTGTGTGTCGATTTCGGGCGTCGGCGCGTACGGTCGGAAATCGGGCGCGGCCTGATCCTGTCGCCCGGTCCCGCCATTCATTCCAACTGGCGCGCCGGGACCACCCAGTTGATGCTGCGCATCGAGCGCGGCGTGGTCGAACGGGCCTTTCGCGACCATGTCGGAGACGCGGCGGCCGGCACGCCGGTCTTCGCGCCGGAAATCGACCTCGACACGCAGGCCGGGCGCCGCATCGCCCGTCTGCTCGGCCTGCTCGTCGGCGAACAGATCGAGGCGGACCGCCACGGCACAGCCGCCCTGCCGGCCGGGCCGATCGTCCAGGCGGTGCTGGAGACGGTTTTTGCCCACATTCCCTACGAGGTCGCCGAAACCGCGGTGCCCTTGCTCCGTGGGCCGGTTCCCCGTTGCGTGCACCGGTTCCGCGCCCTGCTCGACGATCCGGCCATGCTCGCGCTGACCGTCGGCGATCTCGCCCGCCGGATCGGCGTTTCCCAGCGCACGCTCACCACCGATATGCGTCGTTTTGCCGGCCACAGCCCGCACCAATATCTGACGGCGCGCCGCATGGACCGCGCCTGTGCGCTTCTGACACGTTCCGACCTGCCGGTGGCCGAAATCGCACGCTGTGTCGGCTATGCCAATGCCGGGCGTTTCGCCGCCCTGTTCAGGCAGGCGCACGGCGTCTTTCCGGCCGATTACCGCCGCTTCGCCGATCCCGGCCAGGCGCCGGAAACGCATCAATAGGCGCAGCGCGGATCATCCGTTTCGGGAAGGGATCGTCCGTTTTGGAACGCAAAGACGCGCGCCCGCCTGATCACGGTTGACAAACCCGCCGTTCCCGGTCGCCTTGTCTGCAACGATAACAATAAGGGGCAATGGCTTTGGAGCGAGGCCTGCTGGCTGTCGATGCCGGATCTTCGGCGCTGAAGGCGGTTCTGTTCGATGCGAGCGGCATGGTCGTGGAGGCCGCGTCGCACCCGCTGCGCACGATTTCCGATGCCACGGGACGCAGCGAACAGGATGCCGAGGACTGGTGGCGCGCGCTCGGCGCGGCGGTGAGCGCGCTCGACCAGCGCCAGCGTATCACCGCGCTCGTACTGACCGGCTCGATGCAAAACCTGATCGTCGCCGCGCCTGACGGCCGTCCGCTGGCGCCGGCGATCCTTTATTCCGACCGACGGCTTGCCTCCTTCGAAACCGCGGCCGTGTACAAAAAGTTGCCGCCGGACTACGCACTCCGCTGTGGCAACCATCCCGATCCGGCCCACACCATCGTCAAGCTGATCGCCCGCGACCGGCATCTGCCCACCGGCACGCTCGCCGGCGATGTCCGGCTGCTGTTCGGCGCCAAGGACGCGCTCGCGCTGCGGCTGACCGGCCGCGCCGCCATCGACCCGACCACGGCCTCCACCACCGGGCTGATGGATATCCACTCGCGCCGTTGGGACACGGCGCTCCTCGACTGCGCCGACCTCGCGCCGCGCATGTTGCCCGACATCCTGCCCGCCGATGCCGTGGTGGGCACGCTGTTGCCGGCCCCGGCGGCCGAACTCGGGCTGGCGCCGGGCCTGCCGGTCTATAACGGCGCCGGCGACGCGGCCGCTGCCACCTGGGGCGCTCTGGCCGACCGGCCTGGAACCGCCTATGCCTATATCGGCACGACCGGCTGGGTCGCCGCCACCCTGCCGCTCGCCGACGCCGCGCCGCCGCGCGACATCTATACGCTCGCCGACCCCGTCCACGCCGACCGCGCGATCGTCATCTCGCCCTTCCTGACCGCCGGCGCAGCACTCGACTGGGTGTGCGACATCGCCGGCGCCGACCACGACACACTGCTTGAGCGGGCGACGGAAGAAGACGCCTCGCCGCCGGAGGCGCTTTTCCTGCCCTATCTGTCCGGCGAACGCGGACCGTTCGAGGACGGGGCGGTGCGCGGCGGCTTTCTCGGTCTCGACCGCAGCCAGCGCTCCAGCGCGCTTGCCTACGCGGCGATGGAAGGCATCGCCTTCGCCATCCGCCACAATCTCGACACGGCCGGCCTGCCACCCTCGCCCCTGACGATCATCGGCGGCGGCGCGCGCCACGCGCTGCAGCGGCAATTGCTGGCCGACAGCCTCGCCCGCCCGGTCATGGTACCGAGCGGAAGCCGCGAAATGACGGCGTTCGGCCTGCTGCGCATGGTGGCCGGCCCGCTCGGCTTGGCATTGGCCGACCACCGGCGTCTCGCGCCGGCCGAAACCGTGCCGCCGCGTCCCGAACGCGCCGAGCGCGGCGAACGGCGCTACCGCACCTATCTCGGCCTGTCGCGTTTCGCGCGTGATATCGCCCCCGCTTTGCGTCCGGCCGGACGCTTCGACCAGGAACACGACCACAGGAGGACAGGATGAAACGGACTTTGTCGATCGGCGCGATCGCGATGGGGCTCACAGCCGCCACGCCCGCCCTTGCCGAGGATGTCGCGGTGCTCACACCTTATCTTAGCTCGGTGGCCACCAACGAGATGGTGGAAACCTTCAAGACGGACGCCGAGAACAAGGGCTGGACCGTCAATGTCGTCGACACGCGCGGCGACTTCCAGCAATTGGCGAGCCGTGTCGAGGACGTCACGAATGCCGGCGTGGACGCGATCGTGCTGGTCAGCGTCGACCCGAACCAGATCGGCGACCAGATCAAGGCGGCGTCCGACGGCAAGATCCCCGTCTTCATCCTCGACGGCGCGCTCGCCGAGGGCGTGACGGCCAACATCACCACCGACAATTTCGCCCTCGGCACAATCCTGTCGGACTATCTGTTCGAAGCGATTGGAAACAAGGGCAATATCGTCAAATTCTTCCATTCCGCCCACCCGGGCGTACGTCAGCGGGAATTGGCGCTCGACGAGGCACTCGAAAAGAACGGCGATGTCACCGTGATCGCTGAACATTACGTCCAGGTTCCGGGTCCGATCGACAATGCCCGCCAGGCGATGGAGACCTTCCTGCGTCAGCACGGCGACAAGATCGACGGTGTATGGGCAGCCTGGGACGAGCCGGCGATCGGCGCTCTGCTCGCCGTGCAGAGCGACATGCCGACGTCCAAGATGGCGATCGCCGGCATTGACGGGAACCCGCAGGCGATCGATCTGATCGGCCAGTGCACCAATCTGGTCGCGACAGTAAGGCAGGATTTTCCCGCTATCGCGCGGACCGCGGTCGCCGAAATCGAAAAGGTGATGGCCGGCGAGGCGCCGAGTAATCCCGAGATCTTCGTCGACGCCATGGTCGTCGACCGCAAGAGCCTCGATGCGACCTGCGACGGCTGACCTGGAGCCGTTCCTCTTTAGCTGGGAGCAGTTTGATGGAATGGATTTTCGCTCCGCAAGGAGAAGCCCGCAGCGCGATATCAATATCGGGCAAGGGCTTCGACACGGGCCGCGGCGCAAAAGCCGTCCAGACCTGGAGCGTCCTGTGGTTTTGATATCGCCTTTAAAACCGCAATCGCCCGACCTAGGTCTTTCGCACGTCTTACAGCGTCGCACGCGGCTCACGGTGCCTGCACCGCATCGCCACGCGCTCCTGGCCGGACTGCGAAATCCCGGCGGTCAAACGATTCCATTCAAACAGGAACGGCTCTAGCCACGATGCTCGCACTGGACGGTCTCGTCAAACGCTTCGGCGGCGTCACCGCGCTTGACGGCGTCGCCATGCGTGTGGCGCCGGGACGCGTGCACGCGCTGTTGGGCGAAAACGGCGCCGGCAAGTCGACCTTGCTGAAGTGCCTGTCGGGCACGCACCGGCCCGACGCCGGCACGATGCGCCTGGCCGGCGCGGCCTATGCGCCGGCCAGTCCGCGCGCGGCCGAGGACGCGGGCCTGCGCTTCGTGCATCAGGAACTCAATTTGGTGCCCGAATTCACCGCCTATGAGAACGCCTATGTCGGACGCGCCTATGAAAAGCGTTTCGGTCTGGTGCGCTGGCGGATTATGCGAAAACGCTTCGCCGCGGTACGCGACCGGTATGGCCTCGACCTCGATATCGACCGCCCTGTCGGCCGGCTTTCGGTCGCCAAGTGCCAGATCGTGGAGATCCTGCGCGCGCTTATGGACAAGGCGAAGATCCTGGTTCTGGACGAGCCGACCGCCTCGCTCAGCGAGGCCGAGGCCGAGACGCTGCGCGCCATCGTCCGGCGCCTGGCCGACCAAGGCACCGCGGTGATTTTCGTGTCGCACCGGCTCGACGAGGTGTTTGCCGTCGCCGACGACTTCACCGTGTTGCGCAACGGCAAAACAGTCAATCACGGTCGGCTCGCCGAGACCTCGCGCGAGGCGATCATCGCCGAAATGGCCGGCCAGGCCTTTAAACAGCGGGCGCGCGCCGCGTCGGCAACCGGCGGCGCGACGATGCTGGAATTGTCCGGCCTTCGGGTCGCCCCCGCCCGGCCCTCGATCGACCTGACCATCGGCGGCGGCGAGATCGTCGGACTTTACGGCATCGTCGGGTCGGGGCGTTCAAGCCTTTTGAAATCGATCTGGGGCGCCAATCCGCTCTGCCGGGGTTCGCTCGTGCTCGATCGCAGCGCCCTGCCCCGCACCGGCATAAGGTCACGCATCGCGGCCGGCGTCGCCTATGTGTCGGAAGATCGGCGCAACACCGGCCTGATCATGCACCAATCGATCCTCGACAACGCCGCCCTGCCCCGGCTTGGCCGTTACCGGGCCCATCGCGGCCTGCCCGTTCTGTCGCACAGGCGCTTGCGGGCCGGTGTGGACGCGATTCTCTCCGGGCTCGCCGTCAGATTCGGTCGTCTCGACGACCGCATCTCGACGCTTTCGGGCGGCAACCAGCAAAAGATCATGATCGGCCGCTGGCTCGACGACGACATCCGCCTGTTGTTGCTCGACGAGCCGACCCGCGGCGTCGACATCCGCTCCAAGGCGGATATTCACGCCCTATGCCGGGCGCGCGCGGCCGGCGGTGCCGCGGTGCTGTTTGCCACCAGCGATATCGAGGAATTATTGATGCTCGCCAGCCGCATCGTCGTGATGGCGCAGGGCGCCGTCACACTGGACATCGCCAATTCGGGCGTCAGCCGCGAGACGGTGCTGAAGGCCGCGTTTCACGCGCCAGCGCGGTCCGGCATGGCTTCATAGATCGGGAGTTGACATTGGCATTCTCGGCTCGCTACGGCACGCTGATCGGCCTCGTCGCCATCATCGCCCTGTTTTCGGCCCTCTCGCCGGCTTCGTTCGCGCAGGCCTCCAATCTGATCAACATCACCCAGCAGATGTCGCTATTGGCGATCGTGGCGCTAGGCGCGACCTTCGTCATGGCGCTGTCGGAATTCGACCTGTCGGTCGGCGCGGTCGTCTCGATGGCCGGCATCGTGTCGGTGAGCCTGTTCGGCGCCGGCTGGGGCGTGCCCGTCACGATCGCGGCCACGCTCGCCGCCGGCTTCTGTGTCGGGCTGATCAGCGGTTATCTGATCGCGACCTTCCGCATGCCGAGCTTCATCGTCACCCTCGCCATCGGCACGGTGATCGGCGGCATCACTTTCTGGATCAGCGACGGCGCGACCCTGTTCGGCAACATCCCGGTCGCCTTCCGCGACCTCGGCCGCGGCACGCTCGCCGGCGTTCCGGTGCTCACCTTGTGGGCGCTGGCGGCAACCGTACTCGCCCTGTTCGTGCTTGACTGGACCGAACTCGGCCGCCGGGTCCTGGCCATCGGCGGCAACCGCGAGGCTGCCCGGCTGAGCGGCGTGCGCGTCACCTACAACAGCGTGTGGGCTTTCGCGCTGTGCTCGCTGTTCGCCGCGATCGCCGGCCTGCTTTTGACCGCGCGCCTCGGCAGCGCCCATCCCACCGGCGGCAACGGCTTCCTGCTGCAGGCCTATGCAGCCGTCTTTCTGGGCATGACCGCTTTCCGCGACGGTCAGGCCAATGCGCTCGGCACGCTGCTGGGTGCGGCGATCATCGCCGTCGTCGCCAACGGGCTGACCATCCTCGGCGTTCCGAACTACCTGCAGGATATCTTTACCGGCCTGATCATCATCGGCGCCGTTCTGGTGCGCAATATCGGCCACCGGGCATCGTGACGCGCGCGCCACGAACACCCCCCGCCTATCGCCGCCTGGCGCAACGCCTCGCCGCCGAACTGAAAACCGGATTGTGGCGTCGTGGCGATACGCTGCCTCCCGAAAACGAACTCGCGCGCGGCTATGGCGTCAGCCGGCGGACCGTACGCAGCGCGCTCGCGCTGATGCAAAACGACGGCCTGATCGACAAGGGACAGGGTCGCAACGCACGTTATTGCGCGCGCGTCATCGAGAGCCAGGGCCGTAATCTCGACGATTTTCCGACCGCCGCGCGCCAGGTCGGCATGACACCAGCAACCCGCGTTCTGGGCGTCGCGCGCCGCAGTTCCGGCCTTGCCGAAAGCCGCGCGCTCGGGCTTGCCGTCGGCACGGCGGTGACCGAGATCGAACGTCTGCGGCTGCTCGACGGGCGGCCCGTGGTCCGCCAGGCCAGCGTGCTGCCGCAATGGGTCGCCGACACGCTGCCCGTCGACCGGCTGATGCGGGACTCGCTCTACGATCTGATCCGCCGCGCCACCGGCGCCACGCTGAGGATCGGTTCGCAGCATTATTCCGCCGTCGCCGCTTCGCCCGGCCAGGCCGCCGATCTCGGCCTGGAACCCGGCGCCAGCCTGTTGCGGCTTTGCCGGCTGGTCGTCGACGCCGAGGGCCGGCCGGTCGAATATTCCGATTCGCTGGTGCGCGACGGCTATTTCCGTTTCGATGACTGACGCGGCCGGAATCGGCAGGCACACACAAAACGCCAACCCTTCCAGGCACTTGCAACCAAGGCATGATTCAAGCCGATAAGTCCTTGAATCAAAGCCGCAACAAAAAACGGCCGGCGCACGGGGCGCCGGCCGCTCGCTCCAACCGGGTGTTCCGGCTATCCTTCGCAATCCCACCAGAAGCGCGAGAAATCCGTGTCCCAGCTCTGCATCGGCACCCAGGCATAGCCCTGCAGGCAGCTATTGGCGGCAAACCGCTTCTTCTGGGTCAGCAGATAGATGTCGGACTGCCGGTCATGCAGTTTCTGCTGGATTTCCTTGTAGATCGCGTTGCGGGCCTCAACATCGGTTTCGCCGCGCGACTTGTCGATCAGCGCGTCGATGTCGGGATCCATCACCCATTCCATCGACGACCACGTGCCCTTCGCCTTGGAATGGTACTGGACATAGAAGACGGAGTCCGGGGACGGATAGGTCGGCCCGTAGAAGACCTGGGTCGAAGCCGGCGTCGTGTCGACCGCCGAGGCCAGTTCGGTGATCCGGTTCCACGGCTCCGGCTGCAGCTCGACCTCGAAGCCGATGGTCTCCAGCGTCGACTTGAGCAACAACCCGATCTCTTCCTCGAAAGCGGTCTTGGCGACATAGGCGTGGGCGAGCTTGATCGGCGTATCGCCGGCATATTTCGACTTGGCGACCTCTTCCTTGGCCTTCTCGAGGTTGAATTCCGGCGATGGCAGGCTGTCGAGATGGGCGTCGGCGAACACCGGCGCCAACGGCCCCTTCAACTCGCCGCCCGGATAGATCACGTCCCGGATCGTGGCGTAGTCGGTCGCATAGGCGATCGCCCGGCGAATATGGACGTCGTCGGTCGGCGCCACCTGGTTGTTGAGCTTGATGTAGAAGCCGGTCGCCGTGTCGGCGGCGATGATCTTGTAATTGTCGAGCTTGTCGATCGCCTCATAGGTTTCGTTCGACTGGTACTGCGACGACATGCCGAGTTCGCCCTTGGTGGCGAGCGCCTTGACGGTCGCCTCGTCGCGCGTGATCACGAACCGCAACTCGTCGATCGGCTTTTGCTTCGGCCAGCCCATGTGATAATCGCCGTAGCGTTCCATCACCATCTGCGAGCCGCGAGTCCAGCTCGCCAGGCTGTAGGGTCCCGCGCCGGCCGAAGCGTCGGCCAGGTAGGTCTCGCCCCATTCCCCGTCGCCCTTCTCCTTCACCAGGTCGGAATTGACGACCAGGATCAACGGCGTGTTGGAGATGAACGGCGCATAGACGCGGTTGAGCGTGATTTCGACCGTGTGGTCGTCGAGCGCCTTGACGGCATCCGGCTCGACCAGGCCGGAAAACAGATAGGCCGGGCCTTCATTGATCGCCAGCAGGCGCTGCATCGAATAGACTACGTCCTTGGCCTCGACCGGAGTGCCGTCCTGAAAGGTCGCATCGGCCTTCAGCTTGAACGTGTAGGTCTTGCTGTCGTCCGAAATCTCCCAGCTTTCGGCGAGCTGCGGCACCACCGCGCCCGTCGCGTCGACTGTGGTCAGCGCATCGTAGAGGTTCACGATCGCCATATATTCGGTGTAGTCGTTGACCTTGGCCGGATCGACCGTGCCGAAGATCTGCACCGCGTTGACGACCAGCGACACCTTGTCCTGGGCAAGGGCGGCGGGCGCCAGCGCGCTGGTGCCCAAAAGGGCGGCAAGAGCGACTGGAAGCATGCGTTTCATGGCTTTCTCCTCTGGATATTATGGTTGCGGTTCCTAAACGTCAGGCAGCTTTCGTGAGTTGTTCCAGCGGCACGAAATCCTGGTCGTAGCCGAAGTAGCGGGGTCCAACGAGGTCGAGCCCGGCCTTGGTGCGCCATTGCGGGTCGCTCGGCATGCCGATGAACGACAGGGCAAGCCCGTAGCGCAGCTGCTCGGTGGTGATCGGCAGTCCGCCGTCGGCGTCGAGGGCGCAGATCAGGTCGGGCGTGGTGGCAAGCGCGGTCCCCTCGCCGTCGCGGGCGATCAGGAACTCGTTCTGGAATTCGACGGAGAAACTCCGGCCCTGGTCGGCGTCGACTCCCTTCAGGATAGCCTTGCCGCGCGCGAACCCGCCAGTCGTGCGCCGTTCGATGTCGACCACGCGGGCGGTAAACAGGCGCCGCCCGTCAAGCCTGGCGATCAGCGCCTCGGCCGGATTGCGGTTTTGCGCCCGCTCGGTGGCGATCGTCTCGCCGACCTCCTTGATCAGCGAAAGCGTGTTGCGCAAGATACCCTTTTTCATCCGTGCGCCCTGCATGGGATAGATCGCCACCAGCGCGGCGCCGCCCATCTCCACCGTCTGGGCGCGCGCCAGCTTTTCCGTCCATTGGTTCGAGATCGTGTTGATGACCGAGGAATTGCCCTTTTCGTCGGCGATCACCATCGGCGTGGCCGCCACCCCGTGCATGGTGAAGCTCACCATCTGCAGCTCGGGAAAGGCACGCCCCATGCCGTCGCCGTCGATCAGCGGCAGCCCGGTCGCCGCGGCGACCGCGAAGGGAATGGTCGAGTTGAGCCCGCCCGCCTCGATGCAGATCAGCGCATCGGCCTTGCGGCCGAGAAAGGTCTCGAGCTGGGTCAGCGCCTCGCGCGCCTCGTCGCCGCGCGGCAGCTTTTCAACCATCACCGTCGGCGCGCCCATCATCGCCACCGGCACGCACAAGGCGTCGTCGGAAACCTCCTCGGCATCGATCACACGCACCGGACCGTATTGTTCGATCGCCGCGCGCGCCATCAGCTTGCCGATATGCGGATCGCCGCCGCCGCCGGTTCCCAAAAACGCGCCCCCCAGCGCGATCGGCTCCATGTCGGCGGCCGAAACCGTAAATGTCGTCATGTGGCGCTCCCTTGTGTCGGATCGTCCGCTTCCATCGGCCGGTAGGCGATGTCGTCGAAGCCGAATCCCTTCGGGCCGACGACCTCCAGCGCCTCGGGCGTGCGCAGCAGCGGGTGGCAGGGCAAGGCCACCACCGCGACCCGTTGGCCGTAGCGCAGCATTTCGGTGGTGATGGCGTTGCCGGTGTCGATGTCGAGAATGATGATCAGGTCGGGCACGGCGATCTCGACCACGCCGTCGCGCTTGAACACCAGGTTCTCGTTCTGGATCAGCACTGCGGCCGTCTGGTCGTTACAGCCGTCGAAGCCTTCGATGATCGCCTCGCCGGTAACGAAGCCGCCCTTCAGATGCCGCTTGAGATCCTTGATCTTGCCGGTGAAGCAGACCCGCCCGTTTTCCATCTCGCAGATCGCCGCGATCGGGTCGGCATGGCGCTGACGCGCCTCCATCACCGCGCGGCCCAGCCCCACCGCCTTGGTGTAGGAATCGGGGATGGAGAACCGCTTGACGAAGGCGCCGCTCATCGGCGCGCTGGCCAGGGTCGAAGCCCCGCCCTGCGAGATAACGCAGGCGCGCGCCATCCGTTCGTGCCATTTCTCCGAGATCGCGTGGTCGAAGATGACGACATTGCCGTGCGGATCGCACATCACCGACGGCGTGGAACGATGACCGTAGATCGAATAGGTCGTCATCTGCATTTCGGGAAAGGCGCGGCCCATGCCGTCGCCGTCGACCACCGGCAAACCGGCCAGCGAGGCGGTGATCAGCGGCTCCATGGCGTTCTGGCCGCCGATCTCCTCGCAGGCGATCGCATCGGCCTTGAAACCGAGGCGCTCCTCCAGGGCGCGCACGCAGCGCAGCCCTTCGCGGCCTTCCTTGATGCGCTCGAAGGAAATCAGCGGCGCGCCGATGCCGCCGAGCGACACCACCTTGGCGTCGTCGGGCAGATCCTGCATCTTGATAACGCTGAGCGTGTTGCCGCTGCGCAAAGCCTGGCGTGCCCTAAGCTTGCCGATATAGGGATTGCCGCCACCGCCGGTGCCCAGGATCGCCGAGCCGATCTCCAGCGCCTCGATGTCGGCTTCCGTCAACGTCCAGAGTTTGTCAGGCCGGGAGAGCATCGCCGCCTCCCATCTCGCCGACCACCTTGACGTGGATGCGCGTCGCGTTGCCCGGCAGATAGGCCAAGGGCACGTCCTCGCGCTCGATGACCTCGATCGTGGCGGCGGCAGCGCCGGCGCCGATCGCCTTTTCGGTGGCCTCCTCTTCGGCCTGTTTCAGGCAGATCTCGCGCGTCAGGCCATTTTCCAGCGAATAGATCCGGTCGACCTCGCCGCTGATCTGCGCGATCGCGGCGCCGACCGCGTTGGCGACGGCGAAATGGTCCGGCCGCAGAACCTCGAGATCGCCGAGCCGGTCCGGCATCAGGATCGAGCCGCCGCCGACCGCGATCACCGGCAGCGGTTCGGGCGAAATCCGGCTGCGCTCCACGGCCGCTTCCAGCATTGCCGTTATGGCCTCGCGGGCGCCTTGCGCGAGATCGCCGCCGACCGAGGCGAGTTTCGACTTGTCGCCGATCTCGGCCTCGCCGCGGGCGACCGCGATGTCGGTCGCCGTCAGCGTGTCGCCGCCAAAGACCAGCGCCTCCCGGGTCAGGCGGTAGCCGACCGATTGCGGGCCGACCGTGACCGTTCCGTCTGGACTGCGCCGCACCAGCGAGCCGCCGCCCAGACCGATCGAGAACACGTCCGGCATGCGGAAATTGGTACGCACGCCGCCAATGTCGACCACGGTCGCGGCCTGGCGCGGAAAGCCGAGCTGCAACGCGCCGACATCGGTGGTCGTGCCGCCGATATCGACGACGATGCCGTTTTTGATGCCGGTCAGGAACGCCGCGCCGCGCATGGAGTTGGTCGGTCCGGACGCGAAAGTCAGCACCGGAAAGCGCTTGACCATCGCCGCATCCATCAGCGTGCCGTCGTTCTGGGTGATGAAGAACGGACAGTGCAAGCCGGTCGATTTCAGCGCCGAACCAAAGGCGTCGACCGTGCGTTCGCTCAGCGCCAGCAGGCTGGCGTTCATGATCGCCGCGCTTTCGCGCTCCAGAAGCCCGATACGGCCGATATCCGACGACAGCACCACCTGGAGATCAGGGCACTTTTTCAACAACCGATCCCTGGCATCGACCTCCATCTGCCGGTTGATCGGGCTGAAGACGGAACTGATCGAGGCCGAGCTGATCTTCTTGGCCAATATGTCGTCGGCGATGCGGTCGATCTCGTCGCCGTCGAGCGGTGCGATCTCGCGCCCGTCGAACTCGTAGCCGCCGCGCACCAGATAGCCGAGATTGCCCGCAGCCTCACGCAGGTCTTCCGGCCAATCGACCATCGGCGGCAGGCAGGCGGTCGCCGGCAGTCCGAGCCGGATCGCGGCGACCGGGCTGATATGTTTGCGTTCGATGACCGCATTGGTGAAATGGGTTGTGCCGATCATCACATTGGCGATCTTGGCGCGGTCGACGCCGGCCTTCGACAGCACGTTGTCCAGCGCTTCCAGAACGCCGGAGGTCACATCCTCCGTCGTGGCCGCCTTTACGCCGGCAAGCACCTCGCGGTCATGCATAACCACCGCGTCGGTATTGGTTCCCCCTACGTCGATACCCAGACGATACACCGCATTTCTCCTTTCTTCATTTGCCGGCGGCGTTCAGGCGACCGCATCGACAAGAAAACGCTTTCTTTCCTCCGCCGAGACGGAGGGTTTCATTTGTTCTTCCTCGTCGGCCATGACCGGAACCGCGGCGATCAGCGCCCGCGTATAGGGATGGGCCGGTTTGGCGAAGACGGTCCTCGGTTCGCCTTCCTCCACCAGTTCGCCGCGCAACATCACCGCGATCCGGCTGCAGAAATTGCGCATCAAGGACAGGTCGTGGGAGATGAAGAGATAGGTCAGGCCAAGCTCGTCGCGCAGCCGTTGCAAAAGCGCGATGACGTTTTTCTGCACCGACACGTCGAGCGCCGAGGTCGGCTCGTCGAGCACGATGATCTTCGGGTTGGCTGCCAGCGCGCGGGCGATCGCCACGCGCTGCTTCTGTCCCCCGGACAATTCGTGCGGATATTTCGACACGTAATGCGCCGGCAGGTCTACATGGCGCAGCAATTCGGCGATCCGCGCGTCGAAACGCACCCGCTCGAGCCCGGCAAAACGCAGCGGCACCGATAGCGTCTGTCCGACCGTGCGCTTCGGGTTCAACGACGTGCCGGGGTTCTGGTAGACGATCTGGGTCAGGTGGCGGAAGGCGTCGCTGCGGCCGGTACCGGCCATCTTGACGCCGTCGACGGTAATCTCGCCGGTGCTCGGTGCGATCAATCCCATGATCATGCGCGCGACCGTGGTCTTGCCGGAACCGGATTCGCCCGCCAGCCCGAAAATCTCGCCCTTGCCGATCGTCAGGTCGACATCCTTGACCGCGATGTGCTCGCTGCCGCGCCCGATCAGCCGGCGCTCGGAAAACACCTTCGACACGCCGGTGAGTGCGATGATCGCCTCGCCCTCGACGGGCGGCTGGTCGACCACTTTCGGTCCATAGAGCGGCGGGATCGCATCGACGAGTTGACGCGTATAATCTTCGCGCGGACTGGTGAAGAGTTGGCGCAGCGGCCCATGCTCGACGATCTCGCCGTGGCGCATGACATAGATGTCGTCGGCCATCTGGCGCACCACGCCGAGATTATGGGTGATCATCAACAACGACAGGCCGTTTTCGGAGACCAGCCGGTTGATCAGCTTCATGATCTCGTCCTGGGTGGTGACGTCGAGCGCCGTGCCCGGCTCGTCGGCAATCAGCAGCTTGGGCTGGTGCAACAGCGCCAGCGCGATCAGCACGCGCTGGCGCATGCCGCCCGACAATTGCGCCGGATAGGCCGAAAACACCCGTTCGGGATCGGAGAGCTGGACCTTGCGCAAGACTTCGTAGATGCGTTTTTGGCGCTCCGCCGCGCCCGACCGTTCGCCCAGCCGCATGTCGGCAAAGCGCATCACGTCGTCGAGATGGCGTCCGATGCGGAAGACCGGATTGAAGGAGGACAGCGGGTCCTGCATGATCACGGAAAAGGCCGTGCCCTTCATGCGGTCGCGCTCGGCTTCGGCAAGCTGCAGCACGTCGCGGCCCTCGAACAGGATCGAACCGCCTTCCACATGCGCGTTGCCGGGCAAGGTGCCGAGGATCGACTTGGCGGTGACCGACTTGCCGGACCCGGTCTCGCCGATCAGCGCGACCCGCCCGCCCTCGGGGATCGACAACGAGACGTTCTTGAGGATGTGGGCGCGGAAGCCATAGGTGCGGAAGGCAACGTCCAGGCCGCGGATGTCGAGCAGATTGCCCATCCTCACGCCTCCACGTCGAACATGTCGCGCAGCCCGTCGCCGAGCAGGTTGAAGCCGAGCGTGGCGTAGAAAATGGCGAAACCCGGCGCCAGCACCTCCCACCACATCTCCGGCAGGAACTGCCGCCCGTCGGCGACCATCGAGCCGAGATCCGGCGTCGGCGGCTTCACGCCGAGCCCGAGAAAGGACAGCGTCGCGCCGAACAGGATGACGAAGGCGGCGTCCAGCGTCGTCTTGACCGAGATCACCGAGATGCAGTTCGGCAGGATTTCGCGCGTCAGGATATGCCAATGGCTGGCGCCGGCGAGCCTGGCGGCCTCGATGAAATCCTCGGCCGCTATCGATTTCGACACCCGGTAGACGAGTCGCGCGTGCCAGGTCCACCACAACAGGGTGATCGCCAGCATGGCATTGACCAGGTTGGGCTCCAGCACGTTGCCGATCGCCAGCGCCATGACCAGCGGCGGGATCGCCAGCATGACATTGGTGAAGCCGGTGATGATGCGCTCCGTCAAGCCGCTGAAATAGCCGGCGGCCAGACCCAGCGCCGCTCCGACCGGCACCGCGACGCCGAGCACGCCAATGACCAGAAACAGCGACACCCGGAAGCCGAACACGACGCGGCTCAAGATGTCGCGCCCGACCTTGTCGGTACCGAGAAGATGGGCCATGTCGGGCGCGGCGTGGCGGTTGCGGAAATCGACCACCGCGCCGACATGGTCCGGATAGGGCGCGATCAGCGGCGCGAAGATTGCGGCGAGGATGACGGTGACGACCATGAACGCACCGATCACCGCCGCCGGATTGCGGGTGAACCGGTACCACGCCATGTAGCGGGTCGAGAGCGCCTCGGGCTGCGGCATTGCGGGAGCCGACATCAGCGCGCCTCCTTGAACCGCAGGCGCGGGTCAATCATCAGCAGCACCACGTCAATGATCAGATTGGCCACGATGAAGAAGAAGCCGGAGACCAGCACCACGGCCATGACCGCGTTGAGGTCCTTCTGCAGGATCGCCTCCAGCCCGTAAGACGCGAACCCGCCCCAGGAAAACACCAGTTCGACGACGAAGGCGTTGCCGATCAGCGAGGCGAATTCCAGGCCCATGATGGTCAGCGGCGCGATCGAGGACAGTTTCAAAAGATAACGGAAAATGATCACCCGGTCGGGCACGCCGAAGGATTTCAACGTCAGCACGTGGTCGCGCCGCTGATGCTCGATCATCGCCGAGCGCGTGATGCGGGTCACCTGTCCGATGCCAGCCATGGCCAGCGCGAGCGCCGGAAACAACAGATGCTGCAGCGCGCTGGCGAAGACGTCGAAACGGCCATGCGCGAGTGAATCGATCAGAAGCAAGCCGGTGGGGCCCTGGGGCGCGGTCAGCGTATAGTCGATCCGTCCGAGGATCGGCCAGCCGGGAAAGAAATTCGCCGCGGCGAGCTGAAGCAGGATGGCGAACAGGAAGCTCGGCATCGTCACGCCGATGATGGAGAAAAAGCGGCCGGTATTGTCGATCCAGCTGTTGCGGTAGCGCGCGGTGACCACACCGAGCGGCACCGATATCACGATCATCAGGAACACCGTCACCAGCACGAGTTCCAGCGTCGCCGGCAGAAGTTCGAGGATTTCGCTCGCCACCGGCTTGCCGGAGATCAGCGAGCGGCCGAAATCGCCGCGCAGGGCGCCGCCGACATAATTCACGAACTGGATCAGGACCGGATCGTCGAGCCCCATTTCCAGGCGCATTGCGTCGACTTGCTCCTGGGTGGCGCTGGGACCGAGCGCGATGCGGGCCGGATCGCCCGGCACCACCCGCGCCAGCACGAAGATCATCAGCGACAGGACCAGCATGACGCCGGCGAAGCCGAGCAGCCGCCGCAGCATGACGTCGAGCCAATTGGTGTTCATGTGCCTCCGGTTCCGCCTCGTGGCGGCATTGGCTGCCGCGCTGTCGTTGCCAAAAGTTTCCCGCGACCACCGCATCCGGATCAAGGGCGAGATAGGATAGGTTTTGATAGAATAGGTATAGGTTTTTGAGAGGCCTGGTCGATTTCGCCCGCTCAGGCGACCCAGCCCAGCGCCTTGGCGGTCGCGATCGCCTCGCCCCGGCGGCGGCAACCGATCTTGCGGTAGATGTTGGACAGGTGAAATTTCACCGTCACCTCGGACAATCCGAGCTGGCGGGCGACGAATTTGTTGGTCCCGCCCTCGACAACGAGAAGCAGCACCTTCATTTCCTTGCGCGTCAGCCCCGCGCGCCGCGGCCCGTCCGAGGTCGGCATGTCGAGCGCCTTGAGCCGGCGCATCGCCTGGCGGACATCGTTCGAAGCCAGCACGAACGAGCCGATGCGCTTGTCGTCGAGAAGCGGTTGGATGAGTTGCGGCTCTTCGGCCAGCGGCATGATCGTGCCGAGCCGCGCACACGCCTCCAGTGCCTTCAGCGTATCGGAGCGGGCTGTGGTGATGTCGCGGTGAAGGCGCGCCAGATGAGCCGACCACACGCGCACCGTCACGCGCTGGCGGTCGGTGAGATGGTCGTTGGTCAAAAGGACGGCGACCTGGTCGCGCAGCATCGGCCGGGTCGGCACCTCCCAGATCAGATGGCGCAACCACGCCATCACGAGCGCGATTTCCTGCGGGTCAACGAGACGGATCAGGTTTTCCACCGCCCCCTCGACCCATGTACGGTTCGCCCGTGACTGCACGGCGGTGAGAAGGTCGGAGGCCTCCTGCCAGCGATTGCCGTTTTGCAGGATCGCGACCTCGCGCAGGGTGATGACGAGCCGGAACCGGTTCGAACGCCATTCCTGGACACGCCATTTGTCGAGAAACACCCGCGCCGCCGCGCTCGACACATGCCGGCTCAGCGCCTGGCCGCCATAGTTGATCGCCAGTTCGGCAACGGTCGGCCAGATCTCGCCATAGGCGAACCGGTCGAACTCCTCGTTGAGGAAGCGCACCAGGGTACGCACGTCGCCCTGCTCGTAGCGGATGACGGCTTTCACCAGGCCCAGCAGTCGGCCGTCCGACGGCGTCTCAAACGGGACACGGGCAAGTGTCTGGCCGGCATGGCGAGCATGGCTGTCGGCGGCCGTGAGCGCGCCGCGCAGCAGGCACAGGATCGCCTGGTAGAGATCGACATAGAAACCCAGCAGGTGGGCATCGGCTTGCCGATAATGGTGGCGCGCGCGCCGCGCGATCTCGTCGGCGGAATCATATTCGCGCCGACGCACCGCGACTTCCAGCATGGCGTTGTAGAAGCTGCCGCGCTGCAGATGATCGTCGAGCGGCACCTCGCCGAGCGCATCGAACACCAGCGCCCGCGACTTGTCGGTGATGGCGATGTCCTCGTACATGGCCATCAGGAACCGAAACAGCCTGAAATCGAGCGGAAAACGGGCCCGATCGTCCAGAACCAGGTTGAGATCCAGCGACTCGGCGCCGAAGCGGCGAGTGATCAGATGCCGGGCGCGGCTGACATTGCCCGATTTGAGCGCATGCATGGTGTAAGCGAAGACCAGCACGTTGTGGCGATCGCGCCAGTCCTCGGGAAATCCGTCCAGAACCTCAAGACATTGGTCCAGCCCATGGAAATGCATGAAGAATTCCCGGCCACCGGCGTAGAAAAGACGTAGTGCCTCGTCGAAATCGCCCTGTTTCTGCGCCGCCAGGATCGCCGCCACGGTACCGTCGCTCCGTGGCGCGTCGCCTGTTTCCGGTGCAACGGCGTCGGTTCCCTGCCGAGCCGAAATCGGCGCAAGGGCGGTGCGAAACGCCGCGGCGACCTCGGCGACGCGAAAGGTCAGCACGCCACGGTCCGCATCGACCCGCACCAGGGCGGGAAAGCGGTCGCACAGTTCGACCACCCGGCCCGCGTCGACCAGGTCGGTGGCCAGGCCGTCCGGCGCCCGGGCAAGCGCCTCCAACAGCGTTTTGAACGGATCGGAGAGCAATCCGAGCAATTCGGCCGCGATCAACGCGCCGGCGTCGGTCGCCAAGCCGGCGTCGGCTCGGCCCGCGACCGGCGGTGTGGCGTCTGTTTGATGCCTGTCGTCTTGCACGCCCATGCGCGGTGTGCCCCAAAGCGTTATCGGCCGGGACAATGCCGCATTTTCGGCACCGGTCCAATGCCGGCGCCGGCGGTCAGCGCGTCATCTCGGCGATCCCGCCATTGGCGGCCGACCAGGCGAGCGGCGCCTTGAGAAAGCTTTCGACCTCGCCGAGCACATGCGGCGAAAACCGGCCCTCGTCCTCGCACACCTTCAAGACGTCCCACCAGGTCGCAAGATAGTGCAGCCGCATCCCGGCCGCCTTCAGCCGTTCCGGCGCGTCCGGAAAAATGTCGTAATAAAACACCGCGAACGTGTCGGTGACCCGCGCGCCGGCGTCGTTGAGCGCTTCGGCAAACTTGATTTTGCTGCCGCCATCTGTGGTCAGGTCTTCCACCAGCAGGATGCGCTTGCCCTCCACCGGTGCGCCCTCGATCTGCG
Source organism: Nitratireductor arenosus (assembly GCF_009742725.1). Taxonomy (GTDB): domain Bacteria; phylum Pseudomonadota; class Alphaproteobacteria; order Rhizobiales; family Rhizobiaceae; genus Mangrovimarina; species Mangrovimarina arenosa. The sequence continues at coordinate 454,640 of NZ_WPHG01000002.1, read as the reverse complement.
CGTCGCGGCCGAAACCCTTGGGTTTCTTGCGCACGTAATGCATCGGCAGGCCGAGCGAGTCGGACAACCACGCCGCGAACGGAATACCGGCCGTTTCGCCGCCAACCACGCCATCGAACTGCTCGAAGCCGACATCGCGCAGGATCACCGATGCGGCGAAATCCATCAGCGCCGCGCGGATGCGCGGATAGGAGATCAGCTTGCGGCAGTCGATATAGACCGGGCTCGCCAGCCCCGAGGTGAACGTATAGGGCTCGTCGGCGCGGAAATGAACGGCCTCGATCTCGAGCAACATCCTGGCCACGGTGGTCGAGATCACCGCGCGTTCGGGAAAGGTGTTGGAAAACATGCGTTCGTCCTCGGGCTGTTGACGGGTCGTGCGGACGTTCCGGGTTCTAGCCGGCTTCGTCCGCGACGAACCAGTGGATCGGAAACATCGGATCGAACACCGTCACCGGTCCCTCGCCGGTCTCGATGCGGGGCGGAAAGGCGATCGGGTCCGCCGCGCGCTTCAGGTGCATCCGCGCCTCGTTCGGCGGCAGGCCGTAAAAGGCCGGGCCGTTCAGCGAGGTGAAGGCCTCGAGCCGGTCGAGCGCCTCTTCCTCCTCGAACACATGCGCCAGACAGGCCATAGTGTTGATGGCCGAAAAGATGCCGGCGCAGCCGCAGGCGGTTTGCTTCGACGCATCGGTATGGGGGGCGGAATCGGTTCCCAGGAAAAAGCGGGCGTCGCCCGACGTCGCCGCCGCGCGCAGCGCCAGCCGGTGGGTTTCGCGCTTGGCGACCGGAAGACAGTAATAATGCGGGCGGATGCCGCCGGCCAGGATCGCGTTGCGGTTGATGATCAGGTGATGGGTGGTGATCGTGGCCGCAAGCCCCTTGGGATTGGCCAGCACGTAGTCGACACCGTTCTTGGTCGTCACGTGCTCCATCACCACCCGCAGGCCCGGCACGCGCCGGCGCAGCGGCTCCAGCACGCGCTCGATGAACACCGCCTCGCGGTCGAAAATGTCGATGTCGGCGTCGGTCACCTCGCCATGGATGCAAAGCGGCATGCCGATCTCGGCCATACGCTCCAGCACCGGCACCACCTTTTCAATGTCGCGCACGCCGCTTTGCGAATTGGTCGTCGCCCCGGCCGGGTAGAGCTTGACCGCGCGCACCACGCCCTCTTGGAAGCCGCGCGCAACATCGTCGGCGTCGGTCGCCTCGGTCAGATAAAGCGTCATCAGCGGCTGGAACGTCGATCCCGGCGGCAGCGCCATTTCGATGCGGTTGCGATAGGCCGCCGCGTCGGCCGTGGTTACGACCGGCGGCACCAGGTTCGGCATGATGATCGCTCGGGAAAAATGTGCCGCGCTATAGGGCAGCACGCCGGCCAGCATCGCGCCGTCGCGCAGATGTAGGTGCCAATCGTCGGGTCTGGTGATTGTGAGGCTGTTCACGCTGTGCTTCCGATCCTTGCCGGCCGTCCGGTTTGCCGGCGTGCCGCGCGGCCATGCTGCGAGCCGGTTCGAAACGATAGCAGCCCAATGCCATGAAGCCGCGTCCAGGAAAACCGGCTTGCGCGCGAAATCCGCAACTTTGTGCCCGGCAGACCCGCGAAAATAGCCCAATCACGATGGGGCCGGACATCCGACAAGCCACGCTCGGGCAAGCTCGAGGGTCCAGTTCTGGCCGACAAGGTCCCGACCGAAGGAATGGTGGCTTTCCTCCGACGCGAGCCCGGCGGGCTCCGCCGTCGAAATCCCTGCCCGCCGGTCATGCTGCGCCGCGGATTTCTCCCTGCCTGGACGAAAATCCGTTTCCGTCAGGTGATTCCATTTCCGAATGAACGGTTCTAGAACCGACCGTGGACAGGCCCGCATCGGAACGACGCCATGACCCCGGACGACCTCAAGAGCCTGATCCGTATCCCGGCGCGGGAGCGGCGCGCGCCCATCGTCCGCGCGGCCGAGCGGTCCGACGAGGGCGATCATGTCGTCGAGCGCCTGATATTCGATTTCGGCGACGGCAGGCCGGTACGTGGACTGCTGACCCGACCGGCGCGCGCGAGCGGCCGCTGCCCGGCGGTGCTATATTGCCATGCCCACGGCAACAAATACGCGATCGGGGCGTCGGAACTCCTCGTCGGTCGTCCAAGCCTTATCGGCCCCTATGGACCGGTGCTGGCGAAAGAGGGGCTGGTGACCTTGTCGGTCGACATGCCGACCTTCGGCGATCGGGCCGAGTCCGGGGAAAACGCGCTCGCCAAGGCGATGCTGTGGCGCGGGGCGACGCTGATGGGGCTGATGCTGGCCGACCTGTTGGCCGCCTTCGATCATCTGGCCGCGCGCGCCGATGTCGATGCGACCCGGATTGCCACGTTCGGCCTGTCGATGGGGGCAACCCACGCCTATTTTCTGGCTGCCCTCGAGCCGCGCGTGGCGCGTACGGCGCATCTTTGCGCCTATGCCGATCTCGACAGCCTTATCGAAACCGGCGCCCACGATCTGCACGGCCACTATATGACGGTCCCCGGCCTGCTTGCCGCCACCTCGACCGGACGCATCGCCGGCATGGTCGCGCCGCGCCGGCAACTGATCTGCACCGGCGACCACGACCCGCTCACCCCGCCCGACGCCGTCGAAACCGCCTATCGGCAGACCCGCGCGGCCTACGAGACGGCTGGCGCGGCAACGGCGCTTACACGCCTGTCGCAGCCCGAGACCGGACACCAGGAAACCCCGCAAATGCGCCGCGCGGTGCTCGATTTCCTGGGCGCCATGCGCTGAGACAGCGCCGGCCCTACTCGGCCGGCGCGATCCGCGGCTGCTCGGGCTCCGGCGCCAGTTCGCGCCGGGTGATCAGCGTGTAGAACATCGGCACCACGAACAGCGTGAACATCGTGCCGATCAGGATGCCGGAAAAGATCACCAGCCCCATCGAGTAGCGCGCCGCGGCGCCCGCGCCTTGCGCGGTGATCAGCGGCACGACGCCCAGCGCCATCGCCGCCGTGGTCATCAGGATCGGCCTGAGGCGCACCTTGGCCGATGCGATGATCGCCTCGAACCGGTCGAGCCCACGCTCGTGGCGCTGCTGATTGGCGAACTCGACCAGCAGGATCCCGTGCTTGGTGATCAGTCCGATCAGCGTGATCAGTCCCACCTGCGTATAGATGTTCAGCGTGCCCAGGCCGAGATTGAGCGGCACGATCGCGCCGAAGATCGACAAAGGCACCGACATCATGATGATCAAGGGATCGCGGAAACTTTCGAACTGGGCCGCCAGCACAAGGTAGATGACGATCAGGGCGAGGCCGAAGGCCAGCAGGATCGTATTGCCCTGCTCGGCCTCCAGCCGCGACTGGCCCGAATAATCGAGGAAGAAGCCGTTCGGCATCAGCCCCTCGGCGATCTCCACGATCGTCGACAGTCCGTCGCCGGTCGTGACGCCCGGCAAAGGCAGGGCCGAGATGGTGGCCGAGTTCAACTGATTGAACTGTTCGATCGCCGACGGCGCCGCATTGGTGTCGATCGACACGACCGCCGACAACGGCACCATCTCGCCGGTAACACTGCGCACGAAGAACTCGCCGATGCGGCGCGGATTGTCACGGTATTCCCGTGGCACCTGGGTGATGATGTCGTAGCTGTTGGATTCGCGGTCGAACTGGGCCACGGCGCCGCCGCCGACCAGAAGGCTGAGCGTCGTGCCGATATCGCGGATCGGCAGGTTGAGGGCGGCCGCCCGGTCGCGGTCGATGGTCACGGTGACCTGCGGCGCGTCGAAGGCGAGCGAGTTCTGCACCACGATGAAACGTCCGCTTGCCTCGGCCTCGCGCTTGATCTGCTCGGCGACCTCGAACACCTGGCTGGATTCGCCGGTCGCCCGGATGACGACCGAGATCGGCAGGCCGCCGCCCGCGCCCGGCAGCGATGGCGGCGCAAACACCAGCGCCTGTACGCCGGCGACCTTGGACAGCCGGGCGGTGATGTCAGCCTGGATTTCCGACTGCGAGCGCTCGCGCTCGGCCCAATCCTTGAACGACCACACCGCGATGGCGCTGTTGGTCTGGCCGCCCAGGCCGACGATGGAGAAATTGGCGTCGAGCTCCGGCAGATCCTTGGTCAGCTCCCGCATCTGGTCGGTATAAAGCTGGGTGTAGGGCGTGGTCGCGTAGCGTGGCGCGTTGACGAGTGCGAACAGCGCGCCGGCATCCTCTTCCGGCGCCAGCTCGGTGGACGTCTTGGTGAAGAGATAGCCGGTCAGTCCAAGCAGCACCGCCACGATCATGAAGGTGACGGCGCGATAGTTCAGCGAGCCCGCCACGAGCCGTTCATAGACATTGGCCACCCGGTCGAACGTGCCGTCGACGATGCGTTGAAAACGGCTGTGATTGCCCGCCTTGAGCAGGCGCGCCGACATCATCGGCGTGATCGTCAGCGCCACGAGTCCCGAAATGATGACGGCGCCGGCGAGCGTGAAGGCGAATTCGCGAAACAGCGAGCCCGTCAATCCGCCGGTGAAGCCGAGCGGGGCGAACACGGCGGCCAGCGTGACCGTCATCGCCACGACCGGGCCGGTGATCTCGCGCATGCCGCGATAGGCCGCCTGCATCGGACTCATCCCGTCCTCGATGTGGCGATGGATGTTTTCCACCACCACGATCGCATCGTCCACCACCAGGCCGATCGCCAGCACCATCGCCAGCAGCGACAGGAGGTTGATCGAATAGCCCAGCACCAGGAGGAGGAAACACACGCCGATCAGCGACAGCGGAATGGTGACAATCGGCATCAGCACCGAGCGGAACGATCCGAGGAAGAGCAGGATCACCAGGATGACGATCGCCACCGCTTCCGCGATCGTCTTGAAAACCTCGTCGATCGAGGCGCTGATGGTCTCGGTGGCGTCGTAGACCATGGTCGCGGTCATGCCTTCGGGCAGGCTTGCCTGGATCGCGGGCAGTTCCTTGAGCACCGCCGCCGACGTATCGAGCGGATTGGCCGACGGTGTCGGGAAGATGCCGACAAAAGTGCCCGGCTTGCCGTTGAAGCTTACGACCGTGTCGGTGCTTTCGGCCGCCAGTTCCACGCGCGCCACCTCGCCCAGCCGAACGACATCGTCGCCCGACGCCCGCAGTGGCAGCGCCGCGAAGGCTTCCGGTGTCTGCAGGGTCGATTTCAGCGTAATCGAATGAGCGACATAGTCGTTCTCGATCTTGCCGGGTGCCGACAGGAAGTTCGACGCGTTGATGGCATTGAGCATTTCGGCGGCGGTGATGCCGCGGGCGGCGAGCCGCACCGGATCGACCCAGACCCGCATCGAATACTCCGCCGCACCCAGGATCTGCGCCTCGGCCACGCCCTCGACCGTCGACAGGCGCGGCCGGATGACCCGGTCGAGATATTCGGTCAACTGTTCGGCCGTCATGTTCGGGTTCTGCATCGCCAGATACATGATCGCGAATTGCTGGCCCGTGCCCTTGACGATGGTCGGATCGCGCGCATCCGTCGGCAGGTTGCCGCGCACCTCCTGAACCTTCGACATCACCTCGGTCAGCGCGACGTCGGGGTCGGCGCCCAGTTCCATCTGCACCGTCACCACGCTGGCCGACGGCCGGCTTTGCGAGGTGACGTAATCGACGTTTTCGGTCGTCGACACCGCCGCGGCGATCGGCGCGGTGATAAAACCCTGGATCAGTTCGGCGCTGGCGCCGGGATAGATGGTGGTGACGGTGATCACCGTTTCCTCGACCTGCGGATATTGCCGCACAGTGAGGTTCATCATGCCCTGGAAGCCGAGCAGAAGAATCAGGAAGCCGACGACGGTCGACAGGACCGGACGGCGAATGAAGATATCGGAAAAATTCATTGCGCGGCCGCCTCCCCGGAACGGGTCGCCGCCGGCTCGACACTGTTGTCGACCGTAACCGGACCGTTATTGGTCAGACGGTTCTGTCCGGCAGTGACGACCTCGTCGCCCACGGATACGCCCGAGACGACCTCGATCACGCCGCCGGCCCGGCGCCCGGTCTTGACGAAGACCTGCCGCGCGACGAGGCCAGGCTCGTCCTCCGACGCGTCGCCCTTGCCCTCGGCCGGCGCGACCACGAACAGGTAATCGCCGTAGAGGCTGGTGACGAGCGCCGTCTGCGGCACCACCAGAACGTTGCCCTCGGCCGGCAGTTCGACCCGCACCTGGACGAACTGGCCCGGGCTCAGCCGGCCGCCCGCGTCGGTGATTTCGGCGCGCAGCGCGACCAGCCGCGTTTGCGGGTCGACGCGCGGTTCGATGCCGGTGATCTTGCCGGAAAAGTCGAGACTGTCCTCCGACAGGCCGTAACGGACCGGCAGTCCGATCTTCAAGAGCGGCAGATTCTGTTCCGGCACGCTGAAATCGGCGCGCAACGTGTCCAGATCCTGCAGCGTCGCCACCGTATTGCCGGGCGCGATATATTGGCCCTTTTCCACCCTGGGAATGCCGATCGTGCCCGAAAACGGCGCCTTGAGTTCCTTCTGGGCAAGCACGGCCTCGAGCTTGGCGACCTGCGAGGCCGAGGCCGTCGCCGCCGCCTGCGCGCTTTCCACCGCCGTTTCCGAGCCGACGCCGCGCTTCAGAAGTTCCTGCGCGCGCGTCAAAACCTGCATGTCGAGCTGCGCCTTGGCGCGAGCCGCTTCAAGGTCGGCGCGTTGCACATTGTTGTCGAGCACGACCAGGACCTGGCCCTCTTCGACGCGGTCATTGGCGCCGAAGTTGACGTCCTGGACAATGCCGGTCGTCTCGACCGTCAGGTCGACGCCGCGTGCGGCCCCGACCGTGCCGATCGCCTGAATCCGCGGTGTCCAGACCAGGGACTCGACCTTCGCCGTCGACACAGTCACGGCCGGCCGTGGCCGGTTGGCAAAAAACTGGCTGATCGCCTCGTCCCGGTACATGTTGAAGCCGACGAGTCCTCCGCCAACGATAGCGACGAGAACGAGGGCGATGAGGAAGCGTTTGACCATGCGGGGCTGGCTCCGGCAGTTCGGTTTTGGGCATGCTAGTCGCTAAGACTTCATCCGGCGAGGGCAATGCCGCTTTGAGCGCTTGCGTGCCGAAGCGCTTAACTGTACCGTCTGGTCGGTGAAGTCAATATCGAGGGGCACGGTTTCGATGGCGCCACGACGCCCGTCCTCGCGCGCGAAAATATTGAAGGCCGCCGCCGCGGTCGCCCGCGAGGCCGGCATCGGCCATTTTTCGCTCGACGCCGTCGCCGCACGCGCCGGCCTGTCGAAAGGCGGGCTGCTTTACAATTTCCCCACCAAGTCGAAATTGCTCGAAGCGCTGGTCGAGGAGCACTTGGTCGAGTTCGAGGCGGAGCTGAGCAACTATGCCGCGTGCAGCGCCGGCCGTCCCAACGCGCTCGCGGCCTCGTTTCTGGCCGTCACGCGTGATCAGGATTATCCGCAGGAACAACAGCCGGCCGGTCTCCTGGCCGCCCTTGCGAAAGATCCGAGCTTTCTGGAACCCGTATTGCGCTTCAACCGGCAGACCCTGACACGCATGACCGCCACGGCAAGCGATCCGCACATGGTGCTGGTCGCCTTCCTGGCAATCGAGGGGCTGAGGCTCACGCGCCTTTTGGGGCTCGATGTGCTCGACGCCTCGGAACGCGCCGCAGCCTACGCCAAGCTCGAAGCGCTGCTGGCTGCCTCAACGCCGGCCTGACATCTGCGCCGCAATATCCGCCTCAAAGCGTCGTCCAGGCGCCGTCCCGTTGCGAAGATTTCACACACGCCTCCACGAAGGCGACGCCCTCCACCCCGTCATCCACGGTCGGATAGACCACGCCCGCCTCCGGCTTGCCGCCCGCGCGCCGCGCGGCGCGGATCGCCCGGGCCGCCTCGGCATAGATGTTGGCGAACCCTTCGAGATAACCTTCCGGATGGCCGGGTGGCACCCGCGAAAGCCGCCCCGCCGCCTCGCCCGCGCCAGCTCCGTTGCGCGTGATCAGTCGCTTCGGCTCGCCGAACGGCGTGAACCACAGATGGTTGGGATGCTCCTGCTCCCATGCCAGTCCGCCCTTCGTGCCGTAGACCCTGAGCTTGAGCGCGTTCTCGTTGCCGGGCGCGACCTGGCTCGCCCACAGCATGCCCTTGGCCCCACCCTTGAAGCGCAGCATCACATGCGCGTTGTCGTCCAGCGGCCGGCCATCGACGAACGCCGTCAGATCGGCGGCGAGACTGTCGAGTTCGAGCCCGGTCACGAATCGGGCGAGGTTGAAGGCATGCGTCCCGATGTCGCCGGTCGCACCGCCGACGCCCGAGCGCGCGGGGTCGGTGCGCCACGATGCCTGTTTCTGGCCGGTGCCCTCCAGCTTCTCGGTCAGCCAGTCCTGCGGATATTCGACCTGGACGACGCGCAGGTCGCCAAGTTCGCCTGCGGCCACCATCTCGCGCGCCTGCCGCACCATCGGATAGCCGGTGTAATTATGCGTCAGCACGAACAGTTTGCCGGATTTTTTCACCAGCGCGGCGAGTTTTTTCGCGTCCTCGAGATTGGCGGTCATCGGCTTGTCGCAGATGACGTGAATGCCCGCCTCCAGAAAGACCTTGGCGGCCGGATAGTGCATATGGTTGGGGGTGACGATCGCCACCGCCTCGATGCCGTCGGCGCGCGCCGCCTCCGCCGTCGCCATCTCCTCGAACGAGCCGTAGCCGCGTTCGGGATCGATCCCGAGTTCGGCCGCCGAGGCGCGCGCCCGCTCGGGATCGGAGGAGAGCGCGCCCGCCACCAGCTCGAACTCGCCGTCGAGCCGGCCCGCGATGCGGTGCACCGCGCCGATGAAGGCGCCCTGTCCGCCGCCGACCATGCCGTAACGGATCGGCCCGTTCTCCGTCCGTGCCTTTGATGCGCCGACCATGACGGCCCTCCCTATTCGATCCCCATCATCTTCTTGAGCGCGGCCTTGTCGGTCTCGCCGCCGGCGAAATCGTCGAAAGCCCGCTCGGTCACCCGGATTATGTGCTGTTCGATGAACGGCGCGCCCTCGGCCGCGCCGTCCTCCGGATGTTTCAGGCAGCACTCCCATTCCAGCACCGCCCAGGAGGCGTAGTCGTACTGCGCCAATTTGGAAAAGATGCCAGCGAAATCGACCTGGCCGTCGCCCAGCGAGCGGAACCGCCCAGCCCGGTCGACCCAGCCCTGATAGCCCGAATAGACGCCCTGGCGCCCGGTCGGGTTGAACTCGGCGTCCTTCACGTGGAAGGCCCTTATATGCTCGTGATAGATGTCGATAAAAGCGAGATAGTCGAGCTGCTGCAGCAGGAAGTGCGACGGGTCGTAATTGATCGCGCAACGCTTGTGGCAGCCGACCGCGTCCAAAAACATCTCGAAGGTCGCGCCGTCGAACACATCCTCGCCCGGATGAATCTCGTAGCCGAGATAAACGCCGTTGTCTTCATAGACGTCGAGGATCGGTTTCCAGCGCCGGCCGAGTTCCGCGAACGCTTCCTCGATCAGCCCGGCCGGGCGCTGCGGCCAGGGATAGAGATAGGGAAAGGCGAGCGCGCCGGTAAACGACACCGACGCGTCGAGCCCGAGATTGCGCGACGCCTTGGCCGCCATCGTCACCTGGTCGACGGCCCATTTCTGGCGTGCTTTCGGATTGTTGTGCACTTCCGGCGGCGCGAACGCGTCGAAGGCGCTGTCATAGGCCGGATGCACGGCGACGAGCTGGCCCTGCAGATGCGTCGACAGCTCCGTCACCTCGACGCCGGCTTCCGCGCAGATGCCCTTGACCTCGTCGCAATAATCCTTCGAGCTCGCCGCCTTCTTGAGATCGAACAGCCGTGCGTCCCAGGTCGGGATCTGGACGCCCCTGTAGCCGAGGCCGGCGGCCCACTTGGCGATCGCCGGCAGCGAATCGAACGGCGCCTCGTCGCCGGCGAACTGCGCGAGAAAAATCGCCGGGCCCTTCATTGTCGTCGGCATGGTCTCCTCCCTGTTGGCTGATCGTACCGGGACGTCGCCCAGCCACGACCCCTCCTCCCGGCAGAGCAATTGTCCAGTCGCGCCGGTTTCGAGAGTCCCATTGCCACGACTGGACATTACCCCGCTCGCATTTTTGGTATTACCAGTATTTCCGTCCGGGTCAAGATGCGCGGGCCGGGCCAGTTTTCCCTTTCGGAACGCCGTTTGATTTTCTTAGTCCATATTTTCCATATAGTTACAGCATATGCGCGGCTCGCAACCGCACATGCTTGCGACCGGTTTCGAAATCCGCTAGAAAAACATCAACGCCAGATTGGTCCAACCAGTTTGCCAGTCGGGTCGTTTCGAGGGACGAGAGCGTGTGCCCGTGGCGGCGGCGCTCGCAAGCGATTTTGGAGAAGGACCGACCATGCACCTTTCGACGCATAACTGGATGCGCGCCGAGCCGCTCGAGCGCACGCTCGCCCGGATCAAGAAATTCGGTTACGAATCGATCGAGATTTCCGGCGAACCCACCCAGTACGACACCAAGGAAACGCGGGCCCTGCTCAAGGAGCACGGCATCCGCTGCTGGGGCGCGGTGACGCTGACGCTCGGCGAGCGCAATCTCGCCGCCAAGGATCCGGCCCAGCGCGCCGCCTCGGTCGACTACGTCAAGAGCGTGATCACCATGGTCAACGAGCTCGAGGGCGAGATGATCACCCTGGTGCCGTGCACCGTCGGCAAGGTGGTCCCCGACGCCACGGAGGAAGAGGAGTGGCGATGGGTGGTCGAATCGACCAAGGAATGTTTCGAACACGCAAAGAAGAAGGGCGTGCGCATCGCCGTCGAGCCGCTGAACCGGTTCGAAACCTATCTGTTCAACCGCTGCGCCCAGGCGCTGGCGCTTGCCGACGCGGTCAGCCCCGAATGCGGGGTCTGCCTCGACGCCTTCCATCTCAACATCGAGGAAGCCGACATCTATGACGCGATCCGGCTTGCCGGCGACCGGTTGTTCGACTTCCACGTCGCCGACAACAACCGCTTCGCGGCCGGGTTGGGTCATCTCGATTGGGCCAAGATCGTCGCCACGTTGAAGGACATCGGCTATGACGGCGCGCTGACGAACGAATTCGTCGCGCCCGTCGACCGCACGCCTGCCGCGATCTATCCCGACATGGTCGACCGTGATCCGAGCGACATCCCGCCCGAGCAACTTAAATTCATCCAGGACCACGGATCGAGCGTGCTGACGGAGGCATTTTATGCCGACCAGATGCGCATTACGGCGGAAACCATCCTGCCCCTGATCCGCTAGGATCGGGACGGGTACGGCCGTTCCCGCCGCGAATGCGGGAACGGCACGGGGAACAAGATGCGTATAGCGCGTATTGAAGCTTGGTGGGTGCGCGTCCCCATCGAAAGGAAGAACCAGCACCGAAGCGATTTCGGACAGATCGCGACGTTCGATGCCGCTATCGTTCGGGTGGAAACCGAATGCGGCATCGTCGGCTGGGGCGAAGGCAAGAACGCCGCCGGCAGCGCCGGCGAATATGCCGCGCTGGTGCATCTGATCAACCGCGAGGTCGCGCCGGTGTTGATCGGCCGCGATCCGCGCGAGCCGGGCGTGATCTGGGAAGCGCTTTATAACGGCGTGCGTCACCGGACCGCCGCCAGCGCCGGCCACGCCATGCCGCAACTGGCCCGCCGCGGCCACACGCTGGCCGCGATCAGCGCCATCGACATCGCGCTGTGGGACATTTTGGGCAAGCATCTGGGCGCGCCGGTGTGGCGGCTTCTGGGCGGACGCAAGGCCGACAAGCTGCCCGCCTATGCCTCCGGCGGCTGGGCGGGTGTCGATACGATCGGCGACCAGCTTTCGTCCTATGTCGAAAAAGGCGGCTTTCGCGCGGTGAAAATGCGGGTCGGTGCACTCGACGGCCCGCCGCACGTCTCGGCCGCGCGCGTGAGCGCCGCCCGGGCGGCACTCGGCCCCGGCATCGACATCATGGTCGATGCGCATGGCACCTTCAATGTCGGCGACGCCAAGCGTTTCGCCGCCCTGGTTGCGGATCAGGACGTCGCCTGGTTCGAGGAACCGGTGATCGCCGACGACAAGCGCGGCATGGCCGAGATACGCGCGGCCTGCTCGATCCCGATCGCCGCCGGCGAGAGCGAGGCGACGCGGTTCGCCTTCCGCGATCTCGCCGTGCTACGCGCCGCCGACATCTTCCAGCCCGACCTCGGCTATTGCGGCGGCATCAGCGAGGGCTGGAAGATCGCCGCGATCGCCTCCAGTTTCAATCTGCGTCTCGCCCCGCATCTGTGGGCCGGCGCACCGTGCTTCTTTGCCGGCCTGCATCTATGTGCCGCATCGCCGGCAAGCTTCATCATCGAATATTCGCTGGGCGCCAATCCGATGATACACGACCTCGTCGAGGAGACGATTTCCGTGCAAGACGGCATGATCGACGTTCCGGACCGGCCCGGCCTCGGTTTTACCATCTCGGAGGACTATGTGAGAAAACACGCGGTGGACTGAATGGAATGACCGAAAAAAGCCTGCTCTCCGACCTGGCCGCTTACCTGTTTGCCCATACCGACAAGCAGAGCGCGCGCACGCCCTCCGAGCGTGAGCTCGCCGAGCATTTTAGCGTCAGCCGCGGCCAGATCCGCGAGGCGCTGGCCATCCTCGAGGCCATGCAGATCGTGGAGCGGCGGGCGAAATCCGGTATCTATCTGACCCAGAGCCGGGCGAGCGTCGAGGCGCTGGCGCTGTTTGCCCGCGCCGGGCTGCCGCTTGACCCTGTGCAGATCTACGAGGCGGTGGAACTGCGCAAGATCCACGAGATCAAGGCCTCTGAACTCGCCTGCGAGCGTGCCACGGAAGAAAACTATCAGGCGCTGCGCGCCGTGCTCGACCGCTCCGAAAAGCGGCTGGCGGCGGGCGAATCGCTCAACAAGGAAGATCGCGACTTCCATCTCGAGATCGTCCGCGCGACCAAGAACAGCGTGTTTTACCGTGTGTGCAGCGTCTATTACGTGATGGGCGAAGCCAGGCTGCCGGTCTATTTCAGCGATCCCGAGCGGGGCCGGAAATCCCATGCCGAGCATCTGCAGATTTTCGACGCGCTGGTGCGCCGCGACGGCAATCTCGCCCAGGCGCTGATGAGCGCGCATCTGCAGGGCGCGGAAAGCTACTGGAAGGGTTTGATCGAGCGCGGCACGACGGTGGGCGGATCGGGACCGGCCAATCCCGATCCGCGGCTCGAGAATGTCTGACAATAGCCCTCTGGTCTTATCCACCCACCCGCTGCATCCGCAGGCCGAGGCCAAGCTCAATGGCGCCGCCAGGCTGACAATCGCCTCCGCCCTCGACGCCGATACGCTCGCCCGCGAAGCTGAGGCGGCCGAAATCGTCATCGTGCGCGCGCCTCTGCCCGCATCGCTGTTCGAACGGGCGACCAGGCTGCGCGCGGCGGTGCGCCATGGCGCCGGGCTCGACATGATCCCGGTCGAGGCGGCAACCGCAGCCGGCGTGCTGGTCGCCAACGTCCCCGGCGTCAACGCCCGCACTGTCGCCGAGCATGTTTTATTTGTGGCCATGGCGCTGTTGCGCCGCTTCCGCATGGTCGACCGCGACCTGCGCCAGAAAGGCTGGCTCGCCGGCCGGGCCCACGCCGTTGCCACCAACGAACTCTTCGGCCGTACGATCGGCATTGTCGGCATGGGCAATATCGGCCGCACCGTGGCCGATATCGCCACCCGAGGCTTCGGCCTCGACGTGATCGCCAACAGTCGCAATCCGCGCTCCGTCCCCGACACCATTCCCTATCGCGAAATCGACGCGCTGGTGGCCGAAAGCGATATCGTGGTGCTGTGCTGTCCGCTGACGGACGAGACCCGCGGTCTGATCGATGCAAGGCGCCTTGCGCGCATGAAACGCCAGGCCATCCTCATCAACGTTGCCCGCGGACCGGTCATCGACGAGGCCGCGCTGGTGGCCGCGCTGCAAAAAGAGCGGATTGGCGGTGCGGCGCTCGACGTCTTCGACACCCAGCCTTTGCCCGCCGATCATCCGCTCCTGGCGCTCGACAACGTGGTGCTGACGCCGCACATGGCCGGCATCACCGAGGAAAGCATGGCCCGCATGGGCCTCGGCGCGGTCGAGGAGTGCCTGCGTGTGCTGGCCGGCGAACTGCCGGTCAATTTCTGCAACCCGGATGTCGAGCCGCGCTACCGTTCCCGCTTTCCGCGCGCGTGAGACGAACCTTTTCGCTGGCCGCCGGCAACGAGCTCCGCAGCCTGCCGCGGCGCGCGAAGTCCTACGAGGCGTGGCGCAGGCTGAGACCGGAAACGCGATCGAACAGATGGACCTTGTCGGGGTCCCAGGCGAAACGAACCTGTTCGTCATAGCCGACCCTGGTCTGCGCCGACACCGTCGCGCGCAGCACGGAAGCGCCGGCATGCAGGGTCAGGATCTTCTCCACGCCATGGTCCTCGATGTCGTGGATCGTGGCTGCGCCCGGCGCGCCGGCGGCAAGCCGCACATCCTCGGGGCGGATGCCGAAGGTGAGGTCGCGGCCGGCAACCGAACCGTTGAGCTCTCCGGCGAGCGGCAGCGTCTGGCCGGCGCGCGACAAGGCGGCGGCGCCGTCCTCAACCTTGCCGTCGAGTAGGTTCATCGGCGGTGAGCCGACCGCGCGGGCGACAAACGTGTTGCGCGGACGGCTGTAGATGTCCTGTGGCGTGCCGACCTGGACCAGACGCCCCTCGTTGAGCACGCCGATCTTGTCGCCCATCGACATCGCTTCGACCTGGTCGTGGGTGACGAACAGGAAGGTCGCGCCCAGATTCATCTGCAGGTTCTTCAACTGCGTGCGCAGCGCCTCGCGCAGCTTGGCGTCGAGCGCCGACAGCGGCTCGTCCATCAGGAACACGCGCGGCTCGCGCACGATGGCGCGCCCGATCGACACGCGCTGCATCTCGCCGCCCGACAGGCGGTCGGTCTTGCGCTCGAGCAGGTGTTCGATCCGCAATACCTTGGCGACCCGCGCCACTTTTTCGTCGATTTCAGCGCGCGGCGTGGCGCGAATCTTCGATTTCAGCGGAAATTCGAGATTTTCGCGCACGGTATAGCGCGGATAAAGCGAATATTGCTGCAGCACCAGCGCGACATCGCGCTCGGCCGGACCCCAATCGTTCACCCGTTCGCCGTCGATGAGCACCTCGCCCGTCGTGGGTGCTTCGAGGCCGGCGATCACGCGCAGCGTGGTGGTCTTGCCGGCACCGGTCTCGCCGAGCAGGACGAAAAATTCGCCGTCGGCGATCTCCACATCGAGATTCTTCAGCGCCGCGTGGCTACCGAATTTCTTGCTGATGTTCTTGAGCTGGATATGGGCCATGGGTGTTATCCGTCTTCGCGTGCGGCGGCGCCGGTGGTCGTGGCGGGAAGGAGGGCGCGCCCGTTCACAGCCGCACGCCCAGCGAGTTGCCCGAGACGGCGTCGAAGAAATGGGCCTGGGCCGGGTCGATACGGGCAAACACCTGCCGGCCCGGACCGCCGACGAAGCCGCTGCGGGTGCGGGCGCGCAGATAGTCGTCGCCGACCTGAAGGTCTACAATGTCGTGCGACCCCAACGGCTCGATCAGATGCGCCTCCAGCGGCAGATAGCCGTCGCGCGGCTCGAGCGAAACGTCGATCCCCTCCGGCCGGATGCCGAGCTTGAGGCCGTCCGCGCCGGCCCGCGCCGATTGAAGATGCGACAGGAGCGCGTCCGGAAAGGCAAACCCCTTTTGCGAGCCCGGCGGCACCACTTCCGCCCCGCCATCGGCATCCGCAACCCGGATATCGGTGACGTTCATCACCGGACTGCCGACGAATTGCGCCACGAACAGGTTGGCGGGGTTGGAGTAGACCTCCTGCGGGCTGCCGACCTGCTGCAGGATGCCCTCGTGCATGATCACGATCCGGTCGGCGAGCGCCATCGCCTCGATCTGGTCGTGGGTGACGTAGACGGTGGTCGATCCCTGCTCCAGATGCAGGCGCTTGATCTCCGCGCGCATCTCCTCGCGCAGCTTGGCGTCGAGCGCTCCGATCGGCTCATCCATCAGGATCGCCTTCGGCCGGCGCACCAGCGCCCGGCCGATCGCGACCCGCTGCATGTCGCCGCCCGACAGCGCCGACGGCCGTTTCGACAGCAGATCGGTGATACGCAACACTTTCGCGACGCTTTGGACCTCGCTCTCGATCTCGGTGCGGCCGTGGCCCATCGCGCGGAGCGGAAAGGCGATGTTTTCGAACACCGTCATATGCGGATAGAGCGAGAACGACTGGAACACGAAAGCGATGTCGCGATGCGCCGCCTTGACGTCCTGCACGACCTTGCCGTCGATCAGGATATCGCCCTCGTCGATCGTCTCCAGCCCGGCAATGGCGCGCAGCGTCGTCGTCTTGCCGCAGCCGGACTGGCCCAGAAGCACGATGAATTCGCCGCTCTCGATGTCGAGGTTCAAGTCCTTGATGACCTGCACCTCGCCAAAGAATTTCTGCACCCCGCGAAGTTCGATCTGGGTCATGCCTTGCCCTCGCGATGGTCGGAAACATCGAATACCCGCTCGGCATCCGCCTCCTCGGCGTCCGCCTCGCCGGGACCGATATGGGTCGTGATGATGAAACCGATCAGCCCGGCAATGATGATCGTCAGCCCGTAGCGGTGTAGAAACAGGTTCCAGGGCTGGCACAGGGCCACCATGCCCAGGATCATCACCGTCTGCGAGGCCGGCTGCAAAAATTTCTGGTTGATCTCGCGAAAGCTCATTTGCGGATCGCTCCGAACGACATGCCGCGCAGCAGGTGATTGCGAAGCAGGAAGGTGAAGATGGCGACCGGCAGCAGGAACAGCACCGTGCCGGCCGCGATCACGGTCCAGTCTGGCAGGCCCGAGCCGATCTGGCTGGGAATGAAGGGCGGTGCGGTCTGCGCCCGGCGGTTGGTCATGATCAGCGCGAAGGCGTATTCGTTCCACGCGATGATGAAGCAGAATACCGCCGTGGCCGCGATGCCGGTGGCCGCCTCCGGCAGCACCACCTTGAAGAAGGCCTGCAGCCGCGTATAGCCGTCGACCAGCGCCGCCTCCTCGTATTCGCGCGGGATCTCGTCGATGAAACCTTTCATCAGCCAGACCGAAAACGACAGGTTGAAGGCCGTGTAGAGGATGATCAGCCCGACATGGGTGTCGGTCAGCCCGAACACCCGGTACATCAAAAACATCGGGATCGCGACGACGACCGGCGGCAGCATGCGCGTCGACAGGATGAAGAACAGCCAGTCCTGCTCGCCGGCCACCTTGAAGCGGGAAAACCCGTAGGCCGTCAGCGTGCCCATGCCGACCGCCAGCACGGTGGAGGATATGGCGATGATCAGCGAGTTCATGAAGCGGTCCGGATAGGCCGACCAGCGTACCTCGCCGGTTCCAGAGCGCACCACTTTTTCGCCGCCGTCGAACACCATCTGCTCCCACCAGGGGGCCGCGGCATATTCTTCCTCGCTCGGCGCCGCGCGCAATTGCGAGCGCCGCAGAAAGAGCTTCACAAAGGGCGATACTTCCGGCTCGAACATCACCGTGGGCGGCACGGTGGTGGCCAGGTTGCGCGGCTTGAAGGCCGTCGCCGTGATCCAGTAGATCGGCGCCAGGAAGATCAGCGTCACCAGAAGGACGCTGACGATCGCCAGGCGATTGAGCGTGCGCTCGGCCGGGGTGCGGACTGCAGCCATTCTAGCGCTCCTTCACCTTGTTCAGATATTTGACGTAGATATTGGTGATCGCCACCACCACGATCAGCATGATGTAGGCGAGCGCGCAGGAGCGTCCCGTCTGCCATTCCTGGAACGCCATCTTGTAAAGCCGGATCGACAGCACCTCGGTCGTCGGCTGGCTGGTCAGGATATAGGCCAGGTCGAAGGTCTTGAACGCTTCCATGGTGCGAAAGATGATCGCGATCATCAGGATCGGCGCCACCAGCGGCAGGGTGATGCGGAAGAATGTGTAGAGCGAGCCGGCCCGGTCGATCGCCGCCGCTTCGTAAAGATGCTTCGGCACCGCCGAAAGCCCGGCCAGCGACAGAAGCATGACGAAGGGCGACCACATCCAGATATCGGTGATGGCCACGGCGTAAAGCGCCATGTCGGGATTGGCGAGCCACTCGAACGTGCCGAGCCCGAGCGCATAGTTGATGATGCCGAACGAGGGATCGTAAAGCAGTTTCCAGAACAGGCCGACCACCGCCATCGACAGCATCATCGGCAAAAGCAGCAGCGTGGTGATGAGGCCCTTATAGGGAATGTCGCGATTGAGCAGCAGCGCCACGCCGAAACCGACGATCACCTGGCCGGCGACCGAGACGATGACGTATTTGGCGGTGATGACGAAATTGTTCCAGATGAACGGGTCGTTCAACAGCTCGCGATAATTCTGCAGACCGACAAAATTGGCCGCTGCATTGGTCGAGGCGCGGAAGTCGGTGAAGGAATAATACAGCGAATAAAGCAGCGGGAAGATGTTGAAGACGATCAGGAACAGGATCGTCGGGATGATGAACAGGTTGCGGATCGACAGATCGCTCAGTCCGCGCTTGGCCGCATGCGATTGCGGGTCCAGTCTGGTTATGACGTCGGTCGTCAAGACGCTCCTCCCCTGAGAGCATGATCAAAGCGGGCCGGCACGGTCGCCGGACGAAACAGGACGTTTCGCCGTGATGCACGGCCTGGCCGCGGTGGTCGCGGAACGATTTGCCTGCGTGTCGTCCGTTTGCGAGGCGCGCTCGGTCGCTCGAGAACCTGCGATCCTCGAAAGCGGACGTCGGTGAGGTGCGGAAGGGGCGCCTGGCCCCTCCCGCCATATCGGCTATTTCAGTCGGTCGTACTTCTTGAAGGTGTCGGTCCAATCCGTCGCCAGCGCGTCGAGCGCCTCCTTGGCGGTGCCTTCGCCACCAACGATATAAGGGTAGATGCGCTGGTTGATCTGCTGCAGCAGCTCGGCGAATTCCGGTACCGCCCAGAAATCCTTCACCTTGAACATCGTCTGGTAGAAGGCCTCGTTATAGGGCGTTGCGTTGCGGAACTCCTCCGATTCAAGCGTCTTGGCGTGGCAGGTATAGCCGCCCAGTTCCGCCCAGCGCTTCTGCACGTCGGCGCGGATGAACCACTCCAGGAACTTCATCGCCTCGTCCTTGTTCTGGGAATAGGAAACGATGGAGATCCCCTGCCCGCCGAGCGCGGCGAACTGGTCGCCACCCGGTCCGGCCGGATTGGCGAAGAAGCCGGTATTCTTGGCGTGCGGGTTGGTCGCCTCGTTGAGCAGCGCCGGGAAGAAAGCGAAATAGTTCATGCTCATCGCGGCCAGGCCCTCGGTGATCGCCTGGTTGTTTTCCACGAAGAAGGTCTTCGCCCAGCCCGGAGGCGTGAACTGGTAGAGTTCCTTGTAGGCTTCCAGCGCGGCGACCGCCTTGTCGGAATTGATGTAACCGTCGACCTCGTAGGTCTCGTAATTGCCGAGTTCCCCGCCGTAGCTGAAGATGGCGTTTTCCACGCCCATCACCAGCGCGTCGTAGGAATTATCCGTATAGATCGCCACGCCGTAGCGCTTTTCGTCGGGGCGATGGAAAAATTCGGCGATGTCGCGAAGCTGCTTCCAATCCTTCGGCGGCGCGAGATCGTAGCCGTATTTCGCCTTGAAGGCCTCCATCTCCTTCGGGTCCTCGAACCAGTCCTTGCGATAGGACCAGCCGACGGCGTCGCCTTCGAGCGGGATCGCCCAGTATTTACCGCTGTTGCCGGGATATTCGGCGTAATATTTCACCGTCGCCGGGGCCATCACCTCGCCGAGATTGTGCTCCTTGAAGAAATCGCTCAAATCGACATAGTGGCCGCCGGTCGAGCCCGCGCCGAGCCACTGCGAATCGCCCACGACCAGGTCGTAGGCATCGCCACGCGCATTGAATTCGGTAAAGGCCTTGGTCTGGAAATCCGACCATGGTGTCGTCTCGACCGTCACCCGAACGCCGGTTTCGGTCTCATATTCGTTGACGAGTTCCTGCAAATAGTTGGCCGGATCCCACTCCGCCCAGAAGATGGTCAGTTCCTGCGCCAGCACCGACGTGCCGCTGGCGAGCATAAGGCCTATGCCGGCTGCGATGCCGGCGATTTTTCTTCGCATGATCTTGCTCCTCCCTGTTGCGCCGTTTGACGCGTCGCCGCCGTCGCGGGCCGACTACGTCTGGCCCGGCTGCCGCGTCGCCTTTTGCCGGCAACCTCCACATGCCGGCATAGTCGCCAACGACCCGCCAGCAGCCAAAGCGGTGCGGCGGGCGTCGCTTCCTAAAACTGGTAGTACCAATTGACAGGGGCGGTCAAGCTTCTTTTTCCCCTTTTCGGCACGGCTCTAAACCGTTTTGAAAATCAGCGCCTTATGACGCTTCTATACTGGCTGCCCATCACGCCGTTCCCGCTGTTCCGTTTAGGGATGTGGACGGAAACGCCGAAAACATCCATCTTTGGTAAGACCAGTTATGCCTTATCAGTCGCCTCCGCCGCCATCATGTCGCCCGCTGTCGCGGCGCGCAGCAGCGCCTGGGCCGTCCAGGCCACGATACGGGCGGTCTCGTCGGCGTCGCAGCCCCAGATATCCTTAAGCACCACGAAGGCTTCGACGCCGAAAACCAGCGACAGCGCCTTGGCGAGACGGTCGAACTCGGCATCCGGCAGATCGCCCGCCAGCGGGCTCAGCGCATCGCGCAGCAAGGCGACCCGGTGGCCGCGACGAAACCGGGTTTCGTCGTCAGGCCGGCCGGCCTGTGACGGTTCGCGCTGGTCGAGCGCCAGTTTCAGCGCGGCCCGGAACGTGGCCTCGAACTCGTCCATGCGCGGCCATGACGACGCGAACAGATCGCGGACGCGCTCTGCGGGGTCGTTCGCCTCGCAACGCCAGTCGAGGATCGGGCCGAGCGCCCGGTCGACCACCGTGCCGACCAGAGCGGCCTGGCTGGGAAAATAACGATAGGCGGTGGCGCGCGATACTTCGGCCTCCTCCGCCACCTCGGCGACGGAGGGCACGATGCCGGCCTGCATCATCCGTACCGCGGTTTCGATCATCAACCGCCGTGTCCTGGCCCGCGGACCCTTTTCCGGTTCGGCGGTGGGATTTGCGGCTTGATTTGAGATATTCATATCATTACGATACGCTCGTCTCAAATTTTACGCAACCGGCACGTCATCCGTGCGCAACGATCACGGCCAAACAGGCATGAAACGGGTTTATGTCGTCGGCACGGCCGACACTAAAGGCGCCGAACTGGCCTATCTCGCCGCACAAATCGCGGCCTGCGGCGCGGCTGTGACCGTGGTGGACCTGGGAACCAGCGGCAGAGCCGATGCATCGGCCTTTGCAGGCGTTGATTTCGTGCCCGCCTCCGAAATTGCCACCCATGGCGGCGGCGCGACGCTGCAGGCGGTGGCCGCGTCGGACCGCGGCAGCGCCGTTGCCGCCATGACGGAGGCGTTTTGCGGCTTCGTGACAACCCGCACCGACATTGCCGGCATGATCGGCATCGGCGGCGGCGGCGGCACGGTGATGGCGACGGCGGGCATGCGCGCCCTGCCGATCGGCCTGCCCAAGCTCATGGTCTCCACGCTGGCCTCGGGCGACGTGGCGCCCTATGTCGACGTGTCCGACATCATCATGATGCCGTCGATCACCGACATGGCCGGCCTCAACCGCATCAGCCGCGTCATCCTGGACAACGCCGCCCGGGCGATCGCCGCGATGGCCACGCAGCCGGCCGCACCGGCAGACGACCGGCCTGCCGTCGGGCTGACCATGTTCGGCGTCACCACCGCCTGCGTGACCGCCGTCGTCGAGACGCTGAAGTCGTCGCGCGACTGCCTGGTTTTCCACGCCACCGGCACCGGCGGGCGCACGATGGAAACGCTTGCCGCCTCCGGCATGTTGGAAGGCATGCTCGACGTCACCACCACGGAGATCTGCGACTTGCTGGTCGGCGGGGTGCTGCCGGCGCGCGACGACCGGCTCGACGTGGTGGCGACAACAGGACTGCCTTATGTCGGCTCGCTCGGCGCGCTCGACATGGTCAATTTCTGGGCGCCCGACACCGTGCCGGCCGCGTTCGAAGGCCGCACCTTCTACGAGCACAACCCCAACGTCACGCTGATGCGCACCACAAAAGACGAATGCCGGCGCATCGGCGCCTGGATCGGCAACAAACTCAATGCCTGCCCGGGCCCGGTTCGCATCCTGATCCCGGAAAAGGGCGTCTCCGCGCTCGACGTCGAGGGCGGCCCGTTCTTCGATCCGCATGCCGACGCGGTACTGTTCGACACACTCGAAAACACCGTCGAATGGACGCAAAACCGCCGGCTGCAACGCCTGCCGCTGCATATCAACGACCCCGCCTTTGCCGCCGCGCTCGCCGAGGCCTATCGCGAAATCACCGCCAAGAAGGGCAAATGATGCCAGCCATTCCCCGCCGCCAGATTCTTCGACGCCTACACGACATGGTCAGCCGGCGCATTCCCATCGTCGGGGGCGGCGCCGGCACCGGTCTGTCGGCCAAGGGCGAGGAGGATGGCGGCATCGACCTGATTATCATCTACAATTCCGGCCGCTACCGCATGGCCGGACGCGGCTCGGCGGCCGGGCTGCTCGCCTATGGCAACGCCAACGAGATCGTCAAGGAGATGGCGGTCGAGGTGCTGCCGGTTGTCAAGAAGACGCCGGTTCTGGCCGGCGTCAACGGCACCGATCCTTTCGTGCTGATGCCGCAATTTCTGGCCGAACTGCGCGCGATGGGCTTTTCCGGGGTGCAGAATTTCCCCACTGTCGGCCTGTTCGACGGCGTCATGCGGCAGAGTTTCGAGGAAACCGGCATGGGGTACGGGCTTGAGGTCGACATGATCGCCCAGGCGGCCGCGCTCGACCTTTTGACCACGCCCTACGTGTTCAATCCCGACGAGGCCGACGCCATGACCAGGGCCGGCGCCGACATCATCGTTGCCCATATGGGCGTGACCACCGGCGGCTCGATCGGCGCGACATCGGCCAAGTCGCTCGACGCCTGCGTGGCCGAGATCGACGCCATCGCCGCGGCCGCGCGCGCCGTGCGCGACGACGTCATCGTGCTGTGCCACGGCGGCCCGATCGCAATGCCGGACGACGCCGAATACGTGCTCGGCAAAGCCCAGTCCTGCCACGGGTTCTACGGCGCCAGTTCGATGGAGCGGCTGCCGGTGGAAACCGCGCTGGCCGAGCAGACACGCAGGTTCAAGGCAATCACGTTCGACCGCTGAGGCGGCCCGGTGGGAGGAAAACGATGATCAAGGTCCGCACATCAACCGTCATCGACGCGCCGATCGAAGCCGTCTGGGCGCTGGCGTCCGATTTCAACGGCCTGCCGGCCTGGCATCCGGCCGCCGCCGAAAGCCATATTGAAGCGGGCAAGGCGAACAACGAAATCGGCTGCGTGCGCAATTTTGCCCTCAAGGACGGCTCCGGCCGCGTGCGCGAAACGCTGCTGGCCGCCTCCTCGATCGACCATACGATCATTTACGACATGGTGGGCGGCCCCCTGCCCTTCCTCGACTATGTTTCCGTGCTCCGCTTCGAGCCGGTTACCGACGGCGATCGCACCTTCGCCGTGTGGACGGCCGAATTCCGGGCAGGCGACGGCGAGCCGGACAAATGGGGGCCCTTCGTACGCGACGAGGTCTTCCTTGGCGGCCTCAAAGCGCTCGAACGGACGGTCAAGGCCCGGTAGGGCTGTCATCGCCAGCGCCGCCACAATACTGGACAAAAAAGTTCAGGTATTTTTCGCTTTGCCCTAGCGTCCGATTTGGAATCCTTCTAAACAAGGGGAGGACAAGCCGCGTACCGGCGGCGATCCCGAAGAGGACGATCATGAGGCTTACCCGTCAGACCAACTACGCTGTGCGTATCCTGATGTATTGCGCGGCCAATGACGGCCAGCTCAGCCGTATCCCCGAAATCGCCGCAGCCTATACGGTGTCGGAACTGTTTTTGTTCAAGATCCTGCAGCCCTTGGTAGAGCACAAGCTGGTCACCACGGTGCGCGGCCGCAAGGGCGGCGTCAAACTCGCCAGGCCGGCCGAGGAGATCACCTTGTTCGACGTCGTGCGCGTCACCGAGGAAAGTTTCGCCATGGCCGAGTGTTTCGAAAACGACACGGCCGACTGTCCGCTAATTGACTCCTGCGCCCTCAACAGCGCCCTGCGCGAGGCGCTCGGTGCGTTTTTCGAGGTTCTGGGGCGCCACAGCATCGCCGATCTGGTCAACGACAGCCCCGCCATGCAGGTCAGGCTGGGCATCGCGCTGCCCGAAGTGCGCGCCGCCATCAACTGATCCGCGTTTCCGCGTCGCAGCCAAGAACAACCAACGCGCGTCCGAAAATAGCCGGCGAGTGAACGAACGGCCCGTCCTATGCCGACCCGTCGAATTGCTTACAGCGAGGCGGCGTGCGGCAATACATAAGGCAGGCCCGCCTCCGGCGGCACGCAGACCCTGAGCTCACACTCGAACACACGCGACATCAGCCCGTCGCTCAGCACGTCTTGCGGCGTGCCGGTCGCGGCCACGCGCCCGCGATGCATGACGACGATCCGGTCGGCGAACATCGCGGCCAGGTTGAGGTCGTGCAGAATGGCGATCACCCCGCCGCCGCGTGCCGCAAAGTCGCGCGCGATGCGCATGATGACGAGCTGGTGCTTGATGTCGAGGCTGGAGACGGGTTCGTCCAGGAACAGGTAGCGCGGCCGCCCCTCCAGCACCGGCGCCCAGACCTGGCATAACACGCGCGCGAGCTGGACGCGCTGCTGCTCGCCACCTGAAAGCTCCTGGTAAAAACGGCCGGCGAACCCGTCGAGATCGACCCTGGCGAGCGCCCGTTCGGGCAGGTGTTGCTGTTCGCCGGCCAGTGCGCCGGACCTGCCGCCCGAAAGTCCCAGCCCCACCACCTCGCGCACGGTGAAGGGAAACGACAGGGCCGTCGCCTGCGGCAGGACGGCCCTCATGCCGGCAAGCTGATAGGGTTTCAGGCCCGCCAGGTCGTGACCGTTAATGCCGATCTCGCCCTCATAGGCAAGGTCGGCCGACAACGCCCGCAAAAACGTGGTCTTACCCGATCCGTTCGGCCCGACGATCGCCACCAGCGTACCCGCCGGCGCCTCGAGATCGGCGCCGGAAACGATGCGCTTGCGGCCGATCGAGACCGAAACATTGCGTGCCTTGATCATTGAGTAGCATCCGTGTTTAGAGGTCGAGGAGCCCGCGCCGGCGCAGCAGGATCCACAGGAAGAACGGCGCGCCGACGGCCGCGGTCACGATGCCGATCGGCAGTTCGGCCGGCGCGACGATGGTGCGGCTGACGGCGTCGGCCGCAAGCAGCAGGCTTGCGCCCAAAAGTGCCGAGGCCGGCAGCAGGTAGCGGTTGTCCGGTCCGATCAGGAGCCTGAGCAGATGCGGCACCACGATGCCGACGAAGCCGATGCCGCCGGAAACGGCAACCGACGCGCCCACCGCCGCAGCCACACCGACAATCGAAACGTTCTTCAGCCGTTGCACGGGCACGCCGATATGGTGGGCGGTCGCCTCGCCGAGCGCCAACGCGTTGAGCCCGCGCGCGACAAAGGGCGTGGCCGCCAGCGCCAGCACGATCACCGGGCCGGCGGCGGCGATCTTGGCCCAGGTCGCCCCGGCCAGCGATCCCAGGGTCCAGAAGGTGAGGTCGCGCAACTGCCGGTCGTCGGCCATGAAGATCAGCACGCCGGTAAACGCCATCGCCAGGGCGCCGAGCGCGATGCCGGCCAACAGCATGGTCGCGACCGAGGTCCGGCCGCTGCGCGTCGAGATGCGGTAGAGCGACAACGTCACCACCAGCCCGCCGGCGAAAGCGGCCGCCGGCAGCGCGTAGAGGCCGAACACCGCGACCAGCGGCGCCAACGTCGAGCCGCCCAAAACGATGACAGATACCGCTCCCAGGCTCGCACCGGCGGACACGCCCACTAGGCCCGGATCGGCCAGCGGGTTGCGGAACAGCCCTTGCATCACCGCGCCCGAGACGGCGAGCGCGGCCCCGATCAGAAGCCCCAGGATCGTGCGCGGCAGGCGAATGTCATAAACAATCACCTGGTCGCGCAACGACATCGCGGCCTCGCCGCCGCGCGCACGCGCGGCGAGATCGGCAACCACACCCCAAATCGAGGCATCCGACGCGCCATAACCCAGACTGGCGACCACGGTCGCGGCCAGGAGAACGCTCAGCACGACAAGGGCAAGGCGCGCACGGGACGACCGGTCGCCCGCGCCGCCTTGTTCGTGCACGCCTACGGGCATCGCAGCGGTCGACTGAGACATCGCCACGCCGTCAGTTGGAGACACGATCGCCGTAAAGGCGGAGCGCCAGATCGCGCGCGGCCGCAGCGGTACGCGGTCCGAAGCCGAGCAGATAAAGCCCGTCCATGCGCACAAGCTGCCGGTTCGTCCCCGCCGGCGTCTGGGCGATCGCCGGATGCGCGAACAGTTCCTGTTCCGAAATCTCGAGATCGTCGCCGCGCGCCATCATCAGGACGACATCGGGTTGTGCCTCGATCACCGCCTCGTCGGTCAGTTGCTTGTAACCTTCGAACCCCGACACCGCGTTTTCGGCGCCGGCAAGCGCGACGATGCCGCTTGCTGCCGTGTCGGCGCCAGCGGCCAGGATCTTGCCGCCCTGCAGGCTCAGCACGAACAAAACCCGCTTGCGCGGAGCAATGTCGGCCGTCAATTGCCGCGCGGCCTCCAGTTCGCCGCCCACCTTGTCAACCAGCGCAGTGGCCTTATCCTCGACACCGAGCGCCTTGCCGATGCTGCGAATCTTGGCCAAGATCCCCTCGCCGTCGAACCGCTCGGGCACCATCACCATCGGCACGCGCGCCTTTTCGAGCACATCGATCGCCTCGGGCGGGCCGCTGCCCTCCAAGGCCAGGATGGCGTCGGGATCGACCGACAGCACGCCTTCGGGCGACAGCCGGCGCATATAACCGACGTCGGGTAGCGCGATCGCCGCCGGGGGATATTGCCCGGTCGAATCGCGCGCCACCAGCCGGCCCTGCTCGCCGAGTTCATAGATGATCTCCGTCACCGAGCCGCCGATCGACACCAGCCGTTCGCTGTCGGCGAGCGCGGCGGTTTCGGAGGCCTGCGCATGCCCGCCTGGCCGCGGCGCGACAAGCGGGGCCATCGTCAGCGCCGCGGTCAACAGGCAGGCGCCGGCGCGCAACAGGCTGCGGCGCGAATTCCAGGTCTTCATGGGCTTGCTCCTCACGCGGCTGTGGACTGGGCATAAGCGGGAAGGTCGGCGACCAGCGAACGCCACGCGGTGCGCTCGACAGTGCCTTCCTCGCGCTGGCCGAAAAACTGGATGATCAGGCTTCCCCGGGCGTCATACGCCTCGATCGAGGTGACATGACCGTCCTTGGTCGGCTTTTTCACCGCCCACGCATCGCTGATGTGGTCGGTGCGCAAATGCAGGTGAAAGCTCGGATCCATGACGTTGAGCCAGGGGCCCATCGGCTTCAGCGTGCGGATCGGCCCGGAATGAATCTGGATACAGCCGCGGCTGCCGACGAAACACATGATCGGCAGCGCAATGCGCGCGGCCTCATGCATCATCGCCGCCACGGCTTCATTGTCGAGCCGATAGGCGAAATCCCGCCCGACCAGTTCGACGGCGCGCCGCCGCGTCAATTTCAGGTCGCGCAAAATGCCGATGAACTGATGCACGTCGCGCATATCCGCCCAGCGCGTGCGCAGCGCGTCGGTATCGACTGGCGTGTCGGTCGGCTCCGCCCCACCGGTGGCGGGCGGCGGCGCGATCGCGACCGAGGCGGTCTGATCGTCGGAAAGCAGGGTTGCGACCAGTCCCTCGTAGGCGTTGACGTCGGAGGCCGGACGCAGATGGATCTTGTGAACGGCATCGCCGTGGGCGTCGAAAAACTGCAGGCTGCGCCGCACATTGGTCTCGTCGCGCTTTTCGACCGCGAACCCATGCACGAAATGGCGCGGAAACAGCCGCAAATCGATGTCCTTGCCCAAAAGCATCGCCGCATGCTTGCCGGGCACCGGTTTGTCGTAGGGGCCGATCTTTTCGTGCACCGCGCTTTCATTGCGCGTCAGCGCCATCACTTCGCCGAGCGCGCCGAGTCCGGCCAGAAGCCTGTCGAGATCGGGGGCGATGCGCCGCACGCCGTGGCCGCAATGGGCCGCGACCAATTCGGCTTCGCTGATCCCAAGCCGCTCGGCCAGATCGCGCTCGCGCAGCTTGGGATTGTCGATCCGCGTCTGGCGGATATCGGCCGGCGTTGTTTTCGTGTCTACATTCATGGTCGTGCTGACGTTCATGGCCCGCCCCTATTTGTTGAGAATGAGTTTGCCCTGGCGGGTGATTTTCAACCGGTAGAGCGCGTCGCCGTGCTCGATGCCGATTTCCTGAGCCCCGTCGAACAGGGCTTCGCTGGTCACGGTGCGCGGCAGCGATTTCTGGCTGCCCGTGTCGGCGCCCGGTCGAAGGGCGGCATGGGGCCTGTATCCAGGCGAATCGATTTTTGCGCGATCGGTGTTCACGTCACAGAGCCTCCATTCGCGCCGGGCTTGCAGAGGAGCTGGCTGGGCGTCGTGAAACGGTCGATTGATTTCTTGACAGCTTTAGTCAGGTTAATTACGAAGCGCAATACCGGAGTTTGAAATTCAAGTTTAAAGCCCGGCAAGAACAATCACATGCGAGCAAGCCCCGGGCCAGCCAGCATCTCAGCCTATGGAATCAGGAGTTGGGTGATGGGGCTCGTGTCTCGTAACGTATTTTGTCTTTTGGGGAGTGCCGCCGTCGTCGCGGTCGCGACGGCCAGCGTGACGCATGCCCAAGACGGCGCGCAAACGAATGTCGCCGACAAGCAAGGGCGCGTGACGCTGCTGCAGCGTCTCGTGCTTGGCGCCGGCGTCGAAAAAATTGCCATCGACACCCCGCAATCCGTCAGTGTCGTCGAGCAGGAAGATATCGATCAGGAACAGGCGACGACCGTTGGCGATGTCCTGAAACGTATCCCCGGCGTCAACACCTCCGGCTCCGACCGCGTGTTCGGCCAGACCTTCAACATCCGCGGGATCGGCGCGCCCGAATCGGCCGGCGAGGAAGGCCGCATCATCGTCACCGTCGATGGCGCGACCAAATTCTACGAACAGTATCGCATGGGCGGCTTTTTCTCCGATCCCGAGCTCTACAAGAAAGTCGAGGTGCTGCGCGGACCGGCTTCCTCGACGCTCTACGGCTCGGGCGCGCTTGGCGGGGTGATCAATTTCGTCACCAAGGACGCCTCCGACTTCATCGCCGACGGCGACACCGGCGCGCTCCGCCTGAAGGGCGGCTTCAATTCCAACCGTAACGGCTGGCTCGGCTCGGTGGTGTTTGCCCAGCGCATGAGCGCCGACGCCGAATTCCTGCTGTCGGGCAATTTCCGCCGCGCCGATCCCTATGTCACCGGCAACGGCACCGAAATCCGCAGCTCCGACTTTTCCGCCTGGTCGGGTCTTGCCAAGGGCACGTTCAATGTCGGCGAGGAAGGCCGGCTCAGGCTCTCCTACCAGCAGTGGGATTCGGATGCCGACGATCAGGATTATGCCCAGGTCGGCACCGAATCGCTGTTCGGCACGGTCGACCGCCACGTCGTCGACCGCACCGGCGTCGTTTCCTACGAAAATCCGTTCAGCGACAATGACTGGCTCGACCTGAAGGTTTCGGCCTCCTATTCCGACACCAAGGTCGACCAGACCGACGCAACCGGCAACCCGATGTTCGGGCTGACCTGCGCGACAAGCCTTTTGTTCTGCGACACCGAATACGGCTACCGGACCTGGCAGTTCAACGTGCAAAACACCAGCGAGTGGCGCGGCGAGAACTGGGAGAACTTTCTCACCTATGGCTGGCAGACCGCCTACCAGGTCCGCACCGCCGAGCCGATGACGCTGGCCGGCACGCCGGGCGGCATCAATTTCCATCCAGAAGGCACCGACCTGAAGACCGGCCTGTTCGTGCAGAACGAATTCATCTGGGACGAGCGTCTGACGATCATTCCCGGCGTCCGGCTGGACTGGCACCGTCTGTCGCCGGGCACGAGCACCGGGCTGACCGCCTCCGACACCGACACCGCCGTCTCGCCCAAGATCGCCGCCCACTACCGCTTCAACGACCATGTCGCCGTGTTCGGCTCGATCGCCCATACCGAACGCTTCGCCACGCTCGATGAGGTGTTTTCGACTGGCGGCTCGCGCAATTCCTTCCTGCCCAGCCTCGACCTGAACAAGGAAGCCTCGAACAATTACGAGATCGGCTTTGCGCTGTCGGGCTACGACATTTTTCAGCCGGGCGACGGCGTGCAGTTGAAGACGACCGGCTTCTACAACGACATCAGCGACCTGATCAGCCTCAATCCGGCGCTCCGTCCCGGGCCGAACGCCCTGCCCGGCTACGTCAATATCGACAAGGCGCGTATCTACGGCTTCGAGGTCGAACTCGCCTACGAATCGGACTTCATCTTCGCCAATGCCGGTTATTCGCACGTCGTCGGCAAGGACCAGACGACCGGCGCCTATCTGACCACGGTCGCCCCGCACGAGCTGGCCTTCACGCTCGGCGGCAAGCTGCCGCAGCACGACCTCAGGTTTGGCTGGAAGGCACGCGTGGTCGCCGCGCCGCAGGATCCCGCCCTGCGCTCCTCGCAGGCAAACTGGACAGGCACCTCGACACGGTTCGCCGACAGCTTCGACGTGCACGACGTTTTCGTGAGCTGGACGCCCCAGGACGACCAGTTCGCCGGCTGGGAAGCCGAATTCGGTGTCGACAATCTTTTCGACACCGAGTTTAAGGAGTTCCTGCACAACGACGCAGCCAAGGGCCGCACGTTCAAGCTTTCCCTCAGCAAGCAGTTCGGATGGTAACGATGAAAAAACGGGTGACGACCGCAAGTCGTATTCTGACCGCGATCCTTGTGCTGTCGCCCGTCGCGGGCGGCCCGGCCCTCGCTCAAACGGGCGAGCCGGGCCCCTCGCTCGCACTGGAGCTGAACGCGATCGAGCCGGGTGACGGCGGCTGCCGTTTCACTTTCGTGATTGCCAACCAGCTCGGTGCGGCCCTCGACAAGGCGGCCTTCGAGATCGTGCTGTTCGACAAGGCCGGCATGGTCGACCGGCTGGTGACGCTCGATTTCAAGGCCCTGCCGCAGGGCAAGACCAAGGTCAGGCAGTTCGACCTGCCCGGCGTGGACTGTGCCGGTGTCGGCCGGGTGCTGGTCAACGACGCCACCCAGTGCGAGGGAGCCGGCGTCGATGCGACGGCCTGTCTGCGCGCCCTCGAACCGGCGACCAAGACGGCCATCGAATTCGGAGTGTGACGCCATGAAGCCCAACATTCTCGACGATGTGCGCGCCTTTCTCGAGCTCGGTGGCCCGGTGGTGGCCATCCTGCTCGTGCTGTCGGTGTTCGCGCTGGCGCTGATCCTGATCAAGCTGACCCAGTTCTGGCGCGAGCGCGTCGGTTCCGGTGCAGTGGCCAACCGCGCCTTGCATCTGTGGGTTCACGGCAGCGTCGGCGATGGCCGCCAGATGGCCGAGACGGATCCCTCGCCGGTTGGCGGCGCATTGGCGACTGCGATGCGGCTTTCGGCAAACCGTGCCGCGTCCAAGGCGGTGATCGAGGACGAGATCGGCCGTGTGGCCGTCACGCGCCTGCACGACCTGCAGCGCGGATTGCGCGCGCTCGACGCCATCGCCCAGATCGCGCCGCTGCTCGGCCTGTTCGGCACGGTGCTCGGCATGATCGAGGCGTTCCGGCAGTTGCAGGGCGCCGGCAGCGCCGTCGACCCGTCCCTCCTGGCCGGCGGCATCTGGGTCGCTCTTTTGACGACGGCGGCCGGCCTTGCCGTGGCGATGCCGGTTTCGCTGGTGCTGACCTGGTTCGAGACCCGCATCGAAAACGAGCGCGTGGCGATCGAGACCGTCACCACCGCGTTCCTGTCGCAGCAGGCACTCGGCACGGCCGGCACCCGGCTGGAACCAAATACGCCCGAAGCCGCCCAGCCGGCCGCGGTGGAACGAAGCCATGCGCATTGAAACCGCCCGCCGACCCCGGCGTCCGGTCTCCGTGACATCGCTGATCGACGTCATCTTCCTGCTGCTGCTGTTTTTCATGCTGACCTCCACCTTCGCCAAATTCTCCGAGGTCGAGATCACCGGCGGCCGCGCCGGCGAGGCTGTCGCCGGCAAGCCCCCCGATATCATCGTTCGGCTGTCGGAGACGGACTGGCGCGTGAACGGGCGACCTCTCACCGAAGCCGACGCGCTTGTGGAAATCGGCCGCCTGGAGCAGGCCGGCGCCGAAACCGCCGTGATTCTGGTACGTGGCGATATGACCTCCCAGGCCATGGTCGGCGCCATCGAGGCGATCCGCCGCGGCACCGGCCTGTCGCTTTCCGTCGCGCGGTAGCCGCCATGAAGCTGCCACGCCCACGCCCCCGTACAAGGCACGAATCGACGATCACCCTGATCAACATCGTCTTTTTGATGCTGATCTTTTTCCTGATCGCCGGCACGCTGACGCCGCCGATGGAACGGGACGTCGCCCTGATCACCACCTCGCAATCCGATCGTGCCGAGCCGCCGCGCGCGCTGTTCGTGACCAGCGACGGCGCCCTCAGCGCCGGCGGCGAACCCGTCACGGCAGCCGATTATGTCGAGCGGTTGCGCGCCGCCTCCGGCGCGGACGGAGCCATACCGGTTGTCAAGGTCGCGGCCGACCGCGCACTGCCGGCACAGGAGCTGATCGGCATCGTGGCGGCGCTGCGCGACGCCGGCGCCGGCCGGATCGCCCTCGTCACCGAGCGGGAGACGCCATGAGGTCCGCCTGGAAATGGTCGATCGCGGTGCTCGCCTCGGGCCTGGTGCATGCCGGCGCTGCCGCCTATCTGCTCGCCGAACGGCCCGAGGCGGTCGACATCGCCGGCTCGGCGGCGATGGAGGTCGCGCTGCTCGGCTCGTTCGAAGAAGCCTTCGCCGCCGGCGAGCCGGCGCCCGACAGCGAGATTGTCGAGCCCGTCGACACGCCGGCCGAAACGGCGGCCGCCAGGGAGGCGCCGGCCGGCGAAACCGTCGAACCGGACGAAGCCGTCCAGCCCCGCCCGATACCCGAAACGGAAAGCCGCGAAATCGCCGCCCGGGCGGCCGACGCAGCCGAGACGACCAAAGCCGAGCCTCGGGTGGCCGATGTCACGGAAGCCGTCGCGCCGCAGGCGCCGCAACCGGCGCAGGTGCTGGTGCCGGCCGAGGCGATCGCCCCGGTCGGGGTCGAGCCTGTCAACGCGGCAACGACCGCGCCCGAGCCGGCGCCGGAGGCCGAGCCGGTCGTGACCGCACGCGCCCGGATTACCCCCGTTAAGACGTCCGAGGCGCTGGCGCCCGTCGACGAGATCGCCATCCCCGACGACGTGCCCTTGCCGACCGCGCGCCCGCAACCGCCGAAAGTCCAGCAGGCGCTGGTACGGCCTGAAAAACCGCGCGCCAGGGAAGCCCCGCGCAAGAAGGCCGAAACCCCGCGCAAGCAACGCAAGAAAAAGCAGGCCTCCGGCCAGGGCGGCCGAGCCGAGCAGAGCACGCGGCGCGGCGAGGCCAACGGCAACGAACGCGGCCGCGCGGCCGCACAGGGCACCGGCAGCCGCAAGCAGGGCGCGGCCGGCAACGCCGCCGTCTCCAACTATCCCGGCAAGGTGGCGCGCAAGCTCCGCAGGGCGCTGCGCGGCGTGTCTCGCGCCGCCCGGCGCGACGCCCGGCGCGACGTCCATGTCCACTTCGTCGTCACCCGCAATGGCGGTCTCGGCTCGGTGCGCATCATCCAGAGCTCCGGCTCCGACACGCTGGACAAGGCCGCCCTCGCCTCGGTGCGGCGCGCGGCTCCGTTCCCGCCAATACCGGCCGCGGCGGGCCGTTCGAACTGGAAGTTTTCCGTCCCGCTCGGCCTGGCACGCTGACACCCAACCGCGAAAGGATAGTCATGACCGGCATGCTCGCCTTCGACCGCCTCGTCGCGCAGCGCCATGGCGACGGGCTGGACCCGCGCCTGCGCGCGCTGTTTGAGGACCAATTCGACCGCCGGCGCGGCGGCATCGTCGACCTCGACGGCAAGCGGCCCGCCGATCTTTGCCAGGCCGGCCCGAACCCGTTCCGCGACCGGCCGGCCCGGCTGCCGGCCGGCGTGGTGTCCTTTCCCGAGCCGGAAACGGACCGCTGCGAGCGCACGCCAACACCCCTCTCCAAAGCCTGAAAGGACACCGCCATGTATATCGCCATGAACCGTTTCAAGGTCAAAACCGGGTCGGAAGCCGATTTCGAACAAGTCTGGAAAGGGCGCGATTCCAGCCTGTCGGAGATGAACGGCTTCAAATCCTTCCACCTTTTGCGCGGCGCGCGCAATGAAGACGAAGGTTACACCTTGTTCGCCTCCCATACCGTCTGGGCGAGCCACGAAGACTTCCTCGCCTGGACCAAGTCGCAGCAGTTCCGCGACGCGCACAAGAATGCGGGCTCCAACACGCCGCTTTATCTCGGCCATCCCCAGTTCGAGGGCTTTTCCGTGGTCGAGGGCGCGTAGACATGCAGCCTCCCGCGGTTTGGGCGTGGAGGTGACGACGATCGCGCGCAGGACGCTGTGCGCCATCGCCTTGTCGACCTCGTGGCGCTGGCCGGCATCGAGCGAGCGATGGTGGAGGCCGATCGGCAAACCGTCCTCGTCGACGCACCACCGCCGCTGGGACAGGATTTCGGCCTCAAGCCGTTCATCTTAAAATGGGATCGTTTGACCGCCGGGATTTCGTCGTCTGGCCAGGAGCGCGCGGCGATGCGGTGCAGGCACCGCGAGCCGCGCGTGACGCCGTAAGACGCGCGAAAGACCAAGGTCGGGCGATTATAGTTTGACGGGCGATATCAAAACCACGGGCGTTCCCCGGCTCGGACGGCTCTAGCGCGGCGCTGGCAAGAGCGCGCCGGTCCACCCTGCCAGCCGATAAGCGACAAGCCCGATCCATTCACGTACGGCCAGCACCATGTTGTGCAGGGAATCGATCGGATTGTCCTGCGTCAGTCCGGGCGTTTCCTGACCGCTCGTGCGGTAGTCTGTCGGCCAGGCAATAACGTCGAAGCCGGCCTTACGGAAAAGCCCCATCGAGCGTGGCATGTGAAAGGCGGAGGTGACAAGCAGCCAACGCTCTCCAGGCGCGGGCTTGGCGAGCCGGTGGGAGAACTGCGCGTTCTCATAGGTGTTGCGCGACTGGTTTTCCAACAGCAGCCGGCCGGGATCAACGCCGAGCGCTTCCAGGAGACGCGGCGCGGTCTCAGCGTCGCTCTCGCCTTTCAACAGCAACGCGCCGCTGCCGCCCGAGATCAGGATTTTGGCGTCAGGCAGGCGCCGCGCCAGGACCGCCGTCTCCACGAAGCGGTCGCCGCTCCGGTTCAATTCGTAGCCGCCGCGCACCCGGTTGACGCCGCCTTCGAAGCCACCGCCGAGGACCACGATCCCGGCAACGGTTTCGGGCAGCCTGTCGGGCCGGCGAAAGCGGTCCTCGAGCGGGTGCAGCAAAAGCGCGCCCGCCGTCGTCCACCCACCGAGCAGGAGGATAGCCGTTGCCGCGAATGTCGCCGCGCCGGCGCTGCGCCGCCAGCCCAACAGGCCGGCGGTCAGTGCCGTTATCAGCAGCAGGACCGACAGGCTGAGAGGATTGGCCAACGCCCAGAAAATCTTCGATACGACGTAAAACAAGCTGGATTTCTCCCCTGGCGCATCGGCGCCGCTCCGACTCAGGGCCGGACGGCGTCTTCCTGTTCGTCCGTATCCGGCCGGTCGGTCGTATCCGGTTCTGGCGGCGCGAATCGGTCAACGAACCGGCGCAGCTCGGCAAGCACGGCGGCGGCTTCCGCGTCGTCGAGCCCGATGCCGAAGCTGCGCGTCTTGCCGCCGGCGACGAAGCCGATCCGGCGCGGCGCGAAAATGCTCGGCACTTCCGGCGGCTTGTCGGGCATCAGCCCGACGGACGACACGTTTTCGACCGGGTAGACCTGTTTGCGGCCGAACGGCCGGAAGCCGCGTTCGACGACGATCGCGCCGGCACTGACCAGGAACAGTTTTTCGACGCCGATCAATTGCCACAGCACCACCCCGCCGATCATGAAACCGCCGGCGGTCCAGCCGGCGAGCCAAAACAGCAAGAAGAGGTCGAGCGCCGCCGGGCCGCCGCTCAGCACTTGCCACACGACGAAGACCTCGCCTGCCCCCCAGCCGATCAGCCAGAACAACAGGAACCCTAAGGCCAGCGGTTCGCGCCGGGCGGGGTTGTAGACGCCGATGCCGTCCTCGGTTTCGCGGATGACAATCCGCCCCTGTCGGCGCGCCGGCATGCCGTCGGCCCGATCCCTCACATCACTCATATGTCCGTCTTCCCACCCATGCCCCTGTTGCAAATTATCAACGCTCGCGGCCTTCGACAATTCGCAACTGTCGTAGCGGATTGACCCGACGCCGTTTTCGTCTATGTCCCGGCAATTCGGAGCTTTTATGTCCACCTTGTCTGAATCCCGATAAAGCCCGATCCGGCGACGGATCGGGCCCGACCATGAGCCGGCACGGCGCGCCCGGTGGCACGCCGCTGCTTGTCGTGGCCGCGGCGCATATGCGCCGCGCATCGTGGACTTCACCGACAAATGGATATTTCACGCAAGGAACAGCGCGTGCTGCACGTGCTGGCGCAGGGCGGATTCATCCGTCTGGCGCGCAACGAAGACGGTAAGATCGGACAGATCGAATGCTACAGCCGCGAAGGCTGGATGTTCACGCATTTCGACCAGTTCCTGTTCCGTAAGCTCAGGCGCAAGCGCGCCATCGCCTCAAGCCAGGGCGGCCCCTACCGCATCACGCGGCGCGGGCTTGCCCTGGTGCGCGCGCAGCTCGACAACCGCTGAAAAGCGCCCGTCCCGACCGCCGCGCCTTGCGGCCGGCCGGGACGGGCAGCATCGTCACGGGCAGGGGTTTCCGACCCGCTGATGAACGGCGTCAACGGCGTCCCGCATCTCCTCGCTCCAATCCACCTCGGCGGAATCCAGAGCGGTTTCCAGTTGCGCGATCGACGTAGCGCCGATGATGTTGGACGTCACCACGGGACTGTGGGTGACGAACGCGTTGGCAAATAGCGCCGGTTCCATGCCGAACTGCCGGGCGAGCGCGTTATAGGCGCCAAAGGCCTCGGCCGCGTTCGGGGTCTCGTAACGTTGCAGCCTGTCGAAGAGCTGCTTGCGCGAGCCCTTCGGCAAGGCGCCGTCCTCGTATTTTCCGGTCAGATATCCTTGCGCCAGCGGCGAATAGGCTAAAAGCGCGACATCCTCGCGGCGGCAGGCCTCGGCGAGGTTCACCTCGAACGTGCGGTTGACGAGATTGTAGGCGTTCTGGATCGAGGCCGCGCGCGGCCCGACCTGCCGGTCGCTTTCGGCAACGAACCGCATCAGGCCCCAACCGCTTTCGTTCGACAGGCCGAAATGGCGGATCTTGCCGGCCTTCACCAATTCGTCGAACACAGCCAGCGTTTCGGCGATCGGCGTTTCGTCGGCGGGTCCGTCGGCCTGGTCGGCCGCGCCGACGCGGGTCGGGTTTGAGCCCCAGGGGATCGGCCGCTCGGGCCAGTGGATCTGGTAGAGGTCGAGATAGTCGGTTTGGAGTTTTTTCAAAGACTTGTCGATGGCGTCGAAAATGTCGGCGCGCACGAGTTTGGACGGCCGCCCGCCGCGAAACCATTCATTCGCGGTCCGTCCGACGACTTTCGACGCCAGGACGACATCGCCGCGATTGCCGCGCGCCTTCATCCACGTGCCGATGATCGTCTCCGTGCGGCCCTGGGTCTCCGCCTTTGGCGGGATCGGGTAAAGCTCGGCCGTGTCGATGAAATTCACCCCGCGCGCGAAGGCGATATCCATCTGCGCGTGGCCCTCGGCCTCGGTGTTCTGCTCGCCCCAGGTCATCGAACCGAGGCAGATTTGCGAAACAAACAGGTCCGTGCGGCCGATGCGGCGCTTTTGCATAAAAACTCTCCGGGATTGGTCGATCCGGGCGGATCTTGAAGTGGCGACTATAGCCACCAACCACCGCGCGCAAAAGCGTCCGCGTGGCCAAAGGACGGCATAGGGGTCAGCGCCAGTCGATCGCCGGCGGTTCGCGGAAGGCGAAACGCTCGAGATGGCTGGCGATCACCGAACGCATACGCTCCAGGTCTTCCGGCGTGCCGGCGCTCACCGTCATGGTCAGCATTTTTTCGCCGGCTGAGAGTGTGCAGGCGCCGAAATCGAATTCGATCGAGCCGTGTTCAGGGGTGAAGTTGACGGGGCGCTTATGGCCGAAATGCTTGCACAATTGCTGCAGGTAGCGGCTGGCCTTATCGGTCGTCACCATCGCGGTAGAGGTCAGCGGATCGCTTTCGTGGTCGCTCATCATCGTCTCCTCATGACATCATGGAGGAGAGATCGGTCAGCGGGGCCCGGAACGCAAGTTAAATCTGATAAAAATAGTCAAGTTAAAGCGATCAGCGCTTGGCGGCTGCGTTGCGCTTGGCCCGGTCGATCAGCATGTTGGCGATCTGCATGCGCGCAAGCGCCCGCTCGCGCCGATCCGGCGCCACCTTGTCGGGGTGGTTGTCGCGGGCGAATTCGCGCCGGATCCGGTCGAAATCCTTCGGCCAGCGCGCATAGGCGATCTTGAGTTCGGCCGCTATCGCGGCCGGATCGGCCGGCGGCAGCGGTTCTTCCGGCGGATCGGGCGTTTCGATGCCAGGCGCGTTCTCGGCCAGGCTCTCCAGTCCGGTGCGGCGATAAAGGCTCGCCACCACTTCGCCTGGAACATTGGCCCACAATTCCTCGACGGCCTCGGAGGACGGCACGAAGCCGAACGGCACCGACGGCCCGGCGCACTCCGCCTCGCTCTCGTCGGCCTTTGCCGCGATGAGTTCGTCGAGAAGTGTCGCAAACTCGCTGGTCGAGAAGCCGCTCAAACCACCTGCTCCAAGGGTTTTGCCATGAACGCGCCGGCACGATAGGCACAAGGAATTAACAAGCTGGCCAAAAAACCGGACCAAATTGAGTCATCGTAGCGGCGGTGCGGCTTGCCTCGTCGGGCCGCTGGGTGAGAGTGTTCACAGCTTCGCCGCCATCGTCGTTTATGCTCGGGCGCGATCGCAACACGAGAATCGCAGGAGAACCAGCATGCGCACCGGTTTGTTTTGCCTTGTCGCGACTATCACCGCCGCCGTGCCGGCCGGCGCGCAGGACCGGCCCTATCGCGACGACCGTTCCGACGCGGCCGCGCTGATCGCCTCCTACTACAACGCCGTCAACCGCAAGGAATATGCCCGCGCCTGGAGCTATTTCGGCGAGGACAAGCCGGCGGCCGACCTCGACGCGTTTGCTAACGGCTACGCCACGACCGAAAGCGTGGAACTCGTCGCCGGCGCTGCGGCTGAAGACGGCGCGGCCGGCAGCGTGTTTTTCCAGGTCCCGGTCGCGATCCGTGCGACGGAGGCAGGCGGCGGCCAAAACCTTTATGCCGGCTGCTACACGGCCCGGCTGATCGATCCGCAGATCCAGGACGAGCCGTTCCGCCCGCTATTCATCGTCGCAGCCAGTCTTGAGCCGGCCTCCGAACCGCTGGAGGATGCATTGCCGGCGCAATGCGGCGACGCACCGGCAAGCCCGCCGCGCGACGCCGGCATCGAGCGCGCCA
Source organism: Nitratireductor arenosus (assembly GCF_009742725.1). Taxonomy (GTDB): domain Bacteria; phylum Pseudomonadota; class Alphaproteobacteria; order Rhizobiales; family Rhizobiaceae; genus Mangrovimarina; species Mangrovimarina arenosa. Next base: position 414,788 of record NZ_WPHG01000002.1, on the reverse strand, counting down.
GGGCGCTGTTCGACGCCGCCTACGACCAGACCTGCGACGGGACGCCGCCCGGCAGCGACAGGCCGCAGGCGCCGGACATCCACACGATCGGCTTCCGCTACAGCTATGACGACGCCGACGCCCCGGAGCGCCAGCTGCGGCTGTTTCGGTTTTACTGCCGGGCCGGCGCCTATAACGAGATGCATATCTATTACGTGGAAGACGAGATCGACGGCGTGCGCGAACTGCATTTTTCGACACCCGAACTCGACATTCGCTATGAAAACGACGACAGCGACGGTCCGGTCGATTCCATGCGCGTCATCGGCTTCACCGCCGAAAACCAGCTGGTGAATTCAGATTACGATCCGGAAAACTACACCATCACCTCCTACGCCAAATGGCGCGGACTGGGCGACGCGGCCGCCTCCGGTACCTGGCTGTTCCGCCATGGCCGCTTTTCGCTGGTCAAATACGAGGTCGACGCCTCCTATGACGGCGAGATCAATCCGGAATTGCTGCTCGACTATTATTCGGCGCCGTGAACGGCTTTATTCGCCAAATCCGGCACCAATTGCCTTCGGCGCCAGGCGAATCAGGCGGGAATCGGCGACGGCCGCCTGACGGTGAACGACCGCCTTTTGGTAGGCGGGATCCTTGACCATCTCCACGAAGGCGGCGCCCGACGGATATTCGGCGATGAAGCAATGGTCCCAGCGCTCGTCTTCGGGGCCGATCAGCATCAACCGGAAATCTCCGGCCCAGGCGATCTTGCCGCCGACCCGGCGAAAGATCGGCCCGCTTTCGCTCCCGTAGGCGGCGTAGGCCTGCGCGCCGGTCGCCCGGCGCCCGTCCGGATAGGCCGCGCGCTCGCGCAGCCGCACCAGATTGAGCATATGGACGGCCCCCTCCTCCGGCATTTGCCTGAATTCGCCGAATGTCTCGCGGGTCGGATCGATGAAGCCGGTCATGAACGATCTCCAAGAATTCGCGTCAGCGCCGTGTCAGCATCCAGTTGAGCGTCTCGCGCCAGTCGGTCATGCGGATCGGCGTTCCGTGCGTGCCGGTCTCGAAGCGCACGAAACGGACGGGATAGTCCGGCGCGGCCGCGAGGATCGCGCGGAAAAACGCTTCCTGTTTTTCGACCGGAAACACCGTGTCGCGGCTGCCCTGGCCGATGAAGACGGGGGTTTTCCGCTTGAAGGCCGGGCTTTTGAGGAAATCCGCATCCCAGTGCGAGCCGAGCAGAATCAGTCCGCCGAGGCGCGCGGCAACGCGCGCGTCCTCTGCCAGCGCGTAACACAGCGCCCCGCCCATCGAGCCGCACGCGACGAAGACCGGCGCCGCCGGCGAGCGCGCGGCGTAATGCTCGATCAACGCGGCAATGGCGTTCTTGCCGCCGGCGCCGAAATCGGGAAAGTCGGGCGACAGATAGAGCCCGTCATTGCGCATCATCAAATTCTTGATGCGATTGAAATTGCCGCCGAAGGTGAAGTCGTCGACCCCCTGCCGGCGGCTGCCGCCCTGGCCGTGCAGGTAGATGGTGATGATCTTGGCGCCCTCGCGCCGGCCGACCGCGTAGTGGCGCAACTCGCCGAGCGCGTATTGCTGCTGGGACGCGCGCACGCGCAAGGAGACGTAGTCGTCGCGCACCCGCCGTTCCGGCACGGCGTCGCGGCCGTTGATATCGCGCATCTCGCGATAGTCGACGACGCGGTATCGGCCGCCATCTGCCGAGCCGAGCGTCGCCGGATAGGCGAACAGCCGGTCCTTGTGGGGGGCGAGTTCGAAAGCGCCGGCGCTGCCCGCGGCAAGCAAAAGGGCGGCGAAAAGCAGAAAACGGCAAAACATCCCGGTCATCGCCGCGACTGTGCCGTCCGCCGCCGGGCTTGGCAAGCCCGGCATGGGGCGCTGATGCGGGTCTACCCCTCGAGCACGCCGCCTGCCCGCACGAGGGCGTCTTGCGTGTCGACATCGATGCTCGCCGCCGCGCCGATTTCCACGTCGATCACCTCGGCAAGCCCGCTTTCGACCAGATGGCGGGCGCCGGTATCGCCGGCAAGTCCGTCGACTGCCGCAAACACCGCGCGCGGCAGGATGACGGGGTTGCCGCGCTTGCCGTTATGGGTGGCGCGCACCACGGCGCGCCCGCCGGAACGCTCGAAGGCGCCGATCAGCGCATCGAGTGCCGCCGTGCCGATCGCGGGCATGTCGGCAAGCAGCACCAGCGCGCCATCGGCCGCCTCCGGCACGGCGTGCAGGCCCGCCTTCAGCGAAGTCGACAGGCCCTGGGCGAAATCGGGGTTCTGGCGCGTCTCGACGGCAAGCCCGGCAAGGGCCGCGGCCACGCGTTCGGCCTGATGGCCGACGATGACGGTCAGCCCGTCCGCGCGACTGGCCAGGGCACGCTCGGCGCTGCGCCGCACCAGCGGTGTGTCGTCGAACGAGGCCAGAAGCTTGTTCGGTCCGCCCATGCGGCTTGAGCGCCCTGCCGCCAGCAGCACGGCGTGCACTTTCGGCGGCGCTGCCGGCGCGTCGGCCGGCGCTGGCGCCTCGCGCGGCTGCGGCCGGGTGGCGATCTCCATCAACAGCCCGCCGACGCCCATGCCGGCGATCGTGCCGGCATCGACTTCGAGACCGGCCAGCATGCGGTCGAGCACCCAGTCGAAACCGTTTTCCTTCGGGCTGCGCGCGCAGCCCGGCGCGCCGAGAACCGGCACAGCGCCGATCCGCCCCTTGACCAGCAGATTGCCGGGATCGACCGGCATGCCGAAGCGTTCGACCGTACCGCCGGCGCCGCGGATCGCGGCCGGGATCACGTCGTCGCCGTCGCTGACGGCCGACGCGCCGAAGGCGATCACGATATCGCTGCCGGCTGTGGCGTCGGCCAGCGCCCGCGCCAGGCTCGCCTCGTCGTGCGGGGTGCGGCGCTCGAAGGCGATCGCGCTGCCCGAGGGTTCCAGCCGCGCGCGCATCGTCTTGACCGTCTTGTCGAGCACGCCCGGCTTGGTGCCCGGCAGGCTGGTCTGGATCAGGGCGACGCGTCGGGCGGTGAACGGATGCACGCCGAACACCGCGCCGCGCGCGGCGATCGCCTCGACCGCGTCGACCAGCGTGCCGGCGACGGCGAACGGAATGATTTTTACCGTGGCCACCATCCGGCCCGGTTCGACGCGAACGTGGTCGTTCAGCGTCGCGATGGTGATCGCCGGATCGACGGCGTTGATCGCGTCGACCAGCGCCCGGTCGACGCAAAACACGCCTGCCGGCCCGGCATGCAAATTGACACGTCCGGTCGCCGCGTCGCGGATCTCGACGGCGCGGCTTTTCAGCGCCGCGGCGATCCGGCGGGCGGCCTCGTTTTCGTCCAGGTCGCCGGGGTCGAGCACGGCCGCGGCGACCTCCGCGATGCCGGCCTCCCGCAAGGCCGCGATCTCGACTTCGCCAAGGCGGGTGCCCTTCTTGATCCGGCGCGTCCCGGCCTGGGTGGCGTGAGCGAGAATCGCGCCAAGCGCATCACGAACCGGTACGGGACCGAATTTCATGCCGCGCGGCTTTCCGTTGCCGCCGCCAGTCCGCGCGAGCGCAAGGCAGCGACGATCTGGGCCAGCACCGCCACGGCGATCTCGGCCGGGCTCGCCGCGCCGATATCGAGGCCGATCGGCGCCTGGATGCGGGTGCTCGCCTCATCCGTCACACCGGCCTCGGCAAGCCGTGCCAGGCGCTTGGCGTGGGTCTTGCGGCTGCCGAGCGCGCCGACGTAAAAACAACCCGTCTCCAGCGCCGCCTTGAGCGGAAAATCGTCGATCTTGGGATCGTGGGTGAGCGCGGCCAGCGCGGTATAGGCGTCGAGCGGCCGCCGTTTGAACACGTCCTCGGGCCAATCGGCCGCAAGCCGCGTCTCGGGAAAACGTTCCGGCGTAGCGAAGGCGGTGCGCGGGTCGATGATCTCGATGTCGAAACCGGCGATCCGGGCCATCGGCGCCAGCGCCTGGCTGATATGGACCGCGCCGATCGCCACGATGCGCGGCGGCGGCAGATGCACGTTGAGGAAAAACGACCCGCCCCCGGCCTCCACGGTGCCGGACTTGCCGGAGCGGAACGCGCGCTGCAGTGCCTCGCCGAGATGGCCCGAAAGCACATCGCCCTCGCGCACCAGCCGGTCTTTTCCATTCGCAAGGTCGGTGACGAGGATCGCCGCGCGGCGCGTGCGCCGTTCGGCGTTCAGCGACCTCAGGGTTTGAGCATGCATGGCGTCCTCCGCTCAGCCGAGAGGTTCGACATAGACTTTGATGCGCCCGCCGCAGGACAGTCCCACCTCCCAGGCGGTCTCGTCGGCGACGCCGAATTCGAGCAGGCGCGGCGCGCCCGTCTCGATCACGTCGGCGGCCTCGGCCACCACCGCGCCTTCCACGCAGCCGCCGGAGACCGAGCCCTCGAAATTGCCCTCGGTATCGATGACCAGATGGCTGCCGACCGGGCGCGGCGCCGAGCCCCAGGTTTCCACCACGGTTGCGATCGCGAGCGTGCGCCCGTCCTTCATCCAGCGTTCGGCGATCAGCAGCGGATCGCGCCGTTCGTCGAGGACCGAGAGGTTCTCCATGACTGCACTCCTTTGCCCGACACTAGGATCACGCCGCACGCTTGCCAAGGGAAACCGCTTCCAGAAAACGGCGCGGATCGGCCGCGCGCGCGCCGCGCCGCGACGACAGGGCCGCGCACAGATCGTCCAGCGCCTCCAGCGTATGCACGGCGCGGAACTCGTCGACATGCGGCAGCATGGCGCGCACGCCGCGCGCGCGCGCCTCGAACCCGTCGAAACGCAACAGCGGATTGAGCCAGATCAGCCGCCGGCACGATTTGTGCAGCCGTTCCATCTCGCGCCCGAGCAGGTCGATGTCGTCGCGCTCGAGCCCGTCGGTGATCAACAGCACGATCGCGCCCTGGCCCAGCACGCGGCGCGACCACAGCCGGTTGAATTCATAAAGCGTGTGGCCGATGCGCGTGCCGCCCGACCAGTCCTTGACCGCCGCGGCGCAGTCGGCGAGCGCCTCGTCGGGATCGCGATGGCGCATCTGCCGGGTCAGATTGGTCAGCCTGGTGCCGAACACGAAGGAGTGCACGCGCTGGCGTTTTTCTGTCAGCGCATGCAGGAAATGCAGGAAGATGCGGGTATACTGGCTCATCGAGCCGGAAATATCGGCAATCGCCACCAGCGGCGGATGGACTTCGCGCACGGAGCGGAATTTCGGCAGGATCAGTTCGCCGCCGGTGCGCAGTCCGGCCCGCAGCATGGCGCGCGGATCAGTGCGCGCGCCGCGCGGGTCCGGCCGCCAGCGGCGGGTGCGCACCTGGTCGAATGGCAGCCGCAATGCCGCGATCGCCCGCTTCGCCTCGGCCAGTTCGACGGCCGTCATCTGCGAAAAATCCTTGCCGCGCAGGATCTCGCTGGTCGAGGTGGTCAGCCGCGCGTCGACCTCGATCTCGGGTATCTCCTCACGCGGCCGGTTTTTCTCGTGGCCTTCGAACATGGCGTCGGCGACGCGCGATTCGGCCGCGCGCGGCCGTTCCCTTTCCCGCTGGTCGACCGCCTGCGGCGAAAACATCGCCAGCATTTTTTCCACCAGCTCGCGCGATTTCCAAAACAGCCGGAACGCCTCGTCGAACACCGCGTGGTCCTCGCGGCGCGTCACCAGCACGGCATGCAGGGTCCAGTAGAAATCGTCGCGGGTGCCGATGCCGCCGGCCAGCACGGCCTCGATCGCATCCTTGACCGCGGCCGGGCCGACGCGCATGCCGGCCTTGCGCAACGCGCGGGCGAAATAGACGATATTGTCGGCGATACGCCCGTCCGGCGGTGGCGTGCGGGAAGCGGAAACCTGCTGATCCATGGCCCCGGCCGGCCCTAGTCGCTCGCCGCGAGTTCGCTGCGCACCTCGTCGAGCAGCTTGCGCCCCTCGCCTTCCTCGATGCGGGCGATGTCGTCTTGATATTTCAAAAGCACGCCGATCGTGTCCGACACGGTCTCGGGATCGAGCGCGACCTTGTCGAGTTCGGTCAGCGCGCTCGCCCAGTCGATCGTCTCGGCAACGCCCGGCGCCTTGAACAGGTCCATCTGGCGCAATCTCTGGATGAAGCCGACCACTTCCTGCGACAGGCGCTCATTGGCCTGCGGCACCTTGCGATGGACGATCTCGAGCTCGCGCTGGGCATCGGGATAGTCGACCCAGTGATAGAGGCAGCGGCGCTTGAGCGCGTCGTGGATCTCGCGCGTGCGGTTGGTGGTGATCACCACGATCGGCGGTTCGGCGGCGCGGATCGTGCCGAGCTCGGGCACGGTGACCTGGAAATCGGACAGGATTTCGAGCAAAAAGGCCTCAAAAGCCTCGTCGGTGCGGTCGAGCTCGTCGATCAAAAGCACCGGCGCGCGGCCGTTTGTGCCGGAGAGCGCGTCCAGGATCGGCCGGCGGATCAGGTATTTTTCGGAAAAGACGTTCTTTTCCATCGTGCCGCGGTCGACCGCGCCGGCGGCCTCCTCCATGCGGATTTCGATCATCTGGGCGGCGTAGTTCCACTCATAGACGGCCGAGGCGACGTCGAGACCCTCATAGCATTGCAGGCGAATCAAGCGCCGGTCGAGCGCGCTCGCCAGAACCTTGGCGATTTCGGTCTTTCCGACCCCGGCTTCGCCTTCCAGAAAAAGCGGCCGCTGCATGCGAAGCGCAAGGAAGAGCACGGTCGCCAGCGCGCGATCGGCGACGTAGTCGGCGTCCTGCAAAAGGGCGAGCGTTTCGTCGATCGATTGCGGAAGGGCGGGCGGTGTCGGGCGCGTCATTGCGTCTCCGGATAAGGGATCGACCCTGGAAGCGGTTTGCCGCCCGACCGTCAGAGCACGCGGTAGGCGCGGTTGTGATAGACAAGCGGATCAAGGCTATCGCCGATATCGAGGCCTGTCACCCTGCCGAAATAGACCCGGTGGGTGCCCAGTTCCTTGGTATCGACGATTTCGCAGTCGAACACCGCCAGCGCGCCTTTCAGCACCGGCGCGCCGGTTGAAATGCGGTCCCACTCGGCGGCGGCGAAGCGCGCGTCCTGGCTCTTGCCGGTCAGGCCGGAGAAATCCGACGACAGGGCTTCGTGCGAGGCCGCCAGGGTGTTGAGTGCGAAGACGCCGTTGCGCAGGAAACAGTCGTTGTTTTCGTTCTCGCGATTGAGGCAGACCAGGATCGTCGGCGGATTGTCGGTCACCGAGCAGGCGGCGATCGCCGTCACGCCACGCCGGCCGAACGGCCCGTCGGTCGTGATCACGTGAACCGCGCCGGCAAACTGCGCCATCGCGTCGCGATAATGGCGTGGTTCGATTTCGCTTTTCTTCAACACCTGCCGCCCGGCCTTTCCGCCAGCAAACACCTGGCCCTACTGACAAGCAATATAGGCCCGCGCGCTTACGCCACAAGCCGTATACGCGCAAGACGAGTTGCGCTGATCCAGCGGCTTCTTTACGAAACGGCGGTAGCGGTCCCGCAAGCGGAAACCATCACGCGATGCGCATGTCGAAGCGATTGGCGATCCTTTTTGCCGCCATCTGTGCCGCGCTGCCGGCCCATGCGGCCGAGCCGCGCATCGGCCTGGCCGCGCCGTTGTCGGGCGCGAGCGCCTTGCTGGGCGCACAGATGGAGGCTGGCGCGACGGCGGCCGCCAAGGCCGACGGCAAGGCTGCGCTGGTGGTCAAGGACACCGGCTGTTCGGCGGTGGGCGGCGCGGTTGCCGCCAACGCCCTGATCGCCGAAGGCGTCGATCTGGTCACCGGCTTTGTGTGCATCGAGGCGATCGAAGCCGCCTTGCCGGTGCTTTCGGGCGCGGGCATTCCCGTCATCGTCACCGGCGTGCGCGTCGACGCGCTTACCGACCGGCGCGACAAGACCGGCTGGCCGGTATTTCGTCTCGCCCCGCGCGCCGACGCCGAGGCGCAGGCCGTCGCCCGTATTCTGACCCGGGCATGGCGAAGCGAATTGTTCGCGATCATCGACGACGGCACCATTTACGGACGCGAACTGGCCGAAAGCCTGCGCGTGGCGGCCGAACTGGCCGGTCTCGATCCGGTGTTCATCGATACGTTCCGGCCGCAGCTGCCCAACCAGATCGCGCTCGCCGGCCGGCTGCGCAAGGCGGGCGCGACCCATGTGTTTGCCGGTGGCGACCGGGCCGACATCGCCCTTCTCGGCCAGGCGGCGGCCGAGCTTGGCTATCCCCTGCAGATCGCCGGCGGCGAGGCCTTGCGCGCCGCGCGCGACGAGGCCGACCTTGTCGCCGGCACCTTGATGATCGGTCCGCCCGACTGGGCCGACATCGCCGATCCCGGAATTGTCGCCGCGCTGCGCCGGACCGGTGTCGAGCCGGACGGCTACGTCCTGCCGGCCTACGCGGCGGTCGAGATCGCGCTGGCGGCAAGACGCACCGCCGGCGACGCACCCGCCGCCGACGTGCTCGCGGCGACGCGGTTTGAGACCGCGCTCGGAGCGGTGCGCTTCAACGATATCGGCGACTGGGCCGGGACGCGCTACCGGCTGTTTCGCTATGACGGCCAAACCTTCGAACAGGTCGATCTGGAATGAGTTTTACCCCCGGCCCGCGCAACCTTTTGACCGACATTGCCGGCCTGCGCGTCGGCTCGGCCCACGACGACAGGCTCAATTCGGGTGCCACCGTCGTGCTGTGCGACACGCCGGCGGTGGCCTCGGTGCAGGTGATGGGCGGCGCGCCCGGCACACGCGAGACCGATCTTCTGGAGCCGCACAACAGTGTCGAGACCGTCAACGCACTCGTGCTTGCGGGCGGTTCGGCGTTCGGCCTCGACGCGGCCTCCGGCGTCCAGGCCTGGCTGCGTAAGCACCATATCGGGCTTCAGGTGCACGACCAGCGCGTGCCGATCGTGCCGGCGGCGATCCTGTTCGACCTCGTCAATGGCGGCGACAAGGGTTGGGGGCGCTACCCGCCCTATCGCGAGCTCGGCTACCAGGCGGCGCAGAACGCAGCGGGCACGTTCGACCTCGGCACGGCCGGCGCCGGCTACGGCGCACTGACGGCCGGGTTGAAAGGCGGGCTCGGCTCGGCCTCGACGCGGCTTGCCGACGGCACCACGGTCGCCGCCCTGGTCGCGGTCAACGCGGTCGGCTCGGTGACGGTCGGCAGCACGCGCCATTTCTGGGCGGCCCCGTTCGAGGCCGGCTCCGAATTCGGCGGCCTCGGCCTGCCCAGCCCGCTGCCCGACGATGCCGGCGAGGTGCGGCTGAAGTTCCGCGATCCGGGCCTTGCCGCCAACACCACCATCGCGGTGGTGGCCACCGATGCCGCTCTGACCAAGGCCGAGGCCAAGCGCCTGGCCGTCACCGCCCATGACGGGATCGCCCGTGCGATCTGGCCCGCCCACACGCCGGCCGACGGCGATCTCGTCTTCGCGCTTTCGACCGGCGTCCGGCCGGCGCCTGACAATGTGGCGATGATGGAACTTTACGCCGTGGGCGCGGCCACGCTGGCGCGCGCGATCGCGCGCGGCGTCCATGCGGCGCGCCCCGGTTCGCGCGACGTGATGCCGGCCTGGTCGAGCCTCACCTAACTCCTACCCCTATCGAGAGGCCGGCCGCGCCTGTCCCGCCCGGCACGCGCCCGTGATAGACTTGGTTCAGAATCGATCCGCAACAAGGATTTCGCCATGCTCGACCGTGCTGCCGCGATGTTTTGGGCCGCAGCCTTTTTCCTGTGCGCGCCGGCGGCCTCGGCCGGCGATGTGGCCGAGCTCGAGATTCTCGGCTTCTCGGATGACGCCTCGATCTTCGCTTTCGAGGAATACGGCGTTCAGGACGGGTCGGGTTTTGCCTACGCCAACCGCTATTACATCGACGTCGAGAACGACAGTTTTTTGCCCGGTTCGCCGTTCCGCGTGCTTGTCAGGGACGAAACGGTAAGCCTCGATACCGTACGCGCCCAGGTCAAGGCCGCCGCCGAAACCGTCGTTGCCGATGCCGAGCTGGCGCGCAACAAGGGCTGGCTTGCCGCCTACAGCCCTGTCACCGAATTGTCGGGCGATCCGGGCCGGATGGCGATCAATCCGCGGCCGGTTCTGCCGCCGATCGACGCGGCGGTCGCCTTCCATCTCGAGGAGATCGGTTTGGCCGCGCCGGAACGATGCGCCGCCTTCGGCCCGGTCGTCGGCTACCGCCTGTCGCGCGTCGATCTCGAACCGGGCGGCGCGTTCGTGCGCCTGCATCAAGACGAAACGATCCCGCAAAGCCGCGGCTGCCCGCTCGGATACCGGCTCGGCGCGGTGCAGACTGTCTATCCGCAGGGCGGGCCGCCCTCCTTCGCGGTGATGATCGCGGTGCGCGGCTTCGGGTTCGAAGGGCCCGACATCCGCTGGCTGGCCGTGACCGGCCGGCTGTGAGCGCTGAAAGAACAAACCAGCCGGCCGTGCCGTTGTCCCGCGCCCGCGGCACCGGCAGGCGAACGCTCGCGACCCTGGCGGCCGGCGCACTGGCCTGGTCGCTGCTGATGGCGGCCAGTGCCGTGCTGACGCTTTGCCGCGACGGCTGGCAGGAACCGGCCCATATCCGCGCGGTCGCGGTCTTGTTCGGCCTGGCGGCCTTCCTCGCCTATCCCGTTGCCGTGATCCTGGCCGGCTGGGCGAGCGGCGGCAAGAAATTCGACACGCGGCTTGCCGCCCATCTCTTCCTGCTCGGCGCCGGCACGCTCGGGCTGACGGCGGCGTTTTACGGGCTCGACCATCGCGCCTATTTTTCCCAGTGGCACGCCGCGCCGTTCACGGTCACCTGGTCGATCCAGTATTTTTTCACCGTGGCCGGCGCGTTTTACCAGTTCGCCGCGTTCGGCATGCGGCTCTATCTGCCGATCGGCATTCCGGCGCTTTGCCTGTTTGCCCTATGGCATGCCGCGAAAGCGCGTTGAGCCGGGCCGGCGGCTCTGTTACGACGCAGCCACTCTTTCCGTTCACAGGATACAAGCATGATCCCGCGCTATTCGCGGCCCGATATGGTCGCAATCTGGTCGCCCGCGACGAAGTTCCGCATCTGGTTCGAAATCGAGGCGCATGCCTGCGACGCGCTCGCCGAACTCGGCGTGATCCCGAAAGAGGCAGCCAGAACCATCTGGGACAAGGGCGGCAAGGCCACGTTCGACATTGAACGCATCGACCAGATCGAGGCCGAGACCAAACACGACGTTATCGCCTTTTTGACCCATCTGGCCGAGATCGTCGGGCCGGAGGCGCGTTTCGTCCACCAGGGCATGACCTCGTCCGACGTGCTCGACACCTGTTTCAACGTGCAGCTGGTGCGCGCCGCCGATCTGCTCCTGGCCGATCTCGACGCCCTGCTCGCCGCGCTGAAAAAACGCGCCTTCGAGCACAAGGACACGATCACCATCGGCCGTTCGCACGGCATTCACGCCGAACCGACCACTTTCGGCGTCAAGCTCGCCCAGGCCTATGCGGAATTTTCGCGCTGCCGCGAGCGGCTGGTCTTCGCCCGCAAGGAGGTCGCGACCTGCGCGATCTCGGGCGCCGTCGGCACGTTCGCCAATATCGACCCGCGCGTGGAGGAGCATGTCGCCGACAAGATGGGGCTGGAGCCGGAGACGGTGTCGACCCAGGTGATCCCGCGCGACCGCCACGCGATGTTTTTTGTCGTGCTCGGGGTGATCGCCTCGTCGGTCGAGCGGCTCGCCGTCGAGGTGCGCCATTTACAGCGCACCGAGGTGCTGGAGGCGGAGGAATATTTCGCGCCCGGCCAGAAGGGCTCGTCGGCCATGCCGCACAAGCGCAATCCGGTGCTGACGGAAAACCTCACCGGGCTTGCCCGCATGGTGCGCGCCTACGCGCTGCCGGCGATGGAAAACGTCGCCTTGTGGCACGAGCGCGACATCTCGCATTCCTCGGTCGAGCGCATGATCGGGCCCGACGCCACCGTCACGCTCGATTTCGCGCTGGCCAGGTTGACCGGGGTCGTCGACAAGCTTCTGGTCTATCCCGAGACGATGCAGAAGAATCTCGACCGGTTCCGCGGGTTGGTGCACTCGCAACGCGTGCTGCTGGCGCTGACCCAGGCCGGGGTGTCGCGCGAGGACGCCTATCGGCTGGTGCAGCGCAATGCCATGAAGGTCTGGGAGCAAGGCAAGGATTTCCTTGAAGAATTGCTCGCCGACGCCGAGGTGCGCGCCGCGCTTTCGGAAGACGAAATCCGTGAAAAATTCGACATCGGCTACCACACCAAGCATGTCGACACGATTTTTGCCCGCGTGTTCGGGCGCGACTGAGACGATCGGCGTGCCGGTGCCTGCCTTGCTTTGCCGGCCTGAAGCCGGGTGGCCTTGCCCAGCGCGGATCGCCTCGCTACATGGGCGGCCATGAAGGCCAAAGACACCGATATCCTGATCATCCCCGGCTACACCAATTCCGGCCCCGGCCACTGGCAAAGCCGCTGGCAGTCGAAACTGTCGACGGCGCGCCGGGTCGAGCAGCGCGAATGGTCGAAGCCGGTGCGTGGCGACTGGATCGCGCGCGTCGCCGAGGAGGCCAACCGGGCCGAGCGGCCGATCCTGCTCGTGGCGCATTCACTCGGCATTCCAACAGCCATCCACGCTTTGCCGGTGATCGAAAAACCGGTTGCGGGCGCGTTTTTCGTCGCCCCACCGGACGTGGCCAACCCGAAGATCAGGCCGAAACATCTGATGACCTTCGGACCCTATCCGCGCGAGCCGCTGCCGTTTCCCTCGGTGGTGGTGGCGAGCCGCAACGACGAGTTCTGCGCCTTCGACGTCGCCGAGGACATCGCCGCCGCCTGGGGATCGCTGTTTGTCGATGCCGGCGAGGCCGGGCATCTCAACGCCGAATCGGGTTTCGGCCCCTGGCCCGAGGGTTCGCTGCTGCTGGCGAAATTCCTGTCGCGGCTGTAGAGCCCGCGGCGGCGCGGGTGGTTACCCGGTCGCGGCTTGGTTCCTGGCGGCCTTTTCGGCGGCGCGGCGGTCTTTTTCGGCCTGGTAACGCGCCTTCAGCTTGGACGCCCGGCCTTCCTTGACGGTCTGCGGAGCGCGGCCGAAGGCAAGCGCGTCGTCGGGCACGTCGGCCACGATCACGCTGCCGGAGGCGACATAGGCGCCGGCGCCGATCGAAACCGGCGCGACCAGCGAGGAATTCGAGCCGATAAAGGCCTCGGCGCCGATTTCGGTGCGGTCCTTGGTAAATCCGTTATAGTTGCAGGTGATGGTGCCGGCGCCGATATTGGCCCTGGCGCCGATCGTGGCGTCGCCAATATAGGTGAGATGGTTGACCTTGGCGCCCGGCCCGATCTCGGCGGCCTTGACCTCGCAGAAATTGCCGACCTTGGCGCCTTCGGCCAGATCCGCGCCCGGCCGCAGCCGCGCGAAGGGACCCACTTCGGCACCGTCGGCGATCGTGGCGCCCTCGATATGGGAAAAGCCGCGCACGCGCACGCGGTCGCCGATCTGCACCCCCGGCCCGAACACGACATGCGGCTCGATCGCCGTGTCGCGGCCGATCGCCGTGTCGTGGGCGAAAAACACCGTCTCCGGCGCCGTCATCGACACGCCGTCGAGCAGCATGCGCCGGCGCCGGCGGGTCTGCCAGATCGCCTCGGCCTCGGCCAGTTCGGCGCGGTTGTTGATGCCGAGCACGTTTTCGAACGCCACTTCGGCCGCGACCACGCGCAAGCCCTGCGCCCGCGCGATCTCGACGATGTCGGTCAGGTAATATTCGCCCTTGGCGTTGTCGTTGCCGACCGCCTCGAGCAGGGCGAGCGCCCGGGCGCCGTCGATCGCCATCAGCCCGCCATTGCAAAACGTGATCGCCCGTTCCGCCGCGCTGCAGTCGCGGTCCTCGCGAATCGCCACCAGCTCGCCGCCCTGTTCCACCAGACGGCCATAACCGGCCGGCTTGTCGGTGCGAAAGCCCATCACCACCACGGCGGCGCCGTCGGCCAGGCCTTGTCGCGCCTCGGCCAGCGCCTCGGCCTCGATCAGCGGCGTGTCGCCGAACATCACCAAAATATCGTCGAACCCGTCGGCGATCGCGTCGCGGGCGGCAAGCACGGCATGGGCCGTGCCCAGCCGTTCGGCCTGGACGAAGGTCCGGCAGCCGGCAGCGTGGGTCTTGAGCGTTTCGGAGACGGTTTCGGCGCCATGGCCGACCACCAGGGCGAGCGCTCCGCTGCCGGCGGCGCGCGCCGCGCCGAGCACATGGGCGGCCAGCGGCAGGCCGGCGACCGGGTGCAGCACTTTCGGCAGATCGCTTTTCATCCGCGTGCCCTCGCCGGCGGCGAGGATGATCGACAGGCAGCTGCGTTCTCTCATGGGGATTTCCGTATCGCGATTGGGGACGGTTCGCGCCGTCTTTATCATCGCGCGCCCGGCAATCCAATCGCCCCGGCGGGCGCGGGAGCCTATCCCAGTTGGCCGAGCGCGGGAAAGGTTTCCAAAAGCCAGTAGGAGGCGGCCTGGATGCCGCCGGTCAGAAACAGCACGCCGGCAATCACCAGCAGCCCGCCCATCACCTTTTCCACCCGTCCCAGATGCAGGCGGAACCGACTAAGGAAGCGCATGAAGGCGCCCGAAAACAGCGCCGCCAGCAGGAAGGGAATGCCGAGGCCGAGCGAATAGGCAAACAAAAGCGCCGCGCCCTCGCCGACCGTGCCGCGCCCGCCGGCCAGGGTCAGGATCGGGCCGAGAACGGGACCGATGCACGGCGTCCAGCCGAAGGCGAAGGCCAGCCCCATCAGATAGGCCGCGGCCGGCCCGGCCTGCGCGCCGCCAGCCTGGAAACGGGCCTCGCGCGACAGGAAGGGAATGCGGATCAGGCCGAGAAAATTCAGCCCCATCAGGATGATCAGAATGCCGGCGACGATCGCCAGTTCCTGCTGCCAGGCCCGCAACAGGCCGCCTATGGTCGAGGCGCCGGCGCCAAGCGCGACGAAGACGGTGGAAAAGCCGAGCACGAAGGCAGCCGCCGCGCCGAGCAGGGCAAGCCTTGTGCCGGTGACCTGCGCAGCGGCCTTGCCGTCACGGAAATCCTCGACCGAGACGCCGGCCATATAGCACAGATAAGGCGGCACCAGCGGCAGCACGCACGGCGACAGGAAGGACAGCGCCCCTGCCCCGACCGCGCTCGCATATCCGACATCGATCGCCATGACGGCCCTTACACCTCGTGCCCGCGCGCCCGGCCCGTGCCGGCCAGGGCGTGCGATCCGGCTATAGCCTCCCGGGACGGGGCCTGCCAATCACCCTTTCGTGGGCGAATTGTCCCGGTCAGCGCACCGTGTCCCGCCTTTCACCAACAAGATCGCCGATGACGCGCTTTTGCGGTTGACCCGAGGATGCCGCCTCCCTATTTTCCGCCCACTTTCGGGGCCGAACAGGCCCTGCGGGAGCGCGTAGCTCAGCTGGTAGAGCAACTGACTTTTAATCAGTAGGTCCAGGGTTCGAGCCCCTGCGCGCTCACCAACATCCGCATCCTTCATGCATGAGAGGCATCGTCGTGTCCGCGACGACCGCCAATATTGCTGCCACGGGCGCCGGTCGGCCACGCCGTGACGACGGGGTGCGTGATCGCACCATACACGCGGCGAGCGTCATGGGTGAGTTTGCGGCTGCGGACCGTGATTCCCGAAAGCGTATCTCCCACGCGATCTGGCAACATTCGGGTGGCACGGTCCGTCCCCTGCCCGTGGACGAGGCATGGGCAGGGGCCCTCGTGAAAAAAACCGCCGGCATCGGGCGACGCCAGGCGGTTTTTTACGATGTCGTTCCGTGTCGCCCGGGATTCGGCGACCTAGCCGACGAAGGCGCGTTCGACGACGAAGTCGGCCGGCGCGGCGTTCGATCCCTCGACCAGGCCGGATTTTTCGACCAGCGCCTTGACGTCGCGGATCATGTCGAGCGATCCGCAGATCATCACCCGGTCGCTGGCGGGGTCGAACGGCGCGACGCCGAGATCGGAGAACAGCTTGCCCGATTCGATCAGCGTGGTGATGCGGCCGGTCCGCTCACCGTCCTCGCGCGTGGTGGTGGGATAATAATGCACGCGTCCGGCGACCAGCTCGCCGATCAGCGGATCGGCCCGCAACCCGGCGATCAGCTCGTCGCCGTAGGCGAGCTCGGCGACGTCCCGGCAGGTATTGGTCAGCACGATCTCGTCGAATTTTTCATAAGTGTCGGGGTCGCGGACCAGACTGGCGAAGGGCGCGATGCCGGTGCCGGTGGCGATCATGTAGAGCCTTTTGGCCGGGCTCAGCGCGTCGTTGACCAGCGTGCCGGTCGATTTCTGGCGCAACAAAACGGTGTCGCCGGGCACGATCTTCTGCAATTCCGACGTCAGCGGCCCGTTCGGCACCTTGATGGAATAAAACTCCAGTTCCTCGTCCCAGGCCGGGCTGGCGATCGAATAGGCGCGGAACACCGGCTTTTCGGCGTTGGGCAGGCCGATCATGACGAATTCGCCGGAGCGGAAGCGGAAGCTTTGCGGGCGGGAGATGCGGAAGGAGAACAGCCGGTCGGTATGATGTTTCACCGAAACCACGGTCTCGGCATGCACGCCGGCGGGAATGGGAAAATCCGACTGGCGGACAATCTCGTTGCTATTGGCGGCGACATTCGTCATCCGGTGCACCTTCCTGGCAAGCGTCGGTTGAAATGGCCGCGTCGGCGGCCGGTTGTGACAAACGGTGCCCGGCCAGGCCCGTTCGCGGGGTTGTTCGCCCCTGTCTCTTGCTCGCGAAATTAATTAGTATACAAATGAATATCGGGTCAAGATCGAGACCGGGAGAGCTGTTCCAAATTGCCGGCCATTGTTAGGCCGCGCGTTCGGGAAAACCGAGATGGACGAAAAAAACCGCGCCGGCCCCGCCTCAACCGTGGCCGGCATCGACGTTGGCGGCACGTTTACCGACCTGATCCTTATCGACGCTGCATCGGGTGGACGCGTCCGGCTTGCCAAGACCCCCACCACCGGCGCTAACCAGGCCGAGGGCGTGGTCGATGCGCTCGCCCAGACCGGCTTTGCCGTCGAGGCGATCGACCTGATCGTGCACGGCACCACCACCACCACCAACGCGGTCTTGGAACGCCGGCTGGCGCGCACCGGCATGATCACCACGCGCGGCTTTCGCGACATTATCGAGCTCGGCCGGCGCACCCGGCCGCAGCCCTACGGCATGACCGGCCGTTTCGTGCCGGTGATCGCGCGCGATCTAAGGCTCGAGGTCGGCGAACGCATGATGGCGGGCGGCACCGTGCACACGCCGCTCGACGAGGCGGAATTGCGTGACGCCGTGATCCGGCTGCGCGATCTCGGCTGCGAGGCGCTTGTCATCCATTTCCTGCACGCCTACGCCAATCCTCGCCACGAGCTGCGGGCGGCCGAGATCGCGGCCGAGCTCTGGCCCAACGACCACATCACCATGGCGCACGCGCTTTTGTCGGAGGCGCGCGAGTTCGAGCGCGGCGTGACCGCGGCCGTCAACGCCGCCGTGCAGCCGATCCTGAAACGTTACGTCGAGCGGCTGCGCCGCGACCTGCGTGGCCAGGGCTACAAGCGCGAATTTTTGGTCATGAACGGCAATGGCGGCATGATCTCCGCCGGGCTGGTGGCGCGCGAGGCCGCCAAGACGGTGATGTCGGGTCCGGCCTCCGGCGTGATGGCGGCCGCCTATACCGCGCGGCGCGCCGGTTTCGGCGACGTCGTCACCTACGACATGGGCGGCACCTCGACCGACGTCGCCATGGTCCGCGCCAGCCGCCCGGCGGTCTCCAACGAGATCGAGATCGAATACGCCATGCCGATCCATGTGCCGATGGTGGACGTGCGCACGGTCGGCGCCGGCGGCGGCTCGATCGCCCGCGTCAACGATGCCGGTCTGTTGGAGGTCGGCCCCGAGAGCGCCGGCGCGGTGCCCGGGCCGATCTGTTACGGGCGCGGCGGCACCCGGCCGACCGTGTCGGACGCCAATCTGCTGCTTGGCCGGCTCAACGCGCAAAAGCTGCTCGCCGTCGACGGCGCGGCCGACATCAAAGCCGTGCGGGCGGTTTTTTCGCACACGCTCGGCGCCCCGCTCGGGCTCGACGCGACCGAGGCGGCCGGCGCGGTTTTGAAGATCGGCAATCTCAGGATGGCCGGCGCCATCCGCATGGTCTCGATCGCCAAGGGGCACGACCCGCGCGACTTTTCGCTGTTCGCCTTCGGCGGCGCAGGCCCGCTGCATGCCTGCGCGCTCGCCCGCGAACTGGGTATCCCGCGGGTGATCGTGCCGGCCCGGCCCGGCATCACCAACGCGCTCGGCTGCGTGGTGGCCGATCTCAGGCACGATTTCGTCAGAACGCTGAACCGCCCGCTGGCGAGCGTCGACATGGCGACGGTGCACGCGATCCTGGAAGAACAGGCCGACGACGGCCACGACCAGATCGCACGCGAGGCGGTGCGCCCGGAACGCGTCGAGGTCGCCCATTCCGCCGACATGCAGTTCGTCGGCCAGACCCATCTGCTCAATGTCGCCCTGCCTGGGCCCGAGGTCGACCGCGCGACGCTGCAGGCGTTGTTCGAGGAGGCGTATTTCGCCCGTTTCAAGGTGAAACTGCCGGAAATCCGCGCCAATCTGGTCAATCTCAACACCTCGGTGATCGGCATCCGCCCCGAGCTCGACCTGTCGACGCTGATCGATCCGGCCGGACGCGCCGACACGCTCGCCGCCGCGCGCACCGAGACGCGGCCGGTCTGGTTTGCCGGCGACTGGCTGGACACGCCCGTCTATGCCCGCGAAAAACTGCCGCTTGCCGCCCGCATCGACGGCCCGGCGATCCTGGAACAGATGGACGCCACCACCGTGCTGGAACCCGGCGACCGGGCCGTGAGCGACGGCGACGGCAATTTGATCATCACCGTTGCAAAGGCGTGAGCGATGGCCGAGCTCGACCCGATCACCCTGACCGTCATCCAGGCCGCGCTACAACAGGTCTGCGACGAGATGGATCTGGCCTTTTCGCGCGCGGCGTTCTCGCCGGTGATCGCCGAGGCCAATGACCGCTCCGACGGCATCTATGCCGCCGGCGACGGCGCGCTGATCGCCCAGGGCGTCGGCGGGCTGCCGGTATTTGTCGGCGTGATGGAATATTCCACCCGTACGCTGATCGAGATGATCGCCGACGGGCGCTGCCTGCCGCCCGAGCCGGGCGACATCTATATCGTCAACGACCCTTATCTCGGCGGCACCCATTTGATGGACGTGCGTTTTGCCCGGCCGGTGTGGCGCAACGGCGAAATTTTCTGCTGGCTGTCCAATACCGGCCACTGGCCCGACATTGGCGGCTCGGTTCCGGGCGGGTTTTCGGCGTCGGCCACCGCCGTCGAGCAGGAGGGGCTGCGGCTGCCGCCGGTCAAGCTTTTCAAGCGCGGCGAACTCGATCCCGAAATCCACGCCATCATCGCCTCCAATATCCGCGTCGCCGACCAGCGCATCGGCGACATCAAGGCCCAGGCCGCCGCGCTGATGGTCGGCGAGGAGCGGCTGTGCGCCCTGCTCGATCGCTACGGCGACGACACCGTTCTGGCCGCGATCGCCGAATTGCGCCGGCGCGCGGCCGAGCAGATGCGCGCGCGTATCGCCGACATCGCCGACGGCGTTTATCGCGCGACGGCCCATGTCGATTCCGACGGGGTCGTCGACCGGCCGCTGACGATCGCGCTTGCGGTCGAAAAGACCGGCGAGCGGCTGGTGTTCGACTTTGCCGGCTCAAGCCCGCCCTGCGCGGGGCCGATGAACAGCGTGCTCGCCACCACGCTGTCGTCGGTCTATCTGGCCATGCGCCATATCTTTCCCGACGTGCCGCTCAGCGCCGGCGCGTTCGAGCCGCTGGAGATCCGGCGTCCCGAGGGCACGTTTCTCGACGCGCATTATCCGCGCCCGGTCTCCGGCTGCGCGGCCGAGGTCTCGCAGCGCATCGCCGAAGCGGTGTTCGCCGCCCTGGTCCAGGCTCTGCCAGAGCACGTGACGGCGGCACCGGCCGGCTCGTCCGGCAATTTCGCCCTCGGCGGCCACGATCCGGCGCGCGGGCGCGACTATGTGATGTACCAGATTTCCGGCGGCGGTTATGGCGGCAACAGCGACCATGACGGGCTCAGCAATGGCTGTTCGACCATCGGTATTTCCAAATCGCCGCCGATCGAGGTGATGGAGCAGGCCTATCCGATCCTCTACCGCCACTACGCGCTGCGCGAGGGCTCCGGCGGCGCGGGCCGGCATCGCGGCGGCTTCGGGCTTGCCTACGAGGTCGAGCTCCTGCGCGGCGAGGCGCGCGCCTCCTTCGTCATGGACCATGGCCGGTTCGGCCCGCAGGGTGTGCTCGGCGGCGCCGACGGCGGCGTCAACACCGTCACCGTGTGGCGCGACGGCGTCGCCCATGTGCCGCAACATCTGTCCAAGGAACAGGACATCGCGCTCAAGCCCGGCGACCGCGTCAGCGTCGGCACGCCGGGCGGCGGCGGTTACGGGAACCCGCGCGAACGCGATCCCGCCCTGGTGCGCCGCGACGTCGCACTCGGCTATTACACCGAAGCCGAGGCGGAAGAAAAATTCGGCGGCGCGCTCGACCGGCCTGTCCGCGAAAAATCCTGAGACGCGCCGACGAACCTCACCTCGCCGTTGCGCCGTCCCGGCCCGATCCGGGCTCACACGGCGGCGAGCAGGCTCGCATTGCCGCCGGCCGCCGTGGTGTCGACGCACACAGCCCGCTCATGCGCATAGGCCGCCGGATCGATCACCTCCACCAGCACCGGCACGATCGGCCCGGTGCGCTGCGCAAGCTCTGTCCTGACAGCCCGCAGCGCCCCGTCCTCGGCTGCGAAGGCGACCAGGTCGACGGCGATCTCGGAAAGCACCGCCGGCGCCACCACGCCGTCGAGCGCGTTGAGCGGCAGCCCTTTTGACAGAAGCGGCTGCAAGGCCTGCATGGCCCCCGGCGCGACCGCCACGACCGCGTTGCCGGCGGCCAGCGCCTGCACGGTCTGGGCCAGGAGCATGTCGGGCTCCGGCCCCAGGCACAGCACCCGCCCGCGCGGCGGCAGCATCAAGGTGTTCGCCTCGCCGGTCGGCCCCGGCAGGTCGTAGGGTCCGAGATCGAGGCTGGCGGCGGCCGCCACCGCTTCGGCGCCCTTGCCGCGCAGGTGCTTTCTCAGGATGGCGATGCGGTCGCCGCGTCCGGCCCAGCCGTGCTTCACCGGATCGACGAAATGCTCCACGATCATGGTGGCGTTGACCGGCTCGCCCGCCACCGGCGCCGGGCGGTCTGCGCCGGACTTGCGGAAACGGCGCAGATAATGCGGCCCGCCCGCCTTCGGCCCGGTGCCCGACAGTCCCTCGCCGCCGAACGGCTGCGCGCCGACGACGGCGCCGATCTGGTTGCGGTTGACGTAGAGATTGCCGGCATGCACGCCGTCGACGAAACGCTGCACGCGCTCCTCGATGCGCGTGTGCAGGCCGAAGGTCAGCCCGTACCCCTTCAGGTTGACCGCCGCGATCACCCGGTCGATCTCGTCGGCTCCAAAAGTCGCCACGTGCAGCACGGGTCCGAAAATCTCGCGCTCCAGTTCGCCGATCCCCGATACGCGCACGATGTGCGGGGCCACGAACCGGCCCTCGGCCGGCACCGGCAGCTTGAGCGCGACCTTGCCCTTGGCCTCCATCTCGGCGCAATAGGCGTTGATCGTCGTCTGCGCCTCGTCGTCGATCACCGGACCGACATCGCAGGCGATGTCGCGCGGATCGCCGACCACCAGCGCCTCGGCCGCCCCGCGCAGCATCTCCATCATCTTCTTTTCGACGTCCTTTTGCACGTAAAGCACGCGCAGCGCCGAACAGCGCTGGCCGGCGCTCTGGAACGACGAGGCGAGAATGTCGCGCACCGCCTGTTCGGGCAGGGCGGTCGAATCCACCACCATGGCGTTGAGCCCGCCGGTTTCGGCGATCAGCATCGCGTCCGGCGGCGCCGTCTCGGCGAGCTGGCGCTCGATCAGCCGTGCGACCTCGGTCGAGCCGGTAAAACACACCCCGGCGATCTCGGGCCGCGCCACCAGCGGCGCGCCCACCGACGGGCCGTCACCCGGCAGAAGCTGCAGGATTGCGGCGGGAATGCCGGCCTCGTGCAGGAGCGCCACCGCCCTGGCGGCGATCAGCGGCGTCTGCTCGGCCGGCTTGGCGATCACCGCATTGCCGGTGACGAGCGCGGCCGCGATCTGGCCGGTGAAGATGGCGAGCGGAAAATTCCAAGGCGAGATGCAGGCGATCACCCCGCGCGCCTGGCTGTTGGGCTGTGCCTTCGCCGCCTCGGCCGCGTAGTAGCGCAAAAAATCGACCGCCTCGCGCAGTTCCGCCACGCCGTCGGCCAAGGTCTTGCCGGCCTCGCGGGTGCACAGCGCGAAAAACTCGGCCGCATTGTCCTCGTAAAGATCGGCGGCTTTGGCAAGCATGGCCGCGCGAGTCGCGACCGGTAGCATGGCCCAGTCCGGCTGCGCGGCGGCCGCGACCCGGACAGCGTCCTTGACGATATCCGCCGTCGCCTCCTCCACCGTGCCGACCGTGTCGTCGGGCCGGGCCGGATTGACGATCACCCGTTTTGCGCCCGCGCCGGCGGCCGGCGTGATCGGTTTTGCCGTCCAGGTGAAGCCGGCATCGAACGGTTTGCGCGCCGCCTCGATCTCGGCGAAGGTGACCGGGTCGGTCAGGTCCCATCCCCTGGCGTTGCGCCGTCCGCGGCCATAAATCCCGGCCGGCATCGGGATTGCCGGATTGTGGGCGCGGCCCTGGCCGGCGATCACGGCGAACGGATCGCGCGCGATCTCCTCCGCGCTCACCTCCTCGTCGACGATCTGGTGCACGAACGAGGAATTGGCCCCGTTTTCGAGCAACCGGCGCACGAGATAGGCCAGAAGGTCGGAATGCGCGCCGACCGGCGCATAGATGCGGCAGCGCGTGCCTTCGCGCTTGCGCACCGCCTCGTGCAGCGCCTCGCCCATGCCGTGCAGGCGCTGGAACTCGAAGCTGCTTCTGTCGTCGGCAATCGCCAGGATCGCGGCCACGGTGTGGGCGTTGTGGGTGGCGAATTGCGGATAGATGCGGTCGGTCATGGCGAGCAGCTTGCGCGCGCAGGCGATGTAGGACACGTCGGTGTTGACCTTGCGGGTGAACACCGGATAGCCGGCAAGCCCGAGCACCTGGGCGCGCTTGATCTCGGTATCCCAATAGGCGCCCTTGACGAGCCGCACCATGATCCTGCGGTCGAGCTTTTCGGCGAGTGCGTGCAGCCAGTCGATGGTGAAGGCCGCGCGTGGCCCGTAGGCCTGCACGACCACGCCGAACCCATCCCAGCCGGCGAGCTCCGGGTCGGCCAGCACCTGTTCGATCACGTCGAGCGACAGGTCGAGCCGCTCGGCCTCCTCGGCGTCGATATTGAGCCCCATGCGGGCATCGCGCGCGGCATAGGCAAGCGCGCTGAGACGCTCGACCATCACCGGCAGCATGCGTTCGCGCTGGGCGAATTCGTAACGCGGATGCAGTGCCGAGAGCTTGACCGAAATGCCGGGATTGCGGCGAATGTCGTCGCCCGAAGCATGAACAGCCAGCGCCGCGATCGCATCGGCATAGGCGCGATGATACCGCTTGGCGTCGGTCTCCGTACGCGCCGCCTCGCCGAGCATGTCGTAGGAATAGAGATAGGCTTTCTGCGTATAGGCGCGGCCGCGCTTGACCGCCTCGGCGATGGTGCGGCCGAGCACGAACTGCTCGCCCATCTCGCGCATCGCCGCCGACACAGCGGTGCGGATCACCGGTTCGCCGAGCCGGCGCACCATGCCGCGCAGGGTGCGTTCGATGCCGCCCTCGCCTTCCTCCAGAACCCGTCCGGTCAGCATCAGCGCCCAGGTCGAGGCGTTGACGAAGATCGAGCTCGATTCGCCCGAATGCGCCGACCAGTCGTGCGGCGCGATCTTGTCGCGGATCAGATCGTCGACGGTCTCGGCGTCGGGCACCCTGAGCAGCGCCTCCGCCAGGCACATCAGCGCCACGCCCTCCTTGGTCGAAAGCCCGTATTCCGACAAGAACACTTCCATCATCTGCGGATCGGACGAGCCGCGCACGGCCCGCACCAGATCGGTCGCCCGCGCCGAGATCGCCATACGCTCTTCGGCCTGCAATCCGGCCAGTGCGACCAGGCGTTCGAGCGCGGCATCCTCGTCGGGCAGATAATTGGCGCGGATCAGCGCCCGATGCTTGGAAAGTGCGGACATCGTCATGGACCTCCTCTCGTCACAATAGGCTTGCCTGCCGTAGAGCGGTCAAGCTGAGCCGTCGGGAACGGTCATACCATTTCGCCAGGCATGGCAACGCCCAAAACGCTGGCATTTTCGGCGCAATTGACCTAAAAATACGGATCATCTCAAATCAATAGATTTACTGAACGAGCAATGACAGATCGTTTGGACCGTATAGACCGCAACATCGTCGCGGCGCTGGCGCGCCAGGGCCGGCTGTCCATGGCCGAACTCGCCGCCAAGGTCGGCCTGTCCAAGACGCCGGTGCAGGCGCGGGTCCGGCGGCTGGAGGCCGACGGCTATATTCGCGGCTACGCGGCAATCGTCGATCGCGAGCGCATGGGCGAAGGCCATATCGCCTTCGTCCAGGTCAAGCTCTCCGACACCCGTTCGGCCGCGCTCGACGCCTTCAACCGCGCCGTACTCGGCGTGCCCGAGATCGAGCAGTGCCACATGATCGCGGCGAGCTTCGACTATCTGTTGAAGGTGCGCACCAGGGACATCGCCGCCTATCGCCGCGTGCTGGGCGAAAAGATCTCCGCCCTGCCCCATGTGGCGCAGACCTCGACCTATGTGGCGATGGAAACCGTCAAGGACCGCTGAGGGGGTTCTTCGCAACCGAAGGCCTAGTTCAGCGTCTTCAGAAACGCCACCAGCGCCGCCTTGCCGCGCTCGGTCAGCCGCACCGGCCGCAGCTCGCTTGCGCCGGCCGGCGATGTCGGCGCGTTCGCATAGTGCTCGACCACCGCTTCCAGCGTCGCGATCTGCCCGGCATGCATATAGGGCGCGCGCAGCGCCACGCCGCGCAGCGACGGCGTCTTGAACGCCCGTTCCAGCTCGGGACCGTTGCGCAGCATGAAACGCAGCTCCGCGCAGTCGCCTTCGGCTGCGTCGCTGAAATCGCCCTGGCAGTTGAACGGGTCGGCCAGAAGCCGCGCAATCGCTCCCGCGCGCTCGCGGCCGGCCGGCGCCTGCGGATCGTCGGCAACACCGGTATTGTGGAAATGGTCGTCGGTGAAGCGCGGTCCGTTGTGGCATTCCAGACAGTTGGCGCTGCCGACGAACAGCCGGAGCCCTTCCCGTTCGAGATCGCTGAAGGCGGCATCGCCTTCGGGCGGCTCGCCGCGCGCGAGCGCGGCCGCATAACGGTCGAAGCGTGTCTTGACCGGCGGGATCGTGCGTTCGAAGGCCGCAATCGCCTTGCCGACATTGGCGAAAGCGCCGTTGACGGCCCGTCGCGCCGTCTCGTCCAGCCCAGCCCAGGCCGCCCGCTCGGAACCAGTGCCGAACGGGCCGGCGGCCGCCGGCAGAACCGCAAGCGCCGGCAGCGGCCCGAACACCGCCTCGTAGCCGGCGCGATGATGACGCGCGACCAACCGAACGACAGCGGTGCGCGTCAGCCCGTGCTCGAGCGGGTTTTCCAGCGGCTCGAGCGCCTGGCTCCACAGCGAATCCTTGCGCCCGTCCCAGAAGAAGAACAGGTTCCACGCCGCGCCGGCGAGCGGCATGGTGCGGCGCGGGCCGGTGCCGAGCGCCTGGGCGCGCGGCAGGTCGTCCTGGAACTGGCGTTGCGGATCGTGGCAGGTAGCGCAGGCGACGGCGCCGTTGGCGCTCAGCCGCGTGTCGAAAAACAGCGCCTCGCCGAGGGCGGCCGCGCCCGGATCGTCGGCCACCTTGTTGGAAACGGATGCCGGCGCAGCGCCGAGCGCGGCCAGCGACAGCGAGGCGACGGCCTCGCGCTCGGCCAGGCTCAGCCCGTCCTCGCCGCAGCCCCCAAGCAACGCCGGCGCGGCGGCGACAAGGACGCGGGCGAGAGTATTCAGGCTGGCCATGGTCTCACGGTCACAGTCTGATGTTGAAGCGGACCGTATCCTCGCCGGGTCCGGCCCGCACGGTGAAGTCCAGCACCCACCAGCCGCCCATGTTGAACCGCACCCCCTCGATCCGGTAGCGCCCCTCGCCGAGATAGGTCGTCATCTCGGGGCTGGTCGGCAGGCCGTGGCCGTGATCGGGCATGCCGCCGCCGACCTCGATCTGCGCATCCTCGACCGGCGCGCCGTCGGGCACGGTCAGCGTCAACACCCAACCGTGCAAGACACCGGTTTCGACGGGTTCCGCCTCGGGCGCGATGGCGACGATGTAAAGCCCGTTCACCGACGGTTTGGAACGCGCCAGATCGAGCGTCTCCGAGCCCGCCCCGCCGGGGTCGTAGAAATAGATCACGCCGAGGGCCAGGACGGCTGCGGCAACCAGGGCGACAAGGAATCTGCTC
Organism: Nitratireductor arenosus; assembly: GCF_009742725.1. Lineage (GTDB taxonomy): Bacteria > Pseudomonadota > Alphaproteobacteria > Rhizobiales > Rhizobiaceae > Mangrovimarina > Mangrovimarina arenosa. The sequence goes on along the minus strand of NZ_WPHG01000002.1, from coordinate 388,158 downwards.
ATGGGTCCTTTTCGAACCAAATCGCGCCGAAGACAACCGCTTCGCGACCTCGGGACGGCAGAACGCACCACAGCACTCTCGCAACGAGCCAATCCGACAATCGACATCCCAGTGTCGACCCGTGTAGGAGCAAGGTCCAGGATCGGAGAGAGACGGAATGCGGGCAGGACATATCGCGGCGGTCGGGGAATGCATGCTGGAGCTTGCCGGCGCCGAGGACGGATTGTGGCGCATGGGCCATGCCGGCGACACGTTCAACACGCTGTGGGCGCTCCGCGCGCTGACCGACACCGCGCACGCATGCGACTACGTGTCGGCCTTCGGCGACGACCCGTTCTCGGCCGCGCAGATCGGCTTCATGCAGGAAAACGGCATCGGCGTCGCGGCAAGTCCGAAAATCGCCGGCGCCCGCCCCGGCCTTTACGCCATCACGCTCGATGGCGCCGAACGCTCCTTTACCTACTGGCGCTCCGACGCCGCCGCCCGCCGGCTCGCCGACGACGCAGACCCATTGGCGAAAAGCCTTCAAAACCGGACGCTTATCTATTTTTCCGGAATCACTTTGGCAATTCTCGACGTGCCCGCCCGGCAACATCTGCTCGACGCGCTCGCCACCGCGCGCGCCGCCGGCGCGACGGTCGCCTTCGATCCCAATTACCGCCCGCGCCTGTGGCCGTCGGCCGCCGCCGCCAAGGCCGCGATCGGCGAGGCGCTGGCGCTCACCGACATCGCCCTGCCGACCTTTCCCGACGAAAACGCGCTTTTCGCCGACCCAAAGCCGCAGGCGACCGCCGACCGGCTGGCCAAGGCCGGCATCGGCGAAATCGTCGTCAAGGACGGCGCCGATCCCGCGCTGGTTGTCTGCAACGGCCGTGCCGAACCGATTGCCGCTGTCGCGGTGGAAAACCCAGTCGACACCACCGGCGCCGGCGATTCCTTCAATGGCGGCTATCTGGCCGCGCGCCTTTCCGGCCATCCGCCGCACGAGGCGGCGCGACGCGCCCACCAGGTCGCAGCGGCCGTGGTCCAGGTGCGCGGCGCGCTGGCGCCGTTTTCGATCCTGCGGGCGGCGTTCGAGCCTATCTGAAACGGTATTCCGTCACCTGGCGGTAGCGGTCGCCGGGCCACAGAACGGCCTGCGGAAAATAGGGCCGGTTCGGCGCATCCGGCCAGACCTGCGGTTCGAGGCAGAAACCGGCATGCGCACGGTAGCGGCGCCCGCCGAGCCCGTCGGCCTGCGGCGCGAGCTTGTGGCCGGCGTAAAACTGGATGCCGGGCTCGGTGGTCCACACCTCCATCTCCACGCCCGAATGCGCGCTCTGCACCCAGGCCGCCTGGCGCAGGGGGCCGCGCGCGGCCGCCAGGCAGAAATTGTGGTCGTAGGCGAGTTGAGCGTTGTGTTCGTCGGCATGACGGATCGGCCGCGGCAGCAGAAAGTCGAACGCCGTGCCTTCCACCGGCTCCACCACGCCGGTCGGGATCATCTCCGCGTCGACCGGCAGATAGGCCAGGGCCGCGATCATCGCCCGATGGTCCAGAATGTCGCCGGTGCCGCCGTCGTCGAGGTTGAAATAGGAGTGATGGGCGAGATTGCACAGCGTCGGCGCCTCCGCGGTCGCGCTCAGTTCCACCGACAGCGTGCCCGGAAGCTTCAGCCGATAGGTGCACGACATGTCGAGCTCGCCCGGAAACCCCATCGTGCCGTCGGCATCCTTCAGCGACAGGGCGACGAAATCCTCGCCGTGTGCCTCGAGCCGCCAGACGCGCTTGCCGGTCCCCGTCGAGCCGCCATGCAGCGTGTGCTTGCCGAGAAAATTGCGGTCGGTCTCGAAGCGCTGGCCCTCGATGGTGAAATGTCCGTCGCGGATCCGGTTGGCGTAACGACCGGCAATCGCCCCGAAATAGGGCGAATGCGCCGGATAATCGGCAAAACGCTCAAATCCCAGCACCAGCGGCGCGTCATGGCCCGACAAACGCAGATCCTGGACGACGGCGCCCCAGGTCAGGATGTTGGCCCGCAGCCCGCCGCCGGAAATGGCGAGGCGGTGCACCGTCTCGCCCGCCTCGGTCGTGCCGAACAATTCGGGGCCTGCCATGTCCCGCTCCGTCGATGGCTACAATCGGTGGATCGCCGCCCCCCCCCCCGCGGGGCCGGCGGCTGCGTCGCATCAGAGGCCGAGGCCGCCGATGCAGACATATTTGGTGTCGAGATAATCGTCGATGCCCTGATGGCCGCCCTCGCGCCCGAGACCGGACTCCTTGACCCCGCCGAACGGCACCTCGACCGTGGTGATCAGGCCCTCATTGACACCGACCATGCCATATTTCAGCGCCTCGGTGACCCGGAAGGCGCGGCCGAGATCGCCGGAATAGAAATAGCAGGCCAGGCCGAATTCGGTGTCGTTGGCCATGGCGACCGCCTCGTCCTCGGTCTCGAAACGGAACACCGGCGCGACCGGACCGAAAATCTCCTCCTTCATCACCCGCATGGCGGTGGTGGCGCCGGAAATCACCGTCGGCTCGAAGAACGAGCCGCCGAGGTCGTGGCGCTTGCCGCCGGTGACGACCGTGCCGCCCTTCGCGGTCGCGTCGGCGATCAGTTCCTCGACCTTCTCGACCGCCTTCACGTCGATCAGCGGCCCCTGCTGGGTGCCGTCGTCGAGCCCGGCGCCGACCTTCAGCTTGCGCGAGGCGGCGGCGAGCTTCTCGACGAAGGTGTCATAGACGCCGGCCTGGACGAAAAACCGGTTGGTGCACACGCAGGTCTGGCCGGAATTGCGGTATTTGGCCACCATCGCGCCTTCGACGGCGCGGTCGATATCGGCATCGTCGAAAACCACGAACGGCGCATTGCCGCCGAGTTCCATCGACACCTTCTTCACCGTCGAGGCCGATTTCTCGATCAGCATCTTGCCGATCTCGGTCGAGCCGGTGAAGGTGATCTTGCGCACCAGCGGATTGGAGCACAATTCGTCGCCGATCTCGCTCGCCGAGCCGGTGACGATATTGATGACGCCCTTCGGGAAACCCGCCTCCTCGCACAGCGCGCCCCAGGCAAGCCCCGAATAGGGCGTCTGCGAGGCGGGCTTGACCACCGCCGTGCAGCCGGCGGCAAGCGCCGGACCGATCTTGCGGGCCAGCATCGAGGAGGGAAAGTTCCACGGCGTGATCGCCGCGACCACGCCCACCGGCTCCTTGGTGACCAGCAGGCGACGGTCCGCCCACGGGCTCGGCACCACGTCGCCATAGGTGCGCCGCCCCTCCTCCGCGAACCACAGAATATAGGCGGCCGAGATCGCCACCTCGCCCTTGGCCTCGGCAAGCGACTTGCCCTGCTCCATCGTCAGGAGCTCGGCCAGCGGGTCCTGGTTCTCCAGGATGAGGTCGTGCAGCCGGCGCAGCAATTTGGACCGTTCGTTGGCCGACGTCTTCTTCCACGACTGGAAAGCCTTTTCGGCCGCCTCGATGGCGCGCCGGGTCTCCGCCGTGCCCGATTTCGGCACCGTGCCGATCGTTTGCCCGTTGGCCGGGTTGGTCACGTCCAGCGTCGCGCCGGAATCGGCATCGACCCATTCGCCGCCGATCAGGTTGGCCTGACGCATATAGTGGCTGGTCTTCTGCAACATAAATCGCCTCCGTACCGCGCTACCCGGCGGCAATGGTTTCAATATCCTGAATAAGCGCCGAATCGAGCGGAATGCCGTCGCGCCGCAAACGGTGTCGGATTTCGTGCCGTCTTTGCCCCGGCACTCGCGCTCCATCCGTTTCGGCGACAATTTGCGACATTTCGGCAAAACGGGCAACCGCGCTGACAGCACCGAAGGCGGCTGGATCAATCGCAATCAGAAGCTGGCCGGTTCCCGGCGGCGCGCCCTCGGCATCGAAGAACGAGGTCTGTTCGTAAGCATAGTTGGCGCCGGTCAGCCCGGCCGCCAGCAATTCCACCATCAGCGCCAGCGCGGTGCCCTTGGCATCGCCGAGCGGCACCATCGTGCCGGCAAGCGCGGCCTCGGCGTCGGTGGTCGGGTTGCCGGCGCTGTCGAGCGCCCAGCCCTCGGCAATCGGTTCGCCCTTCTGCCGTGCGGCCATGATCCTGCCGCGGGCGACTTTCGACAGCGACACGTCGACCACCACCGGCGCGCCGCCCTCCACCGGACAGGCAAAGGCGATCGGATCGGTGCCGTAGAGCGGCCGCCGTCCGCCCCAGGGCGCCATCGCCGCCGGCGCGTTGGCAAAAAGCAGCGCCACCAGCCCCCGTTCGGCCAATGCCTCCACCGTCAGCCCGGCCACCCCGGCATGGTGCGAGCGCCTGATGCCGGCAAGCGCCACGCCCTGGGCCGGCGCGATCTCGGCAAGCCGGGCGACGGCGAGTTCGAGCGCGGGATAGGCAAAACCGTGCGCGGCGTCGATCTGGACGGCGCCCGGCCGGGTCAGGGTCGCAGTCGCGGTGGCGAAGCCGTCGACCTTGCCCGCCCGCGCCTGGGCGGCATAGGCCGGCACCCGGCTCAGGCCGTGACCGCCCTGCCCGGCCAGTTCGGCGCCGACCAGCGCGCGCGCCACCGCCTCGGCATTGTTGGCCGTCGTGCGCGAGGCCGTCAGCGCCGCCACGCACAGGCGATGCGCGTCGTCGGCCGTCAAAAGACGTTCGCCCATCACCGCGCCTCCAGATGCGCCAGCACCGCGTCGGCGATCACCGCCGAGACGCGGATATTCGATTCCACCGTCACCCCGGCAATATGCGGCGTCAGGATCAGATTGGGCAGGCCGACGAATTTTTTCCCGGCCTCGGCCGTCAGCGGCTCGGCCTCGAAAACGTCGAGCGCGGCCCCGCCGATCCTTCCCGCACGCAATGCGGCGGCAAGGGCCGTCTCGTCGATCACCCCACCGCGCGCCGCGTTGACGAGGATCGCATCGTCCTTCATGCGCGCGAGTTCCGCCGCGCCGATCATGTGTCGGGTGGCCTCCGTCAAAGGCACGTGCAGGCTGACGACATCGGCCGCCACAAGCAGCGCGTCGAGCGTCATCGGCCGCGTCGTTCCCCAGGCCGGATCGGCCGCGTCGAGCAGCGGGTCGTGCGCAACGACCGCCATGCCGAGCGCGCGCGCCCGCGCCGCGACCTCGCGCGCGATCGCGCCGTAGCCGAGCAGCCCGATCGTCCGGCCCGACAATTCGCGGCCGATCAGCGTCTGGCGCGGCCAGGCGCCGGCGGCCACCGCGCCGCTTGCCGCATAGGCGCCGCGCAACAGCGTCATCGCCGTCGTGATCACATATTCGGCCACCGACAGGTCGTTGGCGCCGGTCGCCGGAACCACGGCGATGGCGCGCGCCGCGCAGGCGGCCAGGTCGATATTGTCGAGGCCGACACCGAGACGGCCGACCATCTCCAGGCGCGGCGCCGCCGCCAGCAGCGCGCCGCGCACCTGGGTGCGGTTGCGCACCACGAGCACGCGCGCTTCGGCAAGGGCGGCGGCCAGGGCATCCGGCCGGTCGACGAGCGTGGCGTCGTAGAGCGTGTCGTGGCGCTGACGCATGTGCTCCACGGCGGTCTCGTCCATGAATTCGGCGATCACGATTTCAGGCATGGGCAATGCGGTTTCCCGTTTGAACGCCGCCCGGCATCAGGCGGGCCTCCGATAATATCAAATCGCCGCCGCCGGCCGATAATCGGCACGAGCGGCGGCAAAAGGATGAGCCGCGACAGGATCGTCGCGAAATTGCGGGCGATGGAGCCCGATCTCCGCAACTGGAGCGCTCAGGCGCTCCGGTAGAGCTTGGTCATGACGAATTCGCGATGGCCAAGCGCCTCGGCGGCGGTGCTGCGGCCGCTCGCCGTGCGCACGATCATGTCGATCAGCGCGTCACCGGCATCGTCGATCGTCATCTCCCGGCGCAAGATGCCGGACACGTCGAGGTCGACATGTTCGCCCATCGTGCGCACCGTGCGCGGATTGGCGGTGATCTTGATCACCGGCACGATCGGGTTGCCGATCACATTGCCCTGGCCGGTCGGAAACGTGTGCACGACATAACCGCCGGCCGCCATCAGCGTCACGCATTCGGCTGCCGCCGACGAACTGTCCATGAAATAGAGCCCCTTGCCCGATCGGGGCGCCTCGGCCGGCTCCAATATGTCGATGAATTTCGACGTGCGGCCGATCTTTTCCAGATTGCCGAGCGCCTTTTCCTCGATCGTCGTCAGCCCGCCCTCGATATTGCCCTTGGTGGGCTGGCTCTCCGACAGATCGTCGGTCTGATGCGCGAAAATGACGTCGTCCTGATAGGCCTTCCACATCGCGTACCAGCGCTCGCCGACCTCCGGGCTGGCGGCGCGCTGCTTGCAGATATGCTCGGCGCCCGTGATCTCGGAGGTCTCGCCGAAACAGCCGTAAATGCCTTCCGGCAGCAGCTTGTCGTACATGTTGCCGACCGTCGGGCACGAGCCGAGCCCGGTTGTCGTGTCGCTCTCGCCGCATTTGGTGGACACCCACAGCTCGCCAACCGCGCAATCCTCGCGCTGCAGCTCGGTGGCGTAATGGACGAATTCCTTCGCCTTGCGCGAGGCGTCCATGATCGTCTTCAGGTCGCCGTTCTGCTCGATCGAGAACCCGGCCACCGGCTTGCCGGTTTCAGCGATTCCGTCGACGATCTTTTTGGTCCAGCCCGGCTCGATGCCGATCACGATGCAGGCGGCCACGTTCGGGTTGGCGCCGGTGCCGATCATGGTGCGGAAATGCAGGTCGAGGTCGGCGCCGAACTGCAGCCTGCCATAGGCGTGCGGCAGCGCCAGCGTGCCCTTGATATTGTTGGCCACCGCCTCGCAGGCGGCATTGGAGATGTCGTCCACCGGCAGGATGACGACGTGGTTCCTGACGCCCACCCGGCCATTGTCGCGCCGGTAGCCCTTGAATGTCAGATTGGAATAGTTCGCGGCCATCTTCGCTTTTCCCGTGCCAATTTCGTGCGATGCGGAAAACCCGTTCCCGCGTCCGGCGCCTACCAGCGCTTGGTCTTCAGATTGTGGACGTGCACGTGTTCGCCGCGCGCCACATCGGCTACGAAGCGCCCGATATCCTCGCCATATTTGATCGCGGTGTCGCCGTCGGCGATGTCGCGAAGCGCCACTTTGTGACCGATCGGAACGTCGTTTCCGGCTTCGATCTCGAAGCTGGAATCGTCCTCGGTGACGGCGGCCAGCATGCGGGTTCCCGCCGTCAGCCCCTCGACCACGACAACGCCGACATTGTCCTTCCGATCATGCACGAGCAGGTGTGGAATGGTCATGAAATCCCGTCAGCCCCCATTTGGAATGCTCAAGTCTTATATAAGACATAAGATATAAAATTCTGGCAAAGTCAATTCCGACCGGCTAGAAAATCGGGGTCCGATACGGGGATTCGGTCATGAACGAGAACGCGCCAGCCACCACATTCGCCTACAAGCCGCTCTACATGCAGGTGAAGGACCAACTCGTCCGGCGCCTGATCGACGGCGAGTGGCAGCCGGGCCAGTTGATCCCCTCCGAGATGGAGCTGGCGCGCCAGGTCGGGGTCAGCCAGGGCACGATCCGCAAGGCGCTCGACGCGATGACGGCGGAGAACCTTTTGATCCGGCGCCAGGGTCGCGGCACCTTCGTCGCCAGCCCGGAGGAAAGCCGCATCCTGTTCCAGTTCTTCCGGATGGTGCCGGACGACGGCGAGACCTCGTTTCCGCAATCGCGCATCCTCAAGCGCGACCGGGCTCGCGCGACCCGCCGCGACGCCCGGGCGCTGGACCTGCAGGCCGGCGAGGCCGTGTGGCTGACCGAGCGGCTGCGCTCGATCCGCGACAAGCCGCTCCTGGTGGAAACGATCCGCCTGCCCGCGGCGCGGTTTGCGGGCTTTGGCGACGTCGCCGACCTGCCCAACAACGTTTACGGCCTCTATTCGCAGCGTTGGGGTGTCACCATCGCAAGGGCCAGCGAGCGGTTGAAGGCGGTCGCGGCGTCAGAGGCGGACGCGGCCCATCTCGGCTGCGCAACGCACACGCCGCTGCTGGAGATCACGCGCGTGGCCTTCGACCTGGAAAACAAGCCGGTCGAGCTGCGCGTCTCGCGCTGCCTGACCGACATGGCCCATTACGCCGCCGAACTGCGCTGATCCCGCCCCGCCTCAGCCGAACACGGCCTGCAGCACCAACAGCCACAGCGAAATCGTGACCACCGCGCAGCTCGTGGCGATCATCATCGCGTTTGTCGAGATCGCCTGACCGGTTCCGAACTGGACGGCGATCAGATAGGCGTTGACGCCGGTCGGCAGCGACGCGGTGATGACGGCGACCTGGGCGGCCAGCGGCGGCAGGCCGAGCGCCAGCGCCAGGACCAGGGTCAGCGTCGGCATCAAGACGAGCTTGAACCCGGCAAGGGCGACGCCGGCGCGCAGATTGCCGGCAATGCCGTAGCGACGCAGCCCGAGGCCGATCGAAAACAGCGCCAGCGGCCCGGCAATGCCGGCCAGCGCGTCGACGAAACGCAGGCCGAGGCCGGGCAGTTGCCAACCGGTAAAGCGGAAGGCGAGACCTGCCAGAATGCCGATGATGATCGGATTGCGCAAAAGCTTGCCGAAAAAATCGGAAACCATGGCGGACGGGCGCGGCGCGCCGTCGCGGCTGCCGTCGAGAATAGCGAAAACGACGATCGAGGCCGCCATCATCACCACCAGATGCACCGACACGATCAGCGCCAGGATCTCGAATCCGGCCTGGCCGAACACGCCGAGCACCAGCGGAATGCCGAGCAGAACTGTGTTGGAAAATGAGGCCGACACGCCGCCGACCACCCCGGCGCGCGCATCGCGACCGAAGACCCGCGTGGTGACGAACTGGCCGAGCGCCCAGGCGATCGCCACCGAGGCGAAATAGGCAATCCACAACGACCAGGGCGCCGCGCCGTGGAAATCGGCGCTTTGCATGGTCTTGAACAACAACAGCGGCACCGCGACCGAGACCGCGAATTCGGCCAGCGCATCGCCGGCCTCCGCCTTCAGATAGCCGCTCACGCCGGCGAGGTAGCCAAGCGCGATCAGACCGAAAATGAACAACACGGCTTCGACTTCGGCGGACATGCCTGCCTGATAGGCAAGTCGGCGGCCGCCGGCAAGGCACGCCGCCCGCCGGCCCGGCCTCAGAGCGCGATCGCCGAGCCCGTCCTGGCGCTTTCCTCCGCCGCCTGGCCGATCATCACCGCGCGCATGCCGTCCTCGAGCGTGACTTCGGGCGTTCCGCCGTGGCGCACCATGTCGAGAAATTTCTGATGCTGGAAAAAGGTCGAGCCGTGATGATCGCCCGCCGCCAGGATGACGGGATCGACATGGATTTCCTCGCGCACGGGCTGTTTGGTGGCGCGTGGCGAAACGACCAGTTCCGACAGCCGCACGCGCCCGTCGGGCGAAAATCGGGCCGGTCCGGGCACGAACGCCTCGATCGAGGCCAGATCCCCGGTCGCGGCGATCTGTTCCTGCCAATAGGACCCTTCGGCAAACATGCACAGATCGAGCATGGCGCGCACGCCGTTATCGAAATCGACGACGACGAAGGCGTTGTCGAGAATGTCCGCCGGCCGGCCGCCATAGGTCTCGCCGACAAAATTGACGTCCATGGCGCCCGAGGCGTAGACGCGCCTGGCCTCCGCCCCGGCCATAAACCGCATAAGATCGAAGAAATGACAGCATTTTTCGACCAAAGTGCCGCCGGTACGCACGGAAAACCGGTTCCAATCGTCGATTTTCTGCAAAAACGGAAAGCGATGCTCGCGAATCGCGATCATTTTGAGCCGTCCCGCCTCGCCGGCCCGCAATTTGTCGATCAGCCGCTCGACCGGCGGCATGTAGCGATATTCCATCGCCACCCAGGCCGGAGCGACCGCCTTTTCGGCAAGCCGCAGCATCGCGCGGCAATCCTCGAGCGTCGCGCAAAGCGGCTTTTCCACCAGCACCGGCTTTTGCGCCGCCAGCACGTCGGCGAGCACCGCGGCATGGGTGTCGTTGGGACTGGCGATCACCACGCAGTCGAAGCCGCCGGCCGACAGCAGCGCGCGGTGATCCCGGTATTGCGCCAGTCCGGCGCGGCCGCCCGCCACCGCCTGCGCCAGGCTGTCGGCATTCGGATCGGCGAGCGCGGTGATTTCGGCCCCCTCGAGCAGGGCGATATTGCGCATGTGCTCGCGGCCCATCATGCCCGTGCCGATCACGGCGTAGCGTATCGTGCCGGCGCGCATGTCAGAGGTCGAGGATCGGGATGCCGAGGGTTTCGGCTGCGGCTCCGAGAGCATCGCGATGGTCTCCATAAGCGAGCGCGAGGTGATGCTCGAGCGCCGCGCCCATGACGCGATCGAGCAGTTTTGCCGCCGGGGTGTCGAAGCGCACCACGCCCGACGTGCCGGTAAAAGCCATCGGCCGCTTGAGCATCTCGCCGCCACCGATCACCGCCACCGTTCGCCCCCGCGCCTGGCTGATGCGCAAAAAGGTGACCCGGCCGGGCCTCAGCGGGAACTGGTAAAGCAGCGGCATCCTGCGGTTGGTGTGGATGGTCGCCTGCGGCGCGAAACCCGGATCGGCCATCGACAGCGGCGCCTGGCCGCAATGCCACACAACACCGCTATTGTCGGCCGCGTCGAGATCGACAAGGTCGGTCAAAAAGGCCGGCGTGCCGGCGACACGCTGCAGAAGCAGGCTCGACAAAGCGCCATAGACGTCGGCCTCGCAGGCGCACGGAACGCGCGCCTCGCCCAGCATCGCCACCGGCCCGCACACCGCCCCGCCATACTCGGTAAAGCTTTCCGGCCAGCAGCGGATCGCAAACGCATCGTAGCGATTGTCGACGCGCAACCCGTCGAGCGCGACCTTGAGACGGTAGGACCGGTCGAGCTGGCCCTGATCGATGCGGTCCAGTCCGCCAAGCGTCGTTTGCGCATGCGTCGCGACCGTTTCGACGGCGGTGTTCTCCGCCGCGCCTGCGCGGTGGAACAGGGTGTCGAGTTCGAGTTCTTCGACATGCACGCCCGCCAGCGCGGCGATCTTCGCCTCGTCGTAGGCGCAGGTATCGAAGCCGTCGGGATGCTTGCCGATGCGACCGATACGCGTACCGCGCAGGCTGAGGGCGGCCTGCCGCCCGCGCGGATCACCGCCTGTCGCCGGGCGCGTCGGCTCCGGCCGCGCGATGCGCTTGCCCGCAAGCAGCGCAGCCAGATCGCGATCGACCTCCGCCGCCTGCGGGTCGGCGTAGAGATAGCCGAACGCCCGTTCAGCCAGGCCGAGCGCGTGCGCGGCGAGGTTGAGCCCGCAAAACGCGTTCAGCCTCAACCGTCCGCCGAGACGCGGCTCCGGCACCGCCCAGATCGACAACGGGCCGGAAAAGGCCCGCGCCGCCTCGGCCACCATGCCGGCATCGGTGAAAGTGACCTGCAGCACAAGCACCTGGTCGGGGACGCTCGCCGACAGGTCGGCGATCGCGGCGCGCGCGGCATCAAGGTCGAGCAGCAGCGAGCGGGGGCCCGTCAGTTCGGCGCCGGCGCGCTCGAGCGCGGCCAGCATCGCCGCCAGTCTCTCCTCGGCAAAGGGGAGGTCGAAAGTCGGCCGCCCGAGCGGCAGGATCGCGATCTTGCCGTTGCCGGGCGCTTTGGCTTTGCTTCCCATCCCGTATCCCTATATCCAGTGTTCGGCGATCCGACAGGAAGGCGCATGATCCGGATATTCACCACCCTCGCACTGATTTTTTTCGCCCTGCCGGTCCAGGCGACCGAAGCCGGATGGGCGCTGCTGCGCGGCGGCGGCCAGGTCGTGCTGATGCGCCATGCCTATGCGCTCGGCACGATCGAACCGCCCAATTTCGATATCGAAAAATGCAACACCCAGCGCAACCTGTCCGAACGTGGCCGGAACCAGGCGCGCCGTCTCGGCTCGCTGATCGCCGCGCGCGGCGCGCCGGTGGAACGCGTCCTGTCGAGCCGGCTCTGCCGGGCCCTGGAGACGGCGCGTCTGGCCTTCGGCGCCGACGCGGTGGAAGCCTTCGCGCCGCTCGACCCGCCCGGCGAGGACGAGACGGCCACCGCCGAGGCTCTGGCCGCAACCGTCGAGGCGGTGCATGGCTTTTCCGGCTCCGGCAACATGATCATGGTCGCCGATCTGACCGTCATCAAGGCGCTCACCGGACGCGCGACGCGCGAGGGCGAGGCGCTGATCGTCGCGCCCGACGAGACCGGCCTGGTCGTGCTCGGCCGCATCGTCTTCAACTGACCCGGCAAGATGTCTCACGCCAGCTCTCCGTAGCTGTGGCGGAAACCCGCATCGGCGGGACAAAACCGCGCGCCGTTCGCGCCATAGGCCGGATGGACGTCCCAGGGCATCGCCTTTGCATCGGTCAGGCTGTTTAGGGTGCGCATATAGGCCGCCGCGTCGGTTTCCAGCGCGGCGCGCATGCGCGGCCAGTCGGGGAAATGCGAAAACGCCTCCAGCCAGATCGCCCGGCCGGCGAGATATCCCGACGCGCCGGCGCGAAAGGCATGGGTGAGTATCCTGCGGAACGCCTCCTCGCCCGCGCCCGCCGACAGCATCACCCAGGGCCGCCCCGCAAGCCGGCCCATCTCGTCGAACAGCGCCTGGACGGCGGCCGCCCCGTCGCCATCGGCGCCCGGCACGTCGTCGGCATTGACCGGGCTTTCGAGCTTGAACAGATCGACGCCGTAGTCGGAGGCAGCGAAGGTCTCGACCGATTTCAGCACGTCGTCCGCCTTCTTGCCCTTCAGTTCGACATAGTCGCGCGTCTGATGCGCATCGGCCGCCAACGGATAGACCAAAAGCTCGAAAACGAACGGGATATCAAAGCGCTGGCAGGCTTCCCCGATTCGTTTCGTGAAGTCACGTTGCTGCGCACAGACAGCAGCGCCGGCATCCGGCCGATACCAGGCCAGAACCTTGACCGCATCGCCGCCCATGCGTTTGATCTTGCCGACGGACCAGTTGTCGATCTCCTGCGACACCCGCCCCTGCCCGGTCTCGCGAAACACGGAATCCTCGAGCGTGACCACCAGCCCCTTTTGCGGCGACAGGAACCGGAGGCCGCGCGGAATGGCAAAATGCGGGTCGAGCAGCATCGCCGAGGATTCGGCCTGCAGGGTTTCGATCAGCAGCGCCTTGAAGCCGGCGACGTCGTCGTAGGGCGCCTCGTCGAGGCCGTAATGCGCCGCGATCGGCGCCTTGATCGGCGGGCGCTGGTCGACCGCTGTCATCTTGAAGCGACCGCCGGTATCGGCCAGCCTGCGCATGCCCCACAATTTTCCCGGCGAAAGCGCGATCATGCCGCTGCCCTCAAAAACCTGTCCGCCTCGATCCGGTCCGGCGTTCCTTCGCGGCCGCCAAAGCGGGTGCATTTGATCGCCGCCACCGCATTGGCGAAGCGGATCGCCTCGGCTTCCGCCTGGCCCTCGCCCAGCGCCAGCGCGAAGGCGCCGTGCCAGACATCGCCCGCGCCGAGCGTGTCGACGATGTCGACGGCAAAGGCAGGCACGCGCCCGCCCGACGCGCCGTCGAGAAAGAAAACCCCTTTCGCGCCATTGGTGTAGCAGACCCAGGCGCCGGTCTCCGCACGCGCTGTCGCCAGAGCGCGGTCGAGATCGTCCATGCCGGCGAAATCGCGCAGGCCCTGGGCCGAAAAGGCGATGTGGGAGGCATGCGCGAGCGCCTCTTCGGCCTCGCGCACCGGCGCCTCGGCATCAAGGATGCCGGGCACGCCCAAGCGCCGCGCCGCTCGCATCGCGACAGCCGCGCCTTGCGGCCAGCGCGTGTCGGCCAGGATCGCGTCGACATTCTGCGGCATGTCCGCCTCGAGCCACCCGGCATCGAAGCTGAGCTCCATATCGCGGAAATTGACGATCTGACGCTCGCCGCCAGCATCGACAAACACCGAGGAAAACGACGAACGCCCCTTGTCCAGCCGGCGCACCCGCGTGCAATCGACCCCTTCCGCCTCCAGCTCCGCAACGATCATGGCGCCGATCGGATCGCGCCCGACACGCGCGCACAGCAACGCCTCGCCGCCCAGCCGCGCCACGGCCACCGCCGCGTTGGCCGCGCAGCCGCCGCCGACGATCGCCGCATCGCGGGCGCGGTATTTTTCGGCCTTCCGCGGCATCTCGTCGACCGACATCACGATGTCGATCACGGCGACGCCGGCAAGCAGGATTTTTGTCATGGCGACCGGTTCTCTGAAGGCACGCGGAGGTTACACTGACCAGACTATCAAGTCTTATATAAGATACAAGAATAACCTTGCGAAAATCCGAGCCGTGCCCGCCGGGCGTCGTCCGTTTCGAGCCGCGCCGGCCGTTGTTTGATGTTACGCCACACCGCAAGCGCGCGTCGACGACGCCCTTCGCGCGTCGCGGCGGGCAATTCACCCTTCCCCTAAAGGCAAAAACGGACTAGACACCGCGACCGACCATTTCGAGATTTCCCAAGGATAAAACCGTGCCCTCCACGTTCGACAGAGTTGCCGACATCATCGCGGAGACCAGCGAGATCGACCGCGACACCATCACCGCCGAAAGCCACACGATCGACGATCTCGGCATCGACAGCCTGGACTTCCTCGACATCGTGTTTGCGATCGACAAGGAATTCGGCATCAAGATCCCGCTCGAGAAGTGGACCCAGGAGGTCAATGACGGCAAGGTTCCCACAGAGGATTATTTCGTCATGAAGAACCTGTGCGCCAAGATCGACGCGCTGGTTGCGGCCAAGGCCTGACGGGTCGTCATTCACTCGCAAAGACGTGACAGGGGCATGAGCGACCAGGACGTCGTCATCACCGGCATCGGCATCGTCTCCTGCCTGGGCGTGGGCAGGCAGGCGCATTGGGATGCGCTGACCGCCGACAGCCCCGCGCCGGTCGTCGACGCCGAGCGCTTCAGCCCCTACAGCGTCCACCCTCTGCCCGAAATCGACTGGAGCGCGCAGATCCCGCGACGCGGCGACCAGCGCCAGATGGAGACCTGGCAGCGGCTCGGCACCTATGCGGCCGGCCTCGCGCTCGACGACGCCGCCATCAAGGGCGACGAGGCTCTGTGCGCGACGATGGACATGATCGTGGCCGCCGGCGGCGGCGAGCGCGACCTGGCCGTCGACACTGCAATCCTGGACGCTTCGCTGACGCGCAACGACCAGGACCTGCTGTTGAACGAGAAGCTGACGACGGAACTCAGGCCGACGCTGTTTCTGGCCCAGCTTTCCAACCTTCTGGCCGGCAACATCTCGATCGTCCACAAGGTCACCGGCTCCTCGCGCACCTTCATGGGTGAGGAAGGTGCCGGCGTTTCGGCGCTGGAGACGGCGGTGGCCCGCATCCGCGCCGGCCAGTCGAGCCATCTCCTGGTCGGCGGCGCCTTCCAGAGCGAGCATCCCGACTATCTGTTGAGCTACGAGCTGGACGGCCTTCTGCATCGTGGCGACTGGGCGCCGGTATGGGCGCGCGGTGAGCGGGGCGGCATCATCACCGGTTCGGGCGCGGCCTTTCTGGTTCTGGAAACGCGCGCGCACGCACAAGAGCGCGGACGCAAAGCCTATGCCATGATCGGCCGGATCGTCTCGGAAGGAAGCAGCCGCGCGCCGGAAACCTTTCCCGACAGGATCGGCGCGCTCATCGAGACGGCGTCGAACGGTGTCACGCCGGCCTTCGCCATGTCCGGCGCATCCGGTGCCGCGGCGGCGACCGTCGCGGAAAAGACCGCTCTCGACAAACGCGGTCTGGCCGCGCGCGGCTTTTCCTCCCTGACCGGCCATTTGAAGGAAGCCCAGTTTCCCTTCGCCGTCGCGCTCGCCGCCCTGGCGGTGGAGAAAAACCATGCCCTTGCCCCCTTCGATGCCGGTTGCGAAACGGCCGCCGCCGCCGTCGGCGCCGTGGTCGCGACCACGATCGGGTATCGCCGGGGCGAAGGCGCGGCCTTGATCGAACCGGCCTGAATACCGCGGCCGCCGGCGCGGTTTGGAGCGTGAGATGAGCAAAAACGATCGTTTTGGCAGGCGTACCGTGGCAGTGACCGGGATCGGCGTCGTGACCGCGCTGGGCGTGGGCAAGCGCGAGAACTGGCAGGCGCTGACGGCCGGCAAGTCCGGCATCCATGCGATCACCCGCTTCCCCGTCGATCTGCTCTCCACACGCATTTCCGGCATGGTCGATTTCCTGCCGTCCAGCACAAGGGGCGCTTCCGCGCTGACCGACGAGCTCGCCGAAACCGCCGGCCGCGAAGCGCTCGCCGAAGCCGGGCTCGATACGGCTCTGGGCGGGCCGCTCTTTCTCGCCGCGCCCCCGGTCGAACTCGACTGGCACGAGCGCTTCGCGCTTTACCGCCATGGCCCCGAACAGGAAGAAGGCTATCGGCGGTTGCTGGCCGTCGCCCGCGACGGGCGTCGCCCCGACGCCTACGACCAGACCCAGTTCGGCATGATCGCCGAGCGGCTCGCGGAGCTGTTCGGCGCGCGTGGCCTGCCGGTCACGCTGTCGACGGCCTGCGCCTCCGGCGCCACGGCGATCCAGCTCGGCGTGGAAGCCATCCGGCGCGGCGAATGCGACCGGGCGCTGGCGATCGGCGCCGACGGCTCTGCCACCGCGGAGGCGCTGATCCGCTTTTCGCTGCTGTCGGCGCTATCGACCCAGAACGAGCCGCCCGAAAAGGCCTCCAGGCCGTTCTCCAAGGATCGCGACGGGTTCGTGATCTCCGAGGGCTCGGCGGCCCTGGTGCTGGAATCGCTCGAAAGCGCGCAGGCCCGCGGCGCCGAGATACTGGGCGTGATCCGCGGCTGCGGCGAAAAGGCCGACGATTTTCACCGTACCCGCTCCAAGCCGGACGGCTCGCCGGCGATCGCGGCCGTGCGCGCGGCCCTGGCCGACGCCGGCATGGCGGCCGACGAGGTCGGTTACATCAACGCCCACGGCACCTCCACACCCGAAAACGACAAAATGGAGCACCTGTCGCTGTCGACCGTTTTCGGCGAGCGCATGCGCGAAATCCCGATCTCGTCCAACAAGTCGATGATCGGCCACACATTGTCGGCCGCCGGCGCGATCGAGGCCGCCTTTTCACTGCTGACCATGCGCGAAGGCGTGATCCCGCCGACGATCAACTACGACACGCCCGACCCCGCGATCGAGCTCGACGTGGTGCCCAACATCAAGCGTCACGCCGACGTGGCGAGCACCTTGTCGAACTCCTTCGGCTTCGGCGGCCAGAACGCGTGCCTTGTCATGGGCCGCGAACCGGTCTAAGCGGACGCCCTTTACCAAGGACCCGCCGCCCATGCGCGCATTGCAGCTCGTCGAGGATCGTAGGCTCGAACAGGTGGACCTGCCGCCGCCGCCGCAGCCCGGCCCGGGCGAGGTGACGGTGGCGATCCGCGTCGTCGCGCTCAACCATATCGACGTGTGGGGTTGGCGCGGCATGGCCTTCGCCAAGCGCAAGATGCCGCTGGTGATCGGTGCGGAAGCCTCCGGCGTGGTCGAAACGCTCGGCGCCGGCGTCGGCCATTTGGCGCCGGGCCAACTGGTCTCGATCTATGGCGCGCGCACCTGCGGGCTCTGCCGCCCCTGCCGCGAGGGCCGCGACAATCTGTGCGAGCACGTGTCGGGCGTGCACGGTTTCCACCTCGACGGTTTCGCCCAGGAACGCATCAACCTGCCGGCGCGGCTTCTTGTGCCGGCGCCGCCCGGCGTCGACGATGTCGGCGCGGCGGTCGCCCCGGTCACCTTCGGCACGGTCGAGCACATGCTGTTCGACAATGCCCGGCTCGAGCCCGGCGAAACGATCCTGGTCCATGCCGGCGGTTCGGGCATCGGCTCGGCTGCGATCCAGCTCGCCAGGAAGATGGGCTGCACCGTCATCACCACCGTCGGTTCCGACGACAAGGCCGAACAGGCCAGGGCGCTCGGCGCCGATCACGTCATCAACTACCGCGAGGACCGTTTCGAGGGCGTGGTGCGCAAGCTGACCCGCAAGAAAGGCGTCGACGTCGTCTTCGAGCATGTCGGCGCCGACACCTGGGCCGGCTCGATGCTGTGCCTCAAACGCGGCGGCCGGCTCGTCACCTGCGGCTCGACCTCGGGCGTGTCGACCAGCATGAATTTGATGCAGCTCTTCCAGCAGCAATTGAAGATTTTCGGATCGTTCGGCTGCCGCATGGAAAACATGGCCGACGCCATGCAGAAAATGGCCGCCGGCCACGTCGCGCCGGTGATCGACACCGAGGTCGGCTTCGACGGCATCGCCGCGGCGCTGGCGCGCATGGAAGGCCGCGACGTCTTCGGCAAGATCATCCTGCGCGTGGCATAGACCGCCATGCCAGGCAGCGAGCCCTCCGGGACGGCACGATGGCTGCAACGGCACCAGACCTGACCCGCCGGGCGGCGATCCGCGCCACGCGCGCGCTGCAAACGGCGAACTACTGGCTGATCGCGAAAGTCACGCTCGGCCTGCTCGCTCTTTTGCGCCGGCTGCCGGCCGACTCCGCCCTCGCCTTCCTCGACCGCGCCGCGCGCCGCATCGGTCCGCTTGCCGGGCGCCATCGCACCGCGCTCGCCAATCTGCGCGCCGCCTACCCCGACAAGACCGAGGACGAATTGCAGGCGATCGCCTCCGACATGTGGGGCAACATGGCCCGGCTCGCCGGCGAATACGTCTTTCTGGAAAAGCTGATCGAGGAAGAGGATGAACACGGCCTGCCCGCCCGCGTCGAGGTGGTCGGCGCCGACATCTTCCTTGACCTGCGCGACAACCCGGCGCCGCGCATCCTGTTCACCGCCCATCTCGGCAATTTCGAGCTGCTGCCGATCATCGCCGCCAAATACGGCCTGCCGGTCAGCGCGCTCTACCGCGCCCCCAACAACCCCTATCTGGCGGCGGCGCTGATGGAAAAGCGCGAGGCCACGATGGGCGACCTGATCGCCTCGCGCCCCGGCTCGGTGTTCGCGCTGGCCCGCGTGCTGGAGGATGGCGGCCATGTCGGCATGCTCGTCGACCAGAAATTCATCGACGGCGTGCCGACCACCTTTTTCGGCCGGCCCTGCCAGTCGAGCCCGGTGCTGGCCCGGCTGGCCAGGCAGTTCGACTGCGAGGTCCATCCCACCCGCTGCACGCGCCTGCCCGGCAACCGCTTCCGCATCGAGATCGGCGAGAAAGTCGTCCTTCCGCGCACCGACAAGGGCCGCATCGACATCGAGGCCGCGACCCAGACGATCAACGACGTCGTGGAAGTCTGGGTGCGCGAGGATCCCGGCCAATGGATGTGGTTTCACCGCCGCTGGCAGATCAAGACGCACGGCAGGAAACGCGGACGCTGACGGCGTCCCTCGGGGCCGGCACCCCGTGTGTGCGTCTTTTTTCTACCGTCCCTGCCGGTTTGCCAGACTCAGCGCGCCAAAAGGGTCAGACAGGGCGGGTTTTCGATCGTCGTGCGCGTCGTGCCGCCGAAAAACATCTCCTTCAGCCGCGAATGGCTGAATGCGCCGAGCACGAGCAGGTCGGCCTTCTTGTCGGTCACGACTTGCGCGATGGTTTCGGCAACGGACTGGTCGCCGGAACCGCGGTTTTCAACCGTCACACGCGCGCCGTGGCGCGCCAGTGCGGCCGCGATCTCGGCGCCCGGAAGCGCGCCCTGCTCGCCCGGATTGGCGACCGGATCGACGCTCAGGATCGTGGTTTCGTCGGCCTCAACGATCAGAGCCAGGGCGTCGAACGCCGCGCGGGCGGCCTGGCGCGAGCCGTTCCAGGCGACAACGATCCGTTTGGCGCTTGTCGTCGCCGTGCCGCGCCACGGCACGACCAGCACCGGGCGCCCGGCCCCCTGGATCAGGGTTTCGATATCGGGTGATCCGGCTGCGCCCTTTTCGGGATCGACCTGGCCGGCGACCACGAGGTCGCCGCAGCGCGCGCTTTCGAGCGCCGACAGGGCGCTGTCGCCGGAAAAACTGTACATGGAGCGCCACTCCCACGACACGCTTTCGCGCTTCATGCGCTGCGAAAACAGCTTTTCAAGCCTGTCCGCGCGTTCGCGGCTCATATCCTCTTCCGCGCCCATCAGAGCGGCGTCGGGAAAGCCCATCGGCGAGGCGATCGGCACCGGCAGCGCCTCGGCGTGGACCCCGATCAGATGCGCATCCGATCTCTGGGCGAACGCGACCGCGACGTCGAGCGCGCGCCCGGCATCGTCCTCGTCCTGCAACACGGCAACAATCGTCTTGTAGACCATGACAACCTCCGTTCACGCCGGCGCACCGGCTGTCTTCGGGGAAACCCTAATCTACATCGATCCGTTCCGCTTTTGACCAAAATCAGCAAAAGCGGGAAAAAAGATCAGATCGCGGCAGCCGAGTCCGTCAACCGGGCCACCATCTGGCGCACCGCCTCCTCAGCCGGGGCCAGCGCCTCGGGCGTGCGGGCGCGCACCACCAGTTCGGTCCAGAACTTGCCGTCGAGATATTTCGGATAAGAGCCGATGATCGTGTCGGGGTGCTGCTTCTGGATCTCGCCCAGCGGGCCGCCGATCGTGCCCTCGCCGGCCGGGCAGTGGATCGAGACCGAAATCAGCCTGGTCCCGGTCTTCAGGCCCGGCACGACATTGTCGAGCATGGCCTGGAAGATCGACGGCACGCCGGCCATGACATGAACGTTTTCGATCCTGAACCCCGGCGCGATCGACACCGGATTGTCGATATGCACCGCACCGCGCGGCATCCGCGCCATCCGCTTGCGCGCCTCGGTGAAATCCATGCCACGCTCGGCATAATTTTCGGCGAGCATGGCATAGGCGCGCTCGTCATGCTCGCAAGGCAGCCCGAACGCCTTGGCGACCGCGTCGGCGGTGATGTCGTCGTGAGTCGGCCCGATACCGCCGGTGGTGAACACATAGGTATAGCGCGCCCTGATCGCGTTCAGCGCCTCGACGATGGCGTCCTCGTCGTCGGCGACGATGCGCACTTCCTTCAGGTCGATGCCGATCGCCGTCATCATCTCGGCCAGATGGCCGATATTGCGGTCCTTGGTCCGCCCCGACAGGATCTCGTCGCCGATGACGAGCATGGCCGCTGTCACGATGTCGCTCATCTGCTTCCTTTCACGCACTGCCATCGCCCCATAGCGCCCTCCGCCGACGCGGGCAATCGCGGGGAGTCAGTGAACGAACCGTCACCAATCGCGCACTTTTATCGAACGACGCCGCTCCGCACATAGGAACCATGGCCCGGCAGGAGAGTTGTCGGGCCGTGAAATACGGACAGTCAGGAGACGATTTGATGACCAAGATATTGGTGCTTTACTACTCGAGCTGGGGCCACATGGAGGCGATGGCCAAGGCCGCGGCCGAGGGCGCGCGCGACGCCGGCGTCGACGTGACGGTCAAACGGGTGCCCGAACTCGTTCCCGAAGACGTCGCCAAGGCGGCGCACTACAAGCTCGACCAGGACGCGCCGATCGCCGAGCCGTCCGAACTCGCCGACTATGACGGCATCATTTTCGGCATCTCGACGCGCTATGGCGCCATGGCCGCCCAGATGAAGAATTTTCTCGACCAGACCGGCTCGCTGTGGGCCAAGGGCGCGTTGATCGACAAGGTCGCCTCGGTGATGTCGTCGACGGCGACCCAGCATGGCGGGGCCGAATTCGCCCTGATCAGCGCCCAGGTGTCGCTCCAGCACCATGGCATGATCATCGTGCCGCTGTCCTACGCCTATGAGGGGCAGAGCGGCAACGACGTCGTGCGTGGCGGCGCGCCCTACGGCATGACCACGACCAGCAACACGGACGGCTCGCGCATGCCCTCCGAGCAGGAACTGGAGGGCGCGCGCTTCCAGGGCAAACGCGTGGCCGAACTCACCGCGCGCCTGCACGGCTGACAGCACACTGGCCATGACGCCGGCGGGCGGCTTTCGGGCCACCCGCGAGCGCGCAGCCGGCGTGCGCGGCGATTTCCTTTGCCGAACCGGCGCATTCGCGCCATTGTCGCGCGCAGCATGACCACGGTCGAACCGGACGACGACGCGCTTGCCGCCCGCTACCGCTGCCTGATCGAGGCGGAGCTGGCGCAGCTTGAGGCGCAATCGCACCAAACGGCCGCCGACCGCGCCCCGGTCGAACTCGACCAGCAAAGCGTCGGCCGGCTGTCGCGCATGGACGCCATGCAGCAACAGGCGATGGCGCAGGCGGTCGAACAGCGCCGCCAGACCCGCCAGGCCCGGCTGGGCGCGGCGCTGAAGCGCATCCAGACGGGCGATTTCGGCTATTGCCTCGACTGCGGCGCCTTCATCGGCTGGAAGCGCCTCGACGTCGACCCGACCGTGCCGCTGTGCGTGGCCTGCGCCGGCAGGTCGGGCCGGTGAGGAAACAGCGCCGAAGCCGGGCAGCCGCAACGCCGAACGCCTTGTCCGAAACCCGGTATCGGCCGCGAACCGGTTCCCATTCCGGCTTGTCCTGATATAGGCTCGCGGCCGCCTCATCGGAGCCTTGCCCTTGCTGACCTTCTTGTTGTGGTTCGTCCTGGTCGCGGTCGGCCTCGTCGCCGCTGTCGTGGCCTATTTTGCCTGGCGGACAGAAAAACTCGCCGCCGATGCCGAACGGGCCGTCCCGCAAACCGGCAAGACCGTCGAGATCGACGGCGATACGATCCACTATGTCGAGCAAGGCCGGGGCCGGCCGATCCTGTTCGTTCACGGGCTCGGCGGCCAGCTGCATCATTTCCGCCAGCCGCTTTTTCCGCTCCTGGCCGACGATTTTCGCCTGATCGCGATCGACCGGCCCGGATCGGGCTATTCGACAAGAAGCGGCAGCGCGGCCGACATCGGCGATCAGGCCCGGGTGATCGCCGCTCTCATCGACCGGCTTAAGCTGCAAAAGCCGCTGCTGGTCGGACATTCGCTCGGCGGCGCGATCGCCTTGCGCGTCGCGCTCGATTTTCCCGACACGGTCGCCGGCCTGGCGCTGCTTGCCCCGCTCACCCATCACCAGGGCGAAAAGCCGAGCGGCTTCAAAGGGCTCGACATCCCCTCGCCCGTCCTGCGCGCCGTTCTTGCCCATACGGTTGCGATCCCGATGGCGCTCAGACGGGCCGAGGCCACGCTCGATTTCGTCTTCGGCCCGCAGGCCGTTCCGGCCGACTACGCCATCGGCGGCGGCGGCTATCTCGGCCTCAGGCCGAGCCATTTTGCCGCCACGGCGGCCGATTTCGTCGCCGCGCAGACCGCCATGCCGGGCCAGCAAACCCGCTACGGCGCGCTCGCCATGCCGGTCGGCATCCTGTTCGGCGACGCCGACCGGGTGCTCAACCACGCCGTGCACGGGCTCGCGATGCGCGATGCGGTCGAAGGACTCGATCTGGAAATCCTGGAAGGCGTCGGCCACATGCCGCAATTCGTCGAGCCGGCGCGCACCGCAGGCTTCATCCGCCGCATGGCGCAAAAGGCGTTCGCCGGCTGAACGGAACGGCGGTCTCGGGCGGCAAGCCGTCCCGCGTGTCTCCGCGATGGACCGTTGGAAAATGGTGCCCCCGGCAGGAATCGAACCCGCGACCTTCGGTTTACAAAACCGCTGCTCTACCAGCTGAGCTACAAGGGCACGCCCGTCCGTTATCATATTTTCCGCACCAGTAAAGGGGTGCCTCCGGCGTTTGCCCGACACGCCGCGGCTTTGCCTGATGCCCGGCGCGTGCTAACCGGCGGCGTGCGCGCCGTTGCCCGACCGCGATCGCGCCTGTGGAGGAGAGACAAAGGTGAGCGAAAACCCGCCGAGCCTGGCCTTTATTTCGGCCGACACGCCGGACGCGCGCGAGGCCGCCAACCGTCTCTCCACGCTTTACGGCCAGGAACGGCTCGAGGAGGCCGACGTCATCGTCGCGCTCGGCGGCGACGGCTTCATGCTCCAGACGTTGCACCAGATGATGAGTTCGGGCCGCAGCATTTACGGGATGAACCGCGGCACGATCGGTTTCTTGATGAACGAATACCGCGAAACCGACCTGCGCGAGCGGATCGAGGACGCGGTCGCCGAAACCATCCGGCCGCTGCACATGCGCACCGTCGACACGGACGGCAACACGACTGACGCGCTCGCCATCAACGAGGTTTCGCTGCTGCGCCAGTCCTATCAGGCGGCCAAGCTCCGCATCACCATCGACGGCAAGGTGCGCCTGGACGAGTTGATCTGCGACGGGGTCATGGTCGCCACGCCGGCCGGATCGACGGCCTATAATCTGTCCGCGCAGGGCCCGATCCTGCCGCTCGAGGCCCCGCTTCTCGCCCTGACCCCGGTCAGCGCCTTTCGGCCGCGGCGCTGGCGCGGCGCCCTGATCCCGAACCGCTCGACCGTGCGCTTCGACGTGCTGGAACCGCAAAAACGGCCCGTCAACGCGGTCGCCGACCACACCGAGATCAAGTCGGTCGCTTCCGTGACCGTGCGCGAGGCGCACGACACGACCGCCACCATCCTGTTCGACGCAAGCCATAGCTGGGACGAGCGCATCCTGTCCGAGCAGTTCCGCTACTGAACGCCGTCCCCGGCAGATACACGGCAAATCGACAACAACCCGCCTGAATCGGGCTCCAGGGGCATCCGCGCCGCCGATATTGGGGGTAAACGGTTGACTTTCCGGCCCATGCAACGTAACGCCAGCTTCAGAAAGCGGGCTTGAGTGCCCTGCTTGCCGCGTGCGACGTGCCCGGCAACACAAGCCAAAAAGACATTTCAACATCGTGCCATCAAACGAGCAGACTGCCGAACAGGCGAAAACTTTTGCGGATCTGGGTCTGTCGCCCAAGGTCCTGTCCGCGGTCACCGACGCAGGCTACACGACGCCGACACCGATCCAGGCCGGCGCCATTCCCTATGCGCTGGAAGGCAAGGACATTCTCGGCATCGCCCAGACGGGGACCGGCAAGACCGCCTCCTTCGTGCTGCCGATGCTCACCCGGCTCGAAAAGGGCCGTGCCCGGGCGCGCATGCCGCGGACGCTGATCCTCGAACCGACGCGCGAACTCGCCGCGCAGGTCGAGGAAAACTTCATCAAATACGGCAAGAACCACCGGCTCAACATCGCGCTTCTGATCGGCGGCGTATCGTTCGACGAGCAGGAAAAGAAGCTGGAACGCGGCGCCGACGTGCTGATCGCCACGCCCGGCCGGCTGCTCGACCATCGCGAGCGCGGCAAGCTGCTTCTGACCGGCGTCGACATTCTCGTCATCGACGAAGCCGACCGGATGCTCGACATGGGCTTTATCCCCGATATCGAACGCATCTGCGAGATGATACCCTTTACCCGTCAGACGTTGTTCTTCTCGGCCACCATGCCGCCGGAGATCACCAAGCTGACCGAAAAGTTCCTGCAGGCGCCGGTGCGCGTCGAGGTCGCCCGCGCGGCGAGCACGGCCGCAACCGTGGCCCAGCGCCTGGTGAAATCGCCGGGCAAGGCATGGGACAAGCGCGACACGCTGCGCCGGCTGATCCGCGAGCAGGAAGACGAGCTGACCAACGCGATCATCTTCTGCAACCGCAAGGTGGACGTGTCGGAGTTGTTCCGCTCGCTGACCCGGCATGAATTCGACGCCGGTGCGCTGCATGGCGACATGGACCAGCGCGCCCGCATGGCGATGCTGGCCAATTTCCGTGACGGCAAGCTGAAGCTTCTGGTCGCCTCCGACGTCGCCGCGCGCGGGCTCGACATCCCCGCCGTCAGCCATGTGTTCAATTTCGACGTGCCGATCCATGCCGAGGACTATGTCCACCGCATCGGCCGCACCGGCCGGGCCGGGCGCGCCGGCAAGGCCTTCACGATCGCCACCCGCTCGGACAAGAAATATGTCGACGCGATCGAAAAGCTGATCGGCCAAACGATCGAATGGCACGACGGCGACCTGTCGACCCTGTCGGCGGACGAAGAGGACGAGGCGCCGCGCCGCGGACGCGGCAGCCGAGCCGCCAAGGGCGAAAAGACGCGCGGCAAGCCCCGCAGCAGGAAGGCCGAAACCACCGAGGAGCAGGCACCGGCGGCTCCCGTGGCGGCAGCGCCCGCGCAAACCGGCGAGACCGATGACGGCGACGCCAAGACGGCCCGCAAAAGCGCGATCAAGGCCGACAACGCCAATCGCCGCGACACGACCGGCGGTCGTGACAGCGGACCTCGCGACGCCCCCCCGCGCGAAAAGCGGAACCGCTCGCGCAAGGACGATCTCGGCGACGCGCCGGTTGGCTTCGGCGACGACATGCCCGATTTCATGAAGGTCGTGGTCAAGGTCTGAAACGTAGCCGCCGCCGCAGACGCGGTTTCACGCCCCGGCCCGCATTTCCGCTTCGAACGCCAGTCTCGGCCAGTGCGGCATCGTCGACGGCGCCGCCCAACGGCATCCGCATCTGCTTGCCGCGCAAAAAATTGACGTAGGTCCGGCGTTCCGCCCCGGCCGCCTCGTGAGCGCCGGCAACCTCTAAGTCCCTCTTCAGCATCGGGCTCGCAGCCCAGGATCACGGCGATGACGACGCCGTCGTGCCGATGCGCCCATGCCGCCAGAAAAAACCGCTTCGAGAACAGTCCTTGTTCATGGCTGATCGACGGCGGCAACCGTCCGTTCTGTCAGCGACGATACGAAAGGCACGGACCGCGCGCGTCGCTCAAACGGCGCCGGCTCCGCGCGCCTCGGCGAGCGCTTTGAGATCGGCCGGCTTCAACTCCACCGACTCGCCGCAGCCGCAGGCCGAGGACTGGTTGGGATTGGAAAAGGTGAAGCCTGAGCGCAGCGTCGACACCTCGTAGCCCATTTCCGTGCCGAGCAGGAACAGGCTCGCCTCGGGCGCGACATAGACATGCGCGCCACCATGCTCGACATGATCGTCCTTGGCGTCCGCCTCGGTCACCAGATCGACCGTATATTCCATGCCGGCGCAGCCGCCCTTTTTCACGCCGACACGCACGCCTCGCGCGCCGTCGCGGTTTTCGACGATCTCGCACACTCGCGCGGCCGCCTCGTCCGTTATCGTGATGACCTGAAACCGGCCCATGATCGTTTCTCCATTGCGCGCGGGTTCAAGGCCCGCCGAATGATGATGCTGACATTAAGATGGTAAAGATTCGCGTCTTGCGCAACCCGCCGGTCAATACCAGCCGACCGCGACCTGGGCTTCTTCCGACATCCGGTCGGGTGTCCAGGGCGGGTCGAACACCATGCTGACCTCGACGCCGGACACACCTTCAACGGTGCCGACCGCGTTTTCAACCCAGCCCGGCATCTCGCCGGCGACCGGACAGCCCGGCGCGGTCAGGGTCATGTCGATCTTGACCGAGCGGTCGTCCTCGATGTCGATCTTGTAGATCAGGCCGAGCTCGTAGATATCGGCCGGAATCTCGGGATCGTAGACGGTCTTGATCGCGCTGACGATGTCGTCGGTCAGCCGTGCCAGCTCGTCCTGCGGGAGAGCCGATGCCGGCGCCGTTTCTGCGTGCGGTGTGGTGGTGTCGTCGCTCATCTCGCTCATCCGAAAAATGTCCGCGCCTTTTCCAGCGCCTCGACCAGGGCGTCAACCTCGGCCCTGGTGTTGTAAAGGCCGAACGAGGCCCGGCATGTCGACGTCACCCCGAACCGCTTCAACAGCGGCTGGGCGCAATGGGTGCCGGCCCGGACCGCCACGCCGGAGCGGTCGATCACCATTGACACGTCATGGGCGTGTATCCCCTCCAACTCGAAGGAGATGATCGCCCCCTTGTCCGGCGCATTGCCCAGAATACGCAGCGCGTTCACCCCGCGCAGGCGCTCATGGGCGTAATCGCGCAGATCCGCCTCGTAGGCGGCGATGCGCGCCCGCCCGATCGATTCGACATAATCGATCGCCGCGCCCAGCCCGATCGCCTGGGCGATCGGCGGCGTTCCGGCCTCGAAGCGATGCGGCGGGTGGTTGTAGGTCACGCCCTCCATCGCCACGTCCTCGATCATCTCGCCGCCGCCCTGGAAAGGTATCGTCGCTTCCAGTGCCTCCATGCGGCCGTAGAGCACGCCGATGCCGGAGGGGCCGTAGAGCTTGTGGCCGGTAAACACATAAAAGTCGCAGCCCAGCTCCTGCACGTCGACCGGCATGTGCACGGCCGCCTGGCTGCCGTCGACCAGGACCTTGATGCCGCGCTCATGCGCGATGCGGCAGATCTCGCGGATCGGCACCACCGTGCCGAGCACGTTTGACATGTGGGTGATCGCGATCAGCTTGGTGCGCGCGGTCAGGCATTTCTCGAATTCGTCGAGATGGAACACTCCCTCCTCGTCGACCGGGGCCCACACCAGTTTCGCGCCCTGGCGTTCGCGAATGAAATGCCACGGCACGATGTTGGAATGATGCTCCATGATCGACAGCACGATCTCGTCGCCGTCGCCGATATGCGGCATGCCCCAGCCATAGGCGATGGTGTTGATCGCCTCGGTCGCGTTCTTGGTGAAGACGATCTCATCGACGCTCGCCGCGTTGACGAAGCCGCGCACGGTCTCGCGCGCCTTCTCATAGGCGTCGGTCGCCGCATTGGACAAAAAATGCAGGCCGCGATGCACATTGGCGTATTCGACGCCATAGGTATGGGCGATCGCGTCGAGCACGGCCTGCGGCTTTTGCGCCGAGGCGCCGTTGTCGAGATAGACCAGCGGCTTGCCGTAGACCTCGCGCGCGAGGATGGGAAAGTCGCGGCGGATCGCCTCGACGTCGTAGGGAGCGGATTCGACTTTCTGATCCATGGTCCTGCTACTCCCGGTTGGTTGGCCCGCTTGCCGGCTGCGAAGCGCTCACACCGGCGCGGTCGGCGCCGGCCGCCGAGACCGCCCCGCTTCGTCCGGCATTAGCCATGCGTGGCAAACCACGCCGTCAGCTTTTCTTCCAGCGCCTCGACCATCGCCTCGTTTTCCAGATCCTCGATCACCTCGGCCAGAAAGGCGCGCACCAGCAATCCGCGCGCGGTCTTTTCGTCGATGCCGCGCGCCATCAGGTAAAACAGATGGCCCTGGTCGATTTCCGTCACCGTCGCGCCGTGCCCGCACGCCACGTCGTCGGCAAAGATCTCCAGTTCCGGCTTGGCCGAGAACTCGCCCTCATCCGTCAGAAGCAGGGTGTTGCAAGCCATCTTGGCGTCGGTCTTCTGCGCCTCGCGCGCAACGCGTATCTGACCCTGAAACACGCCCTTGGCCTGGTCCGTGACGACGTTGCGTATCACTTCGGTCGAGACCGTGTTGGCCGCGGCGTGGTCGAGCACCATGGTCACGTCGCAATGCGTCCCGCCCGCCAAAAGGTTGACGCCGCGCAGGATGAACTCGGACCCCTCGCCCGCGACATTGACCGTCACCTCCTGACGCACCAGCTTGCCGCCGGCGTTCATGAAGAACAGCGTGAACTTCGCGTCCGCGCCGATCTCGATATTGGTCTGGCCGAGAAAAGTCGCATCGTCCGGCTGTTCCTGGAGAATGATCCAGGTCAGCTCGGCGCCGTCCTCGACCGTGATGTGGCTTATGGCCGAAACCAGCGCCTCGCCGGTCCCGGTCTGGCGCTCCACGATCGTGGCGCGTGAGTTGCGGCCGGCGTGGGTGGCAAAACGCACATGCGTCTGGCCGCCTTCATGCAGGTTTTGCAATTCGATCGGTTTGGCGATCTCCGCGCCCTCGGCGATGTCGAGCGCGTAGCCGTCGCCGACAAAGGCCGTGTTGATCGCGCCGATCGCGTCGGCCGCATCGCCGTCGAAAAGCTGCGCCGCGAGACTGCCGTCGCTCAGCCGGTCGAATATCCGCCGGATCGCGACGCCCTCGATCTGCGGCATGGACGTGACCGTGCCCGAAAGCACAGGCAACACCGTGGCGCCGCTCAACAGCGCCGGTTGCTCCTTTGCACGCGCGAGAGGATCGAAGGCCGGAACCGTGCTCAAAAGCCGGCGCAGATCGGTGTAGTGCCAAGCCTCGACACGGCGTGTCGGCAGGCCCGATTTCAGCGCCTCGACCGCCTCGTCGCGCCTGACGACAACGGCGGTGTCGCCCGGCAGATCGGAAAAGAGCTGGCCATAGGTGTCGATCAGCGCCTGTTCGGCCGCCGTCATTTGCGGGGTGGCATGAACATTCATCGTGGTCACCTACGCGGCCTCGCCGACGACACCGGCGTAACCGTTCTTCTCGAGTTCCAGCGCCAGACCCTTGTCGCCCGACTTCACCACCCGGCCGCGCGACAGCACATGCACCGTGTCGGGCACGATATAGTCCAAAAGGCGCTGATAGTGGGTGATGACGACCATGGCGCGCTCGGGCGAACGCAACGCGTTGACGCCGTCGGCGACGATCTTCAGCGCGTCGATGTCGAGACCGGAATCGGTCTCGTCCAGCACGCACAGCTTCGGCTCCAGAAGCATCATCTGCAGGATCTCGGCGCGCTTCTTCTCGCCGCCGGAAAACCCGACATTGAGCGGCCGCTTGAGCATCGCCATGTCCATCTCGAGCGTGCCGGCGGCCTCCTTGACCTTCTTCAGAAGGTCGGGAATCTTCAGCTCCGCATCGCCGCGGGCGCGGCGCTGCGAATTGATCGCGACCTTCAGAAACTCCATCGTCGCGACCCCGGGTATCTCCATTGGATACTGGAAGGCGAGGAAGACGCCGGCGGCCGCGCGCTCGGCCGGATCCATCTCCAGGATCGACTGGCCGTCATAGAGGATATCGCCGTCGGTGACCTCGTAATCCGGACGACCGGCAAGGACATAGGACAGCGTCGATTTGCCCGAGCCGTTCGGGCCCATGATGGCGGCGACTTCGCCGGCCTTCACGGTCAGGTCGAGCCCGCGGATGATCTCGGTGCCGGTCTCGGCGACGCGGGCGTGAAGGTTCTTGATCTCAAGCATTCTTGTCTCGTTTCGAAGTTTTCCAACGGCGCCAGGGGCGCGTGTTCATGTTGCGCGGACCGGAAGCCCGCGATTACCCCACGCTGCCCTCGAGCGAGATGCCGATCAGCTTCTGCGCCTCGACGGCGAATTCCATCGGCAGTTCCTGGATGACTTCCTTGACGAAGCCGTTGACGATCAGCGCGATCGCCTCCTCCTCCGGAATGCCGCGCTGCATGACGTAGAAGAGTTGATCTTCCGAAATTTTCGACGTCGTCGCCTCGTGCTCGAGCTTGGCGGTCGCGTTCTTGGCCTCGATATAGGGCACGGTGTGTGCGCCGCAATCGTTGCCGATAAGCAGCGAATCGCAATTGGTGAAATTGCGCGCGTTGGTCGCCTTGCGATGCACCGACACCTGGCCGCGATAGGTGTTGTTGGACCTGCCCGCCGAAATGCCCTTGGAGATGATACGCGACACCGTGTTCTTGCCCAGATGCAGCATCTTGGTGCCGGAATCGATCTGCTGGTGGCCGTTGGAGACCGCGATCGAATAGAACTCCCCCTGCGAATTGTCGCCGCGCAGGATGCAGGAGGGATATTTCCAGGTGATCGCCGAGCCGGTTTCGACCTGGGTCCAGGAGATCTTGGAATTCTTGCCCCGGCAGTCGCCCCGCTTGGTGACGAAATTGTAGATGCCGCCCTTGCCGTCCTTGTCGCCGGGATACCAGTTCTGCACCGTCGAATATTTGATCTCCGCGTCGT
Organism: Nitratireductor arenosus; assembly: GCF_009742725.1. Lineage (GTDB taxonomy): Bacteria > Pseudomonadota > Alphaproteobacteria > Rhizobiales > Rhizobiaceae > Mangrovimarina > Mangrovimarina arenosa. The sequence continues at coordinate 356,524 of NZ_WPHG01000002.1, read as the reverse complement.
CGAGCGCGATCAGTTCGACGACAGCCGCGTGGAGCTGGTTCTCGTCGCGCTGCGGCGCCGTACACCCTTCCAGGTAGGACACATAAGCGCCCTCCTCGGCGATGATCAGTGTGCGTTCGAACTGGCCGGTGTTCTTTTCGTTGATGCGGAAATAGGTCGACAGCTCCATCGGGCAGCGCACGCCCTTGGGCACGTAGACGAACGACCCGTCGGTAAAGACCGCCGTATTGAGGGTCGCGTAATAATTGTCGCTGGTCGGCACCACCGTGCCGAGATATTTGCGCACCAGATCGGGATGCTCGCGGATCGCCTCGGAAATCGAGCAGAAGATCACGCCGGCCGCCGCCAGCTCCTTTTTGAAGGTCGTCACCACCGAGACCGAATCGAACACCGCGTCGACGGCCACTCGTCGTCCGCCATTGCCCTCGATCGCGTCGAGATCGGACGGCTCGCCCTGCTTGCGCACGCCGGCCAGGATTTCCTGCTCCTTGAGCGGAATGCCGAGCTTTTCATAGGTGCGCAGCAATTCGGGGTCGACCTCCTCGAGCGAGGTCGGACCGGAGGTGCTTTTGGGAGCGGCGTAATAGTGGATGTCCTGGAAATCGATCTCGGGATAGGACACCCGCGCCCAGCTGGGCTCGCTCATCGTCTGCCAGCGCCGAAACGCTTCCAGACGCCAGTCCAGCATCCATTCCGGCTCGTCCTTCTTGGCCGAGATCAGCCGGATGATGTCCTCGTTGAGGCCCTTCGGCGCCTTGTCGGTCTCGATGAGCGTCTCGAAACCATATTTGTACTGGTCCACGTCGATATTGCGGACCTGCTCAATCGTCTCCTGCACGGCAGGCATCAGCGTTCTCCATCCTCGCCAGGTTCAAGGCCCGGCAGTCTTCAAACTATGGCACCACTCGCGGCGTATGCCTCATGTAGTGTGCACAACCGGGAAAATCACCCCGGTAAAAGCCCGTTTCCGGCCATAGCGACAATTTTTCCTGACATTTTCGGGCAAGTTTCCCGAATGTCAGGCGGCGTGACTTTTTTCCTCTGCTCCGCGCGCGACGACACCGCGTAGGGCGCTTGCAAAACGTTCGATATCGCCGGCTCGCGTCGCCATGCCGAGCGAAACCCGCAACGCCGACGCCTCCTCGCCGTAGCCCATCGCCGCCAGCACGTGGCTCGGACCGACCTTGCCCGACGAACAGGCCGACCCCGCCGACAGCGCGATCCCGGCGAGATCGAAGCCGATCTGCGCGGTTTCGGCCTTCAGCCCCGGCACGGAAAAGAAGCTCGTATTCGGCAGGCGCGGCGCCGACGCGCCGAATATCGTTGCCCGTGGCGCGATCTCGCGGATTGCCCGTTCGGCCTCGTCGCGCAAGGCGCGCACACCGTCCATCAGCTCCACGGCCCGCGCGGCCTCGCGCGCGGCGGCGCCGAAGCCGGCAATCGCGGCCACGTTCTCGGTTCCGCCGCGATGGCCCTTTTCCTGGCCTCCGCCGCGCACCAGCGGCTCGGGCATGACCAGCCCGGAAGCGGCCACCAGGGCGCCGGCGCCCTTGGGCCCGCCGATCTTGTGCGCCGACAGGATCAGGAAATCGGCCCCGAGATCGGCGATGTCGAGCGGAATGCGCCCCGCGGCCTGCACCGCGTCGAGCGCGAACAAGGCGCCCGCCTCCTTCGCGACGCGGGCGATATCGGCGACCGGCTGGATGACGCCTGTCTCGTTGTTGGCCATATGGATCGCGACCAGGCTCTTTCCTGCGACCCCATTGGCGGCGAGTATCGCCTTCACCGCGTCCGGATCGATCAGCCCGTCGCGGTCGACCGGCAGAAGATGGACGTTTTCGTGCGCGAAATGCCCTCCGCCGAGCAGGCAAGGATGATCGCTCGCCGCCACAAACAGCCGTTCGAGTCGCAGTGGGGCACGGCCCATGCGCCAGTCCGGCAAAGCCAGCATCGAGGCCGCTTCGCTGGCTCCGGAGGTAAAGGTGACATGCTCGGCGGCGCCGCCCACAAGCGCCGCGATCTCGCGCCGGGTTTCCTCGATCAGGCGCCGCGCCGCCCGCCCCTCGGCATGGACCGAAGAGGCGTTGCCGCCGGTGTCCAGAGCAGCCAGCATCGCCGTCCGCGCCGTCTCCAGGAGCGGCGCGCTGGCGTTATAATCGAGATAAGCGCGCTGTGCGTGCATGCCTGCCGGTTCGATCCTGCTTTCCGATTTCGCGGCGCCGCGCGCAATTTCCTTGAAATCACGCCACGACACGTCCTATCTACCCGCCTTGCCAGATTGACGGCTCTTCGCCAAGTTTGGAACGGTTCTAAACTAGCTTCTATGGAGGCGTCGGCCCCGCGTCAAGGTCGGACCGGCGCCGAATAACGTCCTGATCGGACGGTTTGTGGAGTATTCATGCCCGAAGTGATTTTTGCCGGACCGGATGGCCGCCTGGAAGGCCGCTACCAGCCGTCAAAGGAAAAAAACGCCCCGATTGCCCTGGTGCTGCATCCGCACCCGCAATTCGGCGGCACGATGAACAACAAGATCGTCTACGATCTGTTTTACATGTTCCAGAAGCGCGATTTCACCACCTTGCGTTTCAATTTCCGCGGCATCGGCCGCAGCCAGGGTCAGTTCGACCACGGCACTGGAGAATTGTCCGACGCGGCGGCCGCGCTCGACTGGGTGCAGTCGCTGCATCCCGATTCGAAGAATTGCTGGGTGGCCGGTTATTCGTTCGGCGCCTGGATCGGCATGCAATTGCTGATGCGCCGTCCCGAGATCGAGGGTTTCATCTCGATCGCGCCGCAGCCCAATATTTACGACTTCTCCTTCCTGGCGCCGTGCCCGTCGTCGGGTCTCATCATCCACGGCGATGCCGACAAGGTCGCGCCACCCAAGGACGTGCAGACGCTAGTCGACAAGCTGCACACCCAAAAGGGCATCACCATCACCCAAAAGACGCTGGAAGGGGCGAACCACTTCTTCACCAGCCACGCCGACGATCTGATCGGCGACTGCTCGGACTATCTCGACCGGCGCCTTGCCGGCGAATTGGCCGAACCACGGCCGAAGCGGCTGAGATAAGGCGCGCGGGATGTATCAGCCGCCGCATTTCCGCGAACAACGGCTTGATGTCCTGCACGATCTGATCCGGGCGCACCCGCTCGGACTTCTCGTAACCGCCGGGCCGCAGGGCCCGGTCGCCGACCCCCTGCCCTTCCTGCTCGACGTCGACAGGGGAGGAAACGGCACGTTGCGCGCGCATCTGTCGCGTGCCAACCCGCACTGGAGGCTGATTGTCGACCGGCCGCAAAGACCGGTATTGGCCGTGTTCCAGGGTGCAAACGCCTATGTGACACCCTCCTGGTATGCAACCAAGCGCGAGACCGGCAAGGTCGTGCCGACCTGGAATTATGCCATCGTCCAGGCGCGCGGCAGACCGGCGATCATCGAGGACAGGGACTGGCTGGCACGCCAGATCGGCGATCTGACCCGAATGCACGAAGACCACCGCGCCGAGCCCTGGGCGGTGAGCGACGCGCCGCAACGCTTCGTCGACGCCCAGATCGGCGGCATTGTCGGCTTGGAGATCGAAATCGCCTCGATCGAAGGCAAATGGAAGGTCAGCCAGAACCGGTCCGAAGTCGATCGCCTCGGCGTCGCCGCGGGCCTGGAGAGCGAAACCGCCCCGGACGCGCAAAAAGTCGCCGGGCTTGTCCGCGCCCATTCTCGCCGCGAAGGCTGACGCGCCCGCCAAGTCCGCGCTGTCAGGGAAGCGCCAAAACGCCGCCGCTTGCCGGCTTGCGGCAGCCCGTCGTCGTCGGCCAGGTAAGCGGCAGGCCCGTGCGCGAGCGCGCGGCGAGATAGGCCCAGGCCTCGGCCTCCATCGCGTCGCCGTCCAGCCCCGCATCCTCGGCCAGGATCACGTCACCCGCGCCGCGCCGCTGCGCCTCCTCGCGCATATCGGCCACGATATGCGGGTTTTTCCGACCGCCGCCGCACAAAATCCACAACCGTGGCGTCTTGGGCAGGTTTTCGACCGCCTTCATGATCGCCGCCGCCGAGACCGCCGCCAGCGTGCGCGCGCCATCGGCAAGTTCGAGCCCGCGCGCCGGTTCGAGCGTAAAATCGGCCCGGTCGAGCGATTTCGCGCCCGTGCGTTCGAACCAGGGATTGGCGAGATAGGCTTCCACGACGCCCCCACGCACCCGGCCCTCTGACGCGATCATGCCGTCGGCGTCGAACGGCACCCCGCCCTCGCCCGCCACCCATTGGTCGATCAAGGCGTTTCCCGGCCCGGTGTCGAAGGCGATGGGGTCGCCGCGTTGCGGCACGACGCTGATATTTGAAATGCCGCCAATATTGACGAACGCCACCGGCGGCCGGCCCGCGAACTCGGCCGGAAGCGTTCTGGCGAGCGCGGCGTGATAGGCCGGAACCAACGGTGCGCCCTGGCCGCCCTGCGCCATATCGTTGGCGCGCATGTCGAACACCACCGGCAGGCCGGTTTCCCGCGCCAGCAGAGCGCCGTCGCCCAGTTGCACCGTCAACGCCCGTTCCGGGCGGTGCAGCACCGTCTGGCCGTGAAAGCCGATCAGCGTCGGTTTCGGTCCCGATTTCGGCAGGGTGTCAACGAACGCCCTGACGGCGACGGCATGGCGCCTGGTGATCTCGTCCTCGAGCGCGGCGAGATCGCCGGGCCGCTCGTGCCGCGCCTCGATCGAGCGGGCGGTTTCCAGCGCCGCCTCGAGCCGGCGCCGGAACCCGGCCTCGTAGGCGACGAAATACGAGGCGCCACGGCGCACCCGCGCATCGCCGTCGGTCTCGACCAGCGCCAGATCGATCCCGTCCATCGACGTGCCGCTCATCAGGCCGAGCACGCAAGTCTCCGTCATGGCGCGCCACCCTTCCCGTGCGATCCCAACTTTCTTGTGATTCTGCCGCAAGCGATGCTAAAGCCGCATCGTCCCGATTGCCACGGCCGCGCGCCGGGCATTTTTCACGCCACCGAAAGTCAAGACGATGTCCGCGTTCAAATCCGATTTCCTGCGCACCCTGTCCGAGCGCGGTTTCATCCATCAATTGTCCGATGAGACCGGCCTCGACGATCTGTTCGCCAGCGAAACCGTGACGGCCTATATCGGCTTCGATCCGACGGCGCCCAGCCTGCATGCCGGCGGCCTGATCCAGATCATGATGCTGCACTGGATGCAGAAGACCGGCCACCGTCCGATCGCCCTGATGGGCGGCGGCACCGGCATGATCGGCGACCCCTCCTTCAAGGATGAGGCGCGCAAGCTGATGACACCGGAAACGATCGCCGACAACATCGCCGGCATCAAGCGTGTGTTTTCCAACTACCTGACCTTCGGCGACGGCCCGCGAGAGGCGGTGATGGTCGACAATGCCGACTGGCTGCTCGACATCAACTATGTCGAATTTCTGCGCGATGTCGGACGGCATTTCTCCGTCAACCGCATGCTGGCGTTCGATTCGGTCAAAACCCGCCTCGACCGCGAGCAGTCGCTGTCCTTCCTGGAATTCAACTACATGATCCTCCAGGCCTATGATTACGTGGAACTGAACCGGCGCTATGGCTGCCGCCTGCAGATGGGCGGCTCCGACCAGTGGGGCAACATCATCAACGGCATCGATCTCGGCCACCGCATGGGCACGCCGCAGCTCTACGCGCTGACCTCGCCGCTTTTGACCACCTCGTCCGGCGCCAAGATGGGCAAGAGCGCGGATGGCGCGGTGTGGCTCAACCCGGACATGCTGGGCGCCTACGAGTTCTGGCAATATTGGCGCAACACCGAAGACGCCGATGTCGGCCGCTTTCTGAAGCTCTATACGACGCTGCCGCTCGACGAGATCGCGCGGCTGGCTGCTCTCGGCGGAGCGGAGATCAACGAGGCCAAGAAGGTCCTGGCGACCGAGGTCACCGCGATGCTGCATGGCCGCGACGCAGCCGGGACGGCGGCCGAGACCGCCCGCAAGACCTTCGAGGAAGGCGCGCTTGCCGAAAGCCTGCCGACCATCGAGATCGCCGCCGCGGCACTCGGCGAAGGAAGCGGGCTCCTCAGCCTGCTGGTCAAGGCCGGATTGGCGGGTTCGAACGGCGAGGCCAGGCGTCACGTCAAGGGCGGCGCGGTGAAGGTCAATGACGAGCCCGTTTCCGACGACCGCCGCGTCATCGGCGAACCAGATCTGCGGGACGGCGTCGTCAAGCTGTCCGTCGGCCGCAAGAAGCACGTGCTCGTGCGCCCGGCCTGACCGGACGCCCGCACGGACGATCGCGGCCGGCCTACCGAAACTCGAAGATCGAGCGAAAGATGCCGGGTGCGATCACCGAAATCGGATTGACCTGAAGCTGCGGCGATTTGGCGTTGCCCGACAGCTTGAAGGTGATGCCGATCAGACCCCGGTCGCGGCCATTGCCGAGGATCTGGCCCAGGAGCGGAATCTCCGCGAAAAGCCGGTTGAAGCCGTAGGCCGGCATGAAGGTTCCGGCGATGCCGATATTGCCCTTGGTATCGTAGAGTTGGCCGCGGAAGGTCGCGCCGATCACCGGCCCGCGCAGGATGCCGCGATCGATCGAAAGGTAGCCGTCGCCCTTTTCCACCATCGCGTAACCGCGATCGAAATGCGCCTTCGACACGTCGATGTCCCGGCGCACGGCCTCGTTGAGACTGCGCCCGTCGCCCTCCGGCGGAGCCGTTGCCACCAGCGAGCGCAGCTTGGGCTCGTTGACGATCCGGAACTCGCGCGCGTCGATCTGGCCCTTGAGCGGCCCCTTGCCTTGCGCGGCCAGCGCCAGGTTGATCGTCCCGCCCTGCATATATTCGTAGATATTCAAGAACCGCAGCACCGCGCCGGCGTCGCCCGATTCCACGGTGACGGTGCGGCCACCGGCGTCGGTCCCGTTGACGATCGCGATTTTGCCGCCGTTCGACGATTGGGCCTTCATCGTCAACATGCCGACATCGGTGCCGGTGCCGGCGAGGTCGATCGACACGGTCGACAGCACCTCGTCTCCGAACCCGGTCACCCGGTCCACCGACGCCTTCAGCGAGACGGGAATCTGCTCCACGCTCTCCTCGGCCTGATCGGTGTCGGACAGGTAGAGCTTGATGACGGAGCGGGCATCGAACGCCTTGCCGTTGATCGCGATGTCGTAGCGGCCGCCCTTGCGCACGATCGTCAGCGCGACATTGTCGCCCCGGTTGAGGGCGACCTTGCCGAACTCGGCCCTCGCCAGGCTGCCGTTGTCGAGCCTCACGTCGCCATCTACGGCAAAACTCTTGCCGGACAGGTGGAAGTCCGACAGGCGCGTCGAGCTGCCATCCGTCTCCAGGACGAAGCTCGCCTTGGCCGGCACGCCGGCACCCTTGCTCCAGCCCACCCAGGGAAATTGCAGCCGCGCCTTCGTCAGATCGGCCACGATCCGTTGCGCACCGCCCTCTTCCACCGACACATCGAGGTTGATCTCGCCGGAGAGCATCTCGTTGAGTTCCGGCGCGATCTTCTCGCGGGCCGCATCGTCGAGGGTCAAGGTGATGTCGCGGGCACGACCGGGCGCGGCGCTGTCGAGCGGCTCCGTCATGCTGATTGTCGCCGGAAGACCGTTGAGGCGCGCCTTGGCCTCGATGACCGCCTTTTGCGGATCGACCACGATCGATCCCTGCGCCTCGCTCACCTGCTGGCCGTCGATCGGCTCGGCCAGGGCCAGGCCCTGGTAGTCGAGCGACACTTTCCAGTCGAGGCTTTCGATCGGAACGTCCTTCTGCAGCGGGATCTCCGCCCAGACCTGTCCGCTGACATCGCCAGAAAAATCCGTCGGTTCGAAACGCAAATGGCGCATCGCGTCGATCGGCTTGTAGGACGCGAACTCGATGATCGAAGGGGCGATGCCGGAAACGTCGATTTGCATTGTGCCGATCAAGGGGTGGGCGCCCGCATCCGCGATCCCGAAGGTTCCGTTGCTTGCGGCGACCGTGCGCCCGGTCGGCATGAACACGGTCCCCGAATCGAGTGTTATATCGACTGCGTTGCCCCGGAAATCGACGGTGCCGAACGCGTCGCGCACGGGCGGCAGGTCGCCGGTGATGTCGAAGCGCGCATCCTCGACACGGAAGCGCCCGTTCACCTCCTCGCCCGACAGCGCGACGCCGTTGCCCAGACGGCCGGCCTCCACTTTCAGGCGCACATGGCTGTCGGTGATTGTCCCGCCGAAGACGTTCGCGATCACCCAGGCGCGCGCGCCCGGCGCGGTTTCCGTCGGCCACAATTGCTTGACATGGGCGACCGGCATCGACGGCACGTCCATGGCAAACACGATCGACGGCGCCATGTCGGCGAAAAACCGCATCGAGGCGCGGGCCAACAATTCCCCTCGACCGGTACGCACTCCGATCTCGGAGGCGGTCAGCAAGCCGGTTTTGGGACGGTAGCGGCCGGCGAGCCGAGCAAGAAATGTCAGGCTCGGCTCCGGCACGTCCGCAACGGCGGCGCGCGACTGGTCGCTGACGAACTCGTAACGATAGGCCGGTTCGCTTCCCGGCTTGGGATCCGGAACCGGCCCGGCCGCCCCGTTGAACAGGAAACGCGACCGTCCCGTGCGGACGTCGATCCGGCTGAACTCGACCTTTCCCGTTCCCGCGACCAAAGCCGCCGCGATGTCGACCTTGCCGCTGACCGGCGTGCTGTCGGGCACCGATACGACCAGGTCGGCCGTCGCGAGGCCGACCTGCAGACGATCCGGCCCGCCGAGCGCCGAGCGCGTGCCTTTCAGGGTTACGACACCGCTGCCCTCCACCAGCGGCGACGCGGCGGGCTCAGCCTTGTCGCCGGCTTGCCCGGCCGCGGGCGCCGGCGCGACATTCGCGCGCAGCTGGAAGTCGAGCCCGGGCCGATCGCCGCCGACACGCGATGCCTCGGCCGAAACCGTGAGTGGCCGGCCCGCCACGACGAACTCGCCCTCGATTCTCACCATTTCCGTACTGTCGCCGGTCAGGTCGGCGCTGCGGATGACGACGGCATGGCTGTCATCCAGCGCGAACTCCACATTTCTCAGCGAAATCAGGCGCGTCGCGCGGGCCCCCAACATATCGAGCGCTTGCTCGACCGCGCCGAAGACGAGCGATAGCACCCGGTCCGGCTCGATCAGCCCATGCGCGTTCGTCACGCGGCCAAGGAGGTCGCCGTCCCCGCCACCGGGCAGCGCACCGGGCGCGATCCTGGCATTGCCGAGTTCGATCCGGTCGATGGCGAGACGTCCGCTCAGCAGCGCGCCCAGGTCGAGGCCGAGCCGCAGGGCACCGATATCGGCGAAACTGGCGTGCTGCGAGGCAATCGACACGCTGACCTCGGGAACCTCCAGCGCGATGAACCGGCCGCCACTCAGCGAAAACCGCGCCGGACCAGACGACAGCTCGACCGGAACGCCCAGGGTCGACGACAACGCCTTCTGCGCCTCGTCGCGCAATCGCTCCGAGCCGAGCCCCATCGTGCCGGCGAGATAGAGCGCCCCCAGCGCGGCCGCCACGATCACAAAACCCGCGATCAGCCCGGCCATCGCCCAGCGCGGCACAAAACGGCGCGCGCGGCGCGGCCGCTCTTCGAGCGAGGCGGCCGACGGCAAGGAATCCAGCGCGCGGATATCCTCGCGCCGAAACCGAACCCACTGATGTTTTTCGGTGCCCTTGTTCACCTCGACGACCGTCTCGCCCTCTTGGCATGGACGAATCCATGGATTGCATTATATGGCCTTCGCGAACCCGGTCACCGAGAAAGAAAGGACAAGTCCATGGCTCAGCCAGAAATCGGCCAGCAGGCACCCGACTTCGATCTGCCGCGCGATAGCGGCGGCTCGCTCAGGCTTTCGGACCTGCGTGGAAAGCCCGTCATTGTCTATTTCTACCCGAAGGACGACACGAGCGGCTGCACCACGGAAGGAAAGGATTTTTCCACGCTCCTGCCCGAATTCGAAAAAGCCGGTGCCACCGTCATCGGAATATCGCCGGATAGCGCAAAAAGTCATGACAAATTCAAGGCAAAGCACGGACTTTCGATCATTCTTGTCGCCGACGAAGACAAGAGCGCGATCGGGGATTACGGCGTGTGGGTCGAAAAGAGCATGTATGGGCGCAAGTTCATGGGCGTGGAACGCACCACCATCCTGATCGACAGGGACGGCCGTGTCGCGCGGGTCTGGAACAAGGTCAAGGTCGCCAACCACGCCGCCGCGGTGCTTGAGGCCACGAGAGCGCTGTGAGCCCGCCGGCCGCTGTGGCGAAGACTGCCGGTGACGACAGTTTCGACAGCCTCCGCGGCGGTTGCGTCGAGGCAGTTGCCGCGCCCGACCTCGACCGCAAGGTGGCGATTGTGCGCGCCGTGCACGCGCGCTGGTCGGCGCGTACCATGTCCCTCATGCGGCCGGGCGACCCGCCCGTTCCCGATCGTCCGGGACGGCCGGCCAAGCCGGAACTGGTTGATCCCCGCAGGGTCGCCAGGCGCACGCTGAACAGCCTGCGCGGCCGGATCGCCCTGATCCACGCGCTTGCCCATATCGAACTCAACGCCATCGACCTGGCGCTCGACATCGTCGCCCGTTTCGCGCCCGAACGCCCGCCGGCTAGCTTTTTCGACGGCTGGATGCAGGTCGCCTTCGAGGAGGCCAAGCATTTCTCGCTGCTGCGAGCGCGGCTGCGCGAACTGGGCGCCGACTATGGCGATCTGTCGGCGCATGGCGGCCTGTGGGAGGCCGCCCACCAGACCCGCAACGACCTTTATGCCAGGCTGGCGGTCGTGCCGCTGATCCTGGAGGCGCGCGGCCTCGACGTCACCCCGTCGCTGATCGACAAGATGACCGAGACCGGCGATCGCCAGACGGCCGCGATCCTCAATATCATCTACACCGACGAGAAGAAGCACGTCGCGATCGGGGCCAAATGGTTCCGATTTTATTGCGCCCGCGAGCGCACCGATCCCGCCCGGCGCTTCCGCGAGCTTGTACGGGCCAATTTTCGCGGCGACCTCAAGCCGCCCTTCAACGACCGCGCACGGGCCGAAGCCGGACTGACGCCGCTGTTTTATCGCTCCCTGACCGCGACATCGAACGCCTGAGCCGGTCTCGGGCGTAATTTGGGGACAGGACCGCCGGATTTTCCAGCTCCGGAGGGGCCCCGGGCAAAAGTTTATTAACCCTAATAATGTGTACTGGACGTGGAGTTTGAGCGCAGTCTGGATTTCGTATCAGTGACAGAACCACGCACGCCCCCGGTTTTCGGCAAACGCACGGAACCGCATACCGTCATCATCGCCCGTGGCGACCAGATACGCCATTTCACGGTCAGGCCATGGGTAGCCGCGCTTGCCGGCTCGGTCATCGCCGCCTTTGCCATCGGCTATCTGCTCGCCACCTCCTATCTGGTCCTGCGCGACGACCTGATCGGCGCCACGGTCGCGCGCCAGGCACGGCTTCAGCAGGCCTATGAGGACCGCATTTCGGCGCTGCGCGCGCAGGTCGACCGGATCACCAGCCGGCAGTTGCTCGATCAGCAATTGATGGAAAACAAGGTCGCGGAGCTTCTGGGACGCCAGGCCGAACTCACCGCCCGCGACGGAAGGCTGCGCCCCCTGCTCGAACGCGCCAGCGGCGAACGCCTTCCCAGGAGCGCGCCATTGCCGTCGCAGAAACCGGATCTGCGCGCCGATTTGTCGACAATGACGGGCTACGCGGCGGCGGCTGAAAAAACCGCCGCCGTCACCGCGCTCGACGGCTTCGCCGCCGCCGCACCCGACCCGTTGACGACCGGTTCGGTCGCCGACGAGGCGGATCGGATATTCGTCCAGATCAACCAGTCCTTGCGCCGGATCGAAACCCAGCAGATCACGCGCATCCGCGATCTCACCGAAAATGCCTACCAGACGGCCGAATCGATTTCCGACGCGCTCAAATCCGCGGGCCTTTCGCTCGACGCCAGCTATGGCGAAAGGGATGTCGGCGGGCCGTTGGTCTCATTCGAGGCGCCGGCGGCTTTCGAGGCCGAAGTGGTCGAGCTCGACGACGCGCTCAACACGCTCGACGCCATCAAGGCCGCGGCAAGACGGTTTCCGATCGGCAACCCCATGCCCGGCCAGCCCGTTACAAGCAGCTTCGGCGTGCGCAAGGACCCGCTCCTTGGCCGGCCGGCCCATCATAGCGGCATGGATTTTCGCGCCCGCACCGGCCATCCGGTACGTTCCACCGGCGCCGGCGTGGTCGTGAAGGCAGGATGGAACGGCGGCTATGGCCGCATGGTCGAGATCGACCATGGCGGCGGCCTGACCACACGTTACGCCCATATGAGCAAGGTGCTGGTCCGCAAGGGCGAAAAGATCGAAAGCGGCACCATCGTCGGCAAGGTCGGCAGTTCCGGCCGCTCGACCGGCCCGCACCTGCATTACGAAGTCAGGCGCAAAGGCGGCGCCATCAATCCGCTGCGCATGCTCAAGGCCGGCAAGAAGGTCCGCGAGTTTCTTTAGAATCTCCCCGGCGTTAAACGGACTCGTTGCGCCACCGGGATTTCGGGCGCCGGTTTGGCGGCTGTCTTCAAGCAGCAGGGGCACAAGCCTTCAAATGGCCCGCGATCCGGTCCACCGGCCCGTCCTTGCCTTTCCGATCCGGGGCCGCCAATTGAACGGCATAAGCAGTCCGATATCGACGCGCTACCGCCGTGAAATTACACTGCGCCTTGACAAAGGACGGTCATGCAGATCATCAAAATTGCCGTGACCTTGCGCGATGTCGCGCCCAAAGTCGCGCGCACGCTCGAAGTCCCCGCCGACATCCCGCTCGACCGCCTGCACCAGACGTTGCAAGCGGCATTCGGCTGGCAAAGTGCCCATCTCTACCAGTTCTGCATCGGCGAGCCGTACCAGTGGGAGGCCGAACGCTGGGTCATGCCGGATTACCTCGAAAGCGCGCAGGACCTGCCCGCGGATAAAACCACGCTCATCCAGGCCCTCGGCAAAGCCGGGGACGCTGGCCTGACCTATCTCTACGATTTCGGCGATGACTGGAACCACGATATCCATGCCGCCCCGCAGGCCGCCGCTGATCCCGACAAAACCTATCCGCGCCTGACCGAGATCGCGGGACATTGCCCGCCCGAGGACGTCGGCGGACCGCCCGGTTACGAGATGTTCGTTGAGGCCATGGCCGACACAAAGCATCCCGAACACAAAGAATTCAAGGCCTGGCACGGCGGACCGTTCAATCCCGCCAAGCCGGATGAAAAGACCCTCACCGCCAATGTCGCAAAACTCGCCAAACGCTGGGCGAAAAAGCGCACAACCTCGTAGCCTGGCAGGACCGCTGGTTCGACGCGGCAGACGCACCGCGCCACCGCCCCAGCCCGGTTCACCTGCCGTAATAGTTCATCACGCTGTGCCTCGCCTCGGCGAAAAACAGCCAGCGCTCCACGAGCATCCCGGTCGCGTAGGCCGCGAGCGCCAGAAAGGCGAAAACCGGCCAGCCAAGGCCGCCTTCGGCCGCAAACAGAGCCGATGCCGCAAGCAGGACGAACGGCACACCGCCGCCGAGACCGAAAGCGATGGCGGCCAGTTTTCGGGCATGCTTGCGCGCGATGCGAAAACCCATCTCGCGGGTGAGGTAGTTTTCCGTGACATGCGGCCGTTCGAGCAACCGCACCCGTCCGAGCGCGCCGAGCCCGGTCGCGGTCTCCGGTGTCGAGGTCGATGAAAGCGCGCGCAGGCGCCGGCGCCAGACGAGTTTCGTTCCCCAGGCAAGGACAAGCAGAACCAGCGCAAGCACGGCCGTCAGACCGGCATTTCCGCCGCCGAGCGCGGCAAAAAACGTCGCCAGCATCGCACCGCCTGCCCCGGCGAAGGCCAGGAAGGCGGCCGGCGTGAGCGGCGTGTGCCAGGCCTCCACGGTCCGCAAGGAGGCATAGATCATCGCCGTGCAATAGACGGTCACCGCACAGCCGAGCGAACCGGCCAGCCCGGCTGGCCAGGAATGACGGCCCTCGAAGATCACGAACCAGGCGGACAGGCAAAGCGGCACGAAACTTACGATCGCCAGCACGCCCTCGCGCGACAGCCAGCTCGATCGCCATTGCGACAAGGCGCGCCACGCGCGCTGCGGATTGCCGAGGTGCAGCGTCGACGACAACAGACCGACCGAGATCAGGCCGAGGGCAATCACATGCGCCGCCTTGGTGGCGAATGCGGCGGGATCGAGCAGACCGAATCCGAGAAAGAAGGCGAGCCCGTAACCAAGGCCCGAACTGGTGGTGAAAACGATGATCGACAATGCGGGATGCATTCAGATCTTCTCCAGCATGGTGTCGATCCAGGCGAAAAATCCGGTCGCGCCACCGGTGTCCTCGTCGGCGGCAGGCCCGGCTTGCCCACGCGAGGCGAGCGTGGTGCGCGGCCGCGGCGGCAGATATTTGTTGACAGGCCGCGTGCCCTGCTCCGGCATCAGATCGATGCCGCCGCGCGCGGCGACCATCTTGGAGACCTGCGAGGCGGGATCGCCGAGATCGCCGAAATGGCGCGCATTGGCCGGACATGTGCGCACGCAGGCCGGCACACGATCCTCCTCGTCAAAGGTCTCGTTGTAGATGCGGTCTACGCACAGCGTGCATTTCTTCATCACGCCGGCGGCCAGATCCATTTCGCGCGCGCCATAGGGGCACGCCCAGGCGCACAGCCCGCAGCCGATGCATTTGTCCTCGGCGACCAGCACGATACCGTCCTCGGCCCGTTTATAGGAGGCGCCGGTCGGACAGACCGTCACGCATGGCGCCTCCTCGCAATGCAGGCAGGATTTCGGGAAATGCACGATGCGCGCCTCGCCCGCCTCGCCGACCAGTTCTCCGCCTTCCGGCACGATCTCGAACGTGTGGATGCGGTTGAGCCAGGCGCCCGAGACATGTTCGCCATAAGGGTCCTGGTCCGACAATGCCGCGCCGTAGCCGCCGGTGTTCCACTCCTTGCAATTGACCACGCAGGCATGACAGCCGACGCAGATGTCGAGATCGATGACCAGACCGAGTTTGGTGGCGGAAGGCTGTGAAGGCAGCGCCGTCATGAGTTCCACTCCTGCCCGTATCGTAATTCGTCCGGTGCCTTGCCGTGCCGTTCGACGGCGCGAAATTGCGGCTCGGAACGCGCGCCCGGCTCGGCCTTCTCGATCCTGACGCGCAAATCGTACCAGGCCGCCTGGCCGGTGACCGGATCGGAATTCGACCATCGCAGCCCGTCGCCCTTCGGCGGCAGCAATTCATGGATCAGATGGTTGAGCAGAAAACCCTTCTTGGCTTCGGGCGCGTTCTCATGCAGCCCCCAGGCGCCCTTACGCTTGCCGATCGCGTTCCAGGTCCACACCGTCGCGCCGTTGACGGCCTCCATGCGAGCCACCTCGACCTTGATGCGCCCGTGCGGCGAGATCACCCAGGCCCAGTCGCCATCGACCAGCCCCGCCGCGTCGCAAACGGCACCCGGCACGTAGAGCGGGTTGGTGGTATGGATTTGCCGCAGCCAGGCATTCATCGAACCCCAGGAATGATACATCGCCGCCGGCCGCTGGGTGATGGCATGCAGCGGATAGCGCTCGCGGTCGATCGCCGCCTCCTCCAGCGGCCGGTACCAGCCCGGCAGCGGGTCGAAACTGTCCAGGATGCGGGCGCGGTGCGTTTCCGGCGCGAACGGTTCGCGCAGCCCTTCGGCGGAAAGTCGGAATTTTTGCAGGTTTTCCTGGTAAAGTTGAAAAATTACCGGCTGCGGTTGGTCGAAAAACCCCATTTTGACGGCAAAGTCCTGATAGGCGCGGTTGGCGTGCTTGAAATATAGCGCTTCGGCCGGAACGGGATGGACGAAGAACGAGCCGTTTTCGATATAGCGCTCGAGCTGGGCCGGGTTGATCGCGCCGCGCCCCACCCGGTCACCCGCCGTGCCGCGAAACCCGGCCAGCGGGCCGATGCCCGGCCGGCGCTCGTGGCGCACGATATAATCGGCGTAGTTGCGGTAAAGCGGCGTGCCGCGCGCGTCGACGAAACCCGGCAATTTCAACCGCGCGCCCAGATCGAGCAGCACCGACTGGAAACCGCGCACGTCCCGGTCGGGCTCGACCACCGGCCAGCGGATCGCGTCCTGGACCGCGTCCGGCTCGGAGATCGGCCTGTCGAGCATCGAAATGCAGTCATGCCGTTCCAGATAGGTCGTGTCGGGCAGGACCAGGTCGGCATAGGCCGTCATCTCGGAGGCATAGGCATCGGCGACGATGATGCGCGGGATGCGGTATTCGCCGGTCTCGCCGTCCTTGTCCTCCAGCATCTCGATGACGCCGGCGGTGTTCATCGACGAGTTCCAAGCCATGTTGGCCATATAGAGAAACAGCGTGTCGATCGGATAGGGATCGCCGGCATGGGCATTGGCGATCACCATGTGCATCAGACCATGCGCTGAAATCGGCGCGTCCCAGGAAAACGCCTTGTCGATGCGCGTCGGCTGCCCGTTCTCGTCGATCAGAAGATCCTCGGGCCCGCGCGGAAAGCCGAGATGCGGCCCGGCCAGCGGCTGCTCGGAGCCGAAATGCTCGGCCCGCCCATGCGGACGCGGATGCGCCTCGACCGGCTTGGGATAAGGCGGCTCGTAACGGAACCCGCCCGGACAGTCGATCGCCCCGATCAGCACCTGCAAAAGATGCAGCGCGCGCGCGGTCTGAAAGCCATTCGAGTGGGCCGAAATGCCGCGCATGGCGTGGAAGGAGACCGGCCGACCGACGAAACCGTCATGGCGTTCGCCATGCATGTCGGTCCAGGGCTGGTCGACGAAGACTTCCTCCTCGAAGGCGACCCGCGCGATCTCGGCGGCAAGCCCGCGGATCGTCTCGGCCGCGACCCCGGTTTCGGCGGCGACCGCATCGGGCGCGTAACCCGCGTCCAGATATTTTTCGGCCAGCAATTGGAAGGAGGGTCGCGCGAACCGCCCGTCGGCAAGCTCGTAGCGGCCCGAGAGCGCCGGGCGCGCGCCCTTGAGATCGTGGTGAACCGCCTGCTCGGTCACGGTTTCCCAGATCAGCGCCCGGCCCTCGCGGTCGCGCGCGAAAAGCCCGTGCTCGGCCGTGCCCGGCGCATCGACGACCAGCCACGGCGCGTTGGTGTAGCGCACCAGATAGTCGACATCGATCCGGCGCGTGCGCAATAATTCGTGGACCAGCGCCAGGATCAGAAGCCCGTCCGTGCCGGGACGAATGCCGATCCAGTTGTCGGCGATGGCCGAATAGCCGGTGCGCACCGGATTGACCGACACGAACCGCGCGCCACGGCTCTTCAGTTTGGAAATGCCGAGCTTGAGCGGGTTGGAATCGTGGTCTTCCGCGACCCCGAACAGGACGAAGAGCTTGGTACGTTCCCAGTCCGGCGCGCCGAATTCCCAGAACGCGCCGCCGATCGTCATGATGCCGGCCGCCGCCATGTTGACCGAGCAGAAACCGCCATGGGCGGCATAGTTGGGCGTGCCGAACTGCTGCGCCCAGAAACTGGTTAGCGCCTGGCTCTGGTCGCGGCCGGTGAAAAAGGCGAGCTTTTTCGGGTCCGTACGACGCACGGAACCCATCCACTCGGTGGCGAGCGCGAGCGCCTCCTCCCACGAAATACGCCTGAACTGGCCAGAGCCGCGCGGACCGCTTCGCAATAACGGCCCGTCGAGACGCGCCGGCGCGTAATGCTGCATAATGCCGGCCGACCCCTTGGCGCACAGCACGCCGCGATTGACCGGGTGATCGCGATTGCCTTCGATGTAGCGGATCCTGCCATCCTTGAGATGGACGTCGATGCCGCATCGGCAGGCGCACATATAGCAGGTGGTCTTGCGCACCTCGTCGCCGACCGGGTTGGACAGCGCAAGGCGTGGTTGAGGACTCATGGGCACTCCCTTTCACGCAAGTCTTATACAAGACTCAGGTACAAGGGAATGGACGACACCGGCACTTTTCACGACAAAGCCGACGATCCTGTGCGCGCCGCCAAAATCCTGACGAAAAGACGCCGCGCCGCCCGGCCGGCGACGCGGCGCGCGATCGGGGAGGATTGATCGTCAGTTCACCACGACGATGCGCGTATTGCCGGGACCCACCTGCTTGACCAGCGCGTAGAGTTTGGCCGCGTTGGCGGTGCGCAGGCGCACGCAGCCATGCGAGGCCGGCCTGCCAAGGCGATTAACGGCATTGGTGCCGTGGATGGCGTAGCCGCCGTGATAGAAGATCGAATAAGGCATCGGCGACATATCGTATTTGCGCGAATGCCACATCCGATGCATGCGGATCGGCCGGTACTGGCCGCGCGGCGTGACATAACCCCTACGCGCCGTCGACACCTTCCAGCGATAAATCACCCGGCCGTGCTTCTTGACCGTCATGGTCTGCGCCGACACGTCGACCGTCGCCACCAGGCTCGCTGCCAGGCCGCTCCCGCTTGCCGCCAGCACGACCGCCACGGCAGAAAGGACAGTCAGAACCAGTTTTTTCATCCGTTCAACCCCAAGCCACTTTACCCTGTTACCCAGCGTAAGGCGGTGCTCGTGAACGGTAAGTGAACAGTTTTACAGAGGCCGCCGGCGTGAAACCCTAGGATAGTCTCGGCACCTTGACGTAACGGCAACCTTGTGGACAAGCTGTGGACGAACCGGCGGCGGGGTCTGACGAAAAATTGAAGCGCCGATAACGGGAAGGAAACCCCAACCTGTTATAGGGTCTTGAAATTGTTCCTGTAAGGGCGGGGTCGAGTTCATGTTTCGCTATCTGTTTTCCTTGGTTTTTGTCGGTTTCCTCATGCTCGCCACGCCAGCGGACGCACACGCCGCTCGGCTGGAGGCGCGGGTCGACCTGTCGTCGCAGACGATGACGGTCGTGCACCGCGGTGTGGTGAAATATCGCTGGAAGGTGTCGACCGCACGGCGCGGCAAGGTGACGCCGGTCGGCACTTGGCGGGCCAAATGGCTGTCGCGCCACCACCGATCGAGCCGCTACAACAACGCGCCGATGCCTTATTCGATTTTCTACAGCGGCAACTACGCCATCCACGGCACCAATGCGGTAAAACGGCTTGGCCGCCCGGCCTCGGCCGGCTGCATCCGGCTGCATCCCTCCAACGCCGCGATCCTGTTCCGGCTGACCCAGCGCGAGGGGTTGAAGAACATGCGCGTGGTCGTGCGCCGCTGATTGCGGCCGGCCCGCCACTTGAAGGACAGCGGGGGATGCGGAACCGCCGCGCGTGACCGCCGGCCGAAGGTAACATTTCTTCAAGACCGACCGGCCGGCTTCTGCGATGGATGATGCCATCGCAACGCCAGGAGCACGGTCATGCAAACCTTCACCGCCATCGAAGCCCCGCGCATCTTTCCCGCCATGCGTTTTCGTGACGCTTCAAGAATGATCGATTGGCTATGCGAGGCCTTCGGCTTCACCGTGCACGCCAAATATATGGACGGCGCCACGGTCGTCCACGCCCAGCTTGCCTTCGGCTCGTCGATGATCATGTGCGGCGACATGCGCGACAGCGCCTATGGCGATCTGGTCGGCGCCCCCGACGGTGCCGGCGGCAAATCGCTCTATATCGCCGTAGACGACGTCGACGCCCTGTGCGCGCGGGCCGCCAAGGCCGGTGCCGAGATCGTCGAGGGGCCGGTCGAGCGCGACTATGGCAGCCGCGAGATCGTCTGCCGCGATCCCGAGGGCAATATCTGGGCTTTCGGCACTTATTGGCCGAAAGCCCACGAACCGGCGGAGTGAGGCGATGGAGGACACCACTGCCCTGCCGGCCGGCGCGGTCGTACTTGGCCCCGGCGAGGGCCGCGGCTACGACATGCCGACGATGCGCGCCGTCTTCAAGGCCGACGGCGTGGAGAGCGGCGGCCGCTTCAGCGCTTCGGAATGGTGGCTCGCCCCGCGAAGCGCGGGACCCGGCCCGCACAGCCATGCCGACAATGACGAAATTTTCTACGTCGTCGAGGGAACCGCCTCGATCCGGGTCGGCGACAACTGGATCGAGGCCGACAAGGGCACTTTCGTCCTTGTCCCTGCCGGCATCACGCATGATTTCGAAAACCGCGGCGATCGACGCGCGGGGCTGTTCAACCTGTTCCTGCCGGGCGGTTTCGAGCACAACATGCCGGCCATTCTCGCCTGGTACGCCCGCGCCTAAAGCCCATAGTCCGGTCGACATCCGGCCGCCGGTCGCTGCGTTGACTGCGCTGTTGCCGGCTTGGCCAGAATCCGCACCCCGGATGCGCGAATTCGCACATCGGATTGTCGACCGTCGAGTTGCGCGGGCTCCTCATTGGTCTAGATTGGCCTCTCAGGACGGGTGAACACCGTTTCCGGGAGGACCAGATGGACGCGATCGTCGACGCCGCCGCAGGCCAGTTCGAACTCAACCAGGACCAGCGCGCGATCCAGGAGATGGCGCAGAGCTTCGCCGCCGACAAGGTCGCCCCGCATGCGCTCGACTGGGACCGCGACGCGCATTTCCCCACCGACGTGGTGCGCGAGACCGGGCCACTTGGCTTCGGCGGCATTTACGTCGGCGACGATGTCGGCGGCTCCGCGCTCGGCCGCCTCGACGCGGTGCTGATTTTCGAGGCGCTGGCTCATGCCTGCCCCGGGTTTTCCTCCTTCATTTCCATCCACAACATGGCGGCATGGATGATCGACATGTTCGGCAATGACGAACAGCGGCAAAAATTCCTGCCACGGCTGTGCTCGATGGAATTGCTGGCCAGCTACTGCCTGACCGAGCCGGGCTCGGGTTCCGACGCCGCCGCGCTCAAGACCCGGGCCGCGCGCGCCGGCGGCAATGGCAGCGACTATGTGCTGAACGGCACCAAGCAGTTCATCTCCGGCGCCGGCGGCAACGACCTCTACGTGGTGATGGCGCGCACCGGCGAGGACGGCCCGAAGGGTGTGTCGACCTTCGTGGTCGAAAAGGGCACGCCGGGGCTTTCCTTCGGCAATGACGAGCGCAAAATGGGCTGGCACATGCAGGAGACACGCCAGGTCGTGTTCGAGGATTGCAAGGTGCCGGCCGAAAACCTGCTCTCCGGCGAAGGAGCCGGCTTCAAGATCGCCATGGCCGGGCTCGACGGCGGCCGGCTCAACATCGCCGCCTGCTCGCTCGGCGGCGCGCAGTCGGCGCTCGACAAGGCGCTCGCCTATGCCGGCGAACGCAAGGCATTCGGCAAGACGATCGACCAGTTCCAGGCGCTGCAGTTCAAGCTCGCCGACATGGAGACCGACCTGAACGCTGCCCGGCTTTTGCTCTACGCCGCCGCCTCCCGGCTCGACCGCAAGACCCACGATGCCTCGAAATGGTCGGCCATGGCCAAGCGTTTCGTCACCGATGCCGGCTTCGAGATCGCCAACGAGGCGCTGCAGATCCATGGCGGCTACGGATATCTGCACGAATACGGCGTCGAGAAGCTGGTGCGCGACCTGCGGGTTCACCAGATCCTCGAAGGCACCAACGAGATCATGCGCGTCATCATCGCCCGGCACCTGGTCGGCCGATAGCCGCCGGGCAGCCGCACCGGGCGGGCCCATAGCCTGCTTGCCGGGCGCGCGCTTGTGCGCGTTTCATCATCGACCGACTATCCGCATTTCGCATATCCGGAGGAGACCCCGACATGACCACCATCGCCTTCATCGGCCTCGGCAATATGGGCAACCCGATGGCCGCCAATCTCGTCAAGGCCGGTCATCAGGTCCGCGGCTACGACCTCGTGACCGACAATCTGGCGGTGGCCAAGGAAAACGGCGTCACGATCATGGCCAACGCGGCAGCCGCGGTGAAGGGCGCGGATGTGGTCGTCACCATGCTGCCGGCCGGCAAGCATGTGATTGCGGTCTACGAGGATGTAGTGCCCGGCGCGCGCGCGGGCACCTTGTTCATCGATTCCTCCACCATCGACGTGGACTCCGCCCGCAAGGCGCATGCGATCGCCGAAGAACACGGCATGCTGTCGGTCGACGCCCCGGTGTCGGGCGGCACGGCGGGCGCGGCCGCCGGCTCCCTGACCTTCATGGCCGGCGGTGCCGACGCCGCCTTCGCCGGCGCCGAGCCGATCCTGGAACCGATGGCCGGCCGCGTCGTGCATTGCGGCGGGCCCGGCGCCGGCCAGGCGGCCAAGATCTGCAACAATATGATACTCGGCATTTCGATGATCGGCGTGTCGGAGGCCTTCGTGCTCGCCGAAAAGCTCGGCCTGTCGCACCAGGCCCTGTTCGACGTCGCCTCGACCTCGTCGGGACAATGCTGGTCGATCACCTCCTATTGTCCCGTGCCCGGCCCCGTGCCGGCCTCGCCGGCCAACAAGGACTACAAACCCGGCTTCGCCGCAGCGCTGATGCTGAAGGATCTGCGCCTTGCCCAGGAGGCCGCCGCATCCGCCGGCGCCGTCACGCCGATGGGCGCGGAAGCCGCCCAGCTTTACGCGCTGTTCAACGCCCGGGGCCATGGCGGCGACGATTTCTCCGGCATCATCAATTTTCTGCGCGGCGACACCGATTGAGCCGCGCAAGCAGCGGCGATCGCCCCGCCACACCGTCCCGTCGTGCGATGCAATCCCGCGGCGGAAATTTTTCCAGGCGCCTTAACCGGAAAAAACACCGAATTTAGACTTGCTTAAGTGCTTGCTAACCGCGCGGTAACGATGTCGGGCTAGAACGGTTCACGAGGCGGTTGCGCAAGGCCGCCCTCCGCTCCGGATCAGGTCTCGCGTACCGGAGCTGTACGTTTCGCAAGCGTGTCAGTTGTCGCGAAATGCCTGCGTATCTCGCAAAACCGCGTTCTTCCAGGCCGGAAGAACGCGGTTTTCGCATGCCTCGTCCGTGCTTTGCCGGCCCGGCCTTCTTCAGCCCTTCGGCAAAAAAGCCGTGTCGACCGGCGGACGCAGCCCGTTGGCAAGCCGGTTGGTCTCGTTCGCCATGCCGACCACGGCGAGGAGCTCCATCAGCATCGCCTCGCTCATGCCCTTGGCGCGCGCGGCGGCCGTGTGCGAGTAGCTGCAATATTCGCAGCCATTGGTCGCCGACACCGCGACATAGATCAGTTCCTTGGTGAGCGGATCGAGCGCGCCGGGCGCCATCACCGCCTTCAGGCCTTCCCACACACGCTTCAGCTGCGCCGGGTCGTGCGCCAACACCTTCCAGAAATTGTTGATCCAGTCGGTTTTGCGGGTCGCCATGATGTCGTCATAGACGGCGCGAACCTCGGGCGATGCGTCCGCGTAGTCGATGGGTTTGACGATCGGCGGATTGGCCATGAAAAGTCTCCGTTGTCCACATTGGTCCCTCATCCGACCGTCCCGCGCGCTCCTCCCATAAGGGACGGCAGACCCGGACCGGGTCAGGAAACCTTTCCCTATGCGCCTTGCAAATCCCGCCTCGCCAGGTCGAGCGCCTTCGCGATCCGTTCGCAGGCCATATCGATCGTTTCCTTCGTCCAGATCAGCGGCGGCGACAGGATCATCGTGTCGTTGACGGCCCGCATCATCAGCCCATTGGCGATCGCGTGATCGCGGACGAGTCCGGCCGCGCGCCCGACCGGGTCGAAACGCGTCTTGGTCTTCTTGTCCTTGACGATCTCGACCGCCGCCAGCAAGCCGAAGCCGCGAACCTCGCCGACGAGGTCGTGATCGCCGAGTTTTTCCCTCAAAGCCTGGCCGAGATAAGGCCCGGTTTCGTCGCGCACCCGCTCGATCAACCCTTCCCGCTCGATAATCTCGAGATTCTTGAGCGCCACCGCGCAGGCGACCGGATGGCCGGAATAGGTGTAGCCGTGAAAAAATTCGCCGCCCTTCTCGACCAGGGCCGTGGCGATGCGGTCGCCGACCAGCAGCGCCGACAGCGGCTGGTAGCCGGAGGTGAGCGCCTTGGCGGTGGTGATCGTGTCCGGCTCGATGCCCATCGACTGGGCCGCGAACCAGGCGCCGGTGCGGCCGTACCCGGTGATCACCTCGTCGAGCATCAGCAAGACATCGTATTTGCGGCAGATGCGCTGGATCTCGGGCCAATAGCTCGCCGGCGGAATCTTGACCCCGCCCGCCCCCATCACCGGCTCGCCGATGAAGGCGGCGACTGTGTCCGGCCCGGCCTCCAGGATCGCCTCTTCGAGCGCGCGCGCCGCGCGCAGACCGAATTGTTCGTCGCTTTCGCCCGCCTCGGCCAGTTCGTAGGCATAAGGCGGCATGACGTGGACGATGTTTGGCACCGCGCCGTGCAACTGGTGGTGCATGGCCGCCATCCCGCCGAGCGACGTGCCGGCAATCGTCGAGCCGTGATAGGCCCAGTCGCGCGAAATCACCCGGTTCTTTTCCGGCCTGCCTTCCAGCGCCCAGTAATGACGCACCAGCCGCAGCGCGGTATCGTTGGCCTCCGAGCCCGACGAGCCGTAAAACACCTGGTTGAGCCCGTCGGGAGCGATTTCGGCCAGCTTTTTTGCCAGCAGCACCGGCGTCGGCGTCGAACAGCGGAAGAAGGAATTGTAGTAGGGCAGCTCCCTCATCTGCTCGAAGGCCGCCTCGGCGAGTTCGTCCCGGCCGTAGCCGACATTAACGCACCACAGCCCGGCCATGCCGTCAAGGATCTCGTTGCCGTCCATGTCGTAGACGAACGGCCCGTCGGCGCGGCTGACGATGCGGCTGCCGGCGGCACGCAAATCCTTGTGATCGGTGAACGGATGTAAATGGTGCGCGGCGTCGGCCTGGCGAAGCTGCGCAAGCGAATAATTCTGATAAGTCATGGCTTTGTCGTCCTTGCTTGAATCGATCCGGCAGAAAGCCGGTGGCGACTTCAGGCAAGGCCGGGTGGCGAATAGCCGATACGCGCGCACAGCCGCAAGAGCTCGGCGTGGCGCGTTCGGGGCGACGGCGTGATCGCCGCGCTCGCGTTCTGCAATTTCCAAGGCGCAGCCTGCATGATCGCTCAAGGATGCCCGAGATGGCGCGGGTCTTCAAGCGCCGCCACAGTCCTTAGCACCCGGCCGGAGCGGGCGATGTCGCATTTGTCTTACAAGCCAACCGCCGCCATGTCGCTTTGCTTGCCCTTCTGGTCGCCGCCCCCCCTATCGGTTAGGCGCGGATAGGCGACAATGCCCTCTACCGTGAAACAACGCCGGAGCGTCGCATGAGCCTTGAAACCCCGCCGCCCTCTCCCGCAGCGACCGGCGAGCGCGGGCGGCGCGGCGGGCGCTCGGGCAAGCGCGCGGGACATGCGGCGGCGGGCATCGAGCAGCCGCCCTTCCGTCAACGCACCATTCCTTTCCAGCCGACCGCGCTGCTGTCGGACGACGAACTCGAATCGATCCATCTCGCCTCGCTGGATGTGCTCAAGGAGATCGGCCTCGACGTGCTGCACGACGAGGCGCGCGCGCTGATGAAGAAGGCCGGCGCCGATGTCGCCCCGGGATCGGCGCGGGTGCGCTTCGACGCCGACATGATCATGGAGCATATGGCGCATTGTCCGCCGGAATTCACGCTGCACGCCCGCAATCCCGAACACAATGTCCGCTTCGGCGGCAACAACGTCATCTTTTCGCTGATGGCCTCGGCGCCCAATTGCTGCGACACCGATTCCGGTCGCAGGCCCGGCAACCAGGTCGATTATCGCAACCTGCTCAAGCTCGGTCAGCAGCACAACATCATCCAGTGCACGGGCGGGTATCCGGTCGAGCCGATCGACATTCATCCCTCGATCCGCCACCTCGAATGCATCCGCGACCTGGCGCTTTTGACCGACAAGGCGTTCCACATCTATTCGCTCGGCAAGGAGCGCAATCTCGACGGCATCGAGATCGCCCGCATCGCGCGCGGCGTCTCGCGCGAACAGCTCCTAGACGAGCCTTCAACCTTCACGATCATCAACACCAATTCGCCGCTCAAGCTCGACATCCCGATGATGGAAGGCATCATCCAGATGGCGGGCGCCGGCCAGGCGGTCATCGTCACGCCGTTCACGCTCGCCGGCGCGATGGCCCCGGTCACGGTCGCCGGCGCATTGGTGGAACAAAACGCCGAGGCGTTGGCCGGCCTCGCCTTCGCGCAGATGGTGAGGAAGGGAACGCCGGTCGGTTATGGCGGGTTCACCTCCAATGTCGACATGAAGTCGGGCGCGCCCGCCTTCGGCACGCCGGAATATATGAAAGCCCAGCTCGTCGGCGGCCAGCTCGCGCGGCGCTACAAGGTCCCCTACCGCACCTCCAATGTATGCGCGGCCAACACGGTCGACGCCCAGGCCGCCTATGAAAGTGTGTTTTCGCTGTGGGGCGCGATCCAAGGCGGCGGCAATCTTCTCATGCATGGCGCCGGCTGGCTCGAAGGCGGCCTGCAATGTTCCTACGAAAAGCTGATGCTCGACATCGAGCTTTTGCAGATGGTGGCCGAATTCATGACCCCGCTCGACCTGTCGGAGGACGCGCTCGGCGTCGACGCCATGCGCCAGGTCGGTCCGGGCGGGCATTTCTTCGGCACCCCGCACACCCAGTCGCGTTACAAGACCGCCTTCTACGCGCCGATCATCTCCGACTGGCGCAATTACGAAAACTGGCAGCTCGCCGGCAGCCCGACCGCAATCGAGCGCGCCAACACACTGTGGAAGGAACGGCTCGCCGCTTATGAAAAACCGCCGATAGACCCGGCAATCGAGGAGGAGATCAACGATTTCGTCGGCCGTCGCATCGCCGAGGGCGGCGCCCCGACGGATTTTTGAGGCGCGTATCGCCATGCCGAACCTCGCCGAAGCCCGCGTAGAGCGGGTGTCACTTCGAAAAGTCGCCTCCCACCATCGCGGCGTACGCCAGCATCATCCTTCCCGCCTGAATCATCCTGCGAGAAACACAGGACCAAGATCATGAAATCACACGTCAAAACGGTTGTGATCGGCGGCGGCGTCGTCGGCTGCTCGGTGCTCTACCACCTGGCACGGGCCGGCTGGACCGACGTGATGCTGATCGAGCGCTCGGAGCTCACCTCCGGCTCGTCCTGGCATGCCGCCGGCGGCTTCCACACGCTCAACGGCGATCCCAACGTGGCCCGGCTCCAGGCCTACACGGTCCAGCTCTACAAGGAGCTGGAAGAGCTGTCCGGCCAGTCCTGTTCGCTGCATCTGACCGGCGGCGTGATGATGGCCGACACACCCGAGCGGATGGATTTCCTGCGGCTCGCGCACGCCAAGGGCCGTTATCTCGGCATGGACACCGAACTGATCACGCCGTCGGAAGCCAAGGCGATGTTCCCGCTGATGGACGAGACGAATTTCGTCGGCGCGATGTGGGATCCGGTCGAAGGTCATCTCGATCCCTCCGGCACTACCCACGCCTATGCCAAGGCGGCCAAGAAACTCGGCGCCGAGATCGTGCTGAGAAACCGCGTCACCGAGCTGACCCAGGAAGCGGACGGCACCTGGAACGTGGTCACCGAACAGGGCACGGTGAAGGCCGAGCACGTCGTCAATTGCGGCGGGCTGTGGGCGCGCGAGGTCGGCCGCATGGTCGGGCTCGAACTGCCGCTGCTTGCCATGGAGCACATGTATCTGCTGACCGAGCCGATGCCCGAGGTCGAGGCGTTCAACCGCGCGACCGGGCGCGAAATGGTCGGCGTGCTCGACTTCAAGGGCGAGATCTATACCCGCCAGGAACGCAACGGCATCCTGCTCGGCACCTACGAAAAGGCCTGCAAACCGTGGTCGCCGCAGACCACGCCGTGGGAATTCGGCCACGAATTGCTGCAGCCCGATCTCGACCGCATCGCGCCGTCGCTGGAAATCGGCTTCAGGCATTTCCCCGGCATCGAAAAGGCCGGCATCAAGCAGGTCATCAACGGCCCCTTCACCTTCGCCCCCGACGGCAACCCGCTGGTCGGCCCGGTTCAGGGGCTGACCAATTATTGGGTGGCGTGCGCGGTCATGGCCGGGTTTTCGCAGGGCGGCGGCGTCGGGCTGGCCCTGTCGAACTGGATGGTAAACGGCGATCCGGGCTTCGACGTGTGGGGCATGGACGTCGCCCGCTTCGGCGAGTGGGCGAGCCTGCGCTACACCAACGCCAAAGTGCGCGAAAACTATTCCAGGCGCTTTTCGATCCGCTTTCCCAACGAGGAGCTGCCGGCCGCCCGCCCCGCGCAGACAACGCCGCTCTACGACGTGATGGTGCGCGACAACAACGCCGTCATGGGCGATTCCTGGGGGCTGGAGACACCGCTCTGGTTCGCGCCCGAGGGCACGGAAGCAAAAGATATCGTCTCCTTCCATCGCTCCAACGATTTCGAGCATGTCGGTCGCGAGGTGCGTGCCGTGCGCGAGCGTGTCGGCGTGACCGAGATCGCCAATTTCGCCAAGTACGAGGTCACCGGCCCGGGCGCGGAAGACTTTCTCAACCGGCTGATGACCAATCGCATGCCAAAAAGAGAGCGTCTGGTGCTGACCCCGATGCTCAACGAATTCGGCAGGCTGATCGGCGATTTCACCATCGCCAAGGCCGGCGACGAGCGTTTTATGATCTGGGGGTCCTCGGCCGCCGCCATCTACCACATGCGCTGGTTCGAAAAACACCTGCCCAGCGACGGGTCGGTGCGTATCCACCGCTTCGACCAGACCCTGGTCGGCCTGTCGATCGCCGGGCCGCGTGCCCGCGACGTGCTGCAAAAACTGGCCGACGAGGATGTCTCCAACGCGGCCTTCCGCTTCATGGATTTCCGCGAAATGGCGGTTGCCGGCGCGCCCTGCATGGTCAACCGCGTCACCTATACCGGCGATCTCGGTTACGAGATCTGGATGCCGCCGGCCTATGAACGCCTGGTTTATCAGGCGATCAAGGACGCCGGCGCGGACTACGGCATCGCCGATTTCGGCATGCGCGCTTTGTTGTCGATGCGGCTTGAAAAGAACTTTCCGACCTGGTTCCGCGAGCTCAGACCGATCTACGGGCCGTTCGAGGGCGCGATGGAGCGTTTCGTCAAGCTGGAAAAGAACGACTTCATCGGCCGCGACGCGGCCGCCAGGGAGCAGGAAGCCGGCCCCAAACTGCGGCGGGTCTCGATGATCATCGACGCGCTCGACGCCGACGTGATGGGCGACGAGCCGGTCTGGGCCCGCGTTAAAGGCAAGGATTTCGGCACGATCCAGCCGCCGCACGGCTACGGCGCGCCGCGTTTCGACGCCAGCGGCGCCGAGACCCGGCTCTCCAAGGCCGATCACGGCGCCTCTTCGGTGCGCGGCATCCACGACGGCGACTGGAGCGTGGTCGGCTGGGTGACGTCGGGCGGCTACGCCCATCATGTCGGGCTGTCGATGGCGCAGGCCTACGTACCGGCGGCACTCGCCGACCAGGAGAGCGAAAGCCTGTTCGAGATCGAGATTTTGGGCGAGCGGCGGCCGGCGCGCATCACGGTCGAGCCGCCGTTCGATCCCGGCGGCGACAAGATGAGGGGGTAGCGACGCGGGCGCATCTGGTGTCTGTTGCGCCTTCAAACCGGCCCCGACTCGACGGATACCAGCATGACCAACGACACCCGCTCGCCCCGCCTCGCCGTACTGATCGACGCCGACAACGCCTCGGCGCGCATCGCCGACGGCCTTTTCGACGAAATCGCCAAGATCGGCGAGGCCAGCGTGCGGCGCATCTATGGCGATTTTTCCGGCACACGCTCCAAGGGATGGGCCGACATCCTGGCCCGTCACGCCATCATTCCGCACCAGCAATTCGCCTACACGACCGGCAAGAACGCCTCCGACATCACGCTGGTGATCGACGCCATGGATTTGTTGCACAGCGGCCGGTTCGACGGTTTCTGCCTGGTGTCGTCCGACAGCGACTTCACCCGGCTCGCAGCCCGCATCCGCGAACAGGGCGTGGACGTCTACGGCTTCGGCGAGCGCAAGACGCCGGAAAGTTTCCGTCAAGCCTGCCGCCGCTTCATCTATACCGAAAACCTCTTGCCGGGCGCCGCCGCCAATCAGGAACCCGACGCCGAAAAGGCCAAGCCGCTGCAGCCGCCGAGCGCTGCGACCCCGATCATCACCAAGGTGATCGAGCAGATGGACAGCGACGACGGCTGGGTGCCGCTGGGCGCGGTGGGCACGCATCTGGCCAATCTGGCGTCCGATTTCGATCCCCGCACCTACGGGTTTCGCAAACTGTCCGACCTGGTGCGCAAGACCAACGCCTTCGAGATCGACCATCCCGAGGGCGGCGCGCTGCGCATCCGCATCAAGCCGGAAGGCAAGGCCGGCGGCGGGCGGGCAAAAAGGGCCTGAAGCGGCGGCACGCGGCAGACGTCCGCGCGATCGCACGCCGGCGCGCGAAGGTCCGAATCCGGGCAGTTCATGTCGGCTTTGCGCATTGCCGGGCGCCGAAAGTGCCGCCAGTCTCCTTGTCAGGAGGAGACATGGAAACTTCTGATGCCAAAGGCCTTTTCGGCCGTCATCGCAAGATCATGCCGTTTTCGCCGGACGATGCGGCGATCGCCGGCCAGCCCGATGCGGCGCTGTTGCGCGCCGCCCGCGACAAGGCCGCCGCCCTCAACCAGCACGTGCTCGGCTACGGCGCGCTCGCCGAGGGCGAATGGGCGGCCGCCGGCATTCCGGCACCCGACCTGGCGGCCATGCGCACCTACCGGCTCGAGCGCATCCGCGCCGAGCTCGCGCGCCGCGACTATGCCGGACTGCTCGTCTACGATCCCGTCAACATCCGCTACGCCACCGATTCCACCAATATGCAGCTTTGGGTGACGCACAACGCCACCCGCTTCTGCTTCGTGGCGACCGACGGTCCGGTGATCCTCTACGATTATCACCACAGCGAACATCTGTCGGACCATGCCGGCGTGGTCGACGAGGTCCGGCCCTGCCTGTCGACGATCTTCATGTATGGCGGCGATTTGATCGAGGAGCGGATCGGGCGCTGGGCCGACGAGGTCGCCGCCCTCGTCGCCGAGACCTGCGGCACCAATCGCCGCATCGCCATCGACTGCCTGCAGCCCGGCGCCCATGCAGCACTGATCGCGCGCGGCATCAAGGTGCATGACGGCCAGCAGGTGATCGAGCGCGCCCGCGCGGTCAAGTCCGCCGACGAGATCGTGTGCATGCGCCGCGCGGTCGTGGCCTGCGAGCGCGCCATGGCCGAGATGGAGGCCGGCCTGCGACCCGGCATGAGCGAGAACGATCTGTGGGCGCTGCTCCACCACGGCAACATCGTGCGCGGCGGCGAATGGATCGAGACCCGGCTGCTGGCCTCGGGCCCGCGCACCAATCCCTGGTTCCAGGAATCCTCCGCGCGTCCGATCGAGGCGGGCGATCTCGTTGCCTTCGACACCGACCTGATCGGCCCGTACGGTTTTTGCGCCGACCTGTCGCGCACCTGGCTCGCCGGCGACGGCGCCCCCACCGACGAGCAGCGCGCGCTCTACCGGATCGCCGCCGACCAGGTCGCCTACAATATGGAATTGCTGCGTCCCGGCCTGTCGTTCCGCGACTTGTGGGAGACGGCGAAATCCTTGCCGGCCGACTGCCTGCCCAACCGCTATGGCTGCCTCTATCACGGCGTCGGACTGTGCGACGAATACCCGACCATTCCCTATCGCGACGACGTCGAGCCCGACATTCCCGCCGACGAGACATTGGTGCCGGGCATGGTGTTGTGCGTTGAAAGCTATACCGGCCGGCTCGGCGGCCACGAGGGCGTGAAGCTGGAAGAGCAGGTGCTGATCACCGAGGCCGGGTTCGAAAAACTCTCCGCCTACCCGCTCGACGCGCGGCTGAACGGCTGATCCGGCCCGCCGGCGGCGATCGCGCCGGCTATGCGCGCGTGCAAGGGCGCCAGCGCGGCCGCCGAAATGTAGGGCAGGCCCGGGCGCCGACCGGTCCAGCCGACCGGGACGAGGCCGGCGGCGGCCGGCTCGAACCGCTTCGCCAAATGCCAGCTCCGGCAGTCGACGGCGCAGATATCCGCCCGGCCCGCCGCGACGGCCTCGATCGAGGCGCGGTGGCCGCCGGTCTCGATGCGGTCGCCAAAGATGTAAAGGCGTTCGCCGGCGGCGGCAAGGTCGCGGGCAAGCGCGATCAGGCCGGACATCGACGCGGTTTCGTTGAAGGCCAGCCGCCGGCCCCGCAGCCGCTCAAGCGGCAGCACGGCCCGGCCGTCGCCCGGCGCGGCGACGGGAGCGGCCTCGCCGCGCCGCATCAGCACGGCGCTCGAATAGAACGGCCCCGCCCCGCCCTCGAAAGGGGAATAGTCCGGCTGGCCGACGACGCCGACATGGGCGGCGAGCCCTGTCGCCTCCATCGGCCCCCAGCAGGTCTGGGCAAGGAGCAGGCGCGGATGGCGCCACAGCGTGGCGAAATCGAGCCCGTCCGGCGACAGGGTGGCCGGATCGGGCGCGATCAGCGCCCCGGCGGCGTCGCGGATGCCGCCCGGCACCGCCGGCATGTCGGCGTTGCGCCGCACGAGTTGCGCCGGCGCGTCCACGCCGGCCGCGTGCAGCCGCCCGGCCAGCGCCGCCCATTGGGCGTCGGTCTCGGAGCGGACCTCGGGCCAATCATACATCGGCAAGGCGGCGATAAAGGCGCTCATCATCCCTTATGCGCAAGGCGAAGGTCGGCGCGCAAGACTTGGAAAAGACTCATTCCTTCGGCGGCCTGGCCGGGACCAGCGATGTTCCGGCGATACCGCCGACACCGCGACTGCGCTGACGCGGCCGAAAGGCGCGACCCGGCTCGGGCGCCCGGCGCAGCACCGGGTGGGCGACCGGCTCCTTCGCTCGGAAGGCGAAGCTGCGGAACAGTGCGAAATAATTGGCGAACACATAGCCCTCGTTGCGGGCGATCCATTCTCGGCGCCGTTCGGCAAACAGGCGCGGCAGCCGGTACCACGGCGCCTGCGGCAGCGTGTGGTGGACGAGGTGCAGATTGTTGTTGAGAAAAAGCAGCGCCAGCGGCGAGCGCTCGACGATGATGGTGCGCCCGTCGGGCCGCTCCGACCATTGGTGCTCCGCATAGGTTCTGACCGAAATCAGCGCCTGGCCGATCCACACCGGACCGACGATGTAAAGCCAGAGCGGCATCTCGAAAACGAACACGATCACCGGCGCCACGATCACCAGCCCCGCCGCATGCAACAGCCAGGCTCGACGCACCGCGCGGGCCCCGCGCAGCATCAGCCCGGCTTCGGTGATGAAAAAGCCGAGACTGCCGAGCCAGGGATTGAGCAGCACGCGCCCGACCATGGTGTTGTTGATCCGCAGGATGAGCTTCATCGCCGCCGGCATCGCCTCATAGCGCCACAAGGCCCGGTAATAGCTTTCGGGGTCGTCGAAAGGATCGGTCAGCCGCTCGTCGGCATGGTGGCGCAGATGGATCGACCGAAAGCGCCGATAGGGCCACACCAGCCCGAGCGGCAGGAAGACCAGCGCCTCGTTGACGCGCGCGTTGCGGGTGGGATGGCCGTGGCAGACCTCGTGCATCAGCGACGCCTGCAGCGCCAGCACGACCCCGAGTATGGCGATCGCGGTCATCGGCCAGTCCGGCCAGATGAATATGCCGGTGCCCAACCACGCAGCGTGGCAGATGATGATGAGGGCCATAGTCGGCCATTCGATGGCGCCGAAGCCACCACGAGCACGTTGCCT
This sequence comes from Nitratireductor arenosus, assembly GCF_009742725.1. Classification (GTDB taxonomy): domain Bacteria; phylum Pseudomonadota; class Alphaproteobacteria; order Rhizobiales; family Rhizobiaceae; genus Mangrovimarina; species Mangrovimarina arenosa. The sequence goes on along the minus strand of NZ_WPHG01000002.1, from coordinate 322,857 downwards.
GTCCATTCCTTGTCAATTGCCTTTCATGCGGAACGCCCCGGTTCCTGACAGGAAAATGTCAGTAGCAATCGTTTCCGACAATGCGAGAACGCGCACGAAATGTTTATTTTGCGAACCTTGCCTACCTTGTGTTTACTAATGTAAACAAGAGAGTGGATGAGGCGTCGACGGGCACGAGGGAAACGGCCATGGACAAGCGCGATCTTTCCGGACAGTTCCGCGAGCGGCTGAAAGCGCTGGTGCAGCGCTCCGGCGCCAACCAGTCGGCCTTTGCCGCCGGTATCGGCATCGATCGCTCGGCGCTGTCGCAGCTTCTCTCCGGGGCCACGACCCGGCTGCCGCGCGCCGAGACGCTGATGAACATCGCCGAACGCCATCGCGTATCGCTCGATTGGCTATTGGGACTCAGCCAGGACGAGGGCCTGACCGGCGAAATCCGCGAGACTTTCGAGATCGAGGAAGGCGGCGGCGCCTTCGACCGCACGCTGCTGGCGAAATGGCACGCCGAGGCGGCGGGCACGAAGATCCGTTACGTGCCGGCCGGCCTGCCCGACCTTTTGCGCACCGACGCACTGATCGAATACGAGGCCAACATCACCAGCCGCAGTCGCGAAAGCCAGTATGACGAGACCCAGTACCGGATCGATTACACACGCCGGCCGGAGACCGACATGGAAGTGTGCATGCCGCGCCACATGCTCGACATCTTCGCCGCCGGCATGGGCGTGTGGAACGAATTTCCCGAGCGCCTGCGTCGCGCCCAGCTCGAACACATGGCGCGCCTGCTCGACGAGCTTTATCCCGCCTTCCGGCTGTTTTTATATGACGGGCTGGCGCGTTATTCGATCCCCTATACCATCTTCGGTCCCTACCGGGCCGCGATCTTCGCCGGCGACATGTACCTGGTCCTGAACGCCACCTCCGCGATCCAGACGCTGACACGCCATTTCGACAATCTGATCCGCGCCGCAATCATCAACCCGCACGAGGCCGCCGCCTACGCGGCCGCGCTGGCTGGCCCGCGATCCGGCCCGATTGACGCGATATAAGGAATTCTTTATATCGTTATATAGGTTCCTTCATCCCGAAAGTCGACCGATGCTCAACCCGATCGAGGCCCTTCTCGCCGAAAAGGGCGTGCTTCTCGCCGACGGCGCCACCGGCACCAACCTGTTCGCCATGGGGCTTCTGTCGGGCGAGGCGCCGGAGCTATGGAACGAAACCGAGCCCGACAAGATCACCGCCCTGCACCGGGGTTTCGTCGAGGCCGGTTCCGACATCATCCTGACCAACTCCTTCGGCGGCACCCGCCATCGGCTGAAATTGCACCAGGCCGAGGACCGCGTCTTCGAGTTGAACCGGCGCGCGGCCGAGATCGCCCGCGCCGTCGCCGACAGTGCCGAGCGGCGGGTGATCGTGGCCGGCTCGGTCGGGCCGACCGGCGAACTGCTGCAGCCACTTGGCGCGATGACCTATGAGGAGGCGGTGGAGGCTTTCGCCGAGCAGATCGAGGGGCTGAAGGCGGGCGGCGCCGAGATCGCCTGGATCGAGACCATGTCCTCCCCCGACGAAATCCGCGCCGCCGCCGAGGCGGCGATCCGCGTCGGCCTGCCCTACAGTTTCACCGCCTCCTTCGACACCGCCGGCCGCACCATGATGGGGCTTGCGCCCTGCGACATTCACGGCGTCGCCTCGGGCCTCGCCGAAGCCCCGCTCGGGGTCGGCGCCAATTGCGGCGTCGGCGCCTCCGACATCATGGCCTCGCTGTTCGACATCACCGAAGCCGATCCGGCCGCGACCGTGATCGTCAAGGGCAATTGCGGCATCCCCGAATTCCGCGGCTCTGAAATCCATTATTCCGGCACGCCGGAGCTGATGGCCGATTATGTGCGGCTCGCCGTCGACGGTGGCGCAAAGATCATCGGCGGCTGCTGCGGGACGTCCTTCGAGCACCTGGCCGCCATGCGTCGCGCGCTGGACGCGCATCAGCGCGCCGAACGCCCGAGCGTGGATGAGGTGGTGGCGCGCATCGGCCCGTTGCGCAACAAGACCGCCGACCAGAGCGGGCAGGCCGGCAGCACCGAGGGGCGCAGGGAACGCCGCCGCGCCCGCGGCTGATACGCCGTTCTGCGCGCTCAAGCCGACCCTCTTGCCAGCGAAAAAGGCCGGCGGGAGTAAAATCCCGCCGGCCTGCCTCACCCGCCCAAAGGAACGCCGGGTTGCTGCCCCAAGCCATTGCAGCATGCAAACGGCGTCCCGATCGCCCTCACCGCTTGGAGGCATCGAGCGCCGAGGCCAGGCGCACGAGCTGGAGGAACTCCGCGCGGTAGCCGAACGGGTCGGCGCCGCGCGCGGCGGTGGCGATTTCAAGGATGCGGTCGTAGCCGAAATCGGCGGTCTGGTCCGCATCGCGCAGTTTCTGGCCGAAGGCGGCAACGGCGACCGAAAAGCGCTGGTCGTCGGTAGCCGCGCCGAGCCGGTCGATCTCGTTGGCCGCCGTCACCGGCGTCTCGATCAGCTTGGACACATCCTCGTCCGGCAGCTTGTAGCGGATCTTGACGAAGGCATATTCGTCCGCATTGGCGATGCCGGCATCGTTGTCGACCTTGGCCTCGCCATAACGCAGATCGTCGATCATCTGCGCCGGGCTGCCCTTCGGGGTGATCTCGTAGATCGCGGTCACGGCGTGGCCGGAGCCGATATCGCCGGCGTCGACCCGGTCATTGTTGAAATCCTCGCGCTTCAGCGCCCGGGTCTCGTAGCCGATCAACCGGTATTCGGCGACCGCGTCGGGATTGAACTCGACCTGGATCTTGACGTCCTTGGCGATCGAAAACAGCGTCGAGCTCGCCTCCTGCACCAGCGTCTTTTCCGCCTCCGCCAGCGTGTCGATATAGGCGGCGGTGCCGTTGCCGTTCTGGGCGATGGTCTGCATCATCTGGTCGTTGTAATTGCCGCGGCCGAAACCGAACACCGACAGGAACACGCCCGACCGGCGCTTGGCCTCAATCAGCCGCTTGAGATCCTCGTCCGAGCTCTGGCCGACATTGAAATCGCCGTCGGTCGCCAGCATCACCCGATTGACGCCACCCTCGACAAAGCTCTCCTGGGCCAGCCGGTAGGCCTCGCGCAGTCCCGCCTCGCCGGCGGTCGAGCCGCCGGCGCCGAGCCGGTCGAGCGCACCCAGTATCTTGGCCTTCTCCGATCCCCTGGTCGGTTCCAGTACGGTTCCCGCGCTGCCGGCATAGGTCACGATCGAGATCGTGTCGTCGCCATCCATGCGCTCGACCAGAAGCCGGAAGGCCGACTTCAAAAGCGGCAGCTTGTCGGGCGCGTTCATCGAGCCCGAGGTGTCGATCAGGAACACCAGGTTCGATTTCGGCTCCGCCGCCGGCGCCACGTCGTAGCCCTTGATCGCCACATGCATCAGCTTGGTGTGATCGTTCCAGGGCGTCGGCATCACCGTTATGGTCGAATTGAACGGCGTTTCCGCGTTCTGCGGCCCCGGCCAGTCATAGTTGAAATAGTTGATCATCTCCTCGACCCGCACCGTGTCGGCCTGCGGCAGCGCGCCGTTTTTCAAAGTCGCGCGGGTGAAGGCGTAGGACGCGGTGTCGACATCGATCGAAAATGTCGAGACCGGATTTTCCAACGCCGACCTGACCGGGTTGGTGTCGAAGGCTTCAAGCCGGTCGCGGTCTTCGGCCGGAAGCGGCATGACGTCGGGTGCCGCCACCACCGAAGGCGACGGCGGCGCGGCATAACGCTTCTTGGCCAGCGCGTTCGCGCCGCCGCGCAGGTCGCGCGTCCCGCCCCCGAGCGTCTGCAACGTGCCGACCGGCGGCGCGGACATGGTCGAATCGAGCGCGATTTCGGCCTCCTCGCGCGGGCTGGCCGGCGCCGGCTCGAAGGCAAGCGAACGATCGTCCTCGCCGGCCTTTTCATCGTTAAGGCCAAGCAGGCCGCCGCCCGTCTCCTGGACGGCCGTGTCCTGGCGCAACGCGAACGGACCGTCATTCACCAGATAATAGGTGGCGTAGCCGGCGACCGGCAGAACCAGCAGGCTGGCGATGGCGGGCGTGGAAAGGAATTTGCGGTCCATGATGCGGCTCCAGATTTTTCGTGTTCCGGAGCTTTGACGCCGCCTATCGGCCGATCCTTGGGGTGCGGTCGCAAAATTTTCGTCGAACGACGTCAAAGCGGCCGAAAGCGCCCTGTCGCGCGCCGCCGCGTCGGGTTTAGGAGTGCGCGCCGTGCGCAAGATGTCCAGTTCGTCCTTGGCCATGATCAGCCTTCCCCGGCCCGGTCCGCCATCAGGACCTTGAGCCGCTTTTTCGCTTCGTGGATGTGCCAGGAGACGGTCGCCTCCGCACATCCCATCACATCGGAGGCCCGCTCGTGCGACAGGCCCTCGCCGTAGACCAGAAGCACCGCCTCGCACTGCTTGGCCGGCAGGCGCCGCACCGCTTCCCACAACGCCTCGGTCGCGTCGTCCGAACTGTCGGCGATCGCCGCCTCGCTCAGGGCGTGAACGGCATAGGCCGCCGCCTTGACGTGCTCGCGCGATGCCTTGCGGGCATGGTCGCGTGCCGCGTTAAGAGTGAGCGTGTACAGCCAGGTGGTAAGCCGGCCCTCGCCGCGAAAGCCCGCGATCGCCTTGCCGAGCCGCACGCACACATCCTGGGCGATATCCTCGGCGTCGGCCTGCCGCCCGATGCGACGGTAGGCGACCCGGTAGATGAAGTCGTAATGCCGCTCGACAAGCCGCGCGAACGCGGCCCGGTCGCCGCCGCGCGCGCGCGCGACCAGTTTGTCGTCCTCACTATCGTTGCCGGCAAGCATCAGCGCCATCATTTGTCCGTTTGACGATGCAATCCAGCCATTCCTTGGGTCAGGCGCGAAAAAATCCGACCGGATTTCCGGAAAGGACGAAAATCCCCTCGCCTCAGCGTAGCGGCGATGGGCCGAAGAGCCGGAGAAAAAGCCCCAACGCGGCCGCGGCGCGAGTTTCCGCTTCCTGCCGCGAGGGGGCATGCAGCACGCCGATCACGCGACGGATCTGAAGGTCGCCGATCAGCAGGCGGACATAGATCTCCGCCGCCTCGGCCGCGTCCGTGTCCACCAATTCCCGGGCGTCGATCGCCTTTTGCATCAGCCGTTCGAGCAATGGCACGACCGCCGCACGGCCGCTGGCGGCAATCGTCGGCCCGAGCGTGGCGGTCTCGTCGACATCGCCAACGGCGGCACGATTGAGCGCGACCGCCCTGTCGCCGGCGACGAGTTCGACAAGCAGCGGCCCGATCCGCCCGAGCGTGGCAAGGGCATCGTCGCCGTCCTCTAGGCTTCGGCTCAGCCGCTTGCGCACGGCGCGCGCGTTCGCCTCCACCAGGGCGGCAAACAGCGCCTGCTTGCTGCCGTACCAGCGATAAAGCGTCTCGTTCGATGCCGCCGCCCATTTGGCGACCGCCAGCATCGAGGTTGCCTTGTAGCCCTTCTCGGCCAGCACCTCGTAGGCGGCCGCCTCGATCTCACGCTGCCGCGCCTCCTGCCGTTCCGTTCGCACGTTCCACTCCATGCCCGACTTGACAATATCCGTACATGGGAATACGCCTTTGTCAAATCGTACACGTCTATACGGAAAAAGGAGTTCCCATGCCGATCGACGCTTCCGCCACCCCGACACGCGCCGCGCTCGCCGTCTTGATCACCCTGCAAACGGTAATGCTTTGGGCCTTGTTCGCCCGCACGCCGCCGCATCCGCCCGCCGAAATCGTGCTGTTCGGCATGGCGCCGTTTCTCGCCGTGGCGATTTCGGCGGCGCTGGCCGCCCTGTTGCTAACCGACGAACGCTGCCGCGCCGGCTCCGCTCTCGCTCTCCTGGCGGCCCTTCTGGCGCTTGTCTCCTTCGGTCCGCAAAAATGGGTCGATCCGTCGATCGCGAAGATCTGGCCCGCCGTGCTCGCGGCCGAGATCGCCGTCGCCGTCATCGCGATCCGATTGGGCACCGCCCTGCGCCGCGGCGGCCGGAGCGAGCGGCCATGAGCGAGACCAGTGCGAAGACCGCCCTCGTCCTCGCCACATTGTTGAACGGGACGATGGCCGGCTTTTTCTACGCCTTTTCCGTCAGCGTCATGCCGGGGCTCGACGCGGCGCGCCCGGCCGCGGCAATCGAGGCGATGCAGGAAATCAACCGCGCCATCCGCAATCCGGTGTTTTTCGCAAGCTTCTTCCTGACGCCCGTCGTGACGGCCGCCGCCGCGGCCCTGTACTGGCGCGCGGGGGTTGGAATGACAGCGCTTTCAGCCGCCCTGGCCGCGCTGGTCTATCTGGCCGGCGCGATGGCGCCGACCGTTCTCGTCAATGTGCCGCTGAACGAGGCGCTTGCCGCCTTCCCGCATGTCGGCGGCGAGATGCCGGCGGCCGACACCTGGCAGTCCTATTCCGCGTCCTGGACAGGCTGGAACACGGCGCGGGCCGGTTTTTGTCTCCTGGCCATGCTGATCGTCCTCGCCGGACACGCAAGCGAGACGAACGCGGCAAAAGCCAGGACGTCAACGCGCGCCCCGCGGTCGAAACCCGTCAGCGCGGCCGCGCCGGATTGCCCGCGACCGTGACGCCGGCCGCGACATCGCCGGTCACCACCGCGCCGGCGCCGACGATCGCGCCGTCGCCGATCGTCACGCCGGGCAGGATGATCGCCCCGCCGCCGACCCAGACATCGCTGCCGATCCCGACCGGCAGTGCCCGTTCCAGGCCCTGCCCGCGCAGAACCGGGTCGCGGTGGTGGTCGGCGCAATAAATATGGACCGACGGGCCGAACATCGTACCGGCGCCGATCGTGACCCGCGCCGTGTCGAGGATCACGCAGCCCGTGTTGAAATAGACGCGGTCGCCGATGAACAGGTTGAGCCCGTAGGCGCAGTGGAACGGCGCCTCGATCATGACATTGTCGCCCAGCCGCCCGAAAAGCGCGCCGAGCGCCGGCGCCAGCGCCCCGCGCACGCCGGGATGGGCGGTGTTGTGCGCATGCACGGCGGCCCGCGCCGCCGCGCGCAGGTCGTCCAGTTCCGGATCGACGCAGCGATACCAATCACCCGACTGCATCCGCTCGCGTTCGCTCGATGTCACCAGCTCTGTCCTCCGCCCTTGTGAAACCTGTTCGCCACGACCACATAGGCGACACCCCCGCGGCCAATCCCCAAACGCCGTCGCGGCCCCGCGATCGGTCTGGCATCACGGCCCCGCCTGCCCGTTCGGCCAATGGACTTTGCCTGGAGCGCCCGATAATTTTGGACAGAATCGCAAGCCATGGAAAGGCCCACCCCGTGAGCCAGCACCGCGTGCAGCGCCGGCTAGCCGCCATCCTGGTTGCCGATGTCGTCGGATATAGCCGGATGATACGCGCCGACGAGGCGACAACGCTGTCGCGACTGATGCATCTGCGCAAGGATCTGCTCGATCCCAGGCTCGCCGAATATGGCGGTCGGCTGGTCAAATCGACCGGCGACGGCTTGCTGGCCGAATTCCCGAGCGCGGTCGACGCGGTCCAGTACGCCGTCGACGTCCAGGATGCGATCGCCGCCGAAACCTCCGGAGCCGAGGCCGAGCCGATGCGCCTGCGCATCGGCATCAATCTCGGCGACGTGGTGGTCGAGGGCGACGACCTGCTCGGCGACGGCGTCAACGTCGCCGCCAGGATCGAGGGCATCGCCCGGCCGGGCGGCATCTGCATTTCCGCCTCGGTTTACGATCAGGTCCGCCACAAGCTCGATCTCGATTTCGAGGACCGCGGTCTGCGCGAGGTCAAGAACATCGCCGAACCGGTGCGCACCTATGCGGTCAACCCGAAAGGCCTCGCCCTCGACGCCGGCGATGACGGGCGCCTTGTGATCGCCGGCGCGCCGTCGATCGCCGTTTTGCCGTTCGACAATATGAGCGGCGATGCCGAGCAGGATTATTTCTCCGACGGCATCACCGAGGACATCATCACCGATCTGTCTAAAATTTCCCGGCTGATGGTGATCGCCCGCAACTCGTCCTTCACCTACAAGGGCCGCGCCGTCGACGTGAAGCAGGTGGCGCGCGAACTCGGCGTGCGCCACGTTCTGGAAGGTTCGGTGCGCAAGGCCGGCAACCGCGTCCGGGTGACGGCGCAGCTGATCGACGGCGCAACCGGCGGCCATGTCTGGGCCGAGCGCTACGACCGCGTTCTGGAGGATATTTTCGCCATCCAGGACGAGATCACCCTGGCGATCGTCGACGAGTTGAAGGTCAGGCTCGACCTCGGCGAGAAGGACCGGCTCGGCACCACCCCGTCCGCGAATGTCGAGGCTTACGACCTGGCCTTGCGTGGCCGCGAAAAGCTCATGGCCGGTGTCGACCACGCCAATATGGAAGAAGCGGTAGCCATGTTCGAGCGCGCGCGCGCGATGGACCCCCGCTTCGTGGCGCCCCATGTCGGCCTCGCCTTCGCCCACATCATGGCCTACACCAACGCTTGGCCGCCCGATCCGGATGCATCGCTCGACTACGGGCTTGAGATGGCTCAAAAGGCGGTCGATCTCGATACGAACGATCCTCTTGCGAGCCGCGCATACGCAGTCGCGCTGTTGTGGAAGCGCCGTCTCGACGAGGCCTGCACGGAACTGGGCCGCGCAACGGCGCTGGCACCCAACGACGCGGAACTGCTGGCCACTCGCGGCAACATGCTGGTCTATATGCACGACGCCGACGCCGCGGTCGAAAACCTGGAAAAAGCGATCCGTCTCGACCCGCTTTATCCAGACATGTGGCTGCATTTCCTCGGCCACGCCTATTTTATGAAGGGCGACTACGAAACGGCGGCGCGGTATCTGCGCGAGCGCATCCTTAGACAACCGAACACCGATCTCTCCCGCACCATGCTCGCCGCCGCCTACGGCCATCTCGGCCGCGCCGACGATGCGCGCCGGCTGTGGGACGAAGTGTTCGAGGTCAATCCGCATTATTCGCTGGAGCAGAAGGAACGGGTCCTGCCCTACAAGGATCCGTCGGATTGGACCCGCTTCGTCGACGGGTTGAAAAAGGCCGGCCTGCCGCGGTAGCGCCACGCCGGCCGCGCGCTATGCGGCCGGTCTTATCGATCGACCGGCGCGCCCGCAAATGTACGCATGTGGAAAGTCTGCTGGGCGTCGTCATAACGCCAGCCGGCCCCGACCGGACAGGCAAGGCGTGCCAGGCAGCCGCCGCCCATGCAGGCGCCGCCCCGGCCGGAGCGCAGATGGGCAAGACAGGCGGCGTGGTCGTGCCGGACCGACGAAACCGCATCGGCCGGACAGACGAAAAGACAGGGTTTTTCGGCACATGCATCACAGGCGTGACTCAGCGCATGAGGACGAGCCTCCGCCACCTGCGTCTCAAACAGCAGCGCCCCGCGATAGGCGTGCCACAGCCCGTATTCGGGATGGATCAGGATGCCGAGCGGCGACGGCTTCAGCCCCTCGGCGCGCATCGCCCAGCGCTGGAACGGCAGAAAGGGCTTTTCGAACGGAAACACCGCCCGCGCCGTAAACCTGCCGGCGATGGCGCCGATCGTTTCGCGCGACCAGCAATCGAGCGGATCGGCCAGATTTGCCGGCTGGTCGGCGAGCCAGCGCGAAAAATGCGGCCAGATGGTCGAACCGGCATGGCCGACCAGCACCACAGCTCCCGCGGCGGCACCCGATGGCCCGGCCGGCGCCGCCTCGTCATCGTCGAAGACGAAGCCGCCGCGCGCCATCAGCCCATGCGCGGCAAGCGCGTCCGCCAGATTTTCGGGCATTGTCGCGGCAGCCATCACCGCACGCGCACAGCAATGCCCGGCAACAGCTCCCGTACCGGCCGCTTCGCGCGCACGCCTACCCTCCGTCCGGCCCCTTGATGGCGGAGCGCCAGACTTCCTTGTGGATGATGTCGGCCACTTTAGCCCGGCCGTCCTCGGGCTTCTTTCACGTGAAGGCGTCGGGCATCGACTCCTTCTTCTTGGCCACGAAATCGTTCAACCCGTCAGCGATACCCTGATCGAGACCCGGCGCCTCGTAGCTGTCCAGCCAGCGCCGGGCAAGCCCGTTGGCGCGCTGCGGTGCGGTCTTTTCACCCTCGGCCTGCCATTGCTCGAAGGAGTTGTTGTCGGCGATTGAGGAGCGGTAGAAGGCGGTCTGGAAATTGGCCTGGGTGTGCGCGCAGCCGAGATAGTGGCTGCCCGGTCCAACCTCTCGGATCGCGTCCAAGGCTTGGCCGTTCTCCGACAGGTCGACCCCGGTCGCGAGCTTTTGCGCCATGCCGAGCTGGTCGACGTCCATGACGAATTTTTCGTAGCAGGAGGCCAGCCCTCCCTCGAGCCAGCCGGCAGAATGAAGCACGAAATTGGTGCCGGCAAGCAGCGTCGCGTTGAGCGTGTTGGCGCTTTCATAGGCCGCCTGCGCGTCCGGCACCTTGGACGCGCACAGCGACCCGCCGGTACGGAAGGGCAGGCCGAGCCGGCGCGCCAATTGCGCCGCGCCGTAGGAGACCAGCGAAGGCTCCGGCGTGCCGAAGGTCGGCGCGCCGGACTGCATCGAGATCGACGAGGCGAAGGTGCCGAACACCACCGGCGCACCCGGGCGCACGAGTTGGGTGAAGGCCGCGCCCGCCAGCACCTCGGCCAGCACCTGGGTCAGCGTGCCGGCAACCGTCACCGGGCTCATCGCTCCGGCCAGGATGAAGGGGGTGATGATCGTCGCCTGGTTGTTGCGGGCATAGACCTTGGCAGCGCCCAGCATGGTCTCGTCGAACACCATCGGCGAATTGGCGTTGATCAGATTGATGACGACGGTGTTGTTGTCGACGAACTCGGCCCCGAACAGAATCTTGCACATCTCGACCGTGTCCTGCGCCCGTTCCGGCGCGGTCACAGAGCCCATGAAGGGTTTGTCGGACAAGGTCATATGCGCCAGTATCATGTCGAGATGGCGCTTGTTGACCGGCACGTCGACCGGCTCGCACACCGTGCCGCCGGAATGGTGGATCGACGGCGCGAGATAGGCGAGCTTCACGAAATTGCGGAAATCCTCGATCGTGGCATAGCGGCGCTTGCCGTCGAGGTCGCGCACGAAAGGCGGGCCGTAGACGGGCGCGAACACGGTCGCGTCGCCGCCGATCTCGACCGAGCGCTCCGGATTGCGGGCATGCTGGGTGAACACGGACGGCGCGCTCTTCAAAAGCGAGCGGCACAGTCCTTTGGGAAAATGCACGCGCTCGCCCTTCACCTCGGCGCCGGCCTCCCGCCATAACTGCAGCGCCTCGGCGTCGTCGCGGAACTCGATGCCGATCTCTTCCAGCACCTGGTCGGCATTGGCCTCGATCAGCGCCAGTCCTTCCTCGTCCAGCACCTCGTAGGGCCGGATTTTGCGGTGGATGAAGGCCTGCTGGGCACCGGGCCCGCCGCCGGAACGCGCCGCCCTGCGCGCCGCCGCGCCGCCGCGATCACCGCGGGCGCGCCGTGATGCGCCGGCTTCCTGCTCGACTGCCAGATTCTCGACCATCGACTGTCTTCCCGAAAGTGGTTGCGGGCCGGCCGACGCTGACTTGCGCGGCGGATCCGGCCCCTTGAGCGGATCGTATTCATCGGCCTTGGCCAAACCGTCCCGCAAACGCCAAGTGCTGTCGCAAAATCGACAGGAAAGCGGTAAAAAATTCAGTCGCTTTCGTATTGGCGAACGTCGCAATTCGGCTATGCGTCGGCCGGCCATGGCGAATACACATGATGGGTGTGCCGGTCGCCTGTCATTGCCGGTTCGCACCTTTGGGAGGCGCCGATGTCCGATGATGAAATCATCCTCTCCGAACTCGACGACGACGAGCTCGTGCAGCAGATGCACGACGACCTTTATGACGGTCTGAAGGAGGAGATCGAGGAAGGAACCCGTATCCTTCTCGATCGCGGCTGGCTGCCCTACAAGGTGCTCACCGAGGCACTGGTTGAAGGCATGCGCATCGTCGGCGAGGATTTCCGCGACGGGATCCTGTTCGTACCGGAGGTCCTGTTATCGGCCAACGCGATGAAGGCCGGCATGTTCATCCTGCGCCCGCTGCTTGCCGCCACCGGCGCGCCCAAGCAGGGCAAGATGGTGATCGGCACCGTCAAGGGCGACATCCACGACATCGGCAAGAACCTCGTCGGCATGATGATGGAAGGCGCCGGGTTCGACGTGGTCGATCTCGGCATCAACAATCCGGTGGAAAAATATCTCGAGGCGCTGGAAACCGAAAAGCCGGACATTCTCGGCATGTCGGCGCTTTTGACCACCACCATGCCTTACATGAAGGTCGTGATCGACGCGATGAAGGAAAAAGGCATTCGCGACGATTTCATCGTTCTGGTGGGCGGCGCGCCACTCAACGAGGATTTCGGCAAGGCGGTCGGCGCCGACGCCTATTGCCGCGACGCCGCGGTGACGGTCGAAACGGCCAAGGATATGATCAAGCGCAAGCACAATATCCGCGCCTCGGCCTGACCCGCGCGGATACGGCGCCGGTCAGTCGCCGCCACCGTCGACATATTGCCCAGGCGTCGCGCAGCCGGAAACGGCCAGGCCGCCGACCAGCGTCAGCAGGACGGTCAAGGAGGCGATGAACTTGGTCACGGCGTTGCCTTTCCCAAAGGTGGAATGAACCGAAGCAGGATCGTAACATGACGGGCCATCACTCCCAATCTTCCCAGACGCAAAGCATGCTGGTGATCGGGTGTGGCATGATCGCCCGCGAAATCCTTGCGGTCAAACAACAGCTTGGCCTCACACATCTCGAACTCACCTGCCTGCCGGCCGAACTCCATTATTATCCCGACCGCATCCCCGCCGCGATGGACAGCGCCATCGAAAAGGCCAAGGCCGACGGCTACCGTCACATCTTCGTCGGTTATGCCGATTGCGGCACGGGGGGACTGCTTGACAAAGTGTGCGCCAAACACGGCGTCGAGCGGCTGGCCGGACCGCATTGCTTCGCCGTCTACCAGGGGTTAGCCGCCTTCGAGACGATCGCCGACGGCGACATGACGGCCTTTTATATGACGGATTTTCTGTGCCGCCATTTCGAGACCTTCTTCCTGAAGCCGCTCGGTCTCGACCGCCACCCCGAGCTGATAAACGACTTTTTCGGCAATTACGAAAAGGTGGTCTATCTCGCCCAGACCGACGATCCCGCCCTCGACCGGGTTGCCGAGCGGGCGGCACAAATGCTCGGTCTGGCCTATGAACGGCGCGCGACCGGCTATGGCGAGCTTCCCGAAGCGCTTGGGGCGGCTTACGCCCCGGCCGGTCCGGTAGGCTTGAACGACGGATAGCCGATGAGGGGGACGTCCGGTTCCGCGCGCTGCCGGACCGTGACATCCCGGCAATCAAACGATTCAGTCCAAAGACGAACGGCTCCGGGTCGTTCCAACGCCAATCAGAACGGGCAGATCCGTACCGTTCGCCGCCATGGAGAACGCCCGTCCGGCTTGTACGGACTGCAATCCGGCCTTGCCGAGCGCGCGCTCAATCCGACCCATCGTCAGCCCCGTGCCGTCATCGCCCGATGCCAGCCAATCCCATTGGACAAACCGCCCCCCGGGCTTAAGCAGTCGAGCGAGCGAAACGACCGTCTTTTCGTAATCGGGCAAAAAACCGCATACGGAGGACGCATAAATCAGATCGAAACCCGAAGGCCCGATGCGCGCGCGCAAAGCGTCGTCGAAAATGTCGCCGCAAAGAGCACTCACACGGTCGAGTTTCTTCCTCTCCAGCACCGCGATCATTTTGTCCGAAGTATCCACGGCGATCAGGCCGCCAACATAAGGCGCGACTTTTTCGGCCAGCAAACCGGTCCCGCATCCAAAATCGAGGACCCGTTTCGATTTCCAGACCGGAGCGCGTATGTCCACGGTCGAGACCAAAGAGGCAAAGGCGCGGTCGGCATAGAGCCTGACATCGCTGCTGTCATCCCAGCCGTCCGCGTAATCGTTCCAGTCTTCAGCCATGACGCAACCGCTTCGTCCTCAACCTGTGCTGTCTTGTCGGGAAAGTCGCAAATCGTCAAATCCTCGTTGCCCGCGCCGCGGTAGCGCGACGAGCCTGCGCAGGCGCCCTTGCGCCAACGGCAACGGGCCGGCCGCGAGCAGTGCTGAAAGATCGCCCCGTCTCGAAAGCGCCGAATTCTGGGTCTATCCGATCGCTCCTCCGCAACGGACACCATGCATGCGATGCGTCTTCTTCCCTGTATTCACCCTGCCCGCGGCGGAGCGTTGACGCTGGCGCTCGTCCCGCCCCCCGTTAATGTCGGCATGGCGAGGCACAATGTATAAGAGTTTCGCGCGCCATGTCGTGACACAAGGCGCGACATGGTCGAATTAGGCCGTTAAGGACAGGCTGGTGAATGGCGTGCGCAGCCGTTATTGCAGCACCGTCACAATGGGTTAACCGCTCCCGGCCTATGCTGGGTGGTGGGGCGTAGGAAACAGCCGGCGGTGAAAGCGCCACGGACAAAAACGGAACATGGACACCTTTAGCGACATGGCGGTGGAACCGCGGCCCGTGCGCCGCAGACGCCCGCGTCGGCTGTCGGAAGTCTTTGCCAGGCTTGCCGCGGAAGCGGACGGCCCGATCACCATCGGCCAGATCCGCGACGCGCTCGGCGACCGCTCCTTCGCGGCCCTGCTGGTGTTTTTCGCCGCCTTCAACCTGCTGCCGCTGCCGCCCGGCGCCTCCGTCATCCTGGGCGCGCCGCTGATCATCGTGTCGGTGCAGATGGTGGCCGGCAGCAGCACGGCCTGGCTGCCACGCTTCCTGATGCGCAAATCGCTGAGCCAGGCGCAGTTTCGGGCGCTGTCGGAACGACTGATTCCACGCATGGTACGGCTCGAGACCCTGATCCGGCCGCGCTACTGGCCGTTCTGGCGTCGCCGGGGCGACCGCGTGATCGGCGTGGTAGCGCTGATCCTGGCGATCGCCGTCGTTTTACCGGTGCCGCTCGGCAACTGGCTGCCCGCCTTCGCCACCGCGCTCATCGGACTGGCCATGTCGGAGCGCGACGGCATCTTGTTTGCCATCGCCGTCATTGTCGGCATCGCTTCCCTGGTCGTGATCGGCCTCGTCATCGCCTCGGCCGGCGCCGTGCTACACATGGTCTTCGCCCATGCCGGATCGGCGGGCTGGTGGTGAGATTGCCACCGCCCTGAACGACTGACGCCCTTGTCCGGCAGCGACGTCGCATTTGAATGGCCAGGCGTCGCCTCATAACAAGCGGCGCTCGTAGCGTTGCGGCAATGCTCCGCCAGTACCATTGCGGAGTCGGGCCGATGGCCGATCTGATCGTCGTCTACTGGCGGGATATTCCGGCTCAGGTGATTGTCCGGAAGGGCCGGGCCAACGCCAAGCGCGAATTGCCGGCCCGCTTTTCCGAGGCGATCGACATGGCCGCCATGCGCTCGGGCGCGGCCGACACCGACGCCTATCTCGCAGAATGGCGCAAGGCCGACCCCGTCAGCGTCGGCGACGATCTGGAGGCCGAGGCCGACAAGGCAGCCGCCGCACTCGAGGCCGATTACGACAAGCAGCGCCTCGTCGCGCTCGCCAAGCAGGGAGGGCGCGCCGATGGCTGAACACACCGCAAAGGTCACGCTCGCCACCCGCATCCGCAAGGCCGCCGCCCGCAAGGACTATCGTCCCGCCGACGTCTCGCCGCAGCGCCGGGTGCAGCGCCGCTATTCCATGCGGCTTTGGTCGGTGCGCCATGCCCGCTTTCTCGAGCGGCTCTACAATTTCTTCGCCGACGCGTTCCTGCTGTTGCACCCGTTCTGGAAAGCCGTCGGCTACGCTCGTGCGGAAGCCCCGGTGAAATTCGTCGAGAAGCGGGTCAAGGGGTTGTTGTTCGATTGCCGCATGTGCGGCCAGTGCGTCTTGTCGTCGACCGGCATGTCGTGCCCGATGAACTGCCCCAAGCAGTTGCGCAACGGCCCCTGTGGCGGTGTGCGCGCCAACGGAAATTGCGAGGTCGAGCCCGACATGCCCTGCGTGTGGGTCAAGGCCTGGGAAGGCTCGCGCGCCATGGCGGGCGGCGATGCGATCCTGACGGTGCAAAAACCCGTCGACCAGTCCTTGCGCGAGACTTCGGCCTGGCTGCGGGTGACCGCCGAAGCCGCCGCCGAGCGCGAGCGGGAACGCGCCGGAGAACCGGCATGAGCACGCACCGCCCCGTCCAGCCCGACGAAAATCCCGCCGGCATCGACTTACCGCTCGATCCCCTGCCCGGCCATTCCTCGCTCGGTCGGCTCGAACGCGTTCTCAGGCGCGGCGAATTCGCCGTGACCGCCGAGCTCAACCCGCCCGACAGCGCCAACCCGCACGAGGTCTACGAGCGCGCGGCGATCTTCGACGGCTGGGTCGACGGCATCAACGCCGTCGACGCCTCGGGCGCCAACTGCCACATGTCCTCGGTCGGCATTTGCGCGCTCCTGACCCGTATGGGCTACGCGACCATTCTCCAGATTTCATGCCGGGACCGGAACCGGATCGCCATCCAGGGCGACGTGCTGGGCGCGGCCGCCATGGGGGTGGGCAACATTTTGTGCCTGACCGGCGACGGCGTGCAGGCCGGCGACCAGCCCGGCGCCAAACCGGTTTTCGACCTCGACAGCATGTCGCTGCTGGAGACCGTGCGCATCATGCGCGACAAGGCGAAATTCCTCTCCGGGCGGAAGCTGAGCACACCGCCGGCCGTGTTTTTGGGCGCGGCGATCAACCCCTTCGCCCCGCCGCATGATTTTCGCGCGCATCGGCTCGCCAAAAAGGTCGCCGCCGGCGCCCAGTTCGTCCAGGGCCAATATTGCTACGACGTGCCGATGTTTCGCGACTACATGCAAAAGGTCCGCGATCTCGGCCTTCTGGAAGACGTGTTCGTGCTGTGCGGCGTCGGCCCGCTTGCCTCCGCGCGCACCGCGCGCTGGATGCGCGCCAACGTGCCGGGCGTCCACATTCCCGACCACGTTATCGCCCGTCTCGAGGGGGCGGCCGACCAGAAGGCGGAAGGCAAACGGCTGTGCATCGACATCATCAACGAGGTCAAGGACATCCCCGGCGTGTCCGGCGTCCACGTCATGGCCTACCGCCAGGAGGAATACGTCGCCGAGATCGTGCACGAATCCGGCGTCCTCAAGGGCCGCACGCCCTGGAAACGCGAGGCCCGCGCCGACGACGTCATGGTGGCCGAGCGGCTTGAGCACATCCTGCATGACGAAAGCAGCGAAACCCCGCAACAGATCGTCAAAGAGGCCGCCAACTGATGGCCACGGCGCAACCAGAAACCCAACCGGCACGGCCCCGGCCCTGTCTTCGGAGACAAGCATGACCCGCACCATCGTCGCCTCGGCGCGCAAGGAAATCGTCATCGGCTTCGACCAGCCGTTTTGCGTCATCGGCGAACGCATCAATCCGACCGGGCGCAAGAAGCTCGCCGCCGAGATGACGGAAGGCAATTTCGACACCGTGCGCAACGACGCTCTTGCCCAGGTCGCCGCCGGAGCGACCATGCTCGACGTCAATGCCGGCGTCACGGCCGTCGACCCCAACGCCACCGAGCCGGCGCTGTTGGTCAAGACGCTGGAAATCGTCCAGGACCTCGTCGACGTGCCCCTGTCGATCGACAGTTCCGTGACCGCCGCGATCGAGGCGGCGCTCCAGGTCGCCAAGGGCCGCCCGCTGGTCAATTCCGTCACCGGCGAGGAGGAGAAGCTCGAGGCGATCCTGCCGTTGATCAAAAAATACAACGTCCCGGTAGTGGCGATCTCCAATGACGAGACCGGCATTTCCATGGACCCGGACGTGCGTTTCGCCGTTGCCAAAAAGATCGTCGAGCGCGCCATGGATCACGGCATCAAACCCGAGGACGTGGTCGTCGATCCGCTGGTCATGCCAATCGGCGCACTCGGCGACGCCGGCCGGCAGGTTTTCGCGCTGCTGCGCCGGCTGCGCGAGGAGCTGAAGGTCAACACCACCTGCGGCCTGTCCAACATTTCCTTCGGCCTGCCGCACCGCCACGGCATCAACGCCGCCTTCATTCCCATGGTGATCGGTGCCGGCATGACCTCGGCGATCATGAATCCCTGCCGGCCGCAGGAGATGGAGGCCGTGCGCGGCGCCAACGTGCTTGCCGGCACCGACAGGGACTGCGCCACCTGGATCAGGACCTATAAGGACTACAAGCCCGCCGAGGGCGGCAACGCGGTCGCCGCATCCGCCGTCGGCGGCGAAGGCGCCGCCTCGGGCGGCCGGCGCCGCGGCGGGCGCGAGGCGCGTATGGGCGCGAGAGGATAGGAAAACGCTGACTCATGTGCGAGCGCGAGACAGCCACGAACGCGATGCGCCCCGCGCGCCCCACCGTCGGCCCCGCGAACCTGTCCGCGATGGCGCGGTGCGGCGGTGGGCGTAGAATGCGATGCGGATCGTGGAGCCTGATTCGCTTCGGGACCATGGATCGACACGCATGAACTCGCCACCCAACCTCACCGATCCCCTGGTTCTGTTCATGCCGTCCGGCAAGCGCGGGCGGTTTCCCAAGGGCACGCCGATCCTCGACGCCGCGCGCGAGCTCGGCGTTTACGTGGAAAGCGTGTGCGGCGGGCGGGCCACCTGCGGGCGTTGCCAGATCGAGGTGCAGGAAGGCCAGTTCGCCAAGCACAAGATCGTCTCGTCGCTCGACAACATTTCAGTCATGGGCGGCAGGGAACGCCGCTATGTCGACAAACGCGGCCTGGCGGACGGCCGCCGGCTGTCCTGCTCGGCCACCATCGAGGGCGACCTCGTCGTCGATGTGCCGCAAGACACCGTCATCAACGCCCAAGTGGTGCGCAAATCCCCGATCGAGCGCACCATCGAACGCAACCCGGCGGTCCAGCTCTGTTATGTCGAGGTCGACGAACCGGACATGCACAAGCCGCTCGGCGATCTCGACCGGCTGAAGGCGGTGCTGGAGCGCGACTGGGGCTGGGAGGATCTGCTGGTTTCCCAGCACATTATTCCGACCGTGCAGGCGACCCTGCGCAAGGGCAATTGGGGCGTGACGGCCGCCATCCATCAGGATCTCGACTCCTCGCGCCCCACCATCATCGCGCTGTGGCCCGGTCTGCACAACGAGGCCTATGGCATCGCCTGCGACATCGGCTCGACCACCATCGCCATGCATCTGGTATCGCTGTTGTCGGGCCGCATCGCCGCCTCCTCGGGCACGTCGAACCCGCAGATCCGCTTCGGCGAGGACCTGATGAGCCGGGTCTCCTACGTCATGATGAATCCGGACGGACGCGTGGCCATGACCAAGGCGGTACGCGGTGCCGTCAACGCGCTGGTCGAAAAAGTCTGCCGGGAAGGCGGCGTCGACCAGGACAACGTTCTGGACGCCGTCTTCGTCGGCAACCCGATCATGCACCACTTGTTTTTAGGCATCGACCCCACCGAACTCGGCCAGGCTCCGTTCGCGCTTGCCGTATCGGGCGCGGTCCATTCCTGGGGCAGCGAGCTCGGCCTGGCGATCAATTTCGGCGCGCGCGTCTACGTGCTGCCCTGTATCGCCGGCCATGTCGGGGCGGACGCGGCCGGCGCCGTTTTGTCCGAACAGCCGCATCACCAGGAGCGCATGATGCTGATGGTCGATGTCGGAACCAATGCCGAGATCGTGCTCGGCAACAGCCAGCGCGTCGTCGCGGCGTCGTCGCCGACCGGGCCCGCCTTCGAGGGCGCCGAAATCACCTCCGGACAGCGCGCCGCCCCAGGCGCCATCGAGCGCGTGCGCATCGACAAGGATACGCTGGAGCCGCGCTTCACCATCATCGGCTCGGAGCTGTGGTCCGACGATGAAGGCTTCGAGGCCGACGCCGCCCGGCTCGGCGTCACCGGCGTCTGCGGGTCCGCCATCATCGAGGTGGTGGCCGAAATGTATCTCGCCGGCATCATGTCCGAGGACGGCGTCATCGACGGCGCACTGGCGGCCAGGAACCCGCGCATCGTCGCCGACGGCCGAACCTGGTCCTATGTGCTGCACCAGGGCACGCAGAAGATCCTGATAACCCAGACCGACGTCCGCGCCGTCCAGCTCGCCAAGGCGGCGCTTTACGCCGGCATCCGGCTGTTGATGGAAAAGCTTGGCATCGACCATGTCGACACGATCCGCTTTGCCGGCGCCTTCGGCTCCTTCATCGACCCGAAATACGCCATGGTGCTCGGCCTGATCCCCGATTGCGAGCTTGCCGAGGTCAAGGCGGTCGGCAACGCCGCGGGCACCGGTGCGCTGATGGCGCTGCTCAACCGCGACTATCGCCGCGAGATCGAGGAGGTCGTGCGCCGCATCGAAAAGATCGAGACCGCGCTCGAGCCGCGTTTCCAGGCTCATTTCATCCACGCGATGGCGCTGCCCAACAAGGTCGATCCGTTCCCGAAACTCGCCGCGCAGGTCGCCCTGCCGCCGAGGGCGCAATCGTCCCCCGGCGGCGAACCCGGCCAGGCCGCGCCGCGCCGGCGCTCGCGCGAGGAACGGACCGCGCGCCGCGCGCGCACCTGACCTCCGGCAAGGCCGCGTCAGGCCACAAGCGCGCTTGACGGCGACACCCCTGCGTAATTCACTTCCGCGCATATGAGCGGAGAAGAATATGCAGAGCCTGAAAAGCCGCCTCGTCGCGCTGGTCCTAAAATACACCCGCAAGAAATCGTTCCGGTCGGCCGCCGCGCTGCACAAGCGCATCGCCGCCGCACGCAAGGTGGAAGATTACCGCCCACCGCAGACGATCGGCCGAAGACTGGATATCAAGCAACGGCAGGTGGAGGGTTTTCCCGTCTACGAGGTCGCCCTGCCCACGCTGCGCAGCGAAAGACGTCTGATCTATTTCCACGGCGGCGCCTATTGTTTCGAGATCACGCCGTTCCACTGGAACCTGATCGCCGAACTGGCCGAGCGGCTCGCAATCAGCATCACCGTACCGATCTATCCGCTCGCGCCCGAGCACGACATTCACGCCATGTTCGCCATGGCGACGACGCTTTATCGGCAGATGGTGGCGCAAACTCCGGCGGGCGACATCCTGCTTGCCGGCGATTCGGCCGGCGGCAACATGGCCGTGGTGCTGACCATGATGGCCGCCCGGGAGGGGCTGCCCCTGCCCGCCGCGCATCTTTTGATTTCGCCCGGCCTCGACATGACGATGACCAATCCGCAGGTCGAGGCCGCCGCGCGGCGCGATCCCTGGCTCGACATTCCCGGCGGGCTGGAGGCGGTACGGCTTTATTCGGCCGGTATCGACGTCGCCGACTGGCGCGTCAGCCCGCTTTACGGCGACCTTTCGGTGCTGCCGCCAAGCCTGGTGTTTTCCGGCACAAGCGACCTGCTTTATCCTGATACGCTGGTCTTCGTCGAAAAGGCCCGCCGGGCCGGCGTCGAGATCGAGCTCGTCACCGGCGAAAAAATGTTCCACGTCTGGCCGCTGATCGACATGCCGGAAGCGCGTGAGGCCCGCGAACGCATGGTCGCCTTTCTGTCCGAACGGCTGGCCGCGCCCCCGGCGCCACCGGTCAGAACCGCCCCGTCGTCTTGAACGCCTCGAACGTCGCGCGGATGTGGTCGGCGGCCGCGCGCACCGGCGCGCTGGCCTCCGGCGCGACCATCATGGCGAGATTGTAGTCGCTGAGTTCCGGCATGCCGTCCTTCGGGCCGAGCGCGACCAGGTCGCCCCCGATGAAGGAGCGGGGCAAGGGTGCCACGGCGAGATCCGCGAGGATTGCGGCGCGCTGTCCGGCCGTGTGCGCGCTCATATAGGCGATGCGGTAGTTGCGGCCCTGCTCGCCGAGCGCGTCGAGCGCGTTGGCTCGCCAGATGCAGCCTTCCTCCCACAGCGACACCGGCAGCGGCTCGCGCAGATGCGCCGAGCCTCCGCGCGCCCCGCCCCACACGATCGGCTCGGTCAGAAGGATTTCCGCCTCCTCCGGTACCGTCTTCGCGCAACAGGTGATGATGACGATGTCGAGTTGACGCTCGGCCATGCGCCGCTTCAGATTTACGCTCTGGTCGATGGTGACGTCGACGGCGATCGCCGGGTGGGTTTCGGCAAAGCGCCGCAGCACCGCCGGCAGCACCCGCTCGCCGTAATCGTCCGGCGAACCGAGGCGCACCACCCCGGTAATGTCGGGAATGATGAATTTCGACACCGCCTCGCGGTTGATCGCCAGCAGCCGGCGCGCATAGCCGAGCAGCACTTCGCCGTCATTGGTCAGTGATACCGAGCGTGCGTCGCGCGTGAAGACCGAACGCCCCAACACCTCCTCCAGTTTCTTGATCTGCATGGAAACGGCCGACGGCGTGCGGAACACCGCATTTGCCGCCATCGTGAAGCTGCCCGTCTCGGCGATCGCCACGAAGGTTCGCAACACATCGAGCTCGAGCAGCGGAAGCGGGTGGTTGAGTGGCGCGGTCATGGCCTGCTTTCAGTTTTCTTGAATCAAAGCATCACTTCATTTCGTTTGATTGAAACCAAAAACATTCCCATAGTCAAGGTCGAAACGGGCAACCCCCGCCAGAACCGAGGAGACAAACAATGTTGTCGCAAACCGCTTTCGTGCATTTCGTCGAGGGTTTCGCCGTCGCCCGCGCTTACACCGACCGGGCCGACCGGCAGACGGGCACGGAGTGGCCGCGGCCGGTTCGCTGGCATCACCGGTTCATCCGTCCCTTCGGCGGCGAGACTGGCGCGCCGCCTCGCCGCGAGCGATCCCCCGACTGATCCAACCCGATCCAGAAGAAAGGAAACTGTCATGTCCATGTTCAGCACCGTCGGCCGCATGTTTTATGCCTATGCCGAAATGCGCAGGTTGAGCCGCAACGAACGTATCATCGCGGCACTGCCGCCAGAGATCCAAAAGGACATTGGCTGGCCGGACGCCAGCGCGCGGAACCGTGCCGCCCGGCGGAACCCGCGCTCTCTGCAACTGTCGAGCTCGTGACATCGACGGCAAAAAATCGGCGGCCGGCTTCACCGACAACGGCACCGGCCGCCCCCTGGACTTCGTTACGCATGGGAGAAAACGATGCGCGCCCTGACCCTGCTCCGCGATTTCATCGCCGAATTCGACGCCATCTGGGATCATGCCCGCACCGGGCGGGATCCACGCAGCGCCCGCTTGCGCGACCGCCCGGCGACGGGCACGAGCCGCGCAAAAACGACAGGGCACGCATGACATGTGCGCATGGCGCCGATCTATACTTTTAACGGACTGTTTTTGTTATATTTTCAAAAGCAGCTTGTACATGCGCCGATGTCGCATTTCGCATGGTCCGCTTCGCATTTTCCGTAGCGAAACCGACCGGGCATCCCTATATGTCCGGCATAGCGAGGTGCCCCACTCCAGTGCGCGAAGGCAAACCCGTACGACCCCTAATGTATGGAGAACTGTCATGAAGCTTTTCGCCCGCATGTTCGCCGGTCACCGCAACGGCAACCTCATCACCGTCTTCGAGCGCCAGCGTCTCAGCAAAACGATGCCCGGCCAGACCGGCGCTCTGGCGGCGTCACGCCTTGGTTACATCGTCAACTGACGCCGCGGCGATCGCGGGCCCAGCGCCTGCACGGTCAATAGAGAACGCCCGTCCGGCACCGCCGGAGGGGCGTTTTTCATAGAACCACGGGCAAGTGGCGGCAGCCACCGGACCGCTATGGATCAGCATGGATTCAAGGCTACGAAAATATTCACGGCCGAACCGCCCGAGACCGTTGACAGCCAATACGTTTCAAGACGACAGTTTGATAAAGGCGACGCAGCCGCGCCGGTGGAACACAGGATTGTCATGGGGGCCGATGTGAGCATCAGGGGCACCGTCAAAAGGTCCATCGTCTTCTTTCTGGTTCCCGACTTCACCATGCTCGCCTTCTCGACCGCGGTCGAGCCGTTGCGCGCGGCCAACCGCATGCTCGGTTATGACGCTTATCGCTGGCGCCTCGCAAGTCTGGACGGCAAGCCGGTCAGGGCCTCCTGCCAGGTCGAATGCGCGGTCGACGCCTCGCTCGATGACGAGCGGCGCAAGATGTCGGGCCAAGAACGCCCATCGATGGTCGTCGTGTGCAGCGGCGTCAATGTCGAGAAATACACCAACAAGTCGACCTTTGCCTGGTTGCGCGAGGAGGCCAATCGCGGCGTGGCGATCGGCGGCCTGTGCACCGGCGCCTATATTCTGGCCGCCGCAGGCCTGCTGTCCAACCGCCGCTGTGCCATTCATTGGGAAAATCTGCCCGGCTTCGCCGAGCGTTTTCCCAAGGCAAACGTGATCGCCGACCTGTTCGAAATCGACCAGAACGTCCATACCTGCGCCGGCGGCACTGCCGCGCTCGACATGATGCTCAAGCTGATCGGCGACGATTTCGACGACGGCCTCGTCAACCGCATCTGCGAGCAGGTGCTGACCGACCGCGTGCGCAGCCCGACCGACCGCCAGCGCCTGCCGCTGCGCGCGCGGCTCGGCGTGCAGAACACCAAGGTGCTGTCAATCATCGAACTGATGGAGGCCAACCTGTCCGAGCCGCTATCGCTGGTTGAGATCGCCGACGGCGTCGGGCTGTCGCGGCGCCAGATCGAGCGGCTGTTCCGCCAGGAGATGGGCCGTTCGCCGGCGCGTTATTATCTGGAAATTCGCCTCGATCGCGCCCGCCACCTGCTCATCCAGTCCTCCATGCCCGTGGTCGAGGTGGCCGTCGCCTGCGGTTTCGTGTCGGCTTCGCATTTTTCCAAATGCTACCGCGAGCTTTACGCCCGCTCGCCGCAGCAGGAGCGCAACGACCGCAAGAGCCTGCTCGCCGCCTGAATATCCGGCACGCTCGCCGCCTGACGCGGGCACGGCTTCAATTCTCGTCCCAGAACCGCAGCCGATTTTGCCACATTCTTTCGCCGATCAGGCAATCGTAATCTTCGGCCCGTGATTGCGCCGGGGTCGCCGCGACCCGAACGACCCTCACGTCCCGAGATGACAGGTGCGCGGACTGCACCGGCTGCGGACCGGCCAATTCAAGCACGAGCTTGCGCCGGATGGCTTCAGGAAAATGCGACCATTCGGTCACCGGAATGACGAACGAGCCCGGCCCGCCGATGACGCAATGGGCGTAGTAGCGGTCGAGGTCGGGCACGTCGAAGCTGGTGGTCATACCGCTATTGGTCATCAGCGGCAGCCCGTTGACGACGATACCGCGCGCCACGATCCCGTCGCGGGTCGTATCGACCCGCGGACCTTGATTGTTGGGGCCGTCGCCCGAGACGTCGATAACCCTTTTCGTCCCCCTGAAACCGTTATCCTCAAACAGGCTTTCGGCAAAGATCAGCCCGCTGGAAATCGAGGTGCGGCGTGCGCTCCTGGCCGGGATCGCCGTTAGCAGCGCCACGAAGGCCTGCGCATCGTCGAGCGAGGCGATCCGCGTCCACGGCACCACGAGACGCTGGCTGGTTTCACCCGCCCATTCGAAATAGGTCACCGCGATCTTGCCATGCAGGCCGTCGCGGATCGCCGCGATCACCCGCTCGTGCATGAGCGCGGCCATATAGCCTTCGCGCTGGATCTTGAGTTCGCTCGGCGACATCGACAGCGACACGTCGACGGCCAGAACCAGTTCGACGTCGACCACCTCGTCGGCCTCGTCTCCGCCACCGGCCCACGCGCGGGCAGCAATGGCTGCGGCCAGCGCGACCGCGCCGACCAGCCTCAGCGCCATCCCCGGCATCGGGCCCGCGAGACGGGACGATCGGCTTTTCGGCCACCGCGTCTTCCAGACCATCAGTCCTGCTCCATGCCGCTCCACATCTTCTCGCCTATCAGGCAATCCACCCCGCGCGCGTCTTCGGTGCCGGTCCGGTTGGCGACCGTCAATACCGGCATGGCGACACCCGACAGTTCAAGCACCAGCTTCCAGCGCACCGCCTCGGCGAAATGGTCCCAATCGCGCACCGGCAGGATGAAGGCGCGCGGCCCGCCTATGACGCAGTCGGAGTAGTAGTCCTCCAGCAGCGCGATCGTCTCGTCACCAAAGGCACGACCTTCCAGGATCATCGGCAAACCGTTGATGGTGATCCCGTTTTCGACTGCAATGTCACGCCATGCCGCCACCATGCCGCCCTGATTGTTCGGGCCGTCACCGGAAATGTCGATCACGCGGCGAGTGCCGCGAAAGCCGCTATCCGCGAAAGCGCGCATTGAATGGCGGATCGCGCCGGCAATCGACGTCTGGAACAGGTTGCGCACCGGCGCCCGTTCCAGCAGCGCCGCCACGCGCTCGGCCTGGGCCATGCCGTCGATCAGGGTCCACGGCACCAGAACGCGGCGCGAATTCGACGCCCCCCATTCGACATAGGTCACGGCGACCCGGCCGTGCCGTCCGTTTTCGATCGCCCGCAGCACCTCCGGCGAACGCAGGGCCGCGATATAACCACGCCGCTGCAGGGCGAGTTCGTCGGCTGTCATCGAGCTCGACACATCGACGGCCAGCACCAGTTCCACATCGACGGCCTCGCCGCCTTCACCGCCAAAGACGCCATTCGCCGGCGCGCCAAGCACCAACGCCACGAAAACCAGTCCCGCCAACGGGCTCCAAGCGACTGACATGGGCCCATGATAGGGCAATCGTCGCGGCAAAAAAGGCAACTGTCCGGTGTTTGTCGAACCCGGCTTTCACATTTGCGCGACCGTGACTTGTCGCCTCAGCTGCGCGGCTTCAGGTTTTCGGGATCGTAGAGCGGCTTGTAACCGACCGCGGCGACCTCGACCGGGTAGGTTTCGCCAAAATACTCCACCCCCAGCCGCCGCCCCTCCTGGCAATAGGCCCATGGCAGATAGGCGAGCGCGATGTTTTTGCCGATCGTCGGGCCGTAGGCGACCGAGGTCGTGAAGGAGCGGCGACCAAGCGCGTCGACCAGCGTCTCGCCGGTGTCGGGATCGATCACCGGCATGATGCCGACCGGATAGCGCGCGACGCCGGCCGCATCGACGTTGGCGGTCATCACCAGCGTGCACAGCATCGCCGGCTGATGATCGCGGGCACGATATTCCAGATGTTTCGCCTTACCGCAAAAATCGGCGTCCTTGACCTTGGGGCGGGCGAGGTCGGCCTCATAGAGATTATATTCGGTCAGGAGGTCGGCATTCTGCAGCCGAAGGCTTTTTTCCATGCGCCGCGAATTGGCGTAGGTTTCCACGCCGAACGCCATCACGCCGGTCGCCCTGAGTGCGTCCCAGACCGCGAGCCCGTCCTCGTAGGCCATATGCAGTTCCCAGCCCTGCTCTCCGACATAGGAAAGCCGGAACGCGGTGACGTTCCTGCCGGCGATCCGCACCGGCCGAATGGCGGCGAAGGGAAAATTCTGCGGGCTGAGCGCACCCGGATCCTCGACCGCCTTTTGCAGCGTAACGCGCGCGTTCGGTCCCCAGATGCCGATCGTGACGTAGCGTTCTGTCACGTCGGTGATGGTGACGTCGAGCCCGCGCTCCTGCGCCGTCCGGCGCATATAGTGGAAGTCGCGCGGCCCGGCGTCGGCCCCGTCCACCACCCGGCACCGGTCGGCCATGCGGATCACGGTCAAATCGGCGCGCACCATGCCTTCCTCGTCGAGGAAATGCGTGTAGATGCCCTTGCCGATATTGGCGTCGCCGCCGATCCTGGCCGCGCACAGCCACTCCATCAGCGCGACATGGTCCGGCCCCTCGACATCGTAAATGGCGAAATGCGACAGGTTCACGATGCCGCAATTCTCGCTCATTTCCAGATGTTCGGCGTTGGAGACGCGCCAGAAATGGCGATTGTCCCATTCGTTTTCGCGCACCGGCACGCGCTCGGCGTATTTTTCCACAAGAGGCGCGTTGGCGGCGTAACCGTGTGCGCGTTCCCAGCCGCCCAATTCCATGAAATGGCCGCCGAGTTCGACCTCGCGCGCGTGGAACGGCGAGCGGCGTAGATTGCGCGCCTTGGAAAACGGCTCGCGCGGATGCACCGCCGGATTATAGACCTTCATCGCCGTCTCGGTGCAGCGCTCGGCAATAAAATCCTCTTCCATCTGGTGCGGATAAAACCGCGCGTAGTCGATCGCGTGATGGTCGATATGGGTGCGCCCGTCCGTCATCCAGTCGGCAATCAGCTTGCCCATGCCCGGACCGTCCTTCACCCAGATGGCGACGGCGTACCACAGCCCCCTCGCCTTCTGGCTCTCGCCGATCGAGGGGCCGCCGTCGCTGGTCACCTGCAACAGGCCGTTGAAGGAGCGCTTTTCCTCGTAACCGAGTTCGCCCAGGATCGGCGTCAGTTCGATGGCGCGTTCCAGCGGCTCCATGATCTGCTCGATGTCGAGGTCGCGCTGCGAGGGCGACAGCCGCGCCTGCTCCTTCGACTGAAGGTCGCGCGGATGGCAGAGCCTCGGCTCCTTTTCCTCGTAATAGCCCCACTCGATCATGCCGCCTTCCGAACTCGTCGGGTCGCCGGTATCGCGCATATAGGCCGAATTGCCCTGGTCGCGCATCAGCGGCCAGCCGATCTCCTTGCCGGTGCCGGCGAACTCCCGATACGGGCCGAAAAAGGTCAGCGGATGGTCGATCGGCATCACCGGCAGGTCCTCGCCCACCATCTCCGCCACCAGCCGCCCCCACAGCCCCGCGCACACCACCACATGGTCGGCCAGGATCGTGCCGCGCGCGGTCTCCACGCCCCGGATGCGGCCGTCCTCGACCACAAGCCCGGTTGCCGGCGTGTTGGCGAAAGCCTTGAGCTTGCCGGCCGCGACCCCCTGGTCGACCAGCTTGCCGGCCACCGTCTGCGAGCGCGGGATGACGAGGCCGGCATCGGGGTCCCACAGGCCGCCCTGCACCATCTCCTCCTCGATCAGCGGGAATTTCCGCTTGATCTCGGCCGGATCAACGAGATGGGCGCGTGTGCCGAAGGCCTTGGCGGAGGCGACTTTGCGCCGGATCTCGTCCATGCGCGCGTCATCGCCGGTGCGCGCGACCTCGAGCCCGCCGACGCGGGCGTAATGGCCCATCTTCTCGTAGAAATCGATCGAGTAGAGCGTCGTCCAGCACGACAGGAAATCGTGGCTGGTCGCGTAGCAGAAATCCGACGCATGCGCCGTCGAGCCGATATCCGTCGGAATACCGGACATGTCGATGCCGACGATATCGTCCCATCCGCGCTCGATCAGATGATGGGCGACCGAGGCGCCGACGATGCCGCCCAGCCCGACGATCACGACCTTGGCCCGTTGCGGAAATCCTGCCATCTGCCCACGCCTCCGGAAGCTTCGGAGGCGGACTATAAGTCGGCGCGCGGGCCCGATTGCAGCCTGTTTGCGACACAAGCCAAACGGCCCGCGACTTCAAATTTTCCATGTTCGCGACAGCAACCGAATTAACCTTGCCGGAAGCCAATCGTCCCGCTCGACCCCGAATCGTGTTAGGCGCAAACCGGGTCGGAGCAATGGGGGAAGACGCGTGTCGTATCACGTGGTCGAATCGACGCGGAAGGTTGACGCCATCAGCGGACGATCGCGCCAGCCAATCGTGGCGCAAGAAGACGATTTCGAGTTCCGCGGTCCCGATTACGCTGCCCTTTTTGACTGCTCCAATGCAACCGCCTTCCAGCACCCGGTTTGGCTGGACGCACTCTACGCGCGGTTGGCGCCGCGCCGCGACGCCGAAAAGATCGTGGTGACGGGTCGCGCGCCCGATACCGGCGCACTCGAATTCGTATTGCCGCTGATCAGGCGCAAGAAAGCCGGCATCATTCTGCTTGAGGCGACGGATCTCGGCGTAAGCGACTACGCCGCGCCGGTTTGTCGCAGATCTTTCCGGGCCGATGCCAGCCTCGCGTCGAAGGTTCGCGGTGTGCTGCCGGATTTCGATATCATGCGGCTGCGTCCGGTGCGTAGCGAGCATGTCGCGGCCTGGCAATTCTTTCTCGGAGGCGAAGCCCGAAAGCAGGATTTTTCCGCGCACGCCAGCGTGCTTGCGGACTCGTTCTCCGGCTGGCGCGACACAGCACTCGGCGCGAGCTTCAAGAAGACGCTCGACCGAAAGAAGAAGCGGTTCTTCAAACACGATGGCGCTACGGTCAGGCTGCTCGACGCCCGACACGACATCCAAGCGGCAATCGCCGCGATCGCACGCCTCAGGGCGGGCCGCTTCGAAGGCGACCTGATCCAGTCGGATTTCGTGCGCGAGTTTTACGAGGACGTCGCCGTCGAAGGCGCCCAACTGGGCCTTGCGCGCACCTATACAATCGAACTGGCAGACAGTCCGATCGGCTATGCTTTTGGTCTGACCCATGCGGGACGTTTCTACTATCTACTGATCGGTTGCGACTATGACGGCCATGGGCGGCATTCGCCGGGTCTGATCCTGTATGATTCGATGATCGAGGATTGGATCGCAAACGACGGGAAAATATACGACTTCACCATCGGTGACGAGCCCTTCAAGAAGGAGTTCGGAACCGAGGAGACGGCGATCTACGAAATCTGCGAAAATGCGACTTGGCCCGGCCGGCTAGCCACGGCCGGTCTTTCTGCCCGCGAGCGGCTACGTCGCCTGTGGGACGGCGGGAGGCGGACGTAGAAGACTATGGCCAAAGTTGAAGGGACAATGGGCGGGCGACATCCGTTTTTGAAGAATTCGGTCGTGATCGGGGCGCATCCCGACGATGAACTCCTGTGGTTCAGCTCGATCCTGCGCGATGTTGACGAGGTCGTCATCGTTTATCGCGACTTCTGGGCCCAACCAGGCCTTGGCGGCGCGCGGAGTGCGGCTATCGCCGACTATCCACGTGCGAACGTGACATGCCTGGACATCGCCGAATCCGGTGCATATGGCTGCGCCGACTGGCGCGATCCGGTGCTGACGGAACATGGCATCGGCTTGGGCATCGAGGTCGGCAAGCGCGAAGCCACGCGATTGGCCCGCAAATCGCTCTCCGCGTTGCGCGCCATCGATGGCGGCCGCATTGCCTCGTCGAGCACGGCTGAACTTTACGCGAGAAACTTCACGCGCATCTGCGCGGCGCTGGAAACCCGGCTCAGGCCGGACATGAACGTCTTCACCCACAACCCTTGGGGAGAATACGGGCACGAGGAGCACATCCAGGTCTTCCGCGCGCTGCAACTGTTACGGGACAAGATCGGCTTCAAGCTGTGGATGTCGAACTACTGCACGGAACGGGCCCTGCCGCTCGCCATGCGCTATTTCACCGACGCTCCCGAATCCTACGTCCGCCTGCCGACCGACAAGGCGTTCGCGCAGGAAGTCGCCGACATCTACAAGAAGCACGGCTGCTGGACGTGGGCCGACGACTGGAGCTGGTTCGACGAGGAATGCTTCATGCCGGCGCCGCGCGCCGAAACGCCGGCCGCCGCCCACCGGCACCTGTTTCCCCTCAACTTCTTCACCATTGGCGACGGCCCGCAGCGCAAATGGCTGCCGATTGCGCTGACCATGTCGGCGGCTTCGGCGGCGATCGCCGCCACGATCGCCGAAAGCATGTAATCGGTCTTGGCGCATATCGCGGCCGCGGTCGAGCCGGCGAGACTACCGGTCCGGCGACAGGTCGAAGCGCGGCCGCCAGCGAGCCGCCAGAAGCACGACCATGCCGCCGGTGAAGACGAAATAGAACCGGTCGTCGGGCAGCGGAAAGCTGGCGAATTTGCCCAGCGTGCCGATCGCCAGCGCGAACACCAGCATGTTGGTGCGCGGCGTCATGCGCCCGGCGCGCGCCAGCAGCGCCCAGGCTGCGACAAGCACCAGCAACAGGCCCGGCCAGTCATTGTGCATCAGCGCCACGAGCACGCCGCGCATATAACCGCGAACGAAGTCGACGATCGAGAAGTCGGGCGCGAAGCCGGCCATCGAATTCTGGATCTGGACGCAGGAAAAATAGAAATGCGCCCACCAGCCCGGATGGCCGCCCTGTTTCTGGACCAGGATGACGGTCAAAAGGGAAATGGCGAAAGTGGCCAGCATCGGCAGGGCGCGCCAGCGAAACAGCACCGCCGCAATCAACAGCGCGAACACCAGCACGATATTGTCCGGCCGGATCAGCACCGACGCGAAAAGCAGCCCGTAGGCGGGCAGATCGCGCCCCGAAGCCAGAAGCAGGATCGCCGCCAGCGACACCAGTGCCAAAAGCATGTCCGGCGTAACCGCGGTGGTCATATGGGTGTAGTCGGCCACCAGCAGGAACGGCATCGCAAACAACGCCGCCTGCCAGGCGTCGTTGCGCCCCAGCCACCACAGGCACAACAACCCGACCCCGATCGACGGCAGGATCGACAACAGGATCGAGCCTGCCGCCAGTCCGGTCAGCGGTTCGAGCCAACGCAACAGTGCTATATAGGCGATTTTGACCCGGTACATCGACAGTTGCGACTGGAAATCTGCGGGATTTTCCCACTGGTTCAGATTGTAGGGATTGCTGAATTTCAGGTGATAGAGCTGTGATTCGCGCGCGCCGGGCTCGATCACCGCCCAGGTCTCGCGATGCAGGTCCGCCGCCTCCGTATGCCGGTTTTCCAGCGCTGAGGCGACATAGGCCACCATGTCCCAATTATAGTCGGGCCGCACCCAGGCGTAGAGCGCGGTCCCCAGGATGACGACCACCATGAAGGCGGCCGCCAGACGGTCGAAGACCGGCTTCGTCGCGAGCCGGCCGAGCAGCGACCCGACGACCGGCGCACCGAGCGCCCAGTCGATCGGGCTGTTGCGCTCGGCCCGTTGCGCTGTGTTCATCTTAGAACTCCCCGCCCCTCGCCGCGTCCTCAGGACATCTGGCTTTTCACGAAATCCTTCACGATCGCGACGATGCCGCGACCAAGCAACGTGTCGAGCGCATCGACGAAGGCGTCGACATGCTCGCGGCCGCAGATCAGCGGCGGCTCGAGCCGGATAACGTTGCGGTTATATTCGGTAAAGGCGACCAGAACGTCGTGGTCGCGCAGAAGCAGCGCGCCGACGAAGCCCGACAAAGAGCCCTTGAGCTTGTCGTCTAGCACGCCGACCAATGGCCGCAGCACCATCGGCAGGGTCCGCGAAAAATCCTGGAATTCCAGGCCGACCATGAAACCCCTGCCCCGCACATCCTTGATGATCTTGGGATATTTGTCCTTCAGCGCGTTCAGCCTTTCGAGCAGATAGGCGCCGGTGTCGGCGGCATTGTCGATCAGCCCCTCGTCGTAAAGGATGTTCATCGCCTCGATCGCGGTGATCGACGCCTCGCCGATGCCGCCAAAGGTGGCCGCGGCATGGATCATCGCCGTCTTCGGCGCCCCATAGGCCTTCATGTAGATTTCGCGGCGGGCGATCATTGCCGCCATCGCCGTCTTGCCGCCGCCGAGCGATTTGGCGAGCGCGGTGATGTCGGGCACGACGCCGTAATGCTCGAAGGCGTAGAAGCGGCCGGTGCGCCCGAAGCCGCACTGCACCTCGTCGGCGACCCAGATCACCCCGTACTGATCGCACAGCGCCCTGAGCTTGACCCAGAATTCGGCCGGAGCCTGAACGATGCCGCCACCGCCCTGGACCGTCTCCAGCACGATCGCACCGATCTCGGGATCGGACCGGAAGGCGCGCTCGATGGCGTCGATGTCGCCGAACGGGACGCGCACATTGTCACCCGGCAGACGGAAATCGGCGCGGTAGAGCTGGCCGTCGGTAATCGCCAGAACGCCCTTGGTCTTGCCGTGGAAGGAGTTCTCCGCATAGACCATTTTCGGCCGCTTGGGTCCGGCCGCGCGCTCGGCGAGCTTGACGGCGGCTTCCATCGCTTCCGACCCGGACGAGCCCAAAAACACCATGTCGAGATCGCCGGGCGAGCACTGCGCGAGATTGTGCGCGAACGCGGCCGCATATTGCGACATGAAGGCGATCGCGATCTCGTGGCGCTTTTCGTCCTGGAACTTCTTGCGCGCCTCGAGGATGCGCGGGTGGTTGTGGCCAAAGGCCAGCGAGCCGAAACCGCCGAAGAAGTCGAGGATCTTGCGACCGTTCTGGTCGACATAATACATGCCTTCGGCACGCTCGATCTTCACCTTGTGGAAGCCGAGCAGCTTCATGAAATGAAGCTGACCGGGATTGAGATGCGCCTTGAACAGTTCCGTCATGCGCGGCACGTCGAGCGCCTTGGCGTCCTCGACCGACAAAAGCTCCGGCTTGGGCAGTTTTGCCGGGGCGAGTTCGGGCGCGTCCACCATGGCGCGCGCGGTCTTGATTTCAGGCTTGGCCATCACGGTCATCTGTTGGTTCCTTATTCCGCCGGCTGCAGGGTTGCGGGCACGGCGCGCCCCTCGCGCTTGGCGCGATATTCGTCATAGGCGGCGATCAGCATGTCGCCATCGTTGTATGCGGGCACCCAGCCCAGCTCGCGCTCGCCCTTCGACACGTCGAGCACGCACATCTCGTCGGCGATCAGATATTGCTCGGGATCCATCAGCGGCAGATTGATCAGGTCGAGGAAGTCGAGCGTGCGCTTGACCGCCCAGCCCGGCGTCGGCAGCAGGAAGGATTTCGAACCGGCGTGGCGAACCAGGTCGCCGAGCAGCTTGCGCACCGGCGGCGGGTTGAGCGAGCCCAGATTATAGGCCTCGTTGGGCACGCCCGCCTTCCAGCCGAGCCTCGCAGCCTCGGCGCAGTCGAATACCGAGATGAACTGGTAGGGGTTCTTGCCCGACCCGATCATCGGCACCGGCAGGTTGAGATCGACCAGCTTGAACAGTTTTTCCAGGATGCCGAGCCGGCCCGGCCCGATGATCAGACGCGGCCTGAACAGCGATATCTTCATGCCGCGCGTGCGCCATTCGGCGGCGAGTTCCTCGGTCTTCAGCTTGGAAAGCCCGTATTCGCCGAGCGGATTGGCCGGGTGATCTTCCGTCTGCGGCCACACGAATGTATGGCCGTAGATCATGTCGGTGGTGAAATGCACCAGCCGGCCGGCGCCCCTGATATCCATTTCCTGGATGATGTTTTCCGTGCCGTGGTAATTGACCGGCCAGAAGAAATCGTGCCGCTTGGCCCGAACCTGGATCGGCGACAGCATCTTGGCCGACAAATTGTAGACCATGTCGTCGGCCTTAAGCCCCACGGCCGCGACAGAGGCCTTGTCGGTCACGTCGCAATGGACGAACTGCGCCTGGCCGTAATGCGGCAACTCGCTGCGCACGATATCGGCGACGATTACCTCCTGGCCCTCGGCCAGAAGTTTCGGGGCAAGATGGCGGCCGACGAATCCGTCGCCGCCGAAAATCACATGTCTCATCGGGTCAACTCGCTGGTCTGTACGGTCGGGGAAGAAACGGTGGCCGGCTCGTCGTGCGCCCGCCCGCTCTGGGCAATCAGCACGGTGCCGACGCAGATGAAGGCGATGCCGGCGATCCTGAGCGCGTTCAAATCCTCGCGGAAAACGAAATAGGCAAACACTGCGACCGCGACATAGGCCAGGCTCAGGAAGGGATAGGCGAAGGACAACTCCACCTTCGACAGCACGAACAGATGCGACGCCATCGAGATCACGAAGGTCAGCAGCCCGAAGAACACCCACGGGCTGAACACGATCTGCAGGATCTTGAGGATCGGATTGACGCCGGCGAAGGAGAGCGGCCCCATCGTCATCATGCCGTGTTTCAGCATGAGCTGGGCCGCGGCGTTCGTCATCACCGTAAACAATATGAAGCCGATATATTTCATGTCACCACCACATCCATCCTGGACATAATATCAAAATGAGAAATAATCGTGAATCTCATTCGATTGTCTGAATGAAAAACAGATATACTTATTGATAACCATATTTTCTTCCAATTTTATCTATTCCGCCGCCATGCGCGCCGACTCGCGCGCGATCAGGCCGTCGATCACGGTGCGCCGCCAGAAATCCGACATGAAAGCCGGATCGCGCAGCGCCTCGACCCGCCGCCAGGCCGGAAAGGAGGCCGCGAAAACGTCCGGCGCCATCAAGGCGTGCTTGTAGGGATTGATCGCGCCGCCAGCCGCAACGGTGATGCGGTCGAGCTCGGCAAGCAGCGACAGGGTGCGCGCGCCGAGATCGGGAAAATCGAGCGTCAGCGTGTAGCCCGGGCGCGGAAACGACATCAGGCCCGGCGACGGCAAGTCGCCGAAGCGCTTGAGCACGGTCAGGAAAGACCCCTGGCCGGCCCGGCGCGCTGCCGCCAGCAGGGCCGGAACCGCCTCACGCGCCGTATCCATGGGGATGGCGCTTTGGTGCTGGTGCAGCCCGCGCGGCCCATAAAGCCGGTTCCAGTCCGCCACGCCGTCGAGCGGGAAAAAGAAGCCGCGCGCATTGACCCGCCCGCTGCCGCGCGCCGTCCTGGCCCGGTAGGCCGCATTGAACAGTTTGAGTGCCGGCCGGTTGAGCAGGTTGAGCGGCGGCTGGAACGGCACTTTCAGCCGCGCCTGGCGCACATCGTAGCGCAGCGTCCCGCTGTCGGCGTGATTGCCGGTCAACAAAAGCCCGCGCCCGGCATTGACGCCGGCGGCGAGCTGATCGATCCAGGCAACCGCATATTCATTGGCCGCGTCGACCGCTTCCGCGAGCGCGAAATACTCGTCGAGCCGGTCGAACGGGCGCACCTTTTGCTCGATATCGAGCGCGGCGACCGGCATCAGCCGGATCGAAGCCCCGGTGATCAGCCCGGTCAGCCCCATGCCGCCGATGGTGGCGCGGAAGAGGTCTGCATTTGCGTCCGAGCGGCACTCGAGCGCGCGCCCGTCGGACCGCAGCAGTGAAAGCCTCTCGACATGGCAGCCGAACGTGCCGCGCCGATGGTGATTCTTGCCGTGAATGTCGTTGGCGATCGCACCGCCCAGCGTCACCCATTGCGTGCCCGGAAGCACCGGCGGCAGGAATCCGTGCGGGGCGGCGTGGGCGATGATGTCGGCCAGAAGCACGCCGGCTTCGGCCTCCAGAATGCCCGTCTCGGGATCGAACGCCAGAATGCGCGCGGCCGGGCGCATGTCGACCAGCCGGCCGGAACTGTTGAGGCAGGTGTCGCCATAGCTGCGGCCATTGCCGAAGGCGAGCAGGCTTTGCGCCCTCGCCTCGCCGGAGGACAGAAGCCCGGCCGCTTCATCGAACGTCAGGGACGATTGCCGGGCCGCGTTCGGCCGTCCGAAACTCTGCAGACCGTTTTTCATCACATGCTCGCCGCTACCAGCAGCAACGCCCCGAAGCCGGCGACGAGCTGGCTGCGCCAATCGCGGATGATGAACACGACCGGGTCCTCATGCATCTCGCCGCGGCGCGCCAGCACCCAGATGCGCATGACGATGTAGAGCACGATCGGCGCCAGCGGCCACACCATCCACGGCTCGCCGTAGAGTTCGCGCACGCTGCCGGAATCGATATAGAGCGCCAGCACCAGCACCGCCGCGAAGCCCGAAGCGACACCGGACTGGCCGATAATGTCGATATCCTCGGCCCGGTAGCCGCGTCCGGCCAGACGCACGCCGCGTTCCAGTTCGCCACCGTCGAGTTCGACGAAGCGTTTGACCAGCGCCAGCGACAGGAAGAAGAAGATCGAGAAGGCAAGCAGCCAGAACGAGACTTCCGTTCCCGTGGCCGCCGCCCCGCCGAGGATGCGCATCGTGTAGAGACCGGCGAGCGTCAACACGTCGATCAGAAGCATACGTTTGAGCGACACCGAATAGGCCGTGGTGGCGACCAGATAACCCGCCAGCACCAGCCAGAATTGCGGGTCGAGAAACGCCGCCAGAACGGCGCTGGTTGCAAGCAGCACGACGATGCTGGCAAGCCCGAACGGGATCGACAGCCGCCCGGACGCGAACGGCCGGTTGCACTTGGTGGGATGTTTGCGGTCGAGCGCAAGGTCGAAGAAATCGTTGATGATGTAGATCGCCGAGGCGGCGGTGCTGAAGGAGAAGAAGGCGATCAGGCACGCCACGACCATCTCGACATTAAGATATTCGTGCGACAGCACCATCGGCACCGCGATCAGTGTGTTCTTCAGCCATTGATGCACGCGCAGCATCTTGACGACGGCGCGCAGGTCGGGCCGTTCGCCCGGCACGAGGTCGCAGCCGTGGGCGGCTTGCCAGCGCGCGGCCGCGCGGTCGGGCGCGACCACGATCGATTCGCGGGCGGCACCGAACACCTGCAGGTCGTGGCGGCTGTTGCCGACATAGTCGAACCCGCCATCGCCGAAAATTTCGACAAGCCGCGCGCGCTTGCGCGACGACGTCAGGTTAACACCGTCCTCGGTCGCCAGCACATCGTCGAACAGGCCCAGATGCGCGGCGATCGCCTGCGCGAATTTTCGCGGCGTGCCTGTCGCCAGGATGATGCGGCGCCCGGCCGCCTTTTCCTCCGCAAGCCGCGCCGTCACCGCCTGGCGATAGGGCAGGCTCGCCGGATCGATGTCGACACGCGCCGCGATTTCGTTTTTGAGCCGCGCGGGTCCGCCAAGCAGCCAGAACGGCACAAGCAGGAAGGCGAGCGGGTGCCGGCGCAGCAGCAGGAAAAGCCCTTCCCACAACAGATCCGTCGCGATCAGCGTTCCGTCCAGGTCGACGGCCAGCGGAATGGCGGTACGATCGGTGCGAGCGTCCATGTCAGGCAACCTTCACAAGCAGGGCGCGCCGGTCTTCGGGTGCGCCGTCTCGTGAAGGTCTAGCCGGGTTTGCCCTACGGAAAGTTGAATCCGAGCCGTAACACCACCCTCGTGGGCGGCTTTTCGAAACGCAGGCTTAACAGGCGGTTAGCCGGAAAGATAAAAGGCCGGACAGAGCCCGGCCTTTGCAGGCGGTGTGCACAAACCTCGCTATCGGATGCGCCCGCGCCCGCCATCTATCTCGACCGCCTCGGTGCCGGTCAACGCCTCGCGGTCGCCATTCGGCATGGTGACGAAACAGCCATTGGGGCAGAACTGGACCGTTTCGCCACCGGCCAGGACGAGTTCGCTTTGTGAGCCGCCTTCCGTGACGATCACCGTGCGCGGCTCCGAATCGCGATTGACGATGCTGGCCGCGAAGGCCGGCGCGCCCGCGACAAGCAGGGCTGCAATAGTCATGAAGGGTCTTTTCATCTGTCGAATCCGGTGTTTCCACCGCCTCTCATAGGGTTTGGACGAGCCGTGGCTCGGCTTTTGACTTAGTCTATAGGGCTTCCATGCTGAACGGCAACTGAACGCGGCAACGCGGCCCTCGTTCCCGCCGGAACTGGCCCCTCGGGTCGGCCGCCTCAACTGTCCGGATCGATACGCCCGCGCCGCCGCCGCCTCGGCTTGGGCTCGGCCGGCTCGGTCTGAGCGACGGGGGGCGCCGGATCGTCCTTTTCAACCATCCCGGCCTTGGGCGGGCCGGCCGGCCGCGCGGCGTCCCCCAGCAGGCCCGTCGCGTCCTTGATGTGGATGTCGCGCTGCGGAAACGGAATTTCGATGCCCTCGCGCTCGAATGCCTCCACGATCTGGAAGCGAATAGCGTTTTGCACCGAAAGTCCGCTCAAAATGTCGGACAAATACAGCCTGAGTTCGAAATCGAGCGACGATGCGCCGAAATCGGCGAAAAAAACGAAGGGTTCGGGATTTTTGAGCACCAGCGGGTGACTGCGTCCGATCTCCAGCAGGATATCGTGGACGCGCTTGACGTCGGAGCCGTAGGCCACGCCGATGCGGATCTCCACGCGGCCGAGCTTGTTGCGGTGGGTCCAGTTGCCGACGGCGGCGTTGATCAGGTCGGAATTGGGCAGGATCACCGTCTGGCGCTGAAAGGTTTCGATCTCGGTCGCCCGCACGCTGATGCGCTTGACGGTGCCCGTCACCGCGCCCGCCTCGATCCAGTCGCCCGCCTTGAAGGGGCGTTCGGCGAGCAGGATCAGGCCGGAGACGAAATTCGATACGATGTTCTGCAGCCCGAAGCCGATGCCCAGCGACAGCGCGCCGGCGACCAGCGCGAGATTGGACAGATTGATCCCGGCCGCCGAAACGCCGATCAGCGCCGCGACCGCGATGCCGGCATAGCCGACCGCGGTGCGGATGGAGTTGCGCACGCCGGCGTCCACGCGCCCGCGCGCCAGCACCGAGCCGTCGAGCCAGCCTTGAAAACCGCGGGTCAGGAAATAGCCGAGCGCGAACACCAGAACGCCGGTTAGGATGCCGACCAGCGAGAACGAGACCGAACCGATCGTGATCTCGTTGGCGAGCCGGTAGGCCCAACTGGTGATGTCCCCCCACTGGAAACCCCATTGCAGCAGAATCAGTGGAAAGCCGATGGCGATGATCAGGATGTTGGTGCAGACGCTGGCGACCAAGCCAAGCTGGTCAAGCGAGGTATCTTCGAGCAGGAAG
Source organism: Nitratireductor arenosus (assembly GCF_009742725.1). Lineage (GTDB taxonomy): Bacteria > Pseudomonadota > Alphaproteobacteria > Rhizobiales > Rhizobiaceae > Mangrovimarina > Mangrovimarina arenosa. The sequence goes on along the minus strand of NZ_WPHG01000002.1, from coordinate 282,472 downwards.
CGCCGGCGCACGAAGCGCCCGAGCGCGGTGTCGATGAACGCGCCCTCGCGCGAGATCGCGCTCGCCGACAGAAAGCCGATATACATCGTCGCCCCGATCGCGCCGGTGATGACGATCTGCTTCGACAGGAAACGCGCAAAGCCGATATAGCCCAGTATCGCCGCGACCGTGGTGCCGATGCCGAGCACGAGAAAGAAATAGTTGAGCGGCCTCAGCCGACGCGGCCCCTGCGTGTCCTCGTCGCCGCGCGCCGGGCGCACGAGACCGATCAGCGTCACCAGCACACCGACGATTACCGTGGCGATCAGGCTCTTGGCGATGGTCAGCGACAGCGGCGAGCCCATCACCTGGTTGATCTTGTTCATCGCCACGTCGAGGCCGTTGATGACGGCCGTCATCCAGGCGAGCCAGAACAGGCGGAAGGCGGATTTCGAATCGACCGGAAGCAGTCGCCAGTCGGCGCGGCCCGGCGACAGCGCCGCGCGCGCCAGCCGGTTGACGAAGAACACGATCACCGCGACCTGGGCGAAGGTCGACAGCATCTCCGCGATATCCGAGCGCAGAACGTTGAAATAGTCGAAGAAGAAATAGCTGGCGCCGAAGAAAACGGCGAGCGAGGCCGACGGCAGCAGGGTCGACCAGAACGCGACCGAAAGCCGCGACAGATAGGTCGGCGACGGCTGAGCCTCGTCGACTTCCACCATCCCCGAGAAAAACCGGTTACCGATCAACAAAAGCAGCCCCGCCGCCCCGACCGCCAAAAGGGTCGCGATCAGCACCGACTGCCATTTGAAGGTGGTGACGAAACGCAGCCAGGACGCGAACGCCCTGTAGAGGTCGCGGGCCTCCGCGATCAGGTCGTCCAGCGTACCGGGGCTCAGCGCGGAGACGATGTCGTAGCGTTTCGACAGCGTGTCGGTGAACAGGTCGCGGCGCATCGCGCTGATCTGATCGATCAGCCGGTTGACCCGGAGCGATTCGCTTTCGGCGCGCCCGAGCAGCACGTTGATCTCCGCCTTTTCCCGAACCAGCGCCGCCCGTTCCTCGGCGACGATCTCCGGCTCCGGCGGCTGATCCTCTCCCGGTGCCGGTCCGAGCGTGTCGAGGCGCAGATTGATTTCGTTGAGGCGCGGGCGGAATTCGACGCCGGCCCCCAGAAACGCGGCCGCCAGATCCTCGAGTTGGAGCCGCAATTCGACCAGCCGCGCATCGTCGGTCGCGTTCTGCTCGACCAGTCGCTGGAGGTTCTCCACCCGCTTTATCAGCGCCTCGATCGCGGCCCGCTGCCTGTCGAGCAGGCTGCCGCCGGCTGCCGCCTTGGCCGTTTCCGTTTGGGCCGAGACAGGCATGACCGCCGTGCTTCCGGCCGACAGCGCCAGCCCGGCCACTACGAGAAAAAAACGGACAAATCGAAACAAGGATAAAATCACGCGCTGCTTCCGCCCACGGGCAATCGGCTTCGGCTCCATCATTAGTAACACCGCTTCGATGGAGCAAGCCGGCCAGAGGCGATGGGCCGGCGCGGCATGGTCGGTCCAGCGAAAGGCGACGGCGTATTCCAGGCTTTCCGACCGGATTGCGGGCCTATAGTGTCGCACCGACTGCGAGCGGACAGGCACCATGGCCGAATATTCCTTTTTCTCCCTTCTCAAGAACGCGTGGAACGGCAATCGCGACTGGAAACCGGCCTGGAGCAAGGCTGAACCCAAAACCGACTACGACGTCATCATCGTCGGCGGCGGCGGTCACGGGCTGGCAACGGCCTATTATCTGGCCAAGGAACACGGCATCACCAATGTCGCGGTACTGGAGAAAGGTTGGCTCGGCTCCGGCAATATCGGCCGCAACACCACCATCGTACGCTCCAACTATCTGCTGCCCGAATCGATCCGCTTCTACGATTTTTCCGTGAAATTGTGGGAGGAACTCGCGCACGACCTGAACTATAATGTGATGTTCTCGCAGCGCGGCATCCTCAATCTCGCCCATTCGCCGGCCCAGGCCGACGACTATATCCGCCGCGGCAATGCCATGCTGCACGGCGGCGGCGACGCCGAATGGCTCACCCCGGGAGAGATCGCAAAGAAGGTGCCGGGCGTCGACCTGAGCAAGTCCGCCCGCTTTCCCGTCGTCGGCGGTCTGTTGCAGCCGCGTGCCGGCACGGCGCGCCATGACGCGGTCGCCTGGGGATATGCACGCGGTGCCGACCGGCGCGGCGTCGACATCGTCGAGAATTGCGAGGTCACCGGTTTCCTGCGCGAAGGCGACCGCGTGGTCGGCGTCAAAAGCACACGCGGAGAAATCCGGGCCAAGAAAATCGCCGTGGCCGTCGCCGGCTCGACCGGCCGCGTCATGAAACTGGCCGGCATCGACGCGCTGCCGATCGAAAGCCATGTCCTGCAGGCCTTCGTCACCGAATCGCTGAAACCCTTCGTCGACACGGTGGTCACCTTCGGCGGCGGTCACCTTTACATGTCGCAGTCCGACAAGGGCAGCCTTGTCTTCGGCGGCGATCTCGACGGCTATAATTCCTACGCCCAGCGCGGCAACCTGCCGGTGGTGGAGGAGGTGATGAGCGAGATGGTGGCGCTGTTTCCCGGCCTCGCCCGGGTGCGTCTGCTGCGCTCCTGGGGCGGCGTGATGGATATGTCGATGGACGGCTCGCCGATCATCACCACCGGCCCGCTGCCGGGCATGTATCTGAATTCGGGCTGGTGTTACGGCGGGTTCAAGGCGACGCCGGCCTCGGGCTGGACCTTTGCCTGGACTATCGCCAAGGACGCCCCGCACGCCATCAACGCCCCGTTCACGCTCGAGCGCTTCCATCGCGGCGCGCTGATCGACGAAAAGGGCCAGGGCGCCACGCCCAAGCTTCACTAGGATCGCCCGATGCTGATCACCTGCCCCTATTGCGGTCCGCGCGACCTTGCCGAGTTCTCCTACCAGGGCGACGCCAACCGGCCGCGCCCCGACCAGCACGACACCGACCAGGCCCGCTGGAACGCCTATGTCTACGACCGTTCCAATCCGGCAGGCCCGCATCGCGAATATTGGCAGCACGCCGGCGGTTGCCGCAAACATCTGCTGATCGTGCGCTCGACCCTGACGCATGCGATCGAAAGCGTCGCCTTCGCGGGAGCCCAAGGCGCGACGCCGCGGCCAGCCAGGCGCTCGCCCAAGAGCCGCACGAAGACCGGACCGGCCAAAGGGAAAAAACCATGAGCCCGCGCCGCAGCACCGAGGGCGGCCGGATCGACCGCGGCCGCACGATCCGCTTCAGTTTCGACGGCAAGTCCTATCATGGCCATCCCGGCGACACGCTCGCCTCCGCCCTGATGGCCAACGGCATGAGGCTTTTCGGACGCTCGTTCAAATATCATCGCCCGCGCGGCCTGCTGGCCGCCGGCGTCGACGAGCCCAACGCGCTGGTCACCGTGCTCAAGGGCACGGTGCGCGAGCCCAATATCGCCGCCACGCAAATCGAGATCCACGAAGGCCTGACGGTGGAAAGCCAGAACCGCTTTCCCTCGCTCGATGTCGACGCCGGCGCGGTCAACCAGCTCGCCGGCGGGCTGCTGTCGGCCGGCTTTTACTACAAGACCTTCATGGGCCCGGTCGTCGGGCCGCTCAGGGGCACGCGGTTCTGGATGGCGTGCGAACATTTCATCCGCCGCGCCGCCGGCCTGGGACGGGCCGGCCGCGACGCCGATCCCGACCGCTACGAACGCATGAACGCGTTTTGCGACGTGCTCGTCACCGGCGCCGGACCGGCCGGCCTGATGGCCGCCAAGGTCGCCGCCGAGGCCGGCAAGCGCGTCATCCTGGCCGATCTCGAGCCGGTGCCGGGCGGTTCGGCAAAATGGTCCGGCGACACGATCGACGGCCTGCCGGCCGCCGCCTGGGCGCAAAGGACGATCGAGGCGCTCGGCGCCATGGACACGGTGCGGCTTTTGCCGCGCACGACCGTGTGGGGTTATTACGACGGCAACACGCTGGCGGCACTGGAGCGTGTCACCGATCACAAGCCGGCGCCCGACAAGGGCGAGCCGCGCCATCGCCACTGGACGATCCGCGCCGGCGCGGTGGTGCTGGCGACGGGCGCGTTCGAGCGCCCGCTGGTCTTTCCCGGCAATGACCGGCCTGGCGTGATGCTCGCCGACGCGGCCGTGCGCCTGCTGCGGGAATACGGCGTCGTGGCCGGCTCCAGGGTCGCGCTCTTTGCCAACAACGACGATGCCTATCGCGCCGCTGCCGCGCTGGCCGAGGCCGGCGCGACAATCGCCACCATCGTCGACATGCGCGACACGGTCTCGTCGGCCGCCCGGGCGCTCGCCGAACGGGCCGGCGCGGAGATACTTGCCGGCCACGCCGTCTCCGGCACCAAAGGCGGCAAGGCGCTCCGCGAGATCGCCGTCCAGCGCCTGCGCGAGGGCGAAATCACCGGCCAGCCGCGCAGGATCGCGGTCGACTGCCTGTTGATGTCGGGCGGCTGGTCGCCGGCGATCCACCTGGCGAGCCAGGCCGGCACGGCGCCGCGATGGGACGAAGCGCTGCAAGCGTTCCTGCCGCCGGCGCCGACCCAGAACTGGATCGGCGCCGGCGCCTTTGCCGGCCATTTCGCGACCGCCGCCGCGCTCGCCGACGGGCTCGCAGCCGGCGCGAAGGTGGCCGGCGGCAAGCCGCCGCGCAAATCCGCGCTGCCCAGGGTCGAGACCCTGGAACTGGACATCGCTCCCGCGCCGGTCTTCGCTATCCGCCCGTCCGGCAAGGCCGGCAAGGCCTTCGTCGACTTTCAGCACGACGTCACCGCCGAGGACGTGCGCCAGGCGCATCGCGAGGGTTTCGTCTCCGTCGAGCACCTCAAGCGCTATACCACGCTCGGCATGGCGACCGACCAGGGCAAGACTTCCAACGTGCCGGGGCTTGCCATCATGGCCGAGGCGCGCGGAATAACCGTTCCCGAGGTCGGCACGACGCGTTTCCGCCCGCCCTTCACCCCCGTCTCGTTGGGCGCACTGGCGGCCGAGCGCTATGGCGAGTTGCGGCCCGACCGGCTCACCCCGATGCACGACTGGCACGTCGAAAGCGGTGCGACCATGTATGCGGCCGGGCTCTGGTACCGGCCGATGGTCTATGGCGGGCGCGGCGAGACCGTCGAGCAGGCCTATGTGCGCGAAGCCGCCGCCACCCGCGCCGGCGTGGGCATCGTCGACGTCTCCACCCTCGGCAAGATCATGGTTCAGGGTCCCGACGCGGCCGATTTCCTCGATCGCGTCTACACCAATAAATTCTCCACCCTGCCGGTGATGAAGGCCCGCTACGGGCTGATGCTGCGCGAGGACGGGCTGGCCTATGACGACGGCACGACCTGGCGCCTGTCGCAGACCGATTTCCTGATGACCACCACCACGGCCAATGCCGGCAAGGTCATGCAGCAGCTCGAATATTATCTCGACATCGTCTGGCCCGACCTGAAGGTGGCGCTCACCTCGGTCTCCGATGAATGGGCCGGCGCCGCGATTGCCGGCCCGCATTCGCGCGACGTGCTGGCCGCCTGCGTTGCCGGTACGGCCGTCGACAACGACACCCTGCCCTTCATGGGCATCGTCCGCGGCGAGATCGACGGCGTGCCGGTGATGATCTGCCGCCTGTCCTTTTCCGGCGAGCGCGCCTACGAGGTCTATTGCGGCGCCGGCCACGGCCTGCATGTGTGGGAAGCGTTGATGGAGGCCGGCAAACCGTTCGCCATCGTGCCGTACGGGCTCGAGGCGCTGGGGACGCTGCGTATCGAAAAGGGCCATGTCACCGGCGCGGAGATCGACGGGCGCACCACCGGGCGCGATCTTTATCTCGACTGGATGCTGTCGAAGAAAAAACCCTTCGCCGGGTCGATGATGATGGATCGCGAGGGCCTGTGCGACGACGACCGCATCCGCCTGGTCGGCATCGTCGCCCTCGACGACAGGCCGCTCGGCGGCGGCGCCCATATCGTGGAACACAACGACCCGGCCGAAATCCGCGATTCGATCGGCCACGTCACCGCCGGCTGCTATTCGCCCGCACTGGGCAAATATATCGCGCTGGCGCTCGTCAAGGGCGGCAAGACGCGCCACGGCACGCGCGCCTTCGTCTCCGACCCGCTGCGCAAGCGTTTCGGGCCGGTCGAGATCGTCAGCCACCATTTCTACGATCCGGAAGGGAGCCGCATGCATGGTTGAACCCGTGTCGCCGCTCGGCGCGGCTTGGAAACCGGGCGCCTATCCCAACACCGCCGGCGAGACCGGTCTGGTCCTGAGCGAGACCCGGCCGGGCTCGATCGTCCAGGCCGCCGCCTGGCCCGGTCGGGAAAAGACGCTGATTGACGCTATCAAGTCGGTTACCGGCCTGGCGCTCGCCGACGGCGCCGGCGCCGGACAGGTCGATGGCGCCAAGGCCGCATTCGGCTTCGCACCCGGCAAATTTCTAGCCATCGACCAGAAGGAGGGCCTCGCCGCCGCCCTTGGCGCCGTAATCGACGTGGACACCGGCACAGTCACCGACCTGTCGCACGGCCGCACGGCGCTGCGCCTGGCCGGACCGAAGGCGGACTGGGTGCTGGCAAAGTTCTTCGCGCTCGACTTTTCCCAGACCACCTTTCCGCTCGGCGCCGGCCGCGCGACCAGCCATCACGATATTTTCGCCCAAATCCAGCGCTCCGGCGCCGAGCAGTTCGACCTTTACGTCTTCCGCTCCTTCGCCCGCGCTTTCTGGACGGCGTTGTGCCACGCGAGCGAGGAAACCGGCTACACGGTCGGCTGAAACCGTTCATTTTTGGATGAAAGCGGTTTGAGGGAACGGATTTTCGTTCCCGCACGGAGAATTCCCCGGAAGGAGGTGAGAGTGGGTTTCTTGATCATTGTTCTTCTCGCCGTCTGCATTTTTATGCCCTTGTTCTACACCGTCCGGGTCTTGCGTCTGGCCGAAGGCTCGAAAACCGGCTGGTTCATCGTTGTCGCCGACGCCACGGTTTTCGTCTCGCTGATTTTTCTCGTCGGCCGCTGGGACATCGCCGGATATTATACCCGGTTCGTCTTGTTGGGCCTGTTCTGCGCCGCGATCCTGTGGTCGCTGCGCGCGCATCTTTCGCTGCCCTGGCGCCCCGGAGCGAGCGCGTTGAAAAAACACTGGGCATCGATCGTCACGCTTGTGCTATTTACCGGCGCCCTCCTCCACGTTCTCTCAGGGATGTCCCCGCCGCCCGACACACGGCAATTGGCATTTCCTCTCCAAGGCGGGCGATTCTTCGCCGCTCAGGCCGGCGCAGTCGGAATTCTCAACCGCCACGCCGGACATTCGACACAGCGCTTTGCCGCCGATATCACCGCGCTTTATCCCAGCGGGTTCCGCGCGCGCGGGATCATGCCGAACGAATTGGAGAATTATGCCGCCTTCGGCGCCGCCGTCGTCAGCCCCTGCGCCGGCGAGGTGGTTGCCATACGCACAGACCTCCCCGATCTCGTGCCGCCGGAGAGGGACCGGGACAATGCCAGCGGCAATCACGTCGTCCTTGCTTGCGGAGACCTGGCGGTCGAGTTGGCGCATCTCATGCAGGACAGTGTGCACGTCGAGGTCGGAGAGCAGGTCTCGATCGGCGATGCGATCGGCAAGGTCGGCAATTCAGGCAACACGACCGAACCGCATCTGCATGTTCACGCCTTCGACCCGGCAACCGATAGGGGCGTGCCGATCGCATTCGATGGACGATTTCCCGTGCGCAACGACGTGTTCGAGTAGGTCGCCGCTCCCATAGCTTACCCGGCACATGGATTGCGCAACGGGTAAGGAAACACCCGTGCTACCTCCGTTGCTCCTCCAAAACCCGTCCGGTTGAGCGCCCGTTCAAGATGAGCCGCGCTGCAAGGACGCGTCCGGCTTCCAGACCAGCGCCGCCAGTGTTGCGCTCAAAAGCGCGAGGAACGTGATAACGGCGTTGATCGCATGCCCGTTTTCCCACTGCGCGCGCACGGGACGCCACGCCTGCGGCAATATCGTCCATTGCTCGGTCACCGCGTTCATCGGCGCCACGCGCGTGAGGAACACGATAAGAACGGCCGCCATCAGCACGAACGCCAGGGATGCCAGCAGTGCCGGCAGCGTTTGAGTGCGGCTGAAAAACGCCAACGCCAGTGTTGCGGCCAAGGCGCCGAAAAGCACGAAAGCAGCGTAAGACCAACCGGCATAGATTTGCTGGACCGCGAAATAGGCTTCCCGGTCCATGATGATTTTCCCGGGATATTCAATCAGGTGCGCGGCCTGAGGAACCATATAGATCGCAATGAGAATGATCGAAAGAAACTGCAAAATCCGTGCAAGCATGGCCACTGAAGTCCGATTTTCGTTCTCCTATGCGATTGCAACGCGTGGGATCGGAACCGGTTCCAGGTTCCCTCGGCGACGATACCCAGAACGGCAGCCGCGACACGGCCACGTTTCATCGTGACGGGGCACCGGACCAGTCGTATCCAACCGTCACATACGCACGATTGCCGACAATGTTACTGCGTTACTGCCGCCGTAGGCATTCGCAAAAACCGGCCGTGATCTTCCGGATACGCCCGATGCGCTTCAGCCTGTTGAATTTGGGCCTGTCTCGATCCTGAAATCGGATCCCACTTTAGCCCTGACCCGGCGAGCGAAGGGCCGTAGCCTTCCCGTTTCAGTCGATAAAGGTCACGAACTCTTCGAGATCGGCGCGCTCCGTGCGCAGCTTGTTTTCCGGCTTGGACGTGTCCTCGTGGCCGAGCGCCATGCCGCATACCACGATCTCCTCGTCGGGGATGCCGAGCACGGGCCGGATCTGGCGATGGTAGGGCGCGAACGCCGCCTGCGGGCAGGTATGCAAGCCCCTGCCACGCGCGGCCACCATGATGTTTTGCAAAAACATGCCGTAATCGACCCACGACCCCTGGTTCAGCCGGCGGTCGATAGTGAAGATCATGCCGACCGGCGCGTCGAAGAAGACGAAATTGCGGTCGTGCTGGGCACGCATCTGATTGACGTCGCGGCGTCCGATGCCGAGATGGCCGTAGAGCGAGAATCCGACCGCGCGGCGGCGTGACAGATAAGGCTCGAAGAACTGGTCCGGATAATAGCGGTATTCGTCCCACTTGGCCTTTTCGGCCCTGATCCCGGAATTGAGGATGGCATCGGCGATCTGGCGTTTCTTTTCGCCGGTCGTCACATAAACCTTCCAGGGCTGCATATTGGTGCCCGACGGCGCACGGCTCGCGACCTTGAGAATATCGCGGATCGTCTCCTGGTCGACCGGATCGGACAGAAATGCGCGCACCGACCGCCGCGAAATGATCGCCTCGTCGACGATGTCGGCGTCCAATACCGTGTCGTTGTGTTTGTCTGGCGCCAGCATCCCGCCGTCCCTAACCTGCTTCGCGTCCAGTCGCGCGGTCGTTGCGCGCCAAGACCATCCTTACCGTAACCGTCGCGGCGACGGTCGCACAACAGGCTCGTGTGCTGACCCACTCCGCTATCCCGTCCTTCCTTCGCATATTGCCGGCGACGGGTCGACTCCGCCGGGGCGCAACCCTCACACGGCGTCCCGGCGCCGATTTCCTATCATAAACCGCAAAAAGGCGATTGGACTTTTCACGACGAAAGCGGCTTTCTAGGCGGACGCGGCGGATTCTTGGCGGACATCACGCTGCGGTCGAAGCCGATACGTCAGGAGGCGCGGCTGGCGGGGTGGACAAATCACGCGCGCTCGCGAACCATGCGGACCGGCGCGCTGAGTGCGCCCTAGCGTTTTCGGAAGGCCTCCAAATGCCCAACCCTTCGTCCCGCATCTCCGGCATCACCCCCCATGGCAAGGATGGCTGGGAGGTTCATTTCGCCGCCATGACACGCAAGCAGGCCGGCGAGGACATCATGATGCTGTCGGTCGGCGATCATGATTTCGACACGCCGGCCAAAACCGTCGAAGCCTGCGTGGCAGCGGTCCGCCAGGGCCGCCACCACTACACGCAGCTCGCCGGACTGCCCAGGCTGCGCGCGGCCATGGCCGCGATTTCGGCGCAGGCGACCGGCCTCGAGACGCGCCCCGATCAGGTGATCGCCACGCCGGGCGGCCAGCTTGCCCTGTTCGCCGCCGCCCAGGCCACGCTCGACCCCGGCGACCACGCGATCATGATCGCGCCCTACTACGCCACCTATCCCGGCACGTTTCGCGCCGCCGGCGCCGATTTCACCGTCGTGGAAGCGCGCGCCGAGGACGGGTTCGAGCCGCGCGCTGAAGCGATCGAGGCCGCCATCCGCGACAATACCCGGACGCTGCTGATCAACACGCCGAACAACCCGACCGGGGCGGTCTATTCGCCCGACACGCTGGAGGCGATCGCCGCCCTGTGCCGGCGCCACGATCTCTGGTTGATCTCCGACGAGGTCTACTGGACCTTGCCCGGCAGCAAGAAACATGTCTCGCCGCGCGCCCTGCCCGGCATGGCCGAGCGCACGCTGGTGATCAATTCCATGTCCAAGAGCCACGGCATGACCGGCTGGCGGATCGGCTGGCTGACCGCGCCGGCCGATCTCGTCGCCAGGCTGGTGAGCCTCAACCTGGTCACCACCTACGGCCTCAACGACTTCGTCAGCCGCGCCGCGATCGAGGCGCTGGAAAACGCCTATGGGGTCGACGAGATCGCCGAGCGCTATGGCGCCCGCCGCAAGGCCTTTCTGGACGCCGTGCGCGGCTTCAACGACATCACGGTGCGCGGCTCGCAAGGCGGCATGTATGTCATGCTCGACATCTCGGCCGTCGATTTCGATTGCGAGCAGTTCGCCTGGCGCTTCCTGGAAGCGGAAAAGGTCGCCGTCATGCCGGGGCTCAGCTTCGGCGAGGCCGCGAGAAGCCATATCCGTATCAGCCTGTGCCAGAGCGAGGCCGTGCTGCATGAAGCCGCCGACCGGCTGCGTCGCTTCATCGCCGGCTACGGCGAGCGCCGCCGCTCCGCCTGAACGCCCTCATCGCGGACGCGGGTCTTTCTCAAAGCTCCGGCGCGCCGGCAAGCTCGATCAGCGCCGGGCCGCCGGCGCGCCGCGCCCGCGCCACCGCCGCGCCGAGATCTGCCAGCGCTCCGATCCGCTCGGCGGCCATGCCGTAGGCGGTGGCGACAGCGCAAAAATCCGGCGCCGACGGGCGCACGCCGACCGGCACGATACCGGCCGCGCGCATCGACGCCTCGATTTCTTGGAAACCGCGATTGTTCCAGACAACGAAGATCACCGGCGCGCCCTCGTCGACCGCCGTGCCCAATTCGGCCAAAACGAACTGCATGCCGCCGTCGCCGCTCAGGCAGATCACCGGCGCGCCCGGCCGGCCGAGGGCCGCGCCGATCGCCGCCGGCGGCCCGTAGCCGAGCGCGCCATAGCCGGTGGCGGCGTTGAACCAGCCGCCCGGCCGGTCGTGGTCGTAAAAAAGATTGCCGGCATAGATCGCCTGGGTGGAATCACCGACGATGGTCGCGCCGGGCACCGCGCTGCGGATCGCCTCGAGCGCGCCGACATGGGTCCGCATGCGCTGCCCGATCTCGTCCCATGCATCGTCTCGCGCCTTCCGGGCGCGTTCGGCGCCCGTGCCTGCCGAACCATCACCGCCGCCGCCGAGGGCCGCGACCAACGCCGCGGCGGTGGCCGCCGCATCGCCGGCGAGCGCGACCGCGCACGGGGTTTTCTCGAGCTGGCCGCCGTCGCAATCGACCCGCACCAGATTGGCGAGCGCCGGCATCCCGCCATCGGCATAGACGTCGTAGTCGGTCGGCCCCATTTCGGTGCCCAGCGCCAGCACCGCATCGCTGTCGGCCAACAAGGCGCGCACCGCTTTCAGGCTCGGGCTTGCCGGCACCGCCAGCCGATGGCCATGCATGATGCCGCGCGCATTGGCCGTCGAAATCACCGGCGCGTCGAGCCGTTCGGCCAGCCGCGCGACGGCGTCGGCCGCGCCGCGCGCGCCGCCACCGATCAGGATCGCCGGTCGGCGGGCCTGGGCCAGGATCTCAAAGGCGCGGTCGCGCTCGGCCTTGGCGGGCGTCGCATGTAGCGGTCGCGGCGCGGTCTCGAGGGACAGGTCGCCGGCAGGCAGGCCCATCACGTCGAGCGGGATCTCGATATGAACCGGGCCCGGCCGGCCGCAGGCGAGACGGTCGAAGGCGCGACTGACGGTTCCGCCGAGGTCCTGCGGCCGCTCGACGCGTTCCGACATCAGGCACACGCTGCGCATCAACGCGCGCTGGTCGGGCAGTTCGTGCAGATGGCCGAGCCCCCGGCCGAGGCTGTCTAGCCGGTTGACGCCGGAAATCACCAGCATCGGCACGCTGTCGGCGCGCGCCTGGGCGATCGCGGTGACGGCGTTGGTCAGGCCGGGTCCGGTGATCAGCAGGGCCACGCCCGGCCGGCCGGTCGCGCGCGCATAGCCGTCGGCCATGAACCCCGCCGCCTGCTCGTGACGCGGCGTGACGTGCCGGATAGGCGAGCCCGCAAGGCCACGATAAAGCTCGATCGTGTGGACGCCGGGAATGCCGAACACCGTGTCGACCCCATGCGCCTCCAAAAGCGCAACCAACGCCTCGCCGACTGTCTTCATCAATGCCCGCTCCCTGCACGGCCCGGCAGGTCGACGCCGAGTTGCGCGGCGACGCTGGCAATCGCGATTCCAGCCAGTTCGCCCTCGCCAAACAGGCTGCTGGCCATGCAGCCCTCGATCCATAGCCCGTCGATAATGGCGTTGATGGCGATCGCATGCCGGCGCAGCATCGCCGTGTCAGCGGGGCGGCCGGCTTCCTCCAGCACCGCGCCCACCAAGCTTTCGACCTCGTCGCGAAAACCGAGATAGCCTTCCCGGTGCACGGCGGCGAGCGCGGTATCGGCATGGGCGCGGGCGATGAAGCCGGCCCACAGCGAAAAGATGCGCGCGTCGACGACCGGCGGACCGAGATTGGCGCGCACGAAGGCGGCAAGCCGCTCGGCCGGGCGCGCCTCGCGCGCGGCGAGCGCGTCCTTGGCCTGGTCGGTCATCCTTTTGACCACCGCCGCATAGGCGGCCTGCAGGAGGTCCGCCTTGCCGGGGAAATAGTGCCGGATCAGTCCGGCGCTGACACCGGCGCGCAACGCGATCGCCCGCACCGTTGCGCCTTCGATGCCGTTTTCAGCCACGCAGTCCAGCGTTGCCTCGATCAGATCCCGGCGGCGACGCCCCTCGCCTTCGCGGCGAAACTTGCGGCGTCCATTGGTCGTCATTGCCGCAGGATCGGCCGGGTCAGGCAGGTCGGCCCGCCCTCGCAGGCAATGCACAAAGCATCGGCCTCGAAGGTCGCGACGCTGCAGCCGGCCCGTTCCATCGCCGCCTTCGTCCGGGGAAAGCCGGCAACCGCGATCGCCGCCCGCGGCGCGGTCGCCAGCACGTTGAGCGACAGCCCGTTGCTGGCCGCGAATTCGTCCGGATCGCCCTCCACCAGCACCATGCCGCGCGCCCGCAGCATCTGCCAGAACGGCGCCGGCAGCAGCGGCGCATGGACCAGCGCCAGATCGTCGGCGAGTGGGCTGATCACCGACATCAGATGCAGGCAGGCGTCGGCCCCGTGCCACAAAGGCAGGTCGAAACCGTGCACGGTCACGCCCAGCGGTTCGAGGATCGCGGCCAGTTGGCCGATACCGGCCCCGTTGGTGCGTACCCCGCGCCCCACGGCAAGCGTGGACGGGTCTAGCCACACGCAATCGCCGCCCTCGACCTGGCCCGGCGCCGCGATCCGGCCGAGAACGGGAATGCCGAGATCCCGGTAATGTGCCTCGTGCAGGCCCGGCTCCGGCCCGCGCAGCGCCTTGCCCATCGACAGGATCACCGCGCCGCGATCGGTCATCAAGGACGGATCGTGGGTGAAGACGGAATCCGCCAGCCCGTCGGCGCCGTCGAGCCAGTCGATCCGCGCGCCGGCTGCTTCCACCAGCGCGCTTAGCCGCGCATGCTGGGCCGCCGCCCTGGCCGGATCGAATTGCGGTCCGTAATGCCAGCGCGCCGGATCGGCGCCGCGCATGGCGGTGCCGGCGGAACACATCAATACGCGCTTCAGCGGCGCGGCCATGGATTGCGAGCCGTATTGCGTCACGATTTTTCCATTCCTCCGGCCCACGAAATCGGGCGCCCGTATTTATACGCTTGCATAACAAGCCGGCAAGTGCCGTAATGGCCTCGAAAAACAAAGGCCGGTCCGCCGCCACAGCGACCACGGATCCGGCGAAAGAAACGGGGAACGATGCGACAGGCGATGGCGCACCGGGTGGGTCTGCGGGTGTTCGATACGCCGCGAAAGCGTGACCGATGACGGTCGCGGCCGCGCAACCCGAAGCACAAGAGCCATCCGGCACACCGGCCGAGGCGATCCATGTGGAGGACCTGCACAAGAAGTTCGGCGCCCTGCACGTATTGAAGGGAGTGTCGCTGTCGGCGCGCGACGGCGAGGTGGTCGCCATCATCGGCGGCTCGGGATCGGGCAAGTCGACGCTGCTGCGCTGCATCAATTGTCTGGAAAACCCCACCAGCGGCATCATCCGCGTCAATGGCGAGCAAATCCGGCTGAAACCGGACGGCCACGGCGACATGATGCCGGCCGACCGGCGCCAGATCGAGCGCATCCGCTCCCGGCTCGGCATGGTGTTCCAGAGCTTCAATCTGTGGAGCCACATGACGCTGATCGAAAACGTCATCGAGGTGCCGGTGCATGTGCTGGGCATCGCGAGGGCCGAGGCGATCGCAACCGGCGAGGCGCTGCTCGAACGGGTCGGGCTGGCCGAAAAGCGCGATGTATACCCCGCCTTCCTGTCCGGCGGCCAGCAGCAGCGCGGCGCCATCGCCCGCGCGCTCGCCGTCGAGCCGCGCGTCATGCTGTTCGACGAACCGACCTCCGCGCTCGATCCCGAACTGGTCGGCGAGGTGCTCAAGGTGATCGCCGACCTCGCCGGCGAGGGCCGCACCATGGTGCTCGTCACCCACGAGATGAAATTCGCCCGCGAGGTCGCCAGCCACGTCGTCTACCTGCACCAGGGCCTGGTCGAGGAGGAAGGCCGGCCCGAAGACCTGTTCGGCGCGCCGAAATCCGACCGGTTGCAGCAATTTTTACGCACGGTCGGCTGAGACAGCAATCAGGGAACCGCAACCAAACAAAGGGAGTTTTCCATGAAATCCTTCGCCAAATTCGCCGCCGGCATGTTCGCGGCCGGCATGATGTCGCTCGGCGCGGCACAGGCAGAGACCGTCAAGGTCGGCATCGCCGCCGAACCCTACCCGCCCTTCGCCTCGCCGGACGCGTCGGGCAAGTGGGTCGGGTGGGAAGTCGAGATCGCCGACGCGATCTGCGCTGCGGCCGAACTCGACTGCGAGATTACGCCGGTGTCGTGGGACGGCATCATTCCGGCGCTCAACGCCAAGAAGATCGACTTCATCGCCGCTTCCATGTCGATCACCGCCGAGCGGATGAAATCGATCGATTTCAGCGACAAATATTACAATACCCCGACCGGGATCGCCGGCGCCAAGGGCGTCGAGATGGACGCCACGCCCGATGGGCTGAAGGACAAGATCCTCGGCGTCCAGGTCTCCACCGTGCACGACGTCTACGCCAAAAAACATTTCGGCGATGCGGTTGCCGAGATCAAGGTCTACCAGACCCAGGACGAGGCCAATGCCGACCTGGCCGCCGGCCGCATCGACGCCACCCAGGCGGATTCGCTCGCCCTCGACGCCTTCCTGCAAACCGACCAGGGCAAGGCGTGCTGCGAGATGAAGGGCAATGTCGCGCCCGATCTGGACGTGTTGGGACCGGGCGTCGGCTTCGGCGTGCGCAAGGGCGAGGACGATCTGAAGGCCAAGCTCAACGCCGCCATCGGGGCGATCCGCGACAGCGGCAAATATAACGAGATCACCAAGAAATATTTCGATTTCGATATTTTTGGCGGCTAGCCGACGCCAGAGCTTGAACGCCCCTCGATCGGCACGCCGCCGGGCGGCGCCGGCGGGGGGCGCGACGCGCATTCACCGCCGGAGACAAGCACCTGCTTGAGACCCTGCTGCAACTGAGCCTTTTCGACCTGCTCGCACCGAGCCCGCCCGGCTGGGGCGGAACGCTGCTGCGCGGCCTCGCCAGTTCCGTCCAGATCGCGCTCGGCGCGTTCGGCATCGGCCTTGTGATCGGCACCGCCGGCGCATGGGGCAAGCTTTACGGCGGCCCGGTCGTCCGCGACCTGTTGGAGGTCTACACCACCGTGGTGCGCGCGGTGCCCGAACTGGTGCTGATCCTTTTGCTTTATTACGCCGGCACCGATCTGGTGAACCGGGCGCTGGAGGCCTTCGGCTACCCGCCGGTCGACATTTCCGGCCTCGTCGCCGGCATCGCCGTGCTCGGCGTCGTCCAGGGCGCCTATTCGACCGAAGTCATTCGCGGCGCCATTCGCGCCATCCCGCAGGGCCAGATCGAGGCCGCGCGCGCCTACGGCATGGCGCCCGGCCTGCTCCTGCGCCGCATTACCCTGCCGGCAATGCTGCCCTACGCCATACCCGGCCTGGCCAATCTGTGGCTGATCGCCACCAAGGACACCGCGCTGCTCGCCGTCGTCGGCTTCAACGAACTGACCCTGGCGACCCGCCAGGCGGCCGGCGCGACCAAGGCCTATTTCACCTTCTTCGTCGCCGCCGGCGTGCTCTATCTGCTCCTGACCCTGTTTTCCAACGTCATCATCGCCCGCGTCGAGCGCTGGGCGCGTCGCGGCATGCCGCATGTCGGAGGCGCGGGCTGATGGCAAACGTGATCGAGGTCACCGGCAAGCCGCTGCCGCCGCTGCGCGCCTGGCTGAAACCGCACCGCATCGTGCTGATCGCCATCGCGTTGGCGCTCGCCGCCTATGCCGGCTGGACCATGCGCTGGGACTGGATCCCCGACTATGCCCCGCTCGCCGTCGAGGGGCTTTGGCGCACGCTGTGGCTGCTGGTCGTGACCTGCATGCTCGGCTTCGCGCTCGCCGTGCCGCTCGGCCTCGCCCAGGCGGCCGGGCCGGCCTATCTCGCCTTGCCGGCGCGCGCCTTCTGCACGGTGATCCGCGGCACGCCGCTTTTGCTGCAATTATGGCTGCTTTATTTCGGGCTCGGCTCGCTGTTTCCGCAATTTCCCTGGATCCGCGGCTCGGAACTGTGGCCGTATCTGCGCCAGGCCTGGCCCTATGCCGTGCTGGCGCTGACCATGTCGTTCGCCGGCTACGAGGGCGAGGTCATGCGCGGCGCCTTTGCCGGCGTGCCGCGCGGCCAACTGGAGAGCGCGCGCGCGTTCGGCATGAGCCGCTGGAAGATTTTCCGTCGCATCTGGCTGCCGCAGGCGATCCAGCGCGCGCTGCCGACACTCGCCGGCGAGACCGTGCTGCAGCTGAAGGCGACGCCGCTGGTCGCCACGATCACCGTCGTCGACATCTACGCCGTGTCGAGCCGTGTGCGCCAGGACACGTTCATCATCTTCGAGCCGCTGCTGCTGCTGGCGCTGGTCTATCTGGTCATCACCGGGCTGATCGTCCTCGCCTTCCGGCGCCTCGAAGCCCGCGTTCCCGCCAGGCTGGGCTGAGCGCGCGACACCGGTGGGCAACGCGCCGATCGCGATTGCCGGGCGGCAAAATTTCTTCTAGTCTTTACCAATTGATAAAAAATGAGGCGGGCAACGTCCTCGCGCACGTTCCAACCAGAGGTGGACCCATGACGAAATTCTCTCCCGGATCAGCATCGTCCCTCGTCTCGCGCCGCACCGTTTTGAAGGTCGCCGGCGCCACGGCGGCCCTTGCCGGCGCCGCCACATTGCCCACCAGACTGTTCGCCCAGGAGCCGGTCAAGGTCGCCGCGATCTACACGGTGCCGGTCGAACAGCAATGGGTCAGCCGCATCCACAAGGCCGCCAACGCCGCCAAGGACCGCGGCGACATCGACTATGTGTTTTCCGAGAACGTCTCCAACAGCGATTATGAGCGCGTGATGCGCGAATATTGCGAGGCCGGCCACCAGCTCGTCATCGGCGAGGTGTTCGGCGTCGAGGACGCCGCCCGCACCGTTGCCGCCGACTACCCCGACACCGCCTTCCTGATGGGATCGAGCTTCAAGCCCGACGACGCCCATCCCAATTTCGCGGTGTTCGACAACTATATCCAGGATGCCTCCTACCTGACCGGTATCATCGCCGGCGCGCTGACCAAGTCGAACAATATCGGCATGGTCGGCGGCTTCCCGATCCCCGAGGTCAACCGGCTGATGCACGCCTTCATGGCCGGCGCGCGCGAGACCGCGCCCGACATCGCCTTCCAGGTCGCCTTCATCGGCTCCTGGTTCGACCCGCCCAAGGCCAAGGAGACCGCCTTCGCCCAGATCGACGCCGGCGCCGACATTTTGTACGCCGAGCGCTTCGGGGTCTCCGACGCCGCCCAGGAGCGCAAGCTTCTGGCGATCGGCAACGTCATCGACACCCAGGCCGACTATCCCGAAACCGTCGTCGCCTCGGCGCTGTGGCATTTCGAGCCGACGCTCGACAAGGCGATCGCCGAGGTCAAGGGCGGCTCCTTCAAGGCCGACGATTACGGCATCTATTCCTTCATGAAGCATGGCGGCTGCTCGCTCGCCCCGCTCGGCACGTTCGAGGGCAAGGTGCCCGACGCGGTGATGGCCAAGGTGGCGGAGAAGGAAAAGGCGATCAGGGACGGCTCGTTCACCGTCGAGATCAACGACGAGGAACCGAAATCGAGCTGATCGAACGGCCTCTCCCACAAGGGAGAGGCCGGATCGGCATTTTGCCATCCGCAATCGACCCGCGATCCGGGCGAAGGCCGAGACGTCGTTTCGGCGGCCTTCGCTCCAACGCGCAGAAAGGGTCGTGACCGTCGCGACCGGGATCCCGATGACCGCCACACCCGTCCTGCATCTGCACAACATCACCAAGCATTTCGGCCCGCTTGTTGCCAACGACGCCATCTCGCTCGAACTGCGGCGCGGCGAGGTCGTGGCGCTGCTGGGCGAAAACGGCGCCGGCAAGACGACGTTGATGAACATCCTGTTCGGCCACTATGTCGCCGACGAGGGCACGGTCGAGGCGTTCGGCAAGGCCTTGCCGCCCGGCGATCCGCGTGCGGCGCTCGAAGCCGGCGTCGGCATGGTCCACCAGCATTTTACCCTGGCCGACAACATGACGGTGCTGGAAAACATCGCGCTCGGCACCCAGTCGTCCTGGTCGCCGCGCTTCGACCGCGCCACGGCGCTCGCCCGCATCCGCACGCTTGCCGCCGATTTCGGGCTCGCCGTCGAACCGGACCAGACGGTCGCAAACCTCACCGTCGGCGAGCGCCAGCGCGTGGAGATCCTCAAGGCGCTTTATCGCGACGCGCGCGTGCTGATCCTCGACGAGCCGACCGCGGTGCTGACGCCGATCGAGACCGAGGCGCTGTTTGCAACCCTGAAGAAACTGGTCGCCTCGGGGCTTTCGGTGATCTTCATTTCCCACAAGCTCAACGAGGTGCTGGCGATCAGCGACCGCGTGCTGGTGCTGCGCGCCGGCCGCCTGTCGGGCGAACGCGAAACCAAGGGCACGACGCGCCAAGAACTGGCCGCGCTGATGATCGGCCAGGAAATCGCGCCGCCGGCGATCGCCGAGGCCACGCCGGGACCGGTGCTGCTCGAATGCGAGGCCGTTTGCGCCGCGCCCGCCTCCGGTCCCGTCGGCCTGGAAAGCGTCTCGCTGGCGCTGCGCGGCGGCGAAATCGTCGGGCTGGCCGGCGTGTCGGGCAACGGCCAGACGACGCTGGCGGCACTGTTGTCGGGCATTCACCGTCCGCGGTCGGGACGGTTTCGCATCGCCGGCGAGGCGGTGGAGACGTGGTCGCCGGCGATCGCGCTGCAGGCCGGCGTCGCCCGCATCCCCGAGGACCGGCACGCTGTCGGCACGATCGGCGACATGAGCGTCACCGAAAACGTCATCGCCGAGCGTTACCGCTCGCCGCGTTTTTCCCGGCACGGCTTTCTCGACTGGGCCGCCGCGCGCGGTTTCGCCGAGGAGCTGATCCGCGATTACGACGTCAAATGCCCCTCGCCGGAGGCGCGCGTGCGCCTGCTTTCGGGCGGTAATATGCAAAAGCTGATCCTCGGCCGGGCGCTCGATCCCGATCCGAAGATCATCCTGGCCAACCAGCCGACGCGCGGGCTCGACGTCGGCGCGATCTCTTATGTGCACCAGAAACTGCTGGAGGCGCGTGCGCGCGGCGCGGCGGTGCTGCTGATCTCGGAGGACCTCGACGAGATCCTGACGCTTTCCGACCATGTCTGCGTGATGTTCAAGGGCCGGCTTTCGCCGCCCTCGGTGCGCGGCGAACGCTCGGTGCGCGAGCTTGCCGAACTGATGGCCGGCCACGGCATGGAGGCGGCATGACGGTGTTTCCCCGCCCCGCGATCGCACGTGCCGCCCGGGGGCCCGGCTGCGACATCCTCCACAAAGGCCTTGGACGCCCTCATCATGCGGCTTGAACCCAAATCCGCACCCTCGCTCGCCGCCACGCTCGCCTATCCGGCGGGCGCGATCCTGGCCACCATGGCGATCGCCGCCATTTTGGTGCTGGCGGCCGGCGCCTCGCCGCTGTCGGTGTTCGCGCTGGTGGCCAAGGGCGCGGCCGGCTCGCAATTCGCCCTGCTGGAAACCCTGACCCGCGCCACGCCGCTGATCTTCACCGGGCTTGCGGTCGCGGTCGCCTTTCGCGCCAAATTGTGGAATATCGGCGCCGAAGCCCAGCTTTACGCTGGCGCCATCGTCACCGTCGTGCTCGGCACCGGCGCCCTGCCCCTGCCGGCGATCGTCCTCATCCCGCTGATCATGCTGGCCGCGATGACGGCCGGCGCCCTGCTTCTGCTCGGTCCGGCCTTCTTGAAAACCCGGCTCGGCGTCGACGAGGTCGTCACCACGCTGTTGTTGAACTTCATCATGCTGCTCGTGGTCTCCATGCTTCTGGAAGGCGTCTTGAAGGACCCGATGGGGCTCGGCTGGCCGCAATCCGAACGCGTGATCGCGGAGGCCAAGCTGCCGCGCATCGTCAGCGGCAAGCGCCTGCATTACGGCTTCGTGATCGCCGTCATCGCCGCGCTCTGGGTCTGGGTGATCATGAAAAAGACCGCGCTCGGTTACGAGATGCGCGCCGTCGGCCACAACCCCGCGGCCGCGCGTTTCGCCGGCATCCCCGTCAACACGGTGCTGATGAAGACGGCGCTCCTGTCGGGCGGCCTGGCAGCGCTCGCCGGCTTCTCCGAAGTGTCGGGACTGAAGGGCAACCTTACGCTCGATCTGTCGCCGGGCTTCGGCTACACCGGCATCGTGGTCGCCATGCTCGCCATGCTCAATCCGCTCGGCGTCATCGCCGCGGCGATCTTCGTCGCCGGCATCTTCGTTGGCGCCGACGCCATGAGCCGCACCGCCGACGTGCCGAGCTACATCGCCAACGTCATGACGGCGACCGCATTGCTGACCATGGTCACGGCGATCATGCTGACGCGTTACCGCATCCGGTGGAGGTGAGCGTGGCCGAAGCTCTGGAAATCCTGTTCACCGCCTCGTTCTGGGTCGCCGCGATCCGCATCGCCTCACCGCTGATCTTCGCCACCATGGGCGAACTGATCTGCGAGCGCGCCGGCGTGCTCAATCTCGGCATCGAGGGTATCATGGTCGCCGGCGCCTTCACCGGCTGGTTCACCGTCTATTCGGGCGGCGATCTGTGGACCGGGATCGCGGTCGCCGCGGCCACCGGCGCGGCCTTCGGGCTGCTGCACGGCACGCTGACCGTGCCGCTCGGCCTGTCGCAGCACGTGGTCGGCATCGGCATCACCCTGCTCGCCACCTCGCTGACCTATTTCACCTATCGTCTCGCCCTGCCGGAAGTGACCTCGCCGCCGAAAATCGACTCGTTCCAGCCGCTGGAAATCCCGCTCCTGTCCGACATTCCGCTCGTCGGCCCGGCGCTGTTTGCCCAGACCCCGTTCACCTATCTCGCCTTCGTCACCGTCGCCGTGGTCGGCTGGGTGCTTTATCGCACGCCGCTGGGGCTGGCCGTGCGCGCCGTCGGCGAAAACCCGGCCGCCGTCGAGGCCCAGGGCATCGGCGTCACCGCCACGCGCATCGGCGCGGTTATGGCCGGCAGCGCGCTAATGGCCGTCGGCGGCGCCTTTTTGACCATGTCGGCCTTCAACTCGTTCTTTTTCGAGATGGTCAACGGCCGCGGCTGGATCTGCATCGCGCTGGTCGTGTTCGGCTCCTGGCGTCCGGGCAAGGCGCTGCTCGGCGCGGTGCTGTTTGCCGCCTTCGACGCCTATCAGGTGCGCCTGCAGCAGGTCACCGGCGGCGTCATCCCCTATCAGCTCTTCCTGATGCTGCCCTATGTGTTATCGGTGCTGGCGCTGATTCTCGTCGCCCGCCGCGCGACCTATCCCAAGGCGCTGATGATCCCCTACCAGAAAGGCGAGAGATGAGTTTCGACCTGATCGTCAAAGGCGGCACCCTGCCTGACGGCCAAATCGCCGACATCGCGATTGCGGGAGCCAGGATCGTCGCCATCGAGCCCGGCATCACCGCCGAGGCCGGACGCGTCGTCGACGCGAGCGGCAATCTGGTCGCCCCGCCGCTGGTCGATCCGCATTTCCACATGGACGCCACGCTGTCCTACGGCCTGCCGCGCACCAACGCGTCGGGCACGCTTTTGGAGGGCATCGCGCTGTGGGGCGAGCTGAAGCCGCTCCTGACCCACGAGGCGGTCAAACAGCGCGCGCTTGCCTATTGCGACTGGGCGGTTTCCATGGGGCTGCTGGCGATCCGCAGCCATGTCGATGTCTGCGACGATCGACTGCTCGCCGTCGAGGCGCTGCTGGAGGTCAGGAAGGAGGTCGCGCCCTATATCGACCTGCAGCTGGTCGCCTTTCCCCAGGACGGGTTCTACCGCTCGCCCGGCGCGCGCGAAAACACGCTGCGCGCGCTCGATATGGGCGTCGACGTCGTCGGCGGCATCCCGCATTTCGAGCGCACCATGGCCGACGGCACCCGCACGGTCACCGCCCTGTGCGAGATCGCGGCCGAGCGCGGGCTGATGGTCGACCTGCATTGCGACGAGACCGACGATCCGCTGTCGCGCCACATCGAGCAGCTCGCCTACGAGACCCAGCGTCTCGGCCTCGGCGGCCGCGTCGCCGGCTCGCATCTGACCTCGATGCATTCGATGGACAATTATTACGTCTCCAAGCTCCTGCCGCTGATCGCCGAGGCCGGGGTCGCGGCGATCCCCAACCCGTTGATCAACATCATGCTTCAGGGCCGCCACGACAGTTTTCCCAAGCGCCGCGGCCTGACCCGGGTCAAGGAAATGCACGCCCACGGCATCCGCGTCGGCTTCGGCCAGGACTGCGTGCTCGATCCCTGGTATTCGCTCGGCACCGCCGACATGCTCGACGTCGCCTTCATGGGCCTGCATGTCGCCCAGATGTCGCACCCGGACGAGATGCGGCGCTGTTTCGACATGGTGACGACCGAGAGCGCTGCGATCATGGGGCTTGATGATTACGGCGTCGCGGTCGGCAGCAAGGCAAGCCTCGTCATCCTCGACGCTGGCGATCCTGTCGAGGCGCTGAGGCTGCGCGCCGAGCGCCTGTGCGTGATCGCCGCCGGCAAGGTGGTGGCCGAGCGCGACCGGCAACAGACCCGGCTTGCGCTACCCGGCCGGCCATCGGCCGTCGCACGCCGCCATCGCGCCCCGACCGCACGACAGGAATGACGCGACGCCCGCGCCTGACAGCCGAGCTCGTCCGGCAGGTTCATCGCGACCTCGCCGATCCCGGGCCGATGCAGCGGCAAAAAAATGTCCCGAAAAGCTGGTTCGCCGACACCGCGACATCCTTGCGCGCCGCGCTGGCGCCCGGCGAGCCGTTGTGGGTGTTCGCCTTCGGCTCGCTTATCTGGCGCGCACCGATCGCCTTTTCCGACCGGCGCACCGGCCTCGTGCGCGGCTGGCACCGCGCCTTCTGCCTCGGCTGGGATACGCGTTATCGCGGCAATGTCGACCAGCCGGGCCTGATGCTGTCGCTCGACCGGGGCGGAAGCTGCAAGGGCGTGGCGCTGAAGATCGCGCCGGAACGTCTCGACGCCGACCTCGTTCGGCTGCTTGAACGCGAGCCGCCGATCCTGCCGCGCTGGGTCAATGTCGCCACCGACACGGGCCCGCTGCGCGCCATCGCCTTCGTCGCCGAGCACAATTATGCCGGTTATGTCGGCGGCCTGAGCGAGACCGAGATCGCCGACCGGCTGGCGGTCGCCGTCGGCTTCTGGGGCACGATGGCCGAATATCTCCTCAACACGGTCGAGCATCTCGAACGGCTCGGGCTGCATGACCGGCATTTGTGGCGGATGCAGGACCTGGTGGCCGAGCGCATCGCGGCCAGGCAACCGGACACAGGAGCCGACCGCTGAAAGCACGCTATCCCCGCCTTTTGATGGCCAACGCCGCCGTGGTGTAGCCGCCCGACGCGCCGTCGACGAAATGCACGTGGTCGTCGCTCGACACCGACGGCACGATGCAGGTCATGATCGCCTCGTCCTGCTCGAACAGGCCGTAGTCGAGCAGCCCCTTGGCCGCCGCCTCGGCCAGCATCGCCTCCAGTTTTTTATAGGTTTCGGCGTCGCAATCGATCGTCATCTTCAGACCGTCGTCGAATTTGCGGAAATCGGCGTTGGCGCTGGTCGTCTCGACATAATGGCCCGGATCGAAACCGCCGACCCCGCGCCCGGTCCTGAACAGGAAAAGCGCAAACAGGGTTTCGGCCAGGAGTCGCAGCTTGTTGAGTATCAACGAGCCGCCGCCGCGCCGGGCGCGCGCCTCCAGCTCCAGCCCGAGCGGCGGCCATTCGAAACCGGGCCCCGCCGCCGGCACCGGGTGGCCGCCGCGCTCCAGCCCGACCGTCAGCGCGATGATCCGGCGCATGGCGTCAGCGACCGCTGCTATCGGCGCGTCCGCTCTCGGGATCGCCAGCAGCGACAGGATCCTGCCGTGCCTCGCCCGCATCGGCGTCCAGCGGCACGACAGGCCGGCCAGATCGGGATATTGGTCGGCCGGCGCGGCCTCGACCCGGTAGCGCCCCCGTTTCATCTCGCCTTCCGCCCAGGCCATGCCGCCGCCGGAAAACATCGCGTAATCGACGCCGGGCGACGGCGCGTAGCGGGCGACGGCAAGCTCGTGGCCCGCCGCGCGGATCGCCCCGACCGGCACGATCGCGCCGCGCATCTCGATCTCGAACTCGCGCCTGGCCCAGCCGATCACGCGCGCCAGCGCATCGCGCGCGGCCTCCAGCCGGTCCGCTTCAAAGCTGAACCCGGCGCCGTCGCCGCCGAACACGAACGGAAACCGCCTTCCGCCGGCCGCGTTGATCTGCGCCGAGATCACCGCCGCGCCGACCGTGTTGACGACCTTGTAGCGACCGGCCGCGATCAGCTCGGTCGAACCGACAATATCGGCGGTACCGACGAACCAGTCGTCCGGCACCGGCCGGTAGGCCGCTCCGTCCGCAAGGCCCTCGAAGCCGGCATGAATAGGCAAAGCGTCGTAGAAGTCCGGGCGGAGCGCGCCGCTGCCTGCAGATTGTTCGTTCATTGGCCACCACCCGCCTTGCTGCCGCACCATCCAAGCCGGCTATGCCGCCGCCTTCAAGGTAGTTTCGCAAGGATAGACGCGCGCCACCCGGTATGGTTTCAATTCCGACCCGGTTTTACGAACACAGTTGCGTGTTTGCCGTCCGCCGGCCCCGATCGTGATCCGATCCCGCCATTGACGAACGTAATAACATCACATAACCAGACGGGATCGGCCGGCAGCGTCGGCGATTATTCCGGACATGGCAATGAGCGACGCCAGCCTGACCTTTAGCGACCTGACCCTCGGCTATGGCAGCCACCCGGCCGTCCACCATCTGAACGGCCCCGTCGAACGCGGCTCGCTGACCGCCGTGGTCGGCCCCAACGGATCGGGCAAATCCACCCTGATGAAAGGGATCGTCGGCATCGTGAAACCGATGGCCGGCGCCGTGAAGACGGCACCCGGCCAGCGTCTCGCCTATCTGCCGCAGCAATCCGAGATCGACCGCAGCTTTCCCGCCCGCGTTCTCGACCTCATTGGCCTCGGGCTTTGGCCGAAACGCGGCCTTTTGAGACGCTACGACCATCGCGACCGGGAGAACCTGCGCGACGCGCTCGACGCGGTCGGCCTTGCCGGCTTCGAGCACCGGCCGATCGACACCTTGTCCGGCGGCCAGTTGCAACGCGCGCTTTTTGCCCGCGTGCTCGTCCAGAAGGCCGATCTGATCCTGCTCGACGAACCGTTCAATGCTATCGATGCCAAGACGACCTCCGATCTGATCGCCCTCATCCGGCACTGGCATGGCGAAAGGCGCACCGTGCTGGTGGTGGTCCACGATTTCGAGCTGGTGCGCGACCATTTTCCCCAAACGCTGGTTCTGGCCCGCCGCCCGATCGCCTGGGGCCGCACGCAAGACGTCATGCAGCCCGACATTCTGGCGCGCGCGCGCCGCTTCGACGAAGCCTGGCACGACGACGCCCCCTGGTGCGCGGCCGACGGCCCGCATGCCGGCCACGACCATACCGGAACGGCGTCATCGCCGGTTCCGGCCGCGGCACAGCGCAGCGGCTCGCTATGATCGACCTCCTCGTTTCACCCTTTGTCGAATTCGCCTTCATGCGCCGCGCGTTGCTCGGCGTGGTGCTGTTGTCGATCTCCTCGT
The DNA here is from genome assembly GCF_009742725.1 of Nitratireductor arenosus. Taxonomy (GTDB): domain Bacteria; phylum Pseudomonadota; class Alphaproteobacteria; order Rhizobiales; family Rhizobiaceae; genus Mangrovimarina; species Mangrovimarina arenosa. The sequence goes on along the minus strand of NZ_WPHG01000002.1, from coordinate 255,606 downwards.
GTCCGGTCGGCGTGTTCTTGATGCTGCGCCGCATGAGCCTGGCCGGCGACGCGATGGCGCACGCGATCCTGCCGGGCGCGGCGACCGGCTTCCTGCTGTTCGGTCTCGCCATCGTGCCGATGACCGTCGGCGGGCTGATCGCCGGTGTTTTGGTGGCGCTCGGCGCCGGCGCGGTTTCGCGCCTGACCGTCCAGAAGGAGGACGCCTCGATGGCCGCCTTCTACCTGATCTCGCTCGCCGTCGGCGTCTTGATCGTGTCGCTGCGCGGCTCCAGCGTCGACCTGATGCATGTGCTGTTCGGCAGCGTGCTGGCGCTCAACGACGAGGCGTTGACGCTGATCGCCGGCATTTCGATCGCGACGCTCGCCGCGCTTCTGCTTTTGTGGCGCGGTCTGATCGCGGAATGTCTCGACCCGCTGTTCCTGCGCTCGGTCAGCGGCATCGGCCCGCTGGTCCATTTCGTCTTTCTGGGTCTGGTCGTGCTCAATCTGGTCGGCGGCTTCCAGGCGCTCGGCACGCTGTTGTCGGTCGGCCTGATGATGCTGCCGGCCGCCGCCGCCCGTTTCTGGACCGCGCGCGTCGACACGATGTGTCTGCTGGCGATCGCCATCGGCATCGCGTCGAGCACGGCCGGCCTGCTTTTGTCCTACCATTTCACCCTGCCGTCGGGTCCGGCCATCATCCTGTCGGCCGGCCTGGTCTATTTCGTCTCGATCCTGTTCGGCGGACGCGGCATCCTGCGCGTGCTCGTCACCCGCCACCGACATCGCACGGCCTGAGGCCCCGCCCATCCGGCGTACGACGCTTGCCAAGCCGGACGCAAACCGCTCTTCTGGACCTCAAACTCCCGACACCGACCCGCGAGCGGAGACGAAGAATGGCCGGACGGCGCTATGAGATCTACGATGTCTTTACCGACCGCGCGCTTGCCGGCAATCCGCTGGCGATCGTACGCGACAGCGACGGGCTCGACGGCATTGCCATGCAGGCCGTCGCCGCCGAATTCAACCTGTCGGAGACCGTGTTTGTCGGGCCGCCGCGAAATTCCACCCATGCCGCCGGCGTGCGCATCTTCACACCCAAGAGCGAATTGCCGTTTGCCGGCCACCCGACCGTCGGCACCGCAATCGCGCTCCATGAAGGCGGCAAGGCGCGGGCCGGCGACACTGCCATTCTCGTGCTTGAGGAAAAGATCGGCCCGGTGCGCTGCGCCGTCAGCGCCACGCCCGGCCGGGCGAGCTTCGCCGAATTCGACCTGCCGCGCCTGCCCAATCCCGTCGCGCTGTCGGCCGAGCCCGAACTGATCGCCGCCGCGCTCGGGCTCGACGCCGGCGAGATCGGTTTCGAGAACCACCGTCCCTCTGCCTGGACGGCGGGCGTGCCCTATGTCTGCATCCCGGTCGCCGACCTTAAGGCGGCCGGCCGGGCCCAGTTCGATCCGCGCTTGTGGCTCGACATCGCGCCGCCAGCCGACAACATCATCCCCAGCGCCTATGTCTATTGCCGCGAGACGGTCGGCGAGGACTGCGCCTTCCACGCCCGCATGTTCGCCCCGCATGACGGCATTGTCGAAGATCCCGCCACCGGTTCGGCGGCCGCCGCCTTCGCCGGAGCGCTGGTCGCCTTCGACGCCCCTGTCGACGGATTCGGCCGCCACTGGATCGAACAGGGCATCGAAATGGGCCGTCCTTCCCATATCCGCCTGGAGGTAGAGACCGCCGCCGGCGCACTTACGGCCGCACGCATCGGCGGCTACGCGGTCCGGCTGGCAGAGGGAACGCTTTTCGTCTGAATTCTTCCCCCGCCAAGGCTTGCAACCGCCGGAACGAGCGGCTATAGAGCCGCACGCTCGCGCTCCTTGAGACGCGGCTCCGTGGGTGATTAGCTCAGTTGGTAGAGCAGCTGACTCTTAATCAGCGGGTCGTAGGTTCGATCCCTACATCACCCACCAAAAATTTCCAATAAAATCAACACTTCTTAAGAAACGAAACCGGAACGCCGTGCGAGAAAAACCCGCCGTGCGAGAAGATTTTCTCGCGCGGCGGGCGCATCGCCGTCGTGACAGTCACCGCGCCGCGAAACTTCATTGATCGCGCCAGGATTGGCCTGCCCGCCTCCGTCATCAGCCGGAAGCCGTTCAGCCTGGGTTCACACGGGATCGGCAAGGTTTCGGCCAGTCAAAGGCTCCGTGGTCGAAATCGCCGAAAAGTTGAAAAATCAGCGGCGGTTTCATGCGGAAGTAAGGCTAAAACAGGAACAAGGCGCGCCTGCGCTTTACCAAGACGAGATTTCGTGCCTAGCTTTGTGTCCCGCGGGTGGTGTGAAGTGCTTCATTTACCCGGAGGGCAAGCGGACCTAGTGAAGGCCCGGATAAAAAGGGACTGATAGCCTGCCAGGAGGAGGAGCATCCCATGGCCGCCAACCCGTTACGCACCCGCCATTTTTCACGCAACGCCCTGAAAGGCAAACGTCTCGCCTTCGCCTCAGCCCTGCTTTTGGGGTCGTCCGCGCTGGTTCCCGCAGCCCTTGCCCAAGAGGCGCTGTCGGCCGGAGAGGCCTTTGCGACGCGCTTTTCCGGCACCACCGAAATCACGCTTGCCGACGGCGAGCGCCTGACCCTGATCGATGAAAGCGGCGTCGTCGGCTCCGTCGTCGACATTCGCAATCCCGGCTTCGCCGCCGACGGTCGCCACTGGATCGACGAGCCGCAACGCCTTCCCGTCACCGCCGGCCAGGTCGGCCAGGTCTTCGGCATCGCGATCGATGACGCCAGTCCGGCCAATATCTACCTGACCGCCACGTCGCAATTCGGCCTGCATCGCGATCCCGACAATACCGACTGGCTGCCCGGACAATGGGGCGAAGGCGGTCCCGGCGGGCTTTACAGGCTCAACGCCGACAATGGCTACCAGCCCGAACTGCTCGCCGCGATCACACTGGACGGGCGCGAAAACACCGGCGCCGGCCTCGGCAATGTCGCCTTCGACAAGGCGCACGGACAATTGTTCGTCTCGGACCTCGAAACCGGCATGATCCATCGCCTGGCGCTCGACGGCACGCAGATCGACCGCTTCGACCATGGCGCCGACGCGCGCGCCAGCTTCCTCGACGCCGTTACCGGCGAGGCGGCGACCTTGCCCGCGATCGCTTTCGATCCGGCCTCGACGGCCGCGGTCGGCGATTGCGCGGACGCCTCCGGAACGCCGCAGGCCTTCGCGCAGACGCCCGAATGCTGGAACTATGCCGATTTCCGCCGCCGTGTGTTCGGCCTCGCCGTGTTCACCGATCCGCTGTCGAACGAAACCCGGCTCTATTATGCCGTGTCGGGCGCGGACGGCATGGGCAATCCCGACTGGGACGGCGCCGGCGATGACGCCGCCAACAGCGTCTGGTCCATCGGCCTGGACGAAAATGGCGGGTTCGATGGCGCCGATGTGCGGCGCGAAATCGTCCTGCCGGCATTCGGCGGCGATGACGCGACGCCGCGCGCGGTGCCTGACCTGGCCATTTCAGACGAAGGCGTGATGCTGATCGGCGAACGCGGCGGCGTGCGCAATCTCGGCCTCGACCAATCGCAGCCATTCGCCAAGCCGCATGCCGCGCGCGTGCTGCAATATACGCTGACGGGCGAAGGGTTCTGGTTCCCGCTCGGCCGTTACGATGTCGGCTTTAATGACCGCAAATCGCTTGGCGCGCCGCATATCCGCGCCAATGCCGCCGGCGGCGTCGATTTCGGTTACGGCTATACCACCGACGGCACGATCGACGCCGAACGGCCCTATGGCAGCATCTGGGCCTCCGGCGATTCGCTGTGCTCGCCCGACGGGCCCTGCCTGGAGCCTTCGACCGGCGAACGCAGCGATCTCTCCGAGGTGCACGGCATCCAGGGCACACCCGCCGAAGCACTCGACGAGGTGCTGCCCGAGGCCGCTCTCGGCGCCTATCCCGCCACCGGCGATCCCTACCCCGCCGACGCGGTGCTCGCCTCCTACATGATCGACCTCGACACCAATATCGACGAGGCCGGCAATCCTATCGCCATCGAGGCGCTCAAGCACGACGCCACCAAGATCGGCGACGTGGAGGTTTACCGCGCTGGCCCTGGCGGCGCACTCCCGCCCGGAGAACCGGCACTGCCGCAGCCACAGGGCTACGATCTCGACATCGACAAGAGTGGTCCCGTCGAATGCCTGCCGGGTTCGGAATGCAGCTTCACCATCAAGCTGACGAATAACGGCCCGGCCGATTTCTCGGGTCCGGTCTATCTCTGGGACGTGATCGAACCCGAGGCCGCGCCCTTCGTCGAGACCATCGGAACGGGTTGGAATTGCTTCGAGCTCGACGCGGGCATCCAGTGCTACAATCCGAGCGTGACGCTTGGCGTCGGCGAAGCGACGGAATTCGCACTCAAGATATCGATTCCGGCGGATTATGGCTCCGACATCCTCACCAATTGCGTCAGCATCCAGTGGCTGTACGGCGAGGACGGTGGCGTCGACGCGCAGGCGATCCAGGTCGCGCTCGCGCTTCTGGGTTACGATCCAGGTCCGATCGACGGCATTCTGGGACCGCAGACCCAATCGGCGCTGGCGCAATTGCAGTCCGACAGCGGTCTCGATCCGACCGGCGAACTCGACGACGAAACGCTCGGCTTGCTCTATCCCGGCATGGTGGGGATCATCGGCGATCTCGACAGCACCAACGACCAGGATTGCCACGATGTCGGCACCGGCGATCCGACGCCCATCCATTCCAAGTGGAACTCGCATCTGAAGACGGGTTCGCCGCACAACAAGATCCAGTCGCATCTGAAGACAGGCTCGCCGCATAACAAGCTGCAGTCGCATCTGAAGACCGGATCGCCGCACAACAAGCTGCAGTCGCACCTCAAGACAGGCTCGCCGCATAACAAGCTGCAGTCGCATCTGAAGACCGGATCGCCGCACAACAAGCTGCAGTCGCACCTCAAGACAGGCTCGCCGCATAACAAGCTGCAGTCGCACCTCAAGACAGGCTCGCCGCATAACAAGCTGCAGTCGCATCTCAAGACAGGCTCGCCGCACAACAAGATCCAGTCGCATCTGAAGACCGGCTCGCCGCACAACAAGCTGCAGTCGCATCTGAAGTCCGGATCGCCGCATAAGAAGATCCAGTCGCACCTCAAGACCGGCTCGCCGCACAACAAGATCCAGTCGCACCTCAAGTCCGGCTCGCCGCACAACAAGCTGCAGTCGCATCTCAAGACAGGCTCGCCCCACAACAAGCTGCAGTCGCACCTCAAGACCGGCTCGCCGCATAAGAAGATCCAGTCGCATCTCAAGACCGGCTCGCCGCATAAGAAGATCCAGTCGCACCTCAAGACAGGCTCGCCGCACAACAAGCTGCAGTCGCATCTCAAGACCGGATCGCCGCATAAGAAGATCCAGTCGCATCTCAAGACAGGCTCGCCGCACAACAAGCTGCAGTCGCACCTCAAGACCGGATCGCCGCACAACAAGCTGCAGTCGCATCTCAAGACAGGCTCGCCGCATAAGAAGTTGCAGTCGCACCTCAAGACCGGCTCGCCGCATAAGAAGACGCAGTCGCATCTCAAGACCGGCTCGCCGCATAAGAAGTTGCAGTCGCACCTGAAGACCGGCTCGCCGCATAAGAAGACGCAGTCGCATCTCAAGACCGGCTCGCCGCATAACAAGACGCAGTCACACCTGAAGACCGGCTCGCCGCACAAGAAGATCCAGTCGCACCTGAAGACCGGATCGCCGCATAACAAGGCGCAGTCGCATAAGAAGACCGGTTCGGTGAGGCCGCACAACAAGGCGCAGTCGCACAACAAGACCGGTTCCGTGAGGCCGCACAACAAGCTGCAGTCGCACCTGAAAAAGGGCTCGGCGATCGAAAAACCGCCGGCATTCCTGCCCAAGCTCTAGGCTTGCGCAATTCAGATGCGCGGGGAGCCTACGCGCCAGGCTCCCCGGCAGTTCCCGATGATTGGAATGGAGATCGACATGACACCGGCATCATTCATGCCGCGGGGCTTTCGCTTTGCCCGGCTTTGTTTCGGCCTCGCGGCCGCAGCGATGGTTTGGGCGCAGCCGGTCGCGGCCGCATCCGCCAATACGATCACGACCAACGAAGCCTATGTGGACGCCGTGCGCGCCGCGCCGGCTTTCGACATCACCGACATCGACGCGGTCTTCGACCACGTCTTTTCCCAGCTAAACGACGAGGTCACCGTCTATCCGACTGAAAACTACTACTATTTCAAATTCATCCACGACGCGGTGCCTTATGCCGGCAATTTCCGCCTCGACATCGCCGATCGCGACGACGGCATCGTTCATTTCGCCTATTTCACCGAAAACAACCCCTTCACCGAGCAGCAACTTTCCAAGCATCGCGCCTATACGGCCGAGCTTGGCGTGACCGTGGAGAAAAAGGACAGTCTCACCTATGCGCTGACCCGCAAGGGGCGCACGGTGACGTTCCGGCTCAACGATTTGCGCGATGTCCGGGTCCCCAAATCCAAGCTCGGGCCGGGCGAGGACTATCTCGGCCCGGTCTTCGACGAAGCCGGCGTGCAGATGTTCTTGTTGTGGAACAAAGAGCTAAAAATGTTCCTTTATGTGCTCGACGAGAACGTGCCGTCGGAGGACTATTTCCAGTCTGAAACCTCGAACCAGGTCAGCATCGGCCTGCGCACCGGTTTTGCCTGGTACCAGGACCGCTATCTGGATCGCCGGATCCTGGTCGGGGTGCGCGCCTATGAAACCTCGCTCAACACCTTCTTCGACGGGCCGTTCGACCAACTTCCGGACAATTTCCTGGAAGGCGACGTGCTGCGCCGCGCCCTGCTCGAACTCAGCCCGGAAGTCGAGGGCCAGATCGACAGGTTCGGCAATTCGCGCGACCTCACCGGCCGCATGCTGGTCGATCCCTATCTGCTCTACGACGACCAGAGCGAATTCACCGTGCTCGACCAATGCGCCGCGGCCGCCGTCGACCCGGCGACCTATTATCCCTGCTTCGCCATCGGCCAGAGCAAATAGGCCGCCGGCGTGGCGCGAGGCTCACGCCTCATGCGCCGGCGCGGCAATCACCGCGTGCGCAAAACCGTCTTGCGCAATCGCCGTGCACAGTTCGGCCCATTCGCACTCGTGACACGCAGAGCGGACTTGACCGGTCGCGAAGGCGGCGCGAAGCTGACCGAGCCGTGTCGCATCCAGCACCAATCGGCCGCCGGGGCGCACGGGCAACCCCAGCACGCCGCCGAGATCGTCCATCGCGGCGCGATCGCGTTCGCTCACGCTGGCACGATGGCAATGGGGCTGCTGACCGCTTAGAAGCGGCGCGCAAATGTCGTCCGGCCCGGCCACGATGTCGACCTCTTCGCCCGCTGCCAGGCGCCCCGCTATCGCAGTCAGATTGACCGTGAAGGCGGGGCTGTAGCCCTTGCCCACATAGGTCAGGACGCAAAGCAGGTGATGCGGGCGCAACCGCACCGTCATTTGGCGGCGGGCCTTGGCTCGCGCGCCATCAGCCGGAGCGTCAACGCCCCGAGCGCCGCTTTGAGAACAGCGCCGGCGAGGAAAGGCACGATCCCGGCCATCACCGCCTGCCCGAGACCTATCAGGGCCGCCAGCCACGCCGCGCCGACGGCGAGGCAAAGCATATTGCTGATCAGCATGCCGACAAAGGCCAGGCCGGGACGATGCCCGTTCCAGCCGCGCTCGGCCAGCCAGCCCATGGCCATGCCCGCGATCGGGAAGGCAAACAGATAACCGGCGGTCGGCCCGACGAAATGATGCGCGCCCGCGGCCCCGCCGGCGAGCACCGGCAGGCCAAACGCCCCTTCCAGCAGCCAGGCGGCGATGGTCGCGCCGCCGAGACGCCAGCCATAGAGTGCGCCCACCAGCGCGACGGCAAAAGTCTGCATCGTCACCGGGACGGGAATCATCGGCACTTCGATATAGGACGACAGCGCCAGAAACAGGCTGCCGAAGAACACCGCGCCGATCTTCCAGATCAACGGACGACGCTGCAGATCGAGCGGGCTGAAGGTCGGCCTTTGCCGGACGCTGGTCGAGAGGGTCATGGCTGTCCTTTTAAGATTATAGATAATCTTGATATTCTATCGCTAATGGAGTCCACAAAACCGCGCCCATTGCAAGCCCGGCGCGCGCATCCGCCCCGCGCCAGGCGCAAATCGTTTCAGCAACAGGAAAATTGCGCTGGCCGGCACAGCGGCCGTCAGGCGACTGGGCCTATGCGTGCGGCGTCGCCCGCCGCACCCGTTCCGGCAATACGTGTTTCGTCACGATGCCGGCCGCCTGGTTTTCTGTCGCGCCCTATCGACCTGCGCCGACGGCGCCCGGCCGTTCCGGTTTTTTTCCGATCCACTGCACATGCCGCGCCAGCACGGCCGTGGCGGCATCGATGTCCCCCGCACGCAGCGCCGCGAGGATGGCCCTGTGATCGCGATCGGTCGGCGTTTCCCACTCCGCCCGCCAGCCCGAAAACAGGAAGCGGGCGCTGGCAATGTGCAGATCGTCGATGGTCCGCAGCAGGCGCGGCATGCCGCAGGGCGTTATGATCAGCCGGTGGAAGGCGCGGTTGGCGTCTTCCCAGGCGTGAACGTCGCCCGCGTGATCGCCGGCGCGCGTGGCGTCCTCGGCCTCGTCGAGAATGGCCTTGGTCAAATGCGGCGCGGCGTTGCGCAGGGCGAGAACCTCGAGTGCGGCGCGCATCTCGGCAACCTCGCGCACGTCCTCCAGGCTGAAGCCCGCCACCCGGACGCCCCGGTGCGGCTCGCTTTCGACCAGCCCCTGCGCTTCGAGGCGGCGGAAGGCTTCCCGCACCGGCACGTGGCTGGCGCCAAACTCCTCGGCGACGTGATCCTGCCGCAGCCGCGCGCCGGCACCGATCTGGCCGGAGATGATGCGGTCGGCGAGCTCGCGGCCGATCCGCGCGGCAAGAGGTTCTGATTTGTGACGCGACATAAGATTATAGATAATCCGAACGGGGTGGCGCGTCGAGTGTGCCGCCCCGGCCTTAGACCAGGTCGAGCGTGATCGCGATCGGGCAATGATCCGACGCTTTCGGCCGGTCCCAGCCGATACGCGGATAACGCTCCACCGTCTGGCCCGGCGGAAACAGGGTGCGAAACGGTTGCCCGGCGCGGACGATGTCGGGCACCGCCTTGGCATTGCCGCGCGCCAGCGCCGGCGACAGCAAGATGTAGTCGAGCTGGCACAGATGGCGCTCCTGCGGCCCCCGCGTGTGGTAGAGCGTCCAGCGGTCCAGCTCGGGCCGTCGCTCGACCGGGTTGACGCTGAAACCGTCCCTGGTCAGGAGATCGACACAGGAAAAATCCTCGCGCACCGGTGTGAAGCCATAGCCGGAAAACCGGTCGCCGCTGATGACGACCCGTTCCTGATAGTCGTTCATGTCGCCGCAAATCACCCAGCGCATGTCCTGCGCCTTGTCGGCCCCGAACCGATCCTCGATGATGCGGCGCACCGCGCTCGCCTCGGCGACCCGCACCGGCATGCTGGCGTCACGACCCGGCAGGCCGTTGCGCGGCGTCCCCATCGATTTGAAATGAACCGTGTAGATGGTCAGCGGCCGCCCGTCGACGCGGACGTCGACCTCGAGGCAATCGCGGCGGAAGATGCGGGCGACGGGTTCGATGCCGAGTTCGGCCAGTTCGGGCGTATGGAGATCGAAATCCTCGAAGGTGATGTGGGCATGGCTTGTCATGGCCACGAATTCGATCGGTTGACCGTGCCGGGTTTCGGGCCGCATCATCACCGCGACGTCGATGCCGCGACTGTCATTGCCTGTCGTCATGTATTTGTTGCGGTAGCCATGCCCGACCATCTTGAAGAGATAGCCATATTCGAACGCCTTCAGCGCGTCGATATTGTCGACTTCCTGCAGGCAGATGATGTCGGCGCCGGTCTCGGCGATGGCGAGCGCGGAGAGCTGGCGCGTGTCGTCGGTGTGGGCGATGGCGCGCGCGCGCTCGACCTCGCGATACTCGGCCTCGTCCTTGATGTCGAACAGCGCCACGGCCCGGTCTTGCCACAGCTCGTTGCGGTAACCGGAAAAATCGAACCTGTTCATCAGGTTCTCGACGTTGAAGCTGGCGATGCGCACGGACATGGGCGGCATATTTGCCTGCCGCCACCGCAAATAACAAGGCAACCTTCTTCATCTTCCCGCCCGCTTTTGCGTGTAATGGTTGAAACGGCTTCGTTCATCCCTAGTTCAGGTAGGAGTGAATACGCTTTTCGTTTGCTAATGCCTTTTGCGCCCCCGCAGGCGCGGCTAGGCTCGTACGCAAGGAGACACGACAATGTGTAGAACCTTTCCGCTTCTCGCCTGGTGCGCGGCGCTTGTCGTCGGCGCGCTGGCGATGGGCACCAGTTCGGCATCGGCCGGTGAGCGTCTTTGGCGCCACCAGGGCGGTCTGAACGCGATCGGCTGCGCCGGCGGCTCGACCGATTGCCCGACGATCATCAATCGCGGCGGCGGCGTCTATTTCGACCGCCGGGCAAAGCGCCGGCACGTTTACCGGGATCGCGACTACCGTGAACGCCGCATCTACAAGCGTCGCTATGATCGCCGCCACAACCGCCGCATTTACCGCCATGGCGGGCCGCGCATCTATCTCAACGTGCCCGGGCTGCTTTACGACGGCTATGCGCCGCGGCGCTACGTGCAACCGCGCCGTTATTACAAGCGGCATCGCGGCCTGTCGAACGCCCATGTCCAGTGGTGTTTCGACCGCTACCGGTCTTACCGGGTGCGTGACAACACGTTCCAGCCCTATCACGGACGGCGTCGCCAATGCGTGTCGCCCTATAGCTGAGTTGGTGCGGCCTAACGCCGAATAACGCAAAACGCCGCCTTTCGGGCGGCGTTTTCCGTTTCGCATCGAGGCCTTGAGGCCGCTCGGGAATTACGGCTGGCCGGCCCGCCCCACGCCGCGACCGGCCAGCCTGGCATGCGCTTGTTTTTTGTTATGTGAAGCGCACGCCGATCTCGCCGATGCCGCGCCAGCACACGTCGGCTTCGTAAGTGCTCCTCTCGCCGGCAATGTGAAGCCGGAACCGCCGCGGCACGCCGAACGTGTCGCCGAACGCGAGCTTCGCCCCCTGTTCGGACAGGTTGCGCACCACGCATTCGCTCGCCCCATATCCGTTGTTGAAGGAAAGTTTCGCGCCTTTCAGGACCCGATGGCGCAGTTCGCGGCGACGGTCGGGAAAAATGCGGCCGTCAATGGCGATCGACTTCTTGGTAATCGGCATCATGTCGAGCCTCCTCGCACTGATGCGGCTGAAGAAGCGAATTTCGTGCCAGAAAGACTGTGCCGGAACGGCACAGGCGCCGACCAGAAGGCCGGCGCCTGTGCATTTTTCAATCGTGCGAACCGGGCCGGCCGGCCGCAGCCGCCGTCAAGGCGCCCGCGTCAGTTCTTGGCCTTGTCGACCAGCTTGTTGGCCGAAATCCACGGCATCATGCCGCGCAGCTTCTCGCCGACCTGTTCGATCGGGTGGTTGTCGTTCATGCGGCGGATGCCCTTGAAGCGCGCCGCGCCCGAGCGGTATTCCTGCATCCATTCCGAAGTGAACTTGCCGGTCTGGATATCCTTGAGCACCCGCTTCATCTCCGCTTTGGTCTCAGCGGTGATGATGCGCGGACCCGAGACATATTCGCCCCATTCGGCCGTGTTGGAGATCGAGTAGTTCATATTGGCGATGCCGCCCTCATAGATCAGGTCGACGATCAGCTTGACCTCGTGCAAACATTCGAAATAGGCCATTTCGGGTGCATAGCCGGCTTCCACCAGCGTCTCGAAACCGGCCCGGATCAATTCGACCAGACCGCCGCACAGCACCACCTGCTCACCGAACAGATCGGTCTCGCATTCCTCGCGGAAATTGGTCTCGATGATGCCCGAGCGGCCGCCGCCGACGCCGCATGCGTATGACAGCGCCAGATCGAGCGCGTTGCCGGACGGATCCTGATGGACCGCCACCAGGCACGGCACGCCGCCGCCCTTCTGGTATTCGCCGCGCACCGTATGGCCCGGGCCCTTCGGCGCGATCATCAGCACGTCGACGCTCGCCTTCGGCTCGATCAGACCGAAATGCACGTTCAGGCCGTGCGCGAAGGCAATCGCGGCGCCGTCGCGGATATTCGGCGCGATCTCGTTCTTGTAGATATCGGCCTGCAATTCGTCGGGCGTGGCCATCATCATCAGGTCGGCCCATTTGGCGACCTCGGCGACGCTCATCACCTTCAGCCCGTCGGCCTCGACCTTCTTGGCGGTCGCCGAGCCTTCTTTCAGGCCGACCGCGATCTCCTTGGCGCCCGAATCCTTCAGGTTGAGCGCATGCGCCCTGCCCTGCGAGCCGTAGCCGATGATGGCCACTTTCTTGCCCTTGATGAGATTGAGATCGGCGTCGCGATCGTAATAGACACGCATGGTTATTTCCTTTCCTGGGTTTGCGTTCTGGCGGCGACGGATCCCCGCGCCGGTTTTGCTTCGTAGAGAACCAAGAACTGTCGCGTCGCGCATTCGGCGTCGCGGGCGATCTCGGCCTCGCTCATCTCCAGCCGGTCGCCGAGCAGAAACCGGATCTGGACATCGCGGCCGACCAGGCCGAAAAAGGTCCGGAACGCGGCTTCGGCGTCGCCAAAGTCAAGCAGTCCGGCCGCGCGTCCGGCCTCCAGCACCGGTTTCAGCCGTTCGCCGATGGCGAAGCGGCCATTGGCGAGCACGATCCGGCCCAGATTGCTCTTGCCCGAACCGGCATGCGACACCGCCACCCGGTTGAGCGCAATCGAGCTTTCCGACGAAATAACGCGCAGCCAGGTCGCAGCGAAATCCTCCAGGCTTTCGCGCAAGGCCGCCGCGTCGAGCCGCTGGCGCTCATAGCTGCCGGTCCTCACCTTGGCCGCCTGCCAGCGCACGGTCGCCGTCAACAAGCCGTCGCGGTCCCCGAACCATTTGTAGAGCGTTTCCTTCGAGCAGCTCGCCCGCCGCGCCACCGCACTCATGGTGAGCGCGTCGCGTCCCTCGACCAGAAGCGCGAGCACCGCGTCGAGCACCTCGCCCTGGCGCGGGGTGAGCGTTTCCACCCGTTCTGTCTCGATCGCGACCTGCAACTGGTTCTCCGGCGGCGGATGGTAATTCAGCGTACCGTACGTTACGGTTCGGTTGTCTTAGCGCCATAGCCACGCCGCGCGCAAGGCCTATATTCCGCGCCAGTCGACTTCCCGTAGCCCGATCCGACCAAACGGTCCGAACAGCGTGCCCGCCACCATCGAGGCCAGTATCTGCGGTGCCGGCGGAACACGCGCGACTGTGACCACCAACCGGTCGCGCGCAAACGGCATCACCGTCGAGTCCGACTGATAAAACGGTGTCAGGGCCGCCGAAAGCGCCTGAAAGACGCGCACATGCCAGCGCCGCATGCCGCAATAGGCCTCGAGCGCCGTCGTGACGTCGGACGCCCTGTCCAATGCGTACGCCAACGCAGCCGCGTCGAGCAGCGCCATATTGGCGCCCTGCCCCAATTGCGGACTGGTCGAGTGCGCGGCATCGCCGATCACCGCCAACCCGCGCCCGGCCGGGAATTTGAGCGTATGATGGCCATAGCGCGCCAGGGTGAGCTGGTCGAAATCCGCGATCTGATCGAGATAGGCCCGCGTTTCGGGCCAGAGCCGTTCGACCCTGGCTTTCCAGGCATCGAGCCCGGCCGCGCGAACGGCAGCCGCCTGCGCAGGCTTCAGGCTCCAGAAAAACGCCGCCTGCGCGTCGCCGTCCGGCGTCGGCCGGCCGATCGGCAGAACGCCGATCATCACGCTGGCCTTGTCGTAGCGCTGAACCAGCGCGTGCGGATCGAAACCGTCGCCGCGCCAGTCGAGCGAGGCCCAGAACGCACCATAGGCGAGCGGCCGCGGCTCGCACGGCCGGCGCGCATGCCGCTTCAGCTTCGAGCGCGCCCCGCTAGCATCGACGACGAGATCGAACGGTCCCAGCATGCGGCCGGTCGCGGTGACGATGCGCGGACGGTCCCCCGCGTGATCAAGCGCCTCGATCTCGGTTCCGGTCTCAACGGCAATGCCTGCGGCCCGAACGGCGCCGAACAGCACGTCGAACAGCGCCGCGCGATGCACGGACAGGCCGAAGCGGCCGCCGCGCCAGGCCGCGTAGCGCACATCCAGCACCGTACGACCAGAATGCGCGTCGCTACCGTGCAGCCGGTCGATTCGGCTGCCGCGCGACAGCATGTCGTCGAGGAGGCCGAGCGCGTCGAGCACCGTCAGGCCCGTCGGCTGCAGGATCAGCCCTGAGCCGAGCGGCTGCGCCGCCTCGAAACGCTCAAAAACCGTCACCCGGTGCCCGGCGCGGTTGAGAAAGAGGGCTGCGGCGAGCCCGGCCGGCCCCGCTCCGGCGATCGCAATGTCCATCCAGCCGATCCCCAAGTTTCGGCCAGCAGGTGGCACGCCGGCAAGGTTCCTGACAAGGGAAAGGCGCCGCCCGACAGCCGAAATCAACCGCCGATCGCGATAAGATCAGCCCTAAGTCGTCGCGGAGCGCAGTCGGCCCCGACCTGCCTCCGACGCCGCCTTGCTGAAGCCAGCACGATCGATCGTTTGTCGCCCGATGATTTCTTCGAAGACCGGCCATGGCTTTCAGGTGCGAAAGCCTACCGTCCGCACTGCCGCATCTGGTCGGCGTAGGAATTGGCCATATTGGCGGCCTTGCGGGCCGATTTCTGCATGCCGGCATTGCCGCGCCACACGCCGCGCGCATAGCCCGCCTGCCCGGCGTAATAAGCAAGATAGAGGCTGTAGGCGTCGTTGAGCGCGATGCCGTTCTTGCGGTGGCTGTTGTAGTGATACCAGCCGACGAACTGGATCGCGTCGGCGAAATCGGTTCGGCTCGCCCGCCAGCGTCCGGTTTCGCGCTTGTAACCCTGCCAGGTGCCGTCGAGAGCCTGCGAGTAACCGTAAGCGGTCGACTTACGCTTCCAGGGAATGACCCCGAGCAGCTTCTTGCGCGGCGGCCGGGCGTCGGAATCGAAGCCGGACTCGATGCGGATGGTCGCCATCAGGACCGAAGCCGGCACGCCATATTCGCGCTCGGTGCTCTTGGCCGCCCGATACCAATTGCCGAACCAGCCATCCTTCTGATCGAAGATAGTACACACATTGTTGATGCCGCGCGGCGTGGACCCACAGCCGGCGAGCGCGATCAACAAGACGATGGCAACGACGGTACGAATGACAAATCCTCGTGCTCTGACGAGGATGTAATCGCTAAAATCCTAATAAATCTTGACCGGGCAGCGTGGCAGCGCGTTTGTCTATTGGCCCGCGCAGGCGCGAACGAAGCGCCTGACCGTCTCCGCCATGCCGTATTCGAGCGCATCCGCTGTCAGGCCCTGGCCTATCGAGACTTCCGCCAGGTGCGGAATCGCGCGCGCCAGCGCCGGCAGATTGGCGACCGTCAGATCGTGACCTGCATTGACGCCGAGCCCGGCATCTTTTGCGAGCAAGGCGGTATTTTCCAGCCTTTCCAGTTCCTTGGCGGCTTTTCCGGAATCGTCGTAGCAGGCGCCGTAGGGCCCGGTATAGAACTCGACCCGGTCGGCGCCGGTGGCCTGCGCCGCCGCGATCTGGGCCTGCGAGGCATCGGGGTCGCAAAATAGCGATACCCGCGCCCCATTCTTCTTCAGCCGCGCGACGATGGCGCGCAAGATTTCGCCATTGGCGACGAAATCCCAGCCATGGTCGGAGGTGGCCTGTTCGGGATCGTCCGGCACCAGGGTCACCTGCTCGGGTTCGGCTTTCTCCACCAGGTCGAGGAAATCCTGCGTCGGATAGCCCTCGATATTGAATTCGCGGTCGGGGAACTCGTCGTCGATCAGCGCCCGGATTTCCGGAACGTCGGTGAAACGGATATGGCGCTGATCGGGGCGCGGATGCACGGTGAGCCCGCCGGCGCCCGCCGCGAGCGCGATGCGACCGAGACCGGTCACGCTCGGCCAGGGCAGGTCGCGCCGGTTGCGCAGCATCGCGATCGCGTTGAGGTTTACGGACAGTTTCGCCGGCATGGCTGACTCACGGAATTTTCCAACGCGACGATGTATAATCGCTTTTGCCGGAACGCACAGGACCAAACGCCGTTCATTTTATGGACAGCAAAACGGCAAATGAGGATCAGCATCATGCTCGTCAACGACAACCCGCCCACAATCAGGCGTATCGACACCACACGCGACGACGCCTACGCCTTCGACGTCACCGGTCATGTCACCGCGCCGGACATCGAAAACATGTACGGATTGCTCGAAGGAGCCTACGAGATCCACGACAAGATCGACCTTCTGGTACGCATGTCGTCCTATGAGGGCTTCGACTGGAGCGCGGCCTTCAAGGAAACGACCATGATCGGCAAGACCCACGCGCTGCGGCATATCCGCAAATACGCCGTCGTCGGCGGACCGGCCTGGATCGCCACCATGATGGCGGTCTTCAAGCCGTTCATGTCTCTGGAAATGCGCCATTTCGAGGTGGACGAGGAAGCCGATGCCTGGGCGTGGCTGGACGCCGAACCTGCTGAAGGCTGACCGCGCGCCCGGACGTGTCGCGGCGGCGGCCACCGGCCGACGAACGGCAAGGTGATTTGACCGTGAACGGTGCCCCATGGTGGGCTGAAGCCGAACTTTGTTCAGGCCCGGAGACGCGGGATGAAATTCCTGTGCAAGCTGGTGTTCGTCTGCCTCGCCGGTCTCGCCGCGACCATGGCCGCGCGCGCCGACCCCGACCGTTGGGCACGCGAAGGCTGGAAGACCGATTTTTCGCGTTCCACGATAGATTTTAACGAGATCCTCTCCGGCGGGCCGCCCCGCGACGGCATTCCCTCGATCGACGATCCAAAATTCGCCCCGGCGGCGACCATCGCCACGGTTGGCGATCGCGAACCGGTCATCCGGCTCGCGCTCGGCGACGAAATCCGCGCCTATCCGCTGCAGGTTCTGACCTGGCACGAGATCGTCAATGACGAGATCGGGGGCGTGCCCGTGGCGGTGACCTACTGCCCCTTGTGCAACGCCGCCATCGTCTTCGACCGGCGCCTGGACGGCCGCACCCTCGAATTCGGCACCACCGGCAAGCTGCGCAACTCCGATCTCGTCATGTATGATCGCCGGACCGAAAGCTGGTGGCAGCAATTCACCGGCGAGGCGATCGTCGGCGAACTGACCGGCCGGACGCTCGAACTGCTGCCGTCGCGCATCGTCGCCTTCGAGAGCTTTCGCCGGGAAAATCCCGACGCTCCCGTCCTCGTCCCCAATGATCCGGGCCTGCGCGCCTATGGCCGCAACCCCTATGCGGGCTACGACAGCGCCGCCCGCCCCTTCCTCTACCGTGGCGATCTTCCCGACAACATTTCCGCCATGGCGCGGGTCGTGGTCGTGCGCACCGACGCCGAACCGATCATCGTCAGCCTGAAACGCGTCCGCGAACAGGGTTTCGAGCGAGACGGCTATGATATCCGCTATCTCGACGGCGTCGCCTCCGCGCTCGATCGCTCGGCGATCGCCGAAGGCCGCAATGTCGGTACCGTGCGCGTCACCAGAAACGGCGAGGATGTCGCGCACGACATCACCTTCGCCTTCGTCGCCCACGCCTTCCATCCCGAGATCGAGATCGTCGCCGAATAGGTGGTCACACCGGCCTACCGCACGATGGTCAGCCGCTCTGCGGCGCGGGTGATCGCGGTGTAAAGCCAGCGCTGGCGGGTATCGCGGAACGCATAACTCTCGTCGAACAGCACGACCTCGTCCCATTGCGAGCCCTGCGCCTTGTGCACGGTGAGCGCGTAGCCATAGTCGAAATCGTCGAACCGCTTTTTCTGCTGCCAGGGTATGTCCGCCTCGGGTGTCTCGAACGCGGCTTTCAATAGCTTGATCTTGGCCACGCCCCGGTCGGGATCGTCCTCCTCGGGCGAAACCAGAAGATTAATTCCGGGCTTCACCGTTTCCTTCGAGGCCGTCATGACCTTCCACAGCGACCCGTTGAGCAACCCCTTGGCCGGATCGTTTCTCAGGCACACCAGCTTGTCTCCGGCTTGCGGCAGCGGCCCGGAAAATCCCTTGAGTTCGCGCAGGCGGTGATTGTAGCGCCGCCGCGTGCGGTTGGTGCCGACAAGCACCTGGTCCGCCGACAGAACCAGATCCTGGTCGACCTCCTCGCGCCCGATCACCTGGGCGGCGCCGAAATCGCCCTTCATGAACTCACGACCTTCGCGCACGTCGAGCGCGAGCCGGATGATCGGATTGTCGCGCGCCTGGCGATGGATTTCAGTCAACAGGAAATCGGGCTCGTGCTCGGTAAAAAAGCCGCCGCCCGAAATCGGCGGCAATTGCGCCGGATCGCCCAGCACCAAAACCGGCGTGCCGAAGGTCAACAGGTCGCGCCCGAGCTGTTCGTCGACCATGGAACATTCGTCGATGATGATCAGCTTGGCGCGTGACACCGGGCTTTGCCGGTTGAGCGAGAACGTCGGCGACATCGAGGTTTTGCCGGTGGTCTCGTCCGCGATCGCCTCCTCGCCGCGTGGGCGATAGATCAACGAGTGGATGGTGCGCGCATTGGTGGCGCCCTTGGCGCGCAGCACCTGCGCGGCCTTGCCGGTGAAGGCGGCGAACTGCACGGAGCCGTCGACATGTTCGGCGAAATGCCGCGCGAGCGTCGTCTTACCGGTGCCGGCATAACCGAACAGCCGAAAGATCTGCGGGCTGCCGGCCTTGAGCCAGCGCGATACCGCCTTCAGCGCTTCATCCTGCTGGGGAGAAAATTGCATGGCAACGACAGACAGGATTCGCGCCCGTCACGCAAGGGTGGTTGATGCATGCTGGGGTTGTCAGTCCGACCGAAGGCGCGCGTAGCCCGGCCCGACCGTCAGCGGCTTGGCGGGAACGACGGCGTCGCTGATCTGCGAGCGCACGCTCAACCTGTCGCGCCACAGCACTTCGCGCTCTTCGCGGTCCAGCACCCGGATCGCCACCCGATAGGGCCTGTCCTTTTCGACCCCGCGTACCGACGGCGAACGCAGCGAATAGCGCGCCGTGTCGGTGCCGACGCGCGTGCGCACCACGTGACCGGCCCCGCCGGCGGGGTCTTCGAACGTCGCCTCAATGATCGAGCCGGTCGGCAGCGGGCGCTCGACCAGCGCGGTGAAGCCGTAATAGACGTCGGCCACGCGGTAGTTGAACATGAAGCCGCTGCCGAGGATCTTCAGATAGGGTTTCGACGCCGGATCCTCGCGCGTCAGCCAGCCCGCCGCGAGCAGCAGCGCCAGAAGTACGGCGGTCGCGACAGCTATGCGCGGGACGGTCACCTGTCGGATCATGGCGCGATCCTAGCACCACCGGCCAGTTTCCGCCACGGTCGGGTGCCTAGCCATGCTGTCCGACCGGGTCGTTTTCCAGCAGGATCGGCGCGCCGTGCGGCGTTGCCCTGGCTGCCCTGTGCCAGGCGGCCGCCAATTCGGCGAGCCGCGCGTGGTCGGCAAGGCCCTTTTCGGCAAGCAGGGCCTCGAGCGCGGCAACCACGCCGTGATAATAGTCGCTGCCATCCGCCGCAACGCCGACGCGCGCACGTTCGCGCCCGAGAGCCGCGGCCCATTCGCCCGGCGAGACAAGCCCCTTGTCCTGCAGGGCGAGCGCCAGCGCGAAAGCCTGGGCCTGCCAGGGTTCGGCGAAGCTATTTTCCTCACCGCTCATCGGCCGGCTCCAGATAGTCTTCCCAGGCGTCGATCGACACCGAAAGCGTCGGGTCCGCCGCCTCGCCCCACAATTCGCGCGCCGAAAACACGATGGTGTAGAGATGTTGCGGCGCCTCGCCCGTGCCATGCGCGTTGGCGTCGGGAAACACGAAACCGCCGCGCGCCGCCTCGACCACGCCGACCTTGCCGCGCGCGTATCGCGGCAGGCGCGTATGGCCCTTCGGATGGATGGTGCGTGTACGAACGCGTGCGCCGACTGCGAAGCGCGGCCGGTCCGCGACGGGACGGTCGCACGGCCCGCCCCGGGCGAGCGCGGCCGGCACGTCGGCTGCCCGCAAAACGCGTTTCGGCGCCGCGCCCGCCGCGCGCGCCCGGCCGTCGGCCAGTTCGTCCTCAGTGACGAACCCGTGCCGCACCAAAAGCCGTTCCAGCGCTTTCGTCCAGATCTCGTAATAGCTCGACGCGTAATAGTCGGCCGGGTGCAGGCATTCGCGCGCGTGCCGGCTTTCGTCGATCGTCCAGTGCCCCATCCCACCTGCGGCCAGCGTGACGCCGAGCGCCCGCTTTTCCCAATCGGCATGAAAGATCGGCTCGTCGGCCTCCGGCGCCACCGCGCCGAAACCCATCTGCCCGCCGAGATCGTGCGGCCCGTTCACGATGCGGCCTCCGGCGCCAGCGCCAGTCCGGTGCCGATCATGGAATCGCGCGTCACCAGACCGGCCAGCGCCTCCTCCGCCCAGCCTTGCGTGCCGGAGGGACGTTGCGGCACGACCAGATAGCGCAGCTCGGCGGTCGAATCCCACACCCGGATCGCGGTTTCACCCGGCAATCGCAGCCCGAACTCCTCCAGGACGCCGCGCGGATCGATCACCGCCCGCGAACGATAGGGTGGCGATTTGTACCAGACCGGCGGCAGGCCGAGCACCGACCACGGATAGCAAGAACACAGCGTGCACACGACCAGGTTATGGGTGTCGGCACTGTTGAACACTGCCTGCATGTGCTCGCCCTGGCGGCCCGTAAAACCGAGCGAGGCGATCGCGGCGGTGGCGTCGCTGCGCAGCCAGTCGGCAAAGGCGGGATCTGCCCAGGCTTTGGCAACGACGCGGGCGCCGTTTTTCGGCCCGACCTTGTGTTCGTAGGTCTCCACGATCGCGTCGACGGCGGCCGGGTCGATCAGCCCCTTCTCGGCAAGCACGGTTTCCAGCGCCCGCACGCGCGCCGTCATCGGATCGAGATCGTTGTCGTGAGGGTGATCATGCGCCATGGTGGCGGAGAATATGGCGGGCGCCACGCCAGGGCAAGATGCCTCCGGCCGTCAGCGCAACATCGGCCACAGCGTCGCGGCGAGGAGCAGTCCCATGGCGATGTTGAACCATTTCAGCCGCGCCGGATCGGCAAGAAACCGCCGCAACGCCACCCCGAACCCGGCCCAGGACGACACGCAGGGCACGTTGACGATGCCGAAGGCGACGGCGACCAGAAGCACGGAACCGAACGGCTTGTCGGGGCTGGTGTAGAGCACCATCGCCGTCACCGCCATCACCCAGGCCTTCGGATTGACCCATTGGAACGCCGCGGCCGACAGGAAGGACATCGGGCTGCCGGCCGTCTTGCCGCTGTTGCCGATCGAACGCGAACTGGCGATCCGCCAGGCGAGATAAAGCAGATAGGCGCCGCCCGCGACTTTCAGCACGAGATGTAGCGAGGGGTATGCGGCAAGCAGCGCACCGAGCCCGAAACCGACCGCCAGAAGCAGGCTTACCAGGCCGGCGCCAATGCCGAGCATATGCGGCACGGTGCGCCAGAATCCGAAATTCACGCCCGAGGCCAAAAGCATGACATTGTTAGGGCCCGGCGTGATCGAGGAGACGAAGGCGAAAACCAGCAAGGCGAAGAAGACGTCGGCGGTCATGATCCGATCCCGTTTGGCACCATGCCCGCCGCGCATCATTGGCCATCGCGAGCATATATTTAGGACAGCATTATTGTCCTAAATTACCCGGAAATCGAATCCGAACTTGTCTTGGGAACAATGTCCGCGATCGAAATAACATCATGCGTCGCACGGCGCCGGGAGGAACGCCGCCCGGCCGGGACAACCAGTGCGGCCCGGCCGGTCTTACTGCATGCCCTGGGCGCCGCGATTGAGCGCTGCCACGCCGGTACGACACACTTCGACCAGGCCGAGCGGTTGCATGATGGCAATGAACTGTTCGATCTTGGAGACCCTGCCGGTGATCTCGAAGATGAAATGCTCGGTATTGGCGTCGATCACCTGCGCGCGGAAGGCGTCGGCAAGGCGAAGCGCCTCCACCCGGTGATCGCCGGTGCCCGCCACCTTGACCAGAGCCAGTTCGCGCTCCAGCGGCCGGTCCTGGCCGCGTTCGCGCGCCACCACGGTCAGATCCACCACCTTGTGCACCGGCACGATGCGCTCGAGCTGGTGTTTGATCTGCTCCAGCACATGCGGCGTGCCGCGTGTGACGATGGTGATGCGCGACAGGTGCCGTTCGTGTTCGGTCTCCGACACCGTCAGGCTGTCGATATTGTAGCCGCGGCCCGAAAACAGCCCGATCACACGCGCCAGAACACCCGGTTCGTTATCGACAAGTACCGACAGCGTGCGGGCTTCGTCACTTTCCGTCTCGCGCGCGATGAAATAGGCGGAGCCGGTCGGTTTGAGTTGAGCGTTCATCATTTGCGTCTCTCGTTGTGCCCTGTCGCAAGCCGGTTTCCGCCGTTGCGGAACGCCCACCTGTACTGCCTCACACCAGTTCCCTGCCCTTGGCGTCGATCGCGTTGGCGACCGCCTCGTCAGTCGCCTCGTCGGGCAGCAACATCTCGTTATGGGCCTTGCCGGACGGGATCATGGGGAAGCAGTTCGCCAAATTGGCCACACGACAATCGAAGATCACGGGTTTCTTCACCGCGATCATTTCCTCGATCTTGTCGTCCAACTCGCCCGGCTTTTCGCAGCGTATGCCGTAGCCGCCATAGGCTTCGGCCAGCTTGACGAAATCCGGCAGCGACTCCGTGTAGGAATGCGACAGGCGGTTGCCGTGCAGCAATTGCTGCCATTGCCGGACCATGCCCATATACTGGTTGTTGAGAATGAAGATCTTGATCGGCGCCTCGTACTGGACGGCGGAGCTCATCTCCTGGATCGTCATCAGCACCGAGGCATCGCCGGCGATGTCGATCACCAGACTGTCACGATGGGCAATCTGCACGCCGAGCGCGGCCGGCAGGCCATAGCCCATCGTGCCAAGCCCGCCGCTGGTCATCCAGCGATTGGGCTTTTCGAAACCGTAATGCTGTGCCGCCCACATCTGATGCTGGCCGACTTCGGTGGTGATGAAGGTGTCGCGGTCCTTGGTCAGCTCGTAGAGCCGCTGGACGGCGTATTGCGGCATGATGACGGTGTCATTCGGCCTGTAGGCCAGCGAGTCGCGCGCGCGCCAGCGTTCGATCTGCTCCCACCAGGGCGCAAGCGCGGCGCGGTCGGGCTTGACCGTCGCGCGCCACAGCCGCACGACATCCTCCAGCACCCGTCCGACATCGCCCAGGATCGGGATGTCGGCGTGAACGTTCTTGTTGATCGAGGACGGGTCGATGTCGATATGGATCTTTTTCGAATCGGGGGAAAACGCATCCAGACGCCCGGTGATGCGGTCGTCGAAGCGCGCGCCGATGCACAGCATCACATCGCAATCGTGCATGGCCATGTTGGCCTCGAACGTGCCGTGCATGCCCAGCATGCCGAGCCAATGTTTACCCGAGGCCGGATAGGCGCCGAGCCCCATCAGCGTCGAGGTGATCGGGAAGCCGGTCAGGTCGACGAATTCGCGCAACAAATGGCTCGCTTCGGTTCCCGAATTGACGACGCCGCCGCCCGAGTAGATCACCGGTTTTTTGGCGCCGGCGAGCAGGTGCACGGCCGCCTTGATCGCCTCCAGATCGCCTTGCACGCGCGGCCGGTACGACGTTCGAGGAGCCTGCTGCGGTGGGGTATAGATGCCCTTGGCGAACTGGATGTCCTTGGGAATGTCGACCACGACCGGTCCCGGCCGGCCGGTGGTGGCGACATGGAACGCCTCGTGGATGATGCTCGCGAGCTGGTTGACGTCCTTGACCAGCCAATTGTGCTTGGTGCACGGGCGGGTGATGCCGACCGTGTCGCATTCCTGGAAAGCGTCCGAACCGATCAGCGTGGTGGGCACCTGGCCGGTGATGCAGACCAGCGGAATGGAATCCATCAGCGCGTCCTGCAGCGGCGTGACGGCGTTGGTTGCGCCCGGCCCGGACGTCACCAGCATCACCCCCGCCTTGCCCGTCGAGCGCGCATATCCTTCGGCAGCGTGTCCCGCGCCCTGCTCGTGCCGGACCAGGATATGCTCGACGTCGTCCTGCTGGAAAAGCTCGTCATAAATGGGAAGCACCGCGCCGCCGGGATAGCCGAAGATGTGTTCCACGCCGTTGTCCTTCAGCGCCTGCACGACCATCTCCGCGCCCGTCATCTCGGCACGGCCGGCATCGTCTCTCGGGTTCACCATTGTCTTTCGTCCCAACTTTCTTCTGCGCGCTGCCGCCATGGTCCTTTAGCGGCGATCCTGACAATAAAAAAGGCCCCCGAGGGAGCCTGTCGATCGCGCATGGGGTGCTTTCGCCCGGCGGTTACACCGCCTTGCCCATGCGCGTTTCTACTACGAGAATGATCCGTGTGTTCATGGGCGCGGACTTTAGGCACGGTTTTGGCCGGCGTCAACGCGAAAACGCGCCCGCGCCCGCCCGGTGGCTCGTTAGGGAAATTTCTACCAAACCCTCACACGCCGCCTTAACCCAGCGGCGCTACCTTGGCGGCAACGAGGTACGGGGGCGTGTCGATGAAATATGCCGAGGACGGCAAGGCCGTCGGCGAAACAGTGAGCCAGGAAAGGCGCAACCCCCAGCAGCCGGACGCCCGGATGCTGGGACGCGTCATCCAGTGCGACGGCGCCCGCGCGATCATTTCCTCCTATGTGGACGCGGCCGAGGACGCGCCGACCGATTTGTGGAACATCGGCAGGCTGATCTCGGTCTCGACTGGCCAAACCCGTCTCGTCGGCCTGGTCTGCTCGATCGAGACGCCATCTGGCATCTGGGCCGACGCCGGCGCCAACCCGATCAAGGTGCATCTCGAACTGATCGGCGAGGTTCGCGACGAACCCGGCACCCGCCGCCCGATCTTCGATCGCGGCATCACCGTCTATCCCAATATCGGCTCGGTCGCGCATCAGATCAGGGCGCGCGACCTGGAGGCGGTTTACCAGTTGGAGGGCAAACGCGCGATCCCGGTCGGCCAGTTGGCCCAGAACACCAAGCTGCCGGCGCGCATCTCGATCGATTGCATGCTCAACCGCCATTTCGCGATCGTCGGCACGACCGGGGTCGGCAAGTCGTCCGCGGTTTCGCTGCTTCTGCACAAGGCCATCGAGGAACGCCGGGATCTGCGCGTTCTCATCCTCGACCCGCACAACGAATTCTCGGCCGCCTTTCCCAATCAGGCCGCGCGCATGGACCAGACGACGCTCGACCTGCCGTTCTGGCTGTTCCGGCTCGAGGAATTCACCGAGGTGCTGTTCCGCGGCCGAGACGGCGTCGTCGAGGAGATCGATATTCTCCGTGATCTGATCCCCGCGGCCAAGGTGGCCTATCGTCAGCCTTCCGGCTCCGGGCGCCTACGGCGTTCGTCCGACCACGGTTCCATCACCGCCGACACGCCGGTACCCTACCGCATCAACGACCTCATCAAGCTGGTCGATGAGCGCATGGGCATGCTCGATTCCAAGGCGGAGCGTCCGGTCCTGCGTTCGCTTCGCGGACGGCTGGAAAGCATCGTCAACGACCCGTCCTACCGCTTCATGTTCGCGCCGAGCCTGGTCGAGGATTCCATCCACGACATCATCGGCAAGATCTTCCGCGTTCCCCATCACGGCAAGCCGGTAATGTGCTTTCAGATGGCCGGCATGCCGTCGGAAGTGGTCAATTCGGTCTGCTCGGTGCTGGCAAGGCTCGCCTTCGATCTCGCCCAGGCAAGCGCGAACCGGCTGAAGCTGCTGGTGCTGTGTGAGGAAGCCCACCGCTATATGCCGTCCGACCCGCGGCTCGGCTTCGCGCCGACCCGCCACGCCCTTGCCCGGATCGCCAAGGAAGGTCGCAAATATGGCTGCTATCTCGGCGTTGTGACACAGCGCCCCGGTGAACTCGATCCGACCATCCTGTCGCAATGCTCGACCGTGTTCGCCATGCGCCTGTCCAATGACCGCGACCAGGAGATCATCCGCAGCGCGATCGCCGATTCGTCGGCCTCCACCCTGTCCTTCCTGTCGTCCATGGGCCAACGCGAGGCGATCGCCTTCGGCGAGGGCGTCGCCACGCCGATGCGCCTGAAATTCGAGGAACTCAGCCCCGAAATGATCCCCGGCGCCCACGCCGACGGCGACATCGGCAATGTGAACGAGCCGAACGACATCGACCTTTCGGCGATGATCGACCGGATGCGGCACGTCAACCGTGCCGACCCCGCCGACACCGACGATCCGCAAGACGACCCCACCTTCTTCGGCGAACCGAGCACCTTGTTGAAACGGTCCTTGCCCGGCGGCGGGCTGAATGGCGGCGACTGGAGCCGCGGCAGACAGAATGGCGGCGCGGCGGTCCCGGCGTTTGACGAGGAACCGCGACGCGCGCGACGCTTCGGCGACGAGACCTACCGCCCGATCCGCGATTAGAGCCGTTCTTCCTTGGATGGGTCCGTCTGGTCGCCGGGACTTCATGGTCTGGTCGGGAGCGTACGGCGATATTGGGCTAGGCGCTGGAAGCCGAGCGCGGCACCACTGAAGGCGCGAAAGACCAAGGTCGGACATGCCGGTTTGATGAGCGAAGTCAAAAGCCGGCACCAGTCGCGGCTTGGACGCCTTTTCGTGTCCGGCTGCCTCGAAGCCCTGTTGGAAGGAAAAATCCATTCCATCAAACGGCTTCCATTTGACGATGTCCGGCTCACGCCCGCATAAACCCGCGGGGCGAAACCGCCAATATCCGAAACGTCAAAATGCTGGAGCTTGGCCTTACGCGCAGACCCGGTTACGGCCCATGCGTTTGGCCTGGTAGAGCAAGCGGTCGGCGCGGCGGAAGAAATCCTCCGCGGTTTCCTTGCCGTCCCAGATCGCGATACCGACGCTTGTGGTCACTTTCAGGCGGATATTGCCCGACACGACGGTCAGGCCTGAGATGGCCTTGCGGATGCGCTCCGCGAGCTTGGCGAGCAACTCCTGGTCCATGTTCGGCGCGACAACGGCGAATTCCTCCCCTCCCAGCCGCGCGGCGACGTCGTGGTAGCGCGTGAAATCGCGCAGGCAGCCCGCCACCGCCCGCAACACCTCGTCGCCGACATCGTGACCATGCGTGTCGTTGACGGATTTGAAGTGATCGAGATCGAGGATCATCAACCCGATCGGTTTGCCGATGCGGCGGAACTCGTGCAGATATTCGCGCAGCGCGTCGTCGAAATAACGCCGGTTCTGCATGCCGGTCAGGCCATCGGTCAACGCCGCCTGCTCGAGCGTCTCGGAGCGTGCACTCAGCGATGCCGTCATTTCGCGCAGCTTGCCCTCTTCCTTCACCTGGGTGCGGATAAGCGGGTAGATGAAAAACATGCCGAAAAACACCGCGACGGCCAAAAGCATCACCGAGGCGAACAGGAGCTGCGACGGGCGCATGCCCGCCGTGCCGAATCCGCCCATCGCCTCATAACCGCCAAGCGTGTCGTAGGCCACGAGCGTGAAGCCCCCCGAGGTGAGGATCAGAGCGATAAACGCAAAAAACGCCGATTCCGATTTATGGAAGCGCATTGTCCACCACCGACCAGTCGAAATCGAGTTTCGCACGTGTTTGTTTACGGCCGTGTTAATGACTGCAACCTTTGCGTGAATTTTTTCTATCTGGAATGTCGCTGCCACCTCTTAAACCCGAGGGGTAAACAATCTTCCCACCGTCATGTCCGGCGTGACTTTCGTCCATGACGGGTCGAGTTGATTGCGAAACCACGTCGACTGGCGCTTGGCATAACGCCTGGTCGCGATCTTGGCGCGCGAAACGGCATCCTCGAGCGTGGTCTCGCCGGCAAGGACTGCGGCAAGCTCGGGCACGCCGATCGCCTTCATCGCCGGCAGGGCCGGATCGATGGCGCGCGCGACGAGCGCCCTCACCTCCTCAAGGGCGCCAGACGCCATCATGTCGTCGAAACGCCTGTCTATCCTGCCCGTCAACGCCGCGCGGTCGACATCGAGCACGAAGCGGCGCACTGTGTCTGAATCCACGATTGCCGGCGCCTGGCGCGCCTGCCAATCGCCGATCGGGCGGCCGGTATGGTCAAACACCTCCAGGGCGCGCACGATCCGCTGGCCGTCGGCCGGCGCAAGCCTTGCCGCGCTCGCCGGATCGCGCGCATCGAGGTCGCGGTGAAGCGCTTCGCTCCCCTCGCGCGCGAGGCGATCGCGCCAGCGGCGGCGCACCGCGGCGGGAACGTCCGGCATGTCCGACAGCCCGCCTTCCAGCGCACGAAAATAAAGTCCCGTCCCCCCGACGAAGATGAACGGGGCATTGTCGGCGCCAAAACGGTCCACAAGCGCAACGACATCGCGCAGCCACGCGCCGGTGGAATAGGCCCTTGCCGGATCGACATGACCGTAAAGATGGTGCGGCGCCCGGTCGAGTGCGGCCCGATCCGGCCGTGCGGTGATGCGTTCGAGCATCGCGTAGACCTGCATGGAATCGGCATTCACGATCCGCCCGCCGCTGCGCTCGGCCAACGCCAGCGCCAGTCGCGACTTGCCGGTGGCGGTCGGGCCGGCTATCAGGATCGCGTTTTTCAACGGCGCCCGGCGTTCCGCCGGTGCAGGATTTTTCATGGCACTCGTCGCAACAATCATTTCCAACCCCGTCGCCCGCGCGCTCAGCGAGGACGCGGCGACTATGGCGATATCGGCCCTCGGCGCAAGCCGGATCGACTGGCTCGCACCCGCCATCGCCGCCGACATCGTCGTGCCGGAGGGTGTGGATCATGCCGAGGCCGCCGCGCGGCTACGCGCCGCGCTCGAGGATTACCCCCTCGACATAGTCGTTCAGGACGAGGCCGGACGACGCAAGAAAATCCTGATCGCCGACATGGATTCCACCATGATCGGCCAGGAATGCATCGATGAGCTCGCCGATGAGGTCGGCCTGCGCGGCCAGGTCGAGACGATCACCGCCCGCGCCATGGACGGCGAGATCGCCTTCGAACCGGCCCTGCGCGAACGCGTGGCGCTTCTCAAAGGCCTGCCGGTCGAGGTCGTCGCGCGTGTGATCGCCGAGCGCATCACGCTTGCCCCAGGCGGCCGCGAGCTCGTTGCCACCATGCGAAAAAACGGCGCCTTCACCGCGCTTGTGTCGGGCGGCTTCACGCTGTTTACCGGGCCGGTCGCCGCCATGCTCGGCTTTCACGACAACCAGGCCAACCGGCTGGTCGAGGAGAACGGTGTCCTGACCGGCCGGGTCGACGAGCCGATCCTGGGCCGCAGCGCCAAGGCCGAGGCCCTGCACGCGATCGCCGCGCGTCTTGGCCTTGGCGTTCAGGACGCCATCGCCGTTGGCGACGGCGCCAACGATCTCGACATGCTCCAGCTCGCCGGAACTGGTGTGGCGCTGCACGCCAAGCCGAGCGTCGCCGCCCAGGCCCGCATCCGGGTCGACTATGGCGACCTGACGGCACTGCTCTACCTGCAGGGTTATCGCCAGTCCGAGTTCGACCGGCCATGAGACTGGAAACCCAACGACTGGTGATCCGCAACTGGCAGGATCGCGACCGCGAGCTGTTTTTCCAGATCAATTCCGACGATCGGGTGATGGCGTTTTTTCCCTTCCGCCGCGACCGCGAGCAGGCAGACCAGCTATTCGACCTGCTGCGAGACGGCATCGCCAGGAACGGTTACGGCTTCGCGGCGCTGGAACTGCGCGCCACCGGCACGACGGTCGGTTTCGCCGGCATCCAGCCGGCCGGCCTGGAACCGACCCTGCCTGCCGAAACCTTCGAGATCGGCTGGCGGCTGGCGCCGGAATTTTGGAGCAACGGCTACGCCAGCGAGGCCGCCAAGGCCCTGCTCGCCTACGGTTTCGGCGATCTCGGCTTGAGCGAGATCGTGTCGTTCGCCGTGTGGAACAACACGCGCTCGACCGCGGTGATGGAGCGGATCGGCATGCGGCGCGTGCTCGGACAGGACTTCGATCACCCGAAGGTGCCCGAAAGCCATCCCGACTTGCGCCGCCACGTCCTCTACCGCCTTGCCCGGGAGGACTGGCTGGCGCGCGCCACGCCATAGACGGCCCGACCGACCAGCAGCCCACGCTTGCCCACGGGGTCGTGCGCGGAACGGTTCTCTCGCGCCCCGTCCGCGCCGACGTCAGTTCATCCGCACCGTCACGAAACGCAGCTCGCCGCTCTTGGAGGCCAGCATCAACAGCGCGTTCTTGCGGCCCTGTTCCTTGAGCGCGGTGATGCGGTCCATCACCTGCTGCGGCGTTGACACCGATTCCTGAGCGATTTCGGTGATGACGTCACCGGCCGCGATGCCTTTTTCCATCGCCGCCGAATCCGGCGCGACCTCGGTTACCACCACACCGGACACGTCCTCGGAAATCTCGAAACGCTGCCGCGCCGGGTCGTCGAGCTCGGCGATAGTCATGCCGAGCACCGTCGCCGTTGCGACCGACGCGCCACCATCGCCGCCTTCGCCCCCGGTCTCGGCGGAGGCGAGCTGCTCGCCATCCTCCAGCCGGCCCAGCGTGACCTTGACCGTGCTTTCCTCGCCCTTGCGCACGATGACCACGTCGACCGCCTTGCCGACCGGGCTTTCCGCCACGATGCGCGGCAAGTCGCGCATGTCGATAATATCCTGGCCGTCGAAACGGATAATCACGTCACCAGGCTGGACGGAGCCGTCATCGACCGGACCGTCCTTGACGATGCCGGCCACCAGCGCGCCCTTTGCGGTCGCCATGCCGAGGCTTTCGGCGATGTCGTCGGTCACTGGCTGGATCCGCACGCCGAGCCAGCCACGCCGCGTCTCGCCGAATTCGCGCAACTGGTCGATCACGTTGACGGCGAGTTTGGCCGGGATCGAAAACCCGATACCGATCGAGCCGCCCGACGGCGAGATGATGGCGGTGTTGATGCCGATCACCTGACCGGCCATGTTGAACAGCGGTCCGCCCGAATTGCCGCGGTTGATCGCCGCGTCGGTCTGGATGTAATCGTCGTAGGGACCGGAATTGATGTCGCGATTATTGGCCGACACGATGCCGATCGACACCGAGCCGCCCAACCCGAACGGGTTGCCGATCGCCAGCACCCAGTCGCCGACACGCATCTTTTCCGAATCGCCGAACGACACCGCGGTGAGTTTTTTCTTGGTCGGGTCGACCTTCAGGATCGCCAGATCGGTCTTGGTGTCGCGCCCGATCAGTTCGGCCTTCAGCTTGCTGCCGTCGGAAAAATTGGCCTCGATCTCATCGGCATCGGCGATCACGTGGTTATTGGTGACGATGATGCCCTCTTCGGCATCGATCACGAAGCCGGATCCGAGCGACTGAACTTTGCGCGGGCGGCTGTCGTCGCCGTCCCGGTTACGGAAAAATTCGTCGAAGAAGTCCTGAAACGGCGAGCCTTCCGGCAGTTTCGGCATCGGCACCGCGTCGCGGCCGCCACGCGTGGTCTGCGAGGTCGAGATGTTGACGACCGCCTCGATCAGCCCGTCGGCGAGATCGGCGACCGAGGCCGGCCCCGCATTCTGGGCCAGGGCCTGGGGCATCGACACGGTGGCACCGGCCACCAGAATGGCGGCCGCGGCCGAAACGAGACGTGTGCGCAGCGATGGCCAAACTCGCGTCAAGGACATGCGATCGTTCTCCCGATGGCGGCGCATGACCGCCAACGCGGCCTTCGCACGATTGATTGAGACTTCCCAACAAATGCGGCGCGTTTGCGACATCGCGCGCGCCGCGCGGATAACGCCTGCGTTATCCGCGAACCAGCCACACGATCGCGACCCCGGCCGCGACCGCCGCCAAGCCGCCATAACGCAGCACATGCTCCGGCGTCTCGCGCATTTCGGCCGCGAGCCGCCGGGCAAAACCGGGAAAGCCGCCATAGATCACGCCCTCGATCACGAGGACGAGACCGATGGCGGCAACGAAGTCGCCCACCCTACTCGCCGGGCGGCGTCGCGCCGGTGGTCGTGCCGTCGGCGCGCGGACCGGCAGGAGCGTCCCCACGGGGCGCGGGAGCCCGGCCTTCGGGCGAACCGAAATAACGGAAGAACTCCGAATTCGGAGAAAGCACCATGGAGGTGCCTTCACTGTCCAGGGCCTGCGTATAGGCGGCCATGGAGCGGTAGAACTCGAAGAATTCCGTATCGCGCTCGAAGGCATCGGCGAAGATCGCGTTGCGCTCGGCCTCGCCCTCACCGCGCAGGATCTCCGATTCCCGGCGCGCCTCGGCGACGATCTCCACGACCTCGCGGTCCGCGCGGGCGCGGATGCGCTGGGCCGCCTCGCGACCACGAGCGCGCAGACGCTCGGCCTCGGCCAGACGCTCGGCTTTCATGCGGTCATAGGTTTGTTGCGAAACCTCCTGGGTGAGGTCGGTCCGGCGAATACGCACGTCCGAGATCTCGAGCCCGAGCGAATTGGCGTCCGGCCGCAACTGGTCGCGCACTTCGCGCATCATCGACGACCGCTCCTCCGAAAGGGCGGCCTCGAAGCCGCGCAGGCCGTAGACCCGACGCAACGCGGCGTCGAGACGCGTACGCAGCCGTTGCTCGGCCAGCGTCACGCTGCCCGATACCGTCTGGCGGAAGGTGCGCGGATCGGAAATGCGGTAGGCAACGAAGGCGTCCACTTCGTAAAACTTGCCGCCCGACACCTGTACGCGGATGTCGTCGAGGTCGAACCGCAGCAGGCGGTCCTCGATCAACTGCACATTGTCCGCCTCAAGAAACCCGAAGGGCAGCTTGAAATAGAGACCGGGTTCGGTCTTCACCTCGACGATTTCGCCGAAGCGCAGCACGATCGCCTGCTGACGTTCGTTGACGATGAAAAACGATGAGAATCCGAGGATAACGAGAATCGCGACCACAAACGCGATAATGGGAAGACGGTTCGACATCACTGGTCCCCTCCAGCGCGCTTCTGCAGTTCGGGCAGCGGCAGATACGGCACCACGCCCGGGCCATTGCCCTGTTCGACGATCACCTTGTTGGATCCTTTCAGGACTTGTTCCATCGTTTCCAGAAACAGGCGCTTGCGGGTCACGTCCGGCGCCTTGGCATATTCGTCGTAGACGGAGATGAAGCGTTGGGCTTCACCGCGCGCCTCCTGCACGACACGGTTCTTGTAGGCGGCCGCTTCCTCGCGAACTTGGGCCGCCTCGCCGCGGGCCTGGCCGAGCTTCTGGTTGGAATACTGATTCGATTCCTCGACGAAGCGGTCCTCGTCCTGCTCGGCGCGCTGCACCTCGTCGAACGCGTCGGCCACCTCGCGCGGCGGGGCGGCATCCTCGATCGAGATCGCGTTCACCGCCAGGCCGGAACCATATTCTTCCAGCGTCGTCTGGATGATGCTGCGCACATTATCGGATATGCCCTGGCGATCGTCGCGGAAAATATCCTGGGCCGGGCGCCGGCCGACAACTTCGCGCACCGCGCTTTCGCCGATCTGACGGATCATGTCGTCGGGGTTCTGCACATTGAACAGATAGGCGCGCGGATCGGAGACCTGATAAGCGACGGAAAAGCTGACATCGACGATGTTCTGGTCGCCCGACAGCATCAGGCCCGAGGATGTCGATCCTCTGGCGTCCCCGATATTGAGCAGCTTTTCGGCGGTATTGGCCTTTTCGACCGTTTCGATCGGCCACCAATGGAAATGCAGGCCCGGCTCGGAAATATCGTCCTTCGGCTGGCCGAAACGCAATTCGACGCCAAGTTCGTCGGGCTGGACCGTATAGACCGCCTTGAAAGCCCACAGCCCAAGCAGACCGACCACGATCAGTCCGATGATGGCGGGGCTGAAGCCGCCGCCGCCGGGAAGGGCCTGCTTGAGCCGGTCCTGGCCTCGGCGGATGATGTCCTCCAGGTCGGGTGGGTTGTTCGACGGTCCGCCCGGACCGCGCGGCCCCTGGCCCCAGGGGCCACCGCCATTACCGCCCCCCCAAGGGCCGCCGCCTCCGCTCTGATTACTCCAGGGCATGAAATTCCTTTCATTGTGCGTTCCGCCTCGCGACGGCCTGAGTGCCGGGCGGAATCCATTTGTGGAGAGTTATAGGGATGCGCTACCGCCCTTTCAACGCGGGCATGGACCTTGCGCTGTCATTTGCCGCACATGGTCGCGCTTTCCTTGCATCATAGGGCAAAAAACCGGGCGCGGCCATGCGGGCGGTCAACGCCGCTGGTAAACGGCATAACGGGTGGCGTGGCTGTCCTTCTCGCCCGGCGGGACGTCGGTGAAGCTACAAGTCCTTGAGCAAATCCAGCTGCTCGTCTTCTACCACCACATCGGGTTTCGTTCGCTCCATCATGGCCTCGTAACGTTCCCACGCTTGCCAGATATTTGGGTCAGTTCCGAAGCGTTCAGCCTTGGACAAAAACCGATGGAACGGTTTCCTTCTCACAATACAAGAAATACGAAACGAATAGTCATCTACATCAGAACGTGGAAACTCGCGTTCAAATCGAAACCACCATTCCCTTGAATCAAAATCCATCTCAAATTTGGCATCCCCATTAATAGGACCTGTATTAACATCCGTTAAGTATATCAAATTAATATAATTATGAAATATATTATATATTTCTTCTCCTCCAATTATAAAAAACTCCTTCTTTAGATTTAAGATAGAGAACTGATCTGCAAGCAAAATTGCAGTTTCAGGATTTGGAGCCCATTTGACAAATTTACTTTCTTCTAAAGGTCTCCGAGACAAAACAATGTTGCATCTCCTGGGGAGCGGGCGCCCTATTGATTCAAATGTCTTTCGGCCCATGATGACAGCATGCTCAATGGTCCTCTCCTTAAAATGCCTGAGATCGGTGCCCAAGTGCCATGGTAGCGAATTCTCAATACCAATAATCTTGTCGGGGAAACTCCTCGCTACAAGCGAAGTGGCCGAAGGCATTCTTGTTCTATTTTTGCGAGACAAATGTCGTCCTTAGAAATTCCGGCGCCTTTCGGCACACCCACTCACTGGGGTGAATTTTCTCCACCCCATCGCAGAAAAACGAAAGGCATAAAACGTATTGCACCGATCGTAGCAACCAATCTCCATTCTTGACGAGATCGACACCAAAAGTGGCCCAAATCACAGAGTAGTTAGCAAAAAACTCACACCGCGATCGGCGCCTTGATCGAGGCGTCGGCCTCGTAGCCCTCGAGGCTGAAATCGGCATAGCGGAAGGCGAACAGATCGGCGACATCGGGATTGATGCGCATTGTCGGCAGCGGCTTGGGCGTGCGGGTGAGCTGCAGCCGCGCCTGCATGACATGGTTGTGGTAGAGATGCGCGTCGCCCAGCGTGTGCACGAATTCGCCCGGCCGCAGGCCGGTCACCTGCGCCACCATCATCGTCAGGAGCGCGTAGGAGGCGATGTTGAACGGCACGCCGAGAAAGATGTCGGCCGAGCGCTGGTAGAGCTGGCACGACAGCCGACCCTCGGCGACGTAGAACTGGAACAGGCAGTGGCATGGCGGCAGCGCCATCTCGCCGATCTCGGCCGGGTTCCAGGCCGAGACGATCAGGCGCCGCGACTCCGGATTGGTGCGGATCTGGTCGACGAGTTGCGCGATCTGGTCGATCGAGCCGCCGTCCGGCGTCGGCCAGGACCGCCATTGCGAGCCGTAGACCGGCCCGAGATCGCCGTTCTCGTCGGCCCATTCGTCCCAGATCGTCACGCCGTGCTGGTTGAGATAGGCGATATTGGTGTCGCCGGACAAAAACCACAGCAATTCGTGGATGATCGATTTCAGATGCAGCTTCTTGGTGGTCAGAACCGGAAAGCCGTCATCGAGGTCGAACCGCATCTGGTGGCCGAACACCGAGCGGGTGCCGGTTCCCGTGCGGTCGCCGCGATCGGCGCCCGTGTCGAGCACGTGGGACAAGAGGTCGAGATATTGGCGCATGGTGTTCCGCGGACAGCGATTCTTTTTCGCGCGTCAGTCTAAACGATCCCCTCGGACCGCGCACGCTTCCGTCCGGCCTTTCCCCAACCGGCGAGACACGATGACCGGGAGGTGGACAAGTCAGTCCAGCACGTCCGGCCAATTGGCATTGCCCTTGGCGACATTGCCGGCAATGTCCTGCGACCATTGCGCCCGCACGGGGTCGGAATAGTTGAGATAGAGCCTGCCGCCGACGACCGTCCAGGCTTCCGGCTCGCCCTTGGCGGTATAGCCCTGGCTCACCGCCCAGGCGCAATAACCGCCATATTGCGGCAGATATTTTTCCGGGTCGGCCCGAAAAGCGGCACGGTTGTCCGCGCTGGCGAAACGGTAGCTCACGCCCTCGTGGCTGGCCTCGATCGCCGGGTCGCCCCGGATCGCGGCGTTCTCGCTCTGATAGGCCACGACATCGTAGCCGCCGACGCCAACGCCCGTCACCAGGCCGGTAAACACCTTGTCGGCGGCCAGAGCCGCGCCGGCAATACCAACCGCAGCCGCGGCGCCGACGATCAGCCCCAAAATCGCACGTCGCTTCATCCGTCTCCTCCTCGCCACGACACATCCGCCTTTTTTAGAGTGTCCAGGCTTGCCGCGCCCTACACGACGTCACACAAATGTTTGATCCGCGTGGACGGTCCGGCACCGGCTTGACCGCCTCAGCCGCTGTCGCGCCGCGACAGCGCGGCCTCGACCAGCGTAGAGGCCGCCACGCCGGCTTCTTCCATATAGTCCGGGTCGCGATGCAGCAGCACCACGGCGAACGAACCGTCCAGAAGCAGCACAATCCGCCGCGCCAGCCTGTCCGGCTCCGGCACCCCGTCGTCCGCGAACATTTCCGCGAGCCAGGCTTCGAATTTTTTCTTGTGCGCCGCGCCGATGCGCAGCGCCGGGTGGCCGGGCATGGCCGCCAGTTCCGCCGCCGTGCGCAGAAAGCCGCAACCCTTCCAACCCGGCTTGCGGGCCGACCGGGCGAGCGCGGTGAAAATGCCGCGCACCTTGTCGGCAAGCGAGCCTTCCGTCTCTTCGAACCAGCGCCGGAAAGTGGCCAGGTTGGGCTGGTCGCGCCCTTCCAGATAGGCGGCGATCAGGTCGTCCTTGCTGGCGAAATGATAATAGAGCGTCCGTTTCGTGACCCCGGCCTTGGCGGCGACCGCATCGACGCTGACGGCACGGATACCCTCGCCATAGAAGAGCTTCGTCGCCGCCTGGACGATGCGCTCGCGGGTGGGTTTTGCCGTCGTTGCCATGGCACTATGTATACCGACTAGTGAATATACACAAGCCTTCCCCGGCGCTAACCCTTCTGCCGTCCTTCAACGCACGCAGGAAAAGCACCATGCCAGAACCGGTTCTCATCGACGTCGCCGACGGCATCGCCGTCCTCACCCTCAACCGCCCCGACAAGCTCAATGCGCTGTCCCGCGCGATGATCGACCGCCTGCTGGACCTGCTCGACGACATCGAGAGCGACAGCCGCTGCCGCGCGGTCATCCTGACCGGCGCCGGCACGCGCGCCTTTTCGGCCGGCGCCGACATTCCCGAATTTCGCGAAAGCGTGCGCGCGGGCATCGACTGCGCCGTGCGCGACTTCGTGCGCCGCGGCCAGCGCATGACGGCGCGGATCGAAGCCTATCGCAAGCCGGTGATCGCGGCGGTCAACGGCTTCGCCTTCGGCGGCGGTTGCGAGATCGTGGAAGCCGCCCATCTGACGGTCGCCAGCGAGGACGCGCTGTTTGCCAAGCCCGAAATCCGGCTCGGCATGCCGCCGACATTCGGCGGCACGCAACGCCTCGCCCGGCTGGCGGGCCGCAAGCGCGCACTGGAACTGCTGTTGACCGGCGAGACGTTTTCGCCGCAACGCGCGTTCGAACTCGGGCTGGTCAACCGTGTCGTACCGCACGACGAGCTGATGGCGACAGCGCGCGACCTGGCCGGTCGCATCACGGTCCACACCGCCTCGGCCGCCGCGGCGGTCCTGGCGGCGACCACGCGCGGCCTCAACATGAGCATCGCCGAGGGCCTGCAGACCGAATGCGACCTGTTCGCCGGCCTGGTGCCCACGCACGATCTCTCCGACCGGCTCGACCGCTGGCTGGCGCGCAAGACGAAGCCGGTTCCCACCGCATAGCCCGACAAACCGCGTGCCGGCGGTCTTTTCATTTGCCGTCGGCATGCCTATATTCGTCCCGTCAGCTTGTCTGACTATGGCGATAAACTGCCGATGTAATAAGCCGTTCGGACCCGGGGGCGGTACCCGGCGCCTCCACCATGAACTGCCCGCCTGGCGGTTTTTGATGGGGGCGAAATAGGATCGACGAAGGTGTAAAGATCGGACTTTTGCCCGGCATTGTACCACCGTTATCGGGCTAAACTTGTAGTTGCAAACGACAACTATGCGGAAGCACGTCTCGCTGCGTAATGCGGCTCGACAGCTTCAATTCAAGTCCTAGCGGTTCGCACCTCTAGGCGGGGTTCGGAGGCACCTGGCAACAGAAGCCTCCACTTCTCCTCCCCGGCCGTTTCCTCCTCTCTCCCGACCATTTTTTCGCGGTTGCGATGCGCATTCCCGCGCCTTGCGCGCGTCCGCCCCCCCCTCGCGACCGGTTCCCATCGTCATCCAGCCAAGGAGCATCTCATGTCCTCATGCCAGAGCGAGCGTCTGTACGTCATTTCCGGCGGCCCCGGCTCCGGCAAGACCACGCTTCTCGACGCACTGGCCGAGACCGGCTTCACCGTCATGGACGAGGCCGGGCGCGGCATTATCCGCCAGCAACAGGCGATCGGCTCCGACGCCCTGCCCTGGGGCGACCGCACGCGTTTTGCCGAGTTGATGCTGAGTTGGGAACTGCGTTCGCACGCGCTCGCCCTGCGGAAAAGCGGCGTCGTCTTGTTCGACCGCGGTATCCCCGACGTCGCCGGTTATCTCGATCTGTCGGGGCTTGCCGTACCGGCGGCGGTGGCGCGCGCAGCCACCGATTTTCGCTACAACAAGACCGTCTTCATCGCGCCGCACTGGCCCGGGATCTACGTCAACGACGCCGAGCGCCGCCAATCGCCTGACGAGGCCCGGCGCACTCACGCCGTGATGTGGAAAACCTATGCCGCCTTCGGTTATGAACCTGTCGAACTGCCCAGGGCCGGGCTCGCCGAACGGGTGAGCTTCGTCACCAACAGCCTGCGTGCGGCATGAGAGGCTGCCGGCGACGTTCCGCCCCGCACCCCATATCGACATCGCGTGCGGGAATATCGCACTCGCCGGTTCCATCTTGGTGCAAACCACACTAAATCTAACCGGACTCACTCGATGGACCCCGACTGCATGACGGACGACCAGATTCGCTACGACATCCTTGCCCAGGAAGCCTTGCGCGGCGTGATGCGCAAGGTTTTGAGCGAGGTTGCCAAGACGGGCCTTCCGGGCAACCACCATTTTTTCATCACCTTCCTCACCGGCGCGCCCGGCGTGCGGGTCTCCAGCCGGCTGCGCGAACGTTATCCCGAGCAGATGACGATCGTGATGCAATATCAGTTCTGGGACCTGAAGGTTACCGACAGCGGCTTCGAGATCGGTCTGTCGTTTTCCGATGTGCCCGAAAAACTCGAAGTCCCGTTTTCGGCCGTGCGCGGCTTCTACGACCCCTCGGTCAATTTCGAACTCGAATTCGACGTCAAGGCCGAGGAACCGGCCGAGGAGAAGCAAAAGCCGGCGGCGGAAGAAAAGAAGGCTGCCGCTCCCGCCAAGGCGGTCGGCGCGAAAAAGCCC
This sequence comes from Nitratireductor arenosus, assembly GCF_009742725.1. Lineage (GTDB taxonomy): Bacteria > Pseudomonadota > Alphaproteobacteria > Rhizobiales > Rhizobiaceae > Mangrovimarina > Mangrovimarina arenosa. Next base: position 215,746 of record NZ_WPHG01000002.1, on the reverse strand, counting down.
GGCGGCGAGCGCGCCAAGAAGAAGAAGGACGATGTCCAGCCCGAGGACCCCGCGGAGGCGGAGGCCGAGACCAAGGGCGCCCAGGTTGTCTCCCTCGATGCGTTCCGAAAGAAATAGCCGGGCCGGCTCTCCGGTCGCGAGCCCCGATGGCTGAGATCGTCAATCTGCGCCTGGCACGCAAGCGTGCCGACCGGGCCGAGCGCGAAAAGCGCGCGGACGAAAACCGCGCTCGCCACGGTCGCACCAAGATGCAAAAACAGACCGAAGCCCGGGTCGAAAAAACCGCCCGCATGGCGCTCGACGGCCACCGCCGCGACAAGCCGCAAGGCGAGGAAAAGCCGTGACCGGCGTGGGAAAGCGCTCCGTCACCATCCGTGGCCACCGCACCAGCTATTCGGTCGAGCAGGCTTTTTACGACGAACTGCGAAAATTTGCGGCACAACGCCAGTGCGCCCTGGCCGCCCTTGTCGCCGAGATAGACGAACAGCGCCCGCGCGACACGAATTTGTCGTCAGCGCTGCGTCTTTACGTCCTCGATCGGTTGCGTGAGCGCGACGCCGAACGCCGCCAGCCCCCTGAAACAGGGACTTGAAAACCGGGCGCCGGTCTGCGGCGAAGCCGTGACGGGAAGAGGAACATGATGGCGTTTCGACGACACGCGATCATGACATGGCGGTCGCCGCCTCGTTCCCTCAGCGTTCGGATGAATGTGACTTCAGAAATTCCTCGATGTCCATGGCATCGAAATCGAGCTCCGTGGCGGAGCCCGGCCGTGCTCGTTGCGGGCGGGCGGGCGGCGGCAAGGCTTCGCGGATAATCGTGTCGGCCGATGCGGCCCGGCCCGTCTCACGGACCGCGTCCCGGGCCCGCTTGCGCGCGGCCTCTTCCGCCCGAAGCCGTGCCTTCTCCTCCGCCCGCCGCCTTGCCTCGTCGTCTGCACGGATACGCGCGGCGTCCTCCTCGGCCTGGCGTTTGGCTTCTTCCTCCGCTTTCAGCCGCGCCGCCTCCTCGCCCTGGCGCTTGGCTTCTTCCTCCGCCTTCAACCGCGCCTCTTCCGCGGCCTGGCGCTTGGCGTCTTCCTCCGCTTTCAGCCGCGCCGCCTCCTCGGCCTGGCGCTTGGCTTCTTCTTCCGCCTTCAGCCGCGCAGCCTCCTCGGCCTGGCGCTTGGCGTCTTCCTCCGCTTTCAGCCGCGCCGCCTCCTCGGCCTGGCGCTTGGCTTCTTCTTCCGCCTTCAGCCGCGCCGCCTCCTCGGCCTGGCGCTTGGCTTCTTCCTCCGCCTTCAACCGCGCCTCTTCCGCGGCCTGGCGCTTGGCTTCTTCCTCCGCCTTCAACCGCGCCGCTTCCGCGGCCTGGCGCTTGGCTTCTTCCTCCGCCTTCAGCCGCGCCGCCTCCTCGGCCTGGCGCTTGGCGTCTTCCTCCGCTTTCAGCCGCGCCGCCTCCTCGGCATGGCGCTTGGCTTCTTCCTCCGCCTTCAGCCGCGCAGCCTCCTCGGCCTGGCGCTTGGCTTCTTCTTCCGCTTTCAGCCGCGCCGCCTCCTCGGCCTGGCGTTTGGCTTCTTCCTCCGCCTTCAACCGCGCCTCTTCCGCGGCCTGGCGGACACGACGCACCTCGGTAAGCTGCGTATAATAGCGCACCTCCCGCCGCAGCCGTTGCTTTTCAAGCAGTTCGGCCTGCATTTTTTCCACCCGCGCCTGTTCGCGCTCGAGCGCGCGCTGGGTCAGGAATTGCGCCAGGGGCTCGGTATCGAAACTGCGCACCGCATTGCCGATCGGCCCGTTGACCGCAAATCCGACGACCGGTTCGGACCCGACCACCGCCTCGTCGCCGGCCTCGTAGCGGAGTTGGCCGTCCATCGACACCACACCCGAATTGAGATCGGCCCGCGCCTCCGTCTCCAGGCGCGCCGCCCCGGCCTCCAGGAACAGTGGCGGCGTACGGATCACGCCTCCGGCGATGGTGAACGGGGCGACGAAATCGCCGATGCCAAGCGCGCCGTCCGCCACCAGCGCGGGCGCGAAGCCTGCCGTCTGTTCCGCCGTGATATCGCGGCCGATCTCGTCCGCCCGCGCCAGAATCGGTTCCAGCGCGATTGCACTCAGGCCGGGCACGCTGAGATCGACCAGCCGCGCCGTGCCCGATCCCGTCAGCGCCGCGATCAGCCCGCCGACGGTGCGCCCGCTTGCCGTTGCCGTCGCGCTCAGATCGGCCGTGCCGCCAAAACCCGGCGCGCGCAGCAGCGCCGCCGTGTCGGCGCCCTTGATCGCAAGCTGGCCGGAAAACAGGCCCGTCCCCTGATTGTTCTTCAGATCAGCCAGCCCTTCCAGCGAACCGCCGACAAAACCGGCCTTGAGATCGGTGAGCCGCAGCCCATCGCGATCCAGCGCCAGATTGAAGGTTGCGCTCTCCGCACTCAGCCAATCGCCGACGCCGAGCGTGTCGACCTTGAGGTCCAGCCGCCCGGTGAACGGCAATGTCGCGACCTGGACGAACGGAGCATCCGGCCAACCCTCGCCGTCATATTCGATCGCCCCCTCGCCGAGCATCACGCCGGCAACCAGCGCGAGATCGAACCCGCCGAGCGCGAGCGTGCCGCCGAGATCGGGTAATCCGTCCTTCACCCGCGCCTCCAGCGTTCCCGACACCGTATTTCCCGCGATATTCCCGACAAAATCCGCAAGCGTGAGCACGCCGCCATCCAGCGCCACGGTGCCTTTCAGATCGGCGGGAAGCCCAAGCCCCATGCCGGGTAGGGTCATGCCCGACGTCATCAGCCAGGGTTCCAGATCGTCGCCCGAAAGCCCGAGCCCGCCTTTGGCCGACAACGTCGTGCCGGTCACCGTCGCGTTGCCGGAAAAGCGAGCCTGCGCCTGCGGCGACAGAAGCGCGAACCGGACCGCCGCGCCTTGTGCCAGCGTGCCGTCCACCGCCAGTTGCGCCGAGCCTTCCCCGGTCAGGCCGAGATCGAAGGCCGGCAGGCCGGCAAAGGCCAGCAACTCGGCCGTATTCGTGGTCTCGGCCTCCAGCGACAGCGCCAGCGGCGCGCCGAAAAGGTCGCCGTCGAAAGCCTCCGACGACAGCGACAGGCTGATATCGCTGTCGCCGATATGGCCCTGCGCGCCCAGCGACGCCTGGCCCGGCCCCGCGCCGGCGCGCTCCAGGCTGGCCACCAGGTCGATCTGCGCGTCGTCCATCAGCCCCTGATAGGCATCGGCCCGGCCGGCAAGCGCGGCCGCCAGGGCGTTTTGCGGAAAGCGCGCCGCCACCAGCCGCGCGAACGGGGCCAGATCGCCCGCCAGGATGGAGGCGTCGACGGAGCCGCTCGGACGGCCGTCTATCTCGCGAAGCTTTGCCGTGGCGCTGATATTGGCGCCCGCGAAGCCCGTCACCGCCAGCCGGTCGATGTCGAGCTGGTTGCCGCGCAGCCTGAAGGCGGTATCGACCGTGTCGGCCGCCAGGCCCGACAGCCGCACCGGCCCCGCCTTCAGGCTGAAATCGATGTCGTGCCCGCCGAAATGGGTCACGCCGGCATCGCTGACGAACAGCGAGGCGAACGCCGCCATGCCGTCCACGTCCAGCGCCTCGCCTTCCAGCGCGGCGATCATCGCCGGCCGCACCGCGTCGCGCACCTGGCGATCCAGCGAACCGCGGAACCGCGCCGTGCCGAGAATCAATTCGAGATTGTTGAAAAGCTGCCGCTCGGCGCCCAGTTCGACATCGGCGGCGAAACCGGCGGCCGGCAGGCGCCGGATCGCCTCGTCGACGTCGCGCGCGAGCCAAGCCGCGAAGCCCGACGGCTGGCCGACCGCCAACAAAAGCCGGCCATCGAAGCGCATCGCCCGGCCGGCCGAAATCAGCCCGTTCGCCTCCAGCCGGGTGCGGCCGGGCAGCGTCGCCCGCAGCGTGTTGACCGTCCAGCCGCCCTCGCCCGGTTCGGCCGAGAACGACACGTCGCGAATGGTCGTATCGCCGGCCACGATCGCCGGCAGGTCGATGTCGACGGTTCCCGCGATGCCCGGCCGCGGCAGATCGAGCACGGCCTCGTTGAGCGCATCCAGGCGATCCTGCAGCGCCAGACCGGTTATGTCGCCGTCCTCGCTCTCTCCGCCGTCGAGGCGCACCTGCGCGCCGGTCGCCTGGATCAGGAAACGCGGCGTGACGCCGAAGTCGAGCAGCGCCGTGCCGTCGGCGGTGTAGGGATCGTCGAGCGTACCGGTCTCGAGCCGGAACTGCGAAACGTCGAGCCGGTTGTTGTCAACCGAGAACGCGCCCGCGAAACGATAACCGGCCGGCGCCTCGGCCTGCTGCGCTGCCTCGTCTTCGACCGCGCGCTTGCCAGCATCGAGCTTGAAGCGTCCTTCATAACTCGCCGCCCCGCCATTCATCCGCGCTCTGCCGTCAGTCTCGAGCGCGAAGGCGTAGCCGGCCGGTCGGACCCGCACGCGCAGCCGCAACGTGCCGTCGCCCTCGACCGTGCCGGTAGACAGATTGACCGACGCCGCCTGCCCGTCGAGCCGCATCGAGCCATCGAGCCGCCACGGCCCGGCAAGCGTGCGCGCGGCGATCTCGGCATTGATCTCGCTCACAATATGCTCGCGACCGCTGAGCGCGTGCCGCACCCGCACCGTTCCTTCCGCGACAGTGATCTTTTCAAGCGATATCTGGGACGGGTCGAAAAGACCGCCCGGCCGCACCGCCCAGTCGACGGTGCCGCCCTCGGCCACCGTGATGGTCGCCGACGGCCGTTCCAGCCGCATGTCGAAGATCAATATCTCGCCGCGCAGGAACGGCGACAATTCCGCGTCCATCGAAAAGCTCGCGACCGTCATCTGCGGCTCGCCGGGCGTCGCCCCGGCCACCCTGACATCGGTGAACCGCACCGACGGAAACGGCAAAAGCCGCGCCGTGGCGGTGCCCTCCACCGTCACCGCGCGGCCGAGTATCCGGCTCGCCTCGCGTTCGAAATCAGCGCGATAGCTGGTCCAGTCGACAAAATACGGCCCCACCAGCGCCGCGGTGAGCGCCAGGACGATCAATCCGCCGATGAATACGAACAGACGGGCCAGCAAACTGCTCCTGAGTCGCGAATAACCGACACCTTATCCTAATCGGAGTGTCGATAAAGTGGCGGTTCGACCTCGGTTTTCGCGGCAAAGCCCTTCAATCGAAGCTGAAGATCTTGCCCGGATTGAGGATGTTTTGCGGATCGAGCGCCTTCTTGATGGCGCGCATCACGTCAACGCCGGCACCCAGTTCCATCTGCAGAAACTTCGCCTTGCCCTGACCGATGCCGTGCTCGCCGGTGCAGGTGCCCTCCATCGCCAGCGCCCGCTCGTTGAGCCGGGCGACGAACGCCTCCGCCTGCGCGATCTCGCGCGTGCTTTCAGGATCCATCAGCACCAGCACGTGGAAATTGCCGTCGCCGACATGACCGACGATCGGTGCAACCAGGCCCATCGCCTCGATATCGCGCTCGGTCTCGGCGATACATTCGGCCAGGCGCGAGATCGGCACGCACACATCCGTCGACAGGCCCCGCGCGCCGGGCCTGAGCGGCAACGAGGCCCAATAGGCGTCATGGCGCGCCTTCCACAATTTGGTGCGCTCCTCTGCGACCTGTGTCCACATGAACGGTCCGCCGCCGTGCTCGCCGGCGATCTCGCCAAAAAGTTCCGCCTGCTCGGCAACCCCGCTCTCCGTACCGTGGAATTCGAGGAACAGGCATGGGCTTTCGGGATAGTCGAGTTTCGAATAGGCGATCATCGCCTTCATCTGGAGCTGGTTGACCAGTTCGATGCGCGCGACCGGGATGCCCATCTGGATGGTGGCGATCACCGCCTCGCAGGCCGCCTCCACGCTCGGAAACGGGCACACCCCGCCAGAAATCGCCTGCGGAATGCCCTGCAGCCTGAGCGTTAGCGAGGTGATGATGCCGAGCGTGCCTTCCGCGCCGATGAAAAGCCGCGTCAGATCGTAGCCGGCCGAGGATTTCTTGGCGCGCCTGGCGGTCGTGACCGTACGCCCATCCGCCGTGACCGCCGTCAGCGCCAGAACGTTGTCGCGCATCGTGCCGTAGCGCACCGCATTGGTGCCGGAAGCGCGTGTCGAGGCCATGCCGCCAAGGCTCGCATTGGCGCCCGGATCGATCGGGAAAAACAGCCCGGTGTCGCGCAGATAGGTGTTGAGCGCCTCGCGCGTCACGCCCGGCTCGATCGTGCAGTCGAGATCCTCGGCATTGACCGACACGATCTTGTCCATGCCCATCAGGTCGAGCGAGATACCGCCGCCCGGCGCGTTGACATGGCCTTCCAGCGACGTGCCGGTGCCGAACGGGATCACCGGCACACGGTGCGTCGCGCACACGCCCATCACCTCCTGCACCTCCGGCGTCGAGCGTGCGAACACCACCCCGTCGGGCAATTGCGCCGGAATGTAGGTGGTGGTGTGGGCATGTTGCTCGCGGATCGACTGGCCGGTCTGAAACCGCTCGCCGAAGCGTTGCTTGAGGACGCCGAGCGCGGCCTGGATGCCGTCTTCGTTGCGTTCAATGCGGACCAGATCGGCAAGCGCCATACGTTCCTCCCCTGCATTATGCCGCGCGGGCCTTGAGAAGGCGCTCCGGTTCTGATGAGTATCGGAACCGGGCCGGCGAGCGTCCGCGTCTTTATCGGCCGCGCCGGAGAGATCATCAAGCGGGGAAATTCAATGACGATCGACGCCCCTTTCCTGTCGAGCATCATGGAGATCGAAAAGGACTGGATCGACTATAACGGCCATCTCAACATGGCCTATTACAACGTGCTGTTCGACCGCTGCTCCGACGAGGCGTTCGAATTGATGGGCATGGGCCCCGACTATGCCCGTACACGCAGGCTGACGATCTATACCGCCGAGGTCCATGTCTGCTACGTCCGCGAACTGCATCTCGCCGACAGCGTGCGCGTCTCCTTCAATCTGGTCGACCATGACGACAAGCGGCTGCGCGCCTATCAGGAGATCCACCATGTCGACGGCTGGCTGGCCGCGACGTCCGAAACACTGTCCCTGCATATCGACATGGCCGGGCCGCGCGTCGCCGCCTTTCCCGACGATATAAGGCAAAAGGTCGAGGCGGTGCGCTCCGCCCACCAGGTGCTGCCGATGCCCGAACGCGCGGGCCGCTCGATCGCGATCCGGCGCTAGGTCGGCGCGATGAACGTCGTCGCCAAGCGCGCGATCGTCGCGCTCAGGGGCTGGGTCGGCCCGAACTGGCGCGATTTCCGCAAGGAACGCCAGCCGCTGGTCCTGTGCCTGGCGCTGGCGATCGGCCTCGGTGCCGGCGTAGCGGCGATCATCTTCCGCGAACTGATCGGCCTTGCGCAATGGTTCTGGCTCGGCAGCCGCTCCGAACAGACGCTGACGGCGGCCGCCGGCATGCCCTGGTGGGTGATCGTCGCCGGCCCGGTCGCGGGCGGCCTGGTCGTCGGGCTCTTGCTGAAGCGCATCTCGGTGCGGCGCGCCGGCGGGGTCGCCGACGTTATCGAGGCACGCGCCTTCACCGGGCGCAAGCTCGGCATGGCGGACGGGCTGTGGTCGGCGCTGGTCTCGGCCATCTCGGTCGGCAGCGGCGCCAGCGCCGGGCGCGAGGGACCGATCGTGCATCTCGGCGCGACGCTTGGCGGGGTGATCGCCCGCCGCGCCGCGCTGCCGGAATGGTGCCGCCGCACCCTGCTGTCGGCGGGCGTGGCAAGCGCGGTCGCCGCGTCCTTCAACGCCCCGTTCGCCGGCGTCCTGTTCGCACACGAGGTGGTTTTGGGCCATTACGCCCTGCGGTCCTTCGTGCCGATCATGATTGCCTCGACCGCCGGCAGCGTTTTGTCCAGGCTGTGGTTCGGGCCCGACGCCTCGTTTTCCGTGCCGGCCTACGCGGTCGCCTCCTATTGGGAGTTTCCCGCCTTCGTGCTTCTCGGCCTGGTTTCGGCCCTGGTTGCGATCCTGTTCCAGTTCGCGCTCTTCATCGCCGATTTCGCCGCCCGGCGCGTCGAGATGCCGCTGTGGACGCGGCCAGTGGCCGGCGGCGTGCTGGTCGGCGCGATCGGCGTCTTCTTTCCGCATATTCTGGGCGTCGGCTATGAAGTCACCAACCTGGCCCTGTCAGGGCAGTTGCCGCTGGCGCTCGCTCTGTCGCTGATCGTCTTGAAGACCGTCGCCACCGCGATCTCGCTTGCCGCCCGCTTCGGCGGCGGCGTGTTCGCGCCGGCGATGGTGGTCGGCGCGCTCACCGGCAGCGCCTTTGGCCTGATCGCCTCCAGTCTTTTCCCCGACATGGCCTCCAGCGGCGGCCTCTATGCCATGCTCGGCATGGGCGCCGTGGCCGGCGCCGTGTTCGGCGCGCCGATCTCCACGGCGATGATCGTCTTCGAACTGACCGGCGGCTACGCGCTCGCCATCGCGCTGTTGCTCACGGTGGCCGTCGCGCAAGGGGTCATCCAGGCCCTGCATGGCCATTCCTGGTTCCAGTGGCAATTGCGCCTGCGCGGCCTCGACGTGCGCGAGGGTCCGCACAAGCCGCTCGGCGCCTCGGTCCGGGTGATGGATTTCATGGAACCGCTCGCTGCCGACGGCGAACCCCTTGCCTACGATCCAGACCGCGGCGGCGCGGCGCTGAAACCGACCGACACGCTCGATGCGGCGCTGCGCGCGCTCGATACAGGCGGCTACGAGCGCCTGCCAGTCGTCGACCCCGCCGACGGGACCCGCGTCATCGCCTGGGTAAGCCTGGTCGCGGCACTGCGCCATTTCAACCAGGCCCTCGTCCAGACCTCGGTCGAGGAACATCGCTGAAGCGACTGAAAAACACCTCTATAACCGGTGCAACACTTTGTTAACCCTAACGAAGTGTTAATGTGGATAGACGGCGCCCCGCCTTGAACGCATGCGCCGAGTCGCGGCAAATGGGTCGTGGAACGAACCGGGCGGCGGGTACTTCCAACCATACCGAGGTGATGGCGTGACGACTAACGTCCAGGCGCTGGCGCGAGCGCTTGCCCGAGACCGAGGCTTTTCCGACTATGATTTCTGGCGAGCCAAGAACAATCTCGAAAACGCGATCCACGCCATCGCCGGGCGCAACGAGCCGATCCCGATCGACTATCTGAGATGGCGTGCCGTGGTGCGCCAGGCCCGCGATATCAGACGCGCGGTCTGACCCGATGAACACATCCGCCGCGATGATCGCCGGCGAGATTGCGGCGGACCGGGCCGGGATCGCCGCCGGACGGACGCAACAAGACCGTGAACGGCGTCAGCCGCGCTCGACCTCGACCGAATAGGCAGCCCGGTCGGCGTCGTCCGATCGCGCACGCGGCGCGCTTAGTCCCACGATCCACGCGCGCCCCATACGCCACCATTCCAACAGCGGCCACAACATCAGCTTGACGACGTCGTTCTGCGGCACGCCGTCGGCGCCGACCGGCTCCCTGCATGGTCCGGGCACCCGATAGGTGCCGAACAGCCAGTCGAAGATCGGAAAAATATTGGCCAGGTTCTTGCCATACGCCGTTTCGACGTCTGCATGGTGCCAGCGATGGAACCGCGGCGAAGCGAGCAGCAGCGCGAACGGACCATGATCCCAGTCGACGTCGACATGGACATACACATTATGCAGCGCCACCAGGATCGCGGCGATACCCATGGCGAGCGGCGGCATGCCGAGCCACGACAGGAGCAGGATGTAGGAGGTCCACATCACCAACGCTTCCAGCGCATGGACACGATAGGCCGTCAGCCCGTTCACGTCCGGGTCCGAATGGTGGATGGCATGCACGGGCCACACCCAGCGCAGATGCATGAACCGGTGGTTCCAGTAATTGGCGAAATCATGCACGACGATCGAGACGATGATCAGCGACCAGGTCGGAAATCCGGACCAGGCCTCGACCGGAATGCTGGGGATGCCGACCGCGTCGTAACCCTTTTGGAACCAGCCCGCCGCCAGGCCGACCAGCGGCACCAGGAGAATGTTGAGATGGAAGATCGCCACCGTGGCGACGACGCCGTTTATGGCGCGCCGCGACCAAGAAAGGCGCCAGCCCCTGCCGTAGAGGTCAAAGACCAGCAACACCAGCAGGAACCCTAGCACGCTCAGGACCCTGGTGCTGGTGAAGACCGTGCTCAGGCGCGTCAAGACGAGACTTGAGAGCTCTTCCATGATGCCTCCGGGCCGTTCCACCTTGCTGTCGAGACCCGGACATTAGCCAAGGGTGATTAAGACAGGCTGAATCGCTGCGCTCGAATGCCGGAGACCGCGCGGGGCCAAGGCGGGTTTTGTCCTGCGCGAACACCGGTTAGACTGACGAAAACGGGGGATGGGGAGTGCCTTCTTGCGGGGGAGCGACGCTCGCGAGGACTGTCGTCATACTGGCGGCGCTCGTGTTGGCTGCCTGTGCCGGACCGGGCCGAAACGCTATCGGCGAGGCACGGTTTTACGCCAATCCGGATCGGCCGGCCCCCGCGCCGCAGATCGCCGGCTGGACCGAACATCTCATGAAGATGGCTCTCAAGCTCTTTCCACACAAGGATGCGCTGCCGGCCGGCCATTGGCTTGCGTCGCCGGAAGCCGAAACACAATTCGAAAACGGACGCGGGGCGGCGCTGGCGCTGACCTGGTTCGGTCACTCCACCTTCCTGATCCGGATCGGCGGGCATACCGTCCTCACCGATCCCGTGCTTGGAAACCATGTCGGGCCCGGAAGGCTGCATCTTCATCGTCTGCCGCCGCTGCGTCCCGATCCGGGGCTGATCCGGCGTCTCGACGCGATCGTCATCTCCCACGCCGATTACGACCATCTCGATATTGCCAGCCTGGAACGGCTGGCCGGCCGTTTTCCCGACGCGCGCGTGTTCGTCCCTGAAGGCACGGCGTTTCTGGTCCGCCGGACGGGCTTCGTCCATGTCCAAGAGATGCGCTGGTACGAGACGGCGCAGATCGACGGCCTGTCGATCACCGCCGTGCCGGCCATTCATGGCGTTCGCCGCCCGCCCTTTGCCATCGACAGCATGCATTGGGCCGGCTTCGTAATCGGCGACGGGCTAAACACGGTCTATTTCGCCGGCGACACCGCCAAGGATACGATGATCTTCGCCGGCATGCGCGAAAGGCTCGGTCCCGTCGACGTGGCCCTCGTTCCGGCCGGCGCCTGGTCTCCGCACCATTTCCAGCGCCCCTACCATGTCGACCCTGACGAGGCCGCGGCGCTTGCCCGCACACTCGGCGCGCGGCTGGCGATTGGCATGCACTGGGGCACGTTCGCCCTTTCCGAGGACCCGCCTGCCGAACAGCGGCGGCGCTTTCTCGCCGCTTCGACGCCGCAAACCCGCACGACCGTGTTCCGGATCGGAGAAACCCGCGTGTTGGAGCAGTGAAACCTGCAGCGAGAGGCAACCCCGCGGCTGGGATAATTACGCTACGGGCCGGGCGGGACAGGCGCTCGTCTGCCGTTTCGTTGGCCAGGAGGGGAAACCGGGAAAATCCGTCCTGTTCGCCGTACCGCCGCGCCCGGTTGACACGGCTCGCAGCACGACGGAAACGGCCGATGGCGAAAAATGGTTCCGCCGGCGGGCTTTGGCGGTGACACGCGTCGCGCCGCTGGCCTTTCGGGCGCGAATCACTACATTCAAGGAAATGTCCAGCAGCCCAGACGATTTGCCCATCCGTCAAGGAGACGACCCGTCCGCGCCGTCCGCCGGCGGCGGACTTGCCGCGCGCGCCATGGCTGCCCGCAATCCCCAGGCCCCCGACTATCTTGCCGGCCTCAACCCCGAACAGCGGCGCGCGGTCGAGACCACCGAGGGGCCCGTGCTGGTGCTGGCCGGCGCCGGTACCGGCAAGACGCGGGTTTTGACCACCCGCATCGCCCATATTCTGGCGACCGGCCGCGCCTGGCCGAGCCAGATACTGGCCGTCACCTTCACCAACAAGGCGGCACGCGAAATGAAGAGCCGTGTCGGGCTTTTGGTCGGCGAGCAGGTCGAGGGCATGCCCTGGCTCGGCACCTTCCACTCGATCGGCGTCAAGCTCCTGCGCCGCCATGCCGAACTGGCCGGGCTGAAGCGCGACTTCACCATTCTCGACACCGACGACCAGATCCGGCTTCTCAAGCAGTTGATCCGGGCCGACGGGCTCGACGACAAGCGCTGGCCGCCGCGCCAGTTCGCCCAGATGATCGACGGCTGGAAGAACAAGGGCCTGTCGCCGGCGCAGATTGCCGAGGGCGACGCCCGCGCCTTCGCCAATGGCAAGGGCCGCGAACTCTACGCCGCCTATCAGGAGCGGCTGAAAACGCTGAACGCCTGCGATTTCGGCGATCTTTTGCTGCATCCCATCCGGCTTTTGCGGGAAAATCCCGATATTTTGCGCGAATATCAGCAGAAATTCCGCTATATTTTGGTGGACGAATACCAGGATACCAACACGGCGCAATATATGTGGCTGCGCCTGCTGGCGCAGCGGCCGCAGGCACAACGCTCCGCCTCGGCCCAGGCGCCGGCCGCGGGCGCGCCCGCGGACGAAGGCTCCGCGGTCGACCGGGGTTCGGCCGGCCAGGCCGACAGCGCAAGGGAAAATCAGCAGATAAACATTTGCTGCGTCGGCGACGACGACCAGTCGATCTACGGCTGGCGCGGCGCCGAGGTCGACAATATCCTGCGTTTCGACAAGGATTTTCCCGGCGCCGCCGTGATCCGGCTGGAACGCAACTACCGCTCCACCGCCCACATCCTTGGCGCGGCCTCGCACCTGATCGCCCACAATGAGGGCCGGCTCGGCAAGACGCTGTTCACCGAGCAGCCCGACCCCGACGACGCCAGGGTGATGGTGCACGCCGCCTGGGATTCGGAGGAGGAAGCGCGCGGCGTCGGCGAGGAGATCGAAGCCCTGCAATCCAAGGGCCACGCCCTCAACGACATGGCGATCCTGGTGCGCGCCTCCTTCCAGATGCGCGAATTCGAGGACCGGTTCGTCACGCTCGGCCTCAATTACCGCGTCATCGGCGGCCCGCGCTTTTACGAGCGCGCCGAAATCCGCGACGCGATGGCCTATTTCCGCGTCGTCGCCCAGGGCGCCGATGACCTCGCCTTCGAGCGCATCGTCAATATGCCCAAGCGCGGCCTGGGCGAGGCCTCCGTGCGCCAGCTGCACGACACCGCCCGCGCGCTCGGCGTGCCGATGCTGGAGGCCGCCCGCCAGCTCGCCGAGAGCGACGAGATGAAACCCAAGCCGCGCGCGGCGCTGCGCCAGGTGGCGGCCAATTTCGCCCGCTGGCAGGAGCTTCTGGAAACCACCCCGCATACCGAGCTTGCCGAGACCATCCTGGAGGAATCCGGCTATACCGACATGTGGAAGAACGACCGCTCGGCCGACGCGCCCGGGCGGCTGGAAAACCTGAAAGAGCTGATCCGCTCGATGGAGGACTATGAAAGCCTGCGCGGCTTCCTCGAACATGTCGCGCTGGTGATGGACACCGAACAAGACGAAAATCTCGACGCCGTCTCCGTCATGACGCTGCATTCGGCCAAGGGACTGGAATTCGAGACCGTGTTCCTGCCCGGCTGGGAGGAAGGGCTTTTCCCCCATCAGCGCGCGCTCGACGAGGGCGGCCGCTCGGGGCTGGAGGAGGAGCGCCGCCTGGCCTATGTCGGGCTCACCCGGGCCAAGAAGAACCTGCATCTCTGGTTCACCTCAAACCGCCGCGTGCACGGTCTGTGGCAGTCGACCATCCCCTCGCGCTTCATCGACGAACTGCCCGAGGCCCATGTCGAAGTCGCAGAGACCGGCCAGAACTACGGCGGTTACGCCTCCGGCGGCGGCCAGGGCAATTATGGCGGCCGGCGCAACCCCTATGGCGCCTCGCGTTTCGACGAGGCCGGCGGCTCGTTTTCCAACACCTACGCCACGCCGGGCTGGAAACGCGCCCAGCAAAACCGCACCGAGGCGACCGACCGCAACTGGGGCACGCGTTCCGGCCACGCCGTCGAACGCATCGGCTACGGCGAGACCGATTCGGGCTACGGCGCCGGGCGCGGCTCGGTCAAGGGCCGCGTGATCGACGGCGAACTGGTCGCCAAATCCGTCGCCGACCAGCCCTCGTCCTTTGCGGTCGGCGACCGCGTCTTCCACCTGAAATTCGGCAACGGCAACGTCGCCTCGGTGGAGGGCAACAAACTCACCATCGATTTCGACAAGGCCGGCCAGAAACGCGTGCTCGACGGGTTCGTGGAAAGGGTGTGATCCCCAAACGGTTTGGACACTCAATTCGAGTTGTTTGAGAAATAAATGGCGAAGGGTCTCGCAGAACGCGAGACCCTTCGATCTCAACCGAGTGCTTTCCCATTAAGCTACGGCCCCGCAAAGTGGTGGAGCCGATGGGATTCGAACCCACATTTTCCCGGCCCTGCGTCGCAGCTTCGGCTTGGAATCGCCATTTGCTGCGACGGCCCTTGGAAGGGTCTTAGACGCGGATCGCATGCGAGAGCCGCTAACGATTTTAATCTGGTGAATTAAAGGTATTTTGTCAAGGTGCTCAGACCGATTGCCCGAAGAGCGCATTGGCGAATTTGCTTTATTATTTCAGTATTTAGTGGCTCCAGAAGATACTTCCTTCGACCGGTCGAATCCTTACCCAAACGGATAAGATCAAGCCTATGAAACGCTACCGCGTTAACCATATCACCCTTAACCCACACGCCCTTACTTTGCCACGGTTTCGGGAGGGCTGGCTGCAAATCGATCCGACAATGATAAGCCATTATCGGGTCGGGCTTTTCTGTACTCAATGCCACGACCGTGCATAGGCGCGGCCGCGCTTTTATCTTTGGACTTATAACAACGACAGGTCGACGCTTTACCATTTCGGGAACACGAAAGCCCGTATTGAAGTCGCACATTACGACGGTTCCCAGCGGCGGATGCTCTGCGATTGGCATTATTACTCAACCGATTTATTCTCATTCTCCATCTATAGCACCATGTTGGAACCAAAAAAGGCGATATAATTCGTAGTTTATACCAGTCATCGAAACATGACGAATACGTCTTCGACCATCGCCAAGCAGATCACTGGCAACAAAAAATAGTTTCGTTCCGAAGTACACCCTTCTTTCAGACCAAGCTAAGCGGCCTTGCCCGCACCATGCCCCCTCATACCAGCGCTGAAAGCCGTTCCGCCGTCTCGGGCAAGCGTTTCAGACTTGCCTTAATGCGGTCGCGCCAGCGCGACCCACGCGAGAGCGCGTCCTCGTAGGCTTCCGCCAAATCGTCCGGACGGTCCAGAGAAAGGACCGCCACGAGAAACTCGGCCTGGGCACGATCCTTGCGCGCCTTCAGTTGATCCGGCCCGCCGCGGCGCCGGTCGGCGACGATCAGCTTGTGGATCGCGAAACGTTCGGGCCGCGGCATCTGCACCAAAACCCCGGAACGATAGAGAGCGACCGCATGAATGGGGTCCGCGATCAGGAAGTTCAGGTAGTTCAGCGCCTGCGCGCTCACGCCCAAAGCTGGCAGCGGCTTGACTTTTTCCTCGCCGAAGGCCGGTGTCAGAAACTCGACCATCGCTTCCGAATGGCTCTGTCGCCATTTCCAGATCTGCCGGTCGTTGAGACCGGGAAACGGGTCGAACTTGAGCAACTTGAGGATATCGGCGGGATTTTCTTCGACCGTGTCTTCCACAACGATCGAGAGCCGTTGGAAGCTGGCGAAATCGATGTCACCGGTTTGAGCCAGTTCCTCGTAATCCATCCGCACCCCGAGTTCTCCCTGATAGAGACCGTAGGCCGATGTCCCCACAAGCGTGCCACCGAGCCGGAAACACCCCTGCCCGAGCAAAGGCGAGAAGGATCGACCCGGTTTCACGATCCGTCGTGATAAGACCTTCAGCCCGGAGCGCTCTGGAAAGCCGAGCCATCCGGTTGCGGCGTGCGGCTCCGTCGACCTTGAGCGCTTCAGCGCGTTGCAATCGCGCGCAATTCCGGCTTGTCCTCGCCGAGATACCGGCTCATCATCTCCTTACCGATCCGGAAGCGCTCTTAGAGATAGGTACGCCCGTTACGCTTGCGCTCCTCAATGGTGCCGATCAGGCTGGCGGCCCGTTCGTCGAGATGGAGACGCAGCAGATCTTGATACGCCACGACGGCCGGGCGACTGTGAGCGACAATGTCCATGTCCCGCTGTGTTCCGCGCAATTTGTGTGTATCAAACTGCTTTCTGCTGCACATGGGCGCAAGTGTGCAGCAGAAAAATTACTGATGCACATGAAGCCCGTCTGTCGCCTCCGCCAACGCTCCCCGTACCCGTGCCGGCACTTAGCCCTCCTACCCGCGCGCCTCGCGGAGCGCCCGGTCGAGCGCGGCAAACACCGGTTCCGGGCATTGGGCGACGTTGAAGCGCAGGAAGCCGGTTGCCGATTGCGACACGCTGAACACGTTTCCGGGCGCAAGCACCACCTCATGCTCGAGCGCCCGCCGCGCGACGTCGGCGGCATCCACGCCCTGCGGCAGCGCGCACCACAAGAACATGCCGGCCTGCGGCTCGAGCCAGGGTTTCAGGCCGATCCGTTTCAGCCTCGTCCCCGCCTCCGCGCGGGCGCGCGCCAGCCGGGTCCTGAGCGTCTCGCAATGCTTGCGGTAGACGCTGTCGGTCAACACGCGCAGCACCAGCGCCGCGTCCAGCCGGCCGCCGCCGAACGTGGTGGCGATCTTCAAATCGACGAGCCGCTCAACCCAGTCGCCGCGCGCGGCGATGAAACCGCAACGCGCCGACGCCGACAGGGTTTTGGAGAAACTGCCGATCTGGATCACCCGCTCGAGCCCGTCGAAGGCGGCGAGCCGTGGCGCGGGCCGATGCTCGAAATCGGCGAAAATGTCGTCCTCGACCACGGTCACGGAAAAGTCTTCGGCAAGCTTCAGCACCCGGTGCGCGGTCGCCGCCGACAGCGTCGCGCCGGTCGGATTGTGGATCGCGGCATTGGTGATGTAGAGCTTCGGCCGATGGGCGGCGAGCGCAGCGGCAAAGGCAGCGATGTCGGGCCCGCTCGGCGTGTGCGCGACGCCGACCACGGTGACGCGATGGGCGCGCAGCAGCGCCTGGAAGTTGAAATAGCACGGATCGTCGACCACCACCGTGTCGCCGGGCTCCAGAACAAGCCGGCAGATCAGGTCGATCGCCTGCGTGCCGGACTCCGTCAGCACGATCCGCTCGGGTGCGGCTTCCACCCCCTTGTCGGCCAGGCGCCGCGCGATCAGCTGGCGCAGCGGCGCCAACCCCAGCGGCGTTGCGTAATCCGCCAGCACCGCCTCGTCGGCGCGCGCCAAACCGCGCAGCGCCCTGCGCACGGCCTCCTGCGGCAGCCAGGACGGCGGCAGCCAGCCGCAACCCGGCTTGAGGGCGGTCGCGCCCGCCTCCAGCGACTGGCGCGACACCCATAGCGGATCGATCGCCCGGTCGCGCAGTGGCCCGACCCGGGCCAGCTCCAGCGGCGCGGCCTGGGCTGCGACGTAAAAACCCGAGCCCGGGCGCGCGCCGATCAACCCCTCGGCAACCAGCCGCTCATAGGCCTCGACCACGGTCGAGGGCGAGACACCGGCCGTGCGCGCCATCTGGCGGATCGACGGCAGCCGCGCCCCGGCCGTCAGGGCGCGACCGGCGACACGCTGCCGGATCGTCTCCATCACCATCGCCACGCGGCCGCCGCCCCGGTCTGGAATCGTCATCCGTATTGCATCCGTTATCAGTACAGTTTGGCCAGATTGTATCGCACCGTTTCTTCCGGCGACAGCCCTGCCGGGCGATAGCGAGGCACCAACGCGAAGGAAACGGCATGGACAGGACGACACAGGGCTGGATCGCCGGTTTGATCGGCGTGGTGATCTTTTCGGCTTCCCTGCCGGCCACCCGCGTGGCGGTTCTCGATTTCGACCCGGTGTTTTTGACCGTCGCGCGCGCCACGATCGCCGGCCTGCTCGCGATTGCCCTGTTGCGGGGCTTCGGCGCGGCGCGCCCGACGCGCACCGACCTGCCCTCGCTCGCCATCGTGGCGCTGGGCGTCGTTGTCGGCTTTCCGCTGTTGACCGCACTGGCGCTCGAGCACGTCACCGCGGCCCATTCGATCGTCTTTATCGGCCTGCTGCCGCTTGCCACCGCCATCTTCGCCGTCCTGCGCGGCGGCGAGCGGCCCAGGCCGGCCTTCTGGCTGTTTTCGGGCCTCGGCAGCGCGCTCGTCGTCGGTTTCGCGCTGGCGCAGGGCGTGGCCGCCTCGCCGGTCGGCGACCTGCTGATGCTGGCGGCGGTCCTGGTCTGCGGGCTGGGTTATGCCGAAGGCGCCAGGCTCTCGCGCAGGCTCGGCGGCTGGCAGGTGATCTCGTGGGCGCTCGTCCTGTCGCTGCCGGTCATGGCGCTGCTGAGCGTAATCACCATGCCGCAAACGTTTATCGGCATCGGCGTCCCGGCCTGGATCGGCCTTGCCTATGTGTCGCTGTTCAGCATGCTGATCGGGTTCTTCTTCTGGTATCGCGGCCTGGCCGCAGGCGGCATCGCCACCGTCGGCCAGCTCCAGCTGCTGCAGCCGTTCTTCGGCTTCGCGCTCGCGGCCGGATTGCTCGGCGAGCCGGTGACGACCGCCATGCTGGCCGTCACGGTCGCGGTCATCGCCTGCGTGGCCGGCGCGCGCCGGTTCGCCGGCTGAGGTCCGATGAATGGCTCCATGCTACCGGTCAGTCCTCGCCCGGCGCGGCGAGCATCTCGCGGATGACGACGGCCTGGTTATGCCGCTCGTCGCGGGCCGAATAGACCAGCGTCAGCGGCCCGTCGCGGCCATGCACGCGCAGCGCGTCGACAAGATCGCGCCGCTGGTCGAGCTCGTCGCGATAGCGCCGGCGAAACGCGTCCCAGCGCTCGGGATCGTGGCCGAACCATTTGCGCAACGCCGTCGACGGGCCGATTTCGGGCATCCACAGATCGATCGCCGCCTTGTCCTTCGACACGCCGCGCGGCCAGACGCGGTCGACCAGCACGCGAAACCCGTCCCCGGCTTCGGCCGGCAGATAGACCCGCTTGATGCGCACCCGCCCCACGCTCGCTCTCCCGGTCGGCTCAGCCCGCGTCGATCAATGCAGTGTAGCCCGGTTTGACGCGGCCGGGAACATCGACCGGATTCCGCGCGCCGGCGTTCCAGCCACCCGGATACACGTAAAAATTGCGTCTTGCCTTTACGCGATCTCAAAAACAGCAGAGCGAATGTCTGGGCGCAGGCCAATCCCTGCACCGCCTTCCCCCAAGGCGGGGTGCTCCTCCCTTCCGTCGTGGCCCCCTGCGACGGAAGGGCTCCACCTCCGGCGCCGTAGCATCGCCACCGGTGCCGGCACCCGAAAAAATCTCCACGAAAAAATGACGACATGCCGCGGCGGCAACCCAGCGCCGGCGCGCGACACCCGATATGCCCCTGCCCCTGCAGGCGCGACAAGCCACAGATGCGATCCAACCGCCTGACCGGTTCCGCCGCCATGCAAGCAAATACAACCTGTCATTGAAACCGATCTTGACACGGCTTCCATTCCATTTCGCTAAAACTTTTCATGCAGGGCAAGTCCTGCGACCTCCGCTGTCCAAAGCGGTTTGCTCGACCCCTTCCGTCGCGCCCCCCTGCGGCGGAAGGGGCTGATGCGCATCCCATGCGCCAAAGACCAGTCCGGGAGCGGTTGCGTGCGTTTTCTGTGTCCCTGCTTGCTTGCCCTCCTCACCCTGGTTCCCACCTCGCGCGCCGCCGCCGGAGAGACGAAGTCGGGCACCAGCGTGGTGTTCATCGAAGAAGTGCACGCCACGTCCGACGCCCTCGACAGCGTCGTCGTCCTGCCCGACATTTTTCGCCGCACAAGCGTCTCGATCGAGCATGTCAGCGCCATCGAGGGCGGAGTGTTGACCCTCGGCGCCGGGTGGAACGAAACCCGTTTTTCGGACCTCGATTTCGAGGACGACCGCGCGCTTTCTCTTGAACTCAAGGCCGACATGCAACTTGGCGACAGGGTCGAATTCCGCGGCGCGCTGGGTTATGGCTGGTCTGACGAAGGCGACGACTTCCCGATCGGCGATCTCGTCTTGGGCATGCGCACGACAACACATACGCTGTCGGCGGGCGCCGAGATCGGCGTCGATCTCGGCCGCGGTTTCAGCCTGATCGTCGCCGCCGCTCAGCGCCGCTCCTTCGCCGGTGACACGCATTTCGAGGAAGACATCCTGCCCCCGCTACGGCTGGAAGCCGACAAGAGCATGCCTACCCTGGCGCTGGGCCTGCGGCACAGCCACGGCGAGCGCACATTCGGACTTTCGGCGCGTTACAGCGCCGTCGACCTCCAGCAGGGCGACGCGCTCACGGAGGCCTATTCCGCGCGGCTGCTGGCATTGATGGCGGAGCTTGCCTTGAAGCGGGAAAGCGGCGTAGCGCTCGGATTGTCTTTCGGCGTGGAGGCGCTGCGCGGCGAAGCCGGCATCGTCGAACAAGTGCGACCGGCATTACGCGCCACGGTGCAATTGCCGCTCGGTCCTCGGGTGACGTTTGCGGCCTCGCTCGCCGCCGGTTTCGACCTCGACGACACCGACGACCCGCTCGGCTCCTGGCGCGAGCGCGGCGAGATCGAACTCGCCATCGCGTTGCGCGAGGCGCTGATGCTCGGCGCCGGCATCTTTGCCGAGCGCACCAAGAATCTGGTGCTCGAGGAGACCGAACACGCCCACGGCGCCTATGCCGAGATCGAATACCGCGTGTCCGACACCGTGTCGGTGCTGTTGCGTGGCGACTGGGAGCAGATCCGCTCTCCGCTTTTCCGTCCGGCGAAACGGCGCCAATCGGCCTTTCTGCGTATCAAGGCGTCGATCTGACACCAAAAAGACGGGAGGGTGATCCCCTCCCGTCCCTGCGCGCGGTTTTGCAAGGACCGCACGTCCCCGTGCTAGCGACGACGCTTGCCGCCACGCTTGAAGATTCCGACGCCGATATTGTTCAGCGAACCGCCGAGAATACCGTTGCCGGCAACGCCGTTGAGGATACCGGTCTTGTTGCCGTTCAGGATCCCGTTGCCGTTCAGGATCCCGTTACCCGACAGCACCCGCGACCGGTTGAGCAACTTGACGTCGCCGACGTCGACCGACGGCGAGACGTTGATCAGCCCGCCCCGGCTCTTGCCACCCCAGCCGCCGGCCTGGGCCGAAAGCGGCGTGAGAGCGATCGCGGCGGCCGCGATGATCGTTGCAGTGGTTTTCATGGTAGTCTCCCTGGTTGCTTGAGGAGACCCCCGTCAGTCCGTTGGTTTGCTTTGAAAAGACAAACACAAGGCGAAAATTTTCGCAACGATTTATCAAAAAACACACCAATATACGGCGCGTTTACTTTAATCGTTATCGATAATATTTACATCTTTACTAAAATTGAACAAGTCTATTCCGACTCCCATTTCTCCAGAAACGCTTCGATTCCAAGGGCTTGCATGTCGGACACGGCCTCGAACAACTTGTCGTCGGGCCAGTCCCACCAGGCGAGCCGGATGATGCGTTCCGCGACCGGCGCGGCAAAGCGCGCGCGCAGCATCCGCGCCGGCGCGCCGGCGACAATGGCAAACGGCGCGACGTCCCTGGTCACGACCGCGTTGGCGCCGACAACCGCGCCGTTGCCTATCCGCACGCCGGGCAGGATCACGGCGCCGTGGCCGATCCACACATCGTGACCGATGGTGACGGGTTTTGCCCGCCGCCGCGCCCGAAACGCCTGGTCGACACCAAGATAGCGGAAATATTCGTTGGGCCTGTAGCTGATCTTGTGGCTGGTCAGGCGTTCGATCGGGTGGTCGAGCGCATTGATCCGGGTATTGGCCGCGATCGAGCAGAATTTGCCGATCTCGGCATAGATCGCCTCGCCATGGCGTTCGAAATAGGAATAGTCGCCGACCGTGACCTCGCGCAGCACGACGCGCTCGCCCACGGCGACATGGCGGCCGAGCCGGCAGCCCTTCAATACCGCCGTGGAATGAACGCGTGGAGCCGGATCGGTAAATCTCAGATCGGCGTTGTCGCTCATGTCCGGTCCCGGCTCCTGTTGGAGAGGACGGTTTCGAGCGCCCCCGGAGCCTTAAAAGCCGGTATACCGACGACCGGCAAGCCCTATTGCGGCTTGCCTTGGCTCCAGACAACGTCCTCGCCGTAGAGCGGCACCGTGGAGATCGCCATCTTGGCCGAGCCGTCCTGCACCTGGCGGGTGTGCGACAGATAGATCAACGTGTCGTTGGCCTTGTCGTAGATGCGGTTCACGACCTGCTTTTTCCAGACCAGGCTGATGCCCTGCTTGAAGACTTCCTCGCCGCCTTCGCCGAGCGCGATGTCGCCGATCTTGATCGGCCCGGTCTGCCGGCACGACAGCGCGCTGTTGGAAGGGTCTTCGAACCAGTTTCCCTTCTGCAGCCGGTCGATCATGCCGCGCTCGAAATATGCGACGTGGCAGGTGACGCCGTCCACTTTGGGATCGCGAATCGCTTCCACGATGATGTCGTTGCCGAGCCAGTCGACGCCGACCTCGCCCACTTCCTGGGCATGCGCGCCCGTGGCCGTCACACCCGCGGCCAGGATGACTGCGGCAAGAAGAACATTGCGGCTCATCGGATACTCCTCAATGATATGATCGGCAGATGGGGCCCGCGCGGCGGGCTCGCAAGGGGCGCCGGCGTCCGCGCGACCAAAAGCCCCTTTGCTATCGGCCCGCCGACACATTATTTTCCGGCCGAGAGGAATTTCGATGTCCGTGCACCGCGCCATCCAGGCAGGTTTGCTGGTCGCCGCCCTTGCGGCGGTCTCCGGCGTGACCTTTGCCATGTGGGCGCAGCAGGGACCGGAAATTTTCCTCGCGGTCGTTGAAAACGGTTTGGCCTGGTGTTTTTGAGATCGCTTCAACACGGATATCGGCAGGCGGGACATAAAACATCATGATGCGCGGCGTTCTGATCGGCATTCTTTTTCTCATGGCCGGCGCTGTCGGCTGGCTGACATTCGACTGGTACCGCACCACCTACGGCGGCGGGGAAGCCTTCGGCGCCCCCTTCACTCTGGTCGACCAGAAGGGCGAGGAGATCACCGAGGCGGCCTTCAAGGGCAGCCCGACCGCCCTGTTCTTCGGCTTCACCCATTGTCCCGAAGTGTGCCCGACAACGCTTTACGAACTCGACGGCTGGCTCGCTCAACTCGGCGAGGAGGGCGACGAGGTCGAGGCCTATTTCGTCTCGATCGACCCCGAGCGCGACACGCCCGAAATTCTCGACCGCTATGTCGCCAACGTGTCCGAGCGCATCACCGGCATCACCGGCGACCCGCAAAAAGTCGCCGAGATGGCGACCGCATTCAAGATCTACGCCAAGAAAGTGCCGCTCGACGGCGGCGACTACACGATGGACCATACCGCCTCCGTGCTGCTTCTGGGGCGCAATGGCGACTTTTTCGGCACCATCGCCTATGGTGAGAACGCTGAAACCGCAATCGCCAAGCTGAAGCGGCTGATCCGCGAAAGTTGACCGGCGCGGCGACGGCTTCCGCCATGGCCGTGGAGCAAGAGGCCCGTCCGCGCATCCTGATTGTCGGCGCCGGCCCGGTCGGCCTTGCGACCGCGCTCGAACTGGTCCGCCGCGGCCATCGCCCGCGGCTCATCGACAAGGCCGCCGGTTTCGCGCCCGAAGCCGAAAGCCGCGCCCTGGCGATCAATACCCGTACCCTGCAACTCCTCGAGCCATCCGGCGCCAGTGCGCGCATCGCGGCCGAAGCAAGACCAATCCGCGAGATGCGGATCTATTCACGCGACAGGCTGCTGCTGCGCTTCGAGACCCGTCGGCCCGACGATGGCACACCGGGCATGCATGCCCTGCCCCAGGGCCGCACTGAACGAATCCTGGGAGCCTGCCTCGCCGAACACGGCATTGTCCCCCAGTGGCAGAACGCCCTTGTCGACATCGACGAGCCTCACGCGCCGAAGGTCAGCCTCGCGGGTCCCCGCGGCACCGAAACGGCCGAATTCGACATACTGATCGGTGCCGACGGCGCCCATTCGACCGTGCGCAAGCAGTGCGGTTTCGACTTTCCGGGCAACGCATTGGAGGAAACGTTTTACCTCGCCGATTTCCGCTATCGCGATCCCGTCGACACCTTCTACGGCGAGGCGCGGTTTTTCGATCCGGGCGTTATCGCCCGCCTGCCCGTCTCCTCGGACACGCTGCGTTACGTGTCGACCTTGCCGGATTTCAAAAGCCGGCTGACCCACCCAGCCGCGATCGAGGCGATGCCGTGGGAATCGACATTCCATGTCTCGTTCCGCCACACGCGGGAGATGGCTAGCGGCAACGTGTTCCTGGCCGGCGACGCCGCGCACATCCATTCGCCGGTCGGCGGACGCGGCATGAATCTCGGCATCGAGGATGCCTGCTGGCTGGCATGGCTGATCGACCAGGGCCGCATGCACGATTATTCGGCCCTGCGCGCGCCGGCAGTGCGTCGTGTCATGGCCGATACCCGCCAAAACACGCGCATGATCCTGATGCGCAATCCGGTTCTGCGTGCCATGCGCAATATCGCCGTGCCGCTGCTTGCGCGCCTGCCCTGGATCAGGCAGGAAGGCCTGAAGGGCGTGCTCGGTCTCGACACCCCCGCCCCGCCCTGGCTCGACCACGAGCGCTGACATCCGGACCGGACTAACCCCCGACATGCAATGGCGTTTGTTCTTCGAAGCATTGGAACCCGACGCCAAGCGGCTCTACGGGCTTCTCGCGGCCGCGTTCGAACTCGACGGCTACACGATCGCCATCAGCGAAACCGACGAGAGCGCGGGACTGCATAGCGTCGAACTTTACGTCAATGACGCCGATCTCGATCACGCCCGTGCCGGCATGTGCGCCACGCTGGCGCGCGCCGGCGCCGCTGTCGCGATCGAAACGGAGGCGCTGCCCGACATCGACTGGGTGGCCAAATCGCTCGAGGGGCTGAAACCGGTGCGGGCCGGCCGCTTTCTTGTCCACGGCGCGCATGACCGTGATCAGGTGCATGCAAACGACCTGTCGATCGAGATCGAGGCCGCACAGGCGTTCGGAACCGGCCATCACGGCACCACGGCCGGCTGCCTGGAGATGATCGCCGACGTCGTGCGGCGGGAGCGCCCGCGCAACGTGCTCGACCTCGGCACTGGCAGCGGGGTGCTGGCGATCGCGGTCGCGAAACTGGCGCATGTGCCGGTGCTGGCCACCGATATCGACCCGATCGCCACCGCCGTGGCGGCGCGCAACGCGCGGCTCAACGGCGCCGGTGCTAATATCGAGGCGGTAACGGCGACGGGTTTCCGCCACCGCGAAATCGCCGGCCGCGCGCCCTACGATCTCATCATCGCGAATATCCTGGCCCGACCGCTGATGCGGCTGGCACCCGACATGGCCCGACACCTGCGCCCCGGCGGCTCACTGATCCTGTCCGGCATCCTCGCGCGCCAGCGCAATGCGGTGATCGCCGCCTATGCCGGCCAGCGCTTCCGCCATGTCCGCACACTGACACGCGGCGAATGGGTAAGCCTGCACCTCAAGCGTTAGGTCGCCCCGGCGCGCTGCCGAACCGTCATCGCGACCCGGCCTGCCTGCGCAGAACGCACGTCGCCCGGAACCCGGTTTCTTCGTCCCGGGGCCAAACAAAAAAAGAGCGGCTCCGCCAGGAGCCGCTCGCCTCGGCGCGGGTTGGAGGTCGTGGCCCGCGCGAATGTCCTGGAAATCGGACCTTAGTAGAAGAAGTAGCCGGTGCTGCGCTTCTTCAGCTCGGCGCGGCTGTAGCCATTGGCTTTCAGCGTTTCGTCGTCGAGCATCAATAGCGCGCCGTTGACGTAGTGGTTGGCCTGACGCATGCGCGCCTCGACCATCCTGTCGAGCGCGTTCCGGAAAAACCCACGTGTCTGTGCCATGTCTGAACCTCGCAATTGGAAGAAATGTCCTCCACGCTCCTTAGCTAGGCTCGGCGACCGCGTTCCACCAGCGCCGGGGACGCATGGAAGCCATGCGCTTGCTGCAATGCAGCAAAATCTATGCCGCGTCTGCGAAGACCGTCCGCCATTGCCTCGCCCGTTCGGCCCGACTACGGTCTGCCGGATTCGATGGAGAGCAGAGACCGCGATGTTCCAGAGTTTCGACACCGTTTCCGATCCGTCCCTGGCGGCAGGTCGGGTGGCGCGGCTGCGCGAAAGGCTCGCGCGCGACGGTGTCGACGGGTTTCTGGTCCCACGCGCCGACGAGCATCAGGGAGAATATGTGCCGGCCTGCGCCGAGCGGCTGGCATGGATCACCGGCTTTACCGGCTCGGCCGGCGTGGCGCTGATCATGAAAGAGAAGGCCTGGCTGTTCGTCGACGGCCGCTACACCTTGCAGGGCCGGGCCCAGACCGACCCCAGCCTGTTCGAGATCGTCGATCTGGTCGAGACCCCGCCGGCCGCGTTCATGCGCACCCGGCTGCCGGCGGGATCGCGGATCGGCTTCGATCCCTGGCTGCACACGATCGACGAGGCCAGGAAGCTGCGCGCTGCGCTCGGCGAGCGCGGCGGCGCGCTGCTGGCGCTTAACCGGAATCCGCTCGACGCGGTCTGGCAGGACCGGCCGGCGCCGCCGCTCAAGCCGGTCGCGATCCATCCCGAGCGTTATGCCGGCCGGCTGGCGCGCGACAAGCTGGCCGAGCTCGCCGCGACGATTGCCGGCGCGGACGCCAGCCACGCCGTGCTCACCGATCCCGCCTCTTTGTGCTGGGCGTTCAATATTCGCGGCAGCGACGTGCCGCACACGCCGCTGGCGCTGGGTTTTTCGATCCTGCCCGCCGAAGGCCGGCCGCAGCTTTTCATCGACAAGCGCAAACTGCCGATGAAGACGGAAGCCTATCTAACCCAGCTCGCCGAGCTTAGGCCGCCCTCCGCGCTGGACGACGCGCTCGCCGAGCTGGCCGAAGCCGGGGCGACGATCGGGCTCGATCCCGCGCTTGCCGCCGAAAAGCTCAGGCTGGTCGTCGAGGATCGCGGCGGCACCGTCACCGCCCTGCCCGACCCCGCCCGCCTGCCGCGCGCGACCAAGAACGCGGCCGAACTCGCCGGAAGCCGGGCCGCGCACCGCCGCGACGGCGTCGCCGTCACCCTCTTCCTCGCCTGGCTCGACCGCCAGCCGGCCGGCACCGTCGACGAAATCGGCGCCGTGTGTGCGCTCGAGGACGCCCGGCGCGCGGCCGGCGAGGCCGCGCAGATGCCGCTGCGCGACATTTCCTTCGACACGATATCCGGCGCCGGGCCGAACGGCGCCATCATCCATTACCGGGTGACGACCAAGACCAGCCGCACGCTCGGCCCCGGCGAACTCTATCTGGTCGATTCGGGCGGGCAGTACGAGGACGGCACCACCGACATCACCCGTACGGTCGCGATCGGCGCGCCGAACGCGGAAATGCGCGAGCGTTATACGCTGGTGCTCAAGGGGTTGATCGGCATCACGCTACTGAAATTTCCGCCCGGCACGCGCGGCTGCGACATCGACGCCGTCGCCCGCACGGCGCTGTGGAAAGCCGGCCTCGACTACGGGCATGGCACCGGCCACGGCGTCGGCTCTTACCTGTCCGTCCATGAAGGCCCCCAGCGCCTGGCCAGGACGGGAACCGAGAAGCTTCTCGCCGGCATGATCCTGTCCAACGAGCCCGGCTATTACAAGGAAGGCGCCTACGGCATCCGCATCGAAAACCTGATTGTCGTCGGCAAGGCGACGCCCGTTGCCGGCGGCGACAGGCCGATGCACGATTTCGAGACGCTGACGCTGGCGCCCTTCGACCGCCGGCTGATCGCCGAGGACCTGCTGACGAAGGAGGAGTTGCAATGGCTCGACGGCTATCACGCCCGCGTGCTGGCCGAGATCGGGCCGATGCTGGACGGCGAGGATCGCGCCTGGCTGGAACGCGCCGCCGCGCCGCTGGCCCGCCATTGACGCGGCCGGATCGAGCGCTTCGTTTCGTCGGCTAGCCGAAAAAGTGGCGCCCGGCGATCAAGACCGCGGCCCCGCCGAAAAACACGCTCATCATGCCGCCGCGCAGACCGATCAGGCCGGCGGCGACCAGCGCCAGCGCCTCCGCCGGTCCGGCCGTATAGGCGGCCGGCGCCACCAGCGCGGTCAACACGGCCGTCGGCACCGCGTTCAACCCCGCCTCCACGCGCGGATGGATGCGCGAAAACCGCGACAGCACGAGATGGCCGCCGCACCGCGTCAGATAGGTCAGCACAGCACTCGCCAGGATGATCCAGGTGATCTCACTCATACGCCCTGCCCCGACTGGTCCGGCGGCGGGTCGTCATAATCCGCCCGCGCCTGCGGGCTCGGCGGCATCGCCGCCGCCAGGACGACGCCGGCCAGCGCGCCGACCGAGATGTGCCACGGCGATCCGATCACGGTGTAGGCGACGATCGACACGACCGCGCTGATCAGCACCACCGGCAGCCAGAGCGGCCGCTTGCGGAAACCGACGACGAGGCCGAGAAAATAGATCGGCAACAGGAAGTCGATGCCGAGCGCGTGCGGATCGGGGATCAGCGCGCCGAAACGCGCACCGAGCCAGGAGTTGAACACCCAAAACACATAGACCGGCAACGCCATGCCCAGATACCAGGCAAAGCCGACCGACCGGCCGCTTTCGCCACGGCGTTCCGATTCCGCATATTGCGGGTCGACCAGGAAGAAAAACCCGACGGCCTTCTGCCAGGCGGTCCACCCGCCCATGCGCCGCCCGACGGCGGCGGAATAAAGAATATGGCGGAAATTGACGGCGAAGATCGAAAACACCACCAGCCAGGGCGCGATCGTCTGGCCGAACAGTTCCAGGCCGACCATCTGGCTGGCACCGGCGAAAACGGTCGCGCTCATCAACACGACCTGGAATTCGGTGAACCCGTTCTGGATCGCCAGCGCGCCGAACAAGGCGGCGAACGGCGCCACCGCCACGATGATCGGCAGGCCGAGCCGCGCCCCGGCCCAGAATTCCGACCCGTCGTCGGAGGCATAGCTTGTTTCTACGGACATGGGCTCTCCAGAACCGGCCTTATGTAGGAACGCGCGGCCGGCCTGTCACATGAATTCGCTTGAGCCAGCCATCAGCGGCGCTGATGAGCGGCGCCGGCAACCGAGCGTGCCGTGGCGGCTCATGCGTCGGCGATCCGCTCGAACCAGGTCGCCTCGTCGATCACCTCGATACCGAGTTCGGCCGCCTTTTTCAGCTTCGAGCCGGCGCCGGGGCCGGCGACCACCAGATCGGTCTTGCTGGACACCGACCCGGCCGCCTTGGCGCCCAGCTTTTCGGCCATCGCCTTGGCCTCGTCGCGCGACATGCGCTCCAGCGCGCCGGTGAACACGATCGTCTTGCCGGCGACCGGCGAATCCGAGGCGATCTTTTCGGCGTCCCGCACCCGCACCTCTCCGGCCAGCCGCTCGACCAGTTCGCGATTATGCTCCTCGCCGAAATAACGTGCGATCGCGTCGATCACCGCATTGCCGATATCGTCGAGCGCGTCCATGTCCTCGCGCGCGGTCTCGTCGCCGTGGGCAACGGCCAGCGCGGCGTCGTGAAAGGCCTGCCAGGTCCCGTAAGCGCGCGCCAGCGTGCGCGCCGTGGTCTCGCCGACATGGCGAATGCCGAGCCCGTAGACCATGCGTTCCAGCGGAATGTCGCGGCGCGCCTCGATGGCGGCAAACAGCTTGGCGGCAGAGACCGCGCCGAACCCCTCCTTGTCCTTCAGCTTCTTCAAATTCTCGTCGTCGCGCGCGGCAAGCGAAAAAATGTCGGCCGGGCTTCTGACCGGCAGGTCGGGGTCGTTGAAGAAGAATTCGATCTGCTTCTCGCCCAGCCCCTCTATGTCGAAGGCCCGGCGCGAGACGAAGTGGCGCAAATGCTCGATACGCTGGAAGGGACAGGCGAATTCGCCGGTGCAGCGGCGGATCACCCCTTCGCTGCCGCCGGCCGTCTCCTCGCGCACCACCGCCGTTTTCAGCTCGCACGGGCACACGGAGGGAAACTCGAACGCGACCGCATCGGCCGGCCGCTTGTCGAGGTCGACGCCCAGGATCTGCGGGATGACGTCCCCGGCCCGCTGCACGGTGACCGTGTCGCCGATCATCACGCCCAGCCGCTCGATCTCCTCGGCATTGTGCAAGGTCGCGTTGGTCACCACCACGCCGCCGACCGTCACCGGCGTCAGCCGCGCCACCGGGGTCAGCGCGCCGGTGCGCCCGACCTGGATGTCGATGCCGTTAAGCACCGTGATCGCCTTTTCGGCCGGGAATTTATGCGCGGTCGCCCAGCGCGGCGAACGCGAGACGAAACCGAGCCGCTGCTGCAGCGCCAAATCGTCGACCTTGTAGACCACCCCGTCAATGTCGTAGCCGAGCCCGGCGCGGCTTTCCTCGATCAGCCGGTAGTGTTCGAGCAGGCCGTCGACATCGCCAAAGCGGCGCATCAGCGGATTGACCGGAAAGCCGTAGCCGGCGAAGGCTTCGACCATGCCCATCTGCGTGTCGGCCGGCATCGCGCTGACCTCGCCCCAGGCATAGGCGAAGAAATGCAGCGCCCGGCCGGCCGTCACCGAGGCGTCGAGCTGGCGGATCGAGCCGGCCGCGGTGTTGCGCGGGTTGACGTAGGTCGGCTTGCCGTCCGCCTCCTGGCGCCGGTTGAGCGCCAGAAAGTCGGCCTGGGTCATATAGACCTCGCCGCGCACTTCCAGGATTTCGGGAAAGTCGCCCGAAAGCACGCTTGGAATGTCGGCAATCGTCCTGGCATTGGCGGTCACGTCCTCGCCGGTCTGGCCGTCGCCGCGCGTCGCCGCCGTCGCCAGCCGGCCGTTCTCGTAGCGCAGCGACAGGGACAGGCCATCGATCTTGGGTTCGGCGGTGATGCCGAGTTCGGCCTCGGCTGGCAGGCGCAGGAAGCGGCGCACGCGCTCGACGAAATCGCGCACCTCCTCATCCGAAAACGCGTTGTCGAGCGACAGCATCGGCACGCGGTGGCGGACCTTGTCGAATTTCTCCGACACCGCGCCGCCGACGGCATGGGATGGCGAATCGGCCCGTGTCAGGTGCGGAAAACGCTGCTCGATCGCCAGATTGCGGCGCCGGAGCGCGTCGTACTCGGCATCGGTGATGGCCGGCGCGTCCTCGGAATGGTAACGCCGGTCGTGCTCGGCGATCTCGGCTGCGAGGCGCTCGAGCTCGGCGCCGGCCTCCTGTTCCGAAAGATCGCCGACGGATTTGGAGGCGGGGGATTGTTTTGGCATGGACGGTCCGCAGACTGGTTGCACGAGACGGCGCCGGCGGTCCGGCGGCTGAGCGGCCAAGCTATGCCAGCTTTGCCGCAGACTTCAACTGACAGGCGCGTTCTCGCCCAGAAGCCTACCCGCGGCCGCGCGCGCCTCGTCGGTGATGGTGGCGCCGGCGAGCATGCGCGCGATCTCCTCGCGCCGCGCCGCCTCGGCAAGTGCCTCGACCCCGGTCGCGACGCTTTCGGTGGTGCCGGTCTTGGAAATCAGGAAGTGATTGGCCGCGCGCGCCGCCACCTGGGGGGCGTGCGTGACCGACAGCACCTGCACCCTGTCCGCCAGCCGCGCCAGCCGCTTGCCGATCGCATCGGCGACCGCGCCGCCAACGCCGGTATCGATTTCGTCGAAGACCAGCGTCGGCGCCGAACCGCGGTCGGCCAGCGCCACTTTCAGCGCCAGCAGGAAGCGTGACAATTCGCCCCCGGAAGCGATCTTGACCATCGGACCCGGCCGAGAGCCCGGATTGGTGCGCACCCAGAACTCGACCTGATCGATGCCGTCCTCGCGGCGGTCGTCGGGCTCGCTGTCGATCTGGACGATGAATTCGGCCCGGTCGAGCTTCAGCGCGGGCAGTTCCGCCATCACCGCCGCCGACAGCATTGCGGCCGCGGCGTGGCGGTCGACCGAAAGCGCGGCCGCGGTCCGGTCGTAGTCCTGGCGCGCCACGAGCGCCGCCTTTTCCAGTCCGGCCAGCCGCTCCTCGCCCGCGTCGAGATCGGCGAGATCGGCGGCCATACCGTCGCGCAACTCGGCAAGCCCCTCCACCGCAACATTGTGCTTGCGCGCGGCAGCGCGCAAAGCAAACAGCCGTTCCTCGGCGTCCTCGAGCCGTTTGGGGTCGAATTCGGTCGCCCGCATCGCCGCGTCGATGCCGCTTTGCGCCGAATCGAGAGCGATCAGCGCCTCGTCGAGCGCCTTGATGGTATCCTCCAGCAGGCCCGGCGCTTCGCCGGCCTTGCGCTCGAGCCGCCTGAGCAGGCTGGCAAGCTGCGGCACCGGCGAGGCGGGGCTGGAAAAGACTTCCTGCGCATCGCTGATCTCACTGGCGATCTTTTCGGCCCGCATCATCGCCGCGCGCAGGCCGGCAAGCTCCTCCTCCTCGCCCGGCATCGGATCGAGCGTGTTGAGTTCTTCCACCGATGCGCGCAGATAATCGGCCTCGCGCGCGGCGGCCTCGACGCGGGCGCGGTGCCGCGCCAGCTCCTGATCGGCAGCGCGCCACGCCCGCCAGCATGCCCGCGTCGCCTCGCTCTGAAGGCCGAGCCCACCAAAGGCGTCGAGCAGGTCGCGATGCGCGTCCGGATCGACCAGCGCGCGCTCGTCGTGCTGGCCGTGGATTTCCACCAGCGCGCGTCCGACCTGACGCATCAGCGTCACGCTGGACGGCCGGTCGTTGACGAAAACGCGCGTACGCCCGTCCGCCGTCTGAACCCGGCGCAAAACGATGTCGCCATCATCCTCCATGGCGTTGTCGCGCAGGATGGCGCGCGCTGGATGATCGGCGGGAACGTCGAAGGCGGCCACGACCTGGCCCTGCGCCGCGCCGGAGCGCACCAGCCCGGCATCGCCGCGCATGCCGAGCGCCAGGGACAGGGCGTCGAGCAGGATCGATTTGCCGGCGCCCGTCTCTCCGGTCAGCACCGACAAGCCGGCTGCAAAGCCGATATCGAGTCTTTCGATCAGGACGATATCGCGGATCGAGAGCTGGACGAGCATTGCGGACGCCCGCTCCCGTCAGCCGCCCAGAATGGCGGCTCCGGCCTTCGACAGCCACGACTTCCTGTTCTCGCGCGGCTCAAGCCCGCCGGTCTGCAGCAGCGCATAGGAATCGCGATACCATTGGCTGTCCGGATAGTTGTGCCCGAGCACGGCCGCCGCGGTCTGCGCCTCGGAGGCGAGCCCCATGGCGAAATAGGCTTCCGTCAGGCGCGCCAACGCCTCCTCGACATGGCGCGTGTCCGAATAGGCCTCGACCACCAGCCGAAAACGCTTGATGGCGGCGACATATTCGCGCCGTTCGAGATAGTAGCGGCCGATCTGCATTTCCTTGCCGGCGAGCTGGTCGCGGGCGAAACGCTTTTTGGTCTTGGCGTCCTCGACATATTCGGATTCGGGCCAACGGGTGATCACCTCGTCCATGGCCTCGATCGTGCGCCGCGCGTCCTTCTGGTCCTGGGTGACGTCGGGAATCTGGCGGAAATAGCTCAGGCCGACAATGTACTGCGCGTAGGCCGCGTCGTCCGTATAAGGGTAGAGCGAAACGTAGCGCTTGCCGGTGTTAATGGCGTCCTGGTAGTTGCCCTGCCGGTAATTGGTGAAGGCGTGCATCACCATCGCGCGGCGGGCGAATTCGGAATAGGGATGTTGGCGATCGACGGCCTCGAACTTGGCGATCGCCTCGCTCATCCGGCCGGCCTCCAGATTGGCCAGGCCCTGATTGTAGAGCGTGTCCGCCGGCTCGATGTCCTCGACATAGCTGGCGAGATCGATGTCCTTTTCCGAGGCACAGCCGGCCACCGCGAGTGGGAACGCAAGCACCGACAACGCCAACAAGAAATTGCCCGCGCGCCTGCTTGGCCGTGAAATTCGATCGGATCGCATCTGTGTTCTGGTCCCTCGGGCCGATACGGCCTGCCGACCGATGCCATTAATCATAGCATCGGCTTTCGGGCAACGCTATCGCCCCTCAATCGCGCAATTTTGTGGCGAAACGCCGTCCCCCGAGCGCCCGAACAGCTTTCAAAGCCGCCACGGCGCATAGGCCGGCGCGTTCACCGCGATCAGCTCCGCCGAGCGGCCGCGCTCGCGGCGTCCGGTCTCGACGATCTCGAAGGCGGCGGGATCGGACAACAGCAGGCGCAACGCCGAAGCGTTGAGGCTGTGCCCGCCGCGATAGGAGCGGAAACAGCCGATGAAACGCGCGCCCGCCAACGCAAGGTCGCCCATCGCGTCGAGCGTTTTGTGGCGCACGAACTCGTCCTCGTAGCGCAACCCCTCGATATTGACGATGCTGTCATCGTCGGCGATCACCAGAGAATTCTCCAGCGACGAACCGAGCGCATAACCCGCCGCCCACAGCCGCTGCACGTCTTTCATGAAGCCGAAGGTGCGCGCCCGGGCGATCTCGCGCTTGAACACGCCGGGATCGATGTCGGACGCGAACAACTGGCGGCCGATCGCCTTGCTCTCGAAATCGATCTCGATCTCGAAACGGGTTCCGTCATAGGGCAGGAACTCGGCCCACGAGCCGCCCTTCTCGACGCGGATCGGCTTCAGCACGCGGATATAGCGGCGTTTGACGGAAAGAGCCTGAATACCGGCCTGTTCGAACGCCTCGACGAAATCCTGGCTGCTGCCGTCCATGATCGGCACTTCGGGCCCGTCGATGTCGATCGAGACATTGTCGATGCCGAGCGCGAACAGCGCCGCCATGAGATGCTCGACCGTCGCGATCTGCGACCCGCCGGGTGCACCAAGCGCCGTGCACAGATCGGTCGCGCCGATCTCGGAGACCAGCGCCCGGATCTCGATCGGTTCCCCTGCCCCGTTCTGGTGCGAAAACACGATGCCCGAATCGGCATCGGCAGGATTGAAATGGATCGTAACCGGTTTGCCGCAATGTACGCCGATCCCCGACAGGGAGGCGCGCGATTTCAGCGTGGTTTGATACTCGTGCAATTCTAATCCCATAGCCCCGCCCCGTACGAGACCGCTCGACCGATCGCAAGCCCGCGGTTCTGTCGCGCGTACGTTCAGGAACTCCAATCCCCGAAAGCCCTGCACAGCGCCTGTACAAATCGGAACCGAAGATACTGTCCGCGCGGAGAGTCGCCAAATCACGGTTTCTTACTCTGTGTTACGAGATTCTTTGTTGAACCGGCGTCCATTACGCCTTGTTTTCATTGAGGAAACAGATGAAGCGGACTGAAGGTTTCCCTCCGGTCCGCTTCGGTTGTTCACAAGGCGCGCGAGGCCTCGTCAGTTGGCTTGCCGGCGCAGGAAAGCCGGGATCTCGAGCTGATCGTCCTCCTGCTGCGCGCGCGAGGCCGGCGTCAGGCGGCCATGATCGTCGAGTTGGCCCTGCCGGGGCGCGTAAAGCTGCGCGTCCTGGCTGGCGAGCCGTCGGGCTTCGGGCTGACGCACCAATTGCGGCTCGCGCGGCGCGCTCGCGCCCCGCGTCGGCTCGTCCTCGCGGCGCGACAGACCGGTGGTCAGCCGCTTCAGCAACCCCATCGGCCCCTTGTCCTCGGCAACTGCCTCGGCACTGGAGCGCGCCTGCAGCTCGGCCTTCACCACCGGCGGAAAATCCTCCACGCGCGGCATGCGGGGCTGGGCCTCGGCGGCGACCGGCTGCGGCCGTGGCGCGGCGGCCCTTGCCGGCGCGGCCGTCTGCTCGGGCGGCGCCTGGAATATCCGGCTTTGCGGCCGGAATTCCGACTGCTGGACCGCACCACCGCGTTCGGCATCGCGGATCGCTTCGGCAACCGGATCGTCCGCAAGCGCGGCCTCGGCGGCAGGCGATGGAGCCGGCGACGGGCGTGCCTCGGGCGCATGCTGCGGCGCGGCAGCGCGCGGAGCGGCTGGCTTCGGCTGCTGGCGGATTTCGACCGGCGTCGCCGCGATCTCCGAAGCCTTCTTGTCGATGCCGGTGGCAACGACCGAGACCCGGATCACGCCTTCCAGATCCTCGGCAAAGGTGGCGCCGAGAATGATATTGGCTTCCTGGTCGACTTCCTCGCGAATGCGCGTCGCCGCCTCGTCGACCTCGAACAGGGTCAGGTCGCGGCCGCCGGTGATCGAGATCAACAGGCCCTTGGCGCCCTTCATCGAGCTTTCGTCGAGCAGCGGATTGGCGATCGCGGCCTCCGCGGCGGCCATGGCGCGGCCCTCGCCGGACGCCTCGCCGGTGCCCATCATCGCCTTGCCCATCTCGCGCATCACCGAGCGCACGTCGGCGAAGTCGAGATTGATCAGACCTTCCTTGACCATCAGGTCGGTGATGCAGGCAACGCCCGAATACAACACCTGGTCGGCCATCGCGAAGGCATCGGCGAAGGTCGTCTTGTCATTGGCGATGCGGAACAGGTTCTGGTTCGGGATGACGATCAGCGTGTCGACCGACTTCTGCAGTTCCTCGATGCCGTGGTCGGCGATCTTCATGCGCCGCTGGCCCTCGAAATGGAAAGGCTTGGTGACGACGCCGACGGTCAGGATGCCCTTCTCGCGCGCGGCCTGCGCAACCACGGGCGCCGCACCCGTGCCCGTGCCGCCGCCCATGCCGGCGGTGACGAAGCACATATGCGTACCGGCGAGATGGTCGACGATCTCGTCGATGCATTCCTCCGCGGCCGCACGACCCACTTCCGGCTGCGATCCCGCGCCGAGCCCCTCGGTCACATGGGCGCCAAGCTGGATCAGCCGGTCGGCCTTCGACATCGTCAGTGCCTGCGCGTCGGTGTTGGCGACCACGAAATCGATCCCCTTGAGGCCGGCCGTGATCATATTGTTGACGGCGTTGCCGCCGCCGCCGCCGACACCGAAGACGGTGATGCGCGGCTTCAGCTCGGTGATGTCCGGCTTTTGCAGATTGATTGTCATGTCGTCGTCCTTTTCGCCTTTCTCGCCGCATCGCCGCCGCGGCCGCCAGGAGGTGTGACCCTCAACGTTAGAAACTGTCTCTCAACCATTGACCCATACGCAGGAACCGCCCGCCCGTTCCGGTCGCGCGCATGCCCATGAATTTCGATACCCGGCTGTTTTCGAATGAAGCGACCTGGGGGTAGATCATCAGGCCGGCTGCAGCCGCGAAAGCCGGCCCCTTGGCTGCTTCGGGAAGGCCGGCCACGCCGAGCGGCCGACCGATGCGCACGCTGCGGCCCAGAATGCGCCGCGCCGCCTCTGGCAGGCCGACGAGTTGGCTTGCGCCGCCGGTCAGCACCACGCGCTTGCCGATCGTGCTGCCATAGCCGGACCGGCCCAGCCTCTCGCGCACCAGTTCCAGCGTCTCCTCCACCCGCGCCCGGATGATGCGCGTCATCACCGCGCGCGGCACCTGCAGCGGCTCGTCGCCTTCGCC
This sequence comes from Nitratireductor arenosus, assembly GCF_009742725.1. Lineage (GTDB taxonomy): Bacteria > Pseudomonadota > Alphaproteobacteria > Rhizobiales > Rhizobiaceae > Mangrovimarina > Mangrovimarina arenosa. The sequence goes on along the minus strand of NZ_WPHG01000002.1, from coordinate 178,270 downwards.
GCTGCCGACGGAGGGAACGTTGACGATGTCGCGCTCGTCGGCGGTGCTCGGCAAGGCCGAGCCGTGCATGACCTTAAAACGCTCGGCGACCTCGACACTGGTCGACAGGCCGCGCGCCAGGTCGAGCGTGACGTGGTTGCCGCCGACCGGGATCGATTCGGCGTGAACGAATTTCCCGTCCGCGAACACTGACAGCGTCGTCGTGCCGCCGCCCATGTCGATGCAGGCCGCGCCGAGCTCCGCCTCGTCATCGACAAGCGCCGCCAAGCCGCTCGCATAGGGCGTGGCCACCATGCGTTCGACCGACAAATGCGCCCGGTTGATGCACAATTCGAGATTGCGGATCGGCGCCGCGTCCGCGGTCAGCACATGCATGTCGACGCCCAGCGTTTCGCCGACCATGCCGCGCGGATCGCGGATGCCGCGCTCGGCATCGAGCGCAAACCCGACGGCCAGCGAATGCAACAATTCGCGCTCGGCCTCCAGCGCCTGCTTGGCGCCGGCGGCGAGCACCTTCTTGATGTCGGAGGCCTCCACGGCGTGCCCGCCGAGATTGACCGTAGCGGTCGAGACCTCGCTTTTCAGCCGGCCGGCCGACAAATTGACGATCAGCGAATCGACGGTCACGCCAGCCATGCGCTCGGCCGCGTCGACCGCCAGCCGGATCGCGTGTTCGGCACGATCGAGATCGACGACCATGCCGGACTTCACGCCCTGCGATTTCTGGTGGCCGATGCCGACGATACGAACCTGATGCGTGCGCCCCTTCAAAAGCTGCCCGTTTTCGGCCGGGCGCAGCTTGCCGATGATGCAGCAGATCTTGCTCGATCCGACATCGAGCACGGTCACAACGCCCGAGCGCCGGGCGGCGGTATCGCGGGGGGTGGTGATCCAGCTCATATCGACCGCCCCTTGCGCTTGCCCTTGGCGCGCATGCTCAAGGCCGCGTCGCGCCGCACTACCCCTTCAGGCGTCAGCTTCACCACCAGGCGATCGTCGAGCCGCATGTCGACGGCGGCGATATCGCGCGCCAACAGCCCGTGCGCCCGGTCGAGCGCGGCCAGTTCGGCGATCGCGCGGCCTTCGCCGTTCTCGGGCAATTTGACGGCAACGCCGTTGGCGAGCCGCAAATCCCAGCGCCGGTCCGCCACCCGCACATACCCTTTGACGCGCCCGGCAAGCTCGGGGTGGAGGGCGAGCTTGCGCACAATTTCCTGCGCGCGCTCGGCCGCCCCGGCGCCCACCACCAGCGGCAGCATGGCGTAGCGATCGCTGCGGTAGGGCGCGATCTCGGCCCCGTCGCGCTCGATCAGGGTCAGGTCGCTGCCGCGCTGCCAGATCGCGAACGGCTGCTTCTCGGCGATCTCGATCTCGATCGCGTCGGGATAGATCTTGCGGACCGAGGCCGAATGCACCCATGGCATCGCGGTGATGCGCGCGCGCGCCGTATCGGCATCGAAGCCGACCAGCGACGTCCACCCGTCGAGCTCGAGCCGGCCAAGGATGTCGATCTCGGAGGTTTCGCGATGGCCGGAAATCCGAACGTCATCGATGGCGAAGCCGCTGCGCGCGGTCACTCCCTTGACGATCGACGGCATATGCCCGCCAAGCACCGCGCCATAGGCGCCGGTGGCCGCGAGCACGCCGAGCGTGGCGGCAAGCATGGCGTGACGCGGCACCTCCAGCGTGTCGACATCGAGGCGCGACAGGAACCGCGCCGGACGGCGCAGCAGTCGCGGCAAAACGCCCTCCGACAAGCCGGCAAACGTCCGCGACGGGAGCGAAGCGCCCGTTTTACGGTTTTTTGCCGGTCTCAACGCAAACAAGAGGCGTCCTCCACCATCCAACGCAGGAGCTCGCCAAAACCGTGGCCGGCATGCGCGGCCAGTTCCGGCACGAGCGATGTCGGCGTCATGCCCGGCTGTGTGTTGACTTCGAGCCAGATCAGCTCGCCATTTTCCGAATGGCGGTCGTCATAGCGGAAGTCGGACCGGGTCACGCCCCGGCAGCCGATGGCTTGGTGAGCCTTGAGCGCGAGTGTCTGTATTTTTTGGTAAATATTCGGTGAAATTTTTGCGGGGCATTCGTGTTTTGAGCCGCCGGCGACATACTTTGCGTCATAGTCGTAGAAGGAATGCCCCACCGGCACGATCTCGGTGACGCCGAGCGCCACGTCGCCCATCACCGCGCAGGTCAATTCGCGCCCGTGCACGAATCGCTCGACCATGACGGTGTCGCCGTATTTCCAGTCGTGCGACTGGATGACCTGCGGCGGATGCGGCTGGTCGGCCTTGACGATGACGACGCCGAAGCTCGAGCCCTCGTTGACCGGCTTGACCACATAAGGCGGCTTCATCGGGTGCCGGGATCCGATCTCGAACCGGTTGCGGATTTTCGATTCGGCGACCGGAATGCCCGACGCCCTGGCAACCAGCTTGGCTTTTTCCTTGTCCATCGCCAGCGCCGAGGCAAGCACGCCGGAATGGGTGTAGGGAATTTCGAGATATTCGAGGATGCCCTGGACCTTGCCGTCCTCGCCGAACGGCCCGTGCAGGGCGTTGAAGGCTGCATCGGGTCGCAATTCCGCCAGCACACGACCGAGGTCGTGATCGACATCGACGCGCGTGACGCGGTACCCCTCGCCCTCGAGCGCGTCGGCGCAGGCATTGCCCGACGACAGCGAAACAGGCCGCTCGGAAGAAAAGCCTCCCAAGAGAACGGCCACATGTTTTTTCGCCATACCCCGACTTCCCCTGCTTCGGCGGGCCTCTCCGCGCATTCCGGGCTTGAGTCCGAGTCCGCCGGCGGAAGACCCCCCGGTCAAAAACGCGGCGAACGCGTGAAACGACTCAAATCAGGAAACGCTTGGCCCCAAAGAATCAGAGCTTTAGCCCGCTGGCAAGTATGGAATGTCGGGGCGTCCGCACGATAATGCCCGATCGCCCGGCTCGGCGGCGGCCTGGCCGCCGCTCCGCAGCATCGGCGGGCAGGTTACAACATCTGCCCCAGGAACTCGTCGATCTCGTGGCCGGGCTTGAAGGCGCCGATGCGCCGGATTTCCCAGGCCAGCCTGATCCCGGAGTTTTCCAGCACCCGGGCGCGCACGGTCTCTCCGAGAAGTTCGAGATCGTAGCCGGTCGCGGTGCCGGTGTTGATCATGAAATTGCAATGCATGGGCGACATCTGCGCGCCGCCGATCATCAGACCGCGGCAGCCGGCCTTGTCGATTTCCTTCCAGGCCGACGACCCTTCCGGGTTCTTGAAGGTCGAGCCGCCGGTCTTTTCGCGGATCGGCTGCACGGTCTCGCGATGGTGCTGGACGGCGTCCATCGCCGCCTTGATCGCGTCCCTGTCGGCCGGCTCGCCGGCAAATATGGCCGAGGTGAAGATCAGATCCTTCGGCGCGGCGGAATGGCGGTAAGCATAACCCATATCGGCATTGGACAGAACGTGTACCGCGCCGGCACGGTCGAGCGCACGCACCTCGACGACGCGCTCGCGCGTCTCCACGCCATTGGCGCCGGCATTCATGCGCAGCGCCCCGCCGATCCCACCGGGAATGCCGTGATAGAAGTGAAAGCCGCCGATACCTGCCTCGAGGGCCGTGGCCGCCACGCGTTTGTCCGGCGTCGCGGCGCCGGCGCGAATGCGGTTGTCGCCGATCGCCTGCACCTCGCCGAACCCCTTGGCCGACAGCCTGACGACGAAACCGCGGATGCCGCCCTCGCGCACCAGAAGGTTCGAACCGATGCCGACGACGGTGACCGGGATATCGTGCGGCACCACCTTCAGAAACGCGGCCAGATCCTCCTCGTCGGCGGGCTGGAACAGGGCGTCCGCGGTTCCGCCGGCGCGAAACCAGGTGATCTTGTCCATCGCCGCGTCGGGCGTGACGCGTCCGCGCAGCGTCGAGAGCCGGTCGCCCATGCCCTCCAGAAGCGCGCCGCCGTTCATGCGGCGGCCCCGGCCAGTTCTTCGGGCAATTGATAGGCCCATTGGGTGATGTTGCCGGCGCCCAGAAAGATCACGTAGTCGCCGTCGCGAGCAAGCCCGCGCACGATCGGCGCGATCGCCTGCGGTCCGGCAATCGCGCGCGCGTCGCGATGTCCGCCGGCGCGCATGCGCGCCACCAGCGTTTCGGCCGACACGCCTTCGATCGGGTCCTCGCCGGCCGGATAGACCGGCGCCATCAGAACCGTGTCGGCGTCGTTGAAGCAGGAGGCGAAATCGTCGAACAGATCGCGCAGCCGGGTGAAACGGTGCGGCTGGGCGACCGCGATGACGCGGCCCTTGCAGGTCTCGCGCGCGGCATCCAGAACCGCCGAGATCTCGACCGGGTGATGGCCGTAATCGTCAAAGACCTGGACGCCGTTCCAGATGCCGGTCGGGGTGAAGCGCCGTTTGACACCGCCGAAGGACAACAACCCCTTGCGGATATCGTCGGCCGAAATGCCGAGCTCGTGCGCGACCGCGATCGCCGCGGTCGCATTGGCAACGTTATGGCGGCCGGGCATTGGCAGGCGCAGGCCGCGAATGTCGTTCACCTGACCGGTCTTGCGGTCGCGTACGACGATGTCGAACAGGGAATGGGTTCCCTCCGTACTGACATTTTCGAACCGGACCGCGGCCTGCGGATTACCGCCATAGGTGATGACGCGCCGGTCCTCGATGCGCGAGACCAGCGCCTGCACCTCGGGATGGTCGATGCACATCACGCCGAAACCGTAGAAGGGCACGTTTTCGACGAATTGGCGGAACGCCTCGCGCACACCGTCGAAACTGCCGTAATGATCGAGATGTTCGGGATCGATATTGGTCACCACCGCGATCTCGGCCGGCAGCTTGAGGAAGGTGCCGTCGCTCTCGTCGGCCTCGACCACCATCCAATCGCCCTCGCCCATGCGCGCATTGGTGCCGTAGGCGTTGATGATGCCGCCATTGATCACCGTCGGATCGAGCCCGCCGGCGTCGAGCAGCGTGGCTACCATCGACGTGGTCGTGGTCTTGCCGTGCGTGCCGCCGATCGCCACGGCCTGACGAAAGCGCATCAGTTCGGCCAGCATCTCGGCGCGCCGGACCACCGGCAGGAGCCGCTCTCGCGCGGCGGCGAGTTCCGGATTGTCCTTCTTGATCGCGGTTGACACGACCACCACCTCGGCCTCGCCGAGATTGGCGGCGTCATGGCCGATGAAGACGCGGATTCCCTTGTCTCGCAGCCGCTGCACATTGGCGTTGTCGGCCTGGTCGGAGCCCTGCACCTCGTAGCCGAGATTGTCGAGCGCTTCGGCGATGCCGCTCATGCCGATACCGCCGATGCCGACGAAATGAACCAGACCGATCGTCTCGGGCATCTTCATGCTCGGACTCCTTGCTTGAATGCGTCAACCGACAGACCCGACGCAATAACGTCCGTCAAGTCGGCGAGCAACCGGGTCGCGTCCGGCTTGCCGGCCGTTCTGGCGGCCGCGGCGATGGTGTCCAGCCGGGCAGGATCGCGCATCAAGCCTTCGAGCAGATCGCGCAGCTTCTCCGCCGACAGTGTCGCCTGTGCGTGCACCTCGGCCCCGCCGGCCGCTTCAAGGGCGGCGGCGTTGGCCGCCTGATCGTGATCGAGCGCGTGCGGATAGGGCACCAGCAGCGCCGGCCGCCCGATCGCCGCGATTTCCGACACTGTCGACGCGCCGGCCCGCGCGATCACCAGATGCGCGTGCGCGATCCGCGCGGCCATGTCGGTGAAGAACGGCGATATCTCGGCCGCGACGCCGATCGCGCCATAGGCCGCGCGCACGGCCGCCTCGTCCTCGGGGCGGGCCTGCTGGGTAACGCGCAGGCGCCGGCGCGCCGCCTCCGGCAAAGCCGCGATGGCCGGCGGTACGACTTGCGAGAAAAACTGCGCGCCCTGGCTGCCGCCAAACACCAGAAGCTCGAACGGCGCGTCGGGCGCCGGCGGCCGATAGGCCGTGGCGGCGGCCTCGATCACGGCCGGACGTACGGGATTGCCGGTCTCCACGATCCGCTCGGCAAGCGCGCCTTCGGCCTTCAAAAATCCGCCGGCGATGGCGGTGACACGGGCCGACAGCGCCCGGTTGGCCCGCCCCATCACCGCGTTCTGTTCGTGGATCAGGGTGGGGATGCCGCGCCGGGTCGCCGCGAAGACCGGCGGCAGGGTCGGATAGCCGCCGAAGCCGACCACCGCTTTCGGCTTCAGCCGCTGCAGCACGACCGAAGCCTCGCGATAGCCGCGCCACAGCGCCCAGAAAGCGCGCGCGACCGCGACCGGATTGCGCGAGCCGATCGTGGCCGAGGTAACCATGTGATGGCCGTCGGCTGGAAACGAGCCGGCATAACGGGCGGCGCGATCGTCGCTGGCCAGATGCACGCTCCAGCCCCGCGCCTTGAGCGCGTGCGCCAGCGCCTCGGCCGGAAACAGGTGTCCGCCGGTGCCCCCGGCCGAGAGCAAGATGGTTCCCCGGCTCATGTCACTTAGCCGCGAAGGCGCTGCCGGGCGCAAACGGGAAATCGGACGTCTTGCGCCGTTCCGGACGACGTCGCGTCAGCGCCAGCACCATACCCATGGAGATCGCCATGGCGATCAGCGACGAACCGCCATAGGAGATGAACGGCAAGGTCATGCCCTTGGCCGGCATCAGCTGGAGATTGACGGAAATGTTGATGACCGACTGAAAGCCCAAAAGCACGACCAGCCCGCAGACGGCGTAGCGGACGAAATCGTCCTCCTCGCGCAACGCCGAGCGCAGGCCGCGCAGCACGACGAAGGCGAACAGGCCGACGATGATGAAGCAGAGCACGATGCCGAATTCCTCCGCCGCCACGGCAAAGATGAAATCGGTATGACTGTCGGGCAGGATGCGCTTGACGGTGCCCTCGCCCGGACCCTCGCCCCACCAGCCCCCGCGGATGATCGCCTCGCGCCCGGTATCGACCTGAAACGTATCGCCCTCGCCGGTCATGAAACGGTCGATACGGTCGGCGACGTGCGGAAAGATCGAATAGGCGGCGACCGCGCCGGCCGCGCCGAGCCCGCCGAGCACGGCGATCCACAGCCACGGCATGCCGGCCAGGAAGAACATCGCCCCCCAGGTGCCCAGCACCAGCATGGTCTGGCCGAGATCGGGCTGGGCGACCAGCAAGGCCAGCGCCAGGCCCAGAAGGATGATGGCGAACAGATTGCCGGGAATGTCGGGCTGGCGCGCATGTTCGGCAAACAGCCACGCGCAGATCACGACGAAGGCCGGCTTGAGGAATTCCGATGGCTGGATGGAGACGCCCAGCAACGAGATCCAGCGCCGCGCGCCCTTGACCTCGACCCCGACGAAAAGCACCAGCACCATCGCGACCAGCGACCCGGCCAGCATGACGAGCGCCAGCCTGCGGATGTTGCGCGGCGACAGGAACGAGACCCCGAGCATGGCGCCGACCGCCGGCAGCATGAAGACGATCTGGCGTTCGACGAAATGGAATTCCGACAGGCCGATGCGCTCGGCCACAGCCGGGCTGGCGGCGAAGGACAACACAATGCCGAGCACCATCAGGCTCAAAAACGCAGCCAGGAACCAGCGGTCGACCGTCCACCACCAATTGGCGACCGGCCCCTTGTCGACACGACTGACCATCAGCTTGTCCCTCCGATCGGTTCGATATTGGCAAGCGCGCATACCGACGCCTTGAAGGCGTCGCCGCGCACCTCGAAATTCCTATACTGGTCGAAGCTTGCGCAAGCCGGGGATAACAAAACCACCGCCTCGCCCGCCGGGTCGTTCTGCGCGTCGGCGGCCGCGTGCGCGACCGCTGCGTCGAGCGTGCCGGCAATCTCGTAGGGCACGACGTCGCCCAGCGTCGCCGAAAAGGCCGGCGCCGCCTCGCCGATCAGATAGGCCTTGGCGATACGCGGAAACAGGCCGCGCAGCGGCTCGATGCCGCCCTCCTTGGCAAGCCCGCCGGCGATCCAGTAGATGCGCGGATAGCTCGACAGCGCCGGCGCGGCGGCATCGGCATTGGTGGCCTTGGAATCGTTGACGAACAGCACATGCCCGCGCCGCGCCACCTGCTCCATGCGGTGGACGAGGCCCGGGAAGCTCGCAAGCCCCGCCTGGATGTCCTCGACCCCCACGCCGATCTTGCGGCAGGCGGCGATCGCGGCAAGCGCGTTCTGGGCGTTGTGCTGGCCGCGCAGCGCGCCGATTCCGGCCAGCGAGGCGAGCCGGCGCACCTTGCCCTCGCGCGCCTGCTTCAAGTCCGTGCCCTCGGCGAACAGCCCGTTGGCGAGCGCCAGCCGCTTGGAGATGCGAACCAGTTCGGCGCCGGTCTGTTCGAGACGGTCGGCGATCTGCGCGCCCCACACATCGTCGACGCCGACGATCGCCAGATCGCTGCCGGCGACCAGCCGCTCCTTGATCGCGGCATAATGCTGCATCGTGCCGTGGCGGTCGAGATGGTCGGGCGACAGGTTGAGCAGGATGCCGGCCGTCGGCCGGATCGAGGGCGCCAGGTCGATCTGGTAGGACGAACATTCCACGACATAGGACCGACCGGCGTCCGGTGGGTCGAGCGTCATCACCGCGCGGCCGATATTGCCGCCGATCTGCGCGTCATGGCCGCTATGGGTCAGGATATGGCCGATCAGCGCCGTGGTGGTCGACTTGCCGTTAGTGCCGGTGACGGCGATGAACGGCGCGTCGGGCGCGCGTGCGGCGCGCTCGCGCGAAAACAGTTCGACATCGCCGATGATCTCGGCCTCGGCCGCGCGCGCCAGCTCCACGCTCCAGTGCGGCTTGGGATGGGTCAGGGGCACGCCCGGCGACAGAAGCAGCGAGGCAACGCCGCTCCAGTCGATCTCGCGCAGGTTTTGCGTGGCGATGCCCTCGCGACCGGCCCGCGCCACACTTTCGGGATTGTCGTCCCAGGCGATCACCCGCGCCCCGCCGGCGACGAGTGCCGTCGCCGTGGCGATGCCCGACCCGCCGAGCCCGAACAGGGCGACGGTCTTGCCGTTGAAGCTGCGCGCCGGGATCATCTCTATCTCAGCTTCAGCGTCGACAGGCCGATCAGCGCCAGAATGACCGCGATGATCCAGAAGCGGATCACGATCTGGCTTTCGGTCCAGCCCATCTTTTCGAAATGATGGTGGATCGGCGCCATCAGGAAGACGCGCTTGCCCGTCATCTTGAACACCGCCACCTGGATGATCACCGACAGCGCCTCCATCACGAACAGCCCGCCGATGATCGCCAGCACGATCTCGTGCTTGGTGGCGATCGCGATCGTGCCGATCAGGCCGCCCAGCGCCAGCGAGCCGGTATCGCCCATGAAGATGGCGGCCGGCGGGGCGTTGAACCACAGAAAGCCGAGCCCGGCGCCGATGACGGCTCCGAGCACCACGGCCAACTCGCCGGTGCCCGGCACGAAATGGATCTGCAGATAATCGGCGAAAACCGCGTTGCCGGACAGGTAGGCGATGACGCCGAAGGACGAGGCCGCGATCATCACCGGCACGATGGCGAGCCCGTCGAGCCCGTCGGTCAGGTTGACCGCGTTGCCGGCCCCGACGATGACGAAGGCGGCGAACGGCACGAAGAAGATGCCCAGATTGATGATCAGGTCCTTGAAAAACGGAAACGTGAGCGAGGTGGAGAACGGTTCCTGGCCGTTGCGCATGATGATCCATGCCGCGATGCCGGCGATCAAAAACTCCGCCAGGAGCCGCAATTTGCCCGATATGCCGAGATGCGACTGTTTCGTCACCTTCATGTAGTCGTCGTAAAAGCCGATCGCGCCGAACAGGAGCGTGACCAGGAGCACGGTCCACACATAGACGCTCGAAAGGTTCGCCCACAACAGCGAGGAGCAGATGATCCCGGTCATGATCATCAGGCCGCCCATGGTCGGCGTGCCCGCCTTCTTGAAATGCGTCTGCGGTCCGTCGGCGCGGATGGGCTGGCCGCGGCCCTGGCGCACGCGCAGCGAGTTGATGATCACCGGCCCGAACATGAACACGATCAACGCCGAGGTGATCAGCGCGCCTCCCGTTCGGAAGGTGATGTAGCGAAAGACGTTGAAGACCGAGAACTGGTCGGCCGCACTTACCAGCAAGGTGAGCATGTGCTGGAATCCCCCCTCTTCATCCCTCGTCCGCCGCCGCGGCATTCTTTTGCGCGGGATGTTGTTCCAAAAGCGCGTCGACCAGCTTGGCGAAGCCGAGCCGGAGCGACGATTTGACCATCACCGCGTCGCCGCCCCTGACTTCGGCGACCAGCACCGGCTGAAGGTCCTCGCGCTTTTCGCGATATTCGACCGCGACTTCCCGCGCAAGCGCGTCGCGCAGGGCCGCCATCGCCTCGCCGGCGAGATAGACCCGGTCGAGCCTGGCTTCGATGATCGCCTCGGCGAGCCCGGCATGCAGCTTGGCCGAATGGCCGCCGAGTTCAAGCATGTCGCCCAGGACGGCGATGCGGCGTCCGTTCCGACCGGTTTCGGCACCCGCGAGCAGCGCGATCGCCGCCCGCATCGAGGCCGGATTGGCGTTGTAGCTTTCGTCGATCAGCGTGATCGGACCGTCCGGGTGGGCAAGCACGTGGCGCGCACCCCGGCCCTTCTCGGCCCGGAAGGTGCCGAGCGCGCCGGCCGCCTTGGCAACGTCTGCGCCGGCCAGATGCACCGCCCCCAGTACCGCGAGTGCGTTTTGCACCATGTGCCGGCCCGGCGCGCCGATCCGTGCCACGATTTCCGCGCCGCCGACCCGCGCCGTGATGATCGAATGATCGGGTTTCAGGGCGCACTGGGCGAGCTTGTAGGTCGCGCGCGCATGTTCGCCGAACCCGTGTATGTGCTTGACGCCGGCATCCTTGGCGGCCTTTTGCAGGATACGCCAGCGCGCGTCGTCGCGGTTGATCAGCGCGTGACCGTCCGGCTCCAGCCCCTCGAAAATCTCGGCCTTGGCGCGGGCGATGTCGTCGAGCGAATGGAAATGGCCGAGATGCGCGGCCGCGACGATGGTCACGATCGCGACATGCGGGCGCACCAGCTTGACCAGCGGGCGGATTTCGCCGGCATGGTTCATACCGATCTCGAACACGCCGAAATCCGTGTCCTCGGGCATGCGCGCCAGGGTCAGCGGCACGCCCCAATGATTGTTGAAGGAGCGCTCCGCCGCGTGCACCGTGCCCGAGCCGGATAGTGCGTGCCGGAGCGCTTCCTTGGTCGTCGTCTTGCCGGCCGAACCGGTCACGGCGATGATCTTGGCCTTCGAGCGCCGGCGGCTGGCTTCGGCCAGCCGCTCCAGCGCCACCAGCACGTCCTTGACCACGATCATCGGACAGGTCAGGCGACCGAGTCCCGGCAGGCGGCCTTCCGCGACCACCAGCAGCGATGCGCCGGCGACCATCGCCGCGGTCGCGAAATCATGGCCGTCGAACGTCTCGCCCTTGATGGCGAAAAAGGCTTCGCCGCGGTTCAGCGTGCGCGTGTCGATCGATATGCCCGAAACCGCCTTGGGCAACTGTCCGAGCGGCCGGCCCTCGATGGCCGCGATCATCGCCTCCGTGGTCCACAATTCGCTCATGCCCCGAGCTCCGCCAATGCCTTGCGGACCTCGGCATGATCGGAGAACGGATGGGTCACGTCGCCGACCGTCTGCCCCTCCTCGTGCCCCTTGCCGGCAACCACCAGCGTGTCGCCGGCGCGCAGCAGCGAGACCGCGGTGCGGATCGCCTCGCGCCGGTCGCCGATCTCGACCGCGCCCGGCGCGTCGGCGAGGATTTCGGCACGGATTTCCGCCGGCACCTCGCTACGCGGATTGTCGTCGGTAACGATCGCCACGTCGGCCAGCCGTGTCGCGATCGCGCCCATGATCGGCCGCTTGCCGCGATCGCGGTCGCCGCCGCAGCCGAACACGACCACCACCCGGCCGGTGGTAAACGGCCGCACCGCGGAAAGCGCGTTTTCGAGCGCATCGGGCTTGTGGGCGTAGTCGACATAGACCGGGGCTCCGGCGCTGGTCTGGCCGATCAGTTCGAGCCGACCGGACGCACCGCGCAAATGTTCCAGCGCCCGCAATGCCGCCTCGGTCTCGGTACCCGTCGCGACCGCCAGCCCGGCCGCCACCAGCGCGTTGGCGATCTGAAAATCGCCGGCCAGCGGCAGCACGATCTCGTGGATCCGGCCCCCCGCCTCGATTTCGGCGCGCTGGCGCTGGCGCTCGTGCTCGACGCGCTTCAGGCTGATGAATTTGCCGCGGCGGCCAACGGTCAACACCTCGCAGCCGGCGCGTTCGGCCGCCTCGATAGTGGCCGCCGACCAGGGATCGTCGGCGAACACGACTGCCGGCGCGCCCTTTGGCAACAGCGTGTCGAACAGCCGCATCTTGGCGCGGTGATAGTCTTCGAGGGTTGGATGGTAGTCGAGATGGTCGCGCCCCAGATTGGTGAACGCACCGGCGGCGAGCAGCACACCGTCGAGGCGGCGCTGGTCAAGCCCGTGGCTGGAAGCCTCCATCGAAGCATGGGTGACGCCGGCATCGGCCAGTTCGCGCAACAATTTGTGCAGCGCCACCGGGTCCGGCGTGGTCAGCGATCCGTATTCCTCGCGGCCGGGCGCGCTCAGCCCGGTGGTGCCGATGCTGGCCGCCTTCTGGCCGGTGCGCTCCCAGATCTGGCGCACGAACGAGGCAACCGAGGTCTTGCCGGCCGTGCCGGTCACCGCGACCATGGTTGTGGGCTGCCCGGCGTAAAAGCGCGCCGCCGCCAGCGCCAGCGTGCGGCGCGGATCGGGGACACGAAGAAGCGGGATCGCGAGGTTCGGCGCGGTCGCGTCCAGCCCGGCCAGAACGGCGAGCGCGCCCGCCTGCTCGGCCTGGCGCGCATAGGCCATGCCGTCTGTCTTGACGCCTTTCAGTGCCGCGAACAGGAAGCCCGGCCCGACAGCTCGCGAATCCGAGCTAAGCCCGGCGAGTGCGGCCTCGCCAGACGGCACCATATTGTCGGGAAAGAGATCGGCAAGGTCGCTGAGCTTCATGTAAATCCGTCTGGATGCCGCCGGGTCTGAGCGGCGCAGAATCATTGGTGCGATACCAGCGTCGCTGCGTCTTCTTGGCCGAAATCCGGCTTCACGCCAAGCAAGGGCGCCGCGCGGCGTATGATATTGGCCACAACCGGGGCCGCATTGAGGCCGGCGGTCGCGCCAATTCCGGCCCGCTCGGGCTTGGGTTCGTCGACGATCGACAGCACGATATATTGCGGGTCCTCCATCGGCAGCGCGGCCAGGAAGGCATTGAAGCGCTTGTTGCTGGAATAGCGGCCGTTGACCACTTTTTCGGCCGTGCCGGTCTTGCCGCCGACGCGGTAGCCGGGCACTTCGGCGCGCCGGCCCGAGCCCTTTTCCGCGTTGAGCCGGTAGAGATAGCGCATCGCGGCGCTGGTTTCAGGAGCAACCACCTGCTCGGCGATCGCGTTCGCCTCCGCTTCGGTGCGCGGCAGGAAGGTCGCCGGGATCAGCTTGCCGCCATTCATCAGCGCTGCCGCGCCGACGGCGGTCTGCAACGGCGTCGTCGACATGCCGTGCCCGAATGAGATCGTGATCGAATTGATCCTTTTCCACGTGGCCGGTTCGGTCGGCGTCGCGATCTCGGGCAATTCGGTTTGCATACGGTCGAGCAGGCCGATTCGTTTCAGGAACGCCCTGTGACCCTCGATGCCGACGGCTTCGGCCATGCGCCCCGAGGCGATGTTGGAGGAATAGATGAACACTTCCGGCACGGTCAGCACGCGTCCCTTGCCGTGGAAGTCGCGGATGGTGAAGCCGCCGATCTTCAGCGGACGCGTGGCGTCGAAGCGGCTCTCCAACGTCGCCTTGCCGGAATCCAGCACCATCGCCGTGGTGAAGCTCTTGATCGTCGAGCCCATCTCGAACAGGCCGGCGGTCATCCGGTTCAGCCGGTCCTTCTGGTGCGCGGTGACCGGGTTGTTGGGATCGAAATCCGGCAGCGAAGCCATCGCCACCACTTCCCCGGTCTTTGCGTTGAGCACGACCGCGCCCGCGGCGATCGCCTGGTAGCGTTCCATCGCACCTGCAAGTTCGTCACGCACGATATGCTGCACGCGCAGATCGATCGACAGTTGCACCGGCGCCAGGGCGGCGTCGCTGACCATCCCGGCGGCGCGCAGATCCGCAAAACCCTGGTCGTCGACATATTTCTCGATGCCGGCGATACCCTGGTTGTCGACATTGACCAGGCCGAGAATATGCGAGGCGGTCGGCCCGCCCGGATAGAACCGGCGCTTTTCCGGCCTGAAGCCGATGCCGGGGATGCCGAGCTGCAAAATCTCGTTCTGCTGCTTGGGCGTGATCTCGCGTTTGAGCCAGGCAAAGCCGGCACCGCTCTTGAGCCTGGAATAGGTGCGCTCATAGTCGAGCGACGGCAGCACCGTGGCCAGACGTTCCACCGCCTCGTCCGCATCGACGATGCGGCGCGGCTCGGCATAAAGCGAAGCGGACTTGATGTCGGTCGCCAGCACCTCGCCGTTGCGGTCGACGATGTCGGGACGCGCGGCCAGCAGACGGTCGGCGCCCGGCACATAGGTCAGTTCCACGTCCTGTAGGCCGAGATAGACCAGCCGGCCGGCGATCACGCCGTAAAGGGCGAAGAACACGCCCATCGCCATCACGACGCGCGAACGCGAGCGCCCGCCGGTGGATTTGCGCGCGCCCTCCACGACGATCGAGCCGCCCGAGGCGGCGGCGCCGCGTTTGCCGAAGCGCGCCATAAATTTGCCGAGACCGAGCGCGACCTTCATGGCTTGGTGCTCCCGGTCACGATGCCGTCCGCGCCGGTGCCGGCCGTCGTTGACGGTTCGGGTTCCAATTCGACCGGCCGTTCGGGGAGCTCCGCCGGACCGGCGATCTGGTAGGGCTCGATCGGCTCGAGCGCGAGCTCGTCGCGATAGGTCTCCGCCAGCCTTTGCAGCCGCGACGGCTGCGTGAGCAGGCTCCAGTCGGCCTTCAAGAGATCGATGGTCTCCTGCTCCAGGCGAAGCTGGGCCTCGATCTTGCGCAGGGCGTCCAACTGGTTTTCGGCCTCGTGCTTGGTTTTGTAGGTGAAGGCGGCCGCCGAGATCATGACCGCGATCAAAACCATGTCGGTCGTGCGAAACACGCGCTAGCTCCTTTCCGCGCCGTGGCCAGGCGCAGGCAGTTTCGGCAAGCCGAACAGGGTGAAATCCTCCGCGCCCGCAGGCGCATCGAGCCGGGTGGCGGCGCGCAGCTTGGCCGAGCGCGCGCGCGGATTGGCGGCGGCCTCCTCGCCCGAGGGTGCGACCATGCGGTCCGGCTTGCCGAACGTGGCCGTTCTGGCGACCGGTTCGGGCAAGTGGCGCGAACCGCCGCCACCGCCGGAACGGTCGGCCATGAAACGTTTCACGATGCGGTCTTCCAGCGAATGGAAGGTCACGACCGCGAGCCGCCCGCCCGGACGCAAGGCCCGCTCGGCCGCAAACAAGGCCTTGGCCAGTTCGCCGAGTTCGTCGTTGACGAAGATGCGCAGGCCCTGGAAGCAGCGCGTCGCGGGGTGGATTTTGTCCTTGGCGTGGCGGCCGACCAGCAACTCGATCGCGTCGGCGAGATCGAGCGTGCGCGCGAAGGGTTTTTGGATACGCCGCCGCTCGATCATGCGCGCGATCCGCCCGGCATGGCGTTCTTCGCCGAGGATGCCGAATATCCGCGCCAGGTCGCCGGGCTTGAATGTGTTGACGATGTCGGCGGCGGACGGGCCGGTCTGTTCCATGCGCATGTCGAGCGGGCCGTCGCGGCGGAAGGAAAAACCGCGCCCGGCCTCGTCGAGCTGCATGGAGGAGACCCCGATATCGAGCACGACGCCGTCGACCGGCTCGCCGGCAAGCATGTCGAGTTCGGAAAACCGACCCTGCACGAGCCGCAGGCGCCCGCCGGACGCCGCAACGGTGGCCTGGCCGTCGCGGATCGCGTCGGGATCGCGGTCGACGCCGATCACGCTGGCGCCGGCCTCGATCAGGGCCCGCGTGTAACCGCCAGCGCCGAACGTGCCGTCAACGACAAGCGCGTCGCGTTGCGGACGCAGGGCCGCGACCACCGCGTCGAGCAGGACCGGAACGTGACGGGCCGGTCCGCCACCGGCGTCCTCACGGCCGCCGGGGCCCGCCATCATTCCCGGTCCTCGCTCGACCGCCCCCGAACGGCGGACTGACGAAGCTTGACGAGCCGCGCGCGCACCTCCGCGCCGTAGGCCTTCAGGCGTTCCGGCTGCCAGATCTGGAAAAAATGCCCCCGCCCGACAAAGGCGACATCCGTGTCGATGCCGGTATGTTCGCGCATGAACTCGCTCACCATGATGCGCCCCTCGCGGTCGATCTTCAAAAAGGCCCCGTCGCCGTGACAGAAGAAGGACATGTCGTCCGCCGTCCGCAGGAACGGGTCCTCCTGCTCGATCCGCGCCTCGTAGCGGTCCAGCAGATCGAGCCCGCCCACGTCCAAGGCCGGAATGTCGAGCGCGCGCAGCGCATAGAGCTCCGCAAACCCCTTCTTTTGCAGCACGGCGCGAAAATGCGCCGGCACCGACACCCTGCCCTTGGCGTCGATACGGTTGACTGCACTGGAAAGGAAACGATCCATCACGCGACACGGACGCCGTCGACGCCGCCAGTTCCTTCATTGTTGTTTCCGCGCCCAAACACGGTCCCCGGCGCCCCCCGTCCGATCGACATCCAACGGCAAACGCCCCTGCACCCACCGCCGCGACGGCCGGATGAGAAGACGCTTTACTCGCCACTGGAACGAAATTCGGAATGTGCTTTTGGGATATCATGGGCCAATATGGGCGTCAATGGGATTATGCCGACTTCCCTTCTCGTAGAAGCGATCTGGCGTACGCAATTCGCGGCACTGGACGATTTATGCTCCATTAAGCCTAACGAAGGGTTAGGGACCGGGACCGGCCCGCCATGCGGCCGGCTCTCTCCGCCCTTTGCCCACTCAAGAAGGACAAGACACCATGACCGACAGCGCCAGCGACCGCGCCGCCCGCCTGGCGCACCTGCGCCGCGAAGGCCTGGAAAAAGGCGACCCCGTACCGCTGCCGCTCACGCTGGCGGCGATGTTCCACCTGCCCGGCGATCCGGCAGGTGTCAGCCAGTATGGCCGCTTCGCCAACCCGACCTGGGACGGCGTCGAAAAGCTGCTGGGTCATCTGGAGGACGCGACGGCGGTCGCCTTCCCGTCCGGCATGGCGGCGATCTCGGCGGTGTTGTTTTCGCTGCTCAGGACCGGCGAGCGCGTGCTTTTGCCCTCGGACGGCTATTACACGGTCCGCGTTCTGGCCGAGCGCTTTCTGGTTCCCATGGGGATCGGCTTCGACACCCGCCCGACGGCCGGCTTCCTTGAGGACGGGTTCGACGGCTACCGGCTGGTCTTTCTCGAAACGCCGGCCAATCCGGGCCTAGACCTGTGCGACATCGCCGCCGTCGCCAAGAAGGCGCGTGCGGCCGGCGCGCTCGTCATCGCCGACAACACCACCATGACCCCATACGGCCAGCGTCCGCTCGATCTTGGCGTCGACGCCGTCGTTGCCGCCGACACCAAGGCGCCGAACGGCCATTCCGACACGCTGTTCGGCCATGTCACAAGCCGCAACGAGACGATCGTCGCGGCGGTGCGCGACTGGCGCAAGCTCGCCGGCGGCATACCGGGCCCGTTCGAGGCCTGGTTGGTGCATCGCGGACTGGAGACGCTGGAGGTGCGCTTCGAACGCATGTGCAACTCGGCCGAGTTGATCGCAACGCGGCTGCGGGACCACCCTCGCGTGCGCGCGCTGCGTTATCCCGGCCTGAAGGACGATCCCGGCCATGCGCTCGCCGTCCGCCAGATGCAGCGCTTCGGTTTCCTGATCGGC
Organism: Nitratireductor arenosus; assembly: GCF_009742725.1. GTDB lineage: Bacteria > Pseudomonadota > Alphaproteobacteria > Rhizobiales > Rhizobiaceae > Mangrovimarina > Mangrovimarina arenosa. The sequence goes on along the minus strand of NZ_WPHG01000002.1, from coordinate 160,338 downwards.
CTCACCCTTGGCTCGGCGGACGAGGCCGAGGCCTTCATCGACCGTTGCGCGCTCATCCAGCCGGCCACCTCGTTCGGCGGGGTCCACACCTCCGCCGAACGGCGCGCGCGCTGGGGCGACGCCGTCGATGCGGGCTTTGTGAGGCTGTCCATTGGCTGCGAACCGACAGAGGAATTGTGGAACGCAATCGCCTCGGCCCTCGAAGGCTGAAGCAAAGGCGGTTGGCCGCCGCGCGTGATTCGCTGCGCGAGGTCGCTGAACGCGCTCGCAACGACATGAATCACGTTGCGATCGTTTCCGGGCAATCGCCCGGAAACATGAAAAAATGCCAGCCGGCCTGTAAGCCGGGTTCTGTATGGCCCCGACACCCGAGGGCGCCGGAACGTGGCGGCCATTCATCTGGGACGGACGTTGCCGCCCGCCTCTTGCAACCAACCCGGACGGCTGGGCCGGAAACTGCCCGGGAGTTGCCTCCCGCACCGTCCCTATTCGGTTTTGCTCCCGGTGGGGCTTGCCGTGCCACTGCTGTTGCCAGCAGCGCGGTGGGCTCTTACCCCACCCTTTCACCCTTGCCCCGCCAGCAAACCGGTCCGCTCGGCTCGAGCGCGGCGACCGGTTTGCAGGCGGGGCGGTTTGCTTTCTGTGGCGCTTTCCCTGGGGTCGCCCCCGCCGGCCATTAGCCGGCACCGTGTTTCCATGGAGCCCGGACTTTCCTCGCACGCCGCCTTTCGGCGATTGCGCGCGCGGCCGCCCGGCCGACTGGCAGAGCGCATAAAGGCATCGGTGAACGAAAACGCAAGCCCCGCGCCGTATTTCTCAGGGAACGATCGACCTACCCACGCAGAATTGCCCTGGCCGGCAAATCAGCCACCCAGATGCCGCTTGACCTTGCTGCAATAGGCCGCCGAAATCCGGTTCATGCGCTTGGCGCCGTGGCCGGCATTGTATTTCAGGATCGTGCCGCAGGTGGAGCCGCCGCCGAGCTTGTGGGCCTTGGCGAGATATTTCATGCCGTATTTGATGTTGGTTTCGGGATTGAACAGGCCCTTGGTCGAGCCGCGATAACCCATCATCCGCGCCGTCGCCGGCTTGATTTGCATCAGCCCGACCTCACCGGCCTTGCCGCGCGCGTTCGGCCGGAAATTGCTTTCCACCCGCACCACGGCCCGCGCCAGGCCGAGCGGCACGCCATAGCTGGAGGCATAGCGGGCGATAATGGTGTGGTAACCGCCCTTTTTCGCCTTGCCGGCCTTGCCAATCCTGGCGACGCCGACGGTCTTGGCGGTTTTTTGCCGCGCCTCCACCTTGTCGCTGCTGCGCGCGACGTTTTTCGCATCGCCGCGCCCGATCGCGCCGGTCGCCATCCTGTCGACCGCCCGGCCTGCCGCGCGCTCCGCCTCGGCCTTGGCATAGCTGGTCGCATAGCGGATATCGCCATCGCGCGCTGCGGCGGCCGGTTTCGTCGACGCGTCGACGGACTTGGCCTTGCCGGCCTTGCCGGCTTTGGCGTCGGTTGCGGCAAAGACCTTTTCGAGGTCGGCGGGACGGCGGCTCGTCGGCTGCTCCTGGGCATGGGCGACAGACATCGTCAGTCCGGCGACGAGCATCGCCGAAATCAGGCTCAGTTTCTTCATCTTGTCTCGGGTCTCTGGCTTGGCGTCCGCGATCGGGGACGGCGGTTTTCCGATACGCTCCCGGTTCCACACACAAAGGAACCGGAACGAGTGCGAAGCCGCCAAGTGCCGCCGGATTGGGCGGCAAAAATGGCCGTCAAGCTCAACTTTTTTCTCGTTATGTTACAAGAAGATAGCCGAAGCGGTCAGCTTACGCTGCGTCAGGCTGGAGCGAATCCAGAAGCCGGTTCAGCGTAGCAACGGTTGCCGGGTCGGCGCGTCCGTCGACCCGGTCCGGCCGGAAATGCCTCTGGAAAGCCGCAACGACGATCCCGGTCCACTCGTCGAAAAGATCATCGATTTCAATCGAATAGCCGTATAGTGCGAGGTTACGCCGAACTTGCGCAACGGCCGCCCCCCGGTCTCCGGGAACCAGAACCGGGCCGGGAAGATCCGGCACGGGATCGACCAGATGGCCGATTCCGGCCGCGTGCAAACTCGCCCAGGGGAATTTTTCACCGGGATCGATCTTTCGTCCCGGCGCCACGTCCGAATGCGCCAAAACCCGCTCAGCCGCGACCGCATGCCGCACTGCAACATCGCGGCACAGCGCAGCGACCGCCTCGATCTGGGCGTCCGGGAAGGCCGGGTATCCGAGAAAATGGCCCGGATTGACGATCTCGATCCCGACCGAGCGCGAATTGATGTCGGTTTCACCCCGCCAGAAACTCTTGCCGGCGTGCCAGGCGCGCGCGCCTTCCGGCACCATCTGCACCACCTCGCCGTCCTCATGGACGATATAATGCGAAGAGACCCCGCTTTGCGGGTCGCACAGCCAGTCCTCGGCCCCCTGCCCGCTTTCCATCCCGGTATAGTGCAGCACGATCATGTCGGGCCCGGCTACGCCCCGGCGCTCGCCATGATTGGGCGACGGCCTGACCCGCGCGCCGCCATGATCGGCGCGAAACGGGCTCATGCAGAAACGCGACCGCGCTCGATCGCCTCGTAGGCAATGTTGATGGCGGCGGCCCGATCGTTGGCGATCGCCAGAAACTCCTCCGGCACGCCGCGCGCGATCAGCCGGTCGGGATGGTTTTCGGCCACCAACTCGCGATAGCGCCGGCGCACGGTTTCGAACGGGGTGTCGCGCGTCACTCCGAGAACGGCGTAGGGATCGTCGGCCGGCCGCACCGCGTGGCGGGCCAGAATGCCGTCGAAGCGGCGTTCGTCGATCGCGAAGATTTCAGCCACGCGGTGCAGAAACGCCACCTCGCGCTCGTGCAGGTAACCATCCGCCTTGGCGATGTGGAACAACCCGTCGAGAATGTCCTCGAGCATGCGGCAATTGCGTTCGCCCGATCCGCACAGTCCCGCCATGCGTTCGGCATAGGCCTCGAACCCGGCCGTATCGGCGGTGGCGAGATCGTAAAGGCGCGCAACATTGCGTTCCTGCTCGCGCGGCACGGAAAATATCTCGTGAAAGGCGCGTATCTCGTCCTGGGTGACAATGCCGTCGGCTTTCGCCATCTTGGCCGAAAGCGCGATCATGGCGATCGAAAACGCCACCTTGCGGCGCAGTTCGGGATCGCCTTCGAAGGCGGTGCGCACGGCTTCCACGACGTCGGCCACGCCGGAGATCGCGCCCGACGTCACCCGGCTGATGAACTCGCCAAATCGGCCCCAGATCGACATGGGCTCTGTCTAAAATGAATCGGCGGCGAATGCGAGTGCTGTTCGACCACGGCGATGATCGGCCGCAGTATCGATAGGCTCCGACGGCACGCCCTTGTGCAAATTCCTTCCACCGTGCGCCGCTGCGAGGCTGAAAACGGAAAAAGCCGGCCCGGGGCCGGCTTCTTCGACAATTTGCCAAACCTGGGCCTATTCGGCCGGGCGGACTTCGCCGTCGTCGGCCGGCTGCTCTTCGGACGGCGCCGGCGCGGCGTTCGGGTCCGCCGGCTCCATCGGCCGGGTCTCCTGTGCCTCGGGCTCCACGCTCTGGGTGGTCGTGGTATCGGTATTGTCGCTGCAGGCCGCGAGGCCCAGAAGAGCGATGGCCGACGCGGAGGCGACGATCAGTTTTCTCATGACATTCTCCTTCTGAAAATTGGCCGCATCTGGCAGTTGCCGGAACAATGCCGCCCGAAGGGAATCGTTTCGTCACATCAGCTTACGAGAAGACATAATCCGTAAGCAGCCACGCTACCTACATCGTCACCGCGCTGCGGGCGGCCTGATCGTACTGTCCCGACAGTGCCCGCATCAGCGCCGCGATCCGGCTGACCTCGTCCTGGTCCGCGTGCAGCGCCCTCACGCCGGACACCAGCAGCGCCTCGCGCACCTCGCGATAGCGCCGGCAGGCCGCGGCGCCGGTTTCGGTGATTCTCACCGTCTTTTCCTTCGCCCGGCGGCCGGTTTCGATCAGGCCCAGGCTCTCCAGCTTCTTCAGCGCGTAGGATACGACATGGGTGTCTTCGATGTTGAACATCATGCACAACTCGGCCAGCGTCTTGTCGCGGCCGCGATGATGGACCGCGTGCAGGATATGCACATCGATCGGCGCCAGCCCGGTCACCCCGGCCGCGGCCATGCAACGCACCATCCAGCGCTGGAACGCATTGGTGAGCACGGTCAACGCGAACTCCATTTCCGACAGCGCCGGCATGGCGCCGTCGGCCAGGTGCGAGGCCAGCACGACCGGGCCGATTGTTGGCTTGCTTTCGCTCATGACGCACCTTTGATTTCAATTTATCGATAAAATGTTGACGAAAATCGTACAATTTGCTGTATAGCAACCTGACACCGCACTGTCCATCAAAGCGTGGAGACTTAGATGAGCGCGACCTGGGATTTTTGGATCGATCGCGGCGGCACGTTCACCGACATTATCGGCCGCGATCCCGAGGGACGCCTGCACGCACGCAAACTGCTTTCGGAAAATCCGGAGGCCTATCGCGATGCCGCCGTCCAGGGCATCCGCGACCTGCTCGGCGTCGCGCCGGGTGAACCGGTGTCGTCGGAGCGCATCGGCGAGGTCAAGATGGGCACCACGGTCGCCACCAACGCGCTTCTGGAGCGCAAGGGCGACCGCGTGCTTTTGTTGATCACCAAGGGTTTCCGCGACGCGCTTCGGATCGCCTATCAGGCCAGGCCCGACATCTTCGCCAAGGAAATTCTCCTGCCCGAGCAGCTCTACGAGCGCGTCATCGAGGTCAAGGAGCGGGTGCGCGCCGACGGGCTGGTGGAAACCGTGCCTGATTTCGACGCCGTCGAGGACGAGATCGCCCGGGCCCGTCGCGACGGCATCGACGCGGTCGCCATCGTCTTCATGCATTCGTGGAACGCGCCCGGCCACGAGATCATGGCGGCGAGCCTGTGCCACCGCATCGGCTTTTCGCAGATATCCGTCAGCCACCAGATCTCGCCGCTGATCAAGCTGGTCGGCCGCGGCGACACCACGGTCGTGGATGCCTATCTGTCGCCGATCCTGACGCGCTACGTCCGCCAGGTCGCCGATCAGCTCAATATCGAGGCCGGAGGCAACGAGGCGGCGGCGCCCAGGCTGATGTTCATGATGTCGTCGGGCGGCCTGACCGCCGCCGACAGGTTCCAGGGCAAGGACGCGATCCTGTCCGGCCCCGCCGGCGGTGTGGTCGGCATGGTGGAAACCGCGCGCAGCGCCGGTTTCGAAAAAGCCATCGGCTTCGACATGGGCGGCACCTCGACCGACGTCACCCATTACGACGGCGAATACGAGCGCGTCTTCGATTCCGAGGTCGCCGGCGTGCGCATCCGCGCGCCGATGATGCGCATCCATACCGTTGCCGCCGGCGGTGGCTCGGTGCTGCATTTCCAGGACGGGCGTTTCCAGGTTGGGCCGGATTCGGCCGGCGCCAACCCGGGACCTGCCTGCTACCGGCGCGGCGGCCCGCTCGCCGTCACCGACGCCAATGTCATGCTCGGCAAGCTGCAGCCCGGTTTCTTCCCGGCGATCCTTGGACCCGGCCAGGACCAGGCGCTCGACGCCGCGGTGGTGCGCGAGAGCTTCCAGGCCATGGCCGCCGAGATCGGCGACGGCCGCTCGCCCGAGGCGGTCGCCGAAGGCTTCATCACGATTGCGGTCGAAAACATGGCCAATGCGATCAAGAAGATTTCGGTCCAGCGTGGCCACGACGTCACCGGTTACCTGCTCAATTCCTTCGGCGGCGCCGGCGGCCAGCACGCCTGCCTGGTCGCCGACGCACTCGGCATGGAATCGGTCCTGATCCACCCGTTCTCGGGCTTGTTGTCGGCCTATGGCATCGGGCTGGCCGCCGTTTTCGCCTCGCGCCAGCAGGCCCTGTTGAAGCCGCTCGCCGAGACATCGCTGGAAGATATCCGCTTCACGGTGCGCACCTTGAAGAACGCGGTCTTTTCCGAGCTGATCGACCAGGGCATCGCCGAGGACGAAATCGCCTGGCGCCCGGTTCTCCAGGTGCGCTACGACGGCACCGACACCGCCCTCCCCGTCGATTTCGAGAACTTCTCCGTCGCCGACGCCGTCGCCGGCTTCGAGGCCGCGCACAAGGCCCAGTTCGGCTTCGTATACGACAACAAGCCGATGATCGTGGAGGCGATCAGCGTCGAGGGCATCGATATGCGCGACCAGGGCACACGGGAAACCGAAGCCCGGCTCTGCGAGGCCGAAGCGAAGGCGGGCGAGACGACGCGGATTTTCTGCGAAGGCGAATGGCGCGACGCCCGCGTCGTGCGTCGCGGCGATCTGGCAGCCGGGCACAAGGTCGCCGGTCCGGCGCTGATCATCGAGGACCACCAGACCATCGTCGTGGAACCTGGCTGGCGCGCCGAGATCACCGCCCGCAACCATGTGCTTCTGACCCGTATCGAGCGCAAGGCGCGTCAGGCAGCGATCGGCACCGAGGCCGACCCGGTCATGCTGGAAGTGTTCAACAATCTGTTCATGTCGATCGCCGAGCAGATGGGCGTGACGCTGCAGAACACCGCCTACTCGGTCAATATCAAGGAGCGGCTCGATTTCTCCTGCGCGGTGTTCGACCGCGACGGTGCGCTTGTGGCCAACGCCCCGCACATGCCGGTGCATCTCGGCTCGATGGACCGCTCGGTCGAAACCATTATCCGCCTGAACCGGGGCGATATCGCGCCGGGCGACGTCTTTGCCCTGAACGCGCCCTATAATGGCGGCACCCATCTGCCCGACATCACCGTGGTCACGCCGGTCTTCGACGAGGCGGGCGAAGAAATCCTGTTCTGGGCCGCCTCGCGCGGCCATCACGCCGATGTCGGCGGCACCGCGCCCGGCTCGATGACCCCGCTCGCCACCACCGTCGACGAGGAAGGCGTGCTGTTCGACAATTTCCGTCTGGTGGAACGCGGGCGCTTCCGCGAGAAGGAACTGCACGAGCTTTTGACCGACCACGCCTGGCCGGCGCGCAACCCGCACCAGAACATCGCCGATCTCAAGGCCCAGATCGCCGCCAACGAAAAGGGCGTCGCCGAACTCGGCAAAATGGTCGCCCAGTTCGGGCTCGACGTGGTCGAGGCCTATATGGGCCATGTCCAGGACAACGCCGCCGAAAGCGTGCGCCGCGTGCTCGACCGGCTGCCCGACGTGTCCGACTACGAATACCCGACCGACACCGGCCAGGTGATCAGGGTGAAAATTTCCGTCGACCGGAAAGAGCGCGAGGCAACCGTCGACTTCACCGGCACCTCGCCGGTGCAGAACAACAATTTCAACGCCCCCGAACCGGTGGCCCGCGCGGCCGTGCTTTATGCCTTCCGCGTCATGGTCGAGGATCAGATCCCGATGAATGCCGGCTGCCTGCGGCCGGTCAACATCATTATTCCGGACGGATGCATGCTGCGGCCGGCCTATCCGGCGGCCGTGGTCGCCGGCAATGTCGAGACCTCGCAGCACGTCACCAACGCCATGTTCGGCGCCATGGGCGCACTGGCCAACGCGCAAGGCACGATGAACAATCTCACCTTCGGCAACGCCACCTACCAGTATTACGAGACGATCTGCTCGGGCTCGCCGGCCGGGCGCATGAATGACGGCCGCGGCTTTGACGGCACGTCCGGCGTGCATACCCACATGACCAATTCGCGCCTGACCGACCCCGAAGTGCTGGAATTGCGGTTTCCCGTGCTGCTGGAGGATTTCCACATCCGCACCGGCTCGGGCGGCACCGGAAAATGGAACGCCGGCGACGGCACCCGCCGCACCATCCGCTTCCTGGAGGAGATGGAATGCGCGATCCTGTCCTCGCACCGCCAAAGCCCGCCGCGAGGCGCGGCCGGCGGCGGCGACGGCCAGGTCGGCAAGACCGAGGTACGCCGCGCCGACGGCACGCTGGAGACGCTGAAAGCCTGCGACCAGACCGTCATCAAGGCCGGCGAGGCGGTGATCGTGACCACCCCGACGGCGGGCGGGTTCGGCTCATCCACTTGAACGAAACCTAGACGCCGGAGTTGAGACATGGGGAAATACGGGAACGTAGCAATCAATGCGGCAAGTTCACTTGCGTCGAGACAATATGACTCTCCACGCGAGGCTTGGCACGCCGCAGTCAAGATGGAGTACCCAACTCAAACTGCCTCGCAGGAAAAAGGCTGCCCCCGGGGTGCATTCATTGGTTTGTGCGAAGCAGGCCTTGTGCGCGGCATCGAGTACGCAGCAACAGGCAGACAAACGAAGAACGGCGGCTACGCCGTTGCGGCAGTGGAGTCCCTCCGTCTCAATCCTGCATTGGCTTCTGACAAGTCCGCTCTTTGGCGGCAAGCTTGTCCCGACCAGCCAAAGAAAGAGAATGGTCAAATGGATGTCGTCCTTACTCTATTGGATGCCGGTCTCTTGAACGCCAGTTAGCCTTTCGCTTCCCGCCCCTTCGCCGCCCTCCATCCCTATTCCAGGTCGGTCTGGATCCAGCGCGGCGAAAGGTGGATGTCGAGCGTCTGCAGCCGTCCGGGCCCGAGATTGACGAAGCGGTGCGGCACGCCGGCCGGTCCGAGCACGGTGTCGCCGGCCCCGGCGTCGATCACCGCCTCGCCGACGAAGAACCGCGCCCGCCCCTGCTGGACGACGAAGACCTCGTCATAGGGATGGACGTGCAACACCGGACCGGTGCCGGGTTCATCGTTGCCGTAGGCAAGCACGGTGACCTGCGCAGCCAGAGCCTCCCCTTCCACGGAGCCCCGATAGGGCCCTTCGCGCGTGCCGTCGAAGAGCCGGGCCTTCGCCGGCGGACGACCGTCGGGGGTAACGGTCTTCGGATCGAAATCGTGTCGGGACATTGTTGCAAACCTCCGCCGGCACGATGATCGAGGCGCAAGACGTTCGCAAGCCGCCCCGCCTGGTGCGCAATGATCACGTCGTCTGCCCGCCGGAACAGAATCCGTGACCGCGAATCGCTTCCATCGGAAGAAAATCCGTTTTAAACCAGAACCATGATCGTCTTTACGGATCTGGACGGAACGCTTCTCGAGCCCGATACCAGCGACCATCATGCCGCCCTGCCCGCGCTCGCCGCCCTGGCCGCGCGCGCCGTCCCGGTGGTGGTGGCGACCGACAGGACGGCGGCCGAGATCGGGCCGATCCTCGCCGAGCTCAAGCTCGATACGCCGGCCATTGTCGAAAATGGCGGCGGCATCGTATGGCCGGCGGCAGGCGCCGAGCCTGCCGAGGCGTGCACCTGCTACGACGAGATACGTGCCTGCCTCGACGCCCTGCCCGCAAGGCTGAAATGCTGTTTCGCCGGGTTCGGCGACATGGATACCCGCCGCATCGCCGCCCTGACCGGGATGGGACGCGCCCAGGCTGCCCGGGCGGCGCGGCGCGGTTTTTCCGAACCGGGCCTTTTTACCGGCAGCGAAACCCAACTCGCCGCGTTGCGCCGGCAGCTGGCCGCGCACGGCCTGTGCGCGGAACGGAACGGCCGGTTCCTGATTGTCTCGCGCGGCGCATCCAAGGCCGAACGCATGAACGCGGCGCGCGCGCTTTTGGAAAAGCGCGACGGCAGGCGCTATTGGCCGCTGGTCGCCCTGGGCGACGCCGAAGAGGATCGAGAAATGCTGGAAGCCGCCGATTACGGCGTCGTGGTGGCCAATCCCGCCCACCCGCCGCTGGCCGAGCTCGACGGCGAGCGCGAGGGGCGCATCATCCGCACCGAACTGCCGGGCCCGATGGGCTGGAACGCCGCGATGATCGAAATCCTCAGGCGGCTCGCGGGCTCCGCCGAATTCGGCGACTGACCGCTCCACGCCCGACCGCCCCACCCACAATCTGCGTCTTCGCCTGTCACGCCGCTGTCATTGCGCTCGGCTACCCGCATGTCGATGCCCTTGCAAAGCGGGAGCCGCGCCATGACAGACCTTTCGGCCGAGATCGGCCTTTCCGCCTCGCGCCCGATCGGCAACGCCGTCTACCGGCATCGCGCCCTCAGCCGGGCCGGCATGTCGGAGCGGCTGTTCGCGCTGCTGTTTTCCGGCCTGGTCTATCCGCAGATCTGGGAAGACCCTGACGTCGACATCGATGCGATGGAACTGTGCGAACGCCACCGGGTGGTGACGATCGCATCGGGCGGCTGCAACGTGCTCGCCTATCTGACGCGCCGCCCCGCTCATGTCGACGCCGTCGACCTCAACCGCGCCCATGTCGCGCTCAACCGGCTTAAGCTTACGGCCGCCGCCCGCCTGCCCTCGCACGGCGATTTTTATCGTTTCTTCGGCACCCCCGGCAATCGCCACAACCCGATCGCCTACGATCGTTTCGTCGCCCCGCATCTCGACCCCGCCAGCCGCCGCTACTGGGAAGGCCGCGACTGGCGCGGCCGGCGCCGCGTCGCCGTCTTTGCCCGCGATTTCTACCGCACCGGCCTGCTCGGCCTGTTCATCGCCCTCGGCCACGGCGTCGCCAGGCTGCACGGCGTCGACCCGGCCGAGATCATGGCCACGCGCACCACGCGTCAGCAAAAGGCCTTTTTCGACGACCGGCTGCGGCCGCTGTTCGACAAGCCGCTGATCCGCTGGGCGACCTCGAAAAAGGCGTCGCTGTTCGGCCTCGGCATTCCGCCGGCGCAATATGACAGCCTGATCGGCGCCGGCAGCGGCACCATGGCCGAGGTGCTGGCGGCGCGGCTGGAAAAGCTCGCCTGCCACTTTCCGCTCGCCGAGAACTATTTCGCCTGGCAGGCTTTTGCCCGTCGCTACGCACGTCCGGGCGAAGCCGTGCTGCCGACCTATCTCGACAAGGCGCATTTCGACACGATCCGCGCCCATGCCGGGCGCGTCGCCGTGCACCGGGCGAATTTCACCGAATTCCTGGCCGGCAAGCCGGCCGGCTCGCTCGACCGCTACGTGCTGCTCGACGCGCAGGACTGGATGAACGACCGGCAACTGAACGCCTTGTGGGCCGAGATCACCCGCACCGCCGCCCCCGGCGCGCGCGTCATTTTCCGCACCGCCGCCGCGCCGTCGATCCTGCCCGGCCGGGTCGCGGCCGAAACGCTCGGCCACTGGCGTTACGAACAGCAACGCTCGCTGGAACTTGGCGCGCGCGACCGCTCGGCCATCTATGGCGGCTTCCATCTCTACGTGCGCGCGGATCGATGACGGCCGGCGCGCATGGCGGCGATCACGCCGCGCTGATGGACGCCAATTACCGTTTCCAGCGGCATGTCTACGACCTGACCCGCAAATTTTATCTGCTCGGCCGCGACCGGCTGGTCGACGCGCTCCAGGTGCCGGCCGGCGGCAGCGTTCTGGAACTGGGCTGCGGCACCGGCCGCAACCTCGCCCTGGTCGCGAAGCGCTATCCCCATGCCCGCCTGTTCGGCCTCGACATCTCGCCCGCAATGCTGGCGACCGCGCATCGGACCATCGCCCGCCGGGGCCTTGGCGGTCGCACCCGGCTCGCCCGCGCCGACGCCACCGGCTTCGATCCGCAAGCCCTGTTCGGCCGCCAGAAATTCGACCGCGTCTTCGTCTCCTACGCGCTGTCGATGATTCCGGGCTGGGAGCGCACCGTCGCCGCCGGCCTCGACTGCCTGGCGCCGGGCGGATCGCTGCATATCGTCGATTTCGGCCGCCAGGAACGGCTGCCGCGCTGGTTCGCCTCGACGCTGCGCGCCTGGCTGGCGCGCTTCCACGTCGCACCGCGCGACGGCCTGCGCGAAGTGCTGGAATCGGAATCTCAACGTTTTGGCGCAAGCCTCCGCTTCGATTCGCTTTTTCGCGGTTACGCGGTGCTTGCCGTCATGACGCGCGGATCGCCCTCCGAAACCTGACTACGGCAACACCCCGGCCAACGCCTCTACCAGCGCCTGCGGCTTGTAACCGAGCTTCGACGGCGTCAGCCCCATCCGCACCACGACCAGTCCTTGCGAAGGAAGCACCGTGACGGTCTGGCCGTCATGGCCGAGCAGCCAGAAAGCATCCTCGGGCAGATTGAAGCCGTCATCGGCATGCGTGCCTTCCGGCGTGGTGCCGCGCGGCCCATGCAGCCACAACAACCCGCGGCCATAGGCATCGTCGGACGCCGGCGCGGCCTGGCGCATCCATGCGACATAACCGAGCGGCAGCACGTCCGTGCCGTTCCAACGTCCCTCCTGCAGCAGCAACTGGCCGAAGCGGGCCCAGTCTCGCGCCGTGGCGTAGAGATAGGACGAACCGACGAAGGTGCCGGACGCGTCGGCCTCCAGCACCGCGCTCGCCATGCCGATCCGGTCAAACAGCGCTTCGCGCGGCCAGTCGAGCGCGGCCTGCGGCTCGCCGAGCGCGTCCTGCCACAGGCGCGACAGGATCAGCGTCGTACCGCTCGAATAGGAAAAGGTAGTCCCCGGTTCCGCGGCGAGCGGCTTGGCGGCGGCGAAGCCGGCCATATCCGGCTCGAGATAGAGCATGCGGGTGACATCGGTGACGTCGCCGTAATCCTCGTTGAAGGCGAGCCCGCTCGACATCGCCATCAGATCGGCGAGCGTGATGGCGCTGCGTTCGTCGCCGTTCCAGATCTCCAGAAGGTTCTCCTGGCCCTGGGCGAGCTTGCCTTCGGCGATCACCGTGCCGAGGATGGCGGCCGTCACAGTCTTGGTCATCGACCAGCCGAGCAACGGCGTCACGGCGGAAAACCCGTCGCCATAGCGTTCGCCGACGATACGGCCGTTCTTGACCACCACCACCGCGCGCATGCCCGGCCCGGTCAGGCCGTCGTCGGCGAGGATCGCTTCCAGTTCGGGGTTCTGCGATGGGGCGACGATCTCGCCTTCGGGCCACGGCGCCTGTGTTTCGGCCGGGGCCGCTTCTGATGCCGAAAGCCCCTCCTGCAGGCCGCCCTTCGGCACGACCGCGCAACCCAGCCCCTCGCGCATCACCGCCCGTTCGCGTCCGAAAAGACCGAGCAGCGCGGCCGAGACCGCGCGGTGGGCCTCGTCGACCTCGATCGAGATATAGCCCAGAATCGGGTGCCCAGGCGCCTGCACGTCCTCGGCCAGCACTTGCGCTGCGTCGCGGTCGGCGAGGAAGACGTTGGAACACACCATCTTGGCCGAATAGGCCGTGCCGACCCTGATCAGCGCCGGCGGCGCGACATAAAGCCATCCGGCAATGCCGACGACCGCCAGTACCGCCAGCGCGACCACAAAAACCGCGATTTTCGCCAGAACCCGCATCCAAAACTCCGTTCGATCTCGCGGACGGCCCCACCACACCCCCGCCATCTTCCTAATTTACCGCCGCAATCTCGGGCGGGGACACGGCAAAAGCAACCGCCAAACCGCCACGTCAAACGGGAATGGGTCGCTGGCCCGTCCACAATTGGCCATGCTGCATCGGTCTTACATGTGATTCGGCAATCGGAGGAGAGCGATATGCGGCGCTGGGCGGGGCTGTTTTTGGTCGTACTGGCGGCGGGCTGCACGTCCGTCAATTACGACTTCGCCGACGTCGCGCCGTCCTCGGCGGTCGCCGTCGCCAATCCGCGCTTCGGCGATCGCGATCCGCACGACTGGTCGCGGCGCGCGCCCTGGACCTATCCGGTCCACGGCACCGACGTTGCCAAATACCAAAAGGACATCGACTGGAAAAAGGCCAAGGCAAGCGGCATTTCCTTCGCTTTCATCAAGGCCACGGAAGGCGGCGACCGCGTTGACGACTATTTCCATCGCAACTGGAATGCCGCCAAGGTCGCCGGCGTGCCCCGCAGCGCCTATCATTTCTTCTATTTCTGCCGTCCCGCGATCGAGCAGGCGCGCTGGTATATCCGCAACGTGCCGCGCGACGCCTCCGCCCTGCCGCCGGTGCTCGACATGGAATGGAACCATCTGTCGCCGACCTGCAAGCTGCGCCCGCCGGCCGCGACCGTGCAGAAGGAGATGCGCATTTTCCTCAAAACCATCGAGAACCACTACGGCAAGAAGCCGATCATCTACACCTCGATCGACTTTTTCGACGACAACCGGCTGGTGAGCTTCAAGGGCTACCCGTTCTGGCTGCGTTCGGTTGCCGGCCATCCCGACGAGAAATACGGCCGCCATCCCTTCCTGTTCTGGCAATATACCGGCACCGGCATCGTGCCGGGCATAAACGGCGACACCGACATCAACGTCTTCAACGGCGACCAGAAAGCCTGGCGCAAATGGCTTGCCGCCAACACCAAATGACGGGCCGGGCACCGGCGCCTTGCCGGCTCGCTTGTCAAACGCCTGTCGCCGCAGCATGCTGAAAACGGGGTCGGCGTTGGCGAGACATGGCGTGATACGAAAAGGCGCGTTGATGAAGGTTTGGCTTGCGGCCCTGTGTGCGGCCATGGCGGTCGTTGGTCCCCGTCCCGCGGCGGCTGAGCAATGCGGCGGCGATTTCGAGACCTGGCGCGCCGCGGTGGCCAGCCAGGCCAGCGCCGAAGGCGTCGGCACGGCCGGCCTCGACGCGCTCTCCCGCGCGCGTTTCGACACGCGCGTTCTCGCCCGCGACCGGGCTCAGGGTGTGTTCACCCAGGATTTCATTCAATTCTCGAGCCGCATGGTCAACGACTACCGCCTGCAGCACGGCGCCGCGCGCATGAAAAAATATGCCGGCGTCTTTGCCCAGGCACAGCAGACCTATGGGGTTCCCGCCCCCGTCATCACCGCATTCTGGGCGCTGGAAACCGATTTCGGCGCCGTGCAGGGAGATTTCTCGACCCTCGACGCGCTCGCCACGCTCGCCCATGACTGCCGCCGTCCGGAGCTGTTTCGTCCGCATCTGGTCGCGCTTTTGAAGCTGATCGACCAGGGCGTGCTGCCCGCCGACGTCGAAGGCGCCTGGGCCGGCGAGGTCGGCCAGATCCAGATGTTGCCGGGCGACTATCTCGAAAAAGGTGTCGACGGCGACGGCGACGGCCGCGTCGATCTGCGCGGCAGCGTGCCCGACGTCATCATGACCGCCGCGCGCCTGATCGCCGCGCTCGGCTGGCGCGCCAACGAACCCTGGATGCAGGAAGTCCGCGTTCCGGAAACCATGCCCTGGGAAGAGACCGGACGGACCAACCGGCTACCGCTGGCGCAATGGGCGTCCTGGGGCGTGGCAACCCGCGACGGCGGCACGCTGGGCGAAGGGCCCGATGCCGGCCTCGTGCTGCCGATGGGGCGCAAGGGGCCGGCCTTCCTCGTCTACGCCAATTACGACGTCTATCTGGAATGGAACAAATCCTTCGTCTACACGCTGACGGCGGCCCATCTCGCCCGGCGGCTCGCCGGCGATCCGCCCTACCGCAAGGGCTATCCCGAGCCCGGACTCAATCCCGAAGAGATGCGCGCGCTTCAGGAAAAGCTCGTCGCCCGCGGCCACGATGTCGGCGGCATTGACGGCGTGCTCGGCGTCAAGACGCGCGAGGCGGTGCGCAAGGAACAGATGCGGCTCGGCCTGGCCGTCGACGGCTGGCCGACCCAGGCGCTCCTGGCCGCGTTGTAAGGTCAGGCCATCGTCTCCAGGCTGGCAAAGCTTTCGGGCGCCCCGCCTTGTTCGAACGGCGTCGTCACCTCCACGAACGTGTCGGGATAAAACCCGTTGAACCGTGTCCTGAGCGACATCGAATAGGCGCCGATATGGCCGATCTCGATCCAGTCGCCGGTGTCGACGGTTTCGGGCAACCAGAACGGCCGCGACAGGATGTCGACCGAATCGCAGGTCGCCCCGCACACCTTGAACGGCACGATCTTGCTCTTGTCGCCGTTGCGGCTGCGGATCGCCGGGTCGGGGATGAAGCGGGCCGGCAAAGTGATCTTGCCGGTCCAGCTATCCGACAACGACGACCAGATGCCGTCATTGATGTAAAGCCGCCTGCCCTTGCGCAGCATCACCCTGACGATCAGGGAAAAGGCATGCGCGCAAATCACCCGGCCGGGCTCGGCCACCAGCGGCATGTCCATGAACGCCCATTCGTCGAGGTCGGCCCGCAACCTGGCCATCAGCTCTTCCAGCGAGGGCAGCTCCGGCGCCTTGCGGTTGGGATCGTGGCCGTATTCGGCCGGAAAGCCGCCGCCGACATCGAGGCCGGCGAGCGGCACGGCGGCGCGGTTGCGCACCCAGTCGGCCGAGCGCAGCGCGCGCTCATAGGTTTCCGGGTCGGCGATCTGGCTGCCGACATGAAAGCAGAGGCCGACCTTGTAGCCGTTGCGGTCGAGCCGCCGCAACAGTTCGACGGCATGCGCAGGCCCGGCGCCGAACTTCTTCGACAATTCATAGGCGGCGCTTCCCTTGGTCTGGATGCGCACGAACACGATGATGGTGCCCGGATCGATGTCGAGCGCCTGGACCACCCGCGACAGCTTGGTGATCTCGTCCTCGTGGTCGACGGCGATGACGCGAATGCCATAGGTCTCCAGCGCCAGCCGGATGTCGGACTGGGCCTTGACCGGGTGCATGTAGAGCATTTCCGCCCGTGGCGAGGCCGCCCGTACCGCCTCGAACTCGGCCGGCGAGGCCACGTCGAAGGCCTCGATCCCGGCCTCGGCCAGGGCCTTTAGCACCATCGGCTCGCCATTGGTCTTGACCGCATAGGCCGTCTTGCCCGGAAAGAGCCCCATGAAACGGCGCGCATCCGCCTTCAGCACCTCCGGACGGAAGCAGTAGACCGGATCGTCCGGCCTCAGTGTCAGGGCCGCGTCGCGGGCATTGTCGAATCGTTGCATGGCTGCTCCTGAATGCCGGCATAGGCTAGACCATGCGGCATTTTCATGAAAACCGGATTTCGCGGCCGTATGCCGTTCCGCACGAGCCGTGGCCGGATTCGTGGCATGGCGTCCGGCGCAAATGTGGCGCTGGGCGCGAATCGGGTGGCCGGGTAAGAATGGCCACGCTACCTCGACGCAACGCGTGAGGGGATTGCCATGACGGATGCCAGACAGGTAACACAGCCGCCGATGACCTTGGCTGCATGGGCGCAACTGATCGTGCTCGGCACGATCTGGGGCGGATCGTTCTTTTTCGCCCGCATCGCCGTGCTGGAAATCGCGCCGCTGACGCTGGTTCTGTTGCGGGTCGCCATCGCGGCCGCGGCGCTGCAGCTTTATCTCGCCGCGCGCGGCATCGCGTTTACCCCGGTTCTGAAGAAATGGCCGGTCTTCCTGCTGCTGGCGCTGGTCAACAACGTGATCCCGTTCTCGCTGATGTTTTTCGGCCAGACCGCACTCGGCGCCGGCACCGCCTCCGTGCTCAACGCCACCACGCCGTTTTGGACCATCATTGTGGCAAGCCTGTTCATCGCCGACGAAAAGGCAAGCCCCGCCAAGGTCTTCGGCATCGCTCTCGGCATTGCCGGCACGGCGGTGATGGTCGGTCCCGGCCTCGCCGCCGGGCTGGGCGGGCCGGCCTGGGCCAAGATGGCCCTGCTCGGCATGGCGTTTTCCTACGCTTTCGCCTTCGTCGTGGCGCGCCGCATCACCGGGCTCGCGCCGGCGCTGGTCGCGACCGGCCAGCTTTCGGCCTCCACGCTGATCATGCTGCCGGTTGTCCTCCTGACCCAGGAAACGGCCGAACTGGCGACGGTCGGCGCGGGCGCCTGGGCGGCCGTGCTCGGGCTCGCCCTGTTGTCCACCGCCTTCGCCTACATCCTCTATTTCCGCATCGTCGCGGCGGCCGGCGCGACCAACGCCTCGCTGGTGACGCTGATCGTACCGGTAAGCGCCATCGTGCTCGGCGCCCTGTTTTTGGGCGAGCGGCTCGAACCGTTCGAACTGGCTGGCATGGGGCTGATCGCCTGCGGGCTGCTGGTCATCGACGGGCGCGTCCTGCCCGGCCGGACCGTCGGTGCTGCAGCGCCGAAATCAGCGCCTGGAACTGCAGTGCCGGAAAAAAAATCCACAGGCTCCTGACAGACCGGGGAGCCCGGAATTTCAACGACTAAGACTTTGGTCGCAGGCTGGTTCTGCACAAGCTTGCCGCAGCGCAGCACAAAATCCGCTTGTCAGTGGCCCAAACTCACTTACACTTTTGGCATAGTCTAAAGAGGAGGCTATGAGATGGGACTGACGAAGCCAATCAACGCTTTGATGGTTTGTGCTGCGTTCGCCTTCATCGGCGCCCTCATTCTGGGGGCTCTTCCCTAAAGCTTTCGCGGGGGGAAGCCTCGGCAAGACAGCCACGAAAATCGAGACGGCCGGGACCCACGCCCGGCCGTTTCCTTTTATGTGCGATCCCGGAAACCGGATGCCGGTTTTCGGAACCATGGTGGAACAGGAAAATGGATCATCCGGCGGGGATCATGCCGCCGCCGGCTTCGCGTCCTCCCGCGCCCCGTTGGCGCGTATGCCGATCATGTGGCAGATGGCAAAGGCCAGATCGGCGCGGTTCATCGTGTAGAAGTGGAAATCCGACACGCCGCGCTCTACGAGGTCGAGCACCTGTTCTGCCGCCACCGCGGCCGCCACCAGCGCATGCGTCTGTGGATCGTTTTCCAGCCCCTCGAAGCGTTCGGCCAGCCATGCCGGCACATGCGCCCCGCAGCGGCCGGCGAAATTGGCGACCTGGCCGAAATTGTGCACCGGCAGGATGCCCGGAACGATCGGCACGTAGATGCCGGCCCGGCGGGCACGCTCGACGTAACGCTCGTAGAGATCGTTGTCGAAAAAGAACTGGGTGATGGCGCGCTTGGCGCCATTGTCGACCTTGCGTTTGAGCATGTCGATATCGGTTGCGAAATCCGGGCTTTCGGGATGTTTTTCCGGGTAGGCAGCCACCGAAATGTCCTTGGCGCCGTGTCGGGCCAGCGCCTCGACGAGTTCGGCGGCGTTGGCGTAGCCGCCCGGATGCGGGGCGTAGCGCGTGCCCACCCCGTCGGCCGGATCGCCGCGCAACGCCACGAAGCGCGATACGCCGATGTCGAGGAACTGCCGGATCACCTGGTCGGCATCCTCGCGGGTCGCATCGACACAGGTCAGGTGCGCGGCCGGCGTCAGCGCGGTTTCCCGGATGATGCGCTCGACGGTGCGCGCGGTGCGTTCGCGCGTGGAGCCGCCGGCGCCGTAGGTCACCGACACGAAGGAGGGCGACAGCGGCTGCAGGCGCTCGGTTGTTTCCCAAAGGCGTGCTTCCATGGCATCGCTCTTCGGCGGAAAGAACTCGAACGATACGTCGATCTGATCGCCTATGTCGGGTCGCCGCGAAAGTCGGAACTGGTTCACGAAGTCGTCTCCGTTGGTTGGCCCTCGGCATTGTTGTCGGCCGCGATGAGGAGCCTGCGGTCACGGCCGAGCCAGAGTTTCACGGTAAGCTTGTCGCCGGCGACGCCGGTGGGCGCAAAATCCATCGCCCTTTCCAGGTCGAGACCGGCTTCGTCGAGCCATTCCGTGATCTGACGATCGGAAAAGCCGAGCCGCGCATGGGCGTGCTCGGCGCGCAGGAATTCAAGATCGTGGGGCGCGAAGTCCACGATCAGCATGCGCCCCGACGGGCGCATCAGGCGCGCCGCTTCGCGGATCGCCGCCTGGGGGTCGTCGAGATAATGCAGCACCTGGTGGATGGTGACGAGATCGAAGGCGTCGCGCTCGACCGGCGGCGCGAAAATGTCGCCCTGCCGCACCTGGGCGTTTTCCACCGCCGCCTTGTCGAGATTGGAACGCGCCACCGTCAGCATCTCGCGCGACATGTCCACCCCGACGCCACGCTGGTAAAGCGGCGACAGGATTTCCAGCATGCGCCCCGTGCCGGTGCCCAGATCGAGCATGGTGCGGAACGGCAGCTCGCCGACCAGCTTCAGGATCGCGTCTTCCACCGCCTTTTCCGGCACGTGCAGAGAACGGATGCGATCCCAGGCATCGGCGTTTTCGCTGAAATAGGCGGCCGCCTTTTCCTCGCGCTTGCGCTTGACGTCGGTCAGGCGCTCCAGGTCGCGGTCGACCGGAGATTGCGCGGCATCGATGCGCGCGATCAGGCTGGTGACCAGTTCGCGCTCGAATCCGCTGTCGGCAAGCTGGAAATAGGCCCAGGAGCCTTCCTGGTAACGCTCTATCAGCCCCTCATCGAGCAACAGCTTGAGATGCCGCGACACGCGCGGTTGCGATTGGCCGAGCACCTCGGTGACGTCCGACACGGTCAGATCGCCGCGCGACAGCAAAAACAGAATCCGCATGCGGCTGGATTCGGCCGCCGCCTTCAAGCTATCTACCAGCAAATTGAGGTCGATCTGGCTGCGTGACAGCATCCAAGCCTCCAAATGATATAAAGATATCTTTATATGGATTTTGCGGCAAGCGCAAGACAGGTGTCGCGGACGGGCCAGAAAATGGCGCAGGAACCGTTTCCCGGCAAAACCGATACGCGGACCGGCAGGACAGACGAGGAAAAAATCATGCAGCGCGACGGCGAGACCGCCCTGGATTTCGACCCGAAGGACCTGGCGGCCAGCGCCGGCGTGGTCTTCATCGGCCGGATCGTCTCGCCTTGGAAGGAGCGCGGCGAATGCCCGCGCAACATGGCGAGCGCGCGCGACACCGGGCGCGGCGCGCATATCGAGATCGACGCGCCTTACCGGCCCGGCCTGTCGGGTCTGGAGGAGTTCAGCCATGTCGCGGTCTTGACCTGGCTCGACCGCGCGCCGCGCAACCTGATCAGGCAGATGCCGCGCCATGTCGAGGCGCCACGCGGCGTGTTTTCGCTGCGCTCGCCGGCGCGGCCCAATCCCGTCGGCCTGCACGTGGTGCGCATCACCCATCTCGATCAGGCCGCGGGTCTGATCGACATCGACGCGATCGACGTGCTCGACGGCACGCCGGTGATCGACCTAAAACCCTATTTCGCCAGCATCGACGCCTTCACCGAGGCGCGCAGCCGGCGCGACGGCGACAAAAGATGATCGCCCGCACCGGCCGCCGGCGCGCCATCGCCAAGGCGCTGACCCTGCTCCTGCCGGCCGCGCCCTATGCCGACATCG
This sequence comes from Nitratireductor arenosus, assembly GCF_009742725.1. Lineage (GTDB taxonomy): Bacteria > Pseudomonadota > Alphaproteobacteria > Rhizobiales > Rhizobiaceae > Mangrovimarina > Mangrovimarina arenosa. Next base: position 139,305 of record NZ_WPHG01000002.1, on the reverse strand, counting down.
AAAAAATCCGTGCCGAATCGCTGGCGCCGCATCTGAAGACCCTGCCGGCCTCGCTTGCGGTGTGGCTTGCCGCCGTCGCGCATGTCCGCCACGAACATTCCGCCTATGAGACGCTTCTGGACGAGGGTTACGACCGTGATTCGGCCCACTTCTTCGTTGTCGACGAGATCAACCGGACCCTGACGGCGTGGCGCGCCACGCGCCTGCTCGATCCCGACGACAACGACGCGTAGCTGGCCGGCGGCCACCGACATTTGGCGCAAGATAGCCCGCCTCCTGCCGTGCTAGCCTTAGCGAAAATCGGATGCCGCCATGAACCTGACCAGACGACCCCTTCCCGCCCTATCGCAACGCCACCGGGATCCGCGCCGCTCCCCGGAGGGCGTTGCCTTCATGGATGGCCAGTTCCTGCCGATGTCGGAAGCGAAGATATCGGTCCTCGATTGGGGCTTCCTGCATTCAGACGCGACCTACGACACCGTCCACGTCCGCGACGGCTGTTTCTTCCGCCTAGACCTCCATCTGGAGCGTTTTTTCGCCGGCATGGAGCGGCTGCGCCTCGCCATCCCGCACGACAGCCAGACCGTCGCGCAAATCCTGCACGACTGCGTGGCGCTGTCCGGCCACCGTGACTCTTATGTCGAGATGCTGGCGACGCGCGGCGTCTCGCCGACTTTCAGCCGCGACCCGCGTCAGGCCGAAAACCGCTTCGTCGCCTTTGCCATCCCCTACGGCTCGGTGGCGAACGCCGAACAGATGCGGCGCGGCCTTCATGTCGCCGTGAGCGAACGCGTGCGCATTCCGCCGGCTTCGGTCGACCCGGCGATCAAGAACTATCACTGGCTCGACCTGGTCGGCGGCCTGTTCGACGCCTATGACAACGGTGCGGAGACGGCACTCTTGCGCGACGCCGACCGCAATATCGCCGAGGGTCCGGGCTTCAACGTCTTTGTCGTTTCCAACGACCTGCTTTCCACGCCGGCGCATGGCGTGCTCTCAGGCATCACGCGCCGCACCGTCTTCGACCTGTGCGCCGAACTGGAGCTCACCTGCCGGGCCGAACCGGTGAGCGAGGATGCGCTCAAGGCCGCCGACGAGGTCTTCATCACCTCGACCGCCGGCGGCATCATGCCGGTGACAAAGATTGACGGCGTGGCGATCGGCGACGGCACGCCGGGGCCGCTTACGCGGCGGCTGAGCGACCTTTACTGGCAAAAGCATACCGACCCGGCATGGTCGACGGCCGTCCGCTATCCCTGAAGGTCGCTTCCGGCCTTCGTTACGGCCGGTAGATCCATTGTTCGGAAACCCGCACCGACACCGCCTCGCCGGCGGCAATCCGGCCGGGCTTTTCCACCCAGGCCACCAGCCCGCGCAGGCGCTTGCCGGCTTTCGGAAACGCCAGCGCCCCGGCCTCGCGGTCGGCCATGCCCGCATGGTCGGCGATCGAGCGCCCGGCGACCCGGCACGGCCCGTTCTGACTGTCGACCTTCAGCGTCACGCCGTGCTTGAAGAAAAGCAGCGTGCCGGCCGGCAGCATCGACAGCCGCGGCACGCCCGACAAAACGAGATTGGCGCCGATCCATTCCGGCCGGATTTCGCCTATCCCCATGCCGCGCGCGATCGCGGCCAGCTCGTCGGCCGCCACGATCGAAATCTGGCGTTCGTTGCGCATTGGCGTGCCGCGCGGATACCACGGCTCGCGCCCGCCCGAGCGGCGTGTCGCGCCGGCGTGAAAGTCGCCCCGGATACCGTCGAAATCGAGATCGAGCGCGGCCACGGCCTGGGTGACGAACCCGTCCGACAGCGCCGCGAACACGCCGTCGGCACATGCCGAGAGTTTTTTCGCCGGCATGATTTCCGGCTCCGCGTCAAGCCGTGTCAGCGGCAGGTCCATCGCGCTTTCCTCCCCGTGAAAGGCGCGCACCTTGGCGCGCGGAGCGGGCGAAATCCAGTCAAATGGGATGATCGACCGGTCAGGCGGATTGATCGGTCAGCCGAGCCCCGTGCGCGGCCTCACATCATGCGCAACAGCGCCCCGCCGAGCGAATAACCCGCGCCATAGGTGCACAACAGGCCGAAATCGCCGGCCGTCATGTCGCGATGGTTTTCCGACAGCGCCACCACGGCGCCGGCGGCCGCCGTGTTGCCGAGCCGGTCGAGCACCATCGGCGCGCGGTCGTGGCCGACCTCCTCGCCGAAGGCGAGCTTCAGGATCATGCCGTTCATGCGCGCATTGGCCTGGTGCAGCCAGAAGCGGCGCACGGTCTGCGGCGTATGGCCGTGCTCGGCCAGAAAATCGACGATGAAGCGGTGGCTGGCGATGGTGACTTCCTTGAACACCTTGTTGCCTTGCTGCTTGATCAGCTTGCCTTCCATGCCGATGACGCCGACATCGTCCTGTGCGGCCCGGTTCAGATAGGAGAAATTGGAGCGGATATTGTTGGAAAACTGCGTCCAGCTCCTTGTGTCCATCACTTCGAACCGGCCCGGCCGCTCCTCGTCTGGCCCGACCGCCTCGACCAGCATCGCCGTTGCCGCGTCGCCGAAGATGAAATGGGTCTGCCGGTCGCGGAAATTCAGATGCGGGGTGATCAGCTCCGGCGTGACGACCAGCGCCCGGCGATGCGCGCCCGAGCGCAGAAGGTTGAAGGCGACATGCAGCCCACCGCTCGCCGACGAGCAGCCGAGGCTGAGGTCGAACGCAGCCCCTCTGGCGCCGATCTCCTTCTGGATCTCGATGCCGATCGCCGGGTAAAGCCGCTCCAGATGCGAGGCCGCGCAGATCACCAGATCGACCTCGGACGCGTCGACCCCGGCATCGTCGAGCGCCGTGCGCGCGGCACGCGCGCCGAACTCGGCCAGCACCGACAGATCGTCGTCGGCCCGCGCGGCGATGCGCGGCGCCATGCGCTCCGGATCGAGAATGCCGTCCGGCGTGTGGACGTGGCGTTGCCGGATGCCCGAGGCGTGTTCGATGAAGGCCGCGCTCGACTTTTGCAGCGGCTCAAGCCCGTCGGCCGCCCGGCGCCGGTTGTCGCGCTCGACCCACAAATTGAAGCAATCGACCAGCGCCTCGTTGCCGATCGAGGCTTCGGGAATGCTGACGCCGATGCCCGACAGCGCGACCCGGGCCAGACCCGGTCGGCCGCCGCCCTTGTCCGGCGAGGGCGCGGGCGCGAGGCGCTCGGTGGTGGCGAATGCGCGTGAGGCTTCCATGTCTGCTCTTTATGCCTGTTTTCTACCGCAGTGCAACGCAATTGCCATGGCGCGATCGCGCCACGGGCCTAGCCGGCGCCGCGACGCGCCCGCCTCACCAGGCGCAGATCTTGGTGTTCGTCTCCGGATTGTTCCAGCACGCCGCATCATCGCGGCTGCGCACATATTCGCCCGGCAGCGAAATGTTGCGGTCGCCGAAATTGACGAAACCGAAGGCGAAACCCGGCCGGTCGATGACCAGCGAATAGGTCGGATAGCCGTTCGCTGCGATGACGAACGAGCCGGCCCCGTCGACACCGCGAAAATCGCAATTGTAATAACCGTCATCGGTGGTGAAGCAGCGCGCCGGCTTGGCGAATGCGGCCGCGCTGCCGAGGCCGAGAGCCGCGACGGCGAGCAGCGGCGCGGCTAAGAAAAGACGTTTCATCGGCGGATTTCCCTCCACAACACGCGGTCCCCGGCCGCGCATTTATCGAGCCACGCACCGCGCGGCGGGTCAAGCGATACGGGTCGCGCATTCACCATCGCCGACGCAACTTCTTTACCGGTGTTGCAGCTCGGCATAGGATCGGCTTGCGGGGAACAACGTGACCGAAGGAGGTCCGCCGTGCATAGACGCGCCCTCACCGCACTTGCCGCCATCGCCGTTGCCGCGTCGTCGGGCACCGCTCCGGCGGCCGACTACACCTGCAACACCCTCGTTCCGTTCGGCCAGAAGATGATCTGTCCCGGCTTCGAGCCCAACTGGGCGGTCGAACTCCTCTGCGAGGGACCGGAGATGACGTCGACCTTCATCGACGCCTTTTCGGGCGGCGACATCACGACCACGCCCGGCACGGTCACTTTCTCGTCGGAAGACCCGTGGGCCTTCGAGACCAGCCATCCCGTGACCGGCTCGATCGCCTACACGCCGGCCGCCTGCACCGACGAGGGCGACACCGTCCACGACTTCACCTTCACGCCGACCGGCGCGCCGGGACTTTCGGGACCGTTCTTCCCGTTCTGCTGCCGGCTGGAATGAAGACGCGCGCCGGCAACGATCGTCCGGTTTGCGGCGATCGCAGCGATGTCCGATGAAAAGGCGTGCGCGACGGGGTTTTACCGACAAGGGGCGAGCGCCGGCCGTGCCGAGCGTCGTCATGACGTGTCGTTTGGCAATACCGTCCAGCCGCGGCTGAACGCAAACCCATGCTGGCCCGGGCCGGGAAGCCGGAGCGCGCCGCCAGTGCGACCGCTCGGGCATCGAGAACGCCCGCTCAGGCGCAACAGCGCGGCGAGCGCGGCCGCCAGCGCCCTGAAATAGGCGGCGAGACGTAGCGCGCCGGCCGCGTCATTCCCGATACGAGGCTTTGCCTCAGGGGCCGATGGCGGCAGGCCCGTCGCGTCGGCGACAAACCCGGTCGCCACGGCCTCGGCCCGCCGCAAGATACACAGAACCAAACAGCGGACGGGCCAGGAGCGGGCGCCGGCGCGCTCGGCCAGGGCGGCGAGCGCGACGAGCAGCGCCATGATGCGCCGCAGCGTCCGTCGGTCCCCTTTCGCCACATGCACGTCCATCTTCGATGGTCCTTCGTTCGCCGGCCGCCATTGTCCATCCGCTCACCAGCGGTGTTGACGGACGCAAGGCGGATTTCGCGCAAGACGTTGATTTTGTGAGGGGCGGCGCCGGCATGTGTCCACGCGTTGGCGGCGATCTCGGGCCGGCGGGCGGCTCGTGCCGGTGCAGCGCTTATTAAGGTCAATCCACGACAGGCAAGGCGCGTCGCCGAAGCCACCGGCAGGCTCGCCAAGACCAACCGGCTGGACGTCGCCATGCTTAGCCGCATGGCGCTCTCCTAGAGCTTGAGGCCTGCCCGGTACGCCGGGGCTGTCCGGACCGTCCCTCCCGTTCTGCCGCCGGCTGGAATGAGGGCAAGGGCAAGCGCTGTTTTTGGCCAAGCCAGACATTGCCTGTCCGATCGATTAGCATCTCCAGTTCCATTTTCGCCCGGACTATTTCGACGCTTATTCCCAAGCCGGCAAATCCCTCGTAAGGCAAATCTTCCTCCGTTTATTCGAGGCATGCCGCAATCAGCCGCAAAACGCCGATTATCCAAAGAAAGCTACGTGGTGCGTTAGCGACTTCCGAACCCGAATCGCGCAACATTGACATTCAACAAAAGTTCTGCTTTTGTTCCAAATTAATCAGAGGTTAACACATGAACGCCGAACCTACGGACATCGGTCTTGATCTGTTGCGTAGGACAGAGGGGCAGGCCTATCAGACAGTGCTCGCGGACCCGCCTTGGCGTTTCACCAACCGCACGGGCAAGGTTGCGCCGGAACATCGCCGACTGTCCCGATACGAAACCATGACAACCGACGAGATTTGCGCCCTGCCGGTTCAGGCGCTTACGGTCGAACCGACCCACCTCTATCTTTGGGTTCCGAACGCTCTGCTCCCGGACGGATTGCGGGTCCTTGCTGCCTGGGGCTTCGAGTACAAGGCCAATCTCGTTTGGCATAAGATCAGGAAGGATGGCGGCTCAGATGGCCGGGGGGTCGGATTCTATTTCCGCAACGTTACGGAACTGATCCTTTTCGGGGTGCGGGGCAAGAACGCACGCACGCTTCCACCGGCGCGCAGCCAGGTCAATATGATCCAGTCGCGCAAGCGCGAACATTCACGCAAACCCGACGAACAGTACGAGCTAATCGAGCGGTGTTCGCCCGGTCCCTATCTGGAGCTCTTTGCGCGCGGAACGCGTCCGGGATGGACGTTCTGGGGCAATCAGGCTGATGAGAACTATCGTCCAACCTGGAAGACGTATGCTTACAATTCAGCAGCCGAAGCGGCGGAATAGGTCTATTGGTAATCGAAGCTTATGGAATTTGCTGGAATCCCGATCAGAACGAGCGGGCATGGGTTTCCAACCCCGCGTAGGACCCTGTCCTGAAGCTTGCGCCAATGCGTCGTTGCTTCACCGAATTTGTCACTGGCAAAAGCATCAACCCAAGCTTGGCGAAAATCCCCGGTGCGCTCCGCCCGTTCCGCAACAATTTTCCTTTGGCGCCTTGTCGGTGAATACCCGAATTTATCAAGATCATCAATGTTGTTGATTTTGTTATCATCGGCGAAGCGCCGTAAGAGCGCACGTATTTCACGCTGAAGACTCTCTCCACGTGTTATAATAGCACCAACAGAGACCGCCCCCTCGGCATGAAGTCGCTTAAAACTCTCGAGATCTCGATCAAAAAATGGATCTTTGTTATTCCATTCGATCTCTAATGCAAAAACCCACGAATTATCGCCAAAGCTCTTTACATGGTCTATCTCATGCGAGAGTGCAGCAACTTCACGCTCTTCGAAATCATCCCCCCAACTCACCAACTTACGAACACGGATATTCCTCTTGGTCCAATGGCGCTCGGCCAAACCACGACGCAGCCGTTGCGTCAGGCCAGCTTCTCCTCCGCCACCAGCGACGATTTCAACTATGGGAATATCAAGGGATAAGAGTGCCTCTTCAATTTCCGCTTCCGCCTGGGGCATATCTTGCGAAATGATCGCCTCAGAATGATGAAGTGCGAGCACGTCAAATCCGCGCAACTTCAATTGTTCAAACAAATATCCCCTCCCAACTCTCTGCTCTTCTCCCCTACCGCGTCAGCCTTTTATACGTCACCCGTTTCGGGTTGACGCTGTCGGGGCCGAGCCGGCGGATCTTGTCGGCTTCGTAATCCTCGAAATTGCCCTCGAACCATTCCACGTGGCTGTCGCCCTCGAAGGCCAGGATATGGGTGGCGAGCCGGTCCAAAAACATGCGGTCATGCGAGATGATGACCGCGCAGCCGGGAAAATTCTCCAGCGCGTCCTCGAGCGCGGCCAGCGTCTCGGTGTCGAGGTCGTTGGTCGGTTCGTCGAGCAGGATGACGTTGCCGCCATCCTTCAACAGCTTGGCCAAATGCACGCGGTTGCGCTGGCCGCCCGACAGCGTGCCGACCTTCTGCTGCTGGTCGGCGCCCTTGAAGTTGAACGACGAGCAATAGGCGCGGCTGTTGATCTCGTGCTTGCCGAGCTTGATGATGTCGTTGCCGCCGGAAATCTCCTCCCACACCGTCTTGTCCGGGTTGAGCGTGTCTCGGCTCTGGTCGACATAACCGAGCTTGACCGTGTCGCCGACGCGGATCGTGCCCGAATCGGGCTCGTCCTGGCCGGTGATCATGCGAAACAGCGTCGTCTTGCCGGCGCCGTTCGGCCCGATCACGCCGACAATGCCGCCGGGCGGCAGCTTGAATTCGAGATCGTCGATCAACAGCCGGTCGCCGAAACCCTTGGTAAGCCCATCGGCCTCGATCACCACCTGGCCGAGCCGCTCGCCGGCCGGAATGACGATCTGGGCGTCGCCCGGGCGGCGGTCGTCGGCCTGCTTGACCAGCTCGTCATAGGCCTTGAAGCGCGCCTTGGATTTCGCCTGCCGGGCCTTGGGCGAGGCCGCGATCCACTCGCGCTCGCGCGCCAGCGCCTTTTCGCGCGCCGCCTCCTCGCGGCCCTCCTGCTTCATGCGCTTGGCCTTGGCCTCCAGATAGGCGGTGTAGTTGCCCTCGTAGGGGATGCCGCGGCCGCGATCGAGCTCGAGGATCCAGCCGGTGACATTGTCGAGGAAGTAGCGGTCATGGGTGATGATCAGCACGGCGCCGGGATAGTCGCGCAGGTGCTTTTCCAGCCACGCCGTGGTTTCGGCGTCGAGATGGTTGGTCGGCTCGTCGAGCAAAAGCAGGTCGGGCTTGCGCAACAGGAGCTGGCACAGCGCCACGCGGCGCTTCTCGCCGCCCGACAATTTGTCGACCGAGGCCTCGCCGGGCGGGCAGCCGAGCGCTTCCATGGCCATCTCGACCTGGCTGTCGAGATCCCACAGATTCTGGCTGTCGATCTCGTCCTGGAGCTTGGCCGCCTCGTCGGCCGTCTCGTCGGAATAGTTCATCATCAAGTCGTTGTAGCGGTCGAGGATCGCCTTCTTGGCCGCCACGCCCTCCATGACGTTGCCCATCACGTCGAGCGCGGGGTCGAGCTCCGGCTCCTGCGGCAGATATCCGCAGGTCGCCCCGTCGGCCAGCCACGCCTCGCCGGTGAACTCCTTGTCGAGCCCGGCCATGATTTTCAGCACCGTCGACTTGCCGGCGCCGTTCGGCCCCAGAATGCCGATCTTGGCGTCGGGGTAGAAGGACAGATGGATGTTTTCGAGGATCTTCTTGGTGCCGTAGGCCTTGTTGAGGCCCGACATGTGATAGATGAACTGGCGTGCCATGGCGCGCGTCGCACTCCGTAAACTGGGCTGCGGGGAAAGGGTCGCGGCGTATGTAGGCGAAAGCACCGCCCGGAGCAATGGGCCAGGCCGCCACCCGTGAATGCCGGCTGAACGGCCGGTTCAGCCCGCGTTTCAAATCGGCATGCGAGAGTGGCCTCGTTCCTAGCGAACCCAACCCTTTGCCACTCTGGAGCCCTCAATGATCACAAAACTCATCCTCGCCGGCACGCTCGTCGCCGTCGCCGGCTTTGTCGCCGTCCCGGCCAAGGCCAACAGCCTGTGGATCGAACAGCACGGCTGGTCGCATTCGCTCGGCGCCTCGCAGGACGGCAGCCGCAACCGCATCGGCATCTACCAGAACGGCTATCGCAGCTCCGCCATCGCCGAACAGCGCGGCCGTCGCAATGTCGGCGCGATCGGCCAGGACGGCGCGTATCACCGCGCCCGCACCGATCAATGGGGCAACCGCAACGCCGCCGGCATCGGACAATTCGGCACCGGACACGACGCCATGCTGATCCAGGACGGCAACGGCAATGTCGCCGCCAGCGTCCAGGTGGGGCGCGGCTGTTTAGCCGATGCCGTCCAGGCCGGAAACGGCAATGTCGCGGCGATCGTTCAAACCTGTCGCTAAACGGCGCCGACTGATGCCGGCCGACGCCACCACGCGTCGGCCGGCCGTCGCGCGCCTTCGGAAAAGGTCCAGCATCATGAAAAACCGCGTCCTCGTCGCACTTCTTCCCCTGCTTTCCGTCATCGGCGCGGCGGCCGCCTCCGCGCCGGACGGCAAGGACGGTCCGCTGGGCTGCGAACTCCGCGCCGCGACCCAGAACGGCCGGACCGTGATCGAAGCCGTCGTCCGTGCCGACAGAGCGCTTCGCGGCACCTACCGGCTCGATGTCGAGGGCGGCGCATCCGCCGACAGCGCCCGGATTCGCCAGGGCGGAGAGTTCGACGCCCGCCCCGGCGCGGCAGAAACGCTCGGCCGGGTCGTGCTCGCTTCCGGCGGGCGCTACGAGGCAAGGCTGCGGTTGGACGCCGGCAGGCTGGCCGCGTCCTGCGCGGCCTTCGTCGGCGGTCCCGTCTGAGAGCAGCGCCACCGCTCCCGATGCCGCCGCACGCGCCCGCAAGCGCCGGCGTCCGGTTGCTAAACCGAAGCTGAACGGGCGGTTCCGGCGCGGTTCACCACGCCGGCGTCATGATCACCGCATCAACCGCGCAAGGCCTGCGCGCCCGCACCCCTTGGAGACGACCATGTTTTTTACCGCCACTTCCAGATATTCCGCCCTGTTGCTGGCCGCCGCGATCGGCGTGGCGGCGCCGTCCGTGCCGGCCTCGGCCGGCGGATCGATCGGCATCAGCATCGCCCCCGGCACCGCCGAGGCCGATCGGGCCTTGCGCACCGGCCTGCAGATCTATTCGCTGTTCAATGCCGCGCGCGGCAACGCGCTCGTCCGGCAAAACGGCCAGCGCAACCAGGCGGGCATCGCCCAGGCCGGGCGCGGCAATTACGGGCTTGTCCACCAGGACGGCACCGGACACAGCGGGACCCTGGCGCAGAACGGCGACCGAAACGCCTATGGCCTGTTCCAGTTCGGCCGCGATACCCGGGCGAACGTGACCCAGACCGGACATGGGCGCAGCGGCGCGACGTTCTTGTTCGGGTGGTAGCGCGGCCCGCCGGGCAGCGCCGCCTATTGCAGGCCGGCGGCGTCGATAATGCCCTTCGGGCAGCCGCTCTTGCCGGTCGGCCGCGCGGCGTGAATGAGGTCGGCCAGATCCGCCGCCGGTCCCAACGCGCCGGAAAGCGCAACGGTGATCTCGCCGATCAGCCGGCGGCCGTTCGACGGATCGTCGACGCAGGCAACCCGCACCCTTTTCCCCGCGCCTTTGCCGAACGCCGTGTCGAAAACGCGCCGGATCTCGCCGGCGGTGACCGTCTTGCCGATCCGCGCGGCAAAGAAGGCGCGCACTTTGGAAGCGTTGAGCGCCCGCATCAGCGCCAGCGAGCGGCGATAATAGGTCTCGGCGTCGCCGCCGTAGCACGCGCCGTGCTTGATCCATTCGTGCCGGTGCAGATAGGAGGCCGCGCCCGGCATGACGGTGACGAGTTCGCGCAGCGTCTTCGTCTCCAGGCCGAGTTCGGGAAGGCTTTTCCAGGCCCCCGCCTTGTCGCGCTCGACAAGGGCGGCCGGCACGTCGCAATAGACCGTGCCCGGCGGCTGCGGCCACAGGCCGTGCAGGGAAAAATGCACCGCGTCGAAACGCTCGGCCGTCTGCGTGCGGCATTCGCGCACCGAAGGCCGCGTTTCGCAAAAACCGGGCTGCCAATTGACCGCCAGCACATGGCGGGTCCGGCGGGGCGCTTGTGCGCGTGTCCGCGCGGTCGCCGTCGTGCCGTCGCCGCGGCGGCCGGCCTCGCCCTGCACGAGGCGTCCGCAGCCGGCCCGCACCCAGCGCCGTTCCGGCGCCGCCCCCGGCACCAGCACCAGATAGTGGGTCGGGTCGGCCCGGTTGGCGGCGAGCGCCGCATAGGCCTGGCCGGCCCGCGTCCTGACGTTGCCGGGATTGCCCCTCTTGCGGATCGACGGCGTCGCCGGACAGGCCCTGTCGGCAACGAACCGGCCGTCGAGCGCTACCTCCGCCCTAGCCGGCGCCGGCAGGACCAGGCCGAAGGCCAAGGCCAGAAACAGGGTCGTCAACCGCAGGGCAGGCATCGCGGACTCCGGAAACGGATTGGGCTTCGGACGAAACGGGCATGTTCCTGGCCCGGCAAGGGGCCTGCCTTCCCATATCCGGCAGCCCGGTTTCAAGTCGCATCGTCGCGCGGACGGCTCAGCAGCTTCAGCACCGCCTCGCCCCCGGAGGCGGAAAATCCGTTGCCGTCGGCCGGCGCGACGTACCGGACGACACGCAGCCGCGATCCGGGGATCGTCGCGGCGCGCACGATATCGTCGGGAACGATGGCAAAACGGCCCTGGGTGTAACGCACCGGCAGCTCGAATTCGGGAAAGACGCCGGCCACGAGTTCGGCGCAGGTCAGCCGGGCCTTGTCCGTCCAGTCGAAATTATAGTCGAACGGCCGCCCGATGGCCGCGAACAGGCCGGCATATTTTGCGCGCGCCCAGTCCCGTCCGCCCGGACGCGGGCGCAAAATGACGATTTCGTCGACATCGGTGATCTCGCGCATCGGCGACAGTTGCACGGCGTCGCGCGCGGCTTCGATCACCGGCCGCCCCGCGCGCAGCCGCTCGCGGTGAGGCCTGACCGCGCTCAGCGACCACACGCCGAGCGCCTTCATCTCGGCCGGCGTCCCCAGCCACACCGTGGCGTGGGTGAAATGGCCGGGAATGAGAAGACGGGTCGCGGCCGGGCGCGAACGGATGACGACGATGTCGAGCGGCCGCAACGCGTCGCGCAGAAACCGCTCCAGCCCCGCGCGCCCGTGCAACCGGCCGTGCGGCGCCCTGAGATTGCGCACGATCGGCGCCAGCGGCGCGCCGATTATTCGGGTGAGCGCCAGCCGCGCGTCGAGGTAGCCGGCCCGGGCATAGGGCGGCGCATCGTCGGCCGCGACATAGGACTTGCCGGCCGCGCATGCCGCCAGCAGCACGGTCAGCATCAGCGCGGCCAGCCGCGCCGGCGTCGAGCACCCCGAACCCATGCCGGAAAACCTAGCATGAAACCGCGCCGGCGCCACATCGACGCCGCACGCGGTAGTGGGTCAGTTTGAAATTTATCTTGGGATCGCTCCGATTTCTCGCATCGCGGATTCCAACTGCGATCTCTTTCCGGGTGGGCATGGATGCATGCGACGCCTGGCGTCGATCCGATTGTATGCCTGCCTTGTGGTGAGGCCATAATCTGCGAGGACGTGCGCAATCCAGCATGGCTTTGCCACAAATGACCGGGTGGCCCGGACATGTTCTTGAATGTCTCGATAGGTCGCCATTGGGAAGCCTCCTTTGCCATGAGGCCTTCCAATAAGAGCATAGTTTTGGAGAATACTAGTTCAGGCGAGAGTTTTTTTGTCGTTTTGTATGGACCGTGTTTAGTCGGCGCTTTCGCCAATTCCTTTTCCTCCAAACTGACCCACGACGCCGCACGCGCGCTTTCCGATTGCCCGCGCGGCGATATCGCGCCACTCTTGGACACGAAATCGGGAACCGTCATGCCCTTCGATCAGGAACTGCACCTCGACACGCCGACCGGCGCGCGGCTGAAACTCTACACACGCCGACCCCCCGAGGCGCCGCGCGCCGTCGTGCAGATCAATCACGGCCTGGCCGAGCATGCCGCGCGCTATGCCCGCTTCGCCGATTTTCTGGCCGGGCACGGCATCGCCACCTACGCCCATGACCATCGCGGCCACGGCCACACGCGCGCCCCCGGCGCGCCGCCGCGTGTCTTTTCCACCGACGGCGACGGCGGCGCCAAGGTGATCGCCGACGTCGCCGCCGTCCACGACCATATCGCCGCGACCCATCCCGGCGCGCCGGTGATCGTCTTCGGCCATTCGATGGGCGGGCTGATCGCGCTGAACTTCGTATTGCGGCATTCCCGGCGCGTCGCGGCGGCCGCGATCTGGAACGCCAATTTTTCCGCCGGGCTCACCGGCCGCGCGGCACAGGCGTTGCTTGCCTGGGAGCGGTTGCGGCTCGGTTCCGACGTGCCCTCGCGCCTCTTGCCGAAGCTCACCTTCCAGGCCTGGGCCAAACAGGTGCCCGGCCATCGCACCGCGTTCGACTGGCTGTCGCGCGATCCCGACGAGGTCGACGCCTATATCGCCGATCCGCTGTGCGGCTGGGACGCGTCGGTGTCGATGTGGCGCGACCTGTTTTCCTGGGTGTTCGCCGGCGCCGCCGACGGCAACTTCGCCGGTCTGCGCCGCGAGCTTGCCGTGCAACTCGTCGGCGGCGAGCACGACCCGGCGACCGATGGCGGCAAGGCGGTCCACGCGCTTGCGGCGCGCATGCGGGCAATGGGTTTTCCGAATCTGGTTTCAACGGTTTACGCCGAAACCCGCCACGAAAGCCTGAACGAGGTCAATCGCGATGCGATCATGGCCGATTTCGCCGCCTGGGCAGACCGTGTCCTGGCAGCCGGTTGATGCACCAAACGCATAAGGCGATGCGGCGAATCCGGGCTGACGCTGGGGCGCCGATTTGGTATTCCGGGGCAACCGAAACAACTGGCGCATAATCCCCATGGCAAACCCTCCCCTCGCCGGCATCCGCGTCATCGAGCTCGCCCGCATCCTCGCCGGCCCCTGGGCGGGGCAGTTGCTCGCCGATCTCGGCGCCGACGTCATCAAGGTGGAAAATCCGAACGGCGGCGACGACACCCGTCGCTGGGGGCCGCCCTTCGTGAAAAGCCATGACGGCGAAAATCTTTCGGCCGCCTATTATCATTCGACCAATCGCGGCAAGCGCTCGGTGGCGATCGACTTTTCCACGCCCGAGGGCGCGGAGACCGTCAAGAGGCTGATCGCCACCGCGGACGTGGTGATCGAGAACTTCAAGGTCGGCGGGCTGAAGAAATACGGCCTCGACTACGAAAGCCTGCGGGCGGACAACCCGCGCCTGGTCTATTGCTCGATCACCGGTTTCGGCCAGACCGGGCCCTATGCCCGCCGCCCGGGTTACGATTTCATCATCCAGGGCATGGCCGGCATGATGTCGATCACCGGCGAACCCGGCCGCGAGCCGCAAAAAGCCGGCGTCGCGATTTCCGACGTCTTCACCGGGCTTTATTCCGTCATCGCCATCCAGGCGGCGCTGCGCCACGCCGAACGCACCGGCGAAGGCCAATATGTCGACATGGCGCTGTTCGACACTCAGATTTCGGTGCTCGGCAACCAGAACCTCAACTATCTGGTCTCCGGCACGCCGCCGGTGCAGATGGGCAATGCCCATATGAACATCGCACCCTACGAGGTCTTGCCGGTCGCCGACGGGCACATCATCCTGGCGGTCGGCAATGACGGCCAGTTCCGCCATCTGTGCCAGGTGCTGGGGCTGGATGACCTTGCCGACGATCCCGACTTCGCCACCAACCCGGCACGCGTCGAACATCGCAAGCGCCTGCGCGAAAAGCTGGTCGCCACGCTTGCCGGCTGGCAAAAGCAAGCCTTGCTCGACAGGCTGGAAGCCGCCAACGTGCCCGCAAGCCCGATCAACGATATCGGCGAGGCGTTCGCCGACCCGCAGGCGATCGCGCGCGGCATGCGCATGGATCTCGACGACGGCCAGGGCAATGCGCTGCCGTCGGTACGCGCGCCGATGCTGATGTCGAAGACCCCGCCCGTCTATGACCGGCCCTCGCCGCGGCTTGGCGAGCATACCGGCGAGGTCTTGGCCGAACTGGAGGTAAAAGACGCATGAAAACCGGCGGACAACTGGTCGTCGACTGCCTGGAGGCCAACGGCGTCGAACGCCTCTACAGCGTGCCCGGCGAGAGTTATCTCGCCGTCCTCGACGCATTGCACGATTCCAAGATCGAAAACGTCGTTTGCCGCCAGGAAGGCGGCGCGGCGATGATGGCCGACTGCGAGGGAAGGCTGACGGGAAAACCCGGCGTCTGCTTCGTGACGCGCGGCCCGGGCGCGACCAACGCCTCCGCCGGCATCCATATCGCCCGGCAGGATTCGAACCCCGTGATCCTGTTCGTCGGCCAGGTGGCGCGCGGCAATCTGGAGCGCGAGGCGTTCCAGGAGGTCGACTACAGGGCCTTTTTCGGCACGATGGCGAAATGGGTGGTGCAGATCGACGACGCGGCGCGCGTTCCCGAACTCGTCACCCGCGCCTTCGCGGTCGCCACCTCCGGGCGCCCCGGCCCGGTCGTGGTCGTCCTGCCCGAGGATATGCTCACCGACGCGGTCGAGGCGCCGACGCCCCTGCCCTTCATTGCCGTCGAGACAAGGCCCGGCCGCCCGGAAATGGACCGGTTGGTCGAACTGCTCGAGGCGGCCGAGCGGCCGTTCCTGGTGCTCGGCGGCACGCGCTGGACCGAGGAGGCCGTGAGCCAGGTCTGCGCCGGCATCAGCCGCTGGCGACTGCCGGTAGGCTGCTCCTTCCGCCGGCAGACGCTCTGCGACCAGCTGCACGACTGTTATGCCGGCGACATCGGCATCGGCGCAAACCCGAAGCTCGCGGCCTACATCAAGCAGAGCGACCTCGTCATCCTCGTCGGCTGCCGCTTCGGCGAGATGCCGTCGGCCGACTACACGCTCGTAAAAAGCCCCTACCCCGACCAGAAACTGGTCCACATTTTCCCCGACCCGGAAGAGCTGGGCCGCGTCTACCGGCCCACTTTGGCGATCAACGCCTCCAACACGGCTTTCGCCGCGGCGTTTGCCGAAACGACGCCGGAAGCGCCCCCGCGCTGGGCGAACCGCACCGAGGAATTGCACCAGTCCTATCTCGACTGGTCGACGCCGCCGACGGACGGGCCGGGCGCGGTCAAGATGGGCCCGGTGATGGCGTGGCTGGAGGACAATCTGCCCGAGGACGTCATCATCGCCAACGGCGCCGGCAATTTCGCCACCTGGATGCATCGTTTCCACCGCTATCGCCGCTTCAACGGGCAGGCGGCCCCGACCTCGGGATCGATGGGCTACGGCGTGCCGGCCGGCGTGGCGGCAAAGGGCATCTTTCCCGACCGCGAGGTCGTGGTCTGGGCCGGCGACGGCGATTTTTTGATGAACGGGCAGGAATTCGCGACGGCGGTGCAATATGGCCGGCCGATCATTGTCGTGATCCTCAACAACGGCATCTACGGCACGATCCGCATGCACCAGGAGCGCGACTATCCAGGCCGCGTATCGGGAACGACGCTGACGAATCCGGATTTCGCCGCGCTGGCCCGCGCCTATGGCGGCCATGGCGAAACCGTGGCGACGACGGACGAGTTCGCGCCCGCCTTCGAGCGCGCGCGCGCCAGCGGCAGGCCGGCGATCGTCGAGGTAAAGCTCGACCCCGAGGCAATCACCCCAACCAGGACGCTGACTGAGATCCGCGAAAAGCGATAGGGTCGATCACAAGCCTCATTCCGATTCCCGGCGCCGCGTGTTAGAGCCGCCTCATCTGGGACGCGTGAACTGGAAAGAGGCCCATGCACGAGGGAACCGGACCCGCGATTTCGATCGTCATTCCCTGCAAGAACGAATCCGCCAACCTGGCCGTGCTGCTCGACGAGATCGATGCCGCGCTCGCCGACCGCGACCATGAGGTGCTGGTGGTCGACGACGGCTCGAACGACGACACCCCGGCCATGCTGGCAGGCCGCATCGACGCCGGCGCGCGCCATCTGCGCCATATCCGCCACGACCGCTCGGCCGGCCAGAGCGCGGCGGTGCGCTCGGGCGTGTTTGCCGCGCGCGGCGCGGTGGTGGTGACGATCGACGGCGACGGCCAGAACGATCCGCGCTATCTGCCGGTGCTCGCCGACCGGCTTTTGTCGGCCGACGCCACTGTCGGCATCGTCGCCGGCCAGCGGCTGAAGCGCACCGACACGCTGGTCAAGCGCTGGTCGTCGCGCTTCGCCAATTCCCTGCGTGAGGCGATCCTGCGCGACGGCACGCGCGATTCCGGCTGCGGGCTCAAGGCGCTGCGCGCGGAATTGTTCCGCCAACTGCCCTATTTCGACGGCTGGCACCGCTATCTGCCGGCGCTGGTGCTGCGCGAGGGGTTCGGCGTGCTGCATGTCGACGTCGTCGACCGCGAACGCCGGCACGGCACCTCCAATTACGGCATTCTCGACCGCGGCCTGCGCGGCATTCTCGACCTGTTCGGCGTGTGGTGGCTGCGCCGACGACGCAAGATCGTCCCCCGCATCACGGAGCCGTCCCGATGACCGACACTTTCCAGTCGCTCTACAACTGGGCCTATCAGGTCTTCGTCGACCAGTTCAGCGCCTGGATCCTGCTGGGTTTCGTCGCCCAGGCGATGTTCACCATGCGCTTCCTGGTGCAATGGATCGCCTCGGAACGCGCCAAGCGCTCGGTGGTGCCGGTCGCGTTCTGGTTCTTCTCGCTCGGCGGCGGCACGCTGCTTTTGCTTTACGCCATTCACCGCAAGGATCCCGTCTTCATCGCCGGCCAGGCGCTCGGGCTGGTCATCTACATCCGCAATCTGTGGCTGATCGCCAACGAGCATCGCGGCGCGATGTCCGGCACGGACTGACCGGCCGCCATGAGCGCCGCCCGCGAACACCCGCCCGTGGCCGTCAGGCCCGTCGCCGGCGCGCTCGGCCCGGCGCATTATCTCGGGCTGGCGCTGTTGTGCCTTTTGCTGTTCGTGCCCGGCATCACCACCCTGCCGCCGACCGACCGCGACGAGGCGCGTTTCGTCCAGGCCACCAAGCAGATGGTCGAGAGCGGCGACTATGTCGACATCCGCTTCCAGGACGAGCCGCGCTACAAGAAGCCGGCCGGCATTTATTGGCTGCAATCGGCGGCGGTCGCCATCAGCGGCCAGGGCGCCGACGCGCCGGTCGCCGTCTACCGCACCGTCTCGATCCTCGGCGCGACGCTCGCCGTTCTGGCCACCGCCTGGCTGGGCGCGTGGATGTTCGGCACGGCCGCCGGGCTGATCGCGTCCGTTTCGCTCGCCGGCCTGCTGATCCTCGGCTTCGAGGCCCGCATCGCCAAGACCGACGCGACGCTGCTGGCGACCGGCCTCGTGGCGCAGGCCATGCTGGCGCGGATCTATCTCGGCCACCGCGCCGGCACGCCAATTCCCGGCTGGGCGCCGTGGCTGTTCTGGGCCGCGCAGGGCGCGGCGATCCTGATCAAGGGGCCGGTTATTCCCTTCCTCAGCCTGCTGACAGCCGGCTTCCTGGTGGTCTTCGACCGCGACCGGGCCTGGCTGACAAAAATGCGCGCGCTGCCCGGCGCAGCCTTGATGCTGCTGGTCGCGGCGCCCTGGCTTGCCCTGATCACCTATAAGAGCGGGGCGGCGTTCTGGCAGGAGGCGGTCGGCCGCGACCTGCTCGGCAAGATCGGGTCGGGCCAGGAATCGCACGGCTTTCCGCCCGGCTATTACGTGCTGGTCTATTCGCTCACCATGTGGCCGTTCGGCCTCGCCGCGATCGACGCCGGCCTGCGCGTGCTCAACGGCATGCGCGCCGATCCACGGCTCTTGTTTCTGGCCGCCTGGTACCTGCCCTATTGGCTGATCATCGAACTGGTGCCGACCAAGCTGCCGCACTATATGCTGCCGGCCTTTCCGGCCCTGGTGCTGGCGCTCGGCTGGGCGCTGAGCGACACGGCGGCACGCGACGCGCCGCTGCGGCGCTGGCAGACCTGGCTGCGCTGGGCCACGACGTTCGGCCTCGTCGTCGTCACCGTGGCGCTGGCCGCCATCGCGATCGCCATCACCCCTTACGTGCTGGGCGGCTTTTCCTGGTGGGGCGCGCTCGCGGCCATCGTCGTCGTCGTCACCGGCTGGCTCGGCAGCGGCATCCGCCCGCCGCTCGCTCCCCTGCCGCGCACGCTCGCCGCCGCGCTCGGCGCCGGCGCGACATTGGCGCTCGCCGCGATATTCGTATTGCCGCCGCTGAAACCGATCTGGCTCAGCCCGGAAATCGCGCGCCTGTTTGCCGAGCACAGGTCCTGTCCGCAGGGCCGGCTGGTGTCGACCGGCTATTACGAGCCGAGCCTGATCTTTCTTGTCGGCACCAACACGCTGCTGACCGATCCCGCCACCGCCGCCGAGACCCTGGCCGAAGATCCCGCCTGCACGATGGCGCTGGTGCGCGGCGACCTCACGCAAGCGTTTTTCGCCGCCCTGCCCCAGGGAGCCGACAGCGTGGCGGCGCGCGGCGCGGTGCGCGGCATCAACTATTCCAAGGGGACGCCGCTGGTGCTGACGCTTTACGGCATGGCCGAGTGAGGCGAGCGCGGCGCGAAATTCTCAGGCGGCGTCGAAATCCAGCACCAGCTTCCGCGACAGCGGCCTGGACTGACAGGCGAGCGTGAAACCGGCCTCGATCTCCCACGCTTCCAGCGAGAAATTGACCGCCATTTCCGTTTCGCCCTCGACCACCCGGCAGCGGCAGGTGCAGCACATGCCGCCCGCGCAGGAATAGGGCAGCTCGATGCCGGCCTTGTGCGCGGCGTCGAGCACCGTTCCCGCCGTCTCGTCCATGGCGAATTCGCGCCGCGTGCCGTCGAGCACCACTTCGACCGCGACACCGTCGGTCACAGCCTTCCTGGCCTGCGCGGAAGGCGCACGCGGCCTCGGCGCCTCACCCGTCGGCGTGAAACGCTCGAAACGGATGCGGTCCTCCTCCACGCCATAGGCCTTGAGCATGGCCGCGACGTCGTCGATCATCTCGCCCGGACCGCACAGAAAGACGCCGTCAGAACCGCGCGGATCGATCAGCCCGCGTTCGGCGAGTTCCTTCACCCGTTCGCCGTCGATGCGGCCGTTCAACAGGTCGACATCCTGCTTTTCGCGCGACAGCAGATGCACCAGCGAAAAGCGGCGCAGATGCCGGTCCTTCAAATCCTCCAGCTCCTCGCGAAACATGATCGTCTCGGTCGAGCGGTTGCCGTAAACCAACGCCACCGTGGAGTCCGGTTCGTGCTCGAGCACCGTCTTGGCAATCGACAGCATCGGCGTGATGCCCGAACCGGATGCGATCAGCAGATAATCGTGGCGCGGTCCGAAGAGCGAGGTGAACCGGCCCTCCGGCGGCATGACGCGGATCGTGTCGCCAACCGACAGCGTCTCGTTGACGAACCGCGAGAAACGGCCGTCGGCGACCTTCTTGACCCCGACCTTGAGCTGCGGCTCGCCCGGCGCGGAACAGATCGAATAGGACCGGCGCACATCCTGCCCGTCCAGGCTGGTGGCCAGTGTGAGATATTGGCCCGGCTTGAAGTGGAAGGCGTCGCGAAGCGCATCGGGCACGTCGAAGGCGATCGCGACGGCATCGGGCGTCTGGCGCTCGATGGCGGAAACGGTGAGATCGTGAAAACGGGGTGCCATGGTCAAAACCTCAAGCCTCGGGAGACGGCGCGCCTTGATTGCAACCAAGGGCGCTGCTGCTCAGATGCATTTGAAATAGTCGAACGGTTCCCCGCAGGCCGTGCAGCGGTAATGCGCCTTGCACGGCGTGGAACCGAATTCCGAAACCCGTTCGGTTTCCTCCGATCCGCATTTCGGGCAGGCGACGACGGTCTCGCCGAACAGCGCCCGGATCGAATTGGAGCCCTTCACCGGCGGCGCAATGCCGTAGGCCGTCAGCTTCGCCCGGCCCGCCTCGGTGATCCAGTCGGTCGTCCAGGCCGGCGCAATGACACGCTCCACCCGGGCCTCGAAGCCGGCCTCGCGCAGGGCGGCCTCGACAGAAAGCTCGATGGCGAGCGTGGCCGGGCAGCCGGAATAGGTCGGCGTCACCCTGGCGACCGCGACCTCGCCCTCGATCTCGACCGACCGCAGGATGCCGAGATCGGCAACCGTCACGCACGGCACTTCCGGGTCGGGTACCGCGGCCGCGGCCGCCCAGGCGCGATCGCGATCCGGAGCGGAACTGTCATACTCTTTCGTATCCGGTTTCGGCCCGCCGCCTATCTCTCCCATACCGGCGGAGTTAGGACCGTCATCGCGGCCCGCGCCTGCCTCAAACGTTGCTTGGACGGAGGCCGGCGACGGTGACGGCCGGTCTCTCCTTTCGCGGGGAAGGTGGCCGATGGCCCACAGGGGCGTGCGAAGGGGTGCCTTGTCGGGCGCGTTCTTCACCATGTCGCCCCCGGGTAGGTGCGCTGCATGTGCTGCAGATCGGCCAGGATGAACCCCATCGCCTCGCCATGGCGGCCCTGGCGGCCGCCGGTCTGGGCATAGGCCGCCGGCGCGAAGGTCAGCCGCGCCTCGGCGAAGATCGCGCCGACGGTGCGGTCGAATTCAGCGCGCAACGACGCCGGCTCGGGCGCGATGCCGGCCTTGGTCATCTCCGCGCTGACGGCGTCGCCCTCGAAGAGTTCGTCGACATAAGGTGCGAGCGCGTCGATCGCCGCCTCCATGCGCCGCCGGCTTTCCTCGGTGCCGTCGCCGAGCCGTACCACCCACTCGCCGGCATGGCGGATATGGTAGGCGGTCTCCTTGACGGCCTTGGCGGCAATACCGGCCAGGGTTTCGTCGCGCGACGTCGACGCCATCGTCCAGAACGGCTCCATGAAGGCGGCGAAATAGAGCTGGCGCAGCATGGTGTGGCCGAAATCGCCGTTGGGTCGCTCGACCATCAGGCAGTTCACGTAGTCACGCTCGCGGCGCAAATAGGCGAGATCGTCCTCGCTGCGCCCCTTGCCCTCGATTTCGGCCGCATATTGGTAGAGTGCGCGCGCCTGGCCGATCAGGTCGAGCGCCATGTTCGGCATGGCGAGATCTTCCTCCAGCATCGGCGCGTGGCCGCACCATTCCGACAGCCGATGGCCGAGGATGAGATGATCGTCGGCGAGACGGAGAAGAAATGTCAGCAGGGCATCAGACACGGGCGAACGCCTTTCTCAAAAACATCGCCAGCGCGGCGAGCGACACGACGATCAGAATGGGTGCGATCACCAGCAGGTCGACCCTGATATTGGCCTCGGGCGTCATGATCTGCACGGCGGTCTCCCACAGCGCGTAAGCCAGCCACAACGCCGCCGCGACCTTGACCACGGTCCCTCCCCACGGCGTTGCCCAGCCCATCAGGCCCAACACCACCACCGGCACGTAAACCGCCCAGGGATGCGCAGTCATCGCCACAAACGGACTGAACAGGATTTCGAGCGGGTCCATCGGTATCCTCCGTCGATTGGCGGCCGGCCTACATGTGGCCGACATCGTCGGGAATGTCGTAAAAGGTCGGGTGGCGGTAGATTTTGGTCAGCGCCGGTTCGAAATTCTCGTCCTTGTGTTCGGGATCCGAGGCGACAATCGCCGCCGACGGCACCACCCAGATCGACACGCCCTCGCCGCGCCTTGTGTAGACGTCGCGCGCGGCCTGGATCGCCATCACCTCGTCGGCAGCGTGCACGGAGCCGCAATGCTTGTGCGCGAGCCCGTTGCGGGGCCGGATAAAAACTTCCCAAAGCGGGATTTCGGTCTTGCTCATGATCGTTGTCCTCGGGCGCGTCGCGTATACGTTTCCCGCCCCGGCCCAGCGCGACCGAAGCGGCATGTCGGACTACTCCGCCGCCAGCTTCGTCGCCTCGCGCCTGGCCCGGCGTTTTTCGGCATGGGCAAGCGCTGCCTCGCGCACCCATTTGCCGTCGTCCCAGGCCTTGCGGCGCGCGGCGATGCGCTCGCGGTTCATCGTTCCGCCGCCCTTGACCACACGCCAGAACTCGTCCCAGTCGATGGGGCCGAAATCGTAATGGCCGCGCTCCTCGTTCCATTTCAGCTCGGGATCGGGAAAGGTCAGGCCGAGGAACTCGCCCTGCGGCACGGTGGCGTCGACGAATTTCTGCCTGAGCTCGTCATTGGTGAAGCGCTTGATCTTCCATTTCATCGACCGGTCGCCGTGCTGGCTGTCGGAATCGTGCGGACCGAACATCATCAGCGACGGCCACCACCAGCGGTCGAGCGCGTCCTGCGCCATGTCCTTCTGCTCGGCCGTGCCGTTGGCCAGCGTCATCATGATCTCGTAACCCTGGCGCTGGTGGAAGCTTTCCTCCTTGCACACCCGGATCATGGCGCGCGCATAGGGCCCGTAAGAACAGCGGCACAGCGGGATCTGGTTCATGATCGCCGCGCCGTCGACCAGCCAGCCGATCGCCCCGATATCGGCCCAGGTCAGCGTCGGATAGTTGAAGATCGAGGAATATTTCGCCTTGCCCGACAAAAGCTCCTCGGTCATCTGCTCGCGGCTGACGCCGAGCGTCTCGGCGGCCGAATAGAGATAAAGCCCGTGGCCGCCCTCGTCCTGTACCTTGGCCAGCAGCGCCGCCTTGCGCCTGAGCGACGGCGCGCGCGTGATCCAGTTGCCCTCCGGCAGCATGCCGACGATCTCGGAATGCGCGTGCTGGCCGATCTGGCGCACCAGCGTCTTGCGATAGCCTTCCGGCATCGGATCGTTGGGCTCGATCTTGTCCTCCGCGTCGATGCGCGCCTGGAAAGCGGCGAGGAAAGCTTCGTCCTCGTCGGTGTCGGTCTTCGCCCCGATCAGGCCCTGGCTGTACATGGCATCTCCTCCGTGGTCGGATGGCGGGTGATCCGTCCATCCTGACATGTAACAAAAAATCTAACATTCCGCAATATTTCGTAACATAAAAAGCGAGGATCGATGACAGAGTTCGGGCTGAAGCAGGCGGAAGAGACGATCGCGCGCGTATTCGCGCCCTGGATCGTGGATATGGGGCTGAAACCGGTCGGATTCGACGCGGCCGGCGGCGATTTCCTGCTGCCGGAAAACCGGGCGCTGGTGCATGTCGGCGGCGTGATCTGCGGCCAGGCGACGGCGGCGGCGGCCGACACCTGCTCGGTGGTGGCGCTGGCCGCACTCAACGGCCGGTTCCGCGTCTGCACGACGGTCGACCTGACCACGCATTTTCTGCGGCCGCTGAAGCCCGGCGACGTCGACATCCGTGTCGAGGTGCTCTCCAACGGCAAACGCATGGCCTATACGCGCGTCGAGATGAGGGCGAAGGGCGCAAAAAAGGTCGCCGTCACCGCCACCAGCGCGTTCGCCTATCTGGAGGAGTGAGCCGCAATCTTCGATTGCCTGCGGAGCCCCGGTCGGCAATCCTTCCGGCTGGGGCTTACGCGCGCGATCGGAGCAGTCACCGACATGAACAAACAGAGGAAAGTGAGAAATAGGCCACATTGGATCATCGAACATGCCGTTAAAGTTGCAATCGGGGCAATTGTTCTCGGAATGATTGGATGGGGAGTGGCAAACTATGAACGGTTCCGCTGCAATTTCTGGCATATGGTCCAACCCGAAAACACACTTGCTCGCGGCTGCTAGCATCGGCGCGGCGATCCTGATGGGCGCGAACGAAGCGCGGGCACAGGACTGCGACATTCGCAATCTCGAAGGAACGGGTAATTCCACGCAGGTCGCCCAGGCCAATTTTACCTGCATGACGGCACGGCTCACGGCAACGCTCGCGAGGATCGAAGCACTGGAGTCGGAACTTGAGCCTTTCAGGCGAGCATCCGGCATTGTCGCAGCGTTCGACAGGTCGGAAGAAGATGCCTGTCCGCGCGGATGGGAACGCTTTGCTCCGGCTGGCGGCCGCATGATCGTCGGCGCCGGCGTCAACAACAATGTCGACGAAAACGGACAGAGCCTAAGCAGGTACCCGGCCTTGATGGATGATCCCGACGGGGCGCAGGGCGGCGCCGAATGGCATGCCCTCAAAGCAGAAGAAATGCCCACCCATTCGCACGAATTCAATGGCACGAGCGTCTTGCGGGGCCAGTGGACCGGGCACCCGGCGGTCGCGTTGTCGGTGGGCGGCGAGGGCGCCGGGGTGCATCAGCCGTTTGTTCCCGAAGGCACCATCAGCGAATCGGGCGGAAGCCAGCCCCACAACAATATGCCGCCCTACCTCGCTCTCTACTACTGTATTCGCAGGTAGCTTGCCCGGCCTCAAATCCCGCCGAACCGGGCCTTGAACCTTTTCGCGTCCACCTGCGCAGGCAGGCCGGATGCGTCGAGCCAGGCCTCGCTCGGGCCGGCGAGCGCGGCATAGACCGCCTTGACCCGCGCCCGCGCCGCCTCGCCCGGCCAGTCGGCCGGCAAAAGCGCGGCAGGCAGGCCGGGATCGCGCAAAACGATGCGCCGCCACGAATGGTCGACAAGCACACGCGCGGCCATGGCGTCGAGCGGCGAAAACCCGGCACCGCGCGCCAGCGCAGCGGCGAGCGGCGCCAGTTCGTCGCCGAGCGCGCGATAGGCCGCGGCCAGTTCGTCTAGATCCCACAGCGCGGCAAGGTCCGGCGGCTCGCGCAACGCCGCCCCGCGCACGACAAGCAAACCCGCCGGCACATCGTCGACCAGTTCGGGAATATTGGCGAAAGGGCGCACGAAACTGCCGGCACCGGCCGGCGCGAAACCGAGTTCCGCCATCGCCTGTTCGCGCCCCACACGCGCGCCGTTGCCGGCGCCAGCCGGCGCCAGCGCAACCAGCCAGGTGCCGTCCCATCCCGGCGGGCCGGCGGCGTAGATGCGCCTGGTCGCGAAGTCAAACGCGTGGCGCCCCTCCTCCGCCAGCCTGTAATAGGAATTGCGCCCGTCGCGCTCGCGTTCGAGCCAGCAATCGGCCGCAAGCCGCGACATCGCCGTGCGCACCGCCCCCGTCTCGATTCTGAGCCGTGCCATCAGTTCCTGTAGCACCGACAGCGCGACGCGGCCGCCGCGCGGCACGACGGCGTCGCCGAACATCGTGACGATCAGGGACCATACTCTGAGCCGCCCGCGCGCATGCAGGGCGTCGATCAGTCCTTCAAGCGCCTCGCCAGCGGAGTTTTCCCTCGCATCCATGGCAGGCAGATGCCATGCCCGCCTTGGATTTGGCAAGCAGCTTGGCCACGGGGCTCGCAAGGCCGGCCGCGAGCCGGGGCGCGATCCGGCTCGATCGCAACCCGTGACCGGCCCGGTGATTTCACAGGTTGCAAACAGCGATGGTCGCTGCTACTAAAAGATACAAATAGAATGAATGTTTTTGATGACCAATTCCGCCCCACGCGCCCTCGCCAGACCGTTCATGCCGCGGCCGCGCCCGGCCGCGCCCGGCCGCGATTCGACGCCCGAACACGCATTGACGAGGCAACGATGCTGACGTTTTTCAAGGCAATCGCGCAGGTAATCCTGCTTCCCGGCACCCTGGTTCTGCGCTGGATCGGCATCGATATCGAGCAAGATGGCGGGATTTTGCGTTCTTTCGTGAACATGTGCTTCTGGACGGCGATCGGCATGTGGATCGCCATCGAATATTTCATCTGATCAAGGCCAAGGAGATCCCGCATGAGCTGGCTGCCATCGCTGAAAACCGCAACCCCCGAGGAAGGCTTCGATCTCGCGATCAAGCTCAGCCGCATGGCGGTGAAGAAAACCCAGCCCGACGACGAGGTGCGCGACCGCCTGCGGCCGGACTACGCCAACGACGCCGACAGCCTGACCATGGCCTCGCAGGTCGTGGCGACCAATTTCCAGACCGTCGCCCGCGCCAACAAGTACTGGACCGACGACTGACCGGCGACGTAACGCACCGCCCCGACGGCGGCCGGCGACGCCTCACAGGCCCTCGACGCCGCTGACCAGCAGCACCGTTGCGAGTTTGGCGTAGTCGCCGCGGCTGATCGACCCGCCCTCGCGGTGCCACATATAGAACCAGTTGAGCATGCCGAACAGGCTCATCGTCACCGGCTTGAGAAGCGGCGTGCCGGTGAAGAGTTCCGGCCGCAGCGCGCGGATCGCCTCGGCAAAGCGTTCGACAAGCTGGCGCTCCAGCGCCTTCAACTGCCCCTGCTCGTCGTCCGGCAGGAGCTGCAGCGCGTTGATCTGCACCTTGTGCTCGGCATCGGCGTCGCGATAGGCCTCAAGCAGCGCCGCGACCAGCCCCTCCAGCCGCGCCCGCGGGGCAAGATCGGACCTGTCTGCCGCTTCGACCGCGTCGACCAGCGCCTCCAGATGGGCGTTGATGATGTCGAACAGCAACGCCTCCTTGGAGGCGTAATAGTGATAAAGCAGCGCCTTCGACACCCCGCAATCGGCCGCCAGCGAGGCCATCGAGGCCCGGTCGTAGCCGTCGCGCGCGAAGGTCAGCGCCGCCTGGTGCAGCAGCGCCCGGCGCTTGTCGTCATAGTCCTTGGCGCGGGTGCGGGCCATTAGGCCTTCGGCCGGTTGTCGACGATGCGCTGCGCCTTGCCCTGGCTGCGAGCGACGCCGCCGGGCTCGGTGACGTTGATCCTGACGGTGATGCCGATCACCTGCTTGATGCGTCGGGCGAGTTCGGCGGCGGCACCCGCGCGTTCGGCATTGTCGGCATGGTCGGGCAACGCCTCGACATTGACGGTCATCTCGTCCATGCGCCCGTGGCGCGACAGCTCGATCTGGAAATGCGGCGCGAGTTCGTCGACCTTGAGAATCTGTTCCTCGATCTGGGTCGGAAACACGTTGACGCCGCGCAGGATCATCATGTCGTCGGAGCGGCCGGTGATCTTTTCCATCCGCCGCATCGAGCGCGCCGTGCCGGCCAGGAGCCGGGTCAGGTCGCGCGTGCGATAGCGGATGATCGGAAACGCCTCCTTCGACAAGGAAGTGAAGACGAGCTCGCCCTTCTCGCCGTCGGCGACCGGCTCGCCCGTCACCGGGTCGATGATCTCGGGATAGAAATGGTCCTCCCAGATATGCAGCCCGTCCTTGGTCTCCACGCATTCATTGGCGACCCCCGGCCCCATCACTTCCGACAGGCCGTAAATATCGACGGCATGCATGTCGAAGGCGGCCTCGATCTCCGCGCGCATGGCGTTGGTCCACGGCTCGGCGCCGAATATGCCGACCTGAAGCGGGCTTTGGCGCGGGTCGAGCCCCTGGGCGCGATATTCGTCGAGGATCGACAGCATGTAGGACGGCGTGACCATGATGGTCGAGGCGCGGAAATCCTCGATCAGCGTCACCTGCCTCGTCGTCATGCCGCCCGAAACCGGCACCACCGTGCAGCCGAGCTTTTCGGCGCCGTAATGCGCGCCGAGCCCGCCGGTGAACAGCCCGTAGCCATAGGCGATCTGCACGATATCGCCCGGCCGCGTGCCCGAGGCGCGCATCGAGCGCGCCACGCAGGTCGCCCACACGTCGAGATCGTTGGCCGTGTAGCCCACCACCGTCGGCTTGCCGGTTGTGCCCGACGAGGCGTGAATGCGCGCCACCTTGTCGCGCGGCACGGCAAACAGGCCGAACGGATAATTGTCGCGCAGGTCGGTCTTCACCGTGAACGGGAATTTTGCCAGATCGGACAGGGTTTTCAGGTCGTCGGGATGCACGCCGGCGGCATCAAAGCTCTTCCGGTAGAAGTCGACATTGTCGTAGGCATGCCGGAGCGACCATTTCAGCCGCTTTAGCTGCAGCGCCGCTATCTCGTCGCGCGAGGCGATCTCGATCGGGTCGAGATCGGCCTTGTTGGGTGTCAGGTCCTTCATGGTGCTCCTCCACGGCCGCCTGGAAGGCGCGCGCCTCAGGCGTTGTCCTCGTCGAAATGCCGGCCTTCGATGACGCGCGAATTGCCGCGAAACTCGGCGATCAGCGCGCCGGCCTGATTGCTCACGCGCACATCGTAAATGCCCGAGCGGCCGAACCGCGCGATCTCGCGCGCGTCCGCCACCAGCCGGTCGCCGAGCCGGCCGGGCGCGATGAAGGTGATCGCATTGTGCTGCGCGACCACGAGCGTGTTGTAGGAATTGCAGGCAAAGGCGAAGGCCGAATCCGCCAGCGTGAAAATGTAGCCGCCATGGCAGATGTCGTGACCGTTGGTGTGATGTTTTTCGACCGTCATCGACAGGCGCGCCGTTCCCGGCCCGACCGCATCGAGGCTGGCGCCGAGCCATTTCGACGCATCGTCGCGCGCCCACATCGCATCGGCCGACCTGCGCGCGATCTCTTCCGCCGACAACGCCATTAAATCCCCTCCCCGCGACCTCGGCTCATGCTATGCCACGAGACTTGCATAAACCGGCCAGTCGGTCAATAATACTCGAACGGCCGCGAGCCGGAAACGACGGGAGGAGATGACGCGATGGAGGCGACACGCGCGCTCGCGGAGGCGTTCGACATCAACGCCCTGCCGCCGGGCTTTGCCGAAAATCCCTTCCCGGTCTATCGCGCGCTGCTGGAGCACGTGCCGCTCAAGCACTTCCCCGATGGGTCGGTGATGCTGTCGCGTTATGCCGATCTCGACCGGGTCTATCGCGACACCAAGACCTTTTCCTCCGACAAGAAGGTCGAGTTCCTGCCGAAATTCGGCGATACGCCGCTTTACGAGCATCACACCACCAGCCTGGTCTTCAACGACCCGCCGCTGCACACCCGCGTGCGCAAGATCATGATGGGGGCGCTGACACCGAGGGCGATCGCGGCGATGGAGCCCGGCCTGGTCGCGCTGGTCGACGGGCTTATCGAGCGCATCGCCGACCAGGGCGAGGTCGACCTGATCGAGGATTTCGCCGCCGCCATCCCGATCGAGGTGATCGGCAATCTCTTCGTCATGCCGCATGAAGAGCGCGGGCCGCTGCGCGACTGGTCGCTGGCGATCCTCGGCGCGCTCGAACCGGTATTGAGCGAGACCGACAAGGCGCGCGGCAACCAAGCTGTCACCGCCTTCAAGACCTATCTGGCCGAGCTTGCCGCCAAACGCAGGGCGAGCCCCGGCGATCCGGCGACCGACGTGTTGACCCGGCTGATCAACGGCAATGACGGCGAGTTGCTGTCCGACACCGAGCTGCTGCAAAACTGCATCTTCATCCTGAATGCCGGCCACGAGACCACGACCAATCTGATCGGCAACGCGCTCCACGAACTCGCCCAATGGCCGGACGAGCGCCAAAGGCTGATCGACAATCCCGACCTGATCGACACCGCCGTCGACGAGTTCCTGCGTTTCCAGAGCCCGAACCAGCTCGGCAACCGCATGACGCTGGCCGAGTGCGAACTCCATGGCGAGACGATCGCGCCCGGCACGCGCATCCACCTGGCGATCGGCGCGGCCAATCGCGACCCGCGCCAGTTCGAGGACCCCGACCGGCTCGACCTCGCCCGCAAGCCCAACCGCCATCTCGCCTTCGCGCAGGGCCCGCATCTGTGCGCCGGCTTTTCGCTCGCCCGGATGGAAGGCCGCATCGCCGTCTCGCGCTTTCTGAAACGTTTCCCAGACTACCGGCTTGCCGGCGCGCCGAAACGCACCGGCCGCGTGCGCTTTCGCGGCTTTTCCGCCCTGCCGGCCAGCGTCGGTTAGGCAGGCGGCAAAGATTGCCGGCCACGCCACACCGATCGAGCAAAACCGTCCGCCCAGGAGTATCGTCCATGACCGTTCTTTCCCTCAACAGCTTCGCCGCCGGCAAATGGGTCGCCCCCGCCGGCACCATCACCAGTCTCAAAAGCGCGATCGACGGCCGCGTGATCGCCGAACTCGGAGCGCGGCTCGACTTCGCCGCCATGATCGAGCACGCCCGCACGGTCGGCGGTCCTGCCCTGCGCGCCCTCACCTTTCACGAGCGCGCGGCAAAGCTGAAAGCATTGGCGCAATATCTCAATGAGCGCCGCGACGCGCTCTACGAGCTGTCCTACGAGACCGGCGCCACCAAGCCCGATTCCATGATCGACATCGACGGCGGCATCGGCACGGTGTTCGTGTTTGCCTCCAAGGGCCGGCGCGAATTGCCCGACGACGTGATCTATCTCGACGGCAATCTGGAGCAGCTCGGCAAGACCGGCGCCTTTGTCGGCCAGCATGTCGCGACCTCGCTGCAGGGCGTGGCCGTGCATATCAACGCCTTCAACTTCCCGGTCTGGGGCATGCTGGAAAAGCTCGCCCCGACCCTGCTCGCCGGCGTGCCGGCGATCGTCAAGCCGGCCTCGGCCACGGCCTGGCTTGCCGAGGCCGCCTTCCGCATGATCGTGGAATCCGGGCTTTTGCCCGACGGCGCGGTGCAGTTCGTCGCCGGCTCCACCGGCGACCTTCTCGACCGGCTGGGTTCGCAGGACGTGGTCTCCTTCACCGGCTCGGCCGCCACCGCCAACCTGCTGCGCGCAAACCCCACGATCCTGGAAAACGCCACCCGTTTCATCGCCGAGCAGGATTCGCTCAACGCCACCATTCTGGGCCCCGACGCCGCGCCCGGCACGCCCGAATTCGACATTTTCGTCAAGGAGGTGCATCGCGAGATGACGGCCAAGGCCGGGCAGAAATGCACCGCCATCCGCCGTATCCTGGTGCCGGCCGACCACCGCGAGGCGGTGATCGAGGCGATCTCGGAACGGCTCGCCAAGACGGTGATTGGCGACCCCAGGGTCGAGGCGACGCGCATGGGTGCGCTCGCCAGCCTCGCCCAGCGCCGCGACGTGCTGGAAAAGGCGGCGCTGATCGGCTCAGAGGCGCGCCAGGTCTATGGGGCGGAAAACGGCTTCGCCGAGGGCGTGGACGCCGAAAACGGCGCCTTCGTCTCGCCGATGCTGTTTGCCTGCGACGACCCGGACGGGGCCGACAAGATCCATTCGGTCGAGGCGTTCGGCCCGGTCTCCACGGTGATGGCCTATCGCGACCTCGACCACGCCACCGCGCTCGCCAATCGCGGCGCCGGCTCGCTGGTCGCCTCCGTCTTCACCCATGACCCCGAGGTCGCGCGCCGGGTGGTGCTCGCCTCCGGCGCCTTTCACGGCCGGCTTTATTTCGCCAATCGCGACACCGGCCGCGAGGCGACCGGGCACGGCTCGCCGCTGCCGCATCTCGTCCATGGCGGACCCGGCCGGGCCGGCGGCGGCGAGGAGATGGGCGGCATTCGCGGCGTCATGCACTACATGCAGCGCACGGCCGTCCAGGCGAGCCCCGATCTGCTAGCGGGCATCACCCGCATTTATGTGAAGGGCGCGACCACGATTGCCGGGCAAAAACACCCCTTCCGCCTGCGCTTTCCGGAACTGGAGATCGGCCATACGCTGGAGACCGCCGAACGCCAGGTGACGCTCGAGGACATCGAACATTTCGCCGAGTTCACCGGCGACACTTTTTACGCCCACATGGACGAGGAGGCGGCGAAGGCCAATCCCTTCTTCCCGGGCCGCGTCGCTCACGGCTACCTGATCCTGTCGTTTGCCGCCGGCCTGTTCGTCGACCCGGCACCGGGACCGGTGCTCGCCAATTACGGGCTCGACAATCTGCGCTTCATGAAGCCGGTCTCGCCCGGCGACACTCTCAAAGTACAGCTCACCGCCAAGGCCAAGACGCGCCGCAACGCCGAGTATGGCGAGGTGCGCTGGGATGTCACGGTTGTCAATCAGGACGGCGAACAGGTCGCCGGCTACGAGCTTTTGACCATGAACCAGATGTAGCCGCCGGGGCGTGGGATAGGCCGGCGCTAGCGCCGGCCCCGATGCCACCATGCGATCATCGCCATGGTGGTCAGGCAGATTGCTAACAGCGCAGCGGCGAAGGCGACAGCGCCGTCGCCGGTCATCACCACCAGCGCGGTAACGGCGAGCGCCCCACCCATCTGGCTGACAAAGCCGTAGAGCGAAGCCGAGAAGCCGGCGATGTCGCCATGCGGGTCGAGCACCATCGCCGCCGCGTTGGAATAGACCACCAGATAGCTGGTTGCGAACAACACGAAAAACGCGGCCAGCAGCCAGGGCGTCAGCAGGCCTGCCAAAGCCGTCGCCAGGATCAGCGTCGCCGACAGGATCAGCACCGCGTTGCCGACCAGCATCGCCGGCACGATGCCGGCCACGGCGATCAGCCGGCGATTGACCATCTGACCGATGACGATGCCGGCGCCATGCAGGGCGAAATAGAGCGCGAAAAGTCCGCCGGTAATGCCGAATTCGCTCTCATAGACCCGTGGCGCGGATGCCAGGATCAGCAGCATGGTCGCCATCACCACCGCCGACAGGATGAGGAAATGGCGCGACTGCGGATGGCCGACGAGCCGCCTCGTGCGGCGCAGATAGGTCGCCGGGCTGAGCGCGTCGGGGGCGAGCCCGGGAATGGTCTCGGAAAACCGCGTCAATGCGGCCAGCAGCAACACGCCGAACAGCGCCAGCACGGCAAAGATCGCCCGCCAGCCGAACAGCGCGGCAATGCCCGCGCCGGCGAGCGGCGCGACGATCGGCCCGACGGCGAAGATGGCGGTGGCAAACGCCAGATTGCGCGCCAGATCGGCGCCCGAATAGAGATCGCGGATGATGGCCCGCGACGACACGATCGCCGCCGCCGCGCCAAAGCCTTGCACCGCGCGTGCGCCGAGCAGCACCGTGATCGACGGCGCCAGCGCCGCGACCGCGCAGCCGACGACGAACAGCGTCAGGCCCGCCGCCAGAACCGGCCGGCGCCCGTAGCGGTCCGACGCCGAGCCCCACAGCAATTGCCCGAAGGCGGCGGCGAACATGTAGAAAGTGATGGTCCACTGGACCAGCGCGTAGCGCGTGTCGAGCGCCTCGACCATGGCGCCGAAGGACGGCAGCGTGATGTCGACGGCGAAGGCGGAGACGGACATCAACAGCCCGCAATAGACGATCAGCGCACGCGCGCTCACCCCGACCGCCCCTCGAAGGAAATCGTGTCGACCAGCGAAAGCGCCGTGCGCAGCGCCGCACCGCAGGCGACCGCCATCTGCGGCAACAAAAGCCATTCCAGCGTCCAGGCCGCGCCCGAACGCTCGTTTTCGTGCACCAGCGCCTGGTGCATGCCGGCCAAGAGCGTGGCGTTGAAGCGCGCCAAGGCGACGAGCAGTTCGGCGCCAACCGGATTGACCTTGTGCGGCATCGCCGACGACCCGCCGCCGCTGGCAAGCCGGATCTCGCCGATTTCGCTCTGCGCGGCGAGCGCGATGTCCTGGCCCATCTTGCCGAGCGTGCCGGTAACCAGCGACAGCCAGGAGGCGAAAGCCGCGAAACCGTCGCGCTCGCTGTGGCGCGCCGAGGCGAGCGCCGTCAGGCCGAGGCCGATTGCCAGCCGCCGTGAGACCGCCCCGCCCTTGCCGCCGAGCTTATCGAGCGTGCCGGCCGCGCCGCCGAAATGCAAAACGCACATGCCCTCTCTCGCTCCGGCCATCGCCGCGCGATGCCTGAGAAGCGGCGCCCGCCAGCTTTCGATCTTGCGCGAAGCCGGTACCGGGATCGCCGCCTGCATGCGGGTGTGCGCCATCACCTCGATCGCCCCGTCGCGGTCGGTCAGCGCGGCCAGCGCGACGGCCAACGCGTCGAGCCGGGCGCCGAAAATATCGAATGCCGACACGAGCCGCAGCGCCAGGCCGGTGTCGATCACGTCCTGGCTGGTCGCGCCGAAATGAACATGGCGCGCATGCGGCTCGCCGACCGCGGCGCGAAGCTGGCGCACCAGATCCGGCACGACGACGCCGTCGCGCGCCGTCGCCTGATTCAAAGCCTCAAGGTCGGGCTGGAACGCCTTGATACGATTCTCGATTTCGGCAGCCGCGCCGACCGGTATGACCCCCTCCGCGCCTTCCGCCGCCGCCAGTCCCGCCTCGAAGGCCAGCATCGCCGCCATCTCGGCCTCGACCGAAAACAGCGCGGCGATCTCCCGGTCGCCGGCCAGGCCGGACAGGAAAGGATGCTCGAAGGGAAAAACGCTCACGATGACATGCGGCTCAGATATCGAGGAAGATCGTTTCCTTCTCGCCCTGGAGATGGATGTCGAAGGTGTAGACGTCGCCGTCGCGCGGCGCAATCAGGGTCGGCACCCGGTTCTTGTGCTCGACGCGTTGAAGCAGCGGGTCCTCTGCATTGGCGTCTTGCTCGTCGGAAAAATACATGCGCGTATGCAGGCCGAGATTGATGCCGCGCGCCACGATCCAGAAGGTGATGTGCGGCGCCATCAGCCGGCCGTCCTTGAACGGGACACGCCCCGGCTTGATGGTGGAAAACTCGAACAGCCCGGTTTCCATGTCCGAAGCAAGCCGGCCCCAGCCCGCAAAATTCGGATCGGCGGCGCCGCGCAGCTCCGAGGGCGAATTGTAGAGCCCGGCCGCGTCGGCCTGCCAGATCTCGATCAGCGCGTCCTTGAGCGGCGTGCCGGTGCCGTCGATCACCCGGGCACGCACGGTGATGCGCTCGCCGCGTGTCTTGTCGTTGACCATCGCGGCGCCGAGATCGTCGGCATAGACGCCCTCTATGCCACAGAAATTCGGCGTCAGCCCGATATGGACATAGGGGCCGGCCGTCTGCGAGGCGCTTTCCTTCAGGCGGTTGAGCGGCTGCACCATGATCAATTTCCCTCCAGCCGGTTTTCAAACAGCGTCGAGCGACGGCCGCGCAGGACGATGTCGAACTTGTAGGCGCGCGCATCCATCGGAATCGTGGCCTGCATATCGAGCGCTGCCACCAGCCCCTCCACCGCCGCGCGGTCGGGAATGGTGGCCACGATCGGGCAGCGCCAGATCAGCGGATCGCCCTCGAAATACATCTGCGTGATCAGCCGCTGGGCGAACCCGTGGCCGAAGACCGAAAAATGGATATGCGCCGGCCGCCAGTCGTTGACGCCGTTCGGCCACGGATAGGGTCCGGGCTGGATGGTGCGAAAACAATAGGACCCGTCCGCGTCGGTGATCACGCGCCCGCAGCCGCCGAAATTCGGATCGAGCGGCGCCAGATAGCTTTCCTTCTTGTGGCGGTAGCGCCCGCCGGCATTGGCCTGCCACACCTCCACCAGCGCGCCGGCCACGCCCTTGCCGCGCTCGTCGAGCACCCGGCCATGGACGATGATGCGCGGCCCGATCGCGCTTTCGCCGGCCTTGGCGAAATTGTGGATCAGGTCGGCGTCGAGCGCGCCGAGCATGGAATGCCCGAACACCGGCCCGGTGATCTCCGAAAGCGTGTTGTCGAGCGAGATCAGCGCCTTTTGCGGCGAACGCACGACCGAGGTCTTGTAGCCCGGCGTGTAGGCCGGCGGCTGCCATTGGCGGTCGCGCTGGAAAAACGCGCCGGTCTCGGGCCTTTCGTTCGACATCTCATCCCTCCTGTTCGACGGCGCTTGCGCCCATCTCGTCGAGCGTTTGCTTGACCACCTTGATGGCGTGGTTGGCCGCCGGCACGCCGGCATAGATTGCCACATGCAGCATCGCCTCGCGAATGTCATCCGGGCTCGCGCCGGTATTGGCGGTGGCGCGCACATGCATGGCGACCTCGTCGTAATGGCCGAGCGCGGCCAGCAATGCCAGCGTCACCATCGAACGTTCGCGCTTGGTCCAGTTCGGGCGCGACCAGACGTGCCCCCACGCGGCCTCGGTAATGAGATCCTGGAACGGTTCGTCGAACGGCGTCTTGCGCGCCTCGGCCCCGTCGACATGGGCATCGCCGAGCACCGTCCGGCGCGTCGCCATGCCTTGCCGGTGACGGTCCGGCTTTTCCGAATGTGCGGACATGCAGCCTCCATTCTCGGTTTTCGTCACTCAACCAGATTGAACCGGTTATGAAAAATGCTATTTTTTGCCGATATCATATCAAAATCGATATGGAAACGATGCAGATCAAGACCCGCCACCTTGCCGTTTTCGTCGAGACCGCCCAGCGCATGAGCGTCGGCAAGGCGGCGGCGGCACTCGGCCTGTCGCAGCCGGCCGCCACCCGCACGTTGCGCGAACTGGAGGCCGCGCTCGACCGGCCGCTGCTGGCGCGCGAGGGGCGCGGCATCCGGCTGACGCCGGCGGGAGAGGAATTTTGCCGCCATGCCGCCGCCAGCCTGGCGGCGCTGCGCCGCGGCGTCGACGCCGTGCAGGACCTGGCAAGCGGCGGCCGGGCGGCGCTGCGGATCGGCGCGCTGCCGACCGTGTCGGCCCGCATCATGCCCAAGGTGGCCGCCGGCTTCCTCGCCGATACAGGCGCGCTGCTGACGATCGTGACCGGCGAGAACACGGTGCTGCTGGAGCGGCTCGCGCGCGGCGAGCTCGACGTCGTCGTCGGCCGGCTGGCCGCGCCCGAGCGCATGTTCGGCCTCAGCTTCGAGCATCTTTATTCGGAGGAAGTCCGCTTCGTCGTGCGCCGCGGCCACCCGCTCGCCGACACGCACGCCTTCGCACCCGCCGATATCGCCGCTTTTCCCGTCATCATGCCGACACCGGGCTCGGTCATTCGCCCGTTTGTCGAACGCCTTCTGATCACGCTTGCAGTACCCGAACCGGAAAGGCGTATCGAAAGCGTGTCGGATTCATTCGGCCGCGCCTTCCTGCGCGAGACCAACGCGGTGTGGATCATCTCCGAGGGC
This sequence comes from Nitratireductor arenosus, assembly GCF_009742725.1. Taxonomy (GTDB): domain Bacteria; phylum Pseudomonadota; class Alphaproteobacteria; order Rhizobiales; family Rhizobiaceae; genus Mangrovimarina; species Mangrovimarina arenosa. Next base: position 101,880 of record NZ_WPHG01000002.1, on the reverse strand, counting down.
GTGGTCGCCGACGAGATCGCCGCCGGCGCGTTCGTGGCGCTGCCGGTCGACACGGCCGAAACCCGCGGCGCCGTCGGCCTCACCCTGCGCGCCGACCAGGACCGCCCGCCGCTACTCGACGCCTTCGGCCGGGCGCTCCGCGCCGCCACCGCCGCGCGGCGCGCCTCTCAGTAAGGCAGGCCGACATAGTTTTCGGCCAGCGAGGTCGACGCGGCGCGCGAGTGCACCAGATAATCGAGTTCCGCCTCCTGGATCTTCTGGCCGAAGGCGCCGGTATCGGGGAAACGATGCATCAGCGTCGTCATCCACCAGGAAAACCGCTCCGCCTTCCAGATCCGGTTCAGCGCGCGTTGCGAATAGGCGTCGAGACCGGCCTGCGACCCCTCGCCGTAGAATTCGCCGAGCGCATCGAACAGATAACGCACGTCGCTCGCCGCCAGGTTCAGCCCCTTCGCCCCGGTCGGCGGCACGATGTGGCCGGCATCGCCGACCAGAAACAGCCGCCCGAAACGCAGCGGCTCGGCGACGAAGGAACGCAGCGGCGCGATCGACTTTTCCACCGACGGCCCGGTGCTCACCCGCTCCGCCGTCGCCGCCGGCAGGCGCAGCCGGAGCTCGTCCCAGAACCGGTCGTCGGGCCAGTCCTCGATCTTTTCCTCAAGCGGCACCTGGACGTAATAGCGGCTGCGCGTCGTCGAGCGCATCGAACACAGCGCGAAGCCGCGCGGATGGTTGGCATAGATCAGTTCGTGATTGACCGGCGCCACCTCGGCGATGATGCCGAGCCAGCCAAACGGATAGACCCGCTCGTAGGTTTTCAGCACCGACGCCGGCGCCGATTTGCGTGCAATGCCGTGATAGCCGTCGCAGCCGGCGATGAAATCGCAGTCGAGACGCTGCGTGACCCCGTCCTTGTCGAAGGTGACAAACGGACTGGCGCCGTCGAAATCGTGCGGCGCGACGTTGGCGGCTTCGTAGACGCTGACGCCGCCGGTCTGCTCGCGCTTGTCCATCAAATCCTGTGTCACCTCGGTCTGGCCGTAGACCATCACCTTCTTGCCATCGGTCAGCCCGGCAAGGTCGATGCGGTGGCGCCTGCCGTCAAAGGCCAGGTCGATCCCCTCATGCGCCAGGCCCTCGGCGCGCATGCGCGCGCCCGCGCCCGCCTCGTCCAGAAGATCGCACATGCCTTCTTCCAGCACGCCGGCGCGGATGCGCTCCAGCACATGCGCCTTGGTCGCGCGTTCGAGGATCACATTGTCGATCCCGGCATTGGTCAGAAGCTGTCCGAGCAGCAGGCCCGAAGGCCCGGACCCGATAATCGCCACCTGGGTGCGCATGAAATCTCCCACACTCCGCTTTCATGCCAAACTGGACCTTGGAGCTGTCGCGCCTCAATGGACACTCGGCGCAACATCTTGCACAAATTGCGCATCACCAGGAACCAGCACACATGACCCGGCACGTCCCCACCTATCAGCTCTATGGCGACAAACACGCCGAAAGCGCCGATTTCTGGCTTCACTGCGAGTCCATCCCGGAGCGGAGCCGGCTGCACGATTGGGAAATCCGTCCGCATCGCCACGCCGCCTTTTTCCAGATATTGTACATTTCCAACGGAAACGGCGAAGCGCTGATGAACCGCGCCTATCGCCGCTTCGACGCGCCGGCGGCGATCTTCGTTCCACCCGGCGCCGTTCACGGCTTCCGGTTTTCCCCCGACATAAGCGGCCTTGTCGTCACCGTGCTGCGCGACCGGCTCGACCGGCTGACGGCCGGAGACCGCAACCTCGCCGCCTTCGCCCGCACCCCGCATCTCCTCGCCGACGCCGACGACGTCGCCCCGCGCGCCGTCGACGCTCTGGCGCGCATCGCCGCCGAGCTTGCCGGCCATGCGCTCGGGCGCTGGACCATGCTCGACGCGCTGGTCACGGCGGCGCTGATCGAATTCGCCCGCGCCGGCGCAACACATGCCGGCCAAACGCCGCCGCCGGACGGCCTCGACCGCGGACGCATGGAAGCGCTCGGCGCGTTGATCGGCGCGCATTTCCGCGAGCACCGGCCGGTCGGCTTCTACGCGGACCGGCTCGGCATCTCGGCCGCGCACCTCAACCGGATCGCCCGGCGCGCCACCGGCCGCAGCGTGAGCCAGCTTCTCACCCTGCGCCTCGTCGAGGAGGCCAGGCGCGATCTCGTCTTCACCTTTCTGCCCGCGCAGTCGATCGCCCTGTCGCTCGGCTTTTCCGACCCGGCCTATTTCAGCCGCTTCTTCCGCAAGCAGACCGGCCTGACGCCGGGCGCCTTTCGCGAACGCGAGCGCGCGCGGCTGAAATTCTGACCCCGCGCCGGCCCCGCCCCCGGCCTCACACCACCGCCAGCGCCTGCGCCAGATCGGCGACCAGATCGTCGGCGTTCTCCACGCCGATCGACAGGCGGATGGTGGTGTCGAGCACGCCGATCCGGTTGCGGATCTCCAGAGGCACGCCCGAATGGGTCATCGCGGCCGGATGGCTCGCCAGCGATTCCGTCCCGCCCAGGCTGACCGCCAGCTTGAAGATCTGCAGCGCGTTCAGAAAGGCGAAGGCCGCCGCCTCGCCGCCGCGAATGTCGAACGAGAATGTCGACCCCGCGCCCGTGCACTGGGCCGCGAAGCAGCGCCCGGCCGGCGTGTCGGCACCGAAGAACGGCGGATAATGCACCTTCTCGACCTTGGCGTGGTCGCGCAGGAATTCGGCCACGACACGCGCATTGTCGTTGGCCTTTTCCATGCGGATCGTCAGCGTCTCCAGCGAGCGGCCCAGCATCCAGCACGAATGCGGGTCGAGCTGGGTGCCGATCGCCCCGCGCAGCGCCTTGATCGGTTTCATCACCGCCTTGGAGCCGAGCACGGCGCCGGCGATCAGGTCCGAATGCCCGCCGACATATTTGGTCAGCGAATAGACCGAGATGTCGATGCCGTGGTCGAGCGGACGCTGGAACACCGGGCCGAGCAGCGTGTTGTCGCAGGCAATCACCGGCCGAAGACCGTTCTGCCGCGCCGCGATCTCGTCGGCGATCCGCGCAATCAGTCCCATGTCGATCAGCGTGTTGAGCGGATTGGACGGCGTCTCGATGAAGATCGCCGAAACCCGGCCTTTCGCCAGCGCGGCATCGGCCGCCGCGCGCACCGCCTTTTCGTCCACCCCGTCGGAAAACCCGGCCGACTGGATGCCGAAATCGGCCAGCGTGCGCGCCAACAACGTCTCGGTGCCGCCATAAAGCGGCTGCGAATGCAGGATCACGTCGCCCGGCCGCGCGATCGCCAGAAGCGTGGTGGCGATCGCCGACATGCCGGACGAAAACAGGATACAGGCTTCCGCCCCTTCATAGACCGCCAGCCGGTCCTCGACGATCTCGCTGTTGGGATGGTTGAAGCGCGAATAGACCAGTCCGGCGGCCGAGCCTTCGGGCGGCTCCTTGCGGCCCGCGACGTAGTCGAAGAAGTCGCGCCCCTCCTCCGCGCTCTTGAAGACGAAGGTCGAGGTCAAAAACACGGGCGGCTTGACCGCGCCTTCCGACAGTTCCGGGTCGAAGCCGTAGGTCAGCATCAGCGTTTCGGGATGAAGGCGGTGATTGCCGATATGGGTCTTGTAGGGGCGCGGCGCGGTCATGAGGCTCACTCCAGATGGACTCGACCCGCAGCCTATCATCTCGGCCGGCCGGTTGCGCCCCATGCGTGCAAATCGCAAGCTTCGCTGCGCATGGTGTTGGAGACAATGACCACGAAAAGGGCCCGTACCCCTTTTCAGGAGGCGTTGAAGCAACCGGCAGGTGCTTGAAGGCCGCGAATATGAGGTTCCACTTTCTTTCGAAACTCATTCGGCGGGCCGATTGCCGGCGGGATGCGTTTCGGGACGATATGCGCCTGCTTCGCGAGGCGTTTCTCGATGGTAGGACAATGATCGAACCCGGTCCTCGCGGCATCCACGGGAAGTCTGCGGTCCTTTGGAACCAGACCGTCGAACATCACCGTCCCGGACACGGACTGTTCGGGCGCGAGGCTATTCAACATGACGCAGCAAACCGAAAACCCCGCCACAATGACGGGGTTTGTCAGCGATCTGAAGGCCCGCGAACCTGATTCGCGGGCCTCTTCGTTTCACGCCCAAACATCAGCGCGATCAGCGCATCGCGACGATCGGGCAACGCGGCGCCCGGGCGAAAACGACATTGACGCGGTGACCGAACTTGCGGCCGCGAATTTTGATGACGCGATGGTTGGCGCGCACGACATGCGCCCGGCGCACGCCCATGCGACGCGCCTTGCGGACGGCGCGCTGGGTGGTGCAGGCTGGCCTGCGGAAATCGCGTCCGCCGCGCCAATGGCGACCGCCATCGCCGAAGCGCATCGACACATGGCCGCCGGCGCCGCCAATGCCGATCGAAATACCGTCGGCCAGCGCGCTGGTGGATGACGCGCCGATGGCGCCGAAGCCGATCAGGGAAGCAAGCGCGGCTGTTTTGATGAAATTGAACATGAGGTGTCTCCTGTGGCCGGTTTTGGATGTCTCCTCGCCGAAGCGATGGCCCGACAATGCCCGAGCCCGCCTGAACCGGACGCGAACCGCCTGTTCATGCCGCGTTCATGGTGCGGCGCCGAGCGGCAGGACGGCTTTGATCGCACATCGCCGCGTGCGGACGCCCCGACAGCGCTGGCGAGCCGGTAGGCAGACCGTTCGCCATGACGGTGCTTGCGCACGCCATGCGGGTGACGCGGCCGCCGCCCTGCAAAGAGGCGGGCTCCTGATGGAGAAATTGCGCTAAAGCCGGCGCATCCAGTACGCCATCGGCTTCGGGGTTTCCTCGGTCTCGCCGGTCTCGCGCCAGGAGAATTCGGTGACAAGGTCATCGATCGGCCGGTAGCCGCGTTTGCGCCAGAAGCCGTCGAGCGGCTGGTAGTCGGGCGGGCGGCGCGGGTGGTCGGGGGGCCGCATGACGGCGGAAAACACGCAGGCCTCGAAACCGAACGCGCGCGCCGTAGCCTCGCGTTCGGCAAAGAAACGCACGCCTGCCCCCTGCCCGCGATAGGGTTTCAGGAGCACGGATTCGCCGAAATAGAAAAACGCGCCGACGTCGAGCCCGCGCGCGGCGAAGGGTTCCGCGAACTCCTCGAAATGCTGGGCGAGCGGGGCGGCGGTCGCCGCGCCCACCAGCATGTCGCCGTCGAACGCGCCGAACACCACCGCCTTGTCGGCCGAAAAATAGGTCGCCAAGTAGCGCCGCTCATAGGCGGCATCGCCCTCGTAGAGATAGGGATAGTCGCGAAACACGGTAATGCGCAGCCGGGCGAGGTCGTCGAACCGCGCCCGCGCCTCCGCGACATCCAGCCGGCGCACGACGAGACTCATCCAGCCGAGACCTGCTCGATCCAGTCCTGGAGATTGTAATAGGTGGTCACGCGCGAGATACGGCCGTCATCGACGTCGAAAAAAATCCCGGCCGGCAGCGTATAGTTCTGGCCCTTGGCTTCCGGCAGGCCCTCGGCCGTTGCCAGATAGGTGCCGCGCACGGTGAATTCGGCCGCTGCCCGGCCGCCGCCCTCGGCGACCATGATGGCAATGTCCGACAGTTGCTCGCGATAATGACGTGCCATCATGCCCAGGAACCAGCGGAACTTTTCCAGGCCGATCTCGCGCCCGCCCTGATTGATGTCGTGTGCGACATCCTCGGCAAGCAGCGCCAGCATCGCCTCGCTGTCGGCCGCGTTGAAAGCCTCGAAATAGCGCCCGACCAGCGCCCGGGTCTCGTGTTCGCTCATTTTCTTTCCCGTTTCGGTTTGCGTTGTTCCCTGCCGGCTTGGCGTGCCGCCGCCGCGCGGACCGCCCCGCCGTCACGGCTCGTGTTCCAGCATGTGGTCGAAATAGGCTTCGATCTCGGCCAACTCGTCTTCCGACGCGCTCACGCGACCGCGCATCGAAACGCCCGCCTCGTGCACGCTGTCGGCCCGGCCCGACACCAGCGGATGCCAATCGTAAAGGTCGCGGCCCTCCGCGACCAGCCGGTAGGCGCAGGTCGCCGGCAGCCAGGACAGGGTGCGCACATTGTCAGGCGTCAGCCGCACGCAATCGGGTACGCGCTCGAGGCGATTGTCATAGTCGTGGCAGCGACAGCGCCCGGCGTCGAACAGCCGGCACGCCACGCTGGTCCAGTGGATATCGCCCGTGTCTTCGTCCTCGAGCTTGGCCAGACAGCATTTGCCGCAGCCGTCGCAGAGCGATTCCCACTCCGCGGCGCTCATCTCCTCCAGGGTCTTTTCTGTCCAGAACGGCCTCGTCATCGCGCCGGTTTCGCCGTTTGCGCCAGCGCCGTCAAGCGTCCCGCGCGGGCTTGAGGCGGAACCATACTCACCGCCGGGGGTTCTAGCCTGTGAAGGGACGTCACGAGAGGATCCGATTCCCATGAAGCTTCACGCACGTATTCTCGCCGGAACCGCGCTCGGTCTGCTGCTCGGCGCCGCGCCGGCCTATGCCGCCGGCCCGGCCGCGGCCGCAGCCCAGCCCGATCAGGCCGCCAAAACCCTGTTGCGGCTCGCGCAGGACAATTCCGCGACCGAAAAGGAAACCGAGGAAGCCCCCAAGCCGAAAAACGACGCCGAAGCCGAGGCGATGAGCAAGCCGGCCGCCGAGGAGACGCCGCCCGAAAAGGCCGCGGAACCGACTCCGAAGCCTGAACCCAAGCCCGAGCCCGAGCCCAAGGCGGCAGAGCCCGCGGCCGAGCCTGCACCGGAACCCGAAGCCGCCGAACAACCCGCGCCACAACCCGCGCCGAAGGCTGAGTCCGAGCCAAAGGCGGCAGAGCCAGCCGAACCGCAGGCCGAGCCCGAAAAACCCGCCGCCGCGGCGCCCGCGCCGGAGCCTGAGACGCAGGAACCCGAGACCGCCGAACAGCCGACACCGGAAACGGCGCCCGAGCCCGAACCCAAGCCGGAGGCCGGAGCGGAACAGCCGACGCCTGAGGCAGCCCCGGAGCCCGAACCGAAACCCGAGGCCGAGGCGATGCAGCCGGACGCCGAGGCCGCGACCGAGGAGACAGCCCCGGTTCCCGAGCCGAAACCGGACGCGGAGGCGGCCGAACAGGCTCCCGACACGGCCACGCAGGAACCCGCGCCCGAGGCCGCGACCGGGGAGCCGAAGCCTGAAACCGCGCCCGCTCCCGAGCCGAAGCCGGATGCACAGGCCGACCAGCCGGCGGCCGATGGCGACGCGCCCGAACAGGCGATCGGCGAGGACACCGAAACCCCGCCGGAAAACGCCGCCCCGGTTCTCGACAGCGCCAAGGACGCGCCGAAAGCCGACACCGGTGAACAGCCGGCCGGCGAAAAGGTGGACGAACAGGCGATCGAACAGCCCGCCGAGGAGGCCGGCGAGGCGGCGCCTCCGCCCGAGACAGACGCCGCCGCCCAGGATGCCGAGGCGCGTCCCGAAAAGCTTGAATCCGCCATCACCGAAAAAGGCGAGCGTGTCGAACGCGCCAAGGAGCGTCGCGGTCGTCCCGAGCGCCCCGAGGGCGCCGAGGTGGTGAAGGAATTCGGCGACCGTTTCGTGATCCAGTTCAACAACCAGACCTTCGTTGAAAGCTCGGACCGCCCGCGGCTGCGCCGCGACGCCCGCGAGGTCTATTACGAAACCCTGCCGCGCGGCCGCGAACGCGAAACGATCGTGCGGCCGAACGGCTCGCAGATCGTCACCATCCGCAATCGCTATGGCGATGTGGTGCGGCGCTCGCGCATCACGCCGGACGGGCGCGAGATCGTGCTGGCCTATGTCGACGAACGCAACTACGAGCGCGTGCGCGACTGGCGCGACCCCGGCGCCGACCTGCCGCCGCTGCGGCTGACGATCCCGGCCCGCGATTATATTCTCGACGCGCGCCGGGCCGAGGGACCGGATATCTATTACGAATTCCTCGACAAGCCCCCGGTCGAAAAGGTCCGCCGGCTCTATTCGATCGACGAGGTCAAGCGCTCGGCCCGCATCCGCGACACGGTGCGCCGCGTCGACCTGGATACGATCACCTTCGAATTCGGCTCCGCCTCAATCCCGGAAAGCGAAATCGCCAGACTTGAAGGTGTCGCGACGGCCATCGAGCGGCTTTTGGAGGAGAACCCCGGTGAAACCTTCCTGATCGAGGGCCATACCGATGCGGTCGGCTCCGACCTCGCCAATCTGGCGCTGTCGGACGAACGCGCCGAATCCGTCGCCAGCGCCCTCACCAGGGTGTTCGGCATTCCGCCGGAAAATCTCGTCACCCAGGGTTATGGCGAGCGCTATCTGAAGATAAGCACCGAGGAGCGCGAACGCGAAAACCGCCGCGTCGCCATCCGCCGCATCACGCCGCTGGTGACGCCGGTCGCGCAGGCGAACTGACGGCCACTCGAAGACGTAAAGAAGCCCGGCCGGATTTCCGGCCGGGTTTTTCATTTGCCCGGCCCGCGCGCGCCCGCCTGATCCGGATCAATGACGGCACGGCCGCTCGCATGATAGGAAGCGCGTGGAGGGTTTCATGCGCAAGGCCAACGGCGCGACACCGCTCGCCGCACTCGACGCGGTCGCGCTCGATACGGAAACGACAGGCCTGGATGCAGCCAGCGCCCGCATCGTGCAGATCGGCGCCGTCGCGCTCGCGGCCGGACGCGTCACCGCCAGCGAGACTTTCGAAACCCTGGTCGACCCGAAAATACCGATCCCGGCCGCAACCACCGCCATCCACCGCATCACCGACATTATGGTCGCCGGCGCGCCGCCCGCCGACGCCGCGCTGCGGGCTTTCGACGATTTCGCCGCCGGTCGCGTGGTGATCGGTTATGCGGTCGGCTTCGACCTCGCCGTGATCGAGGCCGAGGCCGGCCGGACCGGGCTCGCATGGACAAGGCCGCGCACGCTGTGCGTCCGGCTTCTGGCCACGCTCGTCGCGCCGCAGCTTCCCGACCAATCGCTCGACATGCTCGCCGGCTGGCTCGAGGTGCCGATCGCCGAGCGTCATTCAGCCCTTGGCGACGCGCGCGCGGCCGGCGCGATCTTCATCCGCCTCGTACCGCTGCTTGCCGAACGCGGCGTCAGGACGCTGGCCGAGGCCGAACGCGCCTGCCTGGCGCTCACCGGCCAGTTGGAGCGCCACCAACGCGCAGGCTGGGCCGAGCCGGTGTCGCGGCCGGAACGGTTTGCCGGACCCGGCGCGCTCGGCGCGGTCGATCCGTTCGCCTACCGCCACCGGGTCTCGGCCCTGATGAGCGCGCCGCCGATCGTCATGCGCGCGGATCAGGCGCTTGAGACAGCGATCGCGGTGATGGTGGAAAACGGCATCGGCGCGCTGTTCATCTCGGATGAAGGCGTAGGCGGCGCCCCGCTTGACGACTACGCCATCGTCACCGAGCGCGACGTGATGCGCAAAATCGCCAGCGGCGGCGCGGCTGCCTTCGCCATGCCGGTCGGCGCGATCGCCAGCCGGCCGCTGCACAGCGTCCGCGCCAGCGCCTTCGCCTATCGCGCCATCGGGCGCATGGACCGGCTAAAAATCCGTCATCTGGCGGTCCGCGACGAGGACGGGCGGCTTGCCGGCATCGTCTCGGCGCGCGACCTGCTGCGCCTGCGGGCCGGCGCGGCGATCGGGCTCGACGACGAGATCGAGGCCGCCGGGGGTGCGGCGGCGATGGCGGCCGCCTGGTCGGGTCTGCCCGCCATTGCCCAGGCCTTGATCGGCGAGGAGATCGACGCCCGGCTGATCGCGGCGATCGTCAGCGAGGAACTGCGCGCGCTTACCCGCCGCGCGGCCCAGATCGCCGAGGCGGCGATGCTGGCCGAGGGCCGGGGTGCCCCGCCCTGCCCCTACGCGCTGATCGTGCTCGGCTCGGCCGGGCGCGGCGAAAGCCTGCTCGCCCCCGACCAGGACAATGCGATCGTCTTCGCGCATGGTGCGCCCGACGGGCTCGAGGACGCTTGGTTTTCGGCCCTCGGTGAGAAGATCGCGCCGCTGCTCGATGCCGCCGGCGTGCCGCTGTGCACCGGCGGCGTGATGGCCAAAAACCCGCCCTGGCGCGGCTCCGTGGCAGCCTGGCGCGAGCGTGTCGCCGAATGGGTGGCGCGCTCGCGGCCGCAGGACCTGCTTTATGTCGATATTTTTTTCGACATGGTGCCGGTGCATGGCGCGGCGCGGTTGGCAACCGCGTTGTTCGACCACGCCTTTCAACTGGCGAGCGCAAATATCGGCTTCGCCAAGCTTCTCGGCGAACGCCTGCTCGGCGGTCCAGACCCGTTCACCCTGCTCGGCGGTTTTGCCACCGTGGCAGGCCGTATCGACTTGAAGATGCACGGGCTGTTTCCGATCGTCTCGCTGGCCCGCACGCTGGCGATCCGCCACGATCTGCGCCTGCGCGGCACACGTGAGCGGTTGGAGGCGTTGATTGCGAAAAAGATCGGCGGCGAGACCGATCTGCGCGGCCTGATCGACGCCCACGGGCTTGTCGTGCGGCTGATGCTCGCGCAGCAGGCGCGCGATCTTCTGGCCGGCGTGCCGGTCTCGAACCGGGTCGAGATCGCCGCGCTGACCCGCGACGAGCGCGCGGCGCTGAAGACGGCGCTGAAACGGGCCCGGCTCGCGCCCGATATCGCGCGGGCGCTAATGTTTGGATGAGAGTTGTGTCGGCGCCGGCGCGGTGGCGGACAGCAGCGGACCGCGGTCATTCAGCCTGTTTGTCATAAACGGCGATTGCGGGCCGGTTCAGCGCCCGCAACGCATGTTCGCCCGAACCGTCGCCGCCTCAAAACGTCCCTGTGACCTTGGTGTCGGTTTTTCCAAACACCGCTTCGGGTACGAAAAAGTCGGCCGCCAGCGGGCCTTTCGCACCGGGCGCGTATTGGGAAAAATCGGTCACGCCCTCCTCGCGCAGCACCATTTCGTCGATGAAGAAATTGCCGGTGCACTCGCGCGCCGGCCGGTTCAGGATGGCGTAGGCGGCGTCCGCCATGATCTCGGGCGTACGGCTGATCGAGGCGACCGCCTCACCGCCGAGCAGATTGCGCACGGCGGCCGTGTCGATCGCGGTCAGCGGCCACAGCGAATTGACCGCGATGCCGGCTTTGGCAAATTCCGCGCTCATGCCGAGCGTGCACATCGACATGCCGTATTTCGCCATCGTGTAGGCGACGTGGTTCTTGAACCATTTCGCCTGCATGTCGAGCGGCGGCGACAAAGTAAGGATATGCGGGTTTGCCGCCTTCTTCAGATGCGGAATGCATAGTTTGGAGACCAGATAGGTGCCGCGCGTGTTGATCTGGTGCATCAGGTCGAAGCGCTTCATATCGGTCTCGAGCGTGCCGGTGAGCTGGATCGCGCTGGCATTGTTGATGCAGATGTCGATGCCGCCGCAGGCGCGCGCCGTCGCCTCGACGGCTTCCGCCACTTGCTCCTCGTTGCGAATGTCGCACAGGACAGGCAGCGCCTTGCCGCCGGCCGCCTCGATCTGCTGGGCGGCGGTATGGATGGTGCCCTCCAGCTTGGGATGCGGCTCGGCGGTCTTGGCCGCGATCGTCACATTGGCGCCGTCGCGCGCCGCCTTGAGCGCGATCGCCAGCCCGATGCCGCGTGACCCGCCCGAGACGAAGATGGTTTTTCCCTTGAGCGACATGGAGACCTCCTGATGATTGCGGCCGGACTGTAACCGATGTTCGCACGCGGTAAAATCGCCGGCGCGCGCAGCGCGCGGTTTACATTCGCGCCCGGGCCGCTAAGTTCTGTAACGCCCATTGAGGCTAGGCGCGCGACGCCGGCCTCCCGTCTGGCCGCGCGACCGCAAACATCGGTTCGCCGCCGCAAATCTCCTCAAGCAAGATCGAGATAAATCAATGGCCGAAGTCAAGAGCGGCGATGTCGTTCGCATTCACTATACCGGCAAGCTCACCGACGGCACGGAATTCGATTCTTCGGACGGCCGCGAGCCGCTTGAATTCGAGGTCGGTTCGGGCCAGATCATTCCGGGCCTCGACAATCACGTCACCGGCATGAGCGTCGGCGACAAATCCACCGTCACCATTCCGGCCGAAGAAGCCTACGGCCCGCGCGACCAGAACCAGGTTCAGGCATTGCCGCGCACCCAGATCCCCGACACGATCGAGCTTTCGGTCGGCACACGGCTGCAGGCGAGCACCCCGGACGGCCAGCCGGTCGGGCTCACCGTCGTCGAACTGACCGACGACACGGTGACCGTCGACGCCAACCATCCGCTTGCCGGCCAGGATCTGGTCTTCGACGTGGAAGTGGTGGAAATCGTCGGCGCCTGACGACGCGCCGTCTCAGCCCTCCTCGGCCGACAGATCGAACCGGTCGACCACAGCCGGCTGGATCAGACCGGCATGCAGGCAAAGCAGGATCAGGTCGGTGTCGTGGCCGGCGCCGGCCGCGGTCGCGGCCTCGATCCGCCGTTCGACCGCAATCGCCGGCGGCTCGCCATTGGCCGCCGCGAAAGCCCCGGCCCCGAGCGCGCAATAGGCAACCAGGCAGGCAGCCGGCGCGTAAGCGTGGGCGGGCGGCTCGTCGACATCAAAATGATCCTTTAGCAGATTGACGATGGTCAGTTTCACGCCTTCCGGCACCAGCGCCGGATGCAGGTCGACCGTGCGCAAGGCAGCATCGAGCTGGCGCAGATCACCCGAACGGCCGAACCGTCCCAAAAAGCCGATCGATGATCCGCGCCGCGCCATTTTTGTCCTCCACAGAGCCGGCGCCATCGTCCGGCCCCGCATAGGTGGGGCCCCTCCGATCCGACGTCAACCAGGCGCGCGCCGGCGGCGAGACCGCTCAACCGGCCTCGCCCTCACCCAGATATTGCACGGCGAACTCCGCGCTCGGCGCAATCGGCTTGATGACGTCGATCATCACCCCGTTGGGGTCGACGGTGATGAAATGGCGCTGCCCGAACGGCTCGTCGCGCAGGCTGCGCAGGATTGTCAGGCCCGCTGCCTGTGCCCGCTCGTAGACGGCGTCCGGATCGGCAACCTCGAAATTGAGCAGCAGGTTCGAGGTCTTGCCGCGCCCCTCGGGCGGCACGGTCTCGTGGTCGCCCTGGACGATGCCGAGATTGACACGTTTGTCCTCGGTGGACTGGAGATGCACGTACCAGTCGCTGTCGAACAGCGCCTGGAACCGGAAATGCTCGACATAAAAGGCCGCGGTGCCGGCCACGTCGTCGGTCATCAGCACGGGATAATAGGAGGTGGTTTTCATCGGGGTTTCCTTTCGGTGACAATCCACATACATTCTGCATGTATTTCTGAATTAACATACAGGCTGCATGCATGCAAGATGAATCGAAACGCCGCTCCAACCGCGAACGCTCCGAGGCCACGCGCGCCCAACTGGTCGCGGCCGCGCGCCGGCTGTTCGTCGACAAGGGGTATGCGGAGACCGGCACGCCGGAAATCGTCGCCGCCGCCGGCGTCACGCGCGGCGCGCTTTACCATCACTTCGCCGACAAGCAGGCCCTGTTTCGCGCCGTGGTGGAAAGTGAATCACGCCGGGTCGCGGCCGAGATCGAGGCCGCCGCCCCGCGCGACATGCCCGTGCGCGAGGCCCTGGTCGCCGGCGGCCGGGCTTTTTTGGACGCCATGCGCGAGCCCGGACGCACCCGCCTCTTGCTCCTCGACGGCCCGGCCGTGCTCGGGCGTGGGGACATGGACGCGATCGACGCCGCGATCGGCGGCATGCGCTCCCTGCGCGAGGGCCTGGCCGCGGCGATGGCCGCGCGTACAATCCGCCGCATGCCGCTCGACGCGGTCACGCTGTTGCTGTCGTCGGCCTATGACCGCGCCGCGCTCGCCGTCGAGGCCGGCGCCGATCCCGATATCTTCATGGACGTGCTTGCCGCCTTCGTCGACGGCCTGGCCGCGCCCGGATGACAAAAGCCTCCTCGCGCGGTTGAGGCGCCCGGCCTATTTGCGCACGGCGCGCTCGCTTGCCGCAAGATCGGCGGTGGTCTTGGCCAGCCGGAAGGCGAGCTCGCGGATGATGCGGCCGGCGAGTTCCGGGAACTCCTTGATCAGTTCGAGAAAATAGTCCTTGCCGATCTTGAGCGCGATCAGCTTGCCGTTGGCGCGCACCGTGGCCGAACGCGGCACGTCGCAAAACACCGACATCTCGCCCACCAGCGCGTGGTTGCGCAACTGCGCCACGACCACCTGCGCGCCCTCGGTCTCCGACACGATGTCGGCCACTCCGCTGACCAGGATGAACGCGCTGTCGCCGGCGTCCCCCTGCCGGAACAGGAATTCGCCATCGTCCAGTTCCACCCTGTCGGCGGCATAGGCGATCAGCTTCAGCTTCGACGGTTCGATCGAGGCGAACAGCGGGATCCGCCGCAAGACCTCGACCTCGTCATTCAGCGTGCGCATCGTCATCCGCCTCTTCCTTGTCTGCCGCCTCGCCGGCGTCATCGCCCGTGCGCTTCGCGATCTCGTCCGGTTCTTCTTCCACCAGCGTGCCGTTGCGATAGACCAGAACGCGGTCGAACCGGCCGGCAAGCTCGTCGTCGAGAAGAACCGCCAGCATGCCCGGCTTCCAGTTTTCGTCCTCCAGAAGCGGGAGATCGAGAAGCTGCCGCATGGTTGCCTGCCGGCTGGCCGCGTCAAGCGCGCCAAGCACCTCGTTGAACACTATGATATCAGGTTTTTTGATCAGCGCCCGCGCCAGGTGCAACTTCTGTCGCTGCGTTTCAGACAATCGTCGCCCGCCATTGCCCATCTCGAAATCGAGCCCGGCATCGAGCAGGCCGTCCGAAAGCCCGGTCCGCGCGATCAGTTCCTGCACCGCCGCCAGCACCTTCTCGCGACCGTCGACCACGCTGGAGCTGACACGTCCGAGCAGGATGTTGTCAAGCACGGTAGCCGTCGGATTGTAGAGGTCCGGATCGTGGAAGAACACCGGTGCGCCCTCCAACTCCGACACGGCCTCGCGCACATTGGCCCGCGCGGCCAGAATGTCGCTTTCGGTTTCGGCGTCGAGCACGCCGAACCGGCTGCGCGCCTCGCAATAGTTGAAGGTAATGCGCAACAGTTCCTCGCGGTCCGATAGCGCCTTGGCTCCCACCTTCGAGCGTCGTGGCGCCGGCTGCTCTTTGGCCTGACGGCCCATGCGCAGCCTGGCCATCATCTCCTTCAGCCGCGCCACTTCCTCGTAGCTGACATCGGCGACCGTCTCGAAGATCTTGCTGTCGGGGCCCAGGTCGCCGAACAGCTCGATGCGCGCCTCGGCGATGCGCCGGCCCATCTCCAGGAAGCGCTCGCGCAGCCCGTGCCGGTCGAGGATCGCCAAAAGCACCGGATTGGTGGCCAGCGCGTCCAGCTCCCAACCGGGCGCGCGCGCCGTGCCGAACAACAGATTCTCTCCGATCGCGGCCTGGGCGTTGTAGCGCTCCGGATCGAACGGCTCGACGATGCCGGCGACGCCGAAACCGGCGGCGTTGTCGCGGAACTCGCGCCGTACTTCGACGATCTTGTCGCAAAAGGCAGGATTGTGTTCGGGGTCGACCGTGCCGCGCAGGCCCAGATCCTGGATCTGGCGAGACAGGCCGGCCAGGTCGAGCACCGCCGCCACGTGCCGGTCGAAGGCGCGCCGGTCGGCAAGCCCCAGCGCTTTCAGGTCGATCCAGTCCAGTGTCTCGGCCGGCGGCGCATCGTGCAGGAGACCGCCGCTGCCCTTGGGCGGGGTCGGCGGCGTCATCTTCTTCTCGAAACCCGCCGGCTGGTTCTTCAAAACCATGGTCAGATTGTCGCGGATCGTGCCGGAGGGGAAAAACGTGCCGGCATCGACATAGGCCACGCGCCGTCCGGTCAGGCTTTCCGGCAAATCGTCGAGCGGCTTGCCGTCAAGCGTGATCGTGCCGGAGACCGGCGAGGTCAGCCGCGCCAGTGCCGCGCAGAAGGCGCCGGCCGCGATCCGCGCGGCATCGTTACCGCCGGTCGCGATCGCCACGCGCTCGCCCGGCGCAATGCCGGCATGGAGGTTTTCCAGCACCACGCGGCCGGTTTCGTCTTCCAGCTTGGCGCGCTCGGCGCGGAACCCGTCCCGCAGGCGCGGCACCGCCTCCCCCGGCATTTGCTGGATCTCGGCCGGCAACAGCCCGTCATCGCGAAAACTGTCGATGGTCTGCTCATAACGGGCCTCGTTGATCAACCGGATCTGATCGTAATCGATCAGCCCCTTGATCGGCCCGGGAAGATCCTTGTAGGCGGCGATCACCGCCACGAGCTGGCCGATGTCGAGCCGCCCGGTGATGACGAAATAACCGCCGAGCACGTAGAACAGGAACGACAGGAACTGCATCAGCAGATTGTTGATGTATTTGACCGCGAATTTGCGCTGATAGAGTTCGAAGCGGATATCGAGGATCGTGGTCAGAAGCCCGTAATGGCGTGCCCTGGTGTAGTTGGAGATGTCGTTGACATGAATGTCGGGCGCCATCTCCACCGTCTCGGCCACCTGGCCCGACAGCCGCCGCGCCTGCAGCTGTCTTTGCCGGCCGAGCTGGATCAGCCTGCGGCGCAGGCGCGGAATGATCCAGACCTGGAAGCCGACGATCGCGATGGTCAGCGCGCCGAAATAGAAATTCTGCAGGAACAGGAACAACAGGCCGGTGATCGCCTGCCCGCCCAGAAACAACGGCAGCGAGAAGGCGTCGCCGACGAATTCGCCCAGCGGCTCGACCTCGTCCTTGATGACGGAGGCCGCCTCCGCTCCCTTGAGATTGCGAAACCGCACCACCCGGTAGCGCAGCACACGGTCGAGCAGCGTATAGCGCAACTGCCTGAGCAGCGTTTCACCGAGCTTGCCCTTGTAGGTGTTGACGTAGAGTTTGAAGGCGCCGTTGGCCACGACAGCGGCCAGAAAAAGCAGGCCGAGCGCGAAAAGCATCGTCAGCCGGTCGAAGGAAAAGCCCTCGAACAGCACGATCTCGCGGCCGAAAACCTGTTCGGCGAACGGCAACGGCAGGCGAAGGAACGGCTGCTCGGCGCCAGCGGCCGAAAATCCCTCGCCCTGGATCGGCCCGTTGACGATCTGCTTGGGCAGTTCCAGCGTCAGGAAATAAAGCGGCATCGAGGCGACGATGACAACCAGGAGCCAGACCTGCTTGAGTCGTGAATTCTGCCAGATGAATTTGAGCAGATTGCGTTCCAAGACCGGCCCTATCCCCGCTCACCTGCCCGCGGGCACCCCCGCACGCCAACGCTTCAGATGTATATGCCGGACCGCGAAGTTCAACCGGCCGGCCACGCCGCCGCTCAACCGAACAGCCTCTCGCCCTGCTCGTCGATCATCTGCTTGGCCTTGCGCAGCGACACCGCCACGGCGTCCTCCTCGGCCGCGAAACGGTCGGCGCGGATCAGCCTGTGCTCCTTCACGACGCCGTCGACCTCCTTCACGATCAGCGCGCAGGTCTGGAACTGGCCGCCCTCCTTGAAGGGCATCGCCTTGATCACATAGCCATCATGCTCGATTTCGGCGGCCACCCTGGCCGTGGCCGGCTCTGCCTCCCCGCCGCCGCCGAGTCCGAAAAGCCGTTTGAAAAAGGACATCGTCGTCTCCGCTTGTGGGTGCCGCGCGGCGGGACGCCGGAGCGCGGCAAGGTTCGCTATCAGCCTGAGGCCACATGTAGCACGATTTCGCGCCGATGCGCCCGCGCGCGGTGCTCGAAGAGATAGAGCCCCTGCCAGGTGCCAAGCAGCATGCGCCCGTCGGCCACCGGAACGCCGAGCGAAGTCTGGGTGAGCGCCGCCTTGATATGGGCCGGCATGTCGTCGGGGCCCTCGGCGGTATGCCTGACCCAGCCCATGGCGGGATCGTCCGCGGGCGGCACCAGCCGGCGGAAAAATCCGTCGAGGTCGCGCCGCACGTCGGGGTCGGCGTTTTCCTGGATGACGAGCGAGCACGACGTATGACGCACGAATACCGTCAAAAGCCCCTCTCGCATGCCGCTTTCGACCACGAACGCGGCCGCCCGGTCGGTGAATTCGTAGAGGCCCGGACGCGCGGTCTCGATGGTGATCAATGTCAGCGCCATGCGTTCTCGTGCGCGGAGGCGGCCGGCCCTGTCAAGAGCCGGGCCGGCCGTATATGCTTGGAGCGGGTCCGCCTGTCGGGCACGGCGGCGGCCATCGACCCATTCTTGACCGAAATCAAGCTGTTGCCGCAATCTGGTCGGTACAGTGTCTGAAATTCGCAGAAGGACGCGGCAATGACCGACATCGACAAGCGCAGGAAACAGCTCCTCGACCGGCTGGCCGAACTCGACGACCGCCTCACCCGCATCGAGGACGAACTCGACGACGCGCCCAATCCCGATTGGGAGGACAGTGCCGTCGAAAGCGAGGGTGACGAGGTGCTCGAACAGCTCGGCACCAGCGGCCAGGACGAGCAGCGCGCCATCGAGGCCGCGCTCAAGCGCATCGAGGCCGGCACCTATGGCGAATGCGTCAAATGCGGCGCGGAGATTTCCGAGGAAAGGCTCGACGCCCTGCCGCACACACCGTTCTGCCGCGAATGCGCCAAGGCGGTGTAACGCAACCTTTGCAGCTGCCAGCCCTCATCGCAGGCCGGGTTTGAAAACCCGGCTGCGCGGTTTTCCCGGTCCCCAACCAAAAACCCGGCCTTGCGTTGGCCGGGCTTTTTTTCGACGCAGGGTCGGACGTCAACTGTCGAGGAAGCTGCGCAGCTTGCGGCTCCGCGACGGATGTTTCAGCTTCCTGAGCGCCTTGGCCTCGATCTGGCGGATACGCTCGCGGGTCACCGAGAATTGCTGGCCGACCTCTTCCAGCGTGTGGTCGGTGTTCATGCCGATGCCGAAGCGCATCCTGAGGACGCGTTCCTCGCGCGGGGTCAGCGAGGCCAGCACGCGCGTCGTCGTCTCGCGCAGATTGGCCTGAATCGCCGCATCGATCGGCAGGACCGCGTTCTTGTCCTCGATGAAGTCGCCGAGATGCGAATCCTCCTCGTCGCCCACCGGCGTTTCGAGCGAGATCGGCTCCTTGGCGATCTTCAGCACCTTGCGCACCTTTTCCAGCGGCATGGCCAGCTTTTCGGCCAGTTCCTCCGGCGTCGGCTCGCGGCCGATCTCGTGCAGCATCTGGCGCGAGGTCCGCACGATCTTGTTGATCGTTTCGATCATGTGGACCGGAATGCGGATGGTGCGTGCCTGATCGGCGATCGACCGGGTGATCGCCTGCCTGATCCACCAGGTCGCATAGGTGGAGAATTTGTAGCCGCGGCGGTACTCGAACTTGTCGACCGCCTTCATCAGCCCGATATTGCCCTCCTGGATCAGGTCCAGGAACTGCAGGCCGCGATTGGTGTATTTTTTCGCGATCGAGATGACGAGCCGCAGGTTGGCCTCCACCATCTCCTTCTTGGCGATCGCCGCCTCGCGCTCGCCCTTTTGCACCTGATTGACGATGCGGCGGAATTCGGCGATCGAGATCGCGGTTTCCTGGGCGAGATTCTGGATTTCGGTGCGCAGGGCGCGAATGCCCTGCCCCTCGCCCTTGGTGAACTCCTTCCAGCCGCGGCTGGACAGGTTCGCGATGCGTTTCATCCAGTTCGGGTCGAGCTCCGAACCCTGATATTCCTTGATGAATTCCTCGCGGCGCACGCCGTAGCTCTCGGCCAGCCGCAAAAGCCGGCCCTCGTTCTGCACCAGCCGCTTGTTGATGTCGTAAAGCTGCTCGACCAGCGCCTCGATGCGGTTCTGGTTGAGCGACAGCGATTTGACCGCCTTGATCAGCTCTTCCTTGAGCTTCTTGTAGGAGCGCTCCTGGCTCGGCGACAGCGAGCCGGACGCCGCCAGGCGGTTTTCGACCTGCTGATCCTGCAGCTTCCTGAGCTTCTTGTAGGTATCGGCGATGAAATCGAGCATTTCCATCACCTGCGGACGCAGCTCGGCCTCCATCGCGGCGAGCGACAGATTGGCCTCGTCCTCCTCGTCGTCCTCTTCCTCCGGCTGGCCCTCGCCGCCGACATTGGTGATGTCGTCGTCGCGGCCGCGGCGCGCGGCCTTCGGGTCGTCCTTCTTGGCCGTCTCGTCCTCGTCCTTGCGTTCGATCGCCGGAGCCTGCTTGGCCTCCGGGCCGGCATAGGTGGTTTCGAGATCGATGATCTCGCGCAGCAGGATCTTGGCTTCGTTGAGTTCGTCGCGCCAGATGATGATCGCCTGGAAGGTCAGCGGGCTCTCGCACAAGCCGGCGATCATCGTCTCGCGGCCGGCCTCGATGCGCTTGGCGATCGCGATCTCGCCCTCGCGCGACAGAAGCTCGACCGAGCCCATCTCGCGCAGATACATGCGCACCGGATCGTCGGTGCGGTCGGTCGGCTCCTTCTTGGTCGTCGTGGGAGCGACCGCGGTGCCCTGCTGTTCGGTGAGTTCGGTCGATTCCTCCTCGCCGCCGGCATTGGCGCGCTCGCCCTCGCCGTCCTCGCTCGGCTCGTCGTCCTCGACCACGTTGATGCCCATGTCGGACAGCATCGCCATCGTGTCCTCGATCTGCTCGGAGGTCACCTCCTCCGACGGCAGGACGGCGTTGAGCTCGTCCATGGTCACGTAGCCGCGCTTCTTGGCGACCTTGATCATCTTCTTGACCGCATCGTCGGAGAGATCGAGCAGCGGGCCGTCCGGACCGCCTTCGCGCTCGGTCTCGGCCTCTTCCTTTTCTTTTGTCGCCATGCTTGTGTCTCCAACTGCGCGGAAGGACGCCTGCTCCTTCCGCTCGAGGGATCGGAGGTGCGCCCGTCCGCTATCCCGTCAGCGAGTAACCGTCTCGCGTTAAAGCCCGCTTAACCCTGACACGACCTGTCGGAGCCGCCCGGCCGGAAGGGCGGGGCCATCGTTAACGAATTCAACCCGCCCTGATTCCGTCATTTCCCGGCGACGTCAAGCCGTGCGGCGTCACTTCGCGCGAAAAAAGCCCGCAAGCGTCAGCTTCGGGCTGTTTTGCCGGACAAGAGACCAAATCCTTCAATGAGCGCTTCCGTCGCCTGGGCATTGCGCAACTGGGCCTGGATTTCGAGCAGTTGCCGGTAATTCTCGTCGGTCGGGTCGGAGGCGAGCGCCGCCTCGGCCACTTTGAGTTCCTTATGTAGGGTCCCGGCCGAAAGGTGCAAGTGCAGCGCCTGCTCGAAGGCGTCGCGCGCATCGTCGAGCGCGGCGTCGGCGAGTGCGGGCCATTGCCGCGCGCGGCGCACCAGCGTCTCGGCCCGCTCCCAGGCCTCGCCGAGACCGGCCTTGTCGAGCCAGCCGACCACGGCGTCGCGCTCGGCCGCCACGCCGTGGGCGACGGCATCCAGAAGCGCCGCGTGCAGGCGCTTCAAATCCGGATGGGTCAGTTCCAGCCGCTCGGCGACATCGAAATGACCGTCGAACAGCGCCGGGTGATTGATCAGCGACACCACCAGCACGGTCTCGCGCATCGACATGATGCCGGCCGACTGGCGCACCACCGCCGAGCGTGCCAGGCTTTGCGAAACGGCGAGACGGCCGGCCGCGTGCTGGGGCCGGCCGCGCCCGGCCGGACCCTGCCTTCCCGGCGTTTCACCACGATGGCGTCCACGCTCGGAAGCGCCGAAAAAACCCTGCACGCGCTCGCGCATCTCCTGGCTGTAGTGCCGGCGCACGCTTTCGTCGCGAATCCGCCCGACCAGGTCGCGCAGACGCTTTTCCAGCTCGGCGCGCCGTTCAGGCGTGTCGAACACGCCTCCGGCAGTCTCGCGCTGCCACACCATGTCGGCGAGCGGGCGCGCATCGGCGAGCACCGCCGAAAACGCCTCAGCGCCGCCATCCCTGACCAGATCGTCGGGGTCCTGGCCTTCCGGAAGCAGGGCAAAGCGCAGGCTGCGGCCGGGACCGATCTCCGGCAGCGTCAGGTCGGCCGCCCGCCAGGCCGCCTTCAGCCCGGCCTGGTCGCCGTCGAAACACAGGATCGGCTCCGGCGACATCCGCCACAGCAATCCGAGCTGGCTCTCCGTCAGCGCGGTGCCCAACGGCGCCACCACGTTGGCGAAACCGGCCTGGGCGAGCGCGATCACGTCCATATAGCCCTCGACCGCGATCACCGTGCCGTCGCGGCCCTGCCCCTTGCGGGCGCGGGCGAGATTGTAGAGCACGTTGCCCTTGTGGAAGAGCTCGGTGTCGTTGGAATTGAGGTATTTGGCGGCGATCGCCGGCGACATCGCCCGCCCGCCGAAGGCAATCACCCGTTCGCGGGCATCTTCGATCGGAAACATGATGCGGTCGCGGAACCGGTCGTAGGACACCGCGATATCCTCGCCATGCACGACCAGACCGCAGGCCTCGATCTGATCCTTGGCCACACCCTTGCCGGCCAGAAAGCCCTTCAACGCGTTGCGGCTGTCGGGCGCATAGCCGAGCCGGAACGTCTGTTGCGTGACCGAGCTGACGCCGCGCTCGCGCAGATAGGCGCGCGCGGCCGCACCCGCGGCCGACTGCAACTGCTCCTGGAAGAAGGCCGCCGCCAGTTCCATCACCTCGGTCAGGCTGGCGCGTTTTTTCTCGCGGTGCTCGGCCTCGGGGTCGCGCGCCGGCATCGGCACGCCGGCCATGTCGGCGATCCGTTCGACCGCCTCTGGAAAAGACAATCCGTCGAGTTCGGTCAGGAAGCGGAAATGGTCGCCCGACACCCCGCAGCCGAAGCAGTGGTAACGCCCCTTGCGGTCCTCGCAATGAAAGCTCGGCGTGTTTTCGCCATGGAACGGGCAGCACGCCCAATAGTCGCCGCGCGAGGCGTTCGTCTTCTTGCGGTCCCACGTCACGCGCTGGCCGACGACGGCCGAAATCGACACGCGGTCGCGTATCTCGTCGAGGAAGGAGGGTGAAAAGCGCATGGAACCTGTCTCCGCCCCCCATATAGGCGCACAGCGTCATGCGCGCGAGCGCAATCGGGGCCCGATACTCGGTTTTCACAGCTTCGCCGCCGGCCCTGTCAGACCCTTGCCGGACGGCCTGGGACCCACACGGCGCGTGCCGCCGGGCGCCAAACGACGCGATTCATCTTTTTTCAAGCCGGAACTGCTAAATCAGGCGCGGACATCGACGCGGGGGCACGGCATGTTGACCGTTTACAATTGCATCATCACCGAGCACGATCTGCGGCTTGTGGTGCTCGCAGGCCTGACCTGCCTGATCGCGTCGCTGACTGCGGTCAATCTCCTCCACCACGTCGGCAAGGCCCGCAGACATATGCGCCATGTCTGGACGGCCGTATCGGCCATGGCGATCGGCTCGGGCGTCTGGGCCACCCATTTCATCGGCATGCTGGCCTTCCAGCCCGGTGTTCCCAACGGCTACGATCTCGGCCTCACCCTTGCCTCGCTGCTGGTGGCCGTTGTGGTCACTGGCGGCGGCATCGCCGTCGCGATCACGCGCCCGAACGTCGACAACCGCCTGGTCGGCGGCGCGATCATCGGCGCCGGCATCGCCGTGATGCACTATATTGGCATGGCCGCCTTCCAGGTCCAGGGCGTGATGGCCTGGGACCAGCTTCTCGTCGCCGCCTCGCTCGTAACCGGCGTCGGCCTCGGCGCGCTGTCCGTGTTCGTTGCGCTACGCTCGGACACGATCCTGTCGCGCATCGTCGGGGCGCTGGTGCTGACGCTTGCGATCTGCGGCATGCATTTCACCGGCATGGGCGCGGTGTCGATCCTGCCCGACGCGTCGATCGCCGTGCCGGCGAGCGCCATTCCTGCGCCGCTTCTGGCCGGCGCTGTCGCGGCGGCAAGCTTCATCATCCTGCTCCTGGTCTGCACCGCCCTTTGGGTCGACGTGCGAGACTATCGCAACGCCGAGAAAGAAGCCGCGCGCATGCACAACCTCGCCGACGCGGCGATCGAGGGGCTTCTGGTGTGTGGGGGTACCCGGCTCGTCACGGCCAATGCCAGCTTCATGGCGCTGACCGACTGGACCCCGGACATTCTCGCCGGCCGCCATCTCGCCGACCTGTTTCCCGATAAGGATGTGTGCAGCTCGCTGCTCGACGGCTCGCAGGAAATCTTCGAGACCGAGCTGGTCATCAATGACGGCAACAGCATCCCCGTCGAGCTGTTGTCGCGCTTCATCGACTATGGCGGCACACCGCATCTGGTGGTCGCCGTGCGCGACATCCGCGAGCGCAAGGCGGCCGAGGCCGACATTCGCAGGCTCGCCATGCACGACGCGTTGACGGGCCTGCCCAATCGCCGCGCCTTTTCCGCCCGCCTGGATGAGGAAATCCTCGCCGCCGGCAACACGGACGGCCATCTCGCGCTGTTGTGCCTCGACCTCGACCGGTTCAAGGAGGTCAATGATCTGTTCGGCCACGCCGCCGGCGATGTCATGCTCAAGAAGGTGGCGCGCTGCGTGTCGGGTGCGCTCGGCGAAGGGCAGATGCTGGCCCGCCTCGGCGGCGACGAATTCGCCATCGTCGCCCCGCGCCTGCAGCGCCCCGAGGACGCGTCGCGTATCGCAGAGGCGATCCTGAGATCGTTCCGCGAGGAAAACGAGGACGCCAGCAGCGAAGGGCTGATGTCGACCAGTATCGGCATCGCGTTGTTCCCCGCCGATGCAAGGGACCGTGAGGCGTTGCTGAGCAACGCGGACGCCGCGCTCTACCGCGCCAAGTCGGAAGGGCGCGACACCTGGCGCTTCTACGAGGAGGCAATGGGCATGGAGGCGCGCGCGCGGCGCCTGATGGAGCACGAATTGCGCCACGCCGTCGCCCGCAACGAATTCCGCCTCGTCTATCAACCGCAAAAAAAGCTCGACACCGGCGAGACGATCGGTTTCGAGGCGTTGTTGCGCTGGTCCAATGCCGAGCGCGGCAATGTCTCGCCGGCGGTCTTCGTCCCGATCGCCGAGGAAAGCGGCATCATCGTGCCAATCGGCGAATGGGTGTTGCGCACGGCCTGCGAGGAAGCCGCCACCTGGCAAAAGCCGGTGACGATCGCCGTCAACGTGTCGGCGATCCAGCTTCACAGCCCCAGCTTCGTGCACACGGTACACGAGATTCTCCTCCAGACCGGCCTGTCGCCCAGCCGGCTCGAAATCGAGATCACCGAAACCGCCCTTGTGCGCGATATGACCCGCGCCCTGACGACGCTGCGCCAACTCAAGGCGCTCGGCGTCCATATCGCCATGGACGATTTCGGCACCGGCTACTCCTCGCTGTCGAACCTGCGCGCCTTCCCCTTCGACAAGATCAAGATCGACGGCTCCTTTATCAAGCAGGTCGACACCAACGAACAGGCCGCCACCATCGTCAAGGCGGTACTCGGCATCGGCCGCGGCCTCGGCCTGCCGGTGCTGGCCGAAGGCGTGGAAACCTCGGAGGAGCTGAAATTTCTGGCCGGCGAATTCTGCCAGATCGGCCAGGGTTACCTGCTCGGCCGTCCGGGGCCGATCGCCTCGCTCGACGAAGGCAGCGAAGCCGAACAAGCGCGCGAATCCGACGCCGCCTGAGCGTCGACGGCCCCGAATTCCGGCAAAATCAGCGTATCGCAGCGGCGTTGCGCGACGCCGCCCCGCGTCGTATCGTGCCCCCGGCCAAACATTATCCGGCTAAAAGACATGCCGCCTGACCGGCGCTCCGCAACGGAGTGGAAAACCATGAGATCGACCCTTTCGACGACACCTGTCGGCCGCGCATCGCCGGGCGTGGCGCGATGAGCGGCTCGCTCGTGCTCCTGCATCTGGCGGGCGCCGTGGCGCTGTTGTTATGGGCCACGCGCATGGTGCGCACCGGCGTCGAGCGTGCCTACGGCAACATACTGCGCCACCGCCTGCGCGCCACCCTTCGCAACCCGCTGCTGGCGGTGCTGGCCGGCGCCGCGCTGGCCGTGGCGCTGCAGAGCGCGACGGCGGTCAGCCTCTTGGTCGGCTCTTTCGCGGGCGCCGGTATCGTTTCGGCGACGGCCGGACTGATCGCCGTTCTGGGCGCCGACATCGGCTCGGCGCTGGTCGTCAAGCTCTTGTCCTTCGATCTCGCCCTTCTGGTGCCGCTGTGCCTGGTCGCCGGCACGACGATGTTTCTGGCCACCCAGGCGCGCAACTGGCGCCAGTTCGGCCGCGTTCTGATCGGGATCGGCCTGCTGATCCTGTCGTTGCGCATGATCGGCGAGGCATCGGAACCGCTGCGCGACAGCCGCCTGCTTCCGGTCATCGTCGACTATCTCGCGGGCGACCCCGCCACCGCCTTCATCGTCGCCGCCGTCACCACCTGGTTGTTTCACTCCAGCGTCGCCGCCATCCTGCTCGTGGTGGCGCTGGCGGGCCGCGGCCTGGTTCCGGTTGAACTGGGACTGGTCTTCGTGCTCGGCGCCAATCTCGGCGGCGGCGTCATCGCCGCGATGCTGGCGCGCGCGATGCCCCCGCTGTCGCGCACCGTGCCGATCGGCAACCTGGTCGTGCGCGCCACCGGCGCGATCCTGGCCCTGATCGCGTTCATCCTTTTCGGGGCGCCGCTCGAACGGCTGGGCGCGACGGCAGCCGAGCAGATCATCCACGCCCATTTGCTGTTCAACGGCCTTCTGGCCTTGCTTGGCGTTCCGCTCGCCGGCCTCGTCGTCCGCCTGACGACGGCGGTCGTGTCGGCGCGTTCGACCCCCGCCGCCGATCTTCTCGCCGCCACCGAGCTCAGCGCGCTGAACGAGAACGCCCTGGACAAGCCGGCCCAGGCTCTGGCTAACGCGACGCGCGAGGTGGTGCGCGTGTGCGAGACCATCGAGGTCATGCTCAAGCGCATCATCGAACTATACGCCCATGCCGACAAGGACGGCATCGACGCGCTCGCCGCCCTCGACGACAGGGTCGACAAACGTCACGCCGCCATCAAACTCTATCTGGCCAGAACCACCGTGCGCCCATTGACCGAGGACGAGGCGCTGCGTTGCCAGGAGCTCATCGGGGCCTGCGTGAAACTCGAGCAGGTCGGCGACATCATCGTACGCAACATGCTCGTCCACGTACGCAAGAAGATGGAGCGCGGCCTCGAATTCACGGAAGAGGGCTGGCGTGAGTTGACCGGCTTCCATGCCGCCGTCACCGCCAATGCCAGGCTGGCCTTCAACGTGCTTGTGTCGCGCGACAGCGAGACCGCACGCCAGCTCGTTGCCGAAAAGGACCGGCTGCGCGATACGGAAAAGGCATCCAACCAGAGCCATTTCGACCGGCTGCGTGAAGGTACGGTGAAAAGCCTCGAGACGAGTTCCATCCATCTCGACACGCTGCGCGACCTGAAGCAGATCAATTCGCTGCTCGCCTCGATCGCCTACCCGGTACTGGAAGAACAGGGCATGCTCAGCGATACGCGCCTGAAAACCGGATAAGGTCGCGCGGCCAGCTTCGCGTCAGCGCAGCATGCCCTTGACGATGCCGCTCGCCTTGCCGAAATCCATCCGTCCGGGGAATTTTTCCTTCAGCGCGTCCATGCACTTGCCCATGTCGCGCAGGCCACCGGCGCCAACCTCGTTGATGACCTGCTCGCAGGCCTGTTTGACCGCCTCTTCCTCCAGCGGCCGTGGCAGGAAGCCGCGAATCACGGCAATCTCCTGGCGCTCCTGCTCGGCCAGTTCAAGACGGCCGGCCTCCTCGAAGGTTCGCGCCGATTCCACGCGCTGCTTGACCATCTTGATGAGAATCGCGGCAATGTCCTCGTCGCTGACCGGATCCTTGCCGGCCGTGCGGTTCGCGATATCGCGATCCTTCACAGCCGCCTGGATCAGTCGGATCGTCGACAGCCGGCGTTTGTCCTGGGCCTTTTGCGCGTCCCTGAGTGCGCACGCGAGTTTTTCGCGCATCGGATCCATCTCCATTCGCGGCCATGCACCATAGCGCCCCGACTTGGCCGAAGCAAACCGTTTGTTTTCTCTCAAGTCATTGTTTTCGTTAGGTAAAACTTTTGCCTTGGCATCAATCTTCAACGATTGACCGGCGTCCGCGCTTCGCCTATTGTTCGCGCCTTGCATGGACGTATACCTGTTCGCACGGATCGACGGCTTGCCGTAGGTCGCGTGCGTTTCTTCGCGCCATATGGCCTTTAGCCGCCCGGCTTTCAAGCCTGGGGCGAGCGACCTGACGGAGAATTGAGATGACGCATTCGACCGCGCCCTGGATCGTGACGCCGCCCACGGCCCTGCTCGTGCTGGCCGACGGGACGGAAATCGAAGGCGTCGGTCTCGGCGCCGAGGGAACCGCGGTCGGCGAGGTCTGCTTCAACACCGCGCTGACCGGCTACCAGGAAATCCTCACCGATCCGTCCTATGCCAGCCAGATCGTCACCTTCACCTTTCCGCATATCGGCAATGTCGGCGCCAATGACGAGGACATCGAGGATCTGACGCCGGCCGCGCGCGCCGGCGCCGTCGGTGCGGTGTTCAAATCCGATCTCACCGACCCGTCCAACCATCGCGCCACCGAACATTTGAACGACTGGTTGAAACGCCGCGGCATGGTCGCCATGTGCGGCATCGACACCCGCGCGCTGACGGCGCTGA
Source organism: Nitratireductor arenosus (assembly GCF_009742725.1). GTDB lineage: Bacteria > Pseudomonadota > Alphaproteobacteria > Rhizobiales > Rhizobiaceae > Mangrovimarina > Mangrovimarina arenosa. Next base: position 73,329 of record NZ_WPHG01000002.1, on the reverse strand, counting down.
TCCGCGAAAAGGGCATGTCCAACGCCGTGATCGCGCACGCGCCCGACGGCACCTTCGACCGCGCCGAACTGAAGCGGCGCGCGGCCGAATGGCCTGGCCTGGTCGGGCTCGATCTGGCAAGAGAGGTCACGTCCGGCCAGAGTTCGACCTGGACCGAGACGCCGTGGCGGGTCGAGGACGGCTACGGCCGCCAGGACGAGCCGATGATGCATATCGTGGCGATCGACTATGGCGTCAAGCGCAACATATTGCGGCTTCTGGCCGGGCTCGGCGCCGAGGTCACCGTGGTGCCGGCCACGACCACGGCCGAGGATGTGCTGGCCATGCATCCAGACGGCATTTTTCTGTCCAACGGCCCCGGCGATCCGGCCGCCACCGGCGACTATGCCGTGCCCGTCATCCGTGATTTGCTGAAAAGCGACATTCCGGTATTCGGTATCTGCCTCGGCCACCAGATGCTGGCGCTGGCGCTCGGCGCCCGCACGGTCAAGATGCACCAGGGCCACCATGGCGCCAACCACCCGGTCAAGGACCACACCACCGGCAAGGTCGAGATCGTATCGATGAATCACGGCTTCGCCGTCGATTCGGCCTCGCTGCCCGATACCGTGGAAGAGACCCACGTCTCGCTCTTCGACGGCTCCAATTGCGGCATCGCCGTCAAGGGCCGGCCGGTGTTTTCGGTCCAGCAGCATCCCGAGGCCTCGCCGGGCCCGCAGGATTCGCACTATCTGTTCCGTCGCTTCATCAACCTGATCCGCCAGCGCAAGAGCGAGCCGGCGCTCGCCGAGCGCTGAAGCGCCGCGCAGTCGCGCTACGAAGCCAGCCGCAACCGTACCACCCGGTCGCGGATTTCGTCGAACACCTCGTCAAGCTGCGAGCGCGACGGCGCGTCGAAGAAATGTGCCGAGCTCGACGCGCAATCCTTGAGCATCATGCCTGTCTTCACGTCCGGCTCCTCGAGCCTGATCGTGTAGACGAGTATGTTCTGCGCCTTGGCGTTCTCACACGCCGCGAGTGTCTTTTCGTTCATCAGCTTGTTGGTGTCGGAGGACGAGCCGGCCGTGATCCCCAGCCGCCCGTCGACCAGATAACCCTGGCTCGCATAGCGCGATCCGAGCGCGTTTTTGGTATTGCCGAACACGTTCGAGCCGTCGGTCAGGACGATCATGATCTTCTCGACCCCGATTTCCTTGGGGTCGCGGCCTTCGGTGAAAGGCTCGCGCGGCGACAGCACCCGCATGCCCCAGGCCACCCCTTCCATAATGTTGGTATTGCCGTTGGCCTTGAGCGATTTGACCTTGTTGACGATCGCCTTGAAATCGGTGTTCAGCGCCATGATGGGCTGGGTCACGCAATCGCGGTTCGGCCCTCGCCCGCCCGACATCTTGGCGTCCGGTGCCAGCCATTCGAGCGTGGGATCGATCGGCAGAAGCGTGGTCACACCATATTTCAGCAGCTTCTTGATCTTGCCTTTCGGCGTGTTGTCCAGCGGATCCGCGTCCGAGCCGATATAGCTGTTGGAATAACCGTCCTCGTCGGGCTCGTCGATCGAGAAGGCCGGCACGAACAGGCTCGCCGCGTCTTTCTCGTTCGGCGCGCTGTCCTCGACATCGTGGGCGACCTTGCCGCCGCCGTAGCGTGTCTCCACGCAGCCGGCCCAGTCCTCGCCGAGATGATTGAACAGCTCGAACCGGCTCAACCCCTGCTGCAGCTCGACCTGCGGAAAATCGGCCTCGCCCTTCAGGTCGAGCCATTTGGCGCCGGTCTTGTTCTTGATCTTGCCGTTTTTCTTGAATTCGGGCCCGTATTGCGGGCCGACATTGACGAAATTAGCGAACGGAACCACCGCGAATTTCAGCTTGTCCTTCCCTTTGACCTGGGCCGACATGGTGTTGACCAGACCGAGAACGGCATCCTTCATCGCGATCAGCTTGCCGCCGGCCATGGAGCCGGTCGTGTCGAGCACCAGCGCGATCTCGTAATTGGTATAGGCAAGGTCGGCCGAGGATTTGGCCGAGACTTTCCAGTTCTCGTAGCCCAGAAGCGAGCCGAAGGTCAGGTTGGCGCGCGCCGCCGCCTTGATGTCGACCTTGGTGCCCGAGCGTTTGATCTCCATATCCGCGAAACGCGGATCGAAATTCGTGTCGAGAAACTGCTTGGCGATCTTGTTGGCTTCCGCGTCGGAGAGCGACTCGCCTTCGCGCGCGATCGCCAGCGCGGCCGAATCCATCGCCTGCTGCAGTTGCGCCTGCCGGGCGCTGATCGAGGCCAGGTCGACCGCCGTGCCACCGGCGAGCAGCAATGGCAGCATCGCCAGCGCCATCATCATCCCGTAATGGCCGCTTTCGTCGCGGCGGAAAAGCTGGACCAGAGACCGTGCCATGCCAAACCCCCTCGGCAATTTGCAAGGGGCGATTGTAGGACAGCTCAATTAATGCGCGGATAACAGGCAGACTTAACGGTTTCATAAGAAATTCCGCCAAACGCCGACCGTTCGGGTCAAACAGTCCGTATCGGATATTTGCCTTGGTCACCGGCCCATGGCGGCCGAAGCCGGAGCTTGCAATCCGGCACGGCGTTCTCCTTGACGGTCGTGCGACACGGTCGCACGGACGGCCTCGGTTTCAGACCGGGCCCTTGAAGGTGTCACAGGCGTCCAGCCGGCCGCTTTCCAGACCGCGCGAAAACCATTCGCGCCGCTGCGCCGACGTGCCGTGGTTGAAGCTTTCGGGCACCACGTAACCCTGCGTGCGCCGTTGCAGCGTGTCGTCGCCGATCTGGTTGGCGGCGTTGAGCGCCTCGTCGATATCGCCCGTTTCCAACAGTCCCTTCTGCGCCGTGAAATGAGCCCACACGCCGGCGAAGCAGTCGGCCTGCAACTCGACGCGGATCGACATCTGGTTGGCTTCGGTCTGGCTCATGCGCTGGCGCATTGCGTTGAATTTGGGCAGGACGCCGATCAGGTTCTGCACATGGTGTCCGACTTCGTGCGCGATCACATAGGCCTGCGCGAAATCGCCGGACGCGCCGAAGCGGCGCGCGAGCTCGTCGAAAAAATTCAGGTCGAGATAGAGCTTTTTGTCGCCCGGACAATAAAACGGTCCCGACGCGGCCGAGGCGAAGCCGCAGGCCGAGCGCACCTGGCCCGAAAAGAGCACCATTTTCGGCTCGGCATAGGTCGCGCCCTCGGCCTGGAATATGCCCTTCCACACGTCTTCCGTCTCGGCCAGCACCACGCCGGCGAACTGCGCGGCCTCGTCGCTGGCCTGCGTCCGCTGCTGGCCGGCCGGCGGCGCGCCGCCGGTATCTTGCGACAGCATTTCCAGCGGGTCGATGCCGCAGGCCCTGAGCGCGAAGAACAGCACCACCAGGATAATGATGCCGGAAAGCCCGCCGCCGCGCCCGCCGATCCGGCCGACCGGGATGCGCACGCCGCCGCCGCCGCGACCGAAGCCGCCGCCGCCACGCCCGCGTTGATCCTCAACATTAGAGCTTTGCCGTCTGCCTCGCCAACGCATGTCGAACCTCCTCGCCAGCCCACCGCGTCCGCCGCCAGGTGGAGCGCATGCTCTCATGACTGGTCTTAAACAAACATTTTGTGTCCGTCATGCGTCAAGTGGCCGACGCCGGCACGACAGCTGATCAGCGCAGCAGAAACACCTTGACGCTGCGCTGGTAGACCTCGACCTCGATCAGCGGCGAGCCGTTGACGATCGCCCGACGGGTGCGCGAATCCATCGCCCCGCCCCGCTCGAGCATGTTTTGCAGACGCCCGCGCGCCTTCGCGGAGGCGAACCAGGAATCGCCGGTGTCCTCCGCGTCGATCCGCCCGAACTTGTGGTAATTGGCGCGGTCCTGACGAACGATCTGCGCGGCGCTTTCGAGCGGATAACCGTCGCTCGCCTCGTGGTCATGGCCTGAAATCCGCGCCACATAGGAGCCGAGATAGGTGTCGGCCGCCGCCGTTGTGGCCGAAGCCGCGACGATCGCGGCCACAAGAAAAGTCCGTCTGAAAAACATGGCAAGCCCTCCGTGCGTACGCCCCGATCCTCTTTGCCCCTTCGCGCCCGCTTGCCCTTTATCCGGGTCGATCCGCCGAAGTGCCCGCGCATCCTACGACGCCGCGCCGCACGGAGATAGCCGTCATGGGCAGAACATCACGCACGAATTCCGCCGGGCCGCCGGCCGGACGCCGCCACGCTTCATGTCGCCGCGGCGCTCTATCGCCAGTTGGTCAGGCGCGACCGCATCCTCGCCCGCATCCTGCCGGCCCTCGGCCGCGCGCCAGCCTGCCCCCTGAGCGAGCGCGACCGGCGGCGGGCCGACGACGGCCGGCGCGGGGTGCGCGTGGGTCCGCCCGCCCGCGCCAGTCCCGCCGGCCGCCTTGCTCTTGCCGCAGCCGCCGGCCACAGTGGCGGCGAACGCGAACCGGGGTCCTTGATGGGCGGTTTTGTCTCCGGCACGCGGCTGCTGCGCGTTGGTGCGGGCCTCGTGCTGTTGTTTATCCTTTTCACCTTGTCGGCGGTCGCCGCCGCGCAAGAAGCGCGCGCCCTGCGCGGCGTGGCGCTGGTGATCGGCAATGGCGACTACGCCCATCTTCCCAAACTCGCCAATCCCGAAAACGATGCCGATGCGATCGAGGAACTGCTCGCCGATCTCGGTTTTGAGTCCGTGCGCCGCACTGACCGCGACGCGAAGGATCTCGCCCGCGATCTCGACCGCTTCGTCGAGGATGCCGCCGAGGCCGATGTGGCGGTGTTTTATTATGCCGGCCACGGCATCGAGGCCGGCGGCGAGAATTTCCTGATCCCCGTCGACGCGGATCTGTCGGCCCTTGGCGCGGCGTCCGAGCGCCTCGTGCCGCTCAACGACATTCTCGCCCGGCTGCGTGAAACCGTCTCCGTCACCATCCTGCTGCTCGACGCCTGCCGCGACAATCCGTTCCCGCCCGGCGCGACGCTCAAACGCACCGCCGGCGCCCAGCCGGTGCCGGTCTCGGCCGGCGGCCTGGCCGAGACGCGCGGCGCCCGCACCCTTGCCGACACGCCGGCCGATACGACCGCCGGCCCGCTCGGCATGGTGATCGGCTTCGCCGCCGAGCCGGGCCGCCCGGCGCTCGACGGCGCCGGCGACAACAGCCCCTATGCGGCCGCGCTGCTGCGCCACGTTTCCGCCATGGCCGGCACCGAATTCGGCACCGTCATGCGCATGGTCGCCGAGGAGGTCTATCTGACGACCGGCGGCCGACAGCTTCCGTGGACGAATGCCAGCCTGCGCCGCCTGCTTTATTTCGGCGAGGCGCCCGCGCCGGTCGAAGGGCCGCCGGGCGAAATCCTCGCCGAGCGCCGGCGCCTGCTCCTGACCATCGCCGACCTGCCGGCGGTGCGCCGCACCCAGGCCGAGAACCTCGCCCGCGGCGGCGAGGTGCCGATGAGCGTCGTCTTCGCCATGATGCAGGCGCTCGGCGTCGACGCGACCGGCGACCCGGCCGCGGTCGAGGCGCGGCTGCGCGCCGAAATCGAGCGCTTCGCCGAAAACCGCCGGGCAAACGAGGCCCTCGCCAATCCCGATCCGGAGATCGAGCGCCTGTCGCGCCTGGCCGACGAGGCCGAACTGGAAGGCGCGCTCGAGACCGCCGATCGGCTGCGCGAAGGCGCCAAGCAGCGCGTCGCGGCGCTGCGGTCGACCCGCGACCGGCAGATCGCCGCCCTGCGCGACCGCATTGCCGAGGATGCCGCGGTCTTTGCCCGCAGCGCGGAGACCAAAAAACTACTCTTCCGCCACGCCGAGGCCGCCGACGATTATGCCGAGGCCGGCGCGATCCTCGCCGATTGGGACGACAAAAAAGCGCGGGACTACCGCCGCGCGGAAATCGCCGCGCGCCTGACCGATGCCGAGTTGAAGGGATCGCGATCCTCGCTCGCCGCCGCCGAACGCCTGGCGCGCGAGACGCTGGTTGACCGCGACGGACTGCCCGCCGGCGAGCGGGCCCGTTTCGCGCATGGCCTGGCCCGCGCCCTGATGCTGCGCGGCGCCAAAACCGGCGACGACGCCGCCGTTCACGAAGCGCTGGGCGTGCTCGAAACGGCCGGCGCCGACGCCGAGGCGCTGCCGGCCGGCGAGCGCGCCAGGCTTTTGCTCGATGCCGGGCGCGCCGGCGGGCAAATCGCGTTGACGGCCGGCGACGACGCCACTTTGGCGGCGGCCGAAACCAGATTTGCCGAGGCTGCCGCGCTCGCCAGCCAGGCCGCAGATCGGGCGACGGAGGCCGAGGCGCGTTTCCGGCACGTGCAGGCGCTTTATTATCGCTGGGCGGCCGCGCCCTCTTTGATGCTTTTCGCCGCCTTGCAGGGCGAGCTCGGCGCGCTTGGCGCCATGCTCGACACCGACGGCGACATCGATCCGCTGTCGGCGCGCTACGCGGTACGCGCGCCGCAGATCGCGCTCGATCTCGCCATGCGCCTGAACACGACCGAGGCCCTGTCGACGGCGGCCGAGATGAACGCCATGACCGCCGGCCTGTTCGACCGCGAGCGTTTTCCCCTGCTCTGGGCCGAGATCGCCACCACCGGCGGGCGCATCGGGCTGGAATGGGCGGATCGTTTCGGCGATCCCTCCGAGCTTACTTCGGCACTCGAGGCGCACGAGGCCGCGTTGGCGATCTTCCGCCAGGCCGGCGCGCGGGCCGCCGCCCTCGACGCAGCCTGGCAACGCGCGCTGACCCTGGTGGCGATCGGCCTGCGCGAGGACGGCACGCGGCACCTCGCCGCGGCGCTGGACGCGCTCGACGCCGTCGAACGCGACCCCCTCGCCGGTTCCAACCCGCGACAGCTCCGGCTGGTCCGGCTGCAAAAGGCGCGGGTGCGCGCCGGCATCGGCCGGCGCCAGGGCGATGCAGCCACGTTGGACGAGGCCGTCGCCGGGCTCAGGGCCGCCCATGACAGCTTCGACCCGGCCGGCGAGCCGCAATTGGCGACCTTCGCGCAGGCCGAGCTCGGCAAGGCGGTGCAGGCGCTGGCGGCCCTTAATGACGATGCCGAGGGTCTGCGCGAAAGCGTCGACCTGCTGGAAACCGCGATCGGGCACTACGAGGCATGGCAGGCACCGGCCGCCAACCCGGTCCCGTTCGTCGAGCTTTTCGCGCATTATGCCGACGCGGCCGCGAGGCTGGCGCTCGCGACTGGCAGCCCCGGCGACATCGACCGCGCGGTCGCGGCCGGAACCCGGATCAACCGCCATATGCGGGATTTCGACAACCAGCAGGGGATCGCGCTCACCGCCAACACGCTGGCCTTCGTCATCGTCCAGGGCCTGCGCGCCGATTTCGACGCCGACCGGCTGGCGCTGGCCGAGGAAATGGCCGCGGCCGCCCTGGCGCGGGCGCCCGCTTTGCCCGCCTTTGCCGGCTATTTCGAAAACACCGCCTGCGAGGTGCGCACCGAAAAGGCCCGCCACGACGCCGACCTGGCGGCCGCGCGCCACGCCCTGGCGTTGTGCGAAAGCGGTCTGGCGAAGCTCGAAATCATCGACGACGCGGAAGCGGTGGCGACCGCGCAAAAAGCCGTCGCCCGGGCCAAAGCGCTAATCGCGATGCTCGCCGCGCAATAGACGTCCGGCAGGCCCGCAAGCCCTATCCCGGCAGCCCGTCGAGCGTCGGAACCGCGCTGAGCCCCGTATCCCAGTTCGCCCGGCTCGCGCAGCAAATATGCGCGGTCGGCCGTATCTCCACCGGGCTGTCGAGGCTTCCGGCCGGCACCACCAGCATGGCGCCGTCTGCCTGTAGCGTTGGAACGGCCGAGCCGCATTCGGTGCAAAAACTCTTTTCGTGCCGGGTCCCGGGCACCCGGTAGGTCCTGATCTTGTCCTGCCCCGACGGCCAGGCGATCGTCGCGGTGGAGGAAAACAGATTGGCCGCGTGCGCGGAGCCGGTATCCTTTCGGCACCGCCGGCAATGGCACAGGAAAAACGCTTCGAACGCACCGCTGATCTCGAATGCGACGGCGCCGCACAAACACGCACCGACGGTTTTTTGGGTCACGAACCACCTCGCTCTCGTCTGAAAGGGCCGCGCACGCCGGCCGACAGCCTTGTCCTAAAGACCGCGCCCCCGATTCGCGACCCGTCCGGTCCGGCGATCGGCAAAAATACGCCGGACATGCGCCGGCGAAAGCCGGCCGGCACACATCGTCACAAGGGCGGCACGGGGTTTTCCAAACATGGCGTGCTCGCCGACAGGCGCATCCATGCGGCCGCCGAATTCGACGTTTCCAACGCCCGCCGCGGCAACGCGCGCTCCATGCGCGGCGCCAGGAAAACACGTCAAGTCGCGCTTCCGCGTCCACGAAAACGCAGCCACGCGGCGCAGCGCCGGCGAAACGGCATAGGCGCGCATGGCCGCGCGGCCGGTTTGTGTGTTGGATTGCGCCGTAACCGGCGCTTTCGGCTCTTCCCTCGCGGTTTTCTCTCCCCTATAAGGCCCGCCTAGCCTGACAAGATTTTCTCTTGCGCACCGACCGGGCTCCGCGATGCGCCACGGCGCTCCCCGGAGACGCCCCGCGCCGGGTCTTCGCGCAAGAACGTTCGAACGGACAGACCGCCATGCCCAAACGCACCGACATCGCCTCCATTCTCATCATCGGTGCGGGGCCGATCGTCATCGGCCAGGCCTGCGAGTTCGACTATTCCGGCACCCAGGCGGTCAAGGCGCTGAAGGACGAGGGTTACCGCGTCGTGCTGGTCAACTCCAACCCGGCCACCATCATGACCGACCCGGAACTGGCCGACGCCACCTATATCGAGCCGATCACGCCGGAGGTGGTGGCCAAGATCATCGCCAAAGAGCGGCCCGACGCGCTGCTGCCGACCATGGGCGGCCAGACCGCGCTCAACACCGCCCTGTCGCTGCGGCGCATGGGCGTGCTGGAGCGCTACGGCGTGGAGATGATCGGCGCCGACGCCGAGGCGATCGACATGGCCGAGGACCGGGCGCTGTTTCGCGAGGCGATGGCCAGGATCGGGCTGGAAACGCCGAAATCGGTGCTCGCCAACGCCACCGAGGTCAAGGACGCCGACCGCAAGACCCACGAGGCCGAGCGCGCCGGGCTGCGCGCCGAACGTTCGGGCGACGCGCTCGACGCCGCGCTCGACGAGCTCGAGAATCGCTGGAATCTCGGCGAGGGCGACCGCAAGCAGCGTTACATGACCCATGCCATGGCCGTCGCCGCGACCGCGCTCGACCATGTCGGCCTGCCGGCGATCATCCGGCCCTCCTTCACGCTCGGCGGCACCGGCGGCGGCATCGCCTTCAACCGCTCCGAGTTCTTCGAGATCGTCGAGCGCGGCCTCGACGCCTCGCCGACGACCGAGGTGCTGATCGAGGAATCGGTGCTCGGCTGGAAGGAATACGAGATGGAGGTCGTGCGCGACCGCGCCGACAACTGCATCATCATCTGCTCGATCGAGAACATCGACCCGATGGGCGTTCACACCGGCGATTCGATCACGGTGGCGCCGGCGCTCACCCTCACCGACAAGGAATATCAGGTGATGCGCAACGCCTCGATCGCGGTGTTGCGCGAGATCGGGGTGGAGACCGGCGGCTCCAACGTCCAGTTCGCCATCGACCCGGCGAGCGGGCGCATGGTCGTCATCGAGATGAACCCGCGCGTGTCGCGCTCCTCCGCGCTCGCCTCCAAGGCGACCGGCTTCCCGATCGCCAAGGTGGCGGCCAAGCTGGCGGTCGGCTACACGCTCGACGAACTCGAAAACGACATCACCGGCGGCGCCACCCCGGCCTCCTTCGAGCCGTCGATCGACTATGTGGTCACCAAGATCCCGCGCTTCACCTTCGAGAAGTTCCCCGGCGCCGAGCCGGTCCTGTCGACGGCGATGAAGTCGGTCGGCGAGGTGATGGCGATCGGCCGCACCTTTGCCGAAAGCCTGCAAAAGGCGCTGCGCGGGCTCGAAAACGGCCTGACCGGGCTCGACGAGATCGAGATTCCGGGCGTCGGCCCCGGCAGCGACAGCGACGACGACCGCAACGCCATCCGCGCCGCCCTCGGCACGCCGACGCCCGACCGGCTGCGCCAGGTCGCCCAGGCGATGCGCATGGGCACCTCGCTCGCCGACATCCACGCCATGTGCGCCATCGATCCGTGGTTTCTGGAGCAGATCGCCGCGATCGTGGCGATGGAGGCGCGCGTGCGCGAGCACGGCCTGCCGCAAGACGCCGCGAACCTGCGCATGCTCAAGGCGATGGGCTTTTCCGACGCCCGCCTCGCCTCGCTCACCGGTCTCGACGCCGAGGCGGTCAGAAAGGCGCGCCACGCGCTCGCCGTCCACCCCGTCTACAAGCGCATCGACACCTGCGCGGCCGAGTTCGCCTCGCCGACGGCCTATATGTATTCCACCTACGAGGTGCCGTTTGCCGGCGCCCCCGCCGACGAGGCAAAAGTGTCGGACCGCAACAAGGTGGTCATTCTCGGCGGCGGGCCGAACCGCATCGGCCAGGGCATCGAGTTCGACTATTGCTGCTGTCACGCCGCCTTCGCGCTCGCCGACGCCGGCTACGAATCGATCATGGTCAACTGCAATCCCGAGACGGTGTCGACCGACTACGACACCTCCGACCGGCTCTATTTCGAGCCGCTGACCGACGAGGACGTGCTGGAAATCCTGCGCGCCGAACAGGCCGCCGGCCGGCTGGTCGGCGTCATCGTCCAGTTCGGCGGCCAGACGCCCCTGAAACTCGCCGAGGCGCTGGAACGGGCCGGCATCCCGATCCTGGGCACCGCGCCCGACATGATCGACCTGGCCGAGGACCGCGACCGCTTCCAGAAGCTTCTGACCCGGCTCGGCCTCAAGCAGCCGAAGAACGGCATCGCCTTTTCCGTCGAGCAGGCCCGCCTCGTTTCCGGCGAGCTCGGCTTTCCGCTGGTCGTGCGCCCCTCCTACGTGCTCGGCGGCCGCGCCATGCAGATCATCCACGAGGAAGGCCAGCTCCAGACCTATCTGCTCGACATCGTGCCCGGCCTGGTGCCGGAGGACATCAAGCAGAAATATCCCAACGACAAGACCGGCCAGATCAACACCCTGCTCGGCAAGAACCCGCTTTTGTTCGACACCTATCTGGCCGGCGCGATCGAGGTCGACGTCGACTGCCTGTCGGACGGCGCCGCGACCTATGTCGCCGGCATCATGGAACATATCGAGGAGGCCGGCATCCATTCCGGCGATTCGGCCTGCTCGCTGCCGGTCCATACGCTCGATCCAGACACCGTCGCCGAGCTCGAGCGCCAGACCGCGGCGCTGGCCGGCGCGCTCAGGGTCGGCGGGCTGATGAACGTGCAATACGCCGTCAAGGACGGCGAGATCTTCGTGCTCGAGGTCAATCCGCGCGCCTCGCGCACCGTGCCGTTCGTGGCCAAGACCATCGGCCGGCCGATCGCCAAGATCGCCGCCCGCGTCATGGCCGGCGAGAGCCTGGACGCCACCTTCGCCGCCTATGGCGGAAGGCCCGATCCCGAAAAACTCGCCCACATCGCCGTCAAGGAGGCCGTGTTCCCGTTTGCCCGCTTCCCCGGCGTCGACATCCTCTTGGGCCCGGAAATGAAGTCGACCGGCGAGGTGATGGGCCTCGACCGCGAATTCGCGCTTGCCTTCGCCAAGGCCCAGCTCGGCGCCGGCGTCGACCTGCCGCGCTCGGGCACCGTGTTCGTGTCGGTGCGCGACGCCGACAAGCCCGGCGTGCTGCCGGCCGTCAGGCGGCTTGCCGATATCGGCTTCAAGGTGCTGGCCACCGGCGGCACCGCCCGCTTCCTGCGCGAAAACGGCATCGAGGCCGAAAAGATCAACAAGGTGCTGGAAGGCCGCCCCCATATCGAGGACGCCATCCGCAACCGCCAGGTCCAGCTGGTCTTCAACACCACCGACGGCCAGAAGGCGGTGTCGGATTCCAAGTCGCTGCGCCGCGCGACCCTGATGCAGAAAGTGCCCTATTACACCACCATGGCCGGCGCCGAAGCCGTCGCCGAAGCCATCGCCGCCTTGAAGGCCGGCTCGCTCGAGGTCCGCAAGCTGCAGGATTATTTTTAAGCCTCTCCCCTTGCGGGCAGGATAACCAACCGCCGAAGGCCGCGCCCGGCGCCCTATCTCTCCCCTTGCGGGAGAGAAAGCGTTTTCCCGCATGTGCGAGGGGCTTATCCCCGAGCACGTGCCTGGAAAACGCAAGAGAGGGATGGGAACGGTTTGGCCGAACTCTCCCCTTGCAGGGGACGAGCAGCCGGTTGGCGGAGCAAAGCCATCGTGCCGGCGCCACGATGGAAGGCCGGCGAGCGCAGGCACGCTGCGAAGCAGCGAGGACCCGGCCGACGGCAGGACAGAGGGGGTGCGAAGGGGCGTCGCCGCCGCGCCCGCCAGCGACATGGCCAGCGCCGCCAGAGCCCACCTCCCGAGCCCCGCCTTGCCCTCCGGCCCCCACGCGCATAGATTATGCGCATGAACACCCCCCGCAAATCGGCCAATCTCTCCCTGGACGCGGCCCTTGTTGCAGAGGCGCGCGCGCTCGACATCAACCTTTCCCGTGCCGCCGAGGCGGGAATCGGCCGTGCGATCGCGCAAGAGCGCGCCCGGCGCTGGCGCGCCGAAAACGCCCCCGCGCTCGAAAGCGCCAATGCCTGGGTCGAGGCCCACGGCCTGCCGCTCGACCGCTACCGGCAATTCTGACAACGGCGAAGGCCGCACTCGGCGCCCTATCTCTCCCCTTGCGGGAGAGAAAGCGTTTTCCCGCGTTTGCGAGGGGCTTGTCCCCGAGCAAGTGCCTGGAAAACGCAAGAGAGGGGATGGGGACCGTTTGGCCGGTCTCCCCCCTTGTGGGGACCCGGCCGACGGCAGGACAGAGGGGCGCGCCGATCCCCGCCCGCGCGTCTCAACCCGGTCCTGGCCATAGACGGCGCCGCCCATGTCATGGCGACGCAGTTTCTTGCCGCCGTCCCCCGCACCGAACTCGGCGAACCGGTGGCGAACCTGTTGCCGGACCATGACCGCATCGTCGCCGCGTTCGACATGCCGTCTTATAGTTTTTAAGACAGGTCGGCGCCCCATCGAGATCGCCCGGCACACCACCTCAAGGTTTCAGCTATCTTGTCGTTCCAGAACCAAATCGTCCTGAAGCCCCGGCTCCCGAAATAACCGTCACACTCTGCATCGCGCTAGGTGTCTGGATGTTAGCTGTTGTTCTCCGAAGGCGAGCTGCTGAAGTGAGCGAAAATTCGACACCTCCTGCGTCGCCTACTATTCCATCAATTTATACCAATCTCGAATAGCTAGCTTCAAGCGGATCGCCTCTTCCTCTGGAAGAAAATTGCAGTGCGCTATGGGTCCTCTAACCAAATTAAGGCGGTTCAACACACGCAAAACTCTATTCCTTGAGGCGTTCGAAAACATTCCAGAAAATAACTCCCAGTTCTCCTTTATTATTTCGCTCAACTCGCCAAAAGTTGTATAATGAATCAGCCTATCTGATCTCGGAGGCAATCCTTCTCCGGCCTCCTTATCGTAATTTTTTTTAGCATTGTCGCGTACAAATTGAGGAATTGCAGTTTCCCACCAATCCTCACCCTTGCTTTCTAACAGAGCAGATTCAATCAGGTCCCGAATATCGTTCTCTAACGCATAAAACAGTTTATAGAACTCACTCATCCGTTCCGCAGCCGCAACTATCTCAAAATCAACCTGCTTAAGATAGTCCGAGACGAGTGAGTCCGCCTGGGCCTCCAAAGTTCCGCGTGTACTACCCATGTTCTGACGTGTAAAAAGCGACCTGAGGTTCCTCGTTATGACCGCGTTCTTGAGAACGAATAGTTCTACATCAGACATTTTCATCATCTCAGCAGATTTTCACGAAGGCTTCGAAAAATAGCGTTAAATACAGAAATATTCTCTGTCTCCGGAAGGATGATATTTATCTGATATGATAAGCCCAAACTCTCGAGCCCAGACGGCACCTCCGAATCGGCAAGCGAGATTTTAGCACTTGTGACCTCATCCACTTTCTCATCCGCGGGCATGGATGTGGATATAAAGCTTGAAATAAAGCTACGCACAGCATCAAATGACGAATACATTAATCGAACAATTTTATCATTCTTCTTTAAACCTGTTATCTCAACTATCACATCCTTAACAACGCCCTCTTCAGCTTTATAAATATATTCATTTCGCCTAAACAATTCAGAAAACGCATTCTTAAGGCCTTCATACGCCGCCTGAGAGCGTCCGCCGTCGGTTTTGAACTTGGAGTACAGATTTGTTGGCGCTCCATCGGAGCCGATAAATTGCATCTTCTTCAGAAACGGAGGCACGGCCCGCGCGGCTCCACCTGTGAGCTTTAGAACTGTCTCCATGTAGTTGGCGCTGAATTTATCGGGACGCTCGGCTTGTACCATGAGCTCCAGAGCTTTTTTCAATACGCCAGGCGAAGCCGTGTATGGAATACCACCCTTGATATCACGCCTCGGTGGCGATTTCGACATTTCTTCGGCAGATATTGTTGTGGCGTTTGCTACTTCGCTCTGCGAAATCTGCGCTACGCTCTTCTTATCCTTACCCATTCTTTGCCTCCGTTAGATCATCGGTTAGTTCCTTGGGACCAATTACAAAATACCGAATCCTTCCGCCCCGCGCGCTGAATCTTCGTCACGAACCTGTTGATCCGCGACGCCGCCTCCTTTGCCTTGTGACCTTCGATTGAATCCCCTTGATCACCTCGCCTTCGAAAAATTCCTTCAGGTTCACGTTGCAAACCTTTATATTGCGAAATGAACGCCGCAGTTCACGCCACTCGACATTGACGACCGCACGATAACTGTTGCGCAATACCAATACGCTCATATTTTCTGATCGACGGAGACCCGATCATCATTTTTCCTTGCAAATCTGGCCACGCTTCTTCTCCCTCACCTCGAATTATTGATTCCGTAAGCAGTCAGGCACAAGTCTTTTTTTGTTGAACTAATTTAGCTACTTCAGCCACCATCCCAAAAGCCAGGCGATAGCGCGGCCTGTCCGGGCTCCATGCCGCGAAACTGGCGCAGATCACAGACGTTCCGGGACAAAACCCGGCGCAAGGCCACGAACATCCCAGACCGAAATGACGGCGGATAAGCCGGACCGCGCGGACAAATCGCCCGCGCCAACCGCCGCCGCCGCCCGCCAACCCCCTGTCCCAACACACCCTTCCCCATTCCCCGCGCATTTTTTCATCCCCGCCCCTCGCCGCCTCGCTTACCCTTTGCCCAGTTCTTCTCGCGGGAACGCCGATCATGACGGTGATTGCGCGGAGGGGAACCGGCGCCTCCGTTTCGGCCTCGTAAGCCGGCGCCGGGGCGGCCGCGTCCAAGGGTTCCCCTGCGGGCATGACGACCCGCGCGTGCCGGACGGTGCACTCGGTCCGTCTTTCAAGGGGCGGCGGAAGCGGAACGGACGCGGACGAAAAAACGCCGGGCGGCGGTCTTCGGATCGCACGACATAACAAAGGCGAGCGAGCCGAAGGCCGCCGTCTCCCGACCGCAATGGCCAGACGCTTCGGCGGGCGTGGCAGCGATGGAGCATGGGCAATGGACAGCAGCAAACGGCAGGCAAGGCGCGACATTCCGGCCAAGGGCCGAGCCGGCGACCGCCGGCCGCCCGGTTTTCCGGGCGCGCCCGCAGAGGGCCCGGCGCGCAGCGACGGAACGGCCCGCGAGCGAAGACAAGCACACAACGGCCGAGCCGGCGACAGCCGGCCGCCCGGTTTTCCGGGCGCGCCCGCAGAGGGCCCGGCGCAGCGGCGGAACGGCCCGCGAGCGAAAACACGCGCCCGATTCCCGCAAAATCCCGCCATTCCCGCGGCCCTGGCCGGTGTTCAAGGTGCCGGAAATCCCGCGCGGCTTCGGCACCGACGCGCAATGGGAACTGGGCGAGCGCGAGCGCGCCGATTGCTACAGGAACATGGGCATCATCCTCGGCCTGATGCAGTGGGTGTGCACCAGGCTCGGCAACCACCGGCGCTGCCGCCTGCGCGTGTGCCGGCGCAAGCGCCGCTGCGCCGGCCGCCGGCCGGAAGACCGCTGGAACGACGGGTTTCTGTTTCCGCTGGTGCCGCCCTGCGAGCCGATCGAGGACGAGCGCATCTACCAGCTCCGCGACGAGGTCAACCAGGTGCTCTGGCAGGCCGAATGCCGTGGCGCGCAGACCCCGCCGCCGCCGGTGCGCTGTGCCGGCCAGCCGCTGGTGTTCGACGATGGCCAAACCCCGGTTCGCGACGCGCCACCGCGCCGGCGCCGCGATCACGTCGCAGGGCGCGCCGACACGGCGGAAGGCGCGACGGGGCGCCCCGGGCGCGCTAACGCGTGACCCGGCTAGTCGAACATGCCCTTCGGCGTCTCGCCCTTCAGGAACGGCTCGATGAAGGCGGCAAGCAGGGGTGCCTGGGTAATCACCGCGGTGTGCGACGTCGCCGGCATCACCGCCAGCCGCGATTGCGGCAGCGGCTTGCCCATGTCGCCCATCCCCCCGCCGCCGAGCAGCCGCAGCATCGAGACGGCGTGCTCCAGCGTGTTGACGTCGGCGTCGCCCGAAATGATCAGCACCGGCATCGTCAGCGCCTTGACGTCGTCGGCCCATTGCATCGGTTCGTGTTCGAGCCGGATCAGCTTTTCCACCAGCGCGGGAAAGCCGTCCGGATTGGCGGCGAGCCGCTTGTAGTCCTCCGCGAACGGCATGTTGACGAACATCTCGACCGTCATCTGCGGAATGAAGGCCTTGAATTCCGGCTGCCAGCCCTCCGCGTCGTAGGCGACCGAGGCCGCGACCAGCCGGTCGACCTTGTCGGGGTGGCGGATGGCGAGCTGCAGGCCGGCCGCCGCGCCCATCGAATAGCCGAACACGTCGGCGCGCGCGAGCCCGACCGCGTCCATGAACGCGGCCACGTCGTCGGCGAGGTTTGGATAGGTGATCGGCCGGTCGATGTCGGTGGTGCGGCCGTGGCCCTGGAACTCCAGCGCGTAGACAGTGTGGTTTTCGGCCAGGATCGGGATGATCTCGCCCATCGTCTCGATGTTCATATAGGCCCCGTGCAGCACCACCAGCGGGTCGCCGGCGCCCGATTTTTCGTAATAGACCTGCATGCCGTTGACCGCGACCCGGTCGCCGGTGGGCGCGTCGTCGGCAAGCGCGGGGCCGGCGAGCGTCTGCATGGCCAAGCCGGCAAGGCCGGCGAAAACTGTGGTACGAAACATGATTTTCTCCTGTTGTGCCCGCGGCCGCGGCCGCTTCCGACCACACGACGAACGGGCAGCCCACGCTTCGACATCATCTGCAGATTTTTCTCGCCGCGAGACCGGGCTGTCGCTGCCCGCCCGGCCATCTGCCGCCGCTCAGAAGGCGAAGCTCGCCTGATCGGGCTGCGGCGGCCCCAGCCTTACGCCCTCGAGCGCCAGCATGCGCAATTTGGCGTCGCCGCCGCCCGGCGCGGAAAACCCGCCGAGCCTGCGGCCGGCCGCCAGCACCCGGTGACAGGGAACCACCAGCGGTACCGGGTTCCTGGCCATGGCCTGGCCGACCTCGCGCGCCGCACCCGGACTGCCGGCGCGTGCCGCCAGCTCGCCATAGGTGGCGACCGCACCGAATTCGAGCTTCAGCGTCTCGCGATAGATCGCCCGGTGAAACGGCGGCACGCCGGCAAGGTCGAGCGGCACCGCGGAAAAATCGCAGGCTTCACCGGCGGCGTAGCGGCGAATATCGGCGATCAGCCCGCGCACCCAGCCGGGCCGCACCGTTTCAATCGGCACCGGCCCGCTGCCGGGCGGCGCGGCGCGGGCCACCCGCCGGCTCAATCCTGCCCGGTCGCTGTCGGGCAGGCATACGCGGCACAGGCCCTGCCCGGTCCAGGCGATGCCGAACAGGCCGAGCCCGGTTTCAAAAACGGTCCAGCCCGCCTCGCCCGCCATCAAAGCTCCTCCTGTCGGCGTCCGGTTCAACCGGACTTCGCACCGCCAAGACTATCATGGCGCGGCCGGGCGCTCAAAAGCGCCGCGCCAGCCAGCTGACAGGTCCCGCCACAACCGGCAGGCTCGCGCCTCAGTCGAGATGTTTGCTGATGAAGGCGCCGGTCGCGCCGATCAGCTCGTCGACCATCTCGGTGCCGGCAAAGGCGTTGAAGACGTGGTCCATCGGCCGCACGAACAGCTCCTCCTCGCCGTCGTGATAGTCGAGCAGCACCTGGCCCGAGGCCGGCTGCGGGAACACCACGTCGTCCTTGGTGCCGACCGCCACGAACAGCGGCTCGTCATACTCGGCGATCTCGGCCACCGGATCGACCAGGTAAAGCGTTTCGAAAAAACCCGGCTTGAGCGCAATCTCCGCGCCCCAGGGCAAGGTCACCTTCACCGCTTCGCCGCTGCTGGCGAAACCGGCCTTCATGGTGTCGGGGCCGAGCACGAAGGTCATCGCCGCGGCGAGATTGCTGCCCGGCGCCCACAGCGCCACGGCGTCGAGATCGTGTTCGGTGCGGCCGGCGACCGTCGCGCCGACGGTGCCGCCCATGCTCCAGCCGACCAGCGCCATGCGCTCGTCGTCGACCTCGCCGGAGGCGGCGAGAAAGTCGAGCGCGGCCAGCCCGTCCTCGACCTGACGCGCAACCGTGGTGTCGGCGAAATCGCCGTCGCTGTCGCCGGAATTGCGGAAGTCGATCCTGAGGCTGGCAATGCCGTTTTCGGCCCACATGCGCGCCGCGCGCGCAAAAATGCCTTCCTTGACGGCCGGAATCTCGAGCTCGTCGCGGCTGCCGGTAAACCCGTGCAGAAGCAGGATCACCGGCGGGTTGTCGACGCCGTCGGGCAGGTTCATCGTGCCGACCACCTTTTCGCCGCCAACCTCGAAGCTGACGGTCTTTTCGGCGGCCAGGGCCACGCCCGGCGCGGCCGCCAGGGTGATGGTGGCGAGCGATGCGAGGGCTGCAAGGGGCAAACGAAGTGTCATGGCGATGTCCTCCCGGGGCTGATGCGCAACCCCTTAGCCATAACACGTCGCGGGCGAGGTGCAACGCGTTCCCCGTTTGAGGAGCACCGCCGAAGCCCAAAAGCCGCTGCGGCTTCCGCCGATGCCTGCCGCCGGCGATCCGCCCGCGGCAGGCCTGTCACGGTCGTGCCAGCGATCAGTTGGCCACGATCGAGATCACGGTGTCGCTGTCGTCGGTGGTGACGACGACGCTGGCGCCCGGCTCGATGCCGTCGAGGCTGACGCCGTCGGCAACGGCGAGCTCGGCGCCGTCCTCCATCACGATGACCATGGCCTCGGCATCGACGGCCGACACCACGCCCTGCATTTCACCGGCGAGCGCGACAGTCACGAAGGAAGCCGAGGCGAGCACGGCGGCGAGAAGCATCTTCATCGGAATTTCTCCATTCCATAATGAGGGGTCATAGACGCCGCTTCGGCGCGTTCCGGGCAGGCCCGTCTCATCCGCGCCGTAGCGGACGGCAGGCATGTATTCCCGCCCCTTCATTCGCGCAATTGGTTGAAAAATATATTTTTTCCGTAATCTTCCATACCGAATTCCGCCGCAATTCGGCGCTGTCGCGCAGCAATGATCGCAACCCTAGGCCGGGGGCCGCTTCACCCGGTGCCCGCCCGGCAAAAACCGGGCCGTCGCCAGCGAGCCCACCGAAAAGGCCACAAGCACGGCGAAGGCCGCTCGATAGCCGCCCGCCCCGGCGGTGCTTTCCAGAACGAGGACGACGATGATCGCCCCCAACGCTCCGCCGAGACGCTGGGCGATGTTGACAAGCGTCGCCGCATCGCCCGTTTCGGCCTTGTCGACCAGGGTGTAGGCCGCCGTCATGGCGGGCATCTGGGCAAGCGCAAGCCCGGCACCGCGCAGGAAAAGCAGCCCAGCGAGCGGCAGGACGGACAAAAAACCCGGCACCACCGCCGTGGCGACCACGACGAGGCCGCTTCCGGCCAGGCTGATCCGGGCCGCGCCGGCCCGGTCGACGAGCGCACCGGCGACCGGCAGAGCAACGGCCGCGCCAAGGCCCAGGAGCAGCAGCATCAGACCGGCGAGAGCCGGCGGCTGGCCAAGCGCACGCTGCAAATAGAGCGGCAACAGCAACAGCCCGCCATAAAGGGCCGCCCCCGTCAGACCGGCCGTCGCGATCGCGGCGCCGAAGCCCGGACGATCAAGCAGACGCATATCGATCAGCGGCGCGGCGGCACGGCGTCCATGGTGCCAAAATCCGCCAAGCAGAAGCACACCGGCAACCGTCGCGACACCCGGCAGGACGCCGCCACCGGTGCCGGCGATCGCGGCCGCTCCGAAAAGCGCGAGCGGAAGACCGGGGCTGACAAGCGCCAGCCCTTTCACGTCGAGCCGTTCCGACGGCACCCGCTTGCCACCGGCGATCAGCCCCCGCGCGGCGAAAAGCGCGAACAGCCCGACCGGGAGATTGATCCAGAAGAGCCAGCGCCATGAGGCGAGTTCTATCAGCAAGCCGCCCAGCGCGGGCCCCAGCGCCGGACCGAGCGCGACGGCGAAGCCGACCGTGCCCATCAACCGTCCGAGCTGGCGGGCATCGGCCTTGGCGGCCAGCACCGCTTGCCCGGCCGGCACCATCAACCCGGCCGCGAGCCCCTGCAGGCAGCGTCCGGCGACAAGCACCGCCATATCCTGCGCCGCCGCGCATAAGAGCGAGGCGGCGACGAAGACGACCATGCTTGCCGTCCATAGCCGCCCCTGCCCGATGCGGCGACCGAACCAGCCGGTGAGCGGCAGCGAGACGGCGAGCGCGATCAGATAGGCGGTCGCGACCCATTGCACGCTGGCGAGCGGGGCATCGAAACCGGCGCGGATGCTTTCCAGCGCCAGATTGGCGACGGTCGAATCAAGCATAGCCATGAAGCCGCCGGCGCCGGTTGTCGCGGCCAGCGCCCAAAGGCGGGTGGGTACGGGAGGCGGGGTGGTGGGCATGGTCGCGTTTTCGTCGAGCGGGACAGGATCGGATTTTTATGATACATATGTATCACAAAAAGCAACCCGGACGCCACAGGCCAGACCGATGCCGAAAACCGTCGACCACGACAAACGCCGCGCGATGATCCTCGACGCCCTCTTCGCCGTGGCCGCGCGCCAGGGCCTGCACGCCGTCTCACTGCGCGCGGTGGCTGCCGAAGCGGGCATATCGCTGCGCCTGGTGCAATATTACTTCGAGACCAAGGCCGGGCTGATGCAAGCCGGACTGGATCGCCTCGAGCGGGAGAGCAACGATCGCTGGACCGGGCGGCTGGCCCCGGCCCCCGATGCGCCCGACACACGCGCCGCACTCGCCGCGCTGTTCCGCGAGGCGCTGCCGACCGATCCGCAAAGCCGGGCCTTCCATCATATGTGGATGTCTTACGCGGTTTTGGCGATGACCGAGCCGGATCTGGCCGGACCCGGCCTCGTCGCGGGGCCCAACCGGCTACAGACGCGGATCGCGGCGATCCTCGCGGACGGCAAGGAGGCCGGCATGTTCCGCGCCGATATCGACGTCGACGCGGAAGCCGGCGCGCTGTTGGGACTGATCCACGGCCTCGGCACCGCGATGCTGGTCGGGCAGCAGAAACCTGCCGCGGCCCTGGCCCATCTGGAACGCCAGCTTGACCGGTTGTGTGTGACAAAGAAGCCTGGCGAAAATCCACCACGTGCCGGAAACCAAAGGCCGGCGTAACAAGGAGGTCGACATGACGGACTGGGCTCTGCCACGCGCGGGTGGTTGCCGCTGCGGCCAGGTGCGGATCGAGGTGAACGCGCCGCCTCTGATCACCATGGCCTGCCACTGCGCCGGTTGCCAGCGCATGAGCGCGTCGGCCTTTTCGCTGTCGGCGGCGATCCCGGCCAAAGGGTTTCACATCATCCGTGGCGAGGCGGTGATCGGCGGCCTGCACGGCGCGACACGACATTTTTTCTGTCCGCGCTGCATGACCTGGATGTTCACACGCCCGGAAGGGATGGACTGGTTCGTCAATCTGCGTCCGACCATGCTCGACGATCCGACCGGCTTCGCGCCCTTCATCGAAAGCTGGACCAGCGAAAAGCTGGCCTTCGCCGAAACCGGCGCAGTGCACAGTTACGATGCCTTTCCGCCGCTTGAGGCCTATGACGGGCTGATGCGCGACTTCGCCGTCTGGACCGGGACGTAGCATCAAACGAAATTCAGGGCCGGGAGCGTTGCATCAGGCACCGGACCGGGACTTGGAAACCGAGTTTCAATACGGTCCGATGCATGGACAACGGCCTGCAAGAGCATGACAATTCCGGTTGAACGCACGATGTCATCCAGTCGGTCCTGTTTGGTGAAACGGCATCGAACTGTCCTTGGCCCGGCACCGCCAAGACGCCGAAATGCCGGTTTTCCGCGCCTTGCCGGCCTCCGGAGCTCCGCCGGTCGCGCCTTGGCGCGTCGGCGCCGAACGCACCGCCCTTCTTGCCAGCGGGCCAACACACCTTTATATGGTCACCATTGATATTTCGGCCGATCGATACGGCAGGTTGCGATCTTCCTCGCATTTGCTGACGTCAATCTCCAAAATCTCGATACCACCGGCCACGACGGGTCGTGGCCACATGACGTTGCAAATCTGAAGGAACTCATCATGGCAACCGGAACAGTGAAGTGGTTCAATTCGACCAAAGGCTTCGGTTTCATCCAGCCTGACGAAGGCGGCTCGGACGTATTCGTCCACATCTCGGCTGTCGAACGTTCGGGCATGGGCAATCTCGTGGAAGGCCAGAAGGTCAATTACGAGATTCAGCAGGACCGCCGCACCGGCCGTTCCTCGGCTGGCAATCTGACGGCCGCCGACTGAACCATTTGCCGTCGCGCCTCGCGCCACGACAAACGATCGTCAAGGAAAAGGCGGGGTGCCGACCCCGCCTTTTTTGTGCCTGGCGACAAGACATAACAGCTACGCCCGCCTCACGGCAGCCAGTCGATCGGCACGTGACCGGGATCGGCCTCCACGCGCTTCAGCCATGCCGAAACCGCGGGAAACAGGCCAAGGTCGAACCCCCCGCGCTCAGCCTGGTGGGTATAGGCATAGAGCGCTATGTCGGCGACCGACAGCGCACCGCCGGCAAAAAAATGCGCCGCGCGCAACCGGTCTTCCATCACTCCAAGCGCCTTATTGCCCGCCTCCAGCGTTTCGGCGAGCCGGGCCGGCGTACGCTGATGCGCGCGTTCGGAGTACACGAATAGCGCCCGGCGCACCGCCACGGCGGGCTCATGGCTGTATTGCTCGAAGAACAGCCACTGATAGGCAAGCGCCCGATCGAACGGATCAGGCGGCAGGAAGCGCGTATCTTCGGCAAGATAAAGCAACATGGCGTTGGACTCAGCCAGATGGCGCCCGTCCCCGGTCTCCAACAGCGGCACCTTGCCGTTCGGATTTCTGGCGAGAAATTCCGGCGTCTGCGTCGAACCATCGAGCGAATTCACCTCGACATGCCGGAAGGGAATGCCGAGCTTGGCCAACAAAAGCCGCGGCTTGTAGCAATTGCCGCTGTCGCCCATGCCGTAGATCGTGATCATCGCGCCGCCATCCTTTCGATCCGAACAATCAAGATGCTTGGCGCCTACTATCCGGCGTGCGTGAGCGCTTGGCCAATCAGTAGTTTTGGTGGACCGATCGACAATCCTGAAGCGTCACCGCGACGTTGCCTGCGCCCCGGACGGGGCCTCGGACGACAGGGCCGCGACCGACAATGGGGCATCGTTGAATATGGTGCCGGCCAGAGCCGGACGGGCAAGCAGAAAACCCTGCAGATGGTCGGCGCCGGCCGAAATCGCGGCGACCAGCTGCTCCGGCGTCTCGATCCCTTCCACCAGCACCGTGCAATCGAGTTCGTGAAAACGTTCGAATAGCCGGGGCAAAAAATCGCGCGCTGCCTTGTCGGCGACGATCTTCTGGAACCAGCCGGCGTCGAGCTTGACGATGTCCGGCCTGATCAACCGCAGCCTGGCCGGCGTCGAATGACCTGCTCCGAAATCGTCGACCGCCACCCGCATGCCCGAGCCGCGGACAGTGCGCGCCAGCGCCGTCACCCGGTCCTTTCCCGCGCCGAAGGCCTCGGTGATCTCGCAAACGACCATGCCGGGCGGGATCTCGTTTTCCGCGAACAGCCAATCCAGATGCTCGACCTCCTCGTCGGGCATCGCCGGATCGACATTGAAGAACAGCTCCAGCCCGGCGACGCCGATATTGTGATAATTGCGCATGTGCAGCACCCGGCACAAACGCTCGAGCGCGGCCCGCTCTTCGGCCGCGGCGCGCTCGAACAGCTTCGCCGCCGGCACCGCCCGCCCGCCGGTGAAGGCAATCACCAGCGCCTCGACCGCGAACGGCATCAACACGTCGCCCTCGACCCGGAACAGCGGCTGGTAGCAGCTTTTCAGCCGCAATTCCTGAAAGCGGCCATAGGCGATACCGACCTCGTCGATATTGAAGGCGAAGGCGTCGCTCACCCTTACCCCTCCATCCGGGCGGCCGGACGACGGTGGAAAAGGCGCGGCGCGCGCGGCCGTTCCGGTACGACAGCGCTGGGTGTGGCGGAACGCATGGCAGACATTAACCGCCGGATTGGCGCCGGCCAAATGTCCGGCGCGGCGGCGACTGGTGGTGCTTGCCTTCCGGCCGGTCGTCGCTGGCCATCCGCACCGTACCGGGCCCGGACCACGATCCGCCCTGCCCGGTCGGCTCTTCCCCGCGGGAGAAGATCGAAAAACTCGTCGGCGCCAGTTCCGGCCGGGCCAGAGCGAAACCCTGCACCATCGACGCGCCCGTCTCCTCCGCCAGTTCCAACTGCCACGTTTCCTCGATGCCCTCGAACACGGTCTTGATGCCGCGTTCGGCGAAACGCGACACCATGACCTTCAACAGTCCGAATCCAGCTCCCGAATCCATCAGACGCGTGATCCACTGTGCGTCGAATTTGACGATATCGGGCTTCAGTTCGTCAATGCGCTGGATATCGGAATCGTCCGCGCCGTAATCGTCGACGGCGATCTTGAAACCGCTGGCCCGCAAGGCGTCGACAAACCGGCGCAGCGCACCGGTGGAGGCCGATTTCTGTTCGGTCACCTCACACACGATCCGGCCGGGATGCATGCCCGCTTCGTGCAGCACCAGGCGCATGTCGCGGATGGCGACATCGACGATCTCGGCATCGGTGAACAGGGACGGGTCGAAATTGACGAAGATCGACATTTTTGGATCGAGGCACGCGGCCGCGTTGAGCAGATGCAGCGTGCGCATCAAGGTCTCGACATGGAACCGGTCGACCGGCGGAATGCTGCGAAAGAACGCATAGGGCGACAGCCCGGCCCCGTCGCGAAACGGTCGCACCAGTCCCTCGAACGCGGTGATGGCGAGTTTTCCCTCACCGAAGGCGAACACCGGCTGGAAGGCGCTCTTGATCGTGTAGACGCCCCAGACGCCGGTCGAGGTGCCGTCGTCCTGGCGAATGATGTGGGCAAGGCCTGTGCTGCGCGACACGAAAGCGGTTCTCCGCGTTGAACCCGACCGGCGGCGGTCACCCGCCGCACCGCGAACCCGCCGGCCGCGACTGCGCGAGACCAGCCGGATCCTTGCCATTATCGGCGAACAGCCTTCGATCGAGGTTAACGACGCCGATCTTTTTTGCATCGGCCACGATCGCCGCCATGTCTTGCGCTCGTGCCCGCATTCGGACATTACAAGCCGCTGCCCACGCAGCGCCCCTGGCCCAAAGGAGACGATCACAATGGCCTTTCTCGCCGACGCCCTTTCCCGCGTGAAGCCCTCCGCGACCATCGCGGTAAGCCAGAAAGCGCGCGAGCTCAAAGCGAAAGGCCGCGACGTGATCGGCCTGGGAGCCGGCGAGCCGGATTTCGACACGCCCGACAACGTCAAGAACGCCGCGATCGAGGCGATCCGGCGCGGCGAGACCAAATACACGCCCGTGTCCGGCATCGTGCCGCTGCGCGAGGCAATCGCGGCGAAATTCAAGCGCGAGAACAATCTCGACTACAGGCCCGAGCAGACCATCGTCGGCACCGGCGGCAAGCAGATCCTGTTCAACGCCTTCATGGCCACGCTCAACCCGGGCGACGAGGTCGTCATCCCCGCGCCCTACTGGGTCAGCTATCCCGAAATGGTGGCGATCTGCGGCGGCACGGCGGTGTTTGCCGAAACCAGCATCGAGGACGGCTTCAAGCTGACGCCGACCGCACTGGAAAAGGCGATCACGCCCAAGACCAAGTGGCTGGTGATGAACTCGCCCTCCAATCCGTCGGGCGCGGCCTATACCGAGGCCGAGCTGAAGGCGCTCGCCGACGTGCTGATGAAGCACGAGCATGTGTGGACGCTCACCGACGACATGTACGAGCACCTGACCTATGGCGATTTCGCCTTCCGCACCATCGCCGAGGTCGAACCGGCGCTGTACGGGCGCACGCTGACCATGAACGGCGTGTCGAAGGCCTATGCCATGACCGGCTGGCGCATCGGCTACGCGGCCGGACCGGTCGAACTCATCAAGGCAATGGACATGATCCAGGGCCAGCAGACCTCGGGCGCCTGCTCGATCGCGCAATGGGCCGCCGTCGAGGCGCTCAACGGACCGCAGGATTTCGTCGCCCGCAACAAGGCGATCTTCCAGAGCCGCCGCGATCTCGTCGTCTCGATGCTCAACCAGGCCCGCGGCATCTCCTGTCCGGTGCCGGAGGGCGCCTTCTACGTCTATCCGTCCTGCGCGGCGCTGATCGGCAAGAAGGCCCCGTCCGGCACGGTGATCGAGACCGACCAGGATTTCGTCACCGCGCTTCTGGAGGCCGAGGGCGTGGCGGTGGTGCAGGGCTCCGCCTTCGGGCTCGGCCCGAATTTCCGCATTTCCTACGCGACCTCGGAGGAGCTGCTGGAAGAGGCCTGCACCCGCATTCAGCGCTTTACCGGCTCGCTTACCTGACCCCTTCGGCGGCGTCCCCGACAACAAGACCGACCCGGCCCCCGCGGCCGGGTTTTTGCTTTCCGGCGGTCAGGGCCGTTCTGCTTTTCACGGAATCGCGGACCGGCTCTAACTTATTGTTTTAACGCGTTTTTGATCGGTGAACCGGCTTCCACTTCGCCTGGAAACGCTTTAGTGCGCCAGTCGCCGCCAGGCGCCCGGCGGCGCGCCGTAGCGCGCGCGAAACGACCTGGAAAAATGCGACAGGTCGGAAAAGCCGCAGGCATAGGCGATCGAGGTGACCGGAAGCCCGGCCTTTGCCGGCGCGCGCAGCGCGCAAGCCGCCTCACCAAGCCGCACCTCCATCACGAAAGCCCCGAGCGTGGTGCCGGCCCGGGCAAAAAGCTTTTGCACATAGCGCGGCGAAATGCCCATCGCCCGGGCACATCGCGCCGCATCGAGACGCGGATCGGCGAAATTGCGCTCGACAAAGCAGCGCAGCGCGAGCAATTGCGCATCCGCCCGCGACGTGCGCGACACGCCGACGCCCTCCCCGCCCAAGACCATCGCCGTCAGGTCGAGCAGCATGGAAAAAAGCCGTGCCGATGCCGCTTCGGGCAGATGGCCGGCGGTCTCGTCGATCGAGCGCGCCGTCTCCGCGATCAGCCGTCCGAGCGCGGGTTCGAACGACAACAGACGGGGCCGCTCCGGCAGGCGGCCGCCGAGTCGGGCCGCGAGCGCCTCCTTCGGCACCCAGAACGACGACACCGCCAGCGACGACAGCCGGCGATGCTCGAGCGAAAACGGCCGGCCGGAATCGAAAATGCCGACATCGCCGGCGCGCAGGGCGATCTCCGTCCCGGCCTGATCGATGCGGCACTCCCCGCCCCGCTGCAGATTGAGATAATAGCATTCGCGCGGCGAGCGCGCGATCTCGCGCCCGGTCCGCAAAACCAGATGCGCGGTCGCATCGACCCGGTTGACCGCCCCCTCGCCCAGCGGATGCGATTCCACACGGGCCTTGAAGTGCCGCCGCCGGACGGCCTCCAACTCGGGCAGAAGCTCCATGAAGGACTGGCAGATGCCGTCGCGGTAATAATCGAACGCCTCGGTTCCATCGACATCGCGCGTGTCCCACACACTGCCCCAGTGCAGCGCCGGCCCGGCAACCGTATGCTTTCCCCCCGGCGTGGTCGTCATCGCCTGCCCCCTTGCGGTTCGCTCCGGTCCATCATCGGTGCGCGCCCGGCCAAGTCCGCCGCGCCCGTTTGCGCCAATATCGAACGCCCGACAAATCAAAGCGCAGGGAGGAAAAAATGGCAACTTACGTGCTCGTTCACGGCGCCTGGCATACCGGCGAGCTGATGGAGGATGTCGCCCGGCCGATCCGCGACCACGGCCATGACGTCCACACGCCGACCATCGCCGGCAACCGGCCGGGCGACGACCGGCGCACCGGACTTGAGGCGGCGATCGGTTCGATCGTCGCCTTCATCGAAGAACGCGAACTGACCGACGTCATCCTTGTCGGCCACTCCTATGGCGGCATGATCATCACCGGCACCGCCGACCGGTTGCCGGGCCGCATCCGCCGCCTGGTCTACTGGAACGCCTTCGTGCCCAACGACGGCGAATGCCTCAACGACATGGTGCCGCCCCACTATGTGGCGCTGTTCGACGCCGTCAGCGCCGCGAGCCCTGACAATGCCGTCATGCTGCCGCCGCCGATCTGGCGCGAGGCGTTCATGAACGACGCCGACGGCGCGGCGGCCCAGGCGACCTACGAGAAGCTCAACCCGCATCCCTACGCGACCTTTACCGACGCGATCAGGCTGTCGGCCAACCCGGCCGAGATGGAAGTCGCCAAATCCTACATCAACTTCACCGAAGACACCGCCCTGCCCCAGTCGCTCGGCTGGCATCCGCGCCTGTCGGAAAAGCTCGGCCTGTTCCGGCTGGTCCAGGCATCCGGCGGACACGAGGTCTGTTTCACCAATCCGACGCTGCTGGCCGAAAAGATCATCGAAGCCGGCCGCGACTGACCTGATGCGGGTATTTTGGCGGGATGCGGCCGACAAGGCCGCGTCCCCTCACCAGACCGACAATTCGTGCGCGGCGGCAATGACGCCCAACGCGCGCCAGTGCTCCTGCGGAATATTCGA
This sequence comes from Nitratireductor arenosus, assembly GCF_009742725.1. GTDB lineage: Bacteria > Pseudomonadota > Alphaproteobacteria > Rhizobiales > Rhizobiaceae > Mangrovimarina > Mangrovimarina arenosa. Next base: position 44,169 of record NZ_WPHG01000002.1, on the reverse strand, counting down.
CAAGGTCTTTTCGTCGAGCACGTCCCGGGTCTCAAGATAACGCATCTTGTTGTAGAACAGCGCCTTGTCCCGTTCGATCAGCTCGTGTTTCTGCAAAAAATCATTCAGATCGGCGGCGAGCCTCTCGAACACGCCGGGCTCGACCCCGGTCAGCATCTCTTCCACCTTGAGTTCAAGGTCGGAGGGGCCAGCCGCCTGATAGAGATGGTAGAGCCGCGCCAAATGGTAGGTGCTGACGAAGCGGGACTTGACGGCGACCGTCCTGACGCTCGGCGACCGGCGGCTTTCGATCGTGGCCACCCCGCCGCTAACTGAAACGCCGATCCGCGGCGTATCGCCCAAAAGCGCCTGCAGCCGTTTTTGGGTCAGCCCGGCCTCCAGGGACGCGCCGCCGGCAGCCGCCATCTGCGTCCTCGCCGTGACCTGCCCCCTGATGATGTCGCTGACCATGAGATAGGCCGTCTCGCGCCCGTCGATGACCAACCGCACGAGGTCGCATTTTTCGTCGTTTGAAACGCGCTCCGTCGACGGCTCGTGCTCGGTGTGTTCGCGCGAGGCCGGGTCGATCGCAATCCTGGCGATGCCCGAGATCGCCAGCTCGAGTTCAGCTTCGATCTGCGCCAGCCCGTGAACGGAGATGCCGGCGCCGACACCGAACGACACCTGGTTGGCGAGCGTGATATCCAGCGCATCGACGTCGCGGAAAGCCGACGCGCCAAGATCGAGGCATTCTTGCCGCGGCACGACCCGCCCTTCGTCCGGATATTGGATGATGTCGCCTTTGCGAATGTTGCCGTTGGTGAAGATCGGAACGGCATAATGGTTGGCGATGAAATAGCGTGCCATGACGGCCTTGTACTGATCCTGGTACATGTCCGCCAAAGCCGGAGACGACATCAGCGCAAAGGCAAGAATAAAAAACAAGCGGTACATGGTTTTTCCTCTCCTCACCGAGGTGAATTGACAAATTCACTTAAGTAAAATGACAAACCTTGACCAAGACAACCAAAAATCAACAAACAGCCCACGCTTTTCGATATGTCTTTCACGACAAGGCCGTCCGAAAGCGGCAGCAACACGAGACCGCTTGGCGATATCCCAGCCCGATACCGGAAAACCCCGCGCGGCTTGCGTGCGGACCGGTTCGAGCGCAGTCTTTGGTCCCTTCGCCGCCATCTGATGTCGGCCGCGGCGTCCACGATGCCGCGCAGCAACGCACAGATCGTCAAGGGGACCACCACATGAGAAATTTTTGTCTTGCCGCAACGGTACTTGCCGTGTTTTCCGGAACCGCCCTGGCCCAGGAAAATCGTATCGACCGCATCCGGCCCGACGCGCCGGAACTCGCCGCCTTCGGCCCGCACGCGATCGGCGTGCGCACGCTGGAACTCGTGCACGCCGACCAGATCGACATCGTCAATCTCGAGCCCGGCAAACCGCATCCGCGCTACGATCGCCCGCTGACGGTCGAGATCTGGTATCCGGCCACAGGCAGCGCGGTCGGCGGAACCTATCAAAACGTCTATTTGCGCGACGGCCGAAAGACCGTCACCCTCGAAGGCCGCGCTGTGCGCGACGCAACGCCGAAAGCAGCGTCGCAGGATGGCTGGCCGCTGGTCCTGATCTCGCATGGTTATCCGGGAAATCGATTCCTGCTTAGCCATTTGGCGGAAAACCTCGCCACCAAGGGTTATGTCGTCGCATCGGTCGACCACACAGATTCCACTTATCACGACCAGTCGAAATTCGGTTCGACCCTGGTCAACAGGCCGTTCGACCAGCTTTTCGTGCTCGACGAGATCGCCCGGTTGTCGGCCGACACGAGCAGTTTCCTGAGCGGCCTTGTCGACGCCGAAACGACCGGTCTCATCGGTTATTCGATGGGCGGCTACGGCGCCGTCATTACCGCCGGCGGCGGCGTGACCCAGGCGGCGACCGAACTTTCCTGGGGTGCGCCCGACGGCACATTGTCGGTCCACCTGGCCGGCTCCGAGACGCATCGATCCCTGCCCGACCCGCGCATCAAGGCGGTGTTGGCGTTTGCGCCCTGGGGCATGGAGCGCGGCTTCTGGGACGCGGAAGGGCTCGCCGGGATCAAGACGCCGATCTTTTTCGTCGCCGGCAGCGTCGACGACGTCTCCGGTTACGAAAACGGCGTCAAGGCGATCTACGAGCAGGCCGTCAATGCCGAGCGCCTTTTGCTGACCTTCGACAATGCCAACCACAACGCGGCCGCCCCGATGCCGGCCCCGGCCGAATCCTGGTCCCCCGTCGACACGCTCGATTTCGTGCCGTTCGAGCATTATGCCGACCCGGTCTGGGACACCGTGCGCATGAACAATGTCGCCCAGCACTTCGCCACCGCTTATTTCGGCCTGCACCTGAAAGGCCGGGACGACTTGGCCGGTTATCTCGACCTGGTCGAAAACGCCGGCGACGGAGTATGGGCCGTCAACGAAGACGGCAGCTTCAAGCCCGAGCATTCATACTGGAAAGGCTTCGCCAACCGCACCGCCAAGGGGCTATCCCTTATCAAGGCGGCCCCGGCCGGCAAATGAGTCTTCCCGATCCCGGCGGCCGGTTCGCCGTGTCGGTTTCGCCCCGCGAAAGCCGGGTGACCGCGCGCATGTACGTCTCTTGCCTCATCGTGAAAGCCGTGTGACGATATCCGCGCCGGGCACCTAAAAACCCGGCGCGCGACGGCCGCGGGCCGGCCGCCGCTCGCGAGCAAGCGTGAGGAGGAGGTCGTTCACATGGGTAATCGCGCCGGAGGAAGACGCACGGGACCGAAATGCATCGCCATTGTCGGTCCCTTTGCCAGCGGAAAGACATCGCTTCTGGAAGCCATTCTGGCGCGCACGGGCGCCATCGCGCGGCAGGCCACCGTCGCCTCGGGCGCCACGGTCGGCGACGACAGCCCGGAGGCGCGCGCGCATCTGATGAGCGTCGAGGCGAGCGTTGCCACCACCGACTTCATGGACGACAGCCTGACCTTCGTCGACTGCCCGGGCTCGATCGAATTCGCCTACGAGGCCGAGCCGGTCCTGGCCGCCTGCGACCTGGCGATCGTGGTCGCGGAGGCCGACGAAAAGAAGATTCCCGCCCTGCAGCTCATCATGCGCACGCTGGAAGAACACGGCATTCCGCGCGTTTTGTTCCTCAACAAGGTCGACAAGGCCACCATCGGCGTGCGCGACACGCTGAAGCTGTTGCAGCCGGCAAGCACCGTACCGCTGGTGCTGCGCCAGATTCCGCTGCGCAAGGACGGCATCGTCGTCGGCTCGATCGATCTGGCGCTGGAACGCGCCCATATCTATCGCGAACACGCCGAAAGCGAGGTCGCGCCGATCCCGGACGACGAAAAGGCGCGCGAGGTCGAGGCGCGGTTTTCGATGCTGGAAACGCTGGCCGACCACGACGACGCGCTGATGGAACAATTGCTTGAGGAGATCGAGCCGCCCCGCGACGCGGTGTTCGACGACCTCGCCGCCGATTTGCGCGAGGGCTCGGTGATTCCTGTCCTGATCGGCTCGGCCGAGCATGGCAACGGCGTCCTCAGACTGCTGAAGACGATGCGCCACGACGCGCCCGACATCGCCCAGACCCGCGAACGGCTCGGGCTCGCTGAAACCGGCGATCCCGTCCTCCAGGTGGTGAAGACCGTGCACACGCCGCATGGCGGCAAGCTCTCCTACGCCCGGGTGCTGGCCGGCTCGATCGCCGACGGCGCCGAGATCGTCACGCATGACGGTCGCAGCGGGCGCGTTTCAGGCCTCTACCGCATGCTCGGCCGCAACCAGACCAAGTTGCAGAATGCCGGCGAAGGCGAAACGGTCGCCCTCGGCAAGCTCGACGAGGTGCGCACCTGCGACACGCTTGCCGTCGGCAAGGCGCCGCCGGCGGCGCTGGCCGCACCCGAGCCGCCGCGGCCGGTCAACGCCGTCGCCTTGCGGCCGCACGAGCGCAAGGACGAGGTCAAGCTGTCGGCGTCGCTGCAAAAACTCGCCGAGGAAGACCCCTCGATCGTAATCGAACATCAGGATACGGGCGAGACGGTGATATCGGGCCATGGCGAAATGCACCTGCGCGTGACCACGGAGAGGCTCGGTAGCAAGTTCCAGATCGAGGTCGATTCCAGCCGGCCGGGCGTGCCCTATCGCGAAACCATCCGCAAGGGCGCTACCCAGCGCGGCCGCCACAAGAAGCAGTCCGGCGGCCACGGACAGTTCGGCGACGTCGTGCTCGAGATCAGGCCGCTGCCGCGCGGCAGCGGTTTCGAATTCACCGATACCATCACCGGCGGCGTCGTGCCCAAGCAGTATATTCCCTCCGTCGAGGCCGGCGTGCGCGATTACCTCAAGGCCGGCATGTTCGGTTTTCCGGTGGTCGATATCGCGGTCAACCTCGCCGACGGCTCGTTCCACTCGGTCGATTCCTCCGACATGGCTTTCCAGCTTGCGGCCAAGCTCGCCATGCGCGAGGCGATGCCGGCCTGCTCGCCGGCGATCCTGGAGCCGATCATGAAGATCGAGGTCTTCACCCCCTCCGACACCACGGCCAAGGTGACCGCCATCCTGCCGCAGCGCCGCGGCCAGATTCTCGGTTTCGACGCCCGGCCCGGCTGGCCGGGCTGGGACGTGGTGGAAGCGATGATGCCGCAGGCCGAGATCGGGGATCTGATCATCGAATTGCGCTCGGCCACCGCCGGCGTCGCCACGTTCCAGGCAAGCTTCGATCACATGGCCGAGCTGACCGGCCGTCTTGCCGACGAGGTGGCCAACGCCCACGGCAAGGCGGCCTGAGCGTCGCCGGGCACGGCCCACCGGCCGCGTCCCACGCAGATGTGATGGCGATTGAATTGCCGGCCCGTCCGCGCGCGCTACGTTCTGCGCGACAATGGATTCGGGAGGAACACGATGGTCTCCATCCACCGCCGGCCGACCTGGGCGCTCGCCGAGCATCTGGCCACGCCGGAAGCCGCCTTCATCAACCGCCGCGCCCTACTTGCCGGCCTGGGTGCCGGCGCCGCCGCGCTGGCAGCGCCACCTTTCGTGCGCGCCGCGCGGGCGGCCGACGATCCCACGGCCGGCTTCTACCCCGCGCCCCGCAACGCGGCCTTCACCGTCGAGCGCCCGCTCACCCCGGAGGAGACGTCGAGCCAGTACAACAATTTCTACGAATTCGGCTCGCACAAGCAAATCGCCAACGCGGCCCAGGCGCTGGAGACGCGGCCGTGGGACATCGAGATCGCCGGCTTGGTCGACAAGCCGCAAAAAATCGGCATCGACGAGTTGATCCGCAAAATGCCGCTGGAAGAGCGTCTCTACCGCCACCGCTGCGTCGAGGCCTGGTCGATGACGGTGCCCTGGACGGGTTTCGCGCTTTCGGAACTGGTCGCGCTCGCCGAACCGCAAAGCGAGGCAAAATATCTGCGGTTCGAAACCTTCCTCGACCCCAAAATGGCCTCAGGCCAGAGACAGGTCTGGTATCCATGGCCCTATGTGGAAGGGGTGACCATGAATGAGGCGCGAAACGAGCTCGCCTTCATGGTTACCGGCGCCTACGGCAAGCCGCTCGCCAAACAGTTCGGCGCGCCGCTGCGGCTCGCCCTGCCGTGGAAATACGGCTTCAAATCGATCAAGTCGATCGTCAAGATCACCGTGACGGCCGAACGGCCGGTCAGTTTCTGGGAAGAGATCGCGTCCAGCGAATACGGGTTCTGGGCCAATGTGAACCCGCAGGTTCCGCATCCGCGCTGGAGCCAGGCCGAGGAGCGCGTTCTGCACACCGGCGAAACCGTGCCGACCGTGATCTATAACGGCTATGGCGAACAAGTTGCCGGGCTGTACGAGAACATGGACGGCGAAAAACTGTTCATGTGAGGCCGGTGGCGGCGCGTTGATGCCGGTATCCAGTCCGGTTCCGCCTGCGAGGCGACCGTCTTGCGCCCGGCACCTATGAAAAGGCAAAAAAAAGGCCGGTACCAAGAGGGACCGGCCTAGCTGATGGAGTTGCCGTAAAACGGCGAAACCTCCAGAGGGGAACACTCGCGGGCGCTAATGGGAGGAGAAACGCGCCCGGGAGTGATTGATATATGTGCTCACCCTGCCCTTTTCGCAAGCAGATGAATTGCAACGCACCCATGCAATTATGCATGGTTTATGCAAACGATTGAAAACCGTGCAGAATTGCCTTTTCGACAGGCACGTTTCCGGCTTGGAGAGCCCACCCAAGCCCTCAATAAGCCCAACTGCGCGCCTTGGAGAAGATGAAATCGCGAAACGCTTTGAGCTTCGCCTGATTCTTCATCGCCTCAGGATAGCAGAAATAGGTGTCGAAGGCCGGCACCGCCATATCCGTCAGCACCTGCACAAGGCCTGAACCGGGATCAGCCATATAATCGGGCAGCATGGCGACACCGGCGCCGCGCCGCACGACGCGGCGCATCGACATCAAATCGTTGATCTGCAGCGTCGCCGGCCTTTTCTCGCCCTCCGGCATGCCGAAACTCTGCAGCGTGTTGAGGTCCTTGAGATAGGCCGGGACCGGTTCGCCGAAGGTAACCAGCCGATGATTGTCGAGATCGGCTGCGGTTTCAGGTTCGCCGAACCTGTTGATGTAGGACGGCGCCGCGAAGACGTGCAGATGCACGGTAAACAACCGCCGCTGGATCAGGTCCGGCTGCTGCGGCTGGCGCAGGCGTATGGCGCAATCGGCCTGACGCATTGTCAGGTCCAGTTCCTCATTGGCGAGGATCAGCTGAATCTGGATCTCGGGATAGAGGTCGAGGAATTCCTGGACGCGCTGCGACAGCCATCCCGAGCCCAGGCCAACCGTGGTGGTGACGCGCAGCAGGCCAGACGGTTTTTCCGTCGTCTCCATCAACCGGCTACGCACCGATTCCAACTTCACGAACACTTCGTGCGCGGTGTTGAACAGAAGTTCGCCCTGCTCGGTCAGCACGAGCCCGCGGGCATGGCGGTTGAACAGCGACACGCCGATCTCCTGCTCAAGCGCACTGACCTGGCGCGAGATCGCCGACTGCGACAGATTGAGCTTCTCCGCCGCATGCGTGAACGAGCCGGCCTCGGCGGCGGCGTGAAACACGCGCAACTTATCCCAGTCGAGTGACATCAGCCCTCCTCCCGGACCGACGATCCGCTATTCCGCGGCTTCGCGGTGGGCTTCCTGTTCGGCCAGGTATTTTTCCGCTTCCAATGCCGCCATGCAGCCGAGACCGGCGGCCGTGACAGCCTGGCGGTAGATGTCGTCGGTGACGTCGCCGGCGGCGAAAACACCGGGAATGTCGGTTTTGGTCGAATTCGGTTCCGTGCGCAGATAGCCGTTCGGCTTCTGCTTGACCTTGCCCGCGAACAGTTCCACCGCCGGCGCGTGGCCGATCGCCACGAACACGCCGTCGATCGCCATTTCGGTGATCTCGCCGGTCTTCTTGTTGCGCAGCCTGATCGCGTTGACGGAGGCCGGCAGTGGCGGTTTCCCGGCCTCGCCCTTGATCTCGTCCACCTCGGTGTCCCAAAGCACTTTGATGTTGTCCTTCTTGAACAGCCGCTCCTGGAGGATGCGCTCGGCCCTGAACTCGTCGCGGCGGTGAACCACCGTGACGGTTTTCGCCAAATTGGACAGGTACAGCGCTTCCTCCACGGCGGTATTGCCGCCGCCGACCACCACGACCTCCTTGCCGCGATAGAAAAAACCGTCACAGGTCGCGCAGGCCGACACGCCGAAACCCATGAATTTCTCCTCGCTCGGCAGGCCGAGCCATTTGGCCTTGGCGCCGGTCGCGATCACCAGCGCATCGCAGGTATAGTCGGTGCCCGTATCGCCCTTGAGCCGGAACGGGCGCACGTCGAGATCGACCTCGGTAATCAGGTCGGAAACGATTTCGGTGCCGACATTCTCGGCCTGCTTGAGCATCTGCTCCATCAGCCACGGCCCCTGGATCGGCTCGGCGAAGCCGGGATAATTCTCCACCTCGGTGGTGATCATCAACTGGCCGCCCTGCTCGAGCCCGGCGATCAGCATCGGTTTGAGCATCGCGCGCGCGGCATAGATCGCGGCCGTGTAGCCGGCCGGACCGGAGCCGATGATGATGACGGGGGCGTGTCTTGCGCTCATATCCGGGTTCCTTTCGCGCGCCCGCACCGCCGCCGGCGGCAGCGGGCAGTCAGGGCCGTGCTGATCTAAGGAATGGGGACCCCATTGCGCAAGGGCGCCGCCGGCTTTTCGCACAACTGCGCCGTCCGCTGCCGGCGCTTTGTCGCCGGTTTCGGCCGGTAGGCGCAACGCTTGGCTCCATCGCGGCTTTGCCGTATGAGTTTGCCTGAGGGATCGATTCTTTCGCCAAGAACGCCATACGGGTAACAAATGACCTTCAAGGCCGAACTCGACGCGACGGATTGGAAGATCCTGCGCGAACTGCAAAATGACGGTCGCATGACCAATGTCGAACTGTCGCGCCGGGTCGGTATTTCAGCCCCGCCCTGCCTGCGCAGGGTCAAGCGCCTCGAGGACAATGGCGTCATCCGCGGTTACCGGGCGCTGCTGAACGCGCCGGCCCTGGGCTTCGACGTGGTGGCTTTCTGCCTGATCGGCCTGCAGCATCAGACCGAGGCGGAATTGAAGGCGTTTTCCGAACTCGCCCGCACCTGGCCGATCGTGCGGCGCGCCTGGATGGTGTCGGGCGATTCCGACTTCCTGCTCCACTGCGTGGCGAGCGACTTGACGACTTTTCAGAACTTCGTCATCGAGAAACTGACTTCCGCGCCGAATGTCGACACCGTACGGACCGCGCTGACGATCCGCCAGGTCAAGGACGACGGGCTGGTCGACATAGTCTGAGCCGCCGCGTCAGACCCATTTCAGCTTGACGATTTCGTAGCCGCGCGCGCCACCGGGCGCGTTGACCTCGATCGCCTCGCCCACGCCCTTGCCGATCAGCGCGCGCGCGATCGGCGAGGAAATCGAGATGCGGCCGGATTTCACATCGGCCTCCTGGTCGCCCACGATCTGATAGGTTCGCGTTTCCTCGGTGTCCTCGTCGACGAGTTCCACCGTCGCCCCGAACTTGACCGTATCGCCGGAAAGCTTCGACACGTCGATCACCTCCGCGCGCGCGATCATGTCCTCGAGTTCACCGACGCGGCCTTCGTTCAGGCTCTGCGCTTCCTTGGCGGCGTGATACTCCGCGTTTTCAGACAGATCGCCATGCGCGCGGGCTTCCGAGATCGCCTCGATGATTCTGGGGCGCTCTTCCTGCTGGCGCCAGCGCAATTCTTCCTTCAGCGCTTCGAATCCACGTACGGTCATCGGGACCTTGTTCATCGTCACACCTTTCTTCACCTGTCGCGCTGGGCGCCTGTCTCGCGGCGCGGAGCGCAAAAAGAAAACGGTCCGCAGGCGCATGCCACGGAACCGCAACAAATCGTTCCCGCCCTATATAGCAATCGTCGCGCAGGTTTTCACGCCCAAAAATTTGCCGGAACATCACCGCGCCGAGGCAAAAGGCCGCGACGTCTCCAGGTCGCCGTCCGGCGAATCGGGCGCCGGGCGTTCGCCGGCCGGCATGTGCCGGACGATCGCGGCGCGGGCCTGATCCGCATGCTTGAGGTCGCCGACGACGACCCGTCGGCCGCCCGAAAGCGTGACGACAAGCGCCCCGCTGCCCGCGATCCGCCCCGCCAGTCCGCGTCGCACCGCGACGCGGTCGATCAACCGATAAGGAATGTCCTGCGCTTCACCCGACGGAAAACCGCGATGAACGTAGAGCGTGCGCGGCATCACGGCGACCCGGATGGTGAAAACCCGCAACGTCGCATGTGCAATCAGGAACGGCCCGCCAAGCGCCAGCACAACGATGCACAGCCTGGCCAGCGCGCCATCTCCCCGACCGGCCAGAACAAGCCCCGCGAGAGCGACGCCGTAGCCCGCGAGAACCACCATGGTCGGCAGGAACAGCGACAACGCCGACGGCAGGAATGGGCCACCATATCCAGGCCGGGGATTGTCGTTCACCCCACGCATGCCGTGCCCCGTGATTCGTGTTCAACCGCTTGTGAACAGGATACATCGCTTTTCGCCGCTGTCACCGCGGCGCGTGCTTGCATCGGGAGTAAACGCCACTACCTCGTCTGGAGGACCGAAACCGTGAACCGGAGGGGACCGTGAACAGACTGACCCTGGCGATCGCCAGCATCACCATCGGCCTGTCGGCGGCGCTGATGATCGCCCGCGCCGCTCCCACGCAAAAGTTCGAGACCGAGGAGGCCGTGATCCAGGCCGACATCCTCGCCGACGGTCTCGACCATCCCTGGGGGCTCGATTTCCTGCCGAACGGCGACGCGCTGGTCACCGAGCGGCCGGGAAGCTTGCGGATTTTCTCGCAAGGCCGGCTGTCTTCCCCGCTCGAGGGCCTGCCCAAGGTCGCTGCGCGCGGCCAGGGCGGCCTGCTCGACGTCGCCGTTGCGCCCGACTTCGACCGCAGCCAGCTAATCTATTTCACCTATTCGGAACCGGGCAGCGACGGCGCCGGCACCGCGCTCGCGCGTGCACGACTGGTGCGCGGCGACGGACCGGCCAAGATCGCCGAGGTCGAAACCTTGTTTTCGATGGCCCGGAAAACCGCCGCCGGTCAGCATTTCGGCTCGCGCATCGTCTTCAATCCCGACGGCACGCTGTTCGTGACCACCGGCGACCGCGGCGACGGCCGTCGCGCCCAGGACATGGACGACCATGCCGGCGCCGTGCTGCGCCTCAATCCCGACGGCTCGGTTCCCGCCGACAATCCCTACGCCGACACCCCCGGCCACCGCCCGGAAATCTGGTCCAAGGGCCATCGCAACCCGCAAGGCGCGGTCTGGGATCCGGTTACGAATGCGCTGTGGACGATCGAGCACGGCGCGCGCGGCGGCGACGAGCTGAACAGGCCCGAAGCCGGCCGCAATTACGGCTGGCCGGTAATTTCCTTTGGAAGTCACTATTCGGGCGACCGGATCGGCGTGGGCACCGAGGCCGAGGGCTACGAACAGCCGGTCTATTACTGGGATCCCTCGATCGCGCCGTCGGGGCTCGACGTCTATGACGGGGAGATGTTCCCGGCCTGGAAGGGCGACCTGCTGGCCGGCGCGCTGAAATTCGCGCTGGTGAGCCGCATCAAGCGCGATCCCCAAGGCAACGTCACCGGCGAGGAGCGCATGTTTGAAGGTGCTTTCGGCCGCATCCGCGACGTCGATGTCGCGCCGGACGGGTCGGTGTGGCTGATCACCGACGACAGCGATGGTAAGATCGTCCGCCTGTCGCGCGGCGATTGATATCGGCGGTCCGCTCCGCGTCGCAAAAAAGAGGGCGCAGCCCGGCCAGTCGCGCCCTCTTTTCCAGCGATGTCCGCCGGTCAGCCGCTGTCGCGCTCGAACGTCGTGATCTGTCTGTCGAGCTCGGTATATTCGGCGCAGTTCTTACCGCAGCGTTTTGCGATCTCGTCCAACTGCTCGCGCGCCGAGGCGAGGTCGCCCATCTGCAAATGGGCCTCGCCGAGATATTCGCGCGTCAAGACGTAGTCGGGATCGAGCCTCAACGCCTCCTCGTAATAGCCCAGCGCGATCAGCAGCCTGCCCTGCTTGCGATGCGCGTAGCCGAGCATGTTGTAGACGCCCGGCTGCTTGCGCCCCTCGGCGAGCCGCAGGACCGAGATCGCCTCGTCATACTTGCCGGCATAGGCGAGCGCCCGCCCGGCCTCAAACAGCGTCTCGGTGTCGAGCGCGCTCGATTTCGCAACGCATTTCTTGGTGGACTTGTCGTAGACCTGCCCGGCCGGGCACTCCATCGTGTCGCCGCCACCGCCACCGCCACCGCCGCCGGCGGCCAGCGCGGCACCGCCGGAAAGCGGCAGCCCGATCATCAGCGCGGCGGCAAGGCTGGTCAGATATCTCGGCATAGGCTCCTCCCATTTGGCTCTCCTCAATACGGAGCGCACGGTTGATTGGTTTATCCCTTCGAGCAGAACATTAAGTCCGAAACACGCTGTGTGATCCTCACATTGCCGTGACGACGCGTTGGCGCATCCGCCGCCCCGGGGCTTTGCCAGTTCGTTGCAGCTTGCTAAACGAATGCATCGCCGCCCCCGAAACGGTTTTTTATGTCCCGCTCCGTCGCCAATCTGGTTCTTCTGCTTGCCGGCGCGCTGTGGGGCATGGGTTTCGTCGCCCAGTCGACTGCCATGGACGCGCTCGGCCCGTTTCTGTTCGTCGGCCTGCGCTTTCTGGTCGCCACCCTCGCCATGCTGCCTTTCGCGCTGCGCGAAAGCGCGGGTAGCAAAACCCTGTTGTCGCGCAGCGACTGGCGCGCCTTCGGCCTGATTGGTATCCTGCTGTTCGGCGGCATGGCCTCCCAGCAGGCCGGCCTGCTGACCACGACGGTCACCAATTCCGGCTTCCTGACCGGGCTCTATGTCGTCATGGTGCCGTTCCTGGCGGTCATCATCTACCGGCAATGGCCGCATCCGGTGGTGTGGCCCGCCGCCTTCGTCGCGCTCGCCGGCATCTGGCTGCTGTCGGGCGGCGCGCTCGCCGGGCTGACCGTTGGCGACTGGCTGACCATTCTGTGCGCGCTATTCTGGGCCTTGCAGATGATCTTCATCGCCCGCCACGCCGCAGGCAGCGGTCGGCCGATCACCCTGGCGGTCACCCAGTTCGCGGTCTGCGCCGGGCTGGGGCTCGCCACCGCGCTGGCGCTGGAACCGATCCGGCTTGCCGGCATCATCGCCGCCGCGCCCGAAATCCTTTACGCCGGCGTTTTCTCCGGCGGCATCGCCTTCACCTTGCAGGCCGTCGGCCAGCGCTACACCACCGCGTCGCAGGCGGCGATCTTCCTGTCCTCGGAATCGGTTTTCGCAGCCCTGTTCGGGGCGATGTTCCTCGGCGAACGGCTGCCCGCCGCGGGGCTCGTCGGGTGCGCGCTGATCCTTTTTGCCATTCTCGCCGTCGAAATCCTGCCGCCGCTTTTCTTGCGTCGACGCGGGCCAGCGTGAAAACACGACTTCATTTGCATCGGCCCCGCGTTGAATTCATTATGCGGTGACAGGCGCGCATGGAGCGGCACGGTGCAAAAGACCATCGAACCCAGCTGGGATCTGACGATCGACCCGGACACGGTGCGCCTCTTCATCCTCAAGGCGAAGGCGATCAGCGCCGCTCTCAGCGACGATTACAATGACGGCGCCGAGCACGAGGTCGAGTTCGACGGCAACCTGCGCGACGGCCACCATCATGACGGGCTGGCCGAGGAAGAATCCGAAAACCTGACCGAGAAGGAGCTGCGCGCCCTGATCGGCGACCTGAACGTCGATGAGACGGCCGAACTCATCGCTCTCGCCTGGCTCGGCCGCGGCGACTACGAGGCATCGGAATGGGACGCGGCCGTCGCCGAGGCGCGCCAGCGCGGCCGTCGTCGCATCGCCAGATACCTGCTCGGCATGCCGATGCTGGGCGACTGGCTTGAGGAAGGCCTGGAAGCAATCGGTGCATGACCGTCCGGCCTGCCGGCGCATCGAGACAACCCATCCAGGCTCCACCCGAGCCTGTGTTTCATCAACGAAACGCGATGTGATCGAACCGGTCACGCCACGGCCGCCACCGCTGGCTATGTCTCGGCGACAGGAACGTTGAACCGGTTCGAAAACACGTTGACTCACAACCACAACCCGATGACTCACCGCGTCACCAAACCGGGACAAATCTTTGTTTTGGCTTTCATCCTGAGCGCAGCATTGGCAAGCGGGAGCGCCGCCGCGCCGCTGCCGGATACCGCACCTGCGCCCGCATTGCGGCCGAAGCCGGAGACAGGAACCCGCGCGCCCGTTCCCGCTCCGGCGCCACGCCGCACCGTCGGCGACGACATGCAGCCAGCGCCACCACCACGAGCGGCGAGCGCGGCCGAACAGGCCTGCCGCGAGCGCCTGCTGACACTCGGCGCTTCCTTTCGAAACGCCGAGCCGGTGAGCGATCAAGCGGGCTGCCGCATCGATCATCCCGTGCTGGTGCGCGCGCTGTCGCCGCAGGTCGGCCTGCGTCCGCCGGCGCTCTTGAATTGCTCCGTCGCCGAAACCGCCGCCCGCTTCGTGCGCGACGTCGTCGCGCCCGCCGCCGCGCGCCGCTTCGCCCAGCCGCTCACCGCCCTGCATCAGGTGTCGGGTTATGTGTGCCGGCCGCGCAACGGCTCGGCGAAACTGTCCGAACACGCGTTCGGCAACGCAATCGATCTGTCGGCCTTCGAACTGGCCGACGGCACCCGCATCGAGGTCGGCAAGCCGGAAGGCGCCGACGAGCTCCGGTTTCTGCGTGGCGTGCGCGGCCGCGCCTGCGGACCGTTCAAGACCGTGCTCGGCCCGGGCGCGGATGCCGACCATGCCACCCATTTCCATTTCGACCTGGCCGAACGGCGCGGCGGGGCGAGCTTCTGCCAGTGAGCCCCGATTGCCAGCGAACGGGGGGGGGGGGCGGCCCGCCCGGATTTGGCCCAAATCGTAAATGCCGGCGCTGAACTTTCCTTTACGCTTCGCCGCTATTGTGGCGTGAAACGGACGGGAAAAATGTTCATGCGTCTATCGTTCCGCCGCTCTCCATGGCCGGCTCGGGGCCGTTCGCGCCGCATGCCGGTCGCGCCGCTCGCCGTGCTTGCCGTCGGGGTGCTGGCGCTGTCGGCCTGTTCGGTTTCGGAGGTGATGCGGCCGGATGTGGACGTCGGCGCCAAGACCAGCGCCGTGCCGGCGCGCGGGCTGGCGCGTCTGGTGCCGTCCAACCCGTTCATGGCCGGCTTCCCGCGTTTCAACAGTCCGGCCTCGCCGTTGCAGACGATGTCGGCCGAGGAGCGCCAGTGCCGGACTGCGCTGAAACGGCTCGGCGTGACCTATCGCGACATCGCGCCGATCAACGACAGCGCGTCCTGCCGCATCGACCATCCGGTTGAAATCTCCGGATTTTCGGGCAATATCGCCCTGAAACCGGCCGCCACGCTCAACTGCCAGATGGCGCTCGCTTTCGCCCGCTGGACCAAGGACGAACTCGCCCCGGCCGCGCGCTGGCGCTACATGTCGGGCATCCGCACCATCCACCAGGGGTCGAGCTATTCCTGCCGCCGGGTCAATGGCACCACCAAGATGTCGGAACATTCGCGCGGCAACGCGCTCGACGTCATGCAGATCGACCTGAAGAACGGCAAAAAGATCGACGTGCGCAAGCCGGGCTGGTTCTCCTTCCGCGAACGCGGGCTCTTAAACACCGTGCGTTCGGACGCCTGCGGCTATTTCACCACGGTGCTCGGCCCCGGATACGACCGCGACCACGCCGATCATTTCCATTTCGACATCAAGCCGCGCCGCAACGGCTACCGCGCCTGCAAATAGACCCGGGCCGCCGCCTTCAGCCGTTCGCCGGCACCGGGCTCGGCCTGCCGTCCTTGTCGAGCGCCACCATGATGAAATCGGCGTCGGTGACCTTTTCCATCAGGTCGGACAGGTAACGCTGCGCCCAGGCCTCGACCTTGAGCACCATCGACGTGCGGCCGACACGGGTGATCTCGGTATAGATGCACAGCGTGTCGCCGATCTTCATCGGCTTGGCGAAAGACATCTCCTTGACGGCGGCCGTCACCACGCGCCCCTTGGCGCGCTCGGCCGCGCGGATGCCGCAGGCAAGGTCCATCTGCGCCATCACCCAGCCGCCGAAAATATCGCCGGCGGCGTTGGCGTCGCCGGGCATGGCCAGCGTGCGCAAGGTGAGTTCGCCACATGGCGGAATCCGATTTTCGCCCATGATGCGCCTTTCTGGGTCGTGTCGCGGGAAACCCGCTGGTAGCGGCCGGAATGTCACGCGTCAACGCGAAGCGCGACAGGCGCGCACCGCCGGTCGCTAAGAAAATCCCGACCTGCCATGTCGCCCTGGCGGCGCGCAATCGCCACGCCCCTCGCCTAGTCTTGGTGGCACGATATCATCAGGGAGGCCGAAACCCGATGCCGAAAGCCCGCGCCGCCGTGTGCCACGCCTTTGGACAAAGACTGGCGATCGAGGAGGTGACGCTCGCCGATCCCGGACCGGGCGAGGTGCTGGTCGACGTCAGGGCCTGCGCCATCTGCCATTCCGACATCTCCTACGCCGAGGGCGCCTGGGGCGGAACGCTGCCGGCGGTCTACGGCCATGAGGCCGCCGGTATCGTCGCCGCGACCGGGACAGGCGTGAGCGGCGTTGCGCCCGGCGACCATGTCGTCGTCACCCTGATCCGATCCTGCGGGGCGTGCCATTATTGCCGCCGGCAAAGCCGGGTGATGTGCGAGGAGGTGTTCGCGCTCGACCGCGAGGGCGCGCTTACGGGCGCCGACGGAAGCCGCTACGAGCAGGCGATGCGCACCGGCGCCTTCGCCGACAAGGTGGTGGTGCATGAAAGCCAGCTCGTGGCGATCCCCGCCGACATACCGTTCGACAGCGCCTCGCTGTTGGCCTGCGGGGTGATCACCGGCTTCGGCGCCGTGGTCAACTCCGCCCGCGTCAGGCCCGGCGAGGCGGTCGCGGTCGTCGGCTGCGGCGGCGTCGGGCTCAACAGCGTCCAAGGCGCGGCGATCGCCGGCGCGGCGCCGATCGTGGCGATCGACCTTCACGACGACAAGCTGGAGGCGGCCAAACGGTTCGGCGCCACCGACGGCGTCAACCCGGCCCGCGAGGACGCCGCGGCCCGCGTCAAGGCACTGACCAACGGGCGCGGCGTCGACCATGTCTTCGTCACCGTCGGCCAGAAGGCCGCCTTCGACGGGGCCTTCGATTATATCACCAAGAACGGAACGGTCGTCGTCGTCGGCATGCCGCCCTCGGGCGTGCTTGCCCAATACGATCCCGGCACCCTTGCCGCCTGGAACCAGAAGATCATCGGTTCCAAGATGGGCGAGGCCGACATAGCGACCGACATTCCCGCCCTCATCGAGCATTATCGCGGCGGCCGGCTCAAGCTCGACGAGCTGGTCAGCGCGCGCTACCCGTTGGAGGCGATCAACGAGGCGATCGCGGCGGTGAAGGCCGGCCACGCCCTGCGCAACGTGATCGTGTTCGACTGAGGACTAGCGGATGGGAAGGAGCGGCAGACGATGAAGATCACCGACGTGAAGACCTGGGTGGTCGGCAATCCGCCGCCCGGCATCGGCGGCAAATATTTCATCTTCGTGCGGCTGACGACCGATGGCGGCGTGACCGGCTACGGCGAGGCCTACAACGCCACCTTCGGCCCGCACGTGACCGCCCGGATGATCGAGGATCTGGCCGCGCGCTATCTGGTCGGCCGCGACCCGCACGACATCGAGGCGTTTTTCCGCCGCGCCTACTCCTCCGGCTTCACCCAGCGTCCGGACGTCTCGGTGATGGGCTGTTTTTCCGCGCTGGAGATCGCCTGCTGGGACATTATCGGCAAGGAGGCCGGCAAGCCGGTCTACATGCTTTTGGGCGGCCGCGTGCACGAGAGCCTGCGCTCCTACACCTATCTCTACCCGCAGGAAGGCTCGGTGCATTCGGAAGACGCGCAAGAGGGCCGCAACGTCTACAACGACCCCGATCTCGCCGCCCAATGCGCGGCCGACTATGTCAGCCAGGGTTTTAGCGCCGTCAAGCTCGATCCGGCCGGCCCCTACACCGCGTTTGACGGCCACCAGCCGCGGCTTGTCGACATCGACCTGTCCGCGCGCATGATGAAGGCGATCCGCGCCGCGGTCGACACCTCCTGCGACATCCTGTTCGGCACCCATGGCCAGTTCACCGCCGCCGGCGCGCTCAGGATCGCGCGCGCGATCGAGCCCTACGACCCGCTCTGGTTCGAGGAACCGGTGCCGCCCGACATGCCCGAAGTGATGGCGCAGGTGGCCCGCGCCACCTCTATTCCGGTCGCGACCGGCGAGCGGCTGACCACCAAGGCCGAATTCGCCCGGGTGATCGAGCACCGCGCCGCCGCCATCCTGCAGCCCGATCTCGGCCGCTCCGGCGGCATTCTGGAAACCAAGAAGATCGCGGCGATGGCCGAGGCCTACCATATCCAGATCGCGCCGCACTGCTATTGCGGGCCGATCGTCGGCGCGGCCAACATCCAGCTCGCCGTCACCCTGCCCAATTTCCTGATCCTGGAATCGCTCAAGCAGTGGGACGGGTTTCATGCCCGGCTGTTGAAAAAAAAGATCGCATGGCAGGACGGCGACGTCATTCCCCCGACCGGGCCCGGCCTCGGCGTGGAACTCGACGAGGCGGTCTGCGAGGCCCACCCCTATGACGGCGACGACCTGCATCTGCAGATGATGCAGACCCCGCTGATGCCCTGAGGAGGCCGCGATGACGGACAAGCCCGACTACGCCTTCATCGGCCTCGGCCATCTCGGCCACCATCTCGCCGCCCGCCTGCTTGCGGCCGGCTACGCCGTTTTCGTCCACGACCGCGACCGGGAGGCCGTCGCCCGGCTGGTCGACAAGGGCGCGGTCGCCTGCGCCGGCCCGGCCGAAGCCGCCAAAAGCGCCGGCAACGCCATCACCTGCCTGCCCTCGCCGGCGGTCAGCGAGGCGGTGCTGGCCGGGCCGGGCGGCCTGCTCGACGGCCTGCGGGCGGGCGGGACCTGGATCGAAATGTCGACCAACGGCCGCGACGAGATGCTGCGGCTGGCCGGCCTCGCCGCCGAGCGCGGCGTCGCGGTGCTCGAATGCCCGGTCACCGGCGGCGTGCATCTGGCCGCCGAGGGCCGCATCACCGCGCTGGTCGGCGGCGACACGGCGCTTTACGACAGCCACGCCCCGGCGATCGCGGCGATGTGCCACAAGCATTTTCTGATGGGCCCGCTCGGCGCGGCGGCGGTGATCAAGGTGATCACCAACATGCTCGCCTTCATCCATCTGGTCGCCGCCGGCGAGGCCCTGATGCTGGCCCGGCGCGGCGGGCTCGACCTGACCCAGGCCTATCACGCCATCGCCGCCTCGTCGGGCACCAGCTTCGTGCACGAGACCGAGGGCCAGCTGGTCTTGAACGGCTCCTACGATATCGGCTTCACGATGGACCTGGCGCTGAAGGATCTGGGCTTCGCGCGCGCCATGGCCGCAGAATTCGGCGCGCCGCTCGATCTGGCCGCGCGTGTCGAGGCGATCTTCGAAAACGGCAGGGCGGCCTATGGCGGCGAGGCCTGGTCGACCATGATCGTCAAGCTGCTGGAGGACGAGACCGGCACCGATCTGCGCGCCCCCGGTTTCCCCGCCCGGCTGGGCGAATAGCTTGAGGTGGACCTGAAGGCTTCCGATCACACCCGGCATACTGTCTGACGTGAGTAGCCTGCGCGGTGCCGGTGTCTACCTCTCCCCGCAAGCGGGGAGAGTCAGGGTGAGCGGCTAGCGCGCCCGTCAATCTCGTTGCCATGAGGACCTTCAAGATCGACATGCTATCTCCGCGTGGCGAAACTGCCTGCGCTCAGATCGTTGGCAAGGCGATTCTCTGCCTTGATCGTGCTGATAGAACGACCGTCCAGCATCGTGTTGCCTATGGTCTCCAGCCACCCCAGCACCTTCTCCACTTCTCCCTCCGTCACCGCCTCCTCGGTGATCTCCAGCGTGACGCGCTTCAGCGCCACGCCGGGGCCGAAGGTGGCGGCGAGATCGTCGGGATCGACGCGCCTGACCGTCGTCGGGTCGGCAAGGTCGGTGAAGGTCACCAGCAGCGGGTAGCGCTCGCGCGGCAGCACGCGGATTTCGCGCATGGTCTCCAGCCTCTCGGCCCGTTCGAGCGGCGACGGCGCGGGCTCGGGGAAGAACAAGGTCAGCGCGACCTCGCGCTCCCAGTCGCCGCCGCCGAGCAGCGCGAACAGGTAGCGTCCGGGCGCCACCTCGACGAAGGACGCCTCGCCATGCATCCGCGAGCCGAGGCCGCCGGCGCCAGCGCCAGGCGCCCATTTCGGCGAGGTGCCGGCCTCGACCGCAACCACACTGCCGCCGCTGACGACGCCAGTCGGCGTCTCGACCTCGAGCACCAGTTTCTGGCGCCATTCCCAGTTCTTGAAACCGAGCGCGTCGCAGCCGGCGAGCAGAGTGATGGCAATCAAGACGTAAAGAAGGGCGACCTTGCGTCGGAAGAGTCTTGTTGCGGCCATCACGTACAACCCCCTACCCGGAAGGCACCAGTGCCAAGGGTGTTAGAAAGTTCGTTGTCAGTAATCGCGCCTGACTTGCCGTTCAGGCGCACTTGTTTCGTGCGTAGATCGCACCACCAGCCCAACACTGCCTCCACCTCTCCCTCTGTCACCGCCTCGTCGGTGATCTCCAGCGTGATGCGTTTCAGCGCGACGCCGGGGCCGAAGGTGGCGGCAAGGTCGTCGGGATCGACGCGCCTGACGGTCGCCGGGTCGGCAAGGTCGGTGAAGGTCACCAGCAGCGGGTAGCGCTCCGGCGGGACGTCGCGCACGCCACGGAACTGCGCGATCTTGGGATAGAGCGTCTCGTAGTCGGAACGGCGCTCGCCCAGTTCCTGATGCAGCGTGTAGCCGGCGATATATTTGGTCGGCTCGCCGATCAGGGCGAACAGCAAACCGCGCGCGCCGAGGTCGACCACCGTCGCCTCGCCGCGATAGGCGGTGGGATAATGGTCGAGCGCGTTGGCCTCCTGCCAGCGCACATAAGAAACCGCCGCGCCGGAAACGGTCTCGCCGTCGACCAGCACCTCGACGGTCAGCTTCTGGTTCCATTCCCAGCGCTCGGCCAACCACCCGCAGCCGGCGAGCAGTAGCGTGGCGAGAACGAACCCGACCAAAGGAACCAATCGAGGGCAGCGCGTGCAATTTTCGAACACGAGGCTCTGCAACTTTGTCATCGTCATCTTCGAATGAACTTGGTCCGACCGATTGTCTCGTAGCCAACCGGGCTGTTGTCCGGTGCTCTCAGCGGGTTTTCTCCACCGCCGGCGGCAAGGAAGCGTTCACGCGACCAGCGAAGCCACCCCAGCACCGCCTCCACCTCTCCCTCCGTCACGGCCTCGTCGGTGATCTCCAGCGTGATGCGTTTCAGCGCCACGCCCGGGCCGAACGTTGCCGCCAGATCGTCGGGATCGACGCGCTTGACGGTCGTCGGGTCGGCAATGTCGGTGAAGGTCACCAGCAGCGGGTAGGCCTCGCGGGCAACCTCGCGCACGCCGCGAAAGCCTGCGACCTTGGGATAAAGCGTCTCGTAGTCGGAGCGGCGCTCGCCCAGTTCCTCGTGCAGCGTGTAGCCCGCGACGTATTTGGTCGCCTCGCCGATCAGCGCGAACAGGACACCGCGTTCGCCGAGGTCGACCACCGTCGCCTCGCCGCGATAGGCCGTGGAATAGTTGTCGAGCGCGTCGGCTTCCTGCCAGCGCACATACGAAACCGCCGAGCCCGAAGCGATCTCGCCGTCGACCAGCACCTCGACGGTCAGCTTCTGGTTCCACTCCCAGCGCTCGGCGAACCAGCCGCAGCCGGCGAGCGCCAGCAGCGCCGCGACCAGCGCGACCTTCGCCAAAAAATCCCGCCGGCTCACGCCGCACGCCCCGCGCCGTGCGCGGCGAAAGCGGCGGCCGGGTGCGCTGCCGCCGATCTGCTTGCGTCGTTCGAAAGGACCATGCCGAGGCTCCCGCTACGGCGTCGTCCGCCGCGCTTTCTCCAAAGCCGCCGCCCGAAGGCCGCGCCGTCACCCCGCCCACCACATTAGCGATGGCTTGTTAAAAAATCATGCCACGATATCCCCAGCCGTGATGCGCGCCGCGCCTGCCCAGGCGGCCGGAATCGGCTAAACTCAAAGCCTCGAACCGCAAGGGGGCGGCAATGACGCTGATCCAGAAACTCGGCATCGCCTACGCCGTGATGTTTTTCGCCGTGGTCGGCATCGGCTACGTGCCGGCCTTCAACGACGCCAACGGCTCTCTGTTCGGCCTGTTCTCGCTGCAATGGTATGACGACCTGCTGCACGGTTTTTCCGGCGTCTGGGCGCTCGCCGCCGCAATCGTCTCGCACCGCGCCGCGGTGCTCTATTTCCGGCTGTTCGGCTCGGTCTATTTCTTCGACGGCGTGCTCGGCCTCGTCACCGGCTCGGGCTGTCTCGACGGCGGCATCTTCCTCGACGGTTTCCGCTCCTTCGACGACATCGAACTGCCGACGCGTTTCTTTGCCAACCTGCCGCATCTGGCAATCGGCGGCATCGCCATCCTGATCGGCTTCTGGCTGGCCGGCCGCGTCCGCGCCGCGCCCGGGCCGGCCTGAGCGATGGCGCGGCTCGCTGGGCGCATCGCGCGTCTCATCGTCGCGCTTCTGGCGCTGGCGCTCGCCATTCCCGCCGCCGGGCTCGCCTATGGCTGGCTGACGACGGCAGCGCTCGAGGCCACGCCGCCCAACGAGGCCGACGGCGCGCCGACCGAAGCGCTGCGCGCCGAGGCCGCCGCCGGCATCGAGGCCTATCGGCGCCCCGAGGAGGCGACCTATCTCACCTATCCGGAATGGGCGATCGTCTACGCGGCGCGCGACTATGCCGGTTTCGTCGCCGAGGCCGACGAGAGCGGCTTTGCCTACTGGGCCTATATCGGCCGCTTTTGGCAGGACTACGCCACCGTGATTCGCGCCACGGCGGACTATCCCTTCAACGCCGGCAACCATGTGATGCTGCTCGTCATCGGCACCAGCCACACGGTCGAGCACGCCATCCAGTGGGCCTGGGAAAACACGCTCGGCCGGCTGAGCGCCGTCGCCGCCGGCGGACGGAAGACGGCGCAGGACCGGTTCCTGGCGGCAATGGCGGCCGACTACGCCGCCTTTCTCGACCAAGTGCCATGGTACCGCTTCGCCTATGACGAAAGGCGCGCCGCGCTGTGGCGCACCGAGACCGCGCCCGGGCTGGCCGCGCTGCGCTCGTGGGAGCGCAGGCTCGCCTTCGGCCTGGCGCTGTCGATCAAGCAGGCTTATGCCGGCCTGATCACCGCCGGGCTCGGGGCCACCTACGACCCCGCCCTGACCGACATAAATGTCTGGGCCGCCGGCCCGGTCGCGAGTGCGATTTCCGGCGAGGCGGACACCCGGCTTCAAAAGGATCTCGGCGACCATGGCGCGGTGTTCGTCACCCGGCGCTACCAGGTCTTTACCGAAATGATCCCGCGCCTGATCGCCAGCGGCGTACGCTTCGTCGAAATCGGCGGCAACGACGACATCCTCGTCACCGTGGTGTCGAACGACGAGATTGCCGTGCCCGCCGGCGCGCGCGCGATCTTCGCCTACCAGCTCCCCGCCCGGCCGGCCGTGCGCCGCACCGGGCTCGCCGTGCCGGTGCGCCGGCTGCATGCGATCCTGCCGGCGCTGGCTGCGGCCGGGGCCGGGCTGGAGCACGTCTATGATTATTGACCGGCGCGCCCGGCCTCGGTGACGATGAAGTCCATCGCGATGTCGTGGGGCTGCGGATAGATGGTAGCGATGGCGGCAGCGGCGTAGCCGACGCCGATCACCGTCGGCCGGGCCGGCAGCGCCGCCAGCGTGCGGTCGAAGAACCCGCCGCCGTAACCCAGCCTGTAATTGGCCGGATCGAAGCCGACGACCGGCGAAATCACGATGTCGGGGATGACGGCCGGCGCCGCCGGCGGAACCGGGATGTTCCACACGCCCTTTTCCAGCTTCATGCCCGGCCGCCAGTCGCGAAACACAAGCGGCGCGGCCTTTTCCACCACCACCGGCAGGGCGAGCGTGCCGCCGCGCCGCATGAAGCCGGCGGCGAAGGCGCGCAGATCCGGCTCGCCGCGAAACGGCCAGTAGAGGCTGAGCCGCCGGCCGGCCGGGTCGCCGATCGCCGCGTCAAGATGGGTCGCGATCGCGCCGGCCATGGCGCTGCGTTCGGCGGCCGGCACGGCCAACCGTGCCTCGATCAGCCTCTGGCGCTCGGCCTTGCGCCAGCGCATGATGTCGGCGCGCGCCTGCGGATCGCTGTCGGGCGCGGCAAAACCCGGCTGCAATTCGTGCATGAAACAGGGCGGCGAGGCGTAGGCCCCGCCCGTTGCCCGATCGTCGTCGTCCGTCATCACACACCTCGCCAATCTCGCGGCACCGCAGCGGCAAAACCCGCCGAGTCCCGATCCTTAACCGAGCCGATCCTAGACCGCCACGCAAGGCCGCCCACGCCACGCAAGCGACATCTGGGCGTCGCATCCCTCTCCCCTCACCGCCTTGCGCACATCTCGCGCACGGTGCGCTTAAGAAGCGCCGTGCCGCCCGGCCGCCAGCCGAGCGCGCGCAGTTTGCGCGTGTCCATCAGGTTGAGGGCGGCCGGGTCGGCGCGCGCCGGCAGGGGACCGCCCGCACCGGTCGCCTCGCGCACAAGTGCCAGAAGGTCATGCCGGTCGAGCACGATGTCGGCGACGTTGAAGAGCTCACCGCACACCGCACCCGGCGCGGCCGCGAGCACATGCCGCACCGCCTGGCCGACATCGGCGCCGTGCACCTCGCCGGCCACGCGCGGCGCGACCGGCCGGCCGGCGAGAAAATCGCTAAACAGCGGCTGCCATTTGTGCGCCCGGTTCGCCGCGGCGGCTCCGTAGACGCCGGTGATGCGCAGCGCGGTGGCGCAAAAGCCGGCATCAACCAGCCCCATAAGCCCTTGTTCGGCGGCGTGTTTCACCGTGCCGTAAAGCGTGTCGGGACGACACGGCGTGTCTTCAAAAAGCACAGCACCCGGCGGCTGCCGGCCGTAGACGGCGCGGCTCGACAAAAACACCACGCGGCTCACGCCGGCACGTTTGGCCTGGTCGAACAGGGCCAGGCTGCCGTCGAGATTGCGGCGGCGAAACCCGGCCGGATCGTCGCCCTCCCCGCCCCGGTAACGGCCGGGCAGATGGTCGAACGCGGCGTGAACGAAAAAATCGATGCCCGCAAAGGCCGCGCTCCGGTCGCGGCCGGGATCGAGCGCGGCTTCGACGAAGCCGATGGCGCGCGGAAAAAAACCGGCCGGCGGCGCTGTGCGGCCCAAGAGGGTAACCGCGTGGCCGGCCGCAAGCAGGGCCTCGACGACGAACCGGCCGACAAGACCGGTGCCTCCCGAAACCAGCGTCGCCGGCACGGCCCTAACTCCGCGCCGACGGGACGGGCGGCGGCAGGGTGGCGATATCGGGGATCGCTCCGCCTCGGTGGAAGGCCCGCCACAGATCGATCAGCGGCCGCAGCCTGTCGGCCTTGGCATGGTCGCCCTGCCAGGGTTTTTCGTACTGGTAGTGCACGACCGCGACGGAATTCCAGTCCCACAGTTCCGGCAGGTTGAACCAGACATATTGCAGCATGTTGCAGAACACCGGCAGGCCGTGCCAGTCGGGAAAAAAGCTCTGCAGAAAGGTCTGGTCGGTGCGGGGCCAGAAGGCGCTGGGCGCATCGAGCGCGGCAAGCATTTTTTCAAACGTCCGTTGCGAGGGCCTGGCGACGAAAACGCCCGAATTCATGCGATGAAAATCGGCAAGCCGCTCGTAGACATTGGGCGCGGCGGAAAACTCCGGGTAGGCAAACAGCCGGTCGATATTGCGCAGGACCAGCGTGTCGGCGTCGAGAAAGACGATGCTGTCATACTCCTCCAGCTGCCACAGCCTCAGCTTGGCGAAATTGTCGAGCGGGGTATGGAAGGCGGGCTTTTCGCCTTTGGTGAAGGGGTTGCGGCCGTGAATCTCACTCTTCGCATGGCGCGCATTGAACGCATCCGAGGTCGCCAGCATCGCGACCGGCCGCAGCCGCGCGCCGAGCGCGGCGGCCGGCGCCAGCGCCGCCGGCTCGACGCCGCCGGTGTGCATGACCACGATATCGGCGCTCGTTGCGGTCAGCCGCAGCGAGCGCACCAGCGCGGTCGCGCCGAGCGCGAAATCGGCATTGGTGACCAGCGTGACATAGGCGCGCGCAGCGCTCACCGGGAAAGCCTCGCCATTCGCTCGCCCACGGGCTTAGGAAACGCTTTTCAGCCGCCGGCCCTCGGGATCGCGTTCGACCGTCGGCGCGATGTCCCTGGTCCAGGCCGAGACGGCGGGAATGCGCGACCGGTCGACGCGATAGGCGAACTTTTTCGCCACCTCGATCACTTCCGACAGCAGCCCGGCCTCCAGCGTGATCGGGTCGAGCCCGAGCGCCATGAACTGCTCGTTGTCGACCACGAGGTCGTTCTCGGCCGCTTCCTTGCGCGGATTGGGCAGATAGGCGACCTCGGCCCCGGCGATCCGCGCCACCATCTCGGCCAGGTCGCGCACGCGGTGGGTTTCCGTCATCTGGTTGAAGATCTTCACCCGCTCGCCCGATCTGGGTGGGTTGTTCAGCGCCAGTTCGATGCAGCGCACCGAATCCTGGATATGGATGAAGGCGCGGGTCTGGCCGCCGGTGCCGTGCACGGTCAGCGGATAGCCGATCGCCGCCTGGATCAGGAAACGGTTCAACACCGTGCCGTAATCGCCGTCATAGTCGAAGCGGTTGACGAGCTGGGCGTGGCGGCGGGTCTGGTCGGTATGCGTGCCCCAGACGATGCCCTGATGCAGATCGGTGATCCTGACCCCGTCATTCCTGGCGTAGAACTGGAACAGCAACTGATCCAGGCATTTGGTCATGTGGTAGATCGAGCCGGGATTGGCCGGATAGAGGATTTCCTGGCTGACCGTCTCGCCGGCCAGCGTCTCGACGCCGACCGACAGATAGCCTTCCGGGATCGCCGCGCCGACGCTGGAATAGCCGTAGACGCCCATCGTGCCGAGATGCACCAGATGCGCGTCGAGCCCGGTTTCGACCACCGCGTTCAGCAGATTGTGCGTGGCGCTGACATTGTTGTTGACGGTGTAGTTCTTGTGCCGGTCGCTCTTCATCGAATAGGGCGCGGCGCGCTGCTCGGCGAAGTGCACGATCGCGTCGGGCCGCTCCTCGGCAAGCCAGCGCTTCAACACCTCGTAGTCACGCGCCAGGTCGATCAGGTGGAAATGGATGCGCCGGCCGGTCTCCTGGTGCCAGATGCGGGTGCGCTCCTGGATCGAATCCATCGGGGTCAGCGACTGCACGCCGAGTTCGGTGTCGATCCAGCGCCGCGAGAGATTGTCGACGATATGGACGTCGTGACCGCGGTCGGACAGGTGCAACGAGGTGGGCCAACCGACGAAACCGTCACCGCCGAGAACCGCTATCTTCATCAAATTTGTCCCTCTCAGAAAATCCTGTCACGTGTTAGCCGGCATTTATGACAGGAATGGTACGCCGCCGAAACGATCTCGCCCGGCGCGGAAGCAAACCCGGCCGGCCGAACCGAGAAAGGCCGGCCCCTTGCGGGACCGGCCGGGAGAGGGATCGGGTCCGCCGTGCCTACTCCTGCTTGTTGACCTCGACGGCGCTCGTGGTCGCGTCGTCCACGGTGATCATCACCTTGTCGCCCGCCGCAAGCGATTCCAGATCGACGGCGGCGTCGGCGACATAGCTCGTGCCATCGTCGAGCATGATGGTGCGGCTGGCCGGATCGACCGATTGGACCGTGCCCTGTACCTCGGCCGCATGGGCGGCAACGGCAAAAAATGCGGTAGCGGCAAGGGCGGTAAGCAATTTTGTCATGACATGACTCCGTTATTTCCATTTCGCCGGCCGGGATATCCGTTGCCTGAGACCCGTTTGGGTAAGTCCCGTCCGACGGGGCTTATCTAGGCACCAGCGCAGGCCGCCCGCAAATCAACTCGTGTAAAAGAACCTAACGATTTCAATGACTTGTTTTTGCCACAATCCGGCGCAAGCGCGCCTCCAACGGCATCGACCGCCGAGCTCCGGGCGGCACGGACGCGCTAGGCCGCCGGTTCCCGCGACAGCGACGGACGCAACTTCGCCGAAATTGTCGCGCGCGCCCGTTCACGGATGGCTTGAGCAACCCGCCAGCGCGGCACCGCCCAATAAATTCGCGTTACGCAATATAAATAATGTGAGCGCCCGGTCCCGCCGCAACACACCTTTGCGAAGGCGCCGGCCGGCACCGTCGCGGCCTGAAACGGACGCGCCGAGACGGCGAACATCGCAACGGACGGCGTGATGAAAACCGATGCCTGGTTCAGGCCGGCCCTGGCGGCGGCGCGCCGGCCGCCATCGCTTTCAGCACGCGATAAAATGTCGAACTGAACAGCTCGCCGGGATCATAGGCGCGCTTGCTGGCCAGGAATCTCGGCAGTTCGGGATAGCTGGCGAGCAGTTGCGCCCCGGTATAGTGAAGCTGATAGGGCAGGAAGAAACGCCCACCATGGCGCAAGGTCAGGTCGATCAGCGCCCGCGTCAGAGAGCGCATCGCGGCATTGCCGGTCCCGTCGGCCGGCTGATTGATGTAGAGCACCAGCGAGAAGGCCGGCTCACGCGCGTAGGAAAGCGCGATGTCCTCTGCATGCACCACCCGCACCGAGGCGTTGAGCACTGGCAATGACTGCCCGGCGAGCACCGCGCGCGCATCGGCGATGAAGGCATTATAGGCGGCGCGCGGCACGAAATATTCGTGCAGGATATCGGTGTCGGCGGCGAGATCGTTGAACAGATACGGCACGGAATCGTGCATCGGGTCGTTGCGCGAGACCAGGCAGGCCTCGCCCTCGCCGAGCGCGTCGGTGCGCGCCACGGTGCAGTTTTCGAATTCCGGCTCGAGGTGCTTCTCGGCGTACCATTTCAGACGCTGGAACAGCGCCCCGTGCTTGGCGAGGTTCATGATAAACCGCTTGACCTTGACCGCGCCGGGGGCACCGAGCCTCGGCATGTCGAGCGGCGCCCGCTCGGCCACTACGTCGTAGCGATAGACGATCATTTCTTCGAGCAGATTGCCGGGCGCGGTCGAGAGATGGCCGTAAAACAGGCCCGGGCCGCCCTCGCCCGCCAATTCGCGCTCGAAATAGCCGGGGAAATCCTCGGAGCGGATGACCGCGCGCGAGGTGCGGTAGACGGCGTTGGGAACGATCTCGAGCGTGGCGGACACGATGACGCCGAACAGGCCGTAACCGCCGAGAACGTGCCAAAAGAGCTCGGCGTTCTCCTCGCGCGAGCAGGTCAACACCTCGCCGGAGGGCAGCATGACCCGCATCGTGCGCAGGCTACCGGCCAGCGCGCCGGCATGATGGTCCATGCCATGCGCGTTGACGGAGATCGACCCGCCGACGGAAAAGATGTCGGTCGACTGCATTGCCTTCACCGCAAAGCGCGGATGCAGCACGTTCTGGATGTCATGCCAGGTCGCGCCCGGCTCGACAGTGACGGTGCGTTCGGCCTCGTCCACGGCGATGCCGTTGAAGGCGAGCATGTCGAGCACCAGCGCATGATCGTCGAATGCGTGACCGCCCATGGAATGCCGAACCGCCGCGACAGACACTTTCAAGCCGTTGGCTTTGGCGAAATCAAGCGCTGCAGCCACGTCCTGTTCGCTGCGCACGCCGACGACACCGTAGACCGGCGTCCGCGACAAGGCGCTGGCATCGTTGAGGTCGCCGCCTTTCGACATCCACGGCAGTTCGGGATCGTGCGGCGGCGATACGTCGGGTTCGGGAGTGGCCAGGCCGAGACCGTCGACATCGGCAATCCGCCCGGCATCCTTCGGCCCGGACGGGTCGCGCGACAGCCGCGCCACCGTCGCGCCGCTCCAGCCGATGGCGCCGACCCCCACCGCAGCGCCCAGAAGAGCGCGCCTCGACATCCAGAAACGCCTGCGCCGTGTCGCCAAATCCGCCTCCCGGTCACACTCGGTCAGGCATGCTTAGACCGGCTTTCGCGGATCAGCGCAACTGTGTTCGATGCCGGCCGCCGCACAGTCTCGAGCACCCGCCAGCGGCCGTCCGGCAACCCGTCCGGACAAGCCGACACCGTCGTCGCGTTCGATCGCATCGCAAGCCACTCCGCCCATCGTGCCACGATGACGTTCCAGGTTCGCCCGTCTGTCAAAAAACATGGCCGGTGCCGCGGCCCGGCGTGAATCAGGCTCGATCCTGCCCGAACGCTGTAAGTCAGCGCTTCCGGATGCGCGGAAAGCATCTCCTTTTGCGGCATGCTCGCGACGCCCGACGAGCACATTGCCGCCGGTTGCGGTCAGTCACATGAATTATCAACTATTTTGGCAATAATCACGATCAATTGGGGAAAAATTGGATAGTCCCGATGCGGGTTGCCGGCCTAACCGCTAGGTTCGAGCCGCGAACGCGCGCATCAACAGTGTGTCACGGATAGTCCGCAGTGGCGCAAAACGAACAGAACCAAGAGGCGCGATCAAGCCGATGCCCCCGAATTCACTGACCCTCGCTTCACTCACCGGCCTTATCGAGAAAATGGCGGCGATCCGCAATCGCTACGACGCCTACGCCGTTCTGCTCGATATTTGCAGCCGCGCCGGCTATCTCCACGGGGTGATGCTCGACCTTCCGGCCGAAGCCACCCAGCAACTGTCCAGCCACATCCTGATCAGCAACTGGCCGGATCGGTTCCTGCGCGATTACGACGCCTACGGCCTTCTGGCGACAAGCCCCGTTATCGCCCGCGCGCGCGACGCCATCGCGCCGTTCGTTTGGTCGTCCAAGTCAACCTCCGCCCGCCGCAACCAGGCAGAGGCGGGTCGTGCCGCAGCGCTTTTTGAGGAACATGGCTTTGTCACGGGAGTGGCGTTGCCGGTCGGGGGGCGTCCCGGCGAACGGCGACTGCTTTTTCTCGCCGGTGATCGGGACGAGCCGCGATGCGCGGAACTTTCCTATCTGCTGATGCTTGCCGCCCATCTTAGCGAACGCCTCGTGGAGACACTGGAGACACCCGGTCGCGACGAACCCGCCGCGCGGCTGTCCGACCGGGAGCGTCAATGTCTGGTCTGGACCTCGGCCGGCAAGACCAGTCTCGAGATCGGGATGATCCTCGGGCTGTCGGAACACACGGTCAACCAATATATCGCGTCGAGCAGCCAGAAGCTGGGCGCCATGAACCGCGCCCACGCGGTCGCCAAGGCGATGCGTCGTCGCCTGATCGACTGAGACGGTCCGGTTCCGGCATCGCGCCCCCCCCCGAACCGCACCTGTGGCGCGGCGCTCTCACGCACAGCGGATGTGCACCCATCGTAGCGCAATTTCCCGATCGGCGCGGCGCGTGGTCTGCAATCATATTCTTAAACAAGCAGGCGGACGGACGGACCAAATGTTTTCCGGAAGGTTGCGTGCGTTGCTCAATGCTGCGCCCCAACACATCAATCCCGTCGTCGCGGGCCGGCAAACCACGCCCAGCACCATAGGCCATGCCTGACGATGCTTGTTTTCTGCACGGCAACGCCTATTTGCGGTTTCGTTCCCACATACTCGATCGGCGCGCCGGGTTCAGCGCAGCCATATGAACGTCGGCGATCCGGCACGCGAGCAAGGCAAATGCCACGACCTGCATTGATCTCGGCCGGCAAGGACTGGACATCGTTTCGCGAGCGCATCGAACGCGTGGCGGGACTGGTGGGGACGTACGACCTTCTCAAGGAACTGGCGCACGATGCGGGCTATCGTCATTTCGCGATCTTAAAGTCGCATGGCGCAGCCGGCGCCAACCTCTCGCCCCAGTTCGTCCTGACGAGCCTGCCGCACGGGTCCGTGCAGGAATATCAGGATATGGAAACGGCCTCCGGCGACATGGCGCTGCTCAACGCGCTGCAGGCCGGCCACCCCTTTTTCTGGGATTGCCGGACGCCGACGTCGGTCGATACGAGCACGGTCGGCGCCGAAAACGACAATCGTGGCACGGACCGTCTCCTGGCCCGCCTCGGTATCCGCACCGGCCTCGGTCTACCGGTCTTCTCCACCCACGCACCGCATGGCTTCGCGCTGTTCGGCGGCGAACGGTCCGTCCCCGACATCGGCGAGGCCGCGCAATTGTCGCTGTGGTGCAACGGGCTGTACGAGCGCATGACCGCATTCGAGCCGCCCGACCGGGGACAGTCGCGCCCGCGCCTGACCGCACGTGAATTGCAATGCCTGAGCTGGACGAGCGCCGGCAAGACCAGTGTCGAGATCGCGGCGATACTCGGTCTTTCCGAGCACACCGTGAACCAGTACGTTGCCACGACCAGCCAGAAACTGGGCGCCGTCAATCGCACGCAGGCCGTCGCCAAGGCGATCCGGCTCCGGCTGATCGAATAGCACGGGTCGAAACACCGTGTCGTGCCGGAGCGCGAGGCCGATGTCTGGCCTCCTGCAACGATGCATACGGTGCTTGAGACGGAGCATGCGTGCGGCCCATCGCCTGCGGAACGGATGCCGAAAGGCTCGCGCGACCAGCGACCATAGGGGTGGGGTTGAGCGCTGGCCGCGCACCGCGGAAACAGGGAAGAGCTCTCGATCCTGCTCCCGTGGATTTATGGGCGGCCACCCGTGGGGTGGGGGCTGACCCTGATGTCACTATGGGTTAGAACCGGCATCGGCGCGATTACGTCATAACACCATATGGCGTTGCCTATCCCTCGCATGTCTGGTGGAGGGCTCTTCCAGTGCCAAACCGGCGCCGCCGTTTTCCGCTTCTCCTCCCGAATATGACGGCACCTTAGCGCGGTTGTACCGCCAGGGATATTCGCGTCATTTCGGATACGAAAACTGAGGATCGCGGCTTAGGGCAATCTTAACGATCACATTCGACGACCCGCGCCGCGCCGGCCCGGCGGACGCCGGCGGCTGTCAGGTGACGTTCTCGCTCTCGGCTTCCGCGCGCATCCGTTCCAGATAGCTGTCGGCGAAATCGATTTTCAGTTCGACGAACAGCGGAAAATGATCGCTGATCTGGAAGGTCCGCCATTCATTGAGATAATAGGCCTCACGCGCATCCCGGTCGGCAAGAAGCCGCTCTTCGGCCTCGATCGACCGCACCGCCTTGTCGCGATCCTTTTCCGCGCGCTCGCGCGCGGAATCCGTCGCTGCGGCGGCGAGCCGCGCTTCGGCCTTCTCGCGCGCGGCATCGGCCGCGTCGCGCCGCGCATGGATGATCGCCGACATCGCCGGATCGTGCAGCGTGAAATCCTGGTCGCGAAAGACGACCGAAAACATGTCGAACACCCCGTGCGCCTTGCCGCTGCCGGGATTGGCGAGCGCGACCTGCTTGTGTTTGGGCAGGAAGGAGATCTGGTCGTAGAATTTCGTCTTCTTGGCATTGCTGCCGATCTTGTTGCGGAACACCTCGAAGCCATGTCTGGCCAGCGCGTCGAAGGTCTCGCCCTCGAAATCCTCGATGTTGAAGTCGCCGACCAGAATATGGTTGTAGACCGGGTCCCGCCGCGCCCGCGTGGCGATGAATTTGGCGACCGCGTCGATTTCCTTCACCCGGCGCTTGAACTTGTCCGAACCCGGCGAATTGCTGCCGTAGTAGATATGCACGGTGGCGAAGGCGAATTTGAACCATCCCGACTGGAAGGTGCAGGAAAACGGCGTGCGGGCGAACTGGCGCTCCTTTGTGACATCTGAAATCTGGCGCGAGAACGGCAGCACGATCTCGCCGGCCACGCCCTTGAAGGAAATCTTGCTGCGGTCGTAAAGGAAGCCGAGCCGCTCCCGATTGCCGCCAGGGCCTTCGGTCACGTCGGTCATGATGAAGTCGTAGCCGGGGCCGAGAATGTTCATCAATTCCTGGAACGGGCCGAGATCGTCGCAGATCTCCTGCACGGCGACGATGTCGAAGGCCGAGATCACCTCCGCCAGATAGAAAAAACTCTCCTCCAGCCGCGACCCGTGGCCGAAACGGTCGTCGTCGAAATTGCGGATATTCCAAGTGCCGAGCAACAGCGTCGAGGACGCAGTCCGGTCGGGCATCCGTTCGGCGATCGCCTGCCGCAGGCGGGCGAGGCCATCGATGGTGCGGATGCGCGCGGCCTTGCGCGCGGCCTTGTCGAGCCGCTTGAATGCATAGCGCAACTTCCAGTAGGCGACCATGGCGATACCCCGATCGTTTTCACGCTATACTGGCATCGACCGGACCAAGGCACTGTGGCCGACTTCACACAAGAACATGATGGCGGTTCGCCGACTCGCCATCATGATCCATCGTCCTGCTCCGGCACCGTCTTTTCCGGAAAATCGGCATCCACTTTTCGAGACCATGCTCGGACGCGACAATCTCGCGCATTGGCCGAAGGGCGGTCCGGGCTTGCAAGCCGGCCGGGTTCGCGCAAACTGGCGATCATGAAACCGCACTGCCTTTTGACCGCGCTTCTCCTTGCCGTAACCAGCACCGCCGCGCACGCGCAATGGCGGCTGCAGGAGCGACAGGCGGTGGCCGCGGCGCAGGACACCAACAGCACCCTTGCTGCGCTGACCATCGGCTGCGGCGATCCGTTCCAGATCGAACTCCACGCCACCGATGGCGGTCCGGTCCTGCCGCGGGCCGGCGGTACGGCCGACTATTTTTACCGGCCGGGCAAGATCATCGCCAGCGTGGACGATCATGACTGGCCGTTGGTGGCGGCCGCCTCGGACGTCGCGGTGGTGCTGTTTTCGGAAGGGACGGTGGCCGAAAACCACCTGGCCCCGCTCGACCGCCGGTTGATCGAGGCGCTGCGGGACGGGCATCGCCTGGTGCTTTATTTCGACATCACCGCCGCCAACGCCGCCGACGGCTCGCCCTTCGAAACATTCGCCGCCTTTTCGCTCGACGGCGCCCAAGATACGCTGGCCGTCGCGCTGGACGGCTGTCCCTAGGCTCACGCGATGCGCGAACTCCTGCTGCTGCGCCATGCGAAATCGAGCTGGGACGATGCCACGCTCGACGATGCCGACCGACCGCTCGCCGCGCGCGGTCGCAAGGCGGCGCCGGTCATGGCGCGCGCGATCGCCCGGCGCGGCTGGATACCCGATCTGGCGCTGGTTTCACCCGCCCTGCGCACCCGGCAGACCTGGGCACTGGTCGCAGCCGGATTGCCGCGTTCGGTCGAAACCCGGTTCGAGTCCGACATCTACGAGGCCGATCCCCAGGCGATCCTGGCCGCGATCCGGACTGTACCGCCGGCGACCGGGCGGCTGCTCGTCGTCGGCCACAATCCGGGGCTGGAGCGTCTGGCGGAAAACCTTGCCGGGCCGGGCTCGGACGCGGACGCGCTGGCGCGGCTGCGAACGAAGTTTCCGACCGGGGCGCTGGCGCGGTTCGAGGTGACAAGGCACTGGTCCGGCCTCGCCCCCGGCACCACGCGTCTCGCGGCGTTCCTGAAGCCCAAGGACGAAGAATAGCCACCGACACGCAAGGGCCATCCGGTCGTAGATCGGGGCCGTCGGCTTCGACAGAGGCCCGATCATTCAGTGGTTTGCATCACCGCTGCGCTCCAGCCAACGCTTGCTGGCCGGCCAACAGCTCCGCGATCGCGCCAGCACTTTTTGCAAGATGCGCGCGTAACACCTCCGCTGCCCGATCGGGGTCCCCGGCACGGCACGCGGCAACCAGCATTCGGTGCTCGGCCTGCGATTTCCCGGCATAGTCAAGCTGGGTCAGCGTTACCCGGATGTAGCGATCAAGGTGTTGATATTGGGCCGCAACCAGGTCGTATAGGCGCGTGCCGCGAAGATTGTCGTAGAGCGTCATGTGAAAGCGCTGGTTCATTTCACCCCAGCGCGCGACATCGTTTTCCTCGTCCAGTTCATCGAGCACGCATTCGGCCCGCCGTAGAACGTCTTCGCTGAGCGTCGGCACGGCTTTTTTCAGCGCGTGACATTCCAACAGGCTCCGGATTTCGCACATCTCGAGAATTTCGTCGGGCTTGAGTTCGGCGACGACCGCGCCGCGATGGGGCAGAAACTCGACCAGCCCTTCGGCTTCAAGTTGGCGCAGCGCCTCGCGCACCGGCATCCGGCTGACGCCGAAGGCCGCCGCAAGCTGATCCTGCCGAATCATTTCGCCGCTTCCAAGCGCCCCTCCGATGATTGCCTCACGCAGTGTCGCGGCAACCATTTCAGTCATCGTTCTGTACTGGCGACGGCTGGTTTCAATCAGGGTCTGAAGTGTCTTCACCATCACGCCTTTTTCGCAGAACGGCGCCGCATTCTATCGGCACCCTGAATCGACGGCTAGGGGCAAGTCCCATCGAGCCGGCCAATATCAGCATGCCTTACGGTCCGCGCCCGGGCCCGCGCAGTCGTTCACTTCCCGCACGCGTGGCGATCCTACGCAGATCGATCAAAACTGGTCTCACAGCATGTCCGTCCGATTGCGGCGCATTAACCTTGATATTGGATCCAATATTTAATATCAGGAACCTGTATCGGAGGATGCTGTCATGCCCGCAACAGCCAAACGACTCGATGGAATTTCCGGGATTGGTCTCGATCGCGTCGCTCTCGCCGCTGGCAACGACCCGGATATTCTGCGACTGGAGAATCTCGACACAGACGTCGCCGTGCCTCAACTGGCCGTGGCCGAAACCGTTCGCGCCACAGCCGACGACGACAGCAACAGTTGGCTTCCCTTGACGGGTCGCAGCGAATTGCGTGAGGCCGTTTCGGCGCGGCTGAGGAGCCAATGCGGTCACGACTACGACCCCTTCCGCGAGGTCGTCATCACGTGCGGGGGCATGGAAGGTTTGTTCAATTCGCTGCTCGCCCTGGTGGATCCGGGCAGCGAGGTGGTGGTCACCGACCCGACCTATTGCGGCATGATCAACCGTGTGCGGATGGTGGGCGCAACGCCGGCATTCGTGCCGTTCCGGCGTCATCGGGGCGCTTGGCGCCTCGACCTGGAACGGTTGGAGGCGGCCGCGTCCCCCTCGTGCCGGGCGGTCTTCATCATGAATCCTTCAATGCCGTCGGGAGCGGTGCTGAATGCCGGCGAGTGGCAGGCCATCGCCGATTTCTGCCAGCGAAACGACTGCTGGCTGATCTACAACGCGGCGATGGAAAACATCCTGTATGACGGCCGCGCGCTCATACACCCGGCATCGATCCCCGGCATGGCGGAACGCACGATCACCGTGGGTTCGGCATCCAAGGAATACCGCATGATCGGCTGGAAGGTCGGCTGGGTCGTCGGGCCGCACGCAGCGCTTGACGCCATCGCCAAGGCCCACATCTACAATACGGCAGACGCGGTAGGGATCGCCCAGATGCCCGTCGCGCGATTGATGTCCGGCGACCCAGCGCGGTCGGGTCTCGCCGACGCCATCGCGCAGTGGCAGGCCCGGCGCGACGTCATCGTCGACGAACTGCGCGGTATCGACCCGGGCTCCGGAACCGTCCTGGTGCCGGCGGCCGGCGGATGGTCGATGCTGCTCGACGTCGGCCAATTCGGGCTGACGTCCCTTGAAGCGTCGCAACGCCTCTTGGAGCGCGGTCGGGTCGCGGCCACCTATATGCGCGACTGGGGCAGCGAAAACGCGGATCAGTTTGTACGGCTGGTGTTCAGCAACGAGCCGGTCGACCGCCTGGCCGGCATCGGCGACCGGGTAAAGCAGTCATTGGTGAACTAACGTCTGCGTTTCGCGCGTGAGGCAACCTGACGCTGACGGGATTTTCAGCCGCGGCGCTGGCGCGGTTCGAGATCGGGGCCGACTGGTCCGCGCTGGCTCCAGGCGTGGCCCGGGTCGCCGGTTTTTTGACGCCGAAGGATTTCGGCTGAAGGCCCCGGCTGCGGCGAACACGAACTTGCGCGTCCCTGCGATCCGCGCTAGCAGTTCGGCGAATGCTCGGAGGTTTTATGTCCCGGTAAAGGAGGGGCGGCAGCACCCCGCAAACGGATGAACCCCGTCGCAAGCCGGGGCCCCTGTTCGTTTGGCTTACCAATATCCTGAATAGGCAGCCCGCCGCGCAGCGTGCCGGCGTATGTTTGGTGCTGCCCGAACCGGACATGAGCAAACCATGATCAAGACCTACCGCCCCGGCGTCGATGACGACGCCATCGTCGCTATCTGGCTCAAGGCCAGCCGTCTCGCCCATCCCTTTCTCGGCGAGGATTTTTTGCAGCGCGAGGCCGGCAACATCCGCGATGTCTACCTGCCGGCTGCCGATACCCGTACCGCGTGGATGGGCGCACGGCCGGTCGGTTTCATCTCGCTGCTCGGCGACCAGGTCGGCGGCCTGTTTCTCGACCCCGCCTTTCACGGCCGCGGCCTTGGCCGCGCGCTGGTGGACGACGCCGTAACCCGACGCGGCCACCTCGAACTGGACGTGTTCGTGGACAATGCCGTCGGCCGGCGCTTTTACGCCCGCTACGGGTTCGTGGAGACCGGACGGCATGTGGACGAGCGGACCGGCCACCCCGTGATCCGCCTGCGTTACCCCGCCTGATCGCCGCCGGCGCGCCGACCTTCCTGACACCCTCTTGTCAGGAGGCGCGACGCGCCGGCATCGGCGCACCGACCCGAACCCTTCCCTTTCGGCCGGACTCTCTCCATATTCCCGGCATGGTTTCCAAATCCGACAAAAAGGCACCGCGCCCGACGGCGGCCGACGACCGGCCCGGCACGCGCAAGCGGCGCAGCCCGCTGACCGATTTTCACGACGCGGCCGAACCGCTGGAGCGCGGCGATAGCGGCTTCGCGGAAGCCCCACAGAAGGATATTTCCGCCGCGCCGTTGTCGGGATCGGTAGCGGACTGGGCGCGCGAGATGGAGCGCGCCGCCGAAGCCGATGCGCGCGCGGCGGAAATGCGCGCCATTCGCTCGGCCGCCGGCAAGCACCGCGTCAAGGCCGCCGGCGACGCTCCGGCGCGCCCGTCGAAAAAAGTGCCCGAACGCTCCGCCGCCCCGACCAAGACGGCGCGCGGTACCTCGATGGGCGGCGCGGCTTCCGCAAAGGACCGCGCCGCCGCCGGCCTGAACCCGGTCGCCGGCCTCGACATCTCGCTCGAAGACGCCGGCTCGCTCGCCAATTCCGGCGTCACCGCGACCGTGGAGGCGCTGTCCAAGCTGATCGAAAGCGGCAACCCGCTGCACAAGAACGGCAAGCTGTGGACGCCGCACCGGCCCGAACGGCCGGAAAAGTCGGAAGGCGGCGTGCCGATCCGCATGGTGACGGAGTACGAGCCCTCCGGCGACCAGCCGACCGCCATTCGCGACCTCGTGGAAGGCGTCGATTCCGGCGAGCGCACCCAGGTGCTGCTCGGCGTCACCGGCTCGGGCAAGACCTTCACCATGGCCAAGGTGATCGAGGCGACCCAGCGTCCAGCGCTGATCCTGGCGCCCAACAAAACGCTTGCCGCCCAGCTCTACGGCGAATTCAAGCAGTTTTTCCCCGAAAACGCCGTCGAATATTTCGTCTCCTATTACGACTATTACCAACCCGAGGCCTACGTCCCGCGCACCGACACCTATATCGAGAAGGAATCCTCGATCAACGAGCAGATCGACCGCATGCGGCACTCGGCGACGCGCTCGCTACTGGAGCGTGACGACGTCATCATCGTGGCTTCGGTCTCCTGCATCTACGGTATCGGCTCGGTCGAGACCTACACGGCGATGACCTTCCAGATGCAGGTCGGCGACCGGCTCGACCAGCGCCAGCTTCTCGCCGACCTCGTCGCCCAGCAATATAAGCGCCAGGACATCAATTTCGTGCGCGGCTCGTTCCGGGTGCGCGGCGACACGATCGAGATCTTCCCGGCCCACCTGGAGGACCGTGCCTGGCGTATTTCTCTGTTCGGCGACGAGATCGAATCGATCACCGAATTCGATCCGCTGACCGGCCACAAGACCGGCGACATGAAATTGGTGAAAATCTACGCCAATTCGCACTATGTGACGCCACGACCGACGCTCAACCAGGCAACGCGGTCGATCAAGGAAGAGCTTGCCCACCGCCTCGACGAACTGGAAAAAGCCGGCCGGCTGCTGGAAGCGCAGCGGCTCGAACAGCGCACCCGCTTCGACCTGGAAATGCTGGACGCGACCGGTTCCTGCGCCGGCATCGAGAATTATTCGCGCTACCTGACCGGCCGGGCGCCGGGCGAGCCGCCGCCGACATTGTTCGAATACGTGCCAGACAACGCACTGGTCTTCGTCGACGAGAGCCACGTGACGATCCCGCAGATCGGCGGCATGTATCGCGGCGATTTCCGCCGCAAGGCGACGCTGGCCGAATACGGCTTCCGCCTGCCGTCGTGCATGGACAACCGGCCGCTGCGTTTCGAGGAGTGGGACGCCATGCGCCCGCTGAGCGTCGCGGTCTCGGCGACGCCCGGCGGCTGGGAGATGGAGCAGGCCGGCGGCGTGTTCGCCGAACAGGTCATCCGCCCGACCGGGCTCATCGACCCGCCGGTCGAGGTGCGCCCGGCCAAGAACCAGGTCGACGACGTTCTGGGAGAAATCCGCGACACGGCCCGCCGCGGCTACCGCACGCTGTGCACCGTGCTCACCAAGCGCATGGCCGAGGACCTGACCGAATATCTGCACGAGCAGGGCGTGCGCGTGCGCTACATGCATTCCGACATCGACACGCTGGAGCGGATCGAGATTTTGCGCGACCTGCGTCTTGGGGCCTTCGACGTGCTGGTCGGCATCAACCTGCTGCGTGAGGGGCTCGACATCCCCGAATGCGGCTTCGTGGCCATTCTCGACGCCGACAAGGAAGGGTTCCTGCGCTCCGAGACCTCGCTGGTGCAGACCATCGGCCGCGCGGCGCGCAATGTCGACGGCCGCGTCATCCTCTATGCCGACACGGTGACCGGATCCATGGAGCGCGCCATGGCCGAGACCGCGCGCCGGCGCGAGAAGCAGCTCGCCTGGAACGCTGAAAACGGCATCACGCCGGAGAGCGTGAAATCGCGCATCGCCGACATTCTCGATTCGGTCTACGAGCGCGACCATGTGCGG
This sequence comes from Nitratireductor arenosus, assembly GCF_009742725.1. Classification (GTDB taxonomy): domain Bacteria; phylum Pseudomonadota; class Alphaproteobacteria; order Rhizobiales; family Rhizobiaceae; genus Mangrovimarina; species Mangrovimarina arenosa. Next base: position 3,376 of record NZ_WPHG01000002.1, on the reverse strand, counting down.
GCCGACATTTCCAGCCATACCGGGGAAGGCGCGCTGGTCGGCCACAATCTCAAATCGCATATCGAGCATCTGGAAAAGAAGATGCGCGACGCCGCCGCCGACCTCGATTTCGAGGAGGCGGCCCGCCTGCGCGACGAGATCAAGCGCCTGCAGGAGACCGAACTGGCCGTCATGGACGACCCGATGGCCCGCGATACCGGCGTGGAGAACACGCAAAAAAGCCGGCGCGACAAGGCCAGGGGCAAATCGGCAAAACCGCGCGGCGGCGCGCCCGTGCCGGCGCCCAGCGACAGCCTGTTTTCCAAGCCGGCGCTCGACGACATGGGCGGATCGGGCGATCATGCCACACCCGCCGGCGCGGTGCCGCGCTCGCTGTTTAAAAAGCAGTCGCATCGCGAGGCGCATGGGGCCGACTACGGCACGCCGGGTGAAGACCGGCCCGACGACACCAAGGCGGGCGTGGGGAAATCGCTGTTCCGCAAGAACACGCTCGACGAGATGACGGTCGGACGTACCGAAAAGCCGCTCGGCGGCGAACCGCCCACGCCCGGCAACGAGGCCAAACCGGTCAAGCGCCACCGCGCCGGCACCGGCTCCTACGAGGACCCGGCCGACGAGCGCCGCGCGCGGCGTCCGAAAAAGAGCGGCCGGCCCGGCCGGTAAGGGCCGGGTGCCGACGGATATGGACTGTCCGGCTCACCTGTCCGGCGGATTGATGCGAAGTCAGGCCGGTTCCGCAAAGGAAATGGAGGCGCCAAGGTCGATCCGCTCCGCGCGACGCTCCCCGCCAATCTGCGGAATGGACGTTAGGTTTTGCGACGGGTTGCACTCGGCAGCCTAAACCTGGATCCGCCGATCAATCGCCTGCGACAGGCCCGGGACAGCCGGTTGCGGCATCGTGGACCGGGTCAGCCTTCCAGCCCGGCGCGGACGAGATCGAGCGGCTGGCGCGGACCGTGATTATAGGCAACGACAACCCTTTGCTCGATCGCGGCGCGACGCGCGCGCTGGCGCGCCGACACGCCGAGCTCGCTGCACACCGCCTCCACCACCTGTCGGATCGCTTCGCGTGCCTCCTTCGGGCGCGGCGGCGCCGGGACGGGCTTGCGGCGGGGGGATTGCGTGGGGCGGGTCATCTCCTTGGCCTCCTGTCGGCCGGCTCCATCGGCGGGCATTTTTACCAACCTGACTATTAAACGCATACAATGTGGAAACGGATCGGCGAGGGAGATCACAGTTTGTACCGCACAGTAACGCTACGGCACCGACAGGTCCGTGGCGGCCGGCGGCTTTGCGGCCTGCTTCACCTTTGGTTAGGGAAAAATCCCGTTTTTCGAAACGCCCCTTGGATCGGCGGCCTTTCCGGCCCCAGATAGACCCGTAGAACACCAGACCGGGAGCCGGACCTTGACGCTTCGTTCCGCCATCGCATGCCTGCTTCTTTCCGGGGCCCTCGCCCTGGCCGCCATCTCCGGCGCCACGGCCGCTCCGGTGTTTGCGGTACAACCGTCGACGCCGCATGGCGGGCTTGCCCTGATCCCGGTCGGCGGTTGCCATCGGGACACGCGCCGCCATTTCGTGCCGGAATTCGGCAAGACAGTGCGCCACCATCACCGCCGGCGCGACTGCCGGCCGGTCGCCGACGAGGCGGCCCAGCCCCGCAAGCCGGCGGACTGCCACCGCGACCCGCGGCTTCATCGCGTGCCGGGCGCCGGCCGTATCTATCATCGCCATGTCGGCAATGATTGCCGCATCCGTGTTATCCGGCGTTCGAGCGAACCGGCGATCTCCGACTGAGCCCGGTCGCGGGGCGTGCCGGCAAATCCGCGCTTGCCGCAAACGTAAAAATAAGGGACAAATTCCGCATTCGGGCATTTGCCGGCCCGGAGACTGGAATAGCATGCCCCGGCCTAGGACTGCGCCCGTGGCGCCCGGGTGGATCGCGGAACGAGAGGGCCACTGGCACCGCCCCGGCGTCGATCCGACTGTTTCTTCTCCCCCAGTGAACGACCGATGACATGCGGCTTGCCCGCAAACCGAGCAAACTGACGGGAGAAAGGAGATTCCGATGGGTCAGATGACCGGAACCGTCAAGTTCTTCAACCACGCCAAGGGGTATGGCTTCATAACGCCCGACGATGGCGCCAAGGACATTTTCGTCCATATTTCGGCGGTCCAGGCATCCGGGCTGACCGGGCTCGAGGACGGACAAAAGGTTTCCTTCGACACCGAACCCGACCGACGCGGCAAGGGCCCCAAGGCGGTCAATCTGATGCTCGCCTGAGATCGCTCTCACGCTTTCGCGTCGCGGGGCCGCCGGTCCCGCGCCAAAACCCGGCCGAGTGGCCGGGCCATTTCCGAACAGTCACGCCGGCCGCGCCGGCCGCCCGCCAAGTTAAGCCGGGCACAGCGTCTCGATCGGGCACCAGCGCTTTTCGGAGCGCGGCAGCCCACCGCGGCGCCATCGATCCACCTCCCTGTCAAAGCATGATCGTTTCGAAACCCGACGCCAGCTTTTCGGTGCCGCGTCCAAGCTGAACGCGCCGTTCAGCCAGCGTTCAGTCGCCCCCTTCTAAAACAGCGCCAATTCCGGCCCGCCTCCCGCGCCGGCGCTTTCAAGGAGAGCTTGATGAACCGTTTTTTTAAGTCCCTGCTTCTCGCCACCGCGGTCGCGGCGACCACCCTGGTGCCGGTCCTGGAAGCCAGCGCCGGACAGCGCTGGCGCGAGCATCGCCCACGCCATCCCGAAATCAACCATCGCCAGAACGCCAAGGACGATCTCCTCGCCGCCGGCATTCTCGGCCTCGTCGTCGGTGGCCTGATCGTCGGCGCCGTCAACAGCGCGGACAGGGCCCCGGCCTATATAGACGACTACCCCGATGCCGGCTTCGACGATTTCCCGCCGCCCCCGCAGCCGCGCCAGTACCGCCGGCGCGTGGTCGATGCCGACCCCTATGCCGGCGGCGGCTATCAGCCCTGGACGCGCGAATGGATGCGGTATTGCCAGCAGCGCTATCGCTCCTTCAACGTCAGCACCGGCACCTATCGCGGTTACGACGGCAAGGACCATTTCTGCGTCGCCGACTGACCTCCAGGCATGACGCGCGCTGCCCCGTCCGCTTTGCGGGCGGGGTTTTTCCTGTCGGGATACCCTAGAGCCGTTCTGCTTTTCGCGGAATCGCAGACCGGCTCCACCTTATTGTTTTAACGCGTTTCCGAACGGCGAACCGGTTCCACTTCGCCTGGAAACGCTCTAGGTCACGTACCCATAAACAGGATTCCTTTTGGCGCGCGCTTCTGATTCAGTGACCTCCTTGCATGGAGGTTTTCGATGGCCCGATTCGATCTCACGGATTTCGAGTGGTCTGTGATCCAG
>NZ_WPHG01000015.1 GCF_009742725.1 Nitratireductor arenosus | reverse complement strand
GGTCCATTCCGGACACATGGGTTACAGATTATACCGGAGACATGGGTAACACTTTTGGCCCGAAGGGGTTTTGAAGCGGTTCCAGTCTGCATGTCTCATCGTCGAAGTACCCTAAGTCATAATCCATGAAGCTGACCAGCCAGATGTGATCGTCGGTCTGCTTGATGCCGACGGTCTGTCCGTCGAAGACCTGGCTGAGATTGATCTTCTGGCGATTGAAGCAAATGCGCCCGCAGGCGGTGACGGTGACTGCCTTGTCGTGGAACGGGTAGTCGATGTCCTCAAGGCCGGTATAGGGACGTGAGGACGGCGCGTAGCGTTCGGCCGGCACGGCCATGTCGAGCGCCTGATGCGGGCGTTCGGCGTTGAATGTCTCGATGAAGTCGTCAAACTTGCCCTGCTGCTCGAGGAAGTTGGCGGCGGCCGGCTTGGTCGCTTCCTGCTTCAATGTCAGGTGCATGCGTTCGTGCCGACCGTTTTGCTGCGGATGGCCCGGTTTGATGCGTTCGATCTCAATGCCCAGCCTGAGCCACCACACCGACAGCTTGGACAGGTTGAACAGCGCGTTGGGGCTGGCAAAGGGCACGCCGTTGTCGGTGCGGATGGCAGCCGGCATGCCGAAATCCTTGAAGGCGCGCTCGAAAACGCTGAACGCATAAGCTTCCTTGGTGGTGTGCAGCGCCTCGCAGGCGATCAGATAGCGGCTGGCATGGTCGCTGATCGTCAAGGGATAGCAATAACGCCGGTCGGCGAGCATGAACTCGCCCTTGTAGTCGGCGCACCACAGATCGTTGGGCTGCAGGCCGGAAGACAATGTGGTGCCGGTTGCCTTGTTGCGGCGGCGTTTCCTGCGCTTGACCAGGCCGTGGCGATCGAGCACGGCATGCACCGTCGAGATGGCGGGGCAATGGATGTCGGGATACAGCCTTCTCAGCCGCTCGCGGATCTTCGGTGCGCCCCAGTTGGGCCGCTCTCGCTTCAGGCGCACGATCAGCGTCTCGACCTGGAAGGGCAACTGATTGGCCTGTCGATAGGGCCGCCGCGAACGGTCGGTGAGCCCGTGAAGTCCGCTGTCGCGATAACGCTTCAGGAGCTTGTAGCCGGTCTTGCGCGAGATATTGAAGTCCCGACAGACGGTCGACATCGAGTCGCCGTCGAGCAATCGGGCAATGAACTTCAGCCGTTCATCCATCTGGCTACACTCCTTCCATGGCACCTCGCGATCCTCCGCAAAGGGCCAGTTGTGTAACCTATGTGTCCGGAATGACCTGTTACCTATGTCTCGGGTCGTTCAC
>NZ_WPHG01000014.1 GCF_009742725.1 Nitratireductor arenosus | reverse complement strand
AGCAATGGCTGTGGATCGATCCGCAGTGCCGGGTGGTGCTGGCCAAGCTGTCCTCGCGGCCGCAGCCGAGCCACGATCCCGCCACCCGGCGCGAGGCGGCGATGCTGGCCCGGATCGCGCGCGCGCATCGTGATCCTCGCCGACAACGACGCCTCCGGCGCCGCCCTGAGCGCCGCGGATGCCGCCGCGCGACGGCTGCGCGCAGGGCCGCGATGTCGCCATCGCCGTGGAAGCCCATCTGCTGGGAGTTGGGCATTAGCCGCGCCACGGCGAACCGGCGCTGGCAGTACGGCATCGCCGTGATCGTGTGGCGGCTGAATGGAAAGCGCGTGCCCCGGAAGCGGTCGATGGCGCACGTCGTTGATGGCGCTCCAGGCGGTGCCCGCCAACATTGACTTCGGCCGCCGTTCTAGTAGTCGAAGAGATCGTCGAGATCGGAGTAGAAACCATATTTTGGAGCTTCCACATTCTCGAGGCCGAAAGTGTAGAAGTGCTTGCGGGCTGCGCGCCAGCCGCGAACGAGGCTCGGCATTCTCGCTTCTGGCTTTGGGTCACCCCTCCATGCAGCGGGATCCAACCATTCGCCGGTTGCGAGCTGCCGATTTGAAGGTGTTGGGCAGTTCAAACCGTACTTCGACGACAGGATGTCGTTGCGGGTTCTCGTGGCGCGACGAACCATGCTCAGTATCCAGCCATCCATTTGCTTCAGCGGAGCGGGGTCGTCGAGCAGGCAATAGAAACCCATCAATCCTTTCATCTTCGGAAGACGCTTCCCCTGGTGGATGAAGGCCTCAATCTCCGCTTCCGCCAGCCCGCCGTAGAGCGAGCGTCGTAATTCATAGATCAGGCCGAGCAGATCCCAGTCATAAACCGGGGCACTGGTGCTGCACCTACTCTGGTCAAAACCCGCAGCCAGATACTGGATTAGATAGATGTTCGCCAATCGCGAAACACGCGTCTTAAGCCGTTTGATGGTCTTCTCGGGAACGGTCAGTCCAGCGGGCGCGAACCGATAGCCAAGGTAGTCGAAGTGTGGGAGTGTCCTAACCTCCTGCGCTCTTCCGGAAATCACGGCAATACCAGGCGACTTCTCGGAGTTCACCTTGAGACCGCTGATCCTGCAATGGTCGAAGAAGCACTTCTCGATTAACTGGGCCTGCGAATAGTCGGAACACAGTGCCACGACGTCATCCGCAAACCGCACAAACCGTCCGGCCGCTGCGGTCAGATCGACGTCGAGGTCGTGGTTGGCGAGGTTCGCCAAAAGCAGCGACACGGATGATCCCTGCGGAGTACCCTTGTGTCGTCGTTGAAATTGCCCCGTTCCATATTGAGCATGTTCCGCAAATTGGTGGTGCATGAAGCGCTCGAAGATATGCCGCTCATGCGGCGTAAGGCTGACTTGTCCCGAGTCCGCAACTTTTCCCTTGAGATAGCCTGCGGGAATATTGTCGAAGTACTTTTCGAAATCGATCTGGACGGCAAACAGCTTCCCACGGTGGTCGAACTCACGGAGCGCGAGAATGGCGTCGAAAACATTCTTGTCTGGGTGATATGCGAAGGAGGCAGGAGACAGTCGTTTCAGGTTTCTGTCACGCGCTCGCCGGAGCACCACGTTGGCCAACGCGGCGTCGGGGATCGCGAAAGCCATCACCTCACGCTTGGAGCCGTCAGGTTTCGGGATCTGGTAGCAGACTGCCGGAATGGGTTCGTAACAGTTGTTCAGCACCTTGTGCCAAATGGTCTTGGCAAGGAAGTTCGCGTTCCTCGAGCAGTACTTCGGGTCGAAGTGCTTTGAAATCGGAGCCTTTGGCTTCCTCGAGGAAGGACCTGCTGTGAGCCCGGTACGCTTCGTGAAGCGCTGCTGATACTGCGCTTCGAGCTTCTTCGACTTCTCTTCCTTTTCAAACGCTCGCTTCGCAAGCCTTTTGATTTCAGCCTTAATCGCGTTCTGCATCAATCTTCCCGGCTAGGTCGGCGGCGAGGGCGGAGAGTCAGGGAGTCCGACAAGAAGTTCGATCCCATCGTCGCGCTCATCTCTGCTGTCTTGGACAGGAAATTTGCACGCCATCAGCGACACGGTCGCCCGGTATTTTGCCCTCGCCGCCTCGGCTACTACGCCAGTACGGCAAGAGTTAACTGCCGATCGAAGCAGCGTCAACGTCGAGAGGATCGCGCGGGGCGATTTTTGACAGACCTGTCAAGGCCGTATGGCTCTGTGAGACAAATTCTTGCGAGACACCGGACGGCGAGACGGATCGCCCTTCTGACGGTAGCCATGACAATATACTCGGGGTCGTGCGCTCGGGCGAACCGAGGCTGATCCCGAGGTGGACACCTGGGCTGGCTTCCGGGATCCAGTCGGGGTCCATGCCGCCAACCCATTGAATTCAATTGTTCCTTCCCGGCGACTATGTATGCTGGCGGGCTTGGCTCGGCATTTCGCCAGCGTCAGGGTCGGATTTTTGGGAAGCCACCGGAGTCCAGTGTCCAGCCGCGCCGGCGTCACGACCCGCCTGAACGCGGCAGGAACGTGCGGCTTGCATGGGCGGCCGCCGGCGCCTAATGGGGTGCGAACTCGACCGTCGGACCGCGCTTCATGTCCCTGCCCCCTGCCCGCGACCGGATCCATCTCGGCAATTGGCGCACATATCCTGCCAGCACCTGGGCGTTCCAGAATGTCGGCGAGCTGGTGCCGTGCGCGTCAATCAGCGCGCCAGCCGGCAAACCGGCGCCCGGCCCCGGGTCCGGGTCCGGCCTCCTCGACACGCTGATGATCGAGACGGACGACGGCGGCAGGATCAGTGCCACGGCGCATCTGGAGGCCTCGCACGGTGACGCCTTCGTGGCGCTGCGCGACGGGGCGCTGGTGGCCGAATGGCACGCGCCGC
>NZ_WPHG01000013.1 GCF_009742725.1 Nitratireductor arenosus | reverse complement strand
GGTAGTGTCTCAGTTTGAAATCTGACGCCGCGAACGCGGTTGTCGCGCCGGGGCTCGAACTCCTATATGCTTAACGGAAAGCATGGGAGGCAAGAATGGAGAGTGCAATCGGCTTTCTGCCGTATTTGATACTCGTAGCGCTGACGATCATTCCATCCTGGAAATTGCTTGGCCGCGTCGGGATGACCACAGCATGGGCGTTGCTATGCTTCCTGCCTCTTGGCTTTATCCTCGTTATGTGGATTGTCGCTTATCGCAGATGGCCGCTCGCGGAGACTGAATGATGCCAACCGGACCTAAAGGCCAGAAGCGCCCTGCCGACGTTATCGGCAATGCCGTGAAGGTCATGCGCATTGCGACCGGCGAGGACAAGGACGAAACGCCCGACGACGGCAAGGACGCTGCCGCGAAAGAGCTTGGCGCGAAGGGTGGCAAGAAGCGCGCCGCCAACCTGTCACCGGAGCGGCGCGCGGAGATTGCGCGGAAGGCTGCGCAGAAGCGGTGGAGCAAGGGCTAAACTGCCGCTATTCTCCCTTGGTAGATTCGTTTCGAGAGCACCTTGGTGTTTCGATACCCCTGACTTTCGGCTTCGACGGAGAAAACTGCATCGTTGTCGATTCCGACCTGCATCGCTTGAATGACAATAGCGGTCGGCGATTTGGCCGAGAGTTCCTTAAACTTAACCTGAAATTTTGCGAAAACCTTCTCATCCAACTTGATCCGCAGCGAGATGTCCTGATTACCTTCCACTTCGGGTAGGTATTCAACATACAGCCCGAGATGGAGCCGCGCAGGCATCTGCTGCACCACGATGTCTCCAGAAAAGACGTTGACCAACGTGTGCTTGTTGCGCTCGCCTTTAGCGGCGAACTCGCACACTATCGCGTTGCCGAATTTAAGCAGCTTTGCCACAGTTTATCCGTTCCCAACCTGGCAAACGGTAGGTTCCACCGACGACGACGCACTGTCCGAAAAACTTCCCTGCTGCCCTGAAATAACAGCAGAACCGCTCACCGGCAGGGATGCTAAGTGGTGAACATTTGATTTTGCCCGGTCGGCATGAAACGCGACTCTGTAGTCCATTTCAGCATCGATAGCGAAAAGCAGGTTACTTACTGTATCTAAGGTCCAGTTGCCTGGACCAGAAAGCCAACGCGATACCTGCGACGGCTTTCTACCAATTCTCTTGGCAATCTCGACGCGCGTAACGCCTTGGTGCTCGGCAGCCTTTTCCAGCGCCTCAATGACGACGTCATAGACGCGGTTCTTATTCCGCTCCGCGTACAGGGCGGCTTCATAATTGTAGCTCATAACGGCACCTTTATTTTTCTCCCTGCGTTGAACGTGATGTAACTCTCGTACCGAAAATCAGGTGGGGCAGAGAAGGGTTCCGGTAGCCCCGCGTCTCGCCAATGATCTTCACATACAAGTTTGTGGTACTCAAACTGCGCCGACCACATGCCGCCAAGTTGGTCGCGTCTTTCAATGTGAGTGCCAACGAAGACATCAGGCATGGCAAACCGTCCGAACACCCTGAGAGACGGCCTTGGCTTACGACTCCTCAGTTCCCAATGTTCGTATTTTGGAGGTTGAAGCTGTTTCACAAGGTTATCCGTAACCCTTCTACCCTCAATGAAGTGGCTAATTGCCGCCTCCAAAGTAGCCCACCGTCGTCTCTCTCTCTCATCATTGCTAGATCGGCCCAGTCGGATTGCCTCCTGTAATGGCACGCACATCAGGAAAGCTCGCGGTTCACCGGCCCATGAAGTTATGGGCCGGGCAGCGATAAGCTTGCCATTCCGTTTCGCCTCAGCTATCGCATCGGACATTAACATAAATGTTAATTCTCGCCCTCGCAATGGGATGCTTGCAAAAATATCTGAAGGAGGCAGCAAACGCGAATCCGATTGAAACTGCACTTAATATGCTTGACATTAAGCATAAAAGTTCACATATTAGGGGCATGAACAAACTGCCTCTGAAAGCCCGCGTCCAAATCCTCTCCATGCTCTGCGAGGGATCGTCCATGCGTTCGATATCTCGTGTGTGCGACGTGTCCATCAACACGGTTTCGAAGCTACTCGTTGACGCGGGAACGTTCTGCGCTGCGTTGCACGACCGCGAAGTCCGGAACGTGAAGGCAACGCTCGTCCAGTGCGACGAAATCTGGAGCTTCACGGCAGCGAAGCAGAAGAACGTCGCCAGCATGAAAAACCCGGTGGAAGGCGCTGGCGACACGTGGACCTGGACCGCGCTGGATAGCGAAAGCAAGCTCATCATTTCGTGGCTGGTCGGCGGGCGTGATGGCGAGTACGCGCTGGCCTTCATGGACGACGTGAAGGACCGCCTCGCCAATCGCGTCCAGCTCACGACCGATGGACACAAGGCGTACCTCAACGCGGTCGAGGAAGCGTTCGGCGCCGATATCGACTATGCGATGCTCGTGAAGATGTACGGCGAACCAGAAGGCCGAGCCGTCCCGCAAGAGCGCCGCTATAGCCCCGCCGTCTGCACCGGAGCCCGCAAGACGAAGATCGAAGGCAACCCCGATCCGGCCTTCGTCAGCACGTCACATGTTGAGCGCGCCAACCTGACGATGCGCATGGCAAATCGCCGCTTTACCCGCCTCACGAATGCGTTCTCGAAGAAATTTGAGAACCACGTGCATATGGTTGCGATTTACACGGTCTGGTATAATTTCATCAAAATGCACAAGACGCTGCGCATGACGCCCGCAATGGCCGCTGGCGTGACGGAGAAGCTCTGGACCATGGACGATCTCTGCGGCATGATGGATGCGGTTGCGCCAAAACCAGGGCCGCGCGGCCCTTACAAAAGGCGGGGGTAATTTTGTCGCAACCTTTCTCGTTGACAATTCGTTATAGTGTGCGCACTTATGGTGCGTCATTAGCCCCCCGTCGGACCTGGCTGGAAACAGCCCCCGGCGGGGTTTCCATTTTCGGGGTCGCTCATGGCAGATGAACCCCAAATAAAGCACGCGATGGCATTTATTGACGGCCAAAATCTTTATCAGCATGCGAAGGATGCCTTCGGGCACCATCATCCCAATTACGATCCGATCAAACTTCACGATGCAGTTTGCGCGCTGCATGGTTGGAAGCCGAATTTGGTCCGCTTCTACACCGGGGTTCCGAGCGCGTTAGAAACTCCGATGTGGGCTGGCTATTGGGCCAATCGTGTTCTGCAAATGAAGCGTGCAGGGATACACGTTACTACGCGTCCACTGCGGTATCGCAAGGAAGAGGTTGCGGGCGGAGACGGCGCTAAAAAGATAGTCACCACTCCACAGGAAAAGGGAATCGATATTCGGCTGGCGCTTGATGTCGTCTCAACGGCTCGAACAAAACAGTGGGATGTCGCGGTCATTTTCAGCCAAGACCAAGACCTTGCGGAAGTGGTTCAAGAGGTCCGTGCCATTGCCAAAGAGCAGGATCGTTGGCTGCATATCTGTTGCCCATTCCCATCAGGGCCAAATGCAACGTCGGGACGCGGAATCGATAAGACCACGTGGTGTAAGATGGATCAGACGTTTTATGATGCCTGCATAGACTCTACGGACTACCGGCCCCGCCATGCGCCGTAGGTTTTCAAACTGAGACACTACCC
>NZ_WPHG01000012.1 GCF_009742725.1 Nitratireductor arenosus | reverse complement strand
CTCGGCAACGTCCCGCCGGTCGAGTTCGCCATGAAGATCAGGCTGGAAAAACAGGCCGCATGAGGCCACAAACGAAACCCTCGGACTCTCCCTTACGCTGGAGGGAAGTCGGGGCTCAGGTCATACCGCCTGACTGAAGTGATTCGCGTTTTCTGTCCAAGCACCGGGTCAACGAGGCTGCGCGACATCAACAACTCTCGACTCAAGGCGCATACCGGCTGCAGAAACCAGTTAGCCGCCCGGTCGCGCTGTGGAAGCTACCTCGGCCGAATCATGCGCCTGATCGCCGGCAACGATTGGGTTTGCCGGGATGGACTCTCCTGCTACAGCAAGTCCGGCATGGAATTGAGCGACCCAAACGCATGGCGGAAACGGACATAGCCAAAGGAGCGCCGGGGACACCGAGCCATCCCCTCGACCTCGGCAACGCCACGATCGGCATAATCGGCCTCGGTTATGTCGGCCTGCCGCTCGCCGTCGCGTTCGGCAAGCGCGGCCGGGTGATCGGCTTCGACGTCAACCCGGAGCGCGTGGCCGACCTCAACGCCGGACGGGATTCTACCCGCGAGGTCGAGGAAGCCGCGCTCGCGGCGGCCAGGCATGTCACCTATACCAGCGCGCCGGCCGACCTCGCCGCCTGTTCGGTCTTCATCGTGGCGGTGCCGACGCCGGTCGACGCGGCCAACCGGCCCGATCTCGGCCGGCTCGAACAGGCCAGCGAAACGGTCGGCGCCGTGCTCAGGAAGGGCGCGCTGGTGATCTACGAATCGACCGTTTATCCCGGCTGCACGCGCAGCGTCTGCGCGCCGATCCTGGCACGGTGTTCCGGGCTTGTCCCCGACCGCGACTTCTTCGTCGGCTACAGCCCCGAGCGGATCAATCCGGGCGATCCGGCGCGGCGCCTCGGCGATATCGTCAAGGTCACCAGCGGCTCGACGCCCGAGGCCGCAGACGCCGTCGACGCGCTTTACGCCGCGATCGTGCCGGCCGGCACCCACAAGGCCTCCTCGATCGAGGTCGCCGAGGCGGCCAAGGTGATCGAAAACACCCAGCGCGACCTCAACATCGCGCTGATGAACGAGCTGGCCATCGTCTTTCACCGGCTCGGGCTCGACACGAAAGAGGTTCTGCAGGCGGCTTCGACCAAATGGAATTTTCTGCCGTTCACGCCCGGCCTGGTCGGCGGCCACTGCATCGGGGTCGACCCGTATTATCTCACCCACAGGGCCCAGGAAGTCGGCTACCACCCCGAGATCATCCTGGCCGGCCGGCGCATCAACGACCGCATGGGCGGCCATGTCGTCGAGCGGGTGGCGCGGCTGATGATGAAAAACCGCCTGCCCGTGGTCGGCAGCAGGGTGCTGGTGATGGGGCTCGCCTTCAAGGAAAACTGCCCCGACGTCAGGAATACGCGCGTGATCGACATCGTTCGCGGGCTCGCCGAGCTCAACGCCGACGTCGACGTGTGGGACCCATGGGTCGATCCCGCAACCGCGCGGCGGGAATTCGGGCTTGAAATCCTGACGACCGCACCGCAAGAGGGGCGGTATGACGCCATCATCCTCGCCGTTGCCCATCGTGACTTCGCCGACCTGGGAGCGGCATGGTTGCGCGCGCGCGGCAGGCCGGGCGCGGTGGTCTTCGACGTCAAGAGCGTTTTTGCCAAACACGACAGCGACGGGCGGCTCTAGAGCCGTTTCTCTTTAACTGGAAGCGGTTTGATGGAATGGATTTTTCGCTTCGGCAAGGAGAAGCCCGCAGCGCGATATCACTATCGGGCAAGGGCTTCGACGCGGGCCGGGGCGGAAAAGCCGTCCAAGCCGGGGAGCGCCAATGGTTTTGATATCGCCTTTCAAACCGCAATCGCCCGACCTTGGTCTTTCCCGTCCTGGACGGCGTCCCACCCGGCTCACGGTGCCTGCACCGCATCGCCACGCGCTCCTGGCCAGACCGCGAAATCCCGGCGGTCAAACGATTCCAGTTAAGAGGAACGGCTCTAGACCATGAACGTGCTTGTCACCGGCACCGCCGGCTTCATCGGTTTTCACGTCGCCAAGCACCTGCTGGAGCGCGGCGACACCGTGGTCGGCTTCGACGTCGTCAACGATTATTACGACCCGTCCTTGAAAGAGGCCCGGCTCGGTGTCCTGGAAGGGCTGGCCGGCGCCAGGCAAGGATCGTTCCGGTTCGTGCGCGCCGACCTCGCCGACGCAGCGGCCGTCGACGCCTGTTTTGCCGAACACCGCTTCGACCGGGTCATCCATCTGGCCGCACAGGCCGGCGTGCGCTATTCGCTCGATAATCCGCGCGCCTATGTGCACAGCAACATCGTCGCCTTCACCAATCTCCTGGAAGCCTGCCGCCACAACAAGGTCGAGCATCTGACCTATGCCAGCACGAGCAGCGTCTACGGCGCCAACACGGCGATGCCGTTTTCCGAAAGCCAGGCCGCCGTGCACCCGCTGCAATTCTACGCCGCCACCAAGCGCGCCAACGAATTGATGGCCCATTCCTACAGCCATCTGTTCGGACTGCCGACCACGGGTCTGCGGTTCTTCACCGTCTACGGCCCGTGGGGCCGGCCGGACATGGCGCTGTTCAAATTCACGAAGAACATCCTGGCCGGCGAGCCGATCGAGATATTCAACCACGGCGACCACATGCGCGACTTCACCTATGTCGACGACATTGTCGCGGGCGTGGTGGGCGCCAGCGACCGGATCGCCGCGCCGGATCCGAACTGGGACAGCGACGCGCCGGCGCCCGACAGGAGCAACGCGCCCTACCGGATATTCAATATCGGCAACAGCCAGCCGGTGAAGCTGCTCGACTATGTCGAGGCGCTCGAGACGGCGCTGGGCAAAAAGGCCGAGCGCCGCTTTCTGCCGCTGCAGGCCGGCGACGTGCCGTCGACCTGGGCCGATGTGAGCGCGCTGCAGACCGCGGTCGGCTACCGTCCCGCGACCCCGGTGCGCGAGGGCGTCGGCCGTTTCGTGGCCTGGTATCGCGACTATTACGGCGCCTAGGCGGCGCGCGCACGCAGAACTCTTCGTTTCGCTCAGATGCCGCCGCCGTCGCCGAAATGCTGGCCGGAAACGTCGCGCGCAGCCAGCCAGCGTTCGATCTCGGTTATGGCGTCGTCCGGCCGGCTTTCCTGGGTGCGGATATGGATATCGGGGGCGTCCGGCGCCTCGTAGGGCGACCCGATGCCGGTAAAGTTCAAAATCTCGCCCTTGCGCGCCTTGGCGTAAAGCCCCTTGGGATCGCGCGCCGCGCAGTCCTCGAGTGGCGTATCGACGAATATTTCCGCAAAGGCCACCTCGCCCATCAGCGTACGCGCCATGGCGCGTTCGGCCCTGAAGGGCGAGATGAACGACACCAGAACGATCAGCCCGGCATCGGCCATCAGCTTCGCCGTTTCGGCGACCCGGCGGATGTTCTCGACCCGGTCGGCCTCCGAAAAACCGAGGTCGCGGTTCAGCCCGTGGCGGATATTGTCGCCGTCGAGAATATAGGTATGCCGCCCAGCGGCGTGCAGCTTGCGCTCGAGCCGGTTGGCGATCGTCGACTTGCCCGACCCCGACAGGCCGGTGAACCACAGCACCGCCGGCTTTTGCCCCTTGATCGCCGCGCGCGCGCTGGCGTCGACGTCGAGCCCCTGCCAATGGATATTGTCGGCGCGGCGCAGCGGATACGCAATCATGCCGGCGCCGACCGTGGCATTGGTCATGCGATCGATCAGGACGAAGGCGCCGGTGGCGCGGTTTTCGCCGTAGGGGTCGAAGGCGACCGGCGCCTGGGTGGCGATCTCGACCACGCCGACCTCGTTCAGCGCCAGGGTCTTCGCCGGCTGACGGGCGAAACTGTTGATGTCGACCCGCGCCTTGAGCGCGCTGACATGCGCCGGCACCTCGTCGGTCTCGGTGCGCAAAAAATAGGAGCGGCCGGGCACCAGCGCGCTTTCGCCGAACCAGACGATATTGGCGGCGAACCGGTCTGCGACATGCGGCCTGGCCGTCGGCGCAACCAGCATGTTGCCGCGCGAGACCTCGACCTCGTCGGCCAGCACCAGCGTGACGGCCTGACCCTGGCGGGCGCTGTCGAGATCGCCGTCGCGGGTGACGATGCGCGCCAGCGTCGACGCGCGGCCGGACTTGGCCACGACGACCGCGTCGCCGACGGCGACCGAGCCCGAGGCGATCGTTCCAGCAAAGCCGCGAAAGTCAAGATTGGGTCGCACCACATATTGGACGGGAAAGCGGAACGGCCGCTCGTCGGATGGTGCGTCGATGGCGACGGTTTCGAGATATTGCAGAAGGGACGGCCCCTCGTGCCAGCCCAGGCGCTCGGAGGGCGCGCTGACATTGTCGCCGTAGCGCGCCGAGATCGGCAGCGCGGTGACGGTCTCGAAGCCGAGATCGTCCGTGAGCGCGGCGTATTCGTCGGCGATGGCGTCAAAGGCGGTCTTGGAAAAATCGACCAGGTCGATCTTGTTGACGGCGAGGACGATGTGGCGAATGCCGAGCAGCGAGGCAATGAAGGTGTGGCGCCTGGTCTGGCGCATGATGCCGGCGCGCGCGTCGACCAGAACGATCGCCAGGTCGGCAGTCGAGGCGCCGGTGGCCATGTTGCGGGTATATTGCTCGTGGCCCGGCGTGTCGGCGACGATGAATTTGCGCCGCTCGGTGGCGAAGAAGCGATAGGCGACATCGATGGTGATGCCCTGCTCGCGCTCGGCCTCCAGCCCGTCGACCAGAAGGGCGAAATCGATATCGTCGCCGGCCGTGCCGTGCCGGCGCGAGTCGTTTTCGAGCGCGGCGAGCTGGTCCTCGAAAATCAGCCTGGCGTCGAACAGCAGCCGGCCGATCAGCGTCGACTTGCCGTCGTCGACCGATCCACAGGTCAAAAACCGCAGCAGCGACTTGCGCTCCTGGCCGGCGAGATAGGCGCGCACGCCGTCGCGCTGTTCGATGGCGCGGGGGGACACATGTTCCATCGTCAAAAATAGCCTTCGCGCTTCTTCTTCTCCATCGAGCCCGCCTCGTCGCGGTCGATCAGCCGGCCCTGACGCTCCGACGTTCGCGCGACCAGCATCTCGCCGACGATCTCTTCCAGACTGGTCGCCTGGGAGTCGATCGCGCCGGTGAGCGGGTAGCAGCCGAGCGTGCGGAAACGGACCATGCGCTGGCGCGGGACCTCGCCCGGCCGCAACTTCAGCCGCGCGTCATCGACCATGATCAACATGCCGTCGCGCTCGACGACGGGGCGCGGCGCGGCGAAATAAAGCGGCACGATCGGGATGTCCTCGCGCAGGATGTATTGCCAGATGTCGAGTTCGGTCCAGTTCGACAACGGAAAGACGCGGATCGATTCCCCCGGGCTGACGCGGGTGTTGTAGATCTTCCACATTTCCGGGCGCTGGTTCTTCGGATCCCAACCGTGCTGGGCGTTGCGAAAGGAGAAGACACGCTCCTTGGCGCGCGACTTTTCCTCGTCGCGCCGCGCGCCGCCGAAGGCGGCGTCGAACTTATGAGCGTCGAGTGCCTGGCGCAGCGCCACCGTCTTCATGATGTTGGTGTGGACGCTGGAGCCGTGATCGATCGGGTTGATGCCCTCGCGCACGCCGTCCTGGTTAACGTGGACCAGAAGATCAAAGCCGAGTTCGGCCGCCATCCGGTCGCGAAAGGCGATCATCTCGCGGAACTTCCAGGTGGTGTCGACATGCAGGAACGGAAAAGGCGGCCTGGCCGGATAAAAGGCCTTCATCGCCAGATGCAGCATGACGGCGGAATCCTTGCCGACCGAGTAAAGCATCACCGGCTTCGAAAAGGTCGCGGCGACCTCGCGGAAAATGTGGATCGCCTCGGCTTCGAGCCGATCGAGATGGGTGAGCGTGTCGTAGCCGCCGAGTTTCTGGAGCATCGGGTTCGCGCCTTCGAAGCAGCCGCGACCTCGCATCCCGGCATCCGGCCTGAACGTGCCGCTCCGGGCCGCACTTCTCAAGGCGCGCGGTGCTCTCAAGCGCCGCGCTGGCGAAGCATTTTTTTGCGTTTGGGCGTCATCGTGGAAACTTCGTCGCCGACGCGCCGCGCCGGCGCGCCCGGCATCCTCAGGCGCGCGAGCTGGCTGCGCGGACGGGGTCCTTCGCCATCAGCGGCGCGACCCGCCCTTATGGCGCGCGGCCAGTTCCTCGAGCGCCGCCAGCATCAGGTCGGCCTGCTTGGTGCGGTGGAACTGCGCCGCGGCCGCCACGCCCGCCGCCGACAGGGCCTTGCGCCGGGCGGGATCGTTGGCAAGCGCGGTGACGGCATCGGCGAGCGCGCCGGCGCTGCCGGCCTCGACATGGACGGCCGAGCCGAGCGGCGTCAAAAGCTCCTCCAGCTCGCCCTTCACATTGGTGACGATCGGCGTACCGGTGGCCATCGCCTCGAAGATTTTCGACGGGATCACGGTGCGGAACAACGGGTGATCCTTCAGCACAACCAGGGTCATGTCGCTGACACGCCAATAGTCGGGCACGGCGTCGTGCGCGATACGGTCGACGAACATCATGTTTTCGAGCTGCCGCTCGGCCGCCATTGCCTTGAGCCGCTCGCGCTCCGCACCGCTGCCGACCATCAGCAGCGTGACCTGCGGGGCCTGTACGGCCAGCCTGGCGGCGGCCTCGATCAGCATGTCGAGGCCGTGCGCCATGCCGATCGTGCCGATATAGGAAACGACGATACGCCCGCTCAGCCCCAGCCTGGCGCGCAGATCGTCGGCCGGCCCCGGCGAAAACCGGCTCAAATCGGCGCCGTTGCGCACGACGCGGATTTTTTCGGGATCGATGCCGGTCTCGGCCAGGTGGCGGCGAAAGGCGTTGGTGACGGAAACGATCAGCTCGGCGCGGCGATAGAGAAAATACTCCAGCTTGCGCACCATGCGCAGCAAAGCGCCGTCCTTGAGCGCGCCGACGGCGATGATGGAATCGGGCCACAGATCCCTGAGTTCGAACACGAAGGGCCGCCAGCGCAGCACCGACGTCATCCAGCCGGCCACGGCGGCAAAGAACTGCGGCGAGGTGGCGACGACGATGTCGGGACGCTTTACGAACAGCGCAGCGATGGTCGCGGTCACCATATAGCTGACGAAATCGGCAATCCGCTTGGCTGTCCCGGCATTGGGGAAAATCAGCGTCGGAACGCGAATCACATCGACCCCGTCGACGGTCTCACGCTTCCACGGCGACTGTTTGTATCCGGCGAACAGCTTGCCTTCGGGAAAGTTCGGGAAACTCGTCACCACCGTGACCTCGTGGCCGCGTTCCACCCAGCGGCGGGCATGCGCGCTGCTCCTGAGCGCGGCGGCGTTGGTTTCGGGCGGATAATTGTCGGAAAGCAGAAGAATGCGCATCAGGCCAGGAACTCGACGGTAACTTCGATGGGAAGGTCGCGCGCCGCACGCCAGACCAGCACCGGGCGCGGCCGGCAAATGCCGAATTCGGGCGCGTAATGTCCCTGCTCGATCGCCAGCGCGTCGGCGCCCGCAACGGCGACCCTCACCGCCCGTCCGTCCGGCATGACAAGGCGGAAGCCGCCTTCGATCTGCTCGACCCGGTCCACGTCCGGATGGAGCGGAAACCGGCCGACGGCTGCATGACGCCCCCCGCCCTCGATGCGATCGACGATGCTGACCGCGCCGGCGGTGACCCTGACGTCGCGCGCGTGCACAGGGCGGCCAGCGAGAAAACGATAGCCGTCATGCGCGCCGCGCGCGTGCAGCGCACCGCCCGCCACCTTCGTCGACACCGACGCGGGGCGGGCGCGGCGACCAACCCGGAAACTCGCCCACACTTCGGAGGAGTTCGCGCCGTCGAGCTCCACGGTGGCGTGGGCGCTGGTCGCCCGCTCGGCCTCGCGTTCGGGGCCCGGCGCATAGGTCGAGGTGCCGGTGTTGGTGATGAGGCGCGCGCCGGCCAACGAGATTTCGAGCGACAGCGTGTCGGCATGCGCGTGGCCGGGAATATAGTCGGGGCCGACCGGCGCGGCATCGAAGAAAACGCACCAGGGCCCCTCCCGCAGCCGGACGTAACCGCTGTCGGCCAGATGGGCGAGCGCCGGCGGCGACGGTGCGGCGGAAATGCCGGCCCGGCCGGCATAGGCGCATAACTGCGCCAGGTTGCGGGCCTGGCCGAACGCGGCATCGTTGAAGAAGGCGATCTCGCCGTCGGGATGGCTCATCGCGGCCAGCCAGTCGATCATGCGCGCGGCGCGGCCGGCCCAGTCCTGGTCGGCGGCGGCGCGGCCGAGCGCGTCGGGATAGACCGCGGCAAGCTGGACGAGATCGATCGCGTCTTCGAGGATCAGCGCATGATACATCGGGCTGAGCTCGAAATGCCCGCCATCGGCCAGCACCTGCTCGTCGAGTTCGCGGGCCATGATCGCCAGGCCGGTGTTCAGCCAGCGCTCGGCCTCGGGGCCGGAAAAATAGGCCCCGGCGAAGATCAGCGCCTTGGCATTGGCAAACAGATGGTTGCCGAGCAGATGAAACTCGAGCATGCCGGCAAGCGCGCGCGTCTGCCGGGCGAGACTTTCGCGCGCTTTTTCGTCGAGCGGCAGGCCGGCCAGCGCGGCGGCGATCCAGTTCACGATACGCCGCGACAGCGTATAGGGCTCCCAGCCATTGCCGGCGAGCGGCGGATTGTCGTTTATCCAGCGGTCGACCAGCGCCAGATGCCAGGCCTGACGCGTGGCTGCGCCGTCGGCCAGGAGGTCGTCGAAATAATGCAGATTGTAGAGCCAGAGCTTGGGCATGGAGGCGTCGTTCCAGCCCGCCAGCCCGTCGAGATCGGCCTCGCGCGCCAGGAAGCGGAACCGCGACGGGCCGACGAGGCTTGGCGACCGGCCGGCGCAGGGTGTCCAGCCGGCCGTGACCGCGCGCAGGGGCGGCACCGGTCCGCCGACCTTAGGGGCGGCGCGCAGGCGGCGGGCGACACGATCGGAGATCTGGCCCGGGCGCAGATAGCGCACGGTCCGCAACAGGCGCCCGGCCTTGGATAGGGAAGCTCGCATGCCGCTCTCGGTAAGATGGGATCGGGAGACCGGCATTCCCAACCACACGAAACCGGCAATTGCAAGCATCGCCGCCGGCCACGGCGCCCGGTTGCCGAAGACCGCGACGCGCCATGCGGGTTCATCACCCGCATGGCGATCCGCAAGTCGGCGCGCACGTCCTACCCGAACATCCGGGCGTTCATCAAGACGCCGAGCTCGGGATCGAGTTCGACATGGCCGAAGACGATTTTCGGCAGCGCGATCCACACCGCGCCCGACAGCGGCAGCTTGAGCTGGGCGAGGTCGTAGGCGTAGCCATACTGATTGGGAACGTTGTGGACGCAGATATGCGTCCAGCCGTCGGCATTGTCGATCGTCTGGGCCGCCTTGGGCTGGGCTGCGCCGTCGCGGCTGGCGCGCACGACCCGGCCGCTGTCGAGCGTCAGCGCCGCGGTGCCGGTCTTGACCTTGACGTGATAGGCGAAGGTAAGCCGTGTCGGCAAGGCCGTGAACAGCGTGGTGAAGGCGAGGCCGTACAGCGTGCCGCCGATATCGACCGCCTCGCTCATCGTCCCCGACGCCTTCTGGGTCACCTCGATCACGTACCATTCCGGCCCGAACCGGCGCGCGCCGGGCGGCCGGATCGCCTCGACCAGCGCCTTGACCTCGGCGTCGAGCGCGCCGGCCGCGCCGCCGTAATCGTCGTTGTTGTGGATGAACTTGGCGTGCGCGGCGAGCCCGGCGCCGGATGTCGGGCTGAGATAGGTCGGCGCGGCATAGGCGATGCCGCTGAAGGCGGTGTTGTTGGCGTTGCCGTTGAAGCGGCCCGAATCCGGCAGCACGTTTTGCACCATGTCGCGACCGACGCGCAGATGGCCGATCACCGCCTCGCCGGCGGCGCGGTCGCCGCGCAGGATTTCTGTCCAGGCGGCGCCGTCGGGCGAGACGCGCACGGACAGATCGTCGTCGCCGACCAGGCCGAGCTCGGCGCGGCCCGACCAGTTCGACTGCATCAACAGCGACAGCACGTCGGCCTCGCTTTCCTTGTTGAGGGCGTAGCGCAGATCGCCGTCGCCGCCCTCGGCCGCCGGTCTGGCCGTCCACAGCGCCTTGTTGAGTTTGGCCGAAAACGGGTTTGCAGCGTCCGCCGTCGTGCCGAGGCCGAGCAGGACAAGGTTCTGCAGCGTGGTGATGGCGCCGGCGACATCGGCCCAGGCCGCGCCGGTCCAGTAGCAAAGAAGCGCCTCGTCGGCGACGAAGGCGAGCCAGCCCTCACCGGGCTGGTAAAACGCCCAGGCGCCGTCCTGGAAGGCGGCGATTCGGCCCTCCTGTCCGGCCCAGTCACCGGTCGCGGCCGAAGCCACGATGTAGCGATCACCGTCGGCCGCCCCACCGGGCGGCGCGGTCAGGTCGCGGTCGATGACGGCAAGCTGCACGACCGCGTCGAGCACGCGCAGCGCCTCGTTATGGGTGACGTGTTTTTGCGCCTGCGCCGGCGCGATCACGGGAAGCGAGAGATTTGCGGTCTTGTCCATGGGGCCCTTCCTGCGGAAAAGCCCCTAGGGTAGCGCGCGGCGTTGAGGGGGGGGATGGATAGAGGCGTCTCGAACCCGATCATGATCCGCCGGTTTTTCCACCGATCCAGTATTCGTACCAACAAACGAGATTGTATATCGTCCACAATTGCAGGCTTAGGTCGACTCTTCCTCCCCGGTGTTCCCGAAACATCTCCTGCAGATAATCAAGATCGAGGAAATCGCGCTCACCGATTTTTGAGTTGAGGATTTCGCTTTCGACCTTCCGGCCGAAATCGCCGCGCATCCATTGCGCCATTGGCGCACCGAATCCCATCTTCTTTCGGTAGATGAGATCGTCGGGGATAAGCCCTTCAACTGCCTTTTTCATCAAATATTTCCGGTCACCGTTCTTGATTTTCAGATCGCCGGGGATCGAAAATGTGAAATCAACCATGTCCTTGTCCAGGAAAGGCACGCGCGCTTCTAGCGATACTGACATGGTAATCTTATCCACACGCATCAAAAGAAGTTCGGCCAAGCGCAGACGGAACTCGTTGTAGGTCATGCGCGTCAGCGTATCCGCAGTGGGGTGGGCTGTATCAAACTCATTGTACAGCGACTTGATGACTGCGAAGCTGTCCGGCACCAAAATGCTGGGGTCCAAAACACCCGCTTCAATCATCCTCTGGTGATGCTCACCAGGTTGCAACTTGTCATATTTTACTAGCTGATCCTTGCGGGAATTCCACAAGGACATGGACAATATCCAGAAATACTCACGATCTCGAGCGGCCCGATCTAGCGTGTCCGCGACTAATCGGGCTTTCGGATGCAACGATGACAGGCCGCGCGCACCCTTGGCCGCGAAGGATTGCATGCCCTTCGGTACGTGTTTCTGCCAAGGCTCCCAAAAACGATCATGGAGCTTCAGATAGCGAAGATAACCATCGTATCCCGCGAACTGCTCGTCAGCGCCCTCCCCAACTTGTACCACGGTCACGCCGGAATCATGCGCAAGCTTGGAGACAAAATAGAGAGGGATGCAGACATAATCCGCCAGTGGCTCATCCTGATGGTGAACCAACTGGTCAATGTAGCCGATCATGTCGTTTTCGTCGATCAACACCTCGCGGTAATTCGCACCAAATTGTTGCGCCGCCTGCCTAGCGAAATCGAGTTCGTTTAGTTCTGGATGTCCTTTGAAACCAACAGTGAAGGTGTTTACCGGCTGATTGGTATATTTGCTCATGAGGGCGAGATTCGTGGACGAATCGATACCACCGGACAGGAAGACCCCGAACGGCACATCGGACATCATTCGACGCTCGATCGATTCATCAAGTCGTTGTCTGATACCATCGATAAAGAAGCGTTCGGTGGCAGCAGGGCTCAGCCCTTTCACTTCTCGCTCGATTTCACAGTTGCCCGGACCGGGTGAATAATAACGTGTCAGTTCGATCTTCTTGTCCGCGTCGACCTTTAGCCAACAACCAGCCGGCAATTTGTATATGCCTTTAAACATGGTCAAAGGTGCTGGTGTAGTCAGAAAGCTGAGATAATGCACCATCGCGATGGGATCGACATCGCGTTCGGCACGCGGGTGTTCGAGAATAGCCTTGATTTCGGAGGCGAACACGAACTCGCCATCAATTTCAGCGAAATAGACCGGCTTTACACCAACGGGATCGCGCGCAAGATAAAGCGCTTGGTCTTTCGTGTCGAAGATGGCGAAAGCAAAATCACCCGACAGTCGCTCAAGCAGACCGCCAATGCCCCATTCTTCGAAGCCATGCACGAGTACTTCCGTATCCGAATGATCGGTGACGAAGCGATGCCCACTCCGCACCAGTTCCGGTCGTAGGGTTGCATGATTATAGATCTCGCCATTGTAGGTCAGCCAAACGTCCTTTTTTTCGTTCGGCATCGGTTGGTCGGCGAGACTGCTTAAATCAACAATTGACAGACGTCGGTGAGCCAAACCGACTGTTCCGTCGTCGGAAAGCCACAGACCATCGCCATCAGGCCCACGATGAACCATCGCGTCTCGCATTTTCGGCAAATACTCTAAAATGAAATCGCCCCTAGAAGCCCAAGTGCGAATGCCAACAATTCCACACATCCTAAAATCCTTTTATTTTTGTTCAGTAAGTATATTAACTAAACCGATCTCAAATGCGATGGATGCAAACCAAAATAGCCAAGTAATTTAGATCTTAGGATAGTTATATATATTATGATTGAAATGGTTACAGCACCTCCATAAAGCAATATTAAAAACGGGGAATACATCAATGGTATAGAGAAAAATAGAAAAATCTTATTTCCTATAAAGATCGGGGAATTTCCCAATGTAAGAATCTTGTCCGTTGCGGCGAAAACCAGCGCGAACAGAGCTGGAAATACTGCAACACCAACCCAACCCCAATTGTGAAAGATGTCTACAGCCAATGCCATTGGGGAATTGCCGGCCTGCCCTCCTCGATTCGCCTCCGACAAAACATTGGACAGTTGTTTCTGCGTCCCTGGCTTCACCCCACCCAGATCGGTGATCCAACCTTGACCATAGGTTGGGGCATCCACGGCCCAAAATTCGTATGAGATGGTATTTTCTCTGGGTACCGCGATGATTGCTCTATGAACCAGCGCAACGATAGCCGCAATCGGTCGCGGTAATTGATAGAAGTCAGAAGCTGGAGCTTTCGCCGGCTCAGCTGCAGTGTCAGCGGGCACCGCTACCGGCGTATCGGCATTCACTTCGGTGCCCTTCTTGATTGCAACGCCACTGTCTTGCGTCGAAACAGCGGTCACCGTCTCACTTACTACCGGTTCCAATCTTTTTAGGTTCACCTCAACCTCGGTGGCCTGTCGCGGGGAGGCAGACTTGCCTTCGGCGTCAGCCTCCCGAGGAGCAACGATCACATCCCCGTTCGCGGCAGTGATAGGCTCAAGCTCGCTGGAAGCGCCTGCAGCCTTGGTAGTCCGCGACAAGGAGGCCGGATCATTTTCAACTGCGGCATCCTCGGGACGCTTGATCTCCGCCAGCTTTCTCTCAACAGCATTCTTCTGGGCGACATTTTCAGGCTGAGATTCAGTCTGAGAGGCACTCACCTTCGTTTCTACGTTCCTCGCAGGAGCAACGTCGGGCGACAACGCAATATCCAAACGGCCCAGCATTACGGTCAAGAACACCATTCCGGCGACGGTCGTAGCACCCATTGAGCCGGAAAGAAGCAGAGAAAACCGCGCTGCTCGCCCTCTCGAGAAAAAATCTACAAGAACCGCCGCCAATATGCACAGAAAAAACTGCGCGAAAACCAACCTCTGACCAGAAAGAAACCCCGCAGCCGCAACAAAAAAGAAAGATGCAAACAAAATTGCATCAACAATCCTTCCGAACCTAAAAATTATTACGGAAACTAACAAAATTGGAAATAAAATATCTCTCACCTGCTTTATATACCCGGGATAGAAATAGCCGTACTCTCCGCTAGACATAGCGATACGAGCCGGTGTGAGCGATATCTCATTCAAAATTACAGATTTATAGTAAAGATCAAAAAGCTCCTCATTCAAATATATAGAAAACATAAAAGCTATACTTACAGCAGTGCATAGCAAAAGCCCAAAGATTACAGCAAATCGTTCACCACTGCCGATAGAAATCTGACGGATTCGCTTCGCGAGGGAAAGATCAACAGCCCCTCCCAACAGCGTACGCGCCGAAATAGAGGCACCAAGCGTACCCGAGATGCCTGCCAAAAGCCCGATATGAGCAACTTCAGACGAATACTCTATCGCCTCGACCCAAACCACGACGGATCCAGCAGCAAACAAAAAAACGCCGATTACAAAGGAGTCCAGCAGCGGAAGGCCGAAATTGCGTATCGACGGTCGCCACAAGACATATAGAATCAATACAAAAGCATACAGAACGCTCAACAGATAAATCATTCAACCACCCCTTCGCCTGTCGTGCCCCTATATACCCCTACATCCCAGAAGAAGTACCTTTGAATCGAACTTTACCTTTTCCCACGAGTACACCTCTTCATAATAGCGACGCGCTTCGGCGCACGCATCAGTATATATGTTGGGGGCCGCGATCATCTCGCGCAACCGATCGGCGGCCAAGCCAGCGTCCTTGTATTTGGTGTTGATGACGCAATTTAGACCGGCCATCGCCTTCGCCGCTTCGAGTTCTTCGTTCATCAATACCGGCCGCCCAATTGCCATCGCTTCGGCCAGCTTGTTGGAGGCCGCGAATCTGTTGATTTCGCGACTCGGATCATAGAGAACCGGCACGAAGTGACACCTCCGGGTTTCCTCGATGACATCGCTTGATCTGAGAAAACCCAAGAAGGTTGCCGTTTTGCAGCGCTCAATCTCGGCGACTATCTCTTGCGAGCCTTCGCCTGCGATCCGAACGTCAAAATCCGGCTCCTTTGAAAGCTGAAGAAGCGCGGTCAGCCCTCTTTGGCGATCAAGCCAGCCCCCGTAAAAGATGCGTATCCTGGTATTTTCCAAAGGTGGGGGAGGCGCCCGATCATTTTCGGCGGGAACGTTTGGTATCACACGGACCCTTGGATGGCACCAAGTTGGCAATGCCGCTCGCCGGAACTCCTCTGGCACCGTAGCGCCGTCTGACAAGACGACGGCAATTCCTTCAACGACGTTCAACAGTTTCTTGATGATTGACGGCAATGCATAGCGCTGAGCCAAATTGTCATGAATATTGTAAACTAACCGACTTTTACTCGTCATCCTGTAGAGGTACGATGCAGGGAAAGTCTCAATATCAGAAGCATGAACGATGCGTGGTCGTTCCAAACGAAGCTGCCGGAAGAAACCTCGATTGCAGGAGGCTAGCGCACGAAGATAAAGCCATGGCCGCTTTCCGTTCAGAAGCGGAAAGGGCAATCCGACACGGGTGATCGGAAATCCTTCCCATTCGTCGTGCGATGGCAAATTGCGGTCACGATGGGCTCCGATGAACTTTGCTTCCAGCCCAGCACCCCTAGCCACCGCCATCATCCGCGTCACCCGAGGAACGGGTCGGCTCGCCATTCGAAGAAATACCGCAACCTCACGGAGCTTTTTCATGTGCACCCCGATACATAGAATCCTTATGGACAAGGTAGTTTAGGGCGAGCGCGCTCACAGCCATGCACACACCGCTGGCAACTAAATACCCCTCTATCAGAAATCCCATAAAATGGACAAAAATCACATAGGAAACAGATAGACTAAAAATAGAAACAGCGGGCTCCAACCATACAAATTTAGTAGTTTTGAACATGTTCGTCATATTCATACCAAACATAAAAATTACCGTAGATAATATTATAGATCTAACCTCTTCCTTATACTCAATATAATCAAAATTGAACAAAATTGAAACAATTTTTGGCATAATTGTATAACCTAAAAAAGCTAGTATCAGTAAAATTAGTAAGGATTCTAATACAAACATTATATGCTTAGCTCCAAACCATAACTCGCGGGACAATTTGGGAAACCAGCGCAGCCAGGAAGACAAGAAAATCATTCCAAGTATCGTACAAAACGATAGTGTCACACCCACCACGCCCAACATATCTCCGGCAAAAAGGCTATCAGCAAGGATACGTGGCGAGTTGCTCGTAAAAGCAACAACTAGATAACTTATTGCAAACCAGCTGGCGCCTCGAGCCAAATTAGCGGAACGGCGAACTTGTCCGGCTCCAACTCGGAACGAACGATCTCCCCACGCATTTTGATGCAGCCAATACCATGTAAACACACATGACAGGCCGGCACCGACCATGAGGCATGCGATGATGTCGCCTGCGAAAAGGTAGAGGAACGCCACCGGAACAACAGTGACGATCAGCTTAAGGGTGTTAACGCTGGCGTATCGCCGCATTGCCTGGTCGCTTGGCAGTCTGTAGATATCGATTCCCCAACTCATCTCGACCCCAGCATCGGCAAGCCGCATCATGACGACGAGAGTCACGAGCTCAGTCGGGATACTGAGAAAGGGTGCCCCGGCAATGAAGGCGAGTGACACGAAGCCCGCCGAAAAGGCGCGCGTAATCAGAAAGTCGCGAGTGTCAAACTGCTGGAGCTTCTCCACCACAACAAAAGCAGCAAGCCCAAGCGATGCGGCGGTGAACAGCACCGCTGCGATCCCCGCCGCCACGACGAACTTGCCTGCAAGCTCCAGACCCACCTGATGCGAGATGATCATCGTCACCAGCACCACCGGCGCCGCCGCCGCAACCTGCCCGGCCACGCCGAACAGATGATGCTCGGCCCACCGCACCAAAGCGCTGATCGAAAGTCTGCTCATGCCGGCTTTCCCGCCATTCTTATTCACGTTCCGTCACAGCACCGCCTCTGCCGGCAAATTGCACCATCGGAATTTTTCCCGCGCGACGGGCCGGGCATCGCAACCTCTCACACATATCCAATGTGTACCCTTGCCGACTTGGGGCGCATCCGCACCATTGCGTGCTCAGGCGCTTCGCCGATCCTGGCCGTTGAGGGACTCACTTTCGTCGGCGTTGACAACAACCGGCGTACGCAGGTCCACGGCTTCCTTGACACCCAGGAACAACTTGGCCGTGGCGCGGCTGTATTGCAGTGACGTTGCCTTGCTGTTGTCGCCGTCACGAACGGCAATATAGCTGTTGATCACGTTGGCGCGGTGGCCATGATCGCGGAAAAAACTCGAGGTCGTTGATTTCTTTTCGACCCGGTCCAGCCTTAGCGTCTTGAAATCGCTGAGTGTAAGCAACACGTCGCCGCGATGGGCGTTGAGCGTTTCCCTCACACCCTCGAATGTATGCCCCTTGGCGGAAAAAGTGATACCGGCGACCGAGCCGTCGTCGAACAGGAACGAAATCGCGAAATCCGATTTAGCCTGGGGAGCGGCGATGGCGGTAATGGTGCAGGGAAACGCCTTTTCATGTCCGACCAGTTCAAGCGTCAGATCGGTCCAGTGACACAGATTGCCGAGAATACGGCCGCCTTCTTCCTCCGAGAAATACCAATGATCGTCCGGAATGCTGTGACCGGCCAAGAACCAGTTCACCATCAGCGGGCCGTCCTCCTTCTCCAGCGCATCGCGGGCACGCTCGAACAGCTTGCTGCGCGGCCGGTTGAAGCCCAGAAAGATCATGCATTGCGGATTGCGGCGTTGTGCCTCGGAAAGCCGCTTCAACTGCTCATCCGAAATGACATGCGGCTTTTCGATGTGGACATGCTTGCCGGCATCGAGGCACGCGATGGCGTATTCTGCATGAGAGGCGTGATTGGACGCGATGTAGACGAGCCGGATCGCTTCGTCCTCAATGATCTTGCGCGGGTCTCCGGCCGCATAGGCCCCGCCGAAGAACGCGCACAGCGACCGCGCCTGGGGTCTTGCAATATCGTGGGTCGCGCGT
Organism: Nitratireductor arenosus; assembly: GCF_009742725.1. GTDB lineage: Bacteria > Pseudomonadota > Alphaproteobacteria > Rhizobiales > Rhizobiaceae > Mangrovimarina > Mangrovimarina arenosa. The sequence goes on along the minus strand of NZ_WPHG01000012.1, from coordinate 19,546 downwards.
AGGAACCGACTGCTTTCCTTGCCAAGATAGTAGGCGATATTGGAAAAGGAGAAATTGCCGCAGCCGATGATCCCCACCCATCGATCGGGATGGTCGGGGTCCCTGCAGGCCGGATTGATCCATTCCGCTCCATCGAAACCGGTCTTGCTGGCCATGTGATATTGGCCGCGAACCTTTATCAGGGTACGCCGCGGACCATACAGCCTGTTGTAACGTAGAACTTTTTTGATCTTAAAAATGATCGACTGATCGAGATCGCTGTGCATGGGCTTGAGCTTCCTTGGCAGCGTTTATTCGCTTGATCCGATTTCACCAATTCCGAGGCGAAAACGGCTGACAAGCCGGCAATCTTGCGAAGCCGGGATTAAGAAACGAACGCCGCGACATTTCTCAGTCCGGCCATAGTTCGGATGGAAGTCGAACTCAAACAATTCCGACTCGAGATCAGCGCCGTCGACCGTCAAACTTTGGAGGGTGGTCCCGCCGTCAAAGCGGATCATACCGCCGCCTGCCGGTCGTGGAACTATGCCGGGGCCGAAATGCCAGTTCAGTTCGGTGTCGATACCGCTCGACCAAGTGTCACATACCTCGATCTCGACACCTTGGTCGACGGTGCGCGCGCGCAGTTGCCGACGAATTCCGCTGGTCTCGCCCGCCTTGTGGATCGTGCCGTTAACGGAAGGGCACATAGCATGCCCAGCGGTGCCGGTGTCATCACAATATGGCGCGCCACGCATCGAAAGATAGATCGAGCCCGGCCGACCATCATAACGCCTACCGCCACGCGGCTGGACGAGATTGTGTGCGCCTGAAAGAATGAATGATTCTCTCAGCGCGGGATCGAGCGTGTAGGAATGACAGCCGCGGTCGACGATAATATCGCGTTGGCCGTATCGGAGCCAGATCGACAGCGCATCATCGTGATCGTGCGAGGCACGCCCTTTCAGCCCCTGAGCGCCAACCCGCATGACCGCCACGGCCTCATCGAGGCTCAAGCGCAGAAAACCGCTCTTCTCACCGGCCGACGGGATAGCGTCGGCGACACTATCGAGGAAGGTTTCGCGACCCGCTATGACCTGCAACCAGACAAGCAGGTCATCCTGGCTTGTGACGCTGCTCCTGCCGCACAGACTGGCGAGCGCGGAAAAATCACGCGGCGATGTACCGAATTCCAGTACCTTTCCACCATCGCAATCGCCGAAGATGGGCAATATCCGATCGGGGCCGCTGACGAATTCGGCGAAATGAAGTGCCCGTGCGAACACGTCCCGCAGCCGGGGCGATAACGTCCCCGTGGTCCGGATTTCCACGGCCGCCACCATAGCTACCATGTCGAGACACAGACGATGATACACCGGCGCGCGCTCAAGATGGCTGCCGTCGCTCTCGAATTGCTTGTCGGCTTCGACCGTGAAATCCTCGACACGTCGCGAGAATTCCGGCCCAGGCGCCAACACTGAGGACAAAACGGCCGTACCCATCAGATTGGCAAGATAGTGGTTGCCGTTCACGTCGCTGGTTTCGGGAAATCGAAGGATGAACCGGTAATGATCGTCGAGCAGACGGATCAAGCGTCCGCGAAACGCTTCTCCCAGGCGGTCGTAGAGTGCGGCGCCCGCGACAAGAAGATTAACCGCACGGATTGCGACTTCCATCGCAACGGTCCAGTTGACACCCCAGCCCGTCGGATTGGCTCTTGCCCAATCGTCTACGAGCGCCTCAAACGCACGCACATAACGATCAGGCTCTACCGAGCCGGCGAGTGCGCCTTCGGCCAGCCACAACGCGTACTGAAAACGTGACAGTTCCCACGGCACCTTGACGTCGGCTCGGATTCCGGACGCAACGAAATCCACGCGCGGAAAATAATCCAGCCGCCATTGATGGCCGTGAAACCCGTCGCGCCACCACTCATCGCCCGATGGAATGTCGAGATCGCCGAAGCCGAGTACGTCCCACTTGCGGTCAAGCGCGCGTGCGCCGCGTTTCAGCATCCGTTCTTTCAGCGCGGCGTCAGCATCGATGCGGCGGAGGAACTCGTCGCGAATGGTCGCGCCCAGCGAGGCCAGCGCTTCATCATTCACGGTCCCGGTCCGCAAACGGGTGCGGGCCAGAGCATAGCCGGGGAAGTAGGCGTAGGGTTTGACCCTATGCAGCATCCGCCGCCCAACGACCGCCGGACCGGCTTCGACGACGCGCCTGAGTATATATCCGGCCCTGCTCATCCCGACCTACGCGCGCATCTAAAGCGCGATCTGCTTTTCGACTTCAAAGCTGATGCGCGTGGCGAAAATCTGGTCTTCTAGCGAAATCGGCCAGGCCGCCCCCTTGCGCAGGGTTTCGGCCAGCGCGGCCAGCTCTTCCTGCTGGCCCTTCTGCATGGTGGTGCCCTTCCAGCCGCCGCTGCCGCCGGCAACCGTAAGCTGCTTGTAGTCGTCAAGCGTCAGCACCTTGCCGTCGACAAAGATGTCGGCGCGCTCCTTGGCGTAGCTCTTGGAGCCCATCGCGGTATAGGTGAGCGTGCACACCGAACCGTCGGCATAGCGTACGGTGGCGTTGAAATTATCGTTGCGCAGCCAGTATTTGGACTCCGGCACGATCGACATGGCGTTGACCTCGACCGGGGTCGAGCCGGTCAGGGCGTTGAACAGATCATAGATGTGGCAGCCCTCGCCAATATTGCGGCCGCCGCCCTGGGGACCGTGCACCCAATGGTCGGCGGGAATGTAACCGGCATTCATGCGGTAATTGACGATCATCGGCGAGGTGCGGTTGGCGAGCACTTTCTTCGCCGCCACAACCGCCGGTGAAAACCGCCGGTTGAAGCCGGTCATCAGCACGGGCCCGTTCGGGTTGTCGCGATAGAATGCCTCGATCTCGGCCAGTTCGTCCTCGTTCATGGCCAGCGGCTTTTCCACGAACACGTGCTTGCCGGCCCTGAGCGCGTCGAGCGTCATGCCGGCATGCAAATCGTGGCGCGTGGCGATCAGCACGAGATCGATGTCGGGATCGTCGAGCACGGTCTTGAAATCGGTCGCGGCGTTGGGCGCGCCGAAGCGCTCGGCCGCCGAACGCGCCGACAGGCCGGTGCGGCTGACGATGGTGCGCAGATCGTAGCTGTCCTTCAGCTTCTGCAGATTGGGCAGGTGCATGCCCTGCGCGAAACCGCCGGCGCCGACCAGGGCGAGCTTGATGCGCCCGTCGGCGGGCGCGGGCGGCGCGATCTGCAGCGCCGGCTTGGTCGCCTCCGCGCGCTCGGGATAGGTCAACATGACCAGGAGCGGTTTTTGCCCGGTGCCGCGCAGCGCGGCGTAGGCGTCCTCGGCCCGGTCGATCGGAAACGGCTCCTTGAGCATGTTGGCCAGGCTGATGCGGCCGCGCGCCAGAAGGCGCAAAAACTCCTCCATGTTGCGGTTTTCCGTCCAACGCACATAGGCGATCGGATAGTCCGCGCCCTCCTCCTCGTAGACCGGGTCGTAGCGGCCGGGTCCGTAGGAGGTGGAGATGAAGAAATCGAGTTCCTTGGCGTAGATGTCGGACCGGGCGATATCCAGCCCGACATCGCCGACCACCACGACACGCGCCTTGCGCCGGCAGGCCTGGAAGGACTGGGCGAGGATCTCGCTGCTCGGCGAGGCGGCGGTAATGATGACGGCGTCGGCGCCATGGCCGTCGGTCAGCTTGACGATGCGCTCGACGATGTCGCCATCCTTGGGATTGAGACCGATATCCATGCCGTTGGCACGCGCGATCTCGATGCGGTTCTCGTCGATATCGGTGCCGATCACCCGGCAGCCGCTGGCCGACAGGAGCTGGGCGGTGAGCTGGCCGAGAATGCCGAGGCCGATCACGACGACGGTCTCGCCCAGTGTCGGGTTGGTGCGGCGCACGCCCTGCATGGCGATGGCGCCGAGCGTCACGGTGGCGGCGGCCTCGTAGTCGAGCCCGTCGGGCACGGGCACGGTCAGGTTGACCGGCACGTCGACGACTTCGGCGTGATTGGCGATGCCGGCGCCGGCGCAGGCGACACGATCGCCGACCTTGATTCCGGTGACCTCGCTGCCGACCTCGATCACCTCGCCGGCGGCCGAGTAGCCGGTCGGCAGGCCGGCATCGAGCTTGCCCTTGATCTGCTTATAGACCCGGGCAAAGCCCTGATCCTTCATCAGCTGGAGCGCCTTCTTGACGTGATGCGGCTGTTTCAACGCGCGGCGATAGAGCGGCAGGCCCGACATCTTGATGCCGGCCATCTCGGTGCCGACCGAGATGCAAGACGACTTGACCTGGACCAGGACGTTCTTGGGCCCGACGGTCGGGGCGGGAACTTCCTGCAGGAAAACATTGCCCGAACGCACCAATAATTGCTTCACGACCAGATACCTCGCGTGTCGATCACGGTCTTGCCGGCGAGTTCGTCCCGCGCGATCGTTTGATAAAGACGGTGGTTGACCAGCATGACCACCACGTCGGCTTGCCGCACCGCTTCGTGCATGTCGGCGGTCAGCCGCACGCCGGCGCCGTTGGCCAGCGAGGCCGGCAATTGCTCGATATGCGGCTCGGAAACGACGACGTCGCAGTTCCCGCCTGCGACCACGGCCTCGGCGATCTGCAGCGCCGGGCTCTCGCGCAGATCGTCGACATCCGGCTTGAAGGCCAGGCCCAACAGGCCGACCACCGGCCGCCCGTTACCGGCGGCCTTATCTGAAAACTTGTCGGCGACGGCTGCGGCGATCTTGTCGAGCACGTATTTCGGCTTGCCGTCATTGACTTCGCGCGAGGTGCGGATCAGGCGGGTTTCCTCGGGCGCCGCCTCGACGATGAACCAGGGGTCGACGGCGATGCAATGTCCGCCGACGCCGGGGCCGGGCTGAAGAATGTTGACGCGCGGGTGATGGTTGGCGAGCTTGACGAGTTCCCACACATTGATGTCGAGCTTTTCGCAGACGATCGACAATTCGTTGGCAAAGGCGATGTTGACGTCGCGAAAGGCGTTTTCCGTCAGCTTGCACATTTCGGCGGTGCGGGCGTTGGTGCGCAACAATTCGCCGCTGCAGAAGATGCGGTAGAGATCTTCGGCAAGGGCAGCGCACCCATCCGTCATGCCGCCCACCACTCGGCTGTTTTCGACCAGCTCGGTCAGAACCCGGCCGGGCAGGACCCGCTCGGGGCAATAGGCGACGTGCACGTCGCAGCCCTCGATCCCGGGTTGGGCGATCTTGAGGTCGGGCCGCAATTCCGCCAAGAGCGCCGCCATCTTGTCGGTGGTGCCGGGCGGCGAGGTCGATTCCAGGACGACCAGATTGCCGGCGGCAAGGCACGGCGCGATCGAGCGCGCGGCGTTCCAGACATAGTCGAGATCGGCCTTGCCGTCGTGGAACGGCGTCGGCACGGCAATCATGTAGGCATCGGCCGGCTCGGGCGTGGTGCTGGCGCGCAGATGGCCCTGCTGCACGGCGTGCGCGGTGACCGCGTCCAGATCCGGCTCGACGATATGAATCTCGCCCTTGTTGATGCGCGCGACAACCTCCGGCTTGACGTCGACTCCCACGACCTGCACCCCTCGCGAGGCGATCACCGAAGCCGTTGGAAGGCCGATATAGCCGAGACCAAGAACACAGACTTTCTTCAGGCGGGATTCGGTCATGCCTGTTCCTCGATGATTTTTCGGATTCGTGCCGCGGCCATGCCGTCGCCATACGGGTTCATGGCCTGCGCCATTCGCTTATAGTGGTTCTGATCGCCAAGCAAGCGGCCCGCCTCGGCGACAATTCTATCGCGCGCGGTGCCGACCAGAACGACCGTTCCCGCGTCCACCGCCTCCGGCCGCTCGGTGGTTTCGCGCATCACCAGGATCGGTTTTCCCAATGACGGCGCCTCCTCCTGCACCCCGCCGGAATCGGTGATGATAATGTGCGAGCGGTCCATCAGATAGACGAAGGGTTCGTAGTCGAGCGGATCGATCAGATGGATCGACGGCTTGTCCTTGAGCCAGCGCTCGACGGGCTCGCGCACGCTCGGATTGGGATGGACCGGATAGACGATCTGCACGTCGTGCGCGGCGGCGATGTCGAGAAGCGCCTGGCAGATATTGTCGAAGCCGGCGCCGAAATTCTCGCGCCGGTGCCCGGTCACGAGCACGATCGGCCGCTCGGGATCGAGGAACCCGAATCGTTCGGCGAGCCGGCCCTGTCGCTCGGGCGAACCCTTGATGCGCTCGACCGTCGCAAAAAGCGCGTCGATCACCGTGTTTCCTGTGACATGAACATGCGCGTCGGGAACGCCTTCGGCGAGCAGATTGCGCTTGGATTGCGGCGTGGGCGCGAAATGGAAGCGGGTCGCGAGCGTCGCCACGCGCCGGTTCATCTCTTCGGGCCAAGGCGCCCACAGCGATCCCGAACGCAGTCCGGCCTCGACATGGCCGAGTGGCAATTTGCGGTAGAAGGCGGCCAGCGACGCGGCCATGGTGGTGGTCGTGTCGCCATGGACGAGCACGATATCGGGGCGCTCCTCATCAAACACCTCGCCAAGGCCGGTCAGCACCCGGGCGGTCACCTGATCGAGGGTCTGGTTGGGCCGCATGACGTCAAGATCGCGGTGCGGCGCGATCTCAAACAGCTCGAGCACCTGGTCGAGCATCTGCCGGTGCTGGGCGGTGACGCAGATGCGCACATCGAGCAGGCTGCTGCGCGCCAACTCCTTTGCCACAGGTGCCATCTTGATCGCTTCCGGCCGCGTTCCGAAGACGGCGAGGACTTTTTTCATGCTCTCGGTTTCCCGGTATCGTCCGATCGCAGCACCGAACGATCAAGTCTTCGCCTCGGAAGGTGCTGCTCGCTTCCGTCCTCTAAGCCTGCAAACGGGATGAGGTACTAGACCGCGTGGCGGCGCGCCACGCGCGGCTGTTTAGACAAAGGTGCCGTCCTTGTCCACCGCAAACCAGGTCTTACACCTGCGTGTTTCGCGCTGTTCGTCCCCAGACACAAAACCAACCGTCCGGCTATACTTGCCGGTTCTACGCGCCGACAGATTTAACTCCCGGTTTTGCCACGGCCTAGTTCTTCTCCAGACTCCCCATCAGCAGAATACGGAACCGCTCTAGCGCGTCGACCCTGTTGACGAGCCGTTCGTAAGCGATTCCGAAAACATAGGTGGCGGCCATCATCCGCAAATACTCCGGACGCCCCTCGATCAGCCGGATATCCGGCTTGCCCAGCCCTACTCGCTTGCCGATCGCGGTGACGTCGGCCGGGGTATTGGCCCGGTAATGCGTGTGAAACGTGTCTTCCGACGCCCGTCCCCGCATACGATTATAGAATCGATGAAACGACAGCGGCGTCATGCGCGCGATCAACGGCATGTAATGGCTGCGGTTGGGCGTCTTGAACAGAAACCGACCGCCGGGTTTTAGAACCCTGGCCACCTCTGCGAACACACGGTCGGGATCGGCGAGATGTTCCAAAACATTGTCGGCAAAGACAAGATCGAATGAGCCGTCCGGCCAGGGAATATCCTCGCCCAGTCCAATCTTCGCCTCGTCGAGATAGGGATTGGTCTCCACCCGCGGATCCGGGTCGAGGCCGCATAGTCGCGCCGCGCGGCCGGAAAAATCCATCTCGGGCACGATACCCGCGCCCGCGCCAAGATCCAGAACCGAGAACTCCGGCTTTATTCTCTCCAGAATAAACTGCCGAAAGAGCTTGTCGTCCCATGATCTCTCGAACTCAGGATAGTATTTTTTATCAAAATAGCCCCTCATGGACATTTCTTTATTCCTTTTATTTTGACCCGTGGCCAGATAGGATAACTTTGATAGTCATAAAGAATATAGTTACATCGAGCCAAAATGAAAAATTCTTGATATAGTAGAAATCGTAGTGAAGCTTCTTGTGAACATCATTAACATCGGCGACGTGCCCCTGATTGACCTGGGCCCAGCCGGTAATACCCGGCCGCACAATGTGGCGATAGCTGTAGAAAGGCAGCTCGGCATCGTACCAGGCCGACAGTACCGTTGCTTCGGGCCGGGGACCAATCCAGCTCATTTCGCCTCTGAGGATATTGAGTATCTGCGGCAGCTCGTCGAGCCGGGTGCGGCGCAGAAACCGACCGACCCGGGTTATGCGGTTGTCTCCGGGGCGCGTGATCGCACGATCGATCTCGGCATGGTTGCCCTCATCGCCCGATCCGCCATTGTCGACGGCAAGGCCTGGCGGGTCGGTCATCATCGTCCTGAACTTGAATATCCTGAAAGGCTTTTGCCTGTAGCCTTGGCGGCTCTGGCGAAACATCACTTCCCCCGGCGAGTCCAGCTTGATGGCGAGGGCGACCAGCAAAAACACCGGCAAAAGCACGACCAGCGAAAGCGCCGCAAGCAGCCAGTCCACGATGATCTTGAGTTCGAGATAGGCCTCGTTTGGGTTCAAGGAACCGAGATTGTTTTCCGACAGATGCTCGATCTCGACCTGGCCAGTCAGCGATTCCTCGATTTCCTTGACGTGAAAAACAGGCGTGCCGGCCAGCGTCGCGTCGGCGATGAAACGGGCCCACCGGTCGGAGAGATCAATCCTGAGGTCGACGATCACGCCGTCACACGCCGAGAGCGGCTCGTCGGGGCTTCGCAGGTAGTTCCAGGTCGCCGTGGGAATGCCTTTCAGCCGCTCGACGCGTCCGCCGGGCACGACCGCGAATTGCAGCAATTTCTTCGGCCGCAGCACGAACACCGAAAACATCATCCAGGATACCAGCAGGAAATAGCTCAGCGCCAGGATCGTCCGGGAATAGTCAAGACGGAAGAAAAACAGCACCAGGATGACGACGAGATAGGAGGCCGTATAGGTGGGCAAAATCAGATAGCCCGGACCCGCGCCCGGAACAGCCAGCACACGCCGGTAAAGCAGCAACCCGCCAAATGCGGCGAGCGTGGTCCATATCAACATGTTGAGATAGAAGGGGGTTTGCGCGGAGGCGAGCTGGAAATCGAGCCGAACCAGGGTGGGAAACAGAACGCCGAGCAAGAGTGTGACGAGTATCTGTACGCGAAACGAGTGCACAAGACTTCTGTTGTTCGATCTGGCCATATATATGTATCGCTCGCGCTAGGCGGTAAACGGCTCGCCTGGCCGCAAAAACCTCTTTGTCGAGATGCGATGTCGTGACTGAACGCGACCAACGAGCATCATCAATGCCGATCGACCTGTCCTGGGTCACCATAATCCCAACCGGCGGCTTGCCCCATCAGCCGGCGGAGAAACACCCTCACCCCGTATCGGGCCTTTTCCTAGTCGGTATTCGGCCCCAGTCAAGGTAATTCCGAAGAAGAGTTAAGACAATTGTCGTGCTTGTCGCCGCCGACTAAATGACCAGAACAGCACTTTCCTGCATCACGATCCCGGCTGCGAAAAATAACCGATAAAGGCGGGCAGCCGGGATTCGTCGAGCGCCCCGGGTGTCCGTGGTTGGCAGCAAATTTACTATTCGCGTCCGCCGCGCAGCCAGTCGGCGGCGACCCACATCGCCGGCATGGCGCAGGCGGCCAGCGCGACCTTGATCAGATCGGGCACGATGAACGGCGCGACGCCGAACATCCAGGACTTTTCAGCACCGATCAGACCGGCGAGCCAGGCAAACCCCATCGCCATCATTACCGTTTCAGCGACCAGCATCGCGCCGAACAGCTTGACCGGCGAGCGATCCCAGCCGCGGTCCGCCGCCCAGCCGACGATCGCCGCCATGACCACGAAACCGGCGAGATAACCGCCAGTGCCGCCGAGCATATAGGCGATGCCGATACCCTTTTCCGGCGTGCTCTGGAAAACCGGGAACCCCATCGCGCCCTCGGCGAGGTAAAGAAGCAGCGTGGCCACGCCGAGGCGCATGCCGAACGTGGCGCTGATCAGCAGAATGGCCAGGGTCTGCAGCGACATGTCGACCGGCCCGAGAACGACCTTGGTTTTGGCCGACAGGGTCAAAAGCAGCGTTCCGGCAATAACCATGGCAGCCTGAACGGCCAACCGGCCGGCTCCCCGATCGGGGATGGCGAATTCAATCAAGGGGCGCAACGCGATCGCAGCGGACATGAACTTCTCCAGTTTCCCTCGGCCCCGCAGGGCGTTCCGAACGGTTCCCCTATAAATTCATCCGTGTTAAGCGGCAACAGTCAAACCGGTCAGCACGACCTTCTCACACGAATTTCCCATGGCCATTGCATTCGACATGGATTTCGACCCGCTCTATGGCCAATCCGTGGAGGTCGCGCCGACGGTGCGGCGGATCACGGTCAACAATCCCGGCCCGTATACGTTTCACGGCACCAACAGCTATCTGGTCGGCACCGACACGCTCGCCGTCATAGACCCGGGTCCCGACGACGACCGCCATTTCGAGGCACTGCGGCGCGCCATCGCCGGAAGGCCCGTCAGCCACATCCTGGTCAGCCACACCCATCGCGACCACTCGCCGCTCGCCGCCCGGCTGCAAGCCGAGACCGGCGCGATCACCTGCGCGGAAGGCCCACACCGACCGGCCAGGGCCATGCGGCTTGGCGAGGTCAATCCGCTGGAGGCCAGCGCCGACACCGATTTCAGCCCCGACCTGGTGCTCGCCGACGGCGATGCCGTCGATGGGGATGGCTGGAGCCTGCGCGCGGTGCTCACCCCCGGCCATGCCGCCAACCATGCCGCCTTCGCCCTGGAAGGAACCGATATCCTGTTTTCGGCCGACCACGTCATGGCCTGGGCGACATCAGTGGTGGCGCCGCCCGACGGCGCCATGGCCGACTATATGCGTTCCCTCGACACGTTGCTTGCGCGCGACGACCGGCTCTACCTGCCGGGCCACGGTGGCCCGGTGAAGGAGCCGGCCGCCTTCGTGCGGGCCTTGAAGGCGCATAGAAAGATGCGCGAGCGCGCGGTGCTCGAACGGCTCAGATCGGGCGACCGGACGATCTCCGACATGGTCCGCGCCATCTACCGCGACACCGATCCCAGGCTGCATGGCGCGGCGGCGTTGTCGGTTCTGGCGCATCTGGAAGATATCGTCGCGCGAGGCGACGCCGCCGCCGACGGCGAGATCGGCCTGGACGCGGAATACAGGCCGGCCTGACCCCGCCAGCCCCCGGCTTCCTCAGCCCGGCACCGCCATGGCCGCGACGGTTGCGTCGAGATCGGCAAGAAAACGGATGATGCGCAGGCCGTTGTCGCCCAGATCGTGGGCGCCGAAATGCGAGGCCGAGCGCATGTCGACGAAGGTCGTCTCGCCTTCGTCGGTGACGCGCACGGCGACATCGGCTGGAAAGCGCAGCAGATAGGATGCGGCCAGTGCCTCGACCGTGACCTCCCGGTCTTCCTGCCAGCGCCCACGGCGCTCGACCACGGCCCAGCCGCGCCGCGCCATCAGCTCGTGAACGGCCTCCAGCACGCGATCCGGCGCGAGCGGGTAACGCCTGCCGTCGACCTTCGGATAATGATCCTCGATCAGGCCGGCCTCGATGCCGTTGATCGGGCGGATGGCGTTGGCGCGCGGATCGCGCAGGATGGCAGCCGCGCGGAACCGGGGCGGATCGACCAGGTCGGTCGCCACATCGGCCAGGCGCGGATACTCGATCATGCGCCACAACCCGACCGCGAACGGAGCAAGGCTGAGCGCGGCGATGACGATCGCGGAAGCCAAGCGCCTGGCGCCGCGACCGCCCCGTTCCCAAATCGTGAGGAGGCCGGCCATGGCAAGGCCGAGGCCAACCAGCGCCATCAGGCCGACAAGGCCGAGCAGCCATAAAAACGCGACCGTTTCCAGCCCGAAGTAGCGATGCGCCAGCGCCGCCGTCAGGAACAGGACGAAGGCGAAAGACGCCAGCCTCGCCGACCAGCGAATGGCGGCTGAATATCGATGCTCGTACACGCTGCTATAGGACCCACAATTTTCGATTTCGCGCCGTGCTTAAAGCATGATCTTGAACAGTGGATGCCGGTTCTCAAAAAAAAGATCATGCGATGAAAAGATAATGAACCGCGATGGGCTTCATCGAAACGTCATCACGATCGAATGTTTTTCCGCGGTGGCGGAACTGAGCCATGCCACCGCCTGACGAAGGTCGATGGCGATTTTAACGTGTGGCGACGCGCTGCACGAAGGCCCGGCGCTAAGCCGTCGGCAGCCGGTAGTCGCGAAACTGCTCGCGTAGCGTCGTCTTTTGTATCTTGCCCGTCGCCGTATGCGGTATCTCCTCCACGAAAGCCACATCGTCCGGCAGCCACCATTTGGCGCAGCGCCCTTTCATGTAGTCGAGGATCGCGTCGCGCGAGGGATCCTTGCCGGGCTTTTTGACCACCACCAGCAGCGGGCGTTCGTCCCATTTGGGATGCGCGATGCCGATCACCGCCGCCTCGGCGATTTCGGGATGGCCGACCGCCAGGTTTTCCAGGTCGATGGTGGAGATCCACTCGCCGCCGGATTTGATGACGTCCTTGGCCCGGTCGGTGATCTGCATATAACCCTGCGGATCGATATGGGCGACGTCGCCGGTGTCGAACCAGTCGTCCTCGTCGAACTGCTCGGCCCCGTCGCCACCGTAATAGGAGGCCGCCACCGCGGGGCCGCGGACCTTGAGGCGCCCGAACGTCTTGCCGTCCCAGGGCAATTCGCGATTGCCGTCGTCGGTGACCTTCATTTCCACGCCGAAGGGCGCGTGGCCCTGCTTCTCCTGAAGATCAAGCTGCGCGGCGCCTTTGAGATCGGCATAGGCCGGCTTGAGCGTACCGAGCGAGCCGAGCGGCGACATCTCCGTCATACCCCAGGCATGGATGACCTGGACGTCGTAATTGTTCTGAAATTTCTCGGTCATGGCACGCGGGCAGGCCGAGCCGCCGATGACGACCTTTTTGAGATGAGGAAGCTTCTTGCCGGTCTCCTCGAGATATTGCAGCAGCATCAGCCACACCGTCGGCACGGCCGCGGTGAAGGTGACCTTTTCGGTATCGAGCAACTCGTAGATCGAGGCTCCGTCCATCTTGCCGCCCGGCATGACCAGTTTGGCGCCGATCATCGGTCCCGACTGGGCCAACCCCCATGCGTTGGCGTGAAACATCGGCACCACGGGAAGGATCGTGTCGCGCGACGAAATGCCCATCGCGTCGGGCATGCTGGCGATCATGGCGTGCAGAACGTTGGAGCGGTGACTGTAGACGACGCCCTTGGGATCGCCGGTCGTGCCAGAAGTGTAGCACATGCCCGCCGCCGTGTTCTCGTCGAAGCCGCGCCATTCGAAATCGCCATCGGCCTCGGCCAGCCAATCTTCGTACGCGACGACATCGCGAAGGCCGGTTTCAGGCATATGGGCGCCGTCGGTCAAGACGATCACACGCTTGAGCGAGGCGACCGACGGCGCGATCTTCTCCACCAGCGGCATAAAAGTCAGGTCGGTGAACAGAACCTTGTCCTCGGCATGGTTCATGATCCAGGCGATCTGATCGGGGAAAAGCCGCGGGTTGAGCGTGTGATAGACCCCGCCCATGCCCATGGCCCCGTACCAGGCTTCCAGGTGCCGGGCCGTATTCCAGCCCAGCGTGGCGATACGGTCGCCCGGCTTGCGGCCCTCGCGCTCCAGGCGCTGCGCCACTTTGAGCGCACGCGCCCTGATCCCGGCATAGGTCGTGCGCACGATCGGCCCTTCGACGGAGCGCGAAACCACCTCCCGGTCGCCGTGCTGGCGCGCCGCGTGGTCGAGAATCTTATGGCACAGCAGCGGCCATTGCTGCATCAAACCGAGCATCGCAGTCCTCCCAGACATTTGCCGTATTGTGACGCCGGCGCCTTGCTTGTCCAGAGGTGTCGGAGCCGTAGCGGAAAAATTGCGCTGCGGTTCGGCGCAGTCATTCGCCTTATTGCGGCCACCGTGGCCGCGAATGGTGCGGTTGGTGGGTTGGTGCGAGAAGCTGGAGTCTTTGCATGGATGCGCGCAACATCGTCACCCAATCCACCGAGATGCCGCTCGAGGCAGTGGAATTCGAGTTGGCGCTGAATTCACAGGACATCGCCGAAAGCGGCTTCGAAACCGCGCTGCGACGTGCCGCGGAAACGGCGGACGGGTCGGTTCTTTTCCACATGCCGGCGCTTAAACAGCGCGATTGCCAGCGCGTGGCCGCCGTTTCACTCGGCGCGGGAAGCGAGACGCACACGGTGCTTGTGCTGCTCGGCCGCGATGGCGGCTCGGTGCGGATCGAAAACGCAACCGACAGCGACAATCCGTTTGCCGGCATCGCGCTCTCCTATCGGGGTCTTCTCGACCTGTTCCAGCCGACCGGCGCGATACATGGCTGAGCAGCCGACGCGCCCTCGCCCTTGCCGGTCGATCGCGGCGGCGGGGCAATGCGTCCTCACCGGATCGTGACGGCCCGGCCGTGACGGCAGGCTTGAAGCCATGGCGGGTGCCATTCATGATCCTGCCACTCCGATGCGCCAGACTACGAGAGGAGACCGCCAATGAGCCGCACCGGTAATCCGGCGCCCGGTTTCGCCAAAAATCCGGATCGCGTCGTCGCGGTCGAACCCTATCGGGGCACCGTTATTGTCAGGGCCGGCGGAACCGCGATCGCCTCCTCCTCACGGGCACTGACGCTGACGGAGCCGCCTTACCCGCCGGTGCTCTATATCCCGTTCGCCGATATCGATTTCTCCAAGCTGGAAAAGACCGGCCATTCGACGCATTGCCCCTACAAGGGCGAGGCCTCCTACTGGAATGTGACGCTCGCCGGCGCGGCGGGGCAAAATGCGATGTGGGGTTATGAGGCTCCCTATGACGAAATGGCCGCGATCAAGGATCACGCCGCCTTTTATCCCGACAAGGTGAGCGTGGAGACGCAGTGAAGCAAGGCTCCGTCCCGCGCAACTCACGCGCGCGGCTTTGCCATGCGTTGGCGCCAGGCTTGGCCTCGTCAGTTCGGACGAGCGCATGCGAATGCACGATGCCGGCGGGCGGGCCGTAAGCCGGTGCCCGCGCCCGGCCGACACGGCTCAATGCTCGCCCTCGCACAGATCATGCTCGCCGAGCGCGCGCAGCACATAGCACTCGCCCACAGTCTGCGCCTTGCAGGCGGCGATGCGCTCGAGCTCGGCTTCCAGACGCCTGAGTCGGGCGATCTTTTCGCGGATCGTGGCCAGATGGGTCGACGCGATCCGGTCGGCCTGGGCGCAGGGACGCTGCGGATCGCCGGAAAGCGCGATCAGCTCGCGGATCGCCGGCACCGACACGCCGAGATCGCGGGCGTGCCTGATGAACACCAGTCGATCGAGCTCGCCGCGGCCATAGCGGCGCTGATTGCCATGCGAGCGGTCGGCCTGCTCGAGCAGGCCGATCTGCTCGTAATAGCGAATGGTGGCGACTTTCACGCCGGAGCGGCGCGCCATCTCTCCGATCGAAAACATTGAAAAAAAACCTCTTGAAGCTCCAGTCGCTCGAGATTGTAGGATCGCTCTCGACACAGTTCAAGGAGACGGTCATGAGCGCGGGCTGCGGCCATTCCCATACATTCGACGGCATGTCCGACGACTTCAAGCGCCGCCTGTGGGCGGTGATCGCCATCAACGGGGCGATGTTCGCGGTGGAGATGACGGCCGGGCAAATGGCCGGCAGTCAGGCGCTGCAGGCCGACGCGCTCGACTTTTTCGCCGACGCGCTGACCTATGCGATTTCGCTCGCCGTGATCGGCGCCTCGCTGAAGGTCCGGGCGACGGCCGCGCTCGCCAAGGGCCTCAGCCTGTTCGTCATGGGGGTGTGGGTGTTCGGGTCAACGGTGTGGCGGGTGGTTTATCTCGGCCTACCGCAGGCCGAGATCATGGGCGCGATCGGCTTTCTGGCGCTGGCCGCCAATGTCGCCAGCGTGCTGTTGCTGGTGCGCTACAAGGACGGCGACGCCAATGTCCGCTCTGTGTGGCTGTGCTCGCGCAACGATGCTATCGGCAATGTCGCCGTCATGGCCGCAGCCCTTGGCGTGTGGGGCACGACGAGCGGCTGGCCGGACGTGATCGTGGCCGGGCTGATGGCAGGCCTGTTCCTGTCCTCGTCCTTCCAGATCCTGCGCCAGGGATGGCAGGAATTTTCGGCCGGCGACGCAATGCCGGTCGTTCACACACGTGCAAACGTGTGCGGGCACGATCACGGCTGCGGTGCACAAAAACATAGGGCCGAACCCTGAACCCAGGCCGCCCATCGACCGCACGATGGACGCGGGGCATCAACCCTATCGCGGTTGGACGGAACCCTTACGCCGTGAAGCGCCGCGATCAGGTCTGGCCTATCGCGGCCTGCGCGGCCGCGAGGCGGGCGATCGGCACACGGAACGGCGAACAGGACACATAGTCCAGCCCGACCTCCTCGCAGAAGCGGATCGAGGCCGGATCGCCGCCGTGCTCGCCGCAAATGCCGAGTTTGATGCCCGCACGCGTCGCTCTGCCCTTGTCGGCGGCCATGCGCACCAGTTCGCCGACCCCCTCGATATCGAGAGAGACGAACGGATCGGTTTCGATCACGCCCTTCTGGCGATAGGTTTCCAGGAACGAGGCTGCATCGTCGCGCGAAATGCCGAAAGTGGTCTGGGTCAGATCGTTGGTGCCGAACGAGAAGAACTCCGCCACCTCGGCAATCGCATGCGCGCGGATGGCGGCACGCGGCAACTCGATCATCGTGCCGGTCAGGTAGGAGATGCTGGCGCCGGTTTCGGCCATCACCTCGGCGGCGACCTGATCGATGCGCGCTTTGACGAATTCGAGCTCTTTCATGATGCCGACCAGCGGCACCATGATTTCCGGCTCGACCGGGCGGCCGGTCTTTGCCGCGGCCTCGATCGCCGCCTCGAAGATCGCCCGGGCCTGCATTTCGGCGATCTCGGGATAGGAGACGGCCAGCCGGCAGCCACGGTGACCCAGCATCGGATTGAACTCGTGCAACGCCTCGGTGCGCCGGCGCAGCAATTCCGCCTCGACGTCCATCACGGCCGCGACCTCGGCGATCTCTTCCTCGGTCTTGGGCAGGAATTCATGCAGCGGCGGATCGAGCAGCCGGATGGTGACCGGCAGCCCGGCCATGATCTCGAACAACTCGGCGAAATCCGAGCGCTGCATCGGCAGGAGCTTGGCCAGCGCGGCGCGGCGTCCGGTCTCGGTATCGGCCAGGATCATCTCGCGCATGGCCACGATGCGATCGCCGTCGAAGAACATATGCTCGGTCCGGCACAGGCCAATACCCTCCGCGCCGAAGGAGCGCGCGGTGCGCGCATCGGCCGGGGTCTCGGCATTGGCGCGCACCCGCATGCGACGTAGCTTGTCGGCCCATTCCATGATCGCGGCGAAGTCGCCGGACAATTCGGGCTGCTGCATCGCCGTCGCACCGGCCAGGACCTGGCCGGACGCTCCGTCGATGGTGACGACGTCGCCGCGCCCGAAGCTGCGGCCGAGCGCGGTCATGGTCTGGGTCTTGTAGTCGACGCGCAACGCGCCCGCGCCCGACACGCACGGTTTGCCCATGCCGCGCGCCACGACCGCGGCATGGCTGGTCATGCCGCCGCGCGTGGTCAGGATGCCTTCGGCGGCGTGCATGCCGTGAATGTCCTCGGGGCTGGTCTCGACACGCACGAGGATGACCTTACGACCGGCCGCCTTGGCTTCTTCGGCCTCTTCGGAGGAGAACACGATCTCGCCGGTGGCCGCCCCCGGCGATGCCGGCAGGCCGACGCCGATCACGTCGCGCTCAGCGCCCGGATCGATGGTGGGATGGAGAAGCTGGTCGAGCGAGGCCGGATCGATCCGCGCCACCGCCTGCTCGCGGGTGATCAGGCCTTCAGCGGCCATCTCGACCGCGATGCGCAACGCCGCCTTGGCCGTGCGCTTGCCGGACCGGGTCTGCAGCATCCACAACTTGCCGCGCTCGATGGTGAATTCGAGATCCTGCATGTCGCGATAATGGCGTTCCAGCGTCTCGGCGGTGCGCGCGAACTCGGTGAACGCCTCCGGCATCAGCTTTTGCAGCGACGGCTTGTCGGAGCCGGCCGCGATGCGGGCGTCCTCGGTGATGTTTTGCGGGGTGCGGATACCGGCGACCACGTCTTCGCCCTGGGCGTTGACCAGAAACTCGCCGTAAAGCGTGCGCTCGCCGGTGGACGGATCGCGGGTGAAGGCCACGCCGGTGGCGGAGCTGTCGCCCATATTGCCGAACACCATCGCCTGAACGTTGACGGCCGTGCCCCAGGCCTCGGGAATATTGTGCAGGCGGCGATAGGTGATCGCGCGATGGTTCATCCAGGAGGAAAACACCGCACCGATCGCGCCCCACAACTGCTGGTGCGGATCCTGGGGAAAGGGCTGTCCCAGTTCCTCCACCACCTTGGCCTTGTAGCGCTCGACCAAGCCGACCCATTGGGCGGCGTCGAGCTCGGTGTCGAATTCGACGCCGAGGCCGGCTTTTTCGTCTTCCAGGATTTCTTCGAAAACCTCGTGGTCGAGCCCCATCACGACATCGGAATACATCTGGATGAAGCGACGATAGCTGTCATAGGCGAAGCGGCGATCCTGTGCTTCCTCCGCCAGGGCCTCGACGGTGGCGTCGTTGAGGCCGAGATTGAGCACCGTATCCATCATGCCGGGCATCGAGGCGCGCGCGCCGGAGCGTACCGACACCAAAAGCGGATTGCGCGGATCGCCGAAGCAGCGGCCAGTATCGGCGCCGATCCGGGCAAGGGCGTCTTGCACCTGTTGCGTCAGATCGTCGGGATAGACCCGTGCGTTGGCGTAATAATGGGTGCAGACCTCGGTAGTGATGGTAAAGCCGGGCGGCACCGGCAATCCGAGCCCGGACATCTCGGCCAGATTGGCCCCCTTGCCCCCGAGCAGGTTCTTGTCGCCGACGCGGCCTTCCGCTCTACCGTTGCCGAAGTTGTAGACCCATTTCGCCATCGCGATCTCCCTCGCCGTCTGGATAGCACTCGAAGACATATCCACCGGACCGTCCGCTGGAAGGCCCGTGAAATATCGGCATTTCCGATCCCATCGCCCCGCCCCGTCCGGGCTCCGTCAGCCGGCAGACGGCCCGCCTGGCAAGATCGCCTGGCGTGGTGCGCCATGCCGGCCGCCTCTCATGCGAACCGAACCGCCGGACGCAAGCCGGATCGCTCCGGCCCGGTCCGGGTTTGCTCTAGCCGTTTCGGAGATCGATGACCACCGCAAATCCTCGCAGCCGCGGCAATGGCCCGGAACCACCCGGCCGGTCACACGTCATATTGGCGCCAACTAGTCATTGCACTGACGGCGGAGCATCCATATAAGGGCGCCACCCGTCGCACGGCAGCGACAATGCTGGGGCGTAGCCAAGTGGTAAGGCAGCGGTTTTTGGTATCGCCATTCCCTGGTTCGAATCCAGGCGCCCCAGCCAAATCTCCCCGGTCCATTCCGGACACATGGGTTACAGATTATACCGGAGACATGGGTAACACTTTTGGCCCGAAGGGGTTTTGAAGCGGTTCCAGTCTGCATGTCTCATCGTCGAAGTACCCTAAGTCATAAT
>NZ_WPHG01000011.1 GCF_009742725.1 Nitratireductor arenosus | reverse complement strand
ATCTGCCACGGAATCTCCACCGGCTCTGAAAAAGTCCTGATATCGCTATGAAAAATGCTCGGAATCTGGTATTAACACCACTCCTCCCAAACCAGATGCGCTACCAGGCTGCGCTACGCTCCGCGACCCGACGGAGGCCGTGGGATACACAGGTCGCGCGCCGACCGCAACCGCTTTTGCAGCGGCGCGGCCTTGGGCTTGCCGGGCTCACAGGTCGAGCCCGCCCTGCCCGGCGTCCATGGCACCGATCACCTGGGCCGCCAGCGCCCGCGAAATCCGACATTTCTGCTCCATCGCAGCGCGGTCGAGCCGCTCGACGACCCGGTTCGCCGTCGACAGCGAACGCTCGATGCGGGCGATCAGATAATGCACGACATGACGCTCGATTTCGACCTGACGGTCGGCGAACAGTTTGGTGATCACCCCGGCGAGCAAAATATCGTCCGGTTCGCCGATTTCGACCAGGGTGGCCGCCTTCAGCCGCGAATTGAGATCGGCGAGCCCAATGCCCCAGGCCGCTGGGAAATGGCGCGAGGTCAACAGGAGGCTCGAACCGGCCGCGCGCACGGCGTTGATCAGGTGAAACAGCACCGTCTCGTCGAAGGCACCGGGCGCGATGCCGTCGACCAGGATAGGGCGTTCGGCGAGCACGGCCGGGTCGACCGCGGCGATGTCACCGACCGCGGGCGCGAGAGCGGCCGCCCGCGCCGTCCAGATATTGGCCAGATGCGTCTTGCCCGACCCGGTCGGCCCGGCCAGCACGACCACGGGCGACGACCAGTCCGGCCAACGGTCGATCATGGCGACAGCGGCCTCGTTGGCAGCCGAGACGATCAGGTGGTCGCGCGAGTATTCAGCGCGGTGGCCGAGATCGAGCGGCAATTGCCGGGGTGGAGGCGCATCGGACATCGTCAAAGCCGGCCGGTCACTCGCCGGTCGTTCCATGGCCCCGGTACATAGGCGAGGCGAGGTAGCGGGCGAGCGCGAAGCGAACCAGCACCGCCACGGCGGCTGCAGCCGGCACGGCGATCAGGAGACCGACGAAGCCAAACAGCGTGCCGAAGGCGAACAGGGCGAACATCAGCCAGACCGGATGCAGGCCGACGCTCTTGCCAACCAGCTTGGGCTGCAGGATGTTGCCTTCGATGAACTGGCCGCCGAAGAAGATCGCGGCGACGGCGGCCACCATCATCCAGTCCGGCCAGAACTGGACAAAGGCGACACCGACCGACAGCGTCAGCCCGACCAGCGACCCGATATAGGGGATGAAGCTGATCAGCCCGGCGACCAGGCCGATCAGAAGCCCGAAATTGAGCCCCACCACCGTCAGCCCGACGGCGTACATGACGCCGAGGATGAGACACAGCGTGCCCTGCCCGCGCAGGAAGCCGGCGGTGGCGGTGTTGATGTCGGTGGCGAGCCGGCGCACGGTCCCGACATGTTCGCGCGGCACCCAGCCGTCGATGGTCTCGACCATACGGTCCCAGTCGAGCAGCATGTAGAAGGCGACCACCGGAGTGACGACCAGAAGGCCGGCGATGTTGATGATCGCCAGTCCCGACGACCACAGCGACTGGAACAGTCCGGTCAAAAACCCGGCGCCGGAACTGATCAGCGAGCTCAGCGCCTCGCGCAGGCTGTCGGAGTTGACGCCGATCGTGCGTTCCAGCCAGGCCGGATCCATGTTCATCACCAGCGCCTGGAGACGCGAAAAATAGTCCGGCAGCTTGGCCCCGAAATCGGCGAGCTGGGTCGCCAGGATGGGGACGATCACCATCAGCGCCAGTACGAAGGCAAGCAGGAACCCGATCAGGATGACGATGGTGGCGGCGAGCCTCGACAGCCCGTAGCCTTCCAGCTTGTCGGCGACGGGATCGAGGAAATAGGCCAGCACCATGCCGGCCACGAAGGGCAGCAGGATGGAGCTGAAGATAAGCAGGAAAAGGATCAGCAGCGCCGCCGCGATCAGCCAGAATAGCACCTGACGACGCAGCGACGCGGCCGCGATGCGGTACGCCTCGTTCTGATTCTCACTCGCCTGGATTCGCGCTTTCGCCATAATCGTTCATGTGCCGGAGCCAAGCCACGAGATAGGCCGCGGCGGAAGCCAGGGTCAAGAGGCCCGAGACAATGACCAGTCCGCCGCGCAACCCGCCGGTATGATAGTCGAAGGCGAGTTCCGACAGAACCAGCGCCGCCAGCACGATCTGCACGGCGGTATTGGCCTTGGACACGAAAAGCGGTTTCACCTCGACCGGATTGCCCATGATCGTCGACAACAGCACCGCCGCGACGATCAGCGCGTCGCGCGAAACGGCCGCGATCACCAGCCATAGGGGCAGTTCCGCCATATAACCGAGCACGACGAAGACCGATACCAAAAGCAGCTTGTCGGCCATCGGGTCGAGATAGGCGCCGAGTTCGGAGCGCTGGTCGAATTGCCGGGCGATGAAACCGTCGACGCCGTCAGAAATGCCGGCGATCAGGAAGCAGGCCAGCGCCCAACCCATATTTTCCGTCAACAGCGCGAACACCACGGCCGGCACCAAAAAAAAGCGCAGGATGGTAATCACATTTGGTATGGTCACGATGGCTCTCCGAACCGGCCGCGATATCTCACGCGGATAGATGGACGGTTTCGGTCCGGCCTTCAAGCCGACAGGGCCAACGCAACCCGGCCGGGACAAAACGCCGGCTGGGACAAAACGGTTGACGGCGGTGTGCGCGGCCGTCGTGGCCTTGCAGCCCGGTCGTCTTCATGCGAAGAGCCGCCTGACTGGGTGCGCCAGGCAGCGACATGCTGGCGGCCGAACCGACGGGAAGCGCCATGAGCCAGGGCAAGAATGGTCTCACCTACGCCGAAGCGGGCGTGGACATCGACGCCGGCAACGCCCTGGTCGACAAGATCAAGCCGCTGGTCAGATCGACGCGGCGCCCTGGTGCCGACGGCGAGATCGGTGGTTTCGGCGGCCTGTTCGACCTCAAGGCGGCCGGTTTCAGCGATCCGGTCCTGGTGGCGGCCAATGACGGCGTCGGCACCAAGCTGAAAGTCGCGATCGAGGCCGGCATCCATGACACGGTCGGCATCGACCTGGTGGCCATGTGCGTCAACGACCTCGTGGTGCAGGGCGCCGAACCATTGTTTTTCCTCGACTATTTCGCCACTGGCCGGCTCGACCCGGACCAGGGCGCAGCAATCGTGTCGGGCATCGCGGCCGGCTGCCGCGAGGCCGGCTGCGCGCTGATCGGCGGCGAAAGCGCGGAAATGCCGGGCCTCTACCGCGACGACGACTACGATCTGGCCGGCTTCGCGGTCGGGGCGGCCGAACGCGGCCAGCTCCTGCCGACCGACGACATCGCCGAGGGCGACGTGATTTTGGGCCTGTCGTCGTCGGGGGTGCACTCCAACGGGTTTTCGCTGGTGCGCCGGATCGTCGAGAAGACCGGCCTCGCCTGGGACGCGCCGGCCCCGTTCGCGGCGGAGCGCACGCTAGCCGAAGCGCTGCTCGAACCGACCCGGATCTACGTCAAGCCCTTGCTGAACGCGGTGCGCGGCACACACGGCATCAAGGCGCTAGCCCACATCACCGGCGGCGGCTTTCCCGAAAACATACCGCGCGTGCTCACCGACGACTGGTCGGCCGAGATCGACCTGGAAGCAATCGACGCGCCGCCGGTCTTCGGTTGGCTGCAGCGCGAAGGCGGCGTGGCCGAGCGCGAAATGCTGCGTACCTTCAATTGCGGGATCGGCATGATCGCCGTGGTCGCGGCCGGTCAGGCCGCGCAGGTCGCCGCCGTGCTCAACCAGGCCGGCGAAACAGTGACCTCGATCGGGCGCATCGTGCCGCGACGCGACGCCGGCGTGATCTATCGCGGGACGATCGAGCTATGAGGGCGCGCCGGCGTATCGCCATCCTGATCTCCGGGCGCGGTTCCAACATGGAAGCGCTGATCACCGCAGCGGCAGGTGCAGACTTCCCGGCAGAGATCGTCACGGTGATCTCAAACCACCCAGACGCGGCCGGTCTCCAGATCGCGCGCGGGCACGGGATCGAGACCGTCGCGATCCCGCATCACGATCATGTCGACCGAGCCGCCCACGAGGTCGAAATCGGCCGCGTTCTGGCCGAATGCAGACCCGACATCGTCTGCCTGGCTGGTTACATGCGGCTTTTGACGCCCCGCTTCGTGGCGACATGGGAAGGCCGGATGATCAACATCCACCCATCCCTGCTGCCGGCCTTTCCGGGCCTCCACACACATCGCCGGGCGCTCTTACAAGGCGTGCGCGTCCACGGCTGCACCGTCCATTTCGTCACCGAGGCCATGGATGACGGCCCGATCATCGCCCAGGCGGCGGTACCGGTGCTGTCGGGCGACACCGAGAACTCTCTGGCAGTGCGCGTGCTTCTAGCCGAGCACAAACTCTATCCAATGGCGCTTTCCATGGTGGCCCGCGGCGAAGTGTCGATGCGGGACGGCCGGGCCGTGTTTTCAGGCACCGGCGACGGCGATCCCCAAACGCGGCTTTTTTCCCCCGCGCTCGCGGAGGCCGATCCCGCCGAGATCGCCGACCTTGAACATCTGGCGCGCTTCACGCCTTGAGCAGGCGGGGCAATGCCGCGCCAAGATCAGCGGATAGTTTGCGGCGTACGGGGTAAATTTCGATGGCCGACACGACAACGATACCGCCGATCGACAATGCCGCCATCCGTGCGGTCTTCGAGGCGTGGCCGCCCGGCTTGCGGAGCCGGCTCCTGCATCTCAGGCGACTTGTCTTCGAGACAGCCGCGGCCACCGAGGGCGTGGGAGAACTCGACGAGACGCTGAAATGGGGTCAACCGGCCTATCTCACCACCCGCTCGGGCAGCGGCAGCACGATTCGCCTCGGCGCACTGCGCGGCCAGGAAGGGTACGCGCTTTACTTCATCTGCCATACCGGCCTGGTGGAACGCTTTTCGGAGCTCTATCCGTCGACGCTACACTGCGTCGACAACCGCGCCCTCCATTTCGGGATGGACGACGCGCTGCCGGAGGCGGAACTGCGCCATTGCGTGCAACTGGCGCTGACCTACCACGTGCGCAAGCGCGGTGCCGGCTCCGGGCGAAGGGCGCCGTCAGCCGACTGACGGCGAAGTGAAGGTCAACCAGCCGGGCGGATCCACACGCGGTTGTCGTGGAACGCCGCCCCGCCATAGGGTGCGGGTGCATCGGCACCAGTCAGAACGTTGATGCCTTCACCACGCTCATGCGTGGCGTTGGGCCAGATTCCTTCCGCGACCGCCACGCCGCGCTTCACCCCATCGAAGATTTTCGCATGCAGCACGATCTCGCCACGTAAATTGCCGATCTCGACCCGGTCGCCGTCCTTGATGCCCATGTCGGCGGCGTCTTCGGGGTGAAGCATGATTTCCGGCCGCCCCTCGCGCTTTTTCGCGCTCGGCGTTTCGGAAAAACTCGAATTCAGGAACGAGCGCGCCGGCGATGTGGCGAGCCGGAAAGGATGGGCCTCGTCAGCCTCCTCGATCACGCCGACATGGTCGGGAAAATCCGGCAGCCGCTCGTGCGGCCCGAAGGCGCCCAGCGATTTCGGGGGTTTGGCGGGCGCCGCGGTGCCGGTCCAGTCGGGCCGGAAGCGGAACTTTCCGTCCGGGTGGCCAAACCCGTCCAAAAAATGAGCGGTGTCGAAATCCGGCTGCAGGTCGGCCCAGCGTTCGGCGCTGAAACTGTCGAAATCGCCCAGCCCGCGCTTGGCCAGCATGACGTCTATATGCTCGCGCGCGCTCATGCCGAAACCCGGACGATCGGCGACACCGAGGCGCTTGGCCAGCCCCTCGATGACATCGAGGTTGGGGCGCGGCCCAGCGGGCGGATCGATCAGCTTCGGGCCGAGGATGATGTGTTGATGGCCGCCGCCGCGATAGATGTCGTCATGCTCGAGGAACATGGTGGCAGGCAGGACAACATCGGCGAGGGCTGCCGTCTCGGTCATGAACTGCTCGTGCACGCAGGTAAACAGGTCCTCGCGCAGAAAGCCCTTTTTCACCAGCCGCTGCTCGGGGCAGACATTGGCCGGATTGGTGTTCTGGATCAGCATCGCGGTGATCGGTGGGCCATGGCGCAACGCCTCGGCGTCGCCGGTCAGGATACGGCCGACCTGCGACTGGTCGAGCATGCGGATACGCGGATCGGCGAGCTTCACCCCCTCCAACAGCGTCTTGTCGAGCCTGAAGATGCCGGAATTGGAGTGAAAGGCGCCGCCGCCCTCGTACTGCCAAGCGCCGGTGACGGCGGCGATCGACAGGGCGGCATGCATGTTGACGGCGCCGTTGCGCTGGCGCGCGAAACCGTAACCGAGGCGGAAAAAGCTGCGTTTGGTGGTGCCGACCAGCCGGGCGAAGGTCTCGATCTCGGCAACCGTGAGGCCGGTAATCGCGGCTGCCCATTCGGGCGTGCGCGAAGCCAGATGCGTCTCGAGCCCGGCCGGATCGTCGGTGTATTTTTCCAGATAGGCCCGGTCGGCATGACCGTCGCGAAACAGGACATGCATGACCGCGCAGGCGAGTGCGCCATCGGTGCCCGGCCTGAGCACGAGGCCAAGATCGGCCTGTTTCATGGTGGCGTTGTCGTAGACGTCGATCACCACGATCCTGGCGCCGCGTTCCTTGCGGGCGCGAACGGCATGGGTCATCACGTTGACCTGGGTGGCAACCGCGTTGGTGCCCCAGATGACGACGCAGTCCGATTTCGCCATTTCGCGCGGATCGGCGCCGCGCAGCGCGCCCGCGCCCATGACGAAACCCGTCCAGGCGAGATTGGTGCAGATCGATTCGAAAAAGCCGGAATATTTTTTGGCGTGGCGCAGCCGATGGATCGAATCGCGCTGCACCAGCCCCATCGTGCCGGCATATTGATAGGGCCAGACCGTCTCGCTGCCGAAACGCGCCTCGGCGGCGATGAATTTTTCCGCCACCAGATCGAGCGCGGCCTCCCAGCTCGCCTCCTTCCAAGCGCCCTCCCCCTTGGCGCCGGCGCGCACCAGCGGCTTCAGGAGCCGGTCGGGATGATGGACGCGTTCGGCATAACGCGCGACCTTGGCGCAGATCACGCCGGCGGTGTAGGTGTTGTCGCGCGCGCCGTGCACGCGGCCGATACGGCCGCCGTCGAGAAGCTCGACATCGAGCGCGCAGGTCGAGGGGCAGTCGTGCGGGCAGGCAGAGTGGCCGATCGCGATCTTGGCGTGCTGGTTCATGCCGGCGAAACTATCGGGTTTGGACGTTGGGCGACAGCCATCCCGGCGAAAAAGAACTGATCCACCCGATCGGCGATGCCGATGGCGGTGCGTCGTGAATACGGGTTGAGTACATGAACTATCGCCACGGCTATCACGCGGGAAACTTCGCCGACGTGGTCAAACACGCGGTGCTGACGCGCATCCTCGTCTATCTCAAGCGCAAGGACAAACCGTTCAGGGTGATCGATACCCATGCCGGCGCCGGTCTCTACGATCTTTCCTCCGAGGCGGCGCAGAAGACCGGTGAATGGCGCTCCGGCATCGTCAAAGTGTTGGAGGCGGATCTCGCCGAGCCGGCGAAAAGCCTGCTTGCGCCCTATCTGGAGGCCGTGGCGGCGCTCAACCCGGCCGAGCCGCTGCGGTTTTATCCGGGCTCGCCGGAGATCACCCGCCATCTGCTGCGCGCCCGCGACCGGCTGACGGCGATCGAACTGCAGCCGCAGGAGGCATTCGCGCTGAAAACGCGCTTCGACGGCGACTACCAGGTCCGGGTCCTCGAACTCGACGGCTGGCTGGCGCTCGGCGCGCATGTGCCGCCGAAGGAAAAGCGCGGGCTGGTTCTGGTCGATCCGCCGTTCGAGCGTGAGGGCGAGTTCGATCGTATCGTCGACGGTCTGGTCAAGGCGCATCGGCGCTGGCCGGGCGGCATCTATGCGTTTTGGTATCCGATCAAGGATCACGCCGCGGTGGCGCGCTTTCGCGACCGCCTGCGCAACGCCGGAATTGCGCGCATCCTCGACGTCTCCTTGTCGGTGCGCGGCCCCTCCCCCGAACCGAGGCTCGACGGGTCCGGCCTCGTCGTCGTCAACCCGCCTTTTCTGCTGGAGGAGGAGATGCAGACTATCCTGCCGACGCTGGCAGTACTGCTCGCCGAGGACGACACCGCGTCCTGGCGGATAGAGCATCTGGCCGGCGAGGACGCGGCGCAAACGGACTGAGTCGTCAGCCGAACAGCTTGCGCCGCAGGCGCTCGATGCCGAGAAAGATCCCGCCCAGACCGTTCGGCCCGTAAGGCTCATATGCTCGCAGGCGAGAGATCAGCCCGTTGCGGGTCTCGAACACGAAGACCTGCGGAAAACTGAGCGCCTGGCCGTTTTTCAGCACATGATTTGTGTCGATTTCTACGGCGCCGCTCACCGCGTCCCGTCCCTCGAACAGATGGATGGTCGTGAAGCCGAACCGCTGTATGACCGACAATCCCCAGTCGAGTCCGGCCTCGATTTCGGCGCGCCCATTCATCTGTGGACTGGGATAATGTGGATCGAACAGCCGGGCGTCCTCGCTGAAGCACGACAACGCGGTCTGTTTGTCCCGGGCCTCGAGCGCCCGAAACAGACGCTCCAGCACGGCCGATGCCGGTTCCGTCATCGCATCCCCCAGCCCTTCTTGAAAGTCTACCCGGTGCGAAGCCTATCACAACGGCCGAGGGCGACAACACGGGCCGCCGCAACTTGACCGGGCCACGGGTATTCATCAAAGTGCGCCTCCCTCCCCGCCCGACTCGGAGTAACGAGAATGGTCCGTCCCGTCCGCCTCGGTTTCGCGTTGTCGCTGCTTGCGGGAGCGTCGATGTTGGTTGCCTCTGCCAGCGCCCACGACCTGACACCACGCGCATGCCGCGACGACGCGATCTTGTCGCGCATCACCGCGAAATTCCGCCATCAGGTCCGTCACGTACCGCATCTGCCCGACGTCGAAATCGTCGACTTCCGGCGCGTGCACGAGCGACGTTACCTGCCCTGGCGCGAGAACCGGCCGATCGCGCGCCGCTATTGCGGGGCGACGGCGGTGTTGTCGGACGGGCGCCGGCGGACCATCTGGTACCTGATCGAGGACCGGATGGGATTTGCCGGCATCGGCGACGGCGTGGAGTTCTGCGTGTCGGGCTTCGACCGCTGGAAGGCCTATAACGGCCGCTGCCGGGTCGTGCGCTGACCCATCGGCGCGCAACGGATCGTCTCAAGGAATACACACAAGGCCGACACCATCATGATCCGCATCCTCTACGCCCCGCCTTCACCCTATTCGGCCAAGGTCCGCATGGCCGCCACGCTGGCGCAGGTGCCGTTCGAGGCCGTGCCGGTCGACACCGGCGCGGAACCCGAGATTCTGATCGACGCCAATCCGCTGGGCAAGATCCCGGTGCTTCTCACCGAGGAGGGTTTCGCGCTCTACGACAGCCGCGCGATCACCCAATATCTCAACCGGATCTCCAGGAATGCGGTCTTTCCGCGCAATGCGGTCAAACGCACGGAGGCTGAGTGCATGGAGGCGCTGGCCGACGGCATCACCGACTGCCTGCTGGCCCATGTCTACGAGCGGCGCTTCCATCCGCCGGACAAGGTGTACCAGCCTTGGCTCGACCGGCAATGGGCGAAGGTGGAGCGGGCGCTCGACCGGCTGAATGCCGAGCCGCCAAAGCTCGGACGGCGCATCCATTGCGGGCATGTCGCGCTCAGGGCGGTGTTTGGCTATCTAGAATTACGCTTCGGCACCGACTGGATGCGCGGGCGGACCAGGCTGAAAAACTGGATGAAACGGTTCGACGACAAACATCCCGACCTGGTGGCGCTGCTGCCGGCCGCATCGTAACGCGGGCCGTCCTGCCAAGGCACGCCCCCTCATTGCCGACAGCACCCCGGAAACCACGCATGCCGTCGGCTCTATGCCGGCCCGACGAAAAAAGGCCGGGCGCCAAACGCCCGGCCGATCTTTCTTGGTTTCGTGCTGCCGTCCGGCTCAGAACTTCATGCCGAGACCGAACAGGACCTTGTTTTCGCTGGCATCGACCGCGGTCGGGCCACCCGACAGCGAAAAGTCCTTGTCGCCATAGTCGACATAGCGGTATTCGCCGCGTGCGAAAATTCGCTCGGTCAGCCTGATGTCGGTGCCGACGCCGGCGGTCCAACCCAGCATGGTATTGGTGTCAGACGTGGTCGCGTCGGACACTTCCAGCCGACCCGCGGCACCGCCGGCGGTGCCGTAGACCAGCACACGGTCGCTCAAGGCGACGCCGAGGCGTGCCCGCAGCGTGCCGTCGACGCCCGATTGCGACGTCAGGCCGGCGTTGGTGCCCTCGTTGCCGTTATAGCCGATATCGGCTTCCGCACCGTAGACGAACATGCCGTCCTGGACGTTCCAGCCACCAAAGGCGCCACCCTGGAAACCATCGGTGTTGATGGAATTGCCCGGTGCACGGGTGCGGCTGCTGAAACCGTAGCCGCCATAGGCACCGACATAACCGCCGGACCAGGTGTAGACCGGCACTTCTTCGACCGGCAACGGCGCCACCGGCGTCTGGTCGATGACATCCGCGGCCTGGGCCGGGACTACGCCGAGAAGGGCGACGGCGCCGAACGCCGCGGCGATCGAACGTGCGTAGTTGGTTTTGATACTCATCATATTCTCTCCTTGGTCACTCGGCGGAAACGGAACCGCTTCCCCCGCATGAACGCGCGCCGGACCGTATGGGGAGGAACGGGGCGGGTCCGGCTGCGGCGAATGTCGGGTTTGAATTTGGCTGAAAGGCACCGAAAATCTGGTCATTGGCTGGCCGCTATGCGGCCGAAATTTGACGTGACGTTTCAGCAACAGACGGCCGGCAAGGTACAGAAAATGATTCAGAATTTGTCCTTATGTTTCTGAAATGATTATATAAATCTCTCGTGCGATCACGCCGCGTCGTCCTGGCAGAGCAAAATACCGAGAGACGGCCACGGCGAAAGAGCGCCTTTCAATCGTAATTTTGCCGCATATATTTCAGCGGTGTTAACGGGAGTGAACGGACCCATGGCCGAAAACGGGCCTACAGCCCTTGTCACCGGCGGCGCCCGGCGCATCGGCGCCGCGATCATCCAGGACCTCGCCGCCAACGGCTTTTCCGTCGCGATCCACTGCAACCGCTCCCGCGACGACGCCGACAGACTTGCCGACGAGGTCGCGCGAGCCGGCGCACGCGTTGCCGTGCTGCCCGCCGATCTGTGCGATCCTGACGCCGCCGCCGGGTTGATCGCCGTAGCCGCCGTCGCGCTCGGACCGGTGCGCCTGCTGGTCAACAACGCCTCGGCTTTCGACGACGACAGTCCGGCCGATCCCGACTGGCAAAAATGGGACCGGCACTTCGCCCTGCATCTGAAGGCGCCGGTGCTTCTGGCCTCGACCATGGCCAAGGCGCTGCCCGCCGGCGAAGACGGGCTCGTCGTCAACGTCGTCGACCAGCGGGTCTGGAAGCTCACGCCGCAATTCTTTTCCTATACGCTGTCGAAATCGGCCCTGTGGACGGCGACCCGCACCATGGCCCAGGGTCTGGCGCCGCGTATCAGGGTCAATGCGATCGGCCCCGGGCCGACACTGAAGAACGCGCGGCAGGCGGTGTCCGACTTTCGCGCCCAGACCGACGCCCTGCCGCTCGGACATGGCCCTCTGCTGACGGAATTCGGCGCCACCATACGTTATCTTTGGCAAACGCCGTCGATCACCGGCCAGATGATCGCGCTTGACGGTGGCCAGCACCTTGCCTGGCAGACACCTGATGTGACAGGCATGCGCGAATGACATCCGAACACGACCCCGATCCGGACAACCGGACCAATGAAAGCGGCGATGAGGCGACCGCCGTAGCGCGCACGATAGCCGCCGGCCCCATCGACTGGACCTCCGGCGCTGAGGACGCTGGCGATAAGAGCGGCCTCGAACTGATCGGCGAATTCGTCAAGCGGCTGCCCAACGCGCCTGGCGTCTACCGGATGATGAACGCGGCCGGCGACGTGCTTTACGTCGGCAAGGCGCGCAGCCTGAAGAAGCGGGTCAACAACTATGCGCAGGGGCGCGGCCATACCAATCGCATCGCCCGCATGGCGCGCGAGACGGCGGCGATGGAATTCGTCGTCACGCGCACCGAGATCGAGGCGTTGCTGCTCGAAGCCAATCTCATCAAGCGCCTGCGGCCGCGCTTCAACGTGCTGTTGCGCGACGACAAATCCTTTCCTTACATCCTGATCACCGGCGACCATCGCGCGCCCGGCATTTTCAAGCATCGCGGCGCACGCTCGCGCAAGGGCGAGTATTTCGGTCCCTTCGCCTCGGCGGGTGCGGTCGGGCGCACGATCAACGCGCTGGAGCGGGCCTTCCTGCTGAGAAGCTGCACCGATTCCGTGTTCGAAAGCCGCACCCGCCCCTGCCTGCTCCACCAGATCAAGCGCTGCTCGGCCCCGTGCACCGGCGAGATCAGCGACGAGGGTTACGCCGCGCTGGTGGACGAGGCCAAGGCCTTCTTGTCCGGCCGGAGCCAGAAGGTGAAAGCGGAGATTTCGACGGCGATGCAGGAGGCCGCCGAACGGCTCGATTTCGAACGCGCGGCGGTATTGCGTGACCGGCTGTCGGCGCTGAGCCATGTCCAGAGCCATCAGGGCATCAATCCGCAATCGGTCGAGGAGGCCGATGTCTTCGCCATCCATCAGGAAGGTGGGCAAAGCTGCATTGAGGTGTTTTTCTTCCGCACCGGCCAGAACTGGGGCAACCGCGCCTATTTTCCCAAGGCCGACTCCGCGCTCGGCCCCGCGGAGGTGCTCGGCGCCTTCCTGACGCAGTTTTATGACGACAAGCCCTGCCCGCGCGCGATCCTGCTCACCCACACGGTCGAGGACCAGGAATTGCTGGCCGCGGCTTTGTCGGCCAAGGCCGGACACAAGGTTGCTATCGGTGTCCCGCGCCGCGGCGAAAAGAAGGACCTGGTCGACCACGCGCTGCAAAACGCGCGCGAGGCACTTGGGCGCCGCCTGGCCGAGACCTCGTCGCAGGCCCGCCTGCTGGCGGGGCTGGCCGAGACCTTCGGGCTTGAAAGCCCGCCCCGGCGGATCGAGGTCTACGACAACTCGCACATCATGGGGACCAACGCCGTCGGCGCGATGATCGTCGCCGGGCCCGAGGGTTTCGCCAAGGCGCACTACCGAAAATTCAACATCCGTTCGACCGACATCGCGCCCGGCGACGATTTCGGCATGATGCGGGAGGTGATCGAGCGGCGCTTCACGCGCCTTTTGAAGGAACAGCCGGACGGGACCGATCCGGAAGTCGATACCCACGAACAGGCCGATAGCTTGCCCGCATGGCCCGACCTGGTGCTGATCGATGGCGGCCAAGGCCAGATGAACGCCGTGCGCGCCGTCTTCGCCGAACTGGGCATTACCGAGCGCGTCACCGCGATCGGCGTCGCCAAGGGCCTCGATCGCGAAGCGGGCCGCGAGCGGTTTTTCGTCCACGGGCGGGCGCCTTTCATGCTGCCGCCCCGCGATCCGGTGCTTTATTTCACCCAGCGGCTGCGCGACGAGGCGCACCGCTTCGCGATCGGCTCGCACAGGGCCCGGCGCAAGCAGGAAATGGTGAAAAACCCGCTGGACGAGATCGGTGGCATTGGGCCGGCCCGCAAACGCGCTTTGCTGCACCATTTCGGCACCGCCAAGGCCGTGAGCCGCGCCGGTGTCGAGGACCTGCTGACGGTGGACGGCATTTCCGAGGCGATGGCCAAGCAGATCTACGATCATTTCCACGACAGGGGCTGATCCGCGTCGCCTTGGCCCATTGTGTGTGCGCGCCCTTTCCGCGATGTTGACCGCGAGCGCCCGCTTCTGGTTTGAGTGGGCGGGTCCAACGGTGTTGTCATTTCATGTCCAACCGCGCTTTCAACCTGCCGAACATCCTGACCTACGGACGCATCCTCGCCGTGCCGCTGATCGTGTTGTGCTTTTTCCTGGAAGGCCGCCTGCGCTCAAGTGACTTCGCGCGCTGGAGCGCGCTCGGCCTGTTCATCGCCGCCAGCTTGACCGACTATCTGGACGGTTATCTGGCGCGCATCTGGCAACAGACCTCCAATATCGGCAGGATGCTCGACCCGATCGCCGACAAGCTTCTGGTCTCGACCTGCCTGCTTCTGCTCGCCGCCGATCCCGCGCGCACCATCCATGGCTGGTCGCTGTGGGCGGCGATCATCATCCTGTGCCGTGAAATCCTGGTCTCGGGGCTGCGCGAATATCTCGCCGAACTGAAGGTCAGCGTCCCGGTGACGCGGCTAGCAAAGTGGAAGACCACCATCCAGATGGTCGCGATCGGCTTCCTGCTGGCCGGGCCGGCGGGGGCGAAAGTGCTGCCCTATACGGTCGAGATCGGCATCACGCTGTTGTGGATTTCGGCCCTGGTCACGCTCTATACGGGCTATGATTATTTCCGCGCCGGTTTGAAACACATCATCGATTGAGGCCCGCGCCATGAAACTGGTCTATTTCGCCTGGGTGCGCGAGCGAATCGGACACGCCGAGGAAGAGATCGACCTGCCCGATGAAATCGTCACCGTGGCCGATCTGCTCGCTTGGCTCGCCGGCCGCGGCGAGGGATACGAAATCGCCCTCAAACACGCCTCGGCGATCCGCGTCGCCATCAATCAGGAACATGTCGCCCACGACGCGCGCATCGAGGGTGCGCGCGAGATCGCGCTGTTTCCGCCGATGACGGGCGGGTAAGGCGATGAGCGCCCCGATCGACCCGGCCGTGCGCATCCAGCGCGAGGATTTCGACCTCGCAAAAGAGAGCACGGCGCTGTGCGCGGGCCGCAGCGATGTCGGCGCGCTGGTCACCTTTAGCGGCCTGTGCCGTGACGAGGCGGGCACGCTGGCCGCGCTCGAACTGGAGCATTATCCCGGCATGGCCGAAGCCGAAATCCGCCGCATCGCCCGCCAGGCGGCCGAACGCTGGCCGCTGAACGCGCTCACCGTCATTCACCGTTACGGAAAAATCCGCCCCGGCGAGAACATCGTCTTGGTGCTTGCCGCTTCCCGGCACCGCCAAGCCGCCTTCGACGCGGCCGCCTTCATCATGGACTTTCTGAAGACACGCGCCCCGTTCTGGAAAAAGGAGCACCATGCCGACGGATCCGAGGGCGGATGGGTGGAGGCCCGTGACGTGGACGACGAGGCTACACAGCGATGGCATAAATCGCCCCCTCCCGACCGCTAAGCGGGGCTTAATCATAAGCCCGAAGTTTTTTTCGCGATTAGACTTTTCGCAACTCTCGCTTACTACGCTGCGTCCCAACAACAATGACGAGCACGGGACGGGGATTTGCGGCTTTGCTGGACAGTTTCGGCGCCATAGACGGCTTCATGCTTCCGATCGCGGCCGCTGCCGGGTTAGCATGCACAGCCGGCCTGACCGCAGCCGTGATTCACTATCGCGGGCTCTGCCGCCAATGGCGCGACGAACATCGCAACCTCTCAAGTCTGGTGGAAAATCTTTCCGAAGGTATTTACCGTTCCAGCCTCGACGGGCGCCAATTGAGTGCCAACCGGGCTCTGGTCAAGCTCAACGGCTACGAGACGGAGGCAGAGTTGCTGGCCGCCGTGAAGAACATCGGCTCGGAATGGTATGTCGACCCGAAACGGCGCGACGAGTTCCGCGAGATCCTGCAGCGCGACGGCTATGTCGAGGATTTCGTATCGGAAATCTACCGGCACAAGACACGCGAACGAATCTGGATCACCGAGTCGGCACGGATCGTCCACCACCGGCGCAACGGCCGGGCGCTCTATTATGAGGGGTCGGTGCGCGAAATTACCGAAACGGTCACGCGGCTGCGGCTCGAGGAGCAGTTCCAAAAACTGACAAGCAACCTGCCGGGGGGGTTATTCCAGATCGTGCGGGGCCGCAGCTTCGATATCGCGGTCAATTATTTGAGCGAAGGCTTTCAAAACCTGCTCGAGGTTCCGATCGAAGAGCATATTGCCGGACGGGAACTGTTTTCCCGCTTCGTGAAGCCGGAAGACCGAAAGGCTTATTTCAGCGCGTTCCGCGCCTCCTACGACACAATGGAGCCGCTCGATCACGAGTTTCGCATCACCACCGCGACCGGGAAGGAAAAGTGGCTGCGCATCAGTGCCAAACCGGAACGGTTGGACGACGGTCAGGTGAGTTGGTACGGCTATGTATCGGACATTTCGCTGCGCAAGCGCCAGGCGCTCGAAATCGAGGAACTGGCGTTCTACGACCCGCTGACCAAGCTGCCGAACAGGCGCCTACTCACCGAACGCATCGCGCGCTCGGCGAAGATCTGCAGGCGCACCCGAATGCCAAGTGCGCTGTTTTTCATCGATCTCGACAATTTCAAATCGCTCAACGACACCCAGGGGCACGGTATCGGCGATGAATATCTCGTCGAGATATCCAGCCGACTGCGCCATTGCGTGCGCGATAGCGACACCGTGGCCCGCATGGGGGGCGACGAATTCGTCGTCATCCTGGACGGGCTGGGCGACAGCGACGCCGAGGCGGCGTCAAAGGCGATCATGGCCGGCAACAAGATGCTGGCAGCGCTGAGGCGGCCGTTCGAGCGTGGAGAACTGCGTCACAGTTCGTCGGCGAGCATGGGCGTCGTCGTGTTCGGCGGACACGAGAGGGATGGCGACGATCTGCTCAAGCGCGCGGATATCGCCATGTACCAAGCCAAGGGAGCCGGACGCGACGGTTTGGCACTGTTCGACGAAAACTGGATGGACGGCGAAAAGGAGCGCTTCACGCTTCTGGAGGACTTTCGCCGGGCACTCGAGGACGAGACGCTGGAGCTCCAGTTCCAACCTCAGGTCGATCGCGAAGGTCGCGTCGCCGGCGCCGAGGGATTGCTACGCTGGCGCCATCCGCGGCTCGGCATGGTGCCGCCAGACCGCTTCATCGCGTTGGCCGAACAGGCCGGGCTGATGCACCAACTTTGCCGTTTCGTTCTGGCAAGCGGGGTGCGAACGCTTGCCCGCTGGCAGCGGCACCCTGAAACGGCCGATCTCGGATTGTCGCTCAATGTCAGCGTGCAATCGTTCTCCGGCCCGCAATTCATGCCGTTCCTGGAAAGCCTGCTCGCCGACCATGCCATCGACGCCTCGCGGCTGACGATCGAATTCACCGAACATGTCATGGCGACCGACCAGGCGCTCGTCGCCAGCCGTATGAAAACGCTGAAGAGCGCCGGGCTGCGCTTTTCGCTCGACGATTTCGGCACCGGATATTCGTCGTTGGCCCGGCTGAAATCACTACCCTTCGACGAAGTCAAGATCGACGGCAGTTTCGTGCGCGATATCGAAACCTCGGACGGCGACCGGGCGCTGGTGCGAACGATCCTAGCGATGGCCAACACGCTCGGCCTGGACGCCGTGGCCGAACACGTCGAAACCCGCAGCCAGGAGGCGTTTTTGTATGCGTTCGGCTGCGACCTGTTCCAGGGCTACCTATACGCCCCCGCCTGCCGCGAGGAGGTCTTTCTGGAGGCGGCGCGCGCCCGCGCGACGGCCGGCAATGCCGTCGAACCGCTGCGTCTTGAGGCATGAGGACGACGAACGAGCGCCGGACAGGATCGTAAAAGACCGGCTCGCGGCCGGCCTTTTTGCGTTTTCGGGAAAGCCCCGGCGTCAGCCGACGACTTCGATGTCGGAAAACCAATATTTGATCTCCTGCGCGGCGGTAGCCGGTGCGTCGGAACCGTGCACGGAGTTTTCGCCGATCGAACGGGCGTGAACCTTGCGGATTGTGCCGTCGGCGGCGTCGGCGGGATTGGTCGCGCCCATCACTTCGCGGTTTTTGGCGATCGCGTTTTCGCCTTCCAGGACCTGGACCACGGTCGGGCCGGAGGACATGAATTCGCACAACTCGTCGAAGAACGGCCGTTCCTTGTGCACGGCGTAAAAGCCTTCGGCCTCGCGGCGGCTCATCCACACGCGCTTGGAGGCGACGACGCGCAGACCGGCTTCCTCGAGCATGGCGGTGATGGCGCCGGTCAGGTTGCGACGTGTCGCGTCGGGCTTGATCATGGAAAAAGTGCGTTCGATCGCCATCGAATGTTCCTTTGAAAGATGCGGGGAAGGTCGCGGCTCTATACAAGCCGCCCC
This sequence comes from Nitratireductor arenosus, assembly GCF_009742725.1. GTDB lineage: Bacteria > Pseudomonadota > Alphaproteobacteria > Rhizobiales > Rhizobiaceae > Mangrovimarina > Mangrovimarina arenosa. The sequence continues at coordinate 24,204 of NZ_WPHG01000011.1, read as the reverse complement.
GCGCCTTGCCAAGAGCGGTTCAGGCGGCCGCGGCTACGCGCCCGGCAAGGCCGTCATGAAGCGCCAGGCAACGTTCGAGCCACGCAGCGACGGGATCGTCGGCATCAAGCAGCCGGAACGACGAAACGACGCGCGCCCATTGAAAGGCACCGAACACGATATAGTCGCAGAACAGAGGCCCCTGCCCGCCGATGAAGGGTTGGACGGCGAGCGTGGCGCGCAAGGGCTCCAACTGCCTGCGAAAACCATCCAAACCCTCATGTCTGCCGGCGCCGGCCTCTTCCAGCGTCTTGCCGAACCGGGCCTCGCGCGAGCGGCGGAAATAGGCTTGGTCGGGGGCCGCCAGACAGGCATTGATATCGGCAAGCAGCGCGCCGCCGATGAAGCCATGCACAACCGCCTGGGTCCAGCGCTCGACAAACCGCGCCATCGCCTGGCCGCCGGGTCCGCCGAACAGCGTCGGGCGGTCCGGATAGGTTTTTTCCAGATAAAGGGCGATATCGAAGGAATCGCCGACGACGCGGTCACCGTCGCGGATCAGCGGCACCGTCCGGCCGGAGCCGTTTTCGATCGTGGCGACCCTCGTAAACGGCGTCGGGACACGTTCGAACGGGACATTCTTGTGGGCGAGCGCCATCGCCGCCTTCCAGCAATGCGGGCTGAAGGGACGTTGCAAATCGGCACCGACGAGTTCGTAGAGCAGAATTGTCATGGAGCGTTTCCCAAACCAGTGTTAGGAGGGATTTTCGATCATTCGTCACCGGAAAGAAACCGATGAAACGGCATTTTCGCATGATGGCGGCCTATAATTGTTGGGCGAACGCCACGCTCTACGATGCGGCCGCCGATTTGACCGACGCCGAATTCGGCCATGATACCGGCGTGTTCTTCAAATCGATGCTGGGCACACTGAACCACATCCTGGTCGCCGACCGCATCTGGATGAAGCGCTTCACCGCCGAAGGCGACGCGCCGAAATCGCTCGACGCCATCATCCATCCGAACCTGACGCCGTTGCGGCTCGCACGCGAGGCCGAGGACACCCGTATCGCAGCCTGGGTGGATAGCCTTTCCGACGCCGCGCTCGCCGGACGCTTTACCTATGTCACCGTCACCGACATGAAGACGGTCAGCCAGAGGCTGGCGCCGGCGATGGCGCATTTCTTCAACCACCAGACCCATCACCGCGGCCACGCCCACGCGATCCTGTCGCTCTTGGGAAAAACGCCGCCATCGCTCGACATGGTCTATTTCCAGCGCACCGAGGACGGGCGGGAATTTGCCTGACGGCAGGGCCGTACTGCTACGCATGATCGCGTACCCCTTGCATCCGGGCGCGCGCTCGGCCACAACCCCGCGGCCATGATTACCATCAACGACCTTTCGCTGCGCATCGCCGGGCGCCTTCTGATCGACCACGCCTCGCTGTCGCTGCCGGGCGGGGCCAAGGCCGGCCTGGTGGGACGAAACGGCACCGGCAAGACCAGCCTGTTTCGCGCCATCACCGGCGAGGCGCAGATAGAGAGCGGCTCGATCTCACTGCCGAAAAACGCCCGTATCGGCCAGGTCGCCCAGGAAGCGCCGGGAACCGAAGAACCGCTGATCGACATCGTTCTGGCGGCCGACAAGGAACGCACCGCGCTCTTGGCCGAGGAGCGCACCACGACCGACCCGCACCGGATCGGCGAAATCCACATGCGGCTGGCCGATATCGACGCCCATTCGGCCGAAGCGCGCGCGGCAACCATCCTGGCCGGGCTCGGTTTCGACGAGGCGGCGCAGAAAAGGCCGGCCTCGTCTTTTTCCGGCGGCTGGCGCATGCGTGTCGCGCTCGCCGCGGTGCTGTTCGCCGAGCCGGATCTTTTGCTTCTCGACGAGCCGACCAACTATCTCGACCTGGAAGGCACGTTGTGGCTGGAAAGCTATCTGACGCGTTACCCGCACACCGTGCTGTTGATTAGCCATGACCGCGACCTGCTCAACCGGGCGGTCAGTTCGATCGTGCATCTCGATCAGCACAAGCTGACCTTTTGGCGCGGAGGCTATGACCAGTTCGAACGCCAGCTCGCCGAAAAGCAGGCGCTGCAGGAAAAGGCGCGCACCAAGCAGGTCGCGCAGCGCAAGCACATGGAGGCCTTCGTCGAGCGCTTTCGCTACAAGGCTTCAAAGGCGCGCCAGGCCCAGTCGCGCCTCAAGGCGCTGGAGCGCATGGGCACGATCGCCACCGTGGTCAACCAGACCGTGCGGCCGTTCTCCTTTCCGGCGCCAGAGCGCAAGGTCGCCTCGCCGATCGTGGCCATCGAAAACGGTTCCGTTGGCTACCAGCCGGGGAAGCCGGTTCTGAAAAACCTGTCGCTGCGCATCGACGAGGACGACCGCATCGCGCTTTTGGGCGCCAACGGCAACGGCAAGTCGACCTTTGCCAAGCTGATCGCCGGCCGGCTCACGCTGGACGGCGGTAAGATCACGCTCGCCCCGCAGCTCAACGTGTCGATGTTCGCCCAGCACCAGCTCGACGATCTGCGCCCCGACGAAAACGCGATCGAACATGTGCGCCGCATGCTGCCCACCCTGCCGGAGGCCAAAGTGCGCTCCAGGGTCGCGCAGATGGGGCTGGCGACGGAAAAGATGAATACGCCGGCCAAGGATCTGTCCGGCGGCGAGAAGGCGCGGCTTTTGATGGGACTGGCCACGATCGAGGGGCCGAACCTGTTCATCCTCGACGAACCGACCAATCATCTCGACATCGATTCGCGCCATTCGCTGATCGAAGCGCTGAACGATTTCGAGGGCGCGGTGATCCTGATCTCGCACGATCGCCATTTGATCGAGGCCACCGCCGAAAGGCTGTGGCTGGTCAATGACGGCACCGTCGCGCCCTATGAGGGCGACATTGGCGACTATCGCAGCCTGGTGACCGGCGGGGCGAGCGACCGGCGCGAAAAGCGCGAGGTCGACAAGGCGTCCAAGGCCGAAAAGCGGCGCGAGGCGGCCGAACGCCGACGGGTGCTGGAACCGGTCGCCAAGCAGATCAAGGCGACCGAGGGATTGATGGAACGCACGCGCAAACGCATCGGCCTGATCGAGAAGGAGCTTGCCAACCCCGCGCTTTACGAGCGAGATTCAGCCAAGGTAGCGAAACTCGGCAAGGAGCGCTCCGAGCTCGCGGACCAGCTCGCCCGCCACGAGGAACTGTGGCTGACGCTCTCGGCGGAATATGAGGAAGGCATGGCGCAATGACCATCAGGACCGAACGCAACGGCGCAATCACGGTCGTGACCATCGACCGGCCCGAGGCGCGCAACGCGGTCAACCCGGCCATGGCGGAGGCGTTGTTTACCGCCTTCATCGCGTTCGATCGAGACGAAAGCCAGAAGGTCGCCGTTCTGGCGGGCGCGGGTGGAAGCTTCTGTGCCGGTTTCGACCTCAAGCAGGCGGCCGGCGGCATGGACGAGGAATGGTTCGCCGCCCACGATCTCGACCCGTCCTTCGACGGGCATGACGACCAGCCGCGAAAGGGCCCGATGGGTCCGACGCGGCTTTCCCTGTCGAAACCGGTGATAGCGGCGATTTCCGGTCCCGCGGTGGCCGGCGGCATGGAGCTCGCGCTGTGGTGCGACCTGCGGGTTATGGAGGACACCGCCTATATGGGCGTTTATTGCCGGCGCTGGGGCGTGCCGCTGATCGACGGCGGCACGGTGCGCCTGCCGCGGATCGTCGGCCATGGCCGGGCCATGGACCTGATCCTGACCGGCCGAAAGGTGGACGCAGGCGAATGCGCGGCGATCGGCCTCGCCAACCGGTTGTGCAAGCAAGGCGAGGCCCTTACAACCGCTCTCGAGTTGGCTGCCGAGATCGCGCGGTTTCCGCAGGCCTGCATGCGCGCCGACCGCAAATCCGCGCACGAGCAATGGTCGCTCGATCAGGCGCCCGCGCTTGCCAATGAATGGAAGAGTGCGGCCACTTTCCGCTCTGAAGGAGCCGACGGGGCGGCGCGGTTTTCGGCCGGCAAAGGCCGCTCAGGCGATTTCAACGAAATCTGAGCCAAGCGCATCACCGGACGGTTCAGTCGTCCTTGCCCCGCCCCCAGCGGCGGGTCTTGCTCTCATCCCTGGACGATTTCTTGCGGCCGCGCAGGCGAAATGCCGCCACCAGACCGACGAAACCGACGGCCATCAAGATATAACCGGCCGGAACGGCGCGCGGATCGAGATCGAAGGCGCCGGCGCGCAGAACCAGTTCGACGCGCGCCATCGCGATGCCTTCGGCGTCGCCCGGCCCGACGGTGAAGACATAGCGCTCGTCGCCGCTCACCGGGTCAATGATGCCGACCTCGTCGCGATAGACATAACCCGCAACCTGCGGGCTGTCGGGGCGCGGCGGCACGCCGATGAAGGTCACGGTCTCGGCGAAAACGGTCGCGCCGCCGGTCGATGCGGTGACGGTGAGCACGGCAAGCCTGTCGCTCGGCCTGAACTCGCCCGCGGCGGTCAGGTCGACGAGGACCCTGACCGGGGCTTCCGAAGGGGCAAGCGCGACTTCGGCCGGCTGAAAGCCAGCTTCGCGGTCGTAGACCTTGTAGCGGCCGATCTCATAGCCGGAGACATTGTCGACCGCCCAGGGATAGCCGATCCCGAGCGCGATACCGGCCACCAGAATGATCAGGAAGAAAAAACGCATCGCAATATCCCCTGCCCCGCGGCCGTTTGGCACGCCGGAAAATCAATGTCCACAACGGTATAGCCGCGCCCGATCCGCACTGCATGTCAGGGTTTTCGCCACGTGGCGAACAGATGCGGGATGGTGCGGCCGGGCCGGCTGATCTCGAAACGATGCTCGTGCGCAAGCTCAAGGCCGAAATCGGCAACCCCCCGCGCCTCGCCGGCCGCCGGCGGCCAGGGCGGCCCCTCCGCCACGCTGTCGGACGGGCGCAGGCGCGTATAGACCAAAAGAATGCCGCCCGGGGCGACCAGGGCCGCGATCGCGCCCATGACGTCACGCTGCATCGCCGGCGCAACGGATCGAATCGTGTAGCATTCATTCACGAGGTCGAAGCCGGCCCGCCACTCGGGCGGCGGATCGAGCAGATCAGCCGCCCTATAGTCGACACGCGAGGCCGGAAAGCGCTTTTTCGCCCATTCTATCGCCGTCCTGGACGTATCGAACGCGGCCGTGCGATATCCGGCCGCCGCGATCGCCTCGGCATTGTCGCCCAGCCCGCAGGCGACATCGATCGCCCGGCGCCCGTTGCCCGGATTGTCGGCGAGCCAGTCGACGAGTTCGGGCTTCGGCGTAAGATCGGCCCAGGGAACGCCGGCGGCGTCTCCGCCCGCCTCGTCATAAACTGCCTCGAAAAAGCCCTGGCGGTCGGACCGCGTCGCCCGCGCCGCGCCGTCGAGCCGGTTCACCCGGGCCCTAGCTGTCTGGCGGCGGCGATCGAAATCGCCGGTCACGCCTTGCGTTCCCAGCCGCGTTCCGGCGTCTGCTGCCAATAGGTCGCCTGATGGCCGGCCGCCTTGACGGTTTTCCAATGGCGGCGGGCGGCCTCGACATGCGCCTGATCGTGACCGTCGAACATGATCACCGCGCGCTCGTAACCGTCGAGCGCGGGCGGTTCGGCGCCATCGACCAGAAACCGGATCGCGGCAGCGTTGGGGTTGTCGGTGCCGGTGGTCAGGAGCACCGGCTGGTCGGCCGCGTGCGGATCGCGATCGGTTCCGTGGCCGATGAAGGCGTCGTCGCGCCAGGTCCACAGATGCAGGTCGAGCGCGTCACGACGCTCCTCGCTTCCGGTCTGGACCACCACCGACCAACCACGGGCCAGCGACCGCTCGACAAGGCCAGGCAAGGCATCATCAAGGGTCGAATCGGTCAGGTGGTAGAACAGAACTTCCGTCACGCCTCGTAATTGTCCCTGACCAGGCGATCGAGCAGCCTGACGCCGAAACCCGACCCCCAGGATTGGTTGATGTCGTTCGACGGCGAGCCCATGGCGGTACCGGCGATGTCGAGATGGGCCCAGGGCGTTTCCTTGACGAAACGCTGCAGGAACTGCGCCGCGGTGATCGCTCCACCAAAGCGGCCGCCAATATTCTTCATGTCGGCGTTCTTGGAATCGATCAGCTTGTCGTATTCGGGTCCGAGCGGCATGCGCCACAGTTTTTCGCCGGTTGCCGAGCCTGCCGTCACCAGATGGTCGGCGAGCGCGTCGTCGTTGGAAAACAGGCCGGCATGCTCCTGGCCGAGTGCAATCATGATGGCGCCGGTCAGCGTGGCGAGATTGACCATGAATTTCGGCGTAAAGCGTTCGTTGCAGTACCACAGCGCGTCGGCCAGCACGAGCCGACCCTCGGCGTCGGTATTGAGCACCTCGATGGTCTGGCCCGACATGGAGGTGACGATGTCGCCGGGGCGCTGAGCGTTGCCGTCGAGCATGTTTTCAACCAGCCCGATAATGCCGACGACATTCACCTTGGCCTTGCGCGCTGCAAGCGTATGCATAAGCCCGGCAACCGCGGCCGCGCCGCCCATGTCGCCCTTCATGTCCTCCATTCCGGAGGCCGGCTTGATGGAGATGCCGCCCGAATCGAACACCACTCCCTTGCCGATGAAGGCGACCGGCTTGTCCTTCAGCTTGCCGCCGTTCCACTGCATGACGGCGAGACGCGGCGGCCGGGCCGAGCCTTGGGCGACACCCAGAAGGGCGCCCATGCCGAGTTTCCTCATCTCCTTTTCGGTCAGGATCTCGACCTTGACCCCAAGCGCCTCCAGTGCCTTGGCGTGGCCGGCGAACTCGACCGGCCCGAGCACGTTGGCGGGCTCGTTGACCAGGTCGCGCGCCAGGTTGACACCGCCGGCGACCGCTTCGGCCGTTGCGAACGCCTTGCGCGCCTTGGAGGGGTTGGCGCACTGGACGGTCACGCGCACCGGTTTGTCCTTGGCGACGTCGTCCTTGTCCTTGCGGGTCTTGTATTTGTCGAAGCCGTAGGCGCGCAGGGTCAAGCCGAGCGCCAAGGCCGCGGCCGCCTCAGCGTCCGGCTCATCGTCCTTCATGTCCAGGATCACGGCGACGTCGGCCGATCTTTTCGCCAACGGCCAGGCTGCGCCGCCGATGCGCATCCAGGCCTTTTCGTCGCGCTTGTCGAGCGGGCCCGCGCCGACGACGGCGAACCGATCGAACGGCGTGCCTTCGGGGGTCAGGACATCCAGGGCCGAGGCCAGCTTGCCCTTGAATTCGGCGACATTGGCGGCTTTCGGCACTATGCCGGCCGTATCCAGGGCGCGCGCCTGGTCGCCGAGGGCGTTGTCGTCATTGACGAAAACCACCACGGTGCCCTTCTTGGGCGCGGAAAACTTGGCAAAGCTGATTTTTGGTGCGTGAGGCATGGATGTTCCCGAATGGCCGGAGGGGCGCTAAGCGCGCGCGACGATTTAGCGGCCCGACCCTAAAAAGTCCGGCTTTCGCTGGCAAGCGCGTCACGGAAAACAAGCCGTTTTACCAATCGTTAACTGCGCTCCTTCGCTATTTTTTAGCCCTGATTGGGCACCATCGTGCATGGGACCGGGACAAACAGCCCGTGGCACGCGCTTGTGTGAAGGTCGCCGGGCGCGTAATTTGCCCGACGGGGTTGAAGCGTGACGCGCGCGAATCATAGGGACGCACCGCTTTCGCGATGAAACTCGTCGAGAGATACATCTTTTACCGCGCGCTGAAGATTTCGGGCGCGGCATTGCTGGTTGCGCTTGCCATGGCGTGGACCACGCAGATTCTCGCGCGGGTTAACATCGTCACCGACAGCGGCCAGACGGCCGGTACTTTTCTGGAACTCGCCACGCTGCTTTTGCCCACGGTGATCCCCGTCGTGATGCCATTCGCCATCATCATCGGGATCTCGCAGACCCTTTCGGCAATGAACCAGGATTCCGAGCTCGCCGTGATAGCGGCGTCCGGCAGTTCACGCGGCACGATCCTGAAGCCGATGCTGCTGCTGGCCGCGCTCGCAAGCGTGCTCTCCTTCACGGTCGACAACTGGGTCGAGCCGATGGCCCGGCAACGCACGCGCGTGCTGGTGGCGAACGCCCATGCCGATCTTTTGTCCTCCGTCATCCAGGAAGGCACGTTTCGCAAGGTGCAGGAAGGGCTCTTCGTTCAGGTCGCCGAACGTCTGCCGGACGGACGTTTGGGTGGGATATTTGTCGCCGATTCCCGCAAGAAGGATGTCGACCTTTATTATTACGCCAAGCAGGGCGAGGTACAGCAACGCGGCGACCAGCAATTTCTGTTCATGATCGACGGGGAAGTACACCGCAAGACGCCGGGCGGCGACGTCTCGGTGGTCCGGTTCGCCTCCTACGCCTTCGATCTTTCCGAATTCGTGCCTAAGGGCAAGACGGTGCAGATATGGCCGAAGGACCGCACGCTCGGCTATCTGCTCGATCCCGACCCGAACGATGCCTATCTGCAATGGAGCCCGCCCTTCTTCTACGCCGAGCTTCACCGCCGGTTTTCGGAATGGAGCTATTCGCTGGTGTTCGCGCTGCTCGCGCTGGCCGCGGCCGGCGACGCCCGGTCCCATCGCCAGGCGCGGATCCATCCGATGGTGACGGCAATCGCGGTCGCGCTTCTGGTGCGCTGGGAGGGATATTTCGTCGCCAACAAGGCCGAAACGGTCACCGCCTTCGTTCCCTTCATCTACGCGGTGCCGTTTTTGAACGCGCTGTTTGCGTGCTATCTGATCACCACGGGCAAACTCCTCGAGTTGCCGGCTTCCTGGTCGGACCGCCTCGCGCGCTTTCTCGAGGCATTCCGCGGGCGAGTACGAGCATTGCGCTGGCGCGGGACCCGAGATCCCCTCGAAAGGGGGAGCGGATGATCGGCTGGACGCTGGGGCAGTATTTTTTCCGCCGCTATCTCGTCATCACCGGCTGGTTCCTTGCCGGCATTTTCGCGTTGGTCTTCATCATCGACTTCACCGAGCAATCGAGCCGCTTCAGCGGACTGCCGGGCTACTCACTGCAATTGGGCATGACGATGAGTGCGCTGCGGGTGCCGATGGTACTGCAGCAGACGATCCCCTTCGTGGCGCTGTTTTCGGCAATGGCCACGCTGATCTCGCTCAACAGGAAATACGAACTGGTCGTCACACGCGCCGCCGGCGTTTCGGCCTGGCAGTTCCTGTTTCCGATCTGCATCGGCGCGTTGCTATTCGGCCTGTCGACGATCATCGTGCTCAACCCGATCGCAGCCAACGGGCTGGAGAAGGTCGAGGAGATCGAAACGACGCTGCGCTCCGGCGAATCGAACGTGGTGTCGGCGGCCTCCGCGCCCTGGCTGCGGCAGCGTACCGATGAGGGCCAGACGATCGTCGGCGCGCGTGCGGTTCTCAACAGCGGTCTCACCCTTTCCGACGCGGTGTTCATCCGCATTGGGGAGGATGGCAACATCGTCGAGCGGCAGGACGCGGCACGCGCCAATCTGCGCGACGGCTATTGGGAGCTGGAGACGGTTCGCCGGTTCAAATCCGGCGCCAAGCCGGAAAGCGTCGAAAGCACGCGGGTGGCCACCAATCTACGGCCGGAATTCGTGGAGCAGCGTCTGGCACGGCCCGAAGCCACGCCGTTCTACGAACTCGGCAGGAAAATCGAAACCGCCAAGGCGTACGGCTATTCCGTTAATGCTTTTTCGATGCATTATCATTCACTTGTGGCACTTCCGCCACTGTTGGTCGCGATGACGCTGATCGCGGCAACGGTTTCAATGAGATTTGTCCGGCTCGGCCAATCCGGCACCCTGATTCTGGGTGGCATCCTGGCCGGCTTTCTGCTTTATGTCGTCTCGACTTTGGTCAAAGCGTTCGGCAGCGCGGGGATCGTTCCGCCGATCGTCGCGGCGTGGCTGCCAGTGATGATTGCAGCATTGTTCGGGGTAACATTCTTGCTGCACAAGGAGGATGGTTAGTGGGGTTCAGGAGGGGCAGCGGTGACAGACACCCGCGCATCCGCCTTGGCAAAAGCGCCACGGCGCTTGCCCTGCTGTGTCTTGCCGGCGTCGTCGATATTCCGCGCGCCGAGGCCCAGTCGCTGGACGGCCTCAATGTCAGCGTAGGTCCCGCGGACCAGCTTCTGCTGGAGGCCGACACACTCGTCTACGACAATGTGAACCAGACCGTGACAGCGCAGGGCTCGGTGCGGATCGACTATGGCGGCAACCGCATGGTCGCGCACCGCGTGATCTACAACCAGGCCACGGGCCGCCTGGTCGCCGACGGAGAGGTCGAGATCGTCGACCGCGAAGGCAACCGGATATTCTCCGACCATATCGACGTCACCGACGATTTCCGGGACGGATTCGTCAACGCATTGAGCGTGGAAACAGCCGAAAAGACCTATTTCGCGGCCGAAAGCGCCGAGCGCAAGGCCGGCACCGTCACCACATTCGTCAACGGCGTCTACACGGCCTGCGAACCCTGCGAGGATAAGCCGGACAAGGCCCCGATCTGGCGGATCAAGTCGCGCAAGATCATCTGGAATAAGGACGCCAAGACGATCCGCTTCCAAAGGCCGCGCTTCGAGTTTTTCGGCCTGCCGATCGCGCAATTGCCAGCGTTCGAGATGGCCGATTCGAGCGTGAAGCGCAAAAGCGGTTTCCTGTTTCCGGGCATCGGCTTCAAGAGCGAGCTGGGCGCCAGCGTCACCCTGCCCTATTTCTTCGCGTTTTCGCCGACCTATGACCTGACGGTCAAAAGCACCTATTACTCGCGGCAGGGTTTTCTCGCGGAAGCCGACTGGCGCCAGAAATTCAACTCCGGCGAATACTCGCTGAAGATCGCCGGCATCAGCCAGAACCAGCCAACGGCGTTCAAGCCGGGCTATGTCGACAGAACGGTCAAGACCCGTCTCATGGCCGGGACCAAGGGCAAGTTCACCATCAACCCCCGCTGGACTTTCGGCTGGGACATTCTGGTGCAATCCGATCCGAATTTCGCCAACACCTATCTGTTGGACGGCTATTCCCAGGCGATCCGCCGGAACCAGATCCATCTGACCGGCCTCAACGACCGGAATTATTTCGACCTCAGGTTCTACAAGTTCCAGGTCCAGGAAGTGCTCCCGGCATCACATCCGTCTGCACGGGACCCGCGCCAGCCCTGGGTGCTGCCGTCCTTCGACTATGCCTATACTGTGGACGAGCCGGTGGCGGGCGGCGAGCTGAGTTTCGACGTCAACACGCAGGTCGTCGGACGCACGCGGCTGGATTCCATCACCACCAGACCGGCGCTGCCTGGCGTGCGCGGCTGGTCCGGCCGCGTGACGGCCGAAGCCGAGTGGAAGAAGACCATCGTGACCTCGGGCGGCCTCCTCGTGACACCGCTCCTGCACGCGCGCGCCGACGGTATCGGCGTTAACGCCAGCGCAGGCTCCAACGCCGCGATCGCCGCCATGGCCGGGGGACTGACGGGTGCGGCCTACACGCATGACGGGACCGCCTACGGCGCGGTTGCGGCCGATATCCGCTCGTCCTATTTCCGGGCAATGGCGACGGCTGGCCTGGAAGCGCGCTGGCCAATCCTGTTTTCGACGTCGAGCGCCACCCACGTGCTCGAACCCATGGCGCAGCTTTTCGTCCGGCCGGACGTCGCCTATGGCTCCACGCTCGGCATCCCCAACGAGGACGCGCAGAGCATGGTCTTCGACGCCTCTACCCTGTTCGAGCGCGACAAATTCTCGGGCTACGATCTGATCGAAAGCGGCACCCGCGCCAATCTCGGCCTGCGTTATTCGGGCAGCTTCGCCAATGGCTGGACGGCCAACGCGGTCGTCGGCCAGTCCTATCACCTGGCAGGTCGCAACCCGTTCGCCGCGCCCGAACTGGTCAATGTCGGCGCCTATTCGGGCCTGGAAACGGACGTATCCGACTTCGTCGCCATGGCTGGGTTCGCCTCGCCGGGCGGCATCGTGTTCAGCGCCGGCGGCCGCTTCGACGAGCAGACGCTGGAAGTGCGCCGTGCCGAAACGAGCGTGTCCGTCCCGATCGACCGCCACCGGATCAATGCGAGCTACACATTCATCCAGGCGCAACCGCTTTACGGCTTCCCGCAGGATCGCCAGGAGGTGACACTGGGTGGGCGGGCGCGTCTGCACGACTATTGGAGCGTCTACGCTTCTGGAACCTACGACCTCGCCTCTTCGACGCTTGCCAATAGCTCGTTCGGCTTTATCTATGACGACGAGTGTTTCACTTACGGAATGACGTTTTCGCGCACCCAAAACACCATTTCCAAGGACGTTTCCTACGGGTTCGGCTTCAATATCTCGTTCCGCACGCTCGGCGATTTCGGAACGACCACGTCGACGAACGCGTTTGGCACGAACTGATGCGGGCCGATTCGTCATGCTTTCGCCGTATAGGCCGAGCACGACACTTCCGGGGTAGAATACCGAAGGCCCGCCAAGAGGGACCGCGAAAGAATGAGGCACGGAGCTCAGCCATGCAACCTGGTTTGAATCGGATCGCCGGAACCGGCATTTTCCTGCTTTTCGGGTTCATGACCTGTCTGGCGAGCGTCGCCACGATGCCGGCGCAAGCGAGTGAGATTCGCTACATCATCAACAATGTTCCGGTGACCAGTTACGATATCGCCCGACGCAAGGCTTTCCTGCGGCTGCAACGCCGCTCGGCCAGCGCCTCGGACGAGATGATCGAGCAGACGCTGAAAAACATCGAAATCCAGCGGCTCAACATCCGGGTTCCCGACGCGGACGTCGACGCGGCCTACGGGCGTTTCGCATCCGGCAACAAGCTGTCGACGAGCCAGCTCGACCAGGTTATGGCGCAGGCGGGCGTGACGAAGAGCCACTTCAAGGAGTTCATTCGTAGCCAGATCGGCTGGAACCGCGCGCTGGGAGCTCGTTTCCGCGCGACGGAACGGCTCACGGAACAGGACGCGGCTCACCGCATGCTGCAGGATGGCGGCAACAAGCCGACAGCAACCGAATACATGCTGCAGCAGGTGATTTTCGTCATTCCATCGGGTGAACGCAAATCGCTCATGGGGCGGCGCAAGAAGGAAGCCAACGCCATGCGCGGACGCTTCAACAACTGCCAGAATACGCGTGAATTCGCCAAAGGCCTGATCGACGTCACGGTACGCGATCTGGGCCGGGTCATCGCGCCGGAACTGCCGCCGGACTGGAAAGGCCTGATCCTGGAAACCAAGCCGGGCCAGGCTACCAAGATCCGCGAAACCGAGCGCGGCGTGGAGTTCATCGGCATTTGCAGCACGCGTGAGATTTCAGATGACCGCGTCGCCCAGATGGTTTTCGAAAACGAAGGCGAACTCGACAAGAAAGCGGCGGAGCTGTCCAAGAAATATCTGGAAGAACTGCGCGAGAAAGCCCGCATCGTTGAGCGTTGAGCCGCAGCGTCCGCTTGCGCTGACATCTGGCGACCCGTCCGGCATCGGCCCCGATATCGCGCTTGCGGCCTGGGCCTCGCGGACGCGCCACGCGCTGCCGCCCTTCTATGTTCTGGGTGATGTCGACCAGCTTTCATCGCGGGCGCGGACGCTGGGTCTGCCAATCGAGCTCAAACTGTCCGACCCGGGCTCTGCGGTGCGCGATTTCGAGGCCACGCTGCCGGTCGTACCCCTACGAAACCGGTTGATCGACAGAGCGGGCGATCCTTCGCCCGCCAACGCCGCCGGCATCATCGAGGCTATCGAGCGCGGTGTCGCCGACGCCATGTCCGGCGCGGCCGGTGCGATCGTCACCGGCCCGATCGCCAAAAAACCGCTCTACGACGCGGGCTTCGCCTTTCCCGGCCATACCGAGTTTCTGGCCCATCTGGCGGGGCAGGCCATCGGCAAACCGGTAAAACCTGTAATGATGCTGGCCGGGCCGAGTCTGCGCGCCGTACCGGTCACCATCCACATTCCGCTCGCCGCGGTGCCGTCGGCGCTGACGACGGAACTGATCGTGGAAACCGGCCGGATCACCGCAGCCGACCTGGCGCGTCGGTTCGGCATAGCCCGGCCACGCATCGCAGTTGCCGGGCTCAACCCGCATGCGGGGGAAGACGGTGCAATGGGCCGCGAGGACATCGACATCGTGCACCCCGCCGTTGCCGCGCTGCAGGCCGAAGGCATCGACGCGCGCGGCCCGTTGCCGGCCGACACGCTGTTTCACGCCGAGGCGCGGCAAGCTTACGACGCCGCGCTTTGCATGTATCACGATCAGGCTTTGATACCGGCCAAGGCACTGGCCTTCGACGAGACGGTCAACGTCACGCTCGGCCTGCCCTTCGTACGCACCTCGCCCGACCATGGCACCGCCTTCGCGGTCGCGGGTACGGGTGCGGCGCGCGCCAACAGCCTCGTCGCCGCGCTGCGCTTGGCGGCAAGGCTGGCCGAAGCGGAAGCCGGATACCGGGACGCATGACGAGCGACGGCCTGCCTCCCTTGCGCGAGGTTATCCGGCAGCATGGGCTTGCCGCGAAAAAGTCCCTCGGCCAGAATTTTCTGCTCGACCTCAACCTGACCGCGAAGATCGCACGCACGGCGGGCGAGCTTGCCGGCGCGACGGTGATCGAGGTCGGTCCCGGTCCAGGCGGCTTGACGCGGGCGCTTCTGGCGAACGGTGCTGCGCGGGTCATCGCCATCGAACGCGACGAACGTTGCCTCGCCGCCCTTGAGGAGATATCGAACCTTTATCCAGGCCGGCTCGACATCGTCGCCGGCGACGCGCTGAAGACCGATCTCGCAACACTCGCGGCAGAGGCCGAGCGCGTGTTGATCATCGCCAACCTGCCCTACAATATCGGCACCGAGCTTCTGGTGCGCTGGCTCACCGTGGAACCCTGGCCGCCGTTTTATGCCTCGATGACGTTGATGTTCCAGCGCGAGGTCGCCGAGCGGATCGTGGCCGCCCCTGGCGACGACGCCTACGGGCGGCTCGGCGTGCTTGCCGGCTGGCGCACATCGGCCCGGATCGCCTTCACCGTGCCGCGCGAGGCCTTTACCCCGCCGCCTAAAATCACCTCGGCGGTCGTCCACCTGACGCCACGACCCGTCCCGCTGGCCAGCGATGCCAGCCGACTCGCGCGCGTCACACAGGCCGCCTTCGGCCAGCGCCGCAAGATGCTGCGCCAGAGCCTGAAGGCGCTCGGCGGGGACACGCTGCTGGAGCAGGTGGGGATCGACGGCACACGGCGCGCCGAAACGCTTTCGATCGCCGAATTCGTCGCGCTTGCAGAAGCGTTCGAGGGCTGACGCGGCTCTATTCGGTCCGCTCGGCAAGCAGCCCGCTGACAAAATCGAACAAGCCGGGCCTGCGGTCGCGTTTCAGCCGCTCGGCAATGACGATCGCGCGCACGGCGGCATAGGCGCGATCGAGATCATCATTGACGACGACATAATCGTAGTCGCGCCAGTGTTCGATTTCGGAGCGGGCGTTTTCAAGCCGGGTCTGGATGGTGGCATCGGAATCCTCCGCCCGCCGGCGCAGCCGCGACTTCAGTTCCGTCATCGACGGCGGCAGAATAAAGATCGACACGATATCGGCGGGCATCGTCGCCTTGAGCTGTTCGGCGCCCTGCCAGTCAATGTCGAACAGCATGTCGCGCCCTTCGTCCATGGCGATCTCGACCGGCTCGCGCGGCGTGCCGTAGAAATTGCCATGCACTTCGGCGGCTTCCAGCAGCGCCTCGGTGTCGCGCATGCGTTCGAAGTCGCGCATCGACAGGAAATGATAATGCACGCCGTCGATCTCGCTGCCGCGGCGCGGACGGGTCGTCACGCTCACCGACAATTCGAGCCCGCCGTCATTTTCCAGCAGGGTGCGCGCGATCGTCGATTTGCCGGCGCCGGACGGCGACGACAAAACCAGCATCAGGCCCCGGCGGCGAATGGACGAGGACGGCGGCGTGGCGCCCATGGGCTACTCCAGATTCTGAACCTGTTCGCGAAACTGATCAACCACGGCCTTCAGTTCGAGCCCGATGGCGGTAACCGATGTCGCATTGGATTTGGAGCACAGCGTATTCGATTCGCGGTTGAACTCCTGCGCCAAAAAATCGAGCTTGCGCCCGACAGCACCGCCCTTTTCCAGCAATTGCCGCGCCGTTGCGACATGGGACTTCAACCGATCGATCTCTTCACGGATGTCAGCGCGCGTCGCCAGGATCGCGGCCTCGGTATGAAGGCGCTGGTCGTCGAACCCCTTGGCCGAATCGATCAGCAGTGCGACTTGCATGGCGATGCGCTCGCGAATGGCCGCCGGCTCGCGCGAGGGATCGGCTTCGGCGTTGCGGGTGAACTTCTCGATCGTGGCGACATGGTCTTCGAGCAAGCCGGCAAGCTGCCTGCCCTCCGCCAGGCGGGCCGCTTCAAGATCGGCCAGCACGTTGTCGAACGCGGTCATGATCACCGCGTCAAGAGCTTCGCGCCCTTCCTCGTCCTCGACTGTGTCAGGGATATCGAGCACCCCACGTAGGGAAAGCAGACCGTCGGCGGAGGCGGGCGTGCAGCCGAACTGTTCCTGCAGCCGCTTGGCGAGGCCGGCGACGTCGCGCAGGAACGCCTCGTTGACGACGGGCTGGGCGAGACCTTGCTGCCTGTTGACGACCAGCGTGGCCTGGACGTTTCCTCGCGAAAATTTTCGCTGCACCGCCTGCTTGGCCGGCAGTTCGAGCCGCTCGAAGCCCGGCGGAAAGCGCAGACGCACGTCGAGGCCGCGGCCATTGACCGAGCGTACCTCCCAGGAAATCGCGGTGCCGTCCCGATCGGCCGCCGCACGGGCAAAGCCCGTCATGCTTTGTAGCGCCATCGTGCCCCCCTGGAGCCGGATCAGTTCGAACCGTTTTCGTCCTGACCGGCTTCGCCCGCCTCGTCCCTCTTCTTCTTCTCGATCGCGCGCCAGCGCGCGACGTTTTCGTTGTGCTCGTCCAGCGTCTTGGCGAACACATGACCTCCTGTACCATCGGCCACGAAATAAAGCTCGTCGGTCGTGGACGGGTTGGCGACCGCCTCCAGCGCGGCGCGGCCGGGCGTGGCGATTGGCGTCGGCGGCAGGCCGTCGATCAGATAGGTGTTGTAAGGTGTCGGCTTGTCGATGTCGGAACGGTAGATCGGTCGGTCGGCCGGTTTGCCCTCGCCACCGAACAGGCCGTAGATGATCGTCGGGTCCGACTGGAGCCGCATCCCGCGCTTCAACCGATTGATGAAGACGGCTGCGACGCGCGAACGTTCGTCGGCGCGGCCTGTCTCCTTTTCGACGATCGAGGCAAGCGTCACGAATTCGTCGATATTCTTCAGCGGCAGGCCCTCGACGCGGCGTTGCCAGGTCTCTTCGACGAGGCTTTGCTGGTCGGCGGTCATCTTTTCGATCAGTTCGGCGCGCGTGGTTCCGCGCGTGAAGCGCTGCGTGTCGGCGATCAGCGCCCCTTCCGGTGACAGTTCGGCCGGCATCTCGCCGGTCAGCGCCTCGTGCTTGGCGATCCGGTCAAAGGCCTGGCTGACTGTCAACCCCTCGGGAATGGTCAGCGAATAGAGCACTGAACGCCCGCTGACCAGAAGATCCATGATGTCGCGCATGGAGGCTCCGGCCTTGATCTCGTATTCACCCGCCTTGAGGGCGTTGTCGGCGCCAGCCGCCCTGACGCCAAGCCGGAACACATGGCGGTCGCTGACCAGGTTTCGCCGCTCCAGCATCAGGGCGATCTCGGAGACGCCCGTGGCGGGCTTGACCAGCACCATCTCGGTGCTTTGCGCCGGACCGGGACTGTCGAATTCCCGTTTTCCCAGATAAACGGCGAGGCCGGCGACCAGCACCACGAAGATCACCGTCGACATAACGAAATTCATGAAAACGACGAACTGGTTGCGTGACCCCTGCGAACGCCGCGGCGGTGGCGTGCCCTCTTCGGGACGCAGCGCCTCGCTGGCGGATTTCGGCACGATCGGCTTCGGCGCCTCGCCCCTGTTGCCGAAAGTGGTTTCGTTTGCCGGTTCCGTACTCATCGGCCGTCACGCTTCTCCATTGTGCCAAGGCTCGCCACCGCCCGCCGGGACGTTGCAAGAACTAGCGATGAATATGGCAAAATTGACGACCGGAGCGACCGTTCAGCCATCATGGCGACGGAAAACGAGCGAAGCATTGGTGCCCCCGAAGCCGAATGAGTTCGACAGCGCCACATCGATCGTCCGATCCTTGGGCCGATTGGGCACCAGGTCGAGCGCGGTTTCGACGGACGGGTTTTCCAGATTGATGGTCGCTGGGGCCTTGTTGTCGCGGATGGCCAGAATGGAAAAGATCGCCTCGGCCGCCCCGGCCGCGCCCAGGAGATGGCCGATGGAGGACTTTGTCGAGGACATGGCGATCCGCGAGGCCGCCTCGCCCACCAACCGCTCGACCGCGCCCAACTCAATGGTGTCGGCCATCGTCGAGGTGCCGTGCGCATTGATGTAGTCGACGTCAGCGGGTGTCAGGCCGGCGCGCTTGAGGGCCGCGCTCATGCAGCGATAGGCGCCGTCGCCGTCTTCGGAGGGAGCGGTGATGTGGAAGGCGTCGCCGCTGAGACCGTAGCCGATCACCTCGGCGTAGATCCTCGCGCCGCGCGCCTTGGCGTGCTCCAGCTCCTCGAGTACGACCACGCCGGCGCCTTCGCCCATTACGAAGCCGTCGCGATCGCGGTCATAGGGACGCGAGGCCTTTTGCGGCGTGTCGTTGTAGGCGGTGGATAGGGCCCGGCAAGCCGCGAAGCCGGCAAGCGACAATCGGTTGATCGGCGCTTCCGCGCCGCCGGCCAGCATCACCTCGGCATCACCGAAAGCGATCAAGCGCGCGGCATCGCCGATCGCATGCGCGCCGGTCGAACAGGCCGTGACCACGGCGTGGTTCGGCCCTTTCAGGCCGTGCCGGATCGAAACCTGGCCGGAGACCAGGTTGATGATGTTGCCGGGAATGAAGAACGGGCTGATACGGCGCGGGCCGCGGTCGCGCAAAATGAGCGCGTTTTCGGCTATGCCCTCGACGCCGCCGATGCCGGAACCGATCATCACGCCGGTCGTGTTCTGCTCGTCCGGCGTTTTCGGTGTCCAGCCCGAATCCCTCAATGCCTCATCGGCGGCGGCGATCCCGTAGATGATGAAATCACCGACCTTGCGCTGTTCCTTGGGCTCAAGCACGTGGTCGGGATTGAACGTGCCATCGCCGCCATCGCCGCGCGGGACGACATGGGCGATCTTGCACGGCAGGTCGTCAGTCTCGAAATGCTCGACCCGCCGTGCCGCGCTTTCACCCGACAAAAGACGGCGCCAGGAATGCTCAACGCCTACCCCGAAAGGGGAAACGAGGCCCATTCCCGTGACGACGACACGTCTCATCACTCAACCACCACGGATATTTTGCGGAATTGCCCGAAAGCTGCGTGTCAGGCGGAGGCTTTGTCGATATACTTGACCGCATCGCCCACGGTCAGGATCGTCTCGGCCGCGTCGTCGGGGATCTCGACCCCGAACTCTTCCTCGAAGGCCATGACCAGTTCGACGGTGTCCAGGCTGTCCGCGCCAAGGTCGTCGATAAAGCTCGCGCCCTCGGTGACCTTGTCGGCTTCAACGCCAAGATGCTCTACAACGATTTTTTTGACGCGCTCTGCGGTGTCGCTCATTTGGAAACCCTCGACTTCGGTTCAAGTTGGTCTTCGTTAGCGGCAGGATGCCCGCTAATCAAGTTGAAAGATCGCGCCACGCCGGCATGACCGGCCACGGCTTCTCCGGACGAAAAACCGGCGCAAAACGCACGGCGGACTGTGCCCGGATCGCCAGTTTGCCGGGCCGCATACCATGAAAACCCGGACCGGCAAAGGCGAAAACACGCCGGAAGAAGGCGCAACGCCGCCATTTCGGCACCCGTCGGACGGCCGCGACCGAATCAGCGACGCGGCGGCTCAAATCATCGCCATGCCGCCGTTCACGTGCAGGGTCTGTCCCGTCATATAGGCCGCCTCCGTGGAGGCGAGGAAGGCCACGGCTGCGGCTACCTCGGCGCCGGTTCCCATGCGCTTCATCGGGATCGCCCCCATGATCGCGTCACGCTGCTTGTCGTTGAGCTTGCCGGTCATCGCCGATTCGATGAAGCCGGGCGCCACGCAATTGACGGTGATGTTGCGGCTCGCCACTTCCTGCGCCAGCGATTTCGAGAAGCCGATCATGCCGGCTTTGGAGGCGCAGTAATTGGCCTGGCCGGGATTGCCGGTGACGCCGACGACGGAGGTGATGTTGACGATGCGGCCGAAGCGGCGGCGCATCATCGGATGGGTGAGTTCGCGCGTCAGGCGGAAGACGGCGGTCAGATTGACCTCCAAAACCGCGTCCCAGTCATCGTCCGACATGCGCACGAACAGGCCATCGCGGGTGATGCCGGCATTGTTGACGAGGATGTCGACGCCTTCGAGCTCAGTCTCCGCCTTCTGGCCCAGTGCCTTGACGGCGGCACGGTCGGACAGATCGGCCGGAAAGATCGTCACACGCTCGCCGAGTTCGCCGGCAAGGGCCTCGAGCTTTTCGACACGGGTTCCATGTAGGCCGACGCGCGCGCCCTGGGCGTGCAGCAGGCGGGCGACCGCCTCGCCGATACCACCGGAAGCGCCGGTGATCAGGGCCTTGCGGCCGGTAAGGTCAATCATGGTTCATCTCCTGCTGGGGCTAGAGCCGTTCGTCACAAGGCGGCGAGCGCCGCGTCGATATCGGCCGGGCCCCCGACGCTGGTGGCCGCGAGGGTGCGGTCGATGCGACGGGCGAGCCCCGACAGCACCTTGCCGGCGCCGATCTCGTAAAGCCCGGTCACGCCATTTCCGGCGAAGAACTCCACCGTCTCACGCCAGCGCACGCGGCCGGTGACCTGCTCGACCAGCCGCCGGGCGATCTCGACCGGGTCCGTGAGCGGGGTGACGGTGACGTTGGCCACCACCGGAACCGTAGGCGTCTTCATCGTCACATCGGTCAGCGCCGCACGCATCGCCTCGGCCGCCGGCGCCATCAGCGCGGAATGGAAGGGCGCGGAGACCGGCAGCATGATGGCGCGTTTGGCGCCTTTGTCGGTGCACCTTGCGGCCGCGGCCTCGACGGCCGCCCTGGCGCCGGAGATGACGATCTGACCGCCGCCATTGTCGTTGGCGATCTGGCAAATGCCGTTGCCGGCTGCCTGGCAGGCGGCTTCGACCTCAGCATCGTCTAGGCCCAGGATGGCCGCCATCGCCCCCTCGCCCGGGGGCACGGCCGCCTGCATGGCGTTGCCGCGAATGCGCAGCAGGCGCGCCGTGTCGGCGAGCGAGAAAACGCCGGCCGCGCACAGGGCCGAATATTCGCCGAGCGAATGGCCGGCGAGATAGTCGACCTTGCCCTCCAGCACCAGTCCGCGTGCCTGCATGGCACGCAAAGCGGCCATGGAGACCGCCATCAGCGCCGGCTGCGCGTTCGCAGTCAGGGTCAGCTTTTCCTCCGGCCCTTCCCAGATCAGCGTCGACAGCTTCTCGCCCAGCGCCTCGTCGACCTCGTCGAAGACGGCGCGGGCCTCGGAGAAAGCCTCGGCCAGCTCGTGGCCCATGCCGACCACCTGGCTGCCCTGTCCGGGAAAGGTGAATGCGATCGCCATCGGGCGGTTTCTCCCCTTCGTTTGTCTCACGCTGCCTGTGCGGCAGGACGGGCCGCGAAGTCAAGGCCGGGCCGACAATGACCGGGAGTATCGGGCGACCAGTCCTCAGCCGGCCGGCAGCGCGGTCTCGACCAGCCTTGCCCAGTAGGAGCAGCCGATCGGGATGATCTCGTCGTCGAAATCATATTCGGGGTGATGGAGATATTGCGTGTCGCCCTGGCCGAGATAGATGAAGGCGCCGGGCCGGGCCTCCAGCATGAAGGCGAAATCCTCGCCGCCCATGACCTGCGGCGTTTCGGTGTCGACCCTGTCGCCAGCCACCTGACGCGCCACCTCGGCCGCAAACCCGGCTTCCCGGGCATGGTTCGACAAGACCGGATAATGGCGCTGGTAATCGAGCGTGGCCGTCGCGCCGAAGGCGGCGGCGGTGTTTTCGACCACCCGCGCCATGCGCTCCTCCAAAAGGTCGCGGATTTCCGGCGACAGGGTGCGCGCCGTGCCGGTGAGCCGCGCGGTCTGGGGAATGACGTTGAAGGCGTCGCCTGCCTTGAAGGTCGTGACCGAGATCACCGCCGCCTCGACCGGGTCGACGCTGCGCGCCACCACCGACTGCAAGGCGGTCATGATGTGTGCCCCGACAAGCGTCGTGTCGATGCAGCGCTGCGGACGCGCGGCGTGCCCGCCGACGCCTTCGATGTCGATGACGAACATGTCGGCGGCGGCCATCATCGAGCCGCTCCTGAGCGCAAACTGGCCGAACGGAATCCCCGGCGCGTTGTGCATGCCGTAGACCTCGTCGATCGCGAACCGATCCATCATGCCCTCCTCGACCATGACGCGACCGCCGCCGCCGCCCTCCTCGGCCGGCTGGAAGATAACCACCGCCGTGCCGTCGAAATTGCGCGTTTCGGTAAGGTAGCGCGCGGCGCCCAAGAGCATGGCGGTGTGGCCATCATGACCGCAGGCATGCATGACGCCCGGCGTCGTGGATTTGTGCGGGCGCTCGACTGCTTCCTGGATCGGCAAGGCGTCCATGTCGGCACGCAGGCCGATCGTCTTGCCTGAGTTGGTCTTGCGGCCGCGAATGACGCCGACCACGCCCGTGCGTCCGATCCCGGTGACCACCTCGTCGACGCCGAATCCCCTGAGTTTGTCGGCGACGAGCGCCGCCGTGCGATGGACGTCGAACTGCAGTTCGGGATGCGCGTGAATGTCGCGGCGCCACGCGGTGACGTCCTGATGGAACTCGGCAATCCGGTTGACAATCGGCATGCGGTTTTCTCCTCCGGCTCGTTTATACGTTCCCGTGCCGCCGTTTTGCACGATAGGCGGCGGCGCGCAAAAGGAAATCGGATGATCCAGGCGCGCAACCCGGACGACTGCGCGCAACAGGCCAGACTTGCATGGCCGGATAGCCCTCCCCATCTTAGCGCGACCGCGCAAGGGGGCTTGGCGGCAACCAGGGGAAATGCTCGTCCGTGCGCGATATCGTCTTCGTCATCGTCGGTTTCATTTTGTTGTTCGGCGGCGGCGAACTCCTCGTTCGCGGCGCGGTGTCCGCGGCCCGCAGGTTCGGCGTCGCGGAACTGGTGATCGGCCTCACGGTCGTCGGGTTCGGCACGTCGATGCCCGAATTGCTGGTGTCCGTCGAGGCCGCCCTGAAAGGCCGCCCCGAGATCGCGATCGGCAATGTCGTCGGTTCGAACATGGCCAACGTCCTTTTGATCGGCGGCGTGACTGCGATGCTCGCTCCGTCGGGAGGATGGGGCGGGGATGTGCGGCGCGACGTGATCCTGATGCTTTTTGCCACGGCCCTGCTATTGCTGGCCGCCGCCTGCGGCGTGCTGCCCGCCTGGGGCGGCCTGCTGCTGACCCTGCTGCTGGGAGCTTATCTCTACGCGCATTACCGCGCCAGCCGGACCGGCGGCGAAGCGGACGGCGGCACCGTGGTGGTCGCGCCGAAAAAGCCGGCATGGCTCGCCGCGGCACTGCTTGCGGCGGGGCTGGCGCTGTTGTTCGTCGGAGCCGACCTCCTGGTGGAAGGCGCAAGCAGGATCGCACTGGCGCTCGGGGTGTCCGAGGCCGTCGTCGGTCTGTCGATCGTGGCCATCGGAACCAGCCTGCCCGAACTTGCGACCTCGGTCGTGGCGGCATGGCGCGGCCGGGCGGGCGTCGCCATCGGCAACATCGTTGGATCGAACATCTTCAATATACTCGGCATATTGGGCGTGACGGCGCTCGTTGCGCCATTGCCGATCTCGGAACGGTTCTGGCGGATCGACGTCCCGCTGGTGCTGGCGGTCAGCCTTGCGTTCGCAGCGATGCTTGTCCTGCGCGACCGCCTGGGCCGGAAGACGGGCTTCGTCATGCTGGCGGCCTATATTGCCTACACGATCGGCCTGTATACCGTCAGCGGTTAGATGCTCCCGCGCTGGTAGTGTCTCAGTTTGAAATCTGACGCCGCGAACGCGGTTGTCGCGCCGGGGCTCGAACTCCTATATGCTTAACGGAAAGCATGGGAGGCAAGAATGGAGAGTGCAATCGGCTTTCTGCCGT
>NZ_WPHG01000010.1 GCF_009742725.1 Nitratireductor arenosus | reverse complement strand
CGGAGCGTAGCGCAGCCTGGTAGCGCATCTGGTTTGGGAGGAGTGGTGTTAATACCAGATTCCGAGCATTTTTCATAGCGATATCAGGACTTTTTCAGAGCCGGTGGAGATTCCGTGGCAGATTTTGCATCGAACCGTGCATCCGGCCCCACCGCCGCACCTTTCCCGACACTCGAATGAGCCGCCTCCAAGCCTGCCCGAAGATCGTCCGTCGTGACGTGCGCGTAACGCGAGGTCGTCGTCAGATGGGTGTGGCCTAGTAGCTTCTGCGCCATCTTCAAATTGCCTGTCGCGCGCACCAGTCTAGTAGCCGCCGTGTGCCTCGTGTCGTGAAACCGGAAGTTGGCCACGCCGGCATCCCGCTTGACGCGCCGCCACTGCGTTTTCAATCCGTTTTCCGTCAGCGGGTATCTCTTGCCCCGCTGCTTGCCGTCCCTCGTCTTCGCCGCCTTATAGGTGAACACGCTTGTCGGATGGTTGTCCTTCTCTCCCCAAAGCAATTCATAGACGGCATCGGTCATCGGGATGGACCGGGCCTTGTCGCCCTTGCCGATCACCGTGTACTGGCGATTGAAGAAATCGACGCGCGACCATTCCAGCGTGACGATCTCATTCAACCGGCATCCCGACATGAACGCGAAGCGCAGCGCCGGCCGATAATCGCCCCGGATCGTCGCCAGCAATTTCGCTTCCTCGTCTATGTTAGCCTCGCGAATCCGCTCCTGCGGCTCCTTCAAAAAATGGTCCTTCCAGCTTATCGGCTGGACCTTCTGCCCCCAGACACCGCCGCATCGCTTCAAGATCGCCCGTAGCGGCTCACACACGCTCCTGTTGACCGTCGCGGCACTTACCCCCTCGCCACGGCGCTTCGCCACTGCTGAGGCTATCGTGGCGGCGGAAATGTCCGATATTCTTGTACCCTTGCCGATTTGCTTTTGAAGCCACGCCAGCGACCGTTCCGTATCGACGTGGTTTCGGTGGTGCTGGCCAACCTCATCCCAATAGAGCGACGATGCGACGGCGAACGTCATCGGCTTGGTGCGATCTATGACCTGGGCTTGCGCTGCCGTGCGGGCGGCTTCCTCGTAGCGTTCCGCTTCGCGGCGGCTCGTGCAGCCCGTCGAGCCTGAAAATCGTACACCACGGACCCTGAAATCGTAGGCGTAGACGGTTTGACCGGCTCTTTTGTAGACTGACATTTTCGTGCCTCCCGAAACTTGGCAAGGTCTGCGGGGTCGTATCGTCTGGTTTCCCGCTTGTCCCCGAGCCCGATATTGATGTACGGGATTTCGCCAGCGCAAGTCAGGGCTCGCAACTGCTTTTCGGAAATGCACAGTTGTTGTGCGGCTTGGGCGGGTGAGAGAAGTGTCATTCCTGCTTGGCCTCGCCATCCGTTTCATCCGGCGAGGCTTTCAGGGCGCGGATGGCGTCAGGTAGTGCCTCCAACAACGCGCGGGCGGCTTCATGGGATAGGATCCAGGCCGTGGCCGCGCGTTTGTCGGCGACCGTTGCAGCGGCTTCCAGCGTCTCCCCGTCGAGTTCTCTGGGTGCGAGGACCGTGAAGCCTTCTTCATGCAGAATAGTCACGCATTTGTCAGCGAACGCATCGCCACTGCATGCGTCGTCGAACTCGGATTCGAACGCCTGCTTGATGATGTCTCTCGCGCTCACGGCAATGGATTCCGTCACCACAAATCCTCCGAGTACAGATTTGGCGGCCAGTTTGGCTTTTCGATCTGCCCAGCTTTGACCGCGATTTTGACAGCGCGCGTTCTCTCGACATATCTTCCGGCGCTTGTTAGAAAACCTTGGTCAATCGGGTCTTCGACAAACCCCGGTTCGCCGAACGCCTCGTGCATGGCCTGCAACACGTCACCGTGTCTTGCTGGCGCTGGTATGCTGATGGTCATGCCCTTGTGCCGGATGGCTACCGCGACGATTTTCTCTGTCAGCCGCATGACCGTTCCTCCAGTGCTCGCCGGCCGGCGTCGGTCAGTTGCTCCCGCACCATTCGCTCAAGACCGTCCTGTAGACGAGCATCCATGGGCAAAGCGTAATAATCGGAGTTCGATATCTCGATGCCGCTACGGCGGAGCCATACGAACTCTGTCAGGCCCTTGACGCGGCAACTGAAGCCGGCCCGGCTGCGCGGGATCGGTTTGCCGTGATCTCGGACGTGCTCCAGATTGCGCCTCTGCGCTTCTGTCAGCTTCATTCAGCTTCTCCCTTGCTGGGGAAAGCGTGTTTCCATTTTGCGTGCGACGAAAGAAGTTTGTCGACTATCGCATCCAGCGCCTCCGCTTCTTTTGGCTCCAATCCATCCGAGCACGCGCCGGCGTCCGCTGCCCCGTCTGCCACGCCCCAAAGGACGCGCGCTTGATAGGGAGTCAGCTTTAGCGTTACGTAAGTCATCTCACATCCCTCCGAAGCTCAGCCATTGTGCAGTCGATGCAATCGAGCAAATCGCGATAGGATCGCCAGTTCGGAAAGCGATCTTCGATCTGACCGATGATCTGATCTGAAACGGCCGCCCGCTCCACCGCATCTCCTACCGCCGCCGTGGACGGAAAGGCGGCGGTCAGCGCGGCGCGCGCCGCCATGCGGCAATCTTCCCTCGTCAAGTCCTCATCATAGGGACGTCCTTCGCGATCCTCGCACATGGCGTCACCGCAGTCGCAATCGAGACCGCGCTGCTCGGTGCAGCAACACGCCCACGTCTCGCCCCATGC
The DNA here is from genome assembly GCF_009742725.1 of Nitratireductor arenosus. Taxonomy (GTDB): domain Bacteria; phylum Pseudomonadota; class Alphaproteobacteria; order Rhizobiales; family Rhizobiaceae; genus Mangrovimarina; species Mangrovimarina arenosa. The sequence continues at coordinate 53,163 of NZ_WPHG01000010.1, read as the reverse complement.
ACCAGCGATGGCTTCTGCCGCCCGTTCCACCGCCTCGTCAGTGATGGTGGGGGCGGGGGAGGTGTAGAGGGGATCGCAATCCGCTCTCAGCGTTTTTGCCGTCGCTTCCGCATCGTCTTTGCGGCTGGCGGGGTACAGGTAATGATCTGGTTCCGGGAACTTGCCTTGGGCCTTAACTGGCTGCCGAGCGACCATGAAGTTGTGGACCAGATAGGCGACTGGCTCTACCGGCTCCGCCGCCACGCCGGCGGTGAGGGCGGGGGCGGGGGAGGCGTTTGCATCTCGTATCGTTATTTTCTTACCGTGGAGGGGGTCGGAGATGTCCGCACCCCCGCAATCGACGGTATTGTTCGAGCCAAGATGGAGATTGAGTGTGCCCCCTCTTACCTCTGCCTTGGGGGCAGAGAGGGCGGACTCGACGGCTCGCGCTATGTCTCCGGCGCGGACATTTCCAATGATGCGTGCTTCTGGAACCCATGCGCGAGCGCATTCCAGTATTGCGGCCATAACCTCCGGGACTGTGCCGTTGTCTGGCGCGACGACAGTTTGCAGTTTGCGGTCGGTCTCGTCTTCGCAGTCGGTTGCCCTTGCCTCGCTCTCCATCCATTCGGCAGCGGCGAGAAAGGCGCGCGCCGCGTGCCTCATGGACGATGCGGAAAACGGGTCCCCCTTGCCCTTGGGGATGTGCATGCCTGAGTGTCTATTGCCGATGTCTTCCAACACACTTATGGCGTCACCAAATTTCGCATCCGCCTCCGCCAATCGCTTCTCCGCCAATTCTGCGCGGGTTTCCAGCGCACCCATTTTGCGCGCGAACTCGTCCTCGCGCTGCCGAACTTCTTTCTCGAAATCTTCGACGTTTGCCTCTCCTTCATGGGAGAGGGCGGCGCGCGAGTTCCATTTAGAGGCGGATGAAGGCCCGTGTATAAGGACGTTTTGGGCTGGGCACTGCTCGTGGCTCTCTGGATGAAAGTAAGAGTCGCTCGTCCGGCTTGAAAATACTTCCGACCGTTCCAGGCTGACGCCGCAGAACGGGCAGGGCTTCAATTCTAGATCGTGGGTCATCGGTTCTTCTCCATCCATTTAGCAGCGGCGCGGAGGTGTCCGATAGTGATTGCCGTGTAGCCGTACGCCGGAGACCAGTTGGTGTCTCCTTCTCGCCAGTGCCCGTCCAATTTCCCAGCACGTCGCACAAACGGCTCAATCACCGCCCTTGCTTCCGCCAGTCGCTTCTCTGCCGCTTCGGCGCGGGATGTGATTTCAGCGGCCCTTTTGAAGTTGTCCGATATCACCTTGCCGACTTCCGCCTCAGCCTCCGCCAGCTTGGCGCGTAGGCGGTCGATATCGGCTGCGGCTTCCTGCGTAGTCGTCTCCGCCGATTCAGCGCGCGTTTGAAGGGCGAGCAGTTCGGTGTCATAACCACACTGCTCTCCTTCCAGGTTGTCAATTTCCGCCTCCACTTCCGCTAGATCGGCGCGCAGGCGCTCGATCTCGGTGGCGGAGGTCTCAATTAGTTCGACTTCGTAGGCCAGGGAAACTTTCTCGCCCAGCCCAAGCATGGCCGCCATGGTGCGCATCTGCTCCACCAGACCGGGTGTGCGGCCGTCTTGCTTCTGATGCGTATCCGTCATAGATGCACCTCATTCAACTTGCCGGCGCGTACTTTCGCGGCCTGTTCGGCAAGCCGCTCAATTCGGCGCTGTGCAAAATCAATCTCGCGCTTGCTGCTTTCGATGCCGTGTTCAATCACTTCAAGCATAGCCCCTGCATCGCGGGATGCGCCTTTGCGAAGGTAGATCGGCCCCCTTGAATTGTTCAAATGCCGCATGTCCACGATGTCTTCGCGGCGGTAATAGGGGAGGTCGTATTCCCTGATTTCGACAAGGTCAGCCTTGTTCCCGAGCACAGTCAGGGAAACAGATGCGGGGTCCAGAACCTTGTTGTTGAACCCATGCCAATAGGTATCGATCAGCTTGCCGTCGATGACGACGGCCATCTGCGAATAGCAGTGATAGGATTCGTAGGGGCCGCATTGTGCATCGCGTTCTGCATCTGCCCATCGCCAGCGATAGATGTCACCTTCCTTGAGGCTGCTTAAGCCGCCTTCTTTCTTTTGATGCTCGTTCGTCATCGTGCTTCCCTCAAAAGATCAGAGCCCAAACCAGCCATGCGACCAGCGATCCGATCAGCGCGGCCCCGAGGCGAAACAAGGGCATGATGTCGAACCCGTAATCGCTACTCGGCTTCATCGGCGTGAAGAACGCCCACGAAAAGGAGATGGCGGTGATCAGGGCCGGGATTGCCCACCATGAAATTGAAACTGTCATTTCGCTTTCCTCGCGTTCGCAATAATCCGCACCGCAGCCTCTCGATCTCCGGTGTGTGCGTAGAGCTCGCGCGCCACGGCTAGCGGATCAATGCGATGCATGTTCCAGAACTGCACTTCGCTCATCGCGTGCTGGGCACGGTGCTCTTCCGGCGTCATGGGAACGGCCCATGCGTCGTCCGGCTTCTGACCTTTGCCCGTGGTCTTTTTCCGATAGGTCGGATCGCCATAGCGCACATGGCATGCCTCGCATGGGCCGGCGCCGGAGATGATCGAGGGCAGGGACCGGATGAACGCCAGGTGCCGCTCGTCGCGGATACGCTTCTGGTCCTTGGTCGACGGGTCTTCCGAGAAGGCCGTGGCAGGGCGGGCGATGCGGCATGCCATCACACACCCCCGAGCGCACGGGTCATGACCTCGCGCTTTCTGCGATACATCTCCGCCGATCCGCGACGATGGGCCTTGATGACGGGCTTGTGCTTCCGATCCAGTTCCGCGATATCGGGATAGGCCTTATGGATGGCACGACGGGCACGCCAATTGAGCCATTGGTTGATTGCGTGGCGGGCGAGATTGCGGAGGGTCATTTCGAAGCCCTCCACACCCTGATGCAATTCCGACAGGCGTTCGCTAGGGGAACGTTGATCGTCATGCGGTACTTGCCCTTGAAGTGCGAGGTCCGGCATAACGGCGCGCTCACGTATCCACGGCGGATGATTTCGCCGCGATAATCCTCGCCCGGCTCGCATACAAGGTGGAGCCTCCGCCCTGAATTGATCTGCGCGTACCTCATGCTGCACTCCTATCGTCATCCATAAAGCCGCAACGGCGTGTCTCAGTAAGCGGAATGCCTCGCAGGTCACAAAATGCGATGGCGTAGGTAATCAAAGACGCGGCCCGCGATACCGTCATGCTCGCGCTGCTTTCCCTGATGTTCAAAAACTCACCTTCTAGTCCGGGAACGATTTCCACTTCGCCTTTCGTGGCCATTGTATGCCCGCTGATGAGGAGAACCTTCCATTCGTCAGCGTTGCGCTTCTTGCCGTACCATTCCGCCCCGGCCTTCGCCATATCCGCGCAAATGGCGTGGAACATGGCATTCTGGTCAAGGCTCCGCTTTGCCGGCGATACCGTCACGACATAACCCGGTTGCGCTTCCTTGACCGCCGTGAGGGCGTTCATGCGTATCCGGTCGTTTATGATGATGTATCGGTGGCGGTTGGACATGGATCACCTCAGCAGAAGCGATATCGTTCACAGAAGGGACGGTAGACGGTCGAATACCATTCGTCGTATCCGGTTTCCTCGTCATCATCTTCACCTCGAAGATACGCCCGCGACTTCTCGGACGCGCTGAAGGCAATGGCAACGAGTTCACTCAGATCAGTTTCTTGATGCAGTTCATCATCAAACTCCGCATCCGCCCCAAGATAATCCTTCGCCATCGCATCGAGGGCTTTCAGGGCTACTTCCTGAGTGACTTCTCCGTTGCCATAGGCGATCCAAAACACCCGAGCGGCGGCGGCCATTCCTCTACCAACATCATGGTTACCCATCTGCATACCTCCTTCAAAAGGGAATCGGGTCCGTGTAAAGCCTGATTTCCGTCAAGCTTGGCTCCGACGCGACAACGCCGCCCGTCGCTTCAGGACAAGGAAGACCTCTTACATGCATGTCATGAAACGAACGCGTTTGATCGGTGGTGCATCAGCAATGGCGCCGCCAGTCGCTTTCAGGATAAGGAAGGTTTTCCCTGGATTGGCCTTTGCCAGCCGCTCCGCTTCTTCCATAGCATTCTGCTTGTTCCAGTGCTTCACCCTTGGCGAGCCACCATTTTCGTGCCACACCATCCAGAAGCGGATGCGCTCGATTGTTTCCGGCTGCTTCGGTTCTTTCAGTTTCATCACATGCAGTTCCATCACATGCCTCCATCAAAATGGGATTGACCGTTCTGCGAGTTCTTCTGCTCGATCTTCACGCACGCGAACGGAGGCGTTCATAAGAGCCATTCTTATCCGTTCGAAGCAGTGGTCGTACATCGTTGAACGCAAGTCGTTGCGAAGAAGCCCGCGAGAAAACTCCAGATTGGCTAGGGCGTCGTAAACCTCGTCGGCCAAGCCTTCCCAATCCAAATCAGCCGGGTCTACACCCTTGTGCTCGGGCAAAACATCCCGCCAACTTTCCCATGGCGGGCGGGTCTGCTTGACGCGTTCTATCGCGGACATCAATATCATCTCGGCGTCTCCACCAAAGCGCTCCGGTTCAGCCGTGGGGAGCTTGGGGAAATCCGGAATTGTGATGGCGTCATCATGCCAAAGGCAATCCACAAGGCTACCTAGCCCGGCGATTGATGCCTTGACTTCTGGGTCTTCTTTCATGCCCGTGACTTCTGCGGCATATATAGCGATCTCGGCTGTTTTAGCCGCCGCAGGGATAACGGCATCCATGATCCTATTTCGGACCTTCTTCATAGCCTTGTTGACCGCCGATACATCAGCGTAAGCCATCTCTAGCCGGGCGATGTAGCCGGCGTCGGACTCGTCGGGCTTTCGCGGTTTCATGTTGTCTCCTAGAAAGGAATTTCGCTGTCCAGCGGGCCGGCATTACCACCGTCTTCATCGCGGTCATACATGGATTGCGAACCGCGCTCATCACCGCCGCTACGGGGCGCGTCGAGCATCTGCAATTCACCACGATATTTCTGCAAAACGATTTCCGTACTGTACCTGTCATTGCCGTTTTGGTCTTGCCATTTCCGCGTTTGAAGCGCTCCTTCCACATAAACCTTCGAGCCCTTTTTCAGGTACTGTTCCGCGACCTTCGCCAGACCTTCGTTGAAGATCACGACGCTGTGCCATTCGGTCCGTTCGCGCCGTTCGCCGGTGTTTTTGTCGCGCCATGTGTCGGATGTCGCAATGCGCAGGTTGACGATGGGGTCGCCCGATTGTGTTCGCCGCACTTCCGGGTCAGCGCCAAGGTTGCCAATGAGGACGCATTTGTTGATTGAGCCTGCCATGTCTTATCCTGCCATCATGTTTTGAACTGCGGGGTTGTCATTTGTATCGCCGGGGAATGTGTCAGAGGCCTCGGCTTGTTTGATCTGTTCCTTGCGTGCATTGAATTTGTCCCGCGCAAGGGCGATGAAGTCCTTCGCCCATCCGTCACGCTCAAAAATGTGCTTCCAGGCATTTGCACAGGCCATGACGTTCTGGACCGTCTTGCAGTCCAGTAGATCGCCCTCGATATCCTCAAGCCCGCGTTTCTGTGCTGCGCTGCTAGCCTTCGGGGCAGGCTCCTGCTGAGTCGCTGGCGCTTCATCGGCGGTCCCCACGTTGGCCCGTGTCTTGTCGTAGAGGGCGAGGCCGAACGGATTGCCGAAGGTGCGCATGGCGCGCTTCAGAGCGTCCGTTACCGCTTCCTTGATCGCGCTTTCGTGCGCCAAGCCAGCGTCAACGTCATAGCCGTGACCAGCGCCGCAATCCTCTCGTATGACGCCTGAAACTATCGCCTTGACGCGGGCGGTATAGGTCACGCCCCAGCCGTCTTTCTGCTGGCGCCCGATCTTGCGCGGGGCTTCGGAAACGCATTTCACGTCCACCACCTCATATGACCAGCCGTCGAAGCCGAAGATGCGATTGGCTTCTGCGATGACGTGCCAGCCTTCGAGGTAATCTCCTTTCGGGCCGAACTGCTGCGGCGGCTTGACGTTGGAGGGATCAAGCTTGGCAGCTAGAAGCGACTTCTGGTCTGTCGTAAAGGTCATACCGGCCTCCGCTCGCGCTTCACTTCCACGCCGGGAATCTTGTGCACACCGGACGCGACCAACTTAGCCGCCATCACCGCCAGAAAGGCGCTCATTTCGTGCCGGTGTTCCGTCCACAAATATCGCGCAAGCTCCGTTTCGCTGACCACGGTCGGCTCGTAGTAGTCCCGCAGCGTGACGGCCCTGCCGGCGCCTTTGGCCGATGCCTTCGCATTCCCGATCTTGCGCGCCTCGGCTTCTGCCGCCTTGGCTTCCGCCACGGCACGTTCCGCCGCTTCACGATCATCCAGCGTCTTACGGTCGCGCATGGCTTCCATGGCGATACGCTGCTTTTCCTCGGCTTCCTTGCGGGCTTCCTCGGCCTTGCGGCGGTTTTCTTCCTCGACCTGTTGTAACCATGGTGCTAGCGCTTCCTTGCAGGCGTCAGTGGCGAGGATCGCGATACCGGTCACTTTCTTGGTCTTGCCGATCAGTGCGTTGTACCGCTTCTGGATTTCGGCCTTAGCCTCGTCATGTGGGCGGCATTCGTCCTTGCGGCGTTCGTCAGCTTCGTTGGTGGCCTCTTGAATGGACCGCAAGAGCTTTTGAACCATGTCGGCTTCGGCTTGGCTCTTGATGGGATCGCCATCTAACCAATTCCTCGCCTCGTCATAGAGTTCGCCGATCTGCCGTTTGGACAGATCGAACGGCGACGGCGGGGGATTGTTGTGGCCTATCGTGGCCAATGCGGCGGTGTTCATATCCGTCCCTTCCATTCCTTCGCCCATGACAAATGCCACTTTGCATCGCGCCATAGACGGTCTGAATCTGCACGGCATTGACGGTATTTCGCCAGTTCGCCGGCACGTTCCCATTCCAGCGCCTCACGCCTATTGTCGTGCGCGAGACGGCGCTGTGTTTGGCTCAATGAGAGCAGGCTTTTACACATGCCGATAGCCTGCATCTGGCGGGTGTTGTGGGCGGTCATCAAGGTTCCTCGCGTAGCGTGTTTTCGAATGCGAGGATGTAGCCGGCCCGGTCCTCTCCGCTAAGAGCGTCGGCCCCTTGCGCCCAGCTAAAGTGAATCCTCTGGACGCCCCTTTCGTCCCACATATCTGCGACTTCTAAACCCTTTGGTCCGAGCATGTTGCGATATGCGGTGCACATATATTCTCGATCTGCCACCATACGGCGCAGGCGGACTATTTCATCTTTCGCCATCTTCAATTGCGCGGCCAATTCTGGCTGATGAGAATCGTCTTTGGTCATCGTGCGGCCTCCAATGTACGTTCCAGTCGAGCAGCGGCGTCGCGGGCCTTCGCTTCCGATGAATAGTTTCGTGATGAAAGGAATGAAGACAGACCAATCCACAACTGGATGCGGTATTCCTTTCCCCATAAATCAGGGCCGTAATCGTACGTTATGGTTGTGAGCACCTTTATCTTGGTCATCCAAACACCCCCGTCAAAACCATCCCCGATCCAATCACCAACGCCATGATGGCGAGCATGGCGAGGACGTTTCGTATGGGTTCGGGCTGCTCCGGTTCGGCGGCAAGGGACCAGAGGAAATTGTCCATGTCACTCGCCTCCGGTAGCTTTGGAGAGGGCGGCGCGGGCGCTCGACAGCGCGTCGGGAAATTGCCGTTCCCTGTCGTATCGGGTGCGGCCTTCGATTTCCGCGATAGCCCAATCAAGCGCTTCCAGAAGATCGGGCGCGGCGGCTATGAGGCGGGCAGTGGCGATTTCGGTCGCTTCATCTGGCCCCTGGACTTCGGCCATTCGCCAATAGAACAGGGCGCCTGGCGCATAAACAGCCGTCTCCGAAAACTTGCCATGCCCCTGAGTGTACTTCTTAGGGTCGTTGTATTCCCATGGACCCGGCGCGTGCGTATGCGTATGCGCTTGCTTATCCATTATTCGCCCCCGGTGGCTTTGGAGATGGCGGCTTCGATGCGGCGCAACGTGCCTTGGAAAAGGCGCTCGTCTGCGGGGTCGGTCGTAGGACGCCTTACGCAATTGATGGCGCTGCGCGCTATCTCCAACGCCTTCAGAAGATCGGGCGCGGCTTTGACGAGGTACGCGTTGGCTTCCGCTTCCTCGCGATCCACGCGGTCGTGCGTGATCTGGCAAACAAGACCGTTGCCGTCGTTCGTGTTGCCCAGAATATCCCAGCTCGGGTCAAACACCCACGGTCCAGGCGTATGCGCTTTCTTATCCATCACGCTACCTCCGAAGGGCCGATGCCAAGACGGTCGTCGTGGTCATCCTTGCAATTGTCGATGAAGTCCTGGATGGCCTCCGCTTCAGTGCGGCCCCATCCATAATTCCCGGCTTCTTCCTCGCCGTCGTAGTGTGCGCACCAGTCAAAGGCGCGGGTCGGGATCGGCGGGTAGGGATTGCTCGTGACTATCTTGCGCATCACGCTACCTCCTTGATTGCAGTTCCGGCAACGGCCAGTCTTCCGGTTCATCATCGGAAAGCCATGCTATGAGGCGGTCGAACTGCCAGTTTTGTTCGGCGTCACATGCCGACCCTGCGGCGTTCTGCGCGTACCCTGCGGCGTTCTGTGCGGATCCCCATGCCGTCCATGCAGCGGCCCATGCGGCACCACATGCAACACCACACGCGGCTTCCCATGCGGTGGCCCCAGCGGCAGCACATGCGGAGGTCAGTTCGTCCTCGCCGATCTCCCCGCGCGCAAACTGGCGCGCTGCGATAATCGCGTTCCGAGGCGCTTCGGATTTTCCGGTCCTCTCGTAGAGGTGCAGGACATGCCCCGCGCAATCAGCCTTCCAGAGACGCAAGCGGCGCTCAACATTTGTGTCCTCGCACGCCAAAGCCGAGGCAACCCAAACGATGTCATCGAATGTGCATCCTGCTTCACGCGCCGCTGCGGCGTCGATCTTGTGGCCGTTCCAGCCATCTTTGCCCCCAAGCAGCTTGACCACGCGGTGGAAGTCATCTTTGCAAGGATCGAGCGCCTTCACTTCATCATAGATCAATCCGATAGGCATCACGCTACCTCCATCACGGCTTCATCAGCCCATTCCCTCGCATCGGAAAGAATGTCGGCAACGATGATTTCTTCCAGCGCTTCCTTGATCAGAAGCGTTTCGTCTTTCGATATTTCACGGTCGCCCAAAGCGGCGGCGAATGTGGTTGTTTCGGTCAGGAGACGGGCGACAATCGCAACGATCCGTTCCACGCTATCGCAATACGCATGAGCGCTTTCGGCCTGCGCTTCGAGGAATGCCATACGCACGGGATAGAGGTTCGCCTGTTCCGCTCTGAGGGCGTCAATGGCGGTGTCCATCGCGGTGGTGAACTCGTTGCGGGCCATCGTTATTTCCTCTCGTTTCGTACCAGCGCGAGGGCAGCCTTAGCGATCGCTTCGATGTGTCGAAGATCGCGCCGGAAATCATCAATATCTTCGCTGGCATCAACGGGCGCTTCGGTTTCTTCCGCGCGGTTGCGGATCACAATCAAAGCCTGCACAAGGGCATCCATGGTGGCGGTTTTGGCGTGGACTCTGGACTCATCCGCTCTCATCAGCGAAAGCGGCACGCTGTTCCAAACGTCGCCTGCGGTGATGCCCGCGATATCCGAAGGATCATCAGCAACCAGCCGTATGACGTATTCACGCCGGCGGGCTTCGGGGTGGTCTTCCCATCCAATGCGCTTGGCTATCAGAGCCATTGTCTTCTCCATCCTTGCCAGATCGGCGCATTTGGTTGCGTGTGCAGCGGTTAGGCCGCAACTTCCTCGAACTCGCCACCAACGGTCAGGCGATACGTCTTCCCGGCCTCGACGCCGTTCTGGCCGACGAGCGACGAGCGGACGGCGACCAGATTGTAATCATCGTCATACGCGGCGAGGCTGATCGCACCGCCTTCACGGGCCGTCGCTGTGCTAGCTACTCCAGCGGCGTGGGCGATGGAGTTTTTTCCCGCCGCCGAGGCATGGCCGTAATCGCCCGCCGCCGAGGCATGGCCGCCAGTGCCCGCCGCCGAGGCATGGCCGCCAGTGCCCGCCGCCGAGGCATGGCCGCGAGTGCCCGCCGCCGAGGCATGGCCGTAATCGCCCGCCGCCGAGGCATGGCCGCCAGTGCCCGCCGCCGAGGCATGGCCGCGATAGCCCGCCGCCGAGGCATGGCCGCGAGTGCCCGCCGCCGAGGCATGGCCGTAATCGCCCGCCGCCGAGGCATGGCCGCCAGTGCCCGCCGCCGAGGCATGGCCGCCAGTGCCCGCCGCCGAGGCATGGCCGCGATAGCCCGCCGCCGAGGCATGGCCGCGAGTGCCCGCCGCAAACTGACCGTTACCCTGCGACTTTGCCTTCTCGGCGACCCACGCAACGGCACGGCGCGTCAGTTCTCCAATCGAAATTTCGACCTTGATCGTCAGGACGCCGGACGCGCCCTTGGTGTCCGAATCGTCTTCGCATGCGATATCGCCAGCCGGCGTGACTTCTGCGAAGCGGCTTGTTCCGGGCGCGTAGTAATTGAATGCATCAAGCGGCATTTCCACCCAATGGAACCCGCCTTCGCCGCACCGAACGACGGTTTTGCCGCCGTTGTCATAGGTCTTGCCGACTTCGTACTGAAACCCGCGACAGGTCAGGTCTTTGTTGAAACCCTTGTAGGCCGTGACGGCCGATTTCGGCTCGGTGGCGAATTTCTTTTTCGTCTTGGCCATTTCCGTTCTCCATCACGTTTGCCAGATCGGCGCTGTGCGCTTCTTCGTGGCTGTTGGGGTTGTGTGTTGAAAGGGTTAGGCGGCTTCCGATTGCTCAACAGCAGCGCCGTCAAAATCGTCGAGCCACCCAGAGTAGACCTCACTGCCGTCGCCATAGGTTGCGTCGCAGACGAGGTGCAGACGGTCGCCCAGCGCGTAAATCGTGTAGGTGTATTCCTCCCACACATCGCTTGTGCCGGCTGGATAGATGTAAACGTTGCCACACCCATCCTTGAGACCCGCGATTAGCATCGCAGCGGCGCACTTCATGCCATTCACCACATTGCTTGGGTCGTTGTATCCGTTCACGATGGCCTTACCGCCAAGGATGCTTTTGATGTCATCGCCAAGCCCGGTCGGGTATCCGTCAAACTGGCGATAGACCGTCACAAGCGTGTCGCTGTCCTTGTCGCCGTTCTTCACATGAATGATTGCTCGCGTCCCCATCGTCTCGTCCTCTGTTCGTGTTCGATGAGGCGACTATAGTGACACTACAGGCTTGCGTCAAACGAAAAATGTAGCGCCACTACAGACAATGTGCTAAACGCCCCGTCATGCAAAAGAGTGACGCTATCGATGACGCGGTGCCGGCCTTCTACGACAGGCGCCAGAAGTGGCTTGATTTCGTTTCGGAGCGCGACGGAATCGGCCATGCGGCGTTTCGTGTCGGCTATTTTCTCGCGCGCCGGATGAACGGCAGGGACAAATGTTGCTGGTTTTCAGTGCCGGAGATCGCAAGGCGGATTGGGGCGAGCGAGGGCCGTCGCGCGGTCAGCACCAGAACGGTGTCAGACGGGATTGGCGAACTGGAAAAGCAAGGGCTTCTCGTCGTGGTCCGGCGTCCGGGACGGCCGAGTACCTATTTTCTCAGGTTTCCGTTCGAATAACCCCCGCAAAAAATGCGGTACCACCCCGGCAAAAAATGCGGGGGAATATATAAAGCTGAATAACTAAAGGGTTAGTACCCTTAGATGTAGGGCTCTGAGGGTGGAGTATTGTATCTCTAGTCCGAACCGGTTTTTTTGAACGTCTCGATGATTTGAAAAGCCTGCCGGCGCTGGGCCGGTTCCAGGGTTTCCCAAAGCGACCAGATCGCGTCATCTTGGGTCGGGTCGACGTTCAAAATGTCGCCGGGCCTGCATTGCAGCGCGTCGGCAAGAGCCTCCAGGAGCGGTTGCCGATAATTGATCCGACCCGTTTCGAGCTGGGAAATCGTGCCCGGCGTGACGCCGACCCGCTCGGCGAGCTGGTCTTGGGTCAAGTTCCGGTATTCCCGCCATTGCCGGACGAAATGCCGGCGCGGGCCGTTCTTGAATCGGGGCTGGACACGTTTAGCCATCTCCACAGTCTGCCGCAGCGCACAAACCAGCGCCACATAGTGACACTAAATTTTTTCTTGACGGGACGACTATAGTAGCGCTACATAGGCGCATGGAACAGCTTCTCGAATGGATCAGGGCGGAACGCGGCCGGCTCACAGCGCTGGCTTCCAGCCTTGGGATCACTCCTAGCGCGATTTTGCAGTGGGACGAGGTGCCGGCGGGGCGCGTTCGCCGGGTTGCTGACCTGACGGATATTCCGCCGTCGATCCTTCGCCCTGATCTGTACGAGGGCATGGAGACGGTCCAGTGACGCGCAAGCTTCCTCCCGACGATCATGTACGCGCTCTGTGGGCTTCCGGCATGACGAAGGTGGCTATTGCCAAACGCTATGGGGCTAGTGTGGCGCAAGTACGCCGCGCTTGCGACCGCGCGGATGGTCGCGGACCTTGGGGTATGGGGCTTGATCATCGCTTTGCAGCGGGCCGCGCCCCCATAGACCACCGCCACACCGGCGAGGGTGCCGGCTACGGCAAGCCCATTGATCAGGATGATTGGTACGCGGCGGAACGCCTTTCCAAGGACGACTGCCGCGACCTTCTCAATGAGTGGGGGATTCCATGCCTCTAGTTCGCAAGCGCCCTCACGGCCCCGCAACAGCGGAAATTCATGTGCTTCATAGTCTTCTGGATCGACCGATGCACGGTGGTTGCTGGCGCAACGAGCCTCGCAACAACAACATGCTCGTCGCCCCCATAGATGGACCGTTGGCGCGTGATGAAGACAAATCTCAAATCTCCGTCGCCCGCATCCTCGATGCAAAGCAGGTCGGAAATATACACGTCCGGTACGTATATCGGCTCTGTGATGTTCTGAAAGTCGTAAAACAAAGCAAGCCTCCCATTGGTATGACCAGTGGAGGGTCGCGCCGGGGTAGTTTGCATTCAAGTCAAATTTTGACTGTCCAGTCAAAGGTTTCTGACCTTGGTTATCAAACCGTTATTGGCTGCACGCAACCCGCGAATGGCTTGGCGTTGTGCGCACCAGTGCGCGAATGGGGAGGTCGGATATGAGCAAGAAAGCGGATGCTCCGAACAATTGCCCCGGCTGCGGCACACCGTTGAAAAATGCGGGCGCTCCTATCGGGGATGACTATTGCCCGAACGATGATTGCCGGCTCCTCGTGGAAGAAATCCGGCGTCAAATTTCGTCCGCGATGGAAGCGCGCCGGCGCGACGCAAAAATTCGGGACGCCGCGCGCGATCTTCTGGAGGCGCTGGAGAAGCTTCTTGCTTGCCCGGCGATTGCAGACGGCAACCATAGCGAACCCGCTTGGGGCTGCAAGGAAACGGCGGAAGCCGAAGCATTCGCCCGCGCCGCCATCTCCAAAGCTACTGGAGGCGAGTGAGCGGACATGACTGATCACACAAACACCAATCGTCTCGTAGCTTCCTCCCGCGAGACGACCACAGCCGGGGAGGGTGTTTCTCCCGCGCTCTCCCCGGCGACCAATACAGGTTCGCACCACGACGAAGATGCGGCTGTCGTGGGCGGAACATGGCCTGCGGTGCGCCATGGCGACAAAAGCACCGCACCTAATTCCCCTGACCCGCACCTTTCGGCGGGCAATGACGGCTGCCCGAGCATACCAAGTCTCGATGCCGCTGGCGCAAAAAGCGAATCCGTTTGTACGGCGGATCGCGGTCGGGGCCCCATGCTGGGGGAATACGCAGCAGCAAATCGAGACAAGCCGTCGCCTATTCGCCGTTTACGGCAAAGCACGTAGAGCCATGGAGGGCTGTGTAATGTCATACGATCCTCAGCCCGGAATGCGCGTGGTGTGTATTCGTGATGATTGGGGCCAGCCATGTCAGTACCATCCCGAGCGCGGCAAGGTTTATACGATCAAATCGGTTGAAGCAGACGAGATGGTTGGCGACATTGTCTATATCGGGACTTATCTCGGATTCGATGAATGCCCAGTCGAGAGCGGCGGAGAGCCCATGTTTCATTCGAAGTGCTTCAAGCCCCTTGATGAAACCCGTCTCGATGTATTCCGCCGGCATTTGAACACGGTTCCTGGTCCTTGGGAAAGGGTGGGTGCGTGATGGCAGCAAAACAAACTTTCTGGGGCTTTGTTTGGTTGGGCACGAGCGTCATCATGTACTACGTGGATGGGGAAGTGACCATTTTATCTGCAGGCACTCTTGTTTGCGCAGTTGTCTTGTTCGCCGCCAGTGATGTCATCAAAGCGATCCAGGACAAGGATGGCCAGCAATGATCTGCCATCGCGATCAAACATTCTGCACGGCATATCAGGCCACATGCGCCAATCATGGATGTCCGCGCGCCTTGAGTGCAGCGGAATGGAAGGGCGCAACACTACCGATTTCATGGGCGGATTTCTCACGCGATTGCCCGGATAAGATCGAGACCAAGGCCGACCAGCTCGGCGCCGTTATCGATCCAGCCTATCAGGAGGAAGAGGCATGACGATCTTGCATGGTTTCGGTTTTGTGGCTGTTCTGGCATGGTTAGGAATCGCGCTCGTGCGACTTTATCGAGGCGAGGACTTCGAATCTGCATTGTCATTGGCTGGCGTCATCTGGCTTGTCATGGAAGGGTTGGGCGCATGACGATGTGGCTTGCAGTTTCATTGATCGGCTTCCTGTACGTGACGGGCATGGCGACGTTCACTGTAGCGGCCTATTTGGCGTTTGAGAGTGAGGCTGACAAGCGGCCTAGACCACCGGTTATCGTGGCGCTGTGTGCCGTTTGGCCGTTTCTGATGGCTGGTGTCCTGATCGGGGCAGTCGTTTCAATGGTGACGAAGGAAAGCGGCAAATGACTTGGCTCATGGTCACTTCAATCGCCATCCTCGCCTCCTTTATGGCCGGCGCTGCCTATTCCAGTAAGCAAGCGCGCCACTTCGAGGCCAAGGCTCGTAAAGCCGGCAACCTCACCAGCGAAAGAGGGTCGATTGTCATTCGCTGGAACGGGGTCGCGGATGGGTAATGCGGGATCGGGTCCACGCTGCTTTTGTGTGTGATCGGTCTCCTTTTCGGCTGGCGAAAGACCGGCTGAAACAGGTTCATTGACGAGCCCTGCAAACAGGTCTTGGCGGATCGGTGCATGGCTCATTTGAGTTCCTATCATGGTCAGTTCGCTACGAACGGAAACGTAGCGAAGGATGATGACAGGGTGTTGGGAAAGCGTGACAGGAAAACGGGTATGAGTGACACGGCCTTCTATCAGGGCATGATGCGGGATGCGTTCCCGACGCGCCGCTATGGAAGCGCAAAGGCCGCGCTGTATGAGGCCCACCGTTTCATCAGCCGGCGCGTGTCCAAGGACTTTACCCCGAGGCGTGCGCGGTCGATCTGGGAAGGTACGGCGGCGCGCATTGATGCGGAAGAAGCCGACGCTTTGCGTGCGGCAGAGATTGAAGGGGCACGGCGTGAATACAAGGAACTACAAGACCGGCTGGCGTTCCTGGAGACTTCTCTTGCCATGGCGGATGAGGCGTTTCATGGCCCGCAGATGGCTACGCATAGGGCGTTCGCGCGCGGCTTGGGCGGCGTGGATAGCCCCGGAGTTGGAAAGGACGGATAGATGAACAATCTTTCATGGCTGATCTATCTGGCGGAAGTAGCGGATAAGGTCAGCGCTTGGGCGGGCGCTATGTCAATAATCTTGGTGATGGTCGGCATTGCCGGGATGATGTTTATCGCAGTAGCGATCAGCCTTGACGAAATTAGCGTGCGGGCCGCGTCACGACTGGTGGGCGTGTGGGCGTTGGTTACGGCGCTTTTCGCCGCTGTCCACACAATCACGCCCAGCAGTCGCACCATCTACATGATCGCTGCATCCGAGATTGGTGAGACGGTCGTCACATCACCGGAGGCGATAGAAATGATGACCGACCTCAAGGCCATCATCAAAAGCCGCCTCAAGCAGGAACTGGAATAGACAAACCGCACGGGCGAAAGGACGCCATCATGCAGATGAAGACGAATGCAGGTAGCCTCGCGGACGCGCTCGGCATTGTTGGCGGGCTGGTACAGCGCAGAGGGAATATCCCAATTTTGGGTGCCGTGAAGCTGGAAAATGGCACGCTGTCTGTTCTGGGCGGAGTGGGTATGCGCGCGGACATCGCGTTGCCAACGGTAGGCAAGACGCGCGGCGCGGCGGCAATTGACTGCCATTCGCTGGCCGGACTTGCCCGCCATATCCCACGCGACGAGGTTGTAGAGATCACCGATGACTCTTCGCTTGCCGTGATCAAATTCAACGGTAGCGAATACCAGCTTCCATCCTATGCCGCGTCTGATTTTCCAAGCGACATGGAGAAGGTCGAGGGCGACCGTTCCGCAATGGATAACGCCGGCTTCGCCGCCGCGCTCAAGCGGGTGATGTTCGCGGCATCGACGGAAGAGATGCGCTACTATCTCAATGGCGTAGCGACGATTAATCTCGATGGCGAGCCATTGGTGGTGGCGACGGACGGCCACCGATTGGCGTATCTGTCCATCCCGTTTATGCCAAACGGCGCGGAGGGCGCAATCCTACCCTACGAAGCGGTGGCTTTTCTGGCAAAGCGCAAGCATGAACCAAAAGCGTCCGTCTATTCACCCGATGAAAGAAGGGCGCGGTTCGAATATGACGGGCTAGTTTTCACGACGCATTGCATCAAGGGGACCTATCCCGATGTTGCGCGGGTCATCCCGAAGTTGCCCGTTCCATACGCGCGCCTTGGCCGGCTAGACGCTATCGCTGCGCTGCGGCGCCTTTCGTCTCTAGATCAGTTTGGGGGCAATCCTGTTGTCCTCAGCGGATCGGATGATCGCCTGACAATGGTGCGCGGTGTCGGTGACAGTTGTGGCCGCGAGGCCATTCCATGCGTAACCCCCCAACTCGGAAACTTCAGGGTCGGCTTTAACGGCCGATACCTGATCGAAGTCCTGTCGGCACTTCGAGGCGACGCTGTGACGTTTGCCGCATCGCCGGATGATGGCGGGATAGGCTCGTCTCCAAGCGTAATAACGGCCGACGATGACCCGCTGCGCATCGTTCTGATGCCAATGCGTATCTAAGGGGACGCCATCATGAACAATGAAGACGACTACACAGGCGAAAGCGGTCCGTATGCGGACTGGATCGTATGCCTGTGCTCGTTCGCCGTTATCGCGGGCCTGTTCGGCGTTCTGAGCTGGCTGGTCTGGACCTATGCGCCGAACTTTCCGGCTTCTGAAAGCGCCGTGTTTGTGGATGGAGAGTCGGATTGGTGATGCCACTGCCACAGATCGATGGTGGGTTCTGCTCAATCCTTGCTGATCCGCCATGGTCATTCAAGACGTATAACAAGAAGTCCGGCACGACTCCGCATCGGGGCGCTGAGGACCACTACGTTGTTGCCTCATTCGAGGATATGGCGACGATCCCGGTGGCATCGGTCGCGGCGAAGGATTGCGCGCTGTTCATGTGGGTTGTGGATAGCCATTTCGATGAGGCATTGGCGCTCGGAAAGGCGTGGGGATTCGAGTTTAAGACGTGCGCTTTTGTCTGGTTCAAGGGACGCAACGAGGGCATCGTGCCAAAGGTCGGTATGGGCTACTGGACACGCAAACAGACGGAACAGTGCTGGTTATTCACGAGGGGAAAGCCTCCTCGGACCAGCAAGGGCGTTGAGCAAGCTATCTTTTGCGGGCGGGGTCGGCACTCGGCAAAGCCTGATGAGCAATACGAGCGGATAGAAGCCCTGACAGGCGGTCCATACCTTGAACTGTTCTCGCGTCTTTCAAGGCCCGGCTGGGCGGCGTGGGGCAACCAGACCGGCTTACGAGATGGTCTATTCGATGGAGAGGCGGCTTGAGGGCAAGACGCAACAAATACGGTGCCACCAAAACCACAATCGACGGCATCACCTTCGCGAGCAAGAAGGAGGCCAACCGCTATTGCGAGCTTCGCCTGCTTCAAAAGGCCGGCGAGATAACGCATCTGGAATTGCAGCCCGCATTCAAGCTGGCGATAGACGGCCGTCCGGTGCTGATCAGATCGCGCGGTTTTCCGAACGGACGGCAAGCCAAATACGTAGCCGATTTCGCATATTGGGATGGCGAAAAGCGGGTTGTCGAGGACGCTAAGGGATTTCGCACCGACACGTACAAGCTCAAGAAGGCGATTGTCGAGGCGATGTATCCGGGGCTGAGGGTCGTGGAGATATGAGCGGGCTCAAGGTGCTGATAGCGTGCGAGTTTTCCGGTACTGTCCGTAATGCCTTTCTGGCGCGCGGTCATGACGCGTGGTCGTGTGACCTTCTCCCAGCGGAGGACGGCAGCAACCGCCATATCCGTGCTGATGTGCGGTCGGTGCTTCACGACGGGTGGGATATGCTGATCGTCGCTCACCCGCCGTGCACGCGCCTGTGTAACAGCGGTGTTCGTTGGCTTCACACCCCGCCGCCGGGCAGAACACATGAAGAAATGTGGGCGGAACTGGAGGAAGGCGCAGCGCTGTTCTCTGACCTCTGGAACGCGCCTATCGAACGGATCGCGGTTGAGAACCCGGTTATGCATAAACACGCAAAAAAGCGGATAAAGAGCTTTCGGGAGCATACACAATCGGTGCAGCCTTGGCAGTTCGGTGACCCTGAAGCCAAGCGCACCTGTCTGTGGTTGAAGAACCTGCCGGCCCTTGTCCCTTCACACCATGAAAAGCCGGCCGAGTTGACCCATCGTGTCTGGCGTATGCCTCCCGGCCCCAACCGGCAGAAAGAACGATCACGCTTCTTCGCCGGCATTGCTGCCGCGATGGCAGATCAGTGGGGCCGATATGTGCTGGATCAGATCGGCAGCGCAGTGCCGTGTGACAAATCCTTGGGCTTGTTCGCGGAAGACCTAGGAAATGTAACACGTAAGGGGGCGGTTGCATGACCACTCTCCCACCAGACATCGAAGCCGAGCGCCTGGAACGCATGGGCCGGTCAAAACGCATATGGCTCAAAGACCACGGCCCAAAGCGGCCGGCACATGAAAGCGAATATGAACGTGAAAATCTGGAAGCGCTCATCAGCGCATGGCGACGGGCCAAGCGGGATATGGAGCGGGAAGGCGAGGGCTGATAATGGTAAAAACCAAGGCTCAAGAACACGAACTGTTCAAAGAGTTCTGGGAGGAAATATGGCGACCCAACATGCGCCATACAGACGGTCGTGGAGACGCCCGGAAGGCCTTCAACAAGCATATGGACATGGGCGCCGATCCACAAGACATCATAGACGGCGCAAGGGGTTTCTTTCGCTTCATGAAAGACGATGACCGCAAGTTTGTCCCGCTGGTCGCGTCATGGCTTAACAAGGAAGCCTACATCGATTGGGCCGAACGCGAGCGCGAATATCAGGCGAAGAAAGCCGAGCGGGAGGCGCGTGAAAACGTCGTGCCGATCCGAAGGGCCGCGCTACCGGAAAATCACTTCTCAAGGCAATGGGAACGAAAACAGGCGAGTGAATAATGGATATTGTCGAGCGTGCGATAGAGCGGGGCTATAATCCCGATTTTTACCGGAAGGTTGCCATCAAGCGGGCGGAAGAAGCCAAGGCGAAGCGAGAGCAAGAGCAACGGGAGCGCGCCGAAGAACGGGCAGAAAAGGCGAGGATATTCCGGGAACGGATGGCAAGCCTCGAAGCGGCTGCCAACCTTGAGCGCATGAAAGAAGATGCGGGGGATCGCCTTGAGGTCATACGCCGGGAACGTTTCCAGACATCGGAAAAGGAACTCATCACCACCATCGCCGAATATCATGGCATGGGCTATGCCGATATCATGGGTGCGAGTAGATCGAAGGCGGCGGTTCGCGCGAGGCACGAGGCGATAGCGGCCGTGGCGCTGGCCAAGACACACTTATCGACAACACAGATCGGGTGGATGTTCGGCAAAGACCACACGACAATCATCTATGTACTAAGGAAAATGGGGATAACCCGTTGAAGGGGAAGACAAAGGGCCTTCATTGCCCGGCATGTGGTAAAAGACCGTTCAAGACTATCGATTCAAGACCCACGAGAGCGGGCGTTCGGCGTCGTAAAGAATGCGTCAGTTGCTCGTATCGGATGACCACAATCGAGACAATGGTGGCGGGGAAGGTGCGGATATGGAAAGCTTAGGAGTGTTTCTTAGGCATCTCGCATTCAATTTACAAGTGGCGGCTCTCGTGGTCGTTTGTCTCAGCCTAATGATGACTCTCGGCGCGTTGATGGGCGCCGGGCTGTTTTGGCTTTCATTGGCACTAGACCCGATTTTGGGCCAATGGGCGATTCTAGTTGTGCTGATAGTGTTGATGGCGATATCGGCCATCATCGTCGCAGTTGTCCGGTCAGCAATTGAAATGCTGAAATAGAAGGCGGGACGGGGCGATAGGGGCGGGTGTTCATCGATGACCCTTTCTCAAAAACGGATTGACGCGCTGCACACGGTAGATCGTATGCCGTCCGGCCTTCGCGCATGTGTTCACGAGTTCGGCTTGCCGATTGTCACGGTCATGATGCAACGTGGCATCAACAACCCGGACCACATTCGGGAGATCGTGGCCGCTTGCTGGTCCGGGGGGCGGCAGCACGGGCAAGGAAATGACTCGCGTGGCGCGGTTGACTCGCTTCTGGCCAACGGCATTGTCACTTACGATGGGCTATGCAGGTTCTTGGCTTTGCGACAGCTTGTCATCGCTCCAATCTCGCCGACAAGGGAAATGCTCGATGCGAGTATGGCGGCCGTGTCCGGGTACAATGTGCGAGTGACCAAGGAGGAAAAACATCGGCGTCGCCTCCGAGCCGCGATGCTGACGATCCTTGAGGCGGACGAAGGAACGGGGCATTGAAGGCCAGAACACAAAGCGCGAAGATCAAGGCCAAGCGGGGCAGGCCACGCAAAGACGGCGTGCTTCGCGAGCCCAATGGACGCGCTATCCGATCCGACCAGAACGGCTATAAGCTCGCCGTGGAAGCCAGAGCCCGGATGCATCGGCTTTCGGTAGCAGATGCCGCCGATCCACAAGCCAGCACATTCATAGGCCGGTTGCACCTCGCATATTTGGCATGGAAAAAGAAGGCCAATCACGCCGAACGGACGGGCCGAAAATTCGACGTTCCCCAGCCGGCAATGAGCCTGAGTACGGCCAACTACTACGCCGCCCTGACGTTCCAGGAAGTCGCCAACGACTACGCCAAGGCGGTCCTGTCTCCCGGCGCCTACTACGAGCATAGAGGGCTCGGAACGGGCGACGAGGAAGCAGCGGAACGTTGGGCCATGACGGCATGTGCTCGACGGAAGAAGGCGATGGACATCGTTATGGAGTGCTGGCGGAACAACAAAGGATCACGTGTGCCGGAAGCGTTGGAACAGATCGTGCTCCGAGACAAGCAATGCGAAGACCTCGTTGGCGATCTAAGGACGGTGCTTTCAGACCTCAACCGTCATTTTAAGGGTTGACTGAAACGCGAATTTATGACATGCAGTGTCAGACTGACGCGTGATGCGTCGGGCGGAGGTCGGTACCTCTTACAAATCGCCCCAATCTGGGGCTAATGTCTCGCCGTAAGGTGAGTGGTGGAGGCTAAGGCAAATTGCCGTGCCCCTTATGGGTGTAACCCGGTACTTGTGGAATGCGGTCGGACGCGGGGGCAGTACCCGCCATCTCCACCAATGGGGATGAATTAGGATCGACGCCCGTTGGAAGCGAGTGACGCACCTCGGTATGATACCGCCGTTATCGGATCGAAATTTGAGCGGACAACGATAACGTTCCGTATGTTGAGGCTCTCGCGGCCTAACGGAGTTCGGCGGGCACTTGGCAACAGAAGCCCGCCACCTATTGTTCGTATACGTCGGGCCAGCCTCTGCAACGCAAGCCCCCGGCGTCAGTCTCAAAGGACTTCCGGCATGCCAAAGATCGCGAACGAAGAAGGCGATCATGGTTGTGCGGGCCTGAATGGGGCTCGCATGCTCGCGGCGGAGCGCCTTCGATCGGTTTCCAGCGTTCGGATTGGAGAACCGTCAAGTCGCAGGGAGTATCAGTTGGTAGCGTGCCGCACTTGGAATGCGGAAGCCGCTGGTTTGAGTCCAGCCGCCCAGACCAATCATCGCTGGCAATAGACCATACATCGGTGTGGTCTAATGGCTAAGACGTCAGTCTCCAAAACTGAAAATCTCGGTTCGATTCCGGGCTCCGGTGCCAATCCCGCCTCGTCTAGCGGTAGGACATCAGATTTTGGCTCTGAAGGCCGTGGTTCGAATCCATGGGCGGGAACCAAACCACATCACCCACCCGTAGCGTGCTGCGGGTTCACAGGCGCGAATGCCTGTGCTGTTTCACGAAGGAGGATAGATCGATGGCGAAGGAAATCGCCCCGTTCTGATATCAAGCGCACCGTGGTCCAGCGCTCGTGCAGGCGCGTTCACGGTTAGAGGCTCCATCCTCGATTGCCTGCACCGCGCCGATGCGCACCGTCACCGCGCAAGAGTGACGCCAGAAGCTGGTAACTGGCAAACGTATTCACGAACGCCCGGCCCCCGAACACCACAGAAGCCTCGTAGCTGTTAGCGAGGTGTCCGGGCACTTAATCAGGACGCCACAGACCGGTAACGGTTCTGTTTCCGCCGGTAAGCCAGCAGCCCGGCAACTATGGTGCGTGACTTCTGGATTGGCGCACCCGTCCTGAGCCGCAGAGCTCCGCACTGATAAAGCGAAACGCTGGCGGCAAACTAATCAGGGGAGTCGCCGCGTAGAATGCTCGCCATGGGGTCCGGCGGCGTAGCCCCCGCGAGCATCATTTCTATCGCAACACTTGCAGCCGGCGTAGGCCCCCCACGTCGCTCCCAGAGCCGAATCGACGCGCCGGGGCCCCGGTCCCTGCAACGCAAACCAGCTATGAGCACATGGCGATCCGCTAGGCCGGCGGGCGTGGGGTCGTCTTACCAAGGAGAGGTACCAACCATGATCGGCATGACTGTTTCTCATTCATCTGGCATTTCTGGTACGGTGGACGCCACTGTTGTCCATGCGGATGGCAAGGCATTTGCACGCGTGGATGACCACTGGTTGCCGGTGGATGAGCTGGCGTAATGTCTCAGCAGGGCGGCCTTCAAAAGCGCTTTCGTGAGACGGCCGGAACATCGCTAGACTGGAACGGCGACATGATGGCCGCAAGCCGTTTCTTCACGGCGGACTCTAGCGGTGACGCCAATGCGCATCTGTTCCGTTTGTGCAAGGCGGCAACGAACAGCACCGCCACCGATCTACCCGGGCAGTTGCAGGCTTATGCCGATATGTTCGGCGCGGCCAACTGGTCTAGCTGTGGTTATGATCAATGGCCGGGGGCGTGGTGACGCGGCAATAGGCGACACACGACATGACCAATCAAACGGTCGAGGTGGATGAGATGGCTAAAAGTCGGTTGGACATTCTGCGCGAGGAATTCGCAATCGTTCCGTCTGATGACCTGTACGCAGAGGTTTATCAGTCTGCATCAGGTGTGCAGATGTATATCGTGGCAAGCCCTTGGTCGGAAGCCAGGGTGCCGATTATGGATTATCACGACTTCCGGCGCGCCGCGCAGAAGGCCGCGCGTGAGCTGGCCCTGCAAATGGAGGGCGAAGAGGCGACGGCGTTGCAGAAGCGTCTATCCGGTTCTTTGGGAAGCGGGCAGGTTGCCCTTAACATTCGCAAGAATCTGATGGCAGGCGAGGTCGAGCGTGTTGCGTTGGCCATCGCAAACGCCATGAAGAGACAATACAAGCACGTGGATGTTCGCCATGTGAGAGGGCAGGTCGTTGAGGTCATTGATGACGACGTCAACACAACGTACGACTGCGAGAAACTAGCACTTGCGGCGTTGAAGGCCACGGCTGAGGAAGATACCTGACTATGGTCGATTCCGAAACGCAGAGTGAGCGCGGCAGGCCTACGGCCTACAGGAAAGAGTACGCAAAGCAAGCTAAGAAGCTTTGCGAGCGTGGCGCTACAGACTACGAGCTGGCGGACTTTTTCGAGGTGGACACGCGGACTATCTACCGGTGGAAAAATACCCACGATGATTTTTGTCATGCGGTCAAGGCTGGCAAGGATAAGGCTGACGACCGCGTAGAGCGTTCGTTGTTTAACAGGGCCGTTGGCTATTCCTTTGAGAGTGAAAAGGTCTTCCAGTTTCAGGGGCAGGTGGTAAGGGCCGCGACTGTCGAGCATGTGCCACCGGATTCCGGGGCGGCGTTCAATTGGCTAAAGAACCGCCGCCCGGAAGAATGGCGCGATAAGCGCGAGCTGGACCACACGTCGAGCGACGGCACCATGACGCCCACCCGTGTCGAACTTGTTGCGCCGGGGCATGACGACAGCACGGATTGAGCTTCCTCCAAAGCTCATCCCTGTTTTTGCAGGCCAGGCGCGTTATCGATGTGCTTATGGAGGGCGGGGTAGCGGCAAGACGCGCACCTTCGCCAAGATGGCCGCTGTCAGGGGCTATCAGTTAAGCCAAGAGGGCAAGCGCGGCGTCATTGTCTGCGGTCGCGAGTACATGAACTCGCTGGACGATAGTTCGATGGCTGAGGTTAAGGAGGCGATTGCGTCCGAGCCTTGGTTGGCGGCCCACTACGAGGTAGGCGAGAAGTTCATCCGAACCAGAGATGGCCGGATATCGTTCATCTTCATTGGCCTTCGCCACAACCTGGACAGCATCAAGTCGAAGGCCCGCATTCATGTGCTTTGGGTGGATGAGGCCGAGCCGGTTAGTGAGGCGGCGTGGCAAAAGGCCGTACCGACCGTTCGCGAACATGGTTCTGAAATCTGGGTTACATGGAACCCCGAGCAGAAGAACAGCGCGACACATAAGCGATTTCGTTTCAACCCGCCTGACGATGCGAAGGTGGTGGAGATCAATTGGCGGGATAATCCGTGGTTCCCTGCCGTCCTTGAGATGGAGCGCCTGGAGGACCAGCGCAAGCGGCCTGACGAATATGATCATATCTGGGAGGGCGCTTTCGCTACGGTCACTGAGGGTGCAATTCTAGCGCGCCTCATTGCCGTTGGCGACAGGGAAGGCCGTATAGGCGATCATGTGGATTATGATCCGAATGGGCCGGCCATTGAGATCAGTAGCGACCTTGGTTTCAGGGACACGGCGTGCTGGTGGTTCTGGCAACGTCGCGTGGGTGGTTTCGCGCTACTCGATTATGACGGGGATAGCGGCCTTGACGCTGAGGAATGGATACCGCGCCTGAAAAGGCGTCTTGAAGAACGCGGGTGGCCTCTCGGCAAGATATGGCTCCCGCACGACGCAAGGACAAAGACCTTCGCTAGCCGTCACAGCCCGATAGAACAGTTCATCAAGGGGTTTGGCGAAAGCAAGTGCGGGATCGTGCCGCAAACCAGCAAGACGGACAGGATCAACGCGGCGCGCACCGTGGTCAAGCAGTGCGAGTTTCATGAAAGCCGGTGCGAGGATGGGTTGGATGGCCTTCGCGCATGGAAATACGAATGGAACGACGACACCAAGACGTTCTCAAAAGAGCCGGCGCACGATTGGGCCAGCCACCCCGGCGACAGCTTTTCGTACGGCTGCCAAATGATGACGGCTTTGTCCAGCGCCCCGCCACCGGATAAGCGCGTCGTTGTCGAGGGTCCGCGTGGTTTGGTGGCCATGGCGCCCCCGCCCAAGCCCTTGACCGAAATGACATACAACGAGTTCCACGCCACCACGCGGCGGGGTCCGAAGCAGGAGCGGGTATAGATGGACGAATATACCGACGCTTCGCCTCAGAATGATAAGAAGCGCTCTGCAAGGGCATGGCTGGACGATATCCAGCAGGCCGAGCAGTCCATGGCCGACTGGACCAAGCGCGCCAAGAACATCGAGCGCATTTATCTCGATGACCGTGAGGAAAAGACCGACACACAGCGCAAATACGCGATGCTTTGGGCCAACGTGTCGGTGCTCCAGCCTGCCGTTTACGCCCAGCCGCCGCAGCCTGCCGTATCGAGGCGGTTTTCGGATCGCGATCCGATTGCGCGTGCCGTAGCTGAGGTTCTTGAGCGCTCTATCACGTCGATCTACGACCTGTCGGACATCGATAGCCCGATCAAATCGGCCCGTGACAACTACCTGATTGTCGGCCGGGGCACTATGTGGGTGCGCTATGTACCTACATTCAAGACGGAGCAGTACGAGGGCGACGAGGGCACGGAACTTGTAGAGGTTCTG
Organism: Nitratireductor arenosus; assembly: GCF_009742725.1. GTDB lineage: Bacteria > Pseudomonadota > Alphaproteobacteria > Rhizobiales > Rhizobiaceae > Mangrovimarina > Mangrovimarina arenosa. The sequence continues at coordinate 26,799 of NZ_WPHG01000010.1, read as the reverse complement.
GCCGACGAAACGCTAGCCTATGACTTTGTGCACTGGTCGGATTTCATTCACCCAAAAGCCCGCCGCTGGGAGGATTTGCCGTGGGTTGGCCGCAAGGTCTATCTGGACAAGGAGGCGGGCGAACAGCGTTTCGGCAAGGAGGTTTGGGATAAGGTTCGCGCCGCGTACATGGCGAACAAGCCGGGCGAATATGCCAAGGCCAAGCCGGATGACAAGACATGCGTATTCGAGGTGTGGTCCAAGCGCGATAACGAGGTGATATGGCTGGCGGAGAATTACGGCGAAGACGTTTTGGATCGCCGCCCACCGCTCTATATGCTCAAGGGCTTCTTTCCGTGCCCGAAGCCGCTCTACGCCACGCTGCCGACCGATAAGCTGAAGCCTGTACCGGATTACGTCTATTACCAGGATCAGGCGCAGGAAATCAACAAGCTTACGGCCAAGATCGACGCGCTTGAGGATGCGCTGAAGCTGGTCGGGTTTTACCCTGCCGGCGCCGATGGCGAAATATCGTCGGCCATTGAAATGGCGTTGAAGCCGGGCACCAGCAATCAGATGGTCCCTGTGCCGGGCTGGGCTTCTTTCGTCTCTGGCGGCGGCGCCAAGCAGATGATCGAATGGCTACCGGTCGAGAATGTCCTTGTGGTGCTTCAAGGCTGCATCGAATTGCGCCAGAAGCTCATTGAAGACGTTTACCAGATTACCGGTATTTCGGACATCATCCGGGGCTCGACTGACCCGAGAGAAACGCGCGGCGCGCAGCAGCTAAAGGCGCAGTGGGGCGGCACGCGCATTCGCCCGCGTCAGGAGGAAGTGGCGCGGTTCTGCCGCGACCTGACGCGCATCTCGGCGGAAATCCTGTCGGAGAAGTTCCAGCCCGATACGTTGTGGCGTCTATCCGGCCTCAAATACCCCACCGCCGAGGAAAAGGCGGCCGCTGAAAAGCAAATTCAGCAATTCGAGAAGATAGCCCGACTGATGGCGCAACAAGCGCAGGCGACCGGCCAGCCGCCGCCCCCGATGCCTCCCATCCCGGAAGAAATCGAGGACATGCTGAAAAAGCCCTCACAGGAGGAAATCATCAACCTGATGCGCGACGACCAGTTGCGTTCATACCGCATTGGCATCGAAACGGACAGCACCATTGCAGCCGATGAGCAGTCCGAAAAGGAAAGCCGGCAGGAATTCGTTACGGTTCTAGGCGGGCTGATGGGGCAGGCCATCCCGACCGCGATGCAGGTGCCCGAGCTGGTTCCGGTGATCGGTGAATCGCTTCTGTTCATGGCCCGCGCCTATCGCGCCGGCCGTTCGATGGAGGATGTGATTGAAACGGCGGTCGAGAACCTGACCAAGAAGGCCGATAGCGCCGGCAATCAACCCCCGCCGCCTGACCCGCGCGTCGAGAAGATCAAGGCCGATGCCAAGTTGCAGGAGCAGAAGTTGGCGGCGCAGGTCAAGAACGATCAGGCCAAGACTCAAATCGACGCTCAGGAGACCATGAGCAAGGAACAGCGTGAGTGGGCCGAGTTCCAAAGCCGCGACAAGTTGGCATGGGCTGAGTTCCAGGCCGATCAGGAGCGCGCCCGCGCCGAGATGATGCTGAAACAGCAATCCGCCAATCAAACGTGGGTGGGGTGATGTCTGAATATCACTGGTACACGCTTGGCGACGGCCGGCGCGTCTTCCGCAAGGCTCCCAAGCCTTCGCCTCATCGTTCCGATCTGTCGCGGCCCTATATTCGCGCCGATGGAATGGACGCGGTGTGGAACCCTGTCGATGGCAACCACTACGAGAGCCGTAGCCAATATGAGCGCGCGGTGAAGCAGGCCGGGTGCGAAATCGTCGGTGACGACAAGGGGCATTGGGAAAAGGCCGGTGCGCGCGACACCGAACCCAAGGGCGTCAAGGAAGACATCGTGCAGGCATGGCAGCAACTTTCATCGTAAAAGGAAATGACAATGACAACGACTGAACTCATGGGCCTCGGGCTTCCCGCCGCCCTTGCCGAGCGGCTGGGTTACATCACTCATGCCGGGAACCCTAACAGCAGCATTACGCCGAAATTCATCGGCCAGTGGGTCTTGGATATCACCAACGACATCTGGTATCGCGCCGCCGGCACGGCAACCACGGATTGGAAGGCCTTGAACGCCTGATAGGCGACGACATTTCTGGCAGACCGTAGCGTCGTAGGGTTCCCTGCGGCGCTTTTTTTACACCTCTGACATCAACAGATCAGGTAAAACATGACTGACGAAGCCATGAACGTGGACACGGCGTCCGCGATCGAAGAAGAAGTGTCCCTTCGCGATACCATCAAGGCCGAATTTGAGCGGTCCAGCAACCCGCCCGTCGAAGAAAATGTTGCGGCGCCGGTGGATGAAGACGCCATTGGTCTGGGGGCCGATACGGCGGAACAGGACGCCCGTGGTCGCGACGAAAAGGGCCGCTTCAAGGCCAAGGAAGGCGATTCTGACCCGGCAGCGGAAGTGCAGGATAGTGGCGAGCAGGAAGCGGCGCAGACCGCAGACGAAAACGCGGCCAGCGACAAGTATGCCGGGCCGCCTCCGGGATGGTCTGTGGCTTCGAAAGCCGCGTTTGACGAACTGCCGGAAAGCGTGCGCTTAGATATCGCCAAGCGCGAGCGCGAAATCGATCAGGGCTTTGCCAAGCTGAAAGAATACAAGCCGCTCGAACGTTTTGTCGAGACGGCCAAGCAGCATGGCATGGAGCCGGCCGAGTTCTTCGAATCTTACCGCCGCGCCGAGGAATATCTACAACGCGATCCGCAAAATGCGATCCTTTGGCTTTGCCAGAACTACGGCGTTGATCCGTCGCAGATTGGCGGTCAGAAGGCCAATGAACAGACTGCCGATGCGCAGCAGGCCGACCCGGCCATGCAGCCGCTTTTGCAGGAAATCAATTCGCTCAAGCAGCAGTTGGCCCGCGTCAACACGCTTGAACAAACCGTGTACGGGGAAAAGCAGGCACAGGCCACTTCAAAGGTCGAGGCATTTTTCTCCGATCCCAAAAACAAATTCGCTGAGAACGTAGCACCTCAAATGCTCGGGCTCATCCAGCAGGCCAACGCTTCGGGCCAGCCGGTCGATCTCAATCAGATTTACGAGACGGCTTGCTATATGAACCCGGAAGTTCGCGATGCGCTCATCAAAGAGCGGCTGAACGCGGACGCCAAGGCGAAGGCTGCAAAAGCCAAGCAGGCCGCCGATCAGGCGCGGCAAGCAGGCGCATCCATAACCGGCGGACCTGCGGCCACTCAGGCCGGGGCAGAGCCGGATTCTGAAAACCTCCGCGCCCTCCTTGAGCAGAATTACGCTGCGATGCAGGGGCGCACATGACCCAAAAGGAATAGGATATGGCATCGCCCAATCTTTCTGAACTGGTCACCACCACGCTGCGCAGCCGCACCAAGCGGCTGGCGGACAACGTGACCAAATCCACTGCCCTCCTGGACCGCCTTAACCGGCGCGGGAAGGTCAAGCCTGTCTCCGGTGGCCGCACCATCGTGCAGGAGCTTGAATACGACGAGAACAGCACGTTCATGCGTTATGGTGGGTATGAAGCCCTCAACATCTCGCCTTCCGACGTTTTCTCGGCGGCTGAATACGACTGGAAGCAGGCCTCTGTTGCCGTGACCATCAGCGGTCTTGAGCAAATCCAGAACGCCGGCCCGGAAGCCATCATCGATCTTCTGGAATCGCGCATCGGCAATGCCGAAAAGACCATGAAGAACAACATCGGTGCCGATACCTACAGTGACGGTACTGCCGATGGCGGCAAGCAGATCGGCGGCATGCAGCTTCTGGTTTCCGACGCGCCCGGTTCTGACATCGTGGGTGGTATCGACGCCTCCACGTGGACGTTCTGGCGTAACGTCGCCTTTGACGCCACCACGGATGGCGGTGCGCCGGCCAGTGCGGCCAATATCCAGTCCTACATGAACCAGGTGTGGGTGCAGTTGGTCCGCAACTCGGACAAGCCCGACCTGATCGTGGCGGACAACAACTACTGGCGCCACTATCTGGAAAGCCTCCAGGCGATCCAGCGCATTCAGTCGATCAGTGAGGCGTCGGCAGGCTTCTCCAGCCTGAAATACATGACTGCCGATGTGGTCCTTGACGGTGGTTTCGGCGGCTCTGCCCCCACCAACAAGATGTACTTCCTCAACACCGACTATCTGTTCTATCGCCCGTCGCGTGATCGCAACATGTCGGTCGAGGATGGTGAGCGCGTTCCCGTCAATCAGGACGCCATCACCCGCCTGATCTTCTTTGCGGGCAACATGACCACCTCCAACCGGTCGCTGCAAGGCGTCCTCAAGGACTAACCCCATAGGGTCGCCTCCGGGCGGCCCTTCCTCATTTTCGAAGGAAACGAAACATGGCTTTTGCAACTGACGGCAAGGTCGGTGTGGGGTTTGACCGCCGCACCGCCACGCCTGAATTCGGTCTTGGAACCGCTGCTATCGGCTCTGGCAATACGACCTGGGTCTATGTCAAGGCTTCTGCCGCGATCAATGACGCCACGGTTGTCATCCTGACCACGCCGGGCTTTACGGCCGCTGCCGGTGCGGGTGATTTCACCGCCGATACCGGGTTTGCGAATGGCGAATATGGCTGGATTCGCAAGACCACCAGCCCGCTTGACGGCAACTGATAATCGATAGGGGCGGCTTCCGGGCCGCCCTTTTCTCATTTCCAATCAAACGGAGAGAACATCATGGCTAAAGGCCTGATCGCAGAATTTTACATCGATGCCGTTCATATGAAACACGAATCCGAACAGGAAGGTCGCCCGATCTTCAAGGATTTCGAGTTCATCAAGATCATCCCCATCGGCGACAACAAAACCGTCGTCACCAAGCGCGTGACCGAAGCCGAACGGCAGAAATTCCCCGAAGAATACGCGGTGTTCAAGAAGGGCGTCGAGCAGACCTTTTCCGGCACGCCGCTGATGCAGTGGCCGGCCATTCTGCCGGCGCAGATCAAGCTTTTGAACCATTTCAACGTCTATACCGTCGATCAGCTTGCCGAGCTGAATGACATCGCGATTTCAAAGATCGGTCCCGGTACGCGTGAACTGGTCGAGAAGGCCAAGGCCTATCTGGCAAAGGCTGCGAATACTGCCGAGGCGCAGCGTTTCGCGGCCGAGAACGAGCGCATGAAAGACGATATGGCACGTATGAGCAGGACTATCGAGGAACTGTCTCAGCGACTTGAGGAAAAGTCGGACACGCCCAAGCGCGGGCCCGGCCGGCCCCGCAAGGAAGAAGCCGAAGCGGCGTAAGGAAGCAACATGAGCGCTCTCCTTGTCATTCAGGACGCGGTTGAACAACTGCCGATCACCAATATCCCATCGACCATCGAGGGGACGGATGACCCGGATGTTGTAAGCCTGCGCGCTGCGTTGAACATGACAGGGAGGGCGCTTGTCGCTCGCCATAACTGGAACACGCTTGGCAAGTCCTTCGCCTTTATCGCGACGGGCGGCACGCCCCAGCAGGAGGCCTTGCCTGACGACTGGCGCACGTCCTTTTCCAATGCGTCTGTCTGGCGCTCCGGGTCCAGTTTTTCGCCGCTGTCCGGCCCGTGCGCGCCGGATGCATGGCATCGGCTCCTGACCGTACCCGGTGCGGGTTTCCCCGGCTACTGGCGGCAGTTTGGCGGCAATCTGGAAATCCTTGGCGTTGCCTCCGGCGAAACGTTGTCGGTGCAGTATGTCAGCAAAGGGTGGGTTGTCCCGATTTCTGGTGGGGTGAACAAGGAGCGCGTGTCGAAAGACGATGACGCGTTCGCCTTCCCCGAATATCTCCTGACGCTCGGGACGGTCTACAATTGGCTGTCCATGAAGAACCTGCCCTATGCGCAGGAAATGGCCGATTTCGAGCATCAACTTGAGTTGGATATCTCGGCGGATCGCGCCGCCCGTCCGGTCAACACGTCATGGCCTGTCGATCCCATGGTTGCGTCCCGCACCTGGCCTGGCATCATCACGCCGTAGGGTGATCAATGCGACAACCTGCCGTTTTCAAGGGCGCTATGAGGCGTCCCGCGCCCTATTCCACGCAAAACGTCGCGCGCCCCTTTGCCTTTGCAGCGCCTACGGGCGGCTGGATTGCCAATCGCAACAAGGCCAATCCGAACGGTCCTGATGTCCCTCCTGGCGCCGAGGTGCTGGAAAACCTGTTTCCGACCGCCGAGGGCGCTATCATGCGCCGGGGCAGCGATCTTTATGCCACGCTTGGCGAAGGGGATAAACCCACCACCGCGCTGTTTGCCTACAAGAACGGCAGTCAGGAAGAATTATTCGGCGCGACTGAGGATGCGGTTTACAACGTCACAAGCATCGTCTCGCCTACGAACTATCGTCTCGGCACTGAGGGCGGAAGCCTGTTCATTACGGATGCCGGGGATTATTTCGGCGAGCGCAGCACGGGGGACCTGTCGGTTATCACGGGGCGGACGGGCGGCGCTTGGGTCGATGCGCAGTTCGCCACGTCTGGCGGCGTGTTTCTGGTGCTGGTTAACGGCACTGACCCGATGCTACTCTACGATGGTTCGTTCTGGTATCCCATCGGCAGTGAAGATGTCTATCGCCTCGCCTATGATGGCGGGACGGCTGCGTTCACCATCGGACAGACCGTCACGGGCGGCACGTCGGGCGCCACGGCAGAAATCGTCAATATCGCGGGCGATGAAACCAGCGGCACCCTGATCATCCATACCATCGCTGGGGGGCCGTTTCAGGACAATGAAGCCCTGACGGATGGGACAGGCGGTTCGGCTTTGGCGTCCGGCGCTGAGGTATTGGCCTATTCCGGCATCACGGGCGTGAACACGGCCGATCTGGATTTCGTGTGGGTTTACAAAAACCGCCTCTTCTTTGTGGAGAAGAACAGCCTGGACGCGTGGTATCTGCCGGTGGACAGCATTGGCGGCGCGGCGGCTAAAATCCCACTCGGCGGTGTCATGACCAAAGGCGGGCGGCTCCTGTTTGGTCAAAGCTGGTCGCTTGGCACTGGTGAAAGCGGCGGCTTGTCGGCGCAGTGCATCTTTGCCACTGCCGAGGGGCAGGTTGCTGTTTTCCAGGGCAACAACCCCGCGTCGGCGTCTGAATGGTCGCAGGTCGGCGTTTATCGCATCGGCGAGCCCCTTGGAAAGCAGGCATTCATCCCGGCCGGCGGCGATCTGGTAATTGCTACCGATATCGGTTTCGTGCCGCTCTCGCAGGCCATCCAGCGCGACTACGCGGCTCTTTCGCCCTCTGCCGTGTCCTATCCCATTGAAGATGCGTGGAACGACGCCGTAGCGTTGCGCAAGTCCGGCGAATGGCATTGCGAGGTGTGGCCGGCAAACCAGATGGTCGTGGTCGCGCTTCCGTCCGTCAACCAACAGCCTCCGCGTTGGTTCGTGGCCAATACGCGCACCGGGGCGTGGGGCCTGTTTTCGAATTGGGATGCCACCTGCATGGAGGTGTTTCAGGGCCATCTCTATTTCGGCTCGATTGATGGAAAGGTCGTGCAGGCCAACGTTACGGGTCAGGATGAAGGCAAGCCGTACACCGCGACGTTCGTGCCGCTGTTCCACGACCTTGGCGACCCGACCGCGATCAAGATCGGCAAAATGGCGCGGCCCGTTCTTCGCGGTGAGGTTAACCCGAAACCGCGCATCTCGTTGCAGAGCGATTACGAAATCAACCTTCCGCCGCCTCCAGCATCTCCATCGGTCGAAGGAAGTTCGGCTTGGGGTGTCGGCATTTGGGGTACGGCGCGATGGGATGTCACCGGCGCGCAACTGACTTTCCAGGAATGGCACGTTGTTGGCGGGTCGGGTTATGCCGTGGCGCCGTCTTTTCAGATGACGAGCGGGGCAGTCGTGCCGCTGGATATCGAAATTGTGCGCATCGATTTCGCCTATAGTCAGTCGTCGTCAATCGTATGATGGATATTCTGTGGGGCGGGCCGCGCGATCCTGAATTGAACAGGGCGCTTGCATTGTGGTGCGCGGTTCAGATCGGTTTGCCGCGCCCGTTCGAAGAACCTTATACCACCATGGGCGTCATGAAGGACGGCACTGTCGTCGGCGTGGTGGTGTTCAACAACTGGCAGCCCGAGGCTGGGGTTATTGAGATGCACAGCGCGGCGACAACGCCTCGTTGGCTGACCAGACCAGTCCTCAAAGCCATGTTCGGATATGCGTTCCATCAAGCGGGCGCGCAAATGGTCGTGACGCGGGTTTCGGAGCGGGATAGTCGCCTGCTTCGCATCTTCACGGCGTACGGCTTCGATCACGTCACCATCCCCCGGCTTAGGGGGCGCGAGGAAGGCGAACGCATTTTCTTCCTGACAGATGATGCGTGGCTCTCGAACCGCTTCAATGCGAGAGAGCGTCACCCCATCGCGTCGAAAAAAACTGTTGAGGATCAATACATTGGGTAAGCCAAAACCGCCCGCTCCGCCAGACCCGCGAGAAACGTCTGCGGCACAGACCGGCACCAGTGTCGCGACGGCGCTTGCCAACGCGATGCTTGGTAATGTCAACCGTGTCGGGCCGGAAGGAAGCGTGACCTATGACCAGTCCGGCGAATATTCCTTCACGGACCCGTATACCGGCCAGACGTACCATATCCCGCGCTTCACGGAAAATGTTCAGCTTTCCGACAATCAGCAGCGCACCTATGATCGCCAGCAGGATGCTGAGTTCAACCTAGCCGATCTGGCGGCGCAGCAATCCGGCTTCCTGACTGATTACATGGCCGAACCGATCGACCTCAGCAATGAGGCGACGGAGGCGCGACTATTCGAACTCGGCTCAAAGCGCCTTGACCCGCGTTTTGCACGCGAAGAAGAAGCGATGCGCACGAATTTGCTCAATCGCGGTATTCGAGAGGGCTCAGACGCTTTCTCGGCGGCGATGGGCGATTTCAACCAAGGCCGCAACGACGCCTACAACCAGCTCTTGCTCACGGGCCGGGGGCAGGCCGTGCAGGAGGCGCTTGCGCAGCGGTCGCAGCCCATTAATGAGATTGCATCGCTGTTGGGTGGTTCTCAGGTCAATATCCCGCAGTTCACGGGCGGCAACATGCCGACAATCCCGACCACGGATAACGCCGGACTGATCAACCAGAACTACAACCAGCAGCTCCAGAACTGGCAGATTCAGAACCAGCAGCGCAACAGCCTGCTCGGTGGCCTGTTTGGGCTGGGGTCGTCTCTCATCATGTCGGACAAGCGCACCAAGGAAGACATTGAGAAGGTCGGCAAGACCGACGACGGGCAGGCCATCTACAAGTTCCGCTACAAGGGCTCTCCGTTACTCCAGATGGGCCTTATGGCTCAGGAAGTGGAGAAGAAGAAGCCCGGCGCGGTCAAGGAAGTGGCGGGGATAAAGATGGTCGATTACGGCAAGGCATTGGAAGGAGCCTGATATGTACGAGGAAATTTTGCGGGCTTTTCTCCAGAATGCACGTCAGCAAGGCGGCATTGGCCGCACGGGCGGCGTCCCTGACCCGAACGGTTCATCTAGCAATATGCCGATGGCTGGCGGAACGATGGGTGGGGCCGCACCGGCTCCTATGCCGCAGGGGCTTCCTCAGGTGCCTGAAAATACTGTCCCGGCCCCAATGATGCTTTCGGAGCAGCCAACGTTGGATGCCGAGCGCCCGCAGTTCATACCGCAGGCCATGGGCGGTCTTGCCACGATGCAGGCCGAGCAGCCGCAGGCACCGCAGTTCAACGCGATGGGTGGCCTTGCGCGACCGCAGCCCACGCTTGCGAAGCCGCAGCCTGTAAAGCCCGCGTTCCAGTCACCGCTTTTCACCATGGGCGCAGGGGGCATGTATGGCGGTCGGTGATCTTTCCTTTGCCTTCGACGCATCCAAGGAAACGCCGGATAGCGTTGCCAAGAAGCGCGCCATTGCCGAGGCTATCGCGGCGAGGCAAATGACCGGCGCGCCTCGCGATGTTGGCGAGGGCTTGAATGCCATTGGTCAGGCATTGCTCTATCGTCGCATGATGGGCGGTGTGGACAAGGCCGAAGGCGCGGGCCGTGCCGGCGCGTCCAGCGCAATGCAGTCGATCATTGGCGCGCTCAGTGGCGGCAATTTCCCTGATGCGCCGCGCGGCGATGCGCCCATGTCTCCCATGGCTGGCGGTGAACCGATGGACCCGGCCAGTGCGCGCGTTGCACAGGCTCATTCTGTCGGGGGTGATATGTCGCCGTTCCGCGACGCTATTGCATCCATCGAAAGCGACGGTCACGGCGGCTATGCCGCAATTGGTCCGACCCATCCGAAGCTTGGCCGCGCTCTTGGCCGGTATCAGGTGATGGAGGCCAATATCGGCCCATGGTCGACGGCTGCCCTCGGCCGTGAAGTGACGCCGGATGAATTTCTGTCGAATCCGCAAATCCAGGATGCGATTTTTGACCATCGATTTGGCAGCTATGTCGAAAAGTACGGCAACCCGCAGGACGCGGCCAGCGCATGGTTTACCGGGCTGCCCGCATCTCAAGGTGCTGGGCGCAAGGACGTGCTCGGAACGTCTGGTTCGCAGTACGTGGATAAATTCTCGCGTGCGCTCGGCAATGCTGGTGCGGCCCCGGCTTCTGCCGGCACGCCGGATATCCGGCAAGCTCTCGTGGAAGCCATGGCGAACGGCGGCGGCAAGCCTCCCGTCCAGATGGCACAGGCCGGCATGGATAGGCTCCCCGTCATGGCTGGCGGCACGGCAGACGCGGTAGACCCGAACGATGGGCCTTCCATGGCGCAGTTGTTCAACGCCGCGCAAAACCCTTGGCTTTCCGACACTCAGCGTTCGCTCGTCAACGCGCTTCTCAATCGCGAGATGCAGCAGAACGATCCGATGCGTCAGATGGAAATGGAGCGCGCCCAGCTTGAGCTTGAGCAGTTGCGCAATCCTCAGCCTAAACAGACCGACGATATCCGTGAATACGAGTTCGCGCGTCAGCAGGGCTATCAGGGCACGTTCCAGGATTTCATGACGGACATGCGCAAGGCCGGCGCGACGAATGTTACGGTCGGGGGCGGTGAAGTCGGTACAATCCCGCAGGGCTTCGAGTTGTTCACCAACCCCGAAACCGGCTCTCGGTCCATGAGGCCGATTCCGGGCGGCCCTGCCGCCGCTGAGGTGGATGCAAAGGCTCGCGCCGAAGAAGCTCGTCGCACTGGCGAGGTTGACCGGGGTGGCCTTGTGACACAGGAGATCGACCGTGCTCTTGACCTGATGGACACGGGCATTCTGCCGGACACGGGATTTGGCGCGCTTCTGTCTGGCGTGCCGAACACCGATGCGAAGGCAATCTCGAAGCTACTTGACACGATCCGCGCCAATATCGGTTTCGAGGAACTGAACCGTATGCGTCAGCAGTCGCCAACAGGTGGCGCGCTTGGCCAGGTCACGGAACGCGAACTGAACTTCCTCCAATCCGTGGCCGGTTCTCTGGACCAGTCTCAATCGGCGGACCAGTTGAAATTCAACCTGAACCGACTCTGGAACACCTATATGGATACGATCCACGGTGAGGGCAGGGGGCCGGCGCGACGGCCGCTCGGCGGTGCTCCGCAGGCCGATGGCGCTATTCCTGATGGCGTTGACCCGACCGATTGGGAGTTCATGACGCCGGAAGAAAGGGCGCTGTTTCGATGAACCCTGAACAGCAGAAAGCGCTTGCTCTTGCTCGCGCTCGCCGTAGGCGCAAGGAAACGGATGGCTGGTCCCCTGAGAAGGAGGCCGACTTAGCCGAAAAGATCACCGGCAAGGGCACGTTTGCCGACATGACCGGCAGCGGCATCGCAAAGGCCATCCCGTTCGGCGATGAAATCGTGTCGGGGGTCAATGCGCCCTTCCGTGCAGGCCGTGAGTGGATGCAGGGTGATGGGTTCGACCTGGGACGCGCCTATGATCGCAACATGCAGGTCGAGGAAGAATTGCAGCAGCGGCGCTCAAGGCGCTCCCCAATCGCCACGACATTCGGTGCAGTTGCAGGCGGATTGGGGGCCGCGACACCGCTAATGAAGGGTGGTGTTTCCTTTCTACAGGGTGCCAAACCGACGCTTGGCAGTCTTGCAGGGCGCGGCGCGGCCGAGGGCGCGGCCTACGGTGCGGTCTATGGCGCTGGGGAAGGACGGGGGCTTGAGGAGCGGGCGTACAATGCTGCTGTTGGCGGGGGGCTGGGCGCAGCCACGGGCGGCGCTACAGGCGCGGCAAGCCGCCTTGGCGTGCGTGGCGCAACAAAACAGTCCGCACCGTCACTTGACGATCTTCGCACGGCGGCGAACACCGCCTATCAGAATGCGGACCAGGCCGGGGTCGTGTTCACGCCAAATGCTGTCAACAAGGTTGCAAAGGACGTGGTTGGGAAGTTGAGCGATATTGGCTTCGACCCGGCTTTGCAGCCCGGCGCGGCGGCTGTCGTGAAGCGGCTTCGCGATCTTAATGGGCAGAACGTGACGTTGAAGGGGCTTGACACGCTCAGGAAAGTTGCATCCAACGGGTTCATTCCCGGCAACCAGTCCAACAACAAGGCGATTTCCAGCATCATCGAGGCTATCGATGACGTGATTGCCAATCCGGGGCAGGGTGGCGTTCTGATGGGGAACCAGCAGGCCGGCGCGTCTGCCTTGAGGACAGCTCGCGAATTGTGGAGTCGGGTCAGTAAGGCGGAGCGCTTGTCGGATGCAGTTTCTCGTGCCGAATTGCGAGCCGGCTCTACCGGTTCTGGCGGCAATGTTGACAACGCTATTCGTCAGAACGTCCGGCGCCTTGTCGAGAAGCCACGTGGCTTTAACAAGGCCGAACAAGAGGCTCTGGAAAAGATTGTGACGGGAACGCCGGGGCAAAATACCCTAAGGCTGGCCGGCAAGCTCTCGCCTTCCGGCAATGGGCTTATGGCAGCACTTGGTATTGGCGGAACCATGGTCAACCCGGCCATCGGGGCGCTGTCCCTCGGCGGAATGGGCGCTAAGACGGCGGCTGATGCGCTGACCAAAAATAGCGTGAATTTGGCCGATGCGCTAATTCGCTCGGGCGGCGCTACGGCGAAGCAGTCTCTTACGCCTATTCAGCAAGCCATTATCGAAGCGCTGGTAGGTTCAGGCGCTCGCGCGCTTCCTTCGAACATATCCCGGTAGGCTTGCATAGCAGGTGGTCCGCCAAGTAGGTCACGACCGGCTTCGCTATCAGAAATGCGAACGCAATGGCGAACGCAAACTGTAGGAAGAATGGTAGGGCATTCGGCCCAAGGATTGGCTGACGCTTCACGAACACCTCGTTGTGATCTGGTTGGATGCCCCGATAACGGAACCGCCTATCGTGCTCGTGCAGAGTGTCGGTCTTGGTGCTGATGGAGCCGCCACGGGTGAGGGAACGTATTGCTGGCCTCCAAAAGGAAAGGTCGGCATTGCCCCGTCTGATGAGCCACATCGGTATGTCATGCCGTACCATGTGATCGGCCCCGGCAACAGGTCGGCCAACAATCCGCCGGCCTTACTGTAGCTGTCCATGACTTGATACGGGCCGTTGCAGGTCTTGACGGCCGTCTTGAAGCACCCGGTCGGTGAGCCTGAGCATTTCGTCTGGTTCATGACAGCGCCGGTTGGACCGGGAACCGGCTCCGCCGTGGTGCAGCCCGCTAGAGCAAAAAATAGGGGGAGAGCGAACTTCCGCATCTCCGCCAATATCGCAATTCGCATGCCGTTCCGCAAGGGGCGGCTTTTTTATGGAGCAGCCCATGCCTAGAGCAGGCGGCGTTTATTCGCTTCCCGGCAGCTACAAGGCCACGACCGGCCAGCCGATCACTGTTGCCCAGCACAACCCCGTCCTGGAAGACATCGGGACGGCACTTACGGGGTCTTTGCCTCGCGATGGGTCTGCGGCCATGCAGGCCAACATGCCAATGGGCGCAAAGCGCGTCACGAATATGGCCGCCGGCACAGAGCCAACCGACGCCGTGACGCGAGCGCAGCTTGTCGCCCTTCTGCCCCCTGGGATTATCAACGATTACGCCGGCCCTTCGGCCCCCGCCGGTTGGCTGCTCTGTTACGGCCAAGCAGTATCCAGATCGACCTATTCGACGCTCTTTGCGGCAATCGGGACCACGTACGGGTCCGGCGACGGATCGACTACATTCAACCTTCCTGACCATCGCGGACGCGTAAGCGCCGGCAAAGACGATATGGGCGGCACGAGCGCCAATCGTCTTTCTTCCATTGGAAGCACAGCCTTGGGCGCTGTGGGCGGCTCGCAAACACATGTCCTTTCTATCGCGGAAATGCCGTCTCATAACCATGACGGGACTACCGGCAATGCCGGCGCGCACAACCACACCGTATCCGACAGCACGACGGCAGACGGAACCGGCTTTGACTTCGGCAGCGGCTATATCCAACCCGCTGTGGTGACCCGCGTGACTTCAGACGCACCCAATCACGCACACACCATCCCATCGCAGGGCGGAGGCGGGGCGCACAACAACGTGCAGCCGACAATCATCACGAATAAAATCATCTGGACTGGCATATTCAATGGCTGATATTCGGATTAGAGACCTACCGGCGGATACCTCTCCGGTAGACACGGACGTTGTGGCCATTGATGGTGCGACGACGCGTAAATCTACCCTTGCTGAAATCGTATCGGCCGGCCGCCCCATGGCTAACCAGGCCGAAGCGGAGGCTGGCGTCGATGCGCTGGCGGCGATGTCCCCCCTCACGACTAAGCAGGCTATCGATGCGCTTGGCGGTGCGCAGTTTGCCACAACGGCGCAGGGAACAAAGGCCGATACTGCCCTACAACCCGCCGCCGTTGGCGTCACTATTCAGGCCTATAACGACATGCTTTCGAGTGTGGCCGGGCTTTCCTATTCCAACGGCGATCTGATCTATGCCAATGGTGCGGCTTCGATGGCCCGCCTCGGCATTGCGCCGAACGGCTACTTCCTCATGTCGGACGGCTCGACCCCGGTATGGAGTTCGTCCGGCCCGACCGGAATGCTCGCGAGCGTCTACGACCCGCAGAATATCAGCAGCGATGTTTTCGACCGCGCCAACCACACCGGGACGCAGGCTATTTCGACGGTCAGCGGGCTTCAAGGCGCGCTCGACGCAAAGACGACCGGGTTCCCGACCAAATCCGCCGCCGAGGCTTACGCGCCCTCCGCCGCCCCTGATTTCATTCGGCTAGCTGGGCACACCTCCGCCGGCGATGGCGGCGGTGCGCTGTACAAGATGGTCGGCGCGGAGCCGTCGCATGCAGGAAAATTTTCGATCGCGCTTTCCGACGCCGTGACGGTCGTCTGGTATGAAATCGCGGAAAGTGTCCTAACTCATAAGATGCTCGGGGCGATTGGCGACGGCACAGTCGGGGCCGCCACTGGCGCCGACGACACCACCGCCGTCCAGAATGTTTTCGCGGTGGCGGCCGCAACGAAGGCGATCATGGTGGATGGCCAGGGGGCCGTCTACAGGATCACCGCCGGGACTACGGTCACTTTTCCGGTGATCCACGCCAACGCGACATATGTTCCTGACATCGGCCTCGATCCGGCGAGCCTGTTCGTCATCAACTCGTCGGGCGTGGTCACGCGGGACGTAATCGTTGACGCCGAGGGGATGACCTACACGCCGGCGACCACCGGCTCGCGGTTCGCCTTCATCACGAACACCGACAACGGGCAGCGGAAAGGCATCTATTTCGAGCGGGTGAAGGTCCGCAATTTCCTCTATCGGGGAACCAGCGGAACGCCACTTGGCGACCTAGACGTGGCCCATGCAATCCGCATCCAGTTCACCGAAGGGTTCGGAGTATGGGATTGCGAGATCGAGGACGTCAGCGGTTACGCGATTTTCATGATCGAGTGTTCGCAGGGGTCCGTCCTGCGCAACAAGGTGCTGAACGCCGTCTGGTATCCAATCTGCTGTTATGGGGCGGTGGCCGATGTCGAGATCGCACATAACACGGTCGACGGCGCCACCATCTATTTCGGCGGCGGCATCAACCTGCAGGGTGCCTTCCCTTACGACCGCATCCGAAACATCGACATCCACGACAATGTGCTGTCCGGCAGCTATGGGTACGGTCAGGTCATCCGGGGTGGGAGCTGCGATAATGTCCGCGTGTACCGCAACAAAATTCGCAACTGGAGCGTCAACCAGTATGCGTTTTCGACGACCTATGTGGGTATATATTTCTATGCGCGCGGCGTGACCGCCACCACGATCGCGGAAGACGTGACCGTTACGACCCCCGTCAACGACATCTCGATCACGCCTGTGACCGGGCTCACCTTGGCGGCCGGCGTCCCTTACGAGGTCAGGCTAGGCGACGAGATCGTGAAGATTGTCGCGGCCAATGCGAATAGCCCGACCGATACCGTCAACATCACGGAGCGCGGCCGGCTCGGAACGACGGCGACCACACATGCGTCAGGGACGATCCTGACGGACAATAACGGCCCTTGCCAGGATATCTGGATCGAAGACAACGAGATCGAGGCGCCCCACACGGTCGGCATCGCGACGAGCCTTATCGCGATTGAAGTTGACAATCCTCGCACGCCTGTGCGCGACCCGTCGTACAACAATGTCATTCGCGGCAATCGTCTCAAGCCGAGTTCGGACGGCACCGTCTACTGGAACGATGCTGTCGGGGTCAACGGGAACGTCGGCGGGTGTGTCGGGGTCGTGATCGAAGACAACAGCGGCGACGTTGATGCGACCAGTACGGTTGGCGGGGCCATATGGGTGAAGGCCGCAGGCGCGAACGGTCTGGTTTCGGACGTCTGGATCCACAACAACCGGCTGCGCAACGTGGCAGCAGGGAATGCCTCGACCATGCGCGGTGTGCTCCTTGAGTCGCACGCCGAACTCGTCCATTTCGGCGTCAACACGTTCGACGGCTTCTACACGAGCGTCTATGTCGCGTCCGGCTGCTCGTCGGATATTCGGCGCGGCTCACAGATCACCCTCAATCCGAAATCGGGCGGTGTAGAGTACAAGATGCTCGGTACGCTGCTGCCGTCCGGCGGGCTGCGCGCCCGCGCCGCTCTCACCGCGTACCCGACGACGGGTGTGTATGGCCAGATCGAGGCGGAAGCGGCTGGCGACGTGTCGTATATGCGAACCGCCCTTTATTCGCGCTCCGATACGCACCGTGGGGGCGTGCAGACGATCCAGGACGCGACGGGATTCAAGGTGTTCGAATTGAACCCGTTGGGCGGCGATGTTCACGCCGGCCAGCCGACTTCCCTGACCAGTGCCCCGCGCGGTTCCGTGAACCTCGAAGGCATCCTTGGCATTGACGGCGTGAAGGTCGTCGGCAACCGGATTGCAGGATGGGAAGACCCCACCGGGACCGATACGCGAACGACTTTCGTCACCAGCACCGTCACGACCGAGCAACTTGCCGAGCGTGTTATGGCGCTGATCCTCGACCTGAAAACCCACGGGTTGCTTGGTCCGTAGTTGCCTGCCGGCGACTGGTGGGCTACCTTACATCTCCACTGGAGAATAGGTCATGTCGATCACCGAGCGGTTGCTTATCGGTCTTCTCTATGCCGGCCTTGTTGTCGTTGCGCTGTCGGCCTCGTCGCTGTGACACGACGGCGGCCAGACCGCCGATAAGCAATGAGAATTGAGGCAGCGTCCACGCGGCCGAAATCAGCGAAAACACGCATATGGCGGCAATCGCCGCGAAGGCGGGGGCTGCGGTCGCGCCGCCTCTTAGCGCGTGAGATAGCAGCCCGATAAAGAACACGCCGAGGGACGCCAGCCCCAAGAGGCCCATGGTCATTGCTATCGATGCGGGGAAGTTGTGCATCATGTACACATACGGGTAAGTCTTCCCATTCGCGGCTTCCAGCCGATGGAGATAGTCAAGGTCGTTGTAGAAGTGGATTTCGGACGGGATCGGAAAGGCGAGACCCTTTCCGACTAGCGGCGACTCCATGAAATTCCGGTACGCGTATTCGATTTCGAGAACGCGCGAACCGTCACGACTGCCGAGGAACTTCCGCAGCCACGGTATGCCGGCTTCCACCTTTACGATAGCGGCCGGCGGGGCTTTGGTGACAGGCGGTGCTTTTGGCGCGGGCGGGTTCTTGGCGACGATCTTCTCTTCGTGCTCGCCGACTTTCATGTTTTGATCCAGCATACCGGATGCGTAAAACGGGGCGATAGCCAGCCCCGCGATCAGAACGACCGGTACGGCGCGCCGGCGGTATTCGGCCACAAACGGCAAGCTGACGGCAAAAGCGGCCAGAAGCCCGACAATGATGGCTATGTGCGACCTGTAGCCGCCACCGACCGTCAGAAGCCCGAAGATGAGCAGCAGTAGCCAGGTCATGCGTTGGCTGACCAGTTTCCGCCCGAAAAGCAGGACCGCGATCGCGACGAGATTGAAGGGCACGATCAAATTGTTGGACAGTGCCGTCCATCGATACGACCACAACAAGTCGACGTGACTGGATAGCTGCCAGAACGACAGCGCCGCCCAGGCAACGCAAGCGGCCAGAATGATCTTGAGTACTGCGGCTTCGTCTTCTTCTGTCTCGAGCGGCGCCAGGAAAAAGACGCCCATCAAGGCCAGTGGGGCGGCAGCGCGGAAGGCCCAATCGAAAACGGTTGTTCCGTTGGAGAGCGCGACGGGCAGTGAAATTGCGATTGACGCCAGGAAGGCCATAAGCCCGTAGGACGTAATGTTTCGGGGAATCGCAGGACGCGTCACCCACATTACGGCTAGTGCAGCGAGCGCCGCGCCGGCGACTGCCACGGCAATGAGATGTTTTTGCGGGGCATCCCCCATAAGTGCCGAGGCGGTCAGTACCACGGCGAATAGCATGTGCTGATATCGCATTCCCACACCCATTCTCGACGCCCCAAAGCCAAATACTGCTATTCCCGCGCGTCTGAAAGTGCAGACCTGAATTTTTCTATTTCGTGACGCGCGTTCGGTCCGGCCTCGCCTATGGCGATCTCAAATGCGGCATCGGCCATCGGCTCGGGCAGCACTTGCAGAATGCCCGAAATCAATCCCTCCAACGCTTCGGCGCGAGCGTCCGCCTTTCTCGAATCATCGGCCAGGCAGGCCATGACATGCTTCGGAGCAATGTTGTGCCCGTTCGCCCACCGCATGACTGTCCGGTTCGCCACGCCAAATTTTCGAGCGATTTTCGTCTGGTATCCCCACCCGTAGGCCGACTCCGCGAGCCGCTTGAACTCCGCTGCTTCGGCGGGAAAGCGGTTAAGCGTTTCGTTGCGTCTCGTGCCCGGCATCTGCCCGTCCCGTTGGAGGCGCGGCACCATAACCCGCGTAAACTCAAAATCACAATCCGAAAGGACAGATCATGGCTATGAAAGCCAGTAAGCGCGGTCTCGCAGAGATCGCGAGCCACGAGGGCATCATCGTGGACGTTTCGCTAGCTCATCGAGGGCAGCTTGCAGGCTTATGCCCTTGCGCTTTGCGCGCTGTGGTATCGCAGAAGCAGAATACCCAATTTTCTTTGCCGCATGGGACATAGGAAGCACTTCGCCATTGATATTGAGGAACACGGCTCTTGAGAGGTTCCCGTCGCGTCGCTTTTTCCCTATCGGCCAAGTTGCGGCTTGATGGTGCGACCAGCCAGCGCTGAGGCGCGTCCGGTAGGCCGCGTGCGTTATACCGTTGTCCCTGGCGATGTGCCACCAAAGTCTCCCGCTTGGGGCTTTCGCCACTAAACGACGATTCTCGCTTTGCGCCTGAGCGTCAGCCCAAATGCAATTGTGGGGTTCATAGTCCCCGTCAACATCGAGACGTTCGATAGAAAGGTCATCGCGGTATCCGCTATTGAGGGCCCAATCCTTGAACGCGGCGAATTCCTGCCACTCGCCGCATACCGTGATCCCGCGACCACCATAGTTAGCGTAGCCTGGGTCGCTCGTTCCGTAACAGCGTTTGCGCATCCCTTTCCATATATTGTGTAGGCGCGTTCCTGTGCCGCCGTGACTTCGACGCAGCGCTCCAATTCGCCGAGATCCAACACATCCGCAATTGGTGGACTTGCCATGGCGCAAGTCACCACCAACCACAGTGCGTTCAGTCCCGCAGTCGCAAACACAGCACCATCGGGCAGCGCCTTTCGGCGCATTCCCATCTTGATGCAGCACCGTCCACATACCAAAGCGCTTGCCGGTCAAATTGATGAGTCTTGGGTTCTTAGCCATAAAAGATCAATACCACGACACGGTAGGAAGTCAATAAGTAATAGGAAGCACAAACATGGCAAACAAGGTATCGACGGCGGGTCTAGTAGAGATTGCCGCGCACGAAGGGATAGTCAGTTCGCCCTACAAAGATAGCCAGGGCTATTGGACCGTGGGCATCGGCCACACGGCTTCGGCAGGATCGCCAGACCCGGCAACGAAACGCGGCGAATATTCGCTGTCCGAAATCATGGACATCTTCGCCCGCGATATCGCCAAATTCGAAAGGCGGGTGAACAAGGCCTTTACGCGCCCGCTCACGCAACAGCAGTTCGACGCGGCACTTTCCTTTGACTTCAATTCTGGCGGCATCCATCGAGCGACGTGGGTCAAGCTGTTCAATGCCGGCGACGACCGCGCCGCGCGCGAGGCGTTCATGCAGTGGCGCAAGCCCCCGGAGATCATCCCGCGCCGCCGCAAGGAACGAAACCTGTTCTTCGATGGCCGGTATTCCGGGAACGGCACTGCGGTGATGTATCCCGCGACCTCTAGCGGCAAGGTGATTTGGGGTCGCGGACGGCGTGTGAACGTCATGGAAATCCTTGACGGGGTTTCCGCGCCCGAGCCTCGCCAAACCGAGCCAAAAACCGCGCCATCTGGCAAGGCTTCGTTCTGGTCGTGGCTGTTCGGCATGATCGGCAAAATCCTGCGGGGTGGCAAGTGATGTGGCCATTCAGTCCACGAGAAGACAAGCAAACAATCCGGATGCTGCGTTCTGAGCTCGACCAGTTGGAGGACGCATATCTGGTTATCTGTCAACGGCTGGGCGCGTCGGAAACGGCGATGAAGGCGATGCAAAAAGCGCTGGATGATAACGGGCTGGCTGAAATCGCGAAGGTGGCGACTGCCGAAATCGCAGACATCTATGCGCGAAATTCAAGCGGCATACGAGGGCGGAACGTGGCAATTTTCACAGTTATCCACCGGGAGGTCAGCAAGGCGGCTCGCGGGCACCCCTCTTGGAATACCGCTGCAATCGCACGCGAAACATACGGCGATTGATGAGGCGGAAGGACAGGTCATGTGGCAACGTATCAAGCGATATTTCCGCGACTCCGAAACGCTCTTTTGGGCGCGGTTCCAGGCTGTTTTGGGCGTCGTGGCGGGCATCATCACATATGTCGAGCCGGAAGTGCTCGCGCCGCTTATGCCTGCCGAATGGTTTCCATACTTCCTCGTCGTGAACGGCATTCTGACCGAATACCTTCGCCGGCGTCGTGCCAGCGATTTGAATGGCGAGCCGGACCCGAAAGAACCAGACTGGGAGACAGGCGATGCTTAAACTCGTCAAGCTCCTGCTTGGATGGCTCACCGGCGGCACTCTCGACCGTATCCTTTCCACGGTCGATACGAAGATTAGCAACGACACCACGCGTGAAGCGGTCAAGGCCGATCTGGTTGCCGAATACCTCCGGGCACAGGTTTCCGTCCTGAATGGGCGAGGGTGGTGGTTTCCGATCCTGTTCCTCGCTCCTGCCGGGCTGTGGTTCGCCTCGGTATGCGTCTACAGCATTCTATGGTGCCAGTCGTGCGCATTCCCGCAGGAATGGACCATCGCCGCCCTGCCGTCTCCGCTTGACGAATGGATGGGCGCTATGATCGGATCGCTGTTCATCGGCAAGGCCGGTGCGGAGATTATTTCGAGGCTCCGAAAATGACCCGGCAGAACCTCACCGAAGCCGAAATCCACCAGATCGCGCATAAGGCGGCTAAAGAAGCCGTCCGAGAGACGTTCCTGATCATCGGCCTTGATGTCGATGAAGCCACTGAGGTGCAGGCCGACATGCGGCACTTGCGCGAGTGGCGACGGTCTATCGCCACCGTCAAGAAGCAAAGCCTCATCACAGCCGTTGGCATTGTCACGGCGGGCGTCATCGGCGCTATCTGGCTTTTTATCAAAGGCGACTAATCCCACCCAAATAGGAGGCTCCCATGCGTGTCCTTTACTGGATCGCGGCCGGATTGGTCGCGGTGTTGATGGCGCTTGTCGTCATGGGTCTGTCGAGCACCAAGGCGGATGATAACCACGCCGAGTCCACGGTCAAGGTCATGCCGGGCAATGGGCATGGTTCCGGTGTGCATATCGGGGGCGGCTTTGTCATCACTGCCGCGCATGTCGTGGAAGACGCGAAGGCCGTCACGCTCAAAAGCACCATGGGCGATATCCAGAAGGCGGAAGTCCTATGGGTGAACAATGCCTATGACGTGGCGCTGTTGAGGGCTTCCCGCCCCGAGCGATTGAGCGCGTCGGAACTGGCATGTGTCGTACCGCCTGTCGGTTCAAGTATCATGTCGATTGGCAATCCCGTTGATGTCGAGTTCACCCGCCATTGGGGCCGCGTTGCCGGCGGGGAGCGCTCCATAGGTCCATGGGGATCGTTGCTTGTCACAGACATTACGACCGTTCCGGGGCAATCTGGCGGGCCTGTCATGAACGCTGATGGAAAGGTCGTCGGCATCACGGTCGGCGTCATGACGGTACCAATGGGCTTCGCTAGCGCCACATATGTCGGCGTGGGTTTCATCGTGCCCGGCAAGACCATCTGCAACCTGCTTGCGAGGTGAGACATGCCGACGCCTCCAATCTCCGATGAAATCGCGATTGAAGCCTATCGAGCATGGAAGGAATACGGTAACAATATCGAAGCAGGTAAGGCCCTCGGCGTTTCCGATGTCACTATCAGCCGGCGTCGTAGAGAAGCCATCGCACGCGGCCTGCATCTATCCGAAGGCGTGCGCGGCGAAATCGCCAGTGCAAACCTCAATATAGGCGAAGCGCGCGGCGGATGGAAGCACGTCTACGACGGCGAAGGCAAGAAGACGGGCACGGTTCGATGGACCGCCCCGGAAGCGGACCCGGAAGATATCGCCGACAAGATTCGCGGCGCACTGGAAGGGCTCCCCCGTTCAAAGCCGATACCCGCGCCGGAACACGTCAACGCCGATCTTCTGACGCTCTATCCCATCGCGGATGCTCATATCGGTATGAGGGCATGGGGGCAGGAGGTCGGAGAGGATTACGACACCGATATTGCCTGCCGCCGTCTCAGGACCTGGGTGGCGCAATGCGTGGCGTCTTCACCGCCTTCCGACACGGCCGTCATCCTCGATGTTGGCGATTTGACCCATGCCGACGACCAGATGAACGCCACGCCGCGTTCGAAGCATGTGCTGGACGTGGATACGCGGTATTTCAAAACAATCGACATGACGATTGCGGCCCTCGCAACCGCTATTGAGGCCGCCGCGACCAAGCATAAGCGCGTCATAGTCCGCATTCTTCCCGGCAACCACAACCCGCACTCATATGTCGCCATCGTCATGGCATTGGCCGAGCGATATCGCGATGATTCAAGGATTTCAGTAGACAAAATCCCTGGGGAGTTCTTCGCAAAACAGTTTGGCAAAGTGATGATTGCGGCGCATCATGGCGACAAGGCAAAGGCCGATAGACTCGTCCTGTTTCTAGCCGATCAATATCCCGATATGTGGGGTTCGACACGGCATAGGTTCCTTTGGACCGGCCATCTCCATCACCACAAATCACAGGATATAGGCGGCGTCACTTGGGAACAGCTTCGGGCGGTCACGGATCGGGACGCTTACGCGACCAGTCACGCTTATTCCGCCCGATCCCAGCTACAGGCCATCACCTATCATCGCGAACATGGCGAGGTATCTCGCGTCAAAACATCAGCGTGGGCGGCATGACAAGAATCGCAGCAAGAACATACCTCAAATGGATAGGCCTATGCCTCAAGGCTAACATGGTCGTGTTCTTCATCGTGGGGTGCTTTCGATGACGGCAAG
The DNA here is from genome assembly GCF_009742725.1 of Nitratireductor arenosus. Lineage (GTDB taxonomy): Bacteria > Pseudomonadota > Alphaproteobacteria > Rhizobiales > Rhizobiaceae > Mangrovimarina > Mangrovimarina arenosa. The sequence continues at coordinate 2,715 of NZ_WPHG01000010.1, read as the reverse complement.
AGCATATATCCGCGTCACAATGGCAGAGGACGGCAAAACGCCCCAACGCGAGCTTATGCTGGACGGCCAGAAGGTCGCGGACCTATCCTATTTCGAGGTGTTGGAGTTCGCCATGCAGGCCGTGTCGTCGCTTCGATTTGAGGTCACAGGCAAGCGGTAGATCGCGAAAACGCTTCTTGACGCTTTCCCCACTCAGTGCCATCTATCCCGTTCTATTCAATGCGGGAGAACATGGACCATGGTGGAAATCACCGATATCAACAAGCTGCGGCCGGAACTGATGGATGTGACGGACGCTCAATTCGAAAGGCTCGCCACTGAATTTGAGATGGCGCGGATCGAACGGGCGCGGATCAAGGCCGAGAAGGTCGAGGCAGAAAAGCTCGGGAAGGCGCAACAGGCGTTTGACGATCTTCGCGAGGCCATAGACAAGCTGGCGGAACTCGGGCACCTGCCGCCGCGTCTCGTAGAGGTTCTAACGGATAAGGACGGCAAGCTGTCGCCGCACAAATTCCTTAAGCGCCCGCGTTAATCACCGATCTTCGCCCATCCGTCTTCATTCGTCGCCGGGCGCATGGTGAACGAGATGTTCTTGTCGGGCCGGCCAGCTTCCCTGCATTCCGAGCAATGGAAATGCGATGCCAGGTCTGCGGCCATGCACCCATGATCCGGCCCGAGCATGTCGGCTAGTGCGCCTAGGTCGATCCGGTGATGCCGCCAGCATCCTTCGCTGTTGCAGTGGACCCATATCGAATAGCCGCAATCCATGGCCTTTCGAATGGTGTCTATGCGAAGGGGGTAGGTGGGCGATTTTGTCTTCACGCCTTCCGTCCTTTCAGGATGGCGTCAATTGTGGATGCCCAGATGACTCTCGCCTCGTCGCGGTCCACGTCGATGTAGATGTTGTCTTCACTGCCGTCGAAGGTTTGGAAGTGCGAGAAGATTTCACCGCTTGGCAAAGTCTGATCATCGACATCCCTGATGGATAAGATAGCGGCTCGTGCCCAATCTTCGCACTCGCACGATCCACCCGAGTTTTTCGTGCGGTCGCAAAGTTGGCAAAGCGGGCTTTGTCGCTTTCGGCGGATCGCTCGTGTTGCTCTTTCAATCGCCGTGGCCGTCACTTCATCATCTCCATTATGGCGAGCTCGCTGCGGATTCGGAAGTGGCTCCGTATTCTATCTTCTCGTCAAAGGGCTACCAACGCGCCTATCAACAAGATGAGGCTAAAAACGCTTCCTACGCTGAGCGCGAACGCCACTATCGCAGTTGCTTCATACTTCCCAGCATCGATGAGGCGCGGGAGTGCGCCGAAAATCCCTCCGAGACATCCCGCGCTGAGAAGCGCGCCGAGGAAGACCTGAACGCCCAGCGGGAGATGGCGGATTGGGCCGAGGGTGTACTGTGGGCCACGTTGGCGAGTGTAGCGGTTACGGCGGTCGGTATAGTTTTCGTTTGGCGCACCCTGAACGCCAATACCGCCCTTTGGCGGAATAGCCGCCGAGATTGGTGCCTTTGATACATAAGGCTGGATAAACGCCCCTGCGTTCGCGGCAACGGCTATCACTAGCACGATTGCAGCGATTATGAGGACGGGGAGGGAGCGGCGCTCTATTCGCACGAGTTGCCGCCAAAATCTGGAGCGATTGCCTGAGGGTTTCGCGGCACCCAACCAAGTTTGGTGGCGCCGTCATACTCGTGCACCAGAAATACGCGTGTCTTGGTCCATGCGTACATAGGGAAGCAGTCCGCGCCGCCGAAACCGCAGTCAAATTCCTGGTCGAGCTTGCGCAGCCCATCTTCGCGCGACAGGACCACGTCTTCATCCGGCAATGGGGCACCGGACCTCCACCTATCATCATGCTTGCCGACGACCACCGCCTCAATCATCTCGCCAAATTCCCGTTCGGCGGACTCAAGCCATTCCTTGATGTTTGCCATCATTTGTCTCCATTATGGCGCGCTCGGCAGGGCTCGAACCTGCGGCCTGCGGATTCGAAGTCCGCCGCTCTATCCATCTGAGCTACGAGCGCTACCGGCGGTCGCGGTCTAATTCTCCACCGGCATCGATTAGTAGGGACCGACGCCACCCCCATTGCCGTTGGAATGCGCTTGAGGGGTGGTTGTTTCAAAGCGCACGCCGTGGATGATCCCGCGAGTTGCCGATCCGATGTCTATTGGCAACTCGTGCATTAGCCACCGCGTATCTTTGTAGAGCGCGGTCGTCGCCGCAACTCTATCCCCCGGTTCGGAGAAGGCTAGAGTGACCTTGACGTTACTCGGGTCGATATTGTTGGACTGTAGCCAAAGAACTAAGTGCCTGAATGCATCGATCATGTTCAATCCTTTATCTGAAACGCCAGCGGCGATAGCTTCCCGCTCTTTCTGCGAACATAGGGCGCACCTCGTCTAGGAGAGTGCATTGTGAGTCCCTCACGAGCAAGGAAGCGGCACAACTCGCCAAACACGGCGTCGTAGGCTGGTTGGTCTGCTGAGGCGCATTCGACAGGGGCGAGGGTTTCGGTCATGGTGCGAGGCCCGTGGTAATTTCCGTGGTAATTTCTGCGCCCAACCCTGCCACAGCAGTCCGTTTGTTCCGTTTTTGCTCCGCTTCGAAAATTCGGCTCTTGCGTTTTCGCGCCGAAAAGCATAGTGCGATCAATGCCATCCGGCAGTCGGAGCGTAGCGCAGCCTGGTAGCGCATCTGGTTTGGGA
>NZ_WPHG01000001.1:470000-1441691 GCF_009742725.1 Nitratireductor arenosus | reverse complement strand
ACCTGTAGCGCACGCTCGAGCGATCCACCGCAAGGACTTCACACGCCCGCCGCTGGCTCACACCGTGCTCCGTGCAGGCATGCGCCACAGCCTCCCGCTTCACGTCGGGCGTCACCATTTTTTTGCGGCGACATCCTTCAGGATCGCGTTGTCGAGCATCGCCTCGGCCAACAGCTTCTTCAGCTTGGCGTTCTCATCTTCCAGCGCCCGAAGCTTGCGAGCGTCGGAAACCTCCAACCCGCCATACTTGGCCTTCCACTTGTAAAAGGTGGCGCTGCTGATCCCGTGCTTGCGGCAAACATCGGCAGTCGGCATCCCTGCCTCCTGCTCCTTCAACACCGCGATGATCTGCTCTTCCGTGAACCGTGAACGCTTCATCCGTCCGTCTCCTGCAATCGACGGACTCTACCTTCATCTGGAGGAGTTTGCGGGGCTCACGTCAGTGCAAATCGAGGCGAAGCGGGCATTCATCGAGGCGACGCGCGACGTACTTGGCGGCCCCAATCCGAAGACGCCTCATGGACACTTGCTCTAACTAAAAGACTGCATCGCCGCCGTCTTGTTACCGCCTCTTGAGATTCACACGAATGTCGTCACCCATAAACCAACCACCTCCCTCGCTCCACGAAGAAATAACATCGCGAGAATCAAGCCATTGGACCAACGAACGATTTTCGTCTGAGTTCGGTAATCGTGGAGTGTGGTATCCTGTCGTGATCTCAAAAAACGGCTTCGGAAGCGCCGCGAGGACTTGGCGAACTTCGTCGACAGTCATGGTCGTGTGGGCCTTGTTAAAGAGAGAAATCTGCGTCTCTACGGGTTTTGAATTCAGGATCAGTGATCGCGCGGTCGTCGCGTCAAGGTCGGACAAACTAGCATCGGTGCGATCAAGAATCGGACCGATGAGTGCCGCTCGATCCGGGAGCTCCGCAAGCGCGCTCATATCCATAAGGTCAATGATCGCGCGCTTGTCGCCATCATTTATGTCGCTTCTAAGGAGCCTCTCGCGGAAATCGTCTTCAAGCGCAAACGTGTCAGGACTCGCGAGATAAGCTTCGGTGTTTTCTGCTACGAAAAGCACCGGCAGGTCCGCCTCGACATCTATCAAGTCGAGGTTTTCCTTTGAAAAAATGATCTTATGCTCTTCGATAAGTATAGCTAGCTTCGAGGAATCGAGTTCCTCGGGGAATTTCTTGAACGAGTCGGGCAATGCTCGGACATACTCCCGGTAGCCTTCGTCGCTCAGTGCATTCGCGTTAACAAGGAATTGGCGTAGCGGCAGTGCCTCCGAGTCGGTCGGTAGAGGGTGCTTCAGGATCGTCGCGCGCACATCTTCCCGATCAAGATGGGAGACTAAGATTCCTGCCACGAAGCCACCGCCTCCCATGAACGCTATGCAATTCCTCCATGTCGGCTCGATACGTCGCAGCTCAAACACCATAGCGTGGAATCTCTCCGGAATTCCATCCAGCGTTGGCAGGAGAGCCGTTTGTCGTGCGAGAAACGCGCGTAGTTTGTCTTCGTCAAGTTTCTCGCGGCAAAGGATATCGATTATAGCCGCGACATCCTCTTCGGAATTGTGGTCAAGCTCAAGAAGCACATCGCTAAGATAGAGATCGAAGTCGCGTTCAATCCTCGTCATCAATGCAGGATCTGCGATTGAACGTATTGTGGTGTAGTTGCGCGCGCGAAAAGCCGTGAGATTGGTCTCCCCCAAGACCTCTCGATAGACATGTTCCAGATTGGCTATCGAGAGCTCAAAAAGCCCCTTTTTTACCATGAAGCGCACGACGCCGGTGTACGTCTCGATGGCTGGAAGATCTCGAACCTCGAACCCAATGCGTTCGAGGCGTTCGGGAGCCAATTCAGGTGCAAGTCCCAGAATTTCGCGAAGATTCGCCGCGACGAATTCAGGCAATTCGTCGCCGTCACTCGCCATTTTTGGGAGCGCACTTTCAGGAAGGTTCATCAACAACTGTGTGACATGGGAGAGACAGCGCTTGCTAGCTATGGCCGTCGGAATGAACTGCTTCCATCCGTCGGCCAGGCCGGAAAGCAAATCGGAGACGTCGCGTCCCGTGCCGTAATAGGCCTCGAAGAAAGCTTCGCTGTCATCGAAATTGGACGAGATGAACTCGAAGAGCTTCCGAGTTTGGTCGCTATAGCGGATCTTCTCGCTCAGAAGGCTGTCAACCAGTTTGACGTTTAGGACATAACTTTGACCGAAGTCCTCATCGCGCATCGCCGCGATGACCTCTTTTGGGTTGTCGATTGGAAAGCCAGGATCGGGTGTAGCGAACTCCCGAATCTGAATCAGGAACTTGTTGTCATTGGGCGACAGTCGGCCAGAATGGAAGAGCGATGTGTAATTGTAATACGTGTCATCGAGATGACCTTCTAAGATCAGGAAACGGGCTAGTCCTCCTTTCTCGCCAAATCCGTCGAAAAGATCGGTTACATGTTCGGCGCTTGAACGCACGAGTTCGTTGAGTCTGGTTGTGCGAAGCGTTGCAATTCTAGCTCTAAGCTCACGAATGCGCAGCAAACTCTCGTTCTTGTTAACCTGCGCTTTGCTTTCGATTTCTGACTTGCGCTGCAAATAGATCTTCTGACGATCCACATCGTCCTGCAAGCTGGAGATATCGATCGACTGTCGGTGATTATTGACATTGCGGTAGGTAACAGACGGAGCTGCGATTACCTGTTCAAACGCGTCGTGTCCAACAAGCTCGGGAAGTGTGATCCAAGATTGCGAGTTAATGCTGACGGCGTAGACTTCGGCAGGAAGCTTCTCGACAAGGGCCATAGCATAAATCTGACGCAGCTCTCTCAAATCCAAGGGCGTCTGCCGCTCAGCAATTTCAATCCGCTGCTCGAGTTCCGCGATCTCAGATCTAGATGCGTTCTCGCCATGCGCGATGAGTTCATCTTGGCGGCTCAAAATGTTGGCCAGATTGCCTTCGCCGCGGTGTAGTTGCTCGAAATCCCGGGGATAGACGTTCTTGTATATCAAGATCGCCAGCAGCTTATTGGCGTCGAGCGTATTCTCGTCGTCGGTTTCCAAGTTCGCTACGTATATAGCGTATTCATTGAATATATTCTGGATTAACCTAAGGTCATTGAGATAACGTGAGACTTCTCGCAGGAATTGACGATTAAGACGCTCATCGAGCGCCAGCCGCTTCCCTTGCTCCAAAACCATATCGATCGAATTTGACGTGTTGATGATCGGAATGACTGGAATTATGAACTCGAAGAACTTGGTTCTGTCAGTGTTAGCGAATACGTCATCGCGCAAGGCATAAAGAAACCTGATGGTTCGTTTGACACCCGCGTTCTCATTCACCAAACTGTTGATTTCACGCAATGTTACGAAGATTTCAGTGTCTTCAAAGCGGTCTAAGTCCTCAATGATGACGAGGTCATAATCTGTCGACTGGAAGAAGTAGATGATTTCATCCAGGTGGCGGTTGAGAATCGAATCTTGATTATCTGATGCGGGTCTTATCTCAATGTCTTTCAATGAGAAGCTCTTAAGCGATAAGCCGAAGCTGGCCACATAAAAATGATGCAGCGTCGCCCAGAGGAATAGCGCCGCGAATGCGAAGCTTCCAAGATTAGACCAATTGCTGAGTGCGAACGGACTGAAATAAGTGCCGCTAATGATAACTTCCTGCTTTGCGAACACGTACCAAAGCGTAAGCAAACCGATCATGATGTAGAGCGATTTGAATACCGACAGAACACCGGGCGACTGAATTCGCTTAAAGCGCGACAATGGGAGATTGTTGGCGTCAGCGCCGTAAAGCATCTGTTCCAGTATGCTTCTTTCGATCTTTTGACGTTTTACATCGCCGTCAACTGCGCCCGCTTCGTGCGCGAACGCCGCGAGAGATATGTGAAGTGGGGACCCGTTATATTTTTTCAGATAGGATTGAATGATGCTGCTTTTTCCCGACCCATAGGGACCTGTCAGCGCAATATTGGATACTTTCGGATCGGTTGTGGAGAAGTCTAGAGCTTCGGTATATACACCGTCCTTATCAGCTTGGTCGGTTGGCGCGAGATTTACAAACTTGGACTGCGTAGCCGCCGAGCTACCCATACTTTCCAAAAAGTCCGCCAAACCAACGAGCCGTGCCGCCAACCAGTTTGTTAGTGCTGTATTACGTTTGTTCATGGGAAATCGAACTAGCACAAATTCAATAGATAATAATCACAGATAACCCGGAACTCACCGATATCGACCGGCGAGAACGTCTGCTTTTAGGTATTGATCGCTAGAACTCGGCTGTCCGCAATGGGGGCGCAAAGCTGCCGCACGAGGCGACCGATTGTGTGGCGTCGTCACGGACGCGATCTAAGCCGAAAGGCGAGCGCCCGCCGCGCTAGCGTGGGTGAGAGTCTTCGGCTTGTCCACGAGGCGTTCAACGAGACGCCTCAGCTCTGAGGGCGTGGTTTGGCCAGCAACGACTTCGTGATAGCCGATGCCGGCGCGGCGCAGAGCTTCTTTCTTGACTGCATCACGTGCAGCAGCCGTTCCCCGATGGTGTCCGGTCCCCTGATACTCGACAGCGTGGCGTGGCCGGCAATGTTCGTCGACCAGCAAAAGATCGACGCGCTTGGAGTTAATGCAGCTGAACGCCTTCGAATTTCGGCACCGGAGAATTTCGCCCAGCGAGACCTGCGCCATCACTTGCCATGATGGATTGCAGCTCAGCACCACCTGGTCGAGTTCCTTGAATACACGCGCTTCGCTCTTGTTGAGGATCGGTTGAACCGAAAAGTCGGCTTCAATCACGATCCGTAGTTGATCCGCGGCGTCGAGCGGTCCGGCGCCGCGGCCATCGGTGCTGAATTTCGTGCCGTCCCATCGAGACCCGTTTTGCTCCCGCCATTTGCGGCGAGCAGCGTTCGCGCGCACGCGCTCGGCGGCCACACCAAGAAAGGCGCCGCCTAGGAAGATGACGAGCGGGAAAACGGAATCGTCGACCAATGCGATGATTTCGAAGGGCATAATCGGCCAAAATAGCCGGAAAGTGCATAGAAGGCCCTAATCACGATCAAGCAATTGTATCTACTGGTTCGCGCTGCCTCGTCACGGCTCAATGTTTCTGCGGCGCTCGGGATCAATCGAGCGAACGCGCCGGCTGCTAGGCTTGCCTGGCTCGTCGTGCCGCAGACGCGTCACCTCCTTTGTGTGGCGCATCCGTTCTTGCTTGATTTCTTGCTGAAGCCTTCGCCGTTCGCGAAGCTGGCGGTCTATGAGCGCCTGCTTTTCATTGTCGTCACGGACTTTCGCAGCCGCGACTTCCGCCTCGTTATGCGCGCGCAATTGCGCGTGCTGACCGGTGATACGATCCCATAATCCGCGCAGGCCGCTCCGGAACCGCTCGCTGCGGGCTTTGGCCTCGCGGTTCCAGCGTTCATCATGCACGGTTTGTAGTTTTCTGCGTTCAAACCTGTGCCGCCCGACCATGACGAGACGCTCGGCTTCCAACTTTTGGGCTGCTCGGGCAAAATCCTCGGATATCTCCCGCTCGAATGCGGTAAGCTTCTGGCCCACCAGGGCTTTGATCTGTTCCTCGGCCTCGGTAACGGATGGCAAGGTCATCACATCGTTTCCCATCCGATTGACAACATCCTTGGATCGGATGCCAACCCAGCGGGCTACGGCATAGACCTGGCCGTTCAGATCGAGGGCGACCACGCCGCGGCGGTCGCCGCGTGCGAGATAGTAGCCGCGCTGTTCCATGGCACTGCGAAAGGCCTTGCCGGAATCAGAGGCTGCCCAGCATTGCTGGAATGCCTCCTTGATGATGCGCGGATCAGTGCCGGCCCGTTTGGCCTGGAACCACTCCTTGCGATCGAAACCGAGCGGACTGCGCAAGGCCGGATCGATCATCCCATCTGGCATTTGCCAGTCGTGGTCGCGGTAGAGCTGCCTTGAGACATCCATCAGCTTGAGCTTGAAGTGGGGGAGATCAATCGCCGTCATGGTTTCGGCATCGATCCGCGACCATACGCAATGAGCATGGCGTCGGCCTTCCTTTTCATGGAACAGGACCACGCGCGGCTGGTCGACAAGGCCAAGTTTCTTTTCGATTGACGCAATCGCATCCTCAAAGATCGAGATCGGCACATCTTCCGTCTCGGGCGGGTTCAGGGCCAGCGAGAACAGGAATTCCGGCAGCGTGTGCCTTTGCTGACCGCTTCGGCTTCCTTGAGCGCATCAGTGACACGGTCGGCGACAAAGCCCCTGATCTCATGAACCTCGACATGCTCGTTCTCGGCCTTGAGCAGATGCCGGCCGAGATCCCAGGCGCCGCCCCGTTTGCTGCCCTTGAGGATCATGGCTGGTCTCCGCCGGAAAGCCCGAGCGCCTTCATCAGCTCCGAGCGCATCACGCTCACCGAGCGGCAGGCTTCACCCAAATCAGCCTCGGTTTCCTCATCGACCGGCAGCACGCCGATGTTAACCGCCTTGGCGAGCTGGTTCAGATTATTGGCGATCCGTGATTGGCCGAGGGCAGCAAGAACCCGGCCCAACGCTTCGTGATCCTTGACCGGGTTGCGCCAGCGCACCCGTTCGGACGCCCCGCCATCGCCCAGCACACGGTCCCGGATATAGGCGCCCAGCGGCAGACAGCCCGCGCGGTGCAGCAGAAGGGCTTTTTCGGCGTCAGTAAGGCGGATGGAGAACGGTCTGGTTTCGGGCTTCTTCCTCCCGGAGTTACCCGTCAAATCCTGTAGCATGGCGGCCACCCCGTCACGGCTGCGGGGGCCGCGGACGAGCCAGGGATGTGTGCTTTAAAACTTGCTCCCAGTCCTCCAATTCCGTGAAAATCTGGTTCGACGTCTCTCCTGAGAGGTGCGCCATTTTAGTTCCAAAGTGGGCACGCCGCCAGCCGCCGTTTGTGCGCTGGCAGCGGCGAGCGTTTTCAGAACGCGTTGTTTAGTGAGCCCATGATGCGCACTTCGGCCTTGTCGATGACCTCTATGCGCTGCGCGACGGCGCGGAGATGGTCGCGGCTGTAGCTGCCGTCGTGACGTGCCTCCCGATTTTCGGAGCGTTCTGGGGTGGAAATTCCAATTAGGATCCCGTTGGCGGGAGAAGGAGAGTTCCATAAAGAGGTCGAAGTTTTCGGAGGCGCAAATCGCTTTCATCCTTTGGTCGGTCGGTCGGCCATCCTAAGACAATCCGGGTCGACCAAGGATCGGAGTTCATCTCCCGGGGACCTCGACCTGTGGGCCTATCAGTGTGGCGTCGAACTCGATGCGGCAGCACTTGCCAGTGCGAGCCCGGCGTCATCGAGGTCTATGAGGCCCTGATCGCCAGGCTCTCGCGCCGCGGCGCGACGCTGCGCAAGGTGGCGATTGCGGGCTGGGAGCCGGGCAAGGCCCGCCGTGCCGGGCTTCTGATGAGCGAGGCCGAATGCGGCAGCCTGATCGGCGCCGAACTCGACCGCTATCCGGAGCGCTTTTCGCAGGGGTTTCGTGACATGATCGCTTACGGTCGTGGCGCCGCAGCCGAGCGGCTCGCACGCGCGCACTGGCTGTTCATCGAACTGAAGGCGGCCACCTTTGCCGCACTCGCCGGCGTTGATGCGATCGTGCTGCCGACGGCGCCGCAGCGTGCTTTCGCACATGGTGCACCGGCGCCCGCGAACCAGGCCGACTTCACCGCGCTGGCGAACATTGCGGGCCTGCCCGCAGTGGCCTTTCCGCTTCGCGCCCCGACGTCGGGGCCCCCGCCTCGGCCCAACTCCTGCGCCGCCCCTTCAGCGAGGGTAGACTGCTTTCGATCGCCGAACAGGCAGCCGAATAGAGCGTTTGCTGGCGAAGGGAAGCCGATTCGCCGTTCGCAATACGTTCAAACAATAAGGTGGAGGTGGCTACGCTTCCGTCAAATCATGAACGGTTCAAGGGGATCCGCCGCTGGCGTCAGGAATGCCGGTCCGTTGACAGCCGGCCGTTGGATCGAAGGCTGGGAGCCTTTGGGGCAGGCCCTGGTCCCTGTCCCGGAGCGCGAGGTTCTGCTCGTTGGGCCGCCGCCCTCCTCGCCGGACCGCGAAAACCGCGCGGCCAGGCAAGGGCGCTGGCGGCGCGCTATGCCAGGGCTTCGGCCATCATCTCCACCAGATTGCCGTTGCCCGCCAGGCGCGATTCCACCGTTGCCCGGCTGGGCGGCGCGCCCGCGGGAACCCAGGCGTCCCAGGCGCGGTTCATCTCGGCGAAATCGGCGATCTCGGCCAGCCAGATATTGACCTTGAGCAGCCGCGTCTTGTCGCTGCCGGCCATGGCCAGATACGCGTCGATCTGAGCAAGGACGTCGGTGGTTTGGGCGGCAACGTCTGCGGATTTGTCGCGTGCGGTCAGGCCCGAAACATAGACGTGGCCATCCGCCTTCAAAACCTTGCTGAGCCTGTCGGTGGCGGCGAAGCGTTCGATGTGCATGTGTTGATCTCCTGCAGCGTGCATTTGCATCGCAGCAGTAGGGCCGGACCGTCGGACGGTCAAGATGCGATAAAGATTCCCAACAAAAATCGAATAGCGATTTCTATCGTGCCAGATTGGCCGTGATCCGCCGGGCCGTCTCCGTCACCAGCGGCACCATCTTGCCGCGCAGGTCGTGCAGCGACCAGCGGCTGACGGGCAGCGAGATATTGAAGGACGCGACGTATTTCTGCTCGCTGTCGAAAATCGGCGCCGCCAGCGAGTATTCGCCCTCGTTGAGCAGCTGGTCGGCAATCACGTAGCCGTCCGACCGGATTTCCGTCAGCCACCGTATCAGCGCCTCGACATCGGTGACCGTCTGCTTGGTGTAGGCGACACGGTCCGACGCTTCCAGAAGCCGGCGCGCGGCATCCGGCGGTTCGTGGGCGAGCGCGACGAGGCCGGGTCCCGTCGCGAATGCCGGCACCCGCCAGCCGACCCCGATATAGATCGTCACGGCGTGCCGTCCGGGGATCCTTGCGATACAGACCATTTCCGTCCCGTCGCGCTCGGTGATGTTGACAGTTTCGCCGGTTTCCTCATGGCAGCGCTTCATTTCGGGCAGTCCGGCCTCGAGAAGGTCCTGGCCGAACGAGTAGCTGCTGATCAAACTCAGTAGTTTGGGCGACAGCCGATAGCGCTTCGCGCTTTCGTCGCGACCGAGATAGCCGAGCTTGAACAGGGTGTGCACTGCCCGCTGCGCCGCGCTTTTGCCGATATTGGCCCGGGCATCGATCTCCGTCAGGCTGAGCCGGGCCTTCCCGCCCTCGAAACATTCCAAAACCTTGAGGCCCTTCGCCAGCGACGCCACGAAAAGCGTATCGTCGCTGTCGCGACCGTCGGATTGTTTCTCTCCGGTCTCCTCGGCAAGCGTGTGTGGCCGGGTCGTATCGGGTCTGCTCATGGTGGATTCGTCCTTGCTAGACGCGGAAGCGCGGCGCGCCCGTCGCGCCGGCATGCGCCGTGCTTACGGGAAGAGGCTATTTAATGTCACAAAGTAGCGCAATTCGATAGCGGGACGCCATTTCGCAGGGGGCTGATTTCTCCTTGACTGAATTAAATTGATATACGATATTGAAAATCGTTATTCAATTAGCAGTTTTTGATAGTCCGGTATTCGGGTGTTGTCAGGGAGGAGCCAGATGATGCGAATGGGATTGGTGAGGAGTGCTGTTTTGGGTGTATCGGTGGCGCTGCTCGCCACCACCGCCCAGCCCGCGCTGAGCGGGCCAGGCGACGATACGCTCAACGTCGTTTGGGAGCGTGAGCAGACCACGCTCGACGTTTATTATTTCACCGACCATACCGGCCTGACATTGATCAAAAATGTCTGGGACGGCTTGGTGGAGCGCGATCCGCAGACGGGGGAGTATATCGGCAATCTCGCCACGTCCTGGGAGTGGGAAAACGACACCAGTCTCGTGATGGATCTGCGCCGGGGCGTGACGTTTCACAACGGCGAGCCATTCGATGCCGACGACGTCGTCTACACGCTGAACTACGTCACCGATCCGGCCAACAAGGTTCTGCTCCTGCAGATGGTCAACTGGATCAAGGGCGCCGAAAAAATCGACCAGTACAAGGTACGCATCTTTCTCAAGCAGCCTTTCCCGCCGGTTCTGGAATATTTGTCGCTCGGCGTCCCGATCTATCCGAACGAATATTATGCCGAGGTCGGCACCGAGGGCATGGGCAAGGAGCCTGTGGGGACGGGACCCTACAAGGTCGTCGCCTTCGAGCCGGGCCGCGAATATGTGCTGGAACGTTTCGACGACTATTTTGAGGGCGGTGCCAAGCCCAGGGCGCAGATCAAGACGGTCAAGGTCTCCACGGTCAAGGATACGAACTTGCAGATCGGCAAGCTGATGACCGGGCAGGTGGACTTTCTGTGGCGCCTGCAGGCCGACCAGGCCGACCAACTGCGGCAGTCGACAGAATTCCAGATCGTGTCGGTCCCGACCATCCGCACGGCCTTCATGCTGTTTACGGTCGACGGCGCCGACGGGCCGTTCTCGGATGTGCGGGTGCGTCGGGCTTTCGGCCACGCCATCAATCGCGAGGCGATCGCCAAGAATCTGCTACGCGGCGAATCCACCGTGGTCGACACGCTCTGTTCGCCGATCCAAGTCGCCTGTCCGGACGCCGGCACTGTCTACGACTACGATCCCGAAAAGGCGCGCCGGCTGCTGGCCGAAGCCGGGTACGAGGACGGTTTCGACATGGAACTCGCCACCCCGTCCTTCCGCTACATTTCCGAAGCGATCGTCGGCGATCTCAAGCAGGTCGGCATCAACGCCAGTCTGAAATCGCTGGTCTGGGCGACCTTCCGCGATCAATGGGTGAGCGGCGAATTGCCGGCATTCGTGTTTAACACCGGTTTCTGGGGCATTGGCGATGCCGCGATCGCCTTTGGCACCTATCATGGCGGCATGCCTCAGGACATGGCCAACGATCCCGAGGTCAACGCGCTGCTGGAGCAAGCCTCCGTCATGTATGACCTCGAGCAGCGCACGGCGGTTTATGGCAAGGCTCAGAACATCGTTCTGGACAATGCCTACTGGCTGCCGCTGGCCGGCTTCTCCGTCAATTTCGCCTTGTCGCCGCAGCTGAGCTTCCAGCCGACTTCGGACGAGGTGAACCGTTTCTATCTCGCCTCTTGGAAATAGGTGGTTGCGGTCCGCCCGCCTCTGGCAGGGCGGACATCGCGGCCGAAAGGCGACATGATCGATACGTTGCGGCGGGTCCGCGACGTATCGGACAATAGGAAAACTCATGGCACGATACGCTATGCAACGGTTCATCCTGGCGCTCGCCGTGGCCGTTGCGGTATCCATCATCTCCTTCGCGATCCTGAGGGTCTCCACGGATCTCGCGCAGGCATTGGCGGGTGAGGCCGCCAACCAGGAAGAGGTCGAGCAGATCCGCATCGCCTATGGCCTCGACCGTCCGCTTTATGTCCAGTATTTCGCCTGGCTCGGCGATATCGCGCGCGGTGATTTCGGCGAATCCTACTATTTTCGCGAACCGGTCGCTGGGCTCATTCTGGATCGCCTGCCGCTGACGTTCACGCTGGCTGGCATGTCTCTGCTTCTGGCCCTGATCATCGCCTTGCCGCTCGGGGTTCTGGCGGCGCTGCACCACAATAGCTGGATCGACCGCCTGTGCCTGGGCATCGCCGTCGTCGGCCAGGCAATGCCGAGTTTTTGGTTCGCACTGATGTTGATCTTCGTGTTCGCTGTCACCTTGCAGGTCGTGCCGCTGTCGGGCGGCGACACCTGGCAGGGTCTCATCCTGCCCGCGGTCGTGCTGGCCTACTATGCGACACCGGCGATCATGCGCCTGACCCGCGCCGGCATGATCGAGGTCCTGGCCTCTGACTATATCCGGACCGCGCGGGCCAAGGGGCTGTCGAGCGCGTCGATCCTGGTCAAGCACGCGCTGCGCAACGCGGTTATGCCGGTTGTCGCGCTCGCGGCCGTCAAGTTCGGCTTCCTGCTCGGGGGCTCGACGATCGTGGAAACCGTCTTTGCGCTCGACGGGATCGGCTACCTCAGTTGGGAATCGATCCAGCGCGCGGATTTTCCCGTGGTTCAGTCGATCGTGCTTCTGTTTTCGCTGATTTTCGTGTTTTTGACCTTCGCGTCGGACATTCTCAATGCCTGGGTCGATCCAAGGGTGCGGGTATGAGCGTGGCGCAGACACATTCCGGCGAACGGGCTTCGGCGCGTCGATTGCGGTTGCGCCGCTGGGGCCAGCATGGCGGCCTTTTGATCGGCGGCGCTCTTCTCGCCTGCGCCATCGTCATGGCGCTGTGCGCGCCTTTGCTGGCGCCGGCCGACCCCTATCTTCAGGAACTGGGTGCCCGCCTTAAGCCGCCGGTGTGGGCCGAGGGCGGCAGCTGGGCCAATCCGCTGGGAACCGACCAGTTGGGTCGCGACTATCTGAGCCGGCTCATCTATGGCAGTCGCATTTCGTTGTTGATCGGCCTCGGCACGGTCGCCATCGGCGGCGCCATCGGCATCACGCTGGGCCTTCTGGCGGGTTTTTTCGGCGGCCGTGTCGACATGGTGATTTCGTTTATCGTCACCGCGCGGCTCGCCATGCCGGTGATGCTCGTCGCGCTTGCCGTGGTCGGTCTGGTCGGCAGCTCGCTCACGGTCGTCATCCTCGTGCTTGGTCTGCTTTTGTGGGATCAATTCGCCATCGTCACCCGAACCGCGGTGCGGCAGATCCGCGATCTCGACTACATCGCCGCCGCGCGCGCGGTGGGAAGTTCCACCCCCTCCATCATCCTGCGCGAGGCGTTGCCCAACGTCACCGGCCCCATTCTTGTCGTTGTCACGCTTGAGATGGCGCACGCGATCTTGCTGGAGGCGGCGCTGTCGTTTCTGGGCTTGGGCGTACAGCCGCCATTGCCGTCCTGGGGGCTGATGATCGCCGAGGGGCGCGACTACATCTTCTTCACGCCCTGGGTGATCGCGATCCCCGGTGCGGCGCTGTTCCTGCTCGTGCTGGGCATCAACCTGTTTGGCGACGGCGTTCGCGACGTCACCGCGCCGGGAGGACGGTGATGGCGGCCCTGCTCGATATCCGCAATCTCCATGTGCGCATACCGGTCGGTTTCGGTCACGTGCATGCGGTGCGCGGGGTGAACCTGTCCGTCGAAGCCGGTCAGACATTATGCGTGGTCGGCGAATCCGGGAGCGGCAAATCGATGTCGGCCCTGTCGGTGATGAATCTGCTGCCGCCGAGGGCGATGCGCGACGCCGACCGGATCCTGTTCGATGGCGTCGATATCGCGCAACTCGGTCCACGCCAAATGGCGGAATTGCGCGGCAACCGGATCGGCATGGTGTTCCAGGAGCCGATGACGAGCCTCAATCCGGCCTATACGGTGGGCAACCAGCTGATGGAGGTTCATCGCCGCCACCGCGGTTCCTCCCGATCCGCCGCCTGGGCCCGCGCGGCCGAACTCCTCGAACTGGTCGGCATCTCCAACCCCGAAATGCGTCTGCGACAATATCCGCACCAGCTTTCCGGCGGCCTGCGCCAGCGCGTGATGATCGCGATGGCTTTGATGTGCGAACCGGGCCTGCTGATCGCCGACGAGCCGACCAGCGCGCTCGACGTGACCATTCAGGTGCAGATCCTGCGGCTCTTGCGTGATCTGCAGCGCAGGCTGGGCATCGCCGTCGTTCTGATCACGCACGATCTCGGCGTGGTGGCCAGGGTCGCTGACACTGTGGCGATCATGTATGCCGGCCAGGTCGTGGAGACCGGCAGCGCGCGCGCCGTGTTCGCATCGCCGCGCCATCCCTATACGAACGGCCTGCTGCGCAGCATGCCCAAGCCCGGCAATGGGCGCGGCGAGCCTCTCCAGGCCATTCCAGGCACCGTTCCGAGCCTGCTGGAAACCATTCCCGGATGCGCGTTTGCCGAGCGTTGCGCGCGCGCGGACGAAGCGTGCCGCGTCGGTCCGATCGCAACCACGATCGAGGAGCGGCACAGTTTCAGCTGCAACCATCCAGCCGACATTCGCGCACGGGAGGAAGTGTGACATGGGCTTAGAGCCGCCGGTTCTTGCGGTCGAGAACGTCTTTAAGCGTTATCAGGTCTCGCGCGGCCTGTTGCGTCCAAAGCGCAGCCTGCAGGCGGTTCGCGGCGTTTCGCTGTCGGTCGACAAGCAGCGCACCTTGGGTATCGTCGGCGAATCCGGCTGCGGCAAGTCGACCCTGGCGCGGATGTTGTTGAACCTGGAGAGGCCGGACGAGGGAGACATCCTGCTTGACGGCAGATCTGCCGGCACGGTCGGGCGTCTGGATTTCAGCGCCCGCGTGCAGCCGGTCTTTCAGGATCCCTATTCCACCTTGAACCCGCGCCGGACGATCCTGGAAACGGTGATGCATCCGCTTCGGGTGCATGCGCGCGGCGAGCGAAATGCACGCGAGACGCGGGCCGCGCGCCTGCTCGATCTGGTTGGCCTGCCCAGGCGCGCCCACCATGCCCACCCCAATCAATTGTCGGGGGGGCAGCGCCAGCGGGTCGCGATCGCACGGGCGCTTGTGCTGGAGCCTCAGGTCCTGATCTGTGATGAACCGACCTCGGCGCTCGACGTGTCCATCCAGGCGCAAATCCTCAATCTGATCCAGGAATTGCAGAAGGAGTTCGGGATCAGCATCGTCTTCATCAGTCACAACCTGGCTGTCGTCGAGCATCTGTGCGACGAGGTGGCGGTGATGTATCTGGGGCGGGTGGTTGAAAACGGGCCGACGGCCGATGTGATGGCTTCGCCGCGCCACCCTTATACCAAGGCTTTGCTGGATTCCGTCCTGACGCCCGATGTCGGGCTTGGCCTGCCCGATCTGCAGCTTGGGTTGGAGTTCCCTGATCCGACAAATGTTCCGCCCGGCTGCGCCTTCCATCCGCGCTGCCCCCATCGCGAGCCTGTCTGTTCGACCGAGGTCCCGCCCGCGTGCGCGCAGGCGGGGCACGGCAGCGAGTGTCACTTCGCCGATAGGCTCGCGGGCGCGTTCGCGGGTCCCGCCGCGGTCTGCGCCGGTCGTGGGTAGGGGGCTTGGCTGAGGCCGCGCTTCACCGGCCCCTTCCGATACGTCGGTGAAGCGGAGGTCGCCCTTGACGTTGTCCTCTTTGGCCGGGTGCGGCCGGCCTGCCCGCCGGGGGTGCGCGATGCTCGCGCCTTCGCCACATCCCGTCCACATCGCGCATTGTGCGCGTGTGGCGTGTTGATCCGCATCCCGCTTGATGCGGGTGCTTTTTCGCGGCAAGGCCGGACCGGTGTCGGACAGGCCTCGCCGTGGCGTTTTTGTCGGTCAGCCGGCAACCTTCATGCCTTTGCGGATCGCGGCGTAGAGAATGTCGGCTTCCGTACGCGCCTCCGCCGAGATCGTCACCGCACGCAGAAAACTGTGTTCCAGCCGCTTGGCGATGCGGACTTCCACTGCGCCGCCGGCCGCCTTGATCCGTTCGCCCCACAAGATGCCTTCGTCGTAAAGTGGGTCGAGTTCGGCGACGTGGACGAAGGCCGGCGGCAGGTCGGCGTAATTCTTCGCCTTCAGCGGCACCGCGTAGGGGTCTTCCGTGTCCAGATCGTTGGACAGATAGGCCCTGAGATAGAATTCCAGGTCGTTCTTGTTGAATTGCGGGTCGTGATTGATCCGCACATAGCTGTCGGTTTCCAGGTCGGTGTTCATCGGGCCGGGGTAAAGCAGGATTTGCATCGCCAGCGCCGGGCCGTTGCGGTCACGGGCCATCAGCGACAGCGCCGCCGTCAGGCCGCCGCCGGCACTGTCGCCGGCAAGGGCGAGGCGATCGATGTCGATGCCGTAGCGTTCGGCGTTCCTGACCGCCCAGTTCAGCACGAACCAGCCGTCCTCGACGGCTGCGGGGTACGGGTTCTCCGGGGCGCGGCGATAGTGGATCGCGATCACCTGGACACCGGCTTCGGCGGCGATGTTGGCCACCACGGTGTCATGGGTATAGAGGCTGCCGGACATATAGCCCCCGCCGTGGAAGTAGAGGATGGTCGGTTGCCGGCCGTCCTGTTTTGGGCGGTAGATCCTGATCGGGATTTCGCGTCCCGGCGCTGCGACGAACCAGTTTGTGACCTCGATGGTCTCGGGATGGGGCTGTTTGAAGACATCGGCATAGGCCTCGAACTGCACGCGCCGGATATTGGGGTCGGTCGGCCTCGGTCCGCCGCCGACGGCGCGCACCGCCGCCACCCGCTTCTTGTACTCGCTCATGGCGTTGTCAGTCATGGATGCCTGTCTCCGTGGCTAGGGTTGGATGGATAAGTTTATCGTATAACGATAACTAAAGCTATACAAAGGCGCTTTCCAATTATAATTCCATTGAAAATACCATAATGCAATATATGATAGCGTAATTCGATAAAATGAGAAATCCCATGTCCATCTACGTTGACGACGTTAAGTTCACCCCCTTTTGGTGGGAAGCCGCGCCCCTTGCCGACGAGCCGCGTCGGGCGCTGCCGAAAAAGGCGGATATCGTTGTGGTCGGCTCGGGTTATGCCGGCCTGTGTGCCGCGCTTCGCCTGGCCGAAAGCGGTGTCGACGTCCTGGTGCTCGAGGCTGAAGAGCCCGGCCGTGGCGCGAGTACGCGCAATGGCGGCGCAATCGGGGCGACGCTGCGCTACTCGCTCGCCGTTCTGATCGGCAAGGTCGGTCTGTCGAGGGCGCTGGCTCTTTATCGCGGGGCCGTGGCCTCGCGGGAATTCGTCTTCGACCTGACGCGCAGGCAGGGCATCGACTGCGGGATCGTACGGTGCGGTCGCTTTTATGGCGCCCACAAGCCGGGCGATCTTGCCGGTCTCCAGGCCGATCTGGAGCAGCGGGCGCAACATCTCGGTTCCGAGGCGATCATGGTCGCGCGCAAAGACCAGCGTGCCTATATCGGTTCCGACGCGTATTTCGGCGGTCGCTTCCATCCCGAGGACGGACACTTGCATCCGGGCCTGTATCACCGTGGTCTGCTGGCGAAGGTGCGTTCCGCCGGCGCTGCGGTGATCGGCAAGACCCGGGTCTGCGGCGTGCGCCCGCGACCGGGGGGCTATTTGGTCGAGACCGTCCACGGCACGGTCGCCGCGCGCCAGGTGATCGTCGCCACCAACGCCTATACCGACCGCGCCTTCGGATGGTTTCGCAGGCGGTTGATACCGATCCAGAGTCAGATCATCGCCACCCAGGAGCTTCCCGCCGAACTCCTCGACGAGGTAATCCCGAACGACTATCAGATCGGCGACACGTGCAAGCTGCACAATTATTACCGGCGCTCGCCCGATCGCCGCAGGCTGCTGTTCGGCGGCCGGTCCGGCGCCTCGCAGGTCAACGATTTCGCCAAAAGCGGCCACTCCCTGCACCGCCGCATGACCGGCATCTTCCCGCAACTGGCCGAAACCAAGGTCACTCACAGCTGGGGCGGGTTCATCGCCTTCAGCTTCGACCATATGCCGCATATCGCCGACAAGGACGGGATTCACTATATCGGCGGCTGTTGCGGCAGCGGCGTGGCGATGATGTCGTATCTGGGCGATATCGCCGCCCGCAAGGCGCTCGGCCACGCCTACGACCCCACTTTTGAGGTTCCCTTCAAGAGGCAGCCCTTCTACACCGGCGATCCCTGGTTCATGCCGGCCATCATCGCCACCCTGGAACTGCGCGACCGTCTGCGCATGTGAGGCCGGTCGAGGCTCAGGGGTCATCCGCGCGCGGCACCCCGCGCACCTTCGTCGGCAACAGCGGCTGGATCACCGGCCACTCGAAATCCGTCAGATCAAAACGCGCCATGTTCACCTCCTGCTCATCGCAGGGAAGGAACCACATGAGGCTTCGATCGGGAATCTCGTTTGTGGGTATGTGGCCTGGCGAAATCGATAGGGGGGCGCTAAAGCGCGCATTGATCGCCTGGACTCGGTCGGGATCTTACCGAGTTTGGGAACATGCACATCGACAGCATCAGCTTGTTGATGCGATCTCGTACGTCCATACCCTAAACCCCTTCAGGACATGCGGGCCGAACGAGTTGATGAGGGGTATGTCGGCTGCATCGCGGCCGCGTGCGACAACGATCCTGCCGATCCGCGGCGCATTGTTGCGGGGATCGAACGTATGCCAGGCGCCATCGAGGAAGACCTCTATCCATGCGCTGAAATCCATTGGGTCGACAACCGGTACCCCGATGTCGCCAAGATGGCCGTTGACGTAGCGTGCGGGGATGTTGAGGCAGCGGCACAACGTTACGGCGAGGTGCGCAAAATCGCGACAGACACCGACGCGTTCGTGGAAGGTCTCGAAAGCCGTCCGTGTCGACCGGGCCTGCATGTAGTCGAAGTGGATATGGTTGTGGACGAAATCGCAGATCGCCTGCACCCGGCCCCAACCAGGTGTGAGCGCACCGAAGGTGTCCCATGCCATCTGGCTCAGACGGTCGGTCTCGCAGTAGCGGCTGCCCATGAGGTAGACGAGGCAGTGGTCGGGCAATTCCGATACCGGCATTTCCCGTGCGCCCGGCACCATCCTGTCAAGCGCGCCGTCATCCTCGATCGTGGCGTCGCCCCACATCGTCAGGTCGCCTACCGGCGCAACGAGCCGCCGGCACCGGTTGCCGAATAGGTCACGGTAGGTCGACACCGCAGCGCCGGGAGTGGTGAATGTCGTTTCGGGAACCCTGATGTCAGCGGCGCGATCCTCGTGGACCGAAAGCAGGCATACCAGCGCCGTCGGCTGCTGGCAGGTCAAAATGATCTCATAGCCGTAGCGGATCAGCATCGCGAGCCGCCTAGCGGAAATCCGCAACGGTCAGAGTGTAGGACGGCTGACGCCCGCGCGAATAGGCTTTGCGTGCGATATCGTGGATGGAACTGCGCGCTGCGTCGAAAGCGCTGAGGAAATCCGCTTCGGATCGTGAGGTCGTGACAGCTCGATGCAGGGCGGCAGTCTCGACAAGGAACGGCACCTCGAACATGCCGTCATGGCCGATGAACCGAACGGCGTGGCGCGCTTCATCGAAGCTGCGGCTTCTGTTGGGAAACTCCAGCGTCATAGCTCGCAATCCTCGATTGGAGAGCGTTCGATCGGTGTGCGTGGCCGGACGCCGCCCTCAGCCATGAGACGTCCCTGGTTGCGACGGTTCAGGGACAGCATGCTTTCGGTTGCGTCGACCCGACTGAGGTTGGTCATGTTCTGACCCCCTGCCCTCACAGGAACACCACTGAACACATGGTAGACGGTCCAGGAACGATCGGGTTCAATGCGACGGCCATATTGGTCGTCCAGAGCGTGGCGACCGGCAGCGCCACCTTCATTGTCCCAGACGCTAATTGCCAGAAGATTGCGCAGACGTTCGGTATTATCATCCTGTGGGTTCATGATCGCGAAGGTCCTTCGTTCGTCGCCTCGGCATCAAGAGCGCCGGTATAGAGCACCGCGCCGGTCACGCCGGTGATCGTCATTGCATCCGGTCGTTGCGGCATGGCGAGGGTCTGCGAAAGCTGCCGCGCGAGTTCCATTGCGTCATCGAGATCCGCGGCCTCCATGGTCTCGCGACCGACGACGGCATGCGCGTCGTCAGTGCCCCGCGTGCGGTAGAATTCGATTACGATCCGCATCACTATCCTTCTTCGTTCCGCAGAAGCGTCATTGTTGTCAGCTCTTGCCTTTGCCGCGTGGGGCGTTGGCCTCCGCGGCGAGCTTGATCTGGTTGCCGAAGGTGCTTTCAGGCTTGGGCGGAGCCTTTTCCTGCTTCGGCTTTCTGATCTCGCGATTGCTTCGTTTCTGTCCCTTGGCCATGGTCAAACGTCCTTTCGATGAGAGTTGCGTCATCACCGGACCGCGTCATGCCTGCCGGCTGGAGACTGTCCTGTGTCGTCACCCGCTCATGACGTTCGTCGTCATTGCGGATGCGGTATTGGGGTGAATCGCCCGCAGGCGGCAGCGTGGCTGTCACGTGGTAGATGTCCGCGGGCAAGGCCGAAGTTCCAAAACCGCCCTTCAGGCGGACGCTCTGCCCGATGGCAAAGAGATGCGTCGGGGCCTCGCGCCGGGTCGGTCGGGCGGTGCGTCGGATAGGGCTCGTAGAGGTCATGGCTGTTGTTGGTCCTTTTCAAGTACTGCTTCGAGATCGGCGGGGTCGATCGGCACCATCTGATGCGTCTGACCATTCATGCAGATGGCGGGCAGGTGGACAAAGGCGCCGACACGTCGCCAGGCAAGACGGGACAAGATTTCGATCAGTTCCTCGTCCTGGTCGACGCGATAGTCGCCTGCAGGCTGCGGGGCGTCGAAGCCGGGCAACTGGAAGGGCGAGGAGAACCGGACGACGGTCTGCGTGGTACGGGTGGTCATGGTCAGATGTCTCCGCAGGAGCACGCGGATGCGCCGCCTGCATTATTCCCACCCGAACCGGAACACTCTCGATGCTGCCAGTACATCCGTGGTCAGCGCCGAGTTCATTCCAGGGTTCGAACGGGCGGCATGGGCGCCGGATTGGCACCATGCACATGCTCTCGAGAATCTGGGCGGTGATTGGCGGGTCGAAGTCTCTGACACCGCGTAGCCAAATCGGCCAAATCAACGTGCCTTATAGATACGCTTCAATCTTGCTCCAAACAAGGGGCCTTCCCAGTTTTATTTACATTCCGGTCATGAACGCCTTGAATTTTGGTATTCTAGAAAAGTTTTCGTTGAAAAAATAGGCCCAATCCACCAGAAAAACACATGGTCCGGCCAAAAATTACTGAACTCTATATTATTGGGTTCCCAAGAATAAATTCTGGCACTCCTATCATTCGAGTGCCAAAGGCGCTATATTGGTGAAGTGGTCGCCCTAAGCGCCGACCTCAGAAAGAATCCGATGAAATTGCGGCCACTCCACGATCGTGTCGTCATTCGACGCGCGGAAGGCGATTTGACGTCCAAGGGCGGCATAATCATTCCCGACACGGCGAAGGAAAAACCCCAGCAGGGCGAAGTGATAGCCGTCGGTCCCGGCTTGCGTGATCAAAACGGAAAGCTGATCCCGCTCGACGTAAAAGCAGGCGACACGATCCTGTTCGGCAAATGGTCCGGCACCGAGGTCAGGATCGATGGCGAAGACCTTCTGATCATGAAGGAGGCCGACCTGCTGGGCATCGTCGAGAAAACCGAGACAGCCACCCGAAAAGTGGCCTGACTAATCCCCGATCTCAACACCGAACTGGGTGAACATTCATGTCTGCCAAGGAAATCAAATTCTCCACCGACGCGCGTGACCGCATGCTGCGCGGCGTCGAATTGCTCAACAATGCCGTCAAGGTGACGCTCGGCCCGAAAGGGCGCAACGTCATCATCGACAAGGCCTATGGCGCGCCGCGCATCACCAAGGACGGTGTAACCGTCGCCAAGGAGATCGAGCTTTCCGACAAGTTCGAGAACATGGGCGCGCAGATGGTGCGCGAGGTGGCCTCGAAGACCAACGACCTTGCAGGCGACGGTACCACCACGGCGACCGTGCTCGCCGCTTCCATCCTGCGCGAAGGCGCCAAGCTCGTCGCAGCCGGCATGAACCCGATGGATCTGAAGCGCGGCATCGACCTGGGCGTTTCCGCTGTCGTCAAGGAAATTCAGGCGCGGGCTAGCAAGGTCAAGTCGTCCGGCGAGATCGCACAGGTCGGCACGATTGCAGCCAATGGCGACGCATCCGTCGGTGAGATGATTGCCAAGGCAATGGGCAAGGTCGGCAATCAGGGCGTGATCACCGTCGAGGAAGCCAAGACCGCCGAAACGGAACTCGACGTCGTCGAAGGCATGCAGTTCGATCGCGGCTATCTCTCGCCCTACTTCGTCACCAATCCCGAGAAGATGCGCGCGGAGCTCGACGACCCCTACATCCTCATCCACGAAAAGAAGCTCGGCAATCTTCAGGCCATGCTGCCGATCCTCGAAGCGGTTGTGCAGAGCGGCAAGCCGCTGCTGATCATCTCCGAGGACGTCGAGGGCGAGGCGCTCGCCACGCTGGTCGTCAACAAATTGCGCGGTGGCCTGAAGGTCGCCGCTGTAAAGGCTCCGGGTTTCGGCGAACGCCGCAAGGCCATGCTGGAGGACATCGCCGTGCTGACCGCCGGCCAGATGATCTCGGAGGATCTCGGCATCAAGCTCGAGAACGTTACGCTCGACATGCTCGGCCGGGCCAAACGCGTGGTGATCGAGAAGGACACGACCACGGTGATCGATGGCGCCGGCGACAAGGCCGGCATCGCCGCCTGCATTGCCCAGATCAAGGCGCAGATCGAAGAAACGACCTCGGACTATGACAAAGAGAAGCTCCAGGAGCGGCTCTCCAAACTCGCCGGCGGCGTCGCGGTGATCCGCGTTGGCGGGGCGACCGAAACCGAGGTCAAGGAAAAGAAGGATCGCATCGATGATGCACTCAACGCCACCCGCGCGGCGGTCGAAGAAGGCATCGTTCCCGGTGGAGGCGTGGCGCTGCTGCGCGCCAGGGCTGTCCTGGCCACGCTGACCGGCGGCAATGCCGATGTGACCGCCGGCATCTCAATCGTGTTGAGAGCACTAGAAGCCCCGATCCGGCAGATCGCCGAGAATGCCGGCGTCGAGGGTTCGATCGTCGTTGGAAAACTCACCGATAGCAAGGATCGCAGCCTAGGCTTTGACGCCCAGACTGAAACCTATGTCGACATGATCAAGGCCGGCATCGTCGATCCTGCCAAGGTCGTACGAACCGCCTTGCAGGATGCCGGCTCGATCGCGGCTCTGCTGATCACCGCCGAGGCGATGATCGCCGACATCCCGCCAAAGGATACGACCCCAGCCGGTAACGGCGGGGGCATGGGCGGGATGGGATACTGAGCGATGCCGAAGCCCATTCGGTCATCGTGGCCGGAAGGTCGATCCTCAAGAGCAATCAGGAAGGAATATGGCCATGCAAAACAATAGCAAGAAATCGGTCACTCAACGCTGGGACGAGTACCAGCCGACAAAATCGACGATCCTCTGGGCATGTGCCGGGGCGGCTGTCGCCACCATGATTGTCGGATTTACGTGGGGCGGCTGGGTCACCGGCGGCACATCGCGCGATCTTGTCTCGACGGCGGAAAACGCGGCGCGCGGCGAACTGGCAGGCGACATCTGCGTCGAGCGCTTCAATGCCGCGCCCAACTCGGCTGCACGCCTGGTCGAACTGAAGGCGATAACCAGCGCATCCGCCAAGCGGCAGTTCGTCGAGGCCGGCGGCTGGGCAACGATGCCCGGACAGACCAATCCCGACAGGCGCGGCGCCGAAGCTTGCGCCGGCGCTCTCGCTGCTTGACGGTCGCCAGAACTAAAACGGCCACCGCCGGGGCATCCGTCCCGGCGCACATATCCGACCAACTGAACAAGGAGTGCGATTGATGATCACCTTCATAAAGAAAGCCGAGTCTCAACCTGCGCCTGACGAAAGCGAACAGAACCGTTTCGAACAGATCCGCAAGGCTGCAAATGAGAGGCATCGGAAATCCGACGCCGACGGCACCCGGCGCCGCGCCCGCCAGACGGCCGAGGACAACCGGCTGATCTGAGGTGTCCGAATTTTCGGGATGAGCTCCCTAGCGGCATAACCTTCGACCTCACTCGCACGGCTCCCGATAGACAGAATACTTCCGGTGAGTTCGGCGCGGCAAAGGATCGCTCCATGCACCTTAAAGCTGGCGCCCGACAGTGCCGTTCGTCATCGGAGGTGATGTCGCTGCTTTCCTTTCGCTCGGAATAGCGATCCGTCAGGCGCGCCGAAGCGTCGCGCGTCAGCAGCGCGAACTTGACCAGTTCCTCCATCACATCGACCACCCGATCATCGTAGGAGGAGGACGGTCTCATCCGGCCAGCCTCATTGAACTCCTGATATACTTTGGCCACGGAGGACTGGTTGGGGATCGTGACCATGTGCATCCAGCGGCCAAGCACGCGCATCTGGTTAACGGCATTGAAGCTCTGTGAACCGCCGGACACCTGCATTACCGCGAGAGTTCGGCCTTGCGCGGGCCGGATCGCGCCTACCGAGAGCGGAATCCAGTCGATCTGGCCTTCATGACCGCACTCATCGCGCCACGACGTTCGGGAGTGGTCCAGACTTGCCCTTCGGACCACAGCGATAGTTCGCGCAGTTCCTGAACCTTGGGATAATTGACATCAGCCCCATCAGGCAGCGGCAGGCCGTGCGGATCGAAGATGCGTGTTTCCGCTCCGAAGTGCTTCAGCAGCCGCTCGGCCTCGAATGTCAGAAACCGGCTGTGGGATCGCTTTCGGAGCGATCCATAAAGCAGCAGAATACGCGGCGGATAGGTACATGGAGTGGCATCGCGCAGCCGGTCAATGCCGGGAATATCAACGCAGCCAGCATCGAGATTGGGAAGATCGTCCGGCATCAGCGCTACGCTTCCCCCAGTTTGGATACTTTGCCCCCGCGCTCATACCAGCCTTTCGAGCGATCCACGATCCAGACAACCGAGAGCATCACGGGCACCTCGATCAGCACACCCACCACCTTGGCGAGCGCCGCGCCCGAGTGAAAGCCGAACAGGCTGATGGCGGCAGCAACCGCCAGTTCGCAGAAGTTCGATGCGCCGGTCAGAGCCGAAAGGTCGGCGACGCAATGCTGCTCACCCGCCAGCCTGTTCAGCAGATAGGCAAGGCCAGAGTTGAAATAGACCTGAATCAGGATTGGCACTGCAAGCCGGCCGATGATCATCGGCTGCGCGAAGATCCGCTCCCCCTGAAACCCGAACAGAAGAACCAATGTCGCCAGCAGCGCAACGAGAGAGGCTGGACCGAGCCTCGCAAGAAGTCTGCCGAGTGCAACCTGCCCACCGCCTGCCAGAAGCCGGCGACGAATGAGCTGCGCGGATAATGACCGGGATGACGATATAGAGCACGACGGACAGAACCAGCGCGCCTATGGCACGGTGATGGCCGACAGGCCCAGCAGCAGTCCGACAATCGGCGCGAAGGCGACAACCATGATCGCGTCGTTGAGCGTGACTTGGCTCAATATGAAATGCGGCTCGCCTTTCGTCAGGTTCGACCGGACGAACACCATGACCGTGCAGGGCGCGGCGGCAATATAGCTGTCGATCTGATCCGCTGGCAGATAGGGCCGGAACAGCAAGTCCACGAACAGCCAACCCAGCAGAGCCGTCGAGAACGGCTTCACCGCCCAGTTGATGAACAGCGTCAAGCCGATACCGCGCCAATGGCGGCCGACTTCCCCGAGCGCGGCGAAGTCGATCTTGAGCAACATGGGGATCACCATCAGCCAGATCAGCACCGCCGCCGACAGGTTGACGCTGGCGATCTCGGTCGACCCAATAATCTGGAACACACCCGACAGCAGATGGCCGAGCGCGATGCCGACGACGATACACAGTGCGACCCACAGGGTAAGATAGCGTTCAAAGGTAGACATGAAATTCCCTCAGGCCGTTGCGACACACCGACCGTGTTCGTCGATCAAGCGCTCGCCATCTTCCTTGACGAATTCGCCGCGTTGCGGGGGCAACAGATCGAGCACCTCCTCAGAAGGGTGGCAAAGCTTCACTCCCTTCGGACTGACGACGATGGGACGGTTGATCAGGATCGGATGCGCAATCATCGCGTCGAGCAATTGCTCGTCATTCAGAGCCGGGTCGCCGAGGTTCAGATCGGCATAGGGCGTTCCCTTCTCACGCAGCCTCGCCCCCGCCGACGTCTACTTCGGGCGCGGCGACATCATCATGCTGGAAAGGGAAAGGATCAAACGCGAAACCATCACGCGACGTCGCTTGCTTCACCGGGAAGCAGCCGCATAAAATGACAACCCTGATGGGCCAAAGCCTCTGTTAGCTCAACACGCCACCGGTCCGAAAAACTCTGACGACGGACACTTCTTCGATTTCATAATCTCTGCCATCGAGGCCGTGAGACCGGTCCTGACAGGACGGCCTTGCTCGCGCCACCGATCGCCATGCACGGGGAAAGTCTTTTTTGTTCTCCGCCTCGCATTCGCGCCTGCGCGGGGGCGCCGAGCCCTCGGCTTTGCTAGCCGGCCAGCAACCCGTTGATCCCTTGCCGCACCAGTTTCTCGGGATCGGCCCACGGATAGCCTCCAATCGTGATCAAGGTATGCGCGATCCCGTTGAGCATGCATGCAAGCAATTGGGACTTGTGCTCCAGGTTCTCGGCATCGACGTCTCCGCCCAACGCGGCATGCAGGGTCTCGCCAAGCAAGTCGAACCGGGCAAGTGTCTCGTTGCTGGAGACGAAGCCGGTCACATCGGTCTGGCTGACCCCTCCCGACATGAACACCATGAAATAATGGTCCCGGTGTTCGAGCCAGTAGGTGACGTAGTTCAGCGCAACCGCCTTCAACCGCGCTTTCGGGTTGCGTTCCGCTGCAGCCGCGCGGTTCAGGTCGTCAAACAGCCGGGCGAACACCTCGGCCCACAATGCGCCCAGGATATCGAACTTGCTGTCGTAGTAGCGGTAGAGCGTCATGGCCGTGCACCCCGCCTCCCGCGCCAGCCGGCGCATGGATATGGCTTGATAACCTTCCCGCAGGAACAGCTTCAGGGCGCACGCGGCGATGTGGGCGCGCATGTCGGCGACCTGCTGGCTCGAGCGGACCGGCCGCCCACGGGCTATGCGCTCGGGTTTCTTTGGTGGTGTCATGGTCGGAGCTGAATCTTCGAACGCGCGGAATTGACAAGTTGATTTATTTATAACACGTATATTTAATTAAAGCCAACGTGGCGGCGTATCTTTTTGGAGTGGCAAGCGATGACGACAGACAACGACCCCAAGGACATGGCCGGGCGCGAGCTGCGACTCTTCCGGAGCTTTTTCACGATCGCCGCATTGTGGAATTTCGCCGGAGCCGTGCCGGGTCTGTTCGATACCGCGGGCATGTTCGCACGCGAATTCGGTCGTGACCTGTCGGATCCCGTAATGATTGCCGTCTACCGTGGCGCGTGGGGCACGGCGCTGCTTTATGGCTTCGGCTTTCTAGTAGTCGCCTGGAGCCCGGTTCGACAATCCGGCGTGGTCCTGATGGGTGGACTGGGCAAGGCGCTTTTCGCGCTTAATCTCGCCTATTTGTTTTTGAATGGCTGGACGTCCGACTTCGCAATCGTCGTCATTGGCGGCGATGTCATCTTCTGCTCGCTGTTCGTTGTCTATTTCGCGCGGCTCCGGCGCCTCGGTCATGGCATCATCTGACCATCAAAAAACCTTCGCCGAGGCAGGCAGGCCCCCGGAGACCCGTCCCTTTTCGCAAGCACCCCGAATTTCGTGACGGACGTGACCCGGGCTACCAGCGATACGCGTTCTCCGCCTAGGCGACGAAACGCATATTCGTAAATTTCGAAGCTGACTCTTAGCCGGCTTTCGCCGCGGCCGGGTCAGCAACCGCGAGTTCGCCGCCGAACGCACTGCCGATCAGGAAGCGACTGGCGTCGCGGTCGACGACGGTGCGGCCATTGAGCATCACCCGGCGGATGCGCGAGGGTTCACGCAAGATCGCGATGTCGGCGAGCGGATCGCCGTCAACGACGACGAGGTCGGCCAGCTTGCCAGCCTCCAGCGAGCCGACCTTGCCTTCGAGCTTGAGCATGCGAGCGCTGTCCAGCGTCGCTACCCGGATCGCCTCAAGCGGCGCGAGCCCCATCTCGACCAGATAGGCGAGTTCGTCGAGATTGTTGCCGTGGCCGGTGAATGGAACGCCGGAATCGGTTCCCATTGCCAGTTTCACGCCCGCTCGATGCGCCGCCTTGAAACCCGCGACATGCGCCTCTATCGCCGAGCGCGCCTTGGCCACGGAATGTTCGGGTATGCCAGCGGCGGTGCCATGATGGACAACATTGCGCACCGCCGCCGAGGTGGCGACCAGCGTGGTGCCGTGTTCCAGCATCAGATCGATGCCCTCGGGATCGATGAAATAGGCGTGCTCGATCGAATCGACCCCGGCGCGCGCGGCGTTTTTGATGCCCTGCGTTCCATGGGCATGGGCCGCCGCGATCTTGCCGGCATTGTGCGCCTCCTCGACGGCGGCCCGCATCTCGGCGACGGTGAGTTGGGGGCTGCCGATCTCGGTACCCTGGGTGAGAATGCCACCGGTCGCGATCAGCTTGACATTGTCGGCGCCGGCCTTGAGCTGCGCGCGGGCCGCGCGCCGCGCCGCGTCGGGGCCGTCAACCTCGAGCCCGAGCAATTGCCAGCCGTGCCCGCCCGTCATGCACAAAGCGCGACCGCTGAGTACC
This sequence comes from Nitratireductor arenosus, assembly GCF_009742725.1. Classification (GTDB taxonomy): domain Bacteria; phylum Pseudomonadota; class Alphaproteobacteria; order Rhizobiales; family Rhizobiaceae; genus Mangrovimarina; species Mangrovimarina arenosa. The sequence continues at coordinate 1,413,398 of NZ_WPHG01000001.1, read as the reverse complement.
AGGCGCGGCGTGATGCAAAGCCCGTCGGCCGCAGCCTCGCGCAAGGCGAAATCGATTTCCCCCGGCGTGCCGCAGTCGCGCACCGTCGTCACGCCGCCATGCAGCGACCGCAGCGCGTTTTTCGACGCCGTCATCAGACCGACAAGTTGCGCGCGCCGCGTGCCCAGCGCCACCGGCGCGGCGAGCGCGTCCATCGACAGGTGGACGTGGCAGTCGATGAAACCCGGCATTACGGTGCGACCCGCCAGGTCGACGACCGCCGAGCCGGTGTCCGCCACCGTTCGCGGCGCCTGGCCGGCGCCGACGGCGAGGATGTGCGCACCCTCGACCGCCACATAGCCGGAGAAGGCGCCACCGCGGCCGTCGATGATTTGGCCATTGTGAAAGACTGTGCGCTTGGGAGACTGCATCGACCGTCCTCGCAGGTTGGCGGCTTCGTGGAATCGTGGATCATTGTGCTGCCCGGCCCGCATGCGGCCGGGCGGGGGGCGCTTATTCCAGCATCTGCGACGGCAACCACAGCGACAAGGCCGGGATGGCTATCAGAAGCGCCATCACGATCAGATTGCAGATGATTATCGGCACCGCGGCGCGCATGATCGCGCCCATGCTGGTATCGCGCAGGATACCTTTGGCGACGTAAAGCAGCACACCGAAGGGCGGCGTTATTTGCGCAAGCTCGACATTGATCAGCATCGCCACGCAGAACCAGATCGGATCGTAGCCGAGCGCCATGACCACCGGGATGAAGATCGGGATGGTCATCATGATCAGCGGGATGCCGCCGATAGGACCGCCCAGGAACAGGGTGATCAGATGCATCAGCACGATGATCCAGATCGGCGGGATCGGCAAAGCCGTCGCCCAGCCAATGAGTTCGCGTGTCGCCCCGGTATAGGCGAGAAGCTGCGTGAAGGCCTTCGACGCGGCAAGGATCGCCAGCACCATCACCGAGATGCGCAACGTCGAAATCAGCGCTTCGCGCGTCACCGCCCAGGTAAGCTGCCCGTAGCAGGCGGCCAGGCCGAACGCACCCGCCGTACCGAGCGCGGCCGCCTCCGTCGGCGTGGCGATGCCGAGGAAGACTACGCCGATGACCAGGAAGATGATGATCGACAGCGGCAAGATGTATTTGACCGTCAGCACGAGGCGCTCGCCGAGCGGCACGGTCTCCTCGCTATAGCGCGGCGCGGCATCCGGATTGATGCGGCAGGCAATCACGACATAGGCGATATAGGCGAGCGCCAACATAATGCCGGGAATGATGATGGCGATCAGTAGCTTGCCGACCGACACCGATGCGACCACGGCCAGGATCACGCCAAGTGCGCTCGGCGGAATCATGATCGCCAGGCCACCGCTGCCGAGCAGCGGGCCGATGCTGAGCGAGGTGCTGTAGCCGCGTTCCCGCATCACTGGCGTCAGCGTGCGGATCAGCATGGCGGTGGTGCCGATGCTGGCGCCTGAAAGCGTGGCGAGCAGCGTGCCTGAGCCGATCGCCAGCAACGACAGCCGGCCGGGTATCGCGCCCATCCACGTGTCGAGCGTGTTGATCATCTTCATGGCTATGCCGGTGCGAAACAGCACCTCCCCCATGAGGATGAACAGCGTGATCGGCAACAGCACGAATACCGAAAGACTGCCGTAGACGCCGTCGATCAGGAGCTCGAAGCCGGCATCGCCCATGAAATAGCCGAGATAGATGATGTTGACGCCGAAGAAAGCGAACACCACCGGAACCCCGAGCAGGATAAAGAAGAAGAAGGTGCCGATCAGAAGAAGAAACGCGGTGTACCACTCCATGAGGCTCACATGTCCGATGGGTTCTGGGGATCGTCATCCCGCTTGCCGGAATGGGCTTGCAGGATCGAGCGCAGCACCTGGATCAGCCACAGGAAGCCGCCGAAGGGTATGACCGCGTAGATGTAGAACAGCGGCACTTCCCTGATCTTGAAGAAGTCGTAGGCGTTGCTGAGGTAGTTTTGCCAGGTGACCCGGACGCCATACCAGGTGAGCACACCGCAGGTGATGAGGGCCAGGGCCCAGGCGACGTAGCGCGCGATCAGCCGGATCGGCGCCGGAAACATCTGGATGATGGAATCGTCGCTGGTGTGACCGCCCTCGCGCTGCAGCCACGCCGCGCCAAGAAATGTCAGGAAGACCAGGCTCCATTCGTTGAGTGAGGTCACCCAGCCGAACGAAATGCCGAGGAAGTAGCGCGCGGTCACCTCCAGGGAGACGCTGATCACCTGGAACATGATCAGCGCGCACCCCAGCAATGCCAGGCAATCGAGCAGGCGGTCGAAGCCGCGGCCAAGGCGCGCGCCGATACCCATGGGTTCCCCTCCCTCGCGGTCGCGCCGGCGCTACTGGCGCAGGATCAACGCCTTGATCTCGGCGACGCGGTCGGCACCGAGCACATCGTCGAGAAACTCGAAGCGGCTGTCGGCGGCCATGCGGCGAAAGCGCTCCGCCTCCTCGGGCGGCAGATGCGTGAAGGTCATGCCGGCATCTTCCAGCCGCTTGCGCTCCTCGCCGGCCATCCTGGCGACGATATCGGCCATCTCCGCCTCGATCTCGATCTGCGCGTCGATCAATACCGACTGCAGCTCCGGCGTCAGGCTTTCGAACTTCTTGAGGTTCATCAGCGTGATTGTGGTGTGCGAGGGCCAGAACGCATCGGCAAGCCCATAATCAGTGACCTCGTGCAGGCCAAGATCGTAGACGAAGATATTGTAAGGCGCGGCGGAAACCACGCCGCGTTCCAGCCCGCCATAGATCTCCGAGATATTCATGCCGACCGGATTGGCGCCGAGCTTGTTGAAAAAGCTCTCGTAACCGGAATGCGAACGGATCTTCATGCCTTCAAAATCGGCCAGTTTCTCGATCGGTGTCTTGGAGAAGATGTAGAAGCCGGAATTGGTGGCGGTGCGGCCGATAACCTTGATATTGATCTTCTTGTGCGCCTCGTCGAGCAGTTCCAGATAACCGTCCGCACGCTCTTGCGCCGGCGTGATGCCGGACAGCCCGAGCGTGTCGATCTCCGGCACCAGCGCGGCATGCGCGGTAAAGGTCATGGTGATGTCGGCCAAGCCCTTGCCGACCGCGTTGACCTGGTCGCCGACCGGGAAGACCTCCGGACCGCCTAGTATCTCGATGCGCAGCTTGCCTTCGGCCTTGGTGTTGACCTTGTCGATCCAGGCGTTGAACACAGCCACGCTGTCCTCGACCTTGGACGGCTGCGAGAAGGTCAGCGCCTTCAAAACGATTTCTTCGGCATTGGCGTAACCGATGCCGGCCAGCACGACCGAAGCGGCCGCCAGCGACTTGATTGTCAGGTAAATTCCACGCATGTCGATAGTCCTCCCTTTTTGCAACAAGTATCGCGGCGCGGCGTGGCGCCGATCCTCCTCAGGTCATCTTGAACAATGTGCCCGTCCCCGCGGCGGCCGCGCGCCTGAATATCTCCCAGCCGATCACGACATCCGTGCTGGCAATGCCGCACACACCGACCAGCGTGCGCGCGGCCGGGTCGGCCCTGGCGCCTCCGCCGGCGACGATCTCCTGCAAGCGCTCGACCCGCGCCGGATCGAAGGCTGCGCGCGGACGCGCGCGGGCGAAAAGCCCGGTCAGATTATCCGGATTGTCGGCAACGATACGGTCCATGGCGCCCGGCACGTCGTCGTGCCAGGCATTGGTCAGATCGAGCGGCACGTAGAAACTGCCCGGCGCCAGGCAATCGGCCGTTACCGGCCGTGCCTCGCCCGGCGGGACCGACGACACGACGATGTCGCTCTGCGGCCCGACATCGCGAATGTCCTCGACGGCAACGACGGAGAACGGTCCCTCCCCGGCCATGTCGGCGGCGAAACGCTCGCGCGTCTCAGCGCGTCTGGAGGACACGTAGACCGTGCGAAGCGAGGGAAAGGCGGCCGCCATCACCCGGAGCGACCATTTGCCGAGCCCGCCGCACCCGACCAGAAGCAGCGTTTCAGGGTCGCGCCGGATCAACGCGCGTACCGCCACGGCCGCGCAGGCCGCCGTCCTCAGGAAGGTGACATACATCCCCTCCATGATGCAGACCGGATGGCCGTGATCGGGATCGTTGAGGACGATGATGCCGGTGGAATCGGCCAGGCCGCGGTCGAAATTGCCCGGGAAATACGAAACCCATTTCATGCCCAGCGCCCGAGTGCCATCCGCCCAGGCCGGCATGGCATGCAGGAAAGAACCGGGGTAGTCGGGATGGACGCCGATCTTGGTCGGCACTTCGACCCGGCCCTCGGCATCGAGACAATAGGCCTGCTCGGTCAAGCGCAGGGTCTCGTCGAGAGACAACCCGACCGAGCGGACGTCATTTTCACTGAGCAGCCGGATCGTCGTCACCGTTCAATGCACCTCAAATAGTCGCCAATGGGGGATGTCGGACATGATCTCGGGTCCCGCGGCCCGCACGACCACCTGTTCTTCCGGATTGACGAGGCCATCCTCGCTCTCGATCTTGGGTTCGGGCGTCAGCACCATGTTCTCGGCCAGAACGGTCATGTCGGTGCCCGAGATCGACGGCGGCTCGTTCTCCAGGCCGATGCCGTGACCGATACGCTTGGCGGGGTGGTCGGAATAGTTGCGCCATTGCGGCCGCGCGGCGAGCCGCGTCTGGGAAAATTCGAACAATTCGCGCACCGGCATTCCCGGCACCATCCGCTCGATAATCTCGTTGAGCAGGTTCCACATGCCGTCATGTTCGGCGAGCTGACGCGCCGACGGTTTGCCGAACACCGCCCGACGGGTGATGTCCATCTTATAGCCGGCAAAACTGCAGCCGCCGTCGATGTAAAGAATGTCACCCTTCTGGAAGGTCCGTCCGGCACCGGTGGCGCCAAACACCATCGGCGGCTCTGAACTGAGGTCGGCACCCTCCTCGGCGTAGAAGGCCAGCACCTGGCGCTGGACCTCGGGCACGGATATGCCGGGCCGTAACGCCTCGAAGACGCGCTGCCAGGCCCTGCCGCCGATGGCGCAAGCCTCGCGCATGCAGTCGATTTCCCATTCCGACTTGATCAGCCGGCATCCCCACAGGACGGGACCGGAATCGACAAAGCGGGCCTGCGGCAACTGCTCGCGCAACAGCTCGTAGTCGACCAGCGAAATGCCGAGCCAGGTCTCGCGCCCGAGCTCGATGCCGAGTTGACCGCCCGCCAGACCACGTTCGCGCACGATGTCGGCAATGCCCCAATCGACGCGCGGCGCGGTGGTGAACGGGACTTCCGGATAGATCCGCCGGTCCTCCACCCATGACGGAAAGGGCATGTGGTAGAGGCGCGAGAACATCTCCGGACCGGACCAGGTGATCAGCGCCGGCTCGCCCTCGAGCGGCAGCACGAGGATCGCGGGACGCGACTTCATCCAGCCCGGCACCTTGTGGGCGGTGAAGTAGCCGTAATGCACCGGATCGGTAACGATCAGCCCGTCCATGCCGTGCTCGCGCATCAGCGCGCGGGCGCGGGCGACCCGGTTCGTGTACTCGTCTGACGGTATCGTCGACATGCGGCCGCTCGCCTCCTTTACACGTATGTCAGCCACTCCGGGCGGCTTTTGCTGCGCCCGTAGACCGTATCGAAATAGGCGTCCTGGACCCGCTTGGTGATCGGACCGCGCTTGCCGTCGCCGATCCTGCGGCGGTCGAGCTCCACAAGCGGGGTGACTTCCGCCCCTGTGCCGACGAAGAACGCCTCGTCGCTGGTCAGCACGTAATCGCGCGAAAACAGTTCCTCGCGCACCTCCAGGCCCATGTCGCGGGCCAGAACGATGACGGTTTCGCGGGTGATGCCGGCGAGCAGGTGGGTGAGCGGCGGGGTCACCAGGCTCCCCTCGCGCACCAGGAAGATGTGCTCGACCGAGCCTTCGGCGACATGTCCGTTGGCATCGAGCAGCAGCGCCTCGTCATAACCGTCGCGCCGCGCCTCGGTGCGCGCCATTTGAAAAAGCATGTAGTTGCCGCACGCCTTGGCCTTCGACATGTTGGTATTGATGTGGTGTCTTGAATAGGTCGAAACGCGGGCCCGGCTGCCGTTCTCGATGGTCCCCCTACCAACATACTCGCCCCAGTACCAGACGGCGATCGCGACATTCACCGGGCATTCCTCGTAGGCCAGCCCCATACCCCCCTCGCCGATATAGGCGAGCGGCCGGATGTAGCATTGCTCGAAGGCGTTGGCCTTGATGATCTGCCGCGTGGCCGCGACGAGTTCGTCCACCGAATAGGGAACTTGAAAGCCGAGGATCTCGGCCGAATTGGCCAGCCGCGCGAGGTGCTCGCGCAGGCGGAAGACGGCCGGGCCATCCTCGGTCTTGTAGCAGCGGATGCCTTCGAACACACCGAAACCGTAATGCAGCGTGTTGCTGACGAGATGGACCTTGGCGTCGTCCCACGGGACCACCTCCTTGTTGACCCAAATCTTGTCGGCTTTCTCCATCGGGTATACTCCGGTCTGTCGTATTTGGTCTCGGGAGATGGCCGGCCTCAGCCGGCGACGCTTCTGTCCACGACGGCGTCGCCGTCGATCACGACGAGCCGGATACGGGACCTGTCCTGCAGGATCGAAATATCGGCCAGCGGATCGCCGTCGACGACCACGAAGTCGGCACGCTTGCCTGCCTCAAGGCTGCCGATCCGGTCGTCCATACGCAAAAGCCGGGCGCTGTTGAGCGTGGCGATCGAGATCGCCTCCATCGGCGGGACGCCCATCTCGACGAGGTAGACGAGTTCGTCGAGATTGTTGCCATGATCGGTGAAGGGCACGCCCGAATCCGTGCCCATCGCCATCCTGACGCCCGCCTTGTAGGCGCGCTTGAACCCGTCGATATGGCGCTCGATGGCCGCCTCGGCCTTGGCCACCACTTCGGGGCGGATGCCGGCGGCCACGCCGTGGCGCACAACGTTGCGCACCGCCGACGAGGTCGCCACCAGATAGGTACCGCGCTCGAGCATCATCTGGATACCCTCGTCGTCGATCAGGTAGCCGTGCTCGATCGAATCGACACCGGCCCGGATCGCGTTCTTGATCGCCGTCGTGCCGTGGGCATGGGCGCAGGATGTCTTGCCGGCGGCGTGCGCCTCCTCCACCGCCGCCGCCATCTCCGCGATACCGAGTTGCGGCGCGCCGATCTCGGAACCCGGCGTCAGGATGCCGCCGCTGGCCACCAGCTTGACGTTGTCGGCGCCCGCCTTCAACTGGCCGCGGGCAGCGCGGCGTAGGCCGTCGGCCCCGTCCGCCTCCAGACCGAGGCTCCAGCCGTGCCCGCCGGTCATGCAGATCATCACGCCGCTGAGTACGAGACGCGGCGTGACGCACAGGCCCTGGGCGGCGGCCGTCCGCAGAGCGAAATCGATACCGTTGCGCGAACCGCAATCGCGGATCGTCGTCACCCCGGCCTCCAGCGTGCGGCGGGCGTTGCGCGCCGAGCGCAGCACCGCGACCGCGTCGGTGTCGGCGGCGGCCTGGGCGCGCGGATCGGCGACACCGTCATTGCGCAAATGAACGTGGCAGTCGATCAAGCCCGGCAGCACCGTCCGCCCGCCGAGATCGCGTCGCTCAAGCGACGCATCAGCCTGCGTAGGAAATCCTTTGGCAATTGAAGAAATAACCCCGCATTCTACAACAAAATGCCCTTGAAAATCTCCGCCATTACCATCGATAATCCGGCAATTGTCATAAATAATCGGCAAATTAGGCTCCCTTCGCCAAAATAAACTTGACGTTGTTTTTTCTTATGCTTTTATCGAGTATGTCGGAAAGCCGGCACGCTGCCTAATGCGTTTTGCCCCCGCGCTCATACCTTTTGCGCATGGCTTCGTGTCGCGGGGCCGGCGCGCCGGCTCTTGCAATTTGCCGCACAAGCCATGACTATTCCGCATGGACTTGAATCTACGAGAGATTTCCTACTTTTTGAAAGTCGCGGAGTTGGGCAGTCTCGGCAGCGCCGCGGCGGCACTGGCGGTCAGCCAGCCGGCCCTGAGCCGCGCCCTCAAACGACTCGAGGACAGGCTCGGCGGCGAATTGTTCGTCCGCCACACGCTCGGTATGGATCTGACGGCGTTCGGCGACGCGTTCGTTCCGCACGCGCGCATCCTGCGCGCCGACGCCAACCGCACGATCGAGGACCTGAACCTTCTCAAGGGGGCGGCCAGGGGTGTGGCGCGCATCGGCATCGTACCAAGCGCGGCGAGCTATCTGCTGCCTCCGGTGTTCGACAACGCGCTGCGGAAATCGCCCGACATCCAGATTCATGTCGTCGAGGCGGCAAGCAGCCAGCTCGTTGCCGAGCTCGAGTACGGCAATGTCGACTTCGCCATCGCCAGCGCCATGCCGGCTCAAAACAGCGAAAGCATCGCCGCCACGGACCTGCTGAGGGAGCAGATGTTCGTGGTCGGCCGCCCAGGCCATCCGATCACCGCGGCCGGACGGTGCGCCATCGCCGATCTTTTGGCCTATCCGTGGATTGTGCCGGAAAAGGGTAACGCCATCCTCCTCAAGCTGCGCAGAATGTTTCTGCGCGCCGGGATGGAGCCTCCGCGCGCCAGCGTGTCGGCCAACTCCGTGCACACGCTGAAACTGACCGTCGCCTCCTCGGACTTCCTGACCATGCTGCCCGCCATGGGGTTCCGCCGCGAGGAGGAAAGCGGTCTGCTGCAGTCAATCGACGTCAACGTGCCGGCCGCGTTTCGCGATCTGAGCGTGCTGCGGCGCGCGGCCCGGCCCCTGCTGCCCGCCGCGACACTCGTCCTGTCGGAGCTCCGCAAGGTCGTCGCGCCCGCCACCGGCTCGGTGCAATCTCTGATCAAGCCGACGGCTCCGTAAGATCCGGGGCCGTTTCCGGACCCGACACGGTCCCGATCACGCCGGGGCGTCAGGAGGCCGCGCGGGGGTCGGCTGACCGCGCGGCTGTGCCCGTCGCGGGAGCCGGCATGTTCGAACTGACGGCGGTGCTTGTCGCCTTTCTCGTCCCGCTCGCCTACAGCCCCACCCGGGCAATATGCTTTGTGGCGCCTGCGGTGCGCGCTTCGGCGGGCGGGCCACCCCCTTACCCGCCCCGACAGGCTGCCATGTCGCGACCTGGCCGGTGACGGTTGTGATCGGCGACGCCGCCACGCTTGCCCCACCAGTCGAGTGCCGGCGCGATCAACCTCGTCTTCGGCACCGTTCTCGCCGCGATGGCGATCTGGATGGTGCCGCCATCGGCTGCAAGACCAGTGTACCTCTTGCGGAACGGCGCGGGTTTTCGTCCTATGCGGGTGCAGGACGCATCGGGATTTTCGCATGACGGACGATCGGGAAACGGAGATCGCGACCAGTTGGGAGCGCAATGCCGGGCACTGGTCGCGGGCGATCGCGGAAAACCGGATCGCAAGCAGGCGGGCCGGCACCGACCGGGCGATGGTGGAGACTGTCGCGCGACTGCGACCACGACGCATGCTCGACCTCGGCTGTGGCGAGGGCTGGCTCACGCGCGCGCTCGTCGAAGCCGTTGGCTGCACGGTCGTCGGCGTCGACGGAAGCGGCGATCTGGTCGAGACCGCGCGGCGCCTCGATGCCGGCTCGGCCTATCTTCATCTTTCCTATCAGGCGATCGTCGCCGAGCCTGGACGCCTGCCGGGGCCGTTCGACCTGATCGCATGCAATTTCGCGCTTTTCGGCAAGGCGGTCTCGCCGCTGCTTTCGGCACTGACGCATGTGCTGGAACCGGGCGGCGCCATCGTCATCCAGACGCTGCACCCCTGGCGGAGCCGCCCCGCCGAGGGCTATCGCGACGGCTGGCGAAAAGAAACCTTTACCGGTCTGGGAGACGAAGCCTGGGATGCGATGCCCTGGTATTTTCGCACGCTTTCGTCCTGGACCGGCGAACTCGGCGCGGCCGGGCTCGCCCTGGTCGAGATCGCCGAGCCGCTCGACGCGGATGGCGGCGAGCCGTTGTCGCTGGTCATGGTCTGCAAACCGGTCGCCGGCTAGCCACGCCACCCACGCCGCCATCCGGCCTCCGTCCATTCGGAACATTCGTGTCGGTCGGACGTTTGCAAGGCGAAAGGAGGCACAACATGGCACAATCGAAAACAGCCGCCACCAGAACCGGCAACGGCTCCGCGCAGCCCTCGGCCGAACAGATCGAGGAACAGATCGCGCAACTGAAAACGGACATTTCCGAACTCACCAGAACCATCGGTGCCCTCGGGACGCGCAAGGCCGATGCGGCAAAAAGCCGTGCGGTCCAGACCGGCGAGGCGATCGCCGCGCTGCCTAAGGAAGCCGTCAACATGCTGCGCACCGACATCGACCTTCTCGAACGCAAGCTCACAGCGAGCGTGAAGCGCAGTCCGTTGCGCGCGCTCGGCCTCGCGGTCGGCGCAGGGTTCCTGCTCGCACTCGCCGCCAGGCGCTCGTGACAAGCTGACGGTCGCGTCGGGCGCCGGGCGATACGCCGCCGGCGCTTGACGACCGGACCTTTAAACCCCTTTCGCAAACCGCACTCGCGCGATTTGCGTCATTCAACAAAGGAGACGGACATGGCCCAAGTCGCCACGGTGCTGAAACCGGAAGCCCATGAGGAAAAGATCAATACCGGCCTGAAAGACGCCTATCGCGCCGAGATGGCCAAAGCCCTTACATCGATCCTCGCATCGACATACAAGCTCACGGTCAAAAGTCACCTCTATCATTGGAACGTCGTTGGGCCTCTGTTCAAGCCGCTGCATGAGCTGACGGAGGATCACTACAACGCGCTGTTTTCGGCGGCCGACGTGATTGCGGAGCGCATCCGAGCGCTCGGCCATCTCGCGCCGGCCGGGCTCGGCAAGGCCGCGAGCTTTGCGCCCGATTCCGACGATGTCGACCATACGTCGGCGATCGGCATGATGAAGGACCTGATCAGGGACCATGAGGCGGCGACGCGCGAATTGCGCAAAGCGGCGACCAAGGCCGGCGACGCCGACGACGTGGTGACGGAGGACATGCTGACACAGCGCCTCACTTTCCACGAAAAGGCGATCTGGATGCTGCGGGCGACGGTCGCAGACTGAGCCGGCGCGTCGGCGGTGCTTGCCGGCTTATCCTTGCCCACGCAACCAGTTTGGAGGACGCCGGCCGAACACTCTAGGGAAGGCACATCATGACCGAGACATCGATGCATACCGAACTACGCGAGATCATGGCCGACGAGAAGCTGAGCCGGGACGAGCGCGTCTCACGCTTGGAGACGCTGCGCCGCGAGGCACGCGACAGGCAGCGCGCCGCGTCCGAGGCCGACATGATCCCCGATGACGGCCTGAACGACGACCTGCACGAAATCGAGTTGGCGTTGCAGCGGCTCGGCGTGGAGACCGTTTCGCGCGAGGACGGAGGCGCGGCGACGCTTTGAACCGTCGGCGCGGCTATCAGCCCCCCGACGACGATTGTCGACGGCCCGACGATGACCTTCCGGTCGCCGTCGGGCCGTTCGTTTGCCAGCGCCCAGTAGGCCGTTTCGTGGTCAGATGAACGGGCGCTTGCCTGAGGTGGAATCCGTCCAGCCCGCGATCTTGCACAGTCCGTCTTCGTCCAGAACCTCGCAGCCGCGGTCGAGCCAGCGCACAAGCCCGCGCGCCGCGATCTTGCGCAAGGTTTTGTTGGTATGCACGATCGACAGGCCAAGCGTATCGGCGAAATGTTGCTGCGAGACCGGCAGCATCTTCTTGCGCCCGTTGTCGAACAGGCCGGCAGAGCGCGCGCGCCGATTGAGGAAGGCGAGCAGGTAGGCCGCGCGCTCCAGAGCGGAGCGTCGGCCGAGGCTGAGCAAATGCTCGTCCAGGATGCGTTCCTCGCGCGCCGCGATCCATGTCAGGTCGAACCCGAGGTCGGGATAGCCGGAAAACAGCGATCCGAGCCGCCCGCGCTCGAATACGCACAGGGTCAGCGGTGTCAGCGCCTCGACGGAATGCTGCATTTCCCCCATCAGCGAGCCCTGAAGTCCGGCGAGATCGCCCGGCAGGATGAAATTCAGGATCTGGCGACGCCCGTCATCGAGGATCTTGTAGCGGAAGGCCCAACCGTCGAGAACGGTGAACAGATGAGCGCTATGCGTTCCTTCGACCAGGATGGTCGCCCCGGCATCGGCCGTCAGTTCTCCCGTCTTGAAGGAAGACACAAAGTCAAGTTCATCCACCGCGAAGTCGCGAAAATGCTCGCGTTTGCGCAGCGGACAGGCCGAACACTTCGTCCGCGGGGCACTCAGCTTGCCGTTTTTTGCCATGGAACCCCGCTGACTGCGCACGCACCCTTACCGATATCGCCCGCAACCGTGTCTTTTTTAAATGACATCGCGCGCCGCGGGAGGCAGTTGAAACGGTCAAAAACCGGCTGACCGTCGTTCGTGGTGAGGCCGAAAACAAACTGGACATATGCCTTGCCCGACCAAAAGACCAACATTCTGGTGATCGATTCGGAATATCTGATAGCCTTCGATACGGCGCAAATCCTGGCCGAGGAACTCGGCTGCGCCGTGGAGACGGCGACGCCGGAGACCGGCCACGATATGCTGCTTGCGCGACGTTTCGACATCGTCGTGATCGAGGTCCAGGACGACCGGGCAATGACCGAGAGGCTAGTGGCTGCCGCGCGCGCAGCCGGCGGCGCGGTGGTGTTTACCTCCACCTCTGATGAAGACCGCGACGGCGTTGACGGCTTTGCAGAATGGCCGGTCGTGCTGAAACCCTTTCCCTCAGCACAGATCACCCGGTCCGTCACCGCCATGCTGCCTGCCAGGCGCCCCACCCCCTGTTAGCCGGCGAATGCGCGCGAGACGATCGATGCCGAATCGCGATCGGGCCCGTAGTCGGCCTCGCCGGATACCGCCAGAAGCTCCTGCAGGCGCTGGCGAGCCCGGCTGACACGGCTCTTGATGGTGCCGACAGCACAGCCGCAGATCGCGGCTGCTTCCTCATAGGCGAAGCCGGACGCGCCGACCAGGATGATCGCTTCGCGCTGATCGTCGGGCAATTCCGCCAGCGCCTTGCGGAAATCGGCGAGGTCGAGCGAGCCGTATTGGGCCGGATGGGTCGACAGCCTTTCGGTGAAGACGCCGTCGGTGTCCTGCACCTCGCGACCGCGTTTGCGCATCTGGCTGTAGAATTCGTTGCGCAGGATGGTGAACAGCCAAGCCTTCAAATTCGTGCCGGGCTCGAAGCTGTCCTGTTTCGCCCAGGCTTTCATTATCGTGTCCTGCACGAGATCGTCAGCCCGGTCATGCCGACCGATGAGCGAAACGGCGAAAGCCCGCAAATTGGGCAGTGAGGCCAGCAGTTCGCGTTTAAAAGCCGGCTCCTCGCTGGAAGAAGAACTCATCTGCGGTCCTTTCTTCCCATCGGGGTGGAAGCCGATTTTTCGGCCTCGTCCAGTTTCTCAAGTAGGTCGAGGAACCGATCGGGGACCGTCTCCTCCTTGATGGAGTCGTAAAGTTCACGCAATTTCAACGATATGCGACCGCCCGTTTCAGACGATCCGGCAAAATCGGCTTGCACTGGATCGATTGCCGGCATCTTTTTTCTTTCCTTCATTTTCGACGGTTTCCCAAGCCCTGGTTCGATCTAAAATGCAAAAGCCGACAAAAAGTTCCATTACCGGGAACTTTTTTGTTCATCATGCGTTGACCAGCACTTTGAACGCCCAACCAATGTCATGACAAGGGAGACCCGTCACGATGTCGCTTTCAACCCGCATCGCCCCCCACCTGCCACTGCTGCGGCGTTACGCGCGCGCGGTAACGGGCTCGCAGACCTCGGGCGATGCCTATGTCGCTGCCGTGCTCGAAGCCTTGATCGCGGATGTGTCCGCCTTCCCCGACACCTCAAGCGACCGGGTTGCCCTTTATAAACTCTTTTCAACCGTTTTCGGTTCCACCACGGTGGAGATAGCACCGCCGCAGTCGCCGTTCGCCTGGGAGCAGCGCGCCGCGTCCAACCTGGCCACGATTCCGCCGGTGGCGCGCCAAGCATATCTCCTGGTGGCGGTCGAGGGGTTCAAAACCTCCGAGACGGCCGAGATACTCGATCTCGACGAAGCCGAGATTGGCGTCCTGCTCGAAGCCGCCGCCACCGAGATCTCGCGCCAGATGGCGACTGAGATCATGATCATCGAGGACGAACCGCTGATCGCGATGGATATCGAGCAGATCGTCGAAGAGCTCGGTCACACGGTGACGGGCATCGCGCGCACCCATGGCGAGGCGGTTACGCTCTACCGCAGCAGCAATCCCAAAATGGTGCTTGCCGACATCCAGCTCGCCGATGGCAGCTCCGGCATCGACGCCGTCAACGACATCCTGAAGACGGCGAGCGTGCCGGTGATTTTCATCACCGCCTTTCCCGAGCGCCTTTTGACCGGCGAGCGACCGGAACCGGCCTTTTTGATGACAAAGCCCTTCAATCCGCAGATGCTCAAGGCACTGATCAGCCAGGCGCTGTTTTTCAACGAAAATGCCGAAGCCGCCGCGTGATAGCGACTTCGTGAGCCAGGTTGACAATAATTTCAACGCGTTCAGCGGAACATAACGCGACCAGAGCCGTTTCTTCTCCGGCCAATTCGAAGGAGAACGTCTATGCTTTATTATGCCCTGGTCTTTCTCGTGATCGCTATCATCGCCGGCGTCCTCGGTTTCGGGGGCATCGCTGGTGCCGCAACGGGAATCGCGCAGATTTTGTTCTATCTGTTCCTGATCTTGCTGGTTATTTCATTGGTAGCGAGCTTCATTAGGCGGACATGAGACCGATCCGAAACCGGTCCGGCCGCGACATGGGTGGCCGGACCGTCTGCGGGGAATGGCGTTGAATAGAAAAGAGACCGACGAAACGGGCCGGAACTGGGAACGGCCGGATCAGGATGGCCAGAAATTCCAGGGACATCTGGTCACCGCGCTTCTGCGTTCGGGCGTCTGCCTGACCCTGCAGGATGCGCGCGGTCGGTATGTCTTCATTACCAATCTTCCCGATAGCTGGGCTTTGCCCGACCGGTCAGAACCGCGGGACGTCGACATTTACGGCGCCGAGTTCGCCGGGCGTCTCGACGAGGCCAAAGCCAGGGTACGCAACAGCGGCAATGCAGAGCGCGTCCACGCCGAAAGGGCGGACGGGCGCTTTTTCGAGTTTTTCATCGAATCCTATCCTGACGGCGCGGATATCGCGATCCTGACAACCGTGACGGAGCTGACTGAGGAACGCCGGCGCGAAAAAGTGCTGAAAAGCCTGTTGCGCGAGGTCAGCCACCGATCGAAGAACCTGATGGCGATCATCCAGAGCATCGCCTCGCAGACGGCGCGCTCGTCCGGGTCGCTCGCCAGTTTCCTGCCCAATTTCTACGGCCGGCTGCACTCGCTGTCGAAATCGCAGGACCTGATCACCGATTCGAGCTGGCGTGGCGCCAAGTTCCGCGATCTGGCCCATCAGCAGGGCGCCAAGTATTTTCGCGACGTCGCCAAGGCAATGCATCTCAGCGGCGACAATCCGAATCTGTCGCCGAACGAGACGGTTCATGTCGGCCTGGCCCTGCACGAGTTGATCGTCAACGCTCTGGCGGCGTCCCGGCTGAATGGCGGTACGCCGCGTATCCAGCTCGAATGCACGGTCACCGACAAGGCCGGTGTCGAAACGGCATCGATCGACTGGCGAGAGCTTCGGAATTTGCAAGACATCCAATCCGACAACGAAGAGGAACAGGATGCCTTCGGCAGCGCCGTCCTCAATCGCATTGCCCCGTCCGCGCTCGACGGAACGGCGCGCTACGGCGATGTGGAAGGCATCATTTCCTACACGCTGACCTTTCCGCTACATGCGAACCATTGAAGCGATGGGCGCGAACGTGGCGGACCACGGTCGCCGACGGGATTCCGCGCGCAAAAAAGCGGACCCGACCGGGTCCGCTCCTGAGCAACCGAAACGCCCGCGTGCGTCCGGTGGCGGTGCCCGGTCAGTGGCGACCCAGCCAATCATCGATTTCGCGTTCGGCCTCTGCCTCGGCCTTGCCGTAACGTTCCTGCAGCTTACCGGCGAGCTGCTTGCGGTTTCCCGCCACTACATCAAGGTCGTCGCCGGTCAGTTTGCCCCACTGTTCCTGCACCTTGCCCTTGAATTGCTCCCAGTTTCCTTCAACCTGATTCCAGTTCATGCCAGTCTCCTTTTTTCGTTTGACAATCGACCGTGTGATCGTCGTCCTTAAAACGCCCGGCGGGCGACGCGGTTCCACCGCCGACGTCGAAATGGACTGGCCAGAACAGCGTGGCCGAAAAACGCCGCGTTCGGCGCGCATGAAGGGACCGGCAGGGACCCGACAAGAATCAAGCCGTTGCAGCGGCCTGTAACGATGCTAACACTCACCGGCTGCGAACGCGGATGCATTACGTGAAACGATACCTGCCATTAATCGCCTTTCTCCTGGTCACCCTGGTCGGAGCCGGCGTCGCCTCCGCAGTCTACCGGACCGAGGAAGCGGCCAACCGCGCCCGTTTCGAGGTCATCGCCAACGAGGCGGTCGACCGCATCAGCAACCGCGTTAATCAGCATATCGCCCTTCTGGTCGCAACAATGTCGTTCTTCGAGGCAAATGGGGGCAAGGTCACCCAGCGGGCATTCGCCCGGTTCGTCAACGGGCTCGATCTCGACGGCGAGTTCGACGGTATCCACGGCATCGGCTTCGCACGATTGGCCACGCCGGCCGACGATGTCGAGATCGCCCGAGAGATCGAGCGCAATTACGGCCTTGCCCGCGTCGTAAGGCCCGAGACCGACCAAAAGCTGCGCGCGCCGATCATCCTGCTGGAACCGCAGGACGCGCGCAACCGCGAAGCTCTCGGCTACGATATGTATGCCGAGACCACGCGACGCGACGCGATGGAGCGCGCCATGGCCAGCGGCAAGCCGCGCGCCAGCGCACCGGTGGAACTGGTGCAGGAAATCACCAACCAGAAGCAGGCCGGGTTCCTGGTCTACCTACCCCTGCCGGCGAAAGCCGCGCAGGGCGCGGGCCCGCGCGACGACCATGCCGGCTTCGTCTACGCGCCGTTCCGGGCCGGGGACCTGCACGTGGCCGCGTTCAACACGAGTTACCAACTGCCGGTCGAGGTCGAGACGACCGACACGACCGGCGACGACGCCCGGTCTCTCTATCGCTCGAAGGCTTTCGGCAGCGACGAGACGTCCGCCCAGTACATGATCAGCCGCTCGATCGAGGTCGCCGGCCGGCAATGGACACTGAGAATGCACGAGAGTCCCGGCTTCCTGCGCGGCCGGACCAATTTTTACACCTTCATCGTCGGCGCGATCTCGCTGCTTCTGGCCGCCGCGATCGCCGCCTCGGCCCGCTGGCAGATCAGGGCGGTCGAAAACGCGCACGCGCTTCATGCGCTTTCCGAGCAAGCGGTTAAGGAAAAGGAGCTGATCCTCCAGGAGATGAAGCATCGCCTGAAGAACGCGATCGCCCGCATCCTGGCCATGGCGCGCCAGACCGGCGCGCGGGCGGCCTCGGTGGAGGAGTTTTCGGACTCCTTCACCGCCCGCCTGCAGGCCATGGCCAATGCCCAGGACATGCTGACGCGCTCGCGCTGGCAAAAGGCGGATCTGCGCGAATTGCTGTGTACCGAACTCGACCAGGTGTTCGGCGAGGCGCTGGGAGAGGATCGTGTCGCCGGCCCGGCCGTCGAGCTCGACGAAAAACAGAGCCAAGCCTTCGCGCTCACCTTCCACGAGCTGGCGACCAACACGCTCAAATATGGCTCGGGGGCGGAACGGCAAGGGCGGCTGAAAGTGACATGGCGCGTCGAAGGACCGCCCCGCAGCCGGTTGCTGCGCCTGATATGGGCCGAACAGACGGAAAGTGCCGTCCACGAACCGGAAACCCGCGGCTTCGGCAGCCGCCTTATCGACGCCAACATTATCGGTGAACTCGGCGGCCGCGTCGAGCGCAGCTATGGCGAGGCCGGGTTTTCGGTCACGATAACGGTTCCGTACCGCCGATCGCGGCGATGATGCCGGCCGGTCGTCCGTAGGGCCGGCGCGCCCTGTCGAGCGGGGTTGACGGCGAAGGCGTTGCGCCCCCGCACCACGAAACGTTTCGCCACGACCATTCGCACCCGATACCGGCGATACGCGACGCATAAACAGCGAAGCATGATAGATTCAATGCCCCTGTTCCAGGATAATGCCGCCAAAAGCTCCGGCTTGACAAGCGCATAGCCCGATAGTTATTGATGCGATCAATAGCCAATGAGTTATCAATTGAAATGCCACAGCCGTACGAGATTCTTTTCAAGACGCTCGCCGATCCGACCCGTCGGGCGATTTTCGAGCGGCTGTGCCGCGACGGGGAGCAGACGGTCAAAACCCTGACGGCTCGGGCAGGAGTCTCGCAACCGGCCGTCTCGAAACATCTGGGCGTTCTACGGCGGGCAGGGATGGTGCGCGATCGCCACGAGGGTCGCCAGACGCATTATAGCGCGCAGCTTGGCGCGCTTGCCCCGCTCGTCGACTGGACACAGCAGATGGCCGGCTTCTGGCAAAGCCGGTTCGACGACCTCGAAGATCTGCTCGAAAGGATGGACCAATGAGCGACACCGCGACGGGCACGCAAAGCATCGTCGTCGAGCGCGAGATGCCGCATCCGCCCGAAAAGATCTGGCGCGCGCTGACCCAGCCGCACCTGATCGCCGAGTGGCTGATGACAAACGATTTCTCGCCTGTCCTGGGCCACCGCTTCGGTCTGCGCGCCGACTGGGGCGCCGTCGCCTGCCAGGTTGAAGCTATCGAGCCCAACCGGACGCTGTCCTACACCTGGGACACCAAGGATCTTACGAGTATCGTCACCTGGAGCCTCACACCGACATCGGTCGGCACACGGCTGCGTATGGAGCAAACCGGCTTTCGGCCCGAGCAGCAATCCTACTATCGAGGCGCCAAGGCGGGGTGGCCGCGGTTTCTGGCCAATCTTGAACGGGTGCTGGAAGGGCTCGACTGAAAACCGCCGACCGGCCCGCTAGCGTACATCTTCAAAAAGGAGGTTTCCTTGGCCTGGAGCATATGGATCAGACAATTGCACCGCTGGTTGTCGATCGCCTTTACAGCAGGCTTCCTCGTCAACATATACGCCATGAGCGGCGGGCAGGAGCCGGCCTTCTGGGTGTACCTGTTGGTGCTGGTTCCGCTCTTCCTGCTGCTGCCGACCGGATTGTATATGTTCGTGCTGCCCTACGCCGCCAAATGGCGCGGCAGGCGTGGCGCGGCGTGAACGCGACGGGCCCGGCTGGCAGCGCGATGTCGCATACGCCCGGTCCATCCGCGAGGCGGTCGGGCGACTGAATATCAGGCGACAGGTCCGCAACGGAACTTCGAGGTACGATTATCCAATGAACCCATCGCAACGTATCGACCGGATGATCGCGGACCTCGCCGACTGGCGTGGCAGGACATTGGCCGAAATCCGCAAAGCCATTCTGGAGGCCGACCCGGAGATCGTCGAGGAATGGAAGTGGATGGGCAGCCCGACCTGGTCGCGCGACGGGCTGATCGCGGTCGGTAACGCTCACAAGAACAAGGTCAAGCTGACCTTCGCCCACGGGGCCGGCCTGCCGGATCCCGACGCGCTTTTCAATGCGGGGCTGGAAGGCAATGCAAGGCGGGCGATCGACCTTTTCGAGGGCGACAGCATCGATGCGCCCGCGCTGACGGCACTGGTGCGCGCGGCCATCGACTATAACTGGACCAAATTGAAGAAAAACGCTTCCACAGGCGCGACCAGACATGGCGGCAAGAAGGCATGAAGAGAACCGGGCCGCCCGCTGGCCCGGCCATTCACCCCCGTCATCCGCTAATCGCTTTCGCCGTCGAGCACGGGCACGCTCAGCCCGGCCAGTTCGGCATTGGTCAGCCGCGCCGCGCCGGCGCGCGCGAAACGCAGCATCAGCGCGCGGCGGGTCGCCGGCGCCAGCCGATGCTCGGGTGCCTCGCGCAGGATTTCGGCGCCATAGCCATCGGCGAGGATGAAACCGCATTCGGGCGGAAAGATCGACGCCGGCACCTCGGGATGGGTGGCGAAGAAGAACCGGTCGGAATGGGCCCGATAGTCCGGCCATTTGCGGTCGACCCGGAAATCCTCCACCGATGATTTGATCTCGATAATCCAGAATTCGCCATTGCGCATTATCGCTACCAGATCGGCCCGGCGGCCGCTGGCCAACGACAATTCGGGCAGGACATGCGCGCTCATCTGGGCGAGCATGCGTTGCACGCCGCGCCTGACGAGAAGCGCGTTGTGCGACTGGCGGCCGTCGGCCAGCGGGTTGGATGGGACGGGGGTCACGATCGGCATGGCGGCACAATGCCATGATCGTGCCGGCGCGCAAACCGGCCAAGCGTAGGGGACCATTCACTCCCGACAGGACAAGCCGACCGGCAATTTTCTATCACAACCGTGTGAAAATGTTGCCGAAATGCAATGATTGCGCACACAAATGCTTCTCAAGGCGGGTCGGGCGCGTTTCCCGACTTGGCAAACATGCTTGATAGCAGTTTAACGAACGTGGCATAAACATGGCTTGAATCGGGCGCAATTGCGCATGGTGGGGAACGCGCGGATCGTGAGCATGACAATCAGATCATTTGTAACCGCCGCCGGGCTGGCATTGGTCGTCGCCCTGGCCGGGTGTACGAGTACGTCCTTCCGGGTGTTCACGTCGGACTACGGATCGAAGCGCGACGCCGGCTACAGCCTGCCGTCGATCCCGATCAGCAAGGTCCCGCGCAAATATCACCGCCAGATCGTGCGCTACGACACGAAGGAAAAGCCGGGTACGATCATCGTCGATACCTCGGACAAGTTCCTTTATTTCGTCATGCCCGAGGGCAAGGCGATGCGCTACGGCATCGGCGTCGGGCGCGAGGGTTTCGAATGGAGCGGCACGGCGCGCATCGCCGCCAAGCGGGAATGGCCGGTGTGGACGCCGCCGGCGGCGATGATCAAGCGGCAGCCGGAACTGGCCAAATATGCCGGCGGCATGCCGCCTGGCCTCAACAATGCGCTCGGCGCGCGCGCGCTCTACCTGCATAACAAGCGCGGCGACACCGGCTACCGTCTGCACGGCACGCCGGAATGGGCCTCGATCGGCCGGGCGATGTCGTCGGGCTGCATCCGTATGATCAATCAGGACGTGATCGATCTTTACGACCGGACCGACATCGGCGCCAAGGTCATCGTCAAATAGCCCGCGGACCGTCCAGGCAACACGGACGTCCAAAAAAGGCCGGGTTTCGCAACCCGGCCTTTTTGATCGTGAATGTGGCGGCCAAGCACCGGGGTGCTGTCAGACGACCTGCTCGACCTGCTGTACCTCGGGCACGAAATGGCGAAGCAGGTTCTGGATGCCGTGCTTGAGCGTGGCGGTCGAGGACGGGCAGCCGGCGCACGCGCCCTTCATATGCAGGAAAACCGTACCGTTTTCGAAGCCCCGGAACGTGATGTCGCCGCCATCCTGCGCCACGGCGGGGCGCACCCGCGTATCGAGCAGTTCCTTGATGGTGGAGACGATCTCCTCATCGGCCTGGTCGTAGAACTCGCCTTCCTCGACCGGTTCGGCGCCGGCGGCCGGCGTCGCCATGGCCGGCTGGCCGGACATGAAATGCTCCATGATCGTGCCGAGAATGGCCGGCTTGAGATGCTGCCAGTCGGGTCCGTCCTTGGTGACGGTAACGAAATCGTAGCCGAAAAACACGCCCGTCACGCCGGGGACCTCGAACAGACGCCCGGCGAGCGGAGACGCTTCGCGCGCCTGGCCGGCGTCGCGGAAGTCGGCGGTGCCCTCATTCATCACCACCACGCCGGGTAGAAATTTCAACGTCGCGGGATTGGGGGTCGCCTCGGTCTGAATGAACATGGCGGGACTCCAGCCTTTCCAGTTTTGAATTATTCTAAATAGTGGCAGCGGCCGGTTTGATCAAGCGATGACCGGGCCGCAACGCGCAGGTGCGACGAAAAAGTTTTCTCAGGCCAGGCTTTCAATATCCGCGTCGCTGAGGTTCAGCGGCACAACGGTGACGGGGATGGGGAAGGCTGCGCCCTTGCCGGCGATCGATGACACCAGCGGACCGGGTCCCTCCTTGGCCGCGCCGGCGGCGAGCACCAGGATGGCGATGTCCTGGTCCTCCTCGATCAGCTTGTGGATCTCCTCGGCCGGCTCGCCCTCGCGCACCACCAGTTCCGGTTCGATGCCGAGTTGCTCGCGCACCCGGCGCGCCGCCGTGTCGAGCGCGGCGGTGGCGGCGGCGTTCGCCTCCTCGCGCATGATCTTTTCGACGCCGAACCATTGCTGGAAATCGGTCGGCTCGATCACGAACAACAGCACCAGCACCCCGCCAGTGGCCTGGGCGCGGCGCGAGGCATAGGCGACGGCGCGCTCGGATTCCGGCGTCTCGTCCACGATCGCGAGGAATTTACGCCGATGGCCGGCTTCGCGGCTCAGTCGTTTCGAAACCATTCAGTCATCCCGGAGCACCATGCCCGGGGCGCAATCTGCCATCAGGCGCCAGGCACGGCAAGACATGCCTTCACGGACCCTGAAGCATGGGTCGTCCCGGCGCCCGCAGCGGCGCGGCCTCCGTATCAGTCGCCCAGCAGTCCGACGATCGCGCGCACGGATTTCATCGTCTGTTCAGCGAGTACACCGGCGCGTTCGCCGCCATCGCGCAGGACACCGTCGACAAAACCCGGATCGGCCGAAATCCGGCGCATTTCGGCGGAGATCGGAGCCAGCTTGTCGACCGCAAGTTCGGCCAGGGCCGGCTTGAAGACCGAAAACTGCTTGCCGCCGAAATCGCCGATCACCGCGGCGCGCGACATGCCCGACAGCGCGGCGTAAATGCCGACCAGGTTCTCCGCCTCCGGGCGGGCGGCCAGCCCGTCGACGTCCGACGGCAGCGGCTCCGGGTCGGTCTTGGCCTTCTTGATCTTCTTGGCGATCGCGTCTGCGTCGTCGGTCAGGTTGATGCGCGACAGGTCCGACGGATCGGATTTCGACATTTTCTTGGTGCCGTCGCGCAGGCTCATCACCCGCGTGGCCGGCCCCTCGATCAGCGGCTCGGTGAGCGGGAAGAAGCCGTTGACCGTCTCCTCGCCCATCGCCATCTCGACCCCGAGACCGCGCTCGGCGATGCGCTTGGAAAAATCATTGTTGAACTTGGTGGCGATATCGCGCGTGAGTTCCAGATGCTGTTTCTGGTCATCGCCGACCGGCACGTGGGTGGCGCGGTAGACCAGGATGTCGGCTGCCATCAGGCTGGGGTAGGCGAGCAGGCCGAGCGAAGCGTTCTCGCGGTCCTTACCGGCCTTGTCCTTGAACTGCGTCATGCGGTTCATCCAGCCGATGCGGGCGACGCAGTTGAAGACCCAGGCCAGTTCGGCGTGCTGCGGCACCCGGCTCTGGTTGAAGACGATGTGTTTTTTCGGATCGATGCCGGAAGCCAGAAAGGCCGCGGTGATGGCGCGGGTCTGGCCGGCGAGGTCGTCATGGACGAGCTGAGCGGTGATCGAGTGCAGGTCGACGACGCAATAGATGCAGTCATGGCTATCCTGCAGCGCCACGAATTTCTGCAACGCGCCGAGATAGTTGCCGAGATGCAGGTTTCCGGTCGGCTGGACGCCGGAAAAGACGAGCGGCTTGAAGGACGACATGGCTGTTGGTCTCCGGGGCTTGTGGAGGGCCTCGTGTCTGGCGAGGGCATCGCGAATGCGAGGCGCTTATGAACGAGGCCGGGCGCGCTTTCAAGCCGGATATGGTGCCGGAGCGTCGGCCGGACGCCCCGAACGACATAGCACGCGGCCGAACCAAATCGCGTCCGGCGGGTTATCCCCGCATGGCTGGACGGAGCAGGCAACATGTCAACGACGAACACACGGCCAGGGCCGCGGTCTACGCGCAGCTCGCGCTGGGGATGATCGTTTTCGGCTCGGCCACCCCGGTCTCCAAGATCGTCACCGAGGCGATGCCGGTTTTCGTCGGCGCGACCTTCCGCGTCGCTCTGGGCGCGGCCGTGCTCGCGCCCTTCGCCTGGGGACAGCGCCATCGGCTCGTCGCCTTTAGCCGATACGATTGGCTGCTTTTGTGCCTGATCGCGCTGTTCGGCATGTTCGGCTTCACCGTCTTCATGCTTTATGGCATGCGGCTGGTTTCCGGTGTGGCCGGCGCGATCGTGATGGCGACCACGCCGGCGGTGACCGCGGGCGCGGCCATACTGGTGTTTGGCGAACGGGCCAACTGGCGCAAGCTGCTGGCGATCGCGCTTGCCGTCACCGGCGTGCTGGTGCTACAACTGGGCGGCGGCCGCGACGGTCAACAGGCGTCGGGCGGCGCGCTGGTCGCCGGCTCTTTGCTCGTCCTGGCGGCCGTATGCTGCGAGGCCGCCTATACGCTGCTCGGGCGCAAGATGAGCCGCGATCACGATCCACGCCTGATCGCCTTCCTTGCCGCCGCGCTTTCCGTCCCCGTCTTCCTGCCGTTTGCGGTACTGCAATGGCCAGGCTTCCAGCCCGCCGACATCGACCCCGGCGCCTGGGTGGCGGCAATCTGGTACGGCGCTGGAACCCTGGCGCTCGGCAGCCTGCTCTGGTACGCAGGCATCGCCAAGACGCAGGGCTCTATCGCTGCCGGGTTCATGGCGCTGATGCCGGTTTCCGCGCTCGTCCTGTCTTATGTGCTGCTCGGCGAAGAATTCCGCCTCATGCATCTCGCAGGCTTCGCGGTCGTGTTTGCCGGTGTCGTCGTGATGTCGTGGGAACATGGCCGCATGGAGGGCAACTGAACCGACGACGGCGCCGCGCCCGCCGCTCAGTCCGTTTCGGTCGGAGCGGCGGGCGCCCCGACGCGACGGCGACGGACGAGCCCCGCCAGCTGCTTGCGGTCGAGCGCGCCGGTGGCGATCGCGATGCCGAAATAGACGACCGCGCCGGCGCCGATCACCCCGGCAACGGCGACAAGGCGGATCAGCAGAGGCGCGCCGACGAGGCTGGACGAAAACGTCTCCTGCAGCCGCCAGACCACCCCGCCCATCATCGCGCTCGCCAGAACGATCAGCGCGACGCGGCGCAGCGTCACGGGCGACGGCCTAAACAGATCGCGCCGCCAGAGCGTCACGACCAGCAGCATGACATTGGCCCAGGCCGCGATCGAGGTGGCCGCGGCGATGCCGACATGGCCGTAAACCGGGAACAGGGCGAGGCTGAAGGAAATGTTGAGCGCGACCTCGACGCCGGTGAACCACATCGGCGTCTTCATGTCCTCGTGGGCGAAAAAGGCCGGCTGAAAGACCTTTCTCAACACGAAGGCCGGCAGCCCGACGGCGAAGGCGGCAAGGGCGGCGGCGGTGAGAGCTGTGGTCTCGGCGGTGAAGGCGCCGCGCTCGTAGAGCAGTCCCACGATCGGTGCCGGCATGACGGCGAGGCCGACCGCGGCCGGCAGGGTCAGAGCGAGCGCGAATTCCAGCGAACGGTTCTGCAGGTGCTGCACGTCGGCCGCGTCGCCTGCCTTGAGCGCGCGCGACAGTTCCGGCAACAGCACCACGCCGACGGCGATGCCGATGACGCCGAGCGGGAGCTGGTTGATGCGGTCGGCATAGTTCAGGAGCGCGATCGCGCCGTCCTGGGCCGAAGCGATGATCTGGCCGATCAAAAGGTTGATCTGGGTGACACCGCCGGTCAAAAGCGCCGGCCCCATCAGAACAAGCAGGCGCTTGACCGAGGGCGACAGGCGCGGCCGACGCAGGCGCATGGCATAGCCCTCGCGTGCCGCCGCCCAGACAAGGATACCGAGCTGCGCGATGCCGGAGGCGAGCACGCCCCAGGCAAGCCCCAGGCCGACGACGTCCTGTTCGGCCCCCATGACCAGCGCGGCGACAAGCACGGCGATCAGGATGATGTTGAGCAGCACCGGCACCGCGGCGGCGAGGAAATAGCGGCGCATGGAATTAAGGATGCCCGACAGCATCGCCACCAGCGACATGCAGAACAGATAGGGGAACATGATCCGCGTCAGAACAACGGTCAGATCGAACTTGTCCGGCGTATCGGCGAATTTGGGCGCAATGATCGTCCCGACCAGCGACGGCATGAACAGGATCGCCAGCACCGACAGCACGGCCAGGCTCAGCACCAGCACCGAAAGCACCTCCTCGCCGAAGCGGCGCGCGCCGTCGACGCCGCCGCCTTCCAGTTCCTTGGCGAACAGCGGAATGAAGGCGGTGTTGAAGGCGCCCTCGGCGAACAGGCGCCGAAACAGGTTGGGAAAGCGGAAAGCGGCGTAAAAGGCGTCGGCGACCGGTCCGGCGCCCAGCGTGGCGCCGATCAGCGCCTCGCGCGCGAAACCAAAAACGCGGCTTGCCATCGTGCCCGAGGCCACGCTGGCGAACTTTCTGATCAGGCTCATGCGGGCAGGCACCTTGCGGTCGTGGCGGGGCGTTGAATAAAGCGAGGAAAGAGTGGCCGGCTCATCGGGCGCGCACCTTCTTACCTATTCCGCCGCCGCGGCGCGGCCGCCGCGCGCCGGGCGGGACGGCGCGGACCCCGTAAGCGTAGCGACCAGGCGCTCGCGGATCGCGGCCTGACGGGTCGGGTTTTCGATCTTCTGGCCCGTCAGGTCTGTAACGTAGAACGTGTCGATCACCTTTTCGCCGAACGTGGTGATGTGGGCCGAGGCGATGTCGAGGGAGAGGTCCGACAGCGCGCCGGTGATTTCCGACAACAGGCCCGGCCGATCGAGGCCCGAAACCTCGATCACCGAAAAGCGGTTGGACAGCGTGTTGCGGATCTCGGCCTGGGGCGTGATGCGGAAGGCGCGCGCACCACGCCGCCGCTTGGCGCGCTTTTCGATGATCTCCGGCAGCCAGGACTTGCCCGACAGCGCCTCCTCGATCAGCTTGCCGACGCGCTCGGCGCGCCGGCGCTCGTCCTCGTCGCGGTCGAATTCCCGATTGATCAAAATGGTGTCGAGGGCACGCCCGTCCGAGGTGGTGAAGACCTGTGCGTCGACGATGTTGGCGCCGGCGGCCGCGCAGGCGCCGGCAATCACCGACAACAGGCGCGGATGGTCGGGCGCGAGCACGGCGATCTCGGTCACCGCCTCGAATTCGTGCGTCCGGATCATGGTCGCCAGGCGGCGGCCGGCCGCGTCGGCATCGCGCACGAAGGCCGCGTGGCGGAGCTGGTCGTCGAAATCGACGGTCAAAAGGTAGTTTTCGTAATGCAGACCGACATAACGCCGGCTTTCGGCCTCGGGCCAGTCGTCGAGGGCGGCAGCGAGTTGCGCGCGTGCATGGGCCGCGCGCTTGTCGCGGGCGACCTCGGAAAAGCCGCCCGTCAGAAGCAGCTCGGTCTCGTAGTAGAGCGTGCGCAGCAACTGCCCCTTCCAGCCGTTCCATACGCCCGGGCCGACACCGCGTATGTCGCAGACGGTCAGCACCAGAAGCAGTTTCAGCCGCTCCACCGACTGCACGACGGCGGCGAAATCCTCGATCGTCTTGCGGTCGTTGAGGTCGCGCATCTGCGCCGTGTTCGACATCACCAGATGGTTTTCCACCAGCCAGGCGATGGTCTCGGTATCGGCGGCGGAAAATCCCATATGCGGGCACATGCGCCGGGCGATGCGCGCGCCGGCGATCGAATGGTCCTCGGGCCGGCCCTTGGCGATATCGTGCAGCAGAACGGCCGTGTAGAGCACTTCGCGGTGCGGCCGCAAGCCCGGCATCAGCTTGTGCGACAGCGGATGGACGCGGGCGTCGTCGCCGTGCTCGATCTCCGACAAGACGCCGACACAGCGCACGAGATGCTCGTCGACCGTGTAGTGGTGATACATGTTGAACTGCATCATCGCGACGATCTTGCCGAAATCGGGGATGAGCTTGCTCAAAACGCCGGCCTCGTTCATGCGGCGCAGGTTGAGTTCGGGATTGCGGTCCGAGGTCAGCACGTCGAGGAACAGCCGGTTGGCCTCGACGTCGCGGCGCAGATTGCGGTCGATCAGCTTCAACGAACGGCGCAGCAGTTTCAGCGCCTCGGGATGATATTCCAGCCCGTGCCGGTCGGCGAACCAGAACAGGCGCAGCATGTTGACGGGATCGCGCTCGAATGCCTGCGGGTCGGCGACGTTGATGCGGTCGTTGTCGATGATGAAGTCGGTCGTGCCCGGGACCTTGCGGCGGCGGCGGGAGAAGGACTGGACCAGGCGGTTGAAGCCCGGCACGTGCCTGGCCTGTTCTTCTTCCAGGGCCGCGCACAGGATCCGGGTCAGGTCGCCGACATCCTTGGCGACCAAAAAGTAATGTTTCATGAAGCGCTCGACGGCCGAAAGGCCCGGATGGCTGGTATAACCCAGCCGGTCGGCGATATCGCGTTGTATGTCGAAATGCAGGCGTTCCTCGGCCTTGCCGGCATGGAAATGCATGTGGCAGCGCACGGCCCACAAGAAATCCTCAGCCTTGCGAAAGACGAGATATTCCTTGCGGGTGAAGACACCGCGTTCGACCAATTCCTCGCCGCCGCGCACGCGGTAGTAGTATTTTCCGATCCAAAACAGCGTGTGCAGGTCGCGCAGGCCGCCCTTGCCGTCTTTGACATTGGGTTCGACCAGATAGCGGCTTTCGCCTGCCTTGGCGTGGCGGGCATCGCGTTCGGCGAGCTTGGCCTGCACGAACTCGCCGCCCGACTGACGCATCAGCTCGGTGTCGAAGCGATGCAAAAGCTCGTCATAAAGCGGGGACTCACCGCACAGGAAACGGGCTTCCAGAACCGCGGTGCGGATCGTCATGTCGGTGCGCGACAGGCGCACGCACTCATCGACATTGCGGGTGGCGTGGCCGACCTTCAGGCCCATGTCCCACAGCATGTAAAGCACATATTCGGTGACCTGCTCGCCCCAGGGCGTCTGCTTGTAGGGCAGCAGGAACAACAGATCGATGTCGGATCCGGGCGCGAGCGTGCCGCGGCCGTAGCCGCCGACCGCCACGATCGCCATCTTCTCGGCCGCGGACGGGTTTTTCGAGGCGTAGACATGCGAGACGGCAAAATCGTGCAGCGCGCGGATGATCTCGTCCATCAGATGCGACAGCCGCGCCGCGCAGGCGGTCCCGCCCCCGTCCTTCATCAACATCGCCTCGGCCTTGGTCCGGCCGGCCGCGAGTTCCTCGCGCAGCGCCTTCAACACCGCGGCGCGCACCGCCTGGCCCGAGCCGTCCCCGCCGGCCTCCAACGCAAACGCCGACAGCCGCGCGCGAAGGAGCGGACCATTGATGATTTCGCCGAGCTTGAGGGGTACCTTGGCCATGCCTTAGTGCCGTTCGGGATCGCCGCGGGGCGTCTATAGCCTGAAACGCGCCGCAGCGATACGGGCGACGGCGGCCGGGCGGATTTTCACGAGGCCGCCCGCCAGCGCCTGGCCTGGACGAAATCGGCCAATTCGTCCGCAGGCATGGGGCGGGCAAAAGCGTAGCCCTGTAGCGCGTGGCAGCCGATCTGGCGCAGCATGCGCGCATGCGCCATTGTTTCCACGCCCTCGGCCAGCACCTCGATGCCGAGCGACGATCCGATGTCGATGATCGAGCCGACCAGGTGCCGGCGCTGCTCGTCGTCGACGATTGGCAGGATGAACTGGCGATCGATCTTCAGGCGGCTCGGCTTCAGCTTGAGCAGGCTGACGATCGAGGCGTAACCGGTACCGAAATCGTCGATTTCCACGTCGATGCCGAGCTCCTTGATGTGGTCGACATTCCACGCCACCACCTCGTCCTGCTCGTCGAGGAAGATCGATTCGACCAGTTCGAACGAGATAGTGCCCGGCGCGATGTCGAGGTCGCGCAGGCTGCGAACCAGGTCCTCGTCGCGCAGCCGGCGCGCGGACACGTTGACCGAAGCTTTCGGGACCGCCAGCTCGGCGTCCCGCCAGGTCTTCATGTCGGCGAGCGTCCTTTCCAGGATGATGCGGTCGATCATGTCGACGACGTTGAGTTCCTCGGCAATCTTCATGAATCGATCCGGCGTCAGCATGCCCTCGCGCGGATGCCGCCAGCGCGCAAGCGCCTCGACGCCGATCAACGCAAGCGTGTCCGCGTCGAACTGCGGCTGGTAGTAGGGCGTGAATTCACCCCGCTCGATGCCGGTCAGGATCTCGTCGGCCACGCGCTTGGTCGTGACGATCTCGGCCTGCAAGGCCTCGTTGAAGAATTGGTAGCGGTTGCGACCGCGGCTCTTGGCCCGGTAAAGCGCGATATCGGCATTGACCAGCAGCTTCTTCGGATCGGCCCCGGCTTCGGCCGTAAACGCGATCCCGATGCTGCCGCCGACGCGGCATTCATGGCCTTCGTAGACGACCGGCCGCTGGATGCGGGCGATGATCCGCTCCGCCAGCCGTGACAAATCCTCGATCAGTGCGCCGCCCGCGCGCAAGGGGCGACGGCACAGCACCACGAACTCGTCGCCCCCGACACGCGCGACGAAATCGCCCGCCTCGACAGTGTCGGCCAGAGCTGAGGCCGCATGGGTCAAGATCGCATCGCCGGCGGCATGGCCAAGCGTGTCATTGATTTGTTTGAAGCGGTCGAGATCGATGTGCAGTAGCGCGGTGGCATCGGTCCCGTCGCCGTCCGCGCCAGGGCTTTCGGACAGAATTTCATCGAGATAGCGGCGATTGGCGAGGCCGGTGAGCGAATCGTGCAACGCGTTGTGCTCGATGCGCGCCTTGGTCGCTTCCAGCTCGCTGTTGCGCGCTTCGGTCAGCTGGTTGGCTCGCTTCAGGTCCTCGGTCAGCAAGATATCGCTGGAGACATCCCAATTCACGCCAACGATGCGGGTCGGCTCACCGTCGTCGCGATAGACGACGCCGATCGCGCGAATGTGCCGCACGGAGCCATCCGGCAGGCGCAGCCGGTATTCGGAATCGTAGTGTCCGCGTTCTTCCACGGCGAGGCGAAACTCCTCCTCCGCGCGGGCGAGATCGTCGGGATGGAGCCGCCGCGCCCAATGCTCGTAGCCGCGCGCGCCGCCATCGAGCTCATAGCCGTAGAGTTCGTTCATGCGATCGTCCCAGAACAACTCATTATGGTCGATGTCCATTTCCCACACGCCAACCCGAGACGTGGCCAGTGCCAGCCCGAGGCGACGCGACAGGCGCGCAAGCAGCTTTTCGCGATTGCGCAGCTCGCCAATGTGGCGTTGGCGTTCCTCGATCAGCCTGCCGGTCGAGAAGGTCGGCACGAGGATCAACGCACCGGCGGCGAAAACCAGCAGCCGCAACGGCCACGGGTTCGGTGAAACGGTCTCCCAGCCACCTTTCGGAACGGCCGCGACCTGCCAGGAACCGGTTGGCAGATTGACGTCGACGACGACCGGGTTTTGCGACAGGACGGTTTCGGCGCCGTAAAACGGCAGGCCGGCGGCTCGGATACCGTCCTTGCCGCTGATCACGACATCGAGCCTGTCGGCAACGTCGTTGAGGCCGCTGGCGGCGTAAAGCCGCTCGACGTCGATCACCGCCGAAACGATGCCCCAGAACCGATCGTGATCCTGGCCGGTGAAAACCGGGAAGCGGCCGACCAGCGCCTTTCCGCCCTGAACGAGGTCGACTGGACCCGCCACAACGATCTTGCCGGAATCGCGCACGCGGAAGGCCGCCGCACGCTGGGCGTCGTTTTTGCGGTAATCGAGCCCGAACGCCTTTTCGTTGCCTTCAACCGGATAGACCATCGAGACGATCAGGCCGGGCGCGGCCGCGAGGTGACGAATCTGGGAGTCGCCGGCCAAAAGTCGCCGCGCCAGCGCGGCGAATTGGATCTGATCGGCGTCCGGTTCCGTCTCCAGCACGCTGACCAGGCCGCGAACGAGTTCGATATTGCCCTTGACATTACCTTCGAGCTTGGCGCGGATCAGGCTGATGTCGCCGAGCACGTCAGCGCGCAGGTCGCGCCGGAAGGCCTCGCGGTTCTGGCTTTCGGCGAAGACGCCCGCAGCGGCAACCACGACGAAAACGATCACCGCGGGAATATTCGTGAGCCGAAAAAGCCCATTCCAAATCCGGGCAAGGACTGAATTCATACTGTCCAACTGTTCAAACGGCATCCTCGTTCGGCAACGATGCCCACACATCCAACGACGATAGTTGGCAGTCCTTAAATTTGCATTGAGCCGGAGACACCGGGGTACGGAACGACGCGTTCAACGCTTCTGCCGCGCCATTCCCTTCAGGCGATAAAGCGCCTCGAGCGCCTCCTTCGGCGTCATGTCGTCGGGATCGAGCGCGTCGAGCGCCCCCGCCAGCGGCTCCACGGAGGCGCGCGGCGGCGCCCGGTCTGCAACGGCCGAAAACAGCGGCAGATCGTCGACGAGGCGACCGGCCTTGCCCGATACCTCGCTAGCCTCGAGTTGGGAAAGCACAGCGCGGGCGCGGGCCACCACGGCATCGGGCAGGCCGGCGAGGCGCGCGACCTGTACGCCGTAGGAGCGATCCGCCGCGCCGCGCCCGACCTCGTGCAGGAACACGACGTCGCCTTCCCACTCCTTCACCCGCATGGTGACGTTGGACAAGCGGTCGAGCTTCTCGGCGAGCGCCGTCATCTCGTGGAAATGGGTGGCGAAGATGGCGCGGCAGCGATTGTTCTCGTGCAGATGTTCCACAGCCGCCCAGGCGATCGACAGGCCGTCGAAGGTCGAGGTGCCGCGGCCGATCTCGTCAAGAATGACCAGCGCGCGTTCGCCGGCCTGGTTGAGGATGGCCGCGGTCTCGACCATCTCGACCATGAAGGTCGACCGGCCGCGAGCCAGATCGTCGGAGGCGCCGACACGCGAAAACAGCCTGTCGACGACGCCGATGCGGGCCTCGGCGGCCGGCACATGGCCGCCCATCTGGGCAAGAATGGCTATCAGTGCGTTCTGGCGCAGGAAGGTCGACTTGCCGCCCATATTGGGTCCGGTCAAAAGCCAGATCGCGCCGGGCCGGCCGGCGTCGGCCGGCGACAGATCGCAATCATTGGCCACGAACGGCTCGCCGTCCTGGGCGCGCAACGCCTTTTCCACCACCGGGTGCCTGCCGGCGACGATCCGGAAATCCAGGCTGGTGTCGACCACCGGGCGGGCGTAGCTCTCGTCCTCGGCCAGCACGGCAAGCGCCGTCGACAGGTCGAGCACGGCGAGCGCGCGCGCCCCGGCCCGGATCGAATCCGCACACACCACCGCCTCGGCGACCAGAGCCGTGAAGATATCCAGTTCGATCGTCAGCGCGCGATCGGCCGCGTTGGCGATCTTGGTTTCGAGCTCGGCCAGTTCGGTGGTGGTGAAGCGCATCGCATTGGCCATGGTCTGGCGGTGGATGAAGCGCGCCTTGGCCGCGTCCGTCCCGGCCAGCGCCGCGTGATGGTTGGCGGTGACCTCGATGTAATAGCCCAGAATGTTGTTGTGGCGGATCTTGAGCGAGCGGATGCCCGTCTCCTCGACCAGGCTCGCCTCCATCGCCGCGATCACCCGGCGCGCCTCGTCGCGCAGAGCGCGCATCTCGTCGAGTTCGGCATGATAGCCGCGCCGCACGAAGCCGCCGTCGCGTTTTAGCAACGGCAGTTCGTCGGCGAGCGCGGCGGCGAAATGATCGCGCAGCTCCGTCGGCAGCGCCGCGATCGCTTCCAGGGCACCGGCGATTTCGGCCGGAGGGGCGGTGTCCGAAAACAGCGCCGCCGCCTCGGCGGCGGCGGCCATTCCGGCGGCGAGCGCGCCCAGATCGCGCGGTCCGCCGCGATTGAGCGCCAGGCGGGCCAGAGCGCGCGGCATGTCGGCCACGCCCTTCAGGCTGGCGCGCACGGCGTCGGCAAGGCTCCGCTCGGCACGGAAATAGGAGACCGAATCGAGACGTTCGTTGATGGCGTCGGGCTCGGTGAGCGGCGACATCAGCCGCTCGGCGAGCAGGCGTCCGCCACCCCCGGTCAGCGTACGGTCGATGACGTTGAACAGCGAACCTTCGCGCTTGCCCGACGGGGTGCGCGTCAACTCCAGATGGGCGCGCGTTGCCGGATCGATGAACATTGTCGTGCCGGCATCCTGACGCGCCGGGCGCATCAGGGGCGGCCGTTCGGCCTTCTGCGTGCGCTCGACATAGGCGATCACCCCGCCGATCGCGGAGAGTTCGGCGCGACCGAAATCGCCGATCCCGTCGAGCGTGACCAGGCCGAAAAACCGCGACGCGCGCTCGGCGGCGGCGGTCGATTCGAACAGGCTCGGCGGCAGGGGTGTGACGATGCGGCCGAGCACGTCGAAGACCGGCTTGAAATCCGGGTCGTGGAAGACCGGATCGGCCACGATCAGTTCACGCGGCTCGATACGCAATATGTCGGCCAGAAGCCGATCGGGCGCGGTGGCGGCAACCAGGAATGTACCGGTCGAGATGTCGATCCAGGCAAGCCCCAGCCGGTCCTCGCCGCGCACGCGCCCCAGCGCCATCAGATGGTTGGCTTCCGACGGCGCCAACAGCTTGTCCTCGGTGATGGTGCCGGGCGTGACCAGCCGCACCACGTCGCGGCGTACAACCGATTTGGAGCCGCGCTTCTTGGCCTCGGCCGGGTCCTCGGTCTGCTCGCACACCGCCACGCGGTGGCCGAGCGCGATCAGCTTTTGCAGATAATCGTCGGCGGCATGGACCGGCACGCCGCACATCGGAATGTCCTCGCCGAGATGCTTGCCGCGCTTGGTCAACGTGATGCCGAGCGCGCGCGACGCCACCAGCGCGTCGTCGAAGAACAGTTCGTAGAAATCGCCCATGCGATAGAAAAGCAGCGAATCCGGGTTCGCCGCCTTGATCTCGGTATATTGCTCCATCATCGGCGTAGCCGCCGGAGAAGCGTTTTTGACGGGGCGATGCTGGTTCACAATCGGGCCGCGACCAAAGGTCCGTTTTCACGTAAATTCTGAAACTGTTTCCTGCTTGGCGATTTACAGGCTTGAAGTGTAGCCTTAATCGAAACGCTCCACAAAAGAAGCGCCGAAAAGGCGCGACAACGGGCA
Source organism: Nitratireductor arenosus (assembly GCF_009742725.1). Classification (GTDB taxonomy): domain Bacteria; phylum Pseudomonadota; class Alphaproteobacteria; order Rhizobiales; family Rhizobiaceae; genus Mangrovimarina; species Mangrovimarina arenosa. The sequence goes on along the minus strand of NZ_WPHG01000001.1, from coordinate 1,378,317 downwards.
GGAAACGCACGACAGTCATGGCCGAAAAAAGCAAGAACGATCAACAAGGTCCCTCGGTCTCGGCGGCAGAGGCGCTCGACTTCCACGCCGCCGGCCGACCCGGCAAGCTCGAAATCAACCCCACCAAGCCGATGGCGACCCAGCGCGACCTGTCTCTGGCCTATTCCCCAGGCGTGGCCGCGCCGGTCAAGGCCATTCACGAGGACCCCAGCCGCGCCTTCGACTACACGACCCGCGGCAATATGGTGGCGGTGATCTCCAACGGCACCGCGATCTTGGGCCTGGGCAATCTCGGCGCACTGGCGTCGAAGCCGGTGATGGAAGGCAAGGCGGTGCTGTTCAAACGCTTCGCCGACGTCGATTCGATCGACCTGGAGGTCGATACGGACGATGTCGACGAATTCATCAATTGCGTACGCTTTCTCGGCCCTTCCTTCGGCGGCATCAATCTGGAGGACATCAAGGCGCCGGATTGCTTCATCATCGAAAGCCGCCTGCGCGAACTGATGGACATCCCGGTCTTTCACGACGACCAGCACGGAACCGCGATCATCGCCGCGGCAGGGCTGATCAACGCGCTGGAGATCACCGGGCGCGACATCAAGACGTCGCGGCTGGTGTGCAATGGCGCCGGTTCGGCCGGCATCGCCTGTATCGAGCTGATCAAGGCGATGGGCTTCCCGCCCGAAAACGTGATCCTGTGCGACACCAAGGGCGTCGTCTATCAGGGCCGCAAGGAGGGCATGAACCAGTGGAAGTCGGCGCACGCCGTCAAGACCGAACTCAGGACATTGTCCGAGGCGCTCGACGGCGCCGACATCTTTTTCGGTCTGTCGGCCAAGGGCGCGCTGACGCCCGCCATGGTCCAGTCGATGGCCAAGAAGCCGATCATCTTTGCCATGGCCAATCCCGACCCGGAAATCACGCCGGAGGAAGTGGCCGAAATCCGCACCGACGCCATCATGGCGACCGGCCGGTCGGACTATCCGAACCAGGTCAACAACGTACTCGGCTTTCCCTATATTTTCCGCGGCGCGCTCGACGTGCGTGCCACCACCATCAATGACGACATGAAACTGGCCGCCGCCCACGCGCTGGCCGCGCTCGCCCGTGAGGACGTGCCCGACGACGTGGCCGCCGCCTATCAGGGCAACCGGCCGAAATTCGGCGCCAACTACATCATTCCCGTGCCCTTCGACCCACGTCTGATCTCGGCCGTGCCCGTCGCCGTCGCCAAGGCGGCGATGGAATCGGGCGTGGCCCGCCGGCCGATCCTCGACCTTTTCAACTACGCGCGGGACTTGTCGGCCAGGCGCGATCCGATCGCCTCCACCCTGCAGCGAATCTACGACCGCGTGCGCCGCCAGCCCAAGCGCGTGGTGTTCGCCGAGGGCGAGGAAGAACAGGTGATGCGCGCCGCCGTCTCCTACGCCAACCAGCGCCTCGGCACGGCGATCCTGCTTGGGCGCGACGAGCAGATCAGGGAAACCGCCAAGCAGGCAGGCGTGGATCTCGACAAACCCGGGATCGAGATCATCAATGCGCGCCTGTCGCGCCGCAACGGCATCTATGCCGACTATCTCTATGAGCGCCTGCAGCGAAAGGGCTTCCTGTTCCGCGACTGCCAACGGCTGATCAACAACGACCGCAACCATTTCGCCGGCGCCATGGTCGCGCTGGGCGATGCCGACGCGGTGGTAACGGGCGTGACCCGCAACTATTCCACCGTGCTCGACGACGTGCGGCGGGTGATCGACGCCAAGCCCGGCCACCGGGTCATCGGGGTTTCGATCGCGCTGTGCCGCGGGCGTACCGTGATCGTCGCCGACACCGCCGTGCACGATATGCCCAACTCGGAGCAGATCGCCGACATCGCCGAGGAGGTGGCCGGTTTCTCGCGGCGCATGGGCTACGAGCCGCGCGTGGCCATGCTCGCCTATTCGACCTTCGGCCATCCGCCGGGCGAGCGCTCCGAGCGCGTGCAGGAGGCCGTCAAGATCCTCGACAAGCGCCGGGTCGATTTCGAGTATGACGGCGAGATGGCGGCCGACGTCGCGCTCAATCCGAAGCTGCTGGCGCAATATCCGTTCTGCCGGCTCTCCGGCCCGGCCAATGTGCTGGTCATGCCGGCCTTCCACTCGGCGTCGATCGCCACCAAGATGCTGCAGGAACTCGGCGGCTCGATGGTGATCGGCCCGCTGCTGGTCGGGCTGAACAAGCCGGTGCAGATCGTCTCGCTCAACGCCAAGGACAGCGACATCGTCAACATGGCCGCGATCGCGGCCTACAATGCCGGGGCATGACCGTTCCGCCCGGCCCTTAAAAAGGGCCGGGCAAGGCCGCCATCAGTGTCCGGGCCTGTCGTCCTCGACGTCGTCATCGGCGGCGGCGGGCTCGAAGCGAGCCTGCCATCGCGCCAGCAATCGCATTTGGCCGGTCTCGCCGAGATGGCCGCAGCGGTGCATTTCCTGACGCAAGGCAAGCCGCAGGGCCGAGCGCGCGGGGCGGCTTTCGGACGGCGTGAAGCCGTCGGGCGCTTCACCGCGCGCCAGGGCGGCGAGCGCCCGGTTCTTCTCCGCGACCGCCTCGGGAAGTCCATAAATTTCCAGAAAAGCCTGGAATTGCGCATGCAGCGCGGCATCGAAGGCCCGGTCCTCGCCCATTGGGCCGATCACCGGATGGCCCGGATGCAGCGATGCGAGCGGCATCAGCCCGTCGGGAATCGGGGCATTGGCGGAATGGGTGCGGCCCGACTTGAGAAGTCTGGGCAGAACATGGGTATGCGGTCCGGGCGGCGACACCCCGCCCGTGTCGGGACCGCCGATCTTCTGGAACACCTCGACCCGGCCGATGCCGGTGACAGCGACGCGATGCGGATGGGCGGCAAGAATTGCCGCCATCGCCGGGTTGCCGGGCTCCAGCAGCGAGCGGCCGACCGACGACCGCAGCACGGCAAGCAGCGCGGCGTCTCGGGTCCGAATGCAGAAATCCGACTGCGGCAACGACAAGCCCATATCGAACAGGATCGCGCCGCGATCCGCCTCGCGAATGGCACCGTCGTCGGGGCCGAGTTCGCTCAGCGTCGCGCGGCAGGCGCGGCGGGCGGCGACCTCGGGCAGGCACAGCGCCAGCGCGTGGCTCCAGCGATGCCGTTTCGGGCTCAGCATCTCGTAGGCGACGGGAACGACTGCCGCCAGCGCAGCGCGGTCGAGCGCGACGCCGCCGCGCGCGGTGGCGCGCGTCAGGGTGGCTGGATCGTCCACGACCGCCGCCTCGCCGTCGTCGTGATGAAATTCGGCGATGGCGCCGAAGGTGCCCATGCTCCAGCCGCACTGCCAGTCCGCCAGTGCGCGTCGCAACAGATTTTCAAGATCGTTCACCGGTGCACGGTCCTTTCGTTCTTGGCGTTCGACGCCACTAGGTCCAACGGCTGCACGACGAGACCGCCGGCTGCCTCGCCGAAAAAGGCTTCGACGGCATAGATGTCCCGCAGCCGTTGCGGCGTCAGCACCTGCCGGGGCGGGCCGTCGGCGACGATGCGGCCACGGTCGAGCAGCACCAGCCGCGTGCACCAGCGCGCGGCAAGCCCGAGATCGTGCAGGGAGGCCACGACGCCGCGGCCCTCGCGGGCGAGATCCGCGAAGAGGCGCATCAGGCCGATCTGGTGCTCGGGATCGAGGCCGGCGGTCGGCTCGTCGGCAAGCAGCAGCGGCGCCTCCTGCGCCAGCGCGCGGGCGATCAGCACCCTGGCCTTCTCGCCGCCGGATAGCTGGGTCGCCGGGCGGTGACGGAAGGCGGCGATCTCCATGCGCCCGAGCGCGGCTTCAACGGCCGCGCGATCCTTCGCGCCGGCGGCGGCGAACGGGCCGCGATGCGGCGCGCGGCCGAGCCCGACCAGCATGTCGACCGACACCGGCCAGGCGATCTCGCGCTCCTGTGGCAGATAGGCGATGCGCAGGGCGCGCTCCCGCGCCGAAAGCCGCGCCGCCGGCATGCCGCCGATCTCCACCGTGCCGCGCGCGGCAACCAGTCCCAGCGCCGCGCGCAGCAGGGTCGACTTGCCGGCGCCGTTCGGCCCGATCAGACCGACGAATTCGCCCGCATCGACGGTCAGCGACACGTCGCCGAGAACGTCGCGTCCGCCAAGCGCGACGCCGATCCCGGACAAGGTGAGCAGGCTCATGTCAGCCTCCCGCGGCTGCGCCAGATCAGCCAGAGGAAGAACGGCGCGCCGACGATCGCCGTCAGAACGCCGAGCTTCAGGTCGCGGCCGGGCGCGATCAGCCGCACCAGAATGTCGGCCGCTATCAGGACGCTGGCGCCACCGAGCGCGGAGGCGGGCAGGAGTCTGGACGGGCGGGCGCCGACCAGAGGCCTGAGCAGATGCGGCACGACGAGGCCGACAAAGCCGATCGCGCCGGCCACCGCCGTCGAAGCGCCGACGCAGGCGGCGGTGCCGAAAACGGCCAGGAAACGTACCCGGCGCATGTCGACGCCGAGGCTCGATGCCGCGTCGCCACCCAGCGTCAGCGTGTCGAGCGGCCGGGCGAGCATGGCAAGCATGGCCCAGCCGAGTAGGATGAACGGGCCGGCCAGCCAGACATGCTCCATGGAGCGGTCGGTGAGCGAGCCCAGCATCCAGAACAGGATTTCGAGCGCGGCGAACGGGTTGGGCGACAGGTTAAGCGCCAGCGAGGTCATCGCGCCGGCGAAGCTCGACACAGCGACGCCGGCCAGAATGATGGTCAGCGTGCCGCCATGCATGCCGGCCAATGCCTGGACGACGAGCACGCCCGCGACCGCGGCCGCCAGCGCCGACAGCGGCAAGGCGAGCGGAAAGGCGGCCGACAGGCCGGTATAGATCGCCAGCACGGCGCCGAGCGAGGCCGAGGCGCTGACGCCGATCAGCCCCGGCTCTGCCAGCGGATTGCGCAGGTAACCCTGGAGCGCGGCGCCCGACAGGCCGAGCGTGGCGCCGATCATCAGGCCGAGCAGCGCGCGCGGCAGGCGTATTTCGCGCATGATCAGAACGATCGCGCCGCCATCGCCGGAGACGAGCGCGGCAAGCGAATCGCCAAAACCGATCGCCGCCGGCCCGACCGTCAGCGACAGGACGAACAGCACCGTCGTCGCGCCGCCGAGCAGCGCCAGCAACAGGCGGTAACGCGCCGGCTCGCTCATTCCTGTCCCGCCTCCAGCCTTCTCGCGGCCTGTTTGAGGATACGCGCGGCAATCAGCGTGAACGGCGCGCCGCACAGCCAGTATTTGTCGGGGATGTCGACCTCGACAGCCTGGCGGGCGAAGGCGCGGAAGGCCGGATGGCGGAAATTTTCCTGGGCGAGTGCGGGATTGTCGAAGCGCCGTGCGCCGGTCACGACCAGGTCGGGATCGGCGGTGATCAGGCTTTCGAGCGGCAGCCGGCCGGCTCCGGAGATGCCAAGCGAAGCGGCGATGTTGTCGAGCCCGGTTTCGGCGATGACGGCGTCGGCGAGCGAACCCGGCCCGACCGTGTAGCTGTTGGAGGAATAGACCGCCACCGAGCCCTGCGCCGGCGATGCCGCCAGCGCCGCCAGCCCGGCGTCGAGCGCGGCCGTCAGCGCCACCGCCCGGTCCCGCCGCCCCAGAATCGCGCCCATGCGGGCGATGTTTTGCCGGATGTCGTCGAAACCGGTTTCCGGCGCGAACTCCTCGACGCGAAAGCCGAGCCGGCGCAGCAGCGCCACCGTCGTGCGCGTGGTGTAGGTGCCGGCGATCACCAGATCCGGCCGCATCAGGAAGATTTCCTCCGCCAGGCCGTGATTGACGACATAGGCTCCGGCGCGCTCGGCAAGCACCGAGGCGCCCGGATCGGCGGCCAGATGCGAAACCGAATGGAGCTGATCCTCGTCCGCGATCAGCATGGCAAGTTGGTCGGTGCACAGATTCATCGACACGACGCGTTTGGGTACAGACTCCGCGCGCGCCGGCGCGCAGGCCGCCAGGGCGGCCATGCACGCCGCCCCGAGCCATCGACAAAGGAAAAGCCGTTGCGTCATCGCGCTCAGAAACTGCCCTTGAGGCCGAAAAAGGCGACCAGGCCCTGGGTGTTGTAGCCGAGCACGTCCTCATACTCCTCGTCGAACAGGTTCTCGATACGGGCAAACCCCTCGACGGTTTCGTTGAAGCGGAAACTGCCGCCGACATTGACCACCGTATAGGGCTTCAGCCTCACACGGGAGGACGGAAAGGTCGAGAAGTCGAGATCGAACATCTCGCCATTGACGACGACTTCGCCGAAGACGCGGGCGCGGTTGTCGTAGAAACGATAGGCCGCGTTCAGCGAACCCGAATGTCTTGGCCGACGCACCTCCACCAGGCGCGGCCCGCCGGCAACCGTCTGCTCAGTGGCGTCGGTATAGGTATAGGTCGCGGTGGCGGTGAAGCCGTTGAAGAGATCGACCGTGGCGGCGACCTCGACGCCCTGGCGTTCGCTGCGGCCGTCGAGATTGACCGGCGTCGGCAAAGGCCCGTCATAGGCGGTGGCGATCTCGTTGGTGAGATCCTGGTTGAAATAGGTCAGGTCGACGATCAGCATGCCGCCGAAAAAGCCCTGCTCGACGCCGACATCCCAGCCGAAACTCTCTTCGGGCAACAGGCCCGGATTGCCGATGAACTGGGTCGGCAGATAACCGAACTGCTCGAAGAAGGTCGGATTGGTGACGCCGGTGCCCAACGAGGCATGCAGGCGGGTGTCGGTGCCGGGAATGCGCCAGGCGCCGCTGAGGCTGTAGGTGGTGGCGTCGCTGAAGGCGTCGTTGTCGTCGCGCCGCAGCGCGGCATTGACGGAAAACTGGTCGAGGAACTCGCCGCGATATTCGCCGACGAAGGAATTGGTGGAGCGGGCGAGCTTGTTGGCCAGATGCGAGGGCAGGAAGGTTTCCCGCTCCCACTCATAGCCGCCGGTGAGCCGGTGGCGCGCTTCCAGCAGGCTCGGCGTGTCGAATTCCCAGCTCGCCTGGTAAAGCCCGTTATAGCGGCCGCCCGAATTGGACGACGTCACCGCGCCGCCGGCGGAATATTCGCGGAACGTGTCGCTGCCGGTGAAGCGCAGGCGCTGGGTCAGCGCGCCGTCGAGCGCGACATGGGTCGCGCCGAGCGAGCCGAACAGTTCGCGGCTCGCGACCTGGTCGTCGGTGTCGAGCACCTGGCCATAGGTCGGGCTGCCCCAGACATAGTCCTGCGCGTCGAGGTCGCTCTTGCGGTCCACGTAACGCAGCGTGCCGTCGACGCTGAGCGCGGGCGTCAGATCGACGGTAAAACGACCGTTGAGCGTGGCATTGCGGTCGCCGTCGCGTTCGGTGCCGTAATCGGAGACGTTGAAGCCGCCGGTATTGCGCAACAGGCCCGACAGCGCCACGTCGTAGTTCTCGCCGCCGCCGCGCATCGACAGACCGCCGAGCCAGGTGCCGTCGGTGCCGGCCTCGGAGCGGATGGAGGTCGAAAAACCGTTGCGTTCGCCGCGCTTGGTGATGATGTTGATCACGCCGGCGGTGGCGTTGGAGCCCCAAAATGCGCTCTGCGGGCCGCGCAGCACCTCGATGCGCTCGATGTCGTCGACCAGAAGGCTGCCGAAATCGAACTCGCCCGAGGAGGTCTCGCTCATCTCGATGCCGTCGATCATCACCAGCACGTGGTTGCCCTCCGCGCCGCGCATGCGCAGCTGGGTCAGGCCGCCATAGGAACCGGTGCGCGACACGGCCACGCCCGGCACCATGCGCAGGGCGTCGGCAACATAACGCACCCGGTTTTCCTCCAGCGCCTCGCCCGAAATCACCGTATGGGCGCGGCCGGATTTCTCGGCCTCCACAGGCGTGCGCCCTTCGCTGATCAGCAACCGGTCGAGCTTGGTGATCTCGGTGTCGGCATCCGCCGGTTCCTCGGCCTGTGCGCCCGTCAGCCCGACGAACGCCAGCGTGCCGGCAACGATATATTTCCTGACCATACCTGTCCCTTGTGCGGTTGGTCGCGCAACGCGGCATGGCGTTGCGCGGCATCAATCAACCGCAGGCGGAGATCGGTCTTGGGCAAATCGGCAGACATAGGCGTCCTCACCCCTCGGCCGTTCCCGGCTGCGGCAACACTTCATCAAATGTCACCGCAACGGACGGCCGCGCCGGGACACACCCCGTGTCCTGGCATGGGTGACCGGTCCTGGCAGGTCTCCTGACTTCCGTCTCGTCGCCCGGGTCCGCCTTCCCGGCCGCGAACGGCCAGTGGCATCATGGAAGCGGGCTCAACGGTTACAGTTGCGGGGGCAGCCACGGATTTGGCCGGCATGCGGCCTCACCGTGTTCCCTTTTCATCCGCCCGAGGGCGGAACCAGTTCCGTGCGCGACCCTAGAGATATCAGCAAAAGCTTGTCAAGCGCATGCGCGGACAACTCCAGCGTGGTCCATCGGAAAGTTCTCCCTCATCGTTCCGTGCCAGAATAGGCCGGGAGGCGCGTCTCGATCGTGGCGCAGAGATCGAGCAGCGCCCGCTCCCTGCCCGGCTTGCCGACAACCTGGACGCCGAGCGGAATTCCGTTCGCATCGCGCCCGATCGGCAGTGTGACCACAGGCCACCCCAGCAAGGTGACCGGGACGGCGAAGCGGGTCAGTGCGTCGAAATAGAAGAGCGGACCGGCGGCGGTGTCGAAGCGCTGTGCGTAGTCGCGCACCCCGGCCCTGTCCGAGCTTGGATCGAGATGTCGGAACGCACACAGGCCGGTGACCGGCAGCACCAGCGCGTCGACGCCGTCAAAACGCGCGGCGGCCTCGCGCCGCGCTACGGCCATGCGCGCCAGATTGTCGGCATGGCGCGTGCCGTCCCTGCGATATCCGGTGTGAACGTGGGCGAGGAAACCTGGCGAGCGGCGCGCCGGGCTCCGGTCGCGCCGCAGCAGCCAGCGGATCGGCGCGGGAATCAGCGCACCGGTCTCGTAGCCCATGATCTCGCCGAACAGCCGGTAGCTCTCGGGCTTAAACAGCGGTCGCATCGGGTCGGGCTCGACCGTGACGCCCGTGGCGGCGAGCCGGGTGGAAAACCCGTCCCAGACCGTGCGTGCCGCTGCCTCCATCGGCGCGGGCCCATCCGGCGTCCACAGGCCGATCCGGTACGATCCCGACGTTTCTTTTCCGGCTTCGGCTCCGGCAAGACAGTCCCAGAGAAAGGCGAGATCGTCGACCCGCCGCGCGATCGGCCCTATCCGCGCGAAGTGCTGCAGGCGCTGTCCGCCGGGCAGCATGCCGTCGGCAGGCCAGCCGCCCTCCGTCGGGGTGAGCGAGGTCACGCCGCACCATGCCGCCGGCAGGCGAAGCGAGCCGGCAAGATCGGCGCCGATATCGAGAAGGCTCATGCCGCTCGCCACCGCCGCCGCGCCGCCGCCCGAGCTGCCGCCTGCGGTGAAGCGGGGATCGTGCGGATTGCTGGTACGGCCGCGACGGCGGTTGAACGTCTGGAAATCGAGCGCGTTGGGCGGCAACGCGGTCTTGCCGGTCACCTCGGCGCCGAGCCCGACCAGCCTGGCCACGATCGACGCGCTCGCCCGGTCCGCGCGCCGGCTGGGGCGCTCGAGCCCGAATGTCCGCGGCCACCCCTCTGCCGCGATCTGGTCCTTGACCGTGACGGGCAGACCGTTCAGCGGCCCTTTTGCCGCGCGGGGCGACTGTTCGCGACGGGCCTCGAAAGCGTTGACGACCGGTTCGACGTCTTCGCGTCGTGCGCGCAAGGCGCGGTAGAGGGTTTCGCGCGTCGTATCGTCGGCGAGCTCGGCGACGGTCTCGCGCAAAGGGCGGGTCAGGATTTCAGGTATGTCGACGGTCATGATCTTCTCCAACGGTCTGTTCGCCCCGTTGGATACGCCCCGCCGACCGGCCTAGGCTTTCCCGATCGTGCTTTTGTGGACGGGAAGGTGGACAAGCGCACTCAGCGCTGTGCCCGGTGCCTCGATCCGCGACGTCAGATAGGTTTCCACCATCCATCCGGGACGCAGCGTCAGGTTCAGCCGCCCCAGACCGACGCGCGCGGCGCGATGCCAAGTCAGGTGCAGCGTGTTCAGCGGCCCCTTATGGGGAAAGACTGCGTAGAGCCCGGCCTCGATCCGCGTCCGCCCCTCCGCCCAGGCCAGGCTGCGCTCGGTGTCGAAAAGCGCGCCGAAATGGGCGACGGCGCTCTGATCCTCGAAGGCGGCGGGGCCTTGGGCATAGCCGGCAGCGAAAGCCGCCTCGTCCTTGCCCAAGATGCGCGCCAGCTCGCCGAACGCGGCTCGTGTCGCAGCCAGGTCGGGAAAGTAGCGCCCGTCGATCATGCCGGTCGCCCGCCGCCAGCACAGCCATTGCTGCGGCATCTCCACCAGATCGCAGGCCATGGCGAACGATCGAGCCTCGACGGGTTTCAGGAAAGGACGCGGCGGCGCGCCGCACAGGGCCGGATCGAGCCCATCGCGGCGAAAGGCATCGGGCGTGATGCCGAAATGCGCCTTGAAGGCACGCGTCAGCGCCGCGTGGGTCTCGAACCCGCAATCGAGTGCGATGTCGAGAATGCGCGCGTCGGTTTGGCAGAGCGCGATCGCCGCGCGCTCGAGCCGCCTGCTTCGGAGATAGCCGGCGACCGTTTCCCCGGTGGCCTCCGCGAAGCGGCGCTGGAAATGATGCTGAGCCATTCCGCTATCCCTGGCGAGGTCGGCGATGCGGTGGCGGGCAGTCAGGTCACGCTCGATCGCCGCGCAGGCACGGGCGATATTGGTGGCAGTCCCGGCGAACCTTTCGGACGGAGCAGGCATCGCCCGTCACTACGGAAAAATCGTCGCCGATCAAAGCCCGTAAAGCGCGCGGCCGGCTCGGATGCCGGCCCCACCTTCGAGCGTGCGCCGGCCGCGGCGGGAAAATTTTCGAGAATGCCTGCTGCAGGACATAGCGTGTTCGTGATAGCCGTTCGGCCACATGTCATCATCATCCAGCGAAACCGAACGGGAGGTTCCCATGCAGCTCAACGTCTATCTGGCAGGTGAAATCCATACCGACTGGCGCGAGACGATCATGATGGCCTGCGAGGGTCTCGACATCGACTGGTTCGGACCCGTAACCGACCACGATGCCTCCGACGATTGCGGCGTGGAGATATTCGGCGCCGAAAGCGAGAAATTCTGGCACGACCGCAAGGGCGCGCTGCTCAACGCCATGCGCATCCGCACCGGCATCGAGCGCGCCGACGTGCTGGTGGTGTGTTTCGGCGAAAAATACCGGCAATGGAATGCGGCCTTCGACGCCGGCTATGCGGTCGCCCTGGGCAAACCGGTCATCGTTCTGCATCCGACGGAGTTCGACCACGCGCTGAAGGAGGTCGACGCCGCCGCCAACGCAGTCGCCCGCACCCCCGGCGAAGTGGCGCGCGCGCTGCGCTATCTGGTCACCGGCACCCTTTGAGGCAGGTTGCCGCCATTACCGGCAAAACGGCGTGCCCCGATCAAGACCGACCGCGCAGGCGCATGCACTCCGGATCGGAAGACGTCTCAACCGGGCGCGGCGCGACCGGCCGGAGCCGACAGCCGGGCAGCCAGTTCGGTCCGGTTGCGGACGCCGAAACGGTGACGGAGATTGGCCACGTGCTCCTTCACCGTGTTTTCGGAGATCGACATGGCGCGGGCGATCTCCTTGTTGCTGCGTCCCAGGCGCACCTGGCGCGCAACCTCGGCCGAGCGGGGCGGCAAGGCGGCTTCGACACTGTTTCTGGACTGCGCGTGTGGACCAAGTCCGCTTTCGGCGATCCGGTCCAGCGCAATCGAACTCGTGCGGCAGATGATGTCCATGCGTTCGCGCACAAGCTCGTTGGAGCGGCTGCCATGCCCAAGGCCGGCTGTGTACAAGATACCCGCCAGTTCGCCGTCGAGGCATAACGGACCGCATAGATTGCCGTCATAACCCCAGCGCCTGAGCAGCCTGAACATTTCGCTGTGGCGCCAATGGCGGTCGCCATAGATCGACATGCCGGTGGTCGCGACAGGCCGGTGATGCAGGCTTTCGATCAACGGATCGTTGGCACCCAGCCGCTCGGTATAGTCGTCGAGCATGCCGGGATCGACGTGGTGACTGTATTTGAGCACCGGCATCGACCCGTCGAGCAAATAGAAACCGAGCGTCGGCGAGCCGACAAGTCGGCTCACGGCACGCTGGCAGGCGAGCCCGAGTTCGCTCATCGAACCGCTGCAGGCGATCGACGCCACGCAGTCGGCCAGCACGGCCTCCGTTACGTGCGGAGCATGCATTCCTCCCGTCCTCCCGACTTCGGCCTCCTCGTCCGATCCGATCGTCCGAACCGCCCCTCCCAGGCCGGTCCCCCGGCTGGTCGCGCACAGGCTTTGACCAGTCGAGCATGTCATCATATCGCGTCGTGCCGCCGGCACCTACCCCTCCGGGCGCAGGGGTTGTCGCCTGGAGCAGGCCGCCAGCATGGTTGTCACATCGGGCGCCGGGCGTGACCGCATACGCAGCGACCAGCCGGCGATAGTTCGACGACAATCACGCGGCGGCGATCGGGTCTCCGCGCCACGGATTCCACAGGGAGCGCAGATCGATGAACGTCCACCCCAAGCAACGTGAATATCTCGAACGCGTCGACGAGATCCTGCCGCTCGTGGAGGAACGCGCCGGCGCGGCCGAAGCGCAGGGACACCTGACCGACGACGTCGTGGCCGCGATGCGCAGTTCCGGGCTCTACACGATGATGTATCCGGCCGCCGTCGGCGGCGGCGACGCGACGCTGGTCGAGATGATGCGCGTCGTCGAGCGCCTGTCGCACGCCCACGCCTCGGTCGGCTGGTGCACGATGGTCAACAACATGGAAGGCATGATGATGGCGGCCTTCATCGCCGACGAAGGCATCGCCACCGTGTTCGCCAACGGGCCGGACATCACGATCGCCGGCAACGGCGTGCCGCGCGGTTTCGCGCGTCCGGTCGACGGCGGCTACATGATCCGCGGACGCTGGGCCTATGGCAGTGGCATCCATCACGCCGAATGGATCCACACGGGCTGCTTCATCACCGACCAGGAGGGCAACATGGTGATGGGCGAGGACGGCCCGAAGATCATCATCACCCACCATCCCCGCGACACGATCAAGCTGCTCGGCAACTGGGACGTGCTCGGCCTGCGCGCCACCGGCAGCTACGACTACACCTTGCCGGACGGGCAGGAGGAACTGTTCGTGCCCGCCACGATGACCTATAATTTCGACGACACGGTGCCGCTGCGCGGCGGTCCGCAATGCGGTCTCGGCCTGGCCGGGCTCAGCGCGTTCGGCCACACGAGCTGGGCACTCGGCGTCGGCCGGCGCGTCCTCGACGAACTGGCCAAGGTGATCGTCGAGCGCACCGATCCGTTCGGCAAATCGGCCGACAGCCCGAGCTTCCGGTTCCAGTTCGCGCAGGCCGAAGCACGCTACCGCGCCGCACGCGCGCTCGCTTATGAGACGTGGCTCGCCATCGACGCGCGCGCCATGAAGGGCGAAGCCCAGCCGCTCGAGGCGGTGACGATGGCCAAATTGTGCCTGCGCCACCTGCACGACGTGATCTCCGACGTCGCCACTTTCGCCCATCGCGCCGCGCGTGGCGCCTCCCTGCACGCCACCCCGATGCAGCGCGTCTATCGCGACATCCACGCCGGCACCCAGCATATTCTGATGGCCGACCAGATCGTCGAGGAATGCGGGCGCGCCTTGCTCGGCTCAACCGGCGAGAACGCCGAGTGGACCGTCTTCGGCATCAAGGGATGACGCCCGACCTCCACCGCCCGCCGCATGGCCGACAGAGATCCGCCGGGAGAACGCCGATGAATGCCGAGCCCGCCCAGCGTGCGCCGCGGATCGTCGGCTTTTGCGGCACGACCTGGCGTCCGGCCCGCGCCCGCGCGCTGGTTGACGCCGTCGGCGGCGAATTACGGCGCGCGCACGGCCTGCACCCGGTCATCCACGATCTGGTCGATGTCGTGCCTGATTTGTGCTCGACACGGCCCGAGGGGATGGGGCCGCGCGGCCGCGCGCTTCTGGCCGAATTGCAGGCAGCCGACGGCATCGTCATCGGCTGCCCGGTGTTCCAGGGTTCCTTCCCGGGCCTGTTCAAGCACGTCTTCGACATGATCGCGCCGGGTGCGTTGCGCGACCGGCCGGTGCTCTTGACGGCGGTGGGCGGCGGCATGCGCCATTCGCTGATGGTGGAGCATCAGCTTCGCCCGCTGTTCGGCTTCTTCGAGGCCCGGACCGTGCCGACCGCCGTATATGCCTGCGCGGCCGAACTCGAGCCGGGCCGGCCGCTGCCGGCGCCGCTGACGGCGCGGATCGGCATCGCCGCGGAGCAGTTCGCCAGGCAGTTCGACCACCGCAGGGCTTCGGCCGCATGACAACAGGAAAACGAACCGCCATGAAAGACACCCATCTGCAGGGTTTTGCCCGCACGAGCCGGACGATCAACGGTATCCGGACCGAATTGCTGGAGATCGGCGACGGTCCGCCGCTGGTCTTCCTGCACGGAACCGGCACCTTCACCGGCTTCGAGATGGCGAGGCAATGGGCCGCCTCGCATCGGGTAATCATCCCGTTCCACCCGAATTTCGGACTGTCGGCCGACAGTCCCGACTATGACGGTATCGAGGACTACGTGCTGCATTATCTCGACCTGTTCGACAGCCTCGGACTCGGAGCGGTCGATCTGGTCGGCTTTTCACTCGGCGGCTGGATCGCGGCCGAACTCGCCCTGCGTCAGCCCGCACGTGTCTCCAGACTGGTGCTGGTGGCTCCGGCGGGGCTGGTCGACCCGCAGGCGCCGGCCCCGAACCTGTTCGCGTTCGAGTCACAGGAGGTGCCGGCCTATCTCGCCCACGACCCAACGCGGATCCTGCATTATCTTCCGGCCGGGCCGGACGCGGCGTTTGAGGCGGCGCTGGGACGCGAGATGGGCGCGGCGCAGCGGATTGCCGGCGGCAACATCCAGGGCAATCCCTTGCTTTCGCGCTGGCTGCACCGCCTGACGATGCCGGTCCTGCTGCTGTGGGGCGCCAAGGACCGGCTGCGTCCGACGGCGCAAGCGCAAAGCTGGGCCGACCGGCTGCCCGATGCCCGAACGCATCTGGTCGCCGAGACCGGCCATCTCGTTTTCGAGGAAACCCCCGAGGCGGCGCGGGTCGTCACCGATTTCCTGGGCGACTGAGCCTTTTCCAGAATCACGACACACAGCGGAGCAAGTCAGCACATGAGCTTTCCCACCGATACCATGCCCGCCGGCATCACCACCAAGGACGAGGCTACGGACGGCCTGGTGTGGAGCATTCTCGGCCAGACCTACACGCTCAAGCAGACCGCGGCGGATTCGATGGCCTGGCATGCCGTCTTTCCGTCGGGAACCTTCGTGCCGCCGCACGTGCACCCGACGCAGGACGAATTCGTCTATGTGCTTGGCGGCGTCTATACGATCTGGCTCGACGGCAAGGAGCAACAGGCACGGCCCGGCGACCTCGTGCGCATGCCGAGGGGTATCGCGCACGGCATTTTCAACAAGGGCGACGAAACCGCCACCAGCCTGTTCTGGGTGACGCCGCGGCGTTCCCTGCAGGAGCTGTTCGCGCGCATCCACAACGTTCCCGACCCGGCCGAGGTGGTGCGCATCGCCGCCGAGCACGAGGTCGACTTCCTGCCGCCACCGGCGGCGTAACTCTCCCGGCGGGCGTCGTCCGCCACGCAAGACGGCGCCCACGCGGCCGCGCGGATCCCGTCCGATCTCCACGCGCCGGACCGGCTCAAGGCGGTCGCCGGTGTCCATGAAATCGCCACGGGCAAGGTCGATTTCTTGTAGCGCTTTGCAAAAAAGTCTCCCTATCACGGCCGCGCGGCAACGAAGCGTCAACGTGATGCGGGTCGTCGTCCGGGGCGGGGTCCGTTCGCCCAAGCGAAGCTGATCCCGCCCGATTTTTCCGTGATCCGGCCATGACCCCGGTCCTAACTATGGATATCTGTCCCGACACCGCGGCCGACGGTGCGGCAAACAGGGTCGGAACGCTCCGGCGGCAATACCGTTATCGTCAGGCTTGGCAGCGGCAAGCAAGCCGCGCAAGATACCGTGTTTGCACGGGAGGAGACGAGGCGACGATGGCGCTCGCGATCTATCTCTTGCTTGCGGCGGTGCTTCTCGCCGGCACGCTGCTGCCTGTCCTGCCGGTTGCACACGGCCTTGTCCGCGTCGGCGATTTTCCGCGCCAGCAATATCTCGCGCTGGCGCTTGTGTTGCTAGCGGCCGCGCCGTTTGTCGCCGACTGGACGGCGATATGGCTCGGGGTGCTCGCCGTGCTGGCGGCGACCGCGTTCGTTCAGATTGCGCTGATCGCGGAATTCACGCCGCTTGCGCGCAAACAATCCTCTGGCTTCGACCCGCGTCAGGACGACGGAGACGCTTTCCGCCTCGTCGCCGCCAACGTCAAGATGTCGAACCGGCAGCGCGAGGCCATGCGTGCCGAACTGGCGCGCGCCGATCCCGACATCCTGGTGCTGATGGAAGTGGATGACGGTTGGGCCGAGACGCTGTCATCCCTGACCGGCCGGTATCCGCATGTCGTGTCGCGCCCGCAAAACAACAGCTACGGCATGATCGTCGCAAGCAAGCTGGAACTCGCCGACATCGTGGTCGACTGTTTGCTGACCGCGGACGTGCCGTCGGTGGTGACGACGGTTCGAACGAAGGCGGGCAGGCTTTTCCGGCTCTACGCCATTCATCCCGAGCCGCCTGTGCCGCACCGCGGCACCACGGGCCGCGACGGCGAAACCGCCCTCGTCGCGCTCAGGGCGAGGAAGGAGACGCGGCCTGTCGTCGTAACCGGCGACCTCAACGACGTCGCCTGGTCGAAGACGACCCGCCGCTTTCGCCGTCTCAGCCGCCTGCTCGACCCGCGTATCGGCCGATCCGTGTTTTCCACCTTCGACGCCCGCATTCCGTTGTTGCGCTGGCCTCTCGACCATTTGTTCCATTCCGCCGAGTTCCGGCTTGCCGGCATGCGGCGCCTGGCACCGTGCGGCTCCGACCATTTCCCGGTCGCGTTCGATCTGGTGCTGTGCTCCGAGCCCGACGCGGACAGCCACCCCCAACCGGCCGATGGCGACGACGTCGCACACGCGCGCGAATTGGTCGAATCCGCCCGCAAACGTGACGAAAAGCCGATCGGCGGCGACTGGGAGACCTGACGGCGCCGGATCAGCCGTACCAGGGCCCCTGAACGATTTCGGTCTCAACTCCCGCTTCGGCAACCTTGCCGGCGAAGGCCTGCGGATCGCTGCCCTTATAGTGGTACGGATAGGCGTAATCCGGCTTGAATTCGGCGACGGCCGAACTCGCCTGGTCGATATCCATCGTGAACGGCAAGTTCATCGGCACGAAGGCGACGTGGATATTCTCCAGCGCCCGCATTTCGGGGATATCCTCGGTGTCGCCGGCGATATAGACGCGGCGGCCGTCGATCGTCAGCACATAGCCGTTGTCGCGGCCCTCGGGATGGTATTTCAGCCGCTCCTCGGTGGTGTTGTAGGCCGGAATCGCGTCGACCGTGAGCGCGCCGATATCGGTGCTCTGGCCATTGCCGATGGCGGTGGCCCTGGACTTGAGATCGTCGGGCAGCATGTCGAAGACGGCCGGATTGGTGATCAGCCGGGTGCCGTCTGCGACCAGCGCCGCCAGCGTCTCGACATTGTAGTGGTCGCCGTGCTCGTGCGTGATCAGGATCAGGTCGGGGGCCGGCCGGCCCTGATAGGCCTCGGCTCCACCAACCGGATCGTTGTAGATCACCAGGCCCGGCACGGTCATGACAAAGGATGCGTGGGCGATGGGGTGGACGGTGATTTTTCCGCTATCGGTTTCATAGCTGTCACCGCTATCCTGGCCGCGGGCGTGAAACGGCACCAGTGTGGTCGCGCCGAACCCGACGAGGCCTGCGGCACCGAGCTTGAGAGTATCGCGTCGTGTGAAGGTCATTCCTTCCTCCGTTCGCTGAAGAAACGTCTTGCATGTCGCACGGACGGGTAAGATCCTCCCACATTCCGCGCCGGCGGCAATTGACGATAATGTGAGCGGGTCGGGACGAGCAGCCGTCGCGCAGGCAGCCGCTGCAGCCGAAGCGCCGTTGCGACGGGTCAGGCCGCGAAGCGCTGGGCGTCGGCGCCGTAATAATTGATGTAGCGGCCGGCGATCCATTCGACGGGCAGGATCACGAACACGTCGGTGGTGTGGAAATCGGCATCCACCACGCAGCCCTCGCCGAACCGGGCCCCGACCCGCATATACCCCTTGATCAGCGGCGGCAGCTCGGCCATCGCGGCGCGGGTGTCGATCGCTTCGGCCGGCATCAGGTCCATCGTCTGGTAGCGCGACGGAACGGCGCGGACGCGCCACGCGCCTTCGGCGCGGAATTTATGGGCGAGATAAGACAGGCCCCGCGCATGGGCGGCCGGGAAGACGCCCGGGAAGGACGCGCAGCCGGTCATCACGTCGATGCGATGGCGTCGGCAATAGGCCCAGATGCCCTGCCACAACAGCTCGACCGTGCGCTTGGAGCGATAATCGGGCAGGACGCAGGAACGACCCAGCTCGAGGAACCGGCGATCGGAATGCCGGGCCAGCAGCGATTCGAGCTCGAACTCGTCGGTGGAATAGAACCCGCCGGCCGAAGCGGCGATTTCCTGGCGCAGAAGCCGGTAGGTGCCGACAATGCGACAGGAATCGGGGCCGGGCAGCGTCGTGTCGAAAACAAGCAGGTGATCGCAGATCGAATCGAAATGATCGGCATCGCGCCGCTGCTGCAACTCGCCGCGTGCGCCGAGCTCATCGTAAAATACGCGGTAACGCACCTCCTGCGCGGCCGCGATTTCGGTCTCGTCACGGGCAAGGCGGACATCGAGCGTGCCGATTCGGCCCAGCACCTCGCCCGGCGCCACGACCGTTTCCAAGCCGCGGGCGGCTGGCGAAGGCATGTCCTTCCCGATCGCGCGCATCGGCATGGTCGATTCTCCCTCGTCGCGAGACTGCTCGCGCAGATACGAAGCCACTACTACAATAGGATGACAGCGGACTCGCCGCAAGCATAGCCTCAGGCCGCGGCCTGATGGCGGACGGCCTCCACCAGTTCGTGAGGGTCGAGCGGCTTGGTCACAAAACCGTTGGCGCCGTGGGACAGTACATCGTGACGGGTCTTTTCCTGACTGTCGGCCGACAGCACCATGATCGGTATCGCGGCAAGCCCTTTTTCCTCCTCATGCTTGCGGATAAGGGCGATGGCGTCGAGCCCGTCCATGACCGGCATATGCAGATCCATCAGGACGATATCGAAGGGACGGCGGACGCGCGCGGCACGCACCGCGTCAACGGCGGCCTTGCCGTCGCGGACGTGATGAACGGTATTGCCCGCCTTTTCGAGCACCGAACGAGCCATCAGAGCGTTGATCTCGTTGTCCTCGGCAATCAGCACATGCAGGCCCGAAGCGGCCTTGGCGGCCGGCTTGCGGCGTTTGACCTCAAGGCGGTGAACCGTGCCGTGGGGCGCCAATTCGCCGGCGCCATGGGTCAGGATGCGCAACATGGTTCGCCCGCGCACCGGGCGAGCCAGGAAGGTCGCGTACCCGACCGAACGGTACTGGAACAGGCGGCCCCGATCGCCGGGGGCGATCAGGATCACGCCTTCGAGCGCGCGGGCGGAAACGCTGCGAAGCCTGTCTAGGGTCGTCCCGTCGCCCGATTCGAAGGCAGCGTCGATCAGAACGATCTCGAACGGATCCTTGCGTGCGCGAATCAACTTCTCCGCGTCGGAAGGGCTGCGGGCCACCGAAGCGCTGCCGCCATGGGCGCTCGCGGTCGCCATCATGGCCTCGGCTTCGACCGCGTTCGCCGATACGATCAGGATCGATTTGCCGTTGAGAGCCGCCGGACGGTCCTGCGTGAACACGGTGTCAGCGGGCAAAGGCAGGTCGAAGGAGAATTCCGAGCCCTTGCCGACCTCGCTCTCCACGACGATGCGCCCGCCCATGGCATCGACGATGCGCTTGGAGATCGCGAGCCCGAGCCCCGCACCGCCATGTTTGCGTGTCGGCGTGCCGTCGACCTGCTCGAATTCGCGGAAGATGCGCCCGATCTCGGCCGTCGTCAGGCCGGGACCGCTGTCGACGACCGAAAAGCGCAAGGCCGGCGGCTCGCCATCGCCGCTGATGTCGACACGAACCGTCACGCCGCCTTCCTCGGTGAACTTGACGGCGTTGCCGATGAGGTTGAGCATGATCTGCCGCAGGCGTCCGGGATCGGCCTCGATGGAGGCCGGCACGCCTTGCGCGATATGGCAGCCGAGACCGATATTCTTGGCGAAGGCGCGTGCCGCCATCAGCTCCACGACATTCTCGACCAGTTCGTGCGGCGACATCTGCTGCGGCTCGAGTTCGAGTCGGCCGGCCTCGATCTTGGAAAAATCGAGCAGATCCTCGATCAGCGCCAGGAGCGCGTTCGCGGAGGTGGAGACGGCTCCGACATAGGTGCGTTGTTCGGGCGACAGATCGGTATCGGCCATAAGCTTGGCCATACCCATGATGCCGTTCATCGGCGTGCGGATTTCATGGCTGACCGTGGCCAGGAAACGCGATTTGGCCTGGCTCGCGAATTCGGCCCGTTCTCGCGCCGCGATCAACGCCGTCTCGGCGCGTTTGCGTGCGGTGATGTCGCGCGCGATGGTGCGGTGCGACACCGTTCCGGTTTCCTCGTCGCGCACCGATAGCTCGATCCAGGAAAACCAGCGCATTCCTTCCGGTGTTTCGATCGGAACGTCGGCCGAACTCAGATATTCTCCGTCGGCAAAGGCGGCGTCGGAAACCATGCCTACATCGACGCCAAGCTCGTCCAGCGTGCGTCCGCATAGATCGCGCGGCTCGCGGCTGAAAATCTCCGCGAACACGCGGTTGGCATAGACGATCCGGCCGTCCCTGTCCCGGTGCACGACGATATCGCCAAGCGCGTCGATCAGCCCGCGGAAACGCTCCTCGCTTTCGCGCAGCTCCCACATGCGGTCGGCGAGTTCCTCGATCTCGGCGCGGGTGCGCTCGGCGTCCGAGTGCGAAAGCGCCTCGACACGCCGATCCTGCGTGATCATGGCCCCGAGAACGGCCAGGCCGGCGAGGCCGGTGCCGACGAGGCCGAGGCTCAGGAGTTGCGGCGCGCCGGACAGGAACGACAGTCCGGCAAGGACAAGAACCGCCACGACGATGGCCAGACTGCCCAGAACATGGCGGTCGTGCGCACGAGACACCATCGAGGAGGCGCGCTCGAGCCGCCGCGGCACGGCGGCTGCGATGCGCCGTGTCGATGGCGGGTGCCTGGAGAAAATCTTCCTCGCGTCCATGGCCGGACACTAGCCCGGCACTGATTAGGGAAGATTTTGGCTGCCTGCTAAAATTTTAGCGAAACCAGTGGGTTTGCTTGCCGGATGCCGTTCAGGCGCTCATATCGACCACGACGCGTCCGCGAATGCGGCCCTCCACGATCGCCTTCGCCGCCTCGATGATGCCATCGAAGCCGATCATGGTCGACAACGCCGACAGCTTGTTGCGATCGAGGTCGTCGGACAGCCTGCGCCACGCCTCCTCGCGCAGGCCAAGCGGCGCCATTACCGAATCGATGCCGAGCAGGGAAACACCGCGCAGGATGAAGGGCGCGACGCTCGACGGCAGATCCATGCCCTGGGCGAGGCCGCAGGCCGCGACCGCGCCACCATAGGAGGTCATGGACAAGACATTCGCCAGCGTATGGCTGCCGACGGCGTCGACGCCGCCCGCCCAGCGTTCCTTGCCGAGCGGCCGGGCCGGGCCGGAGAGCTCGTCGCGGTCGATGATCTCGGCCGCGCCCAATTCCTTCAGATAGGCCTCCTCGCTGGTCCGCCCGGTCGAGGCGACGACGTGATAACCCAATCGGGACAGGATGGAGACGGCGACCGAGCCGACGCCGCCGGCCGCGCCGGTGACGACGACCGGGCCGCGGTCGGGCGAAATCCCGTGGCGCTCGAGCGCCATGACACACAGCATGGCGGTATAACCGGCCGTGCCGATCGCCATCGCGTCGAGCGGCGTCATCGTCCCGGGCAGCGGCACCAGCCAGTCGCCGCTGACGCGGGCACGCCCGGCAAAGGCGCCGTAATGGGTCTCGCCCACGCCCCAGCCATTGAGGACGACCTTGTCGCCCTCCTTCCAGCGGGCGTGACCGGACGACAGCACCGTGCCGGCAAAGTCGATCCCCGGGATCAGCGGAAAGCGGCGGATCACAGGTGCCTTGCCGGTGATGGCGAGGCCGTCCTTATAGTTCACCGTCGTCGCTTCGACGGCGACCGTCACATCCCCTTCCATCAGATCCGCCTCGGACATCTCCTCAACGCGTACGGCCTGGGTCTTGTCCTCGTTGCGGGAGACGAGAATGGCTCGGAAGGTTTCGGACATTGGGCTTTCCACGGTCTGGTTGCACGACTGAGCCCGACTGTGCTGGCTCGGGGCGGCCAGGTCAACTGCCGCCGGAGCGCCGCTGTCGCCGCCACAGCAGGATTTCCTGCAGGATGACCAGCCCGGCGCCGAGCGTGATCATCACGTCGGCGAGGTTGAAGACGGCGAACGACCAGACCGGCGTGTGAAACAGCACGTAATCGACCACGTAGCCGAGCCACACGCGATCGATGAGATTGCCGAGCGCGCCGGCGATGATCAGCGCGAAACCGAGCCGGGCGGCGAGCTGATCCGCGTCGCTGCGCGCCGCAAGCCACAGCACGAACAGGATCACCGCCGAGGTGACGATCACCAGGGCGGTGTCGCCCAAATCCGCAAACAGCGAAAAGGCGATGCCGTAATTGCGGGTGTGAAACAGCGCCAGAAAAGGTAACAGGTCGATCCGATCGTGGAGCGCCATGCCGCCTTCCACCAGGCGCTTGATCCATTGATCGAGCACCACCCCGCCCGCCACGATCGCCAGATAACCCAATCGCATCATGCCGAGGGACCATCCAGAGCAAGGGCCGAGCGCCTGATTTCGTAAAGCATGACGCCGGTGGCGACCGCGAGGTTGAGCGAATCGGCGCGGCCGGCCTGGGGAATGCGCAACAGCCGGTCGCAGGCCGATGCCAGGCTGTCGGGCAGACCCTGCTGTTCGTTGCCCATCACAAGCACGACCGGCCGACCGGCATAGTCAAGGCTGCGATAGTCGACCGCACCCTCGAGATGGGTGCCGGCGACGAGCCCCGAAAACCCGGCCCGCCAGGCCAGGAACGCATCGGCCGAGGCCCGCGCCACCGGCACGGCGAAGATCGACCCCATGGTCGCGCGCACCGTTTCCGTGGCGAAGGGATCGGTGCACTCGCCGACCAGGATGACGCCGCGGGCGCCGACCGCGTCGACGGTGCGGATGATGGTGCCGAGATTGCCCGGGTCGCGGACCCGGTCGAGCGCGACCCAGACATCGTC
The DNA here is from genome assembly GCF_009742725.1 of Nitratireductor arenosus. Taxonomy (GTDB): domain Bacteria; phylum Pseudomonadota; class Alphaproteobacteria; order Rhizobiales; family Rhizobiaceae; genus Mangrovimarina; species Mangrovimarina arenosa. The sequence continues at coordinate 1,354,794 of NZ_WPHG01000001.1, read as the reverse complement.
GCCGGCGGGCGCAATCTCGGCGAGCGGCATCCAGCGCTGCGCGAACACGCCGGCCACGGCCTGCGGATTGTCGCGCCGCGAGATCGCCGCCATCACCTTGTCGTTGACTTCCAAGACGAGGCCGCCGGCGGCCACGACGCGCGCGGCGGTCTTTTCGACCAGGGCGTTGCCCAGCGCCGATCTGGAAAACAGCAGCGTGTCGAGCCGCCAGCCGAGATCGAGCGCGTCGATGACCAGCTTCAGCCCCTCGGCCAGAAACGCGCCCTGCTGGTCGCGGTGCTTCTTCATCGACAGGGCGCGGATGTCCTTGACCGCCGGATTGGCGAGGCTGGTCACTTCCTTGACCTGGCCGACGCGGCGGCCGGTTGGCGAGGGCGGCGTCATGCGCGCACCCAGCGTGAAAACAGCGAGGTCGACAGCGCGCGCCCGGCCGCCTTTTCGCGGATCACGAGTTCGCCCGATTCGACCCTGCCGCCGAGCCCGGCGCAGGCATCGCGCATCAGGGCGTGGATGGCGAAGAACGAGGCGCGGATGGAGTAGGTGGTGAGCACGAGCGCGATCGGCTTGTCGGCCAGGATGGCGCGGCAATTGGCGACCATCGACGGCAGGTGCTCGAACAACTGCCAGACCTCGCCCTTCGGGCCACGGCCATAGGCGGGCGGGTCGAGCAGGATGACCTCGTAACGCTTGCCGCGGCGACCCTCGCGTTCGACGAATTTGGCTGCATCCTCGCAAATCCAGCGGATCGGCCGGTCAGCGAGCCGCGCGACCTCCTGGTTCTCGCGCGCCCAGGTGATCGCCTTCTTGGAGGCGTCGACATGGGTGACCTCGGCGCCGGCGCGCGCGGCCACCAGTGAGGCGAGCCCGGTATAGCCGAACAGGTTGAGGACCCTGACGGGGCGGTTGGCCGCCCTGATGCGGGTTTCCATGTCGGCCCAGTGCGAGGCCTGCTCGGGAAAGACGCCGACATGGCGAAAGGAGGTGAAGCGGCCGAGATAGTCGATGCCGTCATGGCGCATCGGCCAGGTTTCGCCGAGCGGGGCGGCGGGAAAGCGCCAGCGTCCCATGCCCTCCTCGTCGATGTCGCCGGTGAAGACGGCGTCGATCGCCTCCCATTCGGCCGCCGGCAGAGCCCGGCCCCAAATGGCCTGGCCCTCCGGCCGCCTGATGCGGTAGGGGCCGTATTGCTCGAGCTTTTCGCCGTCGCCGCTGTCGAGCAGCGCGTAATCGTCGTTCGGGCCGACCTCGAGAATCAGCGGCACGGTCTGCGCCGGCAAGGGCGCGCCGGGACGCGCTATGATGTGGGGACGGGCCCGAGCGTCGGACGGGTTGCCCTCGTCCTCGTCGGGCCTGACCTTGGCCGCCAATGCCTCGCGCCGCTCCGGCCGACTGCCGGCGGCGGACGACCGCGCGGCGCGGCGCTTGTCGCGGGACGGTTTCACGGCCAGTCGCTTCCTTTGAACATTGCCGGCTTTTGACACAGCGCCGGCCGGCGCGCAACGCGGCGCACGCACGGTTCCGGTCGTTCTAGCGCTCCGTCGCCTCGTAGACGGCGACGCCTGCGGCTAGGTCCTCCAGAGCGGCGCCGACCGACTTGAACAGCGTGATCTCGTCGGCGTCGCGCCTTCCGGCCCGTTCGCCACGCGTCAACTCGTATAGGTCGGCAAGAATCCGCTCGGGGGTCAAGACGCCCGACTGCAGCGGCTGGACGATGTCGCCGGCTTCCTTGGTGGCGCCGGCACGGGTGTCGACAAAGACCCGCGCGCGGCGGACCGCCTCGTCGTCGGCCTCGCGCATGGCCGGCGTGAAGCCGCCGACGAGATCGACATGGACGCCCGGCCGCAGCGCGGCGCCCTTTATCAGCGGTTCGGTCGAGATCGTCGCCGCCGAAACGATGTCGGCCCAGCCGAGCGCGGTGTCGAGATCGCCGGCAACCGCTGCGGCAAAGCCGAGATCGCGCAGTCCCGCCGCCGCCTTCTCGGCGTTTTCGGCGGTGCGGTTCCATATCCTGATTTCGGTGATCGGACGCACCGCGGCATGCGCCCGGACGAGAAACGGGCACAGCGCGCCGGCGCCGAGGACGAGCAGGCGGGCGGCATCGGCGCGTGCGAGATAGCTTGCCGCCAGGGCCGAGGCGCAGGCGGTGCGCCATTGCGTGAGGCGCTGGCCGTCGATCAGCGCGCGCGGCTCGCCGGTCTTGCCGTCGAGCAGCAGGTAAAGCCCGTTCACCGCCGGCAGGCCGACTGCGTTGTTGTCGGGGGTGACGGTGACGATCTTGACCCCGATATAACCGCCATCCGAGGTGCCGGCTTTTTCGAAATCGCCCCAGGCCGGCATCAGCAGCAGGGTGGAGGCGGCGCCGTCCGGCCGCTCGACCGTATGGTGGTGACGCACCGGCTGCACCGCGCCGTCGCGAAAACTTGCCCGCAGGGCGTCCACCAGCCCCTTGAAAGTGAGTGAACGGTCGACCTGGTCCCGATCGATCATGCGCATCACGCCGCACTCCTTCCCACTGATATCGACGATGGAAGAAAACCGGACCGTCTGGGTCCAATCTCAGGCGCGCGTGGCCGGCACGCCGGCGCCTGCGTCCGGTGCGCTCTGGCTGGTCTGGCGCAGCAGGTTCTGCACTTCCTTGCTCTTGGCGCGCGCCTCGCGTCGATAACGGCCCTGACGCAACCAGGTGACGAGGCTGCCGATGATCATGCCGCAGGCGAGCGCCAGAAACAGCAGCACGAACAGCGGCAGGGCGGTCGTCAGCGCCGGATTGCCGGGATTGAAGGGATCGAGCGTGAAAGCGACCGGCGCGCGGTTGGCCACGGCGAGCGCGATCAGCGCTACCGCCACCGGTACCACCACGATAATGAGCACGACGCGGTTCAGCATCTTCACTCCGAATATCCGTCCACGGAACCCTTGGCCGCGACTTTTCCCGAAACCCGGCCTGTCGGCTTCCGGGCCACGCTCCACGCCGTTCGCGTAACCCGAGCCGGCACGGCGCGCAAGCGCGACCGTCTCATTTTGCGTTGAGGCGCTCGCGCAATTCCTTGCCGGTCTTGAAAAAGGGAATCCACTTTTCCTCGACGTCGACCGCGTCGCCGGTACGCGGATTGCGCCCGATGCGCGCGGGCCGATTCTTGACCGAAAAGGCGCCAAAGCCGCGCAGTTCGACTCTGTTTCCTTCGGCCAGTGCCTCGCTGATTTCCTCGAAAATGGCATTCACAATGTTTTCGACATCGCGCAGAAACAGATGCGGATTGCGATTTGCAATCGTCTGTACGAGTTCGGATTTTATCATTTTGCGCCGATCCTGTTTTGCCCGAAATCCTTGATTGTCCGAGCTTTATTGTTCCCCTGCCGCTCCCTCGGCAGGTTGCCAGAGCGATACCAGACCGTCAAGCAACAGCCGCTCCGCGCCAAGCGCGCGCAGCAGCGCGGTGCCGCCTTTTCCCAGCCCCAGCCCGTCTTCGGCTCCCCCCACGAGCGACTTGATCAAAAGATAGGGTGAAGTGGTCCGTTTCGGCTTCCATTCGATCACGTCGAGTTCGGTGTCGACCCCGTTCGATTTCAGCCACGCAAGCGCTGCCTCCTCGCCGCCGAGAGCGTCGACGAGCTTGCGCTCGAGCGCCTGGCGCCCGGTGAAGACGGAACCGTCGGCAAGCCGCTCGGTTTCGGCGCGCGACAGCGGCCGCCGCTCGGTGACGAGACCGACGAACCAGTCGTAGGAATCGAGGATCATGGCGCGGATCATGGCGCGCTCCTCCTCGGTGGTCGGATTGAACGGCGAGGGCTCGGCCTTGAGCGGCGAGGATTTTATTTCCTCAAGCTTGATGCCGACCTTGTCCATCAATCCGGTCAGGTCGGGAAACTGCACCAGGACGCCGATCGAGCCGACGATCGATGATTTACGGGCCACGATATGATCGCTCGCGCTGGCGATCATATAGCCGGCCGAGGCGGCGAGCGTGCCGACCTGGGCCACGACGGGCTTTTTCTCGGCCAGGCGGCGCACCGCCTCGAAGATCGCCTCGCCGCCGGCCGTGGTGCCGCCGGGCGAATCGATCGCCAGGATCACGCCCTTGACCCTGTCGGTCTCGGCAATCCGCTCGAGGCGATCGAGAAGCTCCTCGTCCTCGGTGATGGTGCCTTCGATGCGGACCTTGGCGATCTGGTCGCTGCCGCTGCCGGGCAGGCTGTCGCCGAACAGGCGAAAACCGTAGGCGGCAATAGCCAGCGCGGCCACCACAAGCGCGACGACGCGCCAGAAGGTGAGTTTCCGCCGCAAGCGGCGGCGGTCTATGAGGTCGTCGGCGCGCAATGCCATTTATGCCTCGCAAGAATCGTCTTTGGTGCCGGTGTCTTAGACCAGATCGAGCATGCAATGAAACGCCCCGGAGCGGACATTTCTATGCTGTGCGGCTTCACCCCGCAGCTTGAGAGACCTGTCGTTTCGGCAAAATCCTCGCCTGTCACCCAAAAATAACCATATTGGACTGAAAATCGAGATAAGAAGTACATATCCTGAAACAGGCGGGTTTGACCGATGCGGAAAAGCCGTCATTTCATGGAATGTCCAATCCAGCGCGAAACCGACATACTGATGATTTCGACAGCCCTCAAACAGGAGCGAGCCTTTGCATAGCGCGCATGGCCTGGAACCCGGCGCGATCGGGCGCGAGGAAGCCGCTTTTCTCAAGGCCAGGCGCTATTCCAGAAAGGTGCGCGTCGTCAAACTCGCCCTGCCCCTGGTCGGAGCTGCGCTCGCGATCGGCTTTTTTGGCTATTCCTACCTGCTGTCGCCCAGTTCGGTGTCGATCGGCGTCGAGGGCACGGCGGTGCGCGACGGCAAGCTGGTGATGGCGAACCCGAAGGTGACCGGATACACCAAGGAAAACCTGCCCTACACGCTGACGGCAATGCGCGCGATCCAGGATCTGTCGCAGACCGGGATGATCCAGCTCGAGGAAATCGACGCGAAATTTCCGGTCGACGATAACAATTGGGCGCGGGTGCTGGCCCGCACCGGGACCTACGACGACACCGGCAACACGCTTGACATTACCAGCCCCGTCACATTCAAGACCACCGACGGCATGACCGCCAATTTGAAGTCGGCGTTCATCAATATCGAGGCGGGCGAGATGAGCACGGCCGAGCCGGTCGACATTCTGCAGGATGGTTCCAGGGTGACGGCCGACACGTTCAAGGTGCTGGACAAGGGCAAGGTGTTCGTTTTCGAAAAACGCGTCCGGGTCATGATCGAGCCGCGGAAGCGGCCTGACGGAACGCCGCGCGACGAAGCCAAAGCCGGGAACTGAAATGAACAAAGTCGCGATTGTCCTGTCCGGTCTCGGCCTGAGCGCCCTTCTGGCGGGAGCGGCGCAGGCCCAATCCGAACCCCGTGTGACGGGACTGCAGCTTTCGGGGGACGAACCGATCCAGATCGAAAGCGACCGGCTTGAGGTGCGCGACGCCGAGGGAATCGCGATCTTCACTGGCAATGTGAACGTGGTTCAGGGGCCGACCCTGCTCAAATCGGGCAAGATGACGGTCTACTATGCCACCGACGGAACCGCGGAACCCTCGGCGGCCGGCCCGGATGCGAGCCGCATCGAAAGGCTGGAAGTCGACGAGAACGTCTATGTCAAGACGGAAACGCAGGTCGCGACCGCGGACAAGGCGTCCTTCGACATGAAAACGGAAGTTTTGGTCATGACGGGCAAGGAGGTCGTGCTCTCCGACGACGGCAACGTGCTGGTCGGCTGCAAGCTCACGGTCCAGATGGCGACCGGCCACGCGCTGCTTGACGGCTGCGGCCAGAGCGAGGGCGCGAAAGGGCGGGTGAAGATGCTGCTTCAGCCCAAATCCCAAAGCCAATAGGCCATGTCTTGACCGTATTCTCGAGATTTTTTGGCGGCGGCAGCAATGGTGGCGAGACGACGGGCGTTCGTCCCGACCGCGAGAAGTACAAGGGCACCCTGATCGCGCGCGGCCTGTCGAAGAGCTATCGCGGGCGCTCTGTGGTCAGCGGCGTGTCGATCGGCCTGCGCGCCGGCGAGGCCGTCGGCCTGCTGGGACCGAACGGAGCCGGCAAGACCACCTGTTTCTACATGGTGACCGGGCTGGTGCCGGTCGATGAAGGCATGATCGAGATCGACGGCTTCGACGTGACGACCATGCCCATGTACCGGCGCGCACGGCTCGGCATCGGCTATCTCCCGCAAGAGGCCTCAATCTTCCGCGGCCTGACCGTCGAGGGCAATATCCGTGCCGTGCTGGAGGTGGTTGAGAAAAACCGCAAACGCCGCGACGAGAAGCTCGACGAGCTTCTCGAGGAGTTTCACATTCCCCATCTGCGCAAAGCGCCGGCGCTGTCGCTGTCCGGTGGCGAGCGCAGGCGGCTCGAGATCGCGCGCGCGCTGGCCTCCAACCCCAATTTCATGCTGCTCGACGAGCCGTTTGCCGGCGTCGATCCGATCGCGGTGTCCGACATCCAGCAATTGGTGCGCCACCTGACCGCGCGCGGCATCGGCGTGCTGATTACCGATCACAACGTTCGCGAGACGCTGGGGCTGATCGACCGCGCCTATATCCTGCATGCCGGCCAGGTGCTTACCCATGGTCGTGCCGCGGACATCGTCAACAACCCGGACGTGCGCCGCCTTTACCTCGGCGAAGGCTTTTCCTTGTAGGTTTCCCGCAAGTCGGGCTTCCGGCACGGTTTCGCCGTACGGAGCTTGACAAGCAAGAGCCGGGCCAGTTTCTAGTGGCTCTGAGATTTTCGGGCAATGATCCGGGAGCGGCGGAAACGCGGGATTCTTGATGGCGCTGACAGCAAAACTCCAGCTGCGCCAGTCGCAGTCGCTGGTGATGACGCCGCAACTGATGCAGTCGATCCGGCTGCTGCAGTTGACTCATCATGAGCTGGAGCGCTTCATCGACGAGGAGATCGAACGCAATCCGCTGATCGAGCGCCAGGACAGTGACGAAGCCGGGACGGAGCCCGGCATGTTCGAGGCGGATGCCGGCGAGAGCCATGGCGAGGGCGACTGGTTCGAAACCAGCCTCAACAACAACGCCGAAACGCTGGCCGGCCAATTCGACACCACGCTCGAGAACGTCTTTCCCGACGATCCCGGCGGCGGCGACCGGCTTGGCCCCGCCTTGTCGGCGAGTTGGAAATCAGGCGCCGGCGCGGGGCCGGGCCCCGGCGCGACCGGCACGGACGGTTTCGATTTCGAGGACGTGACGGCGGCCGCGCCGAGCCTGCGTGACCATGTGCGCGAGCAATTGACGCTCGCCTTTGCCGGCCTCACCGAGAGACTGATCGCGGCCGATCTCGCCGAGGGCCTCGATGAATGCGGCTATCTGCGGGTCGATGTGACGGAGGTCGCCGGGCGGCTCAATGTGGAGACCGGAGCGGTGGAGGCGGTTCTGCGGATCTGCCAGGCTTGCGACCCGGCCGGGCTTTTCGCCCGCGACCTGTCGGAATGCCTCGCCCTGCAGCTCGAGCGGCGACAAAGGCTCGACCCGGCGATGCGCGCGCTTCTCGACCATCTCGACCTGCTCGCGCGGCGCGATTTTGCCGCATTGCGGAAATTGTGCGGTGTCGACGAAAGCGACCTCATCGACATGTTGACCGAAATCCGCGCCCTCGACCCCAAGCCGGGGTCGGCTTTCCTCCACAGCGGCATCGAGACGGTGCTGCCGGACGTCGTGGTCTCCGCCGCGCCGCATGGCGGCTGGGCGGTCGAACTCAATCCCGACGCCCTGCCGCGCGTGCTTGTCGACCAGACTTATTTTGCACGCGTTTCGCGCGAGGCAAGCTCGGCGGAGGACCGCGAATTCGTCTCGCAATGCATGCAGAACGCCAATTGGCTGACACGCAGCCTCGACCAGCGCGCCAGGACCATTTTGAAGGTCACCTCCGAGATCGTGAAACAGCAGGACGCGTTCCTGGCCTACGGAATCGGCCACATGCGGCCACTCAATTTGCGCACGGTGGCTGACGCGATCGGCATGCATGAATCGACCGTCAGCCGGGTGACGGCCAACAAATATGTGCTGACGCCGCGCGGCATGTTCGAACTGCGCTTCTTCTTCACCGCGGCCATCGCCTCGGCCGAGGGCGGCGAGGCCCATTCGGCCGAGGCCGTCAGGCACCACATCCGCGAGATGATCGCCCAGGAAAATCCCGCGAAAGTGCTGTCCGACGACGCGCTTGTGGATATCCTGAGGAAAACCGGGATCGACATCGCCCGCCGCACGGTCGCCAAGTACCGGGAAAGCATGAGCATTCCCTCTTCGGTCCAAAGGCGCCGCGAAAAGCGTGCCATGGCCGCAGCAGCCCCGTGAACACGGCGGGTCGAGGCCGGGCACGGGCCCCGCGTTGACAAACCCGGATGGAGTGACTAGAAGCCCCGCCACCCGACGGGCGGTCGCCGATCGCGGCCGCGGCAGGACGATGGCGGAACGGTATTCCGGAATTTTTCACTGAAGCCAGCACTGGTGTCGCCGCGGAACCTTGTAAGCGGCGGCCACGGGTATAAACTCGGGCGATTGCATCATGTGTGGCAAGGAAAGGTCGGCTTTCAAATGAGCCTGCGCATTTCTGGCAAGCAAATGGAAATCGGTGATGCGTTCCGCGCACGCATCGACGATCGGATAGCCGAAGCGGTCAACAAATATTTCGACGGAGGCTTCTCGGGACGGGTGACGGTCGAAAAGACCGGCTCGCGCTTCGCCGCGGACTGCATGCTGCATCTCGACACCGGGATGACGCTGCAGGCGGAAGGCAGGGCGCAGGACCCGCAGGCCGCCTTCGACGCGGCGGCCGACCGGGTCGAAAAGCGGCTGCGCCGCTATAAGCGACGGCTGAAATCGCATCAGGGCGCGCCCGAAGAAGCGGCCTGGACCGACATCGCCTACACGATCATGGCGCCGGTCGCGGAAGAGGACGAGGAAGTTCCCGAAGACTTCGCGCCCGCCGTTGTGGCCGAATCCTCGCTTGCACTCAAAACGATGTCGGTGGCTTCCGCTGTCATCGAACTCGATACCAAGGACAGTCCCGTCTACGTATTTCGTAATGCCGGGACAGACGCCGTCAACATCGTCTATCGGCGGGAGGACGGCAATATCGGCTGGATCGACCCTTCAACGGTTTCCGGCAACGGTGCCTAGGGCCAGACCCCATTGCTATGACTGAATGGGCTCTGACCCTAGATCCACGATCTGACAGCCGCGGCGCTCCTTTATCGAGGAGCCTCGGAGCGGTATGCAGAGAAAGGAATGCGCGAAAATGGACCTCAGCGATCTGATCGAGGTTCCGGCGGTGCTGCCGGCCTTGAAGGCGAATTCCAAAAAGCAGGTGCTGCAGCTTCTGGCCGAAAAGGCCAGCGCCATCACCGGTCTTTCGGAGCGCGAGATTTTTGATACGATCTTGCAGCGTGAGCGGCTCGGCTCGACGGGCGTCGGCAACGGGATCGCGATCCCGCATGGCAAGCTTCCCGGCGTGGACGCGATCACCGGCGTCTTCGCCCGACTGGAAACGCCGGTCGATTTCGAGGCGCTCGACGACCAGCCGGTCGATCTGGTGTTTTTGCTGATCGCGCCGGAAGGCGCCGGCGCCGACCATCTCAAGGCGCTGTCGCGGATCGCCCGCGTGCTGCGCGACAGCGACACCGTGGCCAAGATCCGCGGCACCAAGGACGCCTCGGCGATTCACACCTTCTTGGCCTCCACCCCGGCCTCGCACGCCGCATAGGCATCGAGGCCCGCGGCGCGCGATCTTCAACTCAGGCGTGACCGGCGTTTTTTCGGAAACCGGCGCCTGATTTTTGCAATCACAGGCTGAAGGGCGGCGAGGCTCGGCCGCCCGGCTCGACGTGTACTGCTGCGGTCAGTGAATGCTGAGCGGCGTCAAATCGTTCTGGATCGCCGCGCCGAGCGCGCTTTCGCGCTCGTCGGTCAGCATGATCGGCTGGCCGTTGGCGGCGAACAGCGCCCACAATTCGAGCCCCGGAGCCATGTCGGGCAGGCCGGGATATCGCCCGCGCAGATCGTCGCTGGACACCTTGCGCAGATACGCGACCGCACCCTCGCCGAGATGCGCGAACTGCGTCTGGCTCATGGTCGTTTTGACGTCGTGATTCTCGTTATGCGTCATGGCAGCCTCCATCCGTCGGACCACCCACCCGGGCCGGCCCTCTTCAGAGCTATCGGTGCAGAAATCAGTCTTTCACCGAGATGTTTATTTTTTGTACATGGTGCTCGGGTTCCGGCCGGTCGAGATCGACCGACAGCAGACCGTTCTTCAGTTCGGCGCCGATCACGCGCATGCCTTCGGCGAGCACGAAAGCGCGCTGGAACTGGCGCGCCGCGATGCCGCGGTGCAAAAAATCGCGCTCGACGTCATCGACCTGCTTGCCACGGATGACGAGCTGGTTGTTTTCGGTTGCGACATCAAGATTGCTCTCGCAAAATCCAGCCACCGCGAGCGTGATCCTGAGACAGTCGCCGCCGCCATTGTGGCCGCGTATGCGCTCGATATTGTACGGCGGATACCCGTCGGCGGCCTTCGTCGCCCGCTCCAGGGTCTTTTCCATCGCCTCGAACCCCAGAAGCAGCGGGCTCGAAAAAGGCGTCATTCGCGTCATCATCATGTCCTCAAAGAGCGACGTGGATAGTAGAAAACCCAGATGGCGTTTTTCCACATGCACCTGATATGGTCCGCTCCAACAACGAGTTCAAGTAGGTTTGGAGGATGCCGATGGCCGGCGGACGCAAGATCATTATCGATACCGATCCGGGCCAGGACGACGCAATCGCCATCCTTCTCGCCCTGGCCAGCCCCGAGCTCGACGTGCTCGGCATCACGGCGGTCGCCGGCAATGTGCCGCTGGCGCTGACGGAAAAGAACGCGCGCAAGATCTGCGAACTGGCCGGCAGGCCCGAGACGAAAGTCTTCGCAGGAGCGGTCCGCCCGCTGGCGCGCACGCTGGTCACGGCCGAGCATGTCCACGGCCGCACCGGCCTTGACGGGCCCGACCTGCCCGAACCGGCAATGGAACTGCAAAACGACTATGCCGTCGACTTCATCGTCGACACGCTGATGGCCGAGGAGGCCGGCCAGGTGACGCTGTGCCCGCTCGGGCCGCTGACCAATATCGCGCTGGCGCTGATCCGCGAACCGCGCATCGCCCCCAGGATCCGCGAGATCGTGCTGATGGGCGGCGGGTTCTTCGAGGGCGGCAACGTCACGCCGGCGGCGGAGTTCAACATCTATGTCGACCCGCAGGCGGCCGACATCGTGCTTGGCGCCGGCATTCCCGTGGTGATGATGCCGCTCGACGTCACCCACAAGGCGCTGACGACCGCCAGGCGCGTCGCCCGCTTTCGCGACCTGGGCACGTCGGTGGGCACGGCGACGGCCGCGCTGCTGGAATTTTTCGAACGCTTCGACGAGGAGAAATACGGCACCGATGGCGGTCCGCTGCACGATCCCTGCGTGATCGCTTATCTTCTCGAGCCAGAACTCTTCGGCGGACGGTCGTGCAATGTCGCGGTCGAAACCGCCTCGGAGCTGACGATGGGGATGACCGTCGTCGACTGGTGGGGCGTCACCGATCGGCCGAAGAACGCCATGGTCATGCGCGACATCGACGCCGACGGGTTTTTCGAACTTCTGACCGAAAGGCTGGGCCGTCTTTAGACTATCTGGGGACAAGCGCCGGCGCGCCCGCGAATGGGAGAACAGCCGGCGGGATATTCGCCGCGCCGGCCTCGGCGATGCTGCGATGGGGCGAGATCTTTTTTCGTCCATGCACCGGGCGGCGCGCGAAGCGGTTCCTTACGTTCGTTCAGTTCAGCGCGTAATGCGACGTGCCGTCCGGCTTGACGGTGTGAAGGATCGTCACCTTCGTCCCCGGCTCGATGCCGGCGGAGCCTTCGACCACGACTGTTTCGGCGCTGTTGTCGATGCGAATGGTGATACGCGCCCCTGAGGCCGCGCCGTCTTCGGCCGGCTCGACGGTCACCACACTGCCCAGCATTTCCATCTGCTCGAAGATCGGCTTGTTGTCCTGCATCAGCCAGATGATGATCGGACCGGCCAGGAGCACGCCGATCAGAACGATCGGCAAGAGCAGCGTCAGGCGGATACGCCGGAGCCAGCCGGACCGTTCAGCCAGCATATCGTGGATCGCGCGCGCCTTGTCCTCGCCGGAGGTCATCGCCGCGCCTCGACATCCTCGGCGAGCGGGATCGCAGGCTGGGCGCCCGGCTTGAGGCAGGCGAGCGAGCCGGCGACTGCGGCACGGCGCAAGGCGGCTTCGAGGGCTTCGCCCCGTTCCAGGGCTGCGCCCAGATAGCCGCAAAACGTATCGCCGGCGCCGACCGTGTCGACCGGCGTGACCGCAAGCGCGGCGACGCGGTAAAACCCGTCGGGCGATGCGGCAAGCACGCCCTCGCCACCGAGCGTGACCACGACGGTACGCCCCGTCGTGGCGACGAAGTCGCGCATGCGCGCCTCGCGCCCGTCGCCCCCGAGCCCGAGCGCGCGCGCGCAAAGGTCGAACTCGGTTTCATTGGCCACGACATAATCGGCGAGCGCAGGCAGATCGACGGCCTCGTCGCTATAGGGCGCGGTGTTGAGCACGGAGACGGCGCCGGCCGCGCGCGCGGCCTGGAGCGCGGCGCGGATCGTATCGAGCGGGATTTCCTGCTGCATCAACACCACGTCGCCCGCATCGAGCGCGGCCTTGGTCACGTCGCCCGGCAGCACAGCCGCGTTGGCGCCGGCCACGACGGCGATCATGTTTTCCCCGTCGGCTCCGACGAGAATGAGGGCGGTGCCGGTCGAGGCATGGGTTTCGCCGACGCCTGTCAGGTCAACGCCACCCCGGTCGAGGAGAGCCAGCGCCTCCGCGGCAAAGGCATCCTTGCCGACCGCGCCGACCATGCGCACCGCCGCGCCGGCCCGCGCCGCCGCCAGCGCCTGATTGGCGCCCTTGCCGCCGGGCGTGTTGGAAAACGTATCTCCCGCGACGGTCTCGCCCGGGCCGGGTAGACGCCCGACAGTGGCGATCAGGTCGAGATTGATGGAACCGATGACAATGACCAACAGACGCCTCCCGCAAACCGGCGGCGACGCTAACGCATCAGGCGTTAAAATGGAATCAGCACGCTGGCGGGCCGCTCCGGCTAGATTAACGAGACCTGACCATCGGCGCGTGTCGAATTGGCCACCGTTCGCGGCGTGCCGCGCCCCCGACTTATGTTTCGGTCTGGCCAGCCTCCCAGCCGAGGATCGCCCGCTTGCGTGTCAGGCCCCAATGATAGCCGGTAAGCGCGCCCGACTTGCCGAGCGCGCGATGGCAGGGCACGACGAAGGAGAGTGGATTGGCGCCGACCGCCGCGCCGACGGCACGGCTCGCCCTGGGCGCACCGATCTCGGCGGCAATCGCCGAATAGGGCTTTGCGCGGCCCATCGGAATGCGCAACAGCGCCTCCCAGACCCGGACCTGGAAATCCGTGCCGATCAGCACGACCCGCAACGGCTCCTCGTGACGCCAGCGGCCGGGATCGAAGATGCGCGCGGCATAGGGCGCGGTCGCGGCCATGTCCTCGACATAGGCGGCATTCGGCCAGCGGCCGGCCATGTCGTCGAGGGCGGCGCGCTCGCCGCCGGCGTCGCAAAAGGCGAGACCGGCGAGGCCGCGTTCGGTCACCATGACCAGCGCGACGCCGAACGGCGAGATGTGAAAGCCGTAGCGGATCGTCAGGCCGGCGCCACGGGTTTTGTAGTCGCCGGGCGACATCGCCTCATGGGTGACGAACAAATCATGCAGCCGGCCGGGCCCCGACATGCCGAGTTCGAGCGCGGTCTCCAGAAGTGGCGTGCCCTCATCAAGAAGCCGGCGCGCATGGTCGAGCGTGACCGCCTGCAAAAACGCCTTCGGCGACAGCCCGGCCCAGCGGGTGAACAATTTCTGCAGCCCGGTCGGCGTCTCGCCGACATCGGCGGCCAGATCCTCCAGGGACGGTTGGTCGCGATAGTCGAGGCTGATCTTTTCGATAACGCGGCGCACGATCTCGTAGTCGCCACCTTCGGGGGTGATGTCGCGTTCAAGGACTGCGGTGTGAGCGTTCATGGTCATATCTCCTTGAACGCCAATATCGTCCCGCCGCACAGCGATCTCCACCCGATTCCTGACAACTTCAAGCTTCGCTTTCAGCGCATTTTGGCGCTCGCCAGCGCGCGGCCGAATTCGGCCGCGAAACTTTCGCGATCGCCCGGGTTGAGGAAGCCGCCGAGCGGCACCCGTCGTCCCGGCGCCTCGACTGCCATCCCGGTAATGCCGATCTCGTCATGACGGGCGACCGAAAAACGGGCCCAGAACGGATTGAACCGGTGCTCCTCGGTGCGCCCTGACGGCGCGGTTTTGCGGATCGCCACGCGAGTGCGCGACACAGACACTTCCTCGCGGGCGCGGGCGGCGCGGTAGTTGACGCGAAAGGCGATATAAAGCGCCAGGATATCGAGGCCGAAAAAGCCGAAGACCGGCCAGGCGCCGGCGGCGAGGAAGAACAGCCCGACCGCACCCCATCCCGCCACCAGCGCGCCCATCAACAGGATGAAGCCGGTCCGGCCGAGCGAGCGGTGCGGCGTAAGCAGCGCCTTGAAGAAAGGTTGGTCCGCAGCATAGGTTTCGCTCATGAGAGGGATTATAGAGCCTTCATGCTGAAGCCAAAGGACAAAAAGGCCGCACGCGCGCCAGCCCGCGCGAAGACGCCGCGCAAGAAGCCCCGGTCGCGCTATTCTTCCGACGAGGTGCGCGAGATTTTCCGCCGTTTCGCGGTGCAGCGCCCAGAGCCCAAGGGCGAGCTTGAACATGTCAACGCCTTCACGCTGCTGGTCGCGGTGGTGCTGTCGGCCCAGGCGACCGATATCGGCGTCAACAAGGCGACGCGCGGGCTGTTCGCCGTCGCCGACACGCCGCAAAAGATGCTGGCGCTCGGCGAGGACAGGGTCGGCGATCATATCCGCACCATCGGACTGTGGCGCAACAAGGCCAAAAACGTCATCGCGCTGTCGCAAGCGCTGATTCGCGATCATGACGGACAGGTGCCGGCCGACCGCGACCAACTGACCAAACTGCCGGGCGTCGGCCGCAAGACCGCCAACGTGGTGCTGAACATGGCGTTCGGGCAGCCGACATTCGCCGTCGATACGCATATATTGCGGATCGGCAACCGGCTGGGGCTGGCACCCGGCAAGACGCCCGACGAGGTCGAAAAGCGCTTCCTGGACATCATTCCACAGGACTATCTGCGCCACGCCCATCACTGGCTGATCCTGCACGGACGCTATGTGTGCAAGGCGCGCAAGCCCGAATGCGAACGCTGCGTGATTGCCGATCTGTGCCAGGCCGCTGAAAAGACCAGTGCAATCCCCGCCGCCCTCACGCCGATAGAAATCGGCTGAAGACGGGCCTGACGGCGTTGGCGCGGCCTTCCTTGCACTTCGCGGCCGGATGGATTACATCGTGCCCACATCCTGATTGCCCGGCGTATGTGCAGACGGTCCCCGACCGTT
This sequence comes from Nitratireductor arenosus, assembly GCF_009742725.1. GTDB lineage: Bacteria > Pseudomonadota > Alphaproteobacteria > Rhizobiales > Rhizobiaceae > Mangrovimarina > Mangrovimarina arenosa. The sequence continues at coordinate 1,339,199 of NZ_WPHG01000001.1, read as the reverse complement.
CCACGCCAGCCCGCTGAGAGGCGAAGGCTTTCGTTTCGCCCCCGGGAAGGGAAACAGTTCCGTGTCGTACCAGTTCAGGACGCGGGCCACACCGGCCGCAAGGCTGTTTGCAACCAGCGACGCTGTCGCGCAGACGAAGGAAGACCATTGCAGGTACTTGTCAGAGACAACAATGTCGAGCAGGCGCTCAAGGTGCTGAAGAAGAAGATGCAGCGCGAGGGCGTGTTTCGCGAGATGAAGGCGCGCCGGTCCTATGAGAAGCCGTCGCAGCGCCGCGCACGCGAAAAGGCCGAGGCCGTTCGGCGCTCGCGCAAGGCCGCCCGCAAGCTGGCGCAGCGCGAAGGGCTGTTGCCCGGACCGAAGAAGAAGCCGCGTCCGGTGCGCCCGGGCGCGCCGCGTCCCCAGGCTGCCGGCGCCGCCGCGACGCCGGGCCAGGCCTGAGCCGACCCTTTACGGCTTTAAAGTCGATCGGGCCGCGCGCCTCCCGCACGGAGGCACGCGGCCCGTTTTTCGTTACGCAGGTCCGCTCTCGATCCGTTCTGCTTTTCGCGGAATCGCAGACCGGCTCTATTTTATTGTTTTGACGCCTTTCCGAACGGCGAACCGGTTTCCACTTCGCCTGGAAACGCTCTCTCCCGCGCCGCCCGTGCGCGGCAGGGTCGGTCAGGCCCTGAATCAGGCCTTGGTGCGCCCCGCCGACTTGGCGGCGGCCTTTTTGGCGGGCAGGTGCCGGCCGAGCGCGTCGCGGTTTTCACGGCCATAGCTGGTGATGAAATCGACGATGCGCGGCACGATCTCGGCGCGGAAGCGCGAGCCGTTGAAGACGCCGTAATGGCCGACGGCCGGCTGCATGTAGTGCACGCGCATGTCGTCGGGAATATTGGTGCACAGCGTCTGCGCGGCCTTGGTCTGGCCGACGCCGGAAATATCGTCGTTCTCGCCCTCGACCGTCATCAGCGCGATCGAGCGGATCGCCGCCGGATCGACCGGTTCGCCGCGATGGGTCATCTCGCCCTTGGGCAAAGCGTGGCGGATGAACACCGTGTCGACCGTCTGCAGGTAGAACTCGGCCGTCAGATCCATCACCGCGAGATACTCGTCGTAAAAATCGCGGTGCTTGTCGGCCGAATCGCCGTCATTCTTGACCAGATGCAGGAAGAAATCCTTGTGGGCGATGATGTGCCGGTCGAGATTCATGCTCATGAAGCCCGAAAGCTGCAGAAAGCCCGGATAGACCTCGCGGGCGAAGCCGGGATTGGGCCAGGGAACCTGCATGATGGCGTTGTCGCGGAACCAGGCGAGGTCCTTTTCCTCGGCGAGTTGGTTGACGGCGGTCGGGTTGATGCGCGTGTCGATCGGCCCGCCCATCAGCGTCATGGTCGAGGGCGCGAATTTATCGCCGCGCGCTTCCATTACCGCGGCAGCCGCCAGGACCGGCACGGAGGGCTGGCACACGGCCATGACATGCGTGTCAGGCCCGAGCGCGTGCAGCATCTCGATGACGTAGTCGATATAGTCGTCGAGGTCGAAACGCCCCTTGGAGAGCGGTACCGTGCGGGCGTCGACCCAATCGGTGATATGAACGTCGGCGTGTGGCAGCATCGCCTCGACCGTGCCGCGCAACAGGGTCGCGTAGTGTCCCGACATCGGCGCCACGATCAAAAGCTTGGGATCGGGCTTGCGGCCGGCCGGCAGGTCGCGCCTGAAACGGATTACGTTGCAGAACGGCCGCTTCCAGACGATTTCCTCGCTGACCGGCACTTGCTTCCAGTCGACCACGGCGGAGGTCAGGCCGAAATCGGGCTTGCCGTAACGCCGCGTGGTGCGCTCGAACATTTCCGCCATCGCCGCGGCAGAGCGCCCGAACGCGGTGTGGGAGAGCGGGTTGAGCGGATTGCTGTAAAACAGCCGCGTCGCGTCCGCCACCGCGCGATAGGGCTGGATCGCGGCATGATTCCACTCATAGGCCTGATAAAACATCGAAATGTACCGCCTTCCGTTCCGATAGCCGCCCAGAATCGCGACGCGAAGGTTAATTAGTTATGACCGATGACGGTAACAGGCTTTTGCTGCATTGCAATAGAGCCGTTTCGCTCTGCACCAAGCTAATCGCCGATGCGACGCACCATCAGGACGCGCGCCGATGCCTCGACGCCCGGCGGCACCTCACGCAGGAACCGGGCCCGCAATGCCGGCTCCGCGCGCGCCGGTTCCAGCTCGACAAATCCCAGCTTGCGATAGAAGGGGGCGTTGAAGGGCACGGCGCGGAAGGTCGAAAGCGCGGCGTTGCGATAGCCCGAGCGCCTTGCCGCGGCGAGCGCGGCCCGCACCAGTGCCGTGCCGAGCCCGCGCCGGCCATGGGCGGGGTCGACGGAAAGCTCCATCAGGTAAAAATAGCCGCCGATATCGCCGGCCACGACAAAACCGGCCGGCATGGCGTCCCCGCTCTCGGCGACGAGCACGCTGTTTCCGGCCGTAAAGCGGGCGAACTCCTGCAACGTACGCGGCGCCTCTTCGGCGAGCGCGGGATAACCGTGGTCGGCGAACAGGCGTGCGGCCGCCGTCTCCACCGCGATCAGCCGCCTGGTCTCGTCGGGCCGGGCGCTTCTGATGGCATAACCGACCGGCAGGGCGGGGATGCCGCTCAGCCTTCGTAGCCCTCGACTATGACCATTTCGGCGTCGGCGACCGTCACCCGGATCGCCTTGGCCGCCTGGTATTCGGGCGAATTATAGCAATCCTTCGCCGCCTGCAGGGAGGGAAACTCGATGACGACGTTGCGCGCGCGGCCCTTACCTTCCATCGCCTCGTAGGCGCCGCCGCGCGCCAGGAAATTGGCGCCGTATCTTTCGAAGGCCGGCTTCGCGGTCGCGACATAGTCCTTGTAGCGTTCGGGATCGCGGACATCGACATGAGCGATCCAATAGGCTTTCGGCATTGTTTCTCCTCCCGGGACGGTTCTGGTTCAGGCCGTTTGCATTTCGGCGACGATCGCCTGGGCGGCGGCGCGGCGGTCGCGGGCGCCGACGATCGGGCGGGCGACGACGAGATGGCTGGCGCCGGCGCGCATCGCGTCTGCCGGCGTCATCACCCGTTTCTGGTCGCCATGTGCGGCACCGGCCGGGCGGATGCCCGGCGTCACCAGCGCCAGTTCCGGTCCGACGATCGCGCGCACGGCCGTCGCCTCGGTGGCTGCGCAGACGATGCCGCCCATGCCCGCTTCGCGCGCCTGGCGCGCGCGGCGTTCGACCAGCGCGCGGGCGTCGAAACCGTATCCGGCCTCGGTGAGGTCGCGATCGTCCATCGAGGTGAGCACGGTCACGCCGAGCAGGCACAGATCGCTGCCGGCGGCCGCCTCGACGGCGGCGCGCATCGCTTTGGGATAGGCGTGGACGGTGAGCATCGACACGCCCATCGCTGCCACGTTCTCGACGCCCTCGGCCACGGTGTTGTCGATGTCGAGCAGCTTCATGTCGAGAAATACGCTCTTGCCCGAGGCGACGAGATCGCGCGCCAGTTCGAGCCCGCCGGCGAACACAAGCCGATAGCCGATCTTGAAGAAGGAGACGACGCCGTCGAGCTCCGAAACCGCCTTTTCGGCCGTCGCCACATCCGGTAGGTCGAGCCCGACGATCAGTCTTTCGGCAACGTTGTTCGCGATCATCACATATCCACCCTTGTCGACAGCATCGAGGCCCGCTCGATCAGCGTGCGGCAGACCTTCTCCAGCATCTTGTGCTGGCGCTCGTTGTTCAGCCGCCCCTCTTCGTCGAAGGCATCGGCCGCGCCCGAGACCGAGCATTGCGGGGTGATGATCTCGGCCTGGCAATTCATCAACACGGCGCGCAGATGATAGAGGCCGCGCGCGCCGCCGAACTGGCCGTTGGACGACGAGCACAGGCCGACGACCTTGTTTTGATAAGGTTGCAGGGGCGCGGCGCCGTCCTTGCGGACCCGGCTGACCCAGTCGAGCGTGTTCTTGAGCAGCGGCGGGATCGAGGCATTGTATTCGGGACTGGCGATCAAAAGCCCGTCATGGGCTGAGAACAGGCGCGCGAGCTTGAGCGCGTTTTCGGGGATGCCCTTTTCCTTTTCCAGATCCTCATCCATGATCGGCAGCGGATAATCCTCCAGCGAAATACGAGTGACCTCCGCGCCCTGCAGGGCCAGTTCCTTCATGGCCGCGTCCGCGGTGCGGCCGCTGAACGCGCCGGTGCGGATCGAGCCCGCGAAAACGAGGATTCTTGCGGTCATGTCCAACTCTGTCGATTTCGGTTCCAGTCCGGGTATAGGGGATATGCGCGGCAAATCAATCGTGACGGCCGATGTCGGACCATTCGCCGACGGGTAGGGCGTCAACGGTCGGCGTGCGCAGCTTCGCGCGGCGCGCGACGCCGCTTTCGTCCTATCGCCGCCGGCCTTCGACGCCGGCCTGGCCGATCAGCGCGATCAAAATACCCGTCCTGACAAGCGCGTCGGGCAAAAACCGACGGAATCGCTGCATCGGATAGAGCGATAGGAAGCGTTGAGGGGCACCGGCCCGGGCCGGGTTTCTGGCGAAAGCGGCGGCCGGGTTCGGCTCAGCGATTGACCGAGCCGACGAACCGGTTGCGCTCGGCGTAGAGATTGACCCAGCGGCCGGTATGGTTGCTGGCCTGACGTTTCAAGAACCGGTAGCCGGTCTTGCTCCACGGGCGGATATCGTCGCGCAGATTGTCGAGAATGAAGTCGCCCTTGTCGGTGCGCACGGTCAAAACCGCGTGGCCCTCGCCGTCAGGCTTGCGCACCACGGTGATCAGCAGGTTGGTAAGCGACACGCCCTTGCCCTGCAGCAGGCGGCGCTTTTCAAGCACGTAATCCTCGCAATCGCCGACACCGTCGGGATAGCTCCACACCTCGTCCTTGCCGAAAATGTCGATGTCGTTCATCGGCTTGACGGCGCGGTTGACCGACACGTTCACGCGCGACAACGTCGACAACAAGTTCTTGGTGAGCCGCGCGGGACCGCGGTCGCGCATGGCGATGGAACATTCGCGCGGATTGGCCTTGCAGAACTCGTAATGGCCGATCGGCTGCGAGGTCAGGCTGCCGGTCACCATGGAATCGACCGGCTGCGCGGCGGCAGGCGCGAACGCCCCGGCCACGAGCAGTGCCGCGAGGATCAATGGCCGGAGTCCCAGCGTCGTCTTGCCATGCATCGGCTCGCCCCCTGCAGCCCGTGTCTTATCGTTAAGAAAAGGTTAAGAGGCTTGCACCGCCGCTGTCAATTCACGACACCGCCAATCCCAAGATCATGGTTACCATCCACAGGCGCCAGGGCACTGGCCCGGGCCGGTCAATCGCCGTCGACGCGCCCGCGGGTCTTCTTGATCGCCGAGCGGCCTGCCTTGGCCTTCAAACGGCGTTCAACCGCCCCTTTCGACGGCCGCGTCTTCTTGCGTGGCGGCGGCGGCGGTTCGGCGGCGCGGGCGACGAGCGCGAGCAGGCGCTGGCGCGCATCCTCGCGATTGCGCTCCTGGGTCCTGAACCGGCCGGCCTCGATGACGATCACGCCGTCCTTGGTGGCGCGCTGGCCGGCCAACTTCAGAAGGCGATCGCGTACTTGATCCGGCAGGCCGCGCGCATTGCGCACGTCGAACCGCAATTGGACCGCCGTGGCGACCTTGTTGACGTTCTGGCCGCCCGGGCCGGAGGAGCGGATGAAATGCTCCTCGAGTTCGGCCTCGCCGACCGTCACGCCGGACGCGATCGAAAAAACCTCTTCGCCGGCCATACTCTTCTCCTGGGGTCCGGCCCCGACTTGCGGCGCGGTTTAGCAAGGAGAGCCTTCGTCGTTTTGCCGAACCCGCCACAGCACACACATGCCGCGCCGCAGCCAAAAAGAAAAGGCCCGGCGCGAGGCCGGGCCGATATCGGAACGGGAAACCCTCCCGGAACCGTTATTCGGCCGCCACCTGAACCTGCGGCGCTGCGCTGCGCACGCCGGCGTCGACATGGGCCTCGAACTTGGCGAAATTGTCGATGAACATGCCGACCAGCTTGGCGGCCTGCCGGTCATAGGCGGCCTGGTCGGCCCAGGTCGCGCGCGGATCGAGAATGGCGGCGTCGACGTCGGGCACGGCAACCGGCACCTCGAAGCCGAAATTCGGATCGGTGCGGAACTCGCAGGCGTTGAGCGAGCCCTCCAGCGCCGCCGTCAGCAGCGCGCGCGTGGCCTTGATGGGCATGCGCGAACCGGTGCCGTAGGCGCCGCCGGTCCAGCCGGTGTTGACCAGCCAGCAATCGACGCCGTGACGGGCGATCAGCTCACGCAGGAGATTGCCGTATTCGGCCGGATGGCGCGGCATGAAGGGGGCGCCGAAGCAGGTGGAGAAGGTCGCTTCCGGCTCGGTCACGCCCTTTTCGGTGCCGGCGACCTTGGCGGTGTAGCCGGACAGGAAATGATACATCGCCTGGGCCGGCGACAGCCGGGCGATCGGCGGCAGAATGCCGAACGCGTCGGCCGTCAGCATGATGATGTTTTGCGGATGGCCGGCGCGGCCGCTGTCGCTGGCATTGGGGATGAAATGCAGCGGATAGGCGCAGCGCGTATTTTCGGTCAGCGACCCGTCGTCGAAATCGGGAACGCGGTTCTCGTCCAAAACGACGTTTTCGAGCACGGTGCCGAAACGGCGCGTCGTGGCGAAGATTTCCGGTTCGGCGGCGGCCGACAGGCGGATGGTCTTGGCGTAGCAGCCGCCCTCGAAATTGAAGATGCCGTCCTCGCCCCAGCCATGTTCGTCGTCGCCGATCAGCGTGCGACGCGGGTCGGCCGAGAGCGTGGTCTTGCCGGTGCCCGACAGTCCGAAAAACACCGCCGCGTCGCCGTCGGGGCCGACATTGGCCGAGCAGTGCATCGGCATGACGCCGCCATTTGGGAGCAGATAGTTGAGCACCGTGAACACCGACTTCTTCATTTCGCCGGCATAGGAGGTGCCGCCGATCAGCACGATCATGCGGCTGAGATCGACCGCGATCACCGTCTCGCCGCGGGTGCCGTGGCGCGCCGGGTCGGCGCGGAACGAAGGGAGGTCGATAATGGTCAGTTTCGGCTCGAACGTGTCGAGCGCCGCACGGTCGGGGCGGATCAGAAGATTGCGGATGAACAGCGAATGCCACGCATATTCGGTCACGACCCTGGTCGGGAGCCTGTTTTCAGGATCCGCGCCACCGGCAAGGTCCTGCACGAACAGGTCTCGGTCCTCGACCTGGGCCTGGAAATCGGCCAGCAGAAGATCGAACTGCTCGGGCGTGATGGCGTTGTTGTTGTCCCACCACACATGCGGCTCGCTGGCGGCATCGCGCACGACGACCTTGTCCTTGGCGGAACGGCCGGTGTGCTGGCCGGTCAGGGCAACGAGCGCGCCATGCGCGGTCAGCCGGGCCTCGCCGCGGCGCAACGCCTCCTCGTAGAGCTCGGCTTCGCAGAGATTGTAGTGGGCGGCCCCCGCCTTGCCGAGCCCGATAGTGTCGATCCCGCAACGGGGATTGCGCTTGCCGATCTCTCGCATTCGTTCCGCTCCCTGGCGTCCTTTTTTGCGTTGGTTCGCACGCCGATGCGCTAACCTCGACCCGGCAAGCATCGGCCAAAGGTCACAAACAGAAAAGCCTTTTTGTTTCAAATCATTAATCGATTTAAATTTTTTGAAATTTTCTTAAATCGTTTAAAAACGGTTTGCCTGTTGAAAAAGGGTTAAATTTTTCCACCCTTGGCGACGCGTCATGCACAGGCAATGCGGCGGCCGCGCGGTCGCGCATGTGACACGACCTTCGATCTGTGCCACATTTTGTACCCAATTTGTCCGCCTATAGCCCTTTCCGGAAGCAGGAAGGGACGCCCGCTTATGAGGGATACGTTTGACATGGCAACGATCGCGCTCGTCGACGATGACCGCAACATCCTGACTTCGGTCTCCATCGCCCTGGAATCGGAGGGCTATCGCGTGGAAACCTATACTGACGGAGCGTCCGCGCTCGACGGCTTTTCCGCCCGCCCGCCCAATCTCGCCATTCTCGACATCAAGATGCCGCGCATGGACGGAATGGAACTGCTGCGCCGGCTGCGGCAGAAATCGGACATGCCGGTGATCTTCCTGACGTCGAAGGATGACGAGATCGACGAACTGTTCGGCCTCAAGATGGGCGCCGACGACTTCATCCGCAAACCATTCTCGCAGCGCCTGCTGGTCGAGCGGGTCAAGGCGGTGCTGCGCCGCGCCAACGCGCGCGAAGCCGCCGCCAAATCGCCCGGCACCCAGACGAAGTCGCTCGAGCGCGGACAGCTCGTCATGGATCAGGAGCGCCACACCTGCACCTGGAAGGGCGAACCGGTCATCCTGACGGTGACCGAGTTCCTGATCCTGCATTCGCTGGCCCAGCGTCCCGGCGTGGTCAAGAGTCGTGACGCGCTGATGGATTCGGCCTATGACGAACAGGTCTATGTTGACGACCGCACGATCGACAGCCACATCAAGCGCCTCAGGAAGAAGTTCAAGGTGGTCGATCAGGAATTCGACATGATCGAAACGCTTTATGGTGTTGGATACCGCTTCCGCGAGGCGTGAAACTGGGACAGGCGTCGGGTGGAACCCGGCAACAGATGGTGGCCGAAACCGAACGCAAACGGACAGGCACGGCAAGAAGCAGTCCATCCGTCGTCGGATGGCTGACCGTGCCCCTGCGCCGGTTTCTGGGCCATCACATCTTTTCCAGCCTGACCCGGCGCATCCTGTTTCTCAATCTCGCCGCGCTCGGTGTGCTCGTTCTTGGCATTCTTTACCTGAACCAGTTCCGCGACGGGCTGATCGAGGCGCGGGTCGAAAGCCTGATGACCCAGGGCGAGATCATCGCCGCCGCCGTCGCCGCCTCCGCCACGGTCGAGACCGACGCAATCAGCATCGACCCGGAAAAACTGCTCGAACTGCAGGCCGGCGAAAGCCTGGCGCCGGGTACCGACCAGCTCGACAGCCTCGAATTCCCCATCAATCCCGAGCTGGTCGCGCCCCTTCTGCGCCGTTTGATCTCGCCAACGCGCACCCGCGCGCGGATTTATGATCGTGACGCCAACCTGCTTCTGGATTCGCGTCATCTCTATTCGCGCGGCCAGATCCTGCGCTACGACCTGCCGCCGCTCGAGGAGGCCGAGCCGGATTTCTTCGACCGCGTCGAAAAGTTCATCTCCGATTTCTTCCGCCGCAGCGACCTGCCGCTTTATCGCGAACAGCCGGGCGGCAACGGAGCGGCCTATCCGGAGGTGATGCGGGCGCTGATCGGCACGCCCGGCTTTGTCGTGCGCATCAGCGAACAGGGCGAGATGATCGTGTCGGTGGCCGTGCCCGTCCAACGCTTCCGCGCCGTTCTGGGCGTACTTTTGTTGTCGACCCAGGGCGGCGACATCGACAAGATCGTCGCCGACGAGCGCAAGGCCATCTTCCGCGTTTTCGGCGTCGCCGCGCTGGTGACCGCGATTTTGTCGATGCTGCTCGCCTCCACGATCGCCAATCCGCTGCGGCGGCTGTCGGCGGCGGCGGTGCGCGTGCGGCGCGGGGTGAGGAGCCGCGAGGAAATTCCCGACTTTTCCGAGCGGCAGGACGAGATCGGCAATTTGTCGATCGCGCTGCGCGATATGACAAAGGCGCTTTACGCCCGCATCGATGCGATCGAGAGTTTCGCCGCCGACGTCTCGCATGAACTCAAGAACCCGCTGACCTCGCTGCGCAGCGCGGTCGAGACGCTGCCGCTGGCTCGCAACGAGGATTCACGCAGCCGGCTGCTGGCGATTATCCAGCACGACGTGCGCCGGCTCGACCGCCTGATCACCGATATTTCCGATGCCTCCCGGCTCGACGCCGAACTCGCGCGCGCCGATGCCGCGCCGCTCGACCTGCAGAAGTTCCTGACCGAGCTCGTCGCGGCCGCCGGCGCGCATACGCGTGACAAGAAACAGGTCGCAATCGAATTCCGTATCGCCAAGGCCGGCCAGAACGGGCGCGGTTTCCTGGTCAACGGCCACGATCTCCGGCTCGGCCAGGTCTTCACCAACCTGCTCGAAAATGCCCGCTCCTTCGTGCCGGACGAGGGCGGACGCGTCCAGTTGACGCTCGCGCGCAGCGCCCGCAACATCATCGTCACCATCGACGACAACGGACCGGGAATCCGCGCCGAGAACATCGATCGCATCTTCGAGCGGTTTTACACCGACCGGCCGCAGGGCGAGGCGTTTGGGCAGAATTCGGGGCTCGGCCTGTCGATCAGCCGGCAGATCGTCGAGGCCCATGGCGGCACGCTGACCGCCGAAAACATCCCCGGAAGCAAATCCGGCGACGTGCGCGGCGCGCGCTTCATCGTCAAGCTGCCCGCCGAAGTTTGAGGAAAACACCCGTGACCGGCCGATGAAAAACGTTCATGCAAGCGGGCTTGTCATCGGCGACCGCGGCGTGATCGTGATGGGGCCGTCTGGGGCCGGTAAATCGACGCTGGCGCTTGCCCTCGTGGCGCGCTGCCGGGCGAGCGGCGTGCCGGCCCGGCTTGTCGGCGACGACCGGCTCTTGCTTCGTCGGCACGGCTCCAGGGTGGTGGCGCGGGTGCCCGACACGATCGCCGGGCTGGCCGAAATTTACGGATATGGCCCGATCGCGGAGGCACATGAACAGGCGGCGGTGATCGATTTGTGCGTCAGGCTGATGCCGGCGCGGGACGTGCCGCGCCTCGACCCCGGCGGCGCGGAGCTGGTGGAGGAGGTCGAAATCGCCGCGCTCATCGCCGCCGAGCGTGCCGCCACCGCCGCGATACCGGCCATTCTCGCCCGGCTGGAAGCGCTCGGCCGGTCAAAGACTGGTTGCGACGAAACGCGCGCCTGAGCGCTGCGGCCTGTCGGCGCGGGCGGACATCATCGCCGTGCCGGCGGCGCCGGATCGACACGGGAACGGACAGTACTGCTGACGACGAATATCGTTGCCTTTCAATTCGTTACAGGGAATTTTCCGAGGCGAACGGCATTCGTAGGAGCCGATTTGATTCCCGTCCTCCCGCCACGCCGAACCACTGAAAACGGTCGGAGTTCGCCATCGTTTCCCGTGTTTTTCGCCCGCGCGAACCCGTTTTCGGCCATATTGATCGGACGTGATCCGACATTTGGGCTTGTCAAAGGCCGGCCCGTCGACAAGATAGCGCACCTGCCGCCGGGTTGGCGGGCGACGAAAATGTAGAACAGATGCGCTCCGATCCAGGGAGCGCTGACGGGAGCGAAGCATTCATGATCGGAGTCGTGCTGGTCACGCACGGTCGCCTTGCCGAAGAATTCCGGCATGCCGTCGAACATGTCGTCGGGTCCCAGGACGCTTTCGAGACCGTACCCATCGAAGCCGACGACGATATCGAACTGCGTCGACAGGACATCGTCGAGGCCGTCGCGAGGGTCGATGACGGCGCCGGCGTGGTCATCCTCACCGACATGTTCGGCGGCACGCCGTCCAACCTCGCCATCTCGGTGATGGAGCCCGGGCGCATCGAGGTGATCGCGGGCATGAACCTGCCCATGCTGATCAAGCTCACCAGCGTGCGCGCCAATAACGACATGGCCGCGGCGCTGGAAGGCGCCCAGGCCGCCGGGCGCAAATATATCAACGTGGCGAGCCGGGTCCTGAACGGCAAATGACGACGACGCGCGAAGACATGATCGTGCGCGACCTCGAGATCGTCAACAAGCGCGGTCTGCACGCACGCGCCTCGGCGCGCTTCGTCCAGCTCGCCGGCAGTTTCGAGGCGGAGGTGACGGTGGAAAAGGACGGCGTTTCGGTCGGCGGCACCTCGATCATGGGACTGATGATGCTGGCGGCGAGCCCCGGCTGCAGCATTCGCGTCACCGCAACCGGCGCTGACGCGGCACGGGCCATGGCGGCGCTGGAAACGCTGATCGCCAACCGCTTCGGCGAGGATATATGAGGGCAACGCCGTGATGCCCGTCGCGATCCCTGGCGGACGACCGGACGGGCACACCGCATATGCACAGATAAAGATTTCCTTATATCCTGTTGTGAGGCTTTCGCCGATCTGCTAGACAGCGCCCCGTCGGGCAGGGCGCACCCGCGCCCGCAGGCGCTCGTCGTGCGGTCTGAACCAACCGGATCCGCAGCGTGCCGCGGCACATGCGCCGGTCGGTAACGGCCGCGCCCGCCCCGCGCACCGTCCGACGAGAGTTCGAATGACCGGCCGGCTTATTCATCACCGCCGCCGGCTGCCGCGCAGCGAAGACATCAGGAGTAATGCGATGACAGAAAAACTGGATTACAAGGTCGCGGATATCGCGCTGGCGGACTGGGGCCGCAAGGAGATCGATATCGCCGAAACCGAAATGCCGGGTCTGATGGCGTGCCGGGAGGAATTCGGCGAGGCGCGGCCGCTGAAAGGCGCGCGCATCACCGGTTCGCTGCACATGACGATCCAGACGGCCGTGCTGATCGAAACGCTGCAGGCGCTGGGCGCGGAGGTCCGCTGGGCCTCGTGCAACATCTTCTCGACCCAGGATCACGCCGCCGCCGCCATCGCGGCCACCGGCACGCCGGTCTTCGCCATCAAGGGCGAAACGCTCGAGGACTATTGGAATTATTCCGACGCGATCTTCCAGTGGCCGGACGGCGAACCGTCCAACATGATCCTCGACGACGGCGGTGACGCCACCATGTATATCCTGATCGGCGCGCGCGCCGAGGCCGGTGAGGACGTTCTGTCGAAGCCCGGCAACGAGGAAGAGGAAATCCTCTTCAAGCAGATCAAGAAACGCATGGCCGAAACGCCCGGTTTCTTCACCCGCCAGCGCGACGCCATCAAGGGCGTGACGGAAGAGACGACCACCGGCGTGAACCGGCTCTACCAGCTGCAGAAGAAGGGGCTGCTGCCCTTCCCCGCCATCAACGTCAACGATTCGGTCACCAAGTCGAAATTCGACAACAAATATGGCTGCAAGGAATCGCTGGTCGACGGCATTCGCCGCGCCACCGACGTGATGATGGCTGGCAAGGTTGCCGTGGTCTGCGGTTATGGCGATGTCGGCAAGGGCTCCGCCGCCTCGCTGCGCGGCGCCGGCGCCCGCGTCAAGGTGACCGAGGTCGACCCGATCTGCGCGCTGCAGGCCTCGATGGACGGTTTCGAGGTCGTGACGCTCGACCAGGCCGCGCCGACCGCCGATATCGTGATCACCACGACCGGCAACAAGGACGTGATCACCATCGATCACATGCGCAAGATGAAGGATATGGCCATCGTCGGCAATATCGGCCATTTCGACAACGAGATTCAGATCGCTGCGTTGCGCAACCTGAAATGGACCAACATCAAGCCGCAGGTCGACATGATCGAGTTTCCCGGCGGCAACCGCATCCTGCTTCTGTCGGAAGGGCGCCTGCTCAATCTCGGCAACGCCACCGGCCATCCGAGCTTCGTGATGTCGGCCTCGTTCACCAACCAGGTGCTCGCTCAGATCGAGCTGTGGACCAAGGGGGCGAACTACCAGAACGAGGTCTATGTGCTCCCTAAGCACCTGGACGAGAAGGTGGCGCGCCTGCATCTCGACAAGCTCGGCGCGACATTGACAACGCTGTCGGACGACCAGGCGAGCTATATCGGGGTGACACCGACAGGTCCGTTCAAGCCTGAACACTACAGATATTGATCTAGCGGACCAACAACACAAGATATTGATGCCGGGCGGTTGACAAACCGCCCGGCATTACTTTTGTCGCACGCCCTTCTTCACGCCGATTCGCTTGGCCGGTACAGTGACGTGATTCGCCATGATGGCGCGCCCGGGACGGGGCATTGCCGACGATGCGGCCGGGCGGCCATGGCGTTCACGCGGCGGAGAGGAAAAGGGAATGCGAGGACAAGGCCCGCAGGATTCGGGGATCAGCGGGCATGACAAGCGAGCCAGGACAGCAGACCGACCGGATTACGCAGGCAGCCGGCGGGTGCGCTTGCGCATTGCGGCGGGCGCCGGGCTGGCCTGCTATCTGTCGTCGACGATCCTCGCGCGCGCCCAGGATATTCCCAAAGCCGGGTTCGACGCTTTCGGAGACACGGCATTCGGCGCGTCCGAGGTGATCCAGATCGCCACCTTCGCCGGCGTGATGGGCGCCGCGATGGTGTCGGCTATATGGCTCATTCGAGAGCGTGGCCGCATCGCCGCCGAAAATCTCGTGCTGCGGGAGCGGATCGCGGAGCTGAACGCGGCGGTGCAGCGCGCCGAAGCGATGCTGACCACCAAGGACCAAAGAACCGTGGTGTGGTCGGGCGAACGACACAAGCCGGACCTTGTCGGCACTCTGTCGGCTGCTCCCGGCGTTCCCGACGAGCGCAGTTCCTTCCTGGCCTTCGGACGCTGGCTGACGGCGCGCTCGGCCGCCATGCTCGATAATGCGATCGCCGCGCTGCGCGAAACCGGAACATCCTTCGATCTTGTCGTGGAGGCGCAGTCGGGCACCTTGCTGGAGGTGCTGGGCCGTAAATCGACTTCGCACGCGATCGTGCGTTTTCTGTCGCTGACCCGCCGGCAGACGGAGCATGCCGCGCTCAAGGCCGACCATGCCGCGCTGGCGGTCGACCACGAGGCCGTACTGGCGCTGGTCGCCAGTCTCGACATGCCATTCTGGCTGCGTAGCGAGACCGGCCGGTTGCGCACCGTCAACGCGGCCTATGCCGCGGCGGTGGATTGCGACACGCCCGACGCAGCGATTGCCCAGGGCAAGGAACTGCTGGCGACCCAGGCGCGGGAAAACATAGCGCGGCAACACCTGACCGAACCGGCATTGCACCGGAATCTTCCCGCCGTCGTCGACGGGGACCGCAGGCTTTATTCCGTGACCAGCGTTTGCGCCAATGGCGTGGCCGCCGGCCTGGCGGTCGACAAGAGTGATATCGAGGCGCTGCGGGCCGAGTATGAACGCACCGTCAAAAGCCACGCCGAAACGCTCGACCAGCTTTCGACGGCGGTCGCAATCTACGACGCCGACCAGAAGCTGCGCTTCTTCAACCAGGCCTTCCAGAAATTGTGGGAACTCGACAGTGCCTTCCTGGAGGCGCGGCCCGACAACACCATGTTTCTCGACCGCCTGCGCAGTGACGGCAAACTCGCCGAGCAACCGGAATGGCGGCGCTGGAAGGAAAACCTGCTATCGGCCTACCGGGCCGTGGAGCCGCAGGAACATTGGTGGCACATCCCCGACGGGCGCACGATCCGCGTCGTCGCCAGCGCGCATCCGCAAGGCGGCGTGACCTGGGTGTTCGAGAACATGACCGAGCGCTTCGACCTGGAGAGCCGGTACAATGCGGCCGTGCGCGTCCAGGGCGAAACGCTCGACAATCTCGCCGAAGGGGTTGCCGTTTTCGGGCCTGACGGACGCGTCAGGCTGTTCAATCCGGCCTTCATCGCGCTGTGGCGCCTCGACGGGGCCGAAATCGGCACCAACACCCATATCGCCAAGATCCGCGACGCGTGCGAGCGAAACTGCCCGCAAAGTCCGTGGACCGACTTCGTCGCCGCCGTGACCGGTTTCGACGACGAACGGCTCGAAACGCACGGCAAAACGGAACTCGTCGACGGCACGATCCTGTCCTATGCGATGATCCCGCTGCCCAACGGGCAGGTCATGACGACCTTCGTCGACGTGACCGACGGCGTGAACTTCGAACGCGCGCTGCAGGACAAGAACGAGGCGCTGCAGAAAGCCGACCAGCTCAAGAACGACTTCGTGCAGCACGTCTCCTACGAATTGCGGTCTCCGCTGACCAACATTATCGGCTTCACCGAATTGCTGATGATGCCCGATACGGGTCCCCTCAACGAGCGCCAGCGCGATTATGTCGACCATATCGCCTCCTCCTCCTCGGTGCTGTTGACGATCGTCAACGACATACTCGACCTGGCTACGGTCGACGCCGGCATCATGCAGCTCGAGATCGGCGAGGTGCAGGTCACACGCATCGTCGGCGAGGCGGCCGAACTGATCGGCGAAAAGCTGCGCGAACACCAGATCGCGATCGCGGTCGACACCAAGGAGGCACCGCCGAGCCTGCATGCCGACGAGAACAGGCTGCGTCAGATCCTGTTCAATCTTTTGTCCAACGCCGCCAATTACGCCCCCGAGCGCAGCACGATCGCGCTCACGTGCCGGATGACCGGCGACCAGGTCGAATTCCGCGTCCATGACGACGGACCCGGCATGCCGCCGGAAATCCTCGATGCCGCCTTCGAGCGCTTCGAGCCCCATGCCAATGGCGGCCGCCGCCGTGGCGCCGGCCTCGGCCTGTCGATCGTCAAGAGCTTTGTCGAGTTGCATGGCGGCTCGGTCGAGATCGACACCGGCGAAGCGCGCGGCACCACCGTCACCTGCCGCTTTCCGGTCGCGCCGAAAGGGGTACGGGCGGCAGCGGAGTAAAGGCGGTTGCGTATCGTCCTGCCCGACGAGGCGGCCACGGTTCGATTGGGTGAAAACCTCGCCATGGCACTTACGCCCGGAGACGTCGTGCGGCTGCAAGGCGACCTCGGCGCCGGCAAGACGGCGCTGGCACGCGCGATCATTCGCGCCGTCGCCGCCGAGGCGGATCTCGAGGTTCCCTCGCCAACCTTCACGCTGGTGCAAAGCTACGCGCTGCGCTTCGATCTGCACCATTGCGACCTCTACCGGCTGGCCGCGCCGGACGAACTCGACGAACTCGGCTTCGACGAGCTGGCCGAGACCGGGGTGGTGCTGGTCGAATGGCCCGAGCGCGCCGGCGACCGTCTCGACGGGGCCGCGTTGACGGTGCGGCTCGACCATCATGGCGACGGGCGGCTGGCGACGATCGACGGCGCAGCAGGTGCGATGGCGCGGCTCGCCCGTTCGCTGGCGGCACGGCGTTTCCTTGATAAGGCCGGCCGGGGTGCCGCCCATCGGCACCATTTGCAGGGCGACGCCTCCTACCGCACCTACGAGACCGTGACGGCCGGCGGCGAGCGCACCATCCTCATGAACGCGCCCGAGCAACCGGCCGGGCCGCCGCTCAGGGACGGCCGCTCATACAATCAGATCGCGCACCGGGCCTTGTCGGTCACGCCGTTCGTGGCGATGGCGAACGCCCTGCGCGCGCGCGGGTTCTGCGCGCCGCGCATCGAGGCCGCCGATCTCGACGAGGGTTTCCTGCTGCTCGAGCATCTGGGAACCGGCCGGTTCCTGTCGGAGGCCGGCGAACCGGTGGCGGAGCGCTATTTTGAGGCCGCGCGCCTGCTCGCCGCGCTGCACGACAAAGCCTGGCCGGACAGCCTGCCGGTCGCCGGCCGCGCGCCCTACCGCGTCCCGCCCTACGATCGCGATGCTTTGATGATCGAGGCGGAGCTTTTTATCGACTGGTATGCGCCGCATGTGCTCGGCCGGGCCGCCGACGCGGCGCTGAAGGCGCGTTTCGCAGCCGCCTGGAACACGGTATTCGACACGATCCGGGACGCCGAAACCGGCATCGTCCTGCGCGACTTTCATTCGCCCAATTTCGTCTGGCGGGCAGAACGGCAGGGCTTCGACCGGATCGGGCTGCTCGATTTCCAGGATGCGCTGATCGGCCCGACGGCCTACGACCTCGCATCGCTGGCCCAGGATGCGCGCGTGACGATCCCCGAGGGGCTGGAGCGGCAGATCGTGTCGGCCTATTGTGCGGCCAGGCAATCGGCCGGGCCGTTCGACGCGCAGCGGCTGGAACGGGATTTCGCGGTCATGGCGGCGCAGCGCAACTCAAAAATTCTCGGCATCTTCGTGCGCCTCGACCGCGGCGAAGGCAAGGCCGGCTACCTGCGCCACCTGCCGCGCATCCGGACCTATCTCGAGCGCGCGCTGCGTCACCCCGCCCTGGCGCCCGTCGCCGCCTTCTACCGCGACAACGCGCTTTTGGACGAGGCCGCGCCATGAGCACGGTCCCCGCCACCGCGATGGTGCTTTCGGCCGGGCTCGGCCTGCGCCTGCGCCCGATCACCGAAACCCTGCCGAAACCGCTGGTGAAAATCGGCGGCAAGGCGATGCTCGACCGGGCGCTCGACGCGCTGGCCGAGGCCGGCACCACGACCGCCGTGGTCAACGTCCACCATCTGGGCGTCCGCATCATCGACCATGTCGCCGCGCGGCAACGGCCGAAAACGCTGATATCGGACGAACGCGCCGTGCTGCTCGATTCGGCCGGCGGCATCGTCAAGGCGCTGCCGCTGCTGGGAGCCCAGCCGTTTTTCGTCGTCAATTCCGACACGTTCTGGATCGACCAGGGTCAATCCAACCTCGTCCGGCTGGCCGCCGCCTGGGACGAGGACCGCATGGACATCCTTTTGATGCTCGCCGACCCGGCGCTCGCGGTTGGCCATAGCGGCGGCGCCGATTTCTCGGTCGACAAGTCCGGGCGGCTGCAGCGGGCGCGCGGGGCGCCGGACGGAGCCATCTATGCCGGGGCGGCGATCCTTCATCCACGCATCTTCGCGGGCGCGACAGCCGAGCCGCATTCGCTCAATCGCTATTTCGACCAGGCGATCGCCCGGGGCCGACTGTTCGGACAGCACCTCGCCGGCCGCTGGATCACGGTCGGCACACCCGAGGCGATTGCGCTCGCCGAGGCCGCGCTGGAAGCGGCGATGGCGGAGGCCGAGGCGCGGTGAGAACCGCGCCGCGCCTCTATTCGATCCCCCCCGGCGCGGCCTTTCTGCCGACCTTGGCCGAAGCCCTGTTGAACGGCACGCTGGTCGAGGATTTCGTCTTCGGCGGCGATCCGCTGACGCTCGCCGACGTGACCCTCTACGTGCCGACACGCCGGGCAGCGCGCGCGCTGCGCAGCACCTTCGTCGACCGACTCGGCTCCGGCTCGGCGATCCTGCCGGTCATCCGACCGCTCGGCGATTTCGACGAGGACGCCGCCCTGTTCGACGAACAGGGCGCGGCCGGGCTCGACCTCGCCCCGCCGATCGCGCCGATGGAACGCCTGCTGGCGCTCGCGCCGCTTGCGCAGGCCTGGAAAAGACGGCTGCCGGCCCATGTCGCCGCCCTGTTCGAGGAGGAGATCACGGTACCGGCCTCGATGGCCGACGCGATCTGGCTGGCGCGCGACCTCGCCGCCTTGATGGACGAAATCGAGACCGAGGACGCGGACTGGAGCGCGCTCGCCTCGCTGGCCGGCGGCGATCTCGCCGCCTGGTGGCAGGTGACGCTGGAATTTCTCGAAATCGTCACCACGGCCTGGCCGCGGGCGCTTAAAGAGCGGGACCGCGCCAACCCGGCCGCGCACCGCAACGCCCTGATCGACGCCGAAGCCCGGCGGCTTGCCGCCGCGCCGCCGCGCGGGCCGGTGATCGCCGCCGGCTCGACCGGTTCCATTCCGGCCACCGCGCGCTTGTTGTCGGCGGTCGCCCGCCTGCCGCGTGGCGCTGTGGTGCTGCCCGGCCTCGATCCGGCGCTCGACGAGCGGTCGTGGAACGCGATCGGCGACCCGCGCCAGCCGGGCTCGGCCTTCGGCCACCCGCAATACGGGTTGAAGAAGCTGCTCGCCACCATCGGCGCGGGGCGGCACGACGTGGCCGAGATCGGCCAAGCACCGCCGGCGCTGGCCGCACGGGCGCGGATCGTCAACGAAGCGCTGCGGCCGGCAGAAACCACCGATGCCTGGATTGACGGCCGCGCGACGGTCGAGGCCGGGCTCGCGGCCGGCGCGCTCGACGAGGTGGTGCTGGTGGAAGCGGCGCACGAACGCGAGGAAGGGCTCGCCGCGGCGATCGCGCTGCGCCGGGGTCTGGCTGAGGGCGCGAACCATGTCGCGCTCGTCACCGGCGACCGGGCGCTCGCCCGCCGGGTCGTCTCGGAATTGTCGCGCTTCAACATCACGGCAGACGATTCCGGTGGCGCCCTTCTGGCGCGCGCCATGCCCGGCCAGTTCCTGACCGACCTCGTCGCCGCCGTGTTTTCTCCCGGCGACCCGGTGCCGCTGCTGGCATTGTTCAAACATCCACTGTTCCGGCTCGGCCGCGACCGCGCCACGGCGCGCCGGCTCGGCGAGCTGATCGAACTGGTGGCGCTGCGCGGCGGCACCGGGCGTCCCGACATCGCCACGCTCGCCGCGCTGTTCGACCGCCGCCTCGACGATTTCGCCGCCGACCCACGCAAGCCATACTGGCTCGCCCGGCTCGGCGCCAGCGACATCGAGGCCGCGCGCGGCCTGCTCGCAGAGCTCGCCGAGGTCGTCGCGCCGCTTGCCGCGCGACGCCGGTCCGAAGAGACCGGTGTGGCCGAGATCGCCCGGCTGACCGTCGAGCTTCTGGAACGGCTGGCGCGCGACGATACCGGCGATCTCGTCGCGCTTTACGGCGGCGACGCCGGCGAGGCGCTGGCCGGCTTCCTGCGCGGGTTGACCGAAAATACCGCCGAAATCGCCTTTGACGGCACGGAATGGCCGGCGATCCTCGCGGCCCTGATCGCGCCGGAAACGGTCAAGCCGTCCATGGCCGGCGACAGCCGCGTGTCGATCTGGGGCGCGCTGGAGGCGCGGCTGCAATCGGTCGATCTCATGGTGGTCGCCGGCCTCAACGAGGGGGTGTGGCCGGCCGGCGCCCAGGCCGACCGTTTCATGTCGCGGATGATGAAGGCCGGGCTTTCGCTCGAGCCGCCCGAACGCCGGATCGGGCTTGCCGCGCATGATTTCGTCATGGCCGCCGGGTCCCCGAAACTGGTGCTGACCCGCGCCGCGCGCCAGGGCGACGCGCCCTCGGTGCCGTCGCGCTGGCTGCAACGGCTGCTGGCCGTGATCGGTCCCGACGAGGCCGCGCGCCTGCGGGAACGCGGCGCCGCCTTGACCGGCTGGGCACGCGCGCTCGACACCGGCCCCGACATCGCCTTCGTGCCGCGTCCGGCGCCGACGCCGCCGCTCGACACGCGGCCGCGACGGTTCTCGGTCACCGAGGTCGAGACGCTGCGGCGCGACCCCTATGCGATCTATGCCAAGCGCATCCTGAGACTGGAACCGCTGCAACCCTTGCTGCGCGATCCGGGCGCGGCCGAACGCGGCACGCTGTTTCACGACATCCTGCACCGCTTCACCGAGACCGGCGCCGACCCGCACGCCAGCGACGCGGCCGAACGGCTCGTCGCGGTCGCGCGGCGCTGCTTCGCCGAGGCCGGCCTGCCGGCCGATGTCGAGGCGGTCTGGTGGCCGCGCTTCAGCGCCATGGCGGAAAACCTCATCGCCTTCGAACGGGCGCGGGCAGGCGCCATCGCGGCCGCCCATGCCGAGCTCAAAGCCGAGCCGCAGATTATCGGCGTCACCGGAGCGCATCTGTCGGGCCGCGCCGACCGGATCGACGTTCTTATCGACGGACGGGCCGACATCCTCGACTACAAGACCGGCTCCGGTCCCTCGCGCGGCCAGGCCCACACGCTGGTCTCGCCGCAGCTTGCGCTCGAAGCCGCGCTTCTGGAGCGCGGCGCGTTCGCAGCAATCGGACCCTGCGCGCCGGCCGATCTCGCCTATGTGCGGCTGAGGCCGAACGGCGCGGTCGAGACCGAATCGATCCTCACCTATAAACGCCAGACGCGCGGCGCGCCGGAATTGGCCACGGAGGCCTGGCAGCGGCTCGAACGGCTGGTCGCGCATTATCAGGAGCCGGCCAACGGCTATCTGTCGCGCGCGCTGCCGTTCCGGGAGGGCGACACGGATGGCGACTACGACCATCTCGCCCGGGTGCTCGAATGGTCGGCCGGCGGCGATGGCGGCGACGACGGCGGGGATGAGGCATGAGCGGATCGCGGACTATTCCCGCCGACACGCTGGCGAACCAGGCGCTGGCATCCGATCCCGGCCTGTCGGCCTGGGTTTCGGCCAATGCCGGCTCGGGCAAGACGCATGTGCTGTCGCGCCGGGTGATGCGGCTTCTGCTCGAAGGGGTCGACCCCGCCCGCATCCTGTGCCTGACCTATACCAAGGCGGCGGCGGCCAACATGGCGACCCGGGTGTTTGCCGATCTCGGCCGCTGGGCGACGCTCGACGACGGCACGCTTGCTTCCGAAATCGAGGCGCTGGAGCAGAAGCGGCCCGATAAAGGGCGGGTGCGGCTGGCGCGCCGGCTTTTCGCGCGGGCGCTGGAAACGCCGGGCGGGCTGAAGATCCAGACTATCCATGCTTTTTGCGAGGCGCTTTTGCACCGCTTCCCGCTCGAGGCCAACATTGCCGGCCATTTCGAGCTGCTCGACGGGCGCATGGAGCAGGCGCTGGTTGCCGAGGCGAGGCGCGACCTGCTCGCCGGCGTCAGCGATGGCGACGATGCCGGCATCGCCGAGGCGTTCGCCACCGTGCTCGCGGCCGGCGGCGAACACGGGCTGGAAACGCTTTTGAACGAAATCGTCGGCAAGCGCGACGCGCTCAGGCGCTTCATCGCCGCGATCGGCGGCGACGGCGGCGTTTTCGCCGACCTCCTGGAGGAGTTCGGCTTTTCGGGCGACGAGGACGAGGCCGGCATCATCGCCGCTTCCTGGCCGGACGCTTATTTCGACGCCGGGCTCGCCGCCCGCTTCGGGGCGGTCGCGCGCGAAGCAAAGAAGAAGACCGCGGAGGCGTTCGCCGCCGGGCTGGCCGCCGCCTGCGCGGCGCCCCCCATTGAGGGCTTTTCTGCCGCGCGCGCGCTGTTTTTGAATGAAAAGAAGGCCGGCATGGCCGAACCCCGCCCGACCGAACGTATCCTGGCCAAGGGCGTGGCTGAGTATTTCCCGGAGTTTGCGAGCGAATTCGCGCGCGCCGCCGACTGTATCGCCGCCGCCGCCGACCGGCTTTCCACCTGGCGCATGGTCGCGCGCAGCCGCGCCGCGCTGACGCTGGCCGACTGGCTGATCGCTCGCTACGAGCGGTTGAAATCGGCGCGCGGCTTTCTCGACTTCAACGATTTGATCACGCGCACGGTGTGGCTGTTGTCGCGCACGGATGTCGGCGCCTGGGTGCAATACAGGCTTGACCAGGGCATCGACCACATCCTCGTCGACGAGGCGCAGGACACCAGTCCCGACCAGTGGCAGGTGGTGGCGCGGCTGACCGAGGATTTCTTCGCCGGCGCGGGCGCCAGAAGCGAGACGAACCGCACCATCTTCGCCGTCGGCGACGAAAAGCAGTCGATCTATTCCTTCCAGGGCGCCGAGCCGGAGGCCTTCGAGCGCTACAAACGCGAATTCTCGCGCCGGGTGGAAAGCGCCGGCGGTCGTTTCGCACCGGTGACGCTCGCCCATTCCTTCCGCTCGACCGAGGACGTGCTGGCCGCCGTCGACCAGGTGTTCGCCGTCGAGGAGGCTCGCGCCGGCCTGACCCGCGATCCCGAGCCGATCGAGCATAAGGCGATCCGCGTCGGCGAGCCCGGCCATGTCGAATTGTGGGACCAGATCGCGCCCGAACAGGTCGAGGAGCCGGAGGACTGGACCGAACCGGTCGACCATGCCTCGGCGCCGGCGGCGCGGCTGGCCGAGATCGTCGCCGACACGGTCGCACACTGGCTGAAGACCGGCGAGGTCATCGAAGGCCGTGGCCGGCCGGTGACGCCGGGCGACGTTCTCGTTCTGGTGCGCAAGCGCGACCGGTTCATCAATGCGCTGTCGCGGGCGCTGAAGAACCGCGAGATCGCGGTCGCCGGCGCCGACCGGCTCAACCTGCGCGCCCATATCGCGGTGCAGGACATGATGGCGCTCGCCCGCTTCGTCCTGCAGCCGCAGGACGACCTGTCGCTGGCCACGCTGCTGAAGAGCCCGGTCTTCGGCCTCGACGAGGAGGCGCTTTACGCGCTTGCGGCCGATCGCGGCCCGGCGCGCTCGCTTTACGGCGCGCTGCGCGCACGCGCGGATGCCGAACCGCGCTGGCAGGCGATCGCCGCCGACCTGGCGCGCTGGCGCGGCGAGGCCGACACCGGCTCGGTGTTCGCCTTCTTCGCCGCGATCCTGGCGCGCGACGGCGTGCGCCGCAAGATGGTGCGCCGGCTGGGCCATGAGGCCGGCGACATACTCGACGAGTTCCTGAATTTCTGCCTGGCCGCCGAACAGGCCGGCACGAACGGGCTGGAAGCCTTTCTGGCGACGCTGGAAAACGCCGGTCCCGACATACGCCGCGAAATGGACCAGGCGCGCGACGAGGTCCGCATCATGACCGTGCACGCTTCCAAGGGACTGGAAGCGCCGATCGTCATCCTGGTCGACAACGGCGCGGCGCCGTTTTCGGACAGCCATCTGCCGCGACTGATGCCGTTCCGCTCGCAAAAACGGCTGTGGGCCGATGACGGGTTCGTATGGCGCTCCGGCGCCGACACCGCCAATCGCCGGACCAGGGCGATAGCCGACGGCATCGCGCACCGGGCGCGCGAGGAATATCGGCGGCTGCTTTATGTCGGCATGACCAGGGCGGAGGACAGGCTGATCATCTGCGGCTATCGCGGCGTGCGCGCGCCGCAGGACGGCATCTGGCACACACTGGCGCAAGCCGCCTTCGCCACCGGGCCCGTCATCGCCGCCCAACATCCGGTCGCCGAGCTGGGCGTGCGGCGGTTCCGCGTCACGCACCAGCGCGCGGCGCCGGACGTCACAGCTGAGGCAATCGAAGAACCGAAGGCACCGGACCTGCCCGGTTTTCTCACCGAAGCGCTGCCGCCACCGCCCGCCTTGCCGCGCCCGCTCTCGCCTTCGGGGACGGGGCTTTTGATCGAGGCGGGGCGCGAGGAGGGGGTGCGCGACGCCTCGCCGGTGCTTGCGCCGGCCGGCGCGGCATCGCCGGCGGCGCGGCGCGGCACCGCGATCCACCGCCTGCTGCAGATGCTGCCGGCCGCTCCTCCAGATGCGCGCGAAGCGGCCGCGCGCCGCTATCTCGACCGGTTCGGTGCCGACTGGCCGGCGGCAGAGCGCGAGAGCGCGTGGCGC
This sequence comes from Nitratireductor arenosus, assembly GCF_009742725.1. Classification (GTDB taxonomy): domain Bacteria; phylum Pseudomonadota; class Alphaproteobacteria; order Rhizobiales; family Rhizobiaceae; genus Mangrovimarina; species Mangrovimarina arenosa. The sequence continues at coordinate 1,314,234 of NZ_WPHG01000001.1, read as the reverse complement.
TCGGTGCGCGACATTCTCGAAAATCCCGATTTCGCGCCGGTATTCGCGACCGGTTCGCGCGCCGAAGTGGCGCTGATGGGCACATTGCGCTTCGGCGCGGTGGAGCGCGCCGTTTCGGGCAAGATCGACCGGCTGGCGGTCACCGACAAAAACGTGCTGATCGTCGACTACAAGACCAACCGGCCGCCGCCAACGACGCTGGAGACAGTGCCGCCGGCCTATCTCGCCCAGCTCGCGCTCTACCGCGCCCTGCTGCAGCCGCTTTATGCCGGCCGCAGCGTCGAGGCCGCCCTCTTGTTCACCGAAGCGCCCGCGCTCGTCCGGGTGCCGGACGCCGCGCTGGACGAAGCCCTTGCCCGACTCACGCCGGCGTGAGACAAACGCCGCTTGACGGGCGTGGCGCCGATCCCCACATGCAGCCCGAAACGATTGATCAAGGAGATCGCGATGTCCCCTCTCACGACGGACAAGGACAATTTCAAGACCGACGTGCTCGAGTCAGCCGAACCGGTCGTGGTCGATTTCTGGGCCGAGTGGTGCGGCCCGTGCAAGATGATCGCGCCGTCGCTGGAGGAAATCTCCAAGGAAATGGCCGGCAAGGTGAAGGTCGCCAAGGTCAATATCGACGAGAACCCGGAACTGGCCGCCCAGTTCGGCGTCCGTTCGATCCCGACCTTGATGCTGTTCAAGGGCGGTGAAGTGGCCGACATCAAGGTCGGCGCGGCGCCGAAGACCGCGCTGTCGGCCTGGATCGACAACGCGGTCGCGTAACCGGATCCGAACGCAGACGAAAAGCCCGGCCGCCGCGCCGGGGTTTTTTGTTGCCGGGCGCAGGGTCGGCTCCGCCGGGCCGGAGGCAGCCTGGTGCCGCGGATGCGGACGCGGCGGGGCCGTGCCGGCTACCGGTGGCCGCGGTCGAAATATGATGCGGCCTATTGCGGCGGGGTGCCGTTTTCGGCCAGCACTTCCCCGATCAGATAAAGCGATCCGCAAATCAGGATGCGCGGCGGCGGTTCGGCATCGTCCCATGTCGCGCGCAAGAGCTTCAGCGCGTCGGCCGGCGAATGGATCGGCTCGGCCGACAGCCCGGCCTCGTTGGCTCGCACGGCAAGCTCCGCATTGGGCACGCCGGCCTCGGTATTGTTGACCGGCACCGTAAAAACGTGTCGCGCCATGCCCGCGAAGGCGCGAAAATAGTTCACCTGGTCCTTGGTGTTGAGCATGCCGCAGATCAGGAAAAGCGGGCGCGAATGCCGGTCTTCCTGCTCGGCCAGCGTCTCGGCTATCACCGCCGCCGCGCCGGGATTGTGGCCGCCGTCGATCCACAGTTCCGATCCTTCGGGCGCCAGCGCGGCCATCAGCCCGTCGCCCAGGCGCTGCAGGCGGCCCGGCCAGCGCACGCTGGTCATGGCGCGTTCGACATCGCCGGTGCTGATCGGAAACCCGGCCGCCTTGACCGCCGCGATCGCGGCGGCGGCGTTGGCGAGCTGGTGTCGGCCGGCAAGCCCCGGCATCGGCAGGTCCATCAGGCCGTCCTCGTCCTGGTAAACCATGCGGCCATGTTCTGACATGGCCAGGAAATCCTGGCCGTAGATGAAACAGGGCGCGTCCAGCCTCTCGGCGGTCGACACGATCACCTCGCGCACCGTGTCGGAATCCTGATGACCGACCACGACCGGCACGCCGGCCTTGATGATCCCAGCCTTCTCCACCGCGATCAGCTCGACGCGGTCGCCCAGATAGGATTCGTGGTCGAGCGAGATCGGCATGATGACCGATACCGCCGGCCGCTCGATCATGTTGGTGGCGTCGAAGCGACCGCCGAGACCGACTTCGAGGATCGCGACATCGGCGGGATGTTCGCAAAACAGCAGGAAGCCGACGGCGGTCAGGATCTCGAAGACGGTGATCTTGTCGCCGGCATTGGCCTCCGCGACCCGTTTGACCGCGTCGGCGAGCACGTCGTCTGCCACCAGGCGTCCGCCGCCCGGCGCCCCCAGCCGATAGCGCTCGTGCCAGTTGACGAGATGCGGCGAGGTATGGACATGCGTCGTCAGCCCCGCTTCCTCGATCAGCGCGCGCGCGAAGGCGGCTGCCGAGCCCTTGCCGTTGGTGCCGGCGATGTGGATCACCGGCGGCAGACGGCGATGCGGATTGCCGAGCCGGTCGAGCAGCCGTGCGATACGCCCCAGCGACAGGTCGAACCCTTTCGGGTGAAGCGTGGACAGCCGCGCGATCTCGCGGTCGGCCTTGCTGGTCAAAATCTGCATATCCCTTCCAAGATCATGGCTGGGTGGGTTGAGTCCGATGGTGATGCTGTCTGGCGCAGGCCATCATCCCCGTCGAAACCGGCACCCGTTTTTTTAGGCTCATGCCGCAACGCGGTTCGTCCGCGCGGCGCCGGCCCGACATCCGCGAGTTAGGCGCGGGGCTGTTCCTCGGGCGTTTCCGGCAGCGGCGCTGCCGGTTCTGCCTGCGCCATCACCTGTTCCTGCGGCGCATGGACCAGGATTTTGAGCAGGCGCGCGATGGTGGGCTTGAGTTCCGTGCGCGGCACGACCATGTCGACCATGCCGTGCTCCATCAGATATTCGGCCCGCTGGAAACCCTCGGGCAGTTTCTCGCGAATGGTCTGCGCGATCACTCTCGGCCCGGCAAAGCCGATCAGGGCGCCGGGCTCGGCGATATGGACGTCGCCGATCATCGCGTAGGAGGCGGTGACGCCGCCCGTCGTCGGATTGGTGAGCACCACCAGATAGGGCAGCCCGGCCTCCTTCAGACGATCGACCGCGATCGTGGTGCGCGGCAATTGCATCAGCGACAGAATGCCCTCCTGCATGCGCGCCCCGCCCGAGGCGGCGAACAGGACGAGCGGGCGCTTCATCTCGAGGGCGGTCTCCAGCGCGTGGATGATCGCCTCGCCGGCGGCCATGCCGAGAGAGCCGCCCATGAAGGCGAAGTCCTGGACGACGGCGACGATCGGCAGTCCCTCGATGGTTCCGGTCGCGCCGAGCACGGTGTCGTCCATGCCGGTCTTGGCGCGGTTTTCACGCAGCCGGTCGGTATAACGCTTCTCGTCGCGGAATTTCAGCGGATCGGTGGCGACCTTCGGGTTTCCAAGCGCCTCGAACCGGCCATCGTCAAAGAAGAATTTCAACCGCTGGCGCGCCGAAATCTTCATGTGATGGCCGGACGAAGGGATCACCCATTGATTGTCCTCAAGATCCTTGTGAAAGACCATCTCGCCGGTTTCGGGACATTTGATCCACAAATTCTCCGGCATGTCGCGCCGGCCGAGCATGGAATTGATCTTGGGCCGGACGTAGTTGGTGATCCAGTTCATCGGTCGGTCTCCGCGTTCAGGAGAAGATGGGGCCGTCGGTCCGCCGTCGCAAGACATCGTCGCGGCGGCGTTCTTCAGGGGTACGGCCGGGGCGGGCCCGGCTTTCGGCGGGAATTCGGACGCGCTCAGCCAGCGTTTGCGCTCACAGCCTCAAGGAAAGCTTCGATCAAGGCAACATCCTTCTGGCCGGGTGCGCTCTCGACCCCGGACGACACGTCGATGCCCGGCGGAGAGAGCAGGCGCAGCGCCTCGCCGATATTGGCTTTGTTGAGGCCGCCTGAAAGCATGTAGTCGACGGACGGGTCAAGCCCGGCCAGCACCCGCCAGTCGAAGGCAACGCCGTTGCCGCCGGGAAGCGCGGAGCCTTTAGGGGGCTTGGCGTCGAACAGGAACCGGTCGGCGATGCCGCGATAGGCCTCGACGGGGTCGAGGTCGGCGGACGCGCTCACCGAAAACGCCTTCATCACCGGCAGGCCGTGCCGTGCCCTGACCGCGGCCACGCGCTCAGGCGTTTCGCGCCCGTGCAATTGCAGCATGTCGGGCTCCATCGCCGCTACGATGGCGTCGAGCGTGGCGTCGTCGGCGTCGACGGCCACGGCCACGGCCAGGGCGCGCCCGCGCGCCGCGCGCCGCAGACCGCCCGCCGTGCCAGGGTCGACATGGCGCGGGCTCTTGTCGAAAAAGATGAAGCCGACATGGCTGGCGCCGCCCGCCAGCGCGGCGGCGACCGCTTCGGCCGTGCTCAATCCGCAGATCTTGATATCCATTTTCCCGCAATACCCCCGCCACATGCCAATGTCGAGGCGCGCGCCACAGGCGCCGTGACGGGCCTAGGCGAACCTTTTGCGCCCTGATGTGTTATCGAAGGGGGAATAACGGGATTTTTCGATGAACATGTTCGAATGGGGCGGATACCGCCGCCCGGCGTCTAGGGCGGCTTTGGATCCCGACTTGTTGCTTGCGCGCGGCGCGATGATTGCCCTGCTCTTGATCGGGCTGTTGGGTTTCGTCTTCATGCTGGTCGCGGGCAAGTTCATTCTGGCGCCGCTGTGCCTGGCGATCGTCATCGGGTTGATGCTCGGACCGATCGCCACCCGGCTGGAAAAGCGCGGCCTGCCGTCCTGGCTGTCGGCGGCGATCGTTTGTCTGCTGTTTGTGGCGCTGGTCGCGCTGTTCGCCGCCGCTTTGATCGGGCCTTTGTCCTACTGGACCGGGGAACTGCCGCGCATCTGGCAGAAACTGCAGATCCAGCTCGCCCAGCTTCGCGAACCCATCAACACGCTTCGCGACGTGCAAAACGAGTTGCGCACGGTCACCGGCGGGTCGGGCGTCACGGTGGAGGTCGACGAGGGCGGCGACGTGACCGACATCGCGATCATGGCGCCGGCGCTCGGCGCCCAGGTGCTGCTTTTCCTGGCGAGCCTGTTCTTCTTCGTCGCGACGCGCCACGATATCCGCACAGGTATTATGAAGGTCGTCATCAACCGCCGCCTGCGCTGGCGCACCGCGCATATCTTCAGGGATGTCGAGACCCTGGTGTCGCGCTACCTGCTGTCGATCGCCGTCATCAATGTCGCGCTCGGCATCGCGGTCGCGCTGGTGCTTTGGATCATCGGCGTGCCGTCACCGGCGCTGTGGGGCATGCTGGCCATGCTGTTGAATTTCGTCGTCTATATCGGGCCGGCGATCATGGCCGGACTGTTGTTCGCCGTCGGGTTGGCAACGTTCGATACGCTTGCCGGCAGCTTCGTGCCGCCGCTGGCCTTCCTCGCCGTCAACCTCATGGAAGCGCAGTTCGTCACCCCGATGGTGCTCGGCCGCACGCTGACGCTGAACCCTTTCATGGTGCTTTTGGCGCTCGCGTTCTGGATCTGGGTGTGGGGCCCAATCGGTGGTTTCATCGCCATCCCGGCATTGCTGATCGCCTATGCCGTCTTCAGCAACCTCGTCCCGATCGGTCCGAAATCGCCGCGCTGAAGCATGGTCCTTTCCGAAAGCCGATGTCGCTTTCGGGATTGCATCCGAAAAAAAACCGGCGGCCCCGGACCCATCAGGTGAAGCGGATCGCCTGCAGCTTGCCGCCATTGCGTTTGAGCCAGGCCCTGGCCTCGTCGGTGCGCGGGCACAACGTCCGACACAGGCTCCAGAATTTCGGCCCGTGATTCATTTCCTTCAGATGCGCCACCTCATGCGCGACGAGATAATCGATGACGGTCGGCGGCGCCATCATGATACGCCATGAAAACGACAGCACCCCGTCGGCGGTGCATGAGCCCCAGCGGCTCGTCGTATCGCGATAGCGGATCGCCCGGGCGGGCCGACCGACCGCGCCGGCATGGCGGGCGACCAGCGCTTCGATATCGCGACGAGCCTCGCGCTTGAGGAAATCGGCCAGGCGCCGGGACAGATGCCTGCGCTCGCCATGAACGATCAGCGCCGGATCGCCGGCATCGGTCGCGACCTCCACCGTGCCGCGGCGACCCGGTTCGTGCACGATCACATGCGGCACGCCGCGCAGCGGGATCTTGATGCCGGGACGGACCTGCGGCCGGTCGGGAAATTTCTCCAGCCGCGCTTCGAGCCAGCCGCGATGGGTTTCCAGAAAACGGTCGACTTCGCGCGGCGGCAGGCCGGGCGGCACCGTCACCCGCAGCCCCTGGCCGCCGGCGTCGATCCTGAGCGTCAGGCGTCGGGCGCGCTCGTTTTCGACAATCTTGAGCGGCAGCGCGCGTCCCGCGACATCGTGCGTGCGCTCGATCGGAGCGGCACGCTTGGCGCGGGCGGGCGGTTTTCTCAATCCGGAGAACATGGAGCGACGTTAAGCGATTCGATGGCGAAGCGGGAGATCGTCATGATGCCGCGGACGACACCGCGATAGCGCAGTTTTCCTCGAACCTTTTTTCACCCTGCGGCGACCAAGCATCAGCGCCGGGATCGGCCCGTCGCAAAAAGGGAAGGGAACACCATGTTCAGGAAAATAGTCATGCTGACGGCCGTCGTTTCGCTCGCCGCCTTTGCGACGTCGCTCGCTGCGGACGCCTATGCCCGCGACGGAGGCGGACCGCCGGCGCACGTCTACAAGCGCTCCAAGCCGGCCAAAACCACAAGACCCGCGACCACGTCGTCGGTCGAAACCGACCGGCAGGGCGGCGAAAAGCCCGAAAAACGCCGTCCGGCCAGCAAGTCATGTCCCGCCGGGGGAAGCCGTACTCAGTGCGACAACCGAGGCGGGCGCTGACCGTCCTTGCTGCGGCCAACAAAAAACGGCGTCGCTGACGCGGCGCCGTTTCGCGTTCGTTCCTGACCGGTCTTTACTCGTCGAGTAGACCGGTAGACTTGTCCTCGCTCGACTTCTCGCTGCGTCGGCGCTCGCGGTCGGCCATGAAGCGGTCGAACTCTTCCTGGTCCTTGGCCCGACGCAGTTCGCGCAGATAATCGTCGAACTCCTCGCGCATTTCTTCCAGCTTGCGCCGTTCGGCCTCGATGCGCTCGAGCTCTTTGCTGCGCCAGTCGTCGAAGGCGACATTGCCGGTATGCGCATGGCGGCCATAACGACCACCCTTGCGCGGGCGGCAGGCCGCGAAAAGGCCATCCGTCGCCTCGTTGACGTCGCGCTTGAAACCATCGAGCCGATCGCCCCACAAGATGTAAGCGAGCATGGCGAGGCCAAGCGGCCAGAACACGATGAAGCCAAGCACCATCAGCGCAATCGTCGCCGGCGTCCAGGCCGGGCGGATCAGTGCACTCGTGGTCATATTTTCCGGTTCCTTCCGTTCGAAACAGCCCATCCGGCTGCATGATTTCGAGATGGGCACAGGGCGGAGGCGTTTCAAGATAACCGCCAGGTGAAACCGGGTAACATATTAAGAAATTTATCTTTTTTCAGGCGCTCCGCTGACGGCCGGTGGCTTTTCAGCGCCTCCGACCCAGCGCCGCTACTGCGCAAAAGCCGGTATCGGCACCAAGGTGACGGTCGTCAGTTCGAGCCCGCGCGCGTGGCGAGATCGGCGACCGCACAACGCAGAAGCGCGATATCCTGCGGCCGCGACAGCCGGTGATCGCCATCGCGGATCAGCGTCAGCGTGACATCCTCGGCCGGGAGATGGTCGACCAGTTTCAGCGCATGCGCATAGGGCACGTCCGGGTCCTGCATGCCCTGCAGGACCGTCACCGGGCAATGGGTCTCGATCAGGCCGGTGAGCACGCGGTTGCGCGCGCCGTCCTCAAACAGTGCGCGGGTATAAAGGTCGGGCTCGGGCCCATACTCGGACGGTTCCTCGAAATAGCCCTTTTGCTCCAGGTCGCGGCGATGGCGGTCCGTCAGGTGCGGTTCCATCAGTTCGACGGTGAAGTCGGGCGCCGGCGCGATCAGCACGAGGCCGGCGACGCGATCGTCGGCACTGCCGCGATTGAGTTCCTGCACCATGCGCAGCGCGATCCAGGCGCCCATCGATGAGCCGACCAGGATCTGGGGGCCGTCGGTGAACTGACGAAAGACCGCCAGGCTTTCGGCCAGCCAGCGCGAAATCGTGCCGTCGCGGAACGCGCCGCCGGATTCGCCGTGGCCGGAATAATCGTGCCGGACACAGGCATGGCCGCTCTCGGCCGCCCACAAATCGAGCTGCTCGGCCTTGGTTCCCAGCATGTCGGAGCGATAGCCGCCAAGCCAGACCAGCCCGGGAGCGCGGCCCCGGCGGCGCCTGACCGCGATCGGCACGCTGTCGACATCGAGCATTTCCGTGGGGTGTTGTGCCATGCGCTGTTCTCCGGGCGCCCTTTTGGCACAGGGTACGGCGCCCGAAAAGGCCCGCCTTTCACCTTGCCGCCGGTCCAAGCGGGAAGATGGTTTTTTTTGCGCCTTCGTGCTATTGACATGGCCCCGAACGCACCGACATAGACCGCTCGATGCCTGGGGCGGGCCGGATTGCCGTCCCCGAACGTCAACGGAACAAGGAGAACACGACCATTCGCAGACCTTACAAAGCCGCGGCCCCCGTCAAGGAAGGCCCGCGCGCCAATCGCGACATCCGGGCCCCCAGGGTCCAGCTCATCGACCCCGACGGACAGAACCGGGGCGCTGTTTCCATTCAAGAAGCCCTGGAAGCGGCCGAGGATCTCGGGCTCGACCTGGTCGAGATCGCGCCGAATTCCGATCCGCCGGTGTGCAAGATCATCGATCTCGGCAAGCTGAAATACCAGACCCAGAAAAAGGCGGCCGAGGCGCGGCGCAACCAGAAGGTCATCGAGATCAAAGAGATCAAGATGCGCCCGAATATCGACGACCACGATTACGAGACCAAGATGAAGGCCGTGCGCCGGTTTTTCGAGGAAGGCGACAAGGTCAAGCTGACGCTGCGCTTTCGCGGTCGCGAGATGGCCCATCTGGAGCTCGGCATGCAGCTTTTGAACCGGGTGCGCGCCGAAGTCGAGGAAATCGCCAAGGTCGAGGCCGAACCCAAGCTCGAAGGCCGCCAGATGATGATGGTTCTTTCTCCGCGATGAGCCGACCGACGGCCACGGGCGGCATCGGTCGCGGCCCGTGGCGCCGGCGGCAGAACGCCTGACGCCGGCGCTGCCAGGAGGTGCCGGGCGGGGTCGGCTTGCGATTGCTGGGCTCCCGACCGCGTGATTTCCAGCGGGCTTCTTGCCCCTTGCTCTCCGACGCCCCAGTCGTTATAAGGCCGCGTTCAAAGAGCCGCCCGGCAGGGCATGCCGTGGCGGTTTCTTATGCTTTCCGGATGCTGGTCCATCCGGAGCGTCATAACCTCGCTTGCGAGGCAAATAAGAAGAGGAAAGCAAAATGCCCAAGATGAAGACCAAATCGTCGGTCAAGAAGCGGTTCAAGGTGACCGCGACCGGCAAGGTGAAGGTTCAGGCCGCTGGCAAGCGCCACGGCATGATCAAGCGCTCCAACAAGTTCATCCGTAACGCACGCGGCACGACCGTTCTTTCCGATCCGGACGCCCGGATCGTGAAGAAGTTCATGCCCTACGGCCTTTGAAACGCCGGACGCTGCAGGAAGAGATTTAAGGAGAGCATGTCATGGCCCGCGTAAAGAGGGGCGTTACCGCCCACGCCAAGCACAAAAAAGTTATGAAAGCCGCCAAGGGTTTCTACGGCCGGCGCAAGAACACCATCCGCATCGCCAAGCAGGCGGTCGAGAAGTCGCTGCAATACGCCTATCGCGATCGCAAGAACCGCAAGCGCAATTTCCGCGCCCTGTGGATCCAGCGCATCAATGCCGGCGCCCGCGAGCACGGCCTGAGCTATGGCCGCCTGATCGACGGTCTCAACAAGGCCGGCATCGAGGTCGACCGCAAGGTTCTCGCCGACATGGCGGTGCACGAGCCGCAGGCCTTCGCGGCGCTGGTCGCCAAGGCGAAGACCGCGCTGGAATATCTGAAAGACACGACCCCGAACGCTTTTGAGCGCGCTGTAGCCTAACCAGCGCCTTCCCAAGCTTTCGAAAACTGGTATTTGGGAAACCCGCGCTGGCAGGGCCGGCGCGGGTTTTTCCGTGTGAGGCGCAAGACACCGATCCGGCCGACCGGATCGCGAAACGGTACCGACAAAGGCAAGCGAGCAAGGCCGTGACCGAACAGATGACAGACTTGAAAACGCTTGAGGCGACTTTGCTGGCCGAGATCGCGGCCGCATCCGACGAGGCGGCGATCGAAGCCGTGCGCGTGTCGGCCCTCGGCAAGAAGGGCTCCGTCTCCGAACGGCTGAAGATGCTGGGGACGATGTCGCCGGAGGAGCGCAAGCAGATGGGCCCGGCGATCAACGGGCTGAAGAACAGCGTCGGCGAGGCGCTGGCCGCGCGCAAGGCCGAACTGCACAAGGAGGCGATCGCCGCGCGCCTGGCGGCCGAAACCGTCGACGTCACGCTGCCGGTGCGGCAGGCGCCGGCCGAGCGCGGCCGCATTCATCCGATCAGCCAGGTGATCGACGAGATCACCGCGATCTTCGGCGATCTCGGCTTCGCGATCGCCGAGGGGCCCGACATCGAGACCGACTATTACAATTTCACCGCGCTGAACTTCCCCGAAGGCCACCCCGCGCGCGAAATGCACGACACGTTCTTCTTCCCGCCCGGCGAGAACGGCGAGCGCAAGCTGCTGCGCACCCATACCTCGCCGGTGCAGATCCACACCATGGAGGCGCAAAAGCCGCCGATCCGCATCGTCATTCCGGGCAAGACCTACCGGCAGGATTCCGACGCCACCCATTCGCCGATGTTCCACCAGCTCGAGGGGCTGGTCGTCGACCGGACCTCGACCGTGGCCAACATGAAATGGGTGCTGGAGGAGTTCTGCAAGGCGTTCTTCGAGGTGCCGTCGCTCAACATGCGCTTCCGGCCGTCCTTCTTCCCGTTCACCGAGCCGTCGCTGGAACTCGACATCCAGTGCGACCGGTCCAGGCCGGGCGAGGTGCGTTTCGGCGAGGGCTCCGACTGGATGGAAATCCTCGGCTGCGGCATGGTCCATCCCAACGTGCTGGGAATGTCCGGGCTCGACCCGGACGAATATCAGGGCTTTGCCTGGGGCATGGGCATCGACCGGATCGCAACGCTGAAATACGGCATGCCGGACCTGCGCGACTATTTCAACGCCGATACGCGCTGGCTGCAGCATTACGGCTTCCGCCCGCTCGACCTGCCGACGCTGTTTGGAGGGCTGAGCACGTGACCGACACCCCCCACACCGGCGGCTGCCGCTGCGGTGCCGTGCGCTTTTCCGCCTCGGTCGCGCCGCACCACATCAGCTATTGTCATTGTCACGACTGCCGCCGCGCCGGCGGCGCGCCGGTCTCCGCGTTCGTCGGCTTCAAGAAGGAGTATGTGACGTTCGACGGCGACACGCTGAAAGCCTTCGAGAACGGCCCGGTGGCGCGCAGCTTCTGTGGGGTCTGCGGTTCGCCGGTCGCCTATGTCGACGACCGGCTGGCGGACGATGTGTGGATCGCACTCGGCGCCATGGACCAGCCGGCCGCCTACAAGCCCAGCCATCACGCCTATGTGCGCGAGCAACTGCCGTTCGTGCATATGCCGGATTCGCTGCCGCGACACGTCAAATTCAGCGTACCGAGACCGACGGAAGACACGCAATGAAATTCACCCTTTCCTGGCTCAAGGACCATCTCGACACCGACGCCTCGCTCGACGAGATCGTCGAACGGCTGACCATGATCGGGCTCGAGGTCGAATCCGTCGACGACAAGGCGTCGCTGAAGCCGTTCGTGATCGCCAGGGTGCTGACGGCCGAAAAACACCCCGACGCCGACAAGCTCAAGGTGCTGTCGGTCGACACGGGCAGCGGCGCGCCGGTGCAGGTGGTGTGCGGCGCCCCCAACGCGCGCGCCGGGCTGGTCGGCGCCTTTGCAGCGCCGGGCGCCTATGTGCCGGGCATCGACGTCACGCTGTCGGTCGGCAAGATCCGCGGCGTGGAGAGCCACGGCATGATGTGCTCGGAACGCGAATTGCAGCTTTCCGATGAGCATACCGGCATTATCGACCTGCCCGAAAACGCGCCGGTGGGCGCGTCCTTCGCCGCATGGGCCAAGCTCGACGATCCGGTGATCGAGATCGGCCTGACGCCGAACCGCCCCGACGCCACCGGCGTTTACGGCATCGCCCGCGACCTCGCCGCCAGCGGGCTCGGCACACTCAAGTCGGGCGCGGTCGAACCGGTCGAAGGCGAGGGCAAATGCCCGGTTTCCGTCACGCTCGAGGCGCCCGATCTGTGCCCCGGCTTCGCGCTCAGACTGGTGCGGGGGGTGAAGAACGGGCCGTCGCCGAAATGGCTGCAGCAGCGACTGATCGCCATTGGGCTCAGGCCGATCAACGCGCTGGTCGACATCACCAATTACGTTACCTTCGACCGCGGCCGGCCGCTGCACGTGTTCGACGCGGCCAAGGTGAAGGGCAACCTCGTCGTCCGCCGGGCGAAAACCTCCGAAGAAGTGGGTGATTTGGTTGAAGAACGGTTCTTGGACCTGAAGAAGAGAGGATTGGGTGTCGAGCTTCTGACTGAATGGGAGTCATACGGTCTCACTAGAATGGCTTCCGCTGTGTACGAGTTATATGAGCGTATTGAAGCTCTCGACGGCTATGGATACGAGCTGACGCCCGACATGTGCGTGATCGCCGACGACAACGGCGTGGAATCGATCGCCGGCATCATGGGCGGCGAGCTTTCGGGCTGCGAGGACGGCACCACCGACGTGCTGATCGAATCCGCGCTCTGGGATCCGATGGCGACGGCGCGCACCGGCCGCGAACTTGGCATCATCACCGACGCACGCTACCGGTTCGAACGCGGCGTCGATCCGGAGTTCATGGTCGCCGGCCTGGATCTGGGCACGCGCATGGTGCTCGAATTCTGCGGCGGCACGCCGAGCGAACCGGAAATCGTGCTGGGCACGCCGACCGCCAAGGACGGAGAGATTGTCGGTGAAACCGGCCACCATTACCGCGAAGTCGACTTCCCGCTGTCGGAGACCAAGCGCCTGACCGGCCTGGACGTGGAGCGGGCCGAAAGCATCGCCATCCTGAAGCGCCTCGGTTTCGTTCCGAAAGGCGCGACGGACGGCGCGGTCGTGCGCTTCGTCGTGCCGTCCTGGCGCCCCGACGTCGATGGCAAGGCCGATCTGGTCGAGGAGGTGATGCGCATTCACGGCGTCAACCGGATCGCGCCGGCGCCGCTGCCGCAGACGACGGCCGTCGGCAGCCGCATCCTGACCACGCTGCAAAACCGCACCCGCGCCGCGCGCCGCGCGCTGGCCGTGCGCGGCATGATGGAGGCGGTCACCTGGTCGTTCATTCCCGAACGCCACGCCGCGCTGTTCGGCGGCGGCGCGCCGGCGCTGAAACTGTCGAACCCGATCGCCGCCGACATGTCGGACATGCGGCCCTCGCTGCTGCCGGGCCTGATCGCGGCGGCGCAGCGCAACGCCGATCGCGGTTTCGGCGACATCGCCCTGTTCGAGGTCTCGGGCACCTATCAAGGCGACCGGCCAGAAGACCAGCGCCGGGTCGCCGGCGGCATCCGCCGCGGCACTGCCACGCTGGAAGGCGCGGGCCGGCACTGGGCCGGCAACGCGGCTTCCGTCGGCGTGTTCGACGCCAAGGCCGACGCGCTCGCCGCGCTGGAGGCGGCCGGCGCGCCGGTCGACAAGCTGACGATCGAGGCCGGCGGGCCGGACTGGTATCACCCCGGCCGTTCCGGCACGATCAGGCTCGGGCCGAAAAACCTGCTCGGCACGTTCGGCGAGTTCCATCCCGATACGCTGGAGGCGCTCGACGCGGCCGGGCCGATCTGCGGCTTCGAGGTCTATCTCGACGCCCTGCCCGAACCCAAGGCCAAGGCGACCCGCACCAAGCCGCGCCTCGACCTGTCGCCGTTCCAGGCGGTCAAGCGCGATTTCGCCTTCGTCGTCGACAGAAGCGTGGCCGCCGGCGCACTCACGCGCGCGGTCGCGGCGGCCGACAAGAAGCTGATTGCCGGCGTGTCGGTGTTCGACGTGTTCGAGGGCGCCGCGCTCGGGGCTGGCAAGAAATCGGTGGCGATCGAGGTCGCCATCCAACCGCAGGAGCGCACGCTGACCGACGAGGATTTCGAGGCGCTGTCGGCCCGGATCGTCGCCAACGTCGAAAAGCAGACCGGCGGCGTCCTGCGCGGCTGAGGACGCCGGCCGCCCCGCCCGTTGCGACGGCCGGGGCTTGCGCAGTCGCAGCCCCTCTTAGCGGCCCGGCGGGGAGTGCGCGGCATCTTTTCATAACGATCGGCGAGCGATAGGCTGAACCCGTCGTTTCGAGGGAGATGGCCGTTGTTCCGCTGGGGTATCCTGTCCACCGCCAAGATCGCCCGCGATCATCTCCTGCCGGCCATGCAGGACGCGCAAAACGGCGTCGTCACCGCGATCGCCAGCCGCGATCTCGCCCGCGCCCGCGCGCTCGCCGACCGGTTCTCCGTGCCGCATGCCTTCGGCAGCTATGAGGACCTCCTCGCCTCGCCGGATGTCGACGGCGTCTATATTCCCCTGCCGACCGCGCAGCATGTCGAATGGGCGATCAAGGCGGCGGATGCCGGCAAGCATGTGCTGGTGGAAAAACCGCTGGCGCTGGAGGCCGGTGATATTTCCCGCGTGATCGCGGCGCGCGAGCGCAACCGCGTCGTCGTCAGCGAAGCCTTCATGGTCGTCTATCACCCGCAATGGCAAAAGGTGCGCGACCTGGTTCGGGAGGGCGGCATCGGCCGCCTGCGCCACGTGCAGGGCGCGTTTTCCTATTTCAACATCGATCCCGACAATATGCGCAACAAGCCCGAACTCGGCGGCGGCGCCCTGCCCGATATCGGCGTCTACCCGACCGTGACCACCCGCTTCGTCACCGGTCAGGAGCCGCGGCGCGTTCAGGCGACCGTGGCGCGCGATACGAGGTTCGCAACCGACATCTATGCCAGCGTGAAGGCCGATTTCGGCGCGTTCGAACTCTCCTTCTATTGCTCCACCCAGATGGCGTTGCGCCAGTCGATGGTGTTCCACGGCGACAGAGGTTTCATCGAGGTGCACGCGCCTTTCAATGCCGGCGACTACGACCATCATCGCGTCGAGCTGCACGATCAGACCCATGCCGAAGCGACCGTGTGGCGCTTTCCGGCAGCCCGGCAATACCGGCTCGAGGTCGAAGCCTTCGCGCGGGCGGCGACCGGCGAGGACGTGCCGGTGTTCACGCTCGAGGACTCGGTCAAGAACCAGAAGCTGATCGACGCGGTCTACCGCGCCGGACGCCACGACGGCTGGGAGCCCGTCTGAGCGCCGGCGCGTGCCGCTCGCACCACCGGAGGCGGCGCGGCCTTGCTCCCGCCAAAAGCCCGCGCTTTGATGCGGTCGGGTCTGGGTGGTGACAATGCATTTCGACCAAAAACGCATAGCGGGACGTAACGGGCGCCGATTGGCCGGCGGGCTGCTGCTCGGCCTGTTCCTGGCGGGTGCGCCGGTCTTTTTGCATGCCGGTCCGGCCGAGGATGCCGATGCGCAGGCAATGGCGGTCCAGCGGCTGATCGACGACGGCCGGGCCGCCGATGGCGAGGCCCTGGCGCGCGCCGCGGTCGCCGCGGCGGAGACGGATATCGGCGCGGACGCGCTGGCGACGGCCAATCTCTACCGGCTGCTCGGCGACACGCTGTTCGAGCAGCGCCGCTACGACGACGCCGAACCCTATTTCCGCAAGGCGCTCGCCGTGCGCAGGGCGACGCTGGCGCCGAACGATCCGGAAATCGCCCGCTCGGCCAACGATCTCGCGGTGACGCTGAAATCCACCGGCGCCTACCAGGAAGCCGAAAACCTCTATCGTCAGGCGCTCGCCATTCGCCAAACCGCGCTCGGCCCCGATCATCCCGACGTGGCGAAAACCTGGTTCGGCCTGGCCCGGCTTTTCGACGCCAGGGGCGACCATGCCGACGCCGCCGGCGCACTGGAGAATGCGATCGCGATCGGGGCAACCGCATTCGGTTCCGACCACAGGACCGTTATTTCATGGCGCGGCGAACGCGCGTTCATGCTGCATTTCGCCGGCGAATACGATGCGGCGGAGCCGGCCTATCGGGCGGCGATCGCGGCGGCAGAGGCGACATTCGAGGAAAGCGACGCCCATCTCGCCTCCTACCGGCAGGGTTTCGCAAATTTGCTGTTCGAGACGCGGCGGGCGGGCGAGGCCGAACCGCTTTACCGCGCGGCACTTGCCGCGCGCGAAGCCGCTCTCGGCCCGGACCATCCGGCGGTCGCCGCCTCGCTGGAGGGGCTCGGCCGGGCACTCGAGAAACAAAAGAAACCCGACGAGGCGGTCGCCGCATACCGGCGCGCCCTGCCAATCCGCGAGGCGACCGCCGGTGCGACGGCAACGGCGACCGACGCGCTCCTGATGCGGCTCGGCGTGGCGCTGATGGGCGGCGAACAGGCCGACGAGGCGGAGCGGGTGTTTCGCCGGCTGCTCGACCTGCGCGAGCGCGTGCAGGGTCCGGAGGCGGCCGGCGTCGGCGAGGCGGCGCGCTGGGTCGCCAATGCCGCCAACGCCGGCGACCGTTCCGCCGAGGCCGAAATCTTCGCCAAGCGGGCGCTGTCGATCAGCCTGGCCACCCGTGAGGCGGACGATCTGCTGACAGGCTTCGACTTCCTCGTACTCGGGCTGCTTTACTCCGGCCAGCAGCGCTTTGCAGAGGCCGACCCGCTGTTGACGCGGGCGCTGTCGATCATGGAGACCCATGGCCAGCAGAGCGAGGAGATGATCCTGACGCGTACCGCGCTCGCCTATACGCGCTTCAGCCAGCGGCGGGTCGACGAAGCGGCGACGCTCACTCAACGTTCGCTGGACGCGGTGACGGCGGCGCGCGGCGCCAAGGATCCGACGGCGGCCGAGCTGATGCTGACGCTCGCCTATATCCGGCTCGAGCAGAAGGCGCCGGCCGCGGCCGAGCGCCTGACCACGGCCGCGCGCGCCATCTATCGCGACATTCCCACCCGGCAGCGTTCCCTCATCCGCGCCGACAGCCTGCTCGGCCGGATCCGGATGGCCGAAGGCCGGTTCGACGAAGCAGGCGAAAAATTCGCCGCGGCACTCGCCTGGCTGCGGGGGCGCTTCGGCGCCGACAGCGCCGAAACAATCCCGACGCTGGCCGACCTGGGAGAAGCCGATTTCATGCGCGGCGATTTCGCCGCCGCACGGATTGCGCTCGAACGCGCGACCGCGCTCACCGAGCGCCTGGCCGCGATCAATGCGCAAAACGCATTCGCCAACCGGACCGGCACGATCGAGGATCAGGCGATCGCGCGCGGCGCGATCTTCGATCATCTAATCAAGACCTATTCGCGCCTGTCGCAGGAACAGCCGCGAGATCGGCACACTTATGCCGAAAAGGCCTTCCTGGTGGCGCAGCGCGTCATCGATTCGCGCGCGGCGGTCGCGCTTTCGCAACTCGGCGCCCGTCACGCGGCCGGAAACGGCGAGCTCGCCGGACTGGTAAGGGAACGACAGGATCTGGTCGAGCAATGGCAACGGGACGACCGCCGCCTCACCGCCCTGCATGCGCAGGACCCTTCGGGCAACAGCCCGGCAAGGATCGCGACGATCGAAACCGCGCTTTCCAAGACCGATCGCCGCATCCGGGCCATCGATGCGCGGCTTGCCGAGGCGTTTCCAGATTTCGCCACCCTGCGGCAGCCGGCGCCCAGCGGTTTCACGACCGCCCGGGCGGCGCTTGCCGAGGACGAGATTCTTCTGTTCTACGCCGATACAAGCCCGCTCGGCACGGTCGATTTCGAGACCTATCTGTGGGCGGTTCCGAAACGGGGAACGCCGCGCTGGATCAGGCTCGACAGGCCGAGCGGCGCCTTGGCTGCGGATGTGCGGCGGCTGCGCGGAATGCTGGGCGTGGGGCCGCAGGCGCGCGGGGCGCAATCGCTGGTGGCGACCGACGAGCCCGACCGCGAGGGCGCCGTGCTTGCCATCGCGGCCGGCCTTTACCAGGCAATGCTCGCGCCGGTCGCCGAGATGATCGCCGGCAAGAAACTGGTGATCGTGCCGTCGCGAAGCCTCGCCAGCCTGCCCTTTCACCTGCTGGTGAGCACGGCGCCGGAAGCCGGTCGCGCCGCGCGCTACCACGAAGCCGGCTGGCTGTTGCGCGATCACCCGATCGCGGTGCTTCCTTCCGTGTCGTCGCTTGCCGCGCTGGCTGCCGTCGCGCACTCCGGCGACGAGCGCGTCCCCTATCTCGGTTTCGCCAATCCGCTGCTGACCGGGCCGGGCGACGACGATCGGCGTGCCTTCGCGCGTACCGATTGCGGGCCGGCGGCGGCCGGCGGTCCAAAAGTGGCGCGCGCATCCATGCCGACGCTTTCGTCGCTGTTTCGCGGCGCGGTGGCGGATGTCGGCGCTGTGCGCCGGCTGGCGCCGTTGCCGGAAACGACCGACGAGGCCTGCGCGATCGCGCGGGCGCTACGGGCCGGCGACGACGCCGTCTATCTCGGCCGGGCGGCAAGCGAGGCCGGGGTCAAGCGTGTGTCGGAAGAAGGTCGGCTCGCCCGGGCGCGCATCGTGCATTTCGCCACGCACGGCCTGGTCTCCGGCGATCTGTCGGGCCTGGCCGAACCCGCCATCGTGCTGACACCGCCAGCGACGGCGACGGCGCGCGACGACGGGCTGCTGACGGCCTCGGAAGTGGCCACGCTGAAGCTTGACGCGGACTGGGTGATCCTGTCGGCCTGCAACACCGCCTCCGGCGACGGCGGCGGCGAAGCGCTGTCCGGTCTGGCGCGCGCCTTCTTTTATGCCGGCGCCCGCGCGCTGCTGGTGTCGCACTGGCCGGTCCAGTCGGATGCTGCCGTACGGCTGGTGACCGGCGCGGTCGCGGCGATGGTGGCCGATCCGCGGGTCGACCGCGCCGAGGCGCTGCGCCGCGCCATGCTGGCCGAAATCGAGGCCGGCGGCACCCGTGCCGATCCCGCCTCCTGGGCGCCGTTCATCCTGGTCGGCTCGGCGCACTGACGGCGACGAATGCCGGCCGCGCCATAAGAAACGGCGCCCCTTTGCAGGGGCGCCGTAGTCTTTCAGGCGATATCGCCTGTCTCTCAGGCCGGCTTGCGGAACAGCTGGATGCCCCAGGCCAGATGACCGGCATCGGCCGCCTTGACCCAGTTCTCGAGCCCGACCGCCATCTTGTCGAGATAGTCGCTCGAGGCGCCGCTTTCGCGCAGCTTGTCGTAATTGGCCAACAACTCCTCCCGCACCCGGAAATAGTGGGTGCGCAGATCGCCGGTCAGGTCCTGCTGCGACACGATCTCGAAGCCGAGCGCCCGCGCGGCCTCACGATAGAAGCGGAACGAGCCGAGACTGTTCAACTGCAGGCGATCATAGACCGGCTGCAACACGCCCTCTGGCACGTCGTCGGCCTGCATCGGGTCGGTGAAGACGAAATGGCCGCCGGGCTTGAGCACGCGCCAGACCTCGGCCAGCACCTTCTCGCGCTGGTCGGAATGCAGGATCGCGTCCTGGCTCCACACCACGTCCTGGCTGGCATCGGCCTCGGGAATATCCTCGAAGACACCGTGCACGACGCGGATCTTGTCGGCGAGGCCGGCACGCCGGTTCTTGTGGCGGTTGGTGTCGTTCTGGGTCTCGGAGATGTTGAGGCAGGCCGCCTCGTTGCCGAATTTCTTGACCATATGGCGCATCGAGCCGCCATAGCCGGCGCCGATGTCGAGAACCTTGGTGTCGGCATCGATCTTCGGCAGGGCCGCGATCATGCGGTCGACGGTGACCACGGAGGCGTCACGGATGTTCTTTGTGTCCTCGTAAATCCCGATATGGAGGTCCTCGCCGCCCCAGACCGTGGAGTAGAAGGTGTCGGCATCGTCGCCGTCGTAATAATCCTCGGTGACGTCGCGGATATCGGTGTGGCCCTCCTCGCGCGCCTCGCCGCCCCAGCGCACGACATGCAGGGTCGACTTCTCGGCCACGTGGACGAAGAAATCCGGGTCGCTTTCGGCATAGGTCTCCTGGAAGTCGCCGTAGGTACGCACCCGCAGGAAGCCGGCTTCCGACAACAATTTGCGCACGTAATTCTTGCGGATCGGGCACAAATTGAGCGTGTATTCGGCGCCGTCGGGAAAGCTGTATTTGAAGCGCACCAGGCTGTCGTCGATATGCTCGGGCTCGGCCGTGACCTTGTCGCCGCAATAATAGAATTTGTGCTTCGACTTGAAGCCCTCGTCGAGCATGGTGTCGTAATTGCGTTGATCGAGGATCAGGATGCCGTCATGCTTGAGCGCGGCGTAGAACTCCGCCAGTGCGCGGCGGCGGTCGGCCTCGGTGTGCAGATGGGTGAAGGAATTGCCCAGGCAGATGATTGCGTCATATTTGCCCTGGATGTCGCGGTTGAGCCAGCGCCAGTCGGCCTGCACCGTCTTCAGGATCAGCCCGCGCGACTGACCGTTCTGGAACGCCTTGGCCAGCATCGCGGCCGAACCGTCGGCCGAGGTGACGTTGAAGCCGGCTTCGTTGAGGCGCACGGAGTGGAAGCCGGTGCCGCACGCGACGTCGAGCACGGTTTCCTTGCCCCTGGCGCGCAAAACGTCGATGAAGAACTGGCCCTCGCTCTCGGCCCGGGCCGTCCAATTGATGAGTTCGTCCCACTTCTCCACGAACGTCATCACATATTCGCCGCGGTAGAGATCGGTCTCGCGGTCGGCCAGCGGATCATCGCCATAAAGCTGCTGGTCCATTTCCAGCTCGGCATTTGGCTGTTTGAGTGCTGCCTCGTTCATATCGCTCTCCGTTTCGCCTGTGGTTCGCATCGGCCGCAACCCGGCCGGCGAGGCGGGCAACAGCGGCGCGGCCCGGTACGGACCACGCGTAATGGGTGTTGAACGCCTGAGACCCGTCGGTAGGGCGGCGCCTGCCCGCGCACAAACGCGCCCGACGGGCGCGGAAAGAGACTGCGAGAGCAGAGGGTGGCCGAGATTCGGGGCGCCGGAAAAGGGCGCGGCTCCATCGACTGGAGAAGCCACCGTGATGATCGGCGCAGGATATCGTTCGAAAACGACATTGCAAGACCCAATTACGACATTGTCGCCATGGACCGACACAGGGCGGCGCGGGCGCCGTGTTTTCCCGGCGATCTCAGCGGTTTGAGCCGGCACAATATGATGCCCGCGCGCGGACCGTGGCTTTCCTTAGCCGCGCGGTTTCACGACGCGCCGTCGGCCGGCCGGACGTCTCACCACCATACGCCGCCGCGGCGGATGCGGATGCGTGGGCGCCCGGTCGGGCCGGCCAGCATGCCGGAACTGGCGGGACGATCGACGTCTTCATCCGCCAGGATGGTGGCGGTCGGCATCAGCCCGGCAAGGCGCCGGTAGTCCGCCGCTTCGGGTCGTCGACGGCCGATTGAGGGAATGAAACTCGAACGTCGTTGCGGCACGCGGCCGCCCGCATCGGCAAGCACACCCTCCTCCGGCAGGTCGGCCGCGCCCTTCAAGGCCATCAGCCGACGGACACGCTCCTCGGTCGGCGGGTGGGTGCGCAGCACCGAAGGGTCGGGGGTGCGGCCGCCGGGAAGCATCAGGCTTTCCCAAAGCCGCCCTTGCACACGCTCGAGCTTGACCAGCGCAGCGGCGAGCCCCTCGGGATCGCCGGTCAGCATGACCGCGCCGAGATCGGCGTCATATTCGCGTGTGCGCGACAGCGCCATCTGCAACAGGCCGCCGACGGTCGGCGCAGCCAACAGCACGATGACAGCCAACCAGGGCACCTGCGCCTGGTAACCGCCGGCGAAGACGAACAGGTTGAGCACCAGCGAAAGCAAGCCGACCGTCGACATCATCGAGGTGAATCGCGAAACCATGTCGGCGAAAGCCATCACCTTCACGTCCTCGTGGGCGATGTGGCTGATCTCATGGGCCAGGATGGCGGTCAGTTCGCGCAGGCTCATGCGCCGGGCAAGCGCGTCGGTTATCGCGATCGCCGAATCGTCGCGGCGGCCTACGGCAAACGCGTTCATCATGCGCGAGGGTACGACGTGAAGCGTCGGCACGGCCGGCAGCCCGGCGCGCCGGGCAAGCTCCTCCAGGACGGCAATTCCTTGCGGAAACTGCGCCCTCGAGACGGGCCTGGCCTTATACATCGACAGCACGAGACGCGGACTGACCCGGCGCATCGCCACCATGGAGACCGCGCCGATGACCAGTGCATAGACGAGCGCCGCGATGCCGCCGAACGCCCAGGCGCAGACGGCGAGGATCGAAAGGCTGCCGGCCGCGAGCAGCCAGGTGTGCACCGTATTCAGCGCGCGACTGCGTCGCTGCTGGACAAGATCGAGACTGGGTTCAGGGCTCATGCTCACAATATGGGAGCCGGGCGGGGTTTTGCCGAGTCTCGGAGATGTCGCGGGCCGGCCTTCATGCCCGACCGGCCGCGCCGCGGCTTTTTTGTTCGCCTTATAGGGGCTTGAAAGGCCCGGCTGGACGCATTTGCCAGCAAACCGCCCCGTACGGCGCTTGCGCCCCGAAATCGCTGTTCTTATATACGCCGCAACGCTGCACGCGCATTCCTTCGGGAGGCGGTGGGGCGCTTTCTTGTGAACAGGGGCTGCCGCGCCGAACGCCGCAATGGGTCCTTGGCAGCCTGCTTAGCGGAGAAGAAGAATGGCTAAAGTAATTGGTATCGACCTCGGAACCACGAATTCGTGCGTTGCGGTCATGGACGGCAAGGAACCCAAGGTCATCGAAAACGCCGAAGGTGCGCGCACGACACCGTCGATCGTCGCCTTTTCCGACGGCGAGGAACGTCTTGTCGGACAACCGGCCAAACGTCAGGCAGTGACCAATCCGGAAGGCACGATTTTCGCGGTCAAGCGCCTGATCGGCCGGCGCTACGACGACCCGATCACCGACAAGGACAAGAAGCTCGTCCCCTACAAGATCGCGAAGGCCGACAATGGCGACGCGTGGGTCGAGGTCCAGGACAAGAAATATTCGCCCTCGCAGATTTCCGCCATGGTCCTTCAGAAGATGAAGGAGACGGCGGAAAGCTATCTCGGCGAAAAGGTCGAAAAGGCCGTCATCACCGTTCCGGCCTATTTCAATGACGCCCAGCGCCAGGCCACCAAGGATGCCGGCAAGATCGCCGGCCTTGAAGTGCTCAGGATTATCAACGAGCCGACGGCGGCCGCGCTCGCCTACGGGCTCGACAAGAAGAAAGCCGGCACGATCGCCGTCTACGACCTTGGCGGCGGCACGTTCGACATCTCGATCCTTGAGATCGGCGACGGCGTGTTCGAGGTGAAGTCGACCAATGGCGATACCTTCCTCGGCGGTGAAGACTTCGACATGCGTCTGGTCAATTACCTCGCCGACGAGTTCAAGAAGGAACAGGGCATCGACCTGAAGAACGACAAGCTCGCCCTGCAGCGGCTGAAGGAAGCCGCCGAGAAGGCCAAGATCGAGCTGTCGGCGACCTCGCAGACCGAAATCAACCTGCCCTTCATCACAGCCGACCAGTCCGGCCCGAAACATTTGACGATGAAGCTCACCCGGGCGAAGTTCGAAAGCCTGGTCGAGGACCTGATCAGCCGTACCATCAACCCGTGCAAGGCGGCGCTGAAGGATGCCGGCGTGCAGGCGGGCGAGATCGACGAGGTGGTGCTGGTGGGCGGCATGACCCGCATGCCGAAGATCCAGGAAGCGGTAAAGCAGTTCTTCGGCAAGGAACCCCACAAGGGCGTGAACCCCGACGAGGTCGTCGCCATGGGCGCGGCCATCCAGGCCGGCGTTCTGCAGGGCGACGTCAAGGACGTGCTTCTGCTCGACGTGACGCCGCTGTCGCTCGGCATCGAGACGTTGGGCGGTGTGTTCACCCGCCTGATCGACCGCAACACCACGATCCCGACCAAGAAGAGCCAGGTCTTCTCGACCGCCGAGGACAACCAGTCCGCGGTCACGATCCGGGTCTTCCAGGGCGAGCGTGAAATGGCGGCCGACAACAAGGTGCTCGGCCAGTTCGACCTGGTCGGCATTCCGCCCGCGCCGCGCGGCGTGCCGCAGATCGAGGTCACCTTCGACATCGACGCCAACGGCATCGTCAACGTCTCGGCCAAGGACAAGGGCACCGGCAAGGAGCACCAGATCCGCATCCAGGCGTCGGGCGGCCTCAGCGACGACGAGATCGAGAAGATGGTCAAGGACGCCGAGACCAATGCCGAGGGCGACAAACAGCGCCGCGAGGCGGTCGAGGCCAAGAACCAGGCCGAGGCACTGGTCCATTCGTCGGAGAAGTCGCTCGCCGAATACGGTGAAAAAGTCTCCGAAGACGACCGCAACGCGATCTCGGAGGCGATCACAGCGCTGAAGGCGGCCGTCGAGGGCGACGATGTCGAAGACATCAAGACCAAGACCAACGCGCTCGCCGAGGCTTCGATGAAGCTTGGCCAGGCCATGTACGAAGCCTCGCAGGCCGAGGCAGCCGAGGGCGACGCCAAGGCCGACGCCGAAAAGAGCGGCGAGGAGGTCGTCGATGCCGATTTCGAGGAAATCGACGACGACGACAAGAAGAAGTCCGCCTGAGCGGCTTCACGATAGAATGAGTGGCCCGGCCCGAGCGCCGGGCCGGCAGGCAAAACAACAACCCTCATCCGCGGCCGCGCCGCGGATGAGGGTTTTTTGTTGCGTTACGTCGGGAGCCGGGCCGATAGCGCGGCTTCCATAGGACAATCCCGCACCCAAAGGCGCAGCCATCAGTTATGGCGAATACAACCCGCCTCGCCTTTCACGTGCACAGGCTCCAAATGCCAAGATAAGCTTGAAAAAACATGCCCCTCATAGAGAATCTATGACATTAGGGATTTCTGAAGTAATCTGTCTGAATATAGGCCGGAATTTCTTCTTGGCACCGGCTGACACGGCATGCATTACCGCATCTTCGAAACCTGGCGGCTCACCGCCGCGCTGACCATCATGATGTGGCATTTCCTGCGTTACGCGCCCCCGGGGCACGAGGCCGCGAGCGCGGCGCTTTACCGGCTGATGCCGCTGATGGAGATGTTCTTCATGATCTCCGGCTTCCTGATCATGGAGCGCTATGGCGACAGGCTCTTGAGGGAGCGCGGCAGCTTCGGCCGCTACCTGCTGCGGCGCATCGCGCGCTTCTACCCGCTCTATCTGGTTACGCTTTTGTTTTTCTGCGTCGTCGCGCTGGCGATCGATTTCGGCTTCGTGCAGACCGGCGATCCGGGCCGCTATGCCTGGTCGGCGCTTCCGGCCAATCTGCTCTTGTTGCAGGCCTGGGGCCTGACCGATACGCTGACCTTCAACTATGTCGCCTGGTCGATGTCGGCGGAATGGTTCTGCTATCTGCTCCTGCCGCTGATCATCCTGGCCTACCGGGCCGGCGGCAAGGCAGGCCTGGCGGCGATGGCGGCGTTGTCTGTACTGGTGCTGGAGCTCGCCGTGGCGGCCAACATCATCCCGTTCGCGAGTTGGCTGGAGGCCAACACCTGGGGCGCCTATCGCGCCTTCGCCGATTTCGCGCTCGGCGCCTTCGTGGCGATGGCGGTGCGCGACAGCCGGTGGCGCCTGAAAAGCCACGCGCCGGCCTGGATCGTCTTCGCGCTGGCGATCGCGGCGATGGCGACCAATCAATATTCCTACGTGATCGTGCTGCTGCTCGGGCTGGCCATGTATTGCGCCGCGCTCGCCGAACGCAACCGGCCCGACTCCTCGCTCTATCTCGCCTTCCTGCATCCGCTCGGAAAGGTGTCGCTCGGCATCTACCTGATCCACCCCGTCATCGAGAGCGTGTTGCTGGCCGTGCTCTGGCGCAAGCTCGTCGAGCCGCTCGGCGTGGTCAGTTTTTACACCTACTGGCTCGTGCCCGCCCTGGTGGTGATCGGCGTCGCCATGGCGTCCCACCGTTATTTCGAGCGTCCGGTCGGAGACCGGATCACAGGCTGGCTGCTGTCGACAAAACCGCGCGCACGGCCGGCCGAGATCGTCGTGGCGCCGGCGAACCGGGTCGGCCGCTAACGCGTTTCCAGGCGAAGTGGATACCGGTTCGCCGTTCGCAAATGCGTCAAAACAATAAGTTGGAGCCGATCTGCGATTCCGTGAAAAGCAGATCGGCTTTAGCGCGGTTCGCTTCGAGAAGCGTTCATGCTTCGCTGGAGACGCCCGCGCTCTGGACGGTCGCGCAGTCCGGTCGGAAACGAGCGCCGACGCCTCAGGCCACGGCGCGGGCCAGAGCGCATTGCGACCACAGTTCCGAAAGCGCGCGCACCAGATGATCGATGTCGGCGTCGGTGTGCAGCGGCGACGGCGTGATGCGCAGCCGCTCGGTCTTGCGCGGCACGGTCGGGTAGTTGATCGGCTGAACGTAGATGCCGTGATTGTCGAGCAAGAGGTCCGAAAGCCATTTGCACTTGGCCGCGTCGCCCACCATCACCGGCACGATATGGCTCGGATTGGGCATGGTCGGGATACCGATCGCATCGAGGCGGGCACGCACCTTGGCAACGCGGTCCTGGTGGCGGGCACGCTCGAACTGGCTTGTCTTCAAATGCCGGATCGAGGTCAGCGCGCCGGCCGCCACATGCGGCGGCAGGGCGGTGGTGAAGATGAAGCCGGAGGCGAAGGAGCGCACGAAGTCGCACAACGCGGTCGAACCGGTGATGTAGCCGCCGACGACGCCGAAAGCCTTGCCGAGCGTGCCTTCGATGATGGTGACGCGGTCCATCAGCCCCTCGCGCTCGGCAACGCCGCCGCCGCGCGGCCCGTACAGGCCGACCGCGTGCACCTCGTCGAGATAGGTCATGGCGCCGTGCTTTTCGGCGACCTCGAGGATTTCGCGGATCGGCGCGATATCGCCGTCCATGGAATAGACGCTCTCGAAGGCGACGATCTTCGGCCGATCGGGTCCGTATTCCGACAGAATCCGGTCGAGGTCGCGCACATCGTTGTGCTTCCAGATGCGCTTTTCGGCCTTGGAATGGCGGATACCCTCGATCATCGAGGCGTGATTGCCTTCGTCCGAGACGATCACGCAGCCGGGAATATTGGCGCCGAGCGTCGACAGCGTCGTCCAGTTCGAGACATAGCCGGAGGTGAAGATCAGCGCGGCTTCCTTGCCGTGCAGGTCGGCCAGTTCGCGCTCGAGCAACACATGGTAATGATTGGTGCCGGAAATGTTGCGCGTGCCGCCGGCGCCGGCGCCGCAACGCTCGAGCGCCTCGTGCATGGCCGCGATCACCTCGGGGTTCTGGCCCATGCCGAGATAATCGTTCGAGCACCACACGGTGACCTCGCGGGTCTCGTCGCCGACAAAGCGCGTCGCGCGCGGAAACGAACCCGCATGCCGCTCCAGTTCCGCGAAAACGCGATAGCGGCCCTCGTCGCGAAGGCCGTCGAGCTTCGTGGCAAATAAGGCTTCGAAGTCCATCCGTGTTCTCCTTGGAACTTTTCTAACCTGCCGGGCGGTTTTTGTCTTCCCTCGAAGACGCGGCAAAACGTTCCATTCAAAGATTTGCATATTTACACGCGACCGGTCCAGACCGCCCTTGAGCGGACGCTCGCGATCATTCCTGCCTGGTGCGTGCTCCCAAAGCCTTGATCTGGCGCAAAGCTGGCCAACCGGTCATCGACCCGGCAACGGGCAACATCGGCAGACACGGCGGCGGGAAGCACGGCCGGCGGGTGGCGGGCGCCCGTTCAAATTTCCGTCACCATGCGGTGGCCGGGCGGGTGAACCATGCGCACGAAGGTGATCGGCTTGCCCGCCAGCCATGTCATGCGCTCGGCCACGAACACGGCCTCGCCTTCAACCACCTGCAGCAGCGCGGCCTCGTCGCGGCCGGCGCGCGCGGCGCGAAAGGCGAACTCGGCGCGCGAGAACGGCGCGTTCTCGACCAGCCATTCATTCGGCCCGATCTCCTCGAAAGCCTCGCCGCGCGCTTCGGGCACCGCGTCGAGATTGATCCAGCGTTCCTCGAATTGGAACGGCGTCCGGTCGGCGAGATGCAGGCAGCGCAGATGCAGGACTTTCGCCGAGTCCGGCAGGGCAAGGCGGGCGCGCAGAAAATCCGGCGCGGCGACGACGGCGCGGCTCAGGCGCGAATAGGCGTAGGCGGCGCCCTTGGCCTCGATTTCCTTGCGCACCAGCGGAATCGCGAGCCGCGCCTCGCGTACCGGATAAAGCGCGACCCGCGTACCGGATTTGCGCTTGCGTTCGACGATCCCGGATCGCGCCAGTTCCTGCACCGCACGGTTGACGGTAGCGCGCGCCACGCCGAATTCCGCCGCCAGCGCTTCCTCGCCGGGGATCGTCGCGCCCGGTGGCCATATCCGCCGGGCGATCCGGCGTTCAAGCTCGGATTTGATGTCGCGGAAGGAGGTACGCCGATCGGTCGTCATAGCCGTGCCCTGACCGATTCCATGCAGCTTGCATAGCGCGCGACGATCGCCTCGCGGCCGAGATGCCGTCCGTCGCGGACCCTGTGGCGGCCGGCCGACCACAGATCGGTCACGGTTTCGTTGCCGCCGGCGAAGATCCAGCCGTCGAGCAGAGGGTCACCGTCTGGACCACAAAGCGCGGAGCGTGCCGGATCGATCGCGACCAGATCGGCCCAAAACCCCGGCGCGAGCACGCCGCTGTCACGGCCGAGCGCGCGCGCGCCGCCTTCAAGCGCGGTCCGGTAAAGCACCCGGCCGCTCGACTGCCCGGCATCGGCCAGCACGACGCGCAGCCGGTCGCGCAGCCGCTGCGAATATTCGAGCTGGCGCAGTTCCTCGGCAACGCTGATGCGGATATTGGAATCGGAGCCCACGCCGAACACGCCGGCGGCGGCGCGAAAGCGCGCGCCGTCGAAAATGCCGTCGCCGAGATTGCCCTCGGTGACCGGGCACAGTCCCGCCGTTGCCTGCGCGGCGGCGAGACCGGCGGTCTCCTTTTCGGTCATGTGGGTGCAATGGATCAGGCACCAGCGCCGGTCGACCGCGACCCTGTCGAGCAGCCATTCGACCGGCCGGGCGCCGTGAACCGCCAGCATCTCGTCGATTTCCTGTTCCTGCTCGGCGATGTGCATGTGGAACGGGCGGTCGCCGCGCATTCCCGCCAGCCGTTCGAGATCGGCGGCGCCGACCGCGCGCAGCGAATGGGGCGCAAATCCCCAATGGGCGTCGCCGGGCAGCGCCTTCACCGTCGCCTCGGCGCGCGATGCCAGCTCCAGATAGCGGTCGAGATCGTTGCCGAACCGCAACTGGCCGCCCGAAAGCGGCCGCCCGTCGACGCCGCCCTGGGCGTAATGCACCGGCAGCAGGGTGAGCCCGATGCCGGTTTCGGCCGCCGCCGCGGCGATGCGGGCGCCAAGTTCGCCGAGATCGGCATAGGGTGCGCCGCCGGGCTGGTGGTGCAGATAATGGAACTCCGCCACGGCGGCAAAGCCGGCCTCCTGCATTTCCATGAAGGCGAGCGCGGCGACCGCCTCGATCTCGTCGGGCGTCAGCACGTCGAGAAAGCGATACATGATCTCGCGCCAGGTCCAGAAACTGTCATGGGCGGCCGGGCCGCGCGCCTCGGCCAGACCGGCCATGGCGCGCTGGAAGGTATGGCTGTGCAGGTTCGAGGGCGCCGGCAGGAGCGCGGCCACACGGTGGCTGTCAGCCGCCGGTGCCGCGTCGGCGCTCACGCCCGCGATCCGTCCGTCCGCGCCGATCTCGACCAGAACATTCGACTGCCATCCGGCCTGGGTCAACGCTTCCCGCGCAAAAATCGACAACATGGCACTCTTTCCAATTGACTCGTTATGTCTAGACATAATAGCATTATTCTTGACTTTGAAAACCGGAAATCGACCCATCGATGACGCGCAAGATTCTTTCCGACCTGCGTATCGCCACGCTTGACGCGGGCGGCGCTCCCTACGGCCTGATCGACCGGGGCGCGATCGGCGTCGAGGCCGGCCGGATCGCCTGGGCGGCCGAGGCGGATGCGATGCCAGCCGGCTGGAGCGGCGTCGAAACCGAGTCGTTCGGCGGCCGGCTGGCGACCCCGGCCCTGGTCGATTGCCACACCCATCTGGTTTTCGGCGGCAATCGCGCCAGGGAATTCGAGCTGCGGCTGGAAGGCGCAAGCTACGAGGAGATCGCGCGCGCCGGCGGCGGCATTGTCTCAACCGTGTCGGCCACGCGCGCACTTACCGAAGACGCGCTGGTGGAATCAGCGCTGCCGCGGCTCGACCGGCTGATCGGCGAAGGCGTGGCGACCATCGAGGTCAAGTCGGGTTACG
The DNA here is from genome assembly GCF_009742725.1 of Nitratireductor arenosus. Classification (GTDB taxonomy): domain Bacteria; phylum Pseudomonadota; class Alphaproteobacteria; order Rhizobiales; family Rhizobiaceae; genus Mangrovimarina; species Mangrovimarina arenosa. The sequence goes on along the minus strand of NZ_WPHG01000001.1, from coordinate 1,284,066 downwards.
GCCTGACCGTCGCGGACGAACTGAAGATGCTGCGCGCGGCGCGCCGGCTTGAAAAGCTGCGGCCGGTGCGCGTGCGCACCAGCTATCTCGGCGCGCATGCCGTGCCCCCCGAATACAAGGACCGCGCCGACGCCTATATCGACGAGGTCGCGATCCCGGGCCTGGAGGCGGCGGGGGCCGAAGGGCTGGCCGACGCGGTCGACGGGTTCTGCGAGGGCATCGCCTTTTCGCCGGGTCAGATCGCGCGCGTCTTCGATCGCGCCAAGGCGCTCGGCCTGCCGGTCAAGCTGCACGCCGAACAATTGTCGGATCTCGGCGGCGCGAAGCTGGCGGCGTCTTACGGGGCGCTCTCGGCCGACCACCTCGAATATCTCGGTCAGGACGGCGTCGCCGCGATGGCGAAAGCCGGCAGCGTCGCCGTGCTGTTGCCGGGCGCGTTCTATTTCCTGCGCGAAACCGAGCGGCCGCCGGTCGCGGCGCTGCGCGCGGCCGGCGTGCCGATCGCGGTCGCCACCGACTGCAATCCGGGCTCCTCGCCGATGACCTCGCTGCTGCTGGCGGTCAACATGGCCTGCACCTTGTTTCGCCTGACGCCGGAAGAAGCGCTCGCCGGCGCAACGCGCGAGGCCGCGCTGGCGCTCGGTCTCGGCGACGAGATCGGCACGATTACGCCCGGCAAGCGCGCCGAGTTCGCGATCTGGGACGTCGAGCACCCGGCCGAACTGGCCTATCGGATCGGCGACAACCCGCTTTACCGCCGCATCGTGGAGGCAAGAGACTGACAATGATCGTTCTGTACCCCGGCGCCGTTCCGCTCGCCACGCTGGAAGCCGTCTACCGCGGCAACGATGCCGTCATGCTCGACGACCAGTTCCGCGCCGCCATCGCCAGCGCGGCCGCGCGCATTGCCGCCATCGTCGGCGGCGATGCGGCCGTCTACGGCATCAATACCGGCTTCGGCAAGCTCGCCAGCGTGCGCATTCCGGCACACGACGTGGCGACGCTGCAGCGCAATCTGATCCTGTCGCATTGCTGCGGCGTCGGCGCGCCGCTCTCCGACGACATCGTGCGGCTGATCATGGCGCTGAAGCTGATCTCGCTCGGGCGCGGCGCGTCGGGCGTGCGGCCGGAGACGGTAGCGCTGATCGAGGCGATGCTGGCGCGCGGCGTTCTGCCGGTGATTCCCGAAAAGGGGTCGGTCGGCGCATCGGGCGACCTTGCACCGCTTGCCCATATGACGGCGGCGATGATCGGCGAGGGCGAGGCGGTGTTCGAGGGTCAGCGCATGCCGGCCGCCGACGCGCTCGACAAGGCGGGACTGCAACCGATCGTGCTTGCCGCCAAGGAAGGGCTGGCGTTGATCAACGGCACCCAGGTGTCGACCGCGCTGGCGCTCGCCGGTCTTTTTCGCACCCACCGGGCGGCGCGCGCGGCGCTGATCACCGGCGCGCTGTCGACGGATGCCGCCATGGGCTCGACCGCGCCGTTCCACCCGGAAATTCACGCCCTGCGCGGCCATCGGGGCCAGATCGACACTGCGGCCGCGCTGCGCGCGCTGCTGGCCGGCTCGGAGATCCGCGAAAGCCATATCGAGGGCGACCAGCGCGTGCAGGACCCCTATTGTATCCGCTGCCAGCCCCAGGTCGACGGCGCCTGCCTCGACCTGCTGCGCATGGCGGCGCGGACACTCGAAATCGAAGCCAACGCCGTCACCGACAACCCGCTGGTGCTTTCGGACGGCGTCGTCTCGGGCGGGAATTTCCACGCCGAGCCGGTGGCCTTCGCCGCCGACCAGATCGCGCTCGCAATTTGCGAGATCGGCGCGATCGCCCAGCGCCGCATCGCGCTCCTGGTCGATCCGGCGCTGTCCTTCGGCCTGCCGGCCTTCCTGGCGAAGAAACCGGGGCTGAACTCGGGCCTGATGATCGCCGAGGTGACGTCGGCCGCGCTGATGTCGGAAAACAAGCAGATGGCGCACCCGGCCTCGGTCGATTCGACGCCGACCTCGGCCAATCAGGAAGACCACGTCTCCATGGCCTGCCACGGCGCCCGGCGCCTGCTCGCCATGAGCGACAACCTGGCCGGCATCGTCGGCATCGAGGCGGTGACGGCGGCCCAGGGCGTCGAGTTGCGCGCGCCGCTGAAGACCGGTCCGGAACTGATGCGCGCCCTGGAAACGATCCGCGGCGTCGTGCCGACGCTCGAGGTCGACCGCTTCATGGCCGACGATCTGGAGGCGGCGAGCGGACTGGTGCGCTCCGGCGCGCTCAACGCCAGCGTCAGCGCCGGGATCCTGCCGGAGCTGGAGGCGGCCCGATGACCCCCGTCGACGTGCACCAGGGTGCCTCGCCCGTCATCCTCGGCCTGCCGCACACGGGCACCTTCGTTCCCGATAGCGTGCGCGAGCGGCTGAACGAGCAGGGCAGGCTTCTGACCGACACCGACTGGCATGTCGACCGGCTCTATGACGGTCTGCTGGCCGGCGTCACCACGGTGCGCGCCACCTTCCACCGCTACGTCATCGACGCCAATCGCGACCCGTCCGGCCAAAGCCTTTATCCCGGTCAGAACACGACCGGGCTGGTGCCGGCGACGGATTTCGACGACCGGCCGATCTGGCGCGAGGGCGCGGAGCCGACCGACACCGACGTGGCCGAGAGACTTAACGCGTTTCACCGGCCCTATCACGCCGCGCTGGCGGCCGAGATCGCGCGCGTCAGGGCCATCCACGGCGTGGCGGTGCTTTATGACTGCCACTCGATCCGCTCCGTCTGCCCGTTCCTTTTCGAGGGCCGCCTGCCCGACTTCAACATCGGCACCGATAACGGCCGAACCTGCGCACCAGCGTTCGAAACGGCCGTCGCCGATATCTGCGCGGCAGCGGACGGCTACAGCCATGTCGTCAACGGCCGGTTTCGCGGCGGCTGGACGACGCGTCACTACGGAAAGCCCGCTGACAAGGTGCACGCCATCCAGATGGAATTGACGCAGGCCTCGCACCTGGCCTCGGAAGACCCGCCCTTCAACTACGATCCCGGGAAAGCCGAGTGGCTGCAGGTCCATCTCAAAGAAATCCTGACGCGCATCGAGGCGATCGCGTCGTCCCTGACGTCCGGAGGCCGACCATGAGCAATCCCCGCCACAATATTCGTGAAGTGCGCAGCCCGCGCGGCTCCGAACTCAACGCAAGGAGCTGGATGACGGAAGCGCCGCTCAGAATGCTGATGAACAATCTCGACCCGGATGTGGCCGAGAATCCAAACGAGTTGGTGGTCTATGGCGGCATCGGCCGCGCCGCGCGCACCTGGGACGATTTCGACCGCATCGCGGCCACCTTGAAGACGCTCGCCGACGACGAGACCCTGCTGGTGCAATCGGGCAAGCCGGTCGGCGTCTTCCGCACCCATGCCGATGCGCCGCGGGTGCTGATCGCCAATTCCAACCTCGTCCCGCACTGGGCCGACTGGAGCCATTTCAACGAGCTCGATCGCAAGGGGCTGATGATGTACGGCCAGATGACGGCCGGGTCGTGGATCTATATCGGCTCGCAGGGCATCGTGCAGGGCACCTACGAGACCTTCGTGGAGGCCGGGCGTCAGCATTATGACGGCGAGCTGACAGGCAAGTGGATCCTGACCGCCGGCCTCGGCGGCATGGGCGGCGCCCAGCCGCTGGCGGCGGTGATGGCCGGCGCCTGCTGCCTGGCGGTCGAATGCGACGAGAGCCGCATCGATTTCCGTATCCGCACCCGCTATGTCGACGAAAAGGCGACCTCGCTCGACGAGGCGCTGGCGATGATCGACCGCTGGACCCGGGCCGGCGAGGCCAAATCGGTCGGCCTGCTCGGCAACGCCGCCGAGATCGTGCCGGAACTGGTACGGCGCGGCGTGCGACCGGACATGGTCACCGACCAGACCTCGGCGCACGACCCGATCAACGGCTATTTGCCGAAAGGGTGGTCGCTGGCCGAATGGCGCGTCAAGCGCGAGAGCGACCCGCAAGCGGTGGAAAAGGCCGCCCGCGCCTCGATGCGCGAACATGTCGAGGCGATGGTCGCGTTCTGGAACCAGGGCGTGCCCACGCTCGATTACGGCAACAATATCCGCCAGGTCGCCAAGGAGGAGGGTTTCGACAACGCCTTCGCCTTTCCCGGCTTCGTGCCGGCCTATATCAGGCCGCTGTTTTGCCGCGGCATCGGCCCGTTCCGCTGGGCAGCGCTTTCGGGCGACCCGGAAGACATCTACCGCACCGACGAGAAGGTAAAGGAACTCCTGCCCGACAACGAGCCGCTGCACCGCTGGCTCGATATGGCGCGCGACCGCATCGCCTTCCAGGGCCTGCCGGCGCGCATCTGCTGGGTCGGGCTCGGCGACCGCCACCGGCTTGGCCTCGCCTTCAACGAGATGGTCGCCAAGGGCGAATTGAAGGCGCCGGTCGTGATCGGCCGCGACCATCTCGATTCGGGCTCGGTCGCCTCGCCCAACCGCGAGACCGAGGCGATGAAGGACGGTTCGGACGCGGTTTCGGACTGGCCGCTGCTCAACGCGCTTTTGAACTGCGCCTCGGGCGCGACCTGGGTGTCGCTGCATCACGGCGGCGGTGTCGGCATGGGCTTTTCGCAGCATGCCGGTATGGTGATCTGCGCCGACGGCAGCGCGGCTGCGGCACGCCGGCTGGAGCGCGTGTTGTGGAACGACCCGGCGACCGGCGTCATGCGCCATGCCGATGCCGGCTACGACATCGCGCTCGACTGGGCGCGTGAAAAGGGCCTGAGACTGCCGGCGATTCTTGGGAACTAGCGCCGTTCGCGGTCGGAAAAACGTACAAAAATGGCTCGGATCGCGGGCAAAAAATAGGGAAATTCGATAAAAAAGGGAGAGAAAAAATGAAACGCAGAGAGTTTTTGACGAAAACCGCGCTTGGCGGCATGGCGACCGGCGCGGCTTTGGCCACCCCGGCCATCGCGCAGGACAAGCGCGAATGGAAGATGGTCACGGCCTGGCCGAAAAACCTGCCGGGGCCGGGCGTGGCCGCGCAGATGCTGGCCGACCGCATCACCACGCTGTCGGGCGGGCGCATCGAGGTCAAGCTCTACGCCGCCGGCGAACTGGTGCCGGGCAACGGCGTCTTCGACGCGGTCTCGGAAGGTACGGCCGAACTCTACCATGCGGTCCCGGCCTATTGGGGCTCGAAGTCCAAGGGCATCCTGTTGTTCGGCTCGCAGCCCTTCGGCCTGAGGGCCGACGAGCAGTTCGGCTGGCTCGCCCATGGCGGCGGTCAGGCGCTCTACGACGAGATCTATGCAAGGTTCGGGTTGAAGCCGTTCCTGTGCGGCAATTCCGGCCCGCAATGGCAGGGCTGGTTCCGCGGCGAGATCAACTCGGTCGACGACCTCAAGGGCCTGCGGTTCCGCACCACCGGCCTGGCTTCGGAGATGTGCGCCAAGATCGGCATGGCGGTGCAGGCGATGGGCGGCCGCGACATGTTCCAGGCGCTGCAATCGGGCGCGCTCGACGCCGGCGAGTTCATCGGCCCGTGGTCCGACAGCGCGCTCGGCTTTCACCAGGTCGCCAAGAACTATTACTGGCCCGGCGTCGGCGAACCGTCATCGGCCGAGGAGTGCGTGGTCAACGCCAAGGCCTACGAGGATCTGCCCGACGATCTCAAGGCCGCCGTCGCGCTTGCCTGCGAGAGCCTCTACAATCCGGTGTGGACCGAATACACCACCAAGCACGCGCTGGCGCTGCAGAAGCTGGTCGCCGAGGAGGGCGTGCAGGTCAAGAAGCTGCCCGAAGAGGTGATCGTGGCGCTGGGCAACGCGGCCGGCGAGGTGATCGCGGATCTGCGCGAGGACGACGACGAGTTGGTCAAACGGATCGTGGAAAGCTTCCTGGCCTATCGCAGTTCGGTGGCCGACTATATGGTTTATGCCGATAACGGGCAGATGAACGCCCGGGCGCTCGACTATAAATACTGACTGGGCTCCGCCGGCGCTTCACAGCCGGCGGACCTCTTCACAAGGGGGCAGCATGACCGCGCTTGCCGACTGGCTCGACAGCGTGAACCGGACCGTCGGCAATCTGGTGCGCTGGTGCGCGATCCTGATGGTGCTGGTGCAGTTCGGGATCGTGCTTTTGCGGTACGTTTTCGGCATCAGCTTCATCGCGCTCAGCGAAAGCGTGCTCTACCTGCACGCGACGCTGTTCATGCTCGGCGCCGGCTACACGCTGCTGGTCGACGGCCATGTGCGCGTCGACATCTTTTACGCCAAGGCCAGCCGGCAGCGGCAGTCGGCGATCGACCTGTTCGGCCATCTCGCGCTGCTGATCCCGTCGATGACCGTGCTCCTTGTCTGGTCCTGGCCGTCGGTGCGCAATTCCTGGTCGATCCTGGAAGGCCCGATCTCGGTCGGCGGCATTCCGGCCTCCTTCCTGCTGAAATCGCTGATCCCGGCCTTCTGCGTGCTGCTTTTGATCCAGTCCGTCGCCTGCCTGCTGCGCGACCTTGCCCGCCTGCGCGAGGCCGCCGCGTGATGCCGCTCGACCTGTTGATGTTTGCCGGACTGATCGGCTGCATCCTGCTCGGTTTTCCGGTTTCGTTTTCGATCGCAGGGGTGGCGACCGTGTTCGCCTTTCTGGGCTGGGCCGCCGGCCAGATGGACATCACCCTGCTCGGCGCCCTTGGCCAGCGCGTCTTCGGCGTTCTCACCAACGACGTGCTGATCGCGATCCCGCTGTTCGTGCTGATGGGCGTGGTGCTGGAACGCAGCCGGGTGGCGGAGGAACTGCTGGAAACAATGGGCCGGCTGTTCGGCGGCCTGCGCGGCGGGCTCGGCGTTTCGGTCGTGCTGGTCGGCGCGCTGCTTGCCGCCTCGACCGGCATCGTCGGCGCGACGGTGATCGCGATGGGCATGATCGCGCTGCCGACCATGCTCCGCAACGGCTACAATCCGCGGCTCGCGTCGGGCGTGGTCTGCACCGCCGGCACGCTCGGCCAGATCATCCCGCCCTCGACGCTGTTGATCATCCTGTCCGATGTGATGTCGAACGCCTATCAGCAGGCGCAGTTCGAACAGGGCAAGTTCACGGTCGAGACGATCTCGGTCGGCCAGACCTTCGCCGCCGCGCTGCTGCCCGGTCTGACGCTGGTCGGCATCTATATCGTCTACGTGCTGGCGCGCGCCTTCCTCGTGCCCGCCGATGCGCCGCCGGCCGACACGTCCGAACCCCGCCCGGACCTCACCGCCATTATCGGCGCGATCGTGCCGCCGATCCTGTTGATCGTCGCCGTGCTCGGCGCGATCCTCGGCGGCGTCGCCACCCCGTCGGAGGCCGCCTCCGTCGGCGCGGTCGGCGCGGTGCTGATGGCGGGCTACCGCAACGGCGCGCCGACGAGCCTGATCCTGCTCGGCGCCGCAGCGCTGCTGCTGCTGGCCGTGGCGGCGGGACTGGCGCCGGTGCGCCTGCAACGCAGCGACGTCACCGTGATCGGCTGGGTCCAGGGCGCGCTCTACACAGGCCTGGCGCTCGCCGGCGTCGCCGCGATCCTGGCCTCGCTCGCCCGCATGGCCCGCATCGGCATGCTGAAACCGGCGCTCACCTCGACCATGACGGTGACGGCGATGATCTTCGCCACCATTCTGACGGCCAGCATCTTCTCGCTGGTCTTTGTCGGGCTCGGCGGCGAGGAGCGCATCGAACAGATCCTGACCGCCATGCCCGGCGGCCCGACCGGGGCGCTGATCTTCTGCATGGCGCTGGTTTTCGTGCTCGGCTTCTTCCTCGACTTCGTCGAGATCACCGTCATCCTGTTGCCGCTGATCGTGCCGGTCTTGATCCTGATGGGCCACGACCCGGTGTGGCTGGCGATCCTGCTCGCCATCAATCTGCAGACGTCGTTCCTGACGCCGCCCTTCGGCTTTTCGCTGTTTTACCTTCGCGGGGCGGCGCCGCCGGAGATCACCACCGGGCACATCTATGCCGGCGTCGCGCCGTTCATCGCGCTGCAACTGGTCGGCATGGCCATCATCTGGCTGATGCCGGCGATCGCCACCTGGCTGCCGGCGGCGATCTTTTAGAGCCGTCCTGCCATTCACGGGATCGCAGGCCGGTTCCACCTTATTGTCCTGACCCGTTTGCGAACGGCGAACCGGCCTCCGCTTCGCATCGGAACGCTCCAGGATCGCCCGTCCGCCCTATTTGCGCGCCGGCCCCTCGCGCTCGGCCGACGCCGCCCAAAGATTGACGTTGGCGTCCCGGGCGTAGCGGTCGATCTCGGCCAGTTCGGCCGCGGTGAAATCGGGATTCTTCAGGGCGCCGACGCAGTCCTCGACCTGTTCGGGCCGGCTGGCGCCGATCAACGCCGAGGTCACGCGGCCGCCGCGCAGCACCCAGCTCAGCGCCATCTGCGCCAGCGTCTGGCCGCGCCGCTCGGCGATGGCGTTGAGCGCGCGGATGTTGGCGAGCGTCGCATCGGAGAGGAAGGACGGCCTGAGCGACTTGCCCTGCGCGGCCCTGCTTTCGTCGGGGATGCCGCCAAGATATTTCCCCGTCAGCATGCCCTGCGCCAGCGGCGAGAACACGATCGACCCGATGCCGAGCTCGTCGAGCGTATCGAGCAGGCCGTCCTCCTCGACCCAGCGGTTGATCATCGAATAGCTCGGCTGGTGGATCAGGCAGGGCGTGCCGAGTTCGCGCAGGATCGCGGCCGCCTCGCGCGTGCGGCGCGCATTGTAGGAGGAGATGCCGGCGTAAAGCGCCTTGCCCGAGCGCACCGCCCGGTCGAGCGCCATCATCGTCTCCTCCAGCGGCGTGTCGGGATCGAAGCGATGCGAGTAGAAGATGTCGACATAGTCGAGGCCGAGCCGCTCGAGGCTCCGGTCGAGCGAGGCGAGCAGATATTTGCGGCTGCCCCATTCGCCATAGGGTCCCGGCCACATGTCGTAACCGGCCTTGGTCGACACGATCAGCTGATCGCGGAACCCGGAAAAATCGCTGCGCAGAATCTCGCCGAGGGCAGCTTCCGCCGCGCCGGGCGGCGGACCGTAATTGTTGGCGAGATCGAAATGGGTGATGCCGAGATCGAACGCCTTGCGGCAGATGGCCCGTTTGACCCGATGCGGGGTGTCGTCGCCGAAATTGTGCCACAGGCCGAGCGAGACGGCCGGCAATTTTAGCCCGGAACGCCCGCAACGCCGGTAGTGCATGCGCTCGTAGCGGTTCTCGGCCGGCTGCCATCCCATCGAGTTTTCCTTTCCGCGCGGGCGGGCCGCGCCGTTGTCGTCACCCCGACCAGGGGCCGTGATGGGCACCGCCGGCGTCGATCCGCTCAAAGCCGTGCGCGCCGAAATAGTCGCGCTGGGCCTGGATCAAATTGGCCGTGCCGCGCGCGGTCCGGTAGGTGTCGAAATAGGCAAGCGCGGCCGAAAGCGCCGGCACCGGAATGCCGGCCGCGGCGGCCCTGGCCACCGTGCGGCGCAGAGCCGGGTGCGCGTCCTGCATGGCCTTGACGAAGCGCGGGGCGGCCAGCAGGTTGGCCGGCGCGTCCTCGTCATAGGCACGCGCGATATCGTCGAGGAACTGCGAGCGGATGATGCAGCCCGCCCGCCATATCCGCGCCACCGTCGCCAACGGCAAGCCCCAGGCGAATTCGCGCGAAGCGGCTTCCATCACCGCGAAACCCTGCGCGTAGGCCGCGATCTTGCCGGCATAAAGGGCGCTTTCGAGATCATCGATCACGGCCCGCCTGTTCGCTTTCGAAAACGCCGTGACCGGCGCGCCGTAGAGGGCCTCGGCGGCGACGCGCTCGTCCTTCATCGCCGACAGGCTGCGGGCGGCGACCGCCGCCTCGATCGCGGTGGCCGGCACCGCCATGGTCTGTGCCTCGATCGCCGCCCAACGGCCGGTGCCCTTCTGGCCGGCCCGGTCGAGAATGACGTCGACGATGGGGTCGCCGGTTTCGGGATCCTCCGTCGCCAGCACGCTGGCGGTGATCTCGACCAGATAGGATTCCAGCCGCCCGCCATTCCAGGTTTGAAACAGCCGCGCCATTTCCCCGGCTTTCAGGCCGGCGCCGTCGCGCAAAAGTCCGTAGACCTCGGCGATCATCTGCATATCGGCATATTCGATACCATTGTGGATGGTCTTGACGAAATGTCCGGCGCCGTCCGACCCCAGATGCGCCACGCAGGGCTCGCCCCGATATTGCGCGGCGACGGCGACCAGCACGTCCTTGACGCGCAGCCAGGACGACGGTGCGCCGCCGACCATGATCGACGGACCGTTGCGCGCGCCGTCCTCGCCGCCGGAAACCCCCATGCCGATGAAGGCGAGGCCGCTGCCGTCGAGTTCGTCGAAGCGGCGCATTGTGTCGCGGAAATTGGCGTTGCCGGCATCGATCAGGATGTCGTCGGCCGAAAGCAGCGGCCTGAGCGCGCGGATCTGCTCGTCGACGACGGCACCGGCCGGCACCATCAGGATGATCGGTCGAGGCGGCCGGATCGCGGCTGCAAGGTCGGCGAGTGTGTCGCAGGGCACGATCATGGCGCCGAGCGCGCCGGCGTCCTCGGCGAAGCGGCGCGTCGTTTCGGTGGTCCGGTTCCACACGGCGATCCGGTGGCCCTTCTCGGCGATGTTGAGCGCCAGATTGGAGCCCATCACGCCAAGTCCGATCAGTCCGATTTCCGCCGTGTGCATGCTGTTCCCTTCCAAGGTTGCGCGCCCATTCACAAACTAGTTCGCCGTGCGCCGCAAGGCCGCGGCGCGCAAGGCAGCGCGTTTTTCCGGCCCGAGTCGCTCCCACATGCGCCAGCCGGCCTCGATCTCGGCATGGTTGACCAGAAGCAGGCGAAGCCAAGCCGAGTTCGGTTCCCTGCCGGTCTCAGAGGCGGCCGCAAGTCGCCCGTCGAGATCGGCCACCCGGTCGACCAGGCGGTCGAGAAGCCGGATCGCGCCAAGCTGCTTGGTCCGCCAGCCGACGGAAAGGCGCCGGTGCTTGGCATAAAACAGCGCCCCCATCGCGCCGCGCTCGCGCTCGAGCCGGATACGATCGAAAAAAGCGCGCCGCATCGCCGGCGGCTTGTAGTGGAAGACGGGCGCGGCGCCGCAATAGCGTCGTTTCAGCCCGCGCAGAGCAAGCCGCTCGAACATTTCCGGGTCTTCCCAGCCATAGGCAGTGAAGTCCTCGTCAAAGCCGCCCGCGGCCACGATGTCGGCCCGGGCCACCGATACGTTGCCGGTCGGGAAGGGATTGCGATGCCAGCCCGCAAAGCGATGGCGCGGCGGCGACGCCTCTGCCGGCGGCTCCAAGACGTCAACGATCGGACCGGTGACGACCGAGCCCGGCCGGCGCGCCTGCGCAGCGGCGTGCTGTTGCAGGAAGTCGGGCGCGACCAGGCAATCGTCGTCGAGAAAAACGAGCGTATCGCCACGGGCCAGTTCGAGCGCGCGGTTGCGCGCCGCGGCGGCGGCGGCATGAACGGCAAGCCGCGTTACGACGAGATTTTCCCGAGCGAATTCCCGCAGAACGGCCTCGGTATCGTCGCTTGAGGCGTCGTCGACCACGATCACCTCATAGGCGTCGGGAGCAAGCGTCTGGGTGAACAGGCGCGGCAAGGACAGCCGCAGCACGGCCGCGCGGTTGCGGGTCGGCACGATGACGCTGAGGGTTCCGGCGCCGGTCACCGCCTCACTCCGCCACCGTGCCGGGCTCGGGTTCGTGCATCTGCTCCCGGTAGAGCCGGCGATAGAGCCCGCCGCGCCCGAACAGCGTTTCGTGATCGCCATCCTCGACGATCCGACCGCGGTCGAGCACGATGATCCTGTCGACGCCACGCACCGTGCTGATCCTGTGCGCCACGATCAGCGTCGTGCGCCCGGCCGAGACGCGCTCTATCGCATCGCGCACGAGCTGTTCGGACACGGTGTCGAGCGCGGAGGTCGGTTCGTCGAGCATCAGGATCGGCGGGTCCTTCAGGAAGGCGCGCGCGATCGCGATGCGCTGCCTCTGACCGAGCGACAGGTTGAGACCGCGGACAGCGACCGGCGCGTCGTAGCCGCCCGGGAGGCGCCGGGCGAACTCGTCGACATGGGCCGCGTGTGCGGCCTGCATGACCTTTTCCATCGGTGCGTCCGGGTCGCCGAGGCGGATGTTGTCGATCAGGCTGCTCTCGAAGATCGCCGGCTCCTGGAAGACGATGCCGATCGATCCCCGCAAATCGGCAAGCCGCATGGCCGCGACGTCCGTGCCGTCAATCACCACCCGGCCGGCCTCGGGCGACAGAAAGCGTGGCAGAAGGTCGAGCAGGGTCGACTTGCCGGCGCCGCTCGGCCCGACAATGGCGACACGCTGCCCGGCCGGGATGGTCAGGTCGAAATCCTCGAAGGCGAAGCCGCCCGGCTGGTGCAGGAACCGCACCTTGTCGAAGCGGATATCACCGCGCAGCGGCGCGTCAGCCGGCGTCGCGGTGCCGTCGCGCTCGCGCGGCAGGCCCATGATGACCTCGAAGCGCTCGAGCACGGCGAAGAGCTGGATCAACTGGCCGATCGAGTGGCTACCTTCCTGCAGCGACGGGTAGGCCAGGCCGACGATCACCAGGAAGGAGGTCAGCTCCCCGAGCGATATCAAGCCGCGCGACAGCATGAAGGCGCTGGCGAACATCATCGCCGATATGCCGAGCGCGGCCGCCATGGCGACGGCGGCGGGATGCAGCGATTCCATCATGTCGCGTTCGATCTGGACGGTGAGCGCCCCGCGGTTGAGCACTTCGAATTGCCGAATCGACTGGTCTTCGAGGCAATAGGATTTGATCTCCTTGGCGCCGCGCACCGTTTCCTCGAACCGCCCGACCAGCGTCGCCAGCTGCCGCTGCGACAAATGTGCCTTGGCGTGCAACGTGCGGCCGAAGCGCGAGGTGATCCAGGCGAGCGGGCTGACGAGCACGATCGCGCAGACGAAAAGCCGCCAATTGGTCCAGGCCATCGCGACGGAGAAGCAGACCACCAGGATGATCGCCGGAATCAGCGAAGCGACCACCCGGGTCATGGCGTGCTGGAAAACCTGCAGATCGTTGGAGAAGCTCGAGACCAGCTCGCCGCCGCGCAAGGCATGCAGGTTGCGCGGCGCGGTCGCCAGAATGTCGGTGAAGATGCGCATGCGCACCGAAGCGGTGATGCGCTGACTCAGCCGCGTCATCAGATAGACCCGGACGAAGGTGAACACCGAGGCGGCGCCGAAAATCGCCAGGCCGAGCGCCAGGTGCCATGCCAGCGCCATCGTTTCGCCGCTAGGGAACACCGACCGGACAAGCGTTGCCGCCCAGCCCGGCATCAACAAATAGAGGCCGGCCGAAACCGCCGTCGCGACAAGCGCGGCGACGAACTCGCTGCGCCGCCGCCACAGTTCGCCGGCAAGCCAGGAGATATGACGTGTGACGGCCATCAGGCGGCCTGTGGGACGAGATCGGCCACGAGCGCCTCGGCGACACGGCGAGCGGCGCCTGGCGCGCCCATAGCGAGGCGCAGTTCGCTTTCCATCGCGGCGAGATCGCCGCCGAGCATGTCGAGCACCGCCGCGGCGATCTGCGCGGCGGTCAGGCGGCCGACGATCTCGGGCGTCACCATCCTGCCCGCGCGTCGATTGGGGTGCGCGGTGAAGGACAAGGTACGCAGATAAGCGTGGCCGAGCGCGCGCTTGATGTATTTTCCACCCAGCGGCAGGCGGCCAATATGACCGGCAAGGCCGGGCATCGGGCTGGTTTCGGCCCAGTAAGTCGGCAGCGTCACCAGCATCGGCAGCCCCAGCGCGGCGAGCTCGGCCGTATTGGAGCCGGGCAGGGTCAGGGCAAGACGCGCGCGCGCCGCGGCGTCCGCCGGGCGGGCGACCTCGATGGCGTTGCCACCGGGCGTGAGAAGGCGGGCGCCGTCACCGTCCCGCCGCCAATCGAGCGCGACCGCGTCGATCGGGCGGCCGTCATCGACGTCAGATAGATTGGCCAGGAAATCCAACGAGAGATAATCCGATTTCGCCAGCACCCATTCGATATCCGGGCGCTGGCGCGACACCAGGTCGGCGACGGCGCCGTAGAAGGGCAGGATGTATTTGGCGATGTAGTCGCGGCTGCCGGGATAAAGGGCGATCACGGTCCTATCGCGCTGACGGGTAAAGCGTTCGGGACAGCGCAGCCTGGCGGCATCGACCATCAACTCGCCGACATAGGTTTCATTCGGAACCGGCACGCCGTGTTCGTCTCCGGCGAGACCGGAATAAAATACCCGGTCGAAACGCCACTCCATGGCCGAGCGCGCCTCGAGATAGGCATGACAGGGGCGACCGAGCCGCTTGGCGATCAACCAGGTGAGATAGCGGTCGCCGCCGAGATGGAAGACCAGCCCCGGCAGGTCGCGCTCGATACCGGCCGGTGTTCGGTTGCGCGTGATCAGCGCTTTTGACGCCTCGATCGCGCAATGACCGTCGACAAAGGAAAACTGGCGGATGACGTCGCTTTCGGCACCGCTGGAGAAAACACATGGAACGATGGCGGCCGTAATCCGGATATCGGGCGCGATGTCCTTGAGGGCATTGGCAAGCGGGTAGAGCCAGCCGGACACTTCGCCCGGTCCGTTCACGGTGAAAACGATCTCAGCCTGAGCGCGAGATCCCATCAATTTCCCTTTTCGGCATCAACCGAACGGCCGGGACATGGCCTTGAAGGGAGAGACGCGCCGCGCAATGTGCCGCGCGTGCAATTCCATTCCCGCCCGTCAGATACGGAAGTCGCGCGCAATCCACAAGAGCCACATCCGGTAGGTTTCGAGCTTGATGCCCCAAACGCGGTTGACCATCGGTTTTTCGACGCCGCGCACGATGCGATGGAAACTGGAAGGACTCTCGGCGTAATAATCCATCAGGTCGTCGCGCTTGTAGTTGTTGACCATATGCTGCCACGGCCCCCCGCTTACCGGCTCCTCGACCTGGCCGTGCAGCCCGGCGACCCCCAACGCCTTCAGGCGGTCGAGGAAGATGACCGCCATGGTGGAATAGTAGCGGCCACCATGCGCCTTGCGCAAAAGGTTGCAATGATAATGGGCCGGAAACCGCTCGACCGGCACGGGCGGGGCTTCCTTCCAGGAGCGAAACAGCAAATAGCGTATTGTGCGCCGTGTCACGGGCTCGCGGTAACGGCCGGTGGCAAGCCGCCACAGCATCTTGGCGACCAGGGGCGGCATGATGCGCCGGGACATCAATTTGACATGACGCCGCGCGTCGACGCAGCCGAACAGATAGCCGACGACCGCGCCGTCCTCCTCCACGACGAGGCAGGATTCGGGTTCGTGATCGGTGTAGTAATTGCACCAATAATCGGCGAAAAGCTCATCGTCCTCGAACACCGCCCGGGAGCCGAGATTGCGATAGGCGGTCTTGCGGCAGATCTTGCGCACGGCATCGCGGTCGCGCGGTTCAAAGGGTCGGATGGTTCCCGTTCTCGATCGTGCGGGGCTCATGGCGCTTTCACCGGGTCCTTGCCGGGTTGGCGATAGACCCGTCCGCCCCATGTCACGCGCGGATCGAGCGCGACGGCCACAATGACCCACAGCCCGATCGCGATCGCCAGCGGCTCGTAGAAAAGCGCCAGTGGCAAAAGCCGGCGGAGCCCGCCAGCGAGAAGGTTGGCGGCGACGAAGGCGGCACCGGCAAGATAGCGGACCGCGAAGGCGGCCCAGAGCGCCGCCGATCCGCTGGCGAGTGCGGCAATGGCGAAGATCGGCAGCAGCGCCATCCAGGCGGCAAGCGCCACCGAAAGCGGCGCGACCGGGCCAGAGCCGACGCGCTTGGCGCGCGCGATCAGGCTTTGCCAGTCTGGAGCAGCGCGTACGCTCACCGTCGGGTCGTCATAGGCTATCCGGCAACCCGTCCTGGCGAGCGAGCGCGCAAAGGCGAGATCTTCGGTGAGGGTCGGCCCGATCGCCGCGAACCCGCCAACGGCGAGGTAGGCCGACCGCAAAAAGCAGAAATTGCCGAACAGAACGCCCCGATCGAGCCCAAGCCAGGACAAAAGCCAGCACACGCCGAGATAGAACGCGGCGTCGACGCTCTGCCAGGCCGCAAGCGCGCCGCCGCCGCGAAACCGCACCCGTCCCGCCACCGCGTCGGCACGGCCGTCGAGGATTTGAGCGGTCATGCGCCTCAGCCAGTCCGGCTCCACCAACGCGTCTGCGTCGAGGACGAGCACGATCTGCCCGCGCGCGGCGCGAAAACCGAGATCAAGCGCATTCTGGCGCGCGGTCAAGGACGTCGCCGCCGCCTCGTCGATGCGGATGAGACGCAGCCCCTCGACAGCGCAGGCGCGCGCGACCCCGGCCGTGTCGTCGGTGCTCCGGTCGTCGACCACAACGATTTCGAGTTCATCGTCGGCGACGCCGTCCTGGCGGGAGATCGCGTGCAGGCAGGCGGCAATGGCATCGCCTTCATTATGCGCGGTGACGACCACCGAAAAGCGCGGGCTCATGCCGCTTTTCCCGGCGTGGCGCCGTCCACGGCGCGGAGCCTGGCACTGGCAAGTCCGGCCAGGATGTGGCCGGCGATGGCGCGGCTGGCGCCGGGTTCGCCCATGCGTTCACGGCCGGCCGCCTGCATGCGCGCCCGCGCCTGCGGATCGGCGAGCAGGCGCGACACCGCGCCGGCGATCGCCTCCGGCCGGCGCGCCGCGGCGACGGCGGCCGGGCCGAAATACTCTATCTTCATGCGCACATATTTTTCACCCTGCGAGCCCGATCCGGGCACCGTGATCAGCGGCAGGCCGAGCCCGATCGCCTGTTCGTTGGCGGTGCCCGCCATGCCGACGGCCAACGTCGCCCTGTGCAGGATGTCGGCGAACGCGTCGGTTGCCAACATGGCGGAAGACGCCGCGGGTCCGCGATAAAAGATCGGCCCCGACCCGCCTTGTGCGGCGTCGGCAGACGGCCGCCATGCGGCCGCACGCGGGTCCTCGGCGATCAGCCGCCGGGTCGCCTCGAGGTCGGCGTCGGGATGGAGCGCGAAGGCAAAACACAACGGGTCCACCCCGGGCGCGACGGAGGCGGCCGCCTCGAGAAGGTCGAGCAGGTTTTCGGTCGCGTCGGCACGCGACCCGGGCAGCATGGCGACGACTGTCGTTTTATCGGCGACACCCAGACCGCGCCCGCTCACATCGAGCTCGTCCATCATCGGATTGCCGAGATAAAGCGTCGGCACGCGCGCGCGCTCCAGCTCGCTCACCGTAAAGGCGTCACGCGGGAAGGTCGTCAGGCAATGCCGTCTCAAGAGCCTCTTTTCCAGGCCGGTATAGCCGTGCAGGGCGTCATAATAGGAGGATTTGGCCGAACCGACAAAATAGAACGGGGTACGCGCCAGAACGGCGGCGGCGATCGGCACGATGTCGCCGACCGCCACCATCACGCGGTAACGGCCGGCCATGGCGCGCGCGGCGCGGACCTGGCGCCAGTGGGTCGCGATCCAACCGGCCTGCAGGTCGCGCCACATCATCGACCAGTCGAGCGTCGCGAACCCTTCGCTGGGCAGCGTGTTGAGCGCGCCGACCACCGGGACGCCGGCCTTGCGAAAGGCATTGCCGGCGCCGACCATCGGCCAGGCTTCGATGGCGAGTGCGTCCGGTCCGGCCTGCGCGCGGAGCTGTTTCAGGACCTTGACGGCGATCGTATCCTCGCCGTGACCGTTGCCGAGAAAAAGCACGTCCTTCATGGCGGTTCCGCCTCGCCGGCCGCAGCGGAGGCGCACGTGCCCTGCCAGCGCGCGGCCGCCTCGTCGAGGCTGACGGGCCGCCAGCCATCGGCCTCGAGCGTCCGCACAAAAGCTTCGATCTCGATCCGGATCGCGGGGCGGATCGCGTCGGCGGGATGCAGCGTCAAGCGAAACGGGGTCTGCGTGCGCAGCAGCCTGGCAGTGGCCGGCCGGCGGGCCAGGCCGGCGAGGGCCGCCTTGAGGCGGCGCTCGCCCTCGTCGAAATTCAACGCCGGACAGGGCACGAAACCGCCGTCATGCATCAATCCGCGTGCCGTCTGGTGGTGCGCTATCCCGACCCGGCCGAGCGCGGCGGCGACCGTCGGCGCCTGCTGCCAGCGCGGCGCACAGAACCAGCGCGGAGCCGCGCCAAGCGTCTCGACCAGCATCGCCCGGCCCTTGCGCAGCCGGTCGAGCGCCTCGTCGCGGCCGAGCCGGGCAAATTCGGAGCGGTTGTCGTGGCCGTAAACCAGCCAGTTCCAGAACTCGGGACCGAGCGAATGGGTCCAGCCATGCAAAACCTTTTCGCCGCGATGGGCCTGCAGGCGCGCGACGAGCGCGCCGTCTCGCTCGAGCGGTTCCCGTCCCTGCCAATTCGGCACGACCAGCAGGGCGGCACGGTCTCGGGCGGCGGGCGGCAACAGGGCGAGCAGCTCTTCGAGCGACGCCTCCATCCGCGGATGGACGTCGTGAACCTCCGGTATGTAGAACCGGGACCATCCGTCTGGCTTCAAGCGCGGCTTCGACACCGATCGACTTTCCAGCTCGCAAAGACCATCAGCCACCGTGCCTGGCGCGCCAGGACGCATGGGCCATGACATCTTTCCTATCGCTCCACGCCGGCCGCCGCAATCACCAGCACGGCGCCCGCCAACGGCACCTCGGCAACGATTTCCAGCGTCGCGTCCTCCGCGAAATCGCGCCGCCAGCGCGGACGCGGCATGACGACCAGCGGCTTTTCCTGCGCCTCGATCCAGGCCCGAAGCGCGTCCCGGTCGCGAAATTCCGGGTAGGTCGCCTTGAGATCGTGGCCGAGCACACCGCGCACCAACCCGTAGGCGGCGAGGCGATGGCCGCCTTGCAGATAGGGCTGCAGCGCCGCGGCGACCGGTTTCGGACTGAAGACGGCGTTGAGCGAGGGCATGACGGCCAGCCCGACGGCGTTGATCCAAAGGGTCTGTCCGGCAAGCAAGACCGCCAGCGTGACGACCGCCGCGCGCCGGCGCGCCCGAAACAGGGCGAGCGCCGTCGCGGCGGACAGCGCCGCGCACAGGACGAGACCGGGCAGCCAGAGCCGATAGGGCACGACGGCGGGCGCGACCACCAGCACGCCTGCGATCAACACGAAAAACAGCGCCACCGCAGCCCAGAAACGCCCCCGGGAGGCCGGCGCCAGGCGCAGCAGCCTGGCCGCGGCCAGGATCGACAGCGGCAGCAGCAGCGGCAGCAGGTAATATTCGTGCTTTTCCCCGACCAGGCTGACGATCACGAAACCCGAGAGCGCAGCCGACCAGGCATACCGAAACCCGTCGGCGGCCGGCGCGGCGCCGCGCGACGCATTTCTGCCGGCCGGCATGAGGAAAACCAGGCTCCAGGGCAAGAAGACCAGCGGCAGGGTGGCGACATAGCGCAGCATGCCGAGCACGCCGTCGCGGCCGTTTGCGACACGCTCGCCGATCTGGCCAGAAAAGATCGCCTCGACATAGGCCGGACCGCCGGCCAGGCCGATGCCGTAGACCCACAGGCCGACAAGTCCGAGCCCAAGCGCGAGCCCGAGCCCGACATCGACCGCGGCAAGCCGTTTGAGATTCCGCCCCAGGATCAGAAACGACACCAGCGCGGCAAGCGGCAGCGCGGCCCCGAACGGCCCCTTGGTCAGGGTCGCCAGCGCCGCAAACACGAATCCCCATATCATGGCGGGCGATGTGGACCGGGTGCGCGCGCCGACGAAAAGGCAGGCCCACGACAGGCCGATGAGCGCGGTGAACAAAAAGTCCATGCGCGCATAATGGGAGAGCACGAGAACGTAGGTGCCGGTGGCGAAGATGACGGACGCCGTCAGCCCCACGCCGCGCCCGACGCCGACGGCGCGCGCCAACGCCAGCAAAGCCAGCATCGCCGCGGCCACCGTGAGTGCATGCACGGACAGCAACAATGGCGCGTCGATCGTCCCCCGCAACCAGACGAAGGGCGCGAGCAGCCAGAAATAGACCGGCGGCTTGTCCGGGTAGACACCGCCGTTCAAACGCAGGGCGAGCCAGTCGCCCTGTTCGACCATGTGGCGCAGCACGTCGGCGTGGCGGACCTCGTCGGCCCACCACAGATCACGCGACCACACAAGCAGCACGTGCTGCGCGGCGACTATGAAAAGCACAACGAGCCACGGCCTGCGCAGCAACCAACGCAGCCGATGAAAAATATGCCGGTCGGTCATGGAAGCCCGGACGCCCGCTCACCCGCCATCGGCGGCGGCGACCGGCTGGTCGACGCCCCGCCTGGACAGGCGGGGCGCGCTCGGCGCCGCTGTCTCGCCGCCGGAATAAGACGCCGGCAGACGTCGCCAGCGCCCGAATCGTAGCGACCGGCCGTCGCCGAACGCGAACGCTGAAAACAAGGCAAAGGCGCCGATCGGAATCGCATAGGCGAATATCGCGGCGAGTGTGCTTTGGCCCGATCCGTCGAGCGCCAGATAGCCGACGCCGCGCACCAGAAACCCCGAAAGCGCGGCACCCAGCAGGAGGATGCGCTGCCGCGAACGCATCGAGCGTGCGCCGCCGCCGAACACGATCAGAAGCGGCGCGAAGGCGAGCGGGTAGAGCCAGTCGGTGAACCGGCGATTGATTTCCTTGGCGACCTTGTCGGGCGGGAACCCGGGCTCGGCGGAAGCGGGATCGAGTGCCAGCAGGTCGCCGGTATGATATTGCCGCGGCGAATAGTTGACGCCCATACGGCCGCGATAGGTGAACAGGTCGAGCGACAGGGTCTGGAAACGGATCGAGCTGAGCTTGCCCGGTTCGGAGTCCGACTGCATCTCGCCATTGGTCAGCAACAGGAAGCCGCCGCCCTTCACCGGGGCGAGCTGTCCGCTCCTGGCGTGGATATAGGATGTGCGCTCGCTGGTGCGCCGGTCGACGATGAACACGCCGAGCAATTCGCCCTCGGCGCCGAACGAATCCACCGAGATGAACAGCCCGTCCTCGATCTCCTTGAATTCGCCGGCGCTGACGGCGGCGCGAACCAGGTCGGCATTGGCGGTGGCGGCGATGTCGCGGACCTTGCGGTTGGCCAGCGGCTCCACCCATACGCTGACGACGAAACACAAGGCCGCCGTCAGCGCGGCAAGCAGGAAGACGGGGCGGATATAGGTCGCCGGGCCGGCGCCGGCGGCCTCGATCACCGCGAGTTCGGAATCGGCATTCATGGCATCCAGGATCACGATCGCGCCGACCAGGAAGGCAAACGGGGCGATCGCGACCAGAACCGTCGGCACCAGCATCAGCGCCAGCGTCACCAGCGTCAGGAAGGACTGGCGCGACTCGACCAGGAAGCCGATGTGATTGAGAAGCTGGGTGGTGAGAATGACGAGCGTCAGGATCGCCAGCGCGATGGTGGCGAATTCGAACATCCGCCGAAAGATGTAGCGCTCCACCAGATTCATTCAGCCATTCCGCCACCGGCCGGGGGTGCCGGGGCGCGCCCCGCTTGAAAAATGCCCGCAGACGTTAGCAGTATTGCGCCGGGGAAGGAATGGCGCGCATAAGACGCCATCCTGGCGGCCGCGGCGGCCGCCGGAGCCCCCGATCCGGGAAGGGATATGCGATTGCGCGGGTGCAGGGCATTCGACACAGGCGATCGGCTAGGCCTGTTGGCGGTGCGGGCAAAAGACGAGGACAACCGCCCGGACCAGGCTCGCGACCGGATGCCGGGCGGTGACGGGGGATGCGGATCGCGATGATGCACGCCGGATCGGGCGACCGCACGGGCGCGAACCCCGTTTCGCGCTGGATCGGGCTGGCCACGCGCCATCCCTATCTGGTGCTGTTGCTGATCCTGGCGGTTCAGACCCTGCCGACACTGTGGGTCAAGGATGTCTGGTTCACCGACGAGACCCGCCACGCCGCCGCCTTCATGCAGATGATGGAGAACGGCTATTGGCTGGTGCTTTACCTGTCCGATGTGCCCTATCCCGACAAGCCGCCGCTCTATTTCTGGATGGTTGCCGGCATTTCCTGGCTCGTCGGCAGCCGCGAACCGGTGGTCTTCAACCTGGCCGCGGCGATCTCGGCCGGGATTTTGGTGTCGGTGACGGTGTTCGCGGCGCGCCAGTTCGGCCTCGGGCGGCGGGTCGCGCTCCTGGCCGGGCTGGTTCTCCTGTCGAACCACTTCTTCATCGAGCGGGCGCACATGCCGCGCATGGATCTGCTGTTTGCCGCCTTCATCGTGCTTGGCCATGTGTTTTTCTTCAAGGCCTATGACGGCGCGGCACGACGGACGCAGATGTGGGCGCTGGCCGGCTTCGCCGCGACGGCCGCCGCGCTGTTGACCAAGGGGCCGGCCGGCCTGCTGATGCCGATTTTGTCGCTCACCGTGTGGCTGGCGCGCCAGCGACGGTGGAGCGCGCTGCGGTCGAAAACGACGCTCGCCGGCCTCGGCCTGCTGCTTGCCGTCGGCGCGCTCTACCTCGTCGGCGTCTATCTGGTCGAAGGACCGGATTTCATCCGCGCGATCCTGATCGACCAGACCTGGAACCGCGCCGTCGACACGCCGCGCCTGTCGAATCCGGTCTATTTCTACCTGCACAAGCTGGCCGAGATCCTGCTGCCGTGGTCGCTGATCCTGTTCTTTTTGCCCTGGCGGCGGCTCGTCCAGCCCGCCTCGTGGCGCCGGCTTCTCCGCGCCGACCCGCATGCCGGCGCCAGGCAGCGCGGGCTCGGTTACGTGTGGTGCGCCCTGCTTGTCAGCCTGGGTCTGATCTCCAGCTTCGACTACAAGATCGCCTTTCTGCTCGTCCCGCTTTATCCACTGTGCGCGCTGCTGATCGCCGAAGCGATCCTGCGCATGGCGGCGGTGACGCGCCGGCGCTATTTCCTTGCAATCGGCCTGGTGCTCGCCACCGTGGCGGCAGCGCTGCCCTTTGCGCATCACCTGACCTTGTGGCCCGCGCGCGTGCAAGGTGGCGCGATCGTCATGATCGCGGCGCTACCGTTGGTCGCCGCGGTCCTGGCGTTGCGCGGAAGCCGGCCGCTGGTATTCGGCATGGCGATGGCGGTCGGCATGACGCTGGCGATCCTGCCCTATTACCTGATCACGATCCGGGGGCTGAACGACACCATGTCGCCCCGCGCCCAGGCGGAAATCCTGGCCGCGCGCGGCGATGCCGGCGACGCGCTCTATTTCTACCACCCCCATAGCGGCGGCATTTACGACTACCATGCCGGCCGCGCCATCGCGCATGTGTCGACCTGGCCGGCGCTGGCACGCGCCGTCGCCGCGCACGATTGCGGTACCGTGGCGATGCGCGAAAAGGACTGGCGGCAGCGGGCGGCGGACCTGCCGAACCCGGTCGCGGTCGACCGGCGCATCGTCGACTACGACATCTACGTGGTGATGGCCTGGCGCGCGAAGGGCGCGGCCTGCGCGGCGCCGACCTGACGCCGGGCGCCGGCCTCACGCGGTGCCGGCCGCCTGCCAGCCGGCGCGGATATGGGCGATGCCGTCGCGGTAGACCGCCTCGGGGCTTTCGGCGAAGTCGCGCCAGACCTTGGTGGCCGCCGCCAGATCCTTGAGGCCGCGGCCGAAGGCCTCAATCGTCAGCCAGCGGTCGTAACCGGAACCGCGGATCGCCCGAAAAGTGTCAGCCCAGGGAACGTTGCCGCGGCCGGGCACGCCGCGGTCGTTTTCGGAAATATGGACGTGGACGATGTGGCCGAGATTGCGCTCGAACGCGGCGATCGGCTCCTGCTCCTCGATATTGGCGTGGAAGGTGTCGTACATCGCCTTGATATGCGGATGATCGATCCGGTCGAGATGGTCGGCGAGCGCGTCCATCGTGTTGAGGAGATAACATTCGAAGCGGTTGAGCGCCTCGAGCCCGATGGTCACGCCCCTTTGCGCCGCATGGTCGCCGATCGCGCGCTGGGCCGCGACGGAACGCTGCAACTCGGCCGCCGTCGGCCCCTCGCCGGAAAAGTGGCCGAGCGTGGAGTGCAGCGGGCCGGACAGCGTGTCGGCGCCGAGCGCGGCCGTGCAGTCGATCGCCCATTTCATGTAGTCGACACCGGCCGCGCGCGTGGTCGCATCCGGCGAAATCAGGTTCATCGCCGGGTCGCCGATTGCTGACACTGCGGTGCGTTGCAGCCCGATCGCGTCGAGCAGGGCGCCGAGCCGCGCATAGTCGTCCGGCACGCCCTCGAAGACGGGGATTTCGACGCCGTCGTAGCCGGCCCGTTTCAGGTCTCTGAGCAGCGCCTCGTGCGTCGCCTCGACATGGGTCGTCCACAAGAACATGCAAAAGCCGATCTTCATCGACGGTTCCCCCGCTCGTCTCCAGCCGCGCCCGTCGGGCGGTCAGCGCAGCGTACGACCTTCGGCGTCGAACCGGCAAGTGCGGGCGGGATCGGGCGTGGCGAAGATGGTTTCGCCGGCCTCGGCTCTGAATTCGCCGAAAATGCGCGCGGTCAGCAGGCCGGCCTTTTCGGTATCGATATAAAGATTGGTGTCGGCGCCGAGATGCTCGGCGTGAATGACCGTGCCCTTCCAGTCGCCCTTGTCGCGGTCGACGGCCAGATGTTCGGGCCGCACGCCGACGGTCCGGGCGGTTTCGCCCAGCCGCGCCCCGTCGATGAAGTTCATCTTCGGCGAGCCGATGAAGCCGGCGACGAATTCGTTGGCCGGGTTGTTGTAGAGCTCCATCGGCGCGCCGATCTGCTCGACGCGGCCGGCGTTGAGAACCACGATCCGGTCGGCGAGCGTCATCGCCTCGACCTGATCGTGGGTGACGTAGATCATCGTCGCCGACAGCCGCTTGTGCAGTTGCGCGATCTCCAGCCTGGTGTTGACGCGCAGCGCTGCGTCGAGATTGGACAGCGGCTCGTCGAACAAAAACAGTTTGGGCTCGCGCACCACCGCGCGGCCGATCGCCACGCGCTGACGCTGGCCGCCCGACAACTCGGCCGGCCGCCGCGCCAGATAGGGTTCGAGCGACAGCATGGTCGACGCGATCTCGATCCGCCGGGCGATTTCGGCCGCCGGCGCGCCGGACTGTTTCAGCCCCAGCCCCATATTGTCGCGCACGCTCAGATGCGGATAAAGCGCGTAGGTCTGGAACACCATGGCGATGCCGCGCTTGGCCGGCGGCACGGTGTTGACGCGCACGCCGCCGATGGCCACGTCGCCCGCGGTCGCGTCCTCCAGCCCGGCGATGATCCGCAG
Organism: Nitratireductor arenosus; assembly: GCF_009742725.1. Taxonomy (GTDB): domain Bacteria; phylum Pseudomonadota; class Alphaproteobacteria; order Rhizobiales; family Rhizobiaceae; genus Mangrovimarina; species Mangrovimarina arenosa. The sequence goes on along the minus strand of NZ_WPHG01000001.1, from coordinate 1,258,860 downwards.
CAGAGTCGACTTGCCGCAGCCGGACGGGCCGACAAAGACGACAAATTCGCCGTCGGCAACCTCCAGATCGATGCCCTTGAGCACCTCCACCTGGCCGAAGGATTTGCGGATGTTTTCGAGTTTCAGCGCGTCCATGGGAAGTCCCTTCGCTTGCCGCAACCACCCGGCCGGGCGCGAACCTGCGACCCTTTGCAATCCTTGCGCCCGCTCACAGCCGGACCGCTTTTTGCGAGCGCACGCTTTCGTCGGCGGCGAGACAAATGCGTAGCGATGTAACCGCATCGTCCATGTGCCGCGCCAGATCGATATCCTGGCGGATCGCGCTGAGCACAAAAGCCTGCTCAAGATCGCACAGGCCCTGATGATCCGGTTCGCCCTGCATCGACAGGAGTTCGTCGGCGCGGACGAAGCGCCCCTCCGCGTCCGTCTCGGCGCGATGCAGTCTGATGACCCCGGTCCTGGTGTGGGTGTCGACGTCGTCGGATCTCGCGTCGTTGTCCATGACGATCGATACGCTACCGTTTGGCGAGATCACGTCCTTCACGAAAAAGGCGGTTTCCGACATCATCGGCCCCCAGCCGGCCTCGTACCAGCCGACGGACCCATCGTCGAACAACACCTGGAGATGACCGTAATTATACATGTCCGGCGCGATCTCGTCGGAAAGCCTGAGGCCCATGCCGCGCACCTCGACCGGCCGGGCGTCGGTGATCTGGCACATCGCGTCGAGATAATGCACGCCGCAATCGACGATCGGCGCGGTGGTCTTCATGAGCTGCTTGTGCGTCGCCCAGCTTGGCCCGCTCGATTGCTGGTTCAGGTTCATGCGAAAGACGTAGGGGCCGCCGAGCGCCCTCGCCTCGGCGATCAGCCGCATCCAGGACGGGTGGTGGCGCAGAATGTAGCCGACGACGAGCTTGCGGTCGTTGGCCCTGGCGGCGGCCACGACACGCTCGGCATCGGCGAGAGTGGTCGCCAGCGGCTTTTCGACAAAGACATGCGCGCCGGCCTCGATCGCCATGACGGCGTAGTCGGCATGACTGTCGGAATAGGTGTTGATAGAGACCAGTTCGGGGCGCAGTTCATCGAGCGCGGCGGCGAAGGCACGCCGGAGCGGGTAATGCGACAGGACCGGCGGCAGGACCACGTCCGAACGGTCGAGCAGGCAGACGATCTCGAACCCCGGATTTTCGTGATAGGCCAGCGCGTGGCCGAGCCCCATCGTGCCAAGCCCGGCAACGAGAACGCGGACGGAATCGCTCCGGCTCATTTGACGGCTCCGGAGGTGATGCCGCGGATCAGTTGCCGCGAGAAGATCAGATAAAGGACCATCACCGGCAGGATGGCCAGAGACAGGGCGGCCAGCACCGCGTTCCAGTTGGTGACGAACTGGCCGAGGAAGAGCTGCGCGCCGAGCGTGACGGTCTTGGTGGCCTCGGCCGGCGCCAGGATCAGCGGAAACCACAGATCGTTCCAGATCGGGATCATCGTGAACACCGCGACGGTGGCCATGGGCGGGCGCAGCAGCGGCAGCACCAGGCGGAAGAAGATGCGGTATTCCGACAGGCCGTCGATGCGCCCGGCATTCTTGAGATCGTCGGAGATCTGGCGGGTGAACTCGGTCAGGATGAAGATCGCCAGCGGCAGCCCCTGGGCGGAATAGACCAGCACCAGAGCGGTCAGCGTGTTGACCAGGCCGCTCGCCACCATCATCTCCAGGATCGCCACCGTGCCGAGACGGATCGGGATCATGATGCCGAGCGCCAGGTAAAGCCCCATCAGCGCGTTGCCGCGGAAGCGGTATTCGGCGAGCGCGAACGCGGCCATGGCGCCGAAGACGAGCACGATCGCCAGCGCCGCCACGGTGACGACGACGCTGTTTTGGAAATAGAGCGGGAAATTGCCCTGCGCCAGCACCGTCTGGTAGCCGATCAGGTCGAAGGTCTCGGCGTTCGGCGGCGACAGCGGCGAGCGAAAGATCGCCTTGCGCGACTTGAACGAGTTCATCACCACGATCAGCACCGGGAAAAGCGCGATCAGGGTGTAAACGATCAGGATCGCGTGGGCGGCTGCCGTGCGGGCGGGGGAGGATCTGGCCTGGCTCATCGTCGCCCCCTTCAGAACTGGTAGCGCCTGAGGCGCGTCTGGATGGCGAAGAGATACAGACACACACCCGCCAGGATGATGAAGAACATGATCGAGGCGATGGTGGCGCCCATATTGGGATCGCCGATCTGCAACTGGAAGCCGAAGAAGGTGCGGTAGAGGAAGGTGCCGAGAATGTCGGTCGCGTAGTTCGGACCGGCAAGCGCGCCCTGGGCCGAGTAGATCAGGTCGAAGGCGTTGAAATTGCCGACGAAGGTGAGGATGGAGATGATGCCGATAGCCGGCAGGATCAGCGGCAGCTGGATCTTCCAGAACTGGGAAAAGCCGGTGATGCCGTCGCATTCGGCGGCCTCGAGGATTTCTTCCGGGATAGACAGCAGGGCCGCATAGATCAGCATCATCGGAATGCCGACGAACTGCCACACCGAGATCAGGCCCAGCGTGGTCAGCGCGTAGTCTTCCTTACCCAGCCAGGGAGTGAAGAGGTGCTTGAGCCCGATCATGTCGAGCAGTTCCGGCGCCACGCCCCATAGCGGGCTGAGGATCAGTTTCCAGGTAAAGCCGACGATCACGAAGGACAGGATGGTCGGCACGAAGATGGCGGTGCGGTAAAAGGCGGAGAATCGCAGGCGCGGGTGGCTCAAAAGCGCGGCCAGCAGCACGCCGATCGGGTTTTGCACCACCATGTGTACGATGAAGAACCAGGTGTTGTTCCACAGTGCGTTCCAGAAACTATCCGCCCAGCGCTCGTCGCCGAACAGCGTGGCGAAATTTTTCAGGCCGACAAATATTTGCCGGTTGTCGACGGTGCTGAACAGGGAAAGCTGCAGCGTGCCGAACAGCGGAATGATCATCACCGCGGTGTAGATCAGCACGGCCGGCGCCAGGAACACGGCGATGTGCCAGCGGGTCGGTCTGCGGTCTGCGCGTTCGCCTGCCATGCGCCTGTCCCCCGGAGACGGGCCGCCCGGAGGCGGCCCGGAAGTTCAGTTTCGATCCGAGCCTATTTCTGCGGATCGTACCAGCTTGCGAGCCCCTTCTGCAGCTCGGCAGCGGCGGCTTCCGGCGTTTCGGTGCCGTTGATCACATTGGCCGATTTGACCCAGGTCTCGTTTTCGAGATTGGGGGTGCCACGCGACAGTATCTGGTAGGTCGAGCGAATCGTCGATTCGCAATTCTCACGCCAGGACACGAATTCCTGCGCCAGCGCGTCCTCCATCTCGACCGGGGTCGAGGACAAGGAAAAGAAGCCGGGCAGGGCGTTGGCGTAGATGGTCGCGAACTCGGGCGAGGCCACCCACGACAGGAAGGTCTTGGCCGCGTCGGCGTTCGGGCTGTTGGCGTTGAGGCCGATGGCGATGTCGTTGTGGTCGGAGATGTAGCAGGTGTCGCCGGCGGCCTTCACCGGAGGCGCGAACGCGCCCATCTCGAAATCGGCCTGGGTGTTGAACAACGAGATCTCCCACGAGCCGGCCGGGTAGATCGCCGCGCGGCCGAGCGTGAACAGGTTCTGGCTGTCGGGGTAGGACTGTGCCTCGAAGCCATCGCCGAGATAGTCCTTCCATTTGGCGAGCGCGGCGAACGGCTCAACCCATTGCGGGTCGGTCAGCTTCTGCTCGCCCTTGATGAGGGCCAGGCGGCCTTCCTCTCCCTTCCAGTAGCTGGGGCCGATGTTCTGGTAGCCCATGGTGGCGGCTTCCCAAAGATCCTTGGTGCCCATCGCCATCGGGATGTAGGTGCCGTCTTGCTTGAGCTTGTCGAGGGCGGCGAAGAATTCGCCTTCGGTCTTGGGAACCTCGACGCCGACTTCGGCGAAGGCGTCCTTGTTGTAGATGAAGCCGTGGATCACCGAGGCCATCGGCACGCAGAAGGTAGCGGCGCCGTCGTCGGTCGACCATGCCGATTTGGCGACGTCGGTGAAGTTTTCCATGCCCGCGAGGCCGGCGAGATCGGCGAGAAGGCCCTTATCATAAAGCTCGAGCGAGGCATCGAACGGCCGACAGGTGATCAGGTCGCCTGCCGAGCCGGCGTCGAGCTTGGCGTTCAGCGCGGCGTTGTATTCGGTCGGCGCCGACGGCGAGAACACCACCTTGATGCCGGGATTCTTGGCCTCGAAGGCCGGGATCAGCTTTTCCTGCCAGATGGCGAGATCGTCGTTGCGCCAGCTTTCGATGGTCAGCGTGGTGTCCTGGGCCTGCGCCTGCCCGGCAAGGCCGAAAATGCTCGTGCCGAGCAAAAATGCGGTCAATGTCTTGCGTGTCATGGATTATCCTCCCTGTTGGCCCTTTCAGGTTGCATGCTTGCGGGCGTGGGCTTCGCCCCTGAGCATCGAAAGCGCCGGTCGCAATCGCCAGCCGGAGCCTTCGAGCAAATCTTCAGCCGCCGCGCGCGACGCCGCGCCGGCCGCCAGAAGCGTGGCGATCTTGACCGAGCCGCCGGCCCGGTCGAGAAGAGCGCCCGCCTCGTCCTCGCCGCAGCCGGCGATCGTTGCCACGATGCGCGTGGCACGCGCCTGCAATTTGTGATTGTCGGCCTTCAGATTGACCATGAAACCGTCATGTACATGACCGAGCCGGATCGCCATCAGCGTCGACAGCATGTTGAGCGCGATCTTCTGCGCCGTGCCCGCGCCCATCCGGGTCGAACCGGCGACGATTTCCGGCGGTGTCGCGAGCACGATCGGGATGTCGGCGAGCCCGAAGGCCGGCGTTCCGGCATTGTTGGCGATGGCGATCGTGCGGACGCCGCGGGCGCGCGCCTCCTCGAGCGCGGCGAGCGCATAGGGTGTCGAGCCGCTCGCCGTGACCGCGATCAGGCAGTCGGCAGGGCCGAGACCGGCCTCGCGAACCGCCCGCCCGGCCTCGTCCCCGTCGTCCTCGGGGCCGCCCGCCAGGGTATGCAGGGCGGCGGCGCCGCCAGCGATCAACACCGCGATGCGCTCCGGCGCGATACCGAACGTGCCGGGCAATTCCAGCGCGTCGGCCAGCGCCATCAGGCCGGAACTGCCGGCGGCGGCATAGGCCAGCCGGCCGCCCTTTTCGATGGTTTCGGCGGCGAGCATAGCGGCCCGGGCGATCGGTTCGAGCGCGTCGCGGACGCTGGTCGCGGCGTCGAGTTGCGATTCCGCCAGCCGCGCAAGCACGTCCTCATCAGGCAACAGGTCGATCCCGTCAGCCTTGGGGTGCCGCTGTTCGGTCCGGCGAAGCGCCATCCAATCCTCCTCTTCGCGCTGACAATACCAAAAAAATACCACTTGTCCAGAAGATGTTAACGATTTTCTGGAGCCTTAAAACGAACTTTTCTATTATATCAATGAAAACAACATATTGCACGAATCACACCCGGTCCGGAAATTAAGCCTTGGATATTGGTATTTTATTGGTATTATATCGATCCAGGAGGACCATGGCGTGAAATGGGTGTTGGGCATTGACGGCGGCGGCACGAATTGCCGGGCGGGACTTGCCGCGGCGACCGGCGAGATTCTCGGCCGGGGCCAGAGCGGCGCGGCCAATGTAATGACCGATCTCGACGGCGCCTGCGCCAGCATCGTGGAGGCCGCGCACGCCGCGTTCGAGGCCGCCGGCCAAGTGCCCGCATTCGACCAGGCGGGCGCGGTCCTCGGCCTGGCCGGCGCCAATGTCGCCGATGTCGGACGGCGGCTCGCCACGCAGCTGCCATTCGGCGAAAGCCGCGTCGAGAGCGACGCGCTGATCGCGCTCGAAGGCGCGCTCGGCGGCCATGACGGCGCGATCGCCATCATCGGCACCGGGTCGGTGTTCATGGCGCGGCACGGCGAAACGATCAGATCGATCGGCGGGTGGGGTTTCCAGCTCGGCGATCTCGGCGGCGGCGCCCGCCTCGGCCGTCAATTGCTCGAGGAGACCCTGCTCGCCCATGACGGGATCCGCCCGCAAACGGCGCTGACGGCGGCCGTTCTTGCCCGTTTCGAGACAGATCCGCGCCGGCTGGTAACCTTCGCCGCCTCGGCCAGGCCGCGTGATTTCGGCGCCCTGGTCCCAATCGTTTTCGAGTTCGCGGACCAGGGCGATCCCCTGGCCAAAAGCCTGCTGGACGAGGTGGCGTCGCATGTCGAGGCGGCGCTGACCGCCCTTGGCCTGCGCCAGACCGACCGGCTTTGCCTGCTCGGCGGCCTCGGCGAACGCATCGCGGCAAGGCTGGGGGCACCATTGTCGGCAATGCTGCAGCCGCCGATCGCCGATGCGCTGGGCGGCGCCGTGGCGATGGCGGCGCGCCGCTTCGGCGCGGCGACGGGGCGCTAAGATGACCGCGCTGACCCGGCACATCCTGGCCGGCCTGCGCGCGGGCGAGGGGCAAGGCACGCCGCTCTACCTGCGGCTGCGGCGCAGCATCGAGGATGCGTTGAGCCACGGCGTCATCAGGCCCGGCGACGCCCTACCGTCGGAACGCGAGATCGCCGCGCGCACCGAGATGTCGCGCGTGACCGTGCGCAAGGCCGTACAGGACCTTGTCGCCAGCGGGCTTTTGATCCAGCGTCATGGCTCGGGCACCTTCGTGGCTCCGCGGGTCGACCGGGTCGAGCAATCGCTGTCGCGGCTGACCTCCTTTACGCAGGACATGGCGCGCCGCGGCATGACCGCGCATTCGGAGTGGATCGATCGCGGCATCTACCCGCCCTCGCCCGACGAAATGATGGTGCTGGGACTGTCCTCGCGAGAGCTCGTCGCACGGCTGTCGCGGTTGCGGCTTGCCAATGACACCCCGCTGGCGATCGAGCGCGCCACGCTGTCGAGCGACGTGTTGCCCGATCCGGGCACGGTGACGAGTTCGCTCTATACGGTGCTGCAAAGAACCGGCAAACGCCCGGTGCGCGCCGTCCAGCGCATTTCCGCAACCAATCTCGAGGAGGCCGACGCCGCGCTTCTGAGGGTGCCGGCCGGCGCGGCCGGTCTCAGCATCGAACGCATCTCCTACCTTGCCTCCGGGCGGGTGATCGAATTCACGCGCTCGATCTATCGCGGAGACACCTATGATTTCGTGGCCGAGTTGCGGCTGGCCGAAGCCGACGAGCCCGGCAGCACGGAGGCACGATGACCAGGCCGACCCATATGTGGCGGGAAATCCGCGAAATCCCGGGCGCCGCTGCGCACCTGCTGCGCGACGGCGAAAAGACCCTGACCGCGGCCGGAACCGCCCTCGCCGCGCATGATCCGCGCCTCCTGGCCACCGTCGCGCGCGGCTCGTCGGATCACGCGGCGTCGTTACTGAAATACGCTACCGAACTCACCGCCGGCGTCCCGGTCGCCTCGCTCGGCCCTTCCATCGCCTCGATCTACGGCGCCCGGCTGAGGCTGGCCGGGGCGGCCGCGATCGCGATTTCGCAATCGGGCAAGAGTCCCGACATCGTCGCCATGGCCGAGATGGCGCGCGCGGCGGGGGCGCTGACGATCGCCGTCACCAACACGGCCGGCGCGCCGATCGGCAGCCATTGCGACCACACCGTCGACATCCTGGCAGGCGAGGAACGCAGCGTCGCCGCCACCAAGACCTTCGTCAATTCCGCGCTTGCCGGCCTGTCGATCCTCGCGCACTGGACCGGTTCGGACGAACTTTCCGCCGCGTTGCGGTCGTTGCCGTCCCATCTCGAAAAGGCGGTCGGCTGCGACTGGACGCCGCTTGCCGCCGCCCTGCTGCGAAACGAATCGCTTTACATCCTCGGGCGCGGCCCAGGCATGGCGATCGCCCAGGAAGCGGCACTCAAATTCAAGGAGACCAGCGGCGTGCACGCGGAAGCCTATTCGGCGGCCGAAGTCATGCACGGGCCGATGGCGCTGGTGAAGCCCGGTTTTCCGGTCCTGGCGCTGGTCGTGCGCGACAAATCCGAACCGTCGATGCTGCAGGCGATCGAGAGCCTGGCCGCGCGCGGCGCCACCGTCTTCGCGACCAGCGAGAAGGCGGGCCGCGAGGCGGCGTTGCCGACCGCGCCGACCGGCCACCCGCTGACCGATCCGCTCGCCCTGATCGCGTCGTTCTACGGTTTCATCGAGGCCTTCGCCCGGGCGCGCGGCCTCGACCCCGACCAGCCGCCCAATCTGCGCAAGGTGACGGAAACCCTATGATGACGACGACCGCCTTTGTCGGGGCCGACATTTTCGACGGCGAGCGCCGCCGCCAGGGCATGGCTCTGATTGTCCGCGACGGCACAGTCGCCGACATCGTTGCGGACGGCGAGGTTCCAGCCGAGGCCGAAACCGTGCGGTTCGACGGCGGCCTGCTGGCACCCGGGTTCGTCGATCTTCAAGTCAATGGCGGCGGCGGCGTGATGCTCAACGACCGCCAGGATGTCGCGACGATCCGCGCCATCTGCGCCGCCCATGCCGGTTTCGGAACGACGGCGCTGCTGCCGACCCTGATCACCGATACGCCGGCGGTAAGCCGGGCAGCGGTCGACGCGGTGGTCGACGCCGTCGGAGACGGTGTGGCTGGCTTGATCGGGCTTCATCTGGAAGGCCCCCACCTGTCGTTGGCACGCAAGGGCGCGCACGACCCGGCGCTGATCCGGCCGATGAACGACAACGACGAAGCCTTCCTCGTCGAGACGCGGGAAAAACTGCCGGCATTGCTGGTGACGATGGCACCGGAGGCGGTCGCGCCCGAGCGGATCGCGCGGCTTACGCGGGCCGGCATTGTCGTCAGCCTCGGCCATTCCAACGCCACCTATCAGGCGGTGGCGGCGGCAACGGCGGCCGGTGCGAGCATGGTCACGCATCTGTTCAACGCGATGAGCCAGATCGCCAATCGCGAACCCGGCCTGGTGGGCGCCGCAATCGATCTCGGCGCCCTGTCGGCCGGGTTGATCGCCGACGGCATCCATGTCGATCCGGCCAATATCCGCACCGCAATCAAGGCCAAATCGATGCCGGGGCGCATCTTTCTGGTCACCGACGCCATGGCCACGATCGGCACGGCCATGGAAAGCTTCACGCTGAACGGCCGCACCATTCGCCGAAGCGAGGGACGGCTGACGCTGGAGGACGGTACACTCGCCGGCGCCGACCTCGACATGATCTCGGCGGTCCGGTTCATGCACAGGCGGATCGGATTGTCGCTCGAGGAAGCGTTGCGCATGGCCTCGCTCTATCCGGCCCAGGCGATGGGCGTCGGCGATCGTTACGGGCGGCTTGCCACCGGCGCGCGCGCCGATATGGTGCACCTCACCGACGCGTTGGAAATCGCCGGCGTGTGGATCGGCGGGCGTGCGGTCGGGCGCTGAACGCGCGGCGTATGCTTCCGCCTCGACCGCTCTTGCCGGCTCCTACCGCCTCACCCAATGTGACCTGGAGACTCCCAACGTGATGGAACCCGGCAGGCCGAGCCCAGCCCGCGCCACATTTCGGCCATAGCCGGCTTTCGAGAAAAATCGCCTGGGACAATCCACGTCAATGACATCGCGCATGAATTCATTCGCCGGACGCCTGATCGCCGGCGGCATCGCCGTTGCCGCGTCAACAGGTACGGCATCGGCCGATTGCGGGCGTGCCTCCTGGTATGCCCTCACCTCCAAGACCGCCTCGGGCGAACGCATGAACCCCGCGGCGATGACCGCCGCGCACCGCACCCTGCCGTTCGGCACCAGGCTGAAAGTGGTCAATCAGCGCAACGGCCGTTCGGTGGTGGTGCGGATCAACGACCGCGGCCCATTCATCCGCGGCCGGGTGCTCGACCTTTCCAAGGCCGCCGCCCGGCAGCTCGGCTTCATCAGCGCCGGCCACACCAAGATCTGCATGAAACGCGTCGGCTGATCGCCCGGGCGTTATCCGGCGCGAATACTGCCCGGATCAGGCGATCTTCACCTTGGGCTCGAAACGCCCACATACCGGCATGTCGATCAGAAACGTCTTGCCGGCGTCAGGCTCGGCCCCGCGCTGCCGTTCGCTCTTGCCCTTCCAGGCCGAGGTCGCGACGAGCCGCGACGCGTCGGCACCGGCAAAGGCCGGACATGTCGCCTGCGCGGCGGGAACGGCGATGGTGCGCAGCCGGCGCCCGTCCGGCGCCCAGGCATCCACGGCCCCGCCGGCCCAGCGCGCGTTCCACAACACCCCCTCGGCGTCGACCACCGAACCGTCGATGAAGCCGTCGCTGCCGCGCCAGTCGACGAAGACGGCCGGCTCGCCCACCGGCAGGCCGGTTTGGGGATCGCAATCGACCCGGTAGAGCAGGCCGCGCGGCGTGTCGGTGAAATAGGCGATGCGCCCGTCGGGCGAAAAACAGATCGAGTTGGGGATCGACAAGGGTCGATAGAGCGGGCGCAACTCGCCCCGGAAGAACCAGTAGATCGCGCCCCGGTCGCGGCTTTCGTCCTTGGCCATCGTGCCGATCCAGAACGCGCCGCACGGATGCACTCTGGAATCATTGGCCCGCGTCAGCGCGTTGTCGGCCTCGATCGGTTGCACGAGCGACAGCGCCCCGGTGGCCGCGTCACGCACATGCAGACCGTTTTCGGCGGCAAGGAGCTGCCGGCCGGCGTCGATGACGGCGATCGCGCTCGCCATGAAGGGCAGGTCGTGCACCACCGTCTCGCCGTCCGGAAACGGTTTTTCCAACAGCCTTTTTCCGGTGATGTCGAACCAGAACAACCGGTTGGTTGCGGGATCGTAGGACGGCCCCTCGCCGAGTTCGCAGGCGATGTCGCACAGGATCGAAACGTGGTCGGTCATCTGGTCGGCCCTTTCGGTTCCGCGTCGGATTGCAAAAAACGTCCGGGTATCTGACCCTAGAACCGTTATACTATTCGCGGAATCGCAGATCGGCTCTAACTTATTGTTTTAACGCGCCTGTGAACGGCGACCCGGCTTCCACTTCGCCTGGAAACGCTCTAAAGCGACCCCGCATCGACGATCAGCGTTTGGGCGGTCACCATGCGCGCGGCCGAGGAGGCGAGGAACAGGCACGGACCGACCATGTCGGCCGGCGCGATTTCCTGTTTCAGGCATTGTCGGTCGATATGCGCCTTGAGGCCGGCTTCCGTCACCCATAGGTCGCGCTGGCGTTTCGTCATCACCCATCCCGGCGCGATCGCGTTCACGCGGATGCCGAACGGGCCGAGCTCACCGGCGAGCCCCTTCGTCAGCCCGATCACGCCGGCCTTGGCGGCGGTATAGGAGGCAAAGCCGCCACCATTGATCATGTAGGAGGTTGAGGAGAAATTGACGATCGCGCCGCGGCCGGCGGCCTTCATCGCCGGCACCGCCGCCTGGATGGCGAAGAAGTGCGGCCTGAGATTGACCGCCTGGTTGGCGTCCCAGAACTCCGGCGTCACATCCTCGACCGCGTGGCGGTCGTCACGCGCGGCATTGTTGACGAGCACGGCGGCCGGACCGTGCGCGTCGGCCGCCTGCGCCACGGCCGCGCGCAGCGCAGCGACATCACGCAAATCGGCAGGAAGGAAAAGCGGCCGGCAGCCCGTCTCCTCCTCGAGACGCTCGCACAGGGCCCGGCTTTCGGCTTCGGCGATATCGAGGAAGGCGACCCGTGCGCCCTGGCGCGCGAAGCCTTCCGTCAGGCAGGCGCCGATCCCCGTCCCACCGCCGGTGATCACCACGGCGGCATCGCGCAAATCCGGAAAGATCGCATCGGTCATGGTCGCTCGTTTCCCTCTCCTGGCGGTCCGAGCGGCAGACTTTCGGCAATCGCGCGCCGCGTGACAAGCCCCGTATCTGGCTTCGTGGGGCGTGTAGCGAAATCCGCTTCGGCCTCGCACGAGAGCCATCCGCGGCGGGGTCCGCGCCGGTGGGTGCCGCCTTCAGCCGGGCGCGAGGCCGGTCACGTCAGGACGCTGCCGGCAGTTTGGCGAAGGTGGTCAGATGACGCATCGTGGCGGCGGCGGCGGCCGGCCTGCCAAAAAGATAACCCTGCCCGCCCCGGCATCCGAACTCGACCAGGCGGGCGGCCTGCTCCTCGGTTTCGATGCCCTCGGCCACCACTTCGATATCGAGGCCCTCGCACATCGCCAGGATCGCTCGAATGATGTGCTCGGAGGCGCGGTCGTCGAGAATGGAGGCGACGAAGGCCTGATCGATCTTCAGCTTGTCGAAATGGAATTCACGCAACCGGCCGAGGCTCGACTGTCCCGTGCCGAAATCGTCCAGTGAGATGCGCACCCCTTCGGCGCGCAGATCCTGGACGATCTTTTCCGCCGAGGCGGGATCGCTCATCATGCCGGTTTCGGTGATTTCGACCTCCAGCCGCCGCGGGTCGAACGAGGCGCGGGCGAGCGTGGTCAGGATGTGGTCTGCCGTATTCTGGTCGACCAGTTGCGACGGCGACAGGTTGAACGAGAGGAAGAGATCGCCGGGCCAGTCCTGGGCGGCGCGGCTCGCCTTGCGCAAAAGCAACTGCGAAAGCGCGCCAATGATGCCGCGTTCCTCGGCGATCGGAATGAAGACGCTTGGGGACACGAAGCCCAGATCGCGATCGGTCCAGCGCGCGAGCGCCTCGAAGCCGACGATCCGGCGCGTCGCCAGATCGACGATCGGCTGAAAGTAGGGCTGCACCTCCTCGGCCGAGACCGCACGCCGCAGCGCCTGCTCGATGCGTGTGTCGCGCTTGGCCGCATCCTCCATTTCCTGCGTGTAGACGACCACGCGGCCCCGGCCGTTGCGCTTGGCGTGGTAGAGCGCGGTTTCAGCCTTGCGGACCAGATCTTCCGCGCTCTCGCCGCCGACGTAAAACAGCGCACAGCCGACGGAGGCCGAAAGCCGCGCGCCGCGCTCACCCAGATCGTAGGGCGCCGACAGGATCTCGATCAGCATGCGCGCCTGCTCGGAGACCGCGGCCTCGCTGAAGGTCATCGGGAAGAGAAAGGCGAACTCGTCGGCCCCGATCCGAGTGATGGTGGAATGCTTGTCCATCGCCGCGTGAAGTCGCAACGCCACCTGCATGAGGATTTCGTCACCGGCGGCGCGTCCGAACAGATCGTTGATCGGCTTGAACCCGTCGAGATCGATGATGCCGATCGCGAACGGCGCCGGATCGTCGGCCCGCTCGCCGATCAGACGCTTGATCTTGGTAACGAAACGCCGGTTGTTGCCGAGCCCGGTCAAGGGATCGGTATACGCCAGATCGCCGCCGTCCCTGCTTTCATTGATGCCTGGCATCGGCCCGTTCATGAAACTTTCTAGCTTTAGACTTGCCTGATTGAGCGTATTCTTGCGTAAAACCGTTTAGGAAGCGTATCGCCCGCTTGGTCCCGGCCACAATCAAGACGCGTGGACCGGCGGATTGGCTTTCGCGCCGGAATTGGATAGATGGCTTCACCCCTTGTCGCCTTGGGGCCCAGACGCGGAGTCGCCGATGTCCTTGAAAATCGCCGTCCAGATGGACCATGTTTCGACCGTCACGATCGCGGGGGATACGAGCTTCGCCCTGGCGCTGGAAGCGCAACGGCGCGGCCACCAGCTTTTCCACTACACGCCCGATAGTCTGTCGATGCGCGACGGCGGCGTTTTCGCCTGGGCCGAGACGATGACGGTGCGCGACGTTGCCGGCGACCATTTTTCGCTCGGCGAACCGCGCCGCCTCGACCTTTCCGAGGTCGACGTGGTGCTCTTGCGCCAGGACCCGCCATTCGACATGAACTACATCACCACCACGCATATCCTGGAGCGTATCCATCCCGCGACCCTGGTGGTCAACGATCCAGCCTGGGTACGCAACAGTCCCGAAAAGATCTTCGTCACCGAATTCCCCGATTTGATGCCCGAAACGCTGATCACCAAGGATCCGCGCGAGGTCGCCGCGTTCCGGCGCGAACACGGCGACATCATCGTCAAGCCGCTCTACGGCAATGGCGGCGCCGGCATCTTCCACCTGCACGAGGCCGACCGCAATCTCGCCGCGCTGCTGGAGATGTTCGGCCAGATGTTCCGCGAACCCTATATCGTCCAGCGCTACCTCAAGGCGGTGCGCGCCGGCGACAAGCGCATCATCCTGATCGACGGCGAACCGGTCGGCGCCATCAACCGGGTGCCGGCCGAACATGATTCGCGATCCAACATGCATGTCGGCGGCCGGGCCGAACATGCCGAGCTGACCGAACGCGAGCGCGAGATCTGCGCGCGGATCGGCCCGGCGCTGAAGGAGCGCGGATTCCTCCTCGTCGGCATCGACGTGATCGGCGGCCTGCTGACGGAAATCAACGTCACCTCGCCGACCGGCGTGCGCGAGGTGAAGAAATTCGGCGGCGCCGACATCGCCGCCCTGTTCTGGGACGCGGTCGAGGCGCGACGGGCATAAGCGGTCGCGTTGCCGTTCCGTTCACGGCAATGCAACCAACTGCAACCTAGATACACGCGAAGCGCTAGGTTGTTCTCGTAATGTTCTTGCGAGCGATAGACATTTGTGCTTAATTCGGCGCGAGGGCGGCACCCGAACGAACGCATCGGTTGTATGCCGCTCCCGTGGTCGGGGAGAAGCGGAGATGGTTTCGCGGGTCAGCACCGTCGCCTTTCAGGGCATCGAGGCGGTTCCGGTCGACGTTCAGGTGATGATCGCGCCGGGCAAGATCAACATGCAGATCGTCGGCCTGCCCGACAAGGCGGTGGCCGAGAGCCGGGAACGGGTGCAGGCCGCGCTTCATGCCTCCGGCCTGTCGATGCCGCCCAAGAGAGTGACGGTTAATCTCGCGCCCGCCGACCTGCCCAAGGAGGGCAGCCATTACGATCTGCCGATCGCGCTCGGCCTGATGGCCGCGCTCGGCGCGGTGCCGGCCGACGCGCTGGAGGGTTTCGTCGTGCTCGGCGAATTGTCGCTCGACGGCACGATCGCGCATGTGCATGGGGCGCTGCCGGCCGCGATCGGCGCCAACGGTCTCGGAAAGGGGCTGATCTGCCCGCACGCCGCGGGGGCGGAGGCCGCCTGGGCCGACGGCGAGATGGAAATCCTGGCGCCGCGCAGTCTGATCGCGATCGCCAACCATTTTCGCGGGTCGCAGGTCCTGTCGCGTCCCATCGCCGAAATCCGCTCCGCCTCAGGAACCCTGCCGGACCTCGCCGACATCAAGGGCCAGGAGACGGCGAAGCGCGCGCTCGAAGTCGCGGCGGCCGGCGGCCACCATCTCTTGATGTGCGGACCGCCCGGCGCGGGCAAGTCGATGCTGGCCCAGCGCCTGCCGTCCATCCTGCCGCCGCTGGCGCCGCGCGAATTGCTGGAGGTCTCGATGATCCAGTCGATCGCCGGCGAACTCGCCGAGGGGCGCCTGTCGGATCGCCGGCCGTTTCGCGCGCCGCACCATTCCGCCTCGATGGCGGCGATGGTCGGCGGCGGCCTGCGGGTGCGTCCCGGCGAGGTGTCGCTCGCCCATAACGGCGTGCTTTTCCTGGACGAGCTGCCCGAATTCACGCCTGCCGTGCTGGATTCGCTGCGCCAGCCGATCGAATCGGGCCAGGCGGTGATCGCGCGTGCCAACAACCGCGTCTCCTATCCCGCCCGTGCGCAGCTCGTGGCGGCGATGAACCCGTGCCGGTGCGGGCGCGCCGGTGAGCCGGGCTATCGCTGCGCCCGCGGGCCGCGCTGTCGCAGCGACTACCAGGCGCGGATTTCCGGCCCGCTGCTCGACCGGATCGATTTGCGGATCGAGGTTCCGGCCGTGTCGCCGCACGAGCTCTTCCATATCCACGGCGGTGAAGCGAGCCAGGCTGTCGCCGGCCGCGTCGCCGCGGCGCGCGCGATCCAGCGCGACCGGTTCGCGCGCCTCGGCATGAAGGATATCGCAACGAACGCCCTGTGCTCGACCGGGCTGGTCGAGGAGATCGCGCGGCCGGACGAGGCAGGCGCGGCGCTTTTGCGCGATGCCAGCGAAAAGCTCGGCTTTTCGGCGCGCGCCTATCACCGCGTTTTGAAGGTCGCGCGCACCCTGGCCGACCTCGACGGCAAGGACGCGGTCGGCCGCATCCACCTAGCGGAGGCGATCTCGTACCGGATGGGCACAGACGGGTTCGCCCAGGCCGCTTGAACAGCCGACCTATCCCGACCAAAACCGAGCGACCCGCCTTTCTTCCGTCGGGCTCGCCGGCGGAGGAGGCGGTCCATGCGCGCGGCACGCCGCGGACGAACGAACCGGCCGAAATCAGCCAGGGCGCCCCCGGTATCCGACGGGCCGTCACACGCGGAAACCATCAGTGGCTATGTCCGGAACGGCGCGACAGTTGAAAAACGGTCTTCCAGCCTGCCGCCGCCCGCGCTATCGCTTTAAGCTCACAGGACGGTCAACCCAGATCATTCCCGGAGCGTTTCGTGGCCCCATCCTCAAGCAGACTGCGCATCGCCGTCTTGTTCGGCGGACGTTCCGCCGAGCATGACGTGTCGGTGCTTTCGGCAACCAATGTCATGCGCGCGCTCGCGCCGGCGCGCTACGATGTGGTGCCGATCTTCATCACCCGCGAGGGGCGATGGCTGTTGAGCAGCTTCGAGGATGGCGCGCCGGGGCAGCCGTCGCGCGGAACGCAGATTTGCCTGGTGCCGGGCGGAGAAGGACGGATACTGGCAATCCCGCCCGAGGGGGCGCCCTTCGCCCTGCCGAAGATCGACATGATTTTTCCCGTGCTGCACGGGCTTCATGGCGAGGACGGCGCGGTGCAGGGGCTGGCGGCGGTGGCGCGCGTGCCGCTGGCCGGCTGCGCTATTCTCGGCTCCGCGGTCGCACTCGACAAGGACATCACCAAACGCCTTCTCGCCGAAGCCGGGCTGCCGATCGCGCGATCCGTGACGATCGTCCGCGACGCCGTGCCGACTTTTGCCGAGCTGCGGCGAGCGTTCGGGCTTCCGCTTTTCGTCAAACCGGCGCGCCAGGGCTCTTCCGTCGGGGTGAGCAAGGTGGCGAGCGAGGAAGACTACCAGGCGGCGCTTACCGAAGGCTTCAACAACGACCGCACGCTGCTTGCCGAAGAGTTCATCGACGGCCGCGAGATCGAATGCAGCGTGCTGGAGGACGGGCAAGGCGACCTGTTCGTCTCGCGTCCCGGCGAGATCGTGACGGCGCGGAGCCACGGCTTTTACAACTACGAGGCAAAATATGTCGACGCGGACGGCGCGGTGCTGAAAGTGCCGGCGGAACTGCCGGACAGGATCGAAAGCGAAATCCGCGCGACGGCGGCCAGGGCCTTCCGCGTCGTCGGCTGCGACGGCATGGCGCGGGTGGATTTCTTCCTCACGCCGGACATGCGTTTCCTGATCAACGAGCTCAACACCATTCCCGGCTTCACCGACATCAGCATGTATTCCAAGGCGATGGCGGCAAGCGGCGTGAGCTATCCGGACATTCTCGACCGGCTGGTGGCGCACGGGCTGGCGCGAGCCGGCCGCGATGCGTAAGCTGCGGGCCAGCGCCGGGGCGACAAGCCCGTGGTGCCGGATGGAGGCGGCCCGGCGCCGGCGCAACGGTCGAGGCGCCTCGATCAGGAAACGTCACCGTGTTTCGGGTCTGCGATCGAACCCCGGATCGTGGCAAAGATGACCTCGCCGTTACGTCCCGGAACATGTCATTTGCGATTGCCCGACAAAAGATACTTCACCAGCGCCGCGGCGCCCAGCACAAGCACGATGACGACGAGGAGCCACACGAAGCCCATGCCCCACATCGCCATTCCGCCCATGCCGTCCATCATATTGCCTTGAGCGTTCATCATCGTATCAATCCTTTCGCGTTGTGACAGTTGATTTCCGTCCGCACCTTAACGGCGTGCGTAGACGCCGGTGATTTCGCCGGATTTCGAGATTTCGAGGATCTCGAACGCCGCCTCCTTCGTCCCGCCCATACCCGGAGAGCCGAGCGGCATGCCGGGCAGCGTCACACCCTTGATGTCAGGACGTTCGGTGAGCAGTCCCTTGACCACGTCGACGGGGACATGACCGCTCACCGCATAACCCTCGATCATCGACAGGTGACACCCCTGGACATCATTGGCCACGCCGGCCGCGCGGCTCATGGCCGCTAGTTCGTGGGTCGGTTCGACGGTGACCGTAAACCCGTTTTGCCGCAGATAGTCGGCATAGGCTTCGCAGCAGCCGCATTGCGGGTTCTTGTAGAGCATGACCGCCTGTGCCGCGGCCGGCCCCGGCGAAAGCAGGTAGGCCGCCGCGCCGCCGGTGATCAGGACGGTTGCCGCCAGAATGTGGATCGATCCGCGCATTGTCTTCTTCCTTTTTCGTTCCGTTCGGCGTCAGGCGACGCGAATGACGCCCATCATGCCCGACATCTGATGTTCGAGAATGTGGCAGTGGAACATCCAATCGCCGGGATTGTCGGCCACCAGAGCGATCTCCACCGTCTCGCGTGGCGCCATCAGCACCGTGTCCTGCCATTCCCGGTGGGTCGTCGGTTCGCCGTCGCGGGAAATCACGCGGAACGAGTGGCCGTGCAGGTGGATGGGATGAGGCCAGGCCGTGGCGTTGGTCATCGCCAGGACATGGCTCCGGCCGCGCTCAAGCGTCAGCATCGGGTCGAGCATGGGTCCCTCGGCCGCCACCCCGTTGACGAACCAGATGCCTTTGCCATGCATCATGCCCATCATCGAGCGCATGCCGCCCATCATGCCGCCACCGGAGCCGCCGCCCGCCATGCCTCTGGCCATGTCCTCCATTACCATTTGGCCCATCATGCCGCCGGTGAAGGTCACCGTATGACGGGTGGCGAGCGCGACATCGGGTTCGGCGAGCGGATTGGCGGGCAGGTCGAGCGGCCAGTCGGGCGGACCGTCCCGCAATGGCTGGTCGCCATAGGCGAGTTCGATCAGGCGGTATTCCAGCCCTTCGTAAAACCGGTCGACGACGGCGGCACGGCTGCCGACCGGGCCAGCCAGATCGAGGACGAGATCGACGCGCATGGCCGGACCGAGCACGACACGCCCATCGGCGGGCCGATGTGGCGTCACCGGCTGGCCGTCCAGCGCGACGACGACCGGCTCGTGGTCGGTGAAATCGAGCGCGAAGATCCTGGCATTGGCGGCGTTGATCAACCGCAGTCTGATGCGTTCGCCCTTGCGCACGGCGAAACTGTCCGGCACGCGGCCATTGATGGTGACCGTGTTGCCGACCCTGCCGCCATGCATCATGTCATGGCGGCCGCCGAAATCGTTCGTGATCGCGGCGTCGTCGCCAAGGCGCCAGTCGTCGATGACCCAGGTGACCTCCCGGTCGACGCGAAGCGGTTCGGCCTCTTCCACGATCAGCGGACCGTAGAGGCCGCGGCCCACCTGTTCGAAGCTTCGCTGGTGGGGATGATACCAGAAGGTTCCGGCATCGACGGCGTCGAACTCGTAGAGGAAGGTTTCGCCCGGGGCGATCGGAGGCTGGGTCAGATGGGGAACGCCGTCCATGGCGTTGGGCGTCCGCACGCCATGCCAGTGGACCGTCGTTTCCTCATCGAGCCCGTTTTCGACCGAAATACGCAGGCGTTCGCCCTGCCGCACGCGGATTTCCGGACCAGGAACTGTGGCGTTGAAGCTCCAGACGGGCGTCTGGCCATTGGGCGCGGGCAGGAGGCGGAACCGGCCCGGGGCGGCGCGCAAGGCGAAATCGCGAACGGGCAGTGCGCCGGCCAGGCCGCGTTTGGCAGGTAGGATCGAGGCAGCGGCGATACCCGCCATACCGGCGAGCAGGGTCCGACGCGTCAGCGTCGGCAGATGGAGGGGGGTCATGTTTTTCATCCCGAAAAGTGACTGAGATCGCGCAAGGCGGCGCAAGGGCCGCGTGTGCGACTTGATCACCGGCGGCGCTGACGCCGTCCGTGATCATATCGGCGGATCCGGACCAGGTCCGTTGCCGTCGGTTCGGGATGTTTATCGCGGAGGGTGCGGCTCGGGCGGTCCGGATCGACCGACAATCACACGCGCGATCGAGCGACCGATATCGGCGGCGAGACCATCCATCGACATGACTTGCGGCGCCGGGAGGGCGGTCAGCGACTGGACGCAGGCTTGGTCGCAATTCATGCCGGCGACATCCATGCCGGCCGCGTCCATCCCGACGCAACCCTGGCAGACGCCCACCTTGCCGTTCACGCCGACCGCCGACATGCCAAGCGACATCTCGGTCTTCATCGCCGCATTCGCGACGTTGCCCGCCGCGAAAGCGGCGAGCAGGAGAACGGCAAGCGTGCGCAGAAAACTTTGCATCGACGTGATGTTAGTGCGGCCGGCGCGAGCTGTCCACGGCTCGATTGCCGCAGGGCCGGGTCAGGCCTTGAGCGGACGCCTATAGAGCCACAATTGCGCCGGCGGCAGGTTGCGGACGATGAAATCCAGATGCTCGACCGTGTAATTGCCGCGTCGCGGCGGCACCGGCGATAGCGGGCCGTAAGTGATCTGCACCATCGGCCGGCCATCGGGAATCCGGTCAAGAACCTGCTCGACGAAGCTAATGCGCTGCTTGACCGGAAAATTGAGGAGAGGAACGCCGGACACGACAGCGTCGAACATCATCCCTGGATAAGGCGACAGCACGGTATCGAGGTCGAAGGCGTCGCCATGCAGGATATTCGCGGCGGGAAAGCGTGTGCGCAGATGCTCGACGAAATCGGCCGCGTATTCGACCGAGAACAAATCCTGCGGTTTGACGCCGCGGTCGATGATCGCCTTGGTGATGACACCGGTGCCGGCACCGAGTTCGAGAACCGGCAAGCCAGACCCGAGATCGATAACCGAAGCCATCTTGCGGGCGGT
Organism: Nitratireductor arenosus; assembly: GCF_009742725.1. GTDB lineage: Bacteria > Pseudomonadota > Alphaproteobacteria > Rhizobiales > Rhizobiaceae > Mangrovimarina > Mangrovimarina arenosa. Next base: position 1,238,056 of record NZ_WPHG01000001.1, on the reverse strand, counting down.
GACGGTGCTGGTTGGCACCACCGATCCGACGGCCTTGGGCTTGTCGATCCATCCCTTGAAAAAGCGGATCTCCTCGTCAAACCGTTCCGTCAGCGCCCTGCGCATATCTGAACCGCGCATCCTGTCTCCCATTCCCGGGCACGCCGGCCGCGCCCTAGCCATCTACATAATATATAATAGGTTGAAGCCGTAATCGAAACCTCGTTGCGACTTGGGGCGAAAACAATCGCGGCCGTTTCTCCCTAATCGCTGAAGGATTCGAAAAAATCCTTCATGCGCGCAAAAAAACCGCTCGACTGCGGACTGTTGTCCTTGGAGGAAAGCTGCTCGAATTCCTCGAGCAATTCGCGCTGTTTTTTGCTCAAATTCTGGGGCGTTTCCACCGAAACCTGGATGATGAGATCGCCCACGGCGGGCTGACGCAATACCGGCATGCCCTTGCCGCGCAGGCGGAAGCGGCGCCCGTTCTGTGTGCCCTCGGTCACTTTGACCCGGGCCTGGGAGCCGTCGAGCGTGGTGACCTCGAAGGCACCACCAAGCGCGGCCGTCGTCATCGAGATCGGCACGGTGCAATAGAGATTTTCACCGTCGCGTTGGAAAAATTCATGCGGCGTCACCGACAGGAAAATATAGAGGTCGCCGGATGGGCCGCCGCGCAAACCGGCCTCGCCCTCTCCGGCAAGCCGGATGCGGGTCCCGTCCTCGATGCCGGCGGGGATATTGACCGATAGCGAACGCTCTTCCACCACGCGACCCTGGCCCGAGCATTTCTTGCACGGATCGGCGATGGTCTGGCCGCGACCGTGGCAGGTCGGGCAGGTGCGCTCGATGGAGAAGAAACCCTGGGCGGCGCGCACGCGGCCAGAGCCCGAGCACATGGTGCAGGTGACGGGCTGGGTTCCCGGCTCGGCGCCGGTGCCCGAACAGTCGTCGCAGGCGACGGAGGACGGTACGCGGATCTGGGCCGTCTTGCCGCTGAAGGCTTCCTCGAGCGCGATCTCCATATTGTAGCGCAGATCGGCGCCGCGATCGCGGCCGCCGGACGAGCGCCGCTGACGCCCGCCCATCATCTCGCCGAAAATGTCCTCGAAAATGTCCGAAAAGCCGCCACCGCCGAAACCGGGCCCACCGCCGGCGCCGCCATTTTCGAAGGCGGCATGGCCGAAGCGATCGTAGGCGGCCCGCTTCTGCGGGTCCTTCAGGACCTCATAGGCCTCGTTGATCTCCTTGAAGCGACGCTCCGCCTCGTTGTCGTCCGGATTGCGATCGGGATGACACTGCATGGCCAGCTTGCGAAAGGCCGCCTTGAGGTCCTTTTCGTTGGCCTCTTTGCTGACTCCAAGGGTCTCGTAAAAATCGGCCTTCATTTCGTCCCGCGATTAATCCTGCTGACAAGCGTCGAGCGATGCTGCTGGTCTGACGGCGTGCCCCCGATTTAGTGAGGCTTGGCCGGCAGCGCCATAGCATGTCTGGCCTTGCATGCAAATTTTTCGCCGATCACGGGCCGGCGCCGCGGCCGGAACAGGTGGTACCCGAAAGACAAAACCCCCGAACCGCTCGGCTCCGGGGGTCTTGTCGTTGCGGCCGATCGGAAAAAGGTCTACTGCGCGCCCGTCTTCTGCGCGATCCAGTCGCGGAATTCGGACAGGCGGGTGTAGACGCCATAGGCGTTTTCATGCCCGCAGGCGATGTTGGAGCTCAACGGGCCCTCGCCCCAGCTCACGATACCGACCTGGGTCGGACCGCCATCGCCGGTCGTGAAAAGCGGGCCGCCGCTGTCGCCATTGCAGGCGTCGCGGGCGCCGCTCGGCACGCCCGCGCAAATCATGTTGCCGGTCAGCGGATCGGCCATCGTGCCGGCGATCAGCGAGGTCGCCCGTTCGATGCCGTCCTGCGAAATACGCATGCGCCGGCCATAGTCGCTCAGCACGAGCTTAAGGTCACGGGCGTAGATGTCCTTGATGCCGGCATTGCAGGCATCGTTGGAAAACAGCTCGACGTCGGCCTGCATCAGCGTGTCGGGAAAACCGCCATTTTCCATCTTGCCCCAACCGATCACCCGCGCCGCGCCGGTTTCGACATTCTCGCTCGTCATGCGGATCGGCGCCTGGGTTGCCGGTCGCGCAAGACGGATCAGGCCGACATCATTGTCGAAGGCCTGCGGATCGTAATTTTCATGCGCGACGATCTCGGCCACCTCGATACGCTCGCCGCCGACCAGCTCGGTCGCGCCGACCAGCGCGGTGACGCTGTCGGGTTTGACGAGTTCGCCGAACTGGAACAGGCAATGCGCCGCCGTCAAAACCCATTCCGGGGCGATCAGACTGCCACCGCAGAACTGAGCGTCGAGATGGGTCAGCGGGTTGGGATCGAGCAGACCGCTGCTCAGCAGCGCGACCTGGAACGGATAGGCGTCTTTTTCGGCCGCAGTGCCGCCGATCACGCGCGAATCCTCGCCGCTTTCGCGCTGGGCCTTGCGCAGATCCGGCACACGACCGATCGGCGAGGTTTCGGCTTTCGCGCCCGCCCGCGCGCCGTCCTGCCCAAAAGCCGGCCCCGCCGGCGACAATGCGGCCAGGGTCAACGCCGTGGCCGCGGCGAAAGCGAAAAATCCCTTATCGCGCTTCATTGTTATCTCCTGAGACGATCCGGCGCGCTGCCGGCAATTTCCAAACCCGGGCACATCTAAAGCGCGGGCCCGGCCAAACGAAAGCGATTTCTTGACCCGAACGAGGAAATATTACGGCGAAACGGGTGCTCGTCGCCGTCGCGTTGGCTGACGCCGAACGTCCGAAATCGGCGGCCAAACGATTGCACCATCATGATCACGATATAGACATTTTTTGTCTGTTGTGTTCGATTTCTCATTGGGCTTGGGAGCTTACTCAACATGACAAACAACATTATCGCAATTCTTGCCGGAACGTTCCTCGTGTCGGCAGGTCTACCGGCGGCCGCCTTTGCCGACACCGTATCCGGTGGCCAGGGCAACGGCGAATCCGCCCGCGGCGTATTGGACGAGATGCCGGATCTTTCCAGCCGCAGCATCGTCGACCTGAAACCGCCGCGCATCAAGACCGACGAGGCCAGCCGCGACTTCTCCATGCCAACGGAAGAGGAGTTGCAAAAGGCGTTCTCGACGCGCTCGCGCTCCGGCGACGGCGCGACAACCCCGCCGAGCGAGGAGCTGAAGGAGATCATCCGAGGCCTCGTCAACGGCGACGGCGCGGATGCCGGCGACAGCCGCGAACCGGCGGCCGATCCCATCCTGGACGAAGCGTCCCGGCAGGTGATCGGCGAAGACGACCGCGTCCAGATCACCGAGACGAAAAAATACCCCTTCAACGTGATCGGCCAGATCTGGTCGCAGACGAAGGCCGGCGACTGGGGCATCTGCACCGGCACGCTGATCGGCAAGCGCGCCGTCTTGACGGCGGCGCACTGCCTCTACAATCACGACGCCGGCGGCTGGCTCGCCAAATACGAGTTCTTTCCCGGCCTCAACGGCCAGAACGATGCGCCGTACGGGCGTTACAGCTTCGTCGACGCCTATATTCTGGAAGGCTACATCACCAACTATCAGGGCGTGTACGGCTCGGTCGTCCCGTGGGATCTGGGCATCCTGATCCTCGACAAGCCGGCCGGCGAGGAGATCGGCTGGCTCGGCTACGCCACCTACGATCCGCCGTATCCGTTCACCGCCAACATCATCGGCTATCCGGGCGACAAGCCGCAAAGCACGATGTGGCAGGCCAGTTGCGACGTCGATCCGGGCACCGCGTCGCAGAACAATTTTTCCTATCTGTGCGACACCTATCCGGGATCGAGCGGTAGTGCAGTCTACCACTATGACGGCAAGACCCAGGAGCGCTACATCGTCGGCGTCAACATTGCCGAAACCGAAAAGGAAAACATCGCCCTGCGGCTGAACGGCCCCTATTTCAACTGGGTGCGCAGCATCGCCCAGGAATAGGATTTCAGGACGAATTTTCGGTTCAAACGGGCGGCGGCCGCATCAAAGCGGCCGCCGTTTTCTTTCGCCGTCCGTCGGACCACAGGACACACAAGCCAGTTGCCTCCGATATCCGGAGCGGTCTTTAATAGGGCGCGATGCGGCGTATCGGGGGAACGAAACATGATCCGTGTGCGGATGGCGGGGTTCGCCACCTGTTTGTTTGTCGTATTGACCGCCACGCTGGCTGTCGCCGAGCCGCAACGGGGGCGCTGGAGCGAGCGGGCGCAGGTCTTTCTCGACAGCGCCACCGGCAGCGTCCACCGCGAAACCGTTCGGGTCTGGGACGCCCATCCTGAAAAGAATCTCGATTTTGTCTGGCAACCGGCCGCCGGCGCCGATGTCGCACTCGGCGAGGACGGCGCGGTCTTCGGGCGGGGCAAGCTCGTCTGGCGGGTGCGCGGCGCGGCCAGCTACGATCCGGCGGCCGTCTTCGCCAGCTATCAGGGCGCGATGGCCGGGGGCCGCCCACACGGCAGGGGACGTTTGGTCTACCGCAGCGGCGAACGCTTCGAAGGCATTTGGTCGAACGGCGTGCTCGAGGGAGCCGGCGTGCATGTCGACGAACGGGGCAACCGCTACGAGGGTGAGTTCCGTTCCGGTGTCCGGAACGGCAGCGGGCGCCTGCTTCTGGTGAACGGCGAAATCTACCAAGGGCCCTTCGCCGACGGCAAGCGCCATGGCGAAGGCCGCACCACCCTGCCCGGCGGCACCAGCTACACGTCGCTTTGGGAAGAAGGCCACGAGATCGGCGAGCGCCCGGACATGGTCGCCGACGCAGATACCGGCGGCCTCATCAAGGTGCAGACCGGCCAGGACGCGGCGGCGCGCGCCGACTTTGCGATCACGGTCGACGAACGCATGAACCAGCGCTCCGAGGCGCGTTATGTCCATTTGATGCGCGACGAGGATATCGCCATCTATCCCGAGGCGCAGGACATGAACGACGCCTGGAACGGGACCGGCGAGATCTCCGAGTTCGACCACTCGTTTACCAGCATCGACTGGGACAATTCGCCGGCCTTCGTAGAGGCCGAGCTTGCCACGACCGACAAGTCGCGCGTGCGCGTCGACACCATCGCGCTGGAGGTCGCCGACAGCCTCGCCTACCGCAAGCCGATGCTGGCGATCCAAAGTCATCGCGGCTGCGTCGGCTTCCGGCCGAGCTTCTCCTTCGTCAATCATGGCTGGGGCCGGGCCGAAAACGCCACGATCTCGGTGCGCTTCACCGAGGAAAAGAGCTACGCGGAAAACTCGCCGCCGCAAAAGACGACGCGGGAATTCACCGGCGAGATCGCCGATTTCGACGAGGGTGTGGACGTGTCGCTACGCGCCATGATGGCCGAGGCCGGGGTCGACGTGAACGCGCTCGAAACCGAACGCTTTTCCTGTCCGTCGATCGACAGCCTGGCCGTGTGCAAAAGCCAGGTGTTCAATTCGGTCGGTTTCGGCGAGCTGACCGACGTGGTGTGGGGCGACCGGTTCCTGTCGACCCGAGCCGTCGGCACCGTCAGCTACGACTGGTCGGACGATCGCGGCAACCGGCAGCGGGCGAGCGAGGCGTTTTCGGTGGACGTGTCACTGGCCGTCATCGAGATGGAGGAAAGCACGGCCGAATGCGGCGACGGTTTCGGCGGCTCGCCCGAAGCGTTGCGCTATATCGACGTCAAGCTTCCCGTCGAACAGCAGAATTACGCCATCGATATCCCGATGCGCGGCAATCGCAATCTGCGCAGCTACACCGCGCGGCTGAAGATGTCGGCCGAGATGTCGTCGCTGCACCAGTTCCGCGCCGTGGCGCATTTTGCCGACGGCAGCGTGCGGCGCAGCAAGCCGGTGTCGCTGTTTTATTTCCGGCCGCGCCAGGTCGACTATGTGCCGACGGTGCAAACGCCGGCCTGCTATCTGTCGGACGACGATTTGCCGTCCTGCTGAGCCCCGGCTTCGGCCCGCGCCAGCTCGAACAGGTTGGGCAAGGGCATCAGCCGGGCAAAGACGGTGCCCTGGTCGAAGGCGGTGAGCTCGACGAGCGCGCCGGACGCTTTGTCCGCGCCCTGGTCGAACAGGAAATTGCCGAGCGAATAAAGATGCAGCGTGTCGCCGCCGGCCAGCGCCTGCATGGCGGGGCTGGCGGCATGCGAATGACCACCGAACAGGCCTGCAACCCCGCGCCGCGACAGCTCGTCGGCGAGATAACGCTCCCGCGCGCCGGGATCGGTCGCATATTCGCGGCCCCAATGAACCAGCGCGACCAACGGCCGCTCGGCCGGCCGGCCCGACAGCCGGGCGAGCACGTCGGGCGTGATCAGGTCGTTGCGATAGGAGCCGTTGACGTCGAGGTCGGTCAGCGCCACCAGCTCGACATCTTCGATCACGGCCAGCTCGCCCTGGCCGAGAGCGACGATGCCGGCGGTTTCGAGCGCGCGTCTGGTTTCGGCGAGCCCGCCCTCGCCCAGATCGCGCGCGTGATTGTTGGCCAGGCTCACCGCCGCGACGTTCAGGCGTTTCAGCCAGGCAAGCGTCAAATCCTGCGGCATGGCGAGGGTCATGTGACCGAGCCCCTCCGGCAGGTTGGGCAGCACGACGCCCTCCAGATTGACGACCAGCGGCCGACCCTCGGTACGCTGCAGGATTTCGGTTTCGATGCGCGCGCTCGCCCGCTCGTCAAGCAGCGCCTTCATCATCGCGCGGCCGAAACTGGTATCGCCGCCGAGATAAAGATGCCGGGTGCCGCGCCGGGCGGGGGCCGGTTCGTCCTGAGGTATCGGGCCGAACAGCACCACCATGTAGCTGGTGGTCTCGTCGGCCGGCAGCGGATCGTATTGCTGCGAGTTTTCGTTGGCCACAACCAGCGCCGCCGCACCGTGGACCTCGCGCTGCAATTTGAGCTGGACATAAAGCGCACCGAGCGAATCGACATGCTCGGGCTGGCGCAGCCGCGCGATCTGGTCGAACGTGCCGGCGGCGATTAGGTTGAGCGTCTGCTGGTCGTGGCGGCGCGCGGCGTGGTGCGGCAAATAATGCGAAAAATCGGTCGACTGGACGATCAGCGTGTCGGCATCGGCGAGCGGACCGAGAGCGGCGGCGAGACGCTCCCAGTCCCGGCGGCGGCTCGCGATCGAGACCGCGACCGGCACGACGCGGACACCGGGCAGGAAATGGCGCAGGAAAGGCAGGATCGCCTGCAGGCCATGGTCGCGGCCAAACAGGCACGAGCGCGCGTCGATCACCTCGCCGCCCCGCGCGAGCAGACCGGCAACCGCCTCGCCGTCGATGGCGAGACGGCCGAAGACCGTGTCGAAATCGCGCCGAGTGGTCGCAAACATCGTTTCGGTGTCCCGGAAATGGTCCGGGAAGAGCACGACCGCGCGCTTGTAGCGCACACCCGACACCGCCTTGATGCCCTCGGCAATCAGATGGCCTGCCAGGAGATGGTGCGGCACCGTGACGCCGCTCAGCCGGCGAGGGGAAACGGACGCGTTTTCGGCATCGGCAAGCGCCTGCCGGAACAAGTCGTCGCGCTGGTAGAGCGAGGCGAAGGCCGGGCCGTCGCCGCCGCAATCTTCGTCCCCGGCATAGGCTCCCGACGACAGCGTTGCGACAAGCAGGCCGACAAGCAGCGGCAGAAAATCGCGCAGAAGACCCCTCGCGACCCTCACAGCGAGCCGGAGCACGGCGGCGCTCACGGCTTGGCCACGACGAAATTGTCGATCTTGGCGATATAATATTCCGGCACCTGGCGGGCATTGGTGAGCCGGCGCACCTCGCGGTCGATATAGTCGGCCAGCGCCAGGAGCCGCACGCCCTCGCCGGTGGGGTCGGCGCCGCCCTTCAGGCCGGCGAGCAGCGAGTGGGTGAAGACGCCATGGCCGAGTTCCGGCAGCTCGGCGGCGGTGTTGTTGGCCGCGGTCGCCGAAAACACGATGATGCGCGCGTCCTCGGCGTCCTTTTCCAGGCGCGGGTTGAACGCATTGGCCGCGTGGCAGGTGTCGAGCAGCATGAAGCGGCGCCCCTTGGCGCGCTCGACGCCGCGCTGAATCGTCTCCCAGTCGACCAGCGAGCTGCGGCGCCAGCGATCGTCGCGTTTGCGGCCGTCAGTGGGGATGAAATAATAATCCTCGTCGATATTGATGCCGTGACCGGCCACGAACACGATGGTGGTGTCCTGTGGCCCGGCCTGATCGAGAAAATCCTCGATCTCGTCGAGAATGGTGTCGCTTTCCGGCTCCAGCACCCTTGTGTCGGCGGGCAGCGCCGCAAGGGCGGCGTCGAGCTCCGGGCTTTCCTCCAGCACCGAGCGGTTGACGAAGAGCTGCGCCTTCATGCGCTCATAAAGCGGGGCGGCCTTTTCCGCGACCAGGCGCGCGAACTGGACCGCATCGTCGACCGGATAGGCGAGATCGCAGGCGCGCCCGCCGCAGGCCGTCGGCAACAGCGGATAGGTCTCGACCCCGATCGCCAGCAGGTAGAGCGTGCCGGCGCGCTCATTTGCCTGCGCCTTGCGGCCGACCGCCTTGACCGAACGTTCGGTCAAATAGCCATATTCGTTGACGCCCGAGATGACGATCTCGTTGTCGCCGTCCTCGACGGGAACCTCCACAACGATGGCGTCGCCGCCGCCCGCCGCCGAGCGGGTGGCGAAGGACGCGACCCGGCGCGCATTCGACAGGATCGCGAAATCGGCGACGCTGGTGCCGGCCTGCTCGGCGCCGCTGATTTCGATCGAGACAAAACCCTCGCGGGCCTCGTCCTGGTTGTCGACAAGCCGGACCTGGAATTCCGGCGGCTTGCGCGCAAGCAGCCGGTCGAGCTCGGCGTCGGTGCCGCGCAGTTCGCGGACGGCCGCGGCCGAATCGGCAAGCACGATGGCGCGGCGCACGATTTCGGGACTGAACAGATATTGCTTGAGCTGGCGCGCCCTGACGAAGCGGGCCTCGCTGTCAGGACCCTGGTTGACGTGCCAGCCGACCAGGGCGTCGCCGCCCGGCGAGGAATAATAATAGCCCTGCGGCACCCAGATGATCCATTCCGCCTCGGCGAAGAACATGCTGGCGATCAGCGTACGGGTCTTCAGGCTCCACAGGCGCACGGTCTGGTCGGCGCTGCCGGTCAAGAGAAGTCCGGCCTCGGCCGCCTCGGCGATGGCATGGATCTCGCCGGTATGGCCGTCCAGAAACTCGCCGCGATACCGGCCGGTCTGAAGCGCATAGTCGATCAGCGTACCGTCCGTGCCGCCGGTGACGAGCCCGGCACCGTCGGCCAGCAACGAGAAGGCGGCATGGGCGAAACCGGTGGTGGCGTCGTTCTCGATCCTGTGCTGCGCCGCACCGGCGCGCTCGATGTCGAGCACGGCGTTTGCAAGCTCGGCGTCGCCGCCGGCACTGGCGGAAAGCCGCCAGGCGCCGGCCTCGTGCACGGCGCGGGCAAACCGCGACAACGCCTCGCCGGCCGGCGCCGGCCGCTCGAAGAACCGGTCCCCGGTCGGCAAGAGGAGCCGGTCGGTCAGGTCGCCCTGCAGTTCGGGACAGGCGGTGCGATCGGGACAGGGATTGGCGTTGCCCCAGGCGATCTCGCCGCCGTCGCCGGTGATGCCGACCGCGGTGACCGGCCGGCCGCCACCCAGGAGCAGCGCCGCGACCTCGCCGCCTTGCGGATCCCAGACGTGGATTTCGTGGCGCGACCCGCCCGCGGTGGCGACCAGGCCGAGGGCCTGCGAGGCGGCGCTGGCATAGACGGTGCCGTCATGGCCGCGATAGTCGAACAGCGTCTCGCCAGTGCCGCGCGCGATCACCTGCTGGCCGTTGCGGCCGGCGCAACGGTAACCGCAGGAGACGACCAGCCGGGCGCCGTCGGGCGAAAAGGCCAGCGCGGCGACCAGATAGTCGCGCCGCGGCAGAGCACGCTCCAGACCGCCATCGACCGCGCGCCACAGATGGAGATCGCCGCCGTCGCTGCCGGTGGCAAAGCTGTTGCCATCGGGGGAGACGGCCAGTGCGCGCACCGGCACGTCGCGCAGCGCCTCGGCCTGTGTCGAGGCAAGCGTGACCTCGGAAAGATCGCCCATGTCCCACAGCCGAATGCCGTTGTCGGCCGTCGCCGCGATCAGGCGCGCGCCGCCCATGGCGAAGGCGATTTTTTCGATGCGGAAGGAATCGGCGTCGAGACGCGTTTCCGGCAGCCAGTCGCCCGCGTCTCCAGCCTTCCACAGATAGACGAACCCGTCCTGCCCGCCGGCGGCCAGACGTTTGCCATCGGGTGAAAAATCGAGGTCGTAGACGACATAGTCGTGGCCGGACAAAACCGCCGTCAGCGCGCCGCTCTTCAGGTCGAACACCCGCACATCGCCGAAAGGCGGTTCGGCGCCCGCGCTGTCGCCATACCAGCCCGCCACCGCCAGCGAGCCGCCGTCGGGCGAGATCGCCAGGGCGAAGTTCTTGCCGTCCTGTCCCGCGCCGATCTGACCGCGAATGGTGCGGACGGTCACGCCGGCGCGCCAGTCCCACACCCGCACGGTCTTGTCGTCGGACGCGCTGACCAGCAATTCGCCGTCGGGCGTGAAGGCCAGATCCTTGACGAAGGCGCGATGGCCGCCAGTGTCGAGATCGAGGAAGAATTCCGGCCGCTCCTGAGCCAAAAGCGGCGCGGCGACAAGGAGCATGATCGCCAGGCCGAGCACGAGCACGGCCGGCAACGTCGCGCCGGGCCCGACGGCCGCATGGACCGAAAGGCGAGAAGCGGCCCGTCTCGCCGCGCGCGCCATCGCGTTGTCACCCGCGTCCCTCACCGCGAGCCCCCCTATCGTTCGGTCGTCACATAGTCCTCGATGGCGCTGGCGAAGTTCGGCGCGCCGCGCCTGCGCTGTTCGGCCACGAAGCCGCCGAAATAACCCCAGAACGATTTGGCGAAATCGAGGAAATAGGCATCGGCGACCGCCTGCGAGCATAGATTGCCCTCGACGCAGAACGACAGCCGGTTGAGAAAATAGACCAGCCGGTCGAAAGCCTCGCGGAATTCCTCGAGCGGCATCTCGCCGCCGCCGGCCTTCATTGCCTCGATACCGATGCGGTCGTAATAGATCGCGATCTCGGCTTGGCTCGGGCTCTTGCCGAGCAGGCCTGCATGTTTTTCGTTGAGCGCGCTCAACCGCTGCTTGAGCGCGCGCTGGGCATCCTGATATTCGGGCCGTTCCCACAGTTCGACCAGCTGTAGCGTGCGCTCGATGCGCTGTTCCTCGCGCGCCTGCATGTATTGGTAGACCGAAAAGATCGCCGCGAGCACCAGAACGATACGCAGCGCAAAACCGGTCCAGGCATAACCCAGCATGCGCCAGTCGGGATCGTTGAAGGGGTTCGGCTCCTCCTTCAACTCGTGCGCCGGCACGTCGGGAAAGGCTGTGACCGTTTCCGGCAGTTTCCTGCGCTTCTTGCGGCCTTCGCCGCCCCCCCCGGTCTCGCTCATCCGCACGTGTCCAGATCGATCCGCGTCACGGGATCGCGCACCAGTCCGGGCTCTTCCAGCCTGCTCTTCAGGCAATCGAGTTGCGGGCGCGACAGCATGAATTTCAGGTCCGGCTCGTCGGGTTCGCCGCCGACCGCCGGCAGCGCCTCGACGATGCCGCGCTCGGTTTCGCAATCGCTCAGGTCGACGGCGATCACGCCATTGCCGCTGGTGGCGAGCGTGGCGTAGCGGTCGAGCAGGCATTGCGCCAGCGGCGGATTGATCGCCACGGCCGCCGCGCACAGGCCGCAGGGCTCGGCCGCGGGCGCGGGCCCGACGGCGACGAACCCGGCAAGCAGCGCCGCGGCCAGCCCAAGCCGCGAGGCGGCGCTGCACGCGCCAACCCGGTTCGACCCCTTGTCGATCATCGCGGCAAGCATCGCCTCAGCCCTTGGGCACGGTCAGCACCGGAAAGAAGCGGACCGAACCTCTCGCCTTGCGGCTTTGCGTGCCGCCGACCGCCTTGGCCGCGCGGGTGGCGCCGCCCATGCCCATCTCCCGGATCGCGTCGGCGATCGAAGCACCGCCGCCGCGCATGGTCTGTTTCAGGCCGTCCTGGCCCAGGAAGCCGAGATCCTCGGTCTGGGTGCCGTCGAACGCCTCGGTGAAAATGGCGACCATGGTCTCGCGACCGAAACTCTCGTCGGTGAATTCCAAAAACACCTCGTCATAGGTCGCGGACGGCTGCAGCCGCTCCTTGGCCATGTGGGTGATGGAATAGTCGCTGCCGATGTAGAGAATGTTCAGGTCGACCAGATTGTCGGTGTTGTTGGTCGCCGTCACCCGAACGCGATCCTGCGGCACGGCGCGCGGGGCGGCCGTCGCGCTGATCAGTTCCTCCTTGCCGCTCGCCATGCGCTGCAAGGTGAAATCCACCGTCACCTCGTCGGGGCCGTAGTCGGAGCCCTCGCTGATACGGGCGAGATTGGTCGCGCGATAGATGCGCGACAGATAGTAGGCCAGGGCCTCGCCGACCGCGTCGTCGTCGCCGCTTTGCATGATGATCGAGGGCGGACGCCGGCCGTCCTCCAGCGTCATGGTGCCGGCCTCGGGCAGGAACCACAGGCCGGGTGCGGCGCTGGCGTCGAAAGCCGCGTCCGGCAGGCTCGCCTCCGAAAACACGGCCAGCCTCAGATCGGCCGGCTGGCCGGGATCGACCAGTTCGACGCTCATCTGCCGCGTGTCGTCGCCGGCGATGTCGTCGAGCAGCGCATTGACGCTGGCGACCGCTTCGGGGAATTCGTCCGACAGACCCGGACGGGCGACCCTGAGCACGAAATCGAACCGGGTCTCGACCAGCCGCGCGAAGGCGTTTTCGGGAATTTCCGAAACGGTCCTGATCAGGGCACGTCCGGTCTCGTCGGCGGTTTCGGCCGTCGCCGTCATGTCGCTGGTGTCGGCGGCCTCGTCCGCGTCGTCCGGACCGGCGATGGCAAGCCGGCTCTTGAACGTGTCGAGCGACGACACCTCGAGATAGCCGATCGCCTCCTCCTCGCTCGCGCCCGGCTTGTCGAGGATCGCCAGCCGCGCGCCCTCGGTCAGACCGTGGATGCGCCCGGCCGGTATCTCCACGCCGCGTTCGCCGATCGCGATCGGCCACTGCGGAATGAAGTCGTCGAGTTCGGTGCCGAACACCGGCGCGTCAAGGTCGCCTTCGAAAAGCGGCGTCGTCGAAGACCGGTTGATGGCCGCATAATGCTGCAGGATGCCCTGAGCGAGCTGGCGGTAGCTGACATTGGGATTGGCGCCGAGCTCAGAAAACAGCGTGTGGGTGAACAGCCCGTATTTCGGCGCGCCCTTCGCGCCGCGCGGCAGCGGCATTTCGGGCGTGGTCTCGTCGGTCTGCGCGGCGAAGAAGGCGACCATGCCGCCCATCTCGGCCGTCTCGGACGGCGCCATGTCGATCTCCATCGGCGCGGCCGCGGCCGCCTCGCCCGACAGGCTGCGCGAACCATCGGCCGGGATCAGGATTTCGGCCGGCATCCCGACCGCCTCGGGATCGATCTTGCGTTCCTGGACGTCGTCTCCAGGCGCGGCGCGGGTGGCGGTGCCGGAATGGCAGGCGTCGAACACCACCCAGACGAAGGCGCCCTTGGCGCGGATCTTGGTCAGCGCCTTGCCGACCTCGTCGTCGACCAGCGCGTTGGGCATGCCCTTGGCCCGGTCGACCCAGCGTCCGGTGTCCTTGGGCAGGAAAATCTCGTCGAGCCCGTCGGTCTCGGTGCTCGGATCGGCCGCCGTCTGCTGAAACCCGTGGCCGGAAAACTGCAGATAGACGAAATCGTCGGGGCCGGCCTTTTCGGCGATCTCGTCGAGCGATCCCAAAATGCCGGCAAGCGTCGGTTCCCTGCCGCCCTTGACGTCGTCGGCCAGCACGAACACGTTCTGCGGCTCGAAGGGCACATGCGCCTGGGTGGTCAGAAAGTCGCGCACCAGAAGCGCGTCGTTGCGCGGCCCGACCAGCCAGTTTCGCTTCGGCAGGTTTGGATAGGCCGTCACGCCGACGACCATGGCATAGTTGGTGCGCGCCAGCGCCTGGCCGATGCCAGCCGTGAACACGGCCACCAATGCCGCCGTGCCGGCGGCAAGCAGCGTCGCGCGATGCAATATCCGCTTCATCAAACTTCTCCCAAGCCCAGTCCCTCGCCCACAGAGGTCGCCCAACAATGGGGCGGTTTTTGGAAAACTACTCAAGCTGCGTCCAAGAACAAGCAAAACCCGCGGGGACGGGCCGCTACCGGGGACGACAGGCGTCCGACGGACCGTGCCGTGTTGACACGGAGTGCGCGCCGCTGCAATCCGGTTCGCATTGTTCCAGCGGCCGCAAAAAAGGATGTCGCACCATGCCGATGAAGTCGATCATTGCCCCTTCGGTGCTGTCCGCCGATTTTTCGCGGCTCGGCGAGGAGGTGGAAGCCGTCGCAGCGGCCGGCGCGGACTGGATCCATCTCGACGTGATGGACGGCCATTTCGTGCCCAACATCACCTTCGGACCGCCTGTCATCAAGGCGGTGCGCGCGCGTACCGACAAGGTGTTCGACTGCCATTTGATGATCGCGCCCGCAGACGCCTATCTGGCGGCCTTCGCCGAGGCGGGCTGCGACATCATTACCGTCCACGCCGAGGCGGGCCCGCATCTCGACCGGTCGCTGCAGGCGATCAAGGCGCTGGGCAAGAAGGCAGGCGTCTCCCTCAACCCGTCGACGCCGGAAAGCGTGATCGAATACGTCCTCGACCGCCTCGATCTCATCCTTTTGATGACCGTCAATCCCGGGTTCGGCGGCCAGGCATTCATCCCGGCCGTGGTCGAAAAGATCCGCCGGATCAAGGCGATGATCGGCGACCGGCCGATCGATATCGAGGTCGATGGCGGTGTGACGCCGCAGACGGCGCCGCTGGTGGCGGCGGCCGGCGCCACCGTGCTGGTCGCCGGCTCGGCGGTGTTCAAGGGCGGCACCCAGGCCGCCTATCGCGACAATATCGACGCCATCCGCAGCGCCGCCGACGCCGCACTTGCCAAGGCGGCGTGACAGGACGCGCCCGCCTGGGGCATGATCGGCCGAACCGACGGCCTGGCCGCACACGCAGACCGGGCCGCGACGCGGCAACACGGCACAGCGCGAGCGCACCGGGAGCTGTCCCGCCCGAGCAAGGAGACTATCCCATGGCTGCGATACCCCCCGTTTGCGAATTCGGCTGGCCGGCCGTCGATGCGATCCTGCCGGGAACCGACGGCAACAAGCACCAGCTTTCCGACCTGGCCGGGCCGGGCGGTCTGGTTGTGGCCTTCATCTGCAACCATTGCCCCTACGTGAAGGCGGTGATCGGACGCATCGTGCGCGACGCCAGCGACCTGCGCGACAACGGGATCGGCTTCGTCGCGATCAATTCCAACGACGCCACGAGCCATCCCGAGGATTCCTTCGAGAACATGAAACGGTTCGCCGAAAAACACCGGTTCTCCTTCCCCTATCTGCACGACGAGGACCAGTCGGTCGCGCGTGCCTATGGCGCGGCCTGCACGCCGGACTTTTTCGGCTTCAACGCCGACCTGAAACTGCAATATCGCGGCCGGCTGGACGCCTCGCGGCGCGAGGAGGGACCGGCCGATCTGCGCCGCGACCTTTACGAAGCCATGCTGCAGGTCGCCCGCACCGGCGAGGGCCCGCGCGAGCAGATCGCCTCGATCGGCTGCTCGATCAAGTGGAGGGACGCCGCGTGAGGCGCAACGGCAAGCCAGCCGGCAGTCTTGCCGTGCTGTTCGATCTCGACGGCACGCTGATCGATTCGGTGGCGGATCTTACCGCCGCCGTGAATACAGTGCTGGTCGCACACGGCGCGCAGCCGCTCGATGTCGCCGCGGTGCGCGGCATGGTCGGCAACGGCGTCGCCAAGCTGGTGCAACGCGCCTTCCAGGCACGCGGCCGGCCGCTCGACGCTGCCGGCCGGGCCACGGCCACCGACGCCATGATGGCGGCCTATCGCGACGGCCTGACCGCGCAGACCGCACTGATGGCGGGCGCGCCGACGGTTCTCGCGCAGTTGCGCGCCATGGGCGCCGAGCTCGCCGTCGTAACCAACAAGCCGCAGGACGCGACGGAGGCGATCCTTAATCATTTCGGCCTGTCAAAGGCGTTCGGCGCCGTGGTCGGCAGCCGGCCGGGCCTGGCGAGCAAGCCGGCGCCCGACATGCTGTTTGCCGCCTTGGACGCGATCGGCGCCTCGGCGGAAACGGCGGTGATGGTCGGCGACAGCGCCGTCGATGCCGAGGCGGCGCGCGCCGCCGGCCTGCCCTGCGTGCTGGTGCGTGGCGGTTATGCCAGGCAAGCGCTGGAAACGCTCGGCGCCGACGCGATCGTCGACGATCTTTCCGGCCTCGCCGACGCCATTGCGGGCCTGCGCATGGCAGCGGCCACGGGCTGACGGGACGCCGGCGACTTGCACCCGAAGCGCGGCTGGCGCACAAAGTGGGCCATACGGCAGGATATGAGATGAACGCCAAGGCAGAGCTCACCCGCAACCAGGCACTCGTTCTCGAAAAGCTCGAGGGCGCGGCAGGGCCGCTCAGTGCCTACGCGCTGCTCGACCTGTTGCGCGACGACGGCTTTCGCGCGCCGCTGCAGGTCTATCGCGCGCTCGACCGGCTGATGAAAGACGGGCTGGTGCACCGTCTCGAAAGCCTCAATTCCTTCGTCGCCTGCACCGGCGACCATGCCCATGTGCACGGCATTACCGCTTTCGCGATCTGCGAGAAATGCGGCCAGGTGGCCGAATTCGCCGATCCGGTGGTCGGCAAGCGGCTGGAAAGCTGGGTGGCCGAAAGCGGCTTCCGGCCGAACAAGGCCGTGATCGAGTTTCGCGGCCTGTGCGCGGCCTGTGCGGCGGCCGAACCCGACGAGCGCCTGCGCGGCAAAGCCGGCTAGCACCGTTCATCCTTAGATCGAATTGTTTGACCGACGGGATTTCGCGGCCTGATCAGCAGCGTGCAACGATGCGGCGCCTGCACCGTCAGCCGCGCGCGACGCCGTAAGAGGCGAAAGACCAGGGTCGGCGATTGCGGTTTTGAAGATGAACGGCTTTAGCGCGCGGTCGACCAGCCGAACCACACGGCGACCAGCGCAAGCAGCCCCGACAGGACCCGGCGGGCCAGACGCTCGCGCCGCGCATCGTTGAGTACCGGCTCGAGCGCGCCGGCGAGCGTGACGATCAGCACGTGCACCAGTGTCGCCACGACAACATAGGCCGTCGTCAGGCTCAGCGTTTGCGCCAGGGGCGGACGCCCCGCTTCCAGAAAGGTCGGTAGGACGGCGACGTAGAAAACGGCCGCCTTGGGGTTGAGCAGGTTGGTGATCAGACCGCGAGCGAAATATTTTTCCCCGGCAGCGGACCGCCCCGCCTCGGCGACGACGTCCACGCCGCCACGCCAGCCGTCCCAGGCCAGAAAGAGCAGGAACACGACACCGGCCCAGCGCAACCCCTCATAAAGCAGGGGCGACGCCTGGACGAGTTCGGCGACACCGAAAGCGGCGGCAAAGCCGATAACCGCCAGACCGAGCGCGACACCGGCCACGGTGGCATAGCCCTTGCGCCGGCCCTCCTGCGCGGCGACCAGCGCCAGATAGGTCATGTTGGGACCCGGCGTGAGTTCGATCAGCAACGAGGCCAGAGTGAACGACACCAAGGTGGCGGCCGAGACCGGCAGCAAGCCCTCCAACTAATGCGCCTCGTCCCAGTTGTCGGCCGCGCGCGCGTCGACATGCAGGGGCACCGCCATCGACACCGCCGGCATGGCCGCGTTTTCCATAACGTCGCGGATCACAGGAATCGCGGCCGCGACATCGTTCTTCGGCGCCTCGAAAATCAACTCGTCATGCACCTGCAACAGCATCTGCACGCTGTCGAGGCCGGCATCGGCCAAGGCCTTTTCCATGCGCACCATCGCGCGGCGGATGATGTCGGCCGCCGATCCCTGGATCGGCGCGTTGATGGCCGCGCGTTCGTTGAAGGAGCGCTGATGCGGGTTGGGAGAGCGGATTTCGGGATAATGCGCGCGCCGGCCGAAAATGGTTTCGACATAGCCGTTCTCGCGAACCTGCGCCTTGGTCTTGTCCATGTAATCGCGAATGCCGGGGAAGCGCTCGAAATATTTCTTGATATAGCTGCTCGCCTCCTCGCGCGGGATCGAGAGCTGGTTTGCCAGCCCGAAGGCGGAGATGCCGTAGATGATGCCGAAATTGATCGCCTTGGCGCGCCTGCGCACCTCGGACGGCATGCCCTCGACCGGCACGCCGAACATTTCCGACGCCGTCATGGCGTGAATGTCGATGCCGTCGGCGAAGGCCTGCCTGAGCTGGGGAATGTCGGCGATATGGGCCAGCACCCGGAGCTCGATCTGGCTGTAGTCGGCCGAGATCAGCTTGCGGCCGGGTTCGGCGATGAAGGCGGTGCGGATCTTCCGGCCCTCGACGGTGCGGATCGGGATGTTCTGCAGGTTCGGATCCGACGAAGACAGCCGCCCAGTCGAGGTCGAGGCGAGCGCGTAGGAGGTGTGGACGCGTTTGGTCTCGGGGTTGATGAAGCCGGGCAGCGCGTCGGTATAGGTCGATTTCAGCTTGGTGAGCTGACGCCAGCCGACGATCTTGCGCGGCAATTCATGCCCCTCGGCTGCCAGATCCTCGAGGATCTGAGCCGAAGTCGACCATTGGCCGGTGGCGGTCTTGCGCGCGCCCTCCAGCCCCATCTTACCGAACAATATGTCGCCGAGCTGCTTGGGCGAGGCGATGTTGAAGCGTTCGCCGGCAAGCTCGTAAATCTCCTCCTCGACGCTGGCGGCAGCCTGCGAAAAATCGCCGGAAAGCCGCGACAGTATCTGGCGGTCGACGGAAATGCCGCGCGCTTCCATGCGGCCGATGACGTCGATCAGCGGGCGTTCGAGGCGCTCATAGACGCTGACCAGGCCCTCGGCGGCCAGGCGCGGTTTCAACACCCGCCACAGTCTCAAGGTGATGTCGGCGTCCTCGGCCGCATAGGCAGTAGCCCTGTCAATATCGACCATGTCGAAGGTGACGGCGTTGCGCCCGGAACCGGCCACCTCCTTGTAGGGGATCGGTACGTGGCCGAGCCAGCGTTCCGACAGCGCGTCCATGCCCTGGCCGCCCTTGCCGGCATCGAGAACGTAGGAAATCAGCATCGTGTCGTCGACCGGCGCGACAGCGATGCCGTGCTGGTAGAGCAACAGCCAGTCATATTTGATGTTCTGGCCGATCTTGAGCACCGCTGGATCGGTCAACAGCCCGCCGATCGCCTGCAACGCCTCGTCGAACGGAATCTGGCCCTCGGCCAGCCCGCCGCCCAGAAGGTCGCCGGCGCCCTGCTTGTGGCCGACCGGCACATAGGCCGCCCGTCCCGGAGCAGTCGCGAGCGAAAAACCGACCAGTTCGGCCTGCATAGGATCAAGCGAGGTCGTTTCGGTGTCGAAACCGACAATGCCGGCCTCCCGCGCCTCGGCGATCCAGGCCCGCAAGGTCTCCATGTCGCGGATGGTGACATAGGCGGACCGGTCGATCGCTTCGGCGGCCGCCGCCTCAGCCCGTTTGGCGGCGAGCGCGGCGGGGCTCGGCTCGTCGGCGCCGCCGACGGCGGTTTGTTCCCCTTTATCGTCCCCGGCCTGACCGGCCGGCGTTTGCCCGGCGCCAGCATCCAGGTCCGGGCCGCGGGCGCGCGCCGGTGCGTCAACCTCGACGGAGGCCGCCTCCACCTCGGCCGCGTCGGCGCCGGTCGCCTCCGCGACCCGGCGCGTCAGCGTGGTAAATTCCAGCGCCTTCAAAAAGGCGATCAGCCTGGGCCCGTCGGGCGGCTGCAGAACCAGCTCGTCGAGCGCCTCGCCGACCGGCACGTCGTCGCGCAGGCGCACCAGATCGCGCGATATCCGCGCCTTGTCGGCATTGGCGATGATCGATTCGCGGCGCTTGTTCTGCTTGATCTCGGAGGCCCGCTCCAAAAGCGTGTCGAGATCGCCGTATTCTTCCAGCAACTGCGCCGCGGTCTTCGGCCCGATGCCGGGAACGCCCGGGACGTTGTCGACCGAATCGCCGGTCAGCGCCTGCAGGTCGATCATCTTTTCGGGCGGCACGCCCCATTTCTCGATCACTTCGGCAACGCGGATCTCGCGGTCCTTCATCGGGTCGTACATCGTCACCTTGTCGCCGACGAGCTGCATCAGGTCCTTGTCGGAGGAGATAATGGTGGCGTCCGCGCCGGCCTCGCGGGCGAGGCGGGCATAGGTGGCGATCAGATCGTCGGCCTCGAACCCCTGCATCTCGATACAGGGCAGGTCGAACGCCTTCGTCGCCTGGCGGATCAGCCCGAATTGCGGCACCAGATCCTCCGGCGGCTCCGACCGGTTGGCCTTGTATTCGGGATAAAGCTCGCTGCGGAACGTCTTGGCCGAATGATCGAAAATCACCGCGAAATGGCTCGGGGTCACGCCAACGGAGGTGTCGCGCGCGCTTTGCATCAGCTTCCACAGCATGTTGCAAAAACCCGACACCGCGCCGATCGGCAGACCGTCGGATTTGCGCGTCAGCGGCGGCAATGCGTGGTAGGCCCGGAAGATGTAACCGGAGCCGTCGACAAGGAACAGATGATCGCCTTTTTTCATGGCGAGAAGGGATAGCGCGGGCGGGCCGCGAAATCCATGTGAAAGACACGTGTCAAACAAGCTGCTGCCACCGGCCAGCGACTTCGGAACGCTCTCACGGGTTTGTTACAGACTTGTAATCTTCGTGCCCTTGAATCGCCATTTTCAAAAACCATCTTCAATGCATCGGCAGTTTTTGCCGAGTTCGGTCAAAGGCCCGTCCCCCGCCTCGCCGGACAATGCGGCAGCCGCATCCCCCCTCTCCGGGCTGCCGCACGTAACAGGCCACCGTGGTTCCCCCCTCCACCACGGTGGCCGTTTTCTTTCGCATTCCGCACTTCCCCCATCGATATCACCGGACCAGACCCGTTCTGCTTTTCGCGGAATCGCAGACCGGCTCTAACTTATTGTTTTGACGCGTTTCCGAACGGCGAACCGGCTTCCACTTCGCCTGGAAACGCTCTAGGTTGCGCGGCGAACGCGTTTCCAGGGAAAACCCATGTCCAATCTCGATTCCGTCCTCGGCGCCATCGACGCCGATCTCGACAACAGCCTGTCGCGGCTCTTCGAGCTGCTGCGCATCCGCTCGATCTCCACCGATCCGGCCTACAAGGCGGATTGCCGCCAGGCGGCCGACTGGCTGGTCAAGGATCTGGCATCGTTCGGCTTCCAGGCCTCGGTGCGCGACACGGCCGGCCACCCGATGGTGGTCGCCCATCACCAAGGCGCCAGCGCGGACGCGCCGCATGTGCTGTTTTACGGCCATTACGACGTGCAGCCGGTCGACCCACTGGATCTGTGGCACGACGACCCGTTCGCCCCGGCGGTCAAGACCGGCGAAACCGGCCGCAAGATCATCACCGGGCGCGGCGCCGCCGACGACAAAGGCCAGTTGATGACCTTCGTGGAGGCGTGCCGGGCCTGGAAGGCCGCGACCGGCGGCCTGCCATGCAAGGTGACGATCCTGTTCGAGGGCGAGGAAGAATCCGGTTCGCCGTCGCTGAAACCCTTCCTGAAGGCCAATCAAGCGGAGCTGAAGGCCGATTTTGCGCTGGTGTGCGACACCGGCATGTGGGATGTCGAGACCCCGGCGATCTCGACCGCCCTGCGTGGGCTGGTCGGCGACGAAATCACGGTCAGGGCGGCCGACCGCGATCTTCATTCCGGCCTCTATGGCGGCGCAGCGGCCAACCCGATCCATATCCTGGCCAAAATTCTGGCCGATCTGCACGACGATAGCGGCCGCGTCACCATTCCGGGCTTTTACGACGGGGTGGAGGAAACGCCCGCCGATGTGCGCGCGACCTGGGAAAAGCTCGGCCGCGGCGCCGACACGTTCCTGTCGGATATCGGCCTGTCGATCCCGGCCGGCGAAAAGGGCCGCTCGGTGCTCGAACTGACCTGGGCGCGGCCGACGGCCGAGGTCAACGGGATTTCCGGCGGTTACGAGGGCGAGGGCTTCAAGACGGTGATCGCGGCCGAGGCCTCGGCCAAGGTTTCCTTCCGGCTCGTCCACAGCCAGGACCCGGTCAAGATCCGCGCCGGGTTCCGCGATTTCGTGCGCGCCCGCATCCCGGCCGACTGTTCGGTGGAATTTACCGAGCACGGCTCCTCGCCGGCGATCCACCTGCCTTACGATTCGCCGCTTCTGCAAAAGGCCAAGACCGCGCTGTCGGAGGAATGGCCGAACGAGGCGGTGATGATCGCCATGGGCGGCTCGATCCCGATCGTCGGCGACTTCCAGAAGATGCTGGGCATGGACTCGCTGCTGGTCGGCTTCGGCCTGCCGGACGATCGCGTGCATTCGCCCAACGAGAAATACGAGATGTCCTCCTTCCATGGCGGCCAGCGCTCCTGGGCGCGGATTCTCGACGCCCTCGCCCGCTGACCCGCCGGAGACCATCATGACGATCCGTTTTCACCGCAACGACCTTGCCGACCTGTCCAACTACGATGTCGACGCGATCGCCATCGACACCGAGACGCTGGGCCTCAATCCGCATCGCGACCGGTTATGCGTGGTGCAATTGTCGCCGGGCGACGGCACCGCCGACGTGATCCAGATCGACAAGGGGCAGAAAAAGGCGCCCAATCTGGTCAGCCTGCTGAAGAACCGCAAGATCACCAAGATATTCCATTTCGCGCGTTTCGATCTGGCGGTTTTGTCGCACGCGCTCGGTGCGATGCCGCAGCCGGTGTTCTGCACCAAGATCGCCTCGCGGCTGACCCGCACCTATACCGATCGGCACGGGCTGAAGGACATCTCATCCGAACTGCTCGGCGTCTCGATGTCGAAGGCGCAACAGAGCTCGGATTGGGCGGCCGAGACGCTGACGGAAGAGCAGTTGGAATATGCCGCCTCCGACGTGCTTTACCTGCATCGGCTGCGTGACGTTCTGGTCGAACGTCTTCAACGCGAGGACCGCGTCACGGAGGCCGAGGCCTGTTTCCGTTTTCTACCGACGCGGGCCCGGCTCGACCTGATGGGCTGGCCGGAGGCCGACATCTTCGCCCATAGCTGACCGTGTCGCGACGGGCGCCCGGCCGTCCGCCGCGCCCGCTTAACCCGACCTTAAACCGCGACGCCTAATTTTCCGTCCCAAGCCCGAGGGACCGGGCGGCGCGGACACCTGATGGCCAGACCCAAGAAACCCAGACGGATCGAACCGACCTTCGGCGAGACGAAGGCTCGGTCCCGCGCGTCCGGCACCGGAACGCGCGGTACGGGGGCAGCCAAAAAGCCGGGCCCGCGGAAAAAGAAATCCGTTCCGTCCAAATCCAGCGCCCGACGCAGGCCGGCCGCCGGCAAGGCGCGCCGGCGGCGGCGCGGCGCGCTGTTTTCGCTGCTGCGCGGTGGCGCCTACTGGTCGCTGGTGCTGTCGATCTGGGTCGGAATCGCCGGTGTCGGCCTGATCGCCTTTTATGGCGCACGACTTCCGAGCGCTACGACCTGGTCGATTCCCGACCGGCCGCCCAACGTCAAGATCCTGTCGGTGAAGGACGAACTGATCGCCAATCGCGGCATGACCGGCGGCGAGGCCGTCGGGCTGCACGAAATGTCGCCCTATATCCCGCAGGCGGTGATCGCGATCGAGGACCGGCGCTATTATTCCCATTTCGGCGTCGACCCGATCGGGCTCGCGCGCGCCATGCTGGCCAATCTGGTGCAGGGCCGGCTCGTCCAGGGTGGGTCCACGCTCACCCAGCAGCTCGCCAAAAACCTGTTTCTGCAACCTGACCGCACGATAGAGCGCAAGGTCCAGGAAGTGCTTTTGGCACTATGGCTGGAGCAGCGCCACACCAAGGCGCAGATCCTGGAAATGTATCTCAACCGGGTCTATTTCGGCTCCGGCTCCTATGGCGTCGAGGCCGCATCGCGCCGCTATTTCGGCAAGGCGGCGCGCGAGGTCAGCCTGCCCGAAGCGGCGCTGCTGGCCGGCCTGCTCAAGGCGCCGTCGCGGCTTTCGCCGGCCCGCGATCCCAAGGCGGCCGAGGAACGCGCGCAGATCGTGCTTTCCGCGATGAACGAACAGGGCATGATCAACGGCCGCGAAATGACCACCGCGATGAGCGCGCCGGCGACGAGGGCGGCGGCCTATTGGTCGGGCGCGGAGCACTACGTCGCCGACCGGGTGATGGAGGAACTGCCCAGCCTGATCGGCGACGTGCGCGCCGACGTCATCGTGGAAACGACGGTCGACCTCACGCTGCAGAAACTCGCCGAACGCTCGATCCGGCGTCTGATCGGCGAAAACGGCGCCAAGCTCAGGGTCAGCCAGGGCGCGCTCGTATCGATCGACGGCACCGGTGCGGTGCGCGCCATGGTCGGTGGCTATGATTACGCCAACAGCCAGTTCGACCGCGCTTCCGAAGCCCGCCGCCAGCCGGGCTCGGCCTTCAAACCCTTCGTCTTCCTGGCCGCGCTGGAACAGGGCCGCACGCCCGAAAGTACGCGCAACGACGCGCCGGTGCGGATCGGCAAATGGACGCCCGACAATTACAAGGGCAAATATTACGGGCAGGTGAGCTTGAAGACGGCGCTGGCGAAATCGCTGAATTCCGTCGCCGCGCAACTTGCCATGGAGGTCGGCCCGCGCGCCGTGGTCGAGGCCGCCCATCGGCTCGGCGTGGAATCGCGGCTTTCCGCCAACACCTCGATCGCGCTCGGCACGTCGGAGGTCACCCCGCTCGAGATCACCGCCGCCTATGTGCCGTTCGCCAATGGCGGCTATCGTCCGGAAATCCATCTCGTGCGCCGCGTACGCACCGTCGGCGGCAAGGTGCTCTACGAGCACAGGTCGGGGGCGGTGCCGAGGGTGCTCAAGCCGGACATCGTCGCGATGATGAACGCCATGATGGCCGAGACAGTTCGTTCGGGGACCGCGCGCAAGGCCGCTTTCGGCTGGCCGGCCGCAGGCAAGACCGGCACCAGCCAGAACGCGCGCGACGCCTGGTTCATCGGCTACACGGCCAATCTGACGACGGGTGTGTGGTTCGGCAACGACGACGGCACGCCGACGAAAAACGTCACCGGCGGCACCCTGCCCGTGCTTGCCTGGCGTGAATTCATGGAGGCCGCGCATCGCGGTGTGCCGGTGAAGATGCTTCCCGGCGCCGGCTGGCGGCGCGCACCGGCTCCGGATCAGCCACCGAGGCCGGCGCTGCCGGTCGCCGCCACGCAGGACGGCGCCGGCGAACCCTCCGTGCCCGCGGTCGAGAAAACCAGCACGGCGTCGATCCGGCGGCCGAAGGCCGAGCTCGGCGCGTCGCGCGAGGGCTCGCCGCGTTCGATCGTCGACATCATCCTGGGCCGCTGACCGCCGCGGAGCGGCGTTTTCCATACGTTCCCACCAGCGGTCCGATGCCTGCAGTGCTCAATGCGGCATGCCGCTCAGGCCGGCGAGCAACTCGGCCACGTTGGCGGCGTGGTATTTCTTCAAAAGCCGGGCGCGATGCGCCTCAACCGTGCGCGGCGAGATCGACAAGAGCCGGGCGATATCCTTGCTGGTGCGGCCTTCGCCGAGATGCATGACGATCTGGCGTTCACGCGTCGTCAGCCGCGTGACCGGACGCGAGGCCGAAAGGTCGGCGAAGGTCCAGACCGCGCGCGCCAGCGGTTCGTTTCGGGTGAAGGAATGGCCGCGCACGCGACACCAGAACAGGGAGGAATTTTTGCGCGCCATGATCCGCTCGTCCGAATAGCGGTTGCTCGTGCGCAGCGGTTCCACACCGACATCGCGGATACGCACAAACTCCTCGAAAGAGGGGTAGAGAATGGCGAAGGACTGGTCGACCAACTCGCCCCGACCATAGCCGAACATGGCGGCGAAGGTGACGTTGCAGGCGCGGATGACGCGGTTTTCCGTCAACACGATTCCCACCGGCGCATGCTCGAAGGCCAGTTCCCGCAGCGTGTCTTCGCGATCGATCATGCGTATTTGTACGATATTGCACCAAGTCCCGGCCAGTCGGATAGTACCAAGGCGCGCGGCTTCGCAACACAAGAATGGCTCGCAGCCGTATTTTGCGCGCGCTTGGGAGGAAAACCGGCATGAACCTGGCCACCTGGCTGGTCAGAACCGCTCGCTTGTGCCCGGACCGGCCCGCGCTGATGCGCGGCACGGCGTCGCTGGCGGATTATCGCGTTTTCGCGCGATCTGCGGCGGCACTCGGACGGGCGCTTGGCCACCGCTACAAAATCGCGCCGGGTGACCGCGTCGCGATTTTCGCGGCCAACACGCCGGACTATCTCATCGCCCTTTACGGAATCTGGTTCGCCGGCGCGGCGGCGGTGCCGATCAACGCCAAGCTGCATGCGCGCGAGGCGGCCTGGATCGTCGAGGATTCGGGCGCGAGGCTGGCGTTCGTCACCGAAAAGCCGGGCGCGGCCCTGGCACCACTCCTGCCGGCCTCGTGCGGCACCGTCATCGAACTGGGATCGCCGGATTTCCAGGCCGATTGCGGCGGCGACGCGCTCGCCGAACCGGTCGCGCGCCAGCGCGACGACCTGGCCTGGCTGTTCTACACGTCCGGCACCACCGGTCGGCCCAAGGGCGTGATGATCTCCAACGGTAATATTCACGCCATGGTCTTTGCCTATGTCGTCGACGTGGACGCTGTCAACGCGCGCGACGCCGCCCTCTACGCCGCGCCGATGAGCCATGGAGCGGGGCTCTACAACGTCCAGCACGTCTTGAAGGGCGCGCGGCACGTGGTGCCTGAATCCGGCGGTTTCGATCCGGCCGAAATCCTGGAGAGTGCCGCGCTGCTGCGCGACGTGCACATGTTCGCCGCCCCCACCATGGTACGCCGCCTCGTCGACGCGGCCAGGACCGCCGGCACCAATGGCGACGGCATTCGCACCGTCATCTATGGCGGCGGGCCGATGTATCTCGCCGACATTATCGACGCGGTTGACGTGATGGGGCCGCGCTTTTGCCAGATCTACGGCCAGGGCGAGAGCCCGATGACGATCACTGCCCTCGGGCGCGATCTGGTCGCCGACCGCGCCCATCCGCGCTGGCGCGAAAGGCTGGCCTCGGTCGGTACGGCGCAGTCCTGCGTCGCCGTCCGCACGCTGGACGGCGAAGGCCGGCCAGTGCCCGTTGGCGAAGCCGGCGAGGTGGCGGTGCGCGGCGCTTCGGTCATGTCCGGCTACTGGAACAATCCCGCCGCTACCGTCGACACTCTGCGCGACGGCTGGCTGCGGACCGGCGATATCGGCGCCTTCGACGCCGACGGCTTCCTGACGCTCAAAGACCGGTCGAAGGACGTCATCATTTCCGGCGGCGCCAATATCTATCCACGTGAGGTCGAGGAGGTGCTTTTGACGCATCCCGCCATTCGCGAGGTTTCGGTGGTGGGGCAACGGGATGCGCAATGGGGCGAGGCGGTGATCGCCTTCGTCGTGGCCGCGCCCGACGCAGCGATCGACGCTGGCGAACTCGACCGGTACTGCCTCGACCGCATCGCCCGCTTCAAGCGGCCCAAGACCTACCGCTTCGTCGCAGAACTACCGAAGAACAATTACGGCAAAGTCTTGAAGACCGAATTGCGCGCCATACTGGCCGAAACCCCCGAAGGGGAAGAGGTCTGAACGCGTATCGACCAATCCGGAATCCACAGGAGGAACCCCGATGAAAAAGATACTATCCGCCTTATCCCTCGCCACGGCGCTGGCCGTGGCCGGTGTGGCTAACGCGCCCGCCCAGGAGGACCCCGTCAAGATCGCGCTCGTGCACGGCCTGTCCGGCTCGCCGCTCGAGGCGTTTTCCAAACAGACCACCAACGGCTTCACTCTCGGTCTCGAATACGCCACCAACGGCACGATGGAGATCAAGGGCCGCAAGATCGAGGTGATCGAGAAGGACACCCAGTTCAAGCCCGACGTCGCCCGCTCGGTGCTGGCCGAAGCCTATGGCGACGACGGGGTTCTGATCGCCGTCGGCGGCACCTCCTCGGGCGTGACCACCGCCATGCTGCCGATCGCGGCCGAATATGAGCGCCTCCTGCTGGTCGAGCCGGCGGTCGCCGATTCGCTCACCGGCCCGGACTCCAACCGCTACGTGTTCAAGACCTCGCGCAACTCGTCGATGGACATGCAGGCCCAGGCGCTGGCGCTGAAACCCGACGAGACCCTCTCCGTGGCGACGCTCGCCGAGGACTACGCTTTCGGCAAGGACGGCATCGCCGCCTTCAAGACGGCGCTCGAAGGCACCGGCGCGACCATCGTGGCGGAGGAATACGTGCCGCTGAAGACCACCGACTACACGGCGACTATCGAGCGGCTGTTCAACGCGCTCAAGGACAAGGATGGCCGCAAGGTGGTGCTGATCTACGTCGCCGGCTCCGGCGACCCGATGGGGGCGCTGGTGTCGGCCGATCCGTCGCGCTACGGCATCGAGATCTCGACCGGCGGCCACATCCTGCCGGTGCTGCCGACCTATAAGCGCGTGCCCGGCATGGAAGGCGCGATCTACTATTATTACGAAAACCCGGACAACGCGATCAACGACTGGCTGGTGGCAGAGCACAAGAAGCGCTTCGACGCGCCGCCGGACTTCTTCACCGCCGGTGGCATGGCGGCGGCGCTCGCCATCGTCAAGGCGCTGGAAACGGCCGACGACTGGGAGACCGAGACGCTGATCGCGACCATGGAAGGCATGAGCTGGGACACGCCGAAGGGCATGATGACCTTCCGTCCAGAAGACCACCAGGCGCTGCAGTCCATGTACCACTTCAAAATCAAGGTCGACGATGCCGTCGACTGGGCGATCCCGGAACTGGTCCGCGAGATCAAGCCGGAGGAAATGAACATTCCGATCGGCCGCAACAACCAGGAGTGACGGGTTTGCGTTCCCCGTTCGCGGGGAGCGGCACCGATTATGGGGGGCGCGGACATGCCGGCGACGATCTGCCCGCGCCCCTTCCTCCGTCCCCACCCAAGCAGCATGCCAGCCTGACGTCAGGACCCCTTATCGATGTCTGACAGTTTCTCCCTGCGAACCGAAGACCTGACGATCCGGTTCGGCGGCCACGCCGCCGTCGACGGCGTGAGCTGTGCCTTTCGTCCCGGCGAGCTGACCGTCATCGTCGGCCCCAACGGCGCCGGCAAGACGACATGGTTCAACCTGGTCTCGGGCCAGCTTCATCCTACGGCGGGTCGTGTCTACAAGGACGGGCGCGACATCACCGCGCTGTCGCCGTCGGCGCGGGCCAAGGCCGGGATCGGCCGCGCCTTCCAGCTTACCAATCTGTTTCCGCAGCTCTCCGTGCTGGAAAATGTCCGCCTGGCGGTGCAGGCGCGCCAGGGCGCCGGGCCGAGCATCTTCCGCCGGGCGGCCGGCCTGGATGCTATCCGCGAGGAGGCAGCACAGCATCTAACAAGCGCAAGGCTTTCGGCCGTCGCCGACTATCCAGCCGCCGCCCTGCCGCATGGCGACCAGCGCAAGCTCGAAGTGGCGATGCTGATCGCCATGCAGCCCGACATCTACATGTTCGACGAACCGACCGCCGGCATGTCGGTCGACGAGGCGCCGGCGATCCTCGACCTGATCGCCGAGATCAAGAAAGATACGACCAAGACGGTGCTTCTGGTGGAGCACAAGATGGACGTGGTGCGCGCGCTCGCCGACCGCATCGTCGTGCTTCACAACGGCGAACTGGTCGCCGACGGCGCGCCTGACGCGGTGATGACGCTGCCGATCGTGCGCGAGATCTATCTCGGCGTCGGCGCCGACGACGAAGAGGAGGTGGCCTGATGAGCGACGCCATCCTGCGCCTCGACGACGTGCACACCGATATCGGCCAGTATCATATTCTGCACGGCGTCTCCTTCGACGTCCCGGAAGGCGGCGTGCATGTGCTTTTGGGCCGCAACGGCGCCGGCAAGACGACGACGCTGCGCACCGTCATGGGGCTGTGGCGCGCGCGCAAGGGCGCGATCGTGTTTCGCCATCACGACATCACCGCCCTGGCGACACCGGACATCGCCCGCCTCGGCATCGCCTACGTGCCGGAGAACATGGGCATATTCGGCGGGCTGACGGTCGAGGAGAACATGCGGCTTGCCACCGGATCGGGCCAGTTCGACAAGGACCGGCTCGACCGGGTCTTCGCGCTGTTTCCGGCGATGGAAAAATTCTGGACCAAGCAGGCCTTCGCGCTGTCGGGCGGCCAGAAGCAGATGCTGGCGATCTCGCGCGCGATCATCGAAAAGCGCGAAATGATCCTGATCGACGAGCCGACCAAGGGTCTGGCGCCGGCGATCATCCGCGCGATGATCGCCGCCTTCCGCGAGATCGCCGCCGATACCACCATCCTGCTGGTCGAGCAGAATTTTCTGTTCGCCCGCGCACTGGGGCGCGGCGTGACGGTGATCGACGACGGCCGCATCGTGCATGACGGCGACATGGCCGCGCTCGCCGCAGACGAGGGCCTGCAGACGAAACTTCTGTCGCTCAGCCTGGACGCACATCAGTAGGACGATCATGACCGCGATTTCCTCACATCTGAACCGGCTCGGCGGCGTCTACCTGCTGCCGGTCGCCATTGCCGCGCTCGCCTTCGCGCTGATCGGCGTGCCGTCGACATGGGTGACGCTGACGGTTGCGGGGCTCGCCATGGGCATGATGATCTTTCTGATGGCATCGGGCCTGTCGCTGATCTTCGGGCTGATGGACGTGTTGAATTTCGGCCATTCGGCCTTCGTCTCCTTCGGCGCGTTCATCGCCGCGTCCACGCTCGCCGCGCTGGCGGGCTGGGTGGCCGGCGACAGCGCCATCCTCAACATCGCCGCCCTGCTGCTCGCGGTGGCGGCGGCCACCGCTTTCGGCGCGGCGGCCGGCTGGTTCTTCGAGCGTGTCATCGTCAAGCCGGTCTACAAGGACCATCTGCGCCAGATCCTGATCACCATCGGCGCGCTGATCGTGGCCGAGCAATTGCTGCTGGCGATCTGGGGCGGGGCGCCGGTGGCCGTGCCGCGCCCGAAAGTGCTCGAGGGCTCGCTGATCATCGGCGACGTGGCCATCGAGATCTACCGCGTGTTCGCCTTCCTGCTCGGGCTCGCCGTCTATGTGGCGATGCATTTCGCGCTCAACCGGACCCGCATCGGCCTTTTGATCCGCGCCGGGGTGGAAAACCGCGAGATGGTCGAGGCGCTCGGCTTCCGCATCGACCGGCTGTTCATCGGCGTGTTCATGGCCGGCTCGGCGCTGGCGGCGATGGGCGGCGCGATGTGGGCCGGCTATCAGGGGCTGATCACGCCGGCGCTGGGCGGCGAACTGATGATTTTGGTGTTCATCGTCGTCATCATCGGCGGGCTGGGCTCGATCGAGGGCTCGCTGCTCGGCGCCATTCTGGTCGGGCTCCTGGCCAATTACGTCGCCTTCCTGTTTCCCAAACTGTCGCTCGCCTCCAACATGCTGCTGATGATGATCATCCTTTTGTGGCGTCCGTTCGGCCTCAAGCCGGCGATCAAGGGGTAAGCGCCATGTCGGACCAGTCGATCACTGCCCCTTCGGCCACATCCAGCGAGCGCCGGCGTGTGCCGGCCGGCCGGCTCCTCGTCTACGCCGTCGCGCTGGCAATCGCGCTCTGCCTCGCCTTCGCGCCGTTCCTGTTTCCCGACGTGCGCGCCCAGGAAGTCGCCGCGCGCATCTGCGTGTTCATCGTGCTGGTCGCCAGCTACGATCTTCTGATCGGCTATACCGGCATCGTCTCCTTCGCCCACACGATGTTTTTCGGGCTCGGCGCCTACGGCACGGCGATGATGCTGAAGGCCTGGGGGCCGGGTTTCGACGCGATCCTGGTCGGCGGCGGGCTCGGCGTCGCCGCCGCCCTGGTGCTGGCGGTGCTGATCGGGATGCTGTCGCTCCGGGTCAAGGCGATCTTTTTCGCCATGGTGACGCTGGCCGCGGCCTCGGTGATGATGGTGCTCGCCAACCAGCTCTCCGACTTCACCGGCGGCGAGGACGGTTTCACCTACCAGGTCCCGCGCCTGTTCTCGCCGGCCTTCAAGCTCGTCACCGACGCCGACGGCAAGGTGCTCAGGCTGTTCGACGTGCCGCTGAACGGCAAGATCGCGGCCTATTATTTCGTCTTTCTGGGCTGCCTGGTGCTGTTTCTGGCGATGATGCGCATCGTCGCCTCGCCGATGGGCACCGTGCTGCAGGCGGTCCGCGAGAACGAATTGCGCGCCGAGGCGATCGGCTATCGCGTCGTCAGCTACCGCACCGCGATCTTCTGCATTTCGGCGGTGATCGCCGCGCTGGCCGGCGTGCTGCGGGCGGTGTGGCTGAAATATGTCGGCCCGGAAGTGGTGCTGTCGTTCGCGATCATGATCGACATCCTGTTGATGGTCGTCATCGGCGGCATGGGCACGCTGGTCGGTGCGCTGATCGGCGTCGTCCTGATGAGCCTGGCGCAGTTCTACCTGAAGGATGTGATGGAGATCGCGGCCGAGGCGACGGCCGGTGTGCCGCTCTTGCCCGATCTGCTCAATCCGGACCGCTGGCTCTTGTGGCTCGGACTGCTCTTCATCCTGCTCGTCTATTTCTTCCCCGCCGGGATTGCGGGAACCCTCATGAAAAAGGGACACCATCGATGACCAGCCCCCGCTCGACCTACGTCGCCGCCGGCGGCCACGAACTGCATGTGAGCGAATGGGGCGATCCCGGCCGGCCGGCGCTCGTCATGTGGCACGGGCTGGCCCGCACGGGCCGCGATTTCGACGAGGCCGCCGAAGCGCTGAGCGACAGCTATTTCGTGCTGTGTCCGGACACGCTCGGGCGCGGGCTGTCGAGCTGGTCGCGGCCGGGCGGCGCCGACTATTCCTACAAGAGCTTCGGCGAGACCGCGCTTGCCATGCTCGACCACTACCAAATCGACAGGCTGCGCTGGGTCGGCACGTCGATGGGCGGGCTGATCGGCGTGACGCTGGCGGCCGGCGCGCTGAAGGAGCGCATGAGCCACCTGGTCATCAACGATATCGGCCCCGACATTCCGCAGGCCGGCAGCGGCCGGATCGTCTCCTATGTCGGCAACCCGCCGGTTTACGACACGGTCGGCGAGCTCGAGGCCTGGCTGCGGACCAACTATGCGCCCTTCGGCCGCAACACGGACGCCTTCTGGCGGCGCATGGCCGATACCTCGATGCGCCGCACCGACGACGGCAAGGTGACCGTGCATTACGACCCGGCGATCGTCACCCAGTTCACCCTGCACAAGGGCGACCTCGACGTGTGGGACAAATACGACGCGGTCACCGCCAAAACCCTGCTTCTGCGCGGCGAAGCCTCCGACGTGCTGTCGCCGGAGGTGGCCGAGACGATGACCCGGCGCGGTCCGGCGCCCGAACTCGTCACCTTCGCCGATTGCGGCCACGCCCCGACCCTGGCAAGCGAGCGCGAAATCGCGCTGTTGCGCGATTTCCTCGCCGGGTAGCCGTTCAGTCCTCCATCAGCACCTTCTCGATGTCGTCGAGCGCGTGGTTGGTAAGCGTTTTGGCCACCTCCGCCGTGACGCGGGCGCTGACGTCCTTGTGCAAGCTCTTGCGAATTTCGCCCAGCACGTGCGGCTGCGCGACCAGGACGATCCGCTTGAACGCGTCCTTCTGTGCCAGCCGGTAAAGCTTGTCCGCAATCTCGTCGGCGAAACGCTCCTTGGCGATACGGTGCCAATCGGTGTCGGCGACTGCGCTGCGATGCCGGTTCGGCCCGTCATTGAACCGCCCCGGCCGGTCCGTGCCCTGGTCGCGGGTGGCCGGATTGTCCTGCCGGGCCTCGTCGACCACCACCAGCGCCGGCTCGAAAGCCGTGCCCTCATTGCATAGGAACAGTGCCTTTTCGCCGTCCGCCACCAGCACCCAGGTTCCGCGTTGCAGTTTCGTGAGGGTCATCGAAATCTCCTGTTGCTTGGTCGAGGGCATTTGCAGCCGAACCGCCGTCCGAAAAGGCCGCGATCGCAATTGCTTCCGGCCGAGCACAACGTATCGCGAAGCATCACGTTCCCGATAGGGCAGTCTCGTCCCGCATTTCGGGGAATTTTATTCCGCAGCCAGCCACGGTCGTAAAAAAGCGATTGCGCGCCATGGCGGGGCGCGCGAGCCCATTTCTTCTGATTTGGTGCCGACGGGCGGAGAATTGCGATAACCCAAATGGAGATTGGCCGTAATGGCTGCGTATGCCGGCAAGCTCAACACTTTTCCCGTGTTCATGCGGGTCAAGGACCGGACCGTCGTGATTGTCGGCGGCGGCGAGGAAGCGCTCGCCAAGGCCCGGCTGGTCGCGCAATGCGACACCGCGATCCGCATCGTCGCCGACGCCCCCGTGCCGGTGCTCGCCGCCTTCGCCGCCGAGCAGGGCGCGGAGCTGCTGCGCGCGCCCTACGAGGCGGCGCAGATCGACGGCGCCGTGCTGGTGTTTGCCGCCACCGGCGAAGAAGCGCAGGACGCACGGGTGATCGCCGACGCCCGGGCGCGCAACATTCCCGCCAACGCCGTCGACCGGCCGCAGCTTTGCGACTTCCTGACGCCCGCAATCGTCAACCGCGCCCCGGTCACCGTAGCGATCGGCACCGAAGGCGCCGGCCCGGTGCTGGCGCAAATCATCCGCGCCCGGATCGAGCGGATGCTTTCGCCCGCACTTGGACCGCTGGCCGGGCTTGCGGCCGGGCTGCGCGAGACGGTCGACCGGCTGGTGCCGCGCGGCAGCGCGCGCCGGCGCTTTTGGACCGATTTTTTCGACGGCGAGCCGGCCAGGCTGATGGAGATCGGCGACATCTCGGAAGCGCGCGCGGCGGCCGAGCGCCTGCTCGGACAGGCGGCGCCGGTACGCGGCCATGTCGCCTTGATCGGTGCCGGGCCGGGCGCCGAAGACCTGTTGACGCTGCGCGCGCAACGCCTGTTGATGCAGGCCGACGTGATCCTGTTCGATGCGCTGGTGCCGCAGCCGATCGTGGAGATGGGGCGCCGCGACGCCGAGCGGATCGCGGTCGGCAAGCGCAAGGGCTGCCATTCCAAGGCGCAGGGCGAGATCAACGCGCTGCTGGTCGAGCTCGCCGCGGCAGGCAAACGCGTCGTCAGGCTGAAAAGCGGCGACCCGCTGATCTTCGGCCGGGCCGGCGAGGAAATGTGGGCGCTGCGCGACGCCGGCATCGCCTACGAGATCGTGCCGGGCGTGACCGCCGCCTTCGCCGCGGCGGCCGATTTCGAACTGCCTTTGACGCTGCGCGGCGTGTCGTCGTCGATGGTGTTCACCACCGGCCACGACCTCAAGGGATCGACCCTGCCGGACTGGGCGCGGCTTGCCATCGGCGGGGCGACGGTCGCCGTCTATATGGGCCGCTCCGTGGCCGCGGAGGTGGCCGGACGCCTGATCGAGGCCGGACTGTCGCCGGAGACCGCAGTGGCGGTGGTCGAAAACGCCAGCCTGCCCGGCCGCCGGCTTTTCCACGGCACGCTCGCCGACCTGCCGGCGCTTCAGCGACGCGAGGAACTGGCCGGACCGGTGATGACGATTATCGGCGATGCCGTCGCCGGCGCCAATTTCGACCGCTCGCAGCCGCTCGCAGCCGCCGCGGCGACGGCGCTTGCCGCGTAATGCACATGATCGGGACCCAGCCATGAAGATCTTGACCGCCAACCGCCTGCATGACGGCGAAGCCGTTTGGTTCGGAACCAACGGACACTGGAACGAGGCGCTCGCCGGCGCCGCGATCGCTGTCGACGACGAGACCGTGACCGCGCTCAAGCGCATCGGCGCAGAGGCGTTCGAAAACAACCAGGTGGTCGATGTCGAACTGATCGACGTCGAACTCGCCGACGGGCAGATCCTGCCGAAAAGGCTGCGCGAACGCATCCGCGCCGCCGGCCCGACCAACCGCAACGATCTGGGCAAGCAGGCCCGCCCGGCAATTTCGCGCGCCGCCTGAGGCGGGTCGCGCCGGCCAACGAGAACCGAAGCCATGTATCGCTACGACGAATTCGACCGCAGTTTCGTGAATGCCCGCGTGGCCCAGTTCAGCGACCAGGTCGAGCGCCGGCTGGCCGGCGAGATCACCGAGGACCAGTTCAAGCCGCTCAGGCTGATGAACGGCGTCTACCTGCAGCTTCATGCCTATATGCTGCGCATCGCGGTGCCTTACGGCACCTTGAACGGCCGCCAGATGCGCAAGCTGGCCCATGTCGCGCGCACCTACGACAAGGGCTATGGCCATTTCACCACACGGCAGAACATCCAGTTCAACTGGCCCGCCCTGTCGGACATTCCCGCGATCCTGGAAGAACTGGCGAGCGTGGAGATGCACGCCATCCAGACGTCCGGCAACTGCATCCGTAACGTCACGGCCGATCATTTCGCCGGCGCCGCCGCCGACGAGGTCGCCGACCCGCGCCCCTATGCCGAGATCCTCAGGCAATGGTCATCGGTGCACCCGGAATTTTCCTATCTGCCACGCAAATTCAAGATCGCGGTGACCGGTGCCGGACGCGACCGCGCCGCGATCCAGGTGCACGATATCGGCCTGCATCTGAAGAAGGATGCGGATGGCCGGCTCGGGTTCGCCGTCTATGTCGGCGGCGGTCAGGGCCGCACGCCGATGATCGCCAAAAAAATCCGCGACTTCCTGCCCGAGGAGGATCTGCTGTCCTATACGACGGCGATCGTGCGCGTTTACAATCTTCACGGCCGTCGCGACAACAAATTCAAGGCGCGCATCAAGATCCTCGTGCACGAGACCGGCACGGAGGAACTGACCAAACAGATCGAAGCGGAATTCGCCGCGCTGCGCGATGGCGAACTCAAACTGCCGGATAAAGACATCCGCGCCATCGAAACCTATTTCGCGCCGCCGCCGCTGACGCCGCGCCCCGAGGGCGACGACGCCGTGCGCCTGGCGCGGCTGGATTCGAAGGATTTCGCCGACTGGCTGGGCCAGAACGTAACCACCCACAAACACGCCGACTACGCGGCGGTGACGATTTCGCTGAAAGCCATCGGCGAGGCGCCGGGCGACGCCACCGACCAGCAGATGGAGGCCGTCGCCGCCCTCGCCGAGCAATACGGTTTCGACGAGATCCGGGTGAGCCACGAACAGAATCTGGTGCTGCCGCATGTTGCGCGCGCCGACCTGAAAGCCGTCTACGACCGGCTGGTGGAGACCGGCCTGGCGACGGCGAACTCCAATTTGATCAGCGACATCATCGCCTGCCCCGGGCTCGACTATTGCGCGCTCGCCAATGCGCGCTCGATCCCGGTCGCGCAGGAGATTTCGCGCCGTTTCGCCTCGCTGGAGCGGCAGCGCGAGATCGGCGAGCTGAAGCTGAAGATCTCCGGCTGCATCAATGCCTGCGGCCACCACCATGTCGGCCATATCGGCATTCTGGGGGTCGAGAAGAAGGGCAGCGAGCTTTACCAAATCACGCTCGGAGGCTCGGGCGACGAGACGAGCTCGATCGGCGAGATCGTCGGCCGCGGCTTCGCGCCCGACGCGATCACCGACGCCGTCGAAACGGTGGTCGAGACCTATCTCGGCCTGCGCAACGACCCGTCCGAACGCTTCATCGACGCCTATCGCCGGGTCGGGCCGGCGCCGTTCAAGGAGGCGCTTTATGGTCGCGAAGCCAGGGCGGCCTGAGGCCGAGGCGCGCGCCCTCGCCGCCGAGCTCGAGGCACACCATGGTGGGCTTGCGCCGATCGCGGTCGTGGAGAAGGCGGCGCACCAGCTTTTTGCCGGCGAGATCGCGGCG
This sequence comes from Nitratireductor arenosus, assembly GCF_009742725.1. Taxonomy (GTDB): domain Bacteria; phylum Pseudomonadota; class Alphaproteobacteria; order Rhizobiales; family Rhizobiaceae; genus Mangrovimarina; species Mangrovimarina arenosa. Next base: position 1,200,163 of record NZ_WPHG01000001.1, on the reverse strand, counting down.
GTCTCCTCCTTCGGCGCCGATTCGGCGGTGCTTTTGCACATGCTGGCGGCGGTCGATCCGACCGTGCCGGTGCTGTTTCTCGATACCGGCAAGCATTTTTCCGAGACGATCGCTTATCGCGACCTGCTGGCCGACGATCTCGGTCTCGCCGATCTCAGGGTGATCACGCCGCGCGACGATCTGCTTGCGGCGCGCGATCCGGACGGCACGCTGCACCGGCGCGACACGGATGCCTGCTGCGACATCCGCAAGGTCGAACCGATGGCCCGCGCCGTTGCGCCATTTGCGGCCTGGCTGACCGGGCGCAAGCGCTTCCAGGCAAGCTCGCGCGCCGGTCTGCCGGTGTTCGAAGCGGTGGGAACGCGGATCCGCATCAACCCGCTCGCGTCGTGGACCACGCATGATCTCGCCGCCTATATGCGCGCCAACGACCTGCGCGAAAACCCGCTCATCGCCTATGGCTATCTGTCGATCGGCTGTTTCCCGTGCACGCAGCCGGTCAAACCCGGCGAGGACGCGCGCAGCGGGCGTTGGGCCGGTTCGGCCAAGACCGAATGCGGCATTCACCTTCCCGGCATGAGCGCGGCTTCCGGCGCCGCCGATCCCCGATTTCGAGGCTGAGAATGAACGACCAGGCATCCGCTTCCAATTGCCGGCTGTGGACACCGGACGGGTTTCGCGACGATTTCTGGCGCCATTCGGACAGCGCCGAGGCGCTTGCCGGCAATGACAGCGTGATCCTGCCGCTGGCGGCGTGGCTGGCGCTGGATGCGACCACGCGCCGGGCCGAAAGCGGCCGCCTCGGCGTCGCGCTCGCCCCCGGCGACGACATCGCCGCGATCGTCGACATGCTTGCCGACATTCCCCTCGTCGCGCTCGCCTTTCCCGGCTTCGCCGACGGCCGCTCCTATTCGAAGGCCGCGCTGCTGCGGCAGCGCCATGGCTATCGCGGGCGGCTGCGGGCGACGGGGCAGGTGCTGATCGACCAGATCGCCCTGATGCTGCGCACCGGCTTCGACGAATTCGAGGTCTCGCACCCGACCGCGCTGGCGCGGCTTGAAGCCGGTCGCGTCGGCGGGCTGCCCGTGCACTACCAGCCGGCGGCAAAGGGCGCACCGGTCGCGGCCGGTTATGCCTGGCGGCGCCTGCCGGCGGCCTCGTAACCGCCGCGCGCCCGCTTTACAGCGCGCCACCGACTTGCTCATATCCTTCAAAGCCGGGAAACCGGCGCGCGGGAGGACGCGGGCATGGCTTACGACTATGTGATCGCCGGCGGCGGCTCGGCCGGCGCCACCCTGGCGGCACGGCTTTCAGAGGATCCCGCCATCTCGGTGTGCCTGGTCGAGGCCGGCGGCGACGGGCGCGACCTTTTCATCCGGGCGCCGGCCGGGGTGGTCGCGCTTTTGCCGGGACGACCGAAACTCAACAACTGGGCGTTCGAGACCGTCCCGCAGGCGGGCCTTGCCGGCCGCCGGGGATACCAGCCGCGCGGCAAGGCGCTTGGCGGATCGAGCGCGATCAACGCCATGCTTTACGTGCGCGGCCACCCCGGCGACTATGACGACTGGGCCGAGGCGGGCTGCGCGGGCTGGTCGTGGGACGAGGTGCTGCCCTATTTCCGGCGGGCGGAGGGCAATCAGCGCGGCGGCGACGCCCTGCATGGCGGCGACGGCCCGCTGAAGGTCGGCGAACAGCGGGAACCGCGTGCGATCAGCCACGCTTTCGTCGAGGCCTGCGCCCAGACCCAGATCCGCCGCAACGACGATTTCAACGGCCCCGAGCAGGAAGGCGCCGGGCTCTACCAGGTCACCCAGTTCTGGGACGGGCCGCGCACGGGCGAGCGCTGCTCGGCGGCGGCGGCCTATCTGCACCCGGCGATGGAGCGGGCGAACCTGACCGTGATCACCAAGGCGCACGCGACGGGGATCGTCTTCGACGGCAAGCGGGCGACCGGCCTGCGCTACCGTCGAAAGGGCCGCGACGAGCTGGTCGAGGCCAGGCGCGAGGTCGTGCTGTGCGGCGGGGCGTTCGGGTCGCCGCATTTGCTGCTTCTGTCGGGAATAGGACCGAGGGACGAACTTTCCCGGCACGGCGTTGCGACGCTGCACGAATTGCCCGGCGTCGGGAAAAACCTGCAGGACCATCTCGACTTCATCCAATCCTGGAAATCGGACGACACCGACCTGTTCGGCATCGGTCTGCGCGGAACGGCGCAGCTGGTGCGCCACATCCTGCGCTGGCGGCGCGACGGGTCGGGCATGATCGCGACCCCGTTCGCCGAAGCCGGCGCCTTCATCAAATCCGACCCGGCGCTCGCCAGGCCCGACCTACAGCTTCATTTCGTCATCTCGGTCGTCGACGACCATGCCCGTAAACTGCATCTGGGATACGGATTTTCCTGCCATGTCTGCGTGCTGCGGCCGCATTCGCGCGGCACCGTCAGCCTGGCGAGCGCCGATCCGCTGGCGCCGCCGGCGATCGACCCGGCCTATCTCGCCGACGACCGCGACGCGGCCTTGCTCTTGAAAGGCGCCAAGATGATGCGCGCCATCCTGGACGCGCCGGCGCTGGCGCGCTATCGGCGCAAGCAGCTTTATCTCACCGGCGGCGAAACCGACGCCGAACTGATGCAGCATATCCGCGCCCGCGCCGACACCATCTATCACCCGGTCGGCACCTGCCGCATGGGCGCCGACGCGATGGCGGTGGTGGATCCGCAATTGCGCGTCCACGGCGTCGACGGTCTCAGAGTGGTCGACGCCTCGGTGATGCCGACCCTGATCGGCGGCAACACCAATGCGCCGACGATCATGATCGCGGAACGGGCGGCCGAGATGATGCAGGCCGCGCGCGGCTGACTGCGGGCCCGCGCCTCATGGCGCGGATTGTGCCGACAGGGCCTTGTGCAGGTGGACCATCATCGCCGCCGCAAACAGCGGCGTCAGAAGATTGAGGAGCGGCACCGCGAGGAATGCCGCAATCACCAAACCGGCCATGAACACCGTACCGGCATGGCGCCGGCGCAGGGCGCGCGCGTCCTCTTCGGAGCGGAAGCGCAAGGCGGCGAATTCGAAGAATTCGCGGCCGAGCAGATAGCCGTTGACCAGGAAGAACGCGGCGATGTTGACGCCGGGAACAAGCAGCAGCAAGAGCGCGACCAGATTGGCCAGGATCACGACGGCGAAGAATTTCAGCGACAGCCACAGCGCGCGCATCGCCGGCAGCGGCTGACCGGGCGGATCGCCCGGATAGTCTTCGGCCTCGACGATCTCTGCGACGTCGTCGAGGAAAAGCGCGGCGATAAGCGCGGTGACCGGGGCGACCAGAAGCGCAAGCCCGATCGCCAGCCCGAGGCCGAACAGCAGCGCGGTCACGAAGCCGAGCCAGCCGGCCCATGCCGGGAATCCGGGCAGCAGCTCGTCGATCCACGGCATGGCGAACGTGTCGAAAAGGCCGCTCAGGCCGAACCACAACGCCACCAGTGCCAGAAGCGTCAGGCCGAGCGACTTCAGGAAAACCTGCCGGAATTCGGCGGTGAACAGTTGCGCCGCCGCCGCGCGCGCCGCGTCAAGGATCATGGTCTGCTCCGTCGTGCCCGGCGCAGATAAGAACCCCCGCGCCGATTGGCAAGCACTGGCGATGCAACCCGGCGGGGGGCTTGTCACGCCCGGCAGATGCTTTAAACCGGCAACGAATCCTCCCCGAAACAATCCAGCGGAACCTAAGGTGACCTCAGCCAAGCCATTCGACGTGTTGTGTATCGGCAATGCCATTGTGGACGTGTTCGCACGCTGCGATGACGATTTCCTTGTCGACAACGGCATCGTCAAGGGAGCCATGAACCTGATCGATGCCGAACGCGCCGAGCTGCTCTACAGCCGCATGGGACCGGCGATCGAGGCATCGGGCGGAAGCGCCGGCAACACGGCCGCCGGCATTGCGAGCTTCGGCGCGGCCGCGGCGTTTTTCGGAAAGGTGGCCGACGACCATCTCGGCAAGGTCTACGCCCACGACATCCGCGCCCAGGGCGTGGCCTTCGACACGCAGCCGCTCAATGGCCAGACGCCGACCGCCCGGTCGATGATCTTCGTCACACCGGACGGCGAGCGCTCGATGAACACCTATCTGGGCGCCTGCGTCGAGCTTGGCCCCGACGATGTCGAGCGCGACAAGGCCGAACGGAGCAAGCTCGTCTATTTCGAGGGCTATCTGTGGGATCCCCCGCTGGCCAAGGACGCAATCCGCCTGACCGCACAGCATGCCCACGCGGCGGGCGGCGAGGTGTCGATGACCCTGTCGGATCCGTTCTGCGTCGACCGCTATCGTGACGAGTTCCTGGAACTGATGCGCTCGGGTACGGTCGACATCGTGTTCGCCAATGAGAGCGAGTTGAAATCGCTCTACCAGACCGCCTCGTTCGAGACGGCGCTTGAGGCGATCGGCAAGGATTGCAAGCTCGCGGCCGTGACCCGTTCCGAGCACGGCTCGGTGATCGTGCGCGGGGCGGAAACCATTGCGATCGACGCGGTTGAGATTAACGAGCTGGTCGACACGACCGGCGCCGGCGACCTTTATGCGGCGGGCTTCCTTTACGGCTACGTGACCGGGCGCGATCTGGTCGATTGCGGCCGTCTGGGATCGCTCGCCGCCGGCATCGTCATCCAGCAGATCGGCCCGCGCCCGCAGAAGAACCTGCGCGAGGCCGCCCAGCAGTCCGGTCTGCTCTAGCGCGATCGGTCGTACGCTACGGAATGTCCTCCGGGCGGCGCCCCGGGCGGCTGCGGTAGCGCGGAAACGCCCAGCCGAAGCGCAGCGCCCCGCCGCGCACGGCGAAGGCCACGGCAAAGGCGGCGAACGCCGCCGAAGCCGGGTCGAGCCCGGCAAGGTCGAGGGCTACATAAGCAGCCGCGCCACCCAGCGCGGCGGTGACGTAGATTTCGGGACGCAGCAGAACCGACGGCTCGCCGGCAAGCAGGTCGCGCAGAATGCCGCCGAAGGTCGCCGTCATGATGCCGGTGACGATGGCGACCAGCGGCGAAGCGGCGACCGCCAGGCCCTTGGCCGCACCCATGACGCAATAGGCCGAAAGGCCGAGCGCATCGAACCATAGAAGCAGCCTGTAGCGCGATTCGACCAGCGGCGCGGTGAAGAAGCCGATCACGGCGACGACACCGCAGACCAGAAGATAGGCCGGGTTTACCACCCAGAAGACCGGCAGCTCGCCCAGCACGAGGTCGCGCAGCGTGCCGCCGCCGACGCCGGTCACGCCGGCGAGAAACAGGAAACCGATAATGTCGAGCTCCTTGCGCGACGCCGCCAGGGCGCCGGTGGCGGCAAACACCGCCACGCCGGCATAATCGAGCAATAGAAGCGGGTTCATCGCAGCGTCCCAGCAATCCGGCCATGATCCCGAAGACCGGAGGTCGGTCTTCTGCAAAGGTCATGCCCCGACGGGACGATAGACCATGAAGGCGGCGCGGCGAACCGTCTTCACGACCCAGGCCGGGCCGGCGTCATATCCGGGCCGCCTCCGGGAGCGCGGGATGCCGCCCGGCGGCTCAGGCGTCCTTTTCGGCCTGCTCGTTGACCGGACCCGGTTCGGCGGCCTCGTCCCTGGCGGCAGTTTTGGGGCCGCCTTTGGCCACCCCCACCATAGCCGGGCGCAGGACGCGCTCGCCGATCACGTAACCGCTCTGCACCACCTGCACGACAGTGCTGGCGGGAACCTCCGGGTTCGGCACCTCGAACATGGCCTGATGAAAATTCGGATCGAATTTCTCGCCGTCGGGGTCGATCTTCTTCACGCCATGGCGCTCGAGCGCGGCATGCATGGAGCGCTCCGTCATCTCGACGCCGTCGATCAGCGCGACGAGACCCGCCTCGCCCCGCTCGCGCGCCTCGGCAGGCACGGCATCGATCGCCCGACGCAGATCGTCACAAACCGTCAGCATGTCGCGGGCGAAATTGGCGATCGCATAAGCGCGGGCGTCCTGGACGTCGCGCGCCGTGCGCCGGCGCAGATTTTCCATCTCGGCGGCGAGACGCAGGGCGCGGTCTTTCAGCTCATCGTTCTCCTTCGCGAGCCGCAGAAACGCCTCGCGCTCGGCCTCGAACCCGCCGTCCTGACCGTCCTGACCGGTTTCGGCGGCATCCGCCTCACCGCCCATTTCGGCATAGTGGCCTTTCGCCGTTTCCATGTCGGGCATGGCGACCTTGTCGTCGTTGCCGCGTTCGTTCTTCGGATGGTCGTTCATCGACTGATCCCGTGTGTCACAAAGTTTCCGGAGTTGCGTCCGATATCGATGCTCGGGACCGGAAAATCAAGAGGCACGATTGTCGGGAGCGTGCAGGCGCGGTTCGGGGCGTGGCGCCGACGGACCGGTCACTGCATCAGGCGCGACAATACCTGGGCGGTGTAATCGACCATCGGCACGATGCGGGCATAGTTGAGCCGGGTGGGTCCGATCACGCCGAGCGCGCCCACCACGCGCGCATCCTTATCGCGATAGGGGGCAACGACCAGCGAGGAACCGGACAGGGAAAACAACTTGTTTTCGGAACCGATGAAGATGCGCACGCCGGAGCCTTCCTCGGCCAGGTTGAGGAGCTGGACCAGCCCTTCCTTGGTCTCAAGGTCGTCGAACAGATGCTTGAGCATCTCGATATCGTCAGGCGCCGACAGGTTTTCCAGCAGATTGGCGCGCCCGCGCACGATCAGCCGCGCCGGCAGGCCGGCATCGGCGCCGGCCCATACGGCCAGACCCTTTTCAACCAGGTCCTGAGACAAGGTGTCGAGCGCGGCGCGAGTCTCCTCGAGCAGGCGGGCGATGTCGGAGCGCGCCTCGGCCAGGGTCTTGCCGCGAATATGGGCGTTGAGGAAGTTGGACGCCTCGTGCAACTGCGCAGCCGTCACGCCCGCCGGCAGGTCGACGATGCGGTTTTCGACGTCGCCGGATTGCGATACCAGCACCGCCAGCGCCTTGGTCGGCTCGAGCTGGATGAATTCGATATGTTTGAGCGCGGTTTCGTGCTTGGCGGCCAGCACCAGCCCGGCGCCGCGCGACATGCCCGAAAGCATCTGGCTTGCCTCGGTGAGCATGTGTTCGAGCGAGGCGTCGCTGCCCGAGGCCTTGACCTGGGCCTCGATCACGCGCCGCTCCTCCTCCGAGAGGTCGCCGATTTCCATGAACGCGTCGACGAAGAAGCGCAGCCCTTTCTGGGTGGGGAGCCGCCCGGCCGAAACATGCGGCGCATAGACCAGGCCGAGATGTTCCAGGTCGCTCATGACGTTGCGTACGGTCGCCGGCGACAGCGAGGACGGCAGCATGCGCGACAGATTGCGCGAGCCGACCGGCTCGCCGTCGCGCAGATAGGTGTCGACGATCAGCCGGAAAATGTCGCGCGAGCGCGCGTCGAGATTTTGCAAGGTCCGGTCGATCAAGGGTTTGGTCATCTCCGCAGCACGTTCCGCCATGCCCATGAGGCCTGTCAACATATATAGTCGCGCCCGCCGCCAGGACAAAGTGTGGGCGGCGTGTCGCCGACAAAACCCGGCCGAAGCCGGATTTTCTTTGCGTCGCGGGTTTGGGCTCGCTACAAGCCCACTTCTTGCATGAAAAAAGCGGAAAACAGAGTGATGCGTCCTTCCAAGCGGAAGCCCGACGAAATGCGTGCCGTCAGCTTCGAGCGCGGCATTTCGAAACATGCCGAAGGCTCCTGCCTGGTCAAGTTCGGCGACACCCATGTGCTGTGCACGGCGAGCCTGGAGGAAAGGGTTCCGCCATGGCTGCGCAATGCGGGCCGGGGCTGGGTCACCGCCGAATACGGCATGCTGCCGCGGTCAACCGGCGAGCGCATGCGCCGCGAATCGACGGCCGGCAAGCAGGGCGGGCGCACGCTGGAGATCCAGCGTCTGATCGGGCGATCGCTGCGCGCGGTTGTCGATCTGGAAGCGCTCGGCGAAGTCCAGATCACCGTCGATTGCGACGTGCTGCAAGCCGACGGCGGTACTCGCACGGCGTCCATCACCGGCGGATTCATCGCACTGCACGACTGCCTTTCCTGGATGGAGGCGCGCAGCATGGTGTCGGTGGCCAAGGTGCTGAAGGATCAGGTCGCGGCGATTTCCTGCGGCATTCACGACGGGCAACCGGTGCTCGATCTCGACTATATCGAGGATTCGGCCGCCGGCACCGACGCCAATTTCGTCATGACCGGCAAGGGCGGCATCGTCGAGATCCAGGGCACGGCCGAGGGGGAACCGTTCTCCGACGACCAGTTCCAGGAACTGATGCGGCTTGCCCGCAAGGGAATCGGCCGGCTTGTCGAGTTGCAGAAGATGGCGATCGGATAGATAGGACGGACAGTGCGACCGGCGGCGATTCTTGAATCCGCGCTCTATGTCGACGACCTCGATGCCGCCGAGGCGTTTTACGGCGGCATACTGGGCCTCGAGCGCATCGCCAAGGATGAGGGCCGGCACGTCTTTTTCCGCTGCGGCAGTGGCGTCGTGCTGCTTTTCGACGCCAGGGTCACCGAAGTGCCGCGCGCGCCGGGCGCCGGGCTGCCGGTGCCGCCGCACGGCGCGCATGGTCCGGGCCATCTCTGCTTTTCGGCGTCGGCGGCCGAGATCGAGCGTTGGAAGACGCATCTTGAGGCCGCCGGCGTGACGATCGAGGCCGATTTCGAATGGCCGCAGGGCGGCCGGTCGATCTATTTCCGCGATCCGGGCGGCAATTCGCTGGAATTCGCGGAACCGAGAATCTGGGGGCTGTGAATGAGACGACTGGACGGCAGAAAACTCGTCGTGGCGACCCACAACAAAGGCAAGCTGGCCGAAATTTCGGAGCTAATCGCGCCTTATGGGCTGGAAGCGCGTTCGGCCGGTGACTATGGCCTGCCGGAACCGCCGGAAACCGGAACCAGTTTCGAGGAAAACGCCCTGACCAAGGCGTTCGCCGCCGCCTCCGCGACGGGCCTGCCGGCGCTGTCGGACGATTCGGGGCTGGTGGTCGACGCGCTCGACGGCCAACCCGGCGTTTACACCGCCGACTGGGCGGAAAGACCCGACGGCTCGGGCCGCGACTTCCTGATGGCGATGCAAAAGGTCGAAACGCTGCTGCAGGACAGGGGTGCGACCACGCCGGACCGGCGCACCGGCCGCTTCGTCGCCGTTCTGTGCCTGGCCTGGCCGGACGGCCATGCGGAATATTTCCGCGGCGAGGTCGAGGGCACGCTTGTGTGGCCACCGCGCGGCGACAGGGGGTTCGGCTACGATCCCGTGTTCAAGCCCGACGGGTACGAGCAGACCTTCGGCGAGATGACGGCGGGCGAGAAACATGCCTGGGAGGCCGGGCGCGGCGATCTCGGCCTGTCGCACCGGGCACGCGCTTTCGCGCGCTTCGCCACCGCGATGCTGGAGACCGCATGAGCGATATCGACCGCTCGCCAGGTTTCGGGGTCTATGTCCATTGGCCGTTCTGCGCGGCCAAATGCCCGTATTGCGACTTCAACAGCCATGTCCGCCACCAGCCCGTCGACCAGCAGCGCTTCGTGCGCGCCTTCGCAGCCGAGATGGCGCTTATGCGCGCCCGCACCGGTCCGCGCGCCGTCACCAGCATCTTTTTCGGCGGCGGTACGCCGTCACTGATGGAGCCGGCAACCGTCGGTGCGATACTCGAATCGATCAATCGAAATTGGAGCGTCGACGACAGAGCCGAGATCACGCTCGAGGCCAATCCTTCGTCGGTCGAGGCGGAGCGCTTTCGCGGCTATCGCGACGCGGGCGTCAACCGGGTCTCGCTCGGCGTGCAGGCCCTCAACGATCAAGATCTGCGCTTTCTCGGCCGGCTGCACGATGTCGCCGAGGCCCGCCGGGCGATCGAGATCGCGCGCTCGACCTTCGCGCGGCTGTCCTTCGACCTGATCTATGCAAGGCCCGGCCAGACGCCGGAGGCGTGGGGCGCTGAGCTTGACGAGGCAATCGGGCTCGCCGCCGACCATCTGTCGCTCTATCAGCTGACCATCGAGCAGGGCACGCCGTTCTTTGCGCTGCATCAGGCGGGAAAGTTCGCGGTGCCGGACCCGGGTCACGCGGCCGAGCTCTATCGGCTGACGCAGGAGGTGACGGCGGCGCGCGGCCTGCCGGCCTACGAGATTTCCAATCATGCCAGGCCCGGCGCCGAAAGCCGCCACAATCTCATCTATTGGCGCTACGGCGAATATGTCGGGGTGGGACCGGGCGCGCATGGCCGTTTCCTCGAAAACGACGCGCGCACGGTCACCATCGCCGAGCGCCTACCGGAAAAATGGTGCGCCCTGGTCGAGGAAAATGGTCACGGCATCGTCGACGGAGAGGTGCTTTCCCGATCGCAGGAGGCGGACGAATTCCTGCTGATGGGGTTGCGACTGGCCGAAGGCATCGACCTTGCCCGCTATGAGGCGCTCGCCGGCAGGCCGCTTTCGCAGGCGCGCATATCCGTCCTGCAAGGCGAACACCTCGTCGCCCCGATCGGCAATTCCAGGCTGCGCGCGACGCAGGCGGGCATGATCGTGCTCGACGCGGTGGTCGCCGATCTGGCACGGTAGGGTCGGCCCTGGACGGTCGGGGTCACGCCGCCGAGGCTTGGTATCCAGCGCCCGGCCGGATGGACAATCGGGAACGACGATGAGCGATCGACCATTGCCGGAGCGCACATTCGTGATCGGCCAGGCCACGCTGACGGCCCGTGCGCCGGAGCCGGCGCTTTATCTCGTCGCCACGCCGATCGGCAATCTCGCCGACATAACCATCAGGGCGCTGGAAACGCTGGCGGCGGCCGATCTCGTCGCCTGCGAGGACACGCGCATAACCCGCCGCCTGCTCGAACGCTATGCGATCCGGCGCAAACCGGTCGCCTATCACGAACACAATGCCGCCGAGGCCGGCCCGAAGCTGCTTGCCGCGCTCAAGGAAGGCCGCTCGGTAGCGCTGGTCTCCGACGCCGGCACGCCGCTGGTGTCGGATCCGGGCTTTCGCCTCGCGCGCCAGGCCCTCGGCGAAGGCTGCAAGGTCGTGCCGATCCCCGGCGCCTCGGCCCCGCTGGCCGCGCTAGTCGCCTCGGGACTGCCGTCGGATTCGTTCTTCTTCGCCGGTTTTTTGCCGACTAAGTCCAGCCAACGCCGCACCCGGCTCGTCGGGCTCGCCCCGGTTCCAGCGACGCTGATCTTTTTCGAATCGCCGCGCCGCCTCGCCGACACGCTGGCCGCGATGGCCGAGATGCTGGGCGGGTCGCGGCAGGCGGCCGTCTGCCGCGAGCTCACCAAGGCTTACGAGGAAGTGCGGCGCGGCACCCTGGCCGAGCTTGGCCAACACTACGCCGAAGCCGGAGCGCCGAAGGGCGAGGTGGTGGTGTGCGTTGCGCCACCCGAGGACGCCGCGCCACATGCGCCGGAGGATGTCGACGCGCTGTTGCTCGAGCTCGCCGCCGAGATGCCGGCAGCGAAGGCCGCCGGCGAAGCCGCGCGCATGACCGGCGGCACGAAGACCGACCTCTATCGCCGGCTGATTGCACTCAAGGCCGAAGCCGATGGCCGATGAGTCCTCCTCGCGTCGGCGCGCCTATCGCCGGGGTCACCGCAGCGAGTGGCTGGCGGCGCTCGCCCTGACGCTCAAGGGTTACCGGATCGTCGCGCGCCGCTATCGGACGCGGCTCGGCGAGATCGACCTGATCGCCCGGCGCGGCGATCTCGTCGCCATCGTCGAGGTCAAGGCACGGCCGACGCTCGCCGCGGCGATGGAGGCGGTGGGCCCGCTTGCGCAACGACGCATCGAGGCCGCCGCCGACATATGGCTGTCGCGGCAGACCGATTTCGCCCGGCTGTCGATCCGCTTCGACCTGGTCGCGGTACTGCCCCGGCGCTGGCCGGTGCATGTCGAAAACGCGTTTTTCGGGCGTGGCCGGTAGGTCGCGCTCCCGTAAACGCCAGACGGGACGGCAGAAGCTTGCCTTGCGTCATCCCGCGCGCCGGATCATTCTTGAGAGAATGCGGCGACTTCATTCTCAAGGGAGGAATGACCATGTGCCACCATTGCGTGATCGACAGCGTCAAGGACCGCATGCTTTCCCGGCGCGACTTTTTCAAGGGCGGCGCGGTCGCCGGCGCGGCCGCGGCCGCCTCGCTCGCGGCGCCGGCGCCGCTATTTGCACAAAAGGCGATGCCGACCAAGGCCGAGGATCTGACCCACGAACTGTTCGAGGCGTTCCCGACCTTCTTCAACGAGCAGCAATTGTTCAAGAAGGCCCTGTTCAACTACGCCGAGCACAAATTCAATATCAACGAATGGCGCTTCAACGAGCACACCGGCACGCATCTGGACGCGCCGCTGCATTTTTCCGCCGACGGCAAATCGGTGGCCGAAATCCCGGTGGCGGACCTGGTCTGCCCGCTCGCCATCATCGATATCCGCCAGAAGGCGGCCGACAATGCCGACGCCCAGGTGACGCCGGACGACATCACGGCCTGGACGGACGCCAATGGCGATCTGCCCGAAGGGGCGTGCGTGGCGATGCTGTCGGGCTGGGGCGCGCATCTGGAGACGGGTAAATTCCGCAATGTCGGCGAGGACGGCAAGACCATGCATTTCCCCGGCTTCCACATCGAGGCCGCGCAGATGCTGATGGAAGCGCCGTCGGTCAAGGGCATCGCGGTCGACACGCTGTCGCTCGATCACGGACCCTCCCCCGATTTCGCCGTGCATTATGCCTGGCTTCCGTCGGGGCGCTGGGGGCTGGAATGCGTCGCCAATCTGGAGAGCCTGCCGGCGAGCGGCGCGACCCTGGTGGTCGGCGCACCGAAGCTGCGCGGCGGCACGGGCGGCCCTTCGCGCGTCATCGCCATGGTGTAGCCGGCCGCCGATTCGATCAGCCCGGCCCTGGCGCCCGCGGTCCCCCGGTGCGGCGTCAGCGCCGGGAAACTCGCATCGGCAGCCCACCCTCGGGCTGGGTGGTGAGTTTTTGCACGGGCCACGGCCTGGTTCCGGCGACCGTATCGAAGCGGTAGCGCGACAACAGCACGCCGAGCGCGATCACCGCCTCCTGCATGGCGAAGCTGGCGCCGATGCACACCCGTGGCCCGGCGCCGAAGGGCAGATATTGATAACGGTCGATGCGCTCGCGGTTCTGCGGCAGGAACCGCTCCGGCAAAAAGGCCTCGGGCTGGTCCCACAGCTTGCGGTGGCGGTGGATCGTCCACGGCATGACCTGGATCTGCGCGCCCTTGACGATCTCCAGATCCTCGAAGCGGTCCGGCTCGACCGCCTCGCGGCTGATCGAGGCGGCCGGCGGGTAGAGCCGCATCGCCTCCTCGAAGGCGGCGCGGGTCGCCGGCATCTTGTCGAGCCACGCGGCCGGATCCGGCTCGGCGGCAAGAACCGCATCGATCTCCGCCTCGACCCTGTCGCGTTCCCAGGTCGCTTCGGCGAGGCAATAAAGCGTCCAGCCCAGCGCCCGGGCGGTGGTCTCGTGGCCGGCGCCGATGAAGGTGATGATGTTATCCTCGATCTCGGCCGCGCCGAGACCGTCCGGCCCCTCGGCGCGCAGCAGCAAGGTCAGGAAATCGTTCGGCACGCCATCGGGATCGTCGGCCATGCGCTGCTTGCGCATCGCCATCGTCTCGGCGACGATCTGGCGGAAAAAGGCCATCGTCTTGCGGCCGCGAATGCGGGTGAAGCGCGGCAGCCAGTCGGGCGCGCCCAGAAGGTCGAGCGGATCGACCCGGCCCATGGTCTCGAACAGATGGTCGACCTGGCGCGCGAAATTGTCGGGTTCGCCGGCGATCTCGCCGGAAAACAGCGTCTCGGCCAGAATGTCGTAGGTCAGCATCGTCATGTCGCGGGCGATGTCGACCGGCCCGGCGTTGTCCTCGTAGCGGGTGGCGAAGGCCTCGCTCCTGGCCAGCATCGGCGCGGCGAAGCCATGGATGTGGCGCGGCGTGAAGACCGGCGCCATCGCCTTGCGCGAACGCCGCCAGACCTGGCCCTCGGCCGTCAGCAGGCCGTCGCGCAGGATCGGGCGCAGGATTTTCTGGCGCACCCGCGCCATCTTGTAGTTCCTGGCGTTGTCGACCAGCACATGGCGAATGAGGCGCGGGTCGTTGGCGATCACCAGCGGCCCGCCGATACCGGTGGAAATCGAAATCCACTTTTCGTTGTAGGAGGGCTCGCCCCACAGTTCGAGCGGGTTCTTATAGACGATCCGCATCATCTGCAGCGTCGAGGGCGGCTTGGTCCGCGGCTTCGGCGCGGGCGGGATGAAGGGAGCCGGCTTGGCATCCATGGTCTGGTGTCCGGTGAGCACGCTGCGCATTTCTACGAGATCCAGCGCAGAGTAGACCAAAGTCAGGTCGATTCACATCGATTCCGGGCCGCGGGCGCCGGCTTAGGCTCCGGACGCCCGCAACAGCCTGTCGCGCGCGGCGCGATAGCGCTCCAGAGCCGGCATCAGCGCCGCGCGCCGGGCCGGCTCGGGCTCGAAGCGGCGGGCAAGGCCGGAAAAGGCGGCGGACGCGGCGTGGACGGTGGTGAACTCTCCGGCGGCGGTGGCGGCAAGCAGCGCCGCGCCGCGCGCGCCGAACTGCGATCCCCGCGGAACCTCGACCGGCCGCGCGACGAGATCGCAGATCATCTGTGCCCACAGCGGATTCTTGGCCCCGCCGCCGGTCAGAACCAGCCGTTCCCCGTCGAAGGACAGCGCCTCCAGAAGGTCGAGCATGGCGAAGGCCACACCCTCGACGACGGCGCGGAACAGGCAGGCGCGGTCATGGCGCGGGGTCAGACCGCTGAACTGGGCGCGCGCGGCGGGATCGACGCGCGGCGCGATGATGCCGCTGTCGGACAGATAAGGAAGATAGGTCAGGCCGTGCGCGCCGGGCGGCGTCGTCTCCAACATGCGGTCGAGCGCGGCGAAACGGTCCGGGCGCGAAGCAAGCTCGGGCGCGAGCGTGGCAAAGGCCCAGTCGAGATTGAGCGTGCCGGCGACGTTGAGCATCGCCCGGTACCATCGATCGCCGGGCAGGGTGAACAACAGCCCGATATCGGCCGGCTCGAACACCGGGCGATCATGGGTGACGCCGACCATGCAGGCAGTGCCGAGCACGGCGGTGGCGGTGCCGGCGGCAAGCCCGCCCGCGCCGATCACGGTCGCCGCGACATCGCCGGCGCCGATGGCGACCGGCAGCCCCGGGCGCAGACCGGTCAGGGCGGCGGCCTCGGCCGTCAGCCCGCCGAGAAAGGTCTCCGAATCAGCGACCGGCGGCAGCAAATGCGCGTGGTCGGCAAGGCCGAAAAGGGCGATCATCGCCTCGGAACGGTTTCGCTCGCGTGCCGAGCCCGGCACCACCGCCGCCTCGCTGCGGTCGGTGGCGATCCGGCCCGTCATGCGCAGCCTGAGATAGTCCTTGAAGCTCAGCACATGGGCGGCGCGCGCCAGCACGGCCGGCTCGTGGCGGGCAAGCCAGGCCATCACCGGCAGGGTGCAGCCCTGCTGCATGACCGAGCCGGAGGAGGCGAAGATGCGGCTGAGAAAGGCCGAGTCGGCGGCGACGTGCTCGTCGATCAGCGCCTGCGCGCGGCTGTCTTCCCAGGTGATCGCGGGCCGCAGCGGCCGGCCGTGCCGGTCCAGCACCCAGGCGCCGACCATGGCGGCCGAAAGCCCGATGCCGCCGATCGAGCCGGGGTCGACGCCGCTGTCGCGCACGACGCCGGCGATGACCTCGACAGCCGCGGCCCAGGCCTCGCCGGGATCGATCTCGCTCCAGCCCGGCCGCGGCCGCTGTACGGCGGTCGGTTTCTCCGCGACCGCCAGCTCGCGACCGTCCAGATCGAAGATGGCGGCCTTGGTCAGCGAGGTGCCCGCGTCGAGGCCGATATAGAGCCGGCTATTCAACCGCCCCTCCCGCATGACGGCAAAAACGCCGCCAGGCCGCGTCCATCGCCGCGCGATGGGCGGGCTCGGGCCGGTGGACGCGCTCGATACGCACCGACCGCGCCACGATCGCCGCGAGATCGGCCTTCTCGATCGCCGCCCGCGCCAGGATCGCGGCGCCGACCGCCGAAGTGTCGCGCTCGGCCACGACATGGACATCACGGTCGAGCGCGTCGGCGATGATCTGGCACCAGGCGGGCGAACTGGCGCCGCCCTCGGCGAGATGGATACGCGAGAGGCCGACGCCCGCCGCCTCGAAGGCGTCGAGACAGGCGCGGATATTGAAGGCGACACCTTCATAGACGGCGCGCACCAGCTCGGCCGCGCCATGGGTGACGTTGAGATTGGCGAAGCCGGCCAGACGCTGGGGATCGTTCCATGGCGTGCCGGCGCCTTCCAGGAAAGGCAGGAATGTCGCACCGGCCGACCCCGCTTGCGCGGCGGCAAGCAGGCGCTCCAGCGCCTCGAAACCCGTCGCCGCGCCGCCGAAACCGGCGGCCAGGTTGCGCAGCCAGGCGATCGACAGGCCACCGGCCGGGATCAGTCCGAGCCAGAGCTCGCGGTCGGCGCTGACATGGGCCATGCGCCAGAGCCCGTTGACAGCGCCCGGCCCGCGATTGGGTGCCGCGGCCACGACATGGCCGGCAGTGCCCAGCGTGACGGCGGCGACGCCGGCCTCGTAGGCGCCGCAGCCAACGGCGAGTGCGCCGGTGTCGCCGGAGCCCGGCACGACCGGCACGCCCGCCGGCAGGCCGGTTGCGGACGCCGCGGCGTCGTGGACATGGCCGGCGACGGCGGCGGAAGGACGGATCGGCGGAAGCTGGGCCGGCGCAAGCCCGGCCAGGTCGACCAGATCGTCCACCCAGGCACGGCGGCCGAGATCCATCAGCAGCGTGGCCGAGGCCTCGTTGGCCTCGGTCGCGGCCACGCCGGTCAGCCGCCACAAGATGTAATCCTTGACCTGGAAAACCCGCGCCGTCCGCCGCATGGTCTTGGGCTCGTGGCGGGCAAGCCATTGCAGCTTGGGCAGCACTGCGATCGGCGAGATCGGCGAGGACGCGGTCTCGGCGAGCCGGCCGGCGTGACGCGTCTCGAGCTCCGCCGTCTCCTCGGCGCAGCGCTGGTCGAGCCAGATCAGGCTCGGGCGCAGCACCGCGCCTGATCTATCGACGAGCACGATGCCGTTCAACTGGCCCGACAGGCCGATCGCGCCGATCCCGGCGGTGCCGATCGCGGCCATGACGGTGCGGGAGACCTCGCCGAGCCCCCGCCACCAGTCCTGCGGGTCCTGCTCGGCGCGGTCGGGCGCCGGCTTGTCCGTCTGGTAGGCGGCGCTGGCGAGCGCGCGGACGCCGCCTGCGGCGTCGAGCGCGACCGCCTTGACGGCGGAGGTGCCGAAATCGATCCCGAGCGTGAGTGTTTCAGCCACCGCGGCGGCCCTGCTGGTAGATCACGGCGGCGACGGCGATCACCAAGCCCTGCACGATAAGCTTGCCCGGCTGGTCGACGCCGAAGACGGTCAGCAGGTTGAGCACCATCACCAGGAGCGCGGTGCCGAGCATGGTGCCGATGGCGCCGCCGGCGCCGCCGCCGAAGACCGCGCCGCCGAGAATCACCGCTGCGATCGAGCTCAAGATGTAATCGGCGCCGAGATTGAGCGAGCCGACGCCGACGAGGCCGGACAGGAGCAGCCCGCCGCTGGCGGCGAACAGTCCGCTCAACACATGCGAAATCAGCAGCGTGGTGTTGACCGGGATGCCGGAATAGGTGGCGGCGGAGGGATTGTCGCCGGCGGCGAAGATGTAACGGCCGAGGGTCAGCCGGCGCAGCAGGACGAAGGCGACGATACCGAAGGCGGCCCAGACCAGACCGGAGACCGGAACCATGCCGATGCGGCCGCGACCGAGCCATTTGATTATGTCCGGCATGGCGTTGCCCGGCGCCCCGCCCGAATAGATGAAGCCGATGCCGGTGATGATCGCCGCCGTGCCGAGCGTGACCACCACCGCGGAGGCGCGCAGGACCGTGACGAGCACGCCGTTGACCAGCCCGATGACCAGGCCGGCCGACAAGGCGATCGCGATGACCAGCGCCGGCGGGTAGCCGTTCCACATGGCGTGGGCGACGATCAGGTTGACGAAGGCGATGGTGGCCCCGACCGACAGGTCGAGCGAACGGTTGGCGACGACGAAGGTCTGGCCGAGCGCGACGATGCCGAGCGGCGCCGCCTGGCGCAACAGGATCATCAGGAAGGGCAGCGACAGGAATTGCGGCTGGGTGAAGGCCGCGAAGACGCAGACCGCGGCCAGGCCCCACAGGGCCGGCGGAAGGGCGGTGAGGATGCGTTTCAAAGCCCGGCCTCCTTGCGGCGGAACAGGCTGACGGCGAGCACCAGCATCGATCCTTTCACCACGAACTGGTAATAGGGCGACACGCCCGCGAGATTGAGACCGTTGTTGAGCACGCCGATAATGAGCACGCCCGCGATGGTGCCGATCGGCCCGCCGACGCCGCCCGAAAGCAGCGTGCCGCCGAGCGCGGCGCCCAAGACGCTGTCGAGGCCGAGCGCGCTGCCGACATTGGGATCGCCGGAGGCGAGCCGGCCGGTGAGGTAGGCGCCGGCAAGCGCGGCCATCAGCGACGAGATGACATAGGTCAGGATGCGGATCCGCGGCGCCTCGATGCCGCTCATCCACGCCGCCTGGGGGTTCTGGCCGGTCGCGTAAAGACGCACGCCATAGGTCGTGCCGTGGACGAGCCAGATCGCGGCGGCCGTGCCGGCGACGATCCAGTAGAAGCCGGCCGGCAGGCCCATGAACGTGCCGGAGGCCAGCTGGACGAGCAGGCCGGGCGCGGCGCCGCCGGGGGTCGGCAGCAGGATCAGCGCCAGCCCCTGGACAATCGAGCTGGTCGCCAGCGTCATGATGATCGGATGGACGCGCAGATGAACGCAGCCCCAGCCATTGACGAGGCCGACCGTGGCGGCGGCGGCGAAGGCGAGCGGGATCTTGACCGGATCGGCAAGGTCGAGCGTCAGGATCGCCGAGGACAGCGAGATTACCGCGCCGACCGACAGGTCGAACCCGGCGCCCAGCAGCACGAAGGTCTGGCCGAGAGAAACCAGAAACAGCGGCGCGAGCTGGCCGGCGAGATTGGACAGGTTGGTCGCGGAATAGAAGGTTCCCGGAACGACGGCCGCCACGAGCGCCAGCATCGCGGCCAGCACGGCAAAGGACAGCACCGCGCCGCGCTGGCGATACCAGAAGGCGTCCTGGCGGAACCGCGCGAGCAGGCCGGCGCGGACGGGTTCGGCGGGCAGCGCGCTCATGCCGCCTCGCTTTCGGCAACCGGCAGCGCGCTGCGCAGCAAGTCGTCCTCGCTTGCCTCGTGCGCCATCGTCTCGGCCACAAGTTCGCCGTCGCGAATGACGAGAAGCCGGTCGCACAAGCCGATCAACTCCGGCAATTCGCGCGAGGTGACGAGCACGCCGCGGCCCTGGCCGGCGAAATTGCGCAACTGGCGATAGATCTCGCGCTTGGCGCCGACATCGACGCCGCGGGTCGGCTCCTCGCACAGAAGCACGCGGGCACCGGCCATCAGCCAGCGACCGAGCACGACCTTCTGCTGGTTTCCGCCGGAGAGATCGACGACCGGCGTGCGGGCGTCGGGCGCCTTGACGGCAAGCTGGCGCATGATCTCGGCGGTGCGCGCGCCCATCCCCGGCACCCAGCCGAACAGCCGGCGCCGCGCGATCTCGGCCGTGGCCATGTTGGCGCCGATGTCGAGCGACAAAAACAGGCCGTCATCCTTGCGGTTTTCCGGCACGAAACCGATGCCGGCTGCCATCCGGCGCCGGGCGGACAGGCCTTCGATACGCCTGTCGGCGAGCGTCAGGACGCCGGCGCGCGCCGGGGCGAAGCCTGCGATCAGCCGCATCAGCTCCTGCTGGCCCTGGCCCTCGAGACCGGCGATGCCGACGATCTCGCCCGCCCGGATTTCGAGCGAAAGCGGCTTCGGCGCCGCCTCCCCGACCAGAGCTTCGGCCTTAAGCAGCACCGGACCGAGGGTTTCGGCGCGCGGCTCGAACAGTTCCTCGATCGGCCGGCCGACCATACCCTGGATGACTTCGTCGACATCGGTTTCGACGGTCGCGACGGTGCGTACGAAGCGACCGTCCTTCATGATGGTGATGTCGTCGCAAATGGCGAAGATCTCGCTCAGGCGATGCGAGATGTAGAAGATGACTTTGCCGTTGCCGGCAAGGCGGCGGATCAGCGCGAACAGCGTCTCGACCTCATGCGAGGCGAGTGCCGCCGTCGGCTCGTCGAAGATGAAGACCGATGCATCGGCGAGCACGCCCTTGGCGATTTCCACCATCTGCTGGTGACCGACACTCAGCGAGCCGACGCGCCGGTCCGGATCGATGCGCAGGTCGAGCGCGGCGAGCGCCTCGCGCGTGCGGCGGCGGATCTCGGCGGCGCCAAGCCTGCGTCCGCCCTCGCGTTCCCGCCCCAGGAAGAGATTTTCCGCGACCGACAGGTTGGGCAGCAGGGAAAATTCCTGAAAGATCGTCGAGATCCCCGCCTTTTGGGCGTCACGCGGATGATGAAAGGCCATTTCGGCGCCACGCAGTCTGATCGAGCCGGAATCGGGTCGGAACACGCCGGACAGCAATTTCATCAGCGTCGACTTGCCGGCGCCGTTCTCGCCCATGACAGCATGGACCTTGCCGGCATGACCGGCGAGCGCCATGTCCTGAAGCGCGCGCACGGCCCCGAAAGACTTGCTGAGAGACTCGACCTCGATCAGGGGTGCGGTGGCCGCCATGACGTCTTTCACGCATCCTCGCTGCATCGCCATTTCCCTGCCGGGGAATTGCGATCGACTTTCGGGACCATAGCCCGTTTGCACCGCCCGCACATCCGGCCGCGCCGGACAGGATACGGGCCGGGCGGTCGAGCGACCGTCCGGCCCGGTGACACGTTGCGCGGCTCAGTTGCCGTAAAGCTGCTTGAGCTTGTCGTCGGGCAGGATCGAGCCGACCCAGTAGGAATCGTTCAGGTCCGGACGGTAGAGCGTGTCCAGGTCCTTGGAGGTGTAGGGCTCGGCGACCACTTTGTATTCGGCATAGATCTCCTGGCCGTTCAACACCGCCACCGCCGCAGCGACGCCCTCGGCGACCATCCAGGTCGGGTTCTGCGGGGCGATCGAATCGAAGCCGGCGTCCTGGTTCTTTTTCCAGGCTCCGAAGAAGCCGTTATTGGCTTCGCCGGTCATGGGCACGAGGTCGCGACCGAGTTCGCTGAAGACTTCGATGCAGGCCTGGGTCATGGCGCCGCCCGAAGACCACACGCCGTCGATCTGCGGATGGGCGAGCGCGAGGCTCTCGCAGGCCTGACGACCCTGATCGTAGGCCCATTGCGCATAGACCTCGCCGACAACCTCGATGCCGGGATGCTTGGCGAAGACTTCCTCCGCACCGGCCCAGCGATCGGTATCGACGGATATGCCGGCAATGCCGCGCAGCGCGATCACCTTGCCTTCGTTGCCCATCGCCTCGGCGAGGAATTCACCGCCGTCGCGGCCGAACTTGACCTGATCGGCCAGAATGCGAACGGTCGCCTTGTCGGTCTCGGCGTCGGCGGCCACGATGATCACGGCGACGCCGGCATCATAGGCCTTTTCCAGCACCGGAACGATCGCCACCGGCGATGTCGGATTGATGACGATCGCGTCGACGCCCTGGGCGAGCATATCCTCAACGTCGGCCACCTGTTTGGAGGGGTCGAAATTGGCGTCGGTCACGATGTAGCGCTCGATTTCCGGGAACTGCTCGGCGCGCCAGGCGGCCTCTTCCAGCAGCTGCACCACCCAGCTGTTGCCGGTGAAAACGTTGGAAAAGCCGATCGTGTAGGCGCCGTCGCGGCGCGCTTCGTATTTCGACACGTCGACGAGCGTTGCGCCCTCGGCCGGCCCCAGGCCCGAATGCAGCGTCACCTCTGTCTCGGCCTGCGCGGTCGAGGCGAGAAGAAGCGCCGTGAAGGCTGTGCAGATACCCGAAATTCTCATTGCCGTTCCCCTGTGCGTTGGTCGGCCCCGCTGTGCCTGGATCGTTCAGGACATAGCCGCGACCGGTTTCCATCGCGGCCGACTCTAACATCACCTCCAGAAATGTAAAGATTTTCCTACAGACATGTGAAACTGCTAATTCGTTGATTTTATTGTTTAAAGAAACTTGCAAATATTTTCATTGTGCAGGTTCCGCGCTTTGCCCCGGCGCGAGTCCCGCCTTGATCTTGGCCAGCAGCGCATCCCTGTCGAGATCCGACGACTGCCCGATATGAAACGCCAGCAGGCCGATGACGTAGTGATAGGCGAAGTGCGAGATCGACGGCGTGTAGATGTCGATCTCCTCGAAAACGGAGAGTTCGAGCAAAATGTCGGCCTTGCGCGACAGCGGCGTGTGGGGTGCGGTGAGCCCGACGACCTGGGCGCCTTGCCGGCGCGCCATGTCGGCGGCCTCGAGCACCTCCTGCGAGCGGCCGGTATGCGATATGCAGATCGCGACATCGCCGGCGCCGAGCAGGCTTGAGGCGATACGCATGAAATGGGCGTCGCCGACATAACTCGCCTCCAGTCCCAGCCGCATGAACCGCATCGCCGTCTCGGACGCGATCAGGCCGGAGACGGCCACCCCGAAGGTGCGGATGCGGCGCGCCGAACGGATCGCGCGGATCGCGTCAACCAGCGCCTCGGCGTCCAGCCGGGTGAAGGTCGAGTTGAGCGCGGCGACGATCTGCTGGAGATAGAGATATTCAAGACGCCCCTCGGCGATCTCGATCTCGTTCAACGCCTGTACCGACTGGTGGTAATAGGGGCTCTGCGCGCTCTTGGCCTGCGCGACCGAGAGCTTGAGCTCGCGGAACCCCTCGACCTCGAGATGGCGGCTGAAGCGGGTCAGCGACGAGGCGGACACGCCGGCCGCCTGCGCGACCTCGGTGATCGAGCCGCGCAGGAAGAAATCCGCGTCGGCCAGAATGAGGTCGGCGATGCGCCGTTCCGCCTTCTTCAGGCTGGGATAGATCTTGCTGATGCGGCTGAAGACGTCATTCATGGTCCATCCCGGCGACTTCGTTTGGCGGTGGAACCGGTATGAAGCAGGTCAGCCGCCCGCGCAAATCTCGCGTACGGCTGTGGCCATGTTCTCAACGAAGATCGACAGCATCGCATCGCCCTTCTCGGCCGTGGCGAGCGTGGCGTCGCCGAACACGCCACTGCGGCTGAGCTCGCCCATCGGACGTCCGCCCTGGAAGTAGCCGCGATCGCGCTCGGGATATTCGCGCACCGCCTTGGTCATGTCGACGAGCTCGGGCGCGACGGCCAGCATCAGCGACGTCTCGAACTCGCAGGCATGAACGATGCCCTGCCAGGTCGGGCTTTCGCAATGTTCGGCCATCACGGCGGCGAGATCGGGATAAAACAGCCGCCAGACCTTGACGTCGGCGTGGTCCCAAAGCCGGCGCGAGGCATATTTCATCGTCGCGCCGTTGGCTTCGTGGCCGTTGACGAGGAAGACGTGGCGCACGCCGTGGCGGGCGAGGCTTTCGGCCACCTGGCAGATCACGTCCTCGAGCGTGCGCGATTCGACGCTGACCGAGCCCGGATCGTCGCGCCACACCCAGGAATAGCCGAACGGCATGGCCGGCATCACCGTGGCGCCGGTCGCCTCGGCAATCCGTTTGGACAGCGCATCGGCCAGGATGATGTCGACCCCGAGCGGCAGGTGGTGGCCATGCTGCTCGGTCGCGCCCAGCGGCAGGATGACCGCGGGAACTTTGGCAATGCGCTCGGCAAAGGCATCGCGGCTCAGATATTTCGCTTCGACGGTCATGGGGTCTCGCGCTTCGATGTTTCGGGGCCGATCGGTCAGAACCGCGCGAGCCAGCGCACGGGGTTCGCCTTGAAGATCGCGTCGATGACCGTATCGTCTATGCCTTCGCCACGCATGCGCGGAATGAATTTCGTGGCGATGAAGGCAAAACCCGGTCCGCCGCCATAACCGGCCAGGTAGGACGCGCGGCCCATGTCTCCCGAAATCATCAGGCGCGACGCATGCCCGGCCTCGATCAGCGTCTTGGCGCAGGCGATGCGCGTGCTGTCGGGATGATATTTCACCTTGGCGACGCCGTCGAACTGGACGGTGGCGCCGCGATTGGCGATCGCGGCGTGGTAATAGGGGTCGGGATTGCGGTCGGAATGGCCGACCACGACCGCCTCCAGATCGACGCCTTCATCCTCGAGCAGGTCAAGCATTTCCAGGCCCATCGTGCCGGCTTCGGTATGCAGCCAGATCGGCGCGCCAGTTTCCTTGTGCGCGCGCCCGACCGCGCGGGTGGTCTTTTCCTCGAGCGCATGAATGAAATTGTAGGAACCGCCGGATTTCAGATGGCCGGCCTTGTGCGGGCCGCCATCCATGCCCTCCACCACGTCGCGCACGAGCTTGTCGGCGATCTGGTTGAGCGGCGTCGTCTCTACCCAGAGCGGGAAATAGGCCGCCTTGTTGAAGCCGCTGACCGCCACGACCGGCACAGAAGCCTCGGCCGACATGCGCGCCATGGCGGCCGGATCGCGGCCATAATCCAGCGTCGTCGCCTCGACCAGAAGCGTGCCGCCGCATTGCTTGAAGATCGTCAGTTCGCGCAGCGAGCACTCATAGCTCGACAGCTCGAGATCACGATCCTTCTGGACGGCGGGCGGACAGGTGATGAGATGCTCGTGGGTATAGATCAATCCGAGACCTTCGGCCTCGATATCTCCAAGCACCGTGCGGATCAAAGCCATGCGTGCCTCTTGACGAAATGCGCCCGAAGCGGCGCGTCGCGCCTAAGGTAGCAAATGCGCGGACTATTGCAATTATTTTCGTCAAACTTTTTCTGACGTGCTTATGCGTGATTTTCTTGATATAATCACCATGAAAATCATTTTCATACGGAGCGACGAGATGGGTTTTGTGCGAACCGTGGACGGCGATATCGATCCGGCCGAGATGGGCGTGACCTACGCCCACGACCATATTTACTGCATTCCGGCGCTGTGGAAGGAAAAGGGCGACGTCGACCTGTTGCTCGACAGTCCGGAAGCGTCGCAGGCCGAACTGGCGCTGTTTGCCAAGGCGGGCGGGCGCACGATCTACGACGCGACCGCGATCGATTACGGCCGCGACGTCGGCACGGTCAAGCGCATCGCCAAGGCGGCCGGCGTGCAGGTGATCGCCACGGCCGGCTTCAACAAGGCGATCATGTGGCCGGGTACGATGCCCGGCACCGGCATGACCTTCGCGCAGTGGATCGGAGCAAAGAGCCGCGCCGAACTCGCCCGCCACGTCGTCGCCGAGGTCACCGAGGGCATGGACGGCACCGACATCAAGGGCGGTGTGGTCAAGTTCGGCACGGGCTACAACACGATGAGCGAGGCCGAGATCAAGGTGCTGCTTGCCGTTCTCGACGCGCACAAGCAGACCGGCGCGCCGATCCATTCGCACACCGAACTCGGCACGATGGCGCTCGAGCAGCTCGAACTCGTCAGGCAGGAAGGCGTCGATCCGGCCCGGCTGACGATCGCCCATCTCGACCGCAATCCCGACGGCTGGCTACACCGCAAGGTCGCCGATAGCGGCGCCTTTTTCTCCTTCGACGGCATCACCCGGGTCAAATATTATCCCGAGGACGTGCGCACGCGCTGCATTCTCGATCTCGTCCGCCACGGCCACGAGGACCAGGTGCTGGTCGGCGGCGACATCGCCCGGCGCACCATGTTCGCCAGCTACGGCGAAGGCGGCCTCGGCATGGGCTATATCCTGGAAAAATGGGTGCCGCGTTTTATCGAGGAGGCCGGCGAGGCCGGTTTCGACGGCCCGGCGTTGGTGCACAAATTCCTGGTCGAGAATCCGCAGCGCGCCTTCGCGTTCAGCAGCTGAGGGTCAACGTAGCCGTTCAGTTCCGGGCATAGACCGCGTCATAGGCGGCCACGGCCCGCCTGGCGCGGTCGCGCACCGTGTCCGCTCCGTCGCCCGGCCTGTAGAGGCCGGTGCCAAGGCCGAAGGCGCGCACGCCGATCCGGGCATAATCGGCGAAACTCGCCTCCGAAACGCCGCCGACGGCGGCGACCAGCGCGTCGGCGGGCAGGATGGCCTTGATCGCGGCAATGCCCGACGGTCCGAGCGCGCCGGCGGGGAAGAATTTCAGGCCGGACGCGCCGGCGGCAAGCGCCTGCAGCGCCTCGGTCGGCGTAAATACGCCCGGCATGGTAACCATGCCGCGGGCCCGCGCCGCGCCGATGACGACCGGATCGACATTCGGGCTCACCATCAGCCGACCGCCGGCGTCTGCCACGCGGCCGCAATCGGCCTTTGTCAGCACCGTGCCGGCGCCGATCAGGCAGCGCGCGCCGTGACGCGCAGCAAGCGTTTCGATCGAACGCAAGGGGTCGGGGGAATTGAGCGGCACCTCGATCGCCTCGAAGCCCTCCTCGACCAGCGCGTCGCCGATCGCCTCGATCTCGCCCGGGTCGACGCCGCGCAGGATGGCGACCAGATCGCGGTCAAGTTTCGGCCAGCTCGTTTCGGGAAGCGTGCTCAAACCGGGTCCACCTTCATAGAATCGTCGCCGCCCGGATAGCACCGATGATCCCCCCGACGCGATAGGCAAAATTCCAGATCGGGTCAGCCCGGCCGCGGGATGTCGGCGGCCGCGAAAAATTCAGCGAGAGCGAAAAATTGGTGGAGCCAAGGGGAGTCGAACCCCTGACCTCTTGAATGCCATTCAAGCGCTCTCCCAACTGAGCTATGGCCCCACACTCCGGCCGAAGCCGGCGCCGTTTCCGGCGAAGAGGTCGGCGCACCAGTTTCGCCGGTGCGCAAGTGCTGGCGGCTTCTATCCCCGCCAGACGCGAAGATCAAGCCCGCATGGACGCGATCCGCGCGTGAATTTTCGGGCGGTCAGGTTTCCTCGTCGTCCTCGCCGCCGACGCCGATGATCCCGGTGACGTCATCGTCGTCATCCTCGTCCTCGCTTGCCAGGAAAGTATCGTCGTCGTCATCGTCGCCCAGATCGACGTCGTCGTCATCGCCGTCGACATCGGGAAGATCGCTGTTCTTGCCGGTTTCCTCCTCCTCGGCCTCTTCGAGGGAGACGATTTCCGCGCCCGCCTCCTCGGTATCGGCTTCGGTATCGGCTTGCTCGATCTCCTCCTCTTCCTTCTCCACGGCCGTGCCGGCCTCGAAGTAGGACAGCGGATAGGTGGTGCCGGTATAGGGGGAAACGATCGGGTCCTTGCCCAGATCGTAGAATTTGCGACCCGTTTCGGGGCAAATGCGTTTGGTGCCTAGTTCGGATTTAGCCACGGCAGCGCCTCGTCACGATGTGGCCCGCTCCGGCCGGCCGCATCGCCTGACGCCTCGGTAACGGGCATTTCATTGCTGAAAAAAGATCGGTCCCCATAAACACAGTTTGGCGTGCTGTCAAAGCCAAATGCGGCCTTAGCGTCCGCTGTCTTTCCAAGCCCAGCCCGGCGGGGATGACCAGGGCGGAAAGCCATGATAGGACACCGCCGCCCTTGCCGCCGACGCTTGGCCGAACATTCCGCTTCAGGACCGACAGACGATGAACGCTCCCGCCACGCAGTCGCCCGCCACCGCCCGCCGGACCGGCGTGCTCGCCGGGCACGTCCGAGTGCCCGGCGACAAATCGATTTCCCACCGCGCATTTATGCTCGGCGGCCTGGCTTCCGGCGAAACGCGCATATCGGGCCTGCTGGAAGGCGAGGACGTGCTGCGCACCGGCGAGGCGATGAAAGCGATGGGCGCGCGCATTGAGCGCGACGGCGCCGACTGGGTGGTTGCCGGCACGGGCAATGGCTGCCTGCTCGAGCCCGAGGCGCCGCTCGATTTCGGCAATGCCGGCACGGGGTCGCGGCTGACCATGGGGCTGGTCGGCCCGTACGATATGCGCGTGCGCTTTGTCGGCGACGCGTCGCTGTCGAAGCGGCCGATGGGCCGGGTGCTCGATCCGTTGCGACAAATGGGCGTCCAGGTGCTGGAGGCGGCGGTCGGCGACCGCATGCCGCTCACCCTCCAGGGTCCCAAACATGCCGCGCCGATCAGCTATCGTGTCCCGGTCGCCTCCGCCCAGGTCAAGTCGGCGGTACTTCTGGCCGGACTCAACGCCAAGGGCGTGACGACGGTGATCGAGCCGGTGATGACCCGTGACCACACCGAAAAGATGCTTGCCGGCTTCGGCGCCGCGATAGAGGTCGAGACCGACGCCGACGGTACGCGCCATATCCGCGTGGAAGGCCACGGCCGGCTCGCCGGCCAGGTGATCGCGGTACCGGGCGACCCGTCGTCGGCCGCCTTCCCGCTGGTGGCCGCGCTGGTCGTGCCCGGGTCCGACATCACGATCGAAAACGTGCTCATGAACCCGACCCGCACCGGGCTGATCACCACATTGATCGAAATGGGCGGCTCGATCGAGCTGCTTAACCGACGCATGGCCGGCGGCGAGGACGTCGCCGATCTGCGCGTGCGTGCATCTGAGCTGAAAGGCGTTACCGTGCCGGCCGAGCGGGCGCCGTCGATGATCGACGAATATCCGGTGCTGGCGGTGGCAGCCGCCTTTGCCGAGGGCGCAACGCTGATGCAGGGGCTCGACGAGCTGCGCGTGAAGGAAAGCGACCGGCTCGCCGCCGTCGCGCGCGGGCTGGAAGTCAATGGCGTCGCCTGCGAGGAAGGCACCGACACGCTCTTGGTGCGCGGACGCCCGGATGGCAAGGGGCTCGGCGGCGGCCTCGTCGAAACCCATCTCGACCACCGCATCGCCATGAGTTTCCTGATTCTGGGGCTTGCGAGCGAGAAACCGGTGGCGGTGGACGACCGGACGATGATCGCGACCAGTTTTCCGGAGTTTATGGACCTGATGACAGGCCTCGGAGCGGATTTCACTTGACGCAAAGGGAGGTTACAATGGGTGATCAAAAAGTCGCGATGATCGTCGGCGGCGGCTCCGGTATGGGCGCGGCAGCCGCGCGCAAGCTGGCCACGGCTGGCTTTGCCGTGGCGGTGATGTCGTCGTCAGGCAAGGGCGAGGCGCTGGGGCGCGAACTCGGCGGGCTCGGCTTCACCGGCTCCAACCTCAAACCCCAGGATCTCAAGCGTTTCGTCGATCTGACGATGGAGCGCTACGGCCGCGTGGACGCGGTGGTGAACGGCGCCGGCCACGGTCCCAAGGGCGACGTGCTCTCGATCTCCGACGAGGACTGGCACCATGGCATGGAGTTTTATCTGCTCAACGTCGTGCGCATCGCCCGTCTCGTCACGCCGCTGATGCAGGCGCAAAAGAGCGGCGCGATCGTCAACATCTCCACCTATGCCACTTTCGAGCCGGAAGCGACCTTTCCGACCTCTGGCGTGTTCCGGGCCGGGCTCGCCGCCTTCACCAAGCTGTTTGCCGATAAATACGCCGCCGACAATATCCGCATGAACAACGTGCTGCCGGGCTTCATCGATTCGCTGCCCGAGAAGGAAGACCGCCGCGCGCGCATTCCCGCCGGCCGCTACGGCACGGTCGACGAGGTCGGCGAGCTGATCGTCTTCCTCGCCTCGGACAAATCATCCTATATCACCGGCCAGAATCTGCGCATCGACGGCGGCATCACCAGGTCGGTATGAGCAGCGCTGCCGCACCGCTCGTCATCGCCATCGACGGTCCGGCCGCGTCCGGCAAGGGCACGCTGGCGCGCCGGCTGGCCGCGCATTACGGGCTGCGCCATCTCGATACCGGCCTGACCTACCGCGCCGTGGCGCAGCGCATGCTGGCCTACGGCCTGCCGCTCGACAATGTGTCGGCGGCCGAGACGGCGGCCGGGCAGCTCGACCTAGCGCAACTCGACCGCGATCTGCTGTCGACCCACGTCATCGGCGAGGCGGCCTCCAAGGTGGCGGTGATGGCAAGCGTACGCGCCATCCTGGTCGAGGCCCAGCGCGCCTTCGCATCGGCGCTTCCCGGCGCGGTGCTCGACGGGCGCGATATCGGCACGGTGGTGTGCCCCGACGCGGCGGTGAAGCTCTACGCCACCGCATCGGCCGACGTGCGCGCGACAAGGCGCCTGCACGAGATCCTCGATCGCGGCGGCGCCGCGGACTACGCCACGATCCTCGCCGACATCGAGCGCCGCGACGCCCGCGACATGGGGCGGGCCGATTCGCCGCTGCGGCCGGCGGCCGATGCGCACTTGCTCGATACGTCCGAAATGGATATAGAAACCGCGTTCCAGACAGCAAAAGCGATCATTGACGACGCGATTGCCGGCCGGAACGGGAGCTGAAGCGAGGCGGCGCGCTGCTCGTCCCCATTCGGGGAAGGCAGGCGGACCGCTTTTTTGCTTTCGATCCAATCATTGTCCGTCCGCGTCCCGATGCACCGGACCGCCGCCCAAAGCGGCGATTTGCTCGCAAGAGCGGGGCGCGCCGACAGGCGAAACGCAACACGAACCGCCGGTGCCGCCCGCGAGACAGCCGGGCACCCAGGAGCTTCAATGTCACAATCCAATCCCACCCGCGATGATTTCGCGAGCCTTCTCGAAGAATCCTTCCAGGAAACCAATGCCGGCGAAGGTCAGGTCGTCAAGGGGACGGTCACGGCCATCGAGAAGGACATGGCCATCATCGATGTCGGCCTCAAGGTCGAAGGCCGCGTGCCGCTGAAGGAATTCGGCGCCAAGGCCAAGGACGGCCAGCTCAATGTCGGCGACACGGTCGAGGTCTATGTCGAGCGGATCGAAAACGCGCTCGGCGAAGCCATGCTCAGCCGCGACAAGGCGCGCCGCGAGGAAAGCTGGACGCGCCTGGAAGAGAAATTCTCCAAGGGCGAACGCGTCGAAGGCATCATCTTCAACCAGGTCAAGGGTGGCTTCACGGTCGATCTCGACGGCGCCGTCGCCTTCCTGCCGCGCAGCCAGGTCGACATCCGGCCGATCCGCGACGTCACCCCGCTGATGCACAATCCGCAGCCCTTCGAGATCCTGAAGATGGATCGCCGCCGCGGCAACATCGTCGTCTCGCGCCGCACCGTGCTCGAGGAGAGCCGTGCCGAGCAGCGTTCGGAGATCGTGCAGAATCTCGAGGAAGGCCAGGTCGTGGAAGGTGTTGTCAAGAACATCACCGATTACGGCGCCTTCGTCGATCTCGGCGGCATCGACGGCCTGCTGCATGTCACCGACATGGCGTGGCGCCGGGTCAACCACCCGACCGAGATCCTGTCGATCGGCCAGACGGTCAAGGTGCAGATCATCCGCATCAACCAGGAAACCCACCGTATCTCGCTGGGCATGAAGCAGCTCGAGGCGGATCCGTGGGAAGATATCGGCACCAAATATCCGCTCGGCAAGAAGATCACCGGCACGGTCACCAACATCACCGATTACGGCGCCTTCGTGGAGCTGGAACCGGGGATCGAGGGTCTTATCCACGTCTCCGAGATGTCGTGGACCAAGAAGAACGTGCATCCGGGCAAGATCCTGTCGACCACGCAGCAGGTCGACGTCGTGGTGCTCGAGGTCGACCCGCAGAAGCGCCGCATTTCGCTCGGCCTCAAGCAGACCCTGGAAAATCCGTGGGATGCATTCGCCAGCAGCCATCCGGTCGGCGCGATCGTCGAGGGCGAGGTCAAGAACAAGACCGAGTTCGGCCTGTTCATCGGCCTGGAAGGCGACGTCGACGGCATGGTGCATCTGTCGGATCTCGACTGGGTGCGTCCGGGCGAGCAGGTGATCGAGGAGTACAATCGCGGCGACATGGTCAAGGCGCAGGTGCTCGACGTCGATACCGACAAGGAGCGCATCTCGCTCGGCATCAAGCAGCTTTCGCGTGACGCCGTCGGCGAGGCGGCCGCCTCCGGCGATCTGCGCAAGAACGCGATCGTCACCTGCGAGGTCATCGCGATCAAGGATGGCGGCATCGAGGTCAAGCTGGTCGATCACGACCTGGAGGCCTTCATCCGCCGCTCCGACCTGTCGCGCGACCGCGACGAGCAGCGCCCCGAGCGTTTTGCGGTCGGCCAGAAGGTCGACGGCCGCGTGACCATGTTCGACAAGAAGACGCGCAAGATCAACGTGTCGATCAAGGCGCTGGAAATCGCCGAGGAGAAGCAGGCGGTGGCCCAGTTCGGGTCGACCGATTCCGGCGCCTCGCTCGGCGACATTCTCGGCGCCGCGCTCAAGAAGCAGGGCGACAACTAGTCCCTGCCCGAGCAGGCTCGAAACCAGGCCCCGCCGGATCGTTCCGGCGGGGTTTTTTCATGCCCGCTCCATCCGGCGAGGCCGTGGACTTTGCTGCCGCGATACGACGAACCGCAAATATTCCACATTCGCCGGCCAGTATCGGCTGTGCCGCGGCCGGGAACAGGCCGATCAAGTCCCCGTTTATTGGACTGTCGCGCGAAGCCGGGATAGTCGCTAGAACGACAGGCACGGCAACAGGATTTCGATACGCGCGGGTGGGTTATGTTTGGCAGGTTTTTGACGTCCCCCGTCTTTCCGATAGGAGGCGGACTTCGCGCCATCGGGCTGGCGGCGGCATTGGGTGTGAGCACACTTGGCCCGGCGGGCGCGGCCGATCCGCTGCTCGGCGTCAGGATCGAACAGGCGGTTGTCGAGGGCGATCTCGACGCGGCGATCGCGTTGCTGGAAACAGCCCGTGCTGACGAAACCGATCCGCGCACCATCCGCGACCTGCTTTCACGCCTGGCCGAACTACAGGAGCTTAAGGGCGACCGGGCGGCGGCTGCACGGGCCCGCGCGGGTCTTGCCGCGCAGATCGGCGCCAGCGCCGGACAGACCGCTCCCGAACTCGTTCCCGTACTGCGCGCGCTGGCGAGCGATCAGCGCGCGCTGGGCGATCTTGCGGCCGCGGTCGCGACGCTCGAACAGGCGCTCGCGATCGCCCGCACGGCCGCATTGGCCGAGGCGATCCCACCCCTGCTGCGGGAACTCGCTGCGATCGCCGAGGCGGCGAACGACAGTGCCGTCGCCGAGGCGGCCAACCGCGTGGTCGCCAGCCATGAGGAAAGCGCACGCCGGCTCGAGGAAACCAGCCGCGCCTTCGATCCCGACCCCGAAAAGGAATTCACCAGGGTCAAGATATACTACGCCACGGACCGGGCGCGCTCGGGCAGCGCGGTGCCGAACGAGTTTTACGGCGGGCAGCGCGGCGAGCTGGAACTGGGCACGGCGACGGTGAGCATTCCCGAGCAGCATCGCCCCGGTCAGATCGAGAAACCGTCCTGGTGGACCTTTCAGTTCCGCGAAGACCCGGAACGGCACGTGGTGCTGCAGTCGGTCACTCCGGGCTCGCCCGAGACGGTGTTCGGCGAGATGCGCCAGCAGGCCACCGCCTCCGGCTCGCCGGAGGCCTTCGTCTTCGTGCACGGCTTCAATGTGCCGTTCCACGAGGCGGCGCAGCGCACCGCCCAGATGGCCTACGACATGAATTTCGACGGCCTGCCGGTGCTTTATTCCTGGCCTTCGCGCGCTTCGGTGATGAGTTATATCGCCGACACAGCCGTGGTGAACCTGTCAGGCCGGCGCCTCAGCCGCTTTCTGGAGGATCTGGTCGCCAAATCGGGCGCGACGCGCATTCACCTGATCGCCCATTCGATGGGCAACCGTGCCATGACCGACGCGCTGGAACTGTTTGCGCTGCGCTACCGGGGCAAGAACCCTGCTTTCGACCAGGTGTTGTTCACCGCGCCCGATCTCGACGCCGGGCTGTTCGCCGAGATGATGAAGACCATCCGCCCGATCGCCAACCGCATCACACTCTACGCGTCAAACAAGGATTGGGCGCTGGCCGTGTCGCGGCAACTTCATGGCGATGCGCCGCGCGCCGGCCAGGGCGGCCGCAGCATCCTGCACACGGCCGAGGTCGACAGCATAGACATGACCGGGATTGGCGAGGACATGCTCAAGCACAGCTACTACGCCAACAACCCCTCGGCGCTGACCGACATCCTGTCCCTGTTCTGGCGCGACGCGCCGCCCGACAAGCGTTGCGGCATGCAGGAGGCGGAAGGCGAGAACGGGTCCTATTGGATCTATTCACCGGCGGCCTGCGGCGACGACAATGTCTTGTTGTCGACGCTGTCCTATCTGCGCCGCGGCAGCGTGGCGAGCGTCAAGGATGCGCGACTTTTTCTGAACCGCTTCATCATGCCGGCGACTGCCGATCCCGAGGAACGCTCGAAGCTCGAAAAGGCGCTCGGCAAGCTTTTCGGAAATTGAACGGCGGCAGCGGCGAGAGGCGTCGGCCGCAAACCAGCCGATCAGCCGACCGCCCAATTATCAGAAAACCGTCGCGCCGACATCAGACCCGTTTGACCGCGACCACGGCGTTTGTACCGCCGAAGGCAAAGGCGTTGCTGATCGCCACGCGCACGTCGCGCTGTCGGGCCTGGTTGGGCGTCACGTCAAGTGGGCAGTCGGGATCGACCTCGCGATATCCGATGGTCGGCGGCACGATGCCCTCGCGCACCGCCATGACGCAGGCGATCATTTCCAGCGCGCCGGACGCCCCGAGGCAATGCGCATGCATCGACTTGGTCGAGGACACCGACAGATCGCCGGCGTGATCGCCGAACACACGCCCGAGCGCCTCGGTCTCGATCTTGTCGTTGGCCTTGGTCCCCGTGCCGTGGGCGTTGACATAGTCGACCTCGTTGGCGGCGAGCCCGGCATCGGCGAGACAGGCCCGCATGGCGGCCGCCGGGCCCTCGACGCTCGGTGCGACGATGTCGGAAGCGTCGGCCGACATGCCAACGCCGACAAGCTCGGCAAGGATCGGAGCCCCGCGGCGGCGGGCATGGTCATAGGTCTCCAACACCGCCACGCCCGCGCCTTCGCCAAGCACGAGGCCGTCGCGATCGGCCGAGAACGGGCGGCAAGCCTGCTTCGCCAGAACGCGCAGCGATTCCCATGCCTTCAGTACACCATAGACCAGCGGCGCGTCGGCACCGCCCGCCACCATCACGTCGGCGCGCCCGGCCCGCAATTGGTCGAGGGCGGCGGCAAAGGCGTGATTGGAGGACGAACAGGCCGAGGTCACGCCGAAGACCGGTCCGCGCAGGCCGTTCACCATGCTGACCTGGCCGGCGGCGGCACCCGGCATGACGCGCGGCACGGTGAAGACGTTGGCACGCTTCTTTCCCTCAAGAAAGACCGTACGATAGCTTTCCTCGATCGCCTCCCAGCCGCATATGCCGGTTCCGATCACTGAGCCGATGCGATGTTCGTTTTCGGGCGTGACCTTAATCTTGGCATGGTGCAGGGCCTCGCGCGAGGCGATCGCGGCCAGCAGGCTGAAGCGGTCCATCGTGACAAGCTGGCGCCGCTCGAGCCCGTGGTCCGGCAATTCCGCAATCTCGCCGCCGATCGTCACCTTCAAATCGTGCAGCGGGACCGTCGTGAGCGGGGCGATCCCCTGCCGGCCGGCGATCATCGATTGCCAGATCGCGCCGGCGTCGGTACCCAGCGCACAGATGCCTCCCAGCCCCGTTATGACGATCCGGCCCCGATCCGGCATGTCAGGACTTGGCTTCGATCAGGTCGCGCACGGCCTTGACGACATCGCCGACATTCTTGAGCCGGCTCCAGGCCTCCGACGTGTTCATCTCCACCTCGATGTCGTATTTTTCCTCGATGTCGAAGATGATCTCCGTCAGTTCCAGGGAATGGATCCCGAGTTCCATCAGCTCGGTATCAGCGGTGATCTCGGCCTTGTCGAGACCGGCATGGTCAGCGATCTTGTCAAGAATGTCGTCAGTAAGCCGATCGCTCATCAATCCCCGGATCCCTCTGCAAGGCGGACCTGCGTCCTCGTTCGGTGTTCTAGACGCTTAAACTCCCGGCCACAATAAGGGAGGGGAAGGCTTAGCCTCGGCCATTTACCGCCCGCTCGACACTCCGCGACGATACGCCAAGCGCGGCCGCGACGACCGGCGGATCAACGGGTTCCGGCAGATGACGATGGGAAATTTATGAGATGGCGGGCCCGACGGTCCATCCACGGACCGCGCCGCTGCTATCGGACGGGTTTGGCGGCGGCGAAGACGGTTGCGCCATTCTGGCCGTCGAACTCGACCGCGAGCACGTCCTTGACCATCACGGAACGGGAATCGATCGCGTGGTAAAGCATGGCATTGCCTTCGATCTCGCGGCGCAGATCGGCGATCTCCTCGGCGTATTCCTTCAGCTTGCCGTCGATCTCGCTCGGCGCCCTGTTCTCGGCGGCATCGGGAAGAAAGACAATGTCGATCCGTTCGAGGTTGAACTTTCGGCGCACTTCCCTGGCGTTCTGCGCGGTGTTTTCGATCGCCTTGACGATCCGTTCCGGCTCGGCTGCGGCCTGTTGTTCCTCCTCCACGACATCCGACCCGACGATCGTATCGATCGCCTTCTCGCTGTCGAGGCCCTGGGCGGCCAGTGGCGTCACGGACAAGGCGGCCGCAAACAGCAGCGCGCCGACCGTCATGTGAAGTACTCCGGTTTCGCCGTCCATCGTATCGAACATCCGCCGCTCTCTCCTTGCCGCTTCTATCAGGCCCGCGTTCGCCAGCATACCGAAACGCGCCGCGCGTCATTGTCGTTCCCAATCCGTCGAGAATGTGATGTCAAGCGCGCTTTTTGCCGATTGCGGTGTTTTGTGGATCAAGCCCGGCTGGAAGCATCGACCGCGACGCGATGCCACGCACGCATCTCTGGACAGGTCAAAGCCAAAGACTATGTTCGCGCCGAGCGCGTTTAGCGCCGGCCAGCCACTTCCTCCCCTCGGCGCGGCCGTTCCTTCTTGACGTAAATGGAGTTGTACATGACCGTCAGAAAAGTACCCGATGTCACCTTCCGCACCCGCGTGCGCGACGAGACGATCGAGGGTTCCAACCCTTTCCGCTGGGAAGACAAGACCAGCGCCGACTATTTCGCCGGCAAGCGCGTCGTCCTGTTCTCGCTGCCGGGCGCCTTCACGCCGACCTGCTCGACCTATCAGCTTCCCGATTTCGAGAAGCTCTATGACGAGTTCAAGGCTGCAGGCATCGACGCGATCTACTGCATCTCGGTCAACGACGCCTTCGTCATGAACGCCTGGGGCAAGGCGCAGGGCCTGAAGAATGTCGAGCTCATTCCAGACGGCTCGGGCGAGTTCACGCGCAAGATGGGCATGCTGGTCGCCAAGGACAATCTCGGCTTCGGGATGCGCTCCTGGCGCTACGGCGCCGTCGTCAACGATGGCGTGGTCGAAAAATGGTTCGAGGAGGAGGGTTTCTCCGACAATTGCGACAGCGATCCCTATGGCGTGTCCTCGCCACAGACCATCCTTGAGGCGCTGAAGAAAGACAAGGTGGCCGAAGCGGCCTGACCCCGGGCCCTGCGCCGACGATCGAACAAACCCCGGCCGCATGCGCGCCGGGGTTTGTTTTTGGGCGACAGATTCCCGCATAGTAGTGTGATCCGCCTCCCGTCACCTGCGGCGATATGGGCGCCGCATTGACGAACCGACGTGATGACGATGGAAACGGACACGATCTCTTCAACCCAGATCTATCCGCATATCCGCATCGTGATGGGCATGGTGGTGGGCCTGGCGGTCGCGCGGCTTTTGTCGGGCGTGGCACGTATCGTCCAGCATCCGCGCCAATAGCTTTATCCGGTCCATCTCGGCTGGGTGGCATCGCTGATGCTGATGCTGGTGCATTTCTGGTGGTGGGAGTTCGGGCTGTTCAAGGTCGAGAGTTGGACCTTCGGGGTCTATCTCTTCATCATATCCTACGCGATTGCGCTGTTCCTGCTCTGCGCGCTGCTGTTTCCCGATTCGATGTGGGATTATCGGAGCTACGAGGAGTTTTTCCTTGCCCGCCGGGCCTGGTTCTTCGGCTTGCTGGCGACGACCTATCTGTTCGAAGTGGTCGACACGCTGTTGAAGGGCGAAGCCCATTTCGAACGCTTCGGCAAGGAATATATGGTGCGCACGGTGCTGTTCGTGACGTTATGCGTAGTAGCCATGGCGACGCGAAATCGCGTCTTTCACGCCGCCTTCGTTGCCTTTGCGCTGATCTACCAGATATCGTGGATCTGGCGCCTGTTCGACACGCCTGGATAGGGTGTGCACCTGAAATCGGAACGCGGCCGGGCCGCGGTGGAGGACGACAGATCATGTACAAGGCCGTCGGGTCGCGCGGATCGCGGGTCAGCCGCGTATTGTGGATGCTGGAGGAACTCGGCGAGCCCTACGAATTCGTCGAGGTCAAGATCCGGTCGCCCGAGGCTTTCGCGCTCAACCCGTCCGGCAAGGTGCCGATGCTGGTCGACGGCGAGACGGTGGTGACGGATTCGGCGGCGATCTGCTGCTATCTCGCCGAAAAGCATGCCGACAAGGGCATGGGTCCGGAGCCCGGTCTCGCCGGGAGAGCCGAAATGGACGGCTGGATGTTCTTTCTGCAATCGGAGCTGGAGGCGCCGTTGTGGAACAAATTGCGCCACCGTTTCCTGCTGCCGCAGGAACTGCGTGCCGAGGTCGGACCGGCGACGGCGCATGATTTCGCCAACGAGATCAAGGGACTCGACCGGCGTCTCGCAGACCGCGACTACGCGCTTGGCAAGCGCTTTTCCGCCGTCGACGTGATGCTGGGCGACATTGGCGCCTGGGCACGCGGCGGCAAGTTCGCGATCGCCTCAGAGCGGGTCAACACCTATCTGGACCGCGTTCTGGCGCGCCCGGCCCGAGAGCGCGCGCAGGCGGCGGGCGGCGGGTTTTGATGCGTCGGACCAAGCCCTTGCGCGGCACCTGTTGCGAACGCGGCCATACGCATGAGCCGACCCGGCTTCGCCATAACCAAGCCAGCCACGGCTGGGCGCCGCGCCCAGGTCTCGCCCCGGCGACCGCAACGAAGAGGTGCGAAGAGCGCGACAGGGAGAACCGGACACCGTGACCCTTTTCGATCCAGCCAACAAAAACCGCTCCGAACGCCACCGCCGGATCTACGCCGCCTACGAACTCGGCTACACGCTCGTCGACTTTTCGGCGGCGCTGCTTTTCCTCGTCGGCTCGGTGCTGTTCTTCTACCCATCGGTCGAGACCACCGCGATCTGGTTCTTCGTCATCGGCTCGGCGGCTTTCGGCCTGAAGCCGACGATCCGGCTCATCCGAGAATTGCACTATGTCAGGATCGGCGACCTCGACGATCTGGAAGCCGCGTCGAAGCGGTGACGCTGCACGATCGGAACCAAACAGGAGCCTTGCCATGAACGTCGTTGCAGCCCCGGCCCGTCAACCGCGCGGCACCAATCTGCCCTTCGCCGAAGAGCGTGCCGATCTGGCCGCCGCCTTCCGCTGGACGGCGCGGCTCGGCATGCACGAGGCGGTCGCCAACCATTTCTCGCTGGCGCTCGACCAGGCCGGCAGGCGTTTCCTGATCAATCCGAACATGATGCATTTTTCCCGTATCAAAGCGAGCGACCTGATCGAACTCGACGCCGAAGACCCCGACACGATGAACCGCCCCGACGCGCCCGACCCGACGGCCTGGGGCCTGCACGGCGCACTGCATCGCGACTGCCCGCACGCGCGCTGCATCATGCACGTGCATTCCGTCCATGCCACCGTGCTCGCCTCGCTCGCCGACTCCACCCTGCCGCCGATCGACCAGACCTCGGCCACCTTCTTCGAGCGCGTCGTGGTGGACGAGCACTATGGCGGGCTCGCCTTCGCGGAGGAGGGCGCGCGCTGCGCCGCGCTCCTGACCGACCCCAGGGTCAAAGTGATGGTGATGGGTAATCACGGCGTGCTGGTGATCGGCGACACCGTGGCGGAAACCTTCGACCGGCTCTATTATTTCGAACGCGCCTGCGAAACCTACGTCAAGGCGCTGTGGACCGGAAAGACATTGCGTCGCCTGTCCGACACGGTGGCACGCACGGTGGCCGAGCAGATGGACGCCTATCCGGTCGCCGCCGCCCGGCGCCATCTCGACGAGCTGAAGGCGATTCTCGACGAGGAAGGCTCGACCTACCGCAACTGAGCAGATCAGGTTACCGACGGCGCCGACCGCCGCCGTTCCGGCCATGCGCGGCTGTCGATCCCGAAGGCGCCGGCATAGAGGACATACGGGGCTATGCGTCCGGTTTGGTCACGCGGCGCAGGGTCAAATTGATGCGGCCGGACGTCTTCAGCAGATCCGATGTGCCGGGATAGATGCGGTCGACGCCGTGATAGCAAAGCCGTCCCTCGCCGCCGAGCACGACGAGGTCGCCGCTTTCCAGCCTGATCGAGACGGTGCGCCCGCCGCGCCTTGTGTCGCCGACACGGAACAGGCAGGCATCGCCGAGCGAGATCGACAGGACCGGCGCGGCGAATTCGTTCTCGTCGCGATCCTGATGCAGGCCCATCCTGGCGGCGGGCGTATAAAAATTCACCAGGCAGGCCTCGGGCGGATACGGGTAACCGGAAAGATCGCCCCAGATCGCGCGCAGGCTGTGGGGGATCGCCGGCCATGGCCGGCCCGTTTCGGGATGGGTCGGCTGGTAGCGGTACCCGCCGTCGCGGTCGGTCACCCAGCCGAGCGATCCGCAATTGGTCATGCGCACGCTCATCGGCTTGCCGGTCCTCGGCATTTCGGGCGTGTAGAGCGGCGCATCGGCGACGACGGCACGGATGTCCGCCACCAGCGCGGCCTGGGCGGCCGGCGTCAGATAGCTGGCGATGTGGCGCACCCCGGGCGGCAGTTCCGTCATATCGACCTTCTCGGGTTCTCTCGAATGCAAAACGGCGGAACCTGTGTTCCGCCGCTTCTTCGTTGGCAACCCGAAACCGGATCCGGCGGCTCAGGCCGCGGCCAGATCCGGAATCCGCAGGACCTGACCGGGATAGATCTTGTCGGGGTCCGACAACATCGGCCGGTTGGCCTCGAAGATCACCGTATATTTGGCGCCCTTGCCCTTGCCGTAATGCGCCTCGGCGATCTTCCACAGATTCTGGCCCTTCTCGACAGTGTGGAAAACCGGGTCCTTGGCCGGCGCGGCCGCGGCGACCAGCTCGGTCATGTCGACGCTATCGAGCTTCAGCCCGGATTCCGGCGCGACCACCTTGAGCTCGCTCGCCTCGACCTTGGAGATGCCGAGCGTGTTGCCGACCGCGATCACCGCCTTTTCGAAGGCGGACTGGTCGGAAACCACACCCTTCAGCACCACCTTGTCGCCCTTCACCTCGACATCGACCTTGTCGGTGCCGAGCTTGTGGGAATCGAGTTCCTTTTTCACCGATCCGGCGTCAGGCGCCTCGTCGTCGCCTCCGATACCGATTTTCTTACCGACCGATTTGACGAAGTCGAAGATTCCCATGGCAGCTCAGCTCCAATCTGATGATCCTGCCGGAAATCTTGCATTTGCCTGCGACAAATGGAAGTCCGCATCAGTAAGTTGGGCGCGCCGGTCCATTTCCTGGTGTCAGACTACGACCGTTGGATCGTCGGCAAGGCTCCTGACGAGGTCGTTCCATGACCGAGATCGCCCACCTCGCCGCCACCCTGTTTCGGCGCGCGCGGGATTGTCGCGCCTCATGGTGGCGATGGCGGGCCCGCCCGGCGCCGGCAAATCGACCCTTGCCGAAACCCCGCTGCCCCTTTTGCCCGAGAGCGAGACGGCGACCGTGCCGATGGACGGCGGCGGCTCCTCAGGCGGCGTCGCCCTGCGCCTCCGGACGGGCGGCGTGAAAGGCGTCGAGCGCTTCGCAGGCATCGGCGATGCGCGTGATCGTGGGATAGGCGTCGAGCGGGCAGTCGAAGCGCCGCGCATTGTAGACCTGCGGCACGAGGAAGGCGTCGGCGAGCGTCGGGGTGTCGCCAAAGGCAAAACGCCCGGCAACGCCCGAGGCGACGAGTTGCGATTCCAGCGCCTCGAAACCGACGGCGATCCAGTGCTTATACCAGCCGAGCCGGACGTCGTCGCTAAGCTGCAGCGGGCCGGTCAAATGGTTGAGGACGCGCAGATTGTTGAGCGGATGGATGTCGCAGGCAACCGCTGCCATGAGCGCGCGCACATAGGCACGGTCCGCGTGCGTTGCCGGCAGCAGGGCCGGATCGGGATATTTTTCCTCAAGATATTCGCAGATCGCGATCGATTGGGAAACGACGGCACCATCGTCCTCGAGCGCGGGCACCAGCCCTTGTGGATTGACCGCACGGTAGCTCGAGGAGCGGTGTTCGCCGCCATTCTTGACGAGATGGACGTAGACGGGTTTGAACGACAGTCCCTTGAGGGCAAGCGCGATCCGCACCCGGTAGGCGGCGGAGGAACGGAAATAAGTATAGAGTTTCACGGTCGATCGATCCTGAAGACGAAGTGATCCGATCTGGGTCGGTCATTTGCGCGCCGGGGTCAAGCCTTCCGACCCACACAAGGCGAATGGATGCAACCGGACGTTCGATTGCAATATGCAACCGGTTTGCCTAGAACGGGCGATCTCGGATTGCAACCGGACTTGCGAGCGTATCATGAACGAGGAACACCGATCAGGCTGCCCGATCAATCTGTCGCTGGAAGTGTTCGGGGACAAATGGTCCCTTTTGATCATTCGCGACATGATCTTCGGCGGCAAACGGCATTTCCGCGAGCTGTTGCGCTCGCAGGAAGGCATTTCCTCCAACATCCTCGCCGACCGACTGAAAATGCTCGTCCAGATCGGCATGCTGACCAAGGCGGACGATCCAAGCCATAAGCAAAAGGCGATCTACAGTCTGACGGAAATGGCGATCTCGCTGGTGCCGGTGCTGGCGCAACTCGGCGCCTGGGGCCGGGTCTGGCTGCCGGTAAGCGAAGAGCTGAGCATTCGCGCCAAGCTGTTGGAGGAGGGCGGGCCGGCGATGTGGGAGGCCTTCATGAACGAGCTGCGCGAAGAGCATCTGCGGATCGTTGCGGATACGAAACGAGACGCGCCGGGCGTACGGGCTCATTTGCAAACGGCCTACGAAGCGGTTGTCGCGCGTAAGCAGGCGGAAGCGGGCGCGCCGACGACGTGAGCCGACCAGCCGTTTCGAGAAGACGCGCTATCGATCCGCGCCCGGGGCGGCCGGACGGCTTTTGCGCCATCGTCGCCGGTTTCACGCCGCGTCGATTGCGGCCTGCAGCGCGCTAATGTGATGGGCGGTGGCCGCGCTCGCGGCCTCCTCGATAGCGCGAAAGCGTTTCACCACCGCCAGCCCGACCGGCGTCAATTCGGCGCCGCCGCCGCGCTTGCCGCCGGTGCGGGCGGCGACGAGCGGCTTGCCGAAGATGCGGTTCATCTCCTCGACCAGATCCCAGGCGCGCTTGTAGGACATGGCCATGTAGCGCGCGGCGGCCGAGATCGAGCCGCACGCGGCGATGTTTTCGAGAAGCGCGATCTTGCCCGGGCCGATGCGGCCTTCGGGGTCGAGGTCGATCCGCAAACTCAGGGTTGGCATGGGGGCCTCGCGAAACCGGCGTTCACCCGGTCCTAATCCATGGAGCCGGGCGGGGCAATCCATGCGTCTTTCGCTGGGGCGGGCGACGGGGCCTCTCCGGCGGCGCGGAACGTCGCCAGACCGCCGCGATCGAAGCTGATCGACTTGACGACGGCGAAGACCGGGCGGCCGGGCCGGAGATCGAGCAGGCGTTCGGACTGGCGGGTGATGCGCGCCACCAGCGTGTGGCCGCCGCAATCGATAAAGGCGTCGACGGCAGCGCCGGCGCGCGGCTCCAGCGCCCTGATCGTGCCCTCGATCACGTTGAGCGCCGACAGGCCGCGCGGCCGTTCGGTCGCCACCATCACGTCGCGGGCGCGAATCCGGATCCTGACGCGCTTTCCCGGCTCGGCATCGAGACGCGGCAGGCGCAGCGCGCCGGCGCCCGTGTCGATGACCGTCAGCTCGAACGTCTCGTCGTGGCTGGCCACCACGCCGTCGAGCACCGCGCCGCCTTCACCCTGCTCGTCTTCCGGCAACAGGTCGAGGCGCTGCATGATGGCGTCGGTGGGACCGGCCGCGCGCACCGCGCCGCCGGCCAGCACCACCATGTCGGTGGCCAGGCGCGACACTTCCGCCAGCGCGTGGCTGACATAGAGGATCGGCACCGCCGCCTCGTCGCGCAGCCGCTCGACATAGGGCAGGATTTCCTCCTTGCGCGCCTCGTCGAGCGCGGCCAGCGGCTCGTCCATCAGCAACAGCCGGGGGCTGGCCAGCAGCGCCCGGCCGATTGCCACGCGCTGTTTTTCGCCAC
The DNA here is from genome assembly GCF_009742725.1 of Nitratireductor arenosus. GTDB lineage: Bacteria > Pseudomonadota > Alphaproteobacteria > Rhizobiales > Rhizobiaceae > Mangrovimarina > Mangrovimarina arenosa. Next base: position 1,155,875 of record NZ_WPHG01000001.1, on the reverse strand, counting down.
CCGACAACGCCTCGGGGCGGCGCGCCAGAAGATGGCCGATGCCGAGCAGGTCGACGACGTGGTCGAACCGCGCATAGCGCTCGGCCTGCGGGATGTGGCGCTCGCCGTAACGCAGATTCTGGGCGACGCTCATATGCGGAAACAATCGCGCGTCCTGGAACACGTAGCCGATGCGGCGGCGGTGAACGGGCAGGGCGAGGCGGCGCGCAGTATCGACAAGCACGCGCTCGCCGACCGCGACGCGGCCGCGGTCGGGACGGATCAGCCCGGCGACGATGTTGACCAGCGTCGTCTTGCCGGAGCCGGAAGAACCGAACAGCGCCGTCAGGCGGCCGGCGCTCTCGAAGCGGCAATCGAGCGTGAAGGCGCCCTGGCGATGGGTGACGTCGAGCGAGAACATCAACCCGCACCCGCGCCACGCCCGGCCCGCCGGGCCAGGAATTCGGAGGCGACCAGCGCCGCCATGGCGATCGCCACCGACACCGCGGTGAGCCGCAGCGCGCCGCCCTCGCCGCCCGGCACCTGCAGGAAGGTGTAGATCGCCGACGGCAGCGTCTGGGTCTCGCCGGGAATGTTGGAGACGAAGGTGATGGTGGCGCCGAATTCGCCCATCGCCTTGGCGAAGGCGAGCACCGTGCCGGCGAGAATGCCCGGCAGGATCAGCGGCAGGGTCACGGTCAAAAACACCTGCAGCGGGTTGGCGCCCAGCGTTCCGGCCGCCTGCTCGAGCCGTCGGTCGACGGATTCGATCGACAGGCGGATCGCCCTGACCATCAGCGGAAACCCCATCACCGCTGCGGCCAGCGCCGCGCCCGTCCAGCGAAAGGCGAAGACGATGCCGAACTGCTCGGCGAGAAAGGAGCCGAGCGGGCCCTGTCGGCCGAAGCCCAGCAGGAGCGCATAGCCAGTGACGACCGGCGGCAGGATCAGCGGCAGGTGCACCGCGCCGTTGAGCAGCGCCTTGCCCCAGAAGCGGCCGCGCGCCAGAAGCAGCGCCACAGCGATCCCGAAGGGCAGGCTCGCCGCCACGGCCCACAGCGCCACCTTGAGCGAGAGGCGCACGGCCGTCCATTCCTGCGGGCCGAGGCCGAGCCAATCCATCGTCAGCGCGGCGGCGTTCAATCGGTCGTCGCGACGGCGAGCGGCACAAAGCCGTGATCGGCGAAGATCGCCGAGGCCGCCGGCGACCGCAGGAAGGCGAGGAAGGCGCGCGCCTCGTCCTTGTCGACCCCGGCCATCAGCGCGGCGGCGTAGACGATCGGCGGGTGGGTCTCTTCCGGGAAAAGTCCGACGACGCGCACGTCGGCATCGGCGGCGGCGTCGGTCTGGTAGACGATGCCGAGCGGCGCCTCGCCGATCGAGACCAGGGCCAGCGCGGCGCGCACGTTCTCCGCCTGCGCGACGCGCGGCTCGACCGCGTCCCAGGCTTTGAGCGACTGCAGCGCGGCCTTGCCGTAGCGGCCGGCCGGCACCACGTCGGTGTTGGCCATGGCGAGACGTCCGTCATCGCCGAGCGCGGCGAGAAGATCGACGCCGGGCGCGATGGCGAGCTCAACCTCCGAGTCCTTCGGCGCGATCAGCACCAGCCGGTTCGACAACAGCTCACGTTCGCTCGCCGCGTCGGTCAGGCCACGCTCGGACAGATAGTCCATCCAGTCGAGATTGGCCGAGACAAACAGGTCGGCCGGCGCGCCCTGCTCGATCTGGCGCGCGAGCGCCGAGCTGCCGGCATAGGAGACCACCAGCGTCGCGCCGGTCTTCTCCCCCCAGGCCGCGCCGATCTCGTCGAGCGCGTTGCGCAGACTGGCGGCGGCAAAGACCAGTACCCTGTCGCCGGCATTGGCCGGCGCCGGGACCGCCGACAGGCTCGCAATCGCCAGGATGAGAAAGGTCCGAACGGCAACGGGAAAACGCAACAAGCCCGACATAAATCCCTCCACCGACCGCCAGTATGATCAGAACGACCGCTGATCGCTCACGTTTCGATATATTTCATTGAATATAACGAATGCGCCGTCAAGAGATTTGTGATCGCGCGGTCGTGACGCGATGGCCGGGCCGGCGCCCTGCGGCGGTCCGGGATCGCTAGCGCAGCGCGGCGGCGATGTTGCCGCCGTCGACCGTGGTCACGCCGGCGGTGGTGCGGTCGGCGAGCGCCTGGTCGAGAAAGGCCCGGGCGACGTCGCGGGCGGTGACCTCCTGGCCGAGCAGATTGCCCGACAGATAATCCTTTTCCGAAAGCTGGCGCGCCTCGGCGCGACTGGCGATCATCTGGTCGGTCAGCAGGCCTGAGCGGATGCGGTCGGCGTTGACCGCGTTGGAGCGAATACCGATCGCGCCATATTCGAGCGCGTATTGGCGCGACAAAAACAGCGTCGCCGCCTTCGGCAGGCCGTAAGCGCCGAATCTGGCGCCGGGATTCACCGCCTGCTTGGAGGCGTTGAACAAAAGCACGCCGCCGGTCTGTTGCTGTTTCATCACCCGCACCGCTTGCTGCGCAACGCTTTGATGGGCGAAGAAATTGAGTTCGAAACTGTCGCGCAGGGCCTTTTCGGCCAGGGTGCCGATCTCGCCCTCCATCGCCGCTCCCGCATTGGAGACGAGAATGTCGACGCCGCCGAAACGCGCCACCGCCGTTTTAAACAACGCCGCCACGCTGTCGGCGTCCGTCACGTCGCAGGCAAGGCCGATCGCGGCATTGCCGGCCGCCTGGGCGGCGGACTCGGCGCGGGCCGCGTCGAGATCGGCGACCACGACATGGGCGCCGTTTTCGGCGAAGAGCTTGGCGGTTGCCGCCCCGATCGCGCCACCGCCGCCGGTCACCACCGCGACCTGGCCGGTCAACGGCAGATATTTCGCGCCGGCGAGCTTGGCCTGTTCCAGCGACCAATATTCGAGCCGGAACAGCTCGTCCTCAGGCAGCGGCGTGAAACGGCCGAGCCGTTCGGCCCCGGTGACGGCCTCGATCCAGATCTCGCCGACATCGGCCGAAATGCTTGCGTCCCTGGCGGTGCGGCCGAAGCCGAACAGGCCGAGACCCGGCACCAGCGCCAGGCGCGGCATCGGGTCTAGCATGGTGCGCGCGACGTCGTCGAGGGCATCGCAACGGGCGAAATAGGCCGAATAATAACCGACGAACTCGGCAACGCGGGCGCGGGCCCGGTCGGCCCAGCCATCGAGGTCGGCGCGGTCCGGAGCCGGCAGGATCACCGGCCGGTTCTTGATGCGGATGGTGATATCGGGCGTGGACACGCCGCGCGTGCCGTAATCCTCCAGATCGGCTCCGTCGACGAAGGCGCGCACGGCTTGCGAACCACGGAAATCGGCAACGAAGCGGGTGAAGCGGCCCTCGCCGAGAGCCTGCGCCACCGCGCCACGCAGCACCGGCGCAATCTCCGCGGCGTCGGCCACGTTACCAGGAAGTTTAGCCGGCGCAAAAACCACTTTCCCGTTTGCCTCGACATGTGCCTCGGCCAGGCTGACAAAGTGGATCATACGCTCATAGGCCTGCCTGGCCGTGTCGCCGAAGGTGAAGATGCCATGCTTGTCGAGGATCAGGCCCTCCACCGACGGGTCGGCCTCGTAGACCTCCGCCGCGACCTTGGCGAGTTCGAAGCCCGGCATGATATAGGGCACGAAGCCGAGCTTGTTGCCAAATACAGCGTCGCAGATCGCGCGGCTTTGGACCTGGTCGACCAGCGCCAGGATAGCGGTTGAATGGGTATGGTCGACGAAACGATGCGGCAGAAATGCATGCAATAGCGTCTCGACGGAAGGATTGGGCGATTTCGGGTCGAGCAGGTTGAGGCGCTGCAGCGCCACCATGTCCTCGTCGGCGAGCGCGTCGAGGGCGCGGGCGCGCAGAAGCGGCGCGAGTTTCACCGCCGGCAGGCCGGCTGGCTCGATCACCGCCATGTCCCAGCCCGAACCCTTCACGCACAGCACCTCGTGCGTGTCGCCGATCAGGTCGGTGCGGCGGGTCTTGTAGGACGTGTTGCCGCCGCCATGCAGCACAAGGCTGGGATCGCCGCCCAGCAGCCGGGTGGTGTAGACGCGCAGCGCCATCTCCTCCTCCACCCCTTTGGCGGTATAGTCGGCGACGATCTTTTCGGCGTCGGCGTCGTTCCAGCGGCTTTGCATGACTAACCTCGGTCTGCTCGGCGCGCGCGGCACGGCGGGCACCATTCGGAAAGGAGGGGGTTCGAGTACGACGCGGTCGGTGCGGCCATCGTGTCAGCCTTCACCGCCGTCTTCCAGATCGACATAGCAGGCCGGCGTGAAGCGCGGCGTGCACAAACAATAAAACTCCAGGTCGTCGGGCCCGTCATTGGCGATGCGCTGCGCCGCGCCGGCGGCGATCAGCACCTGGTCGCCCGGACCGAGCCGCTGGCGGCGACCATCGATCTCGACCGTGCCGCGGCCCTTGCGCACAATGTAGCGCTCCGCCACCCCGTCGAGCCGGTGAAGCTGCGTCGTCACGCCCGGCGCCACGCGGGCGAGCGCCAGCGAGACGTCGGGCGACTTTTCCGAATTCAGCAATTCGGTGATGAAGCAGCGCTCGCCGGTGAAGACTTCCGATCCCGTCTCGCCCGCGATGAACCATTCCGGCCGCATGCCGTATCCTCGCACCGTTGCCGCTCCCGCTCGCTGTCTAGCATTTCTTTGACAATTGTCAATTTGATTGCTTTTTGTCAGGAACCGCTTCGCACGGATCGAAGCCGCGCTGCAGGACGCCGGCGAACCGCAGCCGCGCGGACACGTTCTTGCCGGCGGTTGACAGGCCGGGCCGCAGCCGGCTCTTGATTGGGGCGCCGCCGCATACTTGCCACGAGGTCGCGGGACGGGACGGATCAAGGGGGATCGGATGATCAAGGACGCCGTCGAGCTCGTAATCCGCAACGCGATCGTCATCACCGCCGACCGGGATCGCCGCGTGATTACGGATGGCGGTGTCGCGGTGTCGCAAGGCCGCATCGTCGCCGTGGGCACGGCGGCCGAGCTGGCGCCGTGGGAAAGCGGCGCGGCGCGGGTGCTCGACGCCTCCGGCATGATCCTGATGCCCGGCCTGATCAACACCCATTGCCATGCCGGCGACAGCCTGTTTCGCGGCCTGGTCGAGGATCTGCCGCTGGAAGCCTGGCTGCAAACGGTGTGGAAGGCCGAGGGCGCGATCCTCAATGCCGAAACATCCTATCTGGGCACGGTGCTCGGCTTTGCCGAACAGCTCCTGACCGGGGTCACCACGGTGATGGACATGTTCTGGTATCCGCACGAAACGGTGCGCGCGGCACGCGCGCTCGGCATGCGGGTGTCGACCGGCGGGATCTTCTTCGACCCGCCCGGCGTCAACGGCCACACGCCGGAGCGACGCATTGCCGAAGCCGAGCGGTTCTTCGCCGATTTTTCCGGGGCCGACGACGTATTTGCGGCAGTGATGCCGCACGGCGCCTACACGGTTTCGCCCGACACGCTCAAAGGCGCGCGCCGCATTACCGACAGCCATGGCGGGCTCTATTCCATCCATGCCGCCGAGACCCGGGCCGAGCAGGCCGACATTCAGGCGCGCTACGGGCGCTCCGTCATCCGTCATCTCGACGCGCACGGACTGCTCGACCAGCGCACCGTGCTGGCGCATTGCGTCCACCTCGACGACGAGGAGATCGCCATCGTGGCGCGCACCCGCGCCGTCGTCTCGCACAATCCGGTCTCCAACCTGAAGCTCGGCTCCGGCATTGCCCGCATTCCCGACATGCTGGCGGCCGGCGTGCGCGTCACGCTCGGCACCGACGGCGCGATCAGCGGCAACGATCTCGACATGTGGCTGGCGCTGCGGCTGGCGGCCATGCTGCACAAGGGCGCCAACGAAAAGGCCGATGCCGTCGCCACGCACCAGGCGCTCGACATGCTGACGCGCGACGCCGCCGACGCGCTCGGCGCGGGCGCGACGATCGGAAGTCTGGAAACGGGCAAGCTCGCCGACATGGTGCTGGTCGACGCCAGCCGCGCCCACGCCGTGCCGATGTTCGACCCCGTCACCCATCTGGTCTATTCGGCCGGCAAGTCGGATGTGCGCCACGTCTTTCTGGCCGGCGAGCAGGTCGTGGCCGACGGACGGCTGACCCGCGTCGATCTCGACGAGACGCTGGCTGCGGTGCGGGCGCTGACCCCGAAGATCGCGGCGAGCATCGCCTGATAGGCCGCGGGCCGTCAGCCGGCCGAGATGGCGCCACCGCCGTCACCTTTCGGCACCGTGCCGGACAGCCTTTTGCAGCCGCCGAACCGCGGCGTGGCTACAAAAGAGCCCGCCTCACACGCGGAGGCGGGCCCTGTCATAGCGAGAAAGCCGGATCAGAAATCCATGCCGCCGGGCATGGCCGGCGCGGCAGGCTCCTTTTTCGGCCTTTCGGCCACCATCGCCTCGGTGGTGACCAGCAGGCCGGCGACGGAGGCCGCATCCTGCAACGCGGTGCGCACCACCTTGACCGGGTCGATCACGCCCATCTTGAACATGTCGCCATACTCGCCGGTCTGGGCGTTCCAGCCATAGGAAAAGTCCGACTTCTCGCGCAGCTTGCCGACGATGATCGAGCCTTCCGCGCCGGCATTTTCGGCGATCTGGCGCACCGGCGTCTCGATCGCCCGACGGACGATGTCGATGCCGAAATTCTGGTCGGCATTGTCGCCGGAAAGCGCGTCGAGCGCCGATACCGCCCGCAGCAGCGCGACCCCGCCACCGGGCAGAACACCTTCCTCGACGGCCGCGCGGGTCGCGTGCATGGCGTCGTCGACGCGGTCCTTCTTCTCCTTGACCTCGACCTCTGTCGCACCGCCGACGCGAATGACGGCAACGCCGCCGGCGAGCTTGGCCAGGCGCTCCTGCAGCTTCTCGCGGTCGTAGTCCGAAGACGTCTCATCGATCTGCTGCTTGATCTGGGCGACGCGGGCCTGAATGTCGTCCTTCCTGCCGGAACCGTCGACAACCGTGGTGTTTTCCTTTTCCACCACCACCTTCTTGGCACGGCCGAGCATGTCGAGGGTCACGTTTTCGAGCTTGATGCCGAGATCTTCGGAGATCACCTGGCCGCCGGTGAGGATGGCGATGTCCTCGAGCATCGCCTTGCGGCGATCGCCGAAGCCCGGCGCCTTGACGGCCGCGACCTTCAGGCCGCCGCGCAGCTTGTTGACCACCAGGGTCGCCAGCGCCTCGCCTTCCACGTCCTCGGCAATAATCAGCAGCGGCTTCGACGACTGCACCACCGATTCCAGCACCGGAAGCATGGCCTGCAGGTTGCCAAGCTTCTTTTCGTGCAGGAGGATATAGGGCTCCTCAAGCTCGACGCGCATCTTGTCCTGGTTGGTGACGAAGTAGGGCGAGAGATAGCCGCGGTCGAACTGCATGCCTTCGACGACTTCGAGCTCGGTCTCGGCGGTCTTGGCTTCCTCGACCGTGATCACGCCCTCGTTGCCGACCTTCTGCATCGCCTCGGCCAGGAACCTGCCGATCTCGCTGTCGCCATTGGCCGAGATGGTGCCGACCTGGGCGATCTCGTCATTGTTGCCGATCTTGCGGGCCTTGGTCTTCAACCCGGCGACCAAGGCGTCGACGGCCTTGTCGATGCCGCGCTTGAGGTCCATCGGGTTCATGCCGGCGGCCACCGCCTTGGCGCCCTCGCGCACGATCGACTGGGCGAGAACCGTCGCGGTGGTGGTGCCGTCGCCGGCGATGTCGTTGGTCTTGGAGGCGACTTCGCGCACCATCTGCGCGCCCATATTCTCGAACTTGTCTTCAAGCTCGATTTCCTTGGCGACGGTGACGCCGTCCTTGGTGATGCGCGGCGCGCCGAACGACTTGTCGATGACGACGTTGCGGCCCTTGGGGCCGAGTGTCACCTTGACGGCATCGGCCAGAATATCGACGCCGCGCAGCATGCGTTCGCGCGCGTCGCGGGAAAACTTCACATCCTTGGCAGCCATTTCACGACTCCTTCAATAGTCTGATCTTCGACGCAACCGGTTCAGGCGGCCTTGCGGGCGGCCTGACCGGCCTCCAGCACGCCCATCACGTCGCTTTCCTTCATGATCAGGAGATCCTCGCCATCGAGCTTGATCTCCGTGCCGGACCACTTTCCGAACAGGATGCGGTCGCCGGCCCCAACGTCGAGCGGAACCAGTTTTCCGCTGTCGTCGCGCGCGCCGGGACCGACGGCGATCACCTCGCCTTCCTGCGGTTTTTCCCTGGCGTTGTCGGGGATGATGATGCCGCCTTTGGTCTTTTCATCGGCCTCCACGCGGCGGACCAGGATACGATCATGCAGGGGACGGAACGTCATGTGTTTTCCTCCATGGGACAAACAGATTTCGAGAGGTTCCTCAGCGGCGATTCTCTCGTATCGCCGTGGGAGCGACTCGGATTTCGGCATCGCCGGCGACGATTTGGTTGTCTGATTTTCCGCTTTCAAGAGCCCGCGGGAAAAAATTTGGCGCTCTTTCCCTCAGAGTGCTAAAGGCTTGCAGGAAAGCGGCAATTCACCAATATCCAGGCTCGGGCAGACCGGGCGCGATAGTCATGCGGCGTCGCGGCTTGCCGGTGACCGCCACGAGAAACCATCCGATGGACAGGACCATGACCGATACTTCTTCCGCACCCGTCGAACACCACGTCTTTGAGGCCGATGTCGCGCGTCTGCTCACGCTGATGGTGCATTCGGTCTATTCCGAGCGCGATGTGTTCCTGCGCGAGCTGATCTCCAACGCCGCCGATGCCTGCGAGAAGCTGCGCTACGAGGCGATTGCGGAACCGGCCCTGCTCGGCGACGACCCGCAGGCCCGCATCACGCTGGCGGCCGACCACGAAGGCGGCACGCTCAGCGTCAGCGACAACGGCATCGGCATGAGCCGGGACGATCTGGCCGAATCGCTGGGCACCATCGCCCGCTCCGGCACCAAGGCGTTCCTGGAACGCGTCACGGCGCAAGGCGGCGACAAAGGCCTCGACGGCGACCGTCTGATCGGCCAGTTCGGCATCGGCTTCTACTCGGCCTTCATGGTCGCCGACAGGGTCGAGGTGTTCTCGCGCCGCGCCGGCTCCGACGAGGCCTGGCGCTGGTCGTCGGACGGCAGCGGCAGTTACGAGATCGCGCCGGCCGCGCTCGAGGACGCACCCGCCCGCGGCACGCGGGTCGTGCTGACCCTCAAGGACGATGCCAAGAGCTTTGCCGAACGCGCCAAGCTGGAGCGGATCGTCAAGGCCCAGTCCGGCCACGTGCCGGTGCCGATCCTGATCGCGGAAAAGCCCGGCGCGGAGCCGGAAGCCATGACCGACGGCTCGGCGCTGTGGGCGAAGCCGAAAGCCGAGATCACGCCGGAGGACTATGCCGATTTCTATCGCGGCCTGTCGGGCCAGTATGACGAGCCGGCGCTGACGGTGCATTTCCGCGCCGAGGGCCGGCACGAATATTCGGCGCTCGCCTTCGTGCCGGGCGCGCGGCCGTTCGACCTGTTCGATCCCGACCGCAAGGGCCGCGTCAAGCTCTACGTCAAGCGTGTCTTCATCACCGACGATGCCGAGCTTTTACCGCGCTATCTGCGTTTCGTGCGCGGACTGGTCGACACGGCCGACCTGCCGCTCAACGTTTCGCGCGAAATGATCCAGGAAAGCCCGATCCTGGCCGCGATCCGCAAGGGCCTGACCAACAGGGTCCTGACCGGGCTGGAAAAGCTGGCCGAAAGCGAGCCGGACAAATTCGCCGCCGTGTGGCGCGATTTCGGCGGCGTCTTGAAGGAAGGCATCTACGAGGATTTCGAACGCCAGGAGCAATTGCTCGGCCTGGCGCGGTTCCGCACGACTGAAGCCGGCACCGACGACTGGCGCACGCTGAAGGACTATGTCGCGTCCATGAAGGACACCCAGCAGGCGATCTATTTCCTGGCCGGCGACGATCTGGACCGGCTCAGGACCTCGCCGCAGCTCGAGGGGTTCCGCGCCCGCGGTCTGGAGGTGCTGTTGCTGTGCGATCCGGTCGACAGTTTCTGGGCCGCCACCGCGCAGGGTTTTCAGGGCAAGCCGTTCCGCTCCGTCACCCAGGGCGCGGCGGATCTGGCCGATATCCCGCGCCTCGACGCCGCCGACGAAAACGACGCGGCGCCGGAAGCCGATGCCGCCACCGCCACGCTGATCGCCTTTGCCAAGACGGTGCTGGAAGAGGCCGTCTCCGACGTACGCGCCTCCGAGCGCCTGACCGAAAGCGCGGTCTGCCTGGTCGCGCCCGAGGGTGGGCCCGATCGCCAGCTCGAGCGTATCCTCAAGGGCGCCGGCCAGGCCGGCCAGGCGGCCAAGCCGGTGCTGGAAATCAATCCGCGCCACGCGCTGGTGAAGGCTCTCGCGGCTGCGTCAGCCGACACGGCGCTGCGCGAGGACGCCGTCAGGCTGCTTTACGACGAGGCGCTGATTCTCGACGGCGAGCGGGTCGGCGACGCGCGCGGCTTTTCCGAACGATTGGCGCGTGTGCTGCAACAGGCGCTCGGCGGCGCGTAGAAGATGCGCTCGCCGGAGAGCGCCTGCCCGCCTATGCGCCCTCGAAGCCGGTCAGAACGCCGACGGCGTTGACGCCGATCTCGGCAACCGCGTAGCCGCCCTCCATCACGAACAAGGTCGGCAGGCCGAGCCCGGCGATGCGCGCGCCAATTTGGGGATAATCGCCGGAGGTCAGCCTGAAAGCGCTGATCGGGTCGTTTTCGAACGTGTCGACGCCGAGCGACACGACCAGAATGTCGGGCGCGTAGGCGGCGACCTGAACGAGCGCGTCGTCGAGCGCGGCACTCCAGCCCTCCCAGCCGGTGCCGGCCGGTAGCGGATAGTTGAGGTTGAAGCCCTCGCCCGGTCCCGCGCCGCGCTCGTCGCGATGGCCGAGGAAATGGGGATATTCGGTCAGCGGATCGCCGTGCAGATTGACCATTTGCACGTCGGCGCGGACATAGAAGATCTCCTGCGTGCCGTTGCCGTGATGATAGTCGATGTCAAGGATCGTGACGCGCCCCGCGCCGCGATCGCGGAACCATTGCGCGGCGACGGCGGCGTTGTTGATGTAGCAGTAACCGCCCATCGTGGCGGTTCCGGCGTGATGGCCGGGCGGGCGGCAAAGCGCGAAGGCGGCCCGCTCGCCCGCCTCGACGAGACCGGCCGCCGTCAGCGCGGTGTCGAACGAGGACTTGATCGCCTCCCAGCTTCCCTCGACGAAGGTCGCGCCGCCGTCGAAGGAATAATACCCGAGCAGCGCCTCGACCGTCTTCGGCGGCACGTCGGCGCGCAAGCCGCGCACCGGCCACACGAACGGCATCGCCGGCGTCTCGTGCCCGGCATCGCGCCACATCGGCCAGGCCCGCGGCAGAAAATCGATATAGTCGGCATCGTGCACGCGCTTGGCGGTAGCGATGTCGTGCGCGACGGGTTCGAGCACCGGCCCGAGCGCCACCGCCTCGATGCGCTCGCGGATATGCCTGGCGCGCATCGGGTTTTCGAAGCCGGGCACGATCGCGCCGCCGACGAGCTCGGTTTGGCCCGCATGGCCGGCATGGCGCGGCGAAAAGACGGTTTTCATGAGCCCTCCGCAAACGATTCCGGCACCGACGCCGAAAACGCCGACTTGACCATGGAAGCCGGCGCCGGGGCAAGGCCGGGCGATGGCCGCTCCGTCAGTGCGGCGCGGGCGCGGCGGTCCGGCCCCGGCTGTCGGCGCTCACGCGCAGCCGGGTCTGCGGCGGACGCAGGCCGTTTTCGCGGATGGCGATATCGATCGAAGAAAGCACGGCGTCTCGACAATCGATGTCCTCGGCGAAACTGGGCACCCAGAACCGCACGGCGTAGCGAATGCCCTCGGCTTCGTAGGAGACGACACGGACATCGGGCGCGGGGGTCGTCTGGATGATTGAGGGTTTCGCCGCCGCCCGGGCGAGCATGGTTTTGGCGAGCGCGACCGGAACCTCGTGGTCAAGCAGGATTTGAACGTTCGTCCGGTAGTGCCGGCGCGGCGCGCTGTAGTTGGTCAGACGCTGGCGGGCGATCCGGCTGTTGGGCAGGATGGTGTAGGTATCGTCGCGGGTCAAAAGCCGCGTCGTACGCCAGCCGATCTCGACGATACGCCCGCGGATAGCGTCGTCGACCTCAACCCAGTCGCCAATCCGGTACGGCGCTTCGAGGCCGAGCGCTATGCCCGACAAGACGTCCGCCAGCACGTTGCGGATCGCGAAGCCGAGAACCGCCAGAACCAGGCCCGAGCCCGCCAACGCCCCACTCAGCGACTGGCCGAAAACAAGGATGATCGTCGCGATCGTCGCGGCGATAAAAAGCGCGACCGAAACCAGTTCGACCAGCAACTTGGGCACACGGCGCCGGCGCGAGCCGACATGTTCGAGCGCCAAGCCGATCAGGCGGCCGCCGAGCCAAGCGGCAGCGAAATAGCTCGCGGCGCCGGCAATCAGGCCGAGCGCCGCGGCGTCGATCTCAAGTTGCGCGACCTCGATCACCCGCCAATGCACGAGATAAACGACAACGCTGGCGATCAGGGCAAGGGCTGGCCAGGCGGCGCGGCGCATGCCGCCGCTCGCGATCACAACGGTTCCGTCCGGCGCGTTGTCGTGCGCGAATGGGCGCTCGCGCCGCCGATGCGATGCCAGCCGGCTTGCCCGCCTGCCCGATTGGCGCCCGACGATGAACGAAGAGGCCTGAAACACCAGGTGCAGCGAATGGCTGCACGTGGTGCGGCGCGATTGCAATGATCGCAGAATAACGTCCCGAAACGCATGGTCACGGTCCAACTCCCTATGCGCGCAGGTCAGCGCGCCAACACGGCAACGATGGTTAGCGTGGAAGACCCGGAAGGGACGCGATCGCGATCTTGATCAGGCCGACGCGAACCCATTCCGGGCTAAGACATGCGTCTTCCGGAATGGCCTGGGTTGGAGGTGGCGGGTTCGCTTGGACATGCTCCCTAGATGGCTATCAATTGGGGCAAATACAAGGAAGCGGGTATCCGGCACGGGCGGTTTGACTTTCCCGACGGGGCGGCCGATGCTGGCTCCGTCATGACTGGAATTCTTCTCCCCGCCGGGGTCTTTCGCACCGCCTACCGGCTCTCACGCCGGTAGCCCTGGTTCGCCACGCGCCTGAGGCTCGCCACGAGCCTCCGCGATCGGGCCAGGGTTTGTCTCGGCGCCCGAACGGCCCGGCCGATCCGGTTATGCCTCGGGCACTCGATCTCCCTATCATATCCGTCCGTCCGTCGGGCCGCGGCGTGTCCTTCGCGCAGCGTGGCGCGATGCGGACGCGGCATGCAGTGCAAAGGAACCGCACATGTCCAAGAAGAACCGCAGGGGCAACCGGGAAGCCAGAAAGCCCAAGCAGCCGAAACAGGCAACTGAGGCCGCGTCCTCGGTGGCCGAACTGGGCAGGGGGCACCAGCCCGGCAGGAGGCAGGCCGGCAAATAGCGCCGCGCCAGCTCCAGGCCCGCGCCACGCGGGCCTGGATCACCCTGCGCGCATCAACCATCGCCACGCGGCCACTCGTGTAAAGTCGGCGCGATCCCCCTGATGGGTTCCTACAGGGTGCGGGTACGATTTTCCTGGCAGGTGGAAGCCACTCGTCCTGCGATCGACGCCGCTCGAACAAACGGATTGTGCGGTCCGGCAGGGAAGAAGCGGCGGCGCGACGGGACTATCGGACGGGAACCGCAAGGCTGCGGCCCGATTCAGCGCGCTGTGGCCAGAAACATTGGGCGAAAAACCGTCCGGAAGGGATCGCGATGGATTATTGACCTGATCGACGAGCTGCGGGCTCCTGCCTGCACCCGTTTAAACAATTTCGAACAGGCTTGCGACTTCGCCGATGCGACGGTCGAACCCCGGCTCTAGAGAGCCTTGGTGCCAGGAGAGGCGTCAAACTAGCAGACTAATATTATGATATTTAAGGCAATTTGATCGTGTGATTTTCAGAATACCAACAAAAATACCAACAAACTGAGATCCACGCGGCAGGGACTACCTGCGCAAAAGAGCTGCGGCTTGGGCGCGGATTTTCAAGTTCGAAACACCGGTCTGCGCGGCGGCAGTGGCGAAACCGGCGCGGAGGCTGTTCGTGATTGACGAAACGGTTGAGGGCATCAAGGATGGAACCATTGCCGAATACTGATACGACCCCAAAACCGGCCACGCAAGCGACGAGATGCTGAACCGCGATGTGCGGGAAGGTGAGTTGTTCGCCCGAAACGCGGCGGGGACGTTGTTGTAGTTGGTCAACTGCTGACTGCCTTGCGTTAGGAAGGCATGACAGAAATAGTGCGGCGTGAGAGTAAGGAGGCTTTCTGTGCAGCTCCAAGTCGATGATTGTTTTTTCGGAGTTCATCGCCAATGAGCGATATTCATAATTCCTTTATTTCGAAATCCTTTTTGCGTTCCATATGGGCGCACGAATACGAGACCTTCAAGGACAGTCCAGAAGAAACTGACCTTATTGAACGGCTCCGGCGTTGGGCCGCGCGGGGAACTCAAAAAGAAACCACGGCACAGGCCGCGCTGCTAGAAGAATTTTTCCGCGCGACATGGGGTTACGTCCAGGCTGGTCAAGCAGGTGGTGAAGCGAACTACAACCTTTATCCTGCATTCCCGGTCGCAGGTGCCGGACAGCGGGGCGGTATGGGTGAGGCCGATGCTGCCCTCGGCTTCTTTACCTCGGAAGAAGCCTCGCCAGTCCCGCAGGTGCTTGTCGAATTCAAAGACATCAAGAGCGCCCTCGATGCCCCGCAGAAACGAAAAGGCAATTCCAGATCGCCGGTAAAGCAGGGCCTCGACTACTTATATGCCAGCAGAAGAGGAATGTTCGGCTATGAGCCTATCATTCCGACCTGGGCGATTGTCACCGACATGAATGAATTCCGCCTCTATTGGGCGGATCGGGGCGAGCGACAATTCATCAGCTTCGCAATCGAAAAGAAAGACCTGCTCCAACACGCTACCTTGTTGGATGACACCGACGAGGGCCGCTTCGACCGGTTCCTGTTCTCGCGCCTGTTCCACCGCGACACTTTGATCGTCAGCGGCACCAGTGGACGCGCTCAGCTGCTCTCTCTCATCCAGCAACAGCGGTTTCGCCAAAGCGAGCTGGAGAACCGCTTCTACGCTGAGTATCGCAGTTTCCGGGAACACCTCTACCGCACCCTGCTGGAGCACAACAGTCCGGACACGGACCGCTTCCCCGGCACCAATGGGCGGCTGGTTCGGATGGCTCAGAAAATCCTCGACCGGGCGATTTTTGTTTTCTTCTGCGAAGACATGGGCCGCGCCCTGGGCTTCCCGCCCCAACTGCTGCGCGACTACCTGATCCGGCAGGCTGACGATCAGTATTTCGATCCCAAAGGCGGGGAAATCTGGCAATGGCTGCGCCGCCTCTTTACGGCGATGAACGATGGACGCGCCTTTGGCGACCACCAGATTAACCAGTTCAACGGTGGCCTGTTCGCGCCCGATCCCAACCTCGAAAAGCTGCACATCCCCAACAGCATCTTCTGCGAGCGCGGGCAGGGCCAGAACGAGGCGAGCCTTGCCGCCAACAAGCTGACGCTGCTCTACCTGTCCGCGAACTACAACTATGCCTCCAGCTGGGGCGAGGGCGTGGTCAATGACGAACATGCCCCCTCTGCCAAGCGCGATCCGGACCGCAGCATCGGCCTATACACGCTCGGACGCATCTTCGAGCAGTCGATCACCGAGCTGGAAATCCTCGAAGCCGAGGAAGAAGGCCGTAAATCGGTCAACAAGGAAAGCAAGCGCAAGCGCGATGGCGTCTACTACACGCCCGAATGGGTGGTGGAACGCATCGTGGATGAAACTGTGGGCCGCCGCCTTGCCGATCTCAAGGCCGCCTGTGGCTGGCCTTCCGAGAAGCGGAACAAGCTGCCCACGCTTGAGGCCATTGACGCCTACGAGGCAGAGCTGCGCGACATCCGCATCGTCGATCCCGCCTGCGGTTCCGGTGCGTTCCTGATCACGACGCTCGTCTACCTGCTGGACGAGTGGAAGGCGCTCCGCGATCTGCGCCGTCAGCTTGGCCAGAAAATGGCCGAGGAAGACTGGACGGATGCCGCCGTGCGCGAAATCCTGCGCCGCAATCTCTACGGCGTGGACATCAACCCGGCCTCGGTCGAGATCACCAAGCTAGCGCTCTGGCTTCACACAGCGCGATCCGACAAACCGCTGTCGTCGCTCGACGACCACATCCGCGACGGCAACAGCCTGATCGGGCCGGAGTTCTTCAACGGCCTCGCGCCCTACAGCGAGGACGAGAAAGAGCGGATCAACGCCTTTGACTGGCAGGCCGCATTTCCCGGTGTGTTCGAGCGCGGCGGGTTCGACGCGGTGGTCGGTAACCCGCCCTATGTGAAACTCCAGAATTTCCGCAAGGTCCACGCCGACATGGCCGCGTTCCTGAAACGCGACCCGGAAGAGGGCGGAATCTATCACAGCACCCGGACCGGCAATTTCGACCTCTACCTGCCCTTCATCGAAAAGGGCATCCAGCTTCTGAATGACGATGGCCGTTTGGGCTACATCGCCCCGTCGGTCTGGCAGATGAACGAATACGGCGCGGGGCTGCGCGGGGTGGTTGAGGCTGGCCGTTACCTTTGGGGTTGGATCGACTTCGGCTCTCACCAGATTTTCGATGAGGCGACGGTCTACACCGCGCTCATGTTCTTCTCGAAGCGCCCCAATGACGAAGTGGCCGTGGTGCAGGCTCCGAACGGGGTTGTGGCCGAAAGCCCGTGGGAGGCCGACGACATCCGTTTGCCCTATGGCCAGCTCACCTTCGGCGACCGCTGGCTGCTGGTGACAGGGGGCGAGCGCGACCTGATCGACAAGCTGACGGGCAACGGAGTGCGGCTGGATGATCCGAGTGTAACGGCTGGCATTCATCAAGGATTGATCACGAGCGCGGATCACATCTACCACCTGAAGCGGCTGGGACCCAACCGCTACGAAGAGAAGCCGCCGAAGGGTTCAAAACGTGGGCGCGTGGTCGAAATCGAAGACGAGATCATGAAGCCGCTGGTTTCTGGAACAGAGGCGAGCCGCTATCTGACGCCGCAGACCGATACCTACCTGCTGTTCCCCTACAGTCTGAGCGGAAATCGCCCGAGTCTTATCCCGGCCAGCACCATGCGGACCCAATATCCGAATGCCTGGGCCTATCTCTCGGGACATGAAGAAGAGCTTCGTGCCCGTGAGAGTGGAAAATTCGATAGCGAGGAGTGGTATCAGTTCGGTCGCAGCCAGAATATCGGCAAACAGAATGTAGAGAAACTGATCGTGCCGAGATTGGTAACGCACATCAGCGCAACCGTCGATCCGACCGGAGAATATTACCTCGACAATGTCGATGTAGGCGGGGTGGGTGCGGCCCGCGACGTATCGCCTTGGTTCTTGGCGGCAGCAATCAACGCTTTGCCCGCGGACTTCGTATTTCGCCGGATATCCAAACCGTTCCGTGGCGAATTTCGGTCTGCCAACAAGCAATTTATCGCGCCGCTTCCCATCCCTGATTCCCCAGCCGATGATCGCGCCTCACTCGCGCAGGATGCCGAGCGGCTTCAGAATTTGTATGGTCAAAGACGGCAGGCTGTGGACGACATCGACCGCCGCATGGGGTCCGTCCGCATCCGGCCTCGCCCGGACGACTGGCTGTTCCCGGATCTGTCCGACCTGGACGAGTTGAAAGACGCAGCCCCCAAGCGCCTGATCGGCACCGACCGCCGCAAATGGGCCAAGGACCGTCTCGCCCGCGAGGTCGAAGCCCGCCAAGCCGCGCTGGAAGAGCACCTCAAACCCGGCGTGCCGCTATCCGCAGAACTGGAACGCGGCGAGCTGCGCTTCCTGATCGACGGTATCCCCGTCGTCACAGGGATCTTCCCGCCGCCCGAGCAGGCCCCGTTCATCCTCGCCCAATGGAAGGTTATGGCCAGCCGAACCGAGGTAACAGCCAACATGGCGGGCAAGAAGCTCGCGAGCGAGTTGAAGAAGGTGGCCCTGAGCGCGGACGATCACATCATGGCCGATGTGATCCGCCTGCAAGAAGAGATCGCCGCCGCCGAGACCGAGGTCGCAACGCTTGAAGCCCGGATCAACCAGACGATCTACCGCCTGCATCATCTAACCCCCGAAGAGATCGCCATGATCGATCCGGCGGTGCGGTAGGGAGGTGGCGATGCCGCGTCGCTCAATAACGGATGAAGAAATCGGCCTGATCAAGGCGATGCTGCGTCATAGGATGCGCAATCGCGATATGGGTTCTTTAACCTCGACGGCGTTCATGAGTTCTTTGGCTACCGCCAACAAGGAACACGTCGTGGCTACCGCTGACAATGAATGGTCTGCTTCCGGGCCAGATCAGACAGGATTTCCCGTAAGCAGCGCTACAGCCTTTGCCACGCTTTCGGGATCAATTGCAACTTTGACGCTGGAATCTCCGCCAACCTGCCGGGTGCGGAGCTGGTCGAAGATTTCCGCCTGGCGGTGGCTGGCCACCGCGCCGTAGCTGGTGAAGGTTGTCAGCACATGCTCATGACCAAGGTTCTGGCTCCAAGCCTTGAAGGCTTCCGGCGTGGAGCACAGCTTTTCGCCCAGCATGGCCAGCGTGTTGCGGAAGCTGTGGGGATTGGCATAGGGCAGGCCGGCGTGCGCGAAAGCCGCCTTGAAAATCCGCCGGATCGTGGCAGCGCCCTTCCAATGTTTCTGGTCCAGCCCGCCGGCCTCGAAGCCATTTTCGCCCAACGCGATCTTGGTCGCCGGGAAAAGCGGATCGTCTGGACCGAAGCCGCGCTCTTTTGTCAGGAAAGCAATCCAGTCGGCGACGATTTTCTCTATGTCGGCGCCCACCGGGAAGAACCAGGTCGTGAACGTCTTGCGGTTCTTGGTGCGGACCTCGCGCGCGTCCTGAAATACGGTGCGCCGGCCGAGATCGACGTGCTTCAACGACATTGAGGCAATGGCGTTGTCGCGCGCGCCGGAAAGCAACGCGAAACCGATCAAGGCCCGGTCGCGCCTTTCGATGTCGGTTGCGTCCGGCATGGCGGCAAGCACCTGACGGATATCCTCGACGCTGGCCACCGGCTTTTCCCGCACCGCCCTGGCGATGCGCTCGTCATTGGCAGACGGCCGGAAATACTCGGCGTCCGAATAGGTGAGTTTCGAGCGAAAGCCCGGTTGCCCAGCCAGCCACTCGAAGAAACCTTTAAGCGCCATCAGCCGCGACGAGACGGTCGCCTTGGCCAGCGGTTTGCCGGTTTTCGGGTTCGCGCGCTCGGCAAGGCTACGCTTGTATTTCTGCGCCTGCTCTATGCGGAATTTCCTGAAATCGCGCCAGCCGTTCGCCGCCTCGAACTCCGCAATAGCCGCAAGCGCCTGGTCGATGCTGGTGTCGGAGAGCTGCTTCGCATGCTTCAGAAATTCGACATAGCGGCGCTTGGTGCGCTCGTTCTCGGGATGGTGCTTTCGCATGGGTAACCAGGTCCTTTCTCAAGTGCTCATTGGTGGAGGGTTATCCGCCATCGTTTAGGCGTGGCTGGCGCTCCATGACTGCAACGTCGAGAATGCCCCGGATCGCCTCAAGCTGGCTGAACGACGTACGCCGGTGCATGAGATAGCCGCAGTCCGGGCAAAGCGCGCGGAGATTGCCTGAATGCGCGTTGATGGGCACAAATTCCGCTATGTTGCCGGCAGGCTGCCGTGCCTGGTGGCATTTGACGCAGTAGCAAGTGCCAGGCGGGCAGGCGATTTTCGGCCGCGCCCTGCGGGCCATGTAGTTGGCAAGATCTTCACCCAGGATCAGAAACGGCCTGCGGTCGCGGATTGCCGGCAAGTCGTTGTCAAGCCAGCGCCGCACCGTGCCCCTGGTCGCGCCGATGGTCCGCGCGGCCTCGTCCACGGTGTAGCTGTGGTGTCGCTTGATCCTGCGCGGGTCGAACCGGCGGACGGCCATATTCAGGTCGTCCCCGTTTCGATCAGCGCGCGAATGTCCTCGACGCGCCATGCCGTGATACGCGGGCCAAGCTTGACCGGTTTGGGGAAACGTCCGTCCTTGATGCCTGCCCACCAAGTCGACTTGCTAACCGGGATCGGGCCGTGGGGCGCAAGGATGGAAGCAAGCCGGATGAAGCCAGTTGCGGGAAGTTCGGTGAAGTTCGACATGATGCCGCCTCGTCGTGTTGGGTGTGAGGCGGTTCTAGCTAAGCCGATAGAGCTTTTGGCCGAGTTCGGTTTCGGCTTGACCGAATTCGGTTTCAGCGATCTTGTTCGGTTTCGTCTCCGGACAATAATTCCTTTGCCTCGGCGAGGTACTTGCGCACGGTGTCCTCGTCGAGCCGCAGGCCGATCAGGGAGAGATCGCTAGCGACTTCCTTCGCGGTAGGGTTGCGGCTTGCCTTTGGGTCGTAACTATAGCCCTTGATTGCCATCCCAAGGACAATCTTGAGGAGGCTGTCCCGTTCGCGGATGCCAAGATCAGCTGTTGTCGGTTCCGGTTTGGTTTCCGCAACTTCCAGCTTTGCAATTTTTGCCTTGAGATCAGCGACTATTGCCGCTTGCTGGTCATAGGCTGTTTTCCAATCTGCTACTTGATGCCCGTGCTCGCGAACTGCGGCCTCCAGCGCTTTCGGTACGGGAATGCGATTTCGTTTTGCCCACGCGATTGCAAACCCCGGTCGCGTCGCGCGTGATAGCTGCTTTTTCAGAACAGCTCTTGATACAAGCTCCCGCAAATCCAAGAACTCATTTGCGAATGTCGATAAATTTTTTGCCCTTTTAATCGATTCCATAGTTACTACTTTTGGATTTCGGGCAAGCAATAGAGCTGTAAATTCATCACCATACCAAGCGGCGGCCTTGCACCAATAGCTATATATCTTTTCATCGGCCATTGCGTGCGGTTTATTGAACGAAAATTGGCGCTCGTTTTCTTCCACCTTTTCCCGATCCGCTTTCGCTTGCCTTTCCGATAATTCATCATCGGACAGGGCTTTTAATTCCTCAAAATATCGAACTGCGGCCTCTTCTTGAATTGCCGTCTCTGGATTGTGGGTTAATAGCAGGGGCTGCTTTGTCTCAACCCAAGTACGTGTACCAACGGTTTGCGCTGGGTACTTTTCTCCCAACAACCGCCAAATAATATTTTCACGATCAAAGGCGTCCATGAGTGGACGTTAGCGAGATTCAAGCGAAACGCAAAAAACCGTTAACGTCGACCAACAGCTTGGTGAAACGAATTGTCACAACAGCATAGCATTCTAATCGATGGGATGGCGCATGGCTTCGATGTTGTCTGCCCACCATGCGGCCATTTTCATGCGCTCATCCCAATACGCCGCCCGATGATAGGCGCGACGAACTTCGTCCGCGCCGACATGTGCCAGTTCGGCCTCGATGGCGTCAGGAAGCCATTTGCCGCTTTCGTTCAATAGCGTTGAGGCGGTAGCTCGGAAGCCGTGCGCGGTGGCTTCGGCACTGGTGAAGCCCATTCGCCGCAACGCCGCGTTCAGCGTGTTTTCGCTCATCGGTCGTAGAGGCGATTGAATGGATGGAAGGATAAGTCTGCCATAACCGGTAAGTTTGTGCAGGTCGCCAAGAATGTCGACCGCTGGCGCCGGCAGAGGTTTTCTGTGCTCGCGCCGCATTTTCGTGCGTGTGACCGGTATCGTCCATACGCCGCCGTCGAGATCGAACTCGTTCCACTCGGCCTGCCGGAGTTCACCGGGGCGCGGGTAAAGCAACGCCATCAGTTGCAGAGCTGCGCGCGTTTCCGGCTTGCCTTCATAGCCCCAGATGGCACGCAGCAAACCGCCGAACGCCTTCTTTTCGGTCAGCGCAGCACGATGTGTAACGGTGGGCGCAGTCAGCGCGCCTTTCAGTCCGAATGTCGGATCATTCTCAGCCCTTGCGGTGGCAATGGCGTAACGAAACACCTGTCCGATGACTGCGCGTAACCGCCGCGCGGTTTCATAGTTTCCTTGCGCCTCGACCTTGCGCAGCGGCACCAAAATTTCTGCCGCGTTGATTTCGCTGATTGGGCGTCGGCCCAATTCGGCCTTAGCCATTCCCAGAAGCCACCGCTTCTTGGTCAACGTTGCAGCGGCTTTCCCTTCGCGTTCTGTCTTGGCGAGAAATTCGTCGGCGATGGCCGCGAAGGTGTTGGTACTCGCAATAAGCTTGTTGGTCTTTTCGACTTTCGCCTGTTGTGCCGGGTCTATGCCGCTTTCCAGCAGCTTTTTCGCGTCGGCTCTCTTCAGGCGCGCGTCGGCCAGCGACACGGCAGGATAGGCGCCAAGCGCCAGCGTCTTCTGTTTCCCGTCATACCGGTACGAAAGCCGCCACAATTTACCGCCGGCCGGGGACACGAACAGATGAAGCCCGCCGCCGTCGCTGCGCTTCACTGGGCTTGACGCCGGTCGCAGCCCTTTAATTTGGGTATCTGTCAGAGGCATTTGTTGGTATCTCGACCGAGCGAACGTTGGTCGTTTCGCCCAAGTACCAACAAAGATACCAACAAAATTGTCGGATGCCAACAAACGGCGTCGGACACGGTCGGGCTACAAGGCAACAAAAAAGCCCGGAAATCCGGGCTCTATTTGATGCTTCTGGATTTTGTCGGACGGCCTGAAACAGCAGTTTGGTGCCCAGGAGAGGACTCGAACCTCCACGCCTTGCGGCACACGGACCTGAACCGTGCGCGTCTACCAATTCCGCCACCTGGGCAGGTGCGCCGCCCCGTTTATGCGGGCGGCCTTGCCGTGTCAATCGGATATCGGCGCGTCATGGCGCGGTTTTTACCGCACTAGGCCGACGTCGCGATCGGCGCATGGCGTGCCGCGCGTTCATGCCGACAAAAAACCCCGCCGTGACAGCGGGGTTCGTCGTTGGCGCGACCCGGATCAAGGCCGGGCACGGCCAAATTCGATCAGTGTCAAGCGGCAACCTTGGCAATGCCGGCGCGGAACTGGGCCGCACTGTCGGACGCCGCCTTGCCGGCCGCTTCGCCGGCGGCGCGGAACCGCTCTACATTCGCCTTGGTGTTCTCGCGCAGGAACTCGGCCTGGATTTCCAAGGTCTCGCCGACGCTCTTGGCGCCGGTCAGCTTCTCGGCCGTGGCCAACGCATGCTGGAGATTGGCGAAACCGGCCTCGACAACGTCGCGGGCGGCGTTGACGGAGTGGCCGACAAAGGTCTCGGCCAGCTTTTCAGCCGAGGCGACGGCATCGCGGGCGCCAAGATGCGCCTGCTCGGCGTGCTCCTTGACCGAAACCGCGCCACGCTGCGCGAAGTCGCGCGCGGCGGCCGGAACGTCCATCTTGCCGTAAAGGCCTTCGAAGGCCTGGCGGAACTGGTCGAAATAGGCGGCGGTCTGGGTCTGGGCGGCGTTGGTCTTGCGGGTCATTTCTGTCTCCATTCTTTGCAAAAGCCATGGGCGCCCCGTCCCTCAGGCCCGGGGCATGGGCCTCATATAGGCCTGCTTATTGTGCATTGCAACATATTTTGTGCATTGCACAATAATCCGTTCACGACCCAGGCCCGTCCCGGCGGCGGTGGCAATGCGCCCGGCGGAAACCGATATGGATAAAGCCGCCCATGCCCGCCGAAGGACCTTCGATGGCCGATACCAGCTCATCCCCAACCGCCCCTCCCGCAGCGCCGGACCACGACGCCGAAAAGGAACGCGCGCTGAAACGGGTCAAGCGCGCGGCGACGCTGACGCTGTTAATGTGCATCGCACTTTTTCTCGGCGCGCGCCTGCTGGAGCCGCAAGCGCCGGGTCTGGTCTGGCTTGCCGCCTTCGCGGAAGCCGCCGCGATCGGCGGCATTGCCGACTGGTATGCGGTGGTCGCCCTGTTCCGCCGCCCGCTCGGGCTGCCGATCCCGCACACCGCAATCATACCGGCCAACCAGACCCGCATCGCCGACAATCTGGGCCGTTTCATCGAGGCGAATTTTTTGGCGCCGGCGCCGGTGCGCGCCAGGCTCGGCTCAGTCGATTTCGCCGCGCATGTGGCCGACTGGCTCTCCGACCGCAAGCGGGCGGACGGGCTGGCGCGGTTCATGACGCGCATGGTGCCGCAGACGCTGGACGCGCTCGAGGATTCCGGCCTGCCGCGTTTTCTCGCCAAGCGGGCGCGCGAGCGGATCGAAACGGTCGAGGTCGCGCCGCTGGCGGCGGGATTGCTGTCGGCTTTCGTCGCCGACCGGCGCCACCAAAAACTGTTCGACGAGCTGATCACCGCGCTCGGCCGGTTCCTGAACGACGAGGCCGCGCTGGCGGCGTTGCGCGACAAGATCCGCGCCGAACTGCCGACGCTGGCCCGTTATTTCCGCGCCGACGCCTATCTGCTGCACAAGATCGTCGCCGCCGCCGGTACGCTGCTCGACGAGGTGCGCGACGACCCTGACCACAAGCTCCGGCACGAATTCGACCGTTTCGCCGCCGACTTCGTCACCCAACTCGCCACGTCGCCGGCCTATGCCGCCCAGGCGGAGCGGCTGAAGCGGGAATTGCTGGCGCGGCCGGAATTGCGCAACCTCGCCGCCGATCTGTGGGCGGGCCTGCGCCGCTTCATGCTTACTGATGCCGGGGCGACGGACTCCGCCACCCGCCGGCATTTGACCCGGCTTTTGACCGATATCGGGCGCCAGCTCGCGCGCGACGAGGCGATCCGGGCCGACATGAACCAGGGTTTCGTCACCATGCTGGCCGGATTCATCGAGACGCAGAAAAGCGGCGTTTCGGCCTTCATCGCCGACCAGGTCAAGCGCTGGGACCTGGCCCAGCTCACCCGGCTGGTCGAGCTCAATATCGGCCGCGACCTGCAATATATCCGTTTCAACGGCATGATCGTCGGCGGCCTGGCCGGTCTGCTGCTTCACCTCGGCGAGCTGTTCGTGTTCGGCAATTGACGGCGCTGGCACATCGCCTAATCTGAAACGTGACGGGATCGCCGTCGCCAACGCCCGAGACGGGAGGAATTCATGGCGAAGAAACCGCAATCGGATTCGATCATCGACCTTTTCGCGAAATTCGGCGAAGATCTGAAGATGCCGAACATGGATATCGAACGGGTCATCGAGCACCACCGGAAAAACCTCGAAGCTTTCGAAAAGGCGACCAGAACCGCGGCCGCCGGCGCCGGCGACGTCTTCGGCAGGCAGCGCGCCGCGCTGGAGGAGACACTGCGCGAGGCCAGCGAGATGGCGCGCAGCTTCCAGGCGCCGGGAAACCCGCAGGACCTGCTTGCCAAACAGGCCGATTTCGCCCGGCGTTCCTTCGAGGCCGCGGTCCGCAACGCCAGCGAGATCGGCGAGGTGATGCGCAAATCCTCCGGCGAATCGGTCGAAATCCTGCGCGAACGAATTCGCGAGGTGATGGCGGACATGCGCGACGATAGCGGGGCGCGGAAATGACCGCGCCGATCATGGCACGCAAAAACGCATGACGCGAGACACCGGCGCGGTGGCTCCGGGGCGCCAGCGCCAGATGGAGATTTACGTCACTGGCGCGGGCGGCGCGCGTCCGACCGTTCCCGTTTCGGCGACACGGCTGGAGGCGGAGGCCGCACGCGCCATGACGCAGGAGGCGGCCGCCTATGTGATCGGCAGCGCCGGTCTCGAGGCCTCGATGGCGGCCAACCGCGCCGCATTCGGGCGCCATCGTTTCGTACCCCGCGTGCTGCGCGACGTCTCCGCGCGCGATCTCGGCGTCGATCTTTTCGGGCGCCGTCACCGCGCGCCGTTGCTTCTGGCGCCGATCGGCGTTCTGGAACTGGTTCACCGCCAGGCCGATCTCGCCGTGGCGCGCGCCGCCGCGGCCACGCAGATCGGCATGGTGTTTTCCAACCAGGCCTCGGTCGCGATGGAGGACTGTGCCGCTGCGCTTGGAACCGCGCCGCGATGGTTCCAGCTCTACTGGTCGAGCGATGACGATGTCGTGCGCTCTCTGCTGGCACGCGCCGAGAAAGCCGGCTGCGAAGCGATCGTGGTCACGCTCGACACCACGCTTCTGGGCTGGCGGCCGCGGGATCTCGATCTCGGCTATCTGCCGTTTTTGCGCGGCATGGGGCTAGCGCAATATCTCTCCGATCCCGTCTTCCGCTCAAAAATCCCGGCCAGACCGCCCGAGACCGGTATCCGGCCACGCGGCGCGAAGCTGCTCGCCACCGCATACGGCCTGCACCGCAAGGGGCGCGAGTTCGGGCTTTCCATGACGGCGATGCGCGCCGCCGCGGCCTATTTCACCGCGACCTATTCCCGGCCCGATCTCAACTGGACCGACATTGGGCGGCTGCGCGCCATGACCAGCCTGCCGATCATCCTGAAAGGCATTCGCCACGCCGTCGATGCCAGGCTGGCGCGCGAACACGGCGTCGACGGCATCGTGGTGTCCAACCATGGCGGCCGCCAGGTCGATGGCGAGACGGCCACGCTCGACGCCCTGCCCGGCGTGGCGGCGGCGGCGGGAGACCTGCCGGTGCTGCTCGATTCGGGCATCCGTACCGGCGCCGACATCGCAAAGGCGCTCGCGCTCGGCGCGCGGGCGGTGCTTTTGGGCCGGCCCTATGTCTACGGCCTGGCGCTTGCGGGCGAAACCGGGGTTCGCGAGGTGATCGGCAACATCCTCGCCGAGCTCGACCTGACGCTGGCGCTGTGCGGCCTCGACAGTATCGCAGCCCTCGGGCCCGGCTGTCTTGCCGCGGACGGGCCGCCGGGCCGCACCGAACCGATAGACGGAGGAAAAGATCAGGTATGAGGACAGGAGCGTGATGGCGGGACAAAAGCCGAGCTTCGACGACTTGACGCGCATGGCCGGCACCGAGCTCGGCGTGTCGTCGTGGATTTGCGTCGACCAATCCATGATCGACCAGTTTGCCGAGACCACGCGCGACCGGCAGTGGATCCATATCGATGTCGAACGGGCACGGCGCGAAAGCCCGTATAAGGCACCGGTCGCGCACGGTTATCTGACGCTCTCGCTGGTCGCGGCGATGAGCTACGAGATCGGCGCGGCGCCGGACGGCACGGTGGCGGCGGTCAATTACGGGCTCGACAGGGTGCGCTTCCTGGCGCCGGTACGGGCTGGCGCGAACATACGCATGCGCTCCAAGCTGATCTCGTTCGAAAGCAAGGGCGAACGACGCTATCTGATGAAATGCCACAACGTGGTCGAGATCGAGGGCGAGGAACAGGCCGCGCTGGTCGCCGACACGCTGGCGCTGCTGGTGGCCGCGCCGGACGGCGCGTGATGTATGCGGATCGACCGCCGCGCTGTGACAGGAAAACATGACTATAACTGTCAAGTCAGTTTAGAATCATTCTAAACTATTGATTTTTCATCCTTTTTAATGCGAATCCGTTTGACATCCGGTTTTCTGGGAGTCATGTCTTCGGCCGAAAGCTGAAGCGACTTTCGACTGTCGGGCCTTGAACCTGTCCGTTTGGAGACGATCGTACCGGCCGCAATGGCTATTGCGCCCTTGCCGCCCGGGCCGCGCCCGTCTCCGACAGCCAGGCTCCGACCGGCCCCATGCGGTTTTGCGCTGCAGTTCGAGCCGAAGGACAGAGCCTTGCCGAAGATTTTTTTAACCGTAGCCGCCACGACGGCGCTGATCGCAACGGCGCTGACAGGCCAGGCGATTGCCTCGACCGATACGCGTGCGGTGCTCAAAACCTATGCCGACATCGCGCACGCCACCTACGAGGACGCTCTGTCGACCGCCATGCGCCTCGACGAGGCCGTCGACTCGCTGATTGCCGCGCCCTCGGCCGAAACCATGGCGGCGGCGAAAGCCGCCTGGCGGGCGGCGCGCATCCCCTACCAGCAGACCGAAGCCTATCGTTTCGGCAATCCGATCGTCGACGAATGGGAGGGTCGGGTGAATGCCTGGCCGCTGGACGAGGGGCTGATCGACTACGTCGATGCGGGCTACGGCGTGGAGTCTGACGATAACGGGCTCTACACCGCGAATGTCGTCGCCAATACGAGCTTGATGATCAACGGCAGCGAAGTCGACGCGTCCGACATCACGCCGGAATTCCTGTCCGGCACGCTGCACGAAGCCGGCGAGATCGAGGCCAACGTCGCCACCGGCTATCACGCGATCGAGTTCCTGCTGTGGGGACAGGATCTGAACGGCACCGGGCCGGGCGCCGGCGCGCGCGCCTACACGGATTACGATCCGCAAAACTGTACCGGCGGCAATTGCGAGCGCCGGGCGCTTTATCTGGCTGCCGCCGCCGATCTGCTGGTTTCTGACTTGGAGGAGATGGTCGCCAACTGGGCCGAAGACGGCGCCGCGCGCCAGGCATTGGCCAACGGGCCGGCGAAAACCGGACTGGCCGCGATGCTGACCGGCATCGGCTCGCTGTCTTATGGCGAGTTGGCCGGCGAGCGCATGAAGCTCGGACTGCTGCTGCACGACCCCGAGGAGGAGCATGACTGTTTTTCCGACAATACCCACATCTCGCATCTTTACGACGCCGTCGGCATTCGCAACGTCTATGCCGGCCGCTACGCGCGGATCGACGGCTCGGTGGTGGAAGGCCCGTCGCTGTCGGCACTGGTGCGCGAGACGGATGCGGCCCTGGACGCGGAGTTGACAGCCAAGCTCGACACGACCGTCGGCGCCATGCAGGCGATTGCGGAAAAGGCGGCAGCCGGCGAGGCCTACGACCAGTTGATCGGCGAAGGAAACACCGCCGGCAACGCCCTGGTGCAGGCCGCGATCGATGCGCTGGTTGACCAGACACGGTCCATCGAACGGGTCGTCGCCGGGCTCGAACTCGACGTGATCGCGTTCGAGGGGTCCGACAGTCTCGACGATCCCGACGCGGTGTTTCAGTGAGCCGCGCGGCAAGCTGAATGTGCTAGAATAAGCCAGCGGCCACAGCGCCGCGAGCCTGGAAGAACGACAATGCTGGTTTGTCACTGCAATTTGATCACGCAGAGGGAAATCGAGGATACGATTACCGGCCTGCTGGATGCCGATCCCTGGCAGCTCGTCGTGCCGGCGAAGGTCTATCACGCCATGGCCAAACGCGGGCGCTGTTGCGGCTGCTTTCCAAATGTGGTGGAAACGATCATCCGGGTCACGGAAGCGTATCACGCCCGTTCGGCCGCGGCCGAGCCGGATATCGTTTCACACCTCGACCGCGTCCGCGGACTGCGTGGTCAATTTGGGAGCAGGCGCCATGAAGGGCGAAAAACAAGTCATCGAGCGGCTTAACGAGGCGCTGTTTCTGGAGCTCGGAGCGGTCAACCAGTACTGGCTGCACTACCGGCTTCTTCAGGATTGGGGTTACGCCAAGCTCGCCCAGAAGGAGCGCGAGGAATCGATCGAGGAGATGCACCACGCCGACAAGCTGGTGGAACGCATCATCTTCCTCGAGGGCCATCCCAACCTGCAGTCGGTGTCGCCGCTCAAGATCGGCCAGAACGTCAAGGAAGTGCTGGAAGCCGACCTGGCCGGCGAACACGAAGCACGCAGTTCCTACAAGAAATCGCGCGACATCTGCCACGAGCACGGCGACTACGTGTCGATGGCGCTGTTTGAGGAACTGCTTGCCGACGAGGAAGGCCATATCGACTTCCTCGAAACCCAGCTCGAACTGCTGAACACGATCGGCGAGAAGAATTACGGCCTGCTCAACGCGGCGTCCGCCGACAAGGAGGAATAGGATCATGGACGCATGCGACCGCTGACCCTTCTGTCCCGTCGCATGCGTCCAATCCGCCCGGCGCTCATTGTTGCCGCGCTCGGCGCGGCCGCGCTTCCGGGCCTGGCTGCCGGCGAGACCGGCCTGGCCACGAGCCGCGACGACCTCACGGCAGCCGACATCGAGCGCGTCGAGGCCGTTACCCGGCCGACGACGGATTTTTCCGCGGCCGAGAAATACGAGGCGCTGCCCGGCGGGGCGGCGACCTCGCGCAAGCGTGTCAATCAGGACGCGTTTTCCCACGCCTCGGCCAATCTCAGCTTCGAGGAAGAGGGCACGTTCAAGCTCGGCAACGCGCTGTTTCGCAAATTGTGGGTGTCGTCGCCCTCCTCCACCCAGGCCTCCGACGGTCTCGGACCGTTGTTCAACGCGCGCGCCTGCCAGAGCTGCCATCTGAAGGACGGGCGCGGCCATCCGCCGGAGGGAGACCGCGACGCGACCTCGATGTTCCTGCGTCTGTCGCGCGCGCCGCGCACGCCCGACGAACAGGCGCTGCTAAAAAACAAGTCCCTGCTCAACCTGCCCGATCCAGTCTATGGCGGCCAGCTCCAGGACCTGGCCGTGCCGGGCCTCAAGGGCGAAGGCCGCATGGTCGTCACCTATGAGGAGTTCACCGTCACGCTTGCCGACGGCACTGATGTCGCGATGCGCCGGCCCGACTACGCGGTGAGCGATCTTGCCTATGGGCCGATGGACGTCAGCACCACCTTGTCGCCGCGGGTGACGCCGCCGATGATCGGCCTCGGCCTGATCGAGCAAATCCACCCGGCCGACATTCTCGGTCTTGCCGATCCCGACGATGCCGACGGCGACGGGATATCGGGGAAACCCAATATCGTGCGCGATCCGGCAAGCGGCGCGCTGGTGCTCGGCCGCTTCGGCTGGAAGGCGCAGACGCCGTCGATCCGCCGCCAGTCGGCGGAAGCGTTTGCCGGCGATATCGGCATTTCCTCGCCCGACCTGCCCAACCATTGGGGCGACTGCACCCCCAGCCAGGCCGACTGCCTGGCTGCCGCGACCGGCGTTCAGCCGCGCCTCGGCGACAGCGAGGCGCCCGATCCGGTGCTCGACCTGGTGACGTTTTATTCGCAGAATCTCGCCGTGCCGGCGCGCCGCGATGTCGACGACCCGCAGGTACTGAACGGCAAGCAGGTCTTCTACGACCTCGGCTGCGCCTCCTGCCACCGGCCGAAATTCGTCACCCGGCGCGACGCACCCAATAAGGCGCACGCCTTCCAGCTGATCTGGCCCTATTCGGATTTCCTGCTGCACGACATGGGACCGCGTATGGCGGACTGGCAGGTCGTCGGCGACGCGCGCGGCGGCGAATGGCGCACCCCGCCGCTATGGGGGATCGGGCTGACGGAGACCGTCAACGGCCACACCTTCTTTTTGCATGACGGGCGCGCCCGCAACCTGACCGAGGCGATCCTGTGGCACGGCGGCGAGGGCGAGGCCGCCCGCGACGGCTTCGCCGCCCTTAATGCCGACGACCGCGCCGCGCTGATCCGGTTTTTGGAAACGCTGTGATGATACGTCCGCTTGTCCTCGCGCTCTGCCTCGGTCTGGCGCTGCCGGCCACTGCCTTCGGCGAACCCGCGCCGGCCGTGGCGATCGCACGCGCGGCGATCGACGCGGTGATCCGCCCGGGCTACGCGCGTTTGCAGACTGCGGCCGAGACGCTGGAAAAAGACGTGCGGGCATTGTGCGACGCACCCGGTCCGGCGCAACTGGAAACGGCTCGCGCGGCCTTTCGGGACACCGCGCTCGCCTGGGCATCGATCGAAATGGTCGGGTTCGGCCCGGTGCGGGCGCAAAACCGGCTGGAGCGCATCCTGTTCTGGCCCGACCGGCGCGGCATCGGGCTGAGGCAGGTCCAGGCGATCCTGGCGACCCGCGACGACACGGCGACCGACGCCGCCGCGCTGGCGCAAAAGAGCGTGGCCGTTCAGGGGCTCGGCGCGCTCGACTACGTGCTTTATGGAACCGGCGCCGAAGAGCTTGCTGGGGCGGACGGTTTTCGCTGCCGGTACGGTGCCGCGATCGGCGCGAACCTGGCGAAAATCGCGGCCGACATCACCGCCGGCTGGGCCGACAATGACGGTATTGCCGGCCAACTGGCCGAACCGGGTCCCGACAACGCGCTGTTTCGCGACCAGAGCGAGGCGCTCGGCGAAGTGACCGATATGCTGATCCATGGCTTGGAACAGTTGCGCGACGTGCGCCTGAACGGGTTTCTGGGCGAGACGCCGGACAAGGACCGGCCAAAGCGGGCGTTGCTGTGGCGCGCCGGTCTGACGGTCGCGACCATCAGGGCCAATCTCGACGGGCTTCGGGACCTGTTCGACAAGGCCGGTTTCGCCGACCATTTGGCAGCGGAGGATCGGTGGATAGCTGCTTCGATCCGGTTCGAGTTCGCGCAGGCCGACGGCGCGCTGTCGGACGTGCCCGAACGCATCGCCGATACGCTGGCCGACGCGCAAGCCCGTGAGAAGCTCGCCTTCGTGCGCGTCGTTTCCTCCAGCCTGTCGCAGCTCGTCAGCGAGCATCTGACCGCCGCCTACGGGCTGACGGCCGGCTTTTCCTCGCTCGACGGCGACTGATGGCGCCCCTGCTCGACCGCCGCGACCTGCTTGCGGCGACCGGAGCCTGGCTCCTGGCCTGGATCGGCACGCCGCGCGCGTTGGCCAGGCCGGAACAACAGGCCGCCTTCGCGGCGGCCTACAAGGACAGCGACGGACGCTTCGGCGTAGCGCTGCTAGCCGACGACGGCACGATCTGTGCGCGCGTCGCCTTGCCCGACCGCGGCCACGACATCGCCTGCGACAGAGCCGCACGGCGCGCGGTCGCCTTTGCGCGGCGGCCGGGTTACTTCGCCGTGATCTTCGATCTTAATCGTCGCGCCGAACCGGTGACGATCCAGGCCGCGCCCGGGCGGCATTTCTTCGGCCATGGCGTCTTTTCCCCGGACGGGCGGTTGCTCTACGCGACCGAAAACGATTTCGAGGCCGCGCGTGGTCTGATCGGCGTCTATGACGCGACCGACGGGTTCCGTCGTGTCGGCGAATTCGACACGCACGGCATGGATCCTCACGAACTGCTCCTGATGCCGGACGGGCGCACGCTGGCGGTCGCCAATGGCGGTATCGAGACCCATCCCGATTTCGGCCGCGCCAAGCTCAATCTGGCGACCATGCGACCCTCGCTGGTTTTCCTGGACCGCATCCACGGCACGCTGGTCGAAAAACACCGGCTTGCCGCGGACCTGCATCAGCTTTCGATCCGCCACATGGCGATCGACGGCGCCGGACGGTGCTGGTTCGGCTGCCAGTATGAAGGCGCCACCGGCGACGCCCCGCCGCTGGTCGGCCTTGCCAGGCCGGGCGATGCGATCAGGTTGCTCGATCTGCCGGGCAAGGCCTGGGCGGGATTCGGCAATTATGTCGGCTCGGTCGCCTGCAATCGCGTCACCGACAGGGTCGCCGTCACCTCACCACGCGGCAATCTGCTGGCGACATTCGACGCGGCGAGCGGCCGGCTCGTTGGCCGAAAGCGTCTCAACGAGGTGTGCGGTCTCGCCGCGCAGGCCGGCGGGTTTTTCGCCACGACCGGTACCGGCGACATCCGCCCGGCGCGCGGCGCGCCGGGCCATGTCAACCTCGTCTGGGACAATCACGTCCTTCGGCTCGACGGTTGAGATTTTCGCAATGCCCAGGACCGCGCGCGCGTGGCGGCGGCTTACAGATCCAGCGGCGCCCGGGCCAGCTCGCCGGCCATGCGGATCGCTGCCAAAAGCGCCTCGCCGCCGGCTTCGAGCGTGTCGTCGTTGCGGATGACGTTCACCGGTGCAGGGATTTCGTCCTCGCCGGCGGCTGCGCGTGCCAGGCGGGCCAGGATCTCTTCCTGTGTCTCGCGGCCACGCGCCGCCAGCCTGGCGGCCCGGATCGCCGGCGCGGCGGTGACGAAGGCGACGGCGACGTTGCGATAGCGTGCCCTCAGCGCGGGGATTGCGGTTCGCGACAGATTGGCAACGACGGTGGCGCCGGCGGCGATCTTGTCGTCGACGACGGCCGGCAGGCCGTAATGCAGGCCATGCGCGACCCAGGACAGGGCGAAGGCGCCGTTGGCCTCGGCCTCCACAAAGGCCTGCGCAGACAGCGTGTCGTGGTCCTCCGTGCCGCCGTCCGGCGCACGGGTGATCACCCGGCGCGCGAAATGGACCGCATGCCCGTCCGCGCCGGACAAACGGCCGCGCGCATAGGACATCAGCGTGTCCTTGCCGGCGCCGCTCGGCCCAACCACGGCAACGAAGGCGCCCTGGCGCGCGCGCGGATCGAGACGGGCACGAAGTACGGTCGAGGCGTCGGTCATGCCACGCGGCGGCCTTCGCGCCACACCGAGCGGACGACGGGAATGTGCTCGTCGACGCGCACGCGCACCAGGTCGGCGCGTTTGCCGACGGCGATCTCGCCGCGGTCGGTCAGACCGGTGGCGTCGGCCGGATTTTTCGACACCATGGCGACGGCGCGCGGCAGCGAGATGGCGTCGACGACCTCGCCAAGGAAAAAGGCCGACTGGATCAGGCTGAACGGGATGTAATCGGACGACAGGATGTCGAGACAGTCGTTTTCGGCCAACTCGCGCGCCGAGACGTTGCCCGAATGCGAGCCGCCGCGCACGACGTTGGGCGCGCCCATCAGCACACCCATTCCCGCTTTTTTCGACGCGGCGGCGGCCGTCATCGTGGTGGGAAACTCGGCGACGCGGATGCCTTGCTCGATCGCCTCTCCGACATGGACGTCGGTCGCGTCGTCATGACTGGCGAGCACGATGCCGCGCGCGCGGCAGGCGGCAGCGATCGCCTCGCGCTGGCGGCGCGAATTGCGCCGCGACTGCTCCATGCGTTTTTCGCAGAATTCGCGGAACGCCTCGTCGGTCAGGTTGAGCTTGCGCTTGTAATAGCTGGCATAGGTCTCCAGGTCGACGAACTGACGCTGACCCGGCGCGTGGTCCATCAACGAAACCAGCCGCACGCGCTCATCGTCGTCGTAAAGGCCGAAACTGTCGACGCAATCGTCGGACGAGACCTCGCAGCGCAGATGGATGAAATGGTCGGCGCGCAGCCGGTCGCCGCGTACCCCGTCCTCGATCGCGTCGGCCAGTTTGCGCATATCCTTGGCCACGATGTCGGAATCCTCGTCGAGCCCGATCCGCAACGCGTCAAAGACCGTGGTGATGCCCGAAGTCGCGACCTGTGCGTCATGCGCCAGCACGGCGGCGAGCGGGTTCCAGCGCACTTTCGGCCGCGGCGCGTAATGGCCTTCGAGATGGTCGGTGTGAAGCTCGACCAGGCCGGGAATGAGATAGTCGTCGCCGAAATCCTCGCCGACCGCCGCGCCGCCGGGCTGGATGTCGGCGATCTTGCCGTCGCGTATCGCCACCGCGCCGTGGACGATCTCGTCGGCCAGCACGATGCGGGCATTGGAGAAAATGGTTTCGGCACTCATCTCAGGCGGTCTTTCTCTGGTCGTAGCGGCCTATCGGGTGGAAGGCGCGCACGCTGAAGGGCGCGCCGGGCTCGGGCTCGACAAACAGCGCAATCGAGGCGATTTCGAGGGGTGCGGATAAAAACGGCGCAAAATGCTCGTCGATCGCCGATGCCAGGCGCTCGGCCTCGTGACCCGAGGCGCGGCCGGTCAGCGTCATGTGAAAGCGGAATTCCTCGAACACGTAGGGATAACCCCATTGGTGCAGGTTCTTGACCTGCGCCGGCGTCATGGCGGCCGGATTGCGCCTGGCGATGTCCTTGCCCGCCAACGGCGCGCGGAACGGCTCGAAGGCACGCACGACGGCGCCGGCCAGCGCGTCGAGCGGCGGGTGACGTTCGGCCGGCACGAGGGCGAAAAACCCGTCGAGCTGGCGCGCGACCAGGCGCGGCAACCGTACCAGCGCGCATTGGCCGGCAAAGGCGGCAACGGCATCGACGAGTTCGGCCTCTGTCTTGCCCGACGCGAGCGTGAACGGCGCCTTCAGCGTGGCGTGGAAACCGTAACGGCGCGCGGAGGCGGTGTGAAAGGCCAATTCGACCGCCGACAGATCGCCGGCGCGGGCGGGCGCGACCGGCGCGCCGGAAAAGGCGTCACGTCCCAGCCAGGACGACGCCGCGCGGGTCAGCGCCGCGTCCTGCGGCGGCGTGAAATAAACAGCGTAACGCATGCATCAATCCTTGCCAGGCGCGATCCATTAGGTGATTTGCATGACAGTTTGACGAAGGGCCGGGTTCTGCCGACGATACAAAACGCGGTCGACGCCGAGCCGGAACCTAGCCCGCTGCGCCGGACGCGATCAAGTGTCGGCGCGCGATATCGCTCGGCAACGACCGGCCAAACTCCACGACCATGACGGGGTTTGGCCGATCGTCTTCGGTTGAACGACCTAACGTGCGCCAATCAGTTTCGAGCGAAGCCAGCCGGACAGGATATCGGTTGCCGAAACCATCAGCAGGGTAAGCACGATATAATAGGTGACCTCTTCCCAGTCCTTCTGCGTCTGGATCGCCTGGGTCAACAACAGTCCGATGCCGCCGCCGACGATAGCCCCGATCACCGTGGCGCTGCGCATATTGGATTCGAGATAATAGAGGACCTGGCTGACAATCACCGGGGCAAGCTGCGGGATGACGCCAAACCGATTGCGCTGCACCACGTTCGCGCCCGTCGAGCGCAGGCCGTCGATTTGCTTTTGATCCACGTTCTCGAGCGCCTCGGAGAAAAGCTTTCCGAACGTTCCGGTATCGGTAAACAGGATCGCCAGCGAACCCGTCAGCGGCCCAGGTCCGAATGCGCGTGACAGGATAATCGTCCAGATCAACCCGTCGACGCCACGCAGAAAGTCGAAAACACGCCGCATGCCGAAGCGGACCAAAAGAGCGGGCGCGAAATTCTTCGCTGCGGCGAAAGCGAGCGGTACCGCCACGATCGCCGCGCCCATCGTGCCCAGAAACGCCATGAGCACGGTCTCGAAAATCGCCCAGGCGACGTCCTTGTGGCGCCACATCGCGTTGTTCCAGACGTCGGACGCCATCGCGGCAAGGTTCGATTCGCCCGCGCGCACCCGCTCACCGGACACGGCGAGAGCGGCGAGTTCTCCCCAACTCCTGCCGTGAAACGGGCTGTCCAAGGTGAAAAAGAACAGCTCCCAGCCGCCGAAATAGCGGAACACTTCCGCCCTCGTCTTGGTGACGGTAAGGCGTCCCTCGGGTCGTGTGACGGTAACGCGCGAGGAGGAGGCATTGATCCATTCGGGGGTCGCGCCCGCAGGCGTTTTCATCGCGATACCCGATCGATCCTGGACTATTTCCAACAACCCGTAATCAGGAATGTCGAAGCGGACCGCGTCCGGGTCGAAACGGACCACGTTGCCGGCCTCAAGCGCGACGGCGGTCGAAGCCCCCTCGCGCACAACCCAGGCCGGCCATTGATCGTCGGCAAAGGTTCCCTTGTTCTCGCCCTCGATGGCCACCGTCGTCTTGTCGAAACGGTTGTCGCGCGTCACGTGGACCTTGTGGCTGACCATGTCGGCAAGCAGAATTCGGGCATTGTCCATGCGCGCGCGACCCGCCAGCCCGGCAATGTCGAAGGCAATGGCGACATAGACGAGATAGGCGAGCACCGCCGCGGGAATCCCGAAGGTGAGCATGCGCTTGCGGAAGGCGCGTCGCACCGCGTCGCGCTTGGCGAGCGCCAGATCGAAACCGGCATCCAGCGTGGTCATCAATGCCCCCCGACGAGACGGTTGCGGACATGGCTCGAGAGCTGGTCGATGGCGACGATGGTCAGAAACAGGAGCAGGAAGATCGCCGCGGCCGCATCGTAGCGGCCGGTGCCCCAGGATATCGCCACACGAAGCTCGGCACCGATGCCGCCGGCGCCGACGAAGCCGAGGATGGCGGAGGCACGCACATTTATCTCGAACCGCAACAGCGCATAGGAGAGATAGTTGGGCATGACCTGCGGCAGGACGCCCAGCCATATGCGCTGAAACCACGACGCGCCGACCGACGACAGGCCTTCGATCGGCTTGAGGTCGGCGTTTTCGTTGACTTCCGAAAACAGTTTGCCGAGCGCGCCGGCAGTGTGGAAGGCGATAGCGATCATGGCCGGCACCGGGCCGCCGCCCAGAACGAAGATCAGCACCAACGCAATCACGATTTCGGGAATCGCGCGCATCGTGTCCATCACACGTCGGAACAGCGGCATGAGCCGCGGCCAGCGCGCCAGGCCGCGTGTCGAAAGCAGCGAAAGAAAAACCGCCAGAACAGCGCCAAGCAGGGTCGAAACCGCGGCGATGTTGATCGTCTCGATCATCGCCGGCAGGTAACGCCACAGATTGGCCGGCAGCGCGGCGCCCTTGTCTATCGCCTCTCGCATCAGTTCGACGGGAAAGTCGAAGATCTGCGTCAGGCCGCCCCAGAAGCCTCCGGCGTTGCGGCTGTCGGCGAGACCGAAGCCGCCGGCAAGCAGCGCAACGAATAAGACGAGCAGAAGACCGGAATACATGCGGCGGCGACGCACGAGCGCCAAATAATCCACCTTGAGGCCGTCAACGCCGCGTAGCGCGATGTCGGTCATCACTGAAATCTTTCAAAAAAAACGGGCGGGCCCTGGCAGGGCCCGTCCCGAAACCTTGGACAATCAGTTTGTCTTGGCGCGGCGAACGGCGATGATCGATTCGTAGGCGTCATGCCCGATGGGTTCGAAACCCGCGGTTTCGCCCGCAGCCATGTTGTAGGCGCACTGTTCGTCCTTGGCGTGGAGGCCGTTCAGGAACGCCGTGACCTTCTCCTTGACGTCGGCCGGCAGGGCCCTGCGCAGCACGATCGGTCCTTCCGGGATCGGCTTCGACTTCCAGATTTCCACGATGTCGTTCATGTCGACGATGCCCGAATCGGCGGCCTTGCGCAAAGCGCCCGAATTGTAGCCGTCTTCCCAGGCGCCCTGGCCGTCGGCCCAGGTCACGCCCGCATCGACGTCGCCGTTGACGACCGCGACGATCGTCTGCTCATGACCGCCGGTGAACACCACCTCGTCGAAATAGACGCCATCGTCCATCGTTGCGCCGATTGCATCAGGAATTTCGATCGACGGGATCAGATAGCCGGAGGTCGAGTTCGGATCGCCGAAGCCGAATTTTTTGCCTTTCATGTCGGCGAGCGAAGCGATGCCGGAATCCTTCCGCGCAAAGCCTACCGAGTGGTAGGAGAACGAACCGTCGAGATTGGTCTTCACCAGCACCGGCTCAACCGCCTCTGGGTCGGTCAGATAGGTTTTGGCGTAGGCCGAGGCGCCAAGCCAGGCCATGTCGATCGTGCCGCCAAGCAGGCCCTGGATGACGCCGTCATAGTCGGCCGGGGTGAAAACCTTGGTCTCGACGCCGAGCAGTTCCTCGACATAGGCACGGACGCATTCGTTCGACGTCATACGGTCCTGCGCGTTTTCACCGCCGAGAACCCCGATGCGGAACTCGGAGACCTGGTCCTGGGCAAGCGCCGGCGCCGCAAGGGCGGCCGAGGTAAGCAGGGCTGCGATAAGTTTTTTCATGCTCGTTACTCCTGATGTTCGCTGGAAATCTGCACGATCTTTCGCGCAGGGGTTCAGATCAGACTGCGTAGGCTGGCTCGCGAACCGGCTCGCGAATCGGTTCAAGCACCTCGATCGACGTCGAGGTGGACGCCTCCGAGAAGCTTTCACCGGCACCGTAAATCTGTCGTGCGACGGAAGTGGTCAGCTCGTCCGGAACGCCGTCGAACACAATCGCGCCGTCACGCATCCCGACAACGCGGTCGCAATAGCGACGGGCGGTATCGAGCGTGTGCAGATTGCACACGATCATGCGGCCGTCCTCGTCGTGGATCCGGCGCAGCGTGTCCATGACGATCTGGGCGTTCATCGGATCGAGCGAGGCGATCGGCTCGTCGGCGAGGATGACCTTCGGATCCTGCATCAGGGCCCGCGCGATCGCCACGCGCTGCTGCTGACCGCCGGAGAGCGCCTCGACGCGCTTTGCCGCGTGATCGGCGATGCCGAGCCGGTCGAGAATATCGATCGCGGTGTGAATATCCTCGGTCGGGTAGAGACTGAAAACCGTCGACAGCGTCGAGCGGCGATTGAGCACGCCGTGCAGGACGTTGGAAACCACGTCGAGCCTGGGCACGAGATTGAACTGCTGGAAGATCATCGCGCAGTCGCGCTGCCAGGCCCGCAAGGCGGCCCCGCGCAAGGCGGAAACCTCGCGATCGGCGTACGAGATCGCCCCCTCTGTCGGGTCGATCAGCCGGTTGATCATGCGCAGCAGGGTCGATTTTCCCGCCCCGGAACGGCCGATGATGCCGACCATCTGGCCGTCACCAATCTCGATATCGACACCGTCAACGGCGATCTTTTTGCCGAAGCGCCGCGTGACCTTTAGGATCTTCAGCATGCTTGCTTTCCCGCGTGGCGGTTTTCGCCTTTTGTGGGAATTCCGCTAGCGAAGCCGCGTGAATATGGAATGTCAGGATGATGACAGTTCTGTAACGCCGCACAGGGATGGGCGGCTCCCCGTCATCGCTTGTTGCCATAGCCGGTCCGAGAAAATTTTAGCCGACTAGCTGTCCGATGATGAAAGAGTTGAGATGCCGATTCGGTTCGTTTATAGCACCGCGTCATGGCTCTCCTGTCGACATCACAACCCTGCCGCGGATACGCGGAGAGACGTAAAACCACGATCCTTCGCGTACTTCTCGGGCGTGGGATGCTGGCCATGCTGCTTCTGCTTGGCGCGGTCACGACAGCTTCCGTGCAGGAGGGGACCGCGCCGGCAGACCGGCTCAGCGTCGGGGTCTATGCCAGTCCGCCATTCGTCATCGCCGCAGAGAACGGTTACGAAGGCATGGCGATAGATCTGTGGGAAGAGATCGCCGAACAGCTGGAGCTGGACTTCAGCTACAAACCCTTCCCGTCCATTCGCACTCTCGTCGACGCGATCGCGGACGGGTCCGTCGATGTGGCGGTCACCAACCTCACCATAACGCGCAAGCGCGCGGAGCGCATAGACTTCACCCATCCCTGGTTCGACGCCGGGCTGCGGATCATGGTCGCCGAAAACCGAAGCGCCGGATTCGGCGACGTGGTCGCCGGGCTGCGCGATTCGGGCCATCTGCGCGCCTATGGATGGTTGGCGCTGGTCATCGTCGCGGCCACCATCCTTCTGACGTTTTTCGACCGGCGCTTCGACGCGAACTTTCCACGCCGGTGGCGCGACGGTCTGGCCGAAAGTTTCCATTCGGTCATGTCAGTGGCGACGTCGGGGAAAATGCCGTCACGCAAGAACCTGTTCGGTTGGATCGGCCGCATGTGGCAGGCGCTGTGGCTGGTGTGTGGCATTGCAGTGCTTGCCTATGTCACCTCCTCGGTGACGAGCGTGATGACCACGCTTTCGCTCACCAGCCAGATCAACAGCCTTGAGGATCTTCCCGGCAAGCGCGTCGGAGTTTTCACCGGCAGCGTGGCCGAGGAATTCGTGCGCGAAACCGCGATCGCTCACAGTTCGTTCGACGATTTGGACGCCGCGGCGGAAGCTTTGCGAGACGATCGGGTCGCCGCTATCGTCGGTGACGCGCCGGTGCTTGAATATTTCACGCATAGCCACCCGAAGGAGGCTTTCGATGTGGTGGGGCCAATCTTCGAACCGGACAAATACGGTTTCGGGCTCGCCCATGGCAGCGCGTTGACGCGCCCGGTAACCATCCAGCTTCTCGGCATGCATGAAAACG
Organism: Nitratireductor arenosus; assembly: GCF_009742725.1. GTDB lineage: Bacteria > Pseudomonadota > Alphaproteobacteria > Rhizobiales > Rhizobiaceae > Mangrovimarina > Mangrovimarina arenosa. Next base: position 1,114,275 of record NZ_WPHG01000001.1, on the reverse strand, counting down.
GTCGGGTCGAGGCGTTGCGCGAACAATATTTCGGCGCGGCGCAATAGTCGGTCCGCAGCGGTTGCGGAAACTCTTCGCAAGCAGGCGGCGGGAACGCGTCAGGCCTGCCGTACCGGCTGGCGCAGGATCGTCTTCAACTTCGACGGTTCGACCTTTCGCGGATCGCCGAGATAGATCTCGTGGTGCGGACCGGAAAATTCGTAGCCGCGCGACGGCATCAGCTCGCCATGAAGCCGGGCCAGCGCCGGCCCTTCGTCATCGTAAGAGCCGATATGCAACGTCTGCAAGCAAAGCCCCTCTTCCAAAGGCGCCAGCCTCAGGCTTTCCGGGCGCGCGCCGAACTTTCGCGACGCCTTGGCGACCGCGCCCTCGAACAGTCCCTTGTCGACGAAGTCCGGCGCCATGATCATCATCGTCCAGCGCCATTCCTCCTTGCGGCGGTCGATGAAGCTTCGCGGATCGTCCGCCCACCACAGCCCTTCGAGCGGCGGCACGACATAATCCTTGCCGAGGCTGGTCTTGGCGGCGAATTTCGCGGCATAGCTGACCGCGTAAAGCCATTCCACGGCGCGTCGATAATCGCCCGAGCTGTTCGGGTCGCCGACGCCGTCGATCATGACGTAGCACAGGCGCGGCACGTCGACCTCCACCCATTCGCCGGCCGGCGGCCGGTACAGCGCCTTCAGCGTTCTCTTGAAATCGATCTTGTCCATCGCCGTCTCCATGCGTGATACCGTTCCACGCAGCCACGCCATTTCCGCCTCGATTTGGCCGATCGCGTAGTCGAACATCGCGTCGACGAAAACAGGACGGGGTTGTTGGCCGTCACGGATCGCGGCAAGCCGCCGCGCCTCCGCCTGCAGTGCCTCGCCGCGAGCGGCCAGCGCGGCGGTCCCTTGCGCCATCCCGATCGCCGGCCAGTTCGCCAGGCCGAGCAGCAGGCGCGGATAGTGCCGCTGCGGTTCGGCGAGCGTTCGTCGGGTCTCGTTCACGAGCACACGCTCGCCGCCGCCTGTGAGACGGAAGGGCCGCTTCGACTTGCCGCCGCCATGTCCGGCAAGCGGCTCGACCAGCCCGGACTTTCGCAGCTTGTCGAGCAGGAAGTAGATCGACGAGAAACCGATTTCTGTCCACTCGCGCAATCCCCGCTCCTCGATCAGCCGCTCGAGCTCGTAGCCGTGGCACGGCGCCTCGCCGAGCAGGCTCAGCACGGCGAATTCGGCGCTGGTCAAATTCTTCATATTCTAGCACTAGAATAATGAAATGAAGCCTGTCAATACGCACGCGGGCAGGCTTCGGATCAGGCTTGGTATTTTTCCAGGAAGGCGGCGGCGTCGAGCGTACGGAAATCGTCGAGCGCGGCGCGCAGGCGCCGGTGGTTCCAGTCCCACCAGGCCAGTTCCTGAAACCGAGCCGCGGTCGCGCGGTCGAAACGCTCGCGGATCGGTTTGGCCGGAACACCGCCGACGATGGTGTAGGGTGCGACATCCTTGGACACCACGGCGCCGGCCCCGATGACGGCGCCGTCGCCGATGCTGACGCCGGGCAGGACGGTCGAGCCGTGGCCGAACCAGGTGTCGTGACCGATGGTGACCTTGTTCTGGCGGCGCCAGTCGAAAAACGCCTCCTCGTGCTCGGCATCCTCCCAGTAGTCGGACGCGCGATAGGTGAAATGGTGCAGCGTCGGCCGCCAGGTCGGATGGTTGGTGGCGTTGATGCGCACGGCGGCCGCTATATTGGCGAACTTGCCGATATCGGCGCACCACACGCCGCAATCCTGCATCACGTAGGAATAATCGCCCAGGACCGAATCGTGGAAGCGGGTGCGCTCGGCGATTTCGGTATAACGGGCGAGCGTCGAGCCACTGACCTCGGCGGTCGGATGAACGGACGGGTTTTCTGAAAGTTTCGGCATCAGGCGGCCTTTGCGGGGGCGAAATCGGTCACGTCGATGATCTGGTCGGCGACGGCCTCGCGCACGTCCTGATCGTGAAAAATGCCGAGCAGGGCGACGCCGGCCGCCTTTTTCTCGGCGATCATGTCGATCACCACGGCGCGGTTGGTGGCGTCGAGCGAGGCGGTCGGCTCGTCGAGCAAGAGGATCGGATGGCGGGTGATGAAACCGCGCGCGATGTTGACGCGCTGCTGCTCGCCGCCGGAGAAGGTCGCCGGCGGCAGGTCCCATAATCTCTCCGGCAAATTGAGCCGGCTCAACAGATCGCGGCTGCGCGCCAGAGCCTCCGCCCTGTCGCGGCCGCGCGCCAGAAGCGGCTCGGCGACGATGTCGAGCGCCGACACGCGCGGCACCACACGCAGGAACTGGCTGACATAACCGAGCGTGTCGCGGCGGATCGCCAGCACGTCGCGGGGGCTGGCGGCGGCCATGTCGGTCAGCGTGCCGTGATGATCGATGATGATCTGGCCGGAATCGACGGCGTAGTTGCCGTAGAGCATTTTCAGGATCGAGCTCTTGCCGGCACCGGACGGCCCGCCGAGCACGGCGCATTCGCCGGCCTGGAGCGCAAAGCGCGCCTTGTCGACCACCGGCAGACGGATACCGTCGCGCAGATGCATGGTGAAACTTTTGCAGAGCTCGGAAACGACAAGCGGCGTTGCCATTCGGTTTTCTCCCTTTCGCACGGTCGTGCCCGGATCTTGGCCCGCTCGGTTCGCGTTCATGTCCTCACACCTGCAGGATCGAGGAGACGAGAAGCTGGGTGTAGGGCGCCTGCGGGTCGTCGAGCACCCGGTCGGTCAGGCCGTGCTCGACGACGTGGCCGTCCTTCATCACCATCATGCGATGCGACAGCAGCCGGGCGACGGCGAGGTCGTGCGTGACCACGATCGCGGCCAGGCCGAGCTCGCTGACCAGGCCGCGCACAAGGTCGAGCAGGCGCGCCTGCACCGACACGTCGAGCCCGCCGGTCGGTTCGTCCATGAAGATCAGCCGCGGATGGGTGACGAGGTTGCGGGCAATCTGCAGGCGCTGGCGCATGCCGCCGGAAAAGGCGCGCGGCTGGTCGTCGACGCGGTCCTCGGCGATCTCGACGCGGCCCAGCCAGTCGACGGCGGTGGCGCGAATATTGCCGTAGTGGCGATCGCCGACCGCCATCAGGCGCTCCCCGACATTGGCGCCGGCCGAGACCGTCATCCTGAGCCCGTCGGCCGGGTTCTGGTGGACGAACCCCCAATCGGTGCGCATCAGGAAACGGCGCTCGGCCTCGCCCATGCGGTAGAGCTCGCGCCAGCTGTCGTCGCGCATGCGGTAGCTGACCGCGCCGGAGGTCGGCAACAGTCGGGTCGACACGCAATTGAGCAGCGTGGTCTTGCCCGAGCCCGATTCGCCGACGACGGCCAGCACCTCGCCCGGCCACAAATCGAACGAGACGTCGTCGCAGCCGACGCGCGCGCCGTAGGATTTTGACAGGCCGGCGACACGCAGTAGCGGCTCGTCGGACATGGTCTGGCCGGTCATGGCGTCACCTTTCGCAGCGGAATACGGGCTGGTCATTCGGCGGCCTCGGTCATCTCGCCGACATGGCCGGCATCGCGCCGCTTTTCGCAAAAATCGGTGTCGGAGCAGACGAACATGTGGCCGCCGCGATCGTCCAGGATCACCTCGTCGAGATAGACGTTTTCGGCCCCGCACAGCGCGCAGGGCTTGTCGAACGCCTGCACCTTGAAGGGATGGTCCTCGAAATCGAGGCTGACCACGTCGCAATAGGGCGGAATGGCGTAGATGCGCTTCTCGCGCCCGGCGCCGAACAATTGCAGGGCCGGCGAGCGGTGCATCTTCGGATTGTCGAATTTCGGCGTCGGCGAGGGGTCCATCACGTAGCGCCCCTCGACCTTGACCGGATAGGCGTAGGTGGTGGCGATATGGCCGTGCCGGGCGATGTCCTCGTAGAGCTTGACATGCATGAGGCCATATTCCTCGAGCGCGTGCATCTTGCGGGTCTCGGTCTCGCGCGGCTCGAGAAAGCGCAACGGCTCGGGGATCGGCACCTGATAGACCAGCACCTGGCCCTCCGTCAGCGGATGCTCGGGAATGCGGTGTCGGGTCTGGATGATGGTCGCGCGCGCCGTTTCGGTCGTCACCGCGACGCGCGCAACCTTCTGGAAGAAGGCGCGGATCGACACCGCATTGGTGGTGTCGTCGGCGCCCTGGTCGATGACCTTCAGGACGTCGTCGGGGCCGATCACCGACGCCGTCACCTGCACGCCGCCCGTGCCCCAGCCGTACGGCATCGGCATCTCGCGGCTGGCGAACGGCACCTGATAGCCCGGAATGGCGATGCCCTTGAGGATCGCGCGCCGGATCATGCGTTTGGTCTGCTCGTCCAGATAGGCGAAATTGTAGGACGGCGCTTCGGCAAGCGACGCTGCAACACTATCGGACATGACGCGTTTCCTTCGAAAGGAGACCGACATGGACTTTCTCATCCTGCCGATCATTCTGGCGCTGGTGCTGACCGCCTATCTGATTTATCGCGGCTACCGGGCGCGCGCGCTGGGCCGCAGGACGCCCGACCAGGACAACTAGCCGGTTCATTCGGCTGCCTTTCCCGCCACCTTGACGGGGGTGGCCGTATGCGCCTCGGCTTCCGCGCGCATGCGTCGGACCAGGTCGAGTTCGGCCTGAAAGTCGACGTAATGCGGCAGCTTCAGGTGCTCGACGAAGCCGGTCGCCTGGACGTTGTCGGCATGCGCGATCACGAATTCCTCGTCCTGGGCCGGCGCGGTGACGTCTTCGCCGAATTCGCCGGCGCGCAACGCCCGGTCGCACAGCGCCATCGCCATCGCCTTGCGCTCAGACTGACCGAAGACCAGGCCGTAGCCGCGGGTGAATTGCGGCGGCGCCTTGGCCGAACCCTGAAACTGGTTGACCATCTGGCATTCGGTGACGCGGATACGCCCGAGCGGCACCGGGAAGGGAAGCTCGGGCACGTCGAGTTCGATATCGAGTTCGCCGATCCTGATCTCGCCGACGAAGGGGTGCGAGCGGGCATAGCCGCGCTGGGTCGAATAGGCGAGCGCCAGCAGGAATCCTTCGTCGCCGCGCGCCAGCGACTGCAGGCGCAGGTCGCGCTCCATCGGAAATTCCGGCGCTTCGCGGGTGATGTCGCCGGGCTCGCGATCGTCAGGCAGCGCCCCGTCGCCCTCGATCAGGCCCTCGCGGGTCAGGATCTCCGAGACGCGCGGCATGGCCCGCGTGTCGGCCTCGCGCGTTGCCGGCGCGGCGACCGGCGCGTCTCCGGCCAGTTGGGGATCGAGCAAGCGGTGGGTGTAGTCGAAGGTCGGGCCCAGTAGCTGGCCGCCGGGCAGGTCCTTGTAGGTGGCCGACACCCGACGCTCGATCAGCATCGCACCGGTATCGGCCGGCCTCGCATAGCCGAACCGCGGCAGGGTGGTGCGGTAGGCGCGCACCAAAAAGATCGCCTCGATCATGTCGCCCCGCGCCTGACGGATGGCGAGCGCAGCGAGTTCCCGGTCGTAAAGCGAGCCTTCGGCCATCACCCGATCGACGGCGAGCGCAAGCTGTTCGACGATCTGGTCGAGGCCGAGGGCCGGCACGTCGCGGTCGCCGCGGCGCCGGTCGGCGAGCAGGCGGTGCGCGTTGTCGATGGCGGCCTCGCCGCCCTTCACGGCAACATACATGGCTTCTAGCCCTCCGTTTCGACGATGCGGGTGGTGCGCGGCAGGCAGGCGATCGCGCCGGGCGCGGTCAGGACGAGGTCGACGCCGCGCGGGAAGCGGGCGTTGTTTTGACGCCATTGCGTCGCCAGATGGCGCGGCAGCGGCGCTGGCGCCAGCCGCGCGCGGGTCTCGATGCCCGGCCCTTCCAGCACCAGCGGCGCGCCCGCCGCAAGCGTGTCGAGCTGCAGGATTATCGTCGCCGAGCGGTCCGGATAGTCCTGCGAACCCTGGGCGAAATTTTCCAGCGCGATCAGCTCGCCGGGGCGTGAGACGAGGGCGAAATGGGCCTCCGCCGGCGTGAACGCGAACGGCGCGCCGGTGTGGAAGCCGATCCAGTCACGGATTTCGGCCGAGCCCTGCAGTTCGGGGTCGAGCCAGACCGGCGTGTCGTGATCGCACAAGGTCAACGCGACGGCGCCGGCCTCGGCCGTCAGCGGCGCGGGCGGGGCGGCCAGCGGCGGCAGGGCGTGGACGGTGCCCGGCCGGGCCATGGCCTCCATCAGGGCGCGGAACACGCCTTGCGCGGCGATCACCGGCTCGGCGAAACCGCCATCGATCGAACGAGTGGAAAATTCCATCAATCCTCTCCGCGCACCATGGTGAAAAAGTCGACCTTGGTGGCCGCCGTCTCGCGCCGGCGCTCGTCGTCGGCGGCCGCGCCGGCCGCACGCAGCGGCGCAACAATCCTGTCTTCGACCCGGTCGCGGCTTTGCGGACGCTGCCACAGCGCGTCGACCGTGGCCGCGATCCGCACCTTGTCGCGATCGCGGCCGAGCGCGTAGGCATGGCCGACCTCGCCGGTCGCCAGCCGCACGGTGGCGCGCGTCACCGTCGCCTCGCCGAGATTGAAGGCCGCACCGCCGCCGCCCATGCGCCCGCGCAGCATCACCAGCCCGGTTTCGGGGCCACGCACCAATTCGGCCAGCTCCTCGAAGCCGGCTTCGGCCCAGAGCCGCCGCAGCGCATCGCCGTCGGCGCGCGCGATCACGGCCATGGCGTCCCGACGCGCCGGTGGGCTTGCCTCGTCCTGCCTGTCTTGCGTTTTCATCCGATCCGACCGTTGCTGTGAATATTCGTCTATTGATATAGACAACCATACAAATTATACCGTGTTCTAGCGTGTGTCCATGACGTTGCCGTGACAGGGCGAAACGACAATGAAAAACCCCGACAGGACGATGGAACGGCGCAGCGGGATTTCGCTATGGCGCCAGATCGCCGATCAGATCCGGCGCGACATCGTCCAGGGCAGGCTGGGCGCGAACGGGCGACTGCCGCCGGAAACCACGCTCGCCGCGCATTTCGGTGTCAACCGCCACACTGTGCGCGGCGCGATCGCCGCGCTGGTCGAGGAAGGCGTTTTACGGGCCGAGCAGGGGCGCGGCACCTTCGTCGAGCAGCGCCGGCGCCTGACCTATCCGATCGGCGCCCGCACCCGGTTTTCCGAAGGATTGCGCGACCAGGCCCGCGACAGGCGCGGCCACCTGCTCGACCATCGCGAGGAGGCCGCCGACCGGCGCACGGCCGAGGCGCTCGCTCTGGCGTCCGACGCGCGGGTGATTCGCATGGACACGGTTTCGGAAGCCGACGGCCGCCCGGTGTCGCGCGCGACAAGCTGGTTCGACGCCGACCGCTTCGCCGGCTTCGCGGAAACCTATCGCGAACTCGGCTCGGTCACGCTGGCGTTCCGGCGCTACGGCGTCGCCGACTATTTCCGCTCCTCGACGCTGGTGTCGGCCCGCCACGCCGACGACGGCGATCTCGACGACCTCAGGCTTTCACCGGGTGCGATCGTTCTGGTCGCGATCGCCGTCAATGTCGACCCGGAGGGCCGGCCGATCCAGTTCGCCGAAACGCGTTTCGCCGCCGACAGGGTAGAATTGTCGGTGACGGCCTGAGGCGGGCAGTCGGTCCTTTCCAACAGCGACCGCCAAGCCGCGCATTGGGCGACTACTCACCTTTCCCGTCCCGCTCGCCCGGAGCGACAGGTCCCTCCGATGGCGGAGTCCAGGCAATCAGCAGGCTCCAGGTCCCGTAGACGGTGGCGGCGGTGGCAAGCAGCGCCCAGGCGGTCTGGCCGTTCAGCCATTCCAGCACCGTCCAGCCGGCACAAACGGCGATGATCGCCAGCCGCCGCCACAAGGGATCGAACACCGAGGCGGACTGGCCGCTCATGCCGCCCGCCCCGGCTCGATGAAAACGTTCCGTGATATTCGAGCCATCGCCTGTCTCCCGTTTCGCGACGAAGATGCACCATCCCGGCCGGGGATCAAGCGCGTCTCACGCGGCATTGAGAAATAGCGGGCTCAGGCCGCGACGGTCCGTTCGCACCGCATCAGATAGAGCGAGGCCGCAACGATCAGCGCCGCGCCCGGCCAGAATCCCGATGTCGGCGCGGCGCCGAACACCAGCCAGCCGGCGACGATGTTGAAGGGCAGCTTCAGATCGTCGAAAGGCTGCAGATAGGCGGCGTCGGCGCTGGCATAGGCCCAGGTCAGAAGATATTGCGCGAGCCCGGTCAGGGCGCCGGCGACGAGCAGTGCGCCCCAGGCGGCCTGCGGCGGGATCTCGAAACCCGAGCCGAGCCAGATCGCGGCGTTGATCGGGGTCAGCAGCAAAAGCAGATAGACGGTGATGCCGGCCGTGGGCTCCAGCCGGGTCAGATATTTGGTGATCAGCGACGTGCCGGCCCAGCACGCCGCCGCCAGCACCGGCAGGAAAGCGTGATGGGTAAAACTTTCCGACCAGGGCGCGATGATGATCATGGCGCCGGCGAAGCCGGCCGCCGTGGCGGCGATGCGGGCGAAATCGACCCGCTCGCGCAGGATCAGGCCCGCCCCCGCCACGACGAAGAACGGCGAGGTCATGGCAAGCGCGATCGCCTGCCAGATCGGCACGACGGACAGACTATGGATCCATAGCTGCACGCCGGCCGCGGCCAAAAGCACCCGCGCCAGATGCAGAAAAATATGGCGTGTATGCAGGATATGCACGCCGCCGCGCCAGACCAGCGGCGCGGCGAGCGCCAGCGCGATGGCATATTGCCAGAACGCGATCGCCGGCGCGGTGGCGCCGGCGGTGACGCTCGCCCATTGCACGGCGACATTGAGGCCGGCAAAGGCGAGGCCGGTCGCCACCATGATCGCGGCACCGCGCAGCGCGGCCGGGGTGGTTTCGATCGAGGCAGTCTGGCTCATTCGGTCCGATCCTTTCGCATTGACCCAGAAACCTCAGGGATGCGGGATCGGACACCGCGCGCGGCCTTGGGCGACGAGCCAAAGGACGCGTTCGGTTATCTGACCCGTTCTCTTCCATCCGGACTGTGACCGTCGGCTTCGGATTCGCACCGAATCTGCTGACCCGGACCGGCCTGTGACCGCTCCGGCGCTCGCGGGCTTGGGGGAGACCCCCTTACCGCCGGTGGGGACTTCCACCCCGCCCTGAGAACGTCGGCGACGTTTTCACGCCGCCAGGTGAAAGCTAGGCTCCCGCGAGGTGGGGATCAAGACCGCATCCGAGGCAATTCACCGACGCCCTTGCCGGCGCCGGCTCCTTTGCGCATTGCCAGCGCAATGCCGGCGCTGATATGCCGACCCGGCCCGGTCCAAACGTATCGGTTGAACCCGCCATGACCCTGCCCGACCTTCCCGTCAGCCGAATCCTGCCCGACCTGCGCGCCGCGCTCGCGGGACCGGGAAACGCCGTCCTGGTCGCGCCGCCGGGCGCCGGCAAGACCACGCTGGTGCCGCTCGCGCTTTTGGGCGAGGACTGGCGCAGCGACGGCACGATCCTGATCCTGGAACCGCGCCGGCTGGCCGCGCGCGCCGCCGCGCGGCGCATGGCCGCCCTCCTCGGCGAAGAGGTCGGCGCCACGGTCGGCTACGCCATGCGCATGGACAGAAAAATCTCGGCGGCAACGCGCATTCTCGTCGTCACCGAAGGCGTGCTGGCGCGCATGATCCTCGATGATCCGGAGCTTGCCGGTATTGCGTGTGTCGTTTTCGACGAGTTCCACGAGCGCTCGCTCGACGGCGATTTCGGCCTGGCGCTGGCGCTCGACGTCAGGCAGGGGTTGCGGCCGGATCTGCGGCTGGTGGTGATGTCGGCAACCCTCGACGGCGCGCGCGTCGCCCGGCTGCTTGGCGACGCGCCGGCGATCGAAAGCCATGGCCGAAGCTTTCCGGTCGACATCCGTTACCGCGAGCGCCCCGGCGGCGAAACGCTCGAGGACGCCGTGGCGGCCGCCGTGCGCGCGGCGCTTTCCGAGGAGGACGGCAGCATCCTCGTCTTCCTGCCGGGCCAGCGCGAAATCGAGCGCACCGCCGAACGGCTCGCCGGCCGGCTGCCGGCAAATGCGGATCTGATCGCGCTTTTCGGCGCCATGGACGGCAAGGCCCAGGATGCGGCGATCCGCCCGGCGCCCGAAGGCCGCCGCAAGATCGTGCTGGCCACCGCGATCGCCGAGACCTCGATCACCATCGACGGCGTTCGGGTGGTGATCGATTCAGGCTATCAGCGTCTGCCGAAATTCGAGCCGGCCACCGGGCTGACCCGGCTCGAAACCGTACGGGTGTCTCGTGCGTCGGCCGAACAGCGCGCAGGACGCGCAGGACGCACGGCGCCGGGCGTCGCGGTCCGGTTGTGGCGCGCCGAACAGACCGCGTCGCTACCCGCCTTCACGCCGCCGGAAATCGCGGCGGCGGACCTCGCAGGCCTGGTGCTCGACTGCGCCGCCTTCGGGGTCGTCGACCCGACAAGCCTCGCCTTTCTCGATCCGCCGCCCGCCGCCGCGCTCGCCGCGGCGCGCGCGCTACTGCGCGACCTCGACGCCATCGACGAAACCGGACGCCTGACCGCCGACGGCGTGGCGATGCGCCGTCTCGCTCTGCCGGCGCGCCTCGCCCATATGGTCGCCAGGGCCGCGCGGGACGGAGCGGCCGTCCAGGCCGCGGAACTGGCCGTGCTTTTGACCGAACGCGGCCTTGGCGGCCAGCAGATCGACCTCGACGCCCGGCTCGCGCGGTTTCGCCGCGATCGCGGTCCTCGGGCCGGCAATGCGCGGGCGCTGGCCAAGCGGCTCGCCACAGCGGCAGGCGCCGGTATCCGCACGGGCGCGAACGCAGGAGCAACCGGCGCGGGCAGGCTGCTGTTGCATGCCTGGCCCGACCGGGTGGCGATGGCGCGCGGCGGACCGGGCCGCTACGTCCTCGCCAATGGCCGAGGTGGCGAGATCGACCCGGCCGATCCGCTGGCCGGACACGATTTTCTGGTCGTCGCCGACCTGCAGGGCAAGGCGCGCAACGCCCGCATCGTCGCCGCCGCGGCGGTCGAGGAGGACGATCTGCGCGCCGTGCTTGCCGGCCGCATCGAGACCGGGACGGAAACCGGATTCGACAGCGACAGCGGCACCGTGCGGGCGCGCGAAAAAAGCCGCCTCGGCGCGATCACGCTTGCCGAGCGCCCGCTGCCGCCGCCGACCGGGGCCGACGCCGACCGTGCCATCCTCGCCGCCGTCAGCGCACGCGGCATCGCCATCCTGCGCTGGGGCAAGAAGTCGACCGGCCTCAGGCGCAGGCTCGCCTGGTTGCGACGCGGACTCGGCGATCCATGGCCGGAAATGAGCGATACGGCGCTGCGCGAGACGGCTGGCGACTGGCTGGCGCCGTTTCTGACCGGCAGCGCGGCCATCGCCGACATAGCGGACCACACGCTGGCGGAGGCCCTTTTGGCGCGGGTCGATCACAACGACCAGAGGCGGGTCGAAGCGCTGGCGCCGACCCATTTCGAAGTGCCGTCGGGCAATCATATCCCGATCGACTATCGCGACGACGCGCCGGTGCTTGCCGTGCGCGTGCAGGAATTGTTCGGCCTCGACCGCCACCCCGCCATCGCGGCTGGAACCGTACCGCTGACGCTCGAATTGCTGTCGCCGGCGCACCGCCCGATCCAGACCACGCGCGACCTGCCCGGCTTCTGGCGCGGGTCGTGGGCCGAGGTACGCGCGGCCATGCGCGGGCGCTATCCCAAACATCCCTGGCCGGAGGAGCCGCTGCGGGCCGAGCCGACCGCGCGCGCCAAGTCGCGCGGGCGCTAACCAGGCGCCCGGCCGCGCATCGCATCGGCCAGGCAAAGACGGAGCGGCCCGACCCCAGATTCCCTTTGGCGCGAGCGGCCGCGCGGCCTATAGGAGGGCGATGCTGCAGGATCTTCGCACGCCCGACCATCAGCAAAGCCGGCAATTGCGGCTCAACACGCTCATCCGCCTGCGCTGGCTCGCCATCATCGGCCAGAGCGCGGCCGTGCTGGTCGTGGCCTACTGGTTCACGTTTCCGCTGCCGGTCGGACTTTGCTTCGCGCTGATCGCCTGTTCGGCCTGGGTGAATCTGTTTCTGGCCTTCCGTTACCCCGCTACCCACAGGCTGAAGCCGGGGGCCGCCTTCTGCGTCCTGTTCCTCGATGTCCTGCAACTCGCCGGACTGCTCTACCTGACCGGTGGACTGACCAACCCGTTTGCGATCCTGATGTCTGTTCCGGTGATCGTCTCGGCGACCTCGCTGCCGTTGGTGCTGACCGCCGTGCTCGGCCTGGTGGTCGCGGTCACCGCCTCGCTGCTGGTGAGTTTCCATCTGCCGTTGCCCTGGTATGGCGGCAGCAATCTGGCGATGCCGTTCCTCTATGTCATCGGCATGTGGATGGCGATCCTGTCGACCACCGCCTTTACCGCGATCTATGCCTGGCGGGTGGCCGAGGAGGCACGCCAGCTCGCCACCGCGTTGGCCGCCACCGAGCTGGTTTTGCAACGCGAGCAACATCTGTCGGCCCTCGACGGACTGGCGGCGGCGGCGGCCCACGAACTCGGCACACCGCTTGCCACCATCGCCCTGGTGGCGCGCGAGATGGAACGGGCCCTGGAGAGCGATCCGCGCTTTCGCGAGGACGTCACCCTGCTCAGGTCGCAGAGCGAGCGCTGCAAGGAGATCCTGCAGCGGCTGACCAGCCTGTCCTCGCAGGGCGAGGAACATATGGCGCGGATGACGCTGACGGCGATGATTGAGGACGTGATCGCGCCGCACCGGGATTTCGGCATCGACATCCGCCTCGAACCGGGCGCGGTCGAAGGCCGCGAGCCGGCGGGGCGGCGTAATCCCGGCGTCATTTACGGGCTCGGCAATCTGGTCGAAAATGCCGTCGATTTTGCGCGCGAAAGCGTGACCGTGCGCTGGAGCTGGGACACGGCCCATGTCTCGATCGAGGTCACCGACGACGGGTCTGGCTTTCCGCCGGAGGTGATCGACCGTATCGGCGAACCCTACATGACCACGCGCTCGGGCCGGCAGGACGAGGGCGGCGGCGGGCTCGGGCTCGGGCTGTTCATCGCCAAAACCCTGCTTGAGCGCTCCGGCGCGGCGGTTGCCTTCGGCAATGCAAGCGGTCCCGGACAGGGCGCCATCGCCCGGGTGAGCTGGCCACGCGACCTCTTCCTGCGCGATCCGGTCAGCGAGCATGCGATCGGCTGAACCGGCGAAATTGGACTTGGCGAGTTTTTTGAATAAATAGGGGCCAGACAGCGTTCGGAACCGAATTCATGACCACCGAAAATCAAGACCCGCTCGGCGAGGACCGCTCGCTGCTCATCGTCGACGACGACCGCCCCTTCCTGACCCGCCTGGCGCGGGCGATGGAGCTACGGGGGTTTTCGGTCGAAACCGCGGAGAGCGTGGAGGAAGCCCTCGCCAAGGCGAGGGCGGCACCGCCCGCCTATGCCGTGGTCGATATGCGGCTCGGCGACGGCAACGGCCTCGACGTCGTGTCGGCAATCCGCGAAAAGCGGGCGGAAGCACGCGCCGTCATTCTCACCGGCTACGGCAACATCGCGACCGCGGTGACGGCGGTCAAACTCGGAGCGATCGACTATCTCGCCAAGCCGGCCGATGCCGACGACGTCTATGCCGCATTGACGAGCACGACGGGTGAAAAAGTCGTGCCGCCGGAAAATCCGATGTCGGCCGACCGGGTCCGCTGGGAACATATCCAACGTGTCTACGAGATGTGTGACCGCAATGTCTCTGAAACCGCGCGCCGGCTGAACATGCACCGCCGGACCCTGCAGCGCATCCTCGCCAAACGCGCGCCGCGCTAGCGCGGCCGTCCGGCTCCCGGAACCGTCCCCGCACAGATCGCCGCGCCGGATCGTGTCCCGGCGGCCGGCGCAAAACGCGTCTCCGGCTCGCGTCCGGGTCACGCCAGGCGTCGGGCCGTTGCGGACTCCGGAGGCGACACGCCACGTTGTCGATCATCGCGGAAAGAATGCGTTTGATTGTCCGCTTGCGGGAACAAGTCTCGACATGTCGCGTTTAGTGCCTGTCGAGCGGCCGCGCCTCAGCCTCTCTGCCACGATCGGAAAAGGCGCGGCCGTGCATACGAATGATGCACAAGGAGGTTTTATCATGATCCGCAAGCTTATGGCGACATCCGCCCTTGCTTTGCTGGTATCCAGCGGCGCAATCGCCCAGACCAGCACCACCGTCCCGGCCGATCCCGCGCAACAGACCCAGCCGACCGCCGAGGTTCCCATGGTCGTCAAGGCCGACGGCCAGCTCGCCAGCAACATTATCGGCCAGTCGGTCTATAATGGCGCCGGCGACGATGCCGAGAATATCGGTGACGTGAACGACATTGTCATCGACGCCGACGGCAACATCCAGGCCGTGGTGATCGGCGTCGGCGGCTTTCTCGGCCTCGGCGAGAAGCATGTCGCGATCGAATACGATCTGGTGAAATGGGCCGAACGCAACGGCGATCGCTGGTTGGTCGTTGAAACGACCGCCGATGCGCTGAAGGCACAGCCCGAATTCGACCGGATGGCCTATCAGCCGGTTCCGGCCGATACCGAGGTGACGGAAACCAAGCCGGCCACCGCCGACGATCTGGCCAAGGCCGACACCGCCGAGACCACGGAGGAGTTACCTGTCGAGGACAAGGCGGCGGAGGCGCCGGCCAATCAGGACATGGAAGCGGCACCGAAAGACGAGATGACCGCCGAGGCGCCGGCTGACGAAAAGGCCGCGACGGAAACCCAGGACACGGCCAAGACCGAGGAGCGGGTTGCCGACAACGAAAACACGGCAGCATCGCCGCTCGAGGATCCGGCGAAGGCGACCGACAAGACCGAGACCGCAGCGATCGACCGGTCTAGTCTGGAACCGCTCGCCAGCGACCAGATCAGCGCCGAGGAATTGATCGGCACCACCGTCTACGGCGTCGATGACGAGAACATCGGCGAGATCGGTGACGTCGTGCTGTCGCAGGATGGCGACGTCGACGCGATCATCGTCGACGTTGGCGGCTTCCTCGGGATCGGCGAAAAAGAAGTCGCCATCGGCATGGACAATCTCGAATTCATGACCGACGGCAACGGCAACCGCTACCTCTACACCGCCTTCACGCAGGAAGAGCTCGAGGCGCAGCCCGCCTACGAGGAGGCAAGCTACGCCGAGCGCCGCGACGACATGCGCTTGGTCGTGCCGCAGTAATCCGGCTTCAAGCGTATCGAAGGCCCGTGCCGCCATGCGGCGCGGGCCTTTTTCGTCCGCCGGCGCGGCCGGATCCCCGTTTGACGAGGCCGCTGCGCGCGCGCCGTCATCACGCCAGCTTACCCCTTGAGATAAAACGACTAAATCCATCATTTTTCGCCACACCGGCGGACGGTTTGCCGCATTCGAAATGCCCGGCGCCGGCGAAGCGACAGGTCCGGCCCTCCACGTACCAAACGGCGGCCCGAATCACGGCACCGGATTTGGTTTTTCGGCCCGGAACCCCTATATCTCACCTGTCCAGCGGCGCGTGATTCGGGGTGGCGAAAGCGCGTCTTTCCAGCGGCAAAAGAACAGCGGTATTTCATGAGCGACTCGTCCGAAAATGAGCCCGGCGGCACGCCCGAATATGGCGCGGAATCGATCAAGGTCCTGAAGGGCCTCGACGCCGTGCGCAAGCGGCCCGGCATGTATATCGGCGATACCGATGACGGTTCCGGCCTGCACCATATGGTCTACGAAGTGGTCGACAACGCCATCGACGAGGCGCTGGCCGGTCATGCCGACCTGGTGACGGTGACGCTCAATCCGGACGGCTCGTGCACCGTAACCGACAATGGCCGCGGCATCCCCACCGATATCCACCACGGCGAAGGCATCTCCGCCGCCGAGGTGATCATGACCCAGCTCCACGCCGGCGGGAAATTCGATCAGAACTCCTACAAAGTGTCCGGCGGGCTGCACGGGGTCGGCGTGTCGGTCGTCAACGCGCTGTCGACCTCGCTAAAGCTCAAGATCCGCCGAAGCGGCAGGATCCACGAGATGAGCTTCACCCACGGCGTGGCCGACGCGCCGCTGGCGGCGACCGGCGAGGCCGGCGCCGAAACGGGCACGGAGGTCACCTTCCTGCCTTCGCCCGGAACCTTCACCATGACCGAGTTCGACTATGCGACGCTGGAGCACCGGCTGCGCGAACTCGCCTTCCTGAATTCGGGTGTGCGCATCGTGCTGACCGACCGGCGCCATGCCGACGTGGTCAGCAACGAACTGCTCTACGATGGCGGGCTTGTCGAATTCGTGCGCTATCTCGACCGCGCGCGCAAATCGCTCATTCCCAGCCCGATCTCGATTCGCGCCGAACGCGACGACATCGTCGTGGAAGTGGCGATGTGGTGGAACGACAGCTACCACGAAAACGTGCTGTGCTTCACCAACAACATCCCCCAGCGCGACGGCGGCACGCATCTCGCCGGCTTTCGCGGCGCGCTCACGCGTCAGGTCACGAGCTATGCCGAAGCAACCGGGATCGCCAAGAAGGAAAAGGTCTCGCTCACCGGTGACGATAGCCGTGAGGGGCTGACCGCTGTCTTGTCGGTCAAGGTGCCCGATCCCAAATTCTCGTCCCAGACCAAGGACAAGCTGGTCTCCTCGGAGGTCCGGCCGGTGGTCGAGAGCCTCGTCAACGAGGCGCTGAGCACCTGGTTTGAAGAGCATCCGGGGGAAGCCAAGATCCTGATCAGCAAGGTGATCGAGGCCGCCGCCGCGCGCGAGGCCGCACGCAGGGCCCGCGAGCTGACGCGCCGCAAGGGCGCACTCGACATCAGCTCGCTGCCCGGCAAGCTCGCCGATTGCCAGGAGCGTGATCCGGCAAAGTCGGAGCTGTTCATCGTCGAGGGCGATTCGGCCGGCGGTTCGGCCAAGGGCGGCCGCTCGCGCAAGAACCAGGCCATTTTGCCGCTGCGCGGCAAGATCCTCAACGTCGAGCGGGCGCGCTTCGACCGGATGCTGTCGTCGGACATGATCGGAACGCTGATCACCGCGCTCGGCACCGGGATCGGCAAGGACGAGTTCAATCCCGAGAAGCTGCGTTACCACAAGATCATCATCATGACGGACGCCGACGTCGACGGCGCCCATATCCGCACCCTGCTGTTGACCTTCTTCTTCCGCCAGATGCCGGAGCTGATCGAACGCGGCCACCTCTATATCGCGCAGCCGCCGCTCTACAAGGTGACCCGCGGCAAGAGCGTGCAATATCTCAAGGACGAGCAGGCGTTCGAGGAATATCTGATCGAGGGCGGTCTGGAAGATTGCGCGCTGGAGCTCGCCAGCGGCGAGGTCCGGGCCGGCCCCGATCTGCGCGCGGCGATCGATGACGCGCTGGCGGTGCGCACGCTGATCAACGGGCTGCATACGCGCTACGACCGCGCCGTCGTCGAGCAGGCGGCGATCGCCGGCGCGCTCAATCCGGAAGTCGTGATCGATCTCGGCCGCGCCAACGAAATGGCCGGCCGGATCGCCGAGCGGCTCGACCTGATCTCGGAAGAAACCGAGCGCGGCTGGGAAGGGCGCATGGCGACCTCGAACGAGGGCCCGGGCGGCTTCATCTTCGAGCGCACCGTGCGCGGCGTCAAGGATGTCGTCCATCTCGACATGGCGCTGATCGGCTCGGCCGACGCGCGCGCGCTGCACCGCTATGCGGGCCGGCTCGAGGAGGTCTACGGCACCCAGCCGGTGCTGCGCCGCAAGGATGTCAGAGAAACGATCTCCGGCCCGCTCAAGCTGCTCGACGGCGTGTTCGCGGTCGGCCGCAAGGGCCTGACCATGCAGCGCTACAAGGGTCTGGGCGAGATGAACGCCGAACAATTGTGGGAAACGACGCTCGATCCCGAGGCGCGCTCGCTGCTGCAGGTCAAGGTCGCCGACGCCACCGACGCCGACGCGCTTTTCGCCCGGCTGATGGGCGACGAGGTCGAACCGCGCCGCGAATTCATCCAGGACAACGCGCTCTCGGTCGCCAATCTGGATATCTGAGCGAGGCGAGGGGCGCTGGACCTAGGCTGGCTGCGTGGTCAACCGCTTTGGTCATTCATGGCGAGCGGGAGCTCATTCGGCCGCTTCGAGCGTGTCCAGAGCTTCCAGCTTGCTGCGCAACAGATCGGGAGAGAGATCGTCCGATGGCGTGCGCATGCCGCGCCGTGCCATCGACTCCAGAACGCTCAGAGCTTTTCGGTAGTTCGCTCGTGGATCACCGCCAACTTCGGCTAGCTTGAAATAAAACGCCGACAGAAAGCCTTGCCACTGGCCATTGTCCGGATCAGCCTTTGCCAGGCGTTCGGCGATGACAAGTCCGGCCTGATAGGCGGCAACCGCGCCAGCGATATCGCCCTGCTTCGCACGGGTATTGCCGATTTTTCCGTGGGCGAGCGACAGGTCGTGCAGTGAAAGGGAGTTGTTCGGATCGTTTTTCGCCAGACGTTCGGCGATGGCAAGTCCAGACACGTAGGCGGCAAGCGCGCCAGAGACATCGCCTTGTTCCATGCGCAAATTACCGGTTCTTTGGTGCAGAACCAGCAGGTTGCGCTGAAAAATTACGTTGCCCGGGTCGGCTCTCGCCAAGCGGTCCGCTATTGCAAAGAACGCATCATAGGCGGCAATCGCGCCCGCCACATCGCCCTGTTCCAAACGGACATCACCGATCCTGGTCAGAACAGCCGTCAGGCCATGCTGCAGCAAGCTGTCGGCGGGATTGGCGGCGGCCAGACGTTCGCCGATCGCGAGGCCAGCCTCGTAGGCGGCAAGCGCATCGGCGAAATCGCGCTGCAACACCTGTACATCACCGATCCAGTTATGGCCGAACATCAGGCCATACTGCCAAGTGCGGTTGCCCGGATCGGCTTTCAAGAGTGTCTTGCGGATTGCAAGGCTGGCCTCGTAGGCGGCGAGCGCTCCGGCAAGATCGCGTTGCGCCATACGAACGTGGCCGACCCTTTCGTGAGATACCGACAGGCCGTACTGCAATTCCGTGTCGGCGGAGTCCGTCGTCGACAAACGCTCGCGAATTGCAAGGCCAGCCTCATATGCGGCAAGCGCACTGACGAGATCACCTTCTGCTTTCCGGGCATCGCCGACATTGTTGTAGGCAATCGACAGGCCAAGCTGCCAGCCGGTATTGGCCGGATCGGAACTGGCCCGTCGTTTTGCCACCATCAACTGCGCCTGGAACGCACCCGAAGAGGCACCAACATTTCCGGAGGTCATGTAGACACTGCCGAGCGCCCCAAGCGCCAAGATCTCCTGGTGCATGTCTTCAGCTGGCACATCCTTGTCTTCGAGCTCCGCATAAAGTGCCGCCGCCTTCTCGTAGTCGGCGATGGCGAGCTGGTACTTCAGTTCCGCCGCCGCCGCACCGCCGTTCAGGTAGTGGGTCGCCGCTTCCGACAGGGTCCGTTCGACATAGTTCGCCTTCAGCGTTTCGCGCGAGGTCGCGTCGATATTCGCCGCCTCGCTCAGCTTCGCCCGCGCGCCGTCAAAGGCGCCGAGCGCCAGTTGCTCTTCCGCCGCGCGGCGCAGCGCGGTCACCCGCTCGTCTCCGGAACGAAGCGTGCGAAGCTCGTCGCGCACCTTGGCGAACGAAGCCGCCGCCTCGCGCAGCTTCTCGGTCCGCTCCTCGCGGTTGAGGCCGGCGATATCGCCGCCGATCAGCGCGCCATAGAGCGGCGCCAACGGCATGCCGGCGTCCGATGCGATGCGTTCCACGTCTTCCCGCATCTGCGGGCTGACATCGGCCATGGCGAGCAGCAGCCGCTCGCGCTCGGGCAGTTCGCCGGAAGCCTGCGAGGCGAAGAACAGCGCCGGCAGGCCGCTTTCCACATAGGGCAGTTGCGCGCCGCGCGAGCGCTCGTAGACCTCCTGCTGCACCAGCGTCAGCACCGAGCGGATTTCCAGCCCGTCGGTGCCGAGATATTTGGCCAGCGCCGTCGTGAACGGCGAATTGTTTCCCTTGCCGTCGGCCGCCGTTTCGCCCGGTGCGGCGGAAAAGGCAAACAGCGTGTTCTCGGCGCGGCCGAGGCGCCCCAAACCGGGCTTGACCGTCGCCGGCAGCCTCAACGCCTTCGCGCCGCGCCCTTGTGGGTCCGAGGATACCCCGAAGGGATCGTTGCGGCAGGCGTCGAGCACGATCAGCGCGATGTCTGCCACCTCGGCCGCCGTCCGGCGCAGTTCCTCCAGCGGCAGTGAACTGGCCTCCAGTGCCTCCAGCGACGAGGCGTCGGCATCGGTCGGCAGCAGGCGGTTCTCGCCGGCGATTTCGACGCCGTGGCCGGCGAAGAAGATCAGGGCGACGTCGGCGCCCGCCGCATCCTCGGCAAAATCCTCCAGCGCCCGGCGCATGCGGCGCAAATCGCGGTTGGCCTCTGAAAACACCTCGAAACCGAGTGCGTCGAGCGCCTCCTCGACCGCGCGCGCATCGTTGACGGCATTGGCGAGCGGACGGATCGCCTCATAGCGATCGGCGCCAAAGACAAGCGCCACGCGCCGTTCCGCGAAGGCCGCGCTTGCCGTGACGACAACAAGTATCGCCGCAAAGACGATCCGCACCGGCAATCTCCCAAACCCCAGGGTCGGAAAACATACTCAAACAGCAATATGGCGCAGGCAAGGATGTTCTTCAGGGGTGGGGTGCGCGTTTCCGGTCTTTTTCTCCTGTGCGAGGAGCGCTGCCCGTTGGAAAGTTCCGCTCGGCCGACGCGCTGTTCGCCCGGCTGATGGGCGACGAGGTCGAGCCGCGGCGCGAATTCATCCAGGACAACGCGCTCTCGGTGGCCAATCTCGATATTTGAGCTCTCGAAGTGACATAACTTCTTTCAGCTGGTAGCCACGTTTGTATGGATACCCGAAGTCCCGAGCAGCGGAAGCGCATAATGCGCGCGGTCAAGAGTAAGAACACAGGTCCCGAGATTACCGTGCGCCGTCTGCTGCATGCGATGGGCTATCGGTTTCGACTCCACAGAAAAGATTTGCCCGGCAAGCCCGACATCGTTTTTCCGAGCCGAACTAAGGTCATCTTTGTACATGGTTGTTTTTGGCATGGACATGGTTGTTCCAAGGGGCGCCCTCCGAAAAGTAGGCTCGATTACTGGTTGCCGAAGCTTGAGCAGAATGCTAGAAGAGATAGAACAAAAACAGAACAATTGGCGGCGGCAGGTTGGGATGTCTTGGTCGTGTGGCAGTGCGAACTGAAGGAATTGGAGGAGCTGGCCACACGGCTTCAGGATTTTGTGGATGGAAATTGAGTGAAGATAAAAGCTTGGGGCGGAATCGCCACTCCTGCGTTAAAGATCGTACGAAAGAGGGATTCGGCATGAGACCTATTGGGGTAGATCTTTTTTCAGGTGTAGGCGGTTTGAGCCTCGGGTTTGAGCAGGCTGGGTTTGACGTAGTCGCTTCTGTTGAGATCGATCCCGTCCATGCGGCCGTCCATAAATACAACTTTCCCAACTGTGTCGTCATACCAAGTTCCATAACCAACTTGACTGGCTGTGACATTAGAGAAGCTGCAGGGATTGGCAATCGAACTGTAGATGTGGTGTTTGGTGGCGCACCCTGTCAAGGTTTCTCGCTTATAGGCCAACGAGTTCTCGACGATCCCCGCAACGCACTTGCCCAGGATTTTGTGCGCATCGTTGAGGAGCTTGATACCACCTACTTTGTTTTCGAGAACGTAAAGGGGCTTACAGTAGGTAAGCACCGACGGTTTCTGTTCGAGTTGATCGAAAAGTTTGAGGCTTTGGGCTACGAGGTTCGGAAGGAGTGGCGCGTTCTCAACGCCGCCGATTACGGAGTGCCGCAGGATCGCCAACGTCTGATCCTGATGGGCTGCAAGAAGGGCTATGATTTACCAACTTATCCAGACCCTTACTCGAAACGACCGACGTGCGTAGATGCGCTCGGTGACCTGCCGGACGCTGAGGCTTTCGAGGAATTACGTTTTTCGGACGTTGTTAATACAAGCGATTATGGTGAATTGAGCAAATATGCGGAGCCGTTGCGGGGTATTGGCAACGATGCTTGGGGTTACGGACACCCCCGCAAGTGGAATCCAAATCTCCTTACGTCCAGCGCAAGGACGGAGCACACAGAGATTTCCCGACGCCGTTTCCGCGAGACAGAGCCAGGACGCGTTGAACCAATCTCCAGGTTTTTCAAATTACCTGCCGATGGATTGTGCAATACATTGCGCGCCGGAACAGATTCCGCCCGCGGCGCATTTACGAGCCCACGACCGATTCATTACGCCTATGCGCGATGTATTACTGTCCGCGAAATGGCTCGACTGCACGGTTTCCCCGATTGGTTTCGTTTCAACGCAACGAAATGGCATGGTGCGCGGCAAATCGGAAATGCTGTTCCGCCTCCGCTGGCCCGTGCTGTTGCAGCCTCGGTGATCGAAGCTCTTGGTGTCAAGGCTACACGTCCGACAGAGGCGCTCGATCTCGGCGATGATACTCTTTTAACAATGAATAGTACCGAGGCTGCAGCGTACTTTGGTGTCGAAAATCCAATCGGGCGACGCGACAAGAAGAGCGGTGCCAAGAAACGCAAGCAAGAGGAGATCGAGGCGCTAAATACCCTTTACAGGCGGATGCAGTTTGTAGATGGCATCGCTGGCTAAGGTAAGCTCTTCAAGCTTCGACGCGTCGGCTCGCTTTATTGCCTCGAATTCGGTCAGATAGAAACCGACACCCTTCACCGTCCGGAGCCCAATAGGAACTACGGTTTCGACATCGGCCTCTGCGAAAGCGGCCTGAACCTGATTGATAATTTGGCTCGAAATCAGCGGATCCTTGGCCTGTTTGGCCTCGCAAGTTATCAAGACGGACTCGGGATCTTGCTCGCTACCGGTCTTACCTAGAAACAACGCATCGATTTCGGTCGAGCGCAATTTAATTCCCATCTGTAGATGAGTAAGTTCGAGCAACGGGAATGCGGGTGCAATCGCAAAGTGGGTTTCAACCACTCTCAGATTGACTGCGGTTTGGATAAGCCAATTTTCGTCCGACCGACCTAGCGTCTTTGTGACTAGCGGTATACTTATAGATTGAACTGGGTATGTTTCTGAATCTAAACGTACCTTGAAATAATCGGGGAACGGTTCGCTCTGACCGACATGAAATGGCACAAACTCAAAACACTCACCTGCACCCGTTCTTTGTACACCGGTGTAACGTTTGGCTGCAACTGAGACGGGCCAATTTTTCGACGCATTCGCACCGCGAAGCAAATCCTTCATAAAATTGGCTGGGTTGCGAGCACTTAACGTCAAGCCGTAGGCGTCGTTGCATTCACGAATAGCCGCGGCCACCTCTTCTAGGCTCATCAGGGACTTGGTTAGAGACGCTGACTTCTTATCCCAGTATTTGTTGAACAGATGTTCGACGACAGCGGTTTTCTGAGATGGCATCGTGCGGTTCACGCCTCTTTTTCGTCGGCTGCATATGAGTAATCATCTCGCCATGGTGCATAGGGCAACTTTCGATCAAGTAAACGGTCCACGTGAAACTAAAATGCCGCTATCGCGCCGTCTAACCTATTGTCCCTACTGACTACCCACGACCCACTTTTCAATCCAAGCCCCCTCGACCTCCTTTTACCCTTCGCTCATCTCCTGCCAGGGACACATGTCATGAACCGGATGAGCGTGGCAGGGACTGTCCCGGATTGGGGAAGCCGGCAGTCCGGTCGCGCTGGGGCTTTTGTTGCCGGCCAGGCTTTCGATCCATCGCGGCGGCGTCCTGCGGGGGGGAGCGGTATCTAGAGGCGAAATTCGACCCGCCATATCGCGACGCCAACGCCCGCGTCCGGCGCTGGCTGTGGCCTCAGGCCAGCCGGTAGCGGTGCACGTCTTCGTCTTTTGCGTCGCGCACCAGCCTGCCCTGCCGCTTCATGCGGTTGACGTGGGCGTGGACCTCGCTGAAGGCGAAACCCATCTGGTGCGGATCGAGCGCGCGGGGGAAGACGAAAGGCAGCAGATCGGCCACCGAACGCGGCTTTGCGCTGCAGGCCTCGGCGATCGCCGCGCAGCGCTCGTCGTGATGGGCGGCCAGCTCGCGGCAGCGCTGGTGCAGCCCGACAAAGGGAAGCTGGTGGCCGGGCAGCACCAGCGCGTCGGCCGGAATGGTGGCGCGCAGCGCGGCGAGCGAGCGCAGGTAGAGCCCGAGCGGGTCGCCCTCCGGCTCGACCGCCCACACGCCGATATTGGGCGATATCCTGGCCAGCACCTGGTCGGCGGCCAAGAACACGTTGCCGTCGCGCCAGTAGAGCATCAATTGCTCCGGCGCGTGGCCGTCGCCGGCCAGCACCTCAAAATCGCGCCCGCCGAGCGTCAGCGTGTCGCCGGCGACCAGCCGCGAAAAAACCGGCGGCAGCGGCGCCACCATGCGCAGATAATTGTGGCCCTGGGTGCTGACCAGGCGCGCGGTGTCGTCCGCCATGCCGTGGCGGCGGTAATGGTCGCGATAGGGCTCGGCATCGAGCGCGCCCGGGCTGAGCGAGATGTTGAGACAGCCGAGATAGGCCGAATGGCTGGTCAGAAGCGGTAGGTCGAACCGGTCGCACAGCCAGCCGGCCAGGCCGATATGGTCGGGATGATAATGGCTGACGATCAGCCGCGTCAGGCGCCGGCCGGCCAGCGGCCCGGCAACCAGCGCCTGCCAGATTTCGCGGGTCTTCCCGTTGGCGATGCCGGTGTCGAGCACGGCCCAGCCGTCGCCGTCCTCGATCAGGTAGATGTTGACGTGGTCGAGGCGGAAGGGCAGCGGGATGCGCGCCCACAAGATGCCGGGCGCGACCTCGCCGACCGTGCCGGTTTCGGGACTGTCGGGAAACGGAAAGCGCAGCTCCCGCGGCCCGGCGGGCAAAACCGTCGTCGTCGTCATCTGCCCTGCTCCTTGGCTCGCGAACCCGTTCGCGGGCTCGACCTAGCCCACATCCGGCGGCCCCACAAGCGCGATGGGCCAGGCCGGATTGCGACTGCCCGCCGGCTGCGAAGGCGGGCGTCGGATCGTCCCGCGCGGCGGCATCTTTCCTGTCAAAACGGCATGGCGCCTAGAGCTTGCGCAGCGCGACCTCCTCGACCAGATGGTCGGCGCCCTTGCGCAGGATCAGGTCGGCGCGCGGCCTGGTCGGCACGATATTCTCGCGCAGATTCTTCAGGTTGATATTGGCCCACAGGCTTTCGCCGATGGCGCGCGCGGCGTCCTCGGAAAGCTGCGAATAGCGGTGGAAGAAGGATTGCGGGTTGCGGAAGGCGGTTTCGCGCAGGCGCATGAAACGGTCGATATACCAGGTGTGGATCAGGTCTTCGTCGGCGTCGATATAGATCGAGAAGTCGAAAAAGTCCGACACCACCGGCACCGCGCGCCCGTCCGGGGGCAGGTCGCGGGTCTGCAGAACGTTGATGCCCTCGAAGATCAGGATGTCGGGCCGGTCGATCAGCACGTATTCGCCGGGCACCACGTCGTAGGTCAGATGGGAATAGACCGGCGCGCGCACGTCCGGCTCGCCGGATTTGATCGCCGACAGGAACCGCAACAGCTGGCCGACATCGTAGCTCTGCGGAAAGCCCTTGCGATCCATGATGTTCTCGCCGCGCAGCACCTCGTTGGGGTACAAAAACCCGTCGGTGGTGACCAGATCGACCTTGGGGCTCGACGGCCAGCGCCCCAGAAGTTCCTGGAGAATGCGCGCCGTCGTCGATTTGCCGACCGCGACCGAACCGGCGATGCCGATGATGAAGGGAGTCTTGACCACGTCGCCGGTGTTGAAGAACACCTTGCGCTGGTGAAACAGAAGCTGGCTCGCCTCGACATGGGCCGACAAAAGCCGCGACAGCGACAGGTAGATGCGGCGCACCTCGTCGAGATCGACCGGATCGTTGAGCGAACTCAGCCGGCTGACCTCGTCCTCGGTCAGGGTGAGCGGGGTGTCGGCGCGAAAGCCGGCCCAGCGCTCCGCGCTGAAAAAGCGGTAGGGCGAATATTTCAGGTCCGGAGCAAGCTGGTCCATCAGCTTTCCTTTCGCGCCCGCCTCACTCGTCGCGCGCCGCCTTTTCGGCAATGCCGGAGCGCGCCGTGCGGCGCTCGAGTTCGGCCAGCACATCGGCAACCGGCACATCGGCGAGCGCCAGCACCACCAGCCAATGATAGACAAGATCGGCGCTTTCAGAAACCAGCCCGTCGCGATCGCCGCGCACCGCCGCGATCACCGTTTCCACGGCCTCCTCGCCGAGCTTCTGCGCCGCCTTGTCGGTGCCGCTTGCAAACAGCTTCGCCGTCCAGGACTGCGGATCGCCGGAGCGGCCGCGCTCGGCGATGATCTTTTCCAGATCGGTCAGGGAAAATCCGCTCATGGTCGCGCTCCGGCCGGTGCCGCCGGGTCGAGGCGCACGGCAATGCCGGCCGCTTCCATATGGTGCTTGGCCTCGGTGATGGAATGGGTGCCGAAATGAAAGATCGAGGCGGCAAGCACGGCGGCGGCGTGACCGTCGCGGACGCCGTCGACCAGATGGTCGAGCGTGCCGACGCCGCCCGACGCGATCACCGGCACAGGCACGGCATCGGCGACCGCCCGCGTCAGCGGCAAATCGTAGCCGGCCTTGGTGCCGTCGCGATCCATCGAGGTCAGCAGGATCTCGCCGGCGCCGCGTTCGACCATTTTTTGTGCGAACCCGACCGCCTCGATGCCGGTCTTCTCGCGTCCGCCATGGGTAAAGATCTCCCAGCGCGCGGGCTCGCCCGGGGCCGACACCTTTTTGGCGTCGATCGCCACGACGATGCATTGGTTCCCGAACTTGTCGGCCGCCTCGGCGACGAAATCGGGATTTTTCACCGCCGCGGTGTTGATCGACACCTTGTCGGCGCCGGCAAGCAGCAGCTTGCGGATATCGGCGACCGCGCGCACGCCGCCGCCGACGGTCAGCGGCATGAAACACTGCTCGGCCGTGCGCGCCACCACGTCGAAAATCGTCTCGCGATTGTCCGACGAGGCGGTGATGTCGAGGAAACACAATTCGTCGGCGCCGGCCGCGTCATAGGCCTTGGCGGCCTCGACGGGATCGCCGGCGTCGATCAGGTCGACGAAGTTGACGCCCTTGACGACGCGGCCGTCCTTGACGTCGAGGCAGGGGATAACGCGGGCTTTCAGGGTCATGCGGGGTCCTCGAACAGCCCGGCCGGCGGTTTGGCGCCGTTGAGCACGGCCAGCGCCTCGGCCGGGTCGATGCGCCCGTCATAAAGCGCGCGGCCGGAGATCGCGCCGTCGAGCCGTTTGGCGTCGGGCATGGTCATGCGCACGATATCGGCGATCGAGGCGAGCCCGCCCGAGGCGATGACGGGGATCGAGACCGCGTTGGCCAGATCGATGGTCGCCTCCCAGTTGATGCCCGAAAGCACGCCGTCGCGGTCGATGTCGGTATAGATGATGGCGGCCACACCGGCGCCCTCGAAACGCTCGGCCAGCTCGATCACGCCGAGTTTGGAGGCCTCGGCCCAGCCTTCCACGGCGACCTTGCCGCCCTTGGCGTCGATGCCGACCGCGATCTTGCCGGGAAAAAGCCGGCAGGCCTCTCTGACCAGATCGGGATCGCGCACCGCCACCGTGCCCAAAATGACGCGCGCCAGCCCCTTGTCGAGCCAGGCCTCGATATCGGCGAGCGTGCGAATGCCGCCGCCGAGCTGGACCGGGTTGCGCGTTGCCTTCAGGATCGCCTCGACAGCTGCGCCGTTGACGCTTTGACCGGCGAAGGCACCGTTCAGGTCGACGACGTGCAGCCAGTCGAACCCCTGTGCCTCGAAGTCCCTGGCCTGGGCGGCCGGATCGGCGTTGTAGACCGTGGCGGTCGCCATGTCGCCGAGCTTCAGGCGCACGCACTGGCCGTCCTTGAGATCGATGGCGGGGAACAGGATCATGCCTTGGCCCCTGTTGTGATATCGACCATCGCGATCCAACACCGTTTGCGGTTCATGGCCTCCACCTCAGAAAATTGGCGATCAGGGCCAGGCCGAGCGCCTGGCTCTTTTCGGGATGGAACTGGGTGCCGGCGAGGTTGTCGCGGCCGACCGCCGCCGTGACCTGGCCGCCATAGTCGGTGACGGCGACCAACTCGTCGGCCTTGCGGGTTTGCAGATGGTAGGAATGGACAAAATAGGCGTGCAGCCCGCTTTCGCCGGTCGCAATGCCCTCAAACAACGGATGCGGCCGCACGAGGGTGATCGTGTTCCAGCCGATCTGGGGAACCTTCAAGGCGGGCTCGGCCGGCTTGATGCGGACCACGTCGCCGGCGATCCAGCCGAAACCCTCGGTCGTCGTCTTTTCCAGGCCGCGCTGCGCCATCAGCTGCATGCCGACGCAGATGCCGAGAAAGGGCCGCCCCCTGGCGATCGCGGCCTCGTCGATCGCCTCGACCATGCCGGGCACGGCATCGAGGCCGGCGCGACAATCGGCGTAGGCGCCCACGCCCGGCAGCACGACGCGGTCGGCCGTGCGCACCCGTTCGGCATTTGATGTCAGCTCGATCTCGGCTACGATGCCGGCCTGGCGCGCGGCGCGCTCGAAGGCCTTGACGGCCGAGCGCAGATTGCCGGAGCCGTAATCGATGATGGCGACGCGCATTGTCAGCCTCGCGCGGGATAGTCGAGCAGGCCGAGCGCGGGTTCGCCGGAAACGCCCGGCCTCACCGTGCGGGACGGCTCGGCGCGCTGGACGATCCGCTCGGGTTCCGCCGCGTCGCCACGTTCGGCGAAATAGCGCGCCTCGGCGTCCTCGAGCGTGTCGGCCTCCACGACGCCCCACGCGCGCCAGCCGCGGCGGGTCGCCGCCCACACCTGCAGCGTCGCGCCCTCGACGCCGACATAAAGCGCCAGAATGAGCGACAGGAACGGCGCGACGACGCCCAGACCGCCGAATTCGACCAGCATCGCCAGGCCGATCGAGGCGGCCAGGAAAAGCAACGCCTCGATCCACAGCCGGTGCCACAAAAGCCAGAAGAAGGGTAGCAGAAGACCGAGCCAGGCGAATCCGTCCCGGACGAAGGCGATGTCGGCGGCGGGACGGTCACCGGAAGGCTCCAGGACAACGAAACTGGCCATAAGCGGGTTCCTAGCCAAGCGTGCCTTTGGTCGAGGGCACGGCATCGCGTTGACGCGGATCGGCCTCGAGCGCGTCGCGCAGGACCCGCGCGACGGCCTTGAAGCAGGTCTCGGCGACATGATGGTTGTTGGCGCCGTAAAGCGTCGTCACATGCAGCGTGATGCCGGCATTCTGGGCGAGCGCCTGGAAGAACTCGCGCACCAGTTCGGTATCGAACGTGCCGATCTTCGGCGCCGAGAAAGACACGTTCCAGACCAGGAACGGCCGGCCGGATATGTCGATGGCGGCCCGTGTCAGCGTTTCGTCCATGGCGAGATCGAGCGAGGCGTAGCGGGTGATGCCGCGCCGCTCGCCGAGCGCGCGGGCGATCGCCTGCCCGATCGCTATCCCGGTATCCTCGACCGTGTGATGGTCGTCGATGTGCAGGTCGCCCTTTGTCCTGACCGTCATGTCGATCAGCGAATGGCGCGACAGCTGCTCAAGCATATGGTCGAAGAAACCGACGCCGGTTACGATGTCGTGTTTGCCGCCGCCGTCGAGATCGACCGTCACCTCGATGGCGGTCTCGTTGGTTTTGCGGCTGATCGTTGCGGTGCGACCGGTGCTGGCGTCCATCTCGCTTTTCCTGAAAGTAGCGTGGCGCTGCCTTCTAACAGCGGCGCGCGGGGAATGCCAGTTCGCCGGAGCATGCCGGCCATTGTCCGATGCAAATTTGCAATCCGGCCCGCGCTGCATAAATAAGGCGCTGTTGAAACGCCGCGCCTCGGTCACGTGTCATTGGAGCCTTTGATGTCAGAAACTCCCGCAATGCATGCGACAACCATCGTCACCGTGCGCAAAGGCGACACCGTGGTGATCGCCGGCGATGGCCAGGTTTCGATGGGGCAGACGGTGATGAAGGGCAATGCCCGCAAGGTCCGCCGTCTCGGCAAGGGCAATGTGATCGCCGGCTTCGCCGGCGCGACCGCCGACGCCTTTACCCTGCTTGAGCGGCTCGAGACCAAGCTCGAACAATATCCGGACCAGTTGACCCGTGCCTGCGTGGAACTTGCCAAGGACTGGCGCACCGACCGGTATCTGCGCCGGCTCGAGGCGATGATGCTGGTCGCCGACAAATCCGTCACGCTGGCCCTGACCGGCACCGGCGACGTGCTGGAACCCGAACACGGGGTGATGGCGATCGGCTCCGGCGGCAATTACGCCCTTGCCGCCGCGCGCGCTCTGATCGATACGGACAGGTCCGCCGAGGAGATCGCCCGCGCCGCGATGGGGATCGCGGCCGACATCTGCGTCTACACGAACCACAACATCGTGATCGAAACGCTCGATGCCGATTGAAAACCGGGACATCTCCTTCCGACCGGTCACGCCGGCCGATTACGCCATGCTGCGGGCTTGGTTCGAAAGCCCGCATATGCGCCGGTGGTGGGGTGAGCCGGAGGTGGAACTCGGCTACATCCGCGACATGGTGGAAGGCCGCGACACGACACACCCTTTCATCATCCTGCTCGATGGCGCGCCGGTCGGCTATATCCAGTATTGGCATATCGGCCACCACCAGAACGAGGGCTGGATCGCGGACCACCCCTGGCTGGCGGAATTCCTCCCCGAAACGGTCGGGGTGGATATTTCCATCGGCGAGGGAAACATGCTGTCAAAAGGGATCGGCTCGGCAGCGGTCGGCGCATTCACCAGGATGCTGCGCGAACAAGGCCACACCACGATCATCATCGATCCCGACCCGAATAATCGCCGCGCCATACGCGCCTATGAAAAAGCGGGCTATCGGCCGATCCCGCATCTTGCGGGGCGCACCGGCGACTGCCTTTTGATGCAGCACGGCCAAAACACAAACGAGACCCCGTCATGACCACATTTTCCCCCCGCGAGATCGTTTCCGAACTCGACCGCTACATCATCGGCCAGAAGGACGCCAAGCGTGCCGTGGCGATCGCGCTGCGCAACCGCTGGCGGCGCCAGCAACTCGATGGCCAGATGCGCGAGGAGGTGATGCCGAAAAACATCCTGATGATCGGCCCGACCGGCGTCGGCAAGACCGAGATATCGCGTCGGCTGGCGCGGCTCGCGGGCGCGCCCTTCATCAAGGTGGAAGCGACGAAATTCACCGAGGTCGGTTATGTCGGCCGCGACGTCGAACAGATCATCCGCGACCTGGTCGAAGTGGCGATGGGCCTGGTACGCGACAAGATGCGCGAGGACGTCAAGGCGCGCGCGCATATCAATGCCGAGGAGCGGGTGCTGGAGGCGCTGGTGGGCAAGAATGCCAGCCCGGCGACCCGCGACAGTTTTCGCAAGAAGCTGAGAAGCGGCGAGCTCGACGACAAGGAGATCGAGGTCGAGGTCGCCGACACGTCCGGCCCGTCCCTGGAGATCCCGGGCATGCCGGGCGCCAATATCGGCGTGCTCAACATCAACGACATGCTGTCGAAGGCGATGGGCGGACGCACCAAGACACGCAAGACGACGGTCAAGGATTCCTACGCCCACCTCATCAACGACGAATCCGACAAGCTGCTCGACCAGGACGAGGTGGTGAGCCGGGCACTGTCGATCACGGAGAATGACGGGATCGTCTTCCTCGACGAAATCGACAAGATCGCCACGCGCGACAGCGGTGTGGGGGCGGGGGTTTCGCGCGAGGGCGTGCAGCGTGACCTGCTGCCGCTGGTCGAGGGCACCACGGTCGCCACCAAATACGGTCCGGTCAAGACCGACCATATCCTGTTCATCGCCTCGGGCGCCTTCCACGTCTCGAAACCGTCCGATCTTTTGCCCGAACTCCAGGGCCGGCTGCCGATCCGGGTCGAACTGCGGGCGCTTGAGAAGGAGGATTTCCGGCGCATCCTGACAGAAACCGAGGCGAGCCTCATCAAGCAGTATGTCGCGCTCATGCTGACCGAGGGGGTGACGCTCGATTTCACCGACGACGCCATCGATTCGCTGGCCGGCATCGCCGTCGACCTCAACGCCTCGGTGGAAAATATCGGCGCGCGCCGGCTGCAAACGGTGATGGAACGGGTGCTCGACGACATCTCCTTCGAGGCGCCCGACCGTTCGGGATCGTCGCTGACGGTCGATGCCGATTATGTTGCCAAGAATGTCGGCGATCTGGCCAAAAACACAGATTTGTCCCGATTCATTCTTTAGGAAGTGGCAAGGATGTCGAAGCGGCATTTCCGTTTCGACGGTCCAAAGGGGACCAAGTCGCCATTGGCGCTATCGACTCGGGGCCGCGCTTTTCCTACCGTGCCGGTTCAAAAACGAACGGCTCCAGAGCCGTTCTTCTTTAAATGGGAGCGGTTTGATGGAATGGATTTTTCGGTCCGGCAAGGAGAAGCCCGCAGCGCGATATGACTATCGGGCAAGGGCTTCGACACCGGCCGGGGCGGGAAAGCCGTCCAAGCCGTTGGGCGTTACACTATTGATATCGCTCAAGAAACCGCAATCGCGCGATCTCGGTCTTTCGTGTGCTGGACGACGTCGCGCCCGGCTCACGGTGCCTGCACCGCATCGCCGTACGCTCCTGGCCAGACCGTGAAATCCCGGCGGTCAAACGATTCCATTTAAAGAAGAATGGCTCTAGGACATATGGCAAGGCAGTTTTTTTGGATCCTGATCCTGGCGGCGAGCCTGGTTGCGGCCCCCGCCCTGGCTGCCACGCCGGTGCCCGGCGGCAACCGACATGTCGAACAACCCGATATCCCGTTCGGCTCCGGATCGCGCGCGCGCGCGCTCAAGACCACCTTCGAGGCCAAATACCGCAAGGTCTACGCTTTGCTGAAACGCGACGACAAGCTGCGGGCCAAGATCGTCGAGGCTGCTTCCGCCTACCGCATCGACCCGATGCACATCGTCGGCGCCATCGTCGGCGAGCATACCTACAATGTCGATGCGTATGACCGGCTGCAGACCTATTACGTCAAGGCGGTATCCTACCTGACGACGCGGTTTTCCTTTGCCTATGACGGCGAGGATGTCGACGTCTTCATCAAGCGGCCGCAATTCGCCGCCTGCGATGCCGAAACCGGCAGTTACGCGGTGTGGACTTGTCGCGAAAGGGTCTGGAACACCCAGTTCCGCGGCCGCGTCGTCGACGGCAAGGGATTTCCGAACAACCGCTTCAGCGCGGTGTTCTTCCAGCCCTTCTATGCGGGCCAGACGTTCGGGATCGGCCAGCTCAACCCGCTGACCGCCCTTCAGATGAGCGAGACGGTGCACCGGGTCTCCGGGCTGCCCGTTCTCGATCACCGCTATCCGCAACAGGTCTACCGGACCATCATGGATCCGGACCTTACCCTGCCCTATGTCGCGGCGACGCTGAAAACCGCGATCGAGGCCTATGCGGAGATCGCCGGTTTCGACATTTCCAGCAATCCCGGCATCACCGCGACGCTTTACAATGTCGGCAATCCGCGCGAGCGGGCTCAGGCGCTGCGGCGTGAAAACGCCGAACGCGCGGCGAAGGGTGAAGAGCCGCGGCTGCCGGAGGAAAACTATTATGGCTGGCTGGTCAACGACAAGCTGACCGAACTCAAGGCACTGTTTGCGGCCAATTGATCGCGGCGCTGGCAAGAATCGCATTGCCGGGGTCGACGCAAGAAAATCCCGCCTGGCCCGTCAGTCGAAGCGCTTCGAACGCCGTCCCACCGTCCGGATCCGCCCAATCAACGCGGCGATGTCGTCCTCGTCGAGCAGGGCGATGTCGGTGGCGAGCAGATTGGCGAGATGGGTTGCGGCGGGCGAAAGCCCGGACGTGTCGATCACCACCCTGGGCCGCGATTGCTCGGCGATCCGGCGCAATTCCTCCGCGTCGTCCCAAATGATGTTGAAATAGCCGAGCACCTTTTGCAGAAACGTCCAGCTCGGCACGCCGCGATGGCCGCGCTCGAGCGCCGACAGATAGGCCGGGCTGACCCCGAGCGCTTGCGCCATCTCCTTCTGGGTCACGCCCTTGTCGCGGCGCATGGCGCGCATTTTTTCACCAAACGGCGTCATAAGCGCCTCGCATCGCCGGCCCGCCGCAGGCGGATATAAAGCGCGCCATTGCCGCCGTGGTGGCGCGCTGCGGCTTCGAACCCGCCGACAATGGCCCTAAAGGACGGGGTCGCCAGCCAGCCGGGAACCGCCTGGCGCAGCACACCCTCGCTGCCGAACGACACGCCCTTGCCGGTGATGACCAAAACATGGCGGAGACCGGCCGCGTGCGCGCGCATCAGAAAGGACAGAAGCAAGCCATGCGCCTGGCTCTGCGTCATACCGTGCAGATCGACGCTGGCTTCGAGCGCGACGCGGCCCTTGGCCAGTTTCTGCCGGGTCGGCCGGTCGATGCCACCGCCCGTCTCGCGCTTGCGCTCCGCGTGCGGCCGTGGCGCGGCGGCGACCGGCGCCGAGCGCGCATCCGCCCGGTCTTTTTGCGCCGCCGCGGAGGGCGGTGCGACTTCCCCCAGGGATTGCTCCCGCCGGCCCTTGAGCGGCGTTGTGGTGCGGGCCACCTGCTCCCACAAAATTCGGTCCTGCTCGGTCAGCCCCGATGTCGCCCGCTTTCTCATTTGCCGGCTCCGTCGGCCAGACCGCGCGGGACGAGGACGAAAAAATCGGCCTCGTGGCGGACCACCCCGGCGATTTCGCCGGCCGCGGCGCCGGAGCCGGCGAACAGATCGCCACGGGCGGAGCCGGTTATGGCGGAGCCGGTGTCCTGGGCGATCATCAGACGCGCAAACGGCGCCCCGCCGAACGTAGCAAGATCAGGCGCATGAACGAAGATCGGCGTGCCGAACGTGTGCAGCAGACGGTCGACCGCGATCGAGCGACCGGCCGTTAGCGGCACCTTCGCCGCCGCAACTGGACCGAGCGCGGGATCGTCGACCGGTGCTTCCTGAAAAAAGATAAATGAACGATTTTGCCACAATATCTCGTTTATGCGCCGCGAATTATCACGAAACCAGGCACGGATCGTTTGCATTGTGACGTTTTCGCGCGCCAATTCGCCGATTTCGGCCAGAATTCCGCCGGGGCCCGTGAACCGGTGCCCGCTCTTGGCGGCATAGGTCACACGCTTGACCGCGCCGTCGGGCATACGCAGCCGCGCCGCGCCCTGGACATGGACGAAAAAGACGTC
Organism: Nitratireductor arenosus; assembly: GCF_009742725.1. Taxonomy (GTDB): domain Bacteria; phylum Pseudomonadota; class Alphaproteobacteria; order Rhizobiales; family Rhizobiaceae; genus Mangrovimarina; species Mangrovimarina arenosa. The sequence continues at coordinate 1,078,980 of NZ_WPHG01000001.1, read as the reverse complement.
GACCGGGTCGGCGAGCCAGGCAATCTCCAGCCCCCGGCCCGACAGCGCCCCGCTCTCGATCGCGGCACGGTCGAAATATTCGCCGATCCGACCATCCGGATATTGGCGGGCGAAGGCGAAATACGGATCGAGACCGGGGGGCCGGTTGCTGTCGTCGACCGCAACCAGATCGGCCGGGCGCGCCAAAAGCGGATATTTGAAAACGGGCGAGGCCTGCGGCGCGGCGTCGACTTCGGGTTCGTAGTACCCGGTGACGAAACCGCGCGCGCGGTCGTTTGGAACGACGTGGAAGGCAACAAAATGGGTTTCGAAGAAGGTTCGTGCCGCCCGACGGTCGTCTCGCCGCGCGGCACACGCGGCGGCATGGGCGGGCGCGAAGGCGGCTGCGCTTATATTGAGGCTGCCGGTCCGATAGGTCCGTGTTGCCGCCTTCTTAGCGCTGCGCCGATAAGCCGCGAAGGCAGCCCCGCTATCGTCCGCCTCCCAGCCGGGCAGTTCGCCGAAACCGACGCGCCGCAGAAGAGGAGACAAAGACACCGGGCGCCCACGCCGGGGATCAGTCTTCGGCTTCCGTCGCGACGAGCTTCCAGTTCGGGTCGCGCGACCGGGTGTCGCGGGCGAAGGTCCAAACATCCTTGACCTCGGCAACCGTCTCGGGATCGCCGTCGATTACCTCGCCGGCGCTGTCGCGCGTCGCCGAAATAAGCTCGCTGACGATACGCAGGGTGAGATGCGCCTCCGACCCTTTCATTTCGGCCGAAACGATATCGACCTTGTCGATGCCGACGAAGGAGGACTGGATTTTTTCCGACCGCTTCTCGCGCTCGGAAATCGCGGCGACAAAACCGTCATAGACTTCGCGCGACAGGAGGTTCTTCAAGGTTTTGCGATCGCCATCGGCATAAGCCATCACGATCATCTCGTAAGCAAGCTTGGCGCCCTCGGTGAAACCGCGCGGGTCGAAAGAGGGATCGTCGTCGCGGATGGCGCGCAACCCCTTGTTCAGCTCCGTACCCGGCGCGGCGTATTTGTCGATCGCCGCATAGGGCGATTCCTGCTCGCCGTCGCCGGCCGATTTGCGCCGCGGCAGCGACACGACATTGTCCTGCGGCTTGTCGTTATCGCCCTCGCGGGTGCGATTGGCCGTATAGGGATCGAAAGGCGGTTTTTCGCTGCCGGTCCGGCGCCCCAGAACATTTCGCAACTGGAGAAAAATCACCACCGCGGCGACAACGAAAAACAGTGTGCCGATATCCAGAAATTCCATCGTGTCCGCCGAACTGCCTCGAGAATCGTCGCCGTTGTTGTTAGCTATCGGTTCTGGCCCCGCGAAGCCAGGTTCTGACGATTGCATATAGAACGCGACGGTCAATCATTCAAATCCGACCGTAGCATGACTATGTTGGGATCGTGCAGTTTGCATCATCGGTTTGCGAACCATTTTTATCACAACCGTCCGATCTTCGGACAAGCGAAGTGCCAATCGTGAGATTTTCAGCCCTTTTTGCGGTGTTTCTGGTCGTTCCGCTGCTCGAAATCGCGGCTTTCGTCGCCATTGGCGGACGTATCGGCGTTTTCGCAACCCTGGCGATCGTCGTTCTGACCGCTTTGATCGGCTCCGTTCTGCTGCGCGTCCAGGGTTTTGGGCTGCTGCGCCGCATCCAGGCCGAAACCGATGCGGGGCGCGTGCCCAAGCGCGAACTGATCCACGGCGCGATGATCCTGTTCGCCGGACTGTTGCTGCTGCTGCCGGGTTTCGTCACCGACGCATGCGGCTTCGCGCTGTTCGTGCCGGCGTTGCGCGACGCCGTCTGGTCGCTGGTGAAGTCACGACTGAAAGTGCATTTCAATGTCGGAGGAAGGCCCGAACCGGACTTCACCCCCCGCGACGAAACGGTCATCGACCTCGACGAGAAGGATTTTTCCCGCTCGGGGCCGGCGGACTCGCCCTGGAAGGGGCCGAATCGCGACGAATGAGGCGATCGGCGACGCCGGAAACCGGCGATTGCGCTTGCGCGCTTGTCTCACACAGCCGCCCATGATAGCGAACGCGCAAATTTTCGGGCCGCGGCGCGGCCTCCACGCAAGGGCATGAACGAATGGCTGACGAGAAGACGAAGGAAAAGGAAGCGGCCGGCGCCGCCGCGACAACCGGCAACGGCAACGGCGCGCAGCCGTCGCTCAACGTTCTGGCACAATATGTCAAGGACCTGTCCTTCGAGAGCCCCGGCGCACCGAATTCGCTGCGCGGGCGCGACCAGGCCCCAAACATCAATATCAACGTCAATGTCAACGCCAACTCGATTTCGGAAAACGAGTACGACGTCAATTTGATGCTGACGGCCAAGGCCAGCCACCAGGACTCAGTGCTGTTTAACGTCGAACTCGCCTATGGCGGCGTGTTCCGGGTCGCCGGGTTCCCCAAGGAACACGTGCTGCCGGTGCTGTTCATCGAATGCCCGCGGCTGCTTTTCCCGTTCGCGCGCCAGATCATCGCGGACGCGACCCGCAATGGCGGCTTCCCGCCGCTGATGCTCGACCCGATCGATTTCGCGCAGATCTTCCAGAAGAAGGTCGCCGAAGATCAGGCCAAGGCCAAAGCCCAGGCGAGCTGACCGTCAAGTCCCGGGCGTCGGCGCAGCCTGGTTCAATCCATCCGCGAAGACCGAGCCGCTCAGTCGGACGTCTGTTTGTCTTGCGCGATGTCGATCCGGGGCCAGATTGCATTTTCGCCGAGCGTTTCGACCATTTTCGCATGGGCGGCGCGCGTCGACGCCGTCAGGCGCGACGGCAAGTGCCGCGCACGCGGCTTGATCGCGATCATGTCGATTTCGCGCCCGGTTTCCTCGGTGTCGGAGCCACGCATTTCCAGCCCGAGCGCCGCCTGCTTTCCGCCCACCAGCTCGATATAGACTTCGGCCAGCAATTCCGAATCGAGCAGGGCGCCGTGCTTGGTGCGGCGGCTGTTGTCGATACCGTAGCGCCGGCACAGCGCATCGAGCGAGTTCGGCCCCATGGGATGCTTGCGCCGCGCGATCGCCAGCGTATCGATCACCCGGTCCGGATCCACCGCATCGATTTTCAAGCGGGCCAGCTCGTGATTGATGAAGCCCATGTCGAAGCCGGCATTGTGGGCCACCAGCTTGCCGTCGCCCACAAAAGCCAGAAACTCCTCGGCGATCTCGGAGAAAACCGGCTTTCCCTCCAGATCGGCAAGGCTGATGCCGTGCACGGCCTGCGCTTCGGGATGAATGGCCCGGTTTTCGGGATGGATATAGACGTGAAAGACCCGGCCGGAGGGGAACCGGTTGACCAGCTCGACCGCTCCGATCTCGATCACCCGGTCCTCGCGGGCGTCAAGTCCGGTGGTTTCGGTATCAAAGATGATCTCGCGCATCGCCGCCTCAAATCCCGATTCGATGGCCAGACTAGACCATGATGGCCTGCGGCTGAATCACCTTTGCTCCACGGCGGCGGTTTCACCACAGGCTCCGACGCCATACCGGCACGCTGGCGGCGTCACTCTCGCCGTTCGTCCGGTTTGCCGGTCAGTTCATCGATGATCTCCGCGACCCGGCGCCGCGCGTGATCCATGCCGAGCCCGGTATCGAGCACGAAATCGGCGCGGCGGCGCTTTTCGGCATCCGGCACCTGCGTGTCGAGGATGTTTTGCAGGCGCTCAGGCGTCATGCCGGGCCGGGCGAGCACCCGCTCGCGCTGCACCTCTTCGGGCGCGGTTACGACCAGGACGCGATCGACCCGTTTTTCACCGCCGGTCTCGTAAAGAAGCGGAATGTCGAGCACGACCAGCGGCGTGCCCTTTTCCCGGTGCGCGGCGAGGAATTCGAGCTCGGCGGCGCGCACCAGCGGATGGACGATCGCCTCCAGCGCCTTGAGCGCCTCGGGCTTGCCCAGGACCTGCTCGGCCAGCCGCGCGCGATCGACCCTGCCGGCAACGATCGCGTCGGGAAACCGTTCGCCGACCAGCGGAACCGCCTTGCCTTCGTAAAGCGCGTGAACCGCGGCGTCTGCGTCGTGGACCGGCACGCCATAGTCTCTGAAGAACCGCGCCGTGGTTGATTTGCCCATGCCGATCGAGCCGGTGAGGCCGAGAACGATCATTTGTTTCGCTCCATATCGGCGATGACAAGCGCGCGCAGCGCGTCCGTCACCTGTGGCCGCACCCCGAACCAGGCCTCGAAGCCGGGCACGGCCTGATGCAAAAGCATGCCGAGCCCGTCGACCGTCACGCAGCCGCGTGCCGCAGCCTGCGCGAGCAACGGCGTGACCAACGGCACATAAACGATGTCGGTCACTATCGTGCGGTCGCCGAGCCCGGCAAGATCGAAGTCGTGGCCGGGCGCACCCTCCATGCCGAGCGAAGTCGTGTTGACCAGGAGGTCGCAATCCGCAAGCAGGCCGCCCAGGCCCTTCCAGGGCGCGGTGCCGACACCATCACCGAAACGCGCGGCGAGGGCTTGCGCCCTTTCAACCGTGCGGTTGACGATGGCGATTTGCCTATAGCCGGCGACCTGCAGAGCATGAATCACCGCCCGTGCCGCGCCGCCGGCGCCAAGCACGACCGCTCGCTCGCGGTCACGCCAGCCCGGTGCGCCCTGATCGAGATTGGCGGCAAACCCCGACCAGTCGGTGTTGGCCGCGTGCAGCCTGCCGTTTTCGAACCACAACGTGTTGGCAGCACCGATCCTCTCGGCGGCGGCCTCGCGACGCTCGGCCAGCGCGACGGCACGCTCCTTGTGCGGAATGGTCACGTTGCCGCCGGCCCATCCCGCCTCTCGCAGGCCACCGACGAAATCGTCGAAACCGGCCGGATCGACCGCCACGGCGTCATAGCTGCCATTTATCCTGTGTTCGGCCAGCCAGTAACGGTGGATCAGCGGCGAGCGCGAATGCGTGATCGGCCAGCCGCAGACAAAGGCGCGCGGCGCGTGCTCAGCCATCGAAGGCATCCAGATCGCGCAGCGCGGCCAGGAGCGGCAACAAGGGTAGGCCGATAATGGCGAAGAAATCGCCGTCGATGCGCTCGAAAAGCTGAATGCCTTCGCCCTCGACCTGATAGGCGCCGACGCTGGCCAGCACCTTGTCGCCGACACGGGCGAGATGCCGGCCGACAAAATCGGGCGTCAGCGTGCGCATCGTCATCTGCGCGACGGACACGTGACGCCACAGGGTTTCGCCGCCCCGTGCCAGAACGACGGCGCTGTTTAGTTGATGCGTCTTGCCCGACAGGAGCAGAAGCCGGCGCCGCGCCTCGGCCATGTCGGCCGGCTTGTGCAGCAACTCGCCGTCGAGCGCCAACGTCTGGTCGGCGCCGATGACCAGCGCCTCCGGTCTTTTTTCACTGACGGAACCGGCCTTGGCTTCGGCGAGCACCATGGCGACATCCTCGGCGCTGGCGCCGCTGCCGAGCAGGGGCGCCTCAGCGGCGCGTTCGTCGATCTCGGCGGCAAGCGCCTCGACCGCCACTCCGGCATCGGCGAGCATTTTGCGCCTGAACGGGCTGCGCGAGGCAAGGACGAGCGGCGGTCTTGTCTGGGTCATGGCCGGCTCGCTAGCGGCTTCTGCCGCGCAGCGCAAGGATGGCGGCGGCGGTCTCCTCGATCGAACGCCGGCTGACGTCGATCATCGGCCAGCCATTGCGGGTGCAGATCTGGCGGGCATAGGTCAGCTCCTGAACGATATGGGCACGGTCGGTGTATGCGCCGGCGTCAAAATCAGCCGTGGCTCCCAGGATACGATGGTGGCGGACCTGCGAGATGCGTTCGGCCGAGGCGACCAGCCCGACGATCAGCGGCTTTTTCGCCTGCGACAGGGCTTCGGGCACCGGCACGCCCGGCACGATCGGCACATTGGCGGTCTTGATGCCGCGATTGGCCAGATAGATGCTGGTCGGTGTCTTGGAGGTGCGCGAGATGCCGACCAGAACAATGTCGGCCTCCTCGATGTCGGCGGGAAGCTGTCCGTCGTCGTGATCCATGGTGAAATTCAGCGCGTCGATGCGCCGGAAATAGTCGGCGTCGAGCGCGTGCTGGGCGCCGACGCGCCGGCCGGCGGGGGCGCCGAGATAAGACTGGAACACGGTCAGGACCGGTTCGAGCACGGATACGCAAGGCAGGCCCATCGCCGCGCAGCGTTCGTCGAGCGTCCGCGCAAGCGTCTCGTCGACGACGGTATAGAGAACGATGCCCGGTTCGGCGTCGATCTCGTCCAACACCGCCTGCAACTGCCGCTCGGTGCGGATCAACGGATAGATGTGCTCGACGGCGCGCGCGTCCTTGTATTGCGCGGACGCAGCCCGGCCGGCCGCGAGCAGGGTTTCGCCGGTCGCGTCGGATATCAAATGGAGATGGAAGAAACTCTGAGGTCTGTTCACAGGGGCTCGGCGGTCCTGTTGGGAAATGTGGATAAGCCCGAGCCGGGGACCGGCCTGGCGAAGCCGACTGTATCAGATGCCGAGTCTTCCACAATCCAGGGCTGTCGGGACAAGATCGCAAGGGTGTTGAGAACTCGGTGGGCTGGCCGCAGCTTCCACTGTGCCCTGATTTCAGGAGGATTTTTTCTCTTTTTCAACATACTGAAAAACAAGCGATATTTTCGACATTCCCCATAATCACCAGACTGGAGCGTGCCGCCGTGTCGACACCGCGCGGCACCTGGGCGCCGCGACAATCTGGGGACTGGTGCCAATCCCCGTTTTCGACAGAGTCATAGAAGAACAAAAAGTTTCCTTCTCGAATCTCTTTCTTTAATTGAGTCCGTAACTGGAAGGATTTCGCATGGGCAATGACCGGCGGCTGATCCGCGTCTTAAAAGGCGAAAGCCTCAATCCGCCGCCGCTCTGGATGATGCGGCAGGCCGGACGCTACCTGCCGGAATACAGACAGGTGCGGAAAAAAGCCGGGAGCTTTCTCGATCTGTGCTACGATCCCGATCTGGCGGTCGAGGTGACGATGCAACCGATCCGTCGTTTCGGTTTTGACGCGTCGATCCTGTTTTCCGACATTCTGGTGGTTCCGCATGCGCTCGGCCGCGATTTGCGCTTCGAGGAAGGCAAGGGGCCACTGATGACGCCGATCAGAGCGGAGGAGATTGCAGAACTCGATTACTCCGAGTTTCACCAAAGGCTGGCGCCGGTCTATGAAACCGTGTCGCGATTGCGGCGAACCCTACCGTCTGAAACCACGCTGATCGGCTTTTGCGGCGCGCCGTGGACGGTCGCGACCTACATGATCGCGGGACACGGCACGCCCGACCAGGCGCCGGCCCGACTGTTTGCCTATAAAGAACCGGAGGCTATGGACCGGTTGATCGGGCTTTTGGCCGACATTTCGGCCGACTATCTGTCGCGCCAGATCGAGGCCGGCGCCGATACGGTGCAGATCTTCGATTCGTGGGCCGGGGTGCTTGGCGAGGAGGAATTCGAGCGGTTCTGCGTGAAACCGGTGGCGCGGATGGTGGCGACGATCAGGGAGCGGCATCCGGATATCGCGGTGATCGGTTTTCCGAAGGGTGCGGGAAGCCGTTTCGACGGTTATCGCGCGGCGACCGGCGTCGATGGGCTGGGACTGGACTGGACCGTGCCGCTGTCACAGGCGCGCCGCCTGCAAGGCGACGGTGCCGTGCAGGGTAATCTCGACCCGCTGCGGCTGGTCGCGGGCGGGGAGTCGCTTCGTACGGGGGTCGACCGCATTCTCGGGGAGCTGTCGGAAGGGCCGCTGATCTTCAACCTCGGACATGGGATCACGCCGCACACGCCGATCGCGCATGTCGAGGAGATGGTCGCGCTGGTTCGGGGCCGGGCATGAGCGAACCGACAAAATCGTCCGCAAAGGTGGCGCCGCTGAGCAGGGCCGTTGTCGCGCTGGTCGTTCTGGCTCTCGCGGTTCTGGCGCTTTTTTCGGTCGACCTGTCGGCCTACTATCTCTGGATCAAGGCCTTCCACGTCATTGCGGTGATATCCTGGATGGCTGGGATGCTCTATTTGCCGCGCCTGTTCGTCTACCATTGCGACGCGGCGCCGGGCTCGGCCCAATCGGAAACCTTCAAGGTGATGGAACGCCGGCTTTTGCGGGCGATCATCAACCCGGCAATGATGGCGAGCTGGGCGTTGGGCCTATGGCTCGCCTGGCAGGGATTCGGGTTTTCGGGAGGCTGGTTGCACGCAAAGATTGCGCTGGTTCTTGCGATGTCGGGCGCGCATGGCTATTTTTCGGCGGCCGTGCGCCGTTTCGCCGAAGATCGCAATCAGCGGCCGGCGCGGTTTTGGCGATTGATGAATGAAGTTCCCACGGTTCTGATGATCGCGATCGTCATCCTGGTCATCGTCAAGCCGTTCTGATCCAAAACCGTTCTTGCGCTTTCGATCGGGAAGGACTAAGGGTTTCTTCCCTCCCCTACAGCGCAGCCGCATAGCATTCGTACTCTGCCGCGGGCATTCGCCTTCCCAGCTGTTTTCCCCTCCGCCTTCGAGCACATCATGCAAGAAATGAAACTCCAAGACCTCAAGAGCAAGAAACCCACCGATCTGATCGCCTTCGCGGAGTCGCTCGAGGTCGAAAACGCCAGCGTCATGCGCAAACAGGAGCTGATGTTTGCGATCCTGAAGAAGCTGGCGGCGCAGGATATCGAGATCATCGGCGAAGGCGTGGTGGAGGTTCTGCAGGACGGGTTCGGCTTCCTGCGTTCGGCCAACGCCAATTACCTGCCCGGGCCGGACGATATCTATATCTCACCGTCGCAGATCCGGCGCTTTTCGCTGAAGACCGGGGATACGGTCGAGGGGCCGATCCGCAGCCCCAAGGAAGGCGAGCGGTATTTCGCGCTGCTCAAGGTCAGCACAATCAATTTCGAGGATCCGGAGAAGATCCGGCACAAGATTCATTTCGACAATCTGACGCCACTCTACCCCAATGAGCGGCTACGCATGGAAATCGACAATCCGACGACCAAGGATAGTTCGTCGCGGGTGATCGATCTGGTGGCACCGCTCGGCAAGGGGCAGCGCGGGCTGATCGTGGCCCAGCCGCGCACCGGCAAGACGGTGCTTTTGCAAAACATCGCCCATTCGATCACCACCAACCATCCCGAATGTTTCCTGATCGTGCTTCTGATCGACGAGCGGCCGGAAGAAGTGACCGACATGCAGCGCTCGGTGAAGGGCGAGGTGGTGTCCTCCACCTTCGACGAACCGGCGGTGCGCCATGTCCAGGTCGCCGAGATCGTGATCGAAAAGGCCAAGCGGCTGGTCGAACACGGCCGCGACGTGGTGATCCTGCTCGATTCGATCACCCGGCTCGGACGGGCCTACAACACCGTCGTGCCCTCCTCGGGCAAGGTCCTGACCGGTGGTGTCGACGCCAACGCCCTGCAGCGGCCGAAGCGGTTTTTCGGCGCGGCCCGCAATATCGAGGAAGGTGGTTCGCTGACCATCATCGCCACGGCGCTGATCGATACCGGCAGCCGCATGGACGAGGTCATCTTCGAGGAGTTCAAGGGTACGGGCAATTCCGAAATTGTGCTCGACCGCAAAGTGGCCGACAAACGCATCTTCCCGGCGATCGACATCTTGAAATCGGGGACGCGCAAGGAGGATCTGCTGATTCCGCGCCAAGATCTGCAGAAGATTTTCGTGCTGCGTCGCATCCTGTCGCCGATGGGGACCACGGATGCGATCGAATTCCTGATCGACAAGCTCAAACAGACCAAGAGCAATGCCGATTTCTTCGATTCGATGAATACGTGAGGGGCCTGCGCCGCCGCGAGCGATCGGACGCCGGATTTACCGCTAAATTATTGTTTTAAATAATTATTTTGCGACGCTGCCTCTCTCGGCGGACAGCCGGACAAATCACCGGCGAGCGGGGGCTCGAATTAGTGGATGGCTCGAACGGATGCCGGCCACGACGTCCTTGTCGCGATCGGGATTACGGTCAGTTATTCGGCGGCGCGCCGCACCGTTTCGGCAAGCCGGGCGGCGAGTTCGCCGGCGGCTTTGATTGGCGGCAAGCAGGTCTGTCCGTGACACAGATAGGCGGCCGGCCCGTCGGCGACGGCTGTGCCCGCCGGCAGAGCAAGGCCGAGGTCGGCGGAAGCGGGCGCGATCACGTCGACACGACGCGGATCCGGGTATCGATTCGTAGCCGAAAGGAATTCGGACGCCGATCCACCCTCGATAACCAGCTTTCGCGGATCAAACGCCGTGGCGGCAGCGACGATGATACCGGCCTGGCCAAAACGCTGCTGGGTGACGCGACCCAAGGCGGCCCGCGCCACGGCGATCGATTTCAGTGTCAAATCCATATCCGCGGTTGCCGCCGCAAGCCGCGACAGGGCCTCGATGATCTGCGACGTCGCGGAAGCGACGGCGTCGTCGGCATCACCCCGGATGCGAAAGGGTACGTCGCTGCTGTCGCTCGCCGTCAGGTAATGGCCGGAGGCGCCGTCGCCGTACCAGTCTTCAAGCCTGGCTGCCCAGTCGAGCGCCTGATCAATGGTTTGCCGCTCGCCGGAGGCTTCGGTAAGGGCGATCGCGGCATTGATCATCGCGGCATAGTCGCTCGACATGCCGGGGAATAGCCGGTCCGAGCCAAGAATACTGTGTGGCAGGCGATCGCCTTCGATCGATTCGACAACGAAACGATAGGCGCCAGCTGCCATCTCGACCCAGTTGGGTCGACCGAAATACCGACCGGCTTCGGCCAGCGCGCGGATCATGAGGCCGTTCCAGTCGACAAGAACCTTGTCGTCGCGTCCGGGCGGTGGACGTTCCGCACGCGTCGCGCGCAGCTTCGCCAGCAGCTCCGACAGCCGTTCGGGGTCGTCGTCCGCATCCGCTTCGGGAGGGGTCGGTGCGAACAGGACCGGATCGCCGTCCCAGTGTTGCGCAGTGCCGAGCTTGAGATGCCGGAAAAAGAAATCCGAATCGTTTCCGAGAACAGTTTCGATCCGATCCCGTGTCCATGTGTAGAACACTCCTTCTTCGCCGGCGCTGTCGGCGTCGAGGCTGGAGGCGAAGCCGCCGCTCTCGAGGCGCATCTCGCGCGCCAGCCATTCGACCGTGGTTTCGATTCGGTCCCGGAATATATCGTCCGCGGTTTCGGCATGCGCCCACAGGCAGTGGCGGATCATCTGGGCGTTGTCGTAAAGCATCTTTTCGAAATGCGGCACGAGCCAGTCGCCATCGGTCGAGTAGCGACACAGGCCGCCACCGACATGGTCGTAAATGCCGCCGTTCAGCATGCCGCGCAGGCTGGTGAGGAAGGCCTCGCGATAGCGGCTCTCGCCGTCGTCCAGCCAGCCGTGCCAGAGTGCGGTCATGAACGGGGCGTTGGGGAATTTCGGCGCCCCGCGCAGGCCGCCGCGTGCCGGATCGGTCATGTCGGCGATCGATGCGGCCAGGCTGGCAAGTGGGGCCGAATCGTCTTGGCTGGCGTCGACAACGGGTGCGAGGCCGCGCGCGACGTGAGCGTTGAGGGTTTCGGCGTTCTGTTCGATCGCCGCCTTGTTGTCGGTCCAGGCGGCATGCACCGCCTTCAGCACTGCGGTAAACCCCGGTCGGCCGTATTGGTTCTCTTTCGGAAAATAGGTTCCGCCCCAGAACGGCCGGGCGTCGGGTGTCAGAAACATGGTCAGCGGCCATCCGCCCTGCTCGCCGGTCGCAGTCAGCGCGGCCATGAAGATCTGGTCGATATCGGGCCGCTCCTCGCGATCGACCTTGATGTTTACGTAGAGCCGGTTCATGACGGCGGCGGTTTCGGCGTCTTCGAAGGATTCATGCGCCATGACGTGGCACCAATGGCAGGCCGCATAACCGATTGAGAGAAGGATCGGCCGGTTGAGCGCCCGTGCCTCGGCGAGAGCCGCGCTCGACCAGGCTCTCCAATGGACTGGATTGTCGGCGTGCTGGCGCAGATAGGGGCTGGTCTCCCTGGACAGAAGGTTTTCGGCCGGCAGTGTCATGTCGGATGTCCTCATTATACAGGCAAAGGGTAGGGCTGTCGGGTTGAAGGGGCAAACGCTTTTCCGGGATACGATCTTCGCATTGTCGAGCGGCGGATTGCCGAGCGGCGTTGCCGTGGTGCGGCTGTCGGGACCGCAGTCGCGCGACGCGGTGCACAGGCTGGCCGGCACGCTTCCACCCCCGCGCGAGTTGCGTCACGCACGCCTGCGCGACGCCGCCGGCGAGGCTGTTGATACCGGGCTTGTGGTGTTTTTTCCGGGGCCGGCAAGCTTCACCGGAGAGGATTGCGCGGAGTTTCATATCCATGGGGGCAGAGCGGTCGTCGGCAGGCTGCTTTCGGTGCTGTCCGCATCACCGGGCCTGAGGCAGGCCGAGGCGGGGGAATTCACCCGAAGGGCGCTTGCCTATGGCAAGATCGACCTGCCCGGCGCGGAAGCGCTCGCCGACCTGATTGAAGCCGATACGGAGGCGCAACGTCGTTTTGCGCTGGCGAATGCAAACGGCCGGCATCAGCACCTTTACGAAGGCTGGCGAGAGCGGATTCTGGCGGCGCGGGCGCTGATCGAAGCGGAACTCGATTTTGCCGACGAAGACGACGTGCCGGGTGCCATGTCGGATACGGTCTGGCCCGATATGACCGCGCTGGCGGAGGAGATCGAGGCACATGTGGCGGGTTATCGCCAGGCCGAGATCATTCGCGAGGGTTTTCGTGTCGCTATTATCGGAGCGCCGAATTCGGGTAAGTCGAGCCTGCTCAACGCTTTGGCGAGACGCGATGTGGCGATCGTGTCGGACGAGCCGGGCACAACGCGCGACCTCGTGACCGTCGAACTCGATCTCGACGGGATGAAAGTGATCGTGACCGACACGGCCGGCATCCGCGAGGGCGCGGGTGCGGTCGAGCGCGAGGGAATTAGACGCAGCCGCGCGGCGGCGCGCGACGCGGATTGCGTGATTGTGCTGGTCGAGGCTGGATCGACGATGTCGGTTCCCGCCGACGTGCCAGTCGACGCTTGGTGGATCGCGAGCAAGGCGGATCTGGTCGAACCCGGCGATCGCAAAAAGTCGGGCGCCGGCCTATGGCTTTCGGTGCGGTCGGGCGAGGGTGTCGCCTTGCTGCTCGACCGTTTGGGTGCGGCGGCGAGGGCAAGCGCGGGACCGCGCGGCGCGCTTGTACCGTTCACGGTTCGTCAGGTCGAGGAACTCGCACGCGGCGCGGCGGCGCTTCGTATGGCGGCGACCGGGACGGCCGGACTGGAAATCCGGGCGGAGGAATTGCGGGTCGCCGGGCACGCGCTCGGGCGAACGCTCGGGACGATGGATGTCGAGGAGATTTTGGGCGCGATTTTCTCGCGGTTTTGTATTGGGAAGTGATTCACGTGAAACATCGTAATTCCGAACCGCGGTGTCGGAGCGGGTGATTCACGTGAAACACCAGGTCGCTCCCGCCTCCGACCGTTTCACGTGAAACATCGTACGGGTGTTTTCTTGACAAGACGGGCGCCTCGGCGCATCTGTCGCCTCCGATTTCGGAGACAGTGATGGGATCGACATACGACGTAGTGGTGATCGGCGGCGGTCACGCCGGCTGCGAGGCCGCGGCGGCGGCGGCGCGCGCCGGCGCGCAGACAGCATTGTTGACGCTTGCCCGGGACAAAATCGGCGTAATGTCGTGCAACCCGGCAATCGGCGGGCTCGGAAAAGGCCATCTCGTGCGCGAAATCGATGCGTTGGACGGGCTCATGGGCCGCGTGGCGGACAAGGCCGGAATTCAGTTCCGCCTGCTCAACCGCCGCAAGGGGCCGGCTGTGCGCGGCCCGCGCGCGCAGGCAGACCGTAAGCTCTATCGTCTGGCGATGCAGAATGCGCTTGCGGTGCAGGCCGGGCTCGACATCGTGGAGGGCGAGGCGGTCGGATTTGACCGGGCGGACGACCGAATCAACGGTATCGTATTGGCCTCGGGTGAAAAACTCCTATGCCGGGCAGTGGTGCTGACCACAGGCACGTTTCTCGGCGGTCTGATCCATATCGGCGAGCGCCGCATACCGGCCGGGCGGATGAACGAGAAGGCCAGCTACGGTCTTTCGGAGGCCTTGCAACAGGCTGGGCTGCAACTCGGGCGGCTCAAGACCGGGACGCCGCCGCGCCTCGATGGCCGTACGATCGACTGGGCCCGGCTGGAAATGCAGCCAGGCGACGACGAGCCGGTGCCGTTTTCCTTCCTTACCGCGGCGATCGCGCAACCGCAGATCGAATGCGGGGTTACCCGCACGACGGACGAGACCCATGCCGTCATTCGCGCGAACCTGCATCGTTCGGCGATGTATTCCGGCCGGATCGATAGTGTCGGCCCGCGCTATTGTCCGTCGATCGAGGACAAAATCGTCAAATTCGGCGATCGCGACGGTCATCAGATTTTTCTCGAACCGGAAGGTCTTGACGATCCGACGGTCTATCCGAACGGGATTTCGACCTCGCTGCCGGAAGATGCGCAGCATGCCTTGGTGCGGACGATCCCCGGGCTGGAGCATGCCGCGATCGTGCAGCCGGGCTATGCGATCGAATACGACCATGTCGATCCGCGCGAATTGCGGGCGTCGTTGGAAACCCGCAAAATGCCGGGGCTTTTCCTCGCCGGCCAGATCAACGGAACGACGGGTTATGAGGAGGCGGCGGCTCAGGGCCTGGTTGCCGGGCTGAATGCCGCCCGTCTCGTTGCCGGCCTGCCGGCGGCCGAATTCGGCCGCGGCGAATGCTATATCGGCGTGATGATCGACGATCTGACGCTGCGCGGCGTGATGGAACCCTATCGTATGTTCACCTCGCGGGCGGAGTTCCGTCTGACGTTGAGGGCCGACAATGCCGATCAGCGTCTGACCCCGAAAGCAATCGCACTCGGCATTGCCGGGTCCGAGCGCGCGGCAGCGTTTACAGCCAAATCGGAAGCGCTCGATCGGGCACGGGCGGCGTGTCAGGGTGTTTCCCTGACGCCGCCGCAGGCTGCACGCGCCGGGATCGCCATCAATCAGGATGGGGTACGCCGTTCCGCTTACGATCTTCTCGCCTACCCGAACCAGTCCGTTCAGGCTTTGTCGCGGATCTGGCCCGAATTGGACAGCATCGGTACCGGGATTGCCGAGATCCTGGAAACCGAGGCCCGTTATGCCGTCTATCTCGAACGTCAATCCGCGGACATCGCATTGATGAAGCGCGAGTCGCAGCTCGCGATTCCGGAAGGGCTGGATTATGCGGGCATTGCGGGACTATCCAACGAATTGCGGCAGAAGCTGGAACGGAGCCGGCCCGAATCGGTGGCCGAGGCCTATCGGGTCGAGGGCATGACGCCGGCCGCGATCGCGCTGATCATCGCGCAGCTGCGGGCCAGCGCGCCGCGCCGGGGGCGTTCGGCGGCGTGAGCGAGGACGATTACCAGGCCTTGTGCCGCGTGGCCGGGCCCGTTTCACGTGAAACATTCGAACGGCTACGGCGGTTCGAAACGGTATTTTGCAAATGGGCGCGCCGGATCAATCTGGTTGCGCCATCGACCCTGGATAGGTTGTGGCGGCGGCACATACTCGACAGCGCGCAGCTCCTCAGCATCGCGCCCCAGGCCCGGCGATGGGCCGATCTCGGGTCCGGTGGCGGCTTTCCAGGCGCCGTGATTGCCATTCTTGCACACGACCGCGCCGACGTGGCGGTGAAACTGGTCGAAAGCAACCGGAAAAAGGCGGCTTTCCTGCAAAATGCCCTGTCGGACCTCGCGCCACGGGCGGACATCGTGGCACGTCGGATCGAAGACGTCGTCGAATCGTCGGTGTCTCCGGACATCGTCACCGCGCGCGCGTTGGCGCCGCTGCCGCGCCTTTTGACGCTCACCGAGCCGTGGCTTGTGGCCGGCACGCGGGCGCTGTTCCACAAAGGCCGCGATAGCGGTGAAGAAATCAAACTAGCGCATGACACTTGGAATCTCGATCTGATACAACATCGAAGCTCTGTCGATGACGACAGTGTGGTCCTCGAGATCATCAAAGCCACACGGAAATAGACCCATGTGGCACAGGGATTGCGGACAGGCATGAACAGCGCGACACGCATCATCACCATCGCCAACCAGAAGGGCGGCGTGGGCAAGACGACCACCGCGATCAATCTGGCGACTGCCCTGGCGGCGATCGGCGAGAGGGTGCTGATCATCGACCTGGATCCGCAAGGCAATGCCAGCACGGGCCTCGGCATCGATCGCCGCGACAGGACGTTGTCCTCCTATGACGTGCTCGTGGGTGAGGCGTCGATCGCGGAGGCGGCCATGCAGACCGCGGTGCCGCACCTGTCAATCGTTCCCTCGACGCTGGACCTGCTCGGTGTGGAGATGGAAATTTCCGGCTTACCGGATCGCGCCCTGCGTCTGCGCAACGCGCTGCGGACCGCCCCGGAGGGCGAGGGCCGGTTTTCCTACGTGCTGGTGGACTGTCCGCCGTCGCTCAATCTCTTGACGATCAATGCGATGGCGGCGGCCGATTCGGTGCTCGTGCCGCTTCAATGCGAGTTTTTCGCGCTCGAAGGATTGAGCCAGCTCTTGGAGACGGTCGAACAGGTGCGCGCCGGGATCAATCCGGGCCTGACGATTCAGGGGATCGTGCTGACGATGTTCGACGGACGCAACAATCTGGCCAATCAGGTGGTCGACGATGTGCGGGCGCATATGGGCGAGGCTGTCTACCAGACGGTCATTCCGCGCAATGTTCGGGTGTCGGAGGCGCCCTCGCACGGCAAGCCGGCGATTCTTTACGATCTCAAATGCACGGGCAGCCAGGCCTATCTGCAGCTTGCGTCGGAGGTGATCCGGCGTGAGCGGCGCCTACGGGCTGCGTAAACCGATTCACATGCGAAACGATGTCGGGACGAGACTGAGATGACCGAGGAACAATCGCGGCGCCGACTCGGGCGCGGCCTGGCGGCGCTGATCGGCGACATGGACAAGCCGACCGCGGCGCAGGACGCGCCGACGGCGGACCGCGAATTGCCGATCGAATTCCTGCTCGCCAATCCGCGCAATCCGCGCCGGCAATTCCTCGAAGAGGAGCTCGGCGATCTGTCGCAGTCGATCCGCGAACACGGCATTGTGCAGCCGATCGTCGTGCGTCCGGCCGCGGACGGCCGTTACGAAATCATCGCCGGCGAGCGTCGCTGGCGCGCGGCCCAGCGCGCCGGCCTGGCCAAGGTCCCGGTGATGATCCGCGACGTGGACGACCGGGTCGCGCTGGAACTCGCGATCATCGAGAATGTTCAGCGCGCCGATCTCAACCCGGTCGAGGAGGCGGCGGGTTACCAGCAACTGGTCGACGAGCATCAATACACGCAAGCCGATCTGGCGCGGATCATCGGCAAGAGCCGCAGCCATGTCGCCAACACGCTGCGGCTCTTGAAATTGCCGGAAGTGATTCGCGACATGCTGGTCGAGGGGTCGCTTTCGGCGGGACATGGCCGCACGCTCGTGACCGCCGATGATCCGACCGGACTGGCCAAGAAGATCGTCGAGGAAGGCCTGTCCGTGCGCCAGGCGGAACTGCTTGCCCAGGCGCCGCGGGCGCCGGAAACCAAGAGCGCCAAACCTTATCGCGCGGCACCGCAAAAGGACGCCGACACCGAGGCGCTCGAAAAGCTGTTGTCGGATGTAACCGGGCTTACGGTGTCGATCCACCATCGCGACAATGGCGGCCAGATCAAGATCGACTACAAGACGCTTGAACAGCTCGACGAGGTTTGCCGACGGCTGCAAAGCCATTAGCAGACAGCCCACCGGGATTTGGCGGTGTCAGGCAATAGGTTGTTTTCGCTTCATTCTTTCAGATGCTGGGCAGCCGTATGTCGGCGTATCGGACCCGTCCCTGATGCATTGAGCCGGGATTCATTAGCCGGCAACTTTTCCGCTCCGCAGCCTGTAAGTGGTCGACGCGCCCATCGTGACCGGTGTTAACGGCCGCGGATGCGCGCCTGGGCATAGACGCTGAGCGCCAGCAGCGCCTGGCTGGTCAGATCGTCGGCGAGCTCGGCGCGCCTACGGGTCTGGAGCACGGTTGCCTGCAGCCGATCGAGCGCCTGGCCGATAGCGGGCGAACTCCACTGTGCGAGCGCGTTTTCCACCAGCGCGCGGCGGGAAAAAAACACCGGCGGCCGAGCCCGCGCGACTGCGGCGGACGCACTCTGGCCATTAACGTCCATCTCGTGTTTGAGCACTGACAGGACCTGGAACTGGCGCATCGCGGACGACAGAAGGAGGAAGGGCGGAGAGCCGCCGGCAAGATAGCGGCGGATACGGGCGTCCAGCGCGGTCACCTTGCCTGAGATCGCGCAATCGACGATGTCGTCGGCAGAAAGCGCCGAGACGTCGCCGGTCGACGCCAGCACGTCGGCGAGCGTGACATTGACGGCACCCTGGCAATACAGGATCAGCTTTTCGAGCTCGCCGCGACTGGCCAACCGATCGCCTCCGAGCGCGGCCCGCAGAGCGGACTTGGCATCGGCATCGATCGCGAGACCGGCCCGGCTCAATTCGGCGTCGATCAGGACGTCGATCGAACGGCCCTCGTCGGGATAACATGGCAGTGCCATCGCCCGATCCGTCGTTTCGACCAATTTGCGCAGCGGCGCCGTCTTCTTCAACTCGCCGGCTTCGATCAGGATCGTCAAATCGTCGGGGGGTGCCGCCAGCACCTCCTTGAGCGCGTCGGAGACGAATTTCTGCGCTCCGGCATTGCGGATCCACAATAGCCTGTGGCCGCCGAACAGCGGCAGGGCCCCGAGCTCATCGAACAGGCGGCCGGAATCGGTGTCTTTGTCGGCGAGATCGAATTTGACCACCGCGAACGGGTCGGCCATCGGCAGTCCGGTCTTTTCGGCGAAGCCACGTGCCCGTTCCGAGACCATGCCCCGATCCGGTCCGTAAATCAGAACGACCCTTGTGAGCGGATCGGGCCTGGACAGCCAGCCGCCGACCTCATGTGCCTTCTTCTGCGCCATGGCTTGCGGCTAGCACAAAGCCGCCGGGCTCGCCATCGGCAAATCCGAGCCGCGCGGTGCCTCGATGGACTCCCGGCCGCAAGGATCACCAACGGCCCGAAGCGAACCGACCCATGAACTGAGTTCAGTTATGAACGAGGATGCTCGGGAAAACAGGGCGCTCGCGATCAGATCGAGTTGCCGGCCTAGGTAAAACTCCCCCGCGCGCTCCCCGGTGGCCAGACAGCAAAAAGGCCCGGATATACCGAGCCCCAAGCCATTCAGATCTTAGGAAATTGGAGCGGGTGAAGCGATTCGAACGCTCGACCCCAACCTTGGCAAGGTTGTGCTCTACCCCTGAGCTACACCCGCTCGCGCGGCATGGCGCCGCAAGCCGCGCCTATATGGCGGAAACGCCATGCGAATGCAACAGGGAAATTCGGGCCGTCGCGGATGTCGTTCGGGAGGCCTGCCGGGTACGGATCGGACGACGATGCTGGCGCGAATCCGACGGGTTTGGCGGTGTTTTGCGCGGCAGATCCGCAAAACCCGCCGATCGCCCTGTCGGAGCCGGCCTGCTGGATATGCCGGGGTCTATCCCGGCGGCGGGCTTGTCCCATCGGCCCGGTTTGTCCTAGTCATGGCCGCACACGACCGGAAGCGAAGTGAAATCATGGCCGCAAAAACCCGCGCCGAGCTGTTGGCGTTTCTCGACCAGCTCGCCCTTGAGGCGACGACCATCGACCACCCGCCACTCTATACGGTGGCGCAGTCGCAGGCGCTGCGCGGCACGATCGACGGCGGGCACACCAAGAACCTTTTTCTCAAGGACAAGAAGGGCAGTTATTTTCTGGTGACGGTCGAGGAGGACGCGACAGTCGATCTCAAATCGATCCACCGCACGATCGGGGCCTCGGGCCGGGTATCGTTCGGCAGCGCGGAGGCGCTGATGCGGCTCCTTGGTGTGGAACCCGGATCGGTGACGGTCTTCGGGCTGATCAACGATGTCGACAACCAGGTCACGCTGGTGCTCGACGCCGGGCTGATGCGTCACGAGCTTGTCAATTGTCACCCGCTGACCAATGATGCCACGACGCAGATCGCGAAAGAGGACCTTTTGCGCTTTCTCGATGCGATCGGCCATGAACCGGCGATCTTGAACGTGGCCGGCCAATAGCCACATGTCCGGCAACTGAAGCGAACCGAAAGACACGAGGATGAGCGTGAAGGACAACCCGTTTGCCGCATCGCAGGGCGACTACGCCCCCGAGATTTCGTTCGGCGCGCCGAATGCGGGCGCGAGCCCGGCCGGCGAGCTGATCCGCGATACGAGCACGGCCGAGTTCACGAAGGACGTCATCCAGGAATCGCGCAACCAGCCGGTGCTGGTGGATTTCTGGGCGCCCTGGTGCGGTCCGTGCAAGCAGTTGACGCCGATCCTGGAACAGGCGGTCCGCGCTGCCGGCGGCGCCGTGAAGCTGGTCAAGATGAATATTGACGAGCATCCGGCGATCGCCGGCCAGCTCGGCGTGCAGTCGATTCCGGCGGTGATCGCGTTTCGCGACGGCCAGCCGGTCGACGGTTTCATGGGTGCGGTGCCCGAGAGCCAGGTGCAGGACTTCATTCAGCGCCTGGGCGGCGATCCGAAACAGTCGGCGTTGGAGGCGGCGCTGGAGCAGGCCAGTGCCGCGAAAGAGGCGGGCGACCAGGAACTGGCGGCGCAAATCTACAGCGCCGTGCTGGCGCAGGAGGCCGGACATCCGACCGCGATCGCCGGCCTGGCCGGGCTCAGCCTCGATCGCGGCGATCTCGACGGGGCGCGGGCGCTGCTGGAACAGGTTTCCCGGGACACCGACAATGCCGAGATAGCTGGCGTGCGCGCGCGCCTTACGCTGGCGGAGGAAACCAGCCAGCTCGGCGACCCGCAGGAGCTGCAGCGCCGGCTCGAAGCCGATCCCGACGACCACGAGGCGCGTTTCGACCTTGCCCTTATCCAGAACGCATCCGGTGCGCGCGACGCGGCGGCCGACAGTCTGCTTCATATCGTGCGCCGCAATCGCGAATGGCGCGACGATGGCGCGCGCGCGCAATTGCTGACGTTTTTCGAGGCCTGGGGGCCGACGGACGAGGCGACCCTTTCGGCGCGCCGCAAGCTTTCCTCGCTGTTGTTTTCGTAAACGAACCCGTTCCGACCCGTGGCAAGACGCTCGGCCGGCGCCGGTGTCTGCGTCCCGGGTCGCCGAGGCAGAAGCGGCAGGCATTGCCCACCGTGAAGCGTCATGGCGCGTCGGGTCCCCTCCGAGGCATGGCGGCACGGGTTTTTTGCCCTATGTTAGATCGCGTCGGAATGTCAGGGAGAGGACGGATTGCAGGCGGGAAACGCGCATTATCTCAAACTTGAGGATCTGCCGACGACGGTGGCGGTGTTTCCGCTGACCGCCGCGCTGCTGCTGCCGGGCGGGCGGTTGCCGCTGAACATCTTCGAGCCGCGCTACCTGCAGATGGTGGACGATGTGCTGGCGGGCGGGCGCGTGATCGGGATGATCCAGCCACGGCTGGACGGGGCGGTGCGGCACGACGGCGAGCCCGAATTGTGCCAGGTGGGCTGTCTCGGTCGGATCACCTCGTTTGCGGAGACCGGCGACGGGCGCTATCTGGTGTCGCTGCAGGGCGTGGCGCGCTTTCGCGTCCTGCAGGAGGTTGCCGGCCATGCGCCGTTCCGCAAATGCCGTATCGCGCCCTTCGGCGGCGATCTCGACGAGGCTTCGGGAACCGAGGAGGTCGACCGCAAGGTGTTGCTGAAAACCTTCAAGGCCTATCTCGACGCCAACGGGCTGGAGGCGGACTGGGACAGCGTCAGCAGGGCCGAAAACGCGACGCTGGTGAATGCGCTGTCGATGATGTCGCCTTATGGCGCGAGCGAAAAACAGGCGCTTCTGGAAGCGCCCGACCTGAAGACGCGAGCGGAAACCCTGGTCGCAATCACCGAAATGCTTCTGGCCCGTAATGACGATGATGCCGGCACGGGACTGCAATGACGATGGCGGGCGAGGACGGAAAGCGGATCGAATCGCGGCAATCATCTGTGGCCATCGACCGCAAGCTTCTCGAACTCCTGGCCTGCCCCCTGACGAAGGGACCGCTGACCTTCGACGCGGAGCGGTGCGAACTGGTCTCCAAGGCGGCCGAACTCGCCTATCCGGTGCGTGACGGCATTCCGATCATGCTGCCGTCGGAAGCGCGCCGGATCGACGATGACGGCGCGCGGCCGATGCCGCCCTTGCGGCGAAAATAGGATACGGCGACGGTCGCGCGAAACCACCTGCGACGGTGCGGCTCAGGTTAAGTCATGAGCCAGCTCTAATGAAAATTGCGGCCCTTCGGCATCACTCTACCGGTCTGTTCGGCCAGCTCGCTGTCATCATGACCGGAGACGGGTCGGAATCGGGCACCATCGCTCCCTAGCGCCGTGGCGGTGATGGGACCGGTTTTGCCGGCCAGCGTCTCGTCCTCCATGAGCGCGCCCAGCCACGGCGTCAGGTCTTCCAGGGTTTCGGCCACGACGTGGATGACGCCTGATGCCGATTGCAGCCGTCCGCGCACCCGCATCAACCGGGCGCCGAGCACCACCGGGCGGTAGCGTTCGAAGACCTTTGGCCAGACGATGATATTGGCGATCGCGCCCTCGTCCTCCAGAGTGATGAAGATGACGTTGCCCTTGCCCGGGCGCTGGCGCACCAAGGCAAGGCCGGCCACATTCACCCGCCGTCCGTTCGCCACGGCGGAGAGGTGAATGGCGGGCAGGCCGCCCTCGGCTTCCAGGCGCGCGCGCAGGAACTGAACCGGATGCCCCTTCAGTGAAAGCGCCAGCGTGCGATAGTCGTGGACGATGTGCTGGCCGGGCGGCATCGGCGGCAGCGCGACATCGGGTTCCCGGTCGCGCAGCTGCGCATCGGGGCGCTCGAACAACGGCAGGCGCTCGGCCGCGCTCTTGTCGTCGAGCGCCTTGGCCGCCCATAGCGCGTCGCGGCGGTTAAGACCGAGCGAGCCGAAGGCGTCGGCCTCGGCCAGCCGGGCGACGACGCCGGCGGGCAGACCGGAGCGCAGCCAGAGATCGCGCACGGAATCGTAACCGGCGCCACGTCTTTCCACGAGCAGCTTGATCGCGTCCTGCGCCAATCCCTTGATGCGGCGAAAGCCGAGACGGACCGCATAACGACTCCTGATAATGTCGGCCATCTCCGCGTGCCGGTCGGCGAGGCGCGCGGGATCGAAGGGCGCTTCCTCCAGCGTGGAGTCCCAGTCGGAGGCGTTGATATCGACGGGCCGGACCTCGACGCCGTGCTCGCGCGCGTCGCGCACGAGTTGAGCCGGGGCGTAAAACCCCATCGGCTGCGAATTCAGGATCGCGGCGCAAAAGACGTCCGGGTAGAAGGTCTTGAACCAGCACGAGGCATAGACGAGCAGCGCGAAGGAGGCGGCGTGGCTTTCGGGAAAACCGTAATCGCCGAAGCCCTCGATCTGTTTGAAGCAACGTTCGGCAAAATCCTGCCGGTATCCCCGGCTGACCATGCCCGAAATCAGCTTGTCCCGGTAATCGTGGATGGTGCCGTTGCGCCGGAAGGTGGCCATGGCGCGGCGCAGCTGATCGGCCTCGCTGGGCGAAAAGCCGCCGGCGTCGATGGCGATCTTCATCGCCTGTTCCTGAAACAGCGGCACGCCGAGCGTTCTTTCCAGGATGCGGCGCATTTGCGGGCTCGGATAGTCGACCGGCTCCTTGCCTTCGCGGCGGCGCAGATAAGGATGCACCATGTCGCCCTGGATCGGGCCCGGACGCACGATCGCGACTTCGATCACCAGGTCGTAAAAACAACGCGGCTTGAGTCGCGGCAGCATCGACATCTGGGCGCGGCTTTCGATCTGGAAAACGCCGAGCGTGTCGGCCCGGCAGATCATGTCGTAGACGCGCGTATCCTCCTTTGGCAGCGTCGCCAGCGTCAGCCTGCGGCCGAACCGGTCGCGTTCGCGATAATGGTCTTCGAGCAGGTCGAAGGCGCGCCGCAGGCACGACAGCATGCCGAGCGCCAGAACGTCGACCTTGATCAATCCGACGGCGTCGAGGTCGTCCTTGTCCCATTCGACCATCTTGCGTTCCTCCATAGCCGTCTTGACGATCGGCACGATCTCGTCGAGCCGGTCGCGGGTGATGACGAACCCGCCGACATGCTGGGAGAGATGGCGCGGGAACCCGATGATCTCATTGGCGCGCTGCATGACGTGACTCGACACCGGATCGCTTTCGGCGAGCCCGCCCGCCCTGGCCTCCCGCACGCCGAGTTCGGATGACGACCAGCCCCAGATCGAGCCGGAAAGGGCTGACTGAACATCGTCGGAAAGGCCCATCGCCTTGGCTACTTCGCGCATCGCCGAACGGCCGCGATAGGTCACGACCGAGGCGGCGAGCGCGGTGCGCGTGTGGCTGTATTTCCGGTAGATATAGGCGATGACCTCGTCGCGGCGCTCATGCTCGAAATCGACGTCGATGTCGGGTGGCTCATCCCGCTCGGTGGAGATGAAACGCTCGAAAAGACCTTCCATCATCAAAACCGGGTCGACCTCGGTGATGCCCAGGCAGAAACAGATGACGGAATTGGCCGCCGAGCCCCGCCCCTGGCATAAAATACCCTTTTCGGCGCGGGCGTGCGCGACGATGTCGCGCACGGTGAGGAAGTAGCGCGCGTAATCCTTCTGCGCGACGATTTCCAATTCATGGCGGATCTTGTCCGCCACCCCGTCGGGAAGGCCCTGCGGGTAGCGGTCTCGCGCGCCCTGCCAGGTTAGGCTCGCCAGCTCGGCCTGGGGGTCGCGGCCGGGTGTGGTGGTCTCGTCGGGATAGTTGTGACTCAATTCGCCGAGCGAGAAGGCGAGGCTTTCGGCGAAATCGACGGTTTCGGCGAGCGCTTCGGGAAAATCGCGGAACAGCCGCGCCATTTCCGCCGCCGGCTTCAAATGGCGTTCGGCATGGGCGGCGAGCGCGAAGCCGGCTTCGGCGACGGTCGTGTTGAGGCGGATCGCCGTCAGCACGTCCTGGAGCGGCCGCCGGTCGGGGACATGATAAAGCACGTCATTGATCGCCATCAGTGGCACGCCGGCCGCGGCGGCTAGCGCCGCCGCCTGCTCGATGCGGAACCGGTCATTGCCGCCATAGGCCGGCGCGACCGCGAGCCGGACGGCGGTGCCGAACCGGTCGCGCAGACAGCGCAGCAGCTCCAACTCGTCCGTTTCGCCGCCGGCCAGCCGCGGTATCGGGGCGAGCGAGATCCGCTCGCCCCAGCCAAGCAAATCGTCGCGATAGATGCGCGGCGCACCCTTTTCGCTTTCGGCGCGCATGTTGGCCTCGCTCAGCAGGCGGCACAGATGGCCCCAGCCGCGGCGGTCCTGCGGATAGGCGAGCACGTCCGGCGTCGTGTCGGCGAACACCAGCCGGCACCCGGGATGATAGGCAAGCTTACCCGGCGCGGCCGTTTCCGACAGCCTGATATGTTTCGACTGGCTCCAGGCGCGCACGACGCCAGCCACGGTATTGCGGTCGGCAAGCCCGATGGCGGCATGGCCGAGATGCTTCGCCGTCACCACCAGCTCCTCCGGCTTCGAGGCGCCGCGCAGGAAGGAAAAATTCGACTGCACGGCGAATTCGACATAGGCGGGCGCGGTGGATTTCATGCGAAAACCCCGTGCATGAACCAGCGCGGCATGGTTTCGGCGGTGCCGTAAAAACCCTGTCGGAAAAGCCAGTAGCGGCGCCCGTCATCGTCCTCGACACGAAAATAGTCGCGCGTCGGCATATCTTGCGGGTCGCGCCACCATTCGGCGGCGATCCGCTCGGGCCCTTCGGCCCGGGCGACACGGTGGACGGCGCGGCGCCAGCGGAACCGCAGCGGCGGCCCTTCGGGCACCTCGGCGGCGACCACATCGACCGGCTCGGGGTGCGAAAAAAGGCGGATCGGCCGTTCCGTCATCCCGGCTGGACCGGGGCCGGGTTTGTCGGATCGTGGACGACCGATCGAACCGACGGGCACGCGCGCGGCAGGCGCGAATGTGGCGGCGCGTTCGGGACGGTGGCTTTCGACGAGAACCGGCCGCAACAATGCCGTTTCGCCGAGCCGGGCCCGGACCCGATCGGAAAAAAGCGCCAGATCTTCCTCGACAGCCATGCTCGAACCGGCAAGATCGGTCTGTTCGATCGCAAAAGGAGAGGCCTTGAGAACCGAAAGCCGGACGAGCTCGAAGCCGTAGCCGGCATCAATCCGGTCCTTGAACGCGGCGAGCCTTTCCTGAAACAGGCGTCCGATCAGCACGGGATCGCGCAGCGGCCGCGAGGCGCCGACGGCGAGACGCCGCATCGCGCCGTCGACCCGGAACAGGGCAAGCTGCAGGACATGCGCGCCCTCCCCGCGTCGTTCGAGCTCGGCGCGCAGCGACAGGGCGAGCATGCCGACGAGCCGCTGGATGTCGTCGGCCAGCATGACCGGTTCGGCCAGTTGCCGCTCGACCGACAGCGGCGGTACGGGCAGGCGCGGCGTGATCGCTTCCTCGACCCGACCCAGCGCCTGGTCGAGCCGGGTCAGAAGCGCGGCGCCGAAACGGCGCGTCAGCGGCGCGCGCGGCGCCGCCATGATCGCGCCCGCCGTCTTCAACCCGACGCTTTCCAGGCCGGCGCGGACGGCCGGCGCGATGCGCAGCGCGGCGAGCGGCAACGGCGCCAGGGTTTCGGCCTCCTCACCCGGCGGGACGATCGCCGGGCTCAGGAACCGCGCCGCCGCCCAGGCGATGCCGGGGCTCGGGCCGAGCCCGGCGCGGGCGTCGAAACCCTGATGGAAAAGCCGGGACAGGATATCGTCCATCATGCGCTTTTCATTGCCGAAAAGATGGGCGCAGCCGGTGATGTCGAGAAACAGCCCGTCGCTTCCCTCCAGGGCGACGAGCGGCGTGTAGCGGTCGCACCAGTCGGCAAGGCTTTCCAGCAGACGGCGGTCGGCTTGCGGCAGGGCGTCGACGATCTGGATACCGGGGTGCATGGCGCGCGCGTCGGCGATGCCGATGCCGGGTTTCAGGCCAAGCGCCTCAGCGCGCTCGTCGAGCGCGACGATGCGTTGGGTGTTGTTTTCGCGATGGCTGACCAGGAGCGGCGGCCGCCGTGCCGGCGGGCCGCAACGCCACGACCGTCCCTCCCGCTGCCGGAATATCCGGTCGGTGGCCAGATGCGGGAACCAGAGCGCCAGAATTCTCTGGCCGGATTTCGCGGAAGCTGGATTCATCGGGGTTCCACTCCAGAACGAGCCGCCCGGCCGGGGCGGCGCGGCTTTTGGTGATGGTGACGGCGAAGGCCGGATGTCCGATCGAAGCCGCCATAGGACCGGATACGGTCGAGCGCAGGGCGGCGGGGGCGGGCGAGACCGCGATCCTGACCGGGGCAGCCGTCGGCTCGGCGGTTCCGGCCTCGCGGATCAGGAAAACCGGACGCCCCGCCTCCTGCGCCCGGCGATGCAGGCGCCGGGTGGCGGTCAGGTCGAGGCGGGCCGGGTTGCCGCGCAGCTCCAGCACGATCGCGGCAAAGGCGTGCTGACGGGCGGCCTCCTCGGCAACCCACAACGCGTCCCTGGTCTCGTTCGGCGCGCACAGGAAGAGATCGCCGGCCGGCAGGCCGTAAAACCGGTGCAAGCCGGGCGCGTAGGGAAAGCCAGCCTCGCGGAAAATCTCCGCCGTGCCGATCCAGCACAAAGCGTTTTCCCGCTCCGCCAGCCCGGTCTTGCGCAACAGTCCGACAAGACACAGGGCAAATCCCGCCACCGCGCCGGCGTCACGGGTCTGACCGCCATGAATCTCAACCAGGGCGGCGCGCGGCAGGCCGCTGCCCAGGGCGGTATCGAAGCTTGAGGCGCCGGTCGGCAAAAAGGCGGACCCGAAACGGGTTTCCCGTCTGGCGGCGGGGCCGTGACGCAGCACGAGGCCATCGTCGTCGCCGGACCCTGCCAGCCTTTCGGGCAGGCCCCCTTCGATCCTCGCGATTTGCCGACGCAAAGCGACAACAGTCTCCCGCGCCACGGCGGGCTTGGCCATGACAGTCGCTCCAAAACCACCTTGTTCCTGTTATGTTCTTATGGATTCCAGAGCCCGCCCCAAGAGTCAAGCAGGGCCGATAAGAATTTATTCCGCCTCGGGACGCGCACCATGAAAATCCGCATCGGCGAATCCTTCACCACTGCGCCTCTCGCAAGGCCGGAAACAAAAGGCTATATGGCGGCCAAAGGACAAAAGCATGGCCCGCATCTACCAGACCCGCGCCTGGCACGATCAGCTCTCTCCGTCGGTCGACGAGATGGAGATCCTGGCGCTGGAAGCCTATGCGCATCTGCCGGAGGATTTCCGCACGCTGACTGGCGAGATCGTCATTCAGATCGCCGAGTTTCCGACCGAGGAGATCATGGACGATCTGTCGCTGGAAACCCCGTTCGATCTGCTCGGCCTGTTCGAGGGCCGCGGCATCGCCGAGCGCTGGAACCCGGCCACCGGCGAAGGCCCGAATCGCATCACGCTCTATCGGCGCGCCATTCTCGACTATTGGGCCGAGAACGAGGAAACGCTGGGCGATATCGTCACCCATGTGCTGATCCACGAGCTCGGCCATCATTTCGGCCTGTCCGACGAGGACATGGAAAAGATCGAGGAAAGCGTGGCGTGACGCGGTCTATGGCCCACGGGCGCCCGTTCAATACTCCCCGAGCTTGATGCCGGGCTCGTAGTCGAGGCCGTCGACCTCCTTCACCACCGCCTGGCCGCAGCGCATCGTTCCGCTGGCGGCGTCGAAGGCGTAAGCCGGCGAGCCGTGCAGCCGCCAGCCCTTGTTCAGCGCCGCCGTCACCTTGTGGCAGAAGGCGGCGTCGTCCGGCCCGGTGAGATAGCGATAGAGTTTCATGCGGTTTCCTCTCCGGTCCGCCGGCCCGCCTTGGCCAGCAGCCGATTGGCCTGGTCGAGATGCAGCCGCTCGGTCATGCGGCCGTCGACCGACAGCACGCCTTTGTTTTCGTTGCCAGGTGCGGCAAAGGCGGCGACGATCCGTTCGGCCTGGGCGACTTCTTCCGCCGAAGGCGAAAAGGCGAGATCGGCCGGTCCGATCTGGGCCGGATGGATCAGCGTCTTGCCATCGAAGCCCATCGCCGCGCCCTGACGGCATTCGCGCGCCAGGGCGTCGAGATCGCGAAAATCGTTGCTGACCCCGTCCAGCGCAACAAGACCGCCCGCGCGCGCGGCGAGCACGATCTGCTGCAGCCAGGCAAGCAGCCATTGCCGGTCGGCGGTCATGGCGACGCCGGTTTCCTTGACGAGGTCGTTGGTGCCGGCGACCAGACAGGCGAGCCGGGCGCCGCGGTTGCGGCCGAGTTCGGCGATGGGGCCGAGGTTGAGGATCGCGCGCGGCGTTTCCACCATCGCCCACAGCGCGAGGCCGGGCGCGGCCTCCGCCCCGTCGAGACGGTCATTGGCCTCCAGCACGTCGCGCGGCGTCTCGACCTTCGGCAGCAGGATCGCGTCCGGCCGGCAGGCGTGCGCCGCCTCCAGGTCGTCGGCGCCCCACTCGCTGGCGAGCGCGTTGATCCGCACCGCGACCGGGCGACCGTCGCGCTCGCGGTCGGCGAAAAACCGCACCATGCGTTCGCGCGCGGTCGTCTTTTCTTCCGGCGCGACGGCGTCTTCGAGGTCGACGATCACCGCGTCGCAGGCAAGCCCGGCGACCTTGGCGAGCGCCTTGTCGTTGGCGGCCGGCACGTAGAGGACGGAACGGAGGGGGTGTGGGCTGGTGGTCTGCATGGCTCCTTCATGACGCCGGGACGGCCGGCTTGCAAGTGGCGCGGGATCTGTCTGATGCGGGACGGCGCACCATCAGGCGGCGCACCGGGTGCAAGCCGGGGAGGACAGGGTAAAGACCTACGCATCGTCATCGTCGTCGTCGCGATCGTCGGCAGCTCGGTCGCCTGGTATCTGCGCGAGGAGGGGTTTTCGGGCTCGATCGCGCTTATCGAACGCGATCCGCAATTCGCCACCGCCGCGACCACGCTGTGCTGCGCCTCGATCCGCCAGCAATTCTCGAGCCCCGAAAACATCCGCCTGTCGCGCTTCACCCTCGACGTGGTCTGCCGGCTGACGGCGGTGTTCGGGCCGCAGGCCGATATCGGCCTGCGCGAAAAAGGCTATCTGATCCTGGCCTCGGAGGCCGGTCGGCCGATCCTTGCCGCCAAACCATGCGGTGCAGCGTGCCGAGGGCGGCGACATCCTGCTCGAGGACGCGGCCGCCCTGAAGGGGCGGTTCGCCTGGCTGTCGACCGAGGGCATCGCGGCTGGCGCCTACGGGCAAACGGGCGAGGGCTGGTTCGACGCGGGCGTCGCCATCAACGCGGCCGGGCCCAATGCCGGCGCGGTCGCGACCATGGCCGGTCTGGCCGATTTCGATCCCGACCGGGGCCTGTTCGCCAACAGCTTTTCCGGCCTTTCCCGGCTTGCGTCGCTACACATATTGACGTGGCAGGCCCGCATCCCTATCTGAGCGGATCACAAGGGCCGGAAGCCCCTGCCGCCCGCGGCGCAAGCCATGGTGAAGCTTCCGACGTTTCCATCGTTTCCCTGTCGACTTGGCGGCCGAAACGGCAATGCGGGCTCCCGTGAGCAAAATGCCGCTCGCAAAGCGATAGGAGCGAACGGTGATGACACCATCCACCGACTACAAGACGCATGCCAGGCGTTTGCGCGAGGCGCTGGCAGCGGACGGCATCGCCGTCTCGCACGGCAAGGCGCTCGAGCTCGTCGCCCGCCAGAACGGCGCGCGCGACTGGAACACGCTTGCCGCCGCCGCATCCACGCCGGCCAGCGCCGAAACCAAGGCTGGCGCGCCCTTTGCCGTTGGCGACCGGGTCGAAGGCCATTTCAATGGCAAGCCTGCGCAGGGGCGCGTCTTCGGACTTTCGGAAACCATCAAGCCGGACCTGTGGCGCGCCACCATCGCCTTCGACCCGCCGGTCGACGTGGTGACATCGGAGCTGTTCTCCTCGGAGCGGCGCCGCATCACCATGATCGTCGGCGAGGATGGACGCTCGCGCCGGCTGACCGGCACGGAGACCGGCGTCATGGCGCTGCAACGCGCGGCGCAGGCGTAACCAGCGGACGAACGGGGCGGCGGGACCGCGAAATCCGGCGATTTCGAACCCGCCGCTTTTCGAAGAGGTGAACTGGCCGGCGCTGGCGACGTGCATTCCCGCCTTTGAGGCGATCAAGATGACACGCGCTTGGGCCGGCCGCTACGACAACAACGTTCGATCAGAACGCTGTTGTCGGGTCGCATCCGGAGGTCGGCGGTTTTTCTTCGCAAACGGCTTTTCCGGCCACGGGCTGCAGCAGGCGCCGGCGCACCGTTCCGCGACCTCAGCGTCATCTGAGCTCGACGGCTCAGCCGACCGCCGACTCCGTGGCTGGGGCGCCGCCGCCTGATCGGCGCTGTCGGCGGTCCAGCCAGGTGCCGGAGACGATGGCGGCGACCAGCACCACGAACGTGCAGATCGCGGCTGCCATGTGGAAAGCGGCCACATAGGCGGCACGCGCCGCGGCGGTCAGTTCCGCCCGCATCGGCTCTGCCAGGTTTTCTGCGTGGGCCAACGCCGCTGCCAGCGTGTCGCCGGCAGACGCGAGCGTTGCGTCGGCCAAACCGCTGCCGCCCATCTGCGCACGATAAACCGCCGTGGCTACGGCGCCGAGAACGGCGATGCCCAGCGCGCCGCCGAATTCGCTCGATGTTTCCGACAGGCCCGAAGCAGCACCTGCCTTGGCCGGCGGCACGATGCCGAGGATCACGTCCGTGGCGAGCGTGAACACAGGCGCCAGACCAAGCGACATCAGGCATCCCGCTGTTACCAGGACCGGCAATGTCACCGGCATCATCACGCCGGACAGAATGACGAATGACGCGGCCGCGACCACGAGGCCGAGCGCCATGACCCGGCCGGGCCGGATACGCTCGGCGAGCGGTGGGGTGATCGTCGAGCCGACGATGAAGGCGGCGGCCTGTGGAACCGACCAAAGGCCAGCGGCCATCGGGCTCAGACCGAGCACAAGCTGCAGATATTGCGCGATCAGCAAGAATGAGCCGAAAGCGACAAAAAAGCCTAGAACGTTGACCGAAAGTGCGGCGCCGAAAGCTGACTGCCTGAACAGCGTGAGGTCGATCAGCGGGTTGGTGAGCCGGCGCTGCCGGACCAGGAATATGACGCCTATGACGATGCCGGCGGCGAGCGCCAGCACAGTCTCGGCCGAGATGCCGCTCTCGGCAAATTTCTTGAGGGCGAATATGGCGGACAGCACGGCAATAATGGACAGGGCCGCGCTCACGAGGTCGATGCGGCCCGCGTCCTCGTCGCGATATTCGGGCAGGAGAAGCGGCCCGAGCACGAGCAGAAGCACCATGACCGGCACCGCGACGAGAAAGACCGAACCCCACCAGAACCATGTCAGCAGCACGCCGCCGACCACGGGGCCGATGGCCGCGCCGGCCGAGAAGCTCGCGATCCAGACGCCAATCGCCACCCGCCGCTGCTTTTCATCACGGAACATGTTGCTGATCAAAGACAGGGTGGACGGCGCCAGGGTAGCGGCTGCCAGGCCGAGCAGCGCACGGGCGAAAATCAGCATAGCGGCCGTGGATGCGAATGCCGCCACGACCGACGCCAGGCCGAACGCCACGGCGCCGATCATCAACAATCGCCGCCGACCGATCCTGTCGCCAAGCGTGCCCATGGTAACGAGCGCGCCGGCGACCATGAAACCGTAGATGTCGACGATCCACAAAAGCTGCAGCGCGGATGGCTTGAGGTCGGCGGTGATATGCGGCACCGCGAGGTTGAGGACCGTGAGGTCCATGGAATAGAGCAGGCAGGGCAGGGCGATGACAGCCAGGCCGGCCCACTCGCGCCGCGTTGCCTTGCCGTGTTCCTTGACGTTGGGCATTGAACTCTCCAAAAATCCGAAGCGCGGTTCTACAACGGGTATGCTGACAGCCTTTTGTCAGCAGGGTGCACGCGCCTGCCGTATGACAGTCACCCATCTTATAGACGTGCGGGCGCAGCCATTTTCGACATCCGCCGGCCGATGCTTGAAATCCGGCCCTGTTGCTGTAAAGCGGGTGCAAATTCGACGCTTGAAGAAAAGGGACGTGCCTTGGACAAGTTCACGATACTCACCGGCGTTGCAGCCCCCCTGCCGATCATCAATGTCGATACCGACATGATCATCCCCAAGGACTATCTCAAGACGATCAAGCGCACCGGACTCGGCACCGGCCTGTTCGCGGAGATGCGCTACAATGAGGACGGGTCGGAAAATCCGGATTTCGTGCTCAACAAGCCGGCCTATCGCAAGGCGCAGATCCTCGTGGCGGGCGACAATTTCGGCTGCGGATCGAGCCGCGAGCACGCGCCCTGGGCGCTGCTGGATTTCGGCATTCGTTGCGTGATCTCGACCTCGTTCGCCGATATTTTCTACAATAACTGCTTCAAGAACGGCATCTTGCCGATCAAGGTCAGCCAGGACGATCTCGACAAGCTGATGGACGACGCCAGCCGTGGCGCCAACGCGACCGTCACCGTCGACCTCGAGGCCAGGGAGATCCGTGGCCCCGACGGCGGCGCGATCGCCTTCGACCTCGACGAATTCCGGCGACATTGCCTGCTCAACGGCCTCGACGATATCGGCCTGACCATGGAAAAGGCACCGGCGATCGCCACCTACGAGGAAAAAGCCGCCGCCGCCCGGCCCTGGGCCTGATCGGCGCTGCCGGGTTCGTCATGCGCCCCTTCGTGCCCCGGCGGCTGGAGCCGCTTGTCTTCGGCCTGCTGTTGTCGGGGTTGATGTCGTTCATCGTGTCGGGCCTGTCGACTGCGATCGCGCGCGGCGTCGACGCGTCGTTCCTGCTTTACTGGCTTTCGGCCTGGCTGCCGTCCTGGGCGCTGGCCTTTCCCGCGGTGCTGGTGGTGGCCCCGATCGTACGCCGCGTCGTCGGGCGCATCGTGATCTGACCGGTCGCGCCCGGCCGGCGCTGAAAAACGCTTGTTCCAGGCGTCCTTGTGGTTTTGCGCCATCCGGTTTTGCCGTTACTCTCCGTAGCAGTCTGGCCGACCGCGCTTTCCATCCGCGCTCCGGCCCAAGCGCTTCGGAGCAACCATGTCGATTTTTTCACGCATTCCGGTTTTCGTCCTCGTCGTCCTCCTCGCCGGCAGTGTGGCGCGGGCCGAGGACGAAGAGGTCCAGCGTTATTCCTTCCAGGACGGAGAGCTGACGATCACCCGCCAGGATTACGAGCGGGTGGCGGCCTATGACGGGCGCGAGCTGCATCGCGACTATTTCGTGGCTTTCGACCGTATCGTCACCGTGCGCGATGTCGAGATCGCGCTTTTATCGGCCGGCAATGGCGGCAATGCGTGCGGGCCCTACACAATCATGCTGTGGAAGCCTGAGAACGGCGACGTTAAGACCGAGATCGTCGGCGAGGAATGCGGCGCGCCGCCGCCGGCGGTGACGGACGAATATATCTATTTCGTCCCCTATCTGAGGCCCGGCGAACAGGCCGTGATCCGTTCATGGGCTCCCGACAGCGGGTTCGAAACAACGGGCGTGCTTTCCTACGCGCCACAGCAGGACACCGACTGGTCGAATTTCGATCCCGCGACGGTGAGCCATCCGATCGAGCTTTTCCGCAATGCCGGCCTCTACGACGCGGCGCTGGCCCTGCTCGGGGACGAGCTGTTTTCCGTGGCCGCGGGGCTTGGAACCTCGAGCGAACCCGAAATCACCGATGACGGTGTTTTGACGGCGCGCGGCTGTGTGCCGCATGCCTGCGGGGCCCAGGACACGTTCGTGGTCGTCGATGTCGAAAACCGCACCTTGTATTTCGCCCAGCAACAGGCTGGACCGGCGCCGCGCTTCTGGCCGGAACGCGACGAGTGGCCGGCCGCGATCGCCGGTCTGGTGCCGGACGATCTGTGAGTGTCTATTGCGCGTGATGCCCGGCGGGGCGGCATACGGCCGGTGGGGACGCGGCGGAGGAGCGCGTGACGGGCATGGACGATCATTTCTGTCCCGGTTGCGGGAAGGCCCAGCGGGCCTTCCCGCGTTATCCCTGGTATTTCTGCCGGGACTGCCTGACGACGGCCGAGGACGGAACCGGCCGGCGTCTCGTCTTCGGCAATGCATCTTTGTCCGGCGGCCTGGTCTGGGGATTCGCCGACGATCTGTCCCGTTACGACGACCGTGCGATCCTGGTGATCTGTCTTATCCGCAAACGTCGGGTCGTGGTGCACGAAGCGCGTTTCGGCGGCGTGGTGGCCGAACCCTTCAACAGCGCCGTGCTGCCGCCCCGCGATGAGAAATATCATGTCGATCTTTCCAGATCGCAGCCCGACCCGGCGGTGCTGGAGCGGCTGAAGGAAACAGGACGCAAGACATGACAAGACGTCTGATCTCCACCGGTTCTCCCTTCGAGAAAACCGCCGGCTATTCGCGGGCGGTCGTCCAGGGCGACTGGTGTTTCGTGTCCGGTACGACCGGTTACGATTACGCCACCATGACGATGCCGGAGCCGATCGAGGCGCAGACGCGCAACTGCCTCGCCACGATCGCCGCCGCACTCGCCGAAGCTGGCTTCGACCTCGCCGACGTGGTGCGGGCGCATTATTACGTCACCGACCGCGCGTTCGTGCCGACGGTGTTTCCGATCCTTGGGGAAATTTTCGGCGCAATAAGGCCGGCGGCGACCATGATCGTGTGTCAGCTCAACGAGCCGGAAATGAAAATCGAGATCGAGGTGACGGCCCTGCGGCGCGGTGCGGCGGGCTGACCCGCCGGCCGCTCAGGCTCGACCTCCAGCCTTGGCGGGCGCCCGCCCGGGTGCGACTTGCGCAAACGGCGTCTGGCGTCTAGCTAGTGTCCCGAATTCGAAATCGACCTCGTTTCCACCACACATGGCGGCGGATCTCCGCCTTTTCGAAAGGGCTTTCCATGGTGACGCGCACCCTCCTGCTTCTTCCCGGCGACGGTATCGGCCCCGAGGCGATGGCGGAGGTACGCAAGCTGATTGCGGTGCTGAACGACACGCAGTCGGCCGGTTTCACGGTCCAGGAGGGGCTGGTCGGCGGCGCGGCCTACGACGCACACGGCCAGGCGATCTCGGATGAGGACATGGAAAAGGCCCTGGCCGCCGATGCGGTGCTGTTCGGCGCGGTCGGCGGACCGAAATGGGACGGCGTGGCCTATGAGGTGCGGCCGGAGGCCGGCCTGCTGCGGCTCAGGAAGGAGATGGAGTTGTTTGCCAATCTGCGCCCGGCGATCTGCTATCCGGCGCTGGCGGCCTCGTCCTCGCTCAAGCAGGAGGTTGTCGAGGGGCTCGACATCCTGATCGTGCGCGAGCTGACCGGCGGCGTTTATTTCGGCGAACCCAAGGAGATCATCGATCTCGGCAACGGCCAGAAACGCGGTATCGACACCCAAGTCTACGACACGTTCGAGATCGAGCGCATTTCGGGCGTCGCCTTCGAACTGGCACGCACGCGCGCCAACAAGGTGTGTTCGATGGAAAAGCACAATGTGATGAAGTCAGGCGTGCTGTGGAAGGAGGTCGTGGCGGCAACCCACAAGGCGAATTACGCCGATGTCGAGCTGACCCATATGCTGGCCGATGCCGGCGGCATGCAACTGGTGCGCTGGCCCAAGCAGTTCGACGTGATCGTCACCGACAATCTGTTTGGCGACATGCTGTCCGACGTCGCGGCGATGTTGACGGGATCGCTCGGCATGCTGCCGTCGGCCTCGCTCGGCGCGCCCGATCCCATGTCCGGCGCCCGCAAGGCGCTGTACGAACCGGTGCACGGCTCCGCACCCGACATTGCCGGCAAGGGGCTCGCCAACCCGATCGCGATGATCGCCTCGTTCGCGATGTGCCTGCGCTATTCCTTCAACATGGTCGCGGAGGCGGACCGGCTCGAGGCGGCGATCGCCGGCGTGCTCGACGACGGGATGCGCACCGCCGACATCATGTCGGACGGCATGACCCAACTCTCGACTGCGGAGATGGGCGATGCGATCACGGCGAAATATCTCACTCTGTCGGCCTGATCTCTATCGGGGCGCCGGCCCCCATTTGTTTTCGGATTTCTGCGACGGGATCAGTGCGAAGACGAGGATGATCAGATTGCCCACCGTGGGCACGAAACCGAGCAGGATGAACCAGCCTGACAGGCCAATGTCGTGCAGCCGGCGGATCGTGACCGCGATCGAGGGCAGCGCCAGCGCCAGGACCAGAATGCCGGTCAGGCCGAGCGCGAGCACCGGTTCCTCGCGATCGAGATTGCCGACCATACCGTCGGCAATCAGGCCGGCAAAAAGCGCGGCGGCCATCACGATGAAAGCGAACAGGAAAAAGCCCCAGAATTCCCGGCGCGGGGCGCGGCCGCCCAGCTTGACGTAGGAGACCGTCACACAATCAAGGAAATGCCCGAAAAGAGAGCGCCGGCCCGTCGCCGCGATGTCGGCAAGCCGCGACGGTGACGTGGCGGGAGGTTCTTCCCCGGCCTGCCGCGTTTTTTCGGCCGGCCCGCCAAGAGCGGTCACGTCGCGGGCGCGGTTGCCTTCGGTCAGGAACTCGACCTTGGCGCCCTTGCCCGGCGCGGATATCGAGGCCAAGTCCGGGCTGGCGAAATGATAGCGGTTGCCGTCATCGCCGTTAATGAAACCGACGCCGCGTTCGCCATCGAAATAAAGAACTTCCCCGCGCATCCCGGCCCTTTCGGATTTGTCATCCACCGGGCAAGTTTCCGTGCCCGGCCCGAGAAGTCAACGGCGCAGCCTTTCACAGGAAGGCGATGAACCGGCCGCACAGCAGGACGGCCAGCCAAAGGAGCAGTGACGTTGCCGCCGTGCCGCGTACGAACCGGGGCGGATCGTGTCGCCAGGTTGCGGCTTCCCACCCGCGCGCCAGATGGCGGAACAGGAACATGTTGAGCACGGCAACCGGGATCAGCGCCATTTTCAGAAGAAAGGCGGGATTGGCCGCGTAATCGCCGGCCCGCACCGAAAACAGGGAGGCACCGGTGAGCACGGCGCCAGCAAAGGCAAACAGCGCCAGACGGCGCATGAGCGCGATGAAAGTCCGCCCGTCAATGGCGGACAAACCGCCGAGAATGCGCAAATCCATCAGGATGACGGTCGTGACCAGCACGCCGATCGACAGAATATGGGCGGCGTTGACTAGCGGATAGGCGAGGAAGGAACGCTTCAGCGCCACGACCGGCGCCAAGGCTTCGATCCAAGCAAATAGGTCGGCCGCCATCCGGCCCGGCTCAGGACGGAGCGCGTCGCGGATAGACGTCGTAGGTCTTGCCGTTGACGACGATGCGCACCGCCTTCATGCGCCGTTCGGCCGGATCGAGCGACCGGTTGCCAATAGCGGTGATCTCGTCGCCGATCGCGGCCGCCTCTTCGGTAAAGCCGGCGGCGACGGTGCGCGATGGCGGGGCGAGCTCCACGCGCCAGAGTTCGCCCTCGACATCGATGTCGAGCGTCGCGTGGGGATTGCCGATATAGATCGCGGCGACAATGCCCTCAAGCTGGAAAAACCCGTCTTCGGTCCAGGACCAGCCGTGATGGGCGTAAGCGGGCATGCCGGCCGCGAATCCGAACCCGCCAAGGGCGAATATTCCGAGCGCGTGCCGTCTGGAGATGCGGTCCATCAAGCGTCTCCCTGCTTATGTTCTCACACAAGGGTAGATCGTGGCCGCGAGGCGTCAAATGAAATGCGGGTGATCGGCCCGGCCGGGGCAATTGACTCTTTACACAGAACCGCTAGAAGCGTTGCGTTTCGTGGAGCAGGCCATGCGCGCCGGTGTTTTCGCAGTTTCTCGTCGTCATCCGTCCGGATATCTTTCCGGCGGCGGCATGCGCGCGTTTTGCACCACCCGTAAAACCCGAGCCAAAACGACCGCCAAAACGGTCTGATTTTCTCGGCCTTACTCCCCCTCTCCCCGGGTCCGGCCGGGGAAAGCCGCCCGCGGTCGCCGGCGGACCTTCCAGCAAAAGGGGAGTGACAGGAGATGACCGAAATGGGTTTCAAGATTGCAGTCGCCGGCGCCACCGGCAATGTCGGCCGCGAAATGCTCAACATTCTCGAAGAGCGCGGCTTTCCGGCCGATGAGGTCGTGCCGCTCGCCTCGCGGCGCTCGCTCGGCACGGAGGTCTCTTACGGCGACCGTACGCTGAAGGTGAAGGTGCTCGACACCTATGATTTTTCCGGCACCGATATCTGCCTGATGTCGGCCGGCGGCGCCGTGTCGAAGGAATGGTCGCCGCGTATCGGCAAGCAGGGTTGCGTGGTGATCGACAATTCCTCGGCCTGGCGCTACGACGCCGATGTGCCGCTGATCGTGCCTGAGGTGAATGCCGATGCGATCGACGGCTTCACCAAGAAGAACATCATCGCCAATCCCAATTGTTCGACCGCCCAGCTCGTCGTCGCGCTGAAGCCGCTGCACGACGCGGCCACCATCCGCCGCGTGGTCGTGTCCACCTACCAGTCCGTTTCGGGCGCGGGCAAGGAAGGCATGGACGAGCTTTTCGAACAGACCCGCGCCGTCTTCGTCGCGGATCCGATCGAGGCGAAGACGTTCACCAAGCGCATCGCCTTCAACGTCATCCCGCATATCGACCTCTTCATGGAGGACGGCTCCACCAAGGAAGAATGGAAGATGGTGGCCGAAACCAAGAAGATGCTCGATCCGAAGATCAAGCTGACGGCCACCTGCGTGCGCGTGCCGGTCTTCATCGGCCATTCCGAGGCGGTCAATATCGAGTTCGAGAAGCCGATCACCGCCGACGAGGCGCGCGAGATCCTGCGCGAGGCGCCGGGCTGCCTGATCGTCGACAAGCGCGAGGACGGCGGCTACGTCACGCCGCTGGAATCGGCCGGCGAGGATGCCACCTATATTTCGCGTATCCGCGAGGATTCGACCTTGGACAACGGCCTCAATTTGTGGGTCGTCTCCGACAATCTGCGCAAGGGCGCGGCACTCAACACGGTCCAGATCGCCGAGATCCTGGTCGCGCGCGGCCTGATCACCCCCAAGAAGCAGGCGGCGTAGACCTCTTCATCGCGCGGGCGCCGTTCGCGGCGCTTGCGATCCGGCTGCGGAGCAAAATTTGTTTGTCGGCAAATATTGGACAGAAAGCCGTGCGGCCCCGTGCTTGCCGCCCGCGTCTACGCCTGCCCGCGATTCCAGTTCCGGCCGCGATCCCCGATCAGTTCGTGGCCGTTACCGGTAACGGCGACGGTGTCTTCCAGCTTGATGAAACCGCGACGCGGATGAAGCATGGTGGTCTCGACCGAGATCACCATGCCGGCTTCCAGCGGCCTGTCGGCGTCGACGCCGTCATAGGCGACGGGATGGTTGGTCATCAGGAACGGCGCCTCGTGGCTGATCAGGCCCATGCCGTGGGCGAAGAAGTCGTTGCAGGTTGCGTTTGGCAGCGATTTCCGCGTCTTTTCGGCATGGGCGATCACCTGTGTCCCGGTCGCGCCCGCCCTGATCTTCGAAAACGCGGCCTGCTGCACGGCGTCGACCTCGGCGAGCAGATCCTCAAGTTCGGAATCCGGCTCGCCGAGAACGCCCATGCGGCACAGATCGCCGATATAGCCGCGATAATTGCCGCCCGAATCGAGCGACAGCACCTCGCCCCTTTGCCAGCTTTGTGGCGAGACGGCGCGGTTGTGGCTCGACCCGATGGTGATCAGGCAGTATTCGAACTGGAGGCCGCGCCCGGTCTCCTCGCGGCGCAACGCATCGACAAGTTCGGCCTTGCCGGCGCCTTCGCCATGGCCGGAAAACACCGCCAGCATGGAGTCCGTGATCAGTTCGGACGCCCTGCGCAGCA
Organism: Nitratireductor arenosus; assembly: GCF_009742725.1. Taxonomy (GTDB): domain Bacteria; phylum Pseudomonadota; class Alphaproteobacteria; order Rhizobiales; family Rhizobiaceae; genus Mangrovimarina; species Mangrovimarina arenosa. The sequence goes on along the minus strand of NZ_WPHG01000001.1, from coordinate 1,037,990 downwards.
GGTCGAGTTCCGCCGCGGTCTTCACCGAACGCAGGCGCTCAAGAATCCCCGTGGCGTCGACGAAGCTCGCATCATCGAGCCCGGTGGTCAGGGCCAGCCATGCATCTGAGGGCAGGAAGGACGGCTCGATCCCGATCCGCGCGCCGTGACGGCCGAGCGCCTTGATATGTGCGATCGCCTCCTGGGCGGCATCGACGCTGCCCCAGCACGTGGTCTTGACCGCGGGCGTCCAGAACGGGTTCACCTGCTGTTCCATGCCCTCCATCTTGTTGCCGATATAGGCGGCGCGGTCAGGTCGGCCCTTTTCGTAGACGAGGACGGGCAGGTAGCGGCTGTGGCCGATCGCGTCCATGGCGTGGAAGAAGATGTAGCGATAGCCGCCGAGCAGATATTGGACATTGTGCTTCGACGTGGCCAGCAGCAGGTCGATGCCGGCTTCCTCCATCAGGCGATCGAGCCGCTGGCGATCGAATGGCGTCTCGGCGTCCTTGGCCGCGGTTGACTGGATATTCACCGTGCGCTCCTCCGCCTACGGGTCTAGCTCAGTGCCTAGGGCAATCTGGTCCGACCAGATTGCCCTATCGGGCCGGTCGCGGTCCAGCGGAAAATTGCCGCACCCCGGTTTTGTCGCGGCCAATATGCCCGGCCGGACTCTTTTGGCCTGGCCAGAAAGGTGGATGATATGGTCCGGCGCCATGAGCCGCGCGGGGTTTTCTGGGCTGAGCGGCTTTGATGCCGCAAAAGAAAACGGCGGACCGAGGCCCGCCGTCGACGATTTCGTTTCGCTCCAGAAACGATCAGGAAGATGCCTCCTCGGCCGGTGCTTCCTCCGCAGGTGCTTCCGTGGCCGAGGCCACGGCGGCCTTTTCTTCCTCGAGCTTGGCGGCGAGTTCTTCCTCGGCCTGCTTGATCAGGGCCAGGCGCTCCTGGGCCTTTTTGCCCGGCTCGGCCTTTTTCGGGTTCGAGCGCTCCGGGCGCTTGGCAAGACCAGCCTGGTCGAGGAAGCGCAGCACGCGATCGGTCGGCTTGGCGCCCTGGGCGATCCAATGCTTGACGCGTTCTTCATCGATCGAAACGCGTTCGGCATCCTTGGGGAGCGTCGGGTTCCACGAACCGATCGCCTCGATGAAGCGGCCGTCGCGCGGGCTGCGCACGTCGGCGACGACGACGTGGTAGTAGGGGCGTTTTTTCGAGCCCGCCCGGGCCAGTCTGATCTTCAGTGCCATTTTTGTCTCCTAGGGTCTCACTGATCGGGATTGTTGGTTTCAGCCGTCCGTTCCGGCACGGGGACGGGTTCCCCGGCGCCGTTTTCACGGGCGATCATTTCGTGGTGTCGGATCACCTCGCGGATGATGAAGTTGAGGAATTTCTCCGCGAAATCCGGGTCGAGATGGGCGTCGACGGCGAGCTGGCGCAGTCGCGCGATCTGGCGCTCCTCGCGGACGGGATCGGCTGGCGGCAAATCGTGTGTCGCCTTCAAATGGCCGACGGCCTTGGTGCACCTGAAACGCTCGGCCAGCATATGCACGAGCGCGGCGTCGATATTGTCGATCGAAGCCCGGTAGCCGGCTAGGATCTCGCGTGCCTTTTCGGTGTCGGACTTGTCCGCCAAAACCGTTCCTCCGTTCATTTCTTCTTCGGCAGGCCGGGCAGGCCTCCGCTCAGTCCGGGCAATTTCCGGCCGCCGGGCAGTCCCGGCAGGCCACCGCCGCCCGGAAGGCCGGGCATGCCGCCGCCGAGACCGGCCGCTTCGGCCTGTTTTTGCAATTGCTCGAGCTGCTTGGGGTCCATTTTCGACAGGTCCGGCATGCCGCCCATGCCACCACCCATGCCGCCAAGGCCCATCTTTTGCGCCATGCCGCCCATCAGGCCGCGCATGGCGCCGCCGCCCTTGCCCTTGCCGCCCATGGCTTTCATCATGTCTGCCATCTGGCGGTGCATCTTCAATAGCTTGTTGATCTCGGCGGCATTGGTTCCCGATCCGGCCGCGATGCGCTTCTTGCGGCTGTGTTTGAGGATGTCGGGATTGGCGCGTTCCTTCTTCGTCATCGAGGAGATGATGGCGAGTTGGCGTCCGAACATCTTGTCGTCGAGGCCGGCGGCCGCGATCTGGTCCTTCATCTTGCCCATGCCGGGCATCAGGCCCATGATGCCGCCCATGCCGCCCATCTTCTGCATCTGGCGAAGCTGATCGGAAAGGTCGTTCAGGTCGAACTTGCCGGACTGCATCTTCTTGGCCATCGCCGCGGCCTTTTCCGCGTCGATGGTTTCGGCCGCCTTCTCGACGAGGGAGACGATGTCGCCCATGCCGAGGATGCGGTCGGCGATGCGCTTGGGATGAAACTCCTCCAGCGCGTCCATCTTCTCGCCGGTGCCGATCAGCTTGACCGGCTTGCCGGTGACGGCGCGCATCGACAGCGCGGCGCCGCCGCGGCCGTCGCCGTCCATGCGGGTGAGCACCAGGCCGGTGACGCCGACCCGCTCGTCGAAGGAGCGCGCGAGGTTGACGGCGTCCTGACCGGTCAGCGAATCGGCGACGAGCAGGATTTCGTGCGGGTCCGACACTTTGCGGATGTCGGCCATCTCGATCATCAGCGGCTCATCGATATGGGTGCGGCCGGCCGTATCGAGGATCACCACGTCGTGGCCGCCGAGCCTGCCGGCCTGGACGGCGCGCTTGGCGATCTCGACCGGCGACTGGCCGGCCACGACGGGCAGGGTCGCGATGCCGGTCTGCTCGCCGATCTGGCGCAATTGCTCCTGCGCGGCCGGGCGGCGGGTATCGAGCGAGGCCATCAGGACCTTCTTGCCCTGGCGCTCGGAAAGCCGCTTGGCGATCTTGCCGGAGGTCGTCGTCTTGCCCGAGCCCTGCAGGCCGACCATCATGATGACGACCGGCGCCGGCGCGTTGAGGTCGATCACCTCGCCGTCCGAGCCGAGCATGGCGACCAGTTCGTCATGGACGATCTTGACGACCATCTGGCCGGGCTTGATCGATTTCAAGACCTCAGCGCCGACGGCCTTTTCGCGCACCCGGTCGGTGAAGGAGCGCACCACCTCGAGCGCAACATCGGCTTCGATCAGGGCTCGGCGCACTTCGCGCAGCGCTGCGGATACGTCGGCTTCCGACAGCGCGCCGCGCCCGGTCAGCCCGTTCAGGATCGATCCAAGGCGTTCCTGCAGCGATTCAAACATCGTCCGTCCTTTATCTCCAACCGTTCTCGGGCAGAGGTAATGCGTCCGCCGCGATTGACCAACAGCCAAAGCCAAAACGCACCCGGGGGCGCATCGCGCTGCCGGGTGTTGACCTCCGGGATCGCATAATACCTGCGAAAAAAGTCCCGGTCGGCTGCTCGGAGTGGTCACTCGTCGCGGAATTCGAGCCGGATAGACAGGATTTGGCCGCCGGAGTCAAGCAAAAGCGCGGCAAATGAGCCTTTGGGCGACGTTCAACCTCGTCGCGCGGACGCCGTTCCCCGCCCGATGAGGCAAGACGCGTGCCGCACGCGATCAGGCGCGGTTGAGGGCGGCCACGATATCGCGCGCGACCGCCTCGCCGGACAGGCGCGCACCGCCGCACGTTTGGATCAACGGTCCGGCGAGATGTTCGCCGGCGAAATAAATCCGCTCCGCGATCGGCGTGGCCAGAATAGCGCGCGCCTTTACCTTGCCGGGCCGCGCCGCTGCGTAGGCGCCACGGACATACCGTTCCGCTCCCCAATTGGTCATCATGGCGCGACCGATATTCTTGCGCAGATCGTTGCCGAAGATGTCGCACAGACGGTCGGACACAAAATCGATGCCCGCCGCCTCGCCGGCGACAGATAATTCCCAAGCGAAATCGCCGCCGACGAAACCGACCATCAGGTCAGTGTCGAAAGGAAAACACAGGAAGTAGATGTCGTGCCGTGCGTGGCGCTCGATCAACAGATCGTCGAACGCGGCCAGGCCGAGCCGGGTTTCGCGAATCTCGATCGGGATCTTGGTCAGCATGCCCATCGGCAGGTCGAAAAGAGCTTCGTCATGGGCGGCGGGCAGGTCCGGCGTGAACGCGATCTCGCCGAAAGCGAGCACGGCCGGCGCGCAGGTCACAAGCACGGCCCGGGCGCGAATCGTGCCGCGATCGGTTTCAACCGCCACGCCAGGTCCGCCCCAGGCAATTCGGCGAACGGGCGTCGAGAGTTCCACCGGCACGTCGCGGCCGTAATGCGCGACCAGCGCGCCGAACCCTTCCCGGGTGAAATAGTTGGGATCGAGGTCGGCGGCGGCCTTGAAATCAGCGATCGATATCTCGTCGTCGTCCTTGCCGAAATCCATCGGGCCGGAAAAGGTCGCGGAGGCCCGCACAGCGTGGCCGCGGGAGAGCAGCGAGGACAGCCGGTCGTCGTGGGATGTGTGGCTCTCCAGCAGCGCGGCCAAAGCGGCGTCGGCGGCCTTCATCCCGGTTTGCTCGGCCTCGCTTGCCTTGCGCTTGCCGTAGTAGAGGTGATCGACGTTCATGTCGTGGTGATAGAGCGTCCAGTTCGCCGCCCGGGCCTCCGGGTAGAACGGATTGCGGTCCGCGGCATGCAGCCAGGCGCAGCCGATATCGAAGGGAACGCCGAGATCCGCGTCGCGGGTCCAGGCGCGGCCGCCGATCCGGTCCATCGCCTCGACGAGGCGGAACGTCTTGCCGGCGGCGCGCAGGGCCTTGGCGGCGCCGAGGCCGGCCGCACCCGCGCCGACGACTACCACATCGACGTCCGGCATATCCGCAACCCCCCGTTAACCGGCCCAAGAATAGACTTGTTTGGAAACTAGCTCCATACTTTCGAACGACCTGCGTGCCGGGCCAAGCTTGGTTTTCCTGGTGGCCGTGGCGGGCATGTCGTGACCGGTCCAGGCAGCGGGAGAACAGAATGCAATTCAGGTCCAAGAGCGTGGTGATGGCGGCGGCATTCGCCGTCGCGACATTAGCGGCGAGCGGTGCGGGCTGGGCAGCCCAGTGCGGCAACAATGCGGGCGGGTTCGAGACCTGGAAACAGCAGATGACGGCCGAAGCCCGCGCCAAGGGTATCGGCCAGCGCGGCATCAAGGCGCTGCAGCAGACCCGCTACGCGACGGCAACCATCCGCGCCGATCGCGGACAGAAGAGCTTTAAATATTCGCTGAAGAAATTCATGCAGGTTCGCGGCGCCAGCACGATCGCGAGCCAGGGCAAGCGACTGAAGAAACAACACGCCAAGTTATTCGCCAATCTGGAACGGCGCTACGGCGTTCCACCCGGTCCGCTGATCGCGATCTGGGGCATGGAGACCGGTTTTGGCAGGTTCATGGGCAATTCGAACCTTTTGTCGGCGACGGCCACGCTCGCCTATGATTGCCGACGCTCGGAATTCTTCACAGGCCATCTGATCGCCGCGCTGACCCTGGTCGATCGCGGCGTGGTTTCCAGCTCCAGCGTGGGCGCCAAGCACGGCGAACTCGGCCAGACGCAGTTCCTGCCGGGCAGCATCCTGCGCTACGGGGCCGACGGCGACGGCAATGGCCGCCTCGATCTCGTGCGCTCGCGCGCCGACGCGCTGGCCTCGACGGCCAATTTCCTGCGCGCGCATGGCTGGCGTCCCGGCGCGGGCTACCAGCAAGGCCAGGCCAATTACCGCGCCATCAAGGGGTGGAACGCGGCCAGCGTTTATCAGCAGGCGATCGCGATCATCGCCGCGCAGATCGACGGCTGAGCGATGTCCGGTCGACGACAACGCCGCGTCGCTCCAAAGTTTTGACCGGGCGACGGGCGGGGCCTCTGGACCGCGCCCGTCGGGCGAAGCCTATTGCTCGTCATAAGTGACGAGCAGGTCCTTGGCGTCGATCTGGTCGCCGGCGGCGACCAGCACCTCGGCGATCACGCCGTCGCGCTCGGCATGCAGCGCGGTTTCCATCTTCATTGCCTCGATCGACAACAACACGTCGCCGGCCTTGATCGATTGTCCGGCCGAAACCGCCAGCGTCGAGACGACACCCGGCATCGGCGCGGCGACATGGCTGTCATTGCCGGGCTCGGCCTTGCGCCGCGTCTTGCCGTTGGAGGCGCCATGCGCGCGGTCCGGTACCTTGACCCGGCGCGGCTGGCCGTTGAGCTCGAAGAAGACGGTGACCATGCCCTTTTCGTTGGTCTCGCCGACCGCCAGGCAGCGCACAACCAGCGTCTTGCCGCGTTCGATCTCGACGAAGATCTCGTCCTCGGGCTGCATGCCGTAAAAATAAGTCGGCGTCGGCAAGACGCTGACCGGCCCGTAATCGTCCTCGACGGCGGCGAAGTCGGTAAACACTTTCGGATACATCAGCCATGAGGCGAATTCGAATTCGCTGGCTTCGCGACCGAGCTGTTCTTCCAACTCCCGGCGTCGTGCGGGCAGGTCCGCATCCTCAAGCAGCGCGCCCGGCCGTGCGGTGACCGGTTTTTCCCCTTTCAATACCTTTGCCTGCAGGGCGGCGGGCCAGCCGCGGGGCGGCTGGCCGAGATCGCCGCGCAGCATGGAGACGACCGAGTCGGGAAAGGCGATGTCGCGCGCGGGATCCTCCACCTCGGCGACCGTCATGTCCTGGCTGACCATCATCAGCGCCATGTCGCCGACCACTTTCGACGACGGCGTCACCTTGACGATGTCGCCGAACATCAAATTGACGTCGTGATAGGCTTGCGCGACCTCGTGCCAACGCGTCTCCAGCCCCAGCGAGCGGGCCTGCTCCTTCAAATTGGTGAACTGGCCGCCGGGCATTTCGTGCAGATAGACCTCGGAAGCGGGCCCTTTCAGATCGCTTTCGAAGGCCGCGTACTGGTTACGAACGGCTTCCCAGTAGAAAGAAATGCGCCGGATCCATTCGGGATCTAGGCCGGGGTCGCGCTCCGAACCCTTGAGCGCCTCGACGATAGAGCCGAGGCAGGGTTGCGAGGTGTTGCCCGACAATGCGTCCATCGCCGCATCGACCGCGTCGACGCCGCTCTCCACGGCGGCGAGCACGGTGGCCGCGGCGATGCCGGACGTGTCGTGAGTGTGGAAATGGATCGGCAGGTCCGTCGCCTCGCGCAGCGCCTTGAACAGGACCCGGGCCGCGTTCGGCTTCAATAGGCCGGCCATATCCTTGACGGCAATGATGTGCGCGCCCGCGGCCTCCAGTTCCCGGGCCAGCCCGACATAATATTTCAGGTCGTACTTGGCGCGGTCGGGATCGAGGATGTCGCCCGTATAGCAGATCGCCGCTTCGCAAAGTTTGCCCTCGGCGCCGACCGCGTCCATGGCGACACGCATGTTCTCGACCCAGTTCAGGCAGTCGAAAACGCGGAACAGGTCGATCCCGCCGGCAGCGGCCTGCTTGACGAAATGCCTGACGACATTGTCGGGATAATTGGTGTAGCCGACGCCGTTGGCGCCCCTGAGCAGCATCTGCAAGAGCAGGTTGGGCGCGCCTTTGCGCACCAGGTCAAGCCGCTCCCACGGGTCCTCGGTCAGAAAGCGCATGGCGACGTCGAACGTGGCGCCGCCCCAGCATTCGAGCGACAGCAATTGCGGCAGGGCGCGGGCATAGGCGCCGGCCACACGGGCGATGTCGTGGGTGCGCATGCGGGTCGCCAGCAGCGATTGATGGCCGTCGCGCATGGTCGTGTCGGTGACCAGCACGCGGGTCTGGTCGCGCATCCAGCGGGCGAATTTCTCCGGTCCTAGACGATCGAAGCGCTGTTTAGCGCCGTCGGGCACATCGCCGCCGACAAACGGCAGAACCGGTGCGGCGGCTTCCGCCGACGGTCGCGGCCTGCCGCGTGTTTCGGGATGGCCGTTGACCGATACGTCGGCGATGTAGTTGAGCAGCTTGGTCGCCCGATCACGCCGCTTGACCTGGGCGAAAAGCTCGGGCGTGGTGTCGATGAACCGGGTCGTGTAGGAATTTTCGCGAAAGCTCGGATGGCCGATGATCGCCTCGAGGAAGGTGAGGTTGGTCGCCACGCCGCGAATGCGGAATTCGCGCAGCGCCCGGTCCATGCGCGCGATCGCCTCCTGCGGCGTCGGCGCCCAGGCGGTCACCTTTTCGAGCAGCGGATCATAAAAGCGCGTGATCACGGCGCCGGAATAGGCCGTGCCGCCGTCGAGCCGGATGCCGAAGCCGGTCGCGCCGCGATAGGCGGTGATGCGGCCATAGTCGGGAATGAAGTTCTGCTCGGGATCCTCGGTGGTGATCCGGCATTGCAGGGCGTGGCCGTTAAGGCGGATCTGGTCCTGCGGGGGAACGCCGGATGCCGGCTTGCCGATCGCGGCGCCATCGAGAATGTGGACCTGCGCCTTGACGATGTCGATGCCCGTCACTTCCTCGGTGACGGTGTGCTCGACCTGGATACGCGGGTTGACCTCGATGAAATAAAACGCGCCGGTATCGGCATCCATCAGGAATTCGACGGTTCCGGCGCCGACATAATCGGTGGCCCGCGCGATCCCGAGTGCGTGGTCCGCCAGTTCCTGGCGCTGCGCGGCGTCGAGATAGGGCGCGGGCGCGCGCTCCACGACCTTCTGGTTGCGGCGCTGGATCGAGCAATCGCGCTCGAACAGATGTACGACATTGCCATGCGTGTCGCCCAGCACCTGGACCTCGACATGGCGGGCGCGCTCGACCAGCTTTTCCAGATAGACCTCGTCCTTGCCGAAGGCGGCGCGGGCCTCGCGCTTGGCCTCCGTCACCTCGCGGGCGAGATCCTCCGCCGCGCGGATGGCGCGCATGCCGCGTCCGCCGCCGCCCCACGAAGCCTTGAGCATGACCGGATAGCCGATCGCCTCGGCCATCCTGGCGACCTCGTCCATGTCGTCGGGCAAGGGGTCGGTGGCGGGGACGACAGGCACGCCGACTTCGACGGCCAGATTGCGCGCGGCGACCTTGTTGCCGAGCCGGCGCATGGTTTCCGGCTTCGGTCCGATGAAGACGATGCCGTTTGCGGCGCAGGCCTCGGCGAATTCCGGACTTTCCGACAGCAGGCCGTAACCGGGATGGATGGCGTCCGCTCCGGACAACCTGGCCACGCGAATGACCTCGTCGATCGACAGATAGCTTTCGATCGGACCGAGATCCTTGGCCAGATGGGGGCCGCGGCCGACCTGGTAGGATTCATCGGCCTTGAAGCGGTGCAGGGAATATTTGTCCTCCTCGGCCCAAATCGCGACAGTTCGCAGACCGAGTTCGTTGGCGGCGCGAAAGACGCGGATGGCGATTTCGGACCGGTTGGCGACGAGGATCTTGGATATCGGCAATGCGGGAGCCCCCATATTCGAAGCGGCGGAAAGTCGCGCTATCAATAACGGGAAAATGCTGCAGTGCAAATAACCGGTTTGGCGGTGGTCGCGACGAAAAAAAGCCCGGCGCGCAAAACGCCGGGCCTCTCGATGGCGATGGGATCCTGGCCGAAGGCCGTGGATCAGAGATAGTCGTAATTGCCGTCTTTCCACTCGTAGAAGACGTAGCCGGGCAGCGTCACGTCGCCCGTCTCGTTGAATTCAAGTTCGCCCAGCACGGTGTTGAACTTGCCGTCGTTGAGTGCCTTGACCACCGGTTCGAAATCGGTCGAGCCGCCGGTCTTGACCGCGTCGGCCCAAGCCTGAATCGCGGCGTAGGTATAAAGCACGTAGCCTTCCGGCTCGACGCCCTTGGCGCGGAACTTCTCAACCAGCGGAGCCGCGTCGGGGTTCTTGCGCGGATCGGGCGAGAACGTCATCAGCGTGCCCTGACCGGCATCACCGGTGATCGCCCAATATTCGTCGGTGACGAGCGCGTCGCCGGAAACCAGGATGGTGTCCATGCCCTGCTCGCGCATCTGACGCGCCATCAGGCCGGCCTCGGTATGATAACCGCCGACATAAAGAACGCCGACGCCTTCCTGCTTCAGCTTCGACACGAGCGCGGTGTAGTCCTTTTCACCGGCGGTGTAGGCTTCGTAGAGGGCCGGCTTGCCGCCCGCCTTCTCGTAGGCCGACATCGTCGCGTCCGCGAGGCCTTTGCCGTAGGCGGTCTTGTCGTGAACGAAGGCGACCTTCTTGTCGGCGAAGTTCTCGGCCAGATAAGCGCCGGCGACATCGCCCTGCTGATCGTCGCGGCCGCAGACGCGGAACACGCCTTCGCCCGGACGCTCGTCGGTGAACTTCGGGTTGGTCGACGCCGGCGAAATCTGCACGATGCCCTCATCGGCATAGACCGAGGAGGCCGGGATCGACGAGCCGGAGCAGAAGTGCCCGGCCACGAAAACAACGCCCGAGCCGGCGAACTGGTTGGCCACCGCCACAGCCTGCTTGGGATCGCATGCGTCGTCGCCGATTTCCAGCTTCAGCATTTCGCCATTGACGCCACCGGCGGCGTTGATGTCTTCCACGGCCTGCTCGGCGCCAGCCTTCATCTGTGCACCGAAGGACGCATACTGTCCGGTCATCGGGCCGGCTGTCGCGATTATGATGTCCGCATACGCTGCGGTCGACATTGCGAAGGTCAGCGCAACGCTCGCCAATAGTGCCTTTTTCATGGTGACTCCCTTAAACACCTGACTAATTCGGAAAACCGGCGGCGATGGTGTTTCTGTCTCCGGTCCGGTTGCATGCGGGGTTCCCTTCCCGCCTGTCGACATAAAAGCCCAATTTCGCGGGGAAATAAAGGCTTTCTGCCGCGCTTGGTCGGCGGCCGCAACCACCAATTCTCGGCCTTACCGCCGCTTCCACCCAAACGGGCCGGAACGCAGGAAGGCGAAGCTGTATTGCGTCGACATCTGATAGGCGCGGGTGATGCGCATGCCCGCGAAGGCGATCGCCAAGAGCACGATCAGGTCGACGATGAAATAATGCAGAGACAGCAAAGTGCCGTTGAACAGAGCGAAATGGATGAAGCGCGTCGCCGCCGTCAAAAGCAGGATATAAAAAGCAAGCTGGCCCTTCGGCAGCCAGCCGCGCGCGGCCGCCCTGCCCGTCAGATAGGCCGCGGCGCCGGCCAACACGACGGTGACGAAGAGGAACTCCCAAAAGGTCACTTCCCAAAGCAGGGAATTCTGGTTTTCCATATCGCGCTCCAAGCCTCCGCGGCGATCGGTGATAGAACGGTTTCGTTCCACGGAATCGGGAAATCCGCTCTACCGCCTGGTTTCGTCGCGGTTTCGGGCAAAGAAGCGGTCTCCGCTTGCTCCGAAACCGCCTTGGGCCGCGGCGCCGTTTCGTTGAAACGGCATCACGACCCGCGATCTTGCCACTGCCCTGATCGAATCCGAAATCCGTACGGCGCACCCCGGAGAACGCGGCGGATTTCGGCTTCGGGACACTAGTGCCGTCCGCCCTCGAGATAGGCGGCGCGAACCTCCTCGCGCTTGAGCAGGTCGGCGCCCGTTCCGCTCATGGTGATCTTGCCGTTGACCATCACATAGCCGCGATGCGCCAGCTTGAGCGCGTGAAAAGCGTTCTGCTCGACCAGGAAGACGGTGAGACCGTCGCGCTTGTTGAGTTCGCCGATCACCTCGAAGATCTGCTTGACGATCAGCGGCGCGAGGCCGAGCGAGGGCTCGTCCAGCAAAAGCAGTTTCGGCCGGCCCATCAGCGCCCGGGCGATCGCCAGCATCTGCTGTTCGCCGCCCGACAAGGTGCCGCCGCGCTGCGAGGCGCGTTCCTTGAGGCGCGGGAACAAAGTGAAGATGCGCTCCAGATCGCCGTCGAAATGCTCATCGTCGACAAGCAGCGCCCCCATCTGGAGGTTTTCCAACACGGTCATGCGCGGGAAGATGCGCCGGCCCTCGGGCGACTGGGCGATGCCGCGGCGCATGATCTCGTGGGTGGGGGCGAGGGTGATGTCGTTGCCGTCATAGACGATCTCGCCGGCGCGCGCCTGCGGACTGCCGCAGATCGTCATCATCAGGGTCGATTTGCCGGCTCCGTTGGCGCCGATCAGGGTGACGATCTCGCCGGGAAAGACATCGACGTCGACACCGCGCAAGGCGATGATCTTGCCGTAATAGGTCTCGACATTGCGAATACGCAGCAGGGGCTGCCCGGCCTCGCTCATGGCTTGCCTCCCTTGCCGCCCGAGCGGGGTTTTCGCGCCTTGCTGGTCGGGACGTCACCCTTGTCGACCCGTTTCGAAAAGGCGGTCGCGCCGCCCTTGGCCAGCGTCTTGGCCTGTTTAACCCATTCCTCGCGCTGGATCCGGCCGGGAAAGGCCAGCCAGGCCCCGACCCAGTCGACCTCCGGGGCCTTCCAAACCGCGATCTGGCCGAACCGCCAGATGCCGAGCGCGTTGAGCTTCTTTTCGTTGGCCGGTCCGATACCCTTGATGCGGGTGAGATTGTCGGCGCCGGGCGGACCGGGTTTTTTGGTGCCATGCGGCTGGCGGCCGGGAAAATCGGCGGCGTTCTTGATCTTGATCTCGCTCGGCGCCGGGACGACGGCCTTGGCGCGAGCCGGCGAGCCGGCGTTCCTGGCGGCCGGTTTGGCGCCTGACGCCTTGGCGGCCGGCCGTGGCTTCTTCGGCTTCGGCTTCGGCTTGGACTTGTCGGCCGCAGCCAATTCCTGGGCCTCTTCAACGACTTCTTCCAGATCGTGCTTGATTTCCGGCACGTCGATCTCGGCTTCATCGTCGACGCCGAGATAGGCGGCGATGACGCGCGGGTCGCTTTTGACGTGCAGCGCGTCGCCATCCGAGATCTTCACGCCATAGTCGAGAACGATGACGTGGTCGGAAATCTCCATCACCACGCCCATGTCGTGCTCGATCAGCAGGATCGAGGTGCCGTGCGTCTCGCGGATGAATTTGAGAAGTTCGTTGAGTTCATGCGATTCACGCGGATTGAGGCCGGCGGCGGGCTCGTCGAGGCACAAGAGCAGCGGGTCGGTGCACATCGCCCGGGCGATCTCCAGCCGGCGCTGGGCGCCATAGGGCAGGTCGGCGGCCGGGTCGTCGGCGCGCTCGGTCAGATGCACCTGTTCCAGCCAGTACCTGGCCTTTTCGATCGCCTGCTTTTCCGCTTTCTTGTAGCCGGGAACGCCCAAAATGCCGCCGATGGTGAACAGCGAGGCGATCATCAGCGGGTTGTGCTGAGCCACGAGCAGGTTTTCCAGCGCGGTCATGCCGCCGAAGAGGCGGATGTTCTGGAATGTGCGCGCGACCTTGGCGCGTTGCGAAATCTCGAAGTCGGGCATGCGCTCGAGCAGATAGACGCTGCCTTGCGGCGATTCCTTGTAACGCCGGTCGGAGCGCGTGACCTCCTCGATCGCGCTGGCCTGCAGTCCGGCGCCGTGCCGCATCGCGGTGCGGCCCTCGGTCGGCTTGTAGAAACCGGTGACGCAGTTGAACACAGTCGTCTTGCCGGCGCCGTTGGGGCCGATCAGCGCCGTGATATCGCCGCGGCCGACATTGAAGGACAGGTCGTTGACCGCGACCAGACCGCCGAAGCGCATGGTCAGGTGCTCGACCGACAGGATCGGGGTTTCGTCCCAGCGCGCCGGGGCGGCGCCGTCGACCTCGTTTTGCAACACGGAGCCCATCAGTGACCTTCACCCTGTGCGACCATGTCGGCGCCGATGCGTTTCTTTTCCTTCAGCACCGCTGTCGGCTCGCGGGTCGTTATCAGGCCGCGCGGCCGCCACACCATGATCAACACCATGGCGAGGCCGAAGATCAGCATGCGATACTGGGTCGGGTCGAACCCGTCGCCGAAGACATGTTGCAGGAAGCCGAGATTGCGCAGCATCTCGATGCCGCCGATCATGACGACCGAGGCAATCACGACGCCGATCTGGGATCCGAGGCCGCCAAGCACGACGATGGCGAGGATGATCGCCGATTCCAGGAAGGTGAAGCTTTCCGGGGAAATGAAACCCTGGCGGGTGGCGAAAAAGGAGCCGGCGAAGCCGCCGAACATGGCTCCGATCGAGAAAGCCGTCAGCTTGGTGTTGGTGGTGTTTATGCCGAGCGAGCGACAGGCGATCTCGTCCTCGCGCAGGGCTTCCCAGGCGCGTCCGACCGGCAGTCTGCGCAGCCGGATGGTGACCAAGTTGGTAATGATCGCCAGCACGAAGATGATGTAATAGAGATAGATGAAGCGGTGGATGCTGTCGTAGGGAATGCCGAAGAAATCGGCGAACCCGCCCTCGCCGCGCGAAAATTCGAGACCGAACAGCGTCGGCCGCGGAATGCCGGAAATGCCGTCCGGGCCGTTGGTGAAATCATACCAGTTGAGCAGCACGATCCGGATGATCTCGCCGAAGGCGAGCGTGACGATGGCGAGATAGTCGCCGCGCAACCGCAGCACCGGAAAGCCCAGGATCACACCCCAGAAGGCGGCAAGCAGACCGGCCAGCGGCAAAGCCATCCAGAAGCCGAAGCCGAAATTCTGGGCCAGCAGGGCGAAGGAATAGGCGCCGACCGCGTAAAAGGCCACGTAACCCAGATCCAGCAGTCCGGCGAGGCCGACGACGATGTTCAGCCCCCAGCCGAGCATGATGTAGGTCATGATCAGAATGGCGAGATCGATATATTGCCGGTCCTTGTTGGGGAAGAAATAGGTAAAGAAGAACGGCAGCACGATCGCGAAAGCCAGAAGCGCCCGGGCGAGCCATTTCCCCAAGCCGGCGAAGCTGCTTCCCGTTCCCGAAAACATTCCGGAAAACTGGGCGGTAATCGGCGCCGACGTCTTGAACACGAAGAGGTTGAGCAGCAGACGGCCGGCAAACACGATCGCGACGGCCGAAAACAGCAGGCCCCAGCGAAAGCTCAGCGCCAGTCCGCCGGGGGCGATGTCGGTGCGCACGCCGAGGAAGAAGAAACCGAGCGCGAAGACCATGAGAGCGGCGATCGCGGCATCGCGCAGCGAATTGGCGAGGCGGTTGTCGTCCCTGGCGGACGACAAGGGCACGGATCGGGCCGCCATCAGACTTTCTCCACTTCCGGCTTGCCGAGCAGGCCCGAAGGCATGAAGATCAGCACGATGGCGAGGATCGAGAAAGCGGCGACATCCTTGTATTCGACCGTGAAGTAACCGGACCAGAACACTTCGATCAGGCCGATCGCCAGCCCGCCGAGCATGGCGCCGGGCAGGGAGCCGATGCCACCGAGCACGGCCGCGGTGAACGCCTTAACCCCGGCCAGAAAGCCGATATAGAAATCGATCACGCCGTAAAGCAGCAGGAACATCAACCCGGCGACGGCAGCCAGCGCGGCACCCATGACGAAGGTCAGCGAGATGGTGCGGTCGACATTGACGCCGAGCAGCGCCGCCATCTTGCGGTCCTGCTCGCAGGCCCGCTGCGCGCGTCCCAGCGAGGTGCGCGAGATCAACAGCGTGAAACCGATCATCAGAAACAATGTCGTGAAGATGATGATCATCTGCATGTAGGAGAGCTGGACGAGGATCGTGCCGTTCTCGGTCGACCCCTCCATCAGCGTAACGCCGCCCTGGATCTGCGGCGGTAGCGGCTTGACGCGCGCCCCCTGGGTGACCTGGACGAAATTCTGCAGCACGATCGACATGCCGATGGCGGTGATCAGCGGGGCGAGACGAAATGATCCGCGCAGTGGTCTGTAAGCGAAACGCTCGACCGTCCAGCCCCAGGCGGAGGTGAACAGCATGGCGATAATCAGCACGATCAGCAGAACCACCGGCAAAAAAACGAAGCCGAACACCGATGTCAGGATCAAAAACGTCGCCAGGGCGATGAACGACCCGACCATGAAGATGTCGCCATGTGCGAAATTGATCATGCCGATGATGCCGTAGACCATCGTATAGCCGATCGCGATTAGGCCGTAGATCGATCCGAGAGTCAGCCCGTTAATGAGCTGCTGGACGAAATATTCGAGCATGCTTGCGGCTCCCCCGCCGAATGTCGCCTTGACCGGCGCATCCCTTATTGTATTTCCCCTAGTCGTAGTGCTTCAAAACGGGATTGCAACGACAAAATTGCGCGCTGCGGCCGCATCGAAGACCCCGCCCTTCCCTTTGTCTTCGAGGGATTCGAGCACTTGGACCAGCGCGGAAGCTAGCACTGGGCCAGCGCAATGTCCTTGCCTTGTTTGCCCGTTATACGAGAAATTTTGGCTGAATATTGCACAGTAATCAGAATATTCGCGATTTTCTTGCATCTCGCGCCTGCGGTTCATTCGACTGAAAAGGCTGGCGCAGGCGTGTCAGCGCACCACGAATCCATGTGCGAACGGGTCGCGATCGTCGATAAAGATGGTGTTGTAGCCGGTCATGCGCGCCCAACCGCCGACCGAGGGAATGATGGCGGTCTGATCGGCGACCACGGTTTCTTGCTCCACGCGGCCGCGGAACAGCGAGCCGATGATCGATTGATGCACGAAGTCGTCGCCGGACCGCAATTTGCCCCGGGCGTGGAGCTGCGCCATGCGCGCCGAGGTTCCGGTTCCGCAAGGAGAGCGGTCGATGGCCTTGTCGCCGTAAAAGACGGCATTGCGGGCATGGGCGCCGTCGACGGTCGGCGCGCCGGTCCACAAAATATGCGACAGGCCGTCGATCGCTGGGTTTTGCGGATGTACGAACCGGTGCGCCTGGTTCAGCCGCTCGCGCAGCACGGGGCTCCAGGCGATCAACTGGTTGGCGGAAAAATCGGCCATGTCGCGATAGTTTCGCTGCGGCTCGACGATGGCGTAGAAATTGCCGCCATAGGCGACGTCGACGGTCAGCGGCCCCAGCTCCGGGCAGTCGACCGCAAGATCGCGCGCATGCAGATACGAGGCGACGTTGGTGATGCGCACTTCCTCGACGCGGCCGTCCTTTTCCTCATAGGTGGCGACAACGCGTCCCGCCGGCGTGTCGAGACGCAGCACGCCCGGCGTCTTTGGGCGCACCAGCCCGTTTTCAAGCGCGAAGGTGACGGTTCCGATGGTGCCGTGGCCGCACATGGGCAGGCAGCCGGAGGTTTCGATGAAAAGGATACCGATATCGCAATCCTCGCGCGTCGGCGGGTAGAGGATCGAGCCCGACATCATGTCGTGACCGCGCGGTTCGAACATCAGCCCGGTCCGGATCCAGTCGAATTCGGCCAGGAAATGGGCCCGCCGTTCCATCATGGTTGCGCCGTGGAGAAGCGGACCGCCGCCGGCGACGAGCCGTACCGGGTTGCCGCATGTATGTCCGTCGATGCAGTGGAAGGAATGGCGGGCCATGGTCGAGTTTCCGGTTAGAACCGCTGCGGGCTGAAGGGGGCAAGATCGATGGTTGGGGTCGCTCCGGAAACCAGATCGCGGATCAGGCGCCCGGTCACCGCGGCCTGGGTAAGGCCGAGATGGCCGTGGCCGAAGGCATAATAGACGTTTTCGGCGTTGCGCGCCCGTCCGATTACCGGCAGCGAGTCGGGCAGGGAAGGGCGGTAGCCCATCCATTCGCGGCCGCCACCGGTTTGAAGTGCGGGCATGAAACGACGGGCTTTTTCGAGCATCGCCCTGGCGCGGCGGTAGTCGGGCGGACGTTTCAGTCCGCCGAGCTCGACCGCGCCCCCGACACGGATGCCGGTTTCAAGCGGGGTGACGACAAAACCGTGCGCGGAGAAGATGAGCTGGCGCCTGAGATCGAAGGCGTCGGCCGGCAGGGTGGTGTTGTAGCCGCGTTCGGTTTCGAGCGGCACGACGTCGCCGAAGGCGCGGGTGAGGCGGTGCGACCAGGCGCCGGCGGCGACGACCAGGTTGCGCGCCAGGATAGTGCGCCCGTCGCGCAGCTGGATCGCGACGCGCCCGTCGGCCGGGGTTACGACCACCGCCTCGCCCCGGATCCAGGCTGCGCCATCGGCTTCGGCCTTGCGCCAGATCGCCTTGCCGAGATGCTGGGGATCGGAAACCGTCTTCCAGCCCGGCACGAAGGTTGCGCGAGAGAATTGCGGCGCCAGGCCGGGCTGCAGTGCCTCGATGCCGGCGCGATCGAGATGACGGAACGCGATGCCGAAGCGCGCGCGCGCCGCCCAACCGCCGAGCGAAGCCTCGAATTCGGCCTCGGTTTGATAAAGCTCCAGTGAGCCATCCTCGCGCAGCATCGATTCGGTAGCGGTACGAGCCATGAGCGCGGCCCATTCCGCCTCGGCGAGCCGCATCATCGCCGCCTGCGCGGCAAGCGCGTTTTCGTACCGCGCGGGGCGCGAGGCGGCCAGAAACCGCACAAGCCACGGCAGCAGCCACGGCGCGTAGGCAGGTGGGACCGAAAGCGGGCCGAGCGGGTCGGCGAGCCATCCGGGCAGGTTGCGGATCATACCCTTCTGGGCGAGCGGCAAGACGTCGGAAAAGGCAAGCGCACCGGCATTGCCGGCGCTGGTTTCCTCGCAAATGCCGCTTCGGTCGATGACCAGCGTCCTGCGGCCGACAGCCGCAAGTGCCGCGGCGGTGCAAATGCCGATAATGCCGCCACCGACAATGGCGACATCGACCGGGTTTTCCGACGGAGCGGCCATCGAGGCGGACGCCGGGCCGGTCAGAAGGCCGGGATGTCTGGACGGACGGCGATCGCGTCCCTGACGATCTTTTCGACCTCGGCTCGGCGGGCACCGGCGAGAGGCTGACGCGGCATGCGCACGCGGTCGTTGGAGTCGATCGCCAGCGCCTCGGCCAATTTGAGGTTCTGGACCAGATAGGTCGAGACGTCGAGGTCGGCCAGCGGGCGCAGCCAGCGATAGATCGCCAGCGCCTCGTCGCGGCGGCCCTGCCTCATCAGCTGGTAGATCGCCACCGATTCACGCGGGAAGGCGACGACGATGCCGGCCACCCAGCCGACGGCGCCGACGGCGAGCGCCTCGAAGACAAGATTGTCGACGCCGGTGAAAAGGTCGAACCGGTCGCCAAAGGCGTTGATGATTTCGGTCGAACGACGGATGTCGTCGGAGGATTCCTTGACGGCGACGAAACGCTGATCGGCCGCCAGTTCCCGCATCACCGACACCGTCACGTCGACGCGATAGGCGACCCGGTTGGAATAGATCATGACCGGCAGATCGCCGGCGGCCGCGACCGCCTTGAGCGCGTCGGCGGTCTCGCGCGGGTCGGTATGGTAGATCGGGCTCGGCACCACCATCAGGCCGTCGGCGCCCGCCTTGGCGGCGGCCTTCGCCGTCGCGCAGGCCTCGCGGGTGCCGGGTTCGTTGACCGTCATCAAGACCGGCTTGCCGGCGGCGGCCATGCGCGCGGTCGCCAACACGTCGAGTTTTTCCGCCGTCGACAGCATCGAACCTTCGCCCAGCGATCCGGCAACGATCAGCCCGTCGCAACCGGCGTCCATCTGCAGGCCGAAGCAGCGCTCCATCTCGGCATGATCGAGGCTGTCATCCTCGGTGAATTTGGTGGTGACCGCGGGAAAGACGCCTGCCCACATTTCGCATACTCCCAATCTGATATATCAATGATATATCTGAAGACGTCTCCATTTGTCAAGCGATCTCCCGGCGTGATATATCAAAAATATATCAAGGAGAGCCCGGGTGACGGACACAAAACCTGCCGAACCGGCCGCGGTGCGCGCCTATCACGCGCTTGAGCGGATGATCGTGACCCTGGAGCTGGCGCCGGCCAGCGTGACCACCGAAGGCGGGCTGATCGAACAGGTCGGCCTCGGGCGCACGCCGGTGCGCGAGGCGATCCAGCGGCTGGCCTGGGAGGGCCTGGTCGAGATCCGTCCGAGGGCCGGCATCGCAATCGCCGCGCTTCATGCCGGCGACTGGCGCAAGGTGATCGACGCGCGGCGCGGCGTCGAGATCGTGCTCGCCCGCGAGGCGGCCCGCAACGTCGCGCACGCGGCGAGCGAACAGTTCCGCGAGGCCGCCATGACAATGCAGCGGGCGGTGATCACCGGCAATGTGATCTTCTTTCTCGAGGCGGACAAGGCGCTCGACGAGGCGATGGCGCGCGCGGCCGAGAACCCGTTCGCCTCGCGCCTGGCGGCGCCGCTGCAGACGCATAGCCGCCGGTTCTGGTTCCGCTACAAGAGCGATACCGGCCTGACCGAGGCGGCCGAGCACCATGTCGGCCTGATCCGCGCCATCCTCGATCGCGACGAGGCGGGCGCGGCGGCGGAGGCCGGGCGCCTGATGGATCTTTTGCGAGCGCATGCCGATGCGGCGGCGCGGCGTTAGTCGGAGTGCCTTGGCGACAGCGAACGCCAACCGGCGGCAGTTCGAAAATTCCACCCGTCAACCAAAACCCCGCCAAATATTGACGGGGTTCGTCAGCGAACGGGAGGCGCGGCCAATGGGCCGCGCCTTCGCGATCGAAGCGGCCTGAGACGATCAGTTCATCGTCGGGATGACGAATTCCGCGCCGTCCTTGACGCCGGACGGCCAGCGCGAGGTGACCGTCTTGGTCTTGGTGTAGAAGCGGAACGCGTCCGGGCCGTGCTGGTTCAGGTCGCCGAAGGCCGAGCCCTTCCAGCCGCCGAATGTGTAATAGGCGATCGGCACCGGGATCGGCACGTTGACGCCGACCATGCCGACTTCGACGCGGGCGGCGAAATCGCGCGCCGCGTCGCCGTCCCGGGTGAAGATGGCGACGCCGTTGCCATATTCATGCTCGTTGGGCAGCTTCAGCGCCTCCTCGTAGGTGTTGGCGCGGATCACGGACAGCACCGGACCAAAGATCTCCTCCTTGTAGATGCGCATGTCGGAGGTGACGTTGTCGAACAGGCAGCCGCCCATGTAGTAGCCGTCCTCGTAACCCTGCATGGTGAAGCCGCGGCCGTCGACGACGAGCTTGGCGCCTTCCTTGATGCCGAGATCGACATAACCCTTGACGCGCTCCAGCGCTTGCTTGGTGACCAGCGGGCCGAAATCGGCCGAGGCGTCGGTCGACGGGCCGACCTTGAGCCCCTCGACACGCGGGATGAGCCGTTCCACCAGGCGGTCGGCGGTCTCCTTGCCGACGGGCACGGCGACCGAGACCGCCATGCAGCGTTCGCCGGCCGAGCCATAGCCGGCGCCAATCAGCGCGTCGACGGTCTGGTCCATGTCGGCGTCCGGCATGATGATCATGTGGTTCTTGGCGCCGCCGAAGCACTGGGCGCGTTTGCCGTTGGCGGTGGCGCGGCTATAGATGTACTGCGCGATCGGCGTCGAGCCGACGAAACCGATGGCCTTGATGTCGGGGTCGTCCAGAATCGCGTCGACCACTTCCTTATCGCCGTTGACGACGTTCAAGATACCCTTCGGCAGGCCGGCCTCGACGAACAGTTCGGCGATGCGCATCGGTACGCCGGGGTCGCGCTCGGACGGCTTGAGGATGAAGGCGTTGCCGGCCGCGATCGCCGGGCCGATTTTCCAAAGCGGAATCATGGCCGGGAAGTTGAAAGGCGTGATGCCGGCAACGACGCCGAGCGGCTGGCGCATGGAATAGACGTCGATGCCGGGCCCGGCGCCGTCGGTGAATTCGCCCTTCATCATATGCGGCGCGCCGATGGAGACTTCCACGACCTCGAGGCCACGCTGAATGTCGCCCTTGGCGTCGGGAATCGTCTTGCCGTGCTCGCGGGCAAGCAATTCGGCCAGCGAATCCATTTCCTGCTGGACCAGATCGAGGAATTTCATCAGCACGCGCACGCGCCGCTGCGGGTTGGTCGCGGCCCAGGCCGGCTGCGCCGCTTTGGCGTTTTCGACCGCTTTGCGCAGATCATCCTTGGAGCCGAGCGCGACCTTACCGCGCACGGTGCCGTCCATGGGCTGCATCACGTCCTGGCTGCGTCCGCCAGTGGCGGCGACGTGCTCTCCACCGATAAAATGTCCGAGTTCCTGCATTGGTTCGCTCCTTTGGATCGGATGTTGGGTGCATTGTCCCGCTTCGCCCCGCGGAATGCAACGCGAGCGGCGCCGCAACGGTTGTGCGTAGTTTGACGAACGACCTCGACCAGTTCATTATTCTCTGCAAACAATGCGACTTCGCGGGTATGGTGATGAACTGGGACGATGTTCGGATATTCCTGGCGGTCGCACGCGCCGGCCAGATCCTCGGCGCGGCGCGGCGGCTTGGCCTCAACCATGCCACCGTCTCCCGTCGCATCGCCGCGCTCGAGGCGAGCCTGAAGGCGCGATTGTTTCGTCGCACCACCTCCGGCAGCGACATGACGGAAGCCGGGGAGCGGTTCCTCGTTGTCGCCGAGCGCATCGAGGCCGACATGATCGCGGCGCGGGCCGAGATCGCCGGCGAGGGTGACGAAATCGCCGGCACAGTCAGGATCGGCACACCGGACGGTTTCGGCGTCGCGTTTCTGGCGCCGCGGCTCGGCGCGCTGACGGCGCGTCATGCCGAGTTGTCGGTGCAGCTGGTGCCGGTACCGCGCTCCTTCTCACTGTCCAGGCGCGAGGCCGACATCGCGATCACCGTAGAGCGCCCGACCGAGGGGCGGCTGGTCGCGGCCAAGCTGGTCGATTACACGCTCGGCCTCTACGCCTCGCGCGCCTATGTCGAGCAATACGGCCTGCCGCAGACACCGCAGCAATTGGTGGCGCACAGGCTGGTCGGGTATGTCGCCGACCTCGCCATCAGTCCGAGCCTCGACTACGCGGCGGAGTTCTCGCCGGGCTGGCAGGCGCGGTTTCAGATCTCCTCGACGCTCGGTCAGGCGGAGGCGGTGCGCGCCGGCGCCGGCATCGGCATTCTGCACACCTTCATCGCCCGTAGCCACGCCGAACTGGTACCGGTGCCGGCGGTTCCGCCGATCCGCCGCGCCTACTGGCTGGTCTATCACGAGACCGTCCGGCCGCTGAAACGCGTGCAGACGGTTTCGGCCTTCATCGGCGCCGAGGTCGAGAAGGCGCGGGCGCTGTTCGTGTGACGGTTGTCAGGCCGCCCCGGCCGTCTTCTGCTTCTCGAAGCGCTTGCGCTCGTGCGGGTCGAGATAGAGTTTTCTCAACCGGATCGATTTCGGCGTCACCTCGACCAGCTCGTCGTTTTCGATCCAGGCCAGGGCGCGTTCCAGCGTCATGCGCACCGGCGGCGTCAGCTTGACGGCGTCGTCCTTGCCGGCGGCGCGCACATTGGTGAGCTTCTTTCCCTTCAGAACGTTGACCTCGAGGTCGTTGTCTCGGGAATGGATGCCGATGATCATGCCCTGATAGACCTTGACGCCCGGGTCGATGACCATCGGGCCGCGATCCTCAAGGTTCCACAGCGCATAGGCGACCGCCTCGCCGGGCTCGTTGGCGATCAGTACGCCGTTGGTGCGGCCCGGCAGTTCGCCCTTGTAGGGCTGATATTCGTGGAACAGCCGGTTCATTACCGCGGTGCCGCGCGTGTCGGTCAACAGTTCCGACTGATAGCCGATCAGGCCGCGCGTCGGCGCATGGAAAACCAGCCGTTGGCGGTCGCCGCCGGAAGGCTTGAGCTCGACCATCTCGGCCTTGCGCTCCGACATCTTCTGCACGACGACGCCGGAATGTTCCTCGTCGACATCGATCACGACCTCCTCGATCGGCTCGAGCAGTTGGCCGCTCTCGTCCTTCTGCATGACCACGCGTGGGCGCGAGACGGCGAGCTCGAAACCTTCGCGACGCATGGTTTCGATCAGCACCGCGAGCTGCAACTCGCCGCGGCCGGACACGTAGAAGGAATCCTTGTCGGTCGACTCCTCGATCTTCAGCGCGACATTTCCCTCCGCCTCGCGCAAAAGCCGGTCACGGATGACGCGGCTTGTCACCTTGTCGCCCTCGGTGCCGGCGAGCGGGGAATCGTTGACGATGAAGGACATGGTCACGGTCGGCGGGTCAATCGGCTGGGCCGGCATCGCCGCGGTGACCGACGGATCGCAGAACGTGTCGGCGACGGTGCCCTTCGACAAGCCGGCGATGGCGACGATGTCACCGGCCTGGGCGTCCTCGATCGGCTGGCGCTCGAGGCCGCGGAAGGCGAGTATCTTCGACACGCGGCCGGTCTCCATCAGGGCGCCGTCATGATGCAGAACCTTGACTGCCTGGTTCGGCTTCAGCGAACCGGCCTCGATACGTCCGGTGATGATGCGACCGAGAAACGGATTGGCTTCCAGAATGGTGCCGATCATGCGGAACGGCCCCTCGGCAACCGTCGGTTCGGGGACGTGGCTCAGCACCAGATCGAACAGCGGGGCGAGCCCGTCCTGTTTTGGCCCCTCGGGTTGTTCGGCCATCCAGCCGTCGCGGCCGGAGCCATAGAGGATCGGGAAGTCGAGCTGCTCGTCGTTGGCGTCGAGCGCGGCGAACAGATCGAACACCTCGTTGATCACCTCGTCGGCGCGCGCGTCGGGCCGGTCGATCTTGTTGACGGCGACGATCGGACGAAGACCGACCTTGAGCGCCTTGCCGACCACGAATTTGGTCTGCGGCATCGGCCCTTCGGCCGCGTCCACAAGCACGATGGCGCCGTCGACCATCGACAGGATGCGCTCGACCTCACCGCCGAAATCGGCATGGCCGGGTGTGTCGACGATGTTGATGCGTGTCTCCTTCCACTCCACCGAGGTCGCCTTGGCGAGGATGGTGATGCCGCGTTCCTTCTCCAGGTCGTTGGAGTCCATTGCGCGTTCGGCCACGCGCTGGTGTTCGCGCAAGGCGCCGGATTGTTTCAGCAGCGCGTCGACCAGCGTGGTCTTGCCATGGTCGACGTGCGCGATAATCGCGATATTGCGGATGTTCATGTGTCTCTCGGGAGCTTCGGGGACGCTTCCTTTTGCCGCGCCCGTTTCGGTGCGGCGCTCTTACAGGCTTTTTCGCATCTGCGAAAGGGGGCAGCCGGCCTTGTTCGTCCGGCTTGGCGACCAATCGGCGGTCTTGCCAGACAAACCGAAAAATTTACGGAACATTTACGAATTTCGCGCGTCATGCGTTCATGAACCATAAACCAACCGCGCAAACCCACGCCAAGAGGCGGACCGTGGCCATGATGACGGCGCTGGCCGTCGCGCTGGGCGTTCCGGGCATGCTGGCGGCCAGCCCGCCGTCGCTGCACGAAAGGGGAGGCGTGATCGGGTTGGAGCGCGCCGATGGCGCCCACGAGGCGGCAGAGGCGTCGGTGGCCTGGGTCGATCCGATCGTCACCGGGCCGGTTTCGGACGATTTCAAGCGCCGCCGCGCGGCGTTGGGCTGCGACGATGCGGTCTGGCCCGATATTCCGAAGGCGTGTTTCGCCGACTGAGCCGGGCCAGTGTCGGCCAAACCGGTGATCTGGCGTTGCGCGGCCACGACCGGCCCTTGTTGGCCGCGATCCTATCCGATGGGAACTTCCGCGCCGCTCTCGAACCAAGCTCACACTGTGGTCGCCGCCGCGCGCAGCATCATCAGTTCGCCGATGTTTTCCATGGTGACATAGCCGAGGAAACGATCGTCGTCGTCGATGATCGCGACCGCCGGCGCGCCGCTTTTTTGCAAGGCCTCGAGCGCCGCATCGAGCCTGCCGTCGCCGCGCAGCGAGGGAATATCGCGCACCATCGCCTCGATCACCGGGGCGTCCGCGCCGGTGTCGCGCATACCCTCGACCAGCCCGGCGCGGGTGAGTACGCCGCGCAGCCGGCCGCTGCCGTCCAGAACCGGAAATTCGTGCTGGGTCGTGCGCAACAACAGTTCGGCGGCATGCGACAGCGTCGACGTCGGGGCGAGCGCCTCGTAGGAGGTGATCATGGCGTCGCGGATCGCCACCGAGCGCGCGGCGTCCTGCAACCCGACCACCCGGGTTTCCGCGGTCGCGGCGAGATAGACAAAGATCGCGACGAAGATCAAAAGCGGGTTGCCGCCGACAAGGCCGAGAAAACCGAAGGCGAAGGCCGCGAATTGGCCAACCGTGCCGGCGATCTGGGTTGCGCGTACGCGTGGATAGCGCGTGGCGAGCAGCGCGCGCAGGACCCGGCCGCCATCCATCGGGAAGGCGGGAATCAGGTTGAACAGCACAAGGACAATATTGACCGCCGCCAGCCGGGCCACAAATCCGCCGGCGGGGTCCTCCATCGCCGCCAGCGTGCCGGCATCGACGCGGGCGCCGAGAACGAGGAACAGAACCGCCGCGATCACGACATTAACCAACGGCCCGGCGAGCGCCACGACGATCTCTTCAGACGGCTTTTCCGGCATGCGCTCCAGTTCGGCCACGCCGCCGATCGGCAACAGCGTGATGCGCGGCGTTGCGATGCCATAGCGCCCGGCCGCCACCGCGTGGCCGAGTTCGTGCAGGACCACGCAGGCGAAAATCGCGACCACGAAGGCGATGCCCTCCACCGCGGCGGCTGCGCCTCCGAGCTGGAAATGCGCAATCCCGATCCACAAAAGAAGCAGGAAGAAGGTAAGATGGATACGGATCTCGCTGCCGGCCAGGCGGCCGATCGGAAATGACCATTGCATGGCGGTGCTCCTGCGGTGGCTGCGGCCTGACGGGGTCGCGTGCTCGATATAGACCTGTTTATATAGATGTGTTTTGGCATCCTTCGAGACAGTCCGGAGTGTTTGGTCGTTTTGTACCCGGGATGCGGCGAGAAGCGGCCGGCGGGGCGATTGCACAGCGAGGTCGGCCGCCGGCGATGATCGGAAAGGGAGGCGCGGATGCATAAACTCCAGTCGCAAGGCGTGCACCACATCACGCTGGTGGGGGCGGACCGACAGACCTCGATCGACTTCTGGGAAGGCGTGCTCGGCATGCCGTTCGTCTTCGAGCAGCCCAATCTCGACCGGGCGAGCGAGAGCCATCTCTATTTCGATCCGGGTGACGGCCGGCTGATCACCATCTTCACCGAGGAGAGCCGCAAGCCCGATCCCGAACGCACGCCGACCGGGATCGGCTGTGTGCACCACATCGCCTTTTCGGTCTCGCGCGTCACCTTCCTGCAGGCGGTGGCGCGGCTCGACGAGAGGAAGATCGACCATAGCGGGGTCAAGGATCGCGGCTTCATGGATTCGATCTATTTCAAAGACCCGCTCGGCCTGTTGATCGAGCTGGCGTCCTACCGTTTCGACCCGCCGGCGGGCTTCAGCCATGCCGACGTGCTGATGACGGCGCACGAGATTCGCGTGGCGCGCGGCGACTACAACATCGCCGAGGTGCACCTCGCCGACGCGATCGAGGCGCTAGTCGCGCGCGCGCGGCCGTCGCTGTCGGACGAACGTGGGCCCAAGGCCCCCTCTTCATAAGCGAGCAGGGAGATCGGGGCGGGAGCGGGTCAGGCGAGGCCGCGCTTCTTCATCATCGCCTCGGGCGAGGGCATCTGGCCGCGGAAGGCCCGGTAAAGCGCCTCCGGGTCGGCAGAGCCGCCGGCCGCGTAGATGTGGCGGCGCAGCTTTTCGGCCAGCGCCGGCTCGAACGGGTCGCCGGTTTCCTCGAAGGCGCCGAACGCGTCGGCGTCGAGCACTTCCGACCACATGTAGGAATAGTAACCGGCCGAGTAGCCGTCTCCGGAAAACACATGCAGGAAATGGGGTGTGCGGTGGCGCATGGCGATCGCATCCGGCATGCCGAGCCCGGAAAGCGTTTCGGCTTCGAAACGAACTGGATCGTCGGGCGCTTCCTGGCGGGCGTGAAAGGCCATGTCGACGAGCGCGGAGGCGGCGAATTCGACGGTCGCGAAACCGGCGTCGAAATTGCGCGCCGCCTCCATGCGCTCCGCCAGCTTCGCCGGCATCGACTCGCCGGTCTCGTAATGGCGGGCGTGTTTTTCCAGGATTTCCGGCACGGTCAGCCAGTGTTCGTAAAGCTGCGAGGGCAGTTCGACGAAATCGCGCGAGACCGAGGTGCCGGACACGGACGGCCAGGTGACCTCGCTCAGCATGCCGTGCAGGGCATGGCCGAATTCATGAAACAGCGTGCGCGCCTCATCGAGCGACAAAAGCGCCGGCTTGCCGGCCGGCGGCTTGGCGAAATTCATTACGTTGAAGACGATCGGCGTCGCGCCGTCGCCAAGCGACCTGGCCGATTGCAGCCGGCTCATCCAGGCACCCGATCGTTTCGACGGGCGGTTGAAATAGTCGGCCAAAAACATTGCCCGATGCGAACCGTCGGCGTTCTTGACCTCGAACACGCGCACGTCTTGATGCCAGGTGGCAACGCCCTTCCTCTCTTCGAAAGTCAGGCCGAACAAGCGGCCGGCGACATCGAAACAGGCGGCGATGACGTTCTCCAGCCGGAAATAGGGTTTGAGCGCGCCGTCGTCGAAGGCAAACTTTTCCTGCCGCAGCTTTTCCTGAAAGTAGCGCCAGTCCCAGGCCGCGATCGGCGCGTTCAACCCCTCGGCTACGGCAAGACGCTGCAGTTCGGCCTGATCCTCGGCGGCCTTGCGTTTGGCCTCCCGCCAGACCGGATCGAGAAGGTCGAGAACGGCTTCCGGCGTTTTCGCCATCGTGTCGTCGAGTTTGAGCGCGGCGTAGGAGGCATAGCCCAAAAGCCGGGCCTTTTCGGCCCGCAAGGCGAGCATGCGCGCTACGATCGGGCCGTTGTCGGTCTTGCCGCCATTGTCGCCGCGGTTGACGAACGCCTTGAATGCCGTTTCGCGCAGGTCGCGGCGCTCGGCATGGGCAAGGAACGGTTCGATGATCGAGCGCGACAGGGTCACGGCGAAACGCCCCTTTCGGCCGCGCCCGCCTGCCGCTTCGGCCATCGCGGCACGCAGCGGTTCCGGCAGACCGTCGAGATCGGCCTGGTCGAGAAACAGCGCCCAGTCGCTTTCGTCGGCGAGCACGTTCTGGCCGAACTGCGCCCCAAGTCCGGCCAATTCCTCGTTGATTTCGGCAAGGCGTGCTTTGTCGGCCTCGCCGAGCCGCGCTCCCGAGCGGACGAAACCTTTCCAGGTCTTTTCCAACACATGGGCTGTCTCGGGATCGAGGCCGAGTTCGTCGCGGCGCCGATATAGATCGTCAATGCGGGCAAATAGCATCGCGTTCATTGAGACCGCGGACATATGGCGCGCCAAGGCGGGTGCGATCTCGCGTTCCAGCGCCTGGAGCACGTCGTTGGTGTGGGAGCCGGCCTTGCACCAGAAGATTGCCGCGATACGCGACAGCGGCTGGCCGGCGAGTTCGAGCGCGGCGAGCGTGTTGTCGATCGTGGCCGTCTGCCGATTGCCGGCGATCTCGTCGGTCTCGCGTCGATGCGCGGCAAGGGCGGCTGTGAAGGCGGGCGCGATATCCTCGTCGCGAATGCGCGCGAAGTCCGGCAGGTCGAGCGGTCCGGTCCAATCGACCAGCGGATGGGTTTCGAGCGCGAAGGGGGCGTTTGTGTCGGGCATGGTTTTTCCGATTGCTTGGCCGAATCGATTTAGGTGCGCCGGGGCCGGCTTGCAACGGCTTGACGCGTGACGAGCATAATAATAAGTAAGCCTTACTATAAGGAGTACTTAGTAAATTGCCGCATGATTTGGATCCCGACACGTTCGGTTTTGTCATCGGCGACCTGTCACGGTTGATGCGCGCGGAGATGGAGCGCCGCATCGCGCAGGCCGGGTTGTCGGTCACGCCGGGAGAAGGCCGAACGCTCGCCAACATCGCCCGGATCGGCTGCGTGCGCCAGAACATGCTTGCCGAACGAATGGGGCTCGAGGCTATGACCCTGTCGACCTATCTCGACCGGCTGGAGGCGCGTGGGCTGGTCAGCCGCGCCCCCGACCCGGCGGATCGCCGCGCCAAGCTGGTCAACCTGACGCCTGCCGCCGACGAGGTCCTTGGTCACGTCAAGCGTGTCAGCGAACAGCTGCGCGCAGACTTGTCGCGCGGCATGCCGCGGGCCGGGTGGAGCGATCTGCTCGATGAACTGAAGCGGATCCGTGCCGATCTGGCCGCAATGCGTAGCCAGGCCGGCGACAAGACGGCGCGTCCGGCATGAACGTCGCCGCGCCCGGCCCGATCGCCACCGCGCATATGTCGGAGCGGCGGGTCGGGTTTATCGGCGCATTGCTGGCGGCGGTGGGGCCGATCTCGCTGGCGCTGTTCACGCCGGCGATGCCGGAACTGGTTCGGGTCTACGACACCACCGAAGCGGCGGTAAAACTCACGCTTTCGCTCTATTTCGCGGGCTTCGCCCTGGCGCAGCTCGTCTGCGGCCCACTGTCGGACGGCTTCGGTCGCAAGCCGGTCACCATCGCGTTCATGGGTATTTTTTTCGTCGCGAGCGTTTTGGCCATGTTCGCCCCGACGATCGAGGTGCTGATCGCGGCGCGACTGCTGCAGGGGATCGGGGCCGCCGTTGGTATCGCCATCGCGCGCGCGGTCGTGAGGGATCTGTTCAACGACGAACGGGCCGTGCGTATCACAAATCTGATCGGCATCATCCTCGCCCTTGGACCGGCGATCTCTCCGACTGTCGGCGGGATCGCGATCGAGCTCGCCGGCTGGCATTCGGTCTTCGTTCTGATGGCATTGATGAGCGTCTTCGTCGCCCTCGTAACGATCTTCTGTCTGCGCGAGACCGTGACGCGGGATCTGTCGCGCATCCGGCCGGCCGCGCTCATCCGCGCCTACGCGACCTTGCTCGGCAATGGCTATTTCATGCTGTCGAGCCTGGTGATCGCCGGCACGATGGGCGCCATCTACGCCCAGGCCACCGTACTACCCTTCATCCTGATGGACCGGGTCGGGCTGACACCGACGCAATTCGGCGTCGGCATGCTGATGCAGTCGGGCCTGTTCTTCACCGGATCGCTCGCCGCGCGCTGGACGATGCGCACGCTGCCGCCGCCGCGCCTGGTGCCGATCGGTCTCGCCTTCGTTGCGGCCGGAAGCCTGGCGATGGCGGTTTTCCTGCGCGTGTGGGAGCCGACCTTTCTCAGCGTGATGGCGCCGGTCAGCCTTTACGCATTCGGTATCGCCTTCGTCATGCCGGCGATGTCGGTCGCCGCCATGGCGCCTTTCCCGCGCATCGCCGGTTCGGCTTCGTCGATGACCGGCTTTCTGCAGATGGGAACCGGCCTGGTCGGCGGCCTCGTGGCCGCGCTGATCGGCGAGCCGGTAACGGCGCTGGCGATCGTGGTGCCCTCGCTCGGTATGGCCGCCATCGTGAGTTGGGCGATCTGGCGGTTGCTGCCGGAGCCGGCGCCGATGACGGCAACGCCGCCGCGCCACGGTGGCCCGGTCAGTTAAGGCCGCGAGCCCGTGCCGGCCAAGCCGTTCAGGCAGCGTCGGGTCTGAAAAAATCGCCGGTCTTGCGGTTCATCACCCAAAGCTCTCCTGAGCCGATGTCGAACCAGGCGCCGTGCAGGGAAAGGCGACCCTTGTCCTCGAGAATCTTGACGCAGGGAAACGAGCGCAGATTGGCGATCGAATAGCGGATCGAGATGCGCTCGAGCGCGGTCTGGCGCTCGCCGGTAGTCATCAGGCTGTTTCCGCTCACGGCTTGGGCGGCCGGCGCGACCAGCCCCATCCAGCGTCCGATGAAATCGCCCGGGGACAAAGGTTCGGCGGACGGGTCGAGGGCGGCGCGGATGCCGCCGCAGCGGCCGTGGCCGAGCACCACGATGTGCTTGACCTTGAGGCTCTGCACCGCGAATTCGAGCGCTGCCGAAGTCGAGTGGTGACGGTCGTCGGGTTCGTAGGGAGGCACCAAATTGGCGACGTTGCGGACGACAAAAAGCTCGCCCGGACCCGAATCGAAAATAGTTTCGGGCGCGGCGCGCGAATCGCAGCAGGCGATCACCATCGTCTCCGGCGACTGGCCCTTGGCGGCGAGATCGCGATAGCGTGCGGTTTCGGCGGCGTAGCGGCCGCCCATGAATTGCCGGTATCCGGCGAGAAGGCGCTCGGGCAGATCGGTCATGGAGGTTCGATAGCCCCAGTCATTCGCTCGCGTCAATTATAAAGCGACGCTCAGGTCCAGATGGCGATCGGCAGGCCATGCCGGTCGCGGGACGGCGGATCGGGAAACGGCACCGCCTCGCCGCGGGCGAAACGCGCCGCCACGATCATGACCGCGGCGGCGTCGAGCAGGTCGTCCTCGCCCGCGCCCGCCGGCGGGTCCGCTTCCAGTACGCTGTCCGGCAGGCCGTGGGCGGCGAGAAGGGCCCTGCGTTCGGCCATCCCGGCCGGATTGACGCGGCCCTTGATCTTTTTCGGCAGGCGCATCGGCGTCCGTCCGGCGAGCCGCCAGAA
The DNA here is from genome assembly GCF_009742725.1 of Nitratireductor arenosus. Taxonomy (GTDB): domain Bacteria; phylum Pseudomonadota; class Alphaproteobacteria; order Rhizobiales; family Rhizobiaceae; genus Mangrovimarina; species Mangrovimarina arenosa. The sequence goes on along the minus strand of NZ_WPHG01000001.1, from coordinate 1,005,945 downwards.
CGCCGCTTCTGGATGGGATTCGATCACCCGGACTGCAAGGTCGGGATCACCTCGCAATACCGTATCCAGCTCGCGGATTTTGGCGAACAGCGCGAAAGCCTGGATTGAGACGGCGCGTGGCGGATCGGAGGTCGCCCGCGCCACCGCGCTGGCGCGGCGATGGGCGGCATACCAGGCTTGAAGCGTGGTGAAGGGTTCGGTTTCGGCGTAGATTGCGGTGCGCGCCGGGATCGAGAATACCGCCGACTGGCGCTCGCCGAGCTCGGCGCGCACCAGCCTTTCCGGCCCGCGCCCACCCAGGGCGGTGCGTTCCGGCAGGCCTATCGGCATATCCACGGCGACCACCGCATCGGCGGGCAGGCTCCCCACCAGCGTCGCGAAACTTGAAAACACGGCGACGGTCGGCCGCTCCGGCACGGACTGGACGATCGCGATCCAGCCGCCCTTGCAGCCGTCCACCCCGACGACTGTGCGCCCGGCGGGCAGGACCAGGCTCATCGCGCGCCGTCGGTCTCGTCAGTGCTCACGGCGCGCACGCGCACCGGCAATGCCGGATCGACGAGATGGTGCGCATCGGTCTCGATCTCGAGTTCGTCGCCGCCGCGCGCGGCCGTGCCGGCAAGTATCGCGTAGACGGATGCGGTGGTGCTTTCAAGCGCGTTCGCGTCGGTCGCGCCGCCGAGCACGCGGGCGAGAAAAACCGCCGCCGTCAGGTCGCCCAGCCCGTTGGGCGGATTGTCGATCAGCCTGTGCTCGGCAAGCAGCGCCGCGCCGCCGCGCACCAGGAGATTGGCCGTCGCTCCAGGCATCCGCACCGGCGCCGAGGTCACGAGCATCGCCTCGGGTCCGAGCGCACGGGCCGCGTCCGCCACCGCCGCGAGACCGGAGAGCCGCGTTCCCGCCATCCATTCGAGTTCGTAGCGGTTGGGCGTGGCGATGTCGGCGAGCGGGATCAGGCGGTCGCGAATGGCGGCAGCCAGTGCATCGGCGACATAAAGGCCGCCGAGATCGCCGATCACCGGATCGCAGACATATAGCAGGCCCGGATTGCGCGCCTTGGCGGCCTCGACCAGCGCGGCCACAGCCTGCGCCTGGGCCGGACTGCCGAGATAGCCGGACAGGACCGCGCCCACCTCGCCGAGCCACGGCGAACCGGCAAGGTCGCGCAACAACGCCGCGAAGGCGCTGTCGTCGGGTACGATGCGTGTCGCCGGGCCGTGACCGGGATGCCAGGGCAAGATGACGGTCGGTACCGCCCAGACTCGATAGCCCAGACTTTCCAGCGCGAAGACTGCGGCGCGATTGCCGACCGAGCCGCGGGCGACATGGCTGGAAATGACGATCACCGCCGGCTTGGCGGAAGGATTGGCAGGCGCCACGATCATGTGCCGATAAAAAGTCGCGCCAGCGAAACCAGCAGGATGACCAGCAAACCCAGCCCCAGAACACGGCCGATTCGTGTCCCCCACAGCTCGATCCAGTCGCCCTGGTCGGCATCCCCGGCAGCGACGTGATCGCGGACCCGGCGCGTGGCGCGCGTGGCAAGCGAGCCGGACGGGTCCGATTCCTGCTGGACCCGGTTCAGGATCCGCTGCGCTTCGCGGTCGCCGTGATTGTTGGGCTCGGTCATGATTTCCGTCTCCAGGCCTGGGATGCTAGCGGATTTGCCCGGCGCATCACAGGGGGCTCGTATGGCATCGACATGCTTGCAAGCCTGTGGCGGGTGGCTAGTGTAGGGACGATCGGCAGTGGAGAGGGTTGATGGCGGCTTTGGGTCTTGCACCGTCCAACGGGATGCGGCGTGCGCGTGTTCTCGCGGTCATTTTTTTGCTGGCGCCGCTTCTGTCCGCCTGCGGGTTCAACACCATACCGACCGCCGAGGAGCAGGCCAAGGCAGCCTGGAGCGAGGTTTTGAACCAGTATCAACGCCGCGCCGACCTGATCCCCAATCTCGTCGAAACGGTGAAGGCCTATGCCGCGCATGAGCGCGAGGTGCTGGAAGCGGTGGTGGAGGCGCGCGCCAAGGCCACCCAGGTCACCGTGTCGGCGGACGCGCTGACCGACCCCGAGGCGTTCAAGGCTTTCCAGGAAGGCCAGTCCGCGTTGACCGGCGCGCTGTCGCGCCTGCTGGCCGTGGTGGAAAACTATCCCGACCTGAAAGCCAGCCAGAATTTCCTCGCCCTGCAGGCGCAGCTCGAGGGCACGGAAAACCGGATCGCGGTGGCGCGGCGCGACTATATCGAGGCGGTGCGCGTCTACAACACATCGCTCAAGACCCTGCCCTCGATGATCTGGGCCTGGCTGTGGTTCACAGGCAACGAACCCTACGAGAATTTCTCTGTGGCCGAAGACAAGATCGACGTGCCGAAGGTCGATTTCGGAGCCGGGCAAGCCGGCTGACCGTGACGGGGAGGAGGCGGTGAACGTCCTGCGGCATATATATGGTCCAGTCGCGCCGATAGTGCGCCTTACAGCCGCCCTGGCTTTCTGGAGCCTAGCCGCGCTTTGCCTGTTGCCGGCGGCCGGGGCGGCCGAACTGCCCGCACTCACCGGCCGTGTCGTCGACAATGCCGGCCTGCTCGATGCCGAGACCGAAGCCGAACTCGTCGCCCGGCTTGCCGCCTTCGAACAAAAATCGTCGGACCAGATCGTGGTCGCGACCATCGACAGCCTCGATGGCGAGGCGATCGAACCGTTCGCCAACCGGCTGTTCCGAGCCTGGGGTCTGGGGCAGGCGGGTGAGGACAACGGCATCCTGTTGCTGGTGGCCAAGGCCGACCGGCGTATGCGCATCGAGGTCGGTTACGGCCTGGAAGGCACGCTGACCGACCTGCACGCCAAGCTGATCATCGAAAACACCATGGTGCCGGCGTTCCGGGCCGGGGATTTTTCCGGCGGCATCAGCCGTGCCGTCGACGACATCATCCTGGTACTGGAGGGCAATGGGGCGGAATTGGAGGCGCGGGCGGAGCGCAACCAGCCGTCGGGCTCGGAACTCGGCTTCGAGGAGCTCTTCGTCCTGTTGTGGTTCGCACTGTTCTTCGGCGCTTTCGGGTTCGCGCTTTTTGCGCGGCTTTTCGGCAAGAAGATCGGCCCGGGCCGGTATCGTTGGCTGGGCATGGACATCACCTATGGCTCGTCGGGCGGCTCCGGCTCCGGCTCGTCCGGTTCGGGCTGGTCGTCGGGAAGCAGCGGCGGATTTTCCGGCGGCGGCGGTTCGTCCGGCGGCGGCGGTGCCTCGGGGAGCTGGTAGGAGACGATGATGGAAACACCCGTTCTCTCGCCCGCCGAGCGCCAGCGCGTCCACGAGGCGATCGCGGCCGCGGAGGCGCGCACTGCAGGCGAAATATTCTGCGTGCTCGCGCGCCGCAGCGACGACTATTTCTTCCCCGCCGCCTTCATGCTGGCGGCGGGTATCCTGATCACCGGCACGGTCGCGGCCATGGCAATGGAACGGCTGTGGGCCGATATCGGCCTCGTAGCCTTCGCGCTGTCGCAAGCAACGGCGTTTTCGGCCGCGCTCGCGGTGATCCGGCTGTTCCCGGCGTTGCGTCTGCATCTGGTGCCGCGGCGCCTGCGCTATCGGCGCGCGCATGACAACGCCGTCAAGCAGTTCCTGGCCCACAACGTCCATCGCACCGAAGGTCGGACGGGTGTGCTGGTGTTCTTGTCGCTTGCCGAGCGCTACGGCGAGATCGTCGCCGATGCCGGCATCGACGCCAAGGTGACGCAGAAGAACTGGGACGATGCCGTTGCCAGGCTGACGGCGCGCGCGGCCGAGACACGAATCGCCGACGGCTTCGTGGAAACGGTCGGGTTGGCCGCCGATCTTTTAGCCCGCCACTTTCCCAAAGACGCCGAAAACGCCAACGAGCTCGACGACCATCTGGTCGAACTCTGATTTCCCGACCTGATCGTCCTGCGGACAAGTTCGACGGCGTCTTGCCCGAGACCCGGCCGTGGCGTTAAGGTTAACAAATCATGAAGACTGCGCTTACCATCGATGTCCGCCATGCCCAGGAAAACGATGCCCTGGCGATCGCCGCCGTGCACATGGAAGCCTGGCAGGGCGCCTATGCCGGCATCATTCCCCATCGGGCCTTGGCGAAGATGATCAATCGGCGCGATTGCCGGTGGTGGGGAAGCGCGATACGCCGCTCGGCTTGCGTCCTGGTTGTGGAATGCGGCGACGAGATCGCCGGCTATGCCACGATGGGGCGCAACCGGGCGCAGGAATTGCCCCAGCAGGGCGAAATCTACGAACTCTATCTGAGGCCGCAATATCAGGGCATCGGCCTGGGCTCGCGGCTGTTTAGGGCCGCTCGCGAAAAGCTGGCCGATCACGGTCTCGACGGACTTGTGGTGTGGGCCCTTGAAGAAAACCACAACGCCATGTCCTTCTATCATGGCGCCGGCGGACGCGATGTCGCCGAAGGCGTCGAGGTGTTCGATCAGAAGGCGATTCGCAAGATCGCCTTCGTGTGGGGGTGAAGGTTCCGGCGCTGCGTTTCGTCGCGGATGCCGGCTACCGGTCGCATCGTCGGCCGGGGCGGCTTGTGTTGCAGTGCACAAGTGTTTATGCGCATCGGCGACCTGAAGGAGCCGTCCCATGCGTATCGATGCCATTTCGATTGGAAACAACCCGCCCGACGACGTGAACGTCGTGATCGAGGTTCCCGTCGGCGGTCAGCCGATCAAATATGAGCTCGACAAGGAAGCCGGCACGCTCGTTGTCGACCGGTTTCTCTACACGCCGATGACCTATCCGGGTAATTACGGTTTCGTGCCGCATACGTTGTCGGGCGACGGCGATCCGATCGACGTCCTGGTGTGCAACACGCGCCAGTTGATCCCCGGCTGCGTGATCAATGTGCGTCCGATCGGCGTTCTGATCATGGAAGACAATGCCGGCCTCGACGAAAAGGTGATCGCCGTGCCTTCACCGCATCTCACGCGCCGTTACGAAGACGTTGCAGACTATACCGATCTGCCGGCGATCACGCTCGAGCAGGTCGAGCATTTCTTCGAACACTACAAGGACCTGGAACCTGGCAAATGGGTCAAGATCGGCGGCTGGCATGATGCCGGTTTCGCCAAGAAGATGATCGTCGAGGCGATCGAGCGGGCGCGCGGCTGATTTTCGGGATCATGTCCTGAAACCGTTCAGTTTTCCGCCCGGTGGAAGGGCGGGACCGGAACGCTGCCCTGATCGATGACCGGCTGGTCCGCGCCGCAAGCGAAGTCTTTCGCCTGCATGTCGGCGATGGTGCGTGCCTTGTCGTTGGCATTCGGATTGCCGCTGGCTACGACATAACCCACGGCGCAGCCGTCGCGCTCATGCGGCTGGCCGACCTTCTCGACCACCAGCACCTCGATGTTCTGGGTCTCGTCATAGGGATCGCTGACAAACCAGCGATGGATGGTGGCGAAAGGCACGGCGCGGTCGCCTTTGCGTTCCAGCCGCCATTCGATCTTCGGGCCTGTGGAATTGAACGGACCGAAGCTTTCCCAGACCGGCGCAAGGTCGCCAGCCGGCGGAAAGCCGTAAAACAGCGATTCGCGCGCGTCGCCGTAGGAGAGGAAGACCGGGTAGCCGCGATAACCGTCGCAGACCAGATTGGCCCAGTCGCCGCCTTCGTTCGGGTCGGCGGCGGCGTAGGTCGTGCAGGTCTTGTCGGCGGCAAGGTCGGTATAGGCGCTGGTTACGTCCTGCGCGCCGGCCTGCGAGGCGATCATCAAGGCCGCGCTAGCGACCATCGGCAACAATAAGGGGCTTGCGGGTAGGCGCATTCTTGGTTCCTCCGCTTGTGTCGGAGCAGTCTAAACATGTTGCCGCGGCTGCAAAACCGGCTTTCGCCAAGCCGTGCCCCGACGCTCAGCCGAGAGCGCGCAGCGCGTCAAGCAGGTCGGTGCCAGCTCCGGCGATACGCACGGTCTTCAGCCGCGCGATCGCGCCCGACACGATGTCGACGCGGCTGGGCGCGATGTCGAGGCGTTTGGCGAGTAGCTTTTCCAGCGCTGCGTTGGCGGCACCCTTTTCCGGCACGGCGCGCACGCGCGCTTTCAGAAAGGCGCGGCCGGCCGCGTCGCAGTCGATACCGTCGAGTGCATCCATGCCGCCGCGCGGCGTCAGCCGGACAAAAAGCTCGATCGTTTCGCCGTTTACGCGGAAAAACTCCGGCGCCACCGGGTCAGATCAGCGCCGGCGCGACAGTGGTGAGGATGAACTGGCGCAGGAAAAACAGCGCCAGAAGCAGGATGATCGGCGAGATGTCGATGCCGCCGAGGTCGGGCATGACACGCCGGATCGGCCGCAGCGCCGGATCGGTGACCCGGTAGAGGAAATCGCCGATGGTCGCGACGAACTGGTTGCGCCCGTTGATCACGTTGAAGGCGAACAACCACGAAAAGATCGCCGACGCGATGATAAGCCACCAATAGATGTCGATGGCGAGCACGATGGTCTGGATAAGCGCGAGCATGCCGGTCTCCAATCGGTTTCGCGAGATGTAGCCATTGACCCGCCCGGCGGCAAGTCCGCTAATGCCATGGCAGGCGCCGAAACCTTTCCCCGACCCGCGGGCGCGTGTCGTCGTCATCCGTGCTGCTTGACAGCGCCGGCCCATGGTCAGTAAATGCCGCAATCCGCTGGACGGGGCTGTAGCTCAGATGGGAGAGCGCGTCGTTCGCAATGACGAGGTCAGGGGTTCGATTCCCCTCAGCTCCACCAGCGGCGGATGGTTCATTCCGGAGACATGGGTGACAACCTTGTGCGCGATGAGGGTTGTCGATGGTCTGCCAGGTTCTCCGTTCCAAGTCGAGATGTCCCAGATGGTAGCGCGCGAGCCAAATGCCGTAGTCCGCTCCTTCAGTCCAAACCTTTGAGCGGATGGCGCCGCGCGACCGGGTCCTCACAGAACATCGATGGCCTCGAAGCGTCCGAACCGGGTCTTGATGGAATGGAGCAGGGAGGCGAACATCTCCGTGCCCGAGACGCCGACCACGGGCTGGCGCTTCTCGGTGCGCACGATCGATCCGTCCCGACCGACCGCCTCCACTTCGGCGATGGCGCAGTCCATATCCGGGTCGGCAATCAGCCGGCCGATGCAGCGGTCTAGCCCGACGGTCGCAAGTGCGCAGGTCACCATCGTGTTGACATTACGCGGAAATAGGCCAGCGATTTCGCGAACTGGGCCTTCGAAGACCGTCTGCGCCCGCTCGAGCGGCCCGAGCGTTATCCCGCTTTCGGAAAAGTCGATATTACCGGGGTTCTTGCGGAAGGTTATGGTCACGTCGCGCCACATCGATCGCGACGCGACGAGACTTGCCGCGCCGACGAGGGCGCCGGCGGGCAGGAGCAGCCGGGTGCCGTTGCACCGCGCGGCCTCGACCAGCGCTTCGTGGACCTCCGCATCGGCGAGCGCCGAAACCGAAAGCGGCATGTAGTCGGAGGAGGCTAGAAAGTCTGCGCCATGTCTGCGGGTGATATCGGGGTGAGCGGCCTCGACGATCAGAGACGGCCGATGCATGGCGAAGTCGGAAAGGTCGTGCAGGCGATGCGAGGCGTCGATGCCGGCCAGAAGTTCTGCGCGGCGTGCCCAGACGAAGGCCGGTTCGAGTCCAAGCGTTCGTCCATCTGCGCCGGTCAGCGCTTCGTGGAGCTGCTTTCCGACATAACCGAAGCCGGCTATGCCGATGCGAGGGGCGTCGTGGATGTGCTGCAAGGGAGCCTCCCGTGTGTTTTCTTGGCATATCGCCAGGCCCGGTCGTTCCTGCGGGTCAGGCCGACCGCCGCTGGTTTGCGTAGCCCGCAAGGCGGCCGATCGTTGCGGTGGAAGCGACGACCCCCTGCTTTCGGTACCGTTGCCGGTTGGTTTCGAGCTCGCTTGGTTCGTAACGGTAGCTGACCATCAGCCCAAAGCTGCGCGACCAGCCCTTCTGCGAGCGGTCGGCCGGCCAGTGAAGCTGTTCGATCCGCGCACCGTTGCCAAGGTGGAAGCGCGCGACGCTGTCGACGGGCTGGCCGTCACCGCGCCGCGCTTCCAGCAGGTAGCGCGCGCCGCAACACAGGACCGCGTTCCTGATCCCGTCGCGATCGTCAGTTGAGAGACTGCGCTCGGTAGCGGTCTCGAGCGCTCCGACGACCGCCGAGGCCGCTCGGTCGTTCGCTTCGGCCTGCGCACTCAGCCATCTGCGAAAACCCGGCATCGGCGACAGTGTGACGAACGTGTCGATATGCGGTGCGCTGCTGGCGATTTCGGTGATCACGCGTTTGATGAGCGTGTCGCCGAACGAGATGCCACGCAGGCCCGGTTGGCAGTTGGAAATCGAATAAAACACCGCGCAGTTGGCGTTTTCACGGTCAAGAACGGTGCGCGACTCGTCCAGTAGATCGTTGACGGCGGTCGGAATGTCTCGCGTGAGCGCGACTTCGACGAAGATCAACGGATCGTCGGCGAGCAGCGGATGAAAGAAGGCGAAACAGGCCCGGTCCGGTGGGTCGATCCGCCGGCGCAAATCGTCCCAGTCCTTGATTTCGTGCACGGCCTCGTAATTGATGATGTGCATCAGCACGTTGGCCGGGCTTGACCAGTCGATGCGTTGTAGAACGAGAAAGGCGCGGTTGAACCAGCCTGAGAGCAGGTACCGCAAATCGGCCTCCAGCGGCGCCAGCGCCGTGTGTTCGTCGAGCGACGATAGGATGGTGGCGCGCATTGCGGCCAGTTCGGCGGTTCCGTCCTCCGCCTCGTTCAGGCGGCTGAAAAGCAGATGACGCGGCGGCGTCGCTGCCGCGTGCACGGCGCGTGCCGCCTCCGGTCCGGGTTGGCGCAGGAACAGCGCAATGGTCTCCTCGAGCTGCGGCAGGGCGGGTTCCAGAACGGTCGCGAGGCGGCACAGGAAATCGAACTTTGCCGCCTCATCGAGACTGCGATAACCGGCAAGAATGTCTTCGGCTTCCACGACGCGCGTCCCGTCGTGCTGGCCGGATGCGAGCGTGAGGCAACGCGCGACCAGGGCTTGCGCGCTCCCGACCGTCACGCGGCGCCTGCGGCTGGCGGTGCGGGCGCTGATGATGGTGGCGAGAAGATAGCGCAGATTATGCAGGTTCATCGCTGGAATCCGTAACGGGCGGCCGGCGCGAGGGGGCGGGATGACGCAGGCAATCGTGATTGAAGTTCGCTCAAAATTCAATACTATATCGTATATTATTGAATGGAACCGCCCGAGGCGGGGGTTGCAAGGAAGGAGAGCTTTCTTTTGCTGATACCGAAAATGATGAAAGTGGTCGAGATCGCGGGGTTCGGCGGTCCGGACCGGTTACACCCAGCCGAACGGCGGGTTCCCGTGCCCGGTCCTGGAGAACTTCTCGTCCGGGTCGTCGGTGCGGGCGTCAACCGGCCCGATGTCGCCCAGCGTCAAGGTGTCTATCCACCGCCTCCGGGCGCGACGGACCTGCCAGGCCTTGAAGTGGCCGGACATGTGGCCGCCGTCGGTCCGGGCACGTCCCGTTATGCCATTGGCGACGCCGTCACCGCCCTCACCAATGGCGGCGGCTACGCCGAATATTGCGTTGTGTCGGAACGCGCCGCCTTGCCCGTACCCGGTGCCGTCGATCTGCTGACGGCCGCCGCGATCCCGGAAACCATGTTCACCGTCTGGCACAACGCGTTCGAGCGCGGCCGTTTGCGAGCCGGAGAGAGCCTGTTGGTGCACGGCGGCGCGAGCGGTATCGGCACGATGGCGATCATGATGGCCAAATGTCTCGGCGCGTGCGTGATCGTCACCGCGGGCTCGGATGAAAAATGTGGCAAGTGCCTCGCACTGGGGGCCGATCACGCCATCAACTACAAGGCGGACGACTTCGTCGGGGCGGTAGGCCGCATCACCGGCGGGCGCGGTGCCGACGTGATCCTCGACATGGTGGGCGGCGGCTATCTCGAACGCAACCTCGCCGCCATCGCGGTCGATGGGCGGATCGTACAGATCTCCTTCCTGGAAGGAATGAAACCTGTAGTCGATCTGGGGTTGCTGATGCGCAAGCGCGCCAGCCTCACCGGATCGATGCTGCGCTCCCGCTCCGACGACGACAAGGCCATGATCGCGCAGGCGGTCGAGGCCTGGGCGTGGCCGCATGTCGAGCACGGAACAATCCGCCCGGTCATCGACACGGTGTTTCCGCTGGAGGCGGCATCCGAGGCCCATGCCCGAATGGAAAGCGGCGCCCATTTCGGCAAGGTCGTGCTCGAGGTCGCCTGAGCGGCAGCGCGTCGCGAAGCCGTCCTTTGGCCTACCGGTCGCTGCCGGCGGCGCTCATCCGCATGACCGCATGGAAGGCGGCGTCCTGGCGCTGCCGGCGGCGGCCGCGTTCCTCGCGCCGGTAAATCATGGCCTCGCCAAAGATCAGGGAATAAAGCAGCGTGGCTTGCGTCTCCACGATCACGGAGTCCGCCGTCAAGGCGGCGAACTGCCGGCGCAGATATTCGATCCGCTCGTGGTCGACCTTGTGCAACATGTCGCGAATCGCCGGCTCGCTGTGTCCCCAGTGACGGATCGCTTGTTCGGTGCGAAAGTTCACTCGGCCCGAATTCGCCTCCGTAAACAGTTTGCGCAACTTTTCCGCTGGGGTGCCGCCGAGCATTTCGACATGCTCGATCAACGCCAGCGTCTCGCGCTCCTCCCAGGTTCGCAGCAGTTTGCTCATGAAATCCGCGCGCCCGGAGAAATACCAGTAGAAGCTGCCCTTGGTGATGCCGAGCTTCTTGCACAACGCGTCAAGCCGGAGCGAACCGGGGCCCTTGCGACCGAGCTCCCTGAGCCCGATTTCCAGCCAGTTTTCGGGTGTGACGTCGGGTTTGCGGCCGGCGTTGCTCTTGCGCCGGCGAGGCTGGAGGCCGCCTGGACCTGTCTGTACGACCGTTGCTATGCGCTTGTCCTTCACGGCTATCTCAACCTCCATGCGCGGTTCGTGCGCATCCGTGGTCCTGGATGGCGGCGGGCCGCAGCCTGCCATCCGACGTCGTGAAACTTGTTCCATCAAAACCCACCGCTTCGCAAGGGCAAATTCAATACTATACTAAATGGTATTGACAATACGACGCGCCGACGTCATTCATACGCCGACAAAGAGGCATAGAGGCACGGCCCCGGCATGAACTTCGGAATTCCAAGAACGCTGTACGACGACGTTCACGAGCAGTTCCGCGATACGGTTGTCCGCTTTATCCAGTCGGAGGTGCTTGCGCACTACGAAGCGTGGGAGGATGCGGGCCGCACGCCGCGCGAGATTTGGAAGCGCGCCGGCGAGATTGGAATCCTGGGAACGAGTGTCCCCGAAGCCTATGGAGGCATGGGCGGAGACTTCCTGTTCGACGCAATCGTGCTGGAGGAACTAGGCCGTTTCGGCGTTGCGGCGCCGGCCTGGGATATGCACGCCTACATCATCGCGCCTTTCATCACGCATTTCGGAACCGAAGCCCAGAAATGCGAATGGCTGCCAAAAATGGCCGACGGTACGTTGATCGCCTCGATCGGCCTGACCGAGCCGGGCGGGGGCAGCGACCTGAAGGAATTGCGCACCTCCGCGGTACGACGCGGCGACAGCTATGTCGTCAACGGCGCCAAGACCTTCATCACCAACGGGCACATCGCCGACCGGGTGCTGCTCGCCACCAAAACCGCGCCCGAGGCAGGCGCCAAGGGCGTGACGATGCTGTGGGTCGACCTTCACAGTCCCGGCATCACCCGCGGCAAGAATTTGAAGAAGATCGGCAACAAGGCGCAAGACACCGCGGAGCTGTTTTTCGACAATGTCGAGGTGCCGGCCGACTGCGTCATCGGCAGCGAAAACGAGGGCTGGCGCGTGCTGATGCACGGTCTCGTTCAGGAGCGCCTTGTCGTGGCGGTTCGTTCGGCAGTGATCGCGGAGGCCGCCGTCGACCAGACGATCGAGCATGTGAAACAGCGTAAGGCGTTCGGCAACACGGTTTTCGACTTCCAGAACACGCAGTTCAAGCTGGCCGAAATGGCATCGGATGTGGAAGTGGCGCGCCCCTTCGTCGATCGCTGCATCGAGCTTCACGCGCGCGGCGAACTCGACATGGTGACCGCGGCAAAGGCGAAACTGTGGACAACCGAACTCGCCGACCGCGTGCTCGACGATTGCCTGCAGCTACACGGCGGCTACGGCTATGTATGGGAATTCCCCATCGCGCGGGCTTGGGCCGACGCCCGCGTCCACCGTATCTACGCAGGAACGAACGAGATCATGAAATACATAATCGGCCGTCAGCTCTAGGGTCGAAGCCCGTCGATCTGGCCGCCTTGCGCCGGGAGGAGTTTGGCGTGGAGGAGACAAGAACGGTCGGTTCGCTGTTCGAGCGGGCCTGCCGATTGAACAGCGAGCGGGCGTTCCTGCTCGAAAACGGTTTGCGGCTGAGCGGACACGAGGCAGCGCGCGCCTGCGCGGCCGCGGCCGCGACCCTGTCAGCATACGCCGTCAAACCCGACGATACCGTCGCTTTTATGTGTGGACCGTCCGTCGCGCATACGGTGTCGTTTTTCGCCGCGCAACGTCTTGGCGCCGTATGCTGCTGTCTTCACGTCAAGGAGAGCGATCAGCGCGCGGTTCGAACGCTACGCGTGGTTGGCCCGCGACTGGTGGTGTGCGATGCCGATCAGGCCGAGCGCGTGCGGGCATTGCTGGCGGCAGCGGATGCGAGCGCGGCGGTGCTCGTTGCAGACGATCTGCTGTCGACGGCCGACGAGCATACGCAGGCGGATGCCGTAGCGCGCAACGGTGACGACCCGGCCGTCATACTGTTGTCCTCCGGTACGACCGGCGCGCCGAAGCAGGTGCTGCATACACAGCGAACCGTGCTCGCCACGGCCGCGATGGCGACGCCGATCTATGGCGCGGAGGGTCCCGAAGACGGGGTTGTCATCCCTATGGCTCCTTCCTTCGCCGCTTGGCTGCACACGGTCCTGCCGTTCCTGGCAATCGGTGCGAAACTCTATTTCGAAAAGGCCTTCGACGCCGAGCGTTATGTCGAGACCATGGATAGGGAAGGACTTACCGTTGCGGCCATGGTGCCGACATTGTGGCGCGCCGCTCTACCCGCGTTCAACGCCCGGACACCGCGCTCGCTCAAGGTGGCGATGTTTTCCGGTGAGCCCGGCACACCGGACCTCGTCGCGGCATTGAAACGGCTCGCGCCCCGGTTGCGCAGCGTCTACCTCTCCTCCGAGGGCGGTTGCGCCTGCGGTATCGTGGCCGACGAATCCCTCCTGGGCCAGCCGGGGATGGCGGGGGCGGCGGGTCGCGTCGTTGAAGGCGGGGCGCTGCGTGTCGTTGATCCGGTTTCCCACGACATGGAGCCGCTGCCGGCCGGTGCCACCGGCGAGGTCGCCATTCGCGGCCCGTCCCTGTCGCCCGGCTATGTCGGGGAGAAGAATCGGACGGCGCGCGCATTCCTGACGGGATGGTGGCGCTCGGGCGATCTGGGCTTCCTTGATGACACCGGCCTACTCCACCTCAAGGGGCGACTGGACAACAGGATCAACAGCGGCGGCATCAAGGTTCACGCCGAGGAGGTGGAGGCCGCGCTCCTGCATCTGGCCGAAGTGCGGGCGGTCGCCGTCGTCGGCGTGCCGGACGAAAAATGGGGCGAGCGCATCGAGGCCCATATTGTGCCGGCGGCTCCCGGCGCGACGGCGGCGCAACTATCGGATGCCATCGCGCACGCGAACCTGCTGCCCAAGGCGATGCGGCCCAAGACGATTCACATCCGCGACGCGCTGCCGACGGGGCCGACCGGCAAGCTTTATCGCAAGGCTCTGCGCGAGACCTCGGGCGCACGGACGACCGATCTTCCTTCCGCGGGAACCGATAAGAAAGGTGTCGCCTGAATGCTGGCCGATCGTATCGAGGAAAAGTGGATCGACGTGTTCGTCACGTTGTTCGGCATGTGTGGCATCAAGCCAGGCGAGGATGTCGTTATCCTGTCCGAAACCCAGTCGCGCCAGCTTAATGTCCAGCTCGCCGAACTCGCGCTGTTGCGTTTGAAGGCGCGCGCCTTCCATCTGGTGATGCCGACACCGCCGCTGCCGGTCAAATTACCGATCCGTTCCACCGGCGCCTCGTTCGCCTTGCAGAAAAACATGGTGGCCGTTGGTGCGCTTGCGCGGGCGGGGGCCGTGGTCGACCTGACGGTGGAAGGCCTGATGCATGCCCCTGAAACGCCGGAGATCCTCAAGGGCGGGGCGCGCATCATCAATATCTCCAACGAGCATCCCGACGCGCTGGAACGGCTGCTTCCCGACGAAGCGCTGAAGCAAAAGACCCAGAGCGCCCGACGCCTGATGAAGGCGGCGCGGGAAATGCGGATAACCTCGGATGCCGGCACGGACATGACCGCCGACCTCGATGGCGCTGCCACGGTCGGCATCCATGGCTTCACCGACAGGCCGGGTACGCTGGCGCACTTTCCGGGTGGCATCGCGCTCGCCTTTCCGAAAGCAGGCGCGGTCAACGGGCGTCTCGTGCTCGATGCGGGCGACATTAATCTCACCTTCAAGCGCTATATCGAAAGCCGCGTGGTGCTGGACATTGAGGGCGACTACGTCACCGCCATCGAGGGCCGGGGCACCGATGCGGAGTTGACCCGCCGTTATATCGCGGCTTGGGGCGACCGCGAGGCCTATGCGACGTCCCATGTCGGCTTCGGCCTCAACAAGACGGCGCGCTACGAGGCGCTTGCGATGTACGACCAGCGGGATTTCAACGGTACCGAAGTACGCGCCTATGCCGGCAATTTCCTGTTTTCGACTGGCGCGAACGAGTTCGCGGGCCGTTACACGCTCGGCCATTTCGACATTCCCGTCGGCCGCTGCACGATTGCGCTCGACGGCACCGTGGTGGTCGAAGACGGAGAATTGACGGGAGAATTCGCATGAATTCGGGGATCAGCTACAAATGCAGAGGCGTTGGCCCGGCACTGGTCTTTTTGCACGGGGTCGGGGGCGGCGCGGAGAGCTGGGACACACAGCTTGCCTTCTTCGGCGACCGGTTCCGCGCGCTGGCATGGGACATGCCGGGTTATGGCGGCTCCGCGGCCGTGGCGCCCGCGGACTTTCCGCAATGGGCGGACGCGTTGGCTGCCTGGCTCGACGAGATCGATGTCGAGCGTTGCGTTCTGGTAGGCCATTCCATCGGCGGCATGATCGCCCAGCAATTCATGACGCGCCATGCCGTGCGCGTCACGCGGCTGGTCCTGTCGGCGACAAGCCCGGCCTTCGGCCGACCCGACGGCGATTTCCAGCGCGACTTCATCCGCAGCCGGATCGGGCCGCTCGACGACGGCAAGACGATGAGCGAGCTGGCCGCCCTTTTCATCCCCGGCCTCGTGGGTCCCGGTGCGGACCCCGACGGCATCCGAAACGCGGTCTCGACCATGTCGCGAGTAGCCCCGCAAACCTATCGCGACGCCATGCAGGCGCTGGTCCGCTTCGACCTGCGCGATCAGCTTGCGGCCATCTCCGTTCCGACCTTGCTGGTCGCAGGCGAACACGACAAGGCGGCACCAGCCAAGGTGATGGAGCGCATGGCGGAGAAGATTCCGAACGCCGACTATCGCTGCGTGGCCGGAGGCGGGCATCTGGCCAACATGGAGCGGGCCGAAACGTTCAACACCATCCTTTCGGACTATCTGGACGCGTGAGAGGTATCATTCAATACCATACCAGATGGTATTGACCGGTCTACGGTTCCA
This sequence comes from Nitratireductor arenosus, assembly GCF_009742725.1. Lineage (GTDB taxonomy): Bacteria > Pseudomonadota > Alphaproteobacteria > Rhizobiales > Rhizobiaceae > Mangrovimarina > Mangrovimarina arenosa. The sequence goes on along the minus strand of NZ_WPHG01000001.1, from coordinate 990,178 downwards.
TGGTCCTATCGCGCCGGGAACCAAGAATGAAGGCCCGATGCGGCCACGATTATGGAGGGGTACTCATGCGCATTTTCTCTCGACGGACGCTCCTTGGAGCAGCGGCATTGCTGGTTTCAGCCTATGCCGGGCCGCTTGCGGCGCCTTCGGCCGCGGCCGACGAAGCCAAGAAGATCGCGATCGCTAATTTCGGGCCGCACGGCACGCTTGAACAGGTCGTTGACGGCTTCAAGCAGGCGCTGACGGACAAGGGGTACAAGGAGGGCGAGGGCGTTGTTTACGAATACAGTCACGGCAATTTCGACCCATCGCTGATCCCTCAGGTTCTTCGCAGCCTGGAAGCGACCTCGCCGGATCTCCTGATGACAATCACAACGCCCGTGACGCTGGCCTCCATAAACCTGATCAGCGACAAGTCGCTTCCGATCGTGTTCGGCGTCGTCACCCAGCCGGTAGCTGCCGGTGTCGTCCCGTCGTGGGACAAGGGCTCGGAGCGGTATGTCGGCGCCTCCAACCTACCGTCCATCAAGGCGGTGATCGGTTTTGCCCGCGAGCTGCTCGGCGACATCAAATCCTTCGGCATGCTCTACAATTCCGGCGACGTGAACGATGTGATCCTGCGCGATTACGCGGCATCGGTCGCCGAGGAACTGGGATTGGAATTCCGTTCCGAAAGCGTCGAATCGCCGAACGACATCCAGCAGCGCACGATGGCGCTCGACGGTGTGGACTTCATCTACGTCATCCCTTCCAGCATGTTGCAGCCGACGGTTCCGGCGCTCGCTTCGGCCGCCGATCGCATGGAAATTCCGGTCATCAGCGCCACGCCGGACGGCGTGCTGGAGCACGTCATCCTCGGCGCGTTTTCGATCTCCTGGGAAAAAGTGGGGTATAATGCCGGCCTGAGGGCCGTCCAGATCCTGGAAGGCGCCAAGCCGTCCGAATTGTCGAACTACCGCCCGACTGTGGAAGATCATACGCCCTTCATCAGCGCCCGCAGGCTCAAGGAAGCGGGGCTCGATCTGCCCGCCGCGCTCAAGGATTGCGACTGCGTGGTGGATTGAGTGGTATCTGACAGGATCGACGGACACATGCTGACTGCTACAGGTCTCAGGAAGACCTTCAATGCGGGCACGACCAATGCCCGCATTGCTCTCGACGGCGTTTCGCTGTCGCTCGACGAAGGCGATTTCGCCGTCATCATCGGCGGCAACGGCGCCGGCAAAAGCACCTTCCTCAATTCCGTTGCCGGTGAGGTCACCGTCGACGAGGGCACGCTGGCGATCGCAGGGCGCGATGTCACCGCCTTGCCGACACATCGCCGCGCCGGCCTGGTGTCGCGCGTCTTCCAGGATCCACTCGCCGGCAGCGCCGGCCCGATGACGATCGAGGAGAACATGGCGCTCGCGTCGCGTCGCGGGTTGCCCTCGCGGCTGCGCTTTGCGCTTGGTGGCAAGCGGCGCGAGACCTATCGTCAAATGCTGAGGGTCTTCGGGCTCGGTCTGGAGAACCGGCTGACCCACAAGGTCGAGCTCCTGTCGGGCGGTCAGCGGCAATCGCTCGCGCTGGCCATGGCCATTCTTACCACGCCCAAGTTGCTGCTGCTCGACGAACATTGCGCGGCGCTCGATCCGAAGACCGCGGAGACCGTGATGCAGGCGACGCTCGCGGCGGTAGAAAACCAGCGGCTGACCGCGTTGATGGTTACCCACAACATGCAGCACGCCATCGATTACGGCAATCGTCTCGTCATGATGATGGACGGTCGCGTCGTGTTCGAGGCGCGTGGTGACGACAAGAAGAACCTGACGATAGAACAGCTCGTCGAGCGGTTCCATCTCGTCGACGACAAGATGCTGCTCGCCTGATCCCCCGAACTCCAGTTGCGATCCCGCCAATGGACATCCTCAATATCTTCATCAATCTGGTCCCGATCACGCTTCTCCAAGGCGTGATCTATGGCTTCGTCGCGCTCGGGATCATGATTCCGTTTCGAATCCTGTCCTTTCCCGATCTGACCGCCGAGGGCTCCTTCCCGCTCGGCGGCAGCGTCGCGGCGGCGGCGATCGCCGCCGGGATGCATTCGGTAACGGCCACGCTGCTCGCGCTGTTGGCCGGCTTTCTCGCCGGTTGCGCAACCGCGCTGATTCATCTGAAGCTGCGGCTCAACACGCTCTTGTGCGGTATTATCGTCCTGACGATGCTGTTCAGCGTGAACATTCGCATCATGGGCAAGCCCAACCAGCCGATCTTCGCGCAGGACAACCTGTTCGATATTTTGCTCGGCGACTATGCCCGCGTGCTCCCGCTCCAGATCGCTCTGATCGCCGGCCTGCTGGCCGCGACCGCCATCCTGCTGCTGCTATTCTTCAAAACCGAGTTTGGCACGGCCATGCGCGCGGTTGGCGCCAATCCGCTGATGGCGCGCGCCCAGGGCATCTCGATCTGGCGCCATACCATCCTCGGCATCGGCCTGGCCGGCAGTCTGTGCGCGGTCGGCGGCGCGCTTCTGGCGCAGAACCAGAGCTTCGCCGACGTCAATATGGGCTTTGGCGTCCTGCTCAACGGATTAGCCGCCGTCATTGTCGGCGAGACGCTGGTCGGGCGCGACACGCTCCCACGACAACTGCTCGCGCCGGCGGTCGGAGCGATCGCCTATTATCAGGCCATCAGCCTCGCGCTCGCACTCGGGCTTGAGCCAAGCGACCTCAAGTTTCTGACCGGCGCCTTCGTCCTTCTCATGCTGGCCATTCCCAGCATGAAAGGACAGCGCCAACCGGTGAAAATGCGCGCGTAGCCGACGGAACAGTCCGCACACGGGTTACGGCGGGCTCTCCCCGAACGAATTGGCAACCTGATCCCTCAAGGAGCACGACATGAGCAGGATCGACTCATAGAGGCGGACAAAACGAGGAGAACGTCAGGAGCAGGTTAGCCGTCGTCTTCCGTTCCGGCCGGTTTTGCAGCGCGTCTTTCCGCGTCTTCGATGCGAAATACGACCCGACCGGCCGAGCATCTGACGATATGCAGGAGCCCGTCCTCGACTTTCCGCCGATCAACGACGTTTCCACCTTCGTCCGCATGGAGCGATGCCTCCCTTCGTGTCCTCACGTAGAAGAGGCCGCCGACATTGCTTCGAATTTCCACGGTTCCGTCGGAGGAGACAACCTCCACCTGGTTTTCGACGTGGTTGCGATATCTGCTTTCTGCTTCTGATGTCGTGACGAACTCGAGCCAGGGATAGGCGGATCTTACCTGTGCTATCCAGTCGTCCAGCTGTGCGAAAAGGCTCGGCCGGCCATCCTTCCCCGCAGCGCGCCACATCAGCGTTTGGGGATTGCGGTGGTAACCGGTTCCGTTGTCGGAACTCGGGATGTCGTAGACGTCGTCGGGATGCACGAAATGGGTCCAAACGCCCATGCAGGCAATCTGGGACAGCATCATCATCCTGAGTTCCGGCTTGAGCACATATCCGTAGGTTTCGCGCGGTAGACAAAGCAGCGAGTTCTCCCATGGCTCGGGGCCGAACTCCCTGTATTCCCCGAGTTCGGCTTCGCCGCTGGAAAAGAGGCCGCAGACGCTGGACAACTCCGGAAAGACGTCCCTGAGCACCCGTACATGCTCGGCATGATACCAGTTGTTCGCCGGTACCCAGGACGTGGGCATTGGCGCCGGGACCGTACTTTCCCATAGCTTTCGCGCTTGCTGGAGCTTAGATCTGAGCGTCGTCAGGTCGGGCCATGAACCGACAGTCATCGGTTCATGATTGTAACCGTGGAAACCGTATTCGTCTCCGGCTGCGGTTTGCCTGATGTGGCCAAAGCGAGCTTCCAGGATATCCCGTCCGTCCGCCTGCGGCGCCGAGGGATCGGCGCCCGGGGCGGTGTCCACGTCATGGTAGTTCATGATCGTGTACCAGGTGTAGTTGAGGTTATGTTTCGCTCTCAGGGCCATCATGTCGTCGTGCCAGACGCCGAAGAAAAAGCCATCCCAATCAAGCTCCGGGAACTCTGAAGCGACGGGTTCGAGCCTCGCACTGGACAGGGATGTCGGGAAGTCGTCGACGTGGAACATGGCGAAGCCGGCGATCGCGCCGACACCGATCTGCATCGCGTCGAGTATCGACTGAACGATGAAACCGCGGAGCGCGCGGCAGAACAGGACCCCGGTGTTCCAGTAGACAAGCCTGCCCTTGCCGAGGAGGCGAACCCACAGGATTGGGCGACCGTCCAGGTCCGACGCTAAGATCGTGCTGCCGGGGGACAGTTCGCCGGCCTCGATATCGAAGCGGCTGTGTTCGAAAAGCCAATCGGAATCGTCGATTTCAAGACCTGACGAACCGGGAAAGAGGTCCTTGTCGAAGCGCAGGCCGCTCGTCAGGTGCATATCCGGCTCGAAGCCGTTGCGGCCGGCGCCGAACATTTCCGACAGATGCTCGTTCCAGCACCGGTACGCGATGAGCAATCCGCCGCCGGCGTAAACGTAATCCTCCAGCCTCGCCGCCTTGTCCGCCGGCAGTTCCCAGATCATCTCGGTGCATATGATGACCGACTTGTAAGCATCGAGGGCCGGCCAGGCGGTCCGCCGCCGCAGGTCTAGGATCGAGAAGCGGATCTTGGTGAAATCGAGGCCCGTGCAAATGTTCTCCATGACGGCGAGGCCGTGGACGTCGGCGGAGTGACAGACGAGCAGCACCTCTTGAGGGAAAACGGAGGCTGGGACCGCCGGTTGTCCGGACCTGTGGCCGTGGCGTGAAGTCCGACCTTGCATCTCCTCGGCCCCCTTGGTTGTTGCCAATACGAATCCGATCGGCCTTTAATGAAAGCCGCCGCGAAAAGGCAGAATGCGGCGCGGGATCAGAGCGGGAGCAATGCATTTCAAAGTGCCGCGACGTGAAGAACGCCGGAACGACAGCCAGTCATTGCATGTACTCCTGTGTCCGGATCAGCCATCCTGGGCATTCGACAACATCGCAAACAATATTGCCCGTTATGCCGGCCGCAACAAGATTTCCAAAATGTACATGCGGGACGTAATCGGCAATGAGAACTTGTTTTTTGAAGCCATTCTCCTGAAACGTATCGACCTCTGTCACATATTCTGGCGCGAGGATTTCTTCTACCTGTTGCATCCGAGTACGATTCACAAGGCCGCGCGGCACCTGGGGTTCGAGTACGAGATGATGGTTCGCGCCATCAATAGCTGCGCCTTCACCACATCCGTATATGATCACCTGTTCAGCAGCAGCGCGGAAATCCAGGAGAGGCGATCAGGCTTCGCGCTGGTCGACGGATACACCGTCTGTTCGGACAAACTCAGATCGATCTACGCTTCCGAACCCGATCTGGCGATTCCAGACCGTGTCATCCCCGATGGTGTGGATGTGAGCCGTTTCTTCCCTTCCAGAGGTGGGCGAAGTGCAGGCGATGGCGACTTTGCTCTCGGATGGGTGGGCAACAGCGCCTGGGGCAAGCGATCCCAAGGCATGGACGTCAAGGGTTATCACCGGCTCTTCGAGCCGATGGTGAAGGAATTGTCAGTGCGTGGCTATGCGATCGCGCCGAAGGTGGCCGATCCGCAGGTCAATCGAATCCGCTTCGAGGACATGCCGGATTTCTATCGCCAGATGGACGTTTTCGTTTGCACGTCCGCGATGGAAGGCACACCCAACCCCGTGCTCGAAGCTATGGCGTGCGGCATACCGGTCGTGTCTACGGATGTAGGTATCGTGCCGGAGGCCTTCGGAGAGCGGCAGAAGCGTTTCATCATCTCAGAACCTGCCGTCGAGAGGTTCGCCGATGCCGTGGCCGAACTTCTCGAAGACCAGCCGCTTCGGCAGGCAATTGCCGAAGAAAACAGAAACCGCGCGCTCGACTGGTCTTGGGAAATCAAGACCGAGGGCTGGTGGCCATTCTGGCAAGCCATCGTCAAACGGACAATGGAGCCACGCAATGCGACCCGCAGGGAGATCTATCTTCTTTCGTGCGCGACAAACCTGTGAATTCTGACAAGCATGAACGGCCGGCGAGCATTAGAAAGAGACCTCATTACCCAATTGGGTAATGAAGTTCGGCGCGTTCTAGTTTGTGTTGACACAGGGCGTTTGGGAAAGGGGGACTGTTTTGAATTTCAGTCAGATTTCGGAAACCCTGATCGATGAACGATGCGGCCTGTTTTTTCTTGCGGGGCTGGATACAAGGAGGCCGCTGAAGCGTGCGGTGCTCACCGTCCACGCGGCTCAGGGCACGCTTACGTTCGAACATACCCGATTCATCGAGACGGCCGTGGCGACGCTCGATCCCGGCATTGAGGTACGTATCCGGCTTCATTCGACGCAAGATCTGTATGTTCCAGACTGTCTGGAAAGTTTCGCGGAACGTTTCCGACACGACCACATCGTGTCGGATCCGACCGGTGCCTTCGTCAGGGTATCGAATCTGCTCCAGCTTTCCCGGGAAATCAGGGCCGAAGTCGGAAAGTCGGTCGCTCGGCTTCTCTGGCGAGCCGATACATCAGCGCTCATCATTGTGAAGGCTCCCCTCGCTTCCGGTAGGAGCTCGCCGACGAGACCTGACGACGTAGATATTCTCTCAGGGCGTGTGAAATCACTGGTGGAGAATCGTGGCTGTCCGGATCTAAAAAGGGCGATCAAGTCGGTGCAGGTGACCAACAGCGCCCCTTCCAGCCGCTACACCCCCATCGATGCCTCCTCCACCGCTCCTTCCGGGGAACGCAGCCTCACCGCAGTCCTGGCCCGGATATCGGGGATTGTGGCTCTGATCGGTCTGGGCGCGCTGTCCGCCGCGCATGCAAGAACGCCTGCCAATATCGACGACGCTCAATTTCTAATGCCCGGTATCACCGGTCTCGTCGGTTTGACGACGCTCGGCGAAAACTCTTACGGGTTGCGCAACCGCTTTCAGGCGGTCGGTGGCTTGCGCTTGTATTTCGGTCCATCCGAGATCCTGATGGCATCCATCTTCGCGCCTACCGCGATATGCGCTGACGATTGTCTGGTCCAGGAGGAACCGCAGGAAGAGCAAGCCCCCGAAAGCAGCGAACCGGTGTGGCCCATGCCCAGCCGTGTCCAGTACGGTACCTGAGGTGTGTAATACGGGGCGGCCGATACGATGAAGATCCTTCTCACTGGCGGTGCCGGGTATGTCGGGTCCCACGTGGCCAAGGTTCTTCTGGAGTTTGGCCACGGCGTGGCGGTCCTCGACAATTTGGCGACCGGCCATATGCGGACGATCTCGAAACTCGCGGAACTGGGCAAGCGGAACTTCAGTTTCTTCGAAGCCGATATCTGCGCAACGGACCATCTGGAACAGATATTCCGGCAGTATGAACCGGATGCGATCGTGCATATGGCCGGCCTGAAACTTGTTGAGGAGTCCTTTGAGCGCCCGGAAGCCTATTTTCGATGCAATGTTGTGGGAACGGCAAGTCTTCTCAGCGCTGCATCGGCGTGTCGATGCAAAAGAGTGATCTACTCCTCGACGGCAGCCGTTTATGGAGCCTCGGAGCGCTGTCCTTTTCGCGAGGATTTGCCGCCCAGTCCCAGCTCTCCCTACGGATGGACAAAAGCGCTGGCCGAGCGGCTTGTACGTAAGTGGGGCGAAACCGGCTACCAGGCCAGGACGGCGATCGTGCTTCGATACTTCAATCCGTGCGGTCATGACCGGTTTTTCGACAATCCGCTCCAGATCGAGGACAGCGGAGGAAATTCCCTTGCCGATGCCATGGTCCGGGTTGCCACGGGGCTGGAATCTCACCTCGAAATCTACGGCAATACATATCCGACCGCGGACGGCACGTGCCGACGGGATTTCGTTCACATCCGGGACATTGCGGAGGCGCATCTGCGTGCGGTGGCGTTCACCGAAACGGCGGCACCTTCCTTCGACATTTTCAATCTCGGCAGCGGCAAGGATACGTCGGTCCTCGAGTTCCTCGAAGCCTTCCACGAAGCCACCGGATTGCGGGTTCCATTCTCCTTCGTCCCCCCTCGGAAGGGCGATTTGGCTGTTTCCCGGGCCGACGTCGAAAGAGCGGCCATGCGGATGAAATGGGTACCGCGGTACGACATCCACGGAATCTGCCAGGCAATCAGACCGAGAGGGCATTCCGTTCGCCCGGCCCCGTTCGCTACCCCGCCGCGAACGCTTGTCCGCCGAAACCATCGGGAGCGGGTGAAGGGATGAGAAAAGAGACGCTCGATGCTGTCTTCTCGCTTCTGCCGAAGCGAAACGCCGAATTCGCTATCCGGCGGCTATATGAGCGCATGAAGCAACAAGTCAAGCCTGACGCATTCCAGGTGCGTTGGGCAGAGTTCGAATTCTCAGGCCGTTTTCTGCGGGGCGGCATCAGCGACATTTCCGATCTTGCGACGGTGATTATTTCGAACAACCAGTCCGACTTCGGCATCAGTCTGCTCGCCGCCCGCGCCAGTTCCGGCGACCTCAGCGCGGGCCTCATGGAATGGAATCGCGAGTACGAGTCGTTCCTGTGGTTCCTTCCCTACCGTTTCTCCGACGCGCAGGGTAAGGCCGGCATGCGGCTTCGCGGACTGCTGATCACCAGCGACCTTTTCGGTGAAATCATGGAGCTTTTCAACAGTAGCGCAAACCTGACGAGATCCGAGAAACGGACGGTGTTTCAGCTGGTGGGAGGCTTGGAACTGCGAGAGGCGGCCGAGATGGACGAGGTCACCTACGAAACCAAGCGCGCCCAGACGAAAGTCGCTTGCGGGAAGCTCCGTTGCACCGGTCAGAAGGATCTTGTCCGGAAGGCTATGGGGCAACTGGTTCACGTGATGTCCGTCAGCGATTCCGAACTGAAGCACAGCGAACCCGCCGTTGCCTTTGCCGACAGTTACCTACATGACGACATGCAACTCGTTGTCAGGCATCACAGCTCGGGCGCGATTCTTCGCTACCTCGTCGGGGGACCTATCGAAGGCACCCCTGTCGTCATGGTGCATGGCATGATGTTTCCGGTGATTCTCAGAGGAATCGCTCGTTTCCTCGAGCGCTACAATATCCGGCTGTTTGTGCCAATTCGCAGCGGCTATCTGGAATCGCGGCCGCTGGGCGCACTGTTTGAACGGGGCGATCTCGTCGAACTTGGCCTTCGCGAAATCGCCTATATGGTCGAGGAGGAAGGGCTGGCTCCGCTTCCGCTGATCGGGAATTCGCTCGGTGGAGCCTTGGCTTTGAGGATGGCGCTTGAATATCCTCACCTGTTCTCCAGCGTGATCCTCTTATCGACCAATCTGGCCCGCCCTGCCGACAATCCCTGGCACGAAGGCAGTTCGTTCTACAAAGGCATGCACGATCTCAAATCCGATATGCTCCTCTTCAAGCTCGTCAACCTCGAATACCGGAAATTCTATTCCAAAAGCGAAACCTGCCGGCACATTCTCAGTACGCATTTCGCCAAGAGCAAGGTCGATCTCTCTGTCCTGGACGGACGGTATACGGGTTATGCCGTCTACGACATGTTTGCATCCACCTACGTGTCCTCGATCGTCGGAATAGCCGAGGATTTCAGATGCGTTATGACGGCTGAACAGATCAGCGCGGAGGAACTGACTGTGCCGCTTTCGATCATTCATGGAGAGGACGATCCGCTTACGTCGGCGGAGAAGGTCATCGATATGTTCAAGGCGCCGCTGCGGGGCGTTCAACGCATCGTCAAAGGTGCGGGGCATTTCGCATCGATTTCCCACGGGAAAGAGGTGTGGGGCGCTGTCGCGGAGGCCTGTGACGGGCAAGGCTGGATCGTTCGGCGCGGTGGAGCGCAGGCCGTCTCTCACAGCCAATGAGGAAAGACGTGGAACAGGCGCTGGCAATCCGCGCGGCCGGACAGGACGACAACCGACAGGTTTTTCCCGCTGGCGTTGGGAGCGGAGCCCGTCACGAGGTTCCGAATTGTCGGGATCGCATCGCGTATGTGCCAGTGTTTGGTGAAACAGTCGCCGAGCAATCGGGTCTGTTTAGGAAAACAGGTATTCATGGACCCGGGGGCAGCATGAAAATATTTGCAGAAGCCAAGCCGATTATCGGACTCAGTTCAGGGTTGGTGGCCGCAATCCTGCTTTCCGCCACAAGCTATGCCGCCGATACGACGCCTGACGATAGAATGGCCGATACTCCCGTGTTTGATACGGTCATCTATTGGGGCGCCGATCTCGGCCTCAGCCGCTCTGGCAAGGATGGATATGGCATCGATGCGGGGTTCGTCACCGCCCTGAATGGGGATATCGCTACGTCGGGATGGACGCTGACGAGCGGTCTCGGTTTCTCAAGGACCGATGATGTACTGTCTGATTCGAAATCCTTCTACGGATCACTGCTTCTCGGTTACCAATGGCATGCGCCAGGGTACTATTTCACCGTGGCTGGCGGCGCCAACTACGTCCGCAACGACGAGACTCCGCCGGGCAGCGTAACCGATGGCGATGAGCTGGGCGCTATCGTCCAATATGGGTTTGAGACCAAGCGCGTGAATGCGCTTTATGTTCAATCCTACGGCTCGTTCTCGACGGCCCACAACCAGATCTATGGCCACGCCAAAGTTGGCTACAAGACACCGGTCTTGCGTTTCGGGCCCGAGTTTACCGTTTTCGACGACGAAGGGAGTCAGGCGACTTTGCGCTACGGGGCTTTCGTCGGCGACATCCCGGTTTTCGGATCGTTGAGCATGGTGGTCTCCGCTGGGTACCAGGACGAACTGGAACCGGGCCAATCGGATGGCTTCTATGCAACGATCGGGTTTTCGGTACCGCTCTCGATCCGATAGCTGACGGCAAGATCGATAGCGTGCGACCTCGTGCAGCCCGGGCGGATGGTACCGGGCCGGTTGCCGCCGCTTTTCCGCTGACGTTGTCCTTTCTGGGTTTGAACTGGAACGAAATCGTTGTGGCGAACCGGAGGAGCAGAACGTGAAACGCGGCCGCTTCGCCGACGAGTAGGTCGTCGGATTGTTGAGGGAGCATCGGGCGGACGCGGCGGTTCCCGTCCCGCCGCCGTGGACGCCGCGGCCGCGATCGACGTGCCGCGCTTCAGCCGGCCCGGTCGTCGCGATGAAGCCGCGGGCTGTGAAAGATCAGGTCGAGAAACTCGACCAGCCAGCGCTTCAGATGCATGTCCCAGATCAGCCGGCCGCCGAGATGGTCGCGGCCCTGCTGGGCGCCGGGCAGGGAGAAGCGGTGCGCGCCCCGTACCACCCAGCGCTGCATCATCACGCGGGTCAGTTCGGCGTGGAACTGGACGCCCCAGGCGTTCTCGCCGTAGCGGAACGCCTGGTTGGCGTAGGCTTGCGCGGTTGCGAGCAAGGTCGCGTCGCGCGGCAGCGAAAAGCCCTCGCGGTGGAACTGATAGACCATCTCGGGCCAGGCCATCAGCTCGCGGCCGGCCTCCGTCGGCTGCAACGGATACCAGCCGATCTCGACCAGTCCCGTCTGATGGCCTTCCACCTTGCCGCCGAGATGGTTGACCAGCATCTGCGCCCCGAGACAAATGCCGAGAAAAGGCTTGTTTTCCGATAGCGGCACTTTTAGCCATTCGGTTTCGCGCAGCACGAATTCGTCGGGGTCGTTGGCGCTCATCGGTCCGCCGAACATGACCACGCCGGCATGATCGGCGAGCGTTTCGGGCAGCGGATCGCCAAGCGGGGGACGGCGCTCGTCGAGCTCGAAGCCGGCCTCCAGAAGCAGGTGGCCGACACGACCCGGGCTCGACATTTCCTGATGCATCACGATCAGGATCCTGGACTTTTGTCCGTCTACGCGCCGGCGGCGCGTCGCACCGTCATTCATCGTCGGCGTCACCCATCGTCTTTTGCGGGTCGACGCGCTGGCGCATCGCGATCCGGTCACGGCGCTCGACGCCGATCAGCTCGGCGACGCGCCAGACGATATTGTCCTCCAGCTCGCTGAGTTCGCCATCGGCGAACACCATCTCCCACATGATGCCGATGAATTCGATGCGGGCCTGTTCGTCCAGATTGCGTTTCAAAACGCTGGTGAAAGCGTAGAGGTCGACCGATTCGCGCTCGACCTTTTCCGCGCGGGCGATGAAGGCGTCGCGGTCGCGTCCGGCGAGGCCATAGGCCCGGTTCAGCGCTTCGGAGAGTTTGGCGCGTTCGGTGTCGAGACGCACCCCGTCGGCATCCATCAAGTGAATGAGGAGCGCGGCCGCGGCGATACGCGGATCGTCGCGATCGGCTTCTGCCTCGGCCTTATCGGCTGTGTCGCCGGGCAGTTGCTGCAGGAATGAAATCAGCCGGTCGAACATCCAAATCTCCGGTTCGCGAACACGTCATGCCAATCAGGGTCATCGTCGGGAGGCCCCCTCATCCTGCCCTCTTCGCGACAGCAGGCGGAAGAACCCGCAAGCTGCGGCGGGGGACGAGGCGCACTCACACCATCATCCTTGTCACGGCCCGCAAGTCGCGTCGATCAGGGTCGCTCAAAACAGTTTGAACCGCTTCGAGCGTGCATCCCCTTCAGCGTCCTCGGGGTCGACGCCGGGGTCGTCGGGTTGCGGCATGGCGGCGCCGTCGGGTTCCTTGGGCCAGGCGTCGTCATTGGCGGCCGCGTGCGTCGGCGGCGGCGGTTGCGGCGCCTCCTCGGGCGGGTCGGCCTTCGCGCTGTCGGTGGTTTCCTCGCCAGACTTCTCCGTAGGCGGCGGCGTTTCGCTTACCGGTGTCGCGGCCACCAGCTCGGCCTCTTCGATCGCCTCGCCATTCCCGGCGGCGTCCGGTTCGGGGGCCGCGACGGGCACCGGCGCGACGGGGGCGGCCAGCAAGGGCTTGCGCAGCTCGTCCTCTTCCTGTCTTTCCTGCTCAAGGAGGCCGGCGGTCTTTTCCACCGGCGGTCGCCATTCGAACATGTCGAGCTTGCCGGTCACCGGGGAAACCGGCGCCCAGCGTTCCGAGACCACGCCATCGGCGACCCAGGCCGGGTCGCGCGGCGCGCGAACCGCGCGCGCCAGCCATTGCCGGATGCGGCCCTCGTCGCCGGTCAGGGCTTCCTCGATATCGGCCAGAAGCAGGAACACGGCCTCGCGGGGCTCGATGCGCATGGCTTCCTCGGCCGTCTCGCGGGCGAGGTCGAGTTCGCCCGCCTCGAGGGCGGCACGGGCGACAGTCAGGGCGGATTCGGCATTGTTCTGGCGCTGCGAACGCAGTTTCTTGGCGCGCGCGAGCCGGTCCATGACCGAATCGCCGTGCCGGGCGTAGACATAGGTCGCGGCGATATCGGGGTGGGCGGTCTTGCGCCATGCGGTTTCCAGCACCTTGGACCCCTTGCGCAGATCGTCCTGGCGAAACAGCGCCTTGGCGGCGATGACTGCCGCCGGCACTAGGTCCGGCGCAAGCCGGTTGGCCTCCAGGGCGGCGTTCTTGGCCGCGAGCGGATCGCGGTCGAGCACGTCCATCGCCTTGGCGGTCAAAAGCACGGCGCGCTTGCGTTTGGCCTCGTCGGGCTCGATTTGCTTCGTCGACCGGCGCGCCTCCAGGATCCCCAGCGCGCCGTCCCAGTCGCCGGCCGCCGTGCGCGCCTCGAGCGCGGCATTGGACGCCCAGCCGAGCTGCGGAGCGATCTCGGCCGCCCGGCCGGCATAATGTTGCGCGGCCTCCCGGTCGCCGAGCCGCTGCGCCTCCAGATAAAGCCCGCGCAGGCCGAGTATGCGCATCTCGGGATCGTCCAGCATGGCCTCGAACTTGCGCCGCGCGTCCTCGTGATTGCCTTCCAGCAGCGAGGCCTGGGCGTCGAGCAGGTGTATCAGCGGCTCCTGGTCGGCGCTGATCAGTTTCATCGCCTCGCGCTTCTTGGTGCGCGCCAGCCCGGCATCGCCCGCGCCGGCCGCGATCATGCCGGTCGACAGGGCCTGATAGCCGCGGTCGCGGCGCCGGACGCGAAAATAGCGCGCCACCGTCTGCGGGCTGGTCCAGATCGCCTTCAGGAGCCACCACAGGATCATCACCGCCGCCACCAGCGCGGTGACGATGATCGCGGCGACCATCAGCGAGACTTCATATTGATAACCGGCGAATGTCACCACAAGCTCGCCGGGACGCTCGGCCAGCCACGAGAAGCCGAGGCCGAGCGCGAAGACGACGAGCAGGAAGAGGAGAATACGGATCATCGACTATGCCTCCGCTCAGGCCCTGAGCGCGCCCGACAGCGCCTTTTCGACCAAGGTGTCGGCGGTGTGCCGCGCTTCCACCTTGGCGATGAAATCCGCGCCCGCGGCCTTGACCGGATCGGGCAAGGTGGCGAATTCGGCGAGCGCTTTTTCATAATCGCCGGCACGGATCGCGCTTTCCAGGCGCGCGACCGTCGGGCCGGCGCCCTCGCCTTCAACCTCGCCGATCGGCCGTACCTTGACCAGCGATTGCAGGCTCGCCAGAAGCCGCTCGAAAAACCCCGCATCGGCATCGGCCGGCGCGGCGGCCGCGACCATGCGATTGGCGGCGTCACCCAGTTCCCGCTCGATCTGGGCGCGCGTCGGTACGCCGGTGGCGGCCAGCGCGCGCAGCGCGGCGATTTCGGGCGTGTCGGGGGCGATGGCCGCATAGGTCTCCAGTTCGGTCATGAACGGCACGCCACGGTCGATCGCCGATTTGAGCCCGGCCGCGGCGATCGCCAGCGCGATCTTCGGATTGGCCGCCTGCGCGTCGACCCGTTCCGTTAGCGCCGCGATCTCGGTTTCGATGGCGGCGAGCTTTTCGGCGTTGGAGACCCCGCTCGCCTCGGCGCGCGCGACCGCCTCGTTCGCTTTCGCCAATGCGGCATCGAGGGCCGCAAGTCTCTCGTTCAGGGCGTCGAGGGGTGGCGGCTGGCCCATGCCGGATCCGTCTGCGAGGCCGGCCACCGTTTCCTCCAGCGCTTTCAGCCGCGCGTCGAGCGTTTGCAGGGCGGCTTCCTCGCCGGCGCCGCCAGAGGCGATCGAGGACTGGATGGTGGCGACCTGCTCGCTGAGCGTCTGCAACCGTCCGGAAAGCTCTTCGATTTGCGCCTCGGCCGCCGCGAGCGCTTCGGCCGCCGCGCCCTGGCCCTGCCCGGCGCCGGCCTCGACCTCTTGCCGCAAGGCGGCGAGCTCGGCCCGGATCGTGTCGAGAGCGCCGTCTTCGGGCTGGGCGGCACCCGGTGCCGGCAGAAGGCCTGCATATTGCAGACCGCCGGCGCCAGCGAGCACGACAATGCCGCCGATCAGCCCGGCGCCGACCAGAGATAGGCTGCCGCGCCGTTTCGGTTTTTCGTCGGACTTCGCCGGCGGGGGCGTGCCGCCTCCCGGCGCCGGTTTCACCGTGGCGGTGCCGTCGCGGCCGAAAGCGCGCGCCTCGCCGGTCTTGCCGGCGGGCGCGGCACCGGTCGTGCCGTGTTCGGGCGTGGCGGATTTGGGGCCGCCCTTGCCGCCCTCGTCGCTTTTGGCGGCCGTCTTGTCCCGTGCGCCGGTCTTGCCGGCGTCGTCGGTCTTGACACTGGCGGTCTTGTCGTCGGCGGCTTTGGCGCTTGCGGTGCGGCCGCTGTCGACGGGCGTCGCGGCGCCCGTCGATGCGTCGTCCTTGCCGGGTTTGTCGGCGGCGGTTTTTCCGGCTGACGCCGATGCACCGGCTTTGGTGTCCTTGGCCGCGCCCTGGCCGTCGCGTTTCACGTCGTCCGGCTCGAGGTCGATGGTCATGGGATCGCGACGCCCTTTCGAATGCCGGATTTTGGGCGGTTTCACCATTCCTTGCTCCGCAAGCTTTGCGTTTCCGGTCGGGATCGACCGTCGTTGCATGCTACATTCGCACGTGCAGCATGACCTTGTGTAGCCCTTTTGCGTCGATCGGACCTAGGGCAAGCTGTCCAGCAGGTCCAGCAGGTCCAGCAAGGCTGCCTCGTCGGGCGTGGAGCTGACGAGGATCGGCCAGGCGCCTTTGCCGGACAGCCGCTCGGCCACGGCCGGCGACAGGCACAACACCCGCATAGCCGCGAATAAAGGCGCGATCTCGGCCCGTTCTGCCAAGGCGGCGAGCGCGTCGGCACCGCGTGTCGAATAGGCGAGGGCGACGTCGGGCGGGCCGCCAGCGCATAGTTCTTGCACGGTGGTCGTGTGGGGCGCGGGAAAAACGGTTTCGTAGGTCTCCACGGGCGTGCATTCCAGGCCGGCGGCGGCGAGCTCTTCTTCGAAGGCGCCATGGCGGACCCGGCCGCACAGATAAAGCACTCGCGTGCCGGATACGTATCGCGCAGCCATGCGCCGGGCCATATCTTGCCCGTAGCCGTTGGCGGTGTCGACATGCGAAAATCCGGCCTGGCGCGCGACCGCGGCCGTGCGTTCGCCGACGCAATGGCAGGGCAGGCCGATCAGCGGCTCAAGCCGGGCTGTGGGTGCGTGGCGCAGCGCGTTGGCGCTGGTCACCGCGACCACGTCGACAGTGTCGGCCTGGGGCCAGTCGGCCTCGATCCCGCCGACCGCGCTCAGCGGCAGAACGAGCGGCACATGGCCGCGCCGACGAAGGGTGGCGGCCGTCATGCTTGCGTCCGGTTCGGGTCGCGTCACCAGCACGCGGGCCACCGGGTCAGCTCCAGCTTTCGAAAAAGCGCGTTCCGGCGCGGGCGCGCACGCGTTCGCCGGCGTCGCGGCCGATATTGGCGGCCCGCGCCACAGAGCCTGCGCCGGAAACCTCGTGCGCTTCGGTGCCGTCCGGCGTCAGAATGAGCCCGTGAAACCGCACCGCGTCAGCCTCGATCACGGCATGACCGGCGATCGGCGTGCGGCAGGATCCGTCCAGCGCGGCAAGAAAGGCGCGTTCGCAGGCGAGGGCCTGGCCGGTTTCCAGATGGTGGATCGGTTGCAGCAGAGCCTCCACGCGCCGGTCGTCCTGACGGTGTTCTATGCAGATTGCGCCCTGACCCGGTGCGGGCGGAAAGCTGTCGACCGGCAACAGCTCGGTGACGATGTCGGCCATGCCGAGCCGGCGCAGGCCGGCGTAAGCGAGTAGGGTGGCGTCGACCTGGCCGTCCGCGAGTTTCTTCAGTCGGGTCTGGACGTTGCCGCGGAACATCACGACGGAAATGTCGGGCCGCAGCCTGCGGATCAGCGCCTGGCGCCGCAGCGAGGACGAGCCGACCGTCGCGCCGTCGCTCAGCGCCTCCAGCGTGGGCGCGGTGCCGCCGATCAGGGCATCGCGCACATCCTCGCGTTCCAGGAAAGCGCCGAGAATGAGGCCGTCGGGCTGGTTGGTCGGCATATCCTTGGACGAATGCACCGCCAGATCGATGGCGCCGTCGAGCAGCGCCTGCTCGATCTCCTTGGTGAACAGTCCCTTGCCGCCGGCTTCCGACAGTGGCCGGTCCTGGATGCGGTCGCCGCTGGTGGTGATCACCTCGATGGCGAAGGCGTCCTCTGGCAAGCCGTGCGCGGCCATCAGCCGTGCGCGTGTTTCGCGTGCCTGCGCCAAGGCGAGCGCACTTCCCCGGGTTCCGATCCTGATCTGGCCAGTTTGCATGTCTCAAAGTCCGTGCTAACCCCCGCCGGTGACGGAAGGCTGTGATTGGCGGCCTTCCTACCCGAGGAAAGGACCATCCGGCAATCATGCGGCCCGATCACGCCGACATTCGCGTTCTCGGCATCGAGACAAGCTGCGACGAAACGGCGGCGGCGGTGGTGGAATCGCAGCCGGGGCGGCCGCCGCGGATTTGCTCCAACGTCGTGCTCAGCCAGATCGCCGAGCATGCCGCGTTCGGCGGCGTGGTGCCCGAGATCGCGGCGCGCGCCCATGTCGAGGGTCTCGACGGTGTCGTCGAGGCGGCGCTGGCCGATGCGGATACGCGCCTATCGGACGTCGATGCGATCGCGGTCACCGCCGGGCCGGGCCTGATCGGCGGACTCCTGGTCGGGCTGATGACGGCCAAGGCATTGGCGGCAGCAACCAAAAAGCCGCTGATCGCAATCAACCATCTGGAGGGCCATGCGCTGTCGGCCAGGCTGATGGCGCCGGTCGCCTTTCCTTATCTGATGCTGCTGGTTTCGGGCGGGCACACCCAGATCGTGCTGGTGAAGGGGCCGGGATCCTACGAGCGCTGGGCGTCGACCATCGACGATGCGCTCGGCGAGGCTTTCGACAAGACCGCGAAGCTGTTGGGTCTGCCCTATCCGGGCGGGCCGAACGTGGAACGCGTCGCCGCAGGGGGCGATCCGGGCCGGTTCAATCTGCCGCGCCCGCTCAAGGGTGAGGCGCGGCTCGATTTCTCCTTTTCCGGACTGAAGACGGCCGTGCGCCAGGCGGCGAGCGCGATCGCGCCGCTCACCCGCCAAGATATCGCCGACATCGCCGCCTCCTTCCAGCTTGCCATCGTGGAGACGCTGGAGGATCGCGTGGCGCGCAGCCTGGCACGGTTTCGCGCCATTTTCGCCGACGCGGCGGCACCGGTGCTGGTGGTGGCCGGCGGTGTCGCCGCCAACCGTGCGATCCGCGCCGCGCTGGAAAGGCTGTGCCGCGATCACGGGTTCGGTTTTCTGGCGCCGCCGGCGGAATTGTGCACCGACAATGCGGCCATGATCGCCTGGGCGGGTATCGAGCGCCTGCGGGCAGGGTTGCTGGCGCAGGAGGACCCGATGATCCAGGCGCCACGCTCGCGCTGGCCGCTCGACATGTCCGCCGCCCCGCTGATCGGGGCCGGCAAACGCGGGGCCAAGGCATGAGCCCGTCCGAGGGAAAGGCTGGCGCGATCGCCGTGCTCGGCGGTGGCGCATGGGGCACGGCACTCGCCCAGGCCGAGGCGCTCGCCGGTCGTGACATACGGTTTTGGGCGCGCGATCCGGCGACGGTCGAGGGCATCAACCGCACCCGCCGCAACCCGCGCTTCCTGTCCGGTATCATGCTCGACCGACGTATCCGCGCCACCGGCGATCTGGCCGATGCGGCCGCCGGCGTGGCCTGCGTGCTCCTGGTGACGCCGGCGCAGACGGTGGCGGCGGTCAGCCGTCTGCTCGCCTCGGTGCTCGCGCCGGACATTCCCGTCGTGTTGTGCGCAAAAGGCATCGACGCGGTTTCCGGCACGCTATTGTCGAGCGTTACGGCGCGCAACCTGCCACAAAATCCGGTCGCAGCGCTCTCGGGTCCGAGCTTCGCCGTCGACGTTGTCGCCGGCCTGCCGACGGCGGTGACGATCGCGGCCAGCGATGCGGAAGTCGCCGGCGCGCTGTCGACGCTTTTGTCGACACCGGCCCTGCGGTGCTATTCCAGCGACGATCTCGCCGGGGTCGAGGCGGGCGGCGCGCTGAAAAACGTCATGGCGATCGCGGCCGGTGCGGTGGCCGGTGCCGGGTTGGGCGCGAGCGCGCAGGCCGCGACGGTCACGCGCGGTTTCGTCGAGTTGCGTCGCATTGCCGGGTTTTTCGGTGCCCGCAGCGAAACGCTGATGGGGCTTTCGGGTTTCGGCGACCTTTTCCTCACCTGCGGTTCCGGAAAGTCGCGTAATTTCACCTATGGGCTGGCGCTGGGGCGCGGCGACCCGCTCGACGACCTGCCGTTGGCGGAGGGCGTGGCAACGGCCGCGATCGCCGACCGGCTGGCGCGCGAGGGCGGTATCGATGCGCCGATCACCAGAAATGTCGCGCTTTTGCTTGACCGCGCGATCACCGTGCGCGAAGCCATGACGGCGCTGCTGTCGCGGCCGCTGAAAAGCGAATTCTGACCCGGCAGGCAAGTGGAGGACCGATGCTGTTTGCCCTGATTTGCACCGACAAGCCCGACCATCTCCAGGTGCGGCTGGATACGAGACCCGGCCATGTCGCCTATCTGGAGGGGCTGAACGCCAAAGGCACGCTGAAGTTTGCCGGCCCGTTCCTTGACGAGGCGGGCAAGCCGACCGGCAGTCTGGTGGTCGTGGAGGCGGCCGATTCGGCCGCCGCCGAGCTGATCGCCGAGGCCGATCCCTACGCGCGCGCCGGACTTTTCGCCTCCGTTGAAATCAAGGCCTGGAATTGGGTCTTCAACGCGCCGCAGGGGGCCTAGATGGCATACTGGCTGTTCAAATCGGAACCCTCGACCTGGTCGTGGGACAAGCAGAAGGCCAAGGGCGAGGCCGGCGAACAATGGGACGGCGTGCGCAACTATCAGGCCCGCAACAATATGCGGGCGATGGCGGTCGGCGACAAAGGTTTCTTCTACCACTCCCAGGAGGGACTTGAGATCGTCGGGATCGTGGAGGTGAGTGCGCCCGCTCACCCCGACAGCACCACCGACGATCCGCGCTGGGAATGCGTCGATATCCGCGCGGTGCGCGACGTGCCGAAACCGGTCAGCCTCAACGACATCAAGGCCAATTCGGTGCTGGCGGAGATGGTGCTGGTGAAGAACTCGCGACTTTCCGTGCAGCCGGTCCGTGATGACGAGTGGGCCGAAATCTGCCGCATGGGCGGGCTCGACCCCGATACGATCTGACGTCCGGCCGGTGGTCGGCACGTCCGCAAAGACGCTTTCGCCGACCGAGGCGAGCGCATTCGTGGCGGCCAATACCGGTCTGATCGCGCCACCGCACGTGCCCGAAATCGTGCTCCACCTTGCCGACGAAGCGCATGCATTGTGGCTCAAGACCGAGGATGAGCTGGAGGCGATCGGCCTGCAGCCGCCCTTCTGGGCCTTCGCCTGGGCGGGCGGACAGGGGCTGGCGCGCCATCTCCTCGACCATCCCGGGATCGTCGCGGGCAAGACGGTGCTGGATTTCGCGACCGGATCGGGGCTGGTCGCGATCGCCGCGCGCAAGGCCGGCGCGGCCGCGGTGGTCGCGGCCGACATCGACCCGTTCTGCCGCGCGGCGGTGGCGCTCAACGCAACCGCGAACGATGTCGAGATCGCCTTTGACGACCGCGACCTGATCGGCCTCGACGAAGGCTGGCAGGTGGTGCTTGCCGGCGACGTCTTTTACGATCGCGCGCTCGCCGAGCGGCTGTCGTGCTGGCTCGGCCGGCTTTCGGCGCGCGGTGCGCTCGTGCTCGTCGGCGATCCCGGCCGATCCTATCTGCCGCGCGCGCTGCTTACGGAAATCGCTACCTACCAGGTGCCGGTGACGCGGGCGCTCGAGGACGCGGAGGTCAAGCGCACCACGGTGTGGCGGTTCGATTGACGAACTCGCGGCAGCGGCGTTCTATGCGGCGCAGACTTATGGCGGGCAAGGGAGTGCTGGCATGGATTTCGGTGGTGTGAGTTATCTGGCGGTGCTGGTCGCCGCGGTCGCGGCCTTCCTGTTCGGCGCGGTCTATTATGGCGGGCTCGGCAAGCCCTGGATGAAGGCGGCGAAAATCAAGCCGGAAGACGCCCGCATGGAGCCCATGTTGTTCATTACCAGTTTCGGGTGCGAATTGGTGATGGCCTGGGTGATGGCCGGCGTGATCGGCCATCTCGGCGCGGGCCAGGTGACGCTGTGGAACGGTGTCGTGTCCGGTTTCTTCCTCTGGCTCGGGTTCATGGCGACAATCACCGCCATCAACCAGCGCTATCAGGGGTTCGGCTGGGATCTGACCCTGATCGACGCCGGCCACTGGCTCGGCGTGGCGTTGATCATCGGCGGGATCATCGGCTGGTGGGGCGTCTGAGTCAGCCGATGACCTCGATCACAGTGCCCCGCCGCAGGACCGGCAGGAGCCGCATCATCGTGCGGCGCGAGACGGCGACGCAACCCTCGGTCGGCGTATAGCCGGGCCGGGCCAGGTGCAGGAAGATCGCGCTGCCGCGTCCCCGGACGGCCGGACGCATGTTCCAGTCGAGCACGATCACGACATCGTAGAGATGGTCATGGCGACGCATGATCTCGTGACTGGCCGCGTAGGGCAGGCGCACCGGCCGGTTGTAGTTGCGGTCGCCGGGCGCGTCGCACCAGCCGAGTACGCGCGGGATCGGCCGCAATTGCAGGCGCGTGGGCACAACCCGGCCCCTGTCGACGCGCCGATAACCCCACAGCACCGCGAGTCGGCCGCGCGGGGTGGCGCCGTCGCCCTCCCGCTTACGGGTCGTGATGCCGCCCCGACCGAGTGCGCATGAAAAACTGTGCCGACCGAACTGGAGCAAGCCCTGGGTCGGATGGCCCGGCCGCGGCCGCACGACAAGCAGCGGCGCGGCGGCGATGTTGTCTTCCGCCGCATTACGCTCACGATTTTTGGAGTATGATGGTGCCAGCTTACAAATCATGGTGAGCGTCTTTCACGATTCGCGCGCGCCTCATAGATGTGGAACGATCGACCCTTTCACAATTGCTTATGGAACGAAACATGACTTCACGCACCATATTGATTGTCGACGACGATGACGATCTACGCGCCACGCTGGTTGAGCAACTCTCGCTTTACGAGGAGTTCAGGGTCATCCAGGAACCGTCGGCCGGCAAGGGCATCCAGACCGCTCGCGGTGGACTGATCGACCTGTTGATCATGGACGTCGGACTGCCCGACATGGATGGGCGCGAGGCGGTCAAATTGCTGCGCAAAGGCGGCTTCAAGGCGCCGATCATCATGCTGACCGGGCACGATACCGATTCCGACACGATTTTGGGCCTGGAGGCGGGCGCCAACGACTATGTGACCAAGCCGTTCCGCTTCGCCGTGCTTCTGGCGCGACTGCGCGCGCAATTGCGCCAGCACGAGCAGAGCGAGGACGCCACCTTCGTCGTCGGGCCCTACACGTTCAAGCCGAGCCAGAAGCTGCTGATCGACCAGCGCGGCGGCAAGGTACGGTTGACCGAGAAGGAAGCCTCGATCATCAAATATCTCTACCGGGCCGGCCAGAAGGTGATCACGCGCGACGTGCTTTTGGAGGAAGTGTGGGGCTATAATTCCGGCGTCACCACCCATACGCTGGAGACCCATGTCTACCGGCTGCGCCAGAAGATCGAGCGTGATCCTTCCAATGCGGAAATTCTTGTGACAGAAAGCGGGGGTTACAAGCTCGTCCCCTGAGTCGAAAGGCACCGGTTGGGCAGGGCTGGAAGGCCGGGACACCTTCATGGCGCTTGACGACGATATCGGCATTCTCGCCGGCGTGGGCATATTTCGCGAATTCACGCAGGACCAGCTTCGTCTTCTCGCATTCGGGACGGAGCGCTTGCGCCGGCCCGCCGGCAAGGAGATTTATCGCGAAGGGGCGGCGGCCGACTGCGCCTTCGTCGTGGTCGAGGGCAAGGTCGCGCTTTTTCGCGAGCGCGAGGGCGAACGTATCGTCGTCGGCCGGATCGGTGCGGGCTCGGTGATGGGCGAGTTGGCCCTGATTACCAACGGATACCGGCTGACCGGGGCGATGGCCGAGACCGAGGTCGAACTGATGCGCCTCAATCGCGGCCTGTTCCAGCGTATCCTGGTCGAGTATCCCGACGCAGCGGCCAAACTGCACCAGCGGCTATCGGCCGATCTTACCGGCATGCTGGAACGGATCGAGCGCCTGGCGCCGAAATTTTCTTAGCAATACGGTAGAACGGCGCCAGTCGCGGGTTCGGGCTGCACCCACAATCAACGCGGTTCTGCAGACTTTTTCTAATCGAACCCGAAACGGGTGATGACCGGCACGTGGTCGGACGGGCGCTCCCAGCCGCGCGCCGCGCGCAGGACCTCGACCTCCCGCATGTCGTCGACCAGGTTCGGCGAAGTCCAGACATGGTCGAGCCTGCGGCCGCGATCGGAGGCGGCCCAGTCGCGGTTGCGATAGCTCCACCACGTATAAAGCCGCTCCTGCGGCGGGATATGGGCGCGCATCAGGTCGACCCAGCCGCCTTCGGCGCGCATCGATTCCAGCCCTTCGGTCTCGATCGGCGTATGGCTGACGACCTTGAGAAGCTGCTTGTGCGACCAGACATCGGTCTCGAGCGGTGCGATGTTCAGGTCACCGACCAGGATCGCGGCCGACTCGCCGTCGAAGCCGGCGCGAACCGAACGCATTTCCTCGATGAAATCGAGCTTGTGGCGGAATTTCGGATTGATCTCAGGATCGGGCTCGTCGCCGCCGGCCGGAACGTAGAAATTATGCAGCAGCACCGACCGGCCGCCGGCCGAAAGCCGCGCCGAAACATGGCGCCGGTCGCCAATACCGCAGAAATCTCGCTTTTCGACGATGTCGAGCGGCCGCCGGGATAGCGTCGCCACGCCGTGATAGCCCTTCTGGCCGCTGATCGCCATGTGACCGTAGCCGAGCGCCTCGAAGGCGGCGGCCGGAAACAGATCGTCTGGACATTTCGTTTCCTGCAGGCACAGGACGTCGGGCGCGTAATCCTTGAGAAACTGCTCCACCAGCGGCAAGCGCAGGCGCACGGAGTTGATGTTCCAGGTAGCGACGGTGAAGGGCATGGAAGAATTCCGGCTGGGGTGAAGGCGCGAAATTGCCAGCCGGAGGCCGTCGTGACAAGCGCGCCCTGCCGCGCGGACCGGCGGATGCGGTTCATCCACAGGCGATTGGCGAGGAAGGTTGCGTTTTTTGCGTTCGCAAAAGCGGATTTTTCCGTCGGCGCGTCGAGAAGGCGACCGGCAGCGCGCCTATCCGCTCCGAAGCTACCTGGTTGGTCCGCGCCCGCGCGCGCCGTGGCGGGAGATGTACTGATAATCGATCGCGAACACGCTCGGGTCGAAGGTCACGCCCTGCTTGACGTTGAAAATCATCACGGTCGTGTCCTTGCCCTGGGAATCGGTGATGGTCCACTGCCGCAGTTCATAGGATGCCGGGTCGAACATCATGGTGATGGTGGCGTCGCCGAAAACCGAGCGGTCCTGCAGCTTGATCGTGGTCAGGTCCTTTTCCTGACTGACCTGACTGACCTTTTCGGTCGACAGATCGATGCTGTCGTCGAGCAGCAGTTTCAGCGGCGTCTTCGACAGCGGGTAGAGGTCCCACGTCTTCAGTTTTTTGTTGTTGATGACGACCGATTTGCCGTCGGCGATCACCTGCACGCCGGCCGGGGCTTCATAGTTGAAGCGAATCTTGCCGGGCCGTTCGATGTAGAATTTTCCGCCGGTCTGCTCGCCGCGCGGGCCGAACTGCACGAACTCGCCCATCATGGTGCGGATCTGGGTAAAATGGTTGGCGATTTTCTGCGCCTCGGGGCTGGCCGCCGCCGCCGCTTGGGCGGGCACGAGCGGCATGAGGCACGTCGCGCCGAGCGCCGCGAAACCGGCAAGCGCGGCGCGGCGCGAAAATCTCCCTGCCGTGTATGGCGAAGAAATCATGATGGCGGCTCTCCTAAGCGTTGTGACGGGTCTAAGCACGGAGTGCGGCATTAATTTGGCTCGCGCGCGCCCGGGACGATCAAAAAGTCTCGTCCTCGGTCGGCACAAGGATTTCGCGCTTGCCGGCATGGTTGGCCGGGCCGACGATGCCTTCCTGCTCCATGCGCTCAATGATCGAGGCGGCGCGGTTGTAGCCGATGCCCAGGCGCCTCTGGATATAGCTGGTGGAGGCCTTGCCGTCGCGCAAGACCACCGCGACGGCCTGGTCGTAGGGATCGTCGGAATTGTCGATATTGCCGCCGCCGGAGCTCGAAGGGCCGGAGGCGTCGTCGTCCTCGTCGTCCTCGGTGATCGCATCGAGATATTCCGGGACACCCTGGACCTTGAGATGGGCCACGACCTTTTCCACCTCGTCGTCGGAGACGAACGGGCCGTGGACGCGCTGGATGCGCCCGCCGCCGGCCATGTAGAGCATGTCGCCCATGCCGAGAAGCTGTTCGGCGCCCTGCTCGCCCAGAATGGTGCGGCTGTCGATCTTGGAGGTGACCTGGAAGGATATCCGGGTCGGGAAATTGGCCTTGATCGTACCGGTGATGACATCGACGGAGGGGCGCTGGGTGGCCATGATGACGTGGATGCCGGCCGCGCGCGCCATCTGCGCCAGGCGCTGCACGGCACCCTCGATGTCCTTGCCGGCGACCATCATCAGGTCGGCCATCTCGTCGATGATGACGACGATGTAAGGCAGCGGCGCCAGATCGAGCGTCTCGGTCTCGTAGATCGCCTCACCGGTTTCGCGGTCGAAACCGGTCTGGACGGTGCGCGAGATCGCCTCGCCCTTCTTGGTCGCCTGGGCGACGCGCTGGTTGAAGCCGTCGATGTTGCGCACGCCGACCTTGGACATCTTGCGGTAGCGGTCCTCCATCTCGCGCACGGTCCATTTCAGCGCGACGACGGCCTTTTTCGGGTCGGTGACGACGGGGGTGAGAAGATGCGGGATGCCGTCATAGACGGACAGTTCCAGCATTTTCGGATCGATCATGATCAGCCGGCACTGTTCGGGCCGCATGCGATAGAGGATCGACAGGATCATGGTGTTGATGGCGACCGACTTGCCCGAGCCGGTCGTGCCGGCGACGAGCACGTGCGGCATCTTGGCGAGGTCGGCGATCACCACCTCGCCATTGATGGTCTTGCCGAGCGCCAGGCCGAGCTTGGCCTTGGTTTGCTCGTAGTCGCGCGAGGCCAGGATTTCGCGCAGGAAGACCGTTTCGCGGCGCGCATTGGGCAGCTCGATGCCGATCGCGTTGCGGCCGGGCACCACGGCGACGCGGCAGGCGATGGCGCTCATCGAACGGGCGATGTCGTCGGCCAGGCCAATGACCCGCGACGATTTGATGCCGGGCGCGGGCTCGAGTTCGTAAAGGGTGACGACCGGGCCGGGGCGGACGTGGATGATCTCGCCCTTGACGCCGAAATCCTCCAGCACGCCCTCGAGCAGGCGCGCATTCTGTTCCAGCGCGTCCGTCGACAGGCTGGGGTCGCGCGCCACATTCTTCGGCTCGGCCAGGAAATGCAGCGTCGGCATTTCGAATTCGCTGGCATCGATGAACGAGGTTTGAGCCTCGCGCTGGACCCGGGCGCCGGGTTTGGGTTTGGGGGGCGGGTTTTCGACGCGCGCGGCCGCACGCGCCGGCTGGGGCGCGCTTTGCCGGGGCGCGGGCTCGAAATCGCCCATATCGTCGAAATCCGGTTCCTCGAGCGGTTCGGGCGCCAGACCGTCGAGGCTTTCGAATTCAGGCTCGACACGCAGCCGGTCGGCGCGTGCGGGCCGTATCTGCGACACCTCGTCGAACTCATCCGGTGCGTCGTCATAGTCGATGCCGGTGTCTCGCGGACCCGACAGCCGGCGCACGAAGGCGCGGGCCGATAGCCACCAATGGACCAGCGCACCGAGCGCGGGAACGCCGTCATCATCATCGTCGGCTTCGGTGAAGTTCTCCTCGGCGTCCTCGTCGTCGGATGCCGCGAAGTCGTCGACAGGCAGCGTCCTGCGTCCGATCAGCCCGACGGCGAACATCATCAGCCACAGGGCGGGTAGGCCAAACAGCAGCATCAGGGCCACCGCCAGCAGGCCTTGCGGATAGCCGCCCGACAACAAGGCGGGCAGTTTGAGCACCATGTCGCCGAACACTCCGCCGAGACCGGACGGCAGCGGCCATGTCGGCGGCGCGGTGATGCAGCCGGCAACGGCCGCGCCGAGAAGGGTAGCTCCGGCCCAGGCCGCGCCGCGGCGCGGCAGGCGGTCTGGCGGTCGGCCGGCGAGCAGAAAGAGGCTCCAGGCGAAAACGGGCACCAGCGCGGCCACGGCGGCGAGGCCCAGGAACTGCATGGCCAGATCGGCCACGACCGCGCCCGGATAGCCCATCGCGTTGGTGACGGTGTTGCCGGTGGCATGGCTGAAGCTGGGGTCGGCGACGTTCCAGGTGGCGAGCGCGGCGATGGCAAATGCACCGAACGCCAGCAGCGCCAGCCCGAGCACGCGCGTCAGCAGCCGTTGCACGAAACTCTGGATCCCTTGTCCGATTCCGCCCAGGGCCAATGCCGCCGAATTGCCTGTTCTCATCTCGCCTTCCTCGCACGCGTGCCGCCGTCCGGCCGGTCGATCCGGATGGCAGGCCGCGACCCAACCTAGAAAGTGAGGGTTAAAGCCGCATTAACCATGCGCATTTGCGAGCGATCGGACATCGCTTTTTCGAAAACGGAATGGTGACTCCGGTAGTCTGCTACAAGGACAGACCCGAACCCACGGCGCCCAGCGCCGTCCGCATCAAAATGAGCGATCCGCATATGAAGCGCGGTGGAAGTCTGCCCATCAGCGATCCGCCGCGCGATATTGATCTTCCAGCGACAATGCTCTCCTCTCCCCCACGGCGCTCCGCGTGGCGTCCGGGATATGAGGAGAGCATGGAGTGCGATTCAAACCTCGCTTCGTGCACGAGGGCGCGCGGCGCCGAACCCTTTTCGCGGCTGCAGGCGCTTTGAATGTTCCGGCCGGCAGGGTTCTGCCGGCCGGAATTGGCGTTTACGAGTGGTAGGCGGCCTCGCCGTGCGAGGTCAGGTCCAGGCCCTGGCGCTCCGCGTCCTCGGCCGGCCTCAGTCCGATCAACACATCGGTGAGCTTGTAGAAGATCGCCGAGCCGATGCCGCACCACACGATGGTGACGAGGACGGCCAGGATCTGCGTCCAGACCTGCCCGGCCATCGACACGCCCTCTGCATAGCCGACGCCGCCCAGCGCGGAGGAGGCGAAGACGCCGGTGCCGATCGCGCCGACGATGCCGCCAATGCCGTGAATGCCGAACACGTCGAGCGAATCGTCGTAACCGAGTTTGATCTTCACGACGGCGACGAAATAATAACACACCGCGCTGGCGATCGCGCCGAGCACGATGGCGCCGACCGGGCCGACCAGCCCGGCGGCGGGGGTTACGGCGACCAGGCCGGCGACCACACCGGAGGCCGCGCCGAGCATGGAGGCCTTGCCGCGCGCAAGCGCCTCGACCACCACCCAGGCGATGATCGCGCCGGCGGTTGCGGTGAAGGTGTTGATCATCGCCAGTGCCGCGCCGCCGGTCGCCTCAAGGTTGGAGCCGGCGTTGAAACCGAACCAGCCCACCCACAGGATTGAGGCGCCGACCATGGTCAGGGTCATGGAATGCGGAGCCATGTTGTCCTTGCCGTAGCCGGTGCGCTTGCCGATCATGATGCAGCCGACGAGACCGGCGATGCCGGCATTGATGTGGACCACGGTGCCGCCGGCGAAGTCGAGCGCCCCCCAGCCGAATAGCAGTCCGCTGCCGTCCCAGACCATATGGGCGATCGGGAAATAGACGAAGGTGACCCACAGCGCGACGAACAGCACGACGGCCGAGAACTTCACCCGTTCGGCGAAGGCGCCCACAATCAGCGCCGGCGTGATGCAGGCGAAGGTCATCTGGAAGCAGATGAAGACGAATTCGGGAATGACGACGCCGTCGGTGAATGTCGCCGCGGTGCTGTCCATCGTCACGCCGGTCAGGAACAGCTTGCCGAAACCGCCCCAGAACGGGCTCGTGCCGCCGCCGAAGGCGAAGGAATAGCCCCACAACGTCCAGATCACGATGACGACGGCGGTGATCATCGTGCATTGCATCAGCACCGACAGCATGTTCTTGGCGCGCACCAGCCCGCCGTAAAACAGCGCCAGTCCCGGCAGGATCATGAACAGCACCAGCACGGTAGCGATCATCATGAACGCGGTGTCGCCCTTGTCCATGACGGGCGCGGCCGTTTCGGCTGTGTCCTGTGCGTAGGCGGTGAAGGGGGCAAGCGCACCAGCGCCGAGGCCGCCGGCCAATGCGGGCCGAAGGCCACGCCGGATAAGCGTTGGAATGGTCATCTTGGTCTCCTTGAAATCGGATTGACGGTCAGATCGCATCGACGTCGGTCTCTCCGGTGCGAATGCGCACCGCCTGGTCGATCCCGTGGACGAAGATCTTGCCGTCGCCGATCTGTCCGGTCCGGGCGGCCGTGCCGATCGCCTCGACGGCCCGCTCGGCAAGCTCGTCGGCAACAACGATCTCGATCTTGACCTTCGGCAGGAAACTGACGGCGTATTCGGCGCCGCGATAGATTTCCGTATGCCCCTTCTGGCGCCCGTATCCCTTCACCTCGGTGACGGTCAGGCCCTGGATGCCGACGGTGGTCAGCGCCTCCCGAACCTCGTCGAGCTTGAACGGCTTTATGATAGCCATCACGATTTTCATCAGGCTTCACCCTTGTTTGTGCGGGTTCCCGCGTTCCATCACACCACCAGTGGCCCGCGGGCGACCGGAGCGTGACAAGGGCGATTCAATCTCCGTGCCAGTTTCCGTGGCCTGCGCACAATTGTCTGAAATGTATTGCTAAATCGGATCGGTCGCGGCGTCGCTTCGCGCTTGCGAACCGCGTCGCTGCAAAGAATCTATGCAGAATCGAAGCTCTGCCTATATTTTAGGCAGTAGTTCCGGGCCCGGTGCGCAGCCGGATCAGCCCTTCCTGGGCGACCGAGGCGATCAGCACGCCGTCGCGACCATAGATGGCGCCGCGGGTGAAGCCGCGGGCGCCGGAGGCGGACGGGCTGTCCTGGGTGTAGAGCAGCCAGTCGTCGAGCGGATGCTCGCGGTGGAACCACATCGCGTGATCAAGGCTGGCGACCTGGAGGTCGGGATCGAAGACGGCGCGTCCGTGCGCGAAAGTCGAGGTGTCGAGCAGGGTCATGTCGGAGAGATAGGCAAGCACCGCGGTACGCAGCGGCCACTCGTCCGGCACCGGGCCGGTGGTCCGCAACCAGATGTTCTGGCGCGGCGGCAGCTTGTCGCGGCTGGTGTAGTGTTCGAGATTGACCGGTTTGATCTCCAGCGGCCGTTCGCGGGCCCAGAAACGGCGAATGATGTCGGGCACGTTGTCCATGTGCTCGAGCAGTTCGCGCTGGGTCTTGAGCCTTTCCGGCGGCGGCACGTCGAGCGGCATCGGAAACTGATGATCGAGCCCCGGTTCGGCGAGCTGGAAGGAGGCCTCGAGCGAGAAGATTGCCTTGCCGTGCTGAACGGCGACAACCCGGCGCGTGGTGAAGGAGCCGCCGTCGCGAATGCGGTCGACTTCGTAGACGATCGGCACCTTGGTGTCGCCGGGACGCATGAAATAGCCGTGCAGCGAATGTACCTGCCGGTCGGCGTCGACGGTGCGCTGGGCGGCGACGAGGGCCTGGCCGATGGTCTGGCCGCCGAAAACGCGCTGCCAGGCCGTTTGCGGGCTGCGACCACGAAACAGATTGTGTTCCAGCCGCTCGAGGTCGAGAATGGCCAGAAGTTCCTGCATGGCTGGCGACATCGTCACGGCCCCGCTTTCGTCGACATGTCCGTTTGTTCAGACTTGGCGGGTTTTCGAGCAGAAAGGCAAGGGCGAAGTCAACCGGGTCGACGGAGCCTGACCCTAGAACCGGCATGCCCAAAGAGGAGTTTTTGATGGCGAAAATGACGAAACGCGGACGCGTCGACGTTGTGGTCGCGGGTGCCGGATATGTCGGGCTGGCGACGGCGGTATCGATCGCGCAAGCGCGGCCTGCACTGAAGGTCATCGTTGTCGACGCCGCACCACCCGGCGTCTGGCAACGCGACGGCCGCGCCTCGGCAATCGCCGCGGCGGCCTGCCGGATGCTGTCGCAGCTCGGCTGCTGGGACGAGATCGCGCCGCAGGCGCAGGCGATCACCGACATGGTCGTTACCGATTCGCGCACGTCCGATCCGGTGCGTCCGGTCTTTTTGACCTTTGACGGCGAGGTTTCGACCGGCGAGCCGTTCGCGCATATGACACCCAACAAGGCCCTGAACGGCGGCTTACGGCGGCGCGCGGCCGAACTCGGTATCGATCTCCTGGAAGGTGTGGCGGTGGAACGATTCGACGCCGGCCCCGCCGGCGTTACCGTCGCGCTGGCCGACGGCACCGCCATCGAAGCGTCTCTCCTGGTCGCCGCCGACGGGGTGAAGTCGCGCTTGCGCGACATGGCCGGCATCAAGACGGTGCATTGGGATTACGGCCAGTCCGGCATCGTGTGCACGGTCAAGCACGAACGCCCGCATAACGGGCGCGCCGAGGAGCATTTCCTGCCGGCCGGTCCGTTCGCGACCCTGCCGCTGACAGGAAATCGCTCGTCGATCGTGTGGACGGAGCGCACCGAGGAAGCCGAGCGCCTGATCGCCGAGGACGATATCGTTTTCGAGACGGAACTGGAGCTCCGTTTCGGCCTGAAGCTCGGCGAGATCAGCGTCGAAGGGCCGCGCCGGGCCTGGCCGCTCGGGCTGACGCTGGCGCGCGAGTTCGTCGCGCCCCGTTTCGCGCTGGTGGGCGATGCCGCGCACGGTATCCATCCGATCGCCGGCCAGGGGCTCAATCTCGGCTTCAAGGACGCCGCCGCTCTGGCCGAAGTGGTGGTCGAGGCCGACCGGCTCGGCGAGGATATCGGCGCGCTCGACGTGCTGGAGCGCTACGCGCGCTGGCGCCGCTTCGACACGGTGCAGATGGGCATCACCACCGACGTGCTCAACCGCATGTTCTCCAACGATTTCGGCCCGCTGCGCGCGGTGCGCGATATCGGCCTCGGCATGGTCGACCGGATGCCGCGGCTGAAGGAATTCTTCATCCGTCAGGCGGCCGGACTCGCCGGCGAGGCGCCGCGGCTTCTGCGCGGCGAGGCGATCTGAAACAGTCCGGAGTTTCGATCGGCTATTCGGAACGGGTTCGTTTCGACACGTCACACGAATTTCATTGTCGCGCCATCACGGTGCCGCGTGTGATGGGGTATGATGTACCAGCGCCGCGCAATCAATGGAGAATGCCATGCACCGCACGTCCAAAGCCGTCTGGAAAGGCACGCTGACGGAAGGCCAGGGAACGCTCGATACGCAAAGTGGCGCGATTGCCGACCTTCCCTATTTCTTCAAGGGCCGGTTCCAGGACGAAAGCGGCCAGTCGGGAACCAATCCCGAAGAGCTGATCGCGGCGGCGCATGCCGGTTGTTTCGCCATGCAGCTCTCTCACTTCCTGGCTGAAAATGGCACGCCGGCCGAGGCGCTGGAGGTCTCGGCCCGGGTCGAATTCGGTCCTGCCGCCGACGGCGGTTTTGCGATCACGGCCAGCATCCTTACCCTTGTCGGCAAGGTTGCCGGTATCGACGCGGCCACGTTCGAAGACCTGGCCGACAAGGCGAAGGCGTCCTGTCCGGTTTCGGGCGCGCTCTCGTCGATCGATATCCGGCTCGACGCCCGGCTTGCGTGACGCGGTCGCGTGCGACCGAGTACCCGAACGATTGTGACCGGTTTCGATGGTTTCCGCGCAAGGTCGGATCGCCGAAGGCCGGCAGTACGAAACCAAAAGTCGCCCCAAAGAGCCTATAGTTCCTGAGGGTAAGTCAACGCCCGCAGGAAGGGCAGACGGCCTCGAACCGGAGGAGAAGATATGCTGCAGGCAGCAGGACCGCGCACCGTCAAGGTGCCGGGCGGCAAGTCAACCCTGAAACTCAGCGACATCACCGAAGACGCGAGCCGGCTCGCGGATTTCGCCGACCACGAGCAGGTGTGGCTGGGGCGCGACGAGGAACGCGGGCTGACCGCTATCGTCGCGGTACACGACACCACGCTCGGCCCCGCACTCGGCGGCACGCGCGTATGGCCGCACGAGAATTTCGAGGCTGCGCTGACCGACGCGCTCAGGCTGTCGCACGGCATGACGCTGAAGGCGGCGGTGGCGGGTCTGGCGCTTGGGGGCGGCAAGGCGGTGATCGTGGCCGACGCTAGGTCGGACAAGTCGCTGCGGCTTCTGGATGCCTATGCGGAAATGCTGGCCGCGCTCGAAGGCCAATACATCACCGCCGAGGATGTCGGGTTGTCGCTGGAGGACGCCGATTATCTGCGCGCGCGTACCCCGAACGTGACCGGCACGACACGCGGCGGTAGCGGCAATCCCTCGCCGGTGACCGCGCAGGGCGTATTTTTGGGCATCAAGGCGGCGCTGAAGCACCAGAGCGGCTCGGAAAAGCTCGACGGCGTGCGTGTCGCGGTACAGGGGCTGGGCGCGGTTGGCTGGTCGCTGGCCAAGCGGCTTAGAAACGAGGGCGCGCGGCTTTCCGTGAGCGATATCGAGCCTGCCCGAGCGGACAAGGCGGTCACGCATCTTGATGCTGTCGCGCTGGAAGGCGACGCGATCACGACCGCGGATGTCGACATCTTCGCGCCCTGTGCTCTGGGCGCGGTGCTGTCCGAGACGACGATTCCGCTCTTGAAGGCCGGCATCGTCGCCGGTTCGGCCAACAACCAGCTTGCCACCCCGCAGGATGCCGAAAGGCTGCGTGCGCGCGGCATCCTCTACGCGCCCGACTACGTCATCAATGCCGGCGGGTTGATCAACGTCGCCGAGGAACTGACGCCGCCGGGCTACGACGCGGACGCGGCGATGAAACGGGTGGGGGTGATCCCGCGCACGCTCGGCGCGATTTTCCGGCGCGCGGAGGCAGAGGGCCGCACCACCGATGCGGTCGCCGAAACGATCGCGCTTGAATATATCGAGAGTGCGCGGGCCAAGAAGGCGCGGCGGGCGAAGTCGGCCCGATAGCGGCGCCGATCGGCTTGCATGGATGCACGGTTCTAATGCGCCGGGATGCCCCGATGGGCAGCCTCGCCCCACAACTCCTCGATGCGGTCGTCGCGGCCGCATGAGTAGCGGTAATATTTATAGCGCAACGGGTTCTTGCGGTAGTAGTCCTGGTGGTATCCCTCGGCGTCCCAAAAGGCGCCGGCCGACTCGATCGGGGTGACGATCTTCCGACCGAGTTCGTTCTCGGCTTCGGCCCTTGCCTCTTCGGCCGCCTTTTGCTGCGCCTCGCCCTGGGTGTAGATCGCGGTCGTGTAGGCATGGCCGCGATCGCAGAACTGGCCGCCGGCGTCCGTCGGGTCGACGGAACGGAAAAAAATGTCGGCCAGCGTGCGGTAGCTGGTCTGCGACGGATCGAACTCGATCTTCACCACTTCGCGATGGCCGGTATGGTTGCGGTAGGTCGGATTTTCGAGATCGCCGCCGGAATAGCCCGAAACCGTCGATTTCACCCCCTGCACGCGATCGAAATCCGATTCCACACACCAAAAGCAACCGCCGGCGAAGATCGCGGTCTGTGTTTCCTGGGCGATCAACGGCGCGGGCGCTCCAAAGGTGATGAGAAGAGCGACTGCGAACTGGCGGATCATTGCGGATACTCCGAATGTGTGAGCGTTCAGGCTACCGGCGGCTTTCGTCAAGGCAATTCACGGTGCAACACGACCCTGTGAGCTGTATCGGCCGCTTGGTTTCGCCCGTGCCGGAATCGGGTGGCTGCCGGGAAACAAACCATGCACTACCGCGCCGTCCCTCAACACGGAGAAACGGCATGGCGCATTATCTGCTTATTCACGGCAGCTGGCATGGAGCCTGGTGCTGGTACAAGATCGTCCCGCGGCTTGCCGCGCACGGACGGGTCTCGGTCGTCAACCTGCCCGGCCGCGGTCGCGACCCGGCGGTGCCGGCCGAGGTTGGGCTCAGCCGCATGGTGGATGCGGCCGCAGCCTATCTCGTCGACGGCGAAAAGACGACGATCGTCGTGCACAGCCGCTACGGCGTCGTCGCCTCGGCGCTCGCCGAACGCCATCCCGAGCGCGTGTGCAGAGTGATCTATCTGGCGTCCTTCATGCTGCCGGCCGACGACTGCGTGGCGCAATGGTCGATGAGCGATCGCGATTCCCTGGTTCCCGCCAATCTGCAACTTAGTTCGAGCGAATATTGGGACTGGCTCAAGCCGGAAGCCCATGTCGATGCGCTTTATGCCGATTGCAGCGCCGACGACGTGTCGCTGGCGCGCACGCTGTTGTGCCGGGAGCCGTCCCGGCCGGCGGGCGAGCCGCTGCGACTCAGCGCCGATCGCTACGGGCAGGTGGCGCGGGCCTATATCCGGCTGACGGAGGACCGGGCCGTCTCGCCGGCCCTGCAGGACCGGTTGATCGAGGCCAGCCCGCCACAGCGGGTGGAGAGCATCTCGGCAAGCCATTCGGCTTATTTCTCGCAACCGGATCGGCTGACCGAGACGATCATGGCGATCGACCGAGACTGATATATGTAAGATGTGATCTAGAGCCATTCTTCTTTAGATGGAGTTGTTTGACCGCCGGGATTTCGCGGTCTGGCCACGAGCGTGCGCCGATGCGGTGTTAGCACCGTGAGCCGCGCGCGAGACCGTAAGACGCGCGAAAGACCAAGGTCGGGCGATTGCGGTTTGACGGGCTGTATCAAGCGCATTCGTTCCTCGGCTTGGACGGCTTTTCCGCCCCTGCGGCGTCAAAGCCCTTGCCCGATAGTCATATCGCGCTGCGGACTTCTCCTTGCCGGAGCGACAAATCGATTCCGTCAAACCGCTTCCATCTAAAGAGGAACGGCTCTAGCCGTTGCCGGTCAGCACCGCCAATTGCCGCCGCAACTCCGAAACCTGCTCCTCCAGCGCGCTCACGCGCGCTTCGAGGTCGCTTGAGGCTGCGGTGTGGGTAGCGGTCTGAACCGGGGCGGCCCGCGCCGGATAGGCGGTCGCCGCCACCGGCCCCGACAGAAGATGCATGTAGCGGTCCTCGCGCTGGCCGGGGCCGCGCTCGACGAGCTGAACCAGGGCCGGCCGGCGGCCGATCAAAAGGTCGAGATCGGCGAGCAGGTCGTCGAGCGAGCCGTAACTCGCCATGCGCTCGGTGCGTGTCAGAAGTTCGCGCGCGGTCTGCGGACCGCGCAGCATCATCAGCGCGATCAGCGCGGTCTGGCCCTGGGTCAGCGAAAAACGCTGTGCCATCAGGTGCTCGTAGCGCTCGACGCGCGAGGCGAAGGCCTGGCGCACCAAGCCCTTGTCCTGCAACTGGGCGAGGGCGCGGCGGACCTCCACGGTTTCCGGCGTCATGACCGGATCGCGCGCCGTCTTCTGGTTGGCCGCGCCGTGCACGCCGTTGAGGCTCATCGGATAGACGTCCGGCGTCAGCGTCTTCTTTTCGGCCAGACAGCCGAGAACGCGCGTCTCGAGCGGATTGAGAAGGGGGAGGTCGTTGGTGGACATGGTGCTACCGTCTTCAAAGAGGCTCTCGTGTCGAAGTGACACGTCGTTGCGAAAGTATCTCGTCGACCTTTGCTGCCAAGCCGGTCACGGAACTGAAGGATGCAAGCTGCTCCACCTTTCGAAGCCCGATCTGGTTGGTTGGCGGAAGGTCACTGGTGGCGATCACGAAAAACCGCCATTGCTCAGGATCGCGATGGTCAGCTGTATCGTCCGCAATCGCATGAAGTCCGAGCAGATATAGTTCGGCATTTCGCCCCGGCGACGGTATCCACGTCTTGCCGTCAAGCCAATATCCCTTTCTCGGCGCAATATCCCAGGAAGGGCGCGAAAGACGCGTGGTGGTCCAAGTTTGGCGAATGGCAGTCTGCTTGACTTCAAGGCGGATGCCGTTTCTTTCGAAATCATGCGATGCGTAGTCTGACGAGCACCATGTCCAGTCTGGCAGCGCCCTTGAGATGATCGCTTCGACGACGATCGATCGATAGACGTTCATGATCAATGATTTGCCGAATATTACCTCCGAAGCCAGCGTGACAATATCCGACCTTTTCACTGAGTTCGTTCCACTATCTTTACTAGACCCGCCGTTCCACCATCATCTTCTTGATCTCGGCGATCGCCTTGGCCGGGTTGAGGCCCTTCGGACAGGCCTGGGTGCAGTTCATGATGGTGTGGCAACGATAGAGCCGGAACGGGTCTTCCAGATTGTCGAGCCGCTCCCCGGTCGCCTCGTCGCGGCTGTCGATCAGCCAGCGATAGGCCTGCAGCAGGACCGCCGGTCCAAGATAGC
Source organism: Nitratireductor arenosus (assembly GCF_009742725.1). Classification (GTDB taxonomy): domain Bacteria; phylum Pseudomonadota; class Alphaproteobacteria; order Rhizobiales; family Rhizobiaceae; genus Mangrovimarina; species Mangrovimarina arenosa. The sequence continues at coordinate 952,494 of NZ_WPHG01000001.1, read as the reverse complement.
GCTCGCCGTTCCACCAGTAGGACGGGCAAGAGGTCTGGCAGCAGAAACACAGGATGCATTCGTAGAGGCCGTCGAGCTTCTGCCGGTCCTCGTGGCTCTGGCGCCATTCCTTGGCGGGTTCCGGCGAGACCGTCTTCAGCCAGGGCTCGACCGAGGTGAGCTGCGCATAGGGTACTGTGAGATCCGGGACGAGATCCTTGACCACCGGCATATGCGGCAGCGGGTAGACCTTCACCCCGCCGTCGATCTCGTCCATGCCCTTGGTGCAGGCGAGCGTGTTGGTGCCGTCGATGTTCATGGCGCATGAGCCGCAGATGCCCTCACGGCAGGAGCGGCGCAGCGTCAGCGTCGGGTCGACCCTGTTCTTGATCCACAACAGCGCGTCGAGCACCATCGGCCCGCAATCGTCCATGTCGACGTAATAGGTGTCGACGCGGGGATTGTCGTCGTCGTCCGGAGACCAGCGGTAGATGCGGAATTCGCGCACGTTGGTCGCGCCGTCCGGCTTCGGCCAGGTCTTGCCTTCCTTGATCTTCGAATTCTTGGGAAGAGCGAGTTCAACCATCGTGTCGGCATTCCTTTCGAATAGCCCGCATCGGGGCCGGGCGGCGTCGGGCCCGGCCGGCCGTTGCGCGCATCGGGCTCAATACACCCGCGCCTTGGGCGCGATCTTGGTCAGCGCGATGCCGCCGTCCTTTTCCTCAAGCAGCGGCTCGGTGTGGACCGGGCGATAGGAGAGCGTCACCTTGCCCTTGTCGTTCAGCCGGGCCAGTGTGTGCTGGCGCCAGGTCTTGTCGTCGCGCTCGGAGAAGTCCTCGCGGGCATGCGCGCCGCGGCTTTCCTTGCGCGCCTCGGCGCCGTAGACGGTGGTGATGGCGCAGGCCATCAGGTTTTCTAGCTCCAGCGTCTCCACCAGGTCGGAATTCCAGATCATCGAGCGGTCGAAGACCTTGATGTCGGCGAGCTCGCCCCAAATCGCCGAAATGCGCTTGCAGCCCTGTTCGAGTGACGCCTGGGTGCGGAACACCGCCGCGTCCTCCTGCATGGCGCGCTGCATCTTGTCGCGCAGGACGGCGGTCGGGCTGCCGCCGTCGGCGTGGCGGGTGCGGTCGAAGCGGTCCATGATCTTGTCGACCGCCTTTTCGTTGATTGCCGGGATCGCGGCCGCCCGGTCGATCACCTCGCCGGCGCGGATCGCGGCGGCGCGGCCGAAGACGACGAGGTCGATCAGCGAATTGGAGCCGAGCCGGTTTGCTCCGTGCACGGAGGCGCAGCCGGCCTCGCCGACCGCCATCAGGCCGGGCGTTACCCGGTCGGGATCGTCCTTGGTCGGGTTCAGCACCTCGCCCCAATAATTGGTGGGGATGCCGCCCATATTGTAGTGCACGGTCGGCAGCACCGGGATCGGCTCGCGGGTCACGTCGACGCCGGCAAAGATCTTGGCCGATTCGGAAATGCCGGGCAGACGCTCGGCGAGCACGGCCGGGTCGAGATGGTCGAGATGCAGGAAAATGTGGTCCTTTTCCTTGCCGACACCGCGACCATCGCGGATCTCCATCGTCATGCAACGCGAAACCACGTCGCGCGAGGCCAGATCCTTGGCCGACGGCGCGTAGCGCTCCATGAAGCGCTCGCCCTCTGAATTGACCAGATAGCCGCCCTCGCCGCGCGCGCCCTCGGTGATCAGGCAGCCGGCGCCGTAAATGCCGGTCGGGTGGAACTGCACGAACTCCATATCCTGCAGCGGCAGGCCGGCGCGCGCGATCATGCCGTTGCCGTCGCCGGTGCAGGTATGCGCCGAGGTCGCCGACAGATAGGCGCGGCCGTAGCCGCCGGTGGCCAGCACAACCATCTTGGCGGCGAAGCGGTGGATGGTGCCGTCGTCGAGGTTCCACGCGACGACGCCGGTGCAGGTGCCGTCATCGTCCATAATCAGGTCGAGGGCGAAATATTCGATGAAGAACTGGGCGTTGTTCTTCAGCGACTGGCCGTAGAGCGTGTGCAGGATGGCGTGGCCGGTGCGGTCGGCGGCCGCGCAGGTGCGCTGCACGGGCGGGCCCTCGCCGAAATTCTGCATATGGCCGCCGAAGGGGCGCTGGTAGATCTTGCCTTCCTCGGTGCGCGAGAACGGCACGCCGTAATGCTCGAGTTCGTAGACGGCCGCCGGCGCCTCGCGGGCGAGATATTCCATGGCGTCGACGTCGCCGAGCCAATCGGAGCCCTTGACCGTGTCGTAGAGATGCCATTGCCAGTTGTCGGGGCCCATGTTCTGCAGCGAGGCGGCGATGCCGCCCTGGGCCGCCACCGTATGCGAACGGGTCGGAAACACCTTGGTGATGCAGGCGGTCTTGAGGCCTTGCTCGGCCATGCCGAGCGTGGCCCGCAGGCCGGCGCCGCCGGCGCCCACCACCACCACGTCGAATTTGTGATCGACGAACTCGTAGGCTCCGCCGCCCGCCTTGCTTGCCTCAGCCATCGGCGCCATTACCCTCCGAACGCGATCTTCAACAGCGCGAACACGCAGGCCACGCCTATCGCGAACGCAAAGAATGTATTGAGCACGACAAGGGCGATCTTGATGCCCTCGTCATGGATGTAGTCCTCGATGATCTCCTTCATGCCGATACGCATATGCACCAGGCCGGAAACGAGGACGAGAACGAGGACGAGAGACACGAAGGGGTTGCCCAGCGTGGCGCGGACCTCGTCGTAGCCGGCGCCGTTGAGCGCGATCAGGAGACCGACGAAAAACAAAAGCAGCGGGATGTTGGCGATCGCCGTCAGACGCTGGCGCCAAAAGGTGTCGGTGCCGTCCTTGGCCGAACCGAGGCCGCGGACCTTGGCAAGGGGGGTGCGCATGTCGCTCATCGTCAGCCTCCGCGTGCCATATAGCCGGCAATCCAGACCAGGACGGTCAGCGTCACCGAACCGGCGATCGTCGCCCAGGCCAGTTTGGTCGAGGTCTCCTTGCCCATCGCCGTGCCGGTGTCCCACACCAGATGACGCAGGCCGCCCAGCATGTGGTGCAGCAGCGCCCAGGTGTAGCCGAACAGGACCAGCCGGCCGAACCAGGAGCCGTAGAGGCCGTTGACGAACTCGAAATAACTTTCCGAGGTGGCGGCTGCGATCAGCCACCAGGCAACCAGCAGCGTGCCGACATAAAGCGCTGCGCCGGTAATGCGGTGCACGATCGACATCACCATGGTCGGGATCAGGCGATAGACCTGAAGATGCGGCGAAAGCGGTCTTTGTCTCATGCCAGGTCGGGTGGCTGTGGAATTGCTCATGGCTCCCCCAGATAGAAGGCGCGGGATGCGACGCGGCGACTGCCGCCGCCGGCCCGGTTGCCCGTTTCTAATGGTCTTTTTGCAGCGCGTCAAAGCCGGAAAAAGATGCCGCATCGGGCATTTAGACAGGCGTCGTGACGGCGCGCCCGCGAAGTCCCGGCTTCAATCGATTAAAGCCGAAACCGATCCCGGTGCGTGCGATCCGGCGTCAGCGGCGGCAGGTATTGGGCGCCGCACCGGACTTCATCAAGAGCGCCTCGTTGCGGTCCAGAAGCAACGCATAGGGCGGCGCACCATAACGGATGCGCGAATCGGCCGGGGAGGCGGGCAATATGATCGGCGCGCTGTCGTCGACGGTGACGATCACGCTCGCGCCGCGGTTTTCGACAGCCATGCGGGCGCCGTCGTCGCAGCGATAGGTGGCTTTGCCGCGCGGTGCCGAGGCGCGGCCCGCATCGGCGCCCGATCCGTCCGCCACGCACGCTGCGAGAAAGATGACCGGCAACAGGATCAGGTGGTTTTTCAGGACGGTTCCTCGCGGTTCGCGGCCGGGCCAGCGAAAGTTACAAATTTTGGCCGCACGAGATCAAGCCGGACGCACGGAAGCTATTTTCCGTCGAATCGGATGACGTAGCTCGACCAGTCGGCGGGGCCGGCGATCTGCTCGTAGAGCTTCTTGCCGTCTTCGGGCTTGCGCGGCGCGCTCAGCATCAGCTTGGTCCAGCCGCGTTCCTCGGCACGGTCGGCGAGTACGTCGACCATCGCCTTGGCGATGCCCTTCGAGCGGTGTTCATGGTGGACGTAGATGTGGTCGCAGGCGCCGCAGCGCATGCCGGAGACCGGCTCTGGCAGGTCGGCGAAGATTGCGAAGCCGACCAATTGGCCGTCGATGCGGGCGCCCAACACTTCGGCGGTACGGTCCTGCAACAGCGCCTCGGCGTAATATTGATCGGGGCGGCGCGGCGCGCCGCGTTTGAGCGCCTGGGCATAAGCGGCAAGCAGCGGCGCCAGATCGGGGGCGTCCTTGAGACGAAGCAGGGCGATGTCGATTGCGGGCTGATCGGTCATTTGTTCTCCATCGGGGATATTAACCATGTCTGTCAATTGCCGCGTGCGGATTTCCCGTCCCAGGTGACAGAGGTTAAGAAAAGGTTAATGTTCAGTGTGAGGAGGCTTCGACCTCAAGGAAAGGACGCGCCATGCGCCTGAACTGGAAATCCTGGATGGGAGCATTCGCGACCGTCGCGCTCGCCGCTCCGCTGATGGTATCTGCCGCGGCGCCGGCTGCGGCCGGCGGTCTCTACGACCGGGTTTACGCCGACAGCTTCGGCAATCTCGTGATCCGCAGCCCTTCGGGCTACAAACGCATCGTCGTCGGCCAGGGCCATCTGGCCAAAGAGCTGGGCGAGTACAGCCGCGCCGGCGCGGGTCCTGACGTCGTCTATTACGACGAAGCTGACCGGGTGCGGCGCGACTGCCGGCGCCACGGCGTGCTGCTCAAGGGCCGCGGCTATATGTACGGCCTGCCGGACAACACCGTGCCGGTGCTGGTCGGGCCCTGCCGCTGAGCGATTCGTCCGAATCGAGCCCGGCGGCCCTGATTTGGTCACGTTTGCACCGCCTGATTCGGTACTGACGCAGGCGCAAGGCGAGGCCGTGACGGGACGGGAGACAAGATGAGCGAAGCCGCGACCGCCCGCAGACTGAAGGACCACGCCGCGTCGCTGACGACGATGACGCGTTTCGTGCTCGCCACGCTGGCGCTGGCTTCGGGCGTCTATACCTATCTGGGCGTGCGCAGCCTTCTCGACGGATCGGCGACAATCGTGTTTTTCGCCGCCATTATCTATTCGGCCGCCGTGTCGGTCGGAATCTACGGTTTCTGGACCTATCTGCTGCGGTTCCTGCCCGAAATGCGCGACGGCGCCTCGCGTCTGGTGCTGGTCGCCGTCATGGCGGTCGGGTCGGTGATGATCGTGGCGATGTCGTCCTGGCTCAACGCGGCCGCGCTTGCCGGGTCGGCCGCGGTCGAGCAGCACCTGGCCGAGACGCTGGAGGACTACACCGGCGATCTCGACCAGGCCAACACCAACGCGCTCGGGGCGCTGTCGCTGCTGCCCGATATCCAGCGCGCCGGCGAGCGTTTTGCCAGGCTGGCCGACGACGAACGTGAATCGGGCGCGCTGACGGGAACCTCCGGCTCGGGCAGCGTGGTGCAGCTTCTGACCCAGATGGCCGCGCAGATGCGCGAGCTCGAGGCCAACATTCTCGCCTCGCGTGAGACGGTGGCGACGCTTTTCAAGGAGGGGCAGACCCATCTGGCGGCGATGCGCGGACTGGTTTCCGAATCGGGCGCGATCGCGCCGCGTTCCGATCGTTTCGCCGAACAGGCGGTGGCGCTCGCGGGCGTGATCGCTGCACTCGAGCAGACTTCCGTCGCGCCCTCGGTGATGCGCGCGGCCGAAGATCTCTCGGTCGGCTTTATCGCGCCGGTCGCCGACGGGTCGACCGCCGACCTGGCCGGCCGGCAAGACGTCGTCATGGCCACGATCCGCTCATCCGTCGAGGCGCAGTCGAAGGCGCTCTCCAAGGCCGCCGAGCAGATTCTTGCCCAGCCCAAGGTGCCCGACCGGCGCTACGTACCGCTGTCGTCGGCAGAGGCGGTGCTGCTTTATGGCGGCGATTTCATTCCGAGCTGGGCCGGCGCGATCTCGATCGACCTGCTTCCCGCCGTGCTGGTGGCGATCATGGCCGTGGTGCAGGCGGCGGTGCGGCGCGGGGAAGAGCAAATGGCCGATACCGACCGCATCACCGCGGCGGACATGCTGCGCTCGCTGGAAATCCACGACGCTCTTCTGGCGCGTCGCGTCGCCGCCGCCAGCGTAGTCCCGGATGCGGATCAGGCCGCGACGGTGGAGGACGAAGCCGACGCGGCAGAGCCGGCGGAGGACGGAGGCCGTCAGGGTGATGAAAGGCCGGCGGCCGAGAACGTGACGCCGCTGTCCTTGTCGGAACGCAAGAGGAGCGATTCGTGAGCCGCGCCGGCAGCCTCTCCCTTGCCCGTGGGAATTCCGGCCGCAGGCGCGGCGTGCGGGCGACGATCGGGCGTTATTTCGCCCGTTTCGACGAGGGCGAGGTGATCCGCTGGGCCTTTCGCGGCCTGTTGATCGGCGCCGTCGGCGTGTTGGCGATGGATCTGCATGACCTGATCAAGGCCCGGCGCCCGGCCACGGTGTCGCCTGCCGGTATCACCTCGCCGATCCTGCCGCCGGCGGTGGACACGCGGGACGGCGAAGGCGGCTCGGCTACGGTCGATCCGCGCGACCAGGTCCTGGTCGACGAGGACCGGCTGCGCCGGCCGATCAGCTTTACGCTCAAGCCAGGGGGCATCCTGGCGGCGGAGGGTTTTGTCGATGTCGGCGCGGCGGCGCGTTTCGCCGCCGAGATCGCGGTGCGCGGCGAATATGTACGCGCGGTTCTGTTGAATTCGCCGGGCGGCTCGCTCGACGATGCGATCGCGATCGCCCGGCAGATACGCGCTCGCGGCCTGGCGACGGCCGTCGTGGATGGCGCCTTTTGCGCTTCTTCCTGCCCGCTGATGCTGGCCGGCGGGGTGACGCGCTCGGTCGGGGTCAAATCGGCGGTCGGAGTGCACCAGTTCTATGCTGTCGGCGAGATGCCTGCCGAACCGGCCCAGGCGATGTCCGACGCGCAGGCGACCACGGCCCGCATCTCGCGCCATCTGGACGAAATGGGCGTGGATCCGGCCCTGTGGCTGCACGCGCTCGATACCCCGCCGCGCGCGCTCTACTACCTCAGCATGGATGAGATGCGGGGCTTTGGCCTCGCGACCGACACGGGCCCGATCGCCGCGAAATAGGTCGGATTATGCCGTGTCAGCGCATGGCGCGTTGCGTGCGGCGGTCGCCGTTGTCGTGCACGATCCTCGGGGCGACGCGCACGCAGTTGCGGCCGCTGTTCTTGGCCTCGTACAGCGCCAGGTCGGCGCGACGCAGCATATCGGACAGCATGTCGTCGGCTTTCAGTTCGGCAACGCCGAAGCTGGCGGTGAAGCGCACGGGTGCGGGCATGCCCTGGATCTCGAGCGCGGCGAAGGCGCTGCGTATCGCTTCCGCGAACAGGCGCGCCGCGGCGGCGTTGGCGCCCGGCAGCAGGATGGCGAACTCCTCGCCGCCGATGCGGCCGACGACGTGGTTTTCCGCCTTCGCCTCGATCAGTTGCGCGGCGAAGGCGCGAATGACGAGATCGCCGCCGGGATGGCCGTAACTGTCGTTGACCGCCTTGAAATGATCGAGGTCGCAAATGACGATCGAGGCCGGGATCCGGGTTTCGCCGAGCAGTCGCGTTACCTGCGGTACGCGCTCCTCGAAGCCGCGGCGGTTGAGCAGGCCGGTCAGGGAATCGGTTTCGGACTTCGTGGTCGCGTCGATCAACAGGTCGCGCACCAGGATCACCGCCACCAGCAGGCCGGTCGCCACGATCAGGACCGCTCCCATGGATTGCGAGATCAGCGCGTAGATGCTGTCGACATAGGTTTGAGGGCGATCGCCCGGCCCGAAGGCGGCGGCAAAGAACGGTTTGGCAAGGAAGTGAAGCGCCCCAGCGCCCAGTACGCCGGTCAGCGCGATATCGAGATAACGCTTGCCCGGCGCGCGGATCAGAAGCAGCACGGCGGTGCCCTGAATGACGAAATAGGGTAGTTGGTAAAGCAGCACGCGCGTGAACGAGTCGCGCGGCATGTCGTAGATGGCGACATTGAGCGGCAGCGACGCAAACACCAGGATCGCCAGAAATCGCCAGGGGATGCGGAGGTCGTATTTTTTCAGCACACCGACATTGAAGGTGATCTGGGCCGCGATCGAGACGACAAAGGCCGAAAACACGACGAAACGCGGATTGTCGACGGCCGAAACCATCCATTCCACGCCAAAATTCACCATTCCGAGAACGAAGCTGGCGGCGATCCAGCGTGCAGGAACGCGGACCTTGCTGTAAATGCTGACCCATGCGAACGCGCCGGCGAAAAGGCCGGCGACGACGAGGTTGATCGCCAGAATATATCCGGCAGCACTCATATCCGGCTCCTGTTCGCGTGCCGTGTGACATTAGCGCGAGGGTTCGAAAAAGAGGTTAATGCCGGCGGCGCCTAGTCCGGATTCTTGATGTGGCAACGCCCTTTGCACCTTAGGATGCAAAGGGCGTCGAACGGGCTTCGGTGGGACCGGGCGGTGGGCGGAAAACGGTACCAGTTCCACCCAACGATCCTAGCGGCGAGCGAGGTTGCCCGAATGGGACAGGCGCGGCAGGCGGCGCGTCGTGACACGGCGTTCGGCCGTGCCACCGGTGCACTCGCCGTTTTCCTTGCAGTCGATGAAGCCGTTATCGGTCACGCAGCCATAGCCGCCCTTGTCGGCGTGGGTGCCGTAGCCGATATTGTCGTCGTTTTTTTCGCAGGCCGTGCGGACCTGTTCGCGGGTCGCCTTCAGCTTCTTGATCTTCATCTCGGCGAAAGACGGACCGAGCGATGTCACGAGCAGGATCGCGGTGAGCGTTGTTATCGTGGTTTTGGCAAGCATGGCGGTTTCCTCCACAAAGACCGGCGATTTGCGAGCCGGAACGGGGCGATGATGGAGGTATGCGCCTGAAGCGGGCGTGATCGCGCCGTTCACGGCCGCTTCATATATGCAATCAGCTTTGCTTGCCGGCTTGCTGACCGTCATGCGCAAACGCGCCGAACATGCGCCAGATCGCGGTGAGGAAGACAAAAAACTGCGAGCTGGTCAGCACGGCGGCAATCGCGCTCTGCGAGGCCGCCGGCTGAGGCGGGCGACCTCGCAGAGCGGTCATGGGAGCGTTCAGCGCCAGTCGCGGATGTCGACGAAATGGCCGGCGATCGCAGCCGCCGCGGCCATGGCCGGCGACACCAGATGGGTGCGGCCCTTGAAACCCTGGCGGCCCTCGAAATTGCGGTTCGAGGTCGAGGCGCAGCGCTCCTGCGGCTTCAGCCGGTCCTCGTTCATGGCCAGGCACATTGAGCAACCCGGTTCGCGCCAGTCGAAGCCGGCCGCCTTGAAGATCGCGTCCAGGCCCTCGGCCTCGGCCTGCGCTTTGACCAGGCCGGAACCCGGCACGATCATGGCATCGACGCGCTCGCTGACCGTGCGGCCCTCGACGACTTTGGCCACGGCACGCAGATCCTCGATGCGACCATTGGTGCACGAGCCGATGAAGACGCGGTCGAGCGCGATGTCGGTGATCTTCGTGCCCGGCGTCAGGCCCATATAGTCGAGCGCGCGCTTCTTGGAGTTGCGCTTGTTCTCGTCGGCGATCTCGTCGGGGTCCGGCACGACGCCGGTGACGGAGACGACGTCCTCGGGCGAGGATCCCCAGGTGACGATCGGCGGCAGATTGGCCGCGTCGAGCACCACCGTCCGGTCGAAATGGGCGCCTTCGTCGGTGCGCAGCGTTCTCCAGTATTCCATGGCCATGTCCCAGGCCGTGCCCTTCGGCGCGCGGGGCTTGCCCCTGACATAGTCGAAGGTGGTCTCGTCGGGCGCGATCAGGCCGGCGCGGGCGCCGCCCTCGATCGACATGTTGCAGACTGTCATGCGGCCTTCCATCGACAGCGCGCGGATCGCCTCGCCGGCATATTCGATGACATGGCCGGTGCCGCCGGCCGTGCCGATCTCGCCGATGATGGCCAAAATGATGTCCTTGGCGGTGACGCCGTCGGGCAGTTGCCCGTCGACGCGCACCAGCATGTTCTTGGCCTTGTTCTGGATCAGCGTCTGGGTGGCGAGCACATGCTCGACTTCGGAAGTACCGATGCCGTGCGCCAGCGCGCCGAAGGCGCCATGGGTCGAGGTGTGGCTGTCACCGCAGACGATCGTCATGCCGGGCAGGGTGAAACCCTGCTCGGGCCCGACGATGTGGACGATGCCCTGGCGCAGATCGACCTCGTTGTAATAGTCGATGCCGAAATCGGCAGCGTTCTTGGCCAGCGCCTCGACCTGGATGCGGCTTTCCGGATTGGCGATGCCGTGCGAGCGGTCGGTGGTCGGCACGTTGTGATCGACGACGGCGAGCGTCTTTTCGGGATGACGCACCTTGCGGCCAGCGATTCTGAGGCCTTCGAAGGCCTGCGGACTTGTTACCTCGTGGACGAGATGGCGGTCGATATAGAGGAGACAGGTGCCGTCGTCCTGGCGGTCGACCAGATGGTCGTCGAAGATCTTGTCGTAAAGGGTGCGGGGAGCGGTCATTGTCTTGCGTCCGTCGATAGGAGAGCTGGATGGACCGGCGGGTCGCCGGGCGGGCGGCGTTCAGGCGCGCCGGGTCGCCTTCGCACCCGAAATCCGCGCGAAAAAACGCGCCGGCAGGCGCTTTCTGTCCTGCAGGGCAAAGCGCTTATAGGCCGGATTGCCGAACAATTCTTCCATAGCGTGGCTCATACCAGCAAAGACGCAGGGCGGCAATCTGAGTGCGGGCCGGCCGAAACCAGGCGTTGGCCGGCTGTCGCACCGAGGTCCGGGGCGGACGTTGCCGACCGCTCTGCCGTTTCTCGCCGCGCCACGTGCGGTGTTCCGTGCGCGCGCTCCGCTACCGGAACAACAAAACCGGGATCTTGCAGGCGCGGATCATTTCCGTGGTGGTGGAGCCGATAATCATCGAGCGGATGCGCGAATGGCCATAGGCACCCATCACGAGGAGGTCGATGCCGTCCTTCTCGACCGTCTCGGCGATTGCCTTGTCCGGCTGGCCCTGGACCAACCGGGAGATGGCCTGGTGGCCGCCGGCTTTCAGCATGGCCTCGGCGTCGGCAAGCCTGCGGCGGTGTTCGGCGGTGTCAGCGCCGACTGCCAGAAGACGAAGGTCGAGGTCCATGAACAGGGCCGAGCGAGCGATATGGTCCACCGCGCGGCCGATGCTCGGCCCGCCATCATGGGCGATCAGGAGCTTTTCGACCGGACGCCAGGCGCGGGCGGCGACGTAGACCGGGCGGGTGGCGGAGCGGACGATGCGTTCGAGGTTGGACCCGAGATGCAGTTTCGCGAAGTCGGCGCCCTCGCCGCGCTTGCCGATCACGATCAGGTCTGCCTGCTTCTCGGCCTCTGCCACCGTTTCCAGAAGATCGCCGTTGCGCAGGCGCATGCTCGCCTCGACGCCGGCTTCGGCCAGCATTGCCTGCGCGTCTTCGAGTATGGCGCGACCGCGCTTTTGGGCGAGTCTGGCGCGCTCTTCGTCGAGCCTGCTGAGCTCGGCCAGAAGAGCCGAGCGGGCGCCGAGCGCGATCGTGCCGGAAAGGTCGGACGAGGCGGTCTCGCGGCGACCGAGTACGTGAAGCAATTCCACCGTCGCGCCTGTGCGTTTGGCGATCCAGGCGGCGTTTTCGCACACGCTTTTCGAGTAGGTCGAGCCGTCGATAAGCGCGATGATCTTGGCCGTCATTTTCTTCTCCTGACCGAAGCCTAGCCGTAGACGGCCCTAATGCGCCATGAGTTTGTCGAGCGCGCCGGGCTTGTCGTGGATGGCAAGCCGGTCGACCAGCGTCTCGCTGGCCTCGTTCATGCCGACGATCTCGACATCGGCGCCGTCGCGGCGGAATTTCAACACCGCCATGTCGAGGGCGGTCACGCTGGAAATGTCCCAGATATGGGCGCGCGATACGTCGATCGTTACCTTTTCCAAGGTCTCCTTGAAGTCGAAAGCGGCCATAAAATCCTCTGCCGAGGCGAAAAAGAGCTGACCTTCCACCACATAGGCGCGGTGGCGTCCGTCGGCGCTCAGCGTTGACGATACGCGGAACAGCTGGGCGATCTTCCAGGCAAAGAAGATGCCGGACAACAGCACGCCGACCAACACGCCGATCGCCAAATTGTGCGTGAACACCACGCAGATCACCGTCGCAAGCATGACGATCGAGGACGAGCGCGGATGGTCCCGGAGGTTCTTGACCGACGACCATGAGAACGTGCCGATCGACACCATGATCATGATAGCGACAAGCGCCGGCATCGGAATCCGGCTGACGAGGTCGCCAAGCACCAGGATCATGAACAACAACAGCACACCGGCGGCGAAGGTGGACAACCGACCCCGACCGCCCGACTTCACATTGATGATCGACTGGCCGATCATCGCGCAGCCGGCCATGCCGCCGATGAAGCCGGTGGCGGTGTTGGCGATGCCCTGGCCGATGCATTCCTGGTCGCGGTCCGACGCCGTGTCGGTCAGATCGTCGACGATCTGCGACGTCATCAGCGATTCCAAGAGCCCGACCACCGCGACGGCGGCCGAATAGGGCAGGATGATCAGCAGCGTGTCGAGGGTGAGGGGGATGTCCGGGATCAGGAAGATCGGCAGGGTCGACGGCAGTTCGCCCATGTCGCCGACGGTGCGCACGTCGAGGCCGAAGGCGATGGCGATCGTCGTCAGGACGATGATGCAGACCAGCGGCGAGGGAACGGCCCTGGTGAGATAGGGAAACAGGTAGATGATGCCAAGGCCGGCCGCGACCATGACATAGGTCAGCCACGGAACACCGATCAGTTCGGGGAGCTGGGCCATGAAGATCAGGATGGCGAGCGCGTTGACGAAGCCGGTCATCACCGAGCGCGAGACGAAGCGCATCACCTGCCCGAGCTTCAACAGCCCGGCGCCGATTTGCAGCAGTCCGGCAAGTACCGTCGCGGCGAGCAGATATTGCAGGCCGTGATCGCGCACCAGGGTGACCATCAGCACCGCAGTCGCGGCGGTCGCGGCCGAGATCATGCCCGGCCGTCCGCCGACGAAGGCGATCAGAACGGCGATCGAGAACGAGGCGTAGAGGCCGATTTTCGGGTCGACACCGGCGATGATGGAAAAGGCGATGGCTTCGGGAATGAGCGCGAGCGCGACGACGAGGCCGGCGAGAAGATCGGCGCGGATGTTGGAAAACCATTGTGCGCGATAGGCGTAAAGTGATGGCATCGGGGTCCAGGAAGTCAAAACCCAAACCGCGGCCCGACAGGGTAGGACCGCAAAGAAAGACGGTATGGGTGTAGTTGTCCGACGGGTCGGCGGCCGGAAGAGCCACCCGGGGTTTCACCGGGTCCGAATGAATGCCCCTTCCCTAGAGCCGATCAGCTTCGAATGGAAGCCGTCCAAGCTGGGAGGGCTGCAGGTTTTTTGATGTTGCGCCTCAAACCGCAACCGCCCGACCCCGGCCTTTCGGGTTCCGGACGGCGGCGTCAGGCGGCTTCCTGCTCGACGCAAATCTGATCGGATTCGGCGCCCGACAGGTTTTCGCCGAGCAGCCGGCAGGCATGCCGGCCGGGCCCTCGGGCGTCCTCGCCGAAATGGCGACAAGCGCGGCAAAGCCCGAAAGGCCGGCCGCCGCCCTCGGCGACAAGCCCGGCGAGCAGGGCCTGGAGGCCATCCTCGAGCGCCTCGGCGCGTGAGGGCGCCAGACGGGTCAACGTGCGGCGCAATGTCTCGATCCGGTCGCTGTCCAGCATGGCGCGGCCAGCCGGCGTCAGCTCCAGCCGCACCGAGCGGCGGTCGCCGGGATGCGGCGATTTCTCCACCAGGCCGGCGCGTTCGAGCGCCATTACGGTCTGCGAGACGGTGCCCTTGGTCGCGCCGAGATAGGCGGTTAGGGCGCCGGGTGTGCGCGAGAAGCGATTGGCCCTTGCCAGATAGCGCAGTGCGTCCCATTGCGCCGGCTTCATGCCGTGTGCGTGGCCGGTCTGGCCGACCAGCCGGGCGAGCCGTTCCACGAGGTCCAGAGTCCGGTGCGTTTCCATCGTCACTAATTAGTATCGTAACAATACCACTATTGCAAGTCGGCCGCGGCCGTGGTAGTTGCGCAATGGTATCGTATCGATACTAATAAGGAGGATCAGATGACGAGATTTGTTTTCGCCGCGCTGCTTGCAGCCGGCACGTCCCTGCCCGCGCTTGCGCACGACATCAAAAGCCCGGTCGACGACGCCGTGCCGCCGGCCTTCGACATCGTTGTGTCGTCGGCCACGACCGACGGCCGGCTGGCGACCTTCATGATGGAGCTGGCGGGCGAGGCGGGGTCGCAAAAGCCGGAAGCGGTCGGACAGCTCAAGGGTGCCAAGGTAGCCGCCTATGTGTGGCCGACCGGGCTCGACCCCGCAGTGGCGGGTTTTGCGGCCGGCTCGGGCATTCTCGCCCTTGCCGTCACCGCGCATCCCGATTTCGACGACACGCCGCTGTTCGACGAAAACGGCGACGGCGATCCGGCTAATGACGGGGCGAACTGGCATTCGCACTGGGTGGTGCTCGCCGAGGACACGGCCTGCGGCGCGGGGCTGAAGGTGCGCGATGTCTCGCCCGGCGTGGACATGTTGCCGGCGACGGCCCCGATGCTCCCGCTTGCGCTTGACAGTCCCGGCATGTCGCCCCTGTTCGACGGCAAGCGTGTGGCGATCACCGTGCCGGTCGCGGATGGCGAAACCGTCTCGTTCGACGCGGTCACGTCCGAACTGACCGTCAACGAGACAGGCCAGGCGCCGCTTCTGTGCGTGACCGGGGTCTACGACGTTGCGTCCGGCGACCTGTCGCAGCCGGGCGTCATCATGCGCAAGGAGTGAAGCGGAAGCCCGGGCGGGGACAGGGCCGGGCGCCGGTCAGTCGCCGCCCTTGCCGGCTTTCGCGCGCTGCTCGACCAGGCGGAGCGCGGCCAGCACGATGACGGCGAGCAGGGTCGCGACAAGCGCGATCTGCCAGAAGCCGAGACCGCAGGCGAGGCCGACCGCCCCGGCCAGCCACATGCCGGCGCCCGTGGTCAGGCCATGCACCTCGCCACGGGCGAAGACGATGAGGCCGGCGGCGAGAAAGGCGACGCCGGCCGTGACCGCCTCGACAAGCCTGACCGGATCGATGCGGATGGCGTCGTCCTCGAAGGCGGGCAGGTGGGTGATCTCGATGGTAAGCACGGCGATCGTCGCCGCCGACAGGCAAACGAGGATATGGGTGCGCAAGCCTGCCTGCCTGTTGCGCCATTCGCGCTCGAAGCCGACGACGCCGCCGAGCGTTGCGGCGAGCAGCAACCGGGCCGCGATCACTTCGAAGGGAAGCCAGCTCGCGCGGCCGAAATCGGTGAAGAATGTTTCCATGGCGTGCCTCGTGCGGGAAACGCCGTGCCCGCGTAAAGGTTGCCGGCGCGCGTGCCGCCCGGTCAGGCGCGCCGGAAGACGAAGGTCTTGACGAAAACGTCCGGTTCCGCCACCGCGAAGGCGCGGAAGGGTGGGCTTTCCTCGACCGGGCGCCAGATACCGGCCTGTTCAAGGCGGTCGAAACGGTCCTGGAAGCCGGCCTCGGCGATCAGCCTGTCGCGTACGGTGAACATGACGTGCCCGCCGGAATGGGTGATGCGGGCCATCTCGTCCAATCCGCTCGCCGGCGCGTGGCCGGCGGTGAACACGCCGGCGGCGATTACGGCGCGGAAATGGCCGTCCGGCCACGGCAGCGCCTCGCCGAGCGCGGCCTGTTTCAGCGTCCCGTAGGCCTGCCGCGACTTCGCGATCGCCAGCATCTCGTCGGACAGGTCGAGCCCTTCCAGCCGGTCGTAGCCGAGCGCCTTCAGGAACGGGCCGGACAGGCCGGTACCGCAGCCGGCGTCGAGGATCGGCCCTTCGCCGGCCGGAACGTGGCGGGCAAGCCAACTCGTGATCAGGAAGGGCAGGCAATAACCAAGCTCGGCCGTCTCGCGGTCGTAGCCGGCCGCCCAGGCCGCATAAGCGTCGGCGAGTTCGGTTTCGGTCGTGGCCGCATAGACCTGGTCGAGCGGGCGCGGTGGGGAAGAGGGATGTTCCGACATGGCCGCCATGCTAACGCCCTCCGGCCCTCGATGCCAAGCCGCGACACGCGTCCGCCTGTCTGCGTGTCGGGGTTTTCGCCCTCACCTGGGGCGACATGGACCTGATAGGGATCGCCATGCCGTCAGCCTTCGGCAATTCCTGGTCCGGCTTGGCAACGAGGCGGCCGGTTGTCGCCGCGCATCGACCGCGTCTACCTGATGGAAGACTACCGCGCTGCGTTCGATTATCTCAGCACGCCGCGCGAGCGGCACGGCAAGGTGGCGATTGAAACCGGTCTTTGAGCCGATGCCGTCGTGTGGTGCGCGTCAGCGCGATCGCTGCGCCTCGCCTTGGCGCAGGCGTTTTTCCAGCGCGCGCAGCGCCAGCGACAGGCTGACGGTGAGGATCAGATAGATATAGGCGACGATCGAATAGGTCTCGAAAAAGCGGAACGAGCCGGAGGCGTAGATCTTGCCCATCTGGGTGATGTCGGCGACGCCGAGCACCGAGACCAGCGAGGAATCCTTGACCATGGCGACGAAATCGTTGCCCAGCGGTGGCAGGATGATGCGGATTGCCTGTGGCAGGATGATCAGCCGAAAGCGCTGGACGCGCGACAGGCCCAGTGCCTTGGCCGCCTCGATCTGGCCGCCGTCGACGGACTGGATGCCGGCGCGGAACACTTCCGAGATGAAGGCCGAATAGCCGATGGTGAGCGCGATGATCGCGCGCCACAAAAGCGAGACGTCGCGAACCAGAAGCGGTTCCAGCATGCCCGCATCCCGCAGCGGCGTTGTCACCAGGTTCCACAACGCCACGAAGGCCGGCACGCCGGCGAAGGCGATCCAGAACAACAGCACCAGCACCGGCACGCCGCGGATGATCTCGACATAGAAGCGGGCGATCTGGCGCAGCACCACGGAGCCCGACAGCGCCATCAGCGCCGTGCCGAGGCCGATCAGCGAAGCGAGCGCGAAGGCGACGCCGGTGACGAAAACGGTGATCGCGACGCCCTTCGACACGGTGGCGAAGACCTGGGAGTAGAGGTCGCTGGCGGCGATCAGGATCGCGATCGTCGCCGCGATGATGGCGGCGGCGAGCAGCCACCAGGGAAACTCCCTGGTGGACGAAGCGGATGGTTGGTTCATCAGGTTTTGGCGCTTTCAGGCAAGTGCCCGCTTCCGCCCTTGCGGCGCACGCGGGCGCTGCCGGGCATCACTGTCCCAGCTTGTAGTCGAGGAACCACTTCTTGTTGAGCGCGTCGATGGTGCCGTCGGCCTTCATCGCCGTGATCGCGGCGTTGAAAGGCTCGACCAGATCGGAGCCCTTCGGGAAGATGAAGCCGAAATCCTCCGAGCCGAGCGGGCCGCCGATCACCTTCAGCTTGCCGTCCGAGGCGGCGACATAACCGTTGGCGGCAACGCCGTCGGTGAGTACGAGGTCGACATCGCCGGCGCGCAGCGCCTGCACGGTCGCGCCGAAGGTCTCGAACAACTTGATGCGCGGATTGGCCTCGTCGCCGTCGAGAACGTCGTAGACGGAGACGTAGAACGGCGTGGTGCCTGGCTGGGCGGCGATCAAAAGGTCGTCCTTGGCCGCGAATTCCTTCTCGTCGGCGAACCGTTCCTCGTCGGCGCGCACCAGCATGCGCATTTCCGAATGCATGTAAGGGTCGGAGAAGTCGACCTTCTCCTTGCGGTCGTCGCGGATCGTGATGCCGGTCATGCCGAGATCGTACTGGCTGTCGGACACGGCCTGGATCATCGCGTCCCAGCTGGTGTTTTGATATTCGACGGAAAAGTTCAGCCGCTTGGCCATCTCGGCCATGGCGTCATACTCCCAGCCGATCTGCTCGCCGGTCTTGGGATCGACGAATTGCAGCGGCGGGTAGGCGTTTTCCGTCACCACCACGACCGTGCGGCCGCCGAGATCGGGAACGTCCTGCGCCTGGGCGGCAAGCGGGACGAAGACGAGGGCGGCAAGCGCGGCGAACGTTGACAGCAATTTCGACATCTGGAGCTCCTGGGGGCAGCGTCCCGGCCGTCGCGGCCGGTTCGGGCCGCAGTTTAGCGACCGGACGCCGGCACGCAAGGCGTGTAGGGTCTCGCGACGTCAAACCGGGTTTCGTAGGAGACGAGAAATGGATTTGCTTCAATCCGGGCCTGAAAGGTTTTAGCCTGCCGGCATGACCTATCCGCGCGTGCATTGGATGCTGGCGCATGAGCGACAGGTGCAGGAAGGCGGCGGTGGCGCGCCGTTTTCCAATCCCGACGACATATGACGATTTAGGTCCCGAGCCTGGAGTGCGCAATGAGACAGAATGATATCCGGGCCGATTTCGAACGTCAGGCGGCAGGATGCGCTGCGCTCGGCTCGCCGTTTACGGCGCGGCTGTGCCGGGCCCTGGCCGCAATACTCGATCGCTCCAGCGTGACCGGTCTGGCGGTTCTGGAATGGGACGGCGATCCACGCGCCGACGCGCTTGCGCTCAGGCTGTGCGGCGGGCTGCACGCACTGGTCCTGGCGGGCGAGGACGACGCCCTGGCCGGGCTCTATCCGCCGGCGCGGGTGGCGGAGCCGACTTTCCGCGCCGAGCTCGACGCCGCGATCCGGCGCAATGACGAGGCGCTGGTACGCGCGCTCGACAGCGCGCCGCAGACCAACGAGATCGCCCGCGCCGGCATGATCCTGCCGGGACTCCTAGCCGCCGCGCGGGAACTCGACCGGCCGGTCGCCGTGGCCGAGATCGGCTCCAGCGCGGGGCTCAATCTGTTGTTCGACCGGTTCCACTACGATTACGGCGCATCACGCTGGGGCGAGACCACCTCGCCGGTGCGGCTCCAATCGGAGGTTCGCGGCAAGACACCGCCGCTCGATGCAGCCATCGAGATCGTCGCGCGCGCCGGCAGTGACATCCGCCCGATCGACTGCCACGACCCGGCGCAGAGGCTGCGGCTGCGCTCCTATGTGTGGCCCGATCAGCAGGCGCGGCTGCAACGCCTCGACGCCGCGATCGGCCTTGCCGAGGAGACGCCGTTTTCAGTACAGCAGGCCGACGCGGCCGATTTTGTGGACCGCCAGCTTTCGGCGCGAAAACCGGGAACGGGGTTGGTGCTGTTTCACACCATCATGTGGCAATATCTGCCGGCGGCTACCAAGGCGAGGATCGAGGCGGCGCTTGACACGGCGGGTGACGCGGCAGGCCCGGACAATCCGATCGCGCGGGTGGCCATGGAGCCTGTCGATACCCGCGATCCGCATGCGACGTTGAGCCTGACGGTATGGCCGGGCGGCGAAACCCGACGGCTCGCCCATTGCGACTATCACGGCCGCTGGATCGAATGGCTCTGAGCGTGCGGGGCAGAGGTCACCACATCGACTTGCGATAACCCTCCTCCAGGGCCCGGTCGGTATGGTCGGCCGGCGTGGTCATGGCGAGCTGGTCCGTCAGAATCTGTCCGAGCGTCGGCATAGCGCCGCGTGCCGGCCAGGATTGCGGATCCCAGAGCGCGGAGCGCATGAACGCCTTGGCGCAGTGCATGTAGCAGGCCTCGACCGACACGATCATTACCGTGGCCGGTTTCTTGCCGTCGACGGCAAGAAGCTCTCGCAGCGCCTCGTCCACGGTGATGCGCGCGCGGCCGTTGACCCGCAAGGTCTCGTTCATGCCGGGGATGAGGAACAGCAGACCGATGGCGGGGTTGGCGATCACATTTTCCAGCGTGTCGAGCCGGTTGTTGCCGGGCCGGTCGGGAATGGCGAGCGTGGTGTCGTCGAGGACGGCGACGAAGCCCGGCCGGTCGCCCCTGGGCGTGACGTCGCCATTGCCCGCCCCGCCAGACGAACCGATCAGCACGAAGGGGCTTTTTTCGATGAAGGCGCGGCAATGTCCGTCGAGCGCGCCCAGTTCCTTGCGGACCGCCCGGTCGCTGGGCGTCTTGTAGTGGTCGCGCAATTCCTCGCGGTTGTCGATGAAACGCATCGCCTTACCCCTTGCGGAACTGGTCGTCGAGCGAGTGGCGCATGATCAGCGGCATCTGGCTGAAGGTGAAGATCAGCGTGATCGGCATGATGCCCCAGACCTTGAAGGCCACCCATATGTCGGTGGAAAAAGACCGCCAGACGATCTCGTTGACAACGGCCAGGAAGAAGAAGAACAGACCCCAACGGAAGGTCAGCTTGCGCCAGCCCTCTGCGTCGAGCTTGAAGGCCTGGTCGAAGACATAGCCGAGCAGGGAACGACCGAACAGCAGGCCGCCAAGGAGAACGGCGCCGAACAACGAATTGACGATGGTCGGCTTCATCTTGATGAAGGTGTCGTCCTGCAGCCACAGCGTCAACGCGCCGAAAACGAACACGACTACGCCCGAGATCAGCGGCATGATCGGCAGCGAGCGCACCAGAAGCCAGGACACACCCAGCGACAGCGCGGTGGCGATCATGAAAAGCCCGGTGGCGATGAAGATCGGTCCGCCGAACGCGGCCAGGGCCGGAAAAACCTTGGCCAGCCACTCGCCGCGCGCATTGGCGAAGAAGAAAACCACCAGCGGTCCCAGCTCCAGCACCAGTTTCAGGAGCGGATTCATCGCTTTGCGCTTGGGGTTGTCGGGTTCGTGTTCGAATATCTGCTGGTTCATGCCACTCACGCCACGCCCGCGATCGCCTTGGCGAAATCGCCGGCCGAGAAGGGTTCGAGGTCGTCGACCTGTTCGCCGACGCCGATGAAATAGACCGGCAGCTTGTGCTTCGCCGCGATGCCGACCAGGATGCCGCCGCGCGCCGTGCCGTCAAGCTTGGTCATCACCAGACCGTTGACGCCGGCGATGTTGCGGAAGATCTCGACCTGGTTGAGCGCGTTCTGGCCGGTGGTCGCGTCGACGGTCTGCAGCACGGTATGCGGGGCCTCGGGATCGAGTTTGCCGAGCACGCGCACGATCTTTTCCAGCTCGGCCATCAGCTCGGCCTTGTTCTGCAACCGGCCCGCCGTGTCGATGATCAGCACGTCGGAGCCGGCCTCTCTGGCCTGTTCGAAGGCGTCGTAGGCTAGGCCGGCCGCGTCGGCGCCGAGTTTGGAAGCCACAACCGGCGAGGCGGTGCGCTCGCCCCAGATCTTGAGCTGCTCGATCGCGGCGGCGCGGAAGGTGTCGCCGGCTGCCAGCATCACGTCGAGCCCGCCGGCGGTCAGCTTGGCGGCGAGCTTACCGATCGTGGTTGTCTTGCCGGTGCCGTTGACGCCGACGACCAGCACCACATGCGGCTTGTGCGACAGGTCGAGCTCGAGCGGCAGCGCCACCGGCGCGAGCACCTTTTCGATCTCGCTCGCCATCACTGCGCGCACTTCCTCCTCCGACACGTCGCGGCCGTAGCGGCCCGATGCCAGCGTGTCGGTGATGCGGATCGCCGTTTCCATGCCGAGATCGGCCTGGATCAGGACGTCCTCGAGATCCTGCAGCGCGTCGTCGTCGAGCTTGCGCTTGGTGAAGACGCCGGCGATGTTGCCGGTGAGCTCGCGCGAGGAGCGCGCCAGCCCCTGGCGCAGACGCTGGAACCAGCTCGGCCGTGCCGCCGCCTCGGGTTCTGCCGGTTCGTCCGCATGTTTGGCCTCGACGGTTTTGGCCACCGTGACCTTGCCGGCCGGTGCGGCAGGGTTCGGGCTTGGCGGGGCTCGTGGCGCGGCCGGTTGATCGGCATCCGGCTCGGTTTGCGCCGGCTCAGGCTGGTCGGGCGAGGCGTCGGGCACGATGTCGGGCGTAGCCGGTTCCGGTAGCGTCGTCGCCTCCGGGGTGCCCGGCTCCGGCTCGGATGGCGTAACGGGTTTGTCGCCGGCCAGCCGTTCAGCCGGTCGGGGAGCAATGGGGTCATCTTCCGGCTTTTGGGTCGAGGCGGGCCGGTCGGCTTTCTTGATCGAGGCCCTGGGCCTGGCCGGCGCGGCGGCCGCCGGTTGGGGGGCAATCGGTTCGGAGCCGGCGCTTGGCGAGGGTGCGGCCGTTTCCCGCGTATCGCTCGTATCGTCGGCGGTCGTGGGGCGCAGCGGCTCCGCGTCAATGGTCTCTTCGGCGGGTTCGTCTTCCGGTGTCTGCGGTGCAGGCGGGTCGACCGGCTTGGCGTCCGGGTGCTCCGGGGCCGATAAGGGCGCATCGGATTCTTCGCCGTCCTGATCCGGCGCCCTGGCCGTGATCTTCTCGATGTCCGACGGCCGGGCCTCCGGCCCATCGTCCCTGCGGTGCTCGGTTCCGGCTTCGTCGTCCGGCTCGGGCCGGACGGGCTCTTGGTCCGCGGGTTCGGGGGCTGCCGGCTCGAGGGTTTCGGTCGCCCCGGCCGGCGTGACCGCTGCGTCTTGGGCCGCAGTTGCCGCATCGTCCGGCTGCGCCGTCTCAGGCAGCGGTGCTCCGTCCTCGTCGCGATCCTCGACCTTCTTGCGACCGAAGGAAAAGACCTTCTTGATGAATCCGAATGCCATGCTTTGGTCCGTCAGGCCGCCTTGGCCAGGAATTGGGCTTTCAGCAGAGCGCCGTCATGGCCGGCGATGCGCGCCGGCACGATCTCGCCCGGCGCGCCGGCGTCGACTGCGGCAAGGGCGAAGCCTTCCGTGCGGCCGATCCCGTCGCGCTCGATCAAGAGCTTCTGCGTGGAGCCGACAAGTGTGTCGAGGTGGGCGCGATAGGCGGCCTCGCCCGCCGCGCGCAGCCGGGCGGCGCGGTCCTTGACGATGCGGCGGTCGAGCTGCGGCATGCGGGCGGCTGGGGTGCCCTCGCGTGGGCTGAAGGGGAAGACGTGCAGATGAGTCAGGCCGCATTCGGCGACGATCTTGAACGAATTTTCGAACATCGCTTCGGTCTCGGTGGGAAAACCGGCGATGATGTCGGCGCCGAAGACGGCGTCGGGTCGCAGAGCGCGGACCTCTTGGCAAAAACGGATCGAATGGTCGCGCAGGTGGCGACGCTTCATGCGCTTGAGAATCATGTCGTCGCCGGACTGCAGCGACAGGTGGAGATGCGGCATCAGCCGGGTCTCGGTGGTGAGCGCCTCCATCAGGTCGTCGTCGGCCTCGATCGAATCGATCGAGGACAACCGCAGCCGTTCAAGGTCGGGCACCTGTTTGAGCACGGTGCGCACCAGCCGGCCGAGCCGGGGGGTGCCGGGCAGGTCGGCGCCGTAGCTGGTGATGTCGACGCCGGTAATGACCACTTCGCGATAACCATTGCCGGCCAACCGCTTCACCTGCTCGACGACGGCGCCCATCGGCACGGAGCGTGAATTGCCGCGGCCATAGGGGATGATGCAGAAGGTGCAGCGGTGGTCGCAGCCGTTCTGCACCTGGACGAAGGCGCGGGCGCGGCCCTCGATGGCGTCGACCATGTGGGCGGCGGTCTCGGTGACCGACATGATGTCGTTGACGCGCAGCTTCTCGGTGTCGTTGACGCCGAAATCGGGCAGGGCGCGGTAGCTGTGGCTGTGCAGCTTTTCCTCGTTGCCGAGCACAAGGTCGACCTCGTCCATAGCCGCGAAGGCATCGGGGTCGGTCTGTGCGGCGCAGCCGGTGACGACGATGCGCGCCTGCGGGTTCTCGCGCCTGGCCTTGCGGATCGCCTGCCGGGCCTGGCGTACCGCCTCACCGGTGACGGCGCAGGTGTTGAAGACGACCACGCCGCCTTCGAGCTCGCCGAGACCGGCGGCGTCGGCCTCGCGGCGCATGACCTCCGATTCGTAGGTGTTGAGGCGGCATCCGAAGGTGACGATGTCGACCGCCATCAGACCACGCCTTCCGCGTCGCGGGTCCAGGCTCCGGTCGCAGGGTCGAAGCGGCCGGAGAACTCCCATTCGGCCGGACCGGTCATGATGACATGGTCGTCGTCGCGCCATTCGATCGCCAGCGGCCCGCCCGGCACGGTCACGGTGACGATGCGGCCGGTGCGGCGCGTGCGGGCGGCCGAGACCGCTGTCGCGCAGGCGGCCGAGCCGCAGGCCCGCGTCAGACCGGCGCCGCGTTCCCAGGTTCGGATGGTGACGGCGTCCGGGGCGGTCACCCGGGCGATGGTGATGTTGGCGCGTTCGGGGAAGATCGGATGGTTTTCCAGGAGCGGCCCGAACCGCTCCAGATCGTAGCTCCACACATCTTCGTCGACCCAGAAGATTGCGTGCGGATTGCCCATCGAGGCGGCGGAGGGCGAATGCAGTACCGGGGCGTCGATCGGGCCGATCTGCAGCTCGATCATGCGCGTATCCCGGAACTCCTCGGCGAGCGGAATGTCCTGCCAGCCGAAACGCGGCATGCCCATGTCGACGGAAATCGACCCGTCGGCGTGCTCCTCGGCATTGAGGATGCCGGCGACGGTCTCGAAGGTGAAGCGGCGCGTGCCGGTTTCGGCCGCCAGCGCCTGCACCACGCAGCGCATGCCATTGCCGCAGGCCTGTGCCGACGAACCGTCGGAATTGAGGATTTCGATATAATGCGCCGTGCCCGGTGTTTTTGCGTCGTGGATCGCCATGATCTGGTCGAAGCGGGTCGCCGGATCGGCGGCGAGCGCGCGCGCGGCGGCCGGCGCAACCCGGTCGGCGCGCCCGCGCATGTCGGCCACGATGATCTCGTTGCCGAGCCCGTTCATCTTCGCAAAAGGTGGGCGTTCGTCCATGCCGGTCATGCCTGTCGATCCGGCCCCTATATGGCGGAACGGGGCCGCAATTACCAGACGCGCGGCCGGCAAGGAAGCGTCGGGCGCGTCAGGCGATCGCCACCAGACCGAACAGCACCAGCAGGAACAGGATCAGCGCGATCGCGATCAGCACCTTGGCGCCGGTCATGGCGGCGCCGGCGAGCGAGTTCATTCCGAGCAGGCCGGCCACGGCCGCGACGACGAGAAGGATGAAAATCCATTTGAGCATATGTTTTTCTCCGGCTTGACGCCCGGGGCCCGGCCCCGAAGGCAACACCAGGAAGAACGCAGCAGAACGCATCGCGTTCCCGCCACGGCGATGAAACTGCTGTGGATCAGCCCGCGACCTCGAAGGGGATCTCGAATTCGGCCGTTTTGTCGGAATGATTGTCCTTGAGCAGGAAACGGCCGGTATATTTTCCGGGCGGCGGAGTTTCCAAATTGATGTTGAGCGTCAGGAAGAACTCGCGGTTGCGGTAGCGGACCGGCAGTTCGAGGCGCATCAAGTCTTCCTTGCCGAAAACCTTGTCGCCGTTCGCGTCGAGAATGGCGAGATCGACGCCGAGCGAGATCAGCCGGTCGCCAAGCGGGCCGCGCCCGTAAGCGAACCCGATCGGCTCGACATAGACGAGGACCTTTTCGCCGATCTTGTAGATCGTGTTGTCGCGCCGGGCGTAGACTCCGTAGCCGGTGGCGCTGTCGACGGGCACCGCCTTGCGGATGGTCAGCGGCATGGCGTCCCAGATCTCGGCAATGGCGGCGTCGAGGGTTTCGATGGCCGCGGTCGGATCACCGGCGGCGACATGGTTTTCGGCCTCAACGCCCTTGTCCGCGATCGAACCGGCGGCGGCGGCGCTGGAAAGTCCTGCTGCTGTCATGAGTACCAAGATCGCCCGCAATCCGCGCATTGTCCAATCCCCCATCAATGCCCCGCCTATCCTACGCCACGGGCGAGCGGCGACGTCAAGCAGGCGAGACCGGCGCGCCGGCGCCGTCAAGGCCGAGCCGATTGAGCGATGCTCGACGTTTCATGGCAAACGAGATAAGGGCTTTGCCGGTGCGGTCGTGACAATCTGGTCGGCATGGATCGCCAAGGGAGGCGGCTTTGAAAAAGCGCGGCAAGGACCCGTGGATGCCGGCGGACGATTTCGGGCGGTCATTGCCGCGGGGCATCGGTCTCAACCTTCTCGTGCCCGAGATCGATCCGATGGAACGGTTCTTCCGCGAGGTGATCGGCGCCAACACGATCTATGCGGATGAGGATTTCGCCGCCGTCGAAATCGCCGGTTCGGTTCTGATGCTGCATGCCGACCATAGCTATGCCGACCACGAGATGGCGGGGGTCGTCGTCGATGCCGAATGGCGCGGCGTCGGCATGGAAATCCGGATCTACGGCGTTGATCCCGATCGCATCGAGGGTCGCGCCCGCAGCGCGGGATCGACCATCCTTTCGGGGACGCTCGACAAGCCGCACGGCTTGCGCGAATGCCACATCGTCGGCCCTTCGGGCTATATATTCGTGCCCAGCCGCGCTATATCGCGAGAAGATTCGACGGCGGAAACCCAAATTTAACCATGCCATCGTGCAATTAACCGCAACATTGCCATGATTGTCGCGATTGAACTCGTGACCGCGGGGCGTGTCCCGTCGCGAGTTCCCACGGAGGACTATGATGCGATTTTCGATTTCCGGCCCGCTCGTGCTGACGCTGTGTGCCGTCGCGCTCGCCGGATGCCAGAGTTCCCGGCTCGGCTCGCTCGGCTCACGGCCCGAACCGCTCAATCCGGCGCCTGCCGGTACGGTCACAGCCGGACAGTTGCCGCCGCCCGCGCCGACCGGGCCGACCGACCCGTCGAGTTTCCCCAAGCCGCCCTCGACAGCCACGGAGTCAGGCGAGACGGAGGTCGCAGCGCTCGACCCCGACGCGCCGGCCGAACTGCCCGGGGCTCCCGCGACGGCGGCCGAACTGACCGTCGGTAGCGTCGCCGGTGTCTGGAACGCGTCTGTCTCCGGCCAGTCCTGCCGGGTCGCCACGCCGCAGACCAAGTTCGGCCAGGGCTTTCGGGCCGGGCCGCTGCGTTGTCCGGCACCGCTCGACGGCGTGAAATCCTGGAACGTCGCCGGCAAGCAGCTTTCGCTCTACGACGCCGGCGGCGGCGTGCTCGCCCGGCTCTATTCGTCCGGTGCTGAACGCTTCGACGGCCAGATGACGTCCGGCCAGCCGATTTCGCTGTCGCGGTGAACACGGCTCTCCGCTTTCCAAGTTGATCGCGATATCGAGACCGGCCCATGTCTTTGCGCGACGGACTTCAGCCTTTTGCCTCGGTGCGGCAGGCCTATCGCGATCTGGTCGAGCGCGGCGCGGTGACGCGCGACGCCGCCCAGGAAAAAATCGCAGACCGTTTCGACCAGCTGATCGAGGAATTGGCGACCAAGCGACTTGCCGCGAAGTCGAGCGCACTCGGCTGGCTTTTCGCACGCCGGCGCGAGCCGAAGGCGCCGGTCAAGGGGATTTACATCCACGGCGCGGTCGGGCGCGGCAAGACCATGCTGATGGACCTGTTTTACGACCTGGCACCGGTCAATCGCAAAAGACGGGTCCATTTCAACGACTTCATGGCCGAGGTGCATGACCGGATCGGGCGCCACCGCGCCGCCGTCAAGGCCGGCGAGGCCAAGGGCGATGACCCGATTCCGCCGGTGGCGCGGGAACTGGCGAACGAAGCCTGGGTGTTGTGCTTCGACGAATTCGCCGTCACCGACATCGCCGACGCAATGATTTTGTCGCGGCTGTTTTCGGCCCTGTTCGACCAGGGGGTGGTGCTCGTGGCGACGTCGAACGTGGCGCCGCTTGATCTTTACCGCGACGGGCTGAACCGACCGCTGTTCGAACCCTTCATCGCCATCCTCGAGCGTCACGCCGACGTCATGAGCCTGGACAGCGACACGGACTATCGGCTGGAAAAGCTGAACCGGCTGCCGGTCTATCTGACCCCGCTCGACGCGGACGCCCGCGGCGCCTTCGAGGCGGCCTGGGCGAATTATGCCGACGGCGCGGGTGAGGCGACCGAGACGATCAAGGTCAAGGGCCGTACCATCCGCGTCGAGCGCTCCGTCCGCGACGCGGCCCGCTTCACTTTCGAGGAACTGTGCGCCCGCCCGCTCGGCGCGCGCGACTATCTTGCGATCGCCGCCCGCTTCAGGACGGTGTTCGTCGAGGGCATTCCAGTGTTCGACGACCGCGGCCGCAACGAGGCCAAGCGGTTCATCCTGCTGATCGACACGCTCTACGACAAGCGCCTGCGTCTCGTCGCCAGCGCCGCGGCGCAACCGCAGGGGCTTTACCGCGGCCGCACCGGTACGACGGAATCCTTCGAGTTCGACCGCACGGCCTCGCGGCTGATCGAAATGCAAAGTCGCGACTGGCCCGGTGAAGAGCCGGCCGAGTCCGCCAGCGCCGAAGGACATGCCTAAAGCGGCGGGCGCGACCCCGTTTCACGCTTCACGGGATTGTGCGGACGCGGAATTTGCGCAATAATTTTGACGTTTACGTAATTCCTGTCGTTTCTAAACGATTGAATTTATTTATGCTCGAAGAATCGGTTGTCTTTTTTTTCGTGCGAGTCTAAGGCCACGCGCGAATTTCGCCTCGACTAAAGGCATCGAACACCAGCCGATGCCTTTCAATCTCAACCTGACTGGGCCATGGTAGCCCACATATTGCGGGGATAGCTCTCGAATGGCACGCAGAAAGATCGCGCTTATCGGTTCCGGCATGATCGGCGGAACGCTCGCCCATCTGATCGGCCTGAAGGAACTCGGCGATGTCGTCCTGTTCGACATCGCCGAAGGCATCCCCCAGGGCAAGGGCCTCGATATCGCACAGTCCGCGCCGGTCGAGGGCTTCGACGCCCATTTCTCGGGCGCCAACGACTATTCGGCGATCAAGGACGCCGACGTGTGCATCGTGACCGCCGGCGTGCCGCGCAAGCCGGGCATGAGCCGCGACGACCTGCTCGGCATTAATCTGAAGGTGATGGAGCAGGTCGGCGCCGGCATCAAGAAATACGCGCCCAAGGCGTTCGTGATCTGCATCACCAACCCGCTCGACGCGATGGTGTGGGCGCTGCAGAAATTCTCGGGCCTGCCGAAGACCCACGTGGTCGGCATGGCCGGCGTGCTCGATTCCTCACGGTTCCGCTATTTCCTCGCCGAGGAATTCAAGGTCTCGATCGAGGATGTCACCGCCTTCGTGCTCGGCGGTCATGGCGACACGATGGTGCCGCTGACGCGCTATTCGACCGTGGCCGGCATTCCGCTGCCCGACCTCGTCAAGATGGGCTGGACTTCCAAGGAGAAGCTCGACGAGATCGTCCAGCGCACGCGTGACGGCGGCGCGGAGATTGTCGGGCTGCTGAAGTCCGGCTCGGCCTATTACGCGCCGGCGGCCTCGGCGGTGGCGATGGCGGAGAGCTATCTCAAGGACAAGAAGCGCGTCCTGCCCTGCGCCGCGCACATGTCCGGCCAGTACGGGGTCAAGGATCTCTATGTCGGCGTGCCGACGGTGATCGGCTCCGGCGGCATCGAGCGGGTCATCGAGATCAGCTTGAACAAGGCCGAGCAGAAGATGTTCGACAAGTCGGTGGCCGCCGTCACCGGCCTGTGCGAAGCCTGCATGAATATCGCCCCGAATCTGAAGAAATAAGCGAGCGCGGCCCAATGAACATTCATGAATATCAGGCCAAACAGGTCCTGAAAGGCTTTGGCGCGCCCGTCGCCGAGGGCGTGGCGATCCTGTCGGCCGACGAAGCGGAAAAGGCGGCGAAGTCGCTGCCCGGCCCGCTTTACGTTGTCAAAAGCCAGATCCATGCCGGCGGTCGCGGCAAAGGCAAGTTCAAGGAACTCGGCGCCGACGCCAAGGGCGGGGTCCGGCTGGCGAAATCGATCGAGGACGTTGTCGCCAATGTTGGCGAGATGCTCGGCAACACACTGGTCACCAAGCAAACCGGACCGGGCGGCAAGCAGGTCAACCGGCTCTATATCGAGGACGGCGCCGACATCGACCGCGAACTCTATCTGTCGATCCTGGTCGACCGCACCGTCGGTCAGGTCGCTTTCGTGGTTTCGACCGAGGGCGGCATGGACATCGAGGCTGTGGCCGAGGAAACGCCCGACAAGATCATCACCGTGGCGATCGACCCCGAGGCGGGTGTGACGGCGGCCGACATCGCCAAGCTGAATGCGGCGCTGGAGCTTTCGGGCGAAGCGGCGACGGACGGCGAGACGCTGTTTCCGATCCTCTACAAGGCCTTCGTCGAGAAGGACATGAGTCTGCTCGAGGTCAATCCGCTGATCGTCATGACCAACGGAAGGCTGCGCGTGCTCGACGCCAAGGTGTCGTTCGACACCAACGCCCTCTACCGCCATCCCGACATGGTCGAGCTGCGCGACGAGACCGAGGAGGACGAAAAGGAAATCGAGGCGTCCAAGCACGATCTCGCCTATGTCGCCCTCGACGGCAATATCGGCTGCATGGTCAACGGCGCGGGCCTTGCCATGGCGACGATGGACATCATCAAGCTCTACGGAGCCGAACCGGCCAACTTCCTCGACGTCGGCGGCGGCGCTTCCAAGGAAAAGGTCACGGCCGCCTTCAAGATCATCACCGCCGACCCGGCCGTAAAGGGCATCCTGGTAAATATTTTCGGCGGCATCATGCGCTGCGACGTGATCGCGGAAGGCGTGGTCGCCGCGGTCAAGGAAGTGGGTCTGAAGGTTCCGCTGGTCGTGCGGCTGGAAGGGACCAATGTCGAACTCGGCAAGAAAATCATCAATGAGAGCGGCCTCAACGTGATCGCGGCCGACGATCTCGATGATGCCGCCCGCAAGATCGTCGAGGCGGTGAAAGAGGGTTAGTCGCGTGCGACGCGCCGCATCCATTGTCATGCTCGTGACGGCGCTGTCGGCACCGTCAGGCGTTCAGGCGGGCGAGGAATGGTCGACGCGTTTCGCGACAACCTTCCAAGAAAGCTGCGTCCCGCAGCGCCTGAGCTACGAGGGCACGCTTGCTCGGGCCGGGGAAGTTGGCTGGGAGGTCTTCACGCCCGTCGAGCAGAGCGAGTTCGGCACGCTTATGGCGAAGTCGGAGGCCGCGCTTGAGGAGGCCAAGGCCGACATGCCCGGCATGTCGTTTCGCGCGCAGACTTTCGCGCGGGACGTCGAAGGGCGCGTGCTGCATCTCGTCGTGTCGCTGACAGTGTCGGAGTATCTCGATGCGATCGGCTGCTATCTCTATGATTTCGAGGCGACGGAGCCCGTCGCGGCCGCGGCGGTGTCCGATATTCTGGGCATCAAGCCGGCGCAGTCGCACAGCGACGAGATCGTGGTTTCCCATCTTTGGGGACCGCCGCCGTCGATGCCGCGCACCCTCGACACCTATCTGACCTTCATTCCGCCCGGCAGCCCCTATGCCGAGCAGGCCGGCTTCGACGGCCAAATGCTGAAATTCTCGTCCTCGCAGCCGCGGGAGGACGAGCAATGACCTTTCTCGACGCCGCTCACGCCTCCGCCCCCATCGCCTTGCCGGCTGCACGTGCCGGCGCGGCTTTCCCATTCGAACCCTGACAGGCTCTGGAGTTACCGTTCGCATGTCCATTCTCGTCAACAAAGACACCAAAGTTCTCGTCCAGGGTCTGACCGGCAAGACCGGCACCTTCCACACCGAGCAGGCGCTGGCCTATCACGGCACCAAGATGGTCGGCGGCGTCCACCCGAAGAAGGGCGGCGAGACCTGGGGTTCGGTCGAAAGCGGCGCGCAGTTGCCGATCTTCGCCACGGTGGCGGAAGGCAAGGAAAAGACCGGTGCCAACGCCTCGGTCGTCTACGTGCCGCCGGCGGGCGCGGCGGCCGCCATCATTGAAGCGATCGAGGCAGAGATCCCGCTGATCGTGTGCATCACCGAAGGCATTCCGGTCATGGACATGGTCAAAGTCAAGGCCAGGCTCGACCGGTCGAACTCGCGCCTGATCGGCCCGAACTGTCCGGGCGTGCTGACGCCGAACGAATGCAAAATCGGCATCATGCCGGGCAATATCTTCAAGAAAGGCTCGGTCGGCGTCGTCTCGCGCTCGGGCACGCTCACTTACGAGGCGGTGTTCCAAACCACTAATGCCGGGCTCGGCCAGACGACGGCGGTCGGCATTGGCGGCGATCCGGTCAAGGGCACGGAGTTTATCGACGTCTTGGAGATGTTCCTGGCCGACCCGGAAACCGAATCCATCATCATGATCGGCGAGATCGGCGGCTCGGCCGAGGAGGACGCAGCGCGGTTCCTGAGGGACGAGGCCAAGAAGGGGCGCAGCAAGCCGATGGCCGGCTTCATTGCCGGGCGCACGGCGCCGCCCGGACGCACCATGGGCCATGCCGGGGCGGTGATCTCCGGCGGCAAGGGCGGCGCGGAAGACAAGATTGCCGCGATGGAGGCAGCCGGGATCAAGGTGTCGCCGTCGCCGGCGCGGCTGGGCCAGACGCTGGTCGAGGCGATCAAGGGCTGATCGCCGCCATGTGTTGGCCACGATGGCGACGCATGGGGCGGACGGAAACGAATAAAGACCGGCCGCATAGCGGCGGGTGCATCTAAACTAGGGACGGGGCGCACAGGCTCCGACAGGGTAATGGCACGGCAGGATCAGGCCAACGACCGGTTCTCGATCACCTCATTCCTCTATGGCGGCAACGCCCACTATATCGAGGAACTCTACGCCGCCTATCAGGACGATCCGACATCCGTCGACGCGGACTGGCGCGACTATTTCGCCCAACTCAAGGACGACGCCGACGACGTGCGCAAGAATGCGCAAGGCGCTTCGTGGGAGCGACCCAACTGGCCGATCACGGCCAATGGCGAACTGGTGTCGGCATTCGACGGCGACTGGGGACAGGTCGAGGCGCGCATCTCCGGCAAGATCAAGGACAAGGCCGCCAGGGGCGGTGTTTCCTTGTCCGACGAGGATATGCTGCGTTCGACGCGCAATTCGGTGCGCGCGATCATGATGATCCGCGCCTACCGCATGCGCGGCCATCTGCATGCCAATCTCGACCCGCTCGGGCTGGCGAACCCGCTCGAGGACTATAACGAGCTGTCACCGGAAGCCTATGGCTTCACCGAGGCCGACTACGACAAGCCGATCTTCATCGACCATGTTCTGGGGCTCGAATTCGCGACCATCCGCGAAATGCTCGACATCCTCAAGCGCACCTATTGCTCGACGCTCGGCGTGGAGTTCATGCATATCTCCAATCCGGAGGAGAAGGCGTGGATCCAAGAGCGCATTGAGGGGCCCGACAAGGGCATCGCCTTCACCGCCAACGGTAAACGCGCCATTCTGCAGAAGCTGATCGAGTCGGAAGGCTTCGAACAGTTCATCGACGTCAAATACAAGGGCACCAAGCGCTTCGGCCTCGACGGCGCCGAGTCGTTGATCCCGGCGCTGGAGCAGATCCTCAAACGCGGCGGCGCGCTCGGGATGAAAGAGGTTGTGTTCGGCATGGCGCATCGCGGCCGGCTCAACGTGCTGTCTCAGGTGATGGGCAAGCCGCATCGCGCCATTTTCCACGAATTCAAGGGCGGCTCCTTCGCGCCCGACGATGTCGAAGGGTCGGGCGACGTCAAATATCATCTCGGCGCCTCCTCGGATCGGGAGTTCGACGGCAATACCGTGCATCTGTCGCTGACCGCCAACCCGTCGCATCTGGAGATCGTCAATCCGGTGGTGATGGGCAAGGCGCGCGCCAAGCAGGACCAGATTTTCGGGCGCAAGCGCGAGGAGGTCGTGCCGCTGCCCGAACGGGTGAAGGTGCTGCCATTGCTTCTGCACGGCGACGCCGCCTTTGCCGGCCAGGGCGTGGTGGCGGAGTGCCTGGGCCTGTCGGGCCTACGCGGGCACCGCGTCGCCGGCACGCTTCACTTCATCATCAACAACCAGATCGGCTTCACCACCAATCCGCGTTTCTCGCGCTCGTCGCCCTATCCGTCCGACGTCGCCAAGATGATCGAGGCGCCGATCTTCCACGTCAATGGCGACGATCCCGAGGCGGTGGTCTACGCGGCCAAGGTCGCGACCGAGTTCCGGATGAAGTTCTACAAGCCGGTGGTCATCGACATGTTCTGCTACCGGCGTTTTGGCCACAATGAGGGCGACGAGCCGGCGTTCACCCAGCCGATGATGTATAAGAAGATCCGGGCGCACCCGACGACCGTCCAGATCTACGGCAAGAAGCTGATCGAGGAAGGCCTGATCACAGAAGGCGAGTTCGAAGAACTGAAGGCGGACTGGCGCGCCAGGCTGGAAGAGGAATTCGAGGCCGGCCAAGCCTACAAACCCAACAAGGCAGACTGGCTCGACGGTGCTTGGTCGGGGCTGAGGACGGCCGACAACCAGGACGAACAGCGCCGCGGCAAGACGGCCGTGCCGCTCAAGACGCTGAAGGAGATCGGCAGGAAACTGACCGAGGTGCCCGAGGATTTCGAGGCGCACCGCACGATCAACCGTTTTCTGGACAACCGCCGCAAGGCGCTCGAGGCCGGCGAGGGCATCGACTGGGCGCTGGCGGAGTCGCTGGCGTTCGGCGCGATCCTTCTGGACGGCACACCGGTGCGGCTGTCGGGCCAGGATTCAGAACGCGGCACGTTCTCCCAGCGGCATTCGGTGCTCTACGACCAGAAGGAGGAGCGCCGCTTCATCCCGCTCAACAATCTCGGGCCGGCGCAGGCCCATTACGAGGTCATCAACTCGATGCTGTCGGAAGAGGCCGTGCTCGGCTTCGAATACGGCTATTCGCTGGCCGATCCGCGCGCATTGGTGCTGTGGGAAGCCCAGTTCGGCGATTTCGTCAATGGCGCCCAGGTGGTGTTCGACCAGTTCATCTCGTCGGGCGAGCGCAAATGGCTCAGAATGTCCGGGCTGGTCTGCCTGTTGCCGCACGGTTACGAGGGCCAGGGCCCCGAACATTCCTCAGCCCGGCTGGAACGGTTCCTGCAATTGTGCGCCGAAGACAACATGCAGGTCGCCAACGTCACCACGCCGGCCAATTATTTCCACATCCTCAGGCGGCAGTTGAAGCGAGACTTCCGCAAGCCGCTGATTCTGATGACGCCGAAATCGCTGCTGCGCCACAAACGCGCGGTGTCGACGCTGGCGGAAATGGCGGGCGAGAGCACCTTCCACCGGCTGTTGTGGGACGACGCGCAAATGCTGCCCGACC
Source organism: Nitratireductor arenosus (assembly GCF_009742725.1). Taxonomy (GTDB): domain Bacteria; phylum Pseudomonadota; class Alphaproteobacteria; order Rhizobiales; family Rhizobiaceae; genus Mangrovimarina; species Mangrovimarina arenosa. Next base: position 917,459 of record NZ_WPHG01000001.1, on the reverse strand, counting down.
AGAAGATCAAGCTGGTCAAGGATTCCAAGATTCGGCGGGTCGTGCTGTGCTCGGGCAAGGTCTATTACGACCTTTACGAGGACCGCGAAAGCCGCGGCATCGACGACGTCTACTTGCTCAGGGTCGAACAACTCTACCCGTTTCCGGCCAAAGCGCTGATCAACGAGTTGTCCCGGTTCCGCAACGCGGAAATGGTGTGGTGCCAGGAGGAGCCCAAGAATATGGGTGCCTGGTCGTTCATCGACCCCTATCTGGAATGGGTGCTCGCCCATATCGACGCCAAACATCAGCGCGTGCGTTATGCCGGCCGTCCGGCCGCGGCCTCGCCGGCGACCGGTCTGATGTCCAAACATCTCGCGCAGCTCGAGGCGTTCCTCGAAGACGCGCTCGGCGAGTGAACCCGCCCGGGTCCAACTGAAGGCAACGGAAGTACATATCATGGCAAGCGAAATTCGCGTTCCCACACTCGGTGAATCGGTCACCGAAGCCACCGTCGGCCGTTGGTTCAAGAAGGCGGGTGAAACCGTCGCCGCCGATGAGCCGATCGTTGAACTGGAGACCGACAAGGTGACACTGGAGGTGCCGGCCCCTGCCGCCGGCACGCTCGACGAGATCACCGTTCAGGAGGGCGAGACCGTCGAGGTGGGCGCGCTTTTGGGGACGCTCGGCGAAGCCGGTGCCGCCACTCCGAAGGCGGACGACGATAAGAAGAGTGCGAAGGCGGAGGCGAGCGGCGAGAAGGCCGCCTCGGCCAGCAGCGGCAAGCTGATCGACGTCAATGTGCCGTCGGCGGGTGAATCCGTGACCGAGGCCCAGGTCGGCGAGGTCTACAAGGCCGTCGGCGATGCGGTGAAGGTTGATGAGCCGATCCTGGAACTGGAAACCGACAAAGCCGCCCAGGAAGTGATGTCGCCGGTCGACGGAGTGCTGCGCGAACTCGCTGTCAAGAAAGGCGACGAGGTCGAAGTCGGGGCGCTGCTTGCTCGCATCGAAGCGGGAGCCGCGGCCGGCGATGCCGCGCCGTCGGCGGCCCGCGATGCGCGCCACAGCGACGGTGGGACGGACTCCCCGCGCCCGCCGGCCCCGGCCGCGCAGAAGCTGATGGAGGAACACAAGCTCCAGGCCGGCGACATCGCCGGTTCGGGCAAGGACGGTCAGATCCTGAAATCCGACGTTTTGGCCGTGGTCGAGCGTGGCAAGGATGGCGGCACGCCCGCCAGGGGCGGCGACGAGCCTACCCGGCGTGCGCCGAACGCGCCGGCGGAGACGCCGAAAGCGGCGCGCGCGCCGACCTCGCAGGCGGACGAACCGCGCGAGGAGCGCGTGAAGATGACGCGGTTGCGCCAGACGATCGCGCGACGGCTGAAGGACGCCCAGGACACCGCCGCCATGCTGACGACCTTCAACGAGGTCGACATGAAGGCGGTGATGGAGTTGCGCTCCCGATACAAGGACCTGTTCGAGAAGAAGCACGGCGTCAAGCTCGGCTTCATGGGTTTCTTCACCAAGGCCGTCTGCCATGCGCTGAAGGAAATCCCGGCCGTGAACGCCGAGATCGACGGTACCGACATCATCTACAAGAATTTCTGCCACATCGGCGTCGCCGTCGGCACCGACAAGGGGCTGGTGGTGCCGGTCGTGCGCGATGCCGACCAGATGGAGATCGCCGAGGTCGAGAAGGAGATCGGCCGGCTGGGCGCGGCCGCCCGCGACGGCAAACTGGCGCTCGCCGACATGCAGGGCGGCACGTTCACTATTTCCAATGGCGGGGTTTACGGGTCGCTGATGTCGACGCCGATCCTCAACGCGCCGCAATCGGGCATTCTGGGCATGCACAAGATCCAGGAACGGCCGATGGTGGTGGGGGGCGAAATCAAGATCCGGCCGATGATGTATCTTGCGCTCTCCTATGATCATCGTATCGTCGATGGCAAGGAGGCGGTTACCTTCCTGGTGCGGGTCAAGGAAAGCCTGGAAGATCCCGAAAGGCTGGTGCTGGACCTCTAAACGTCCAAACGCCGGGAGGCGTCGCGATGAGTATCGAGTATCTGATTACCGCGCTGATCGTCATTCTGGTGCCGGGCACCGGCGTGGTCTACACGGTCGTGACTGGACTTTCGGCCGGGCGGCGGGCCAGCATCGCCGCCGCCTTGGGCTGCACGCTCGGCATCGTTCCCGCGATCCTCGCCTCCATACTCGGCCTGGCCGCGATCCTGCACACCAGCGCGGTTTTGTTCCAGGTACTCAAATATGCCGGTGCCGCCTATCTCCTCTACCTCGCCTGGCGCACGCTCAAAGACAGCGGCCCGATGCGGCTCGACGGCGATCGCCGAACGGACCGGGGTCTCCTGTCGACCGTGCGCACGGGCTTTCTGATCAATATCCTCAACCCGAAACTGTCGGTGTTTTTTCTCGCTTTTCTGCCGCAGTTCGTCGACCCGGCGGCGGCCTCGCCGATCGGCCGGATGCTGGGGCTGGGCGCGGTGTTCATGGCGATGACCTTCGCGGTCTTCGTCGTCTATGGCGGTTTCGCGGCGATGGTCGGCGCGAAGCTTTTGAAAAGTGAACGAGTGCTACGCTGGATGCGACGCGCGGTCGCCCTGACATTTACCGGGTTTGGTCTGCGTCTCGCACTCGCGGAGCGATAGGGCGCGGACGCCGCCATGCCCGGCGCATTGAAACCAACAACAGGACTGAGTTCATATGGCCTTCGAGCCGGACATTCCCCCGATCCAGTGTCATCTTTGCGTCAAGGACGGCAAGGCGGCGATCGCCTTCTACGAGGAGGCCTTCGGCGCGGTCGAGACGTTCGAGCAGATGGCCGAAGACGGCGAGCGCGTGCTGCATGCCAACCTGTCGATATTCGGTTCGGAAGTCATGCTGCAAGATGAGTTTCCCGAGTTCTCCAGCGACGTGCTGGGCCCGATCTCGCGCGGCGGCGCGAGCATGACGGTCAATATCAATCTCGCCAAGCCGGACGAGGTCGACGCGGCCGTTGCCCGCGCCGTCGCGGCCGGCGCGGAGATCGTCATGCCGGTCGACGACCAGTTCTGGGGTGCGCGCTACGGCAAGATCCGCGATCCGTTCGGCCATGTATGGTCCTTCAACGCGCCGCTGGAACAAGGCGGATAGAGATGGAGACCGCCGTGCAGAAGCGGTCCGCGTCCGCGCGCGGCCGGCGCGGAGCCCTTGCCGCGCTCGCGGTGCTGGCTTTGCCGGCCACCGAGGCGGGCGCGGCCTGTCCGCAGGAACTGGCCGTCTATTCCGAGCGTGAGGCGGCAGCGGCGATCGATTTCCGTCCCGCCCTGCCGGGCGCGGCCCTGCACGCGATCGAATTCAAGCTGACGTTCGCGCAGAACGGCGTCGTGCTCGACGGCATCGTGATGCACACCGACCCCGGCGCCCGGCCGTACGGTCTGGTCATGCACCAATGTCCCGAGGGCGACGTCACCGGCGAGGAACTGGCGGTGTGTACGATCTGGGAAGGGCCGATCTACGGCATCGACGCCGGTGGCACGGTCGCGACGATGCCGGAACGCGGGACGTCAGCGGCCGCGCAGCTGCTTTTGCCGGGTTTCGGTACCGCTGTGCGCCACTCGCGCATTTACGGCGCCGATGGCGTGAGCGTCCTTCCCTGGGACGTTTTTGCGCTCGGCGGGTGCCAGGAATGAGAGGCGGCAATGTGCTGCTGATTACCGGCGGGCTGTGTCCTGGCGGGAAGCGGCTCCATCTACGGACGCCGATCGGCTCTGGCGCCTGCGCGGAGCCGTGCCGATGAAACGGAAAGGCAGACCGGACGAAATTGCATCGCCCGTGCTCTGGCTTTTGTCAGACGAGGCGTCCTATACCACGGGCGCGATCCTCACAGTGGGCGGCGGCCGCTGAAAGAACCGAACGAAAGGAAGCAGGCATGACATATGACGTTGTCGTGATCGGGGGCGGGCCGGGCGGATATGTCTGCGCCATCAAGGCCGCGCAGCTTGGACTGAAGACGGCGGTGGTGGAAAAACGCCAGACCTATGGCGGAACCTGCGTCAATGTCGGCTGCATTCCCTCCAAGGCGTTGCTGCATGCCTCGGAGGCCTTCATGGAAGCCGGGCATGGCCTGGAGGCATTGGGTGTCGAGGTCGGCAAGCCGAAGCTCAATCTCAAGGCGATGATGGCGCACAAGACCCAAACGGTGGAGCAGAACACCAAGGGTCTCGATTTCCTGTTCAAGAAGAACAAGATCGACGGCCTGCGCGGCACCGGCCGGATCATCGGCGAGGGCAAGCTGGAAGTGACCGACGCCGATGGCGCAACCAAGGAGATCGAGGCCAAGAACATCGTGATCGCCACCGGCTCCGACGTTGCCGGCATTCCCGGGGTCGAGCTGGAATTCGATGAAAAGGCGATCGTGTCGTCGACGGGCGCGCTGGCGCTGGAGAGGGTGCCGTCCTCGATGGTGGTGGTCGGCGGCGGCGTGATCGGGCTCGAACTGGGCTCGGTATGGGCCCGCCTCGGCACCAAGGTCACGGTGGTGGAGTATCTCGACACCATCCTCGGCGGCATGGACGGCGAGGTCGCCAAGCAATTCCAGCGCATGCTCGGCAAGCAGGGTCTTGTCTTCAAGCTCGGCCAGAAGGTGACCGGGGTGAAGAAAGCCAAAAAGGGCGCGACCGTTACCTTCGAACCGGTCAAGGGTGGCGATGCCGAAACGCTCGACGCCGATGTCGTTCTGGTCGCGACCGGGCGCAAGCCGTTCATCGAAGGTCTCGGCTGCGAAAAGGCCGGCGTCGTGCTCGACGAGCGCGGTCGGGTCCGCACGGACGGTCATTTCCGCACCTCGATCCCGGGCATCTACGCGATCGGCGACGTCATCGCCGGACCGATGCTGGCGCACAAGGCCGAGGACGAGGGCGTTGCGGTTGCCGAGATCATCGCCGGCCAGGCCGGCCATGTGAACTATGACGTCATTCCGAGCGTCGTTTACACAAGCCCCGAAGTCGCCTCGATCGGCAAGACCGAGGAGGAGCTGAAAAAGGCCGGCGTCGACTACCGGGCCGGAAAGTTCCCGTTCTCGGCCAATGGGCGGGCGCGTGCGATGCTCAAGACCGACGGATTCGTGAAAATCCTCGCCGACAAGAAGACCGACCGCGTGCTTGGCGCGCATATTGTCGGTTTCGGTGCCGGCGAACTGATCCAGGAAGTCGCGGTTCTGATGGAATTTGGCGGCTCGTCCGAGGATTTGGCCCGTACGTGCCACGGTCATCCGACAATGTCGGAATCGGTCAAGGAGGCCGCGCTTGCGACCTTCGCCAAGCCGATCCACATGTAGTTCGAGGGTTCGCCCGGGCGGCTGTAACGACGTACGAAAAAGGCCGACCCCGAGGGGCCGGCCAGTGCTTGGGGGAGGAATTACTCGGCCGGAGCGGTCTCCACCGGCGCGTCGTTCTTCGGTTCGATCGGCGGGATTTCCTCCCGCGGCTGGTCGGCCTCGGTGCCGACCGCGCTCGTCGTCGTGTCGTCGACGCGTTCAGCCACGGGCGGGTTGCCAGTCGTGTCGGCGGTCTGCGTGTCGCCGCCGCCGATCATGCTGAAGACAACGATGGCAAGCAGCACGACGACAACCGCGATCGTCGCCGCCATCAGTCCGCGCGGGCCGGGGTTGATCTCGGTCTGAAGGCGCGGATCGTATGGTCGCGTCGGATCGGCGATATCACGATCGATGCCGCCGGGACCGAAAGGACGCGTCGGATCCTGTTCGGGACGTCTGTCTGGAGCGTTCATGACACACCTCCTTCGTGCATTGCTCGCCGGGTAAACGTGCTTGGAGGCGGCCGGTTTCATCACGAAGTGGCGCGGTCGATTATACATCGTGAAAGGCGGGGTTCGGCAAAACCCGGAAAAAACGCCTGCTAAATGCCCTCTCGCTTTGAGAGCCGACCTCTTTGAAGATCGATATCGCTAGCGTTGAAATTGCTAAAGGTCGCTTGTCGCTCGACATCCCAGCCGCGGATGCGCGCGTGCGGGCCCGTCCAATGCCGTCCGGCAGGCCATTGGCGGCCTTATTCCGCCAAGTCCGCTTTTGCGGCTTTCTCCGCCGGCTTCTCGATCGAGGCGGTCTTGGCGTCCTCGTCGACCGTTGTCATCGGCGCCTTTTTATCCTCGACGCCGGCAACCGTCATCTTCCCGGCGCTGGCCGAATTGTGATCGTTGTGCATCGAGCAAGCCTGCGCGCCGGCTGTCGAAAAACCCAGCGCCGCTGCCAAGAGGAGTGCGGTCTTCATGCGGAAGTCTCCCTGATCGTCGGATCGTACGGCGCATCATAGCAATGCGGCGCGAGCGCGCCAAATCACGCTTTTGGTGATCGGTCCGCACCGGCCTCGGCCTTGCCCGCCGGGCCAAGCCGGTTTCGCTCCGCACGGACGCCTCAGGGAATACGCGTTACGCGGTAGCCGCGTTCGCGTAGCAGGGCGACGAGCCCCTTTTCGCCCGGTAGATGAAGCGCACCGACGGCGATGAAGGCGTTGCCCTCGTCGAGAAAGGCAACGGTATTGTCGGCCATGGTGCGATTGCGCGTGGTGATCATCGCTTCCTCGAAAGCGGCGTAGCCAGTGGCATCTCCGTCGTCGCCGGCCGGGAGCACCACCTTGAACAGCGGCCAGATCATGTCGATGCGTTCCTGCTCGTAAAGCAGGATCATGGTCTCGAAAATATCGTCCATGCGTGGGCCGAGCTTGAGGGTCTCGATCAAGCCCCGCACGTGGAATTCCATCGGCAGGGACGCCATCGCGTCGAGCTGGCCGACCAACGTCTCGAGCCCGCCGAGCGTCTTGCCTTCTTCCTCGGCGCGCCTGGCAAGCTTGATGTCGAGGAACGGCGCGCCGGTCGCCTTGCGCGCCATCTCGCAGGCCGGCAGAGCGATCGCGGAGGCGAGCATCCAGGGTTTCATCTTCTGGATGCTCACGGGGGGAATGCCACGCTTTTCCAGCGCCGTGCGGACGTCTGTTTCCTCGTCGTCGCTCATGAAGGAAAAGATCGTCTTATCGTCCGTGAACATCATCAAATCCGGACGTTCCATCATCGCCGTCATTGCCACGGCGGGGTCGACCACCTCGGTGGTCTCGATGACGATGGTGGACGCGCCTTCAAAGGCGGCGTCGGCGGCGGGCGTGAGCTCGATCACGCGCGGATCGGTCAGGTGCATAGTGCCGAAAAGAAAGGAGGGCGCGGTGCCCTCCTTTTCGACTTTCCAGAGCAAACCCTGGCCGTTCGGCGTTCGTTGCGCCTCCGCCTTGAGCCGGTCGAGCGCGGCGGGATCCTCCTTCGCAAGCATTTCCAGGAGGTCCTGTCCGGTGCAGGCGGTCTCCTGCGCGTCGGCGCGTGTCATGGCGAGCGCCGTAACGAGAAGAAAGGTCAGCAAAAACAGGATGTTTACGGCCGCGATCAGCTTCAGCGACAGTCCTGCGAAGTGCTCGGCGGTGGCAATCGAACGGTTCATGGTCGAAAACCTAGTGGGAAAAAGCGGCGAAACCGTTAAAGCGAGGAGGTAAATTCGCGGGGTTCAATCCCGGTCAGGCGCGCGGATGGGCTTTGCCGTAGACTTCGAGCAGCCGCTCGGTGTCGACGCCGGTATAGATTTGGGTGGTCGACAGGCTGGCGTGGCCGAGCAATTCCTGGATGGTGCGCAAATCGCCGCCGCGGCCGAGCAGATGCGTGGCGAAGGAATGGCGCAGCGCGTGCGGGGTCGCATCGTCGGGCAGGTCGAGTGCGCCGCGCAGCCGGCGCATGGCGCGTTGCACGATCGCGGCGGCAAGCGGTCCGCCGCGCACGCCGCGGAAAAGCGGTCCGTCGTCAGCGAGCGCATAGGGGCACAGCCGGCGATAGGCGGCCACCGCCTCGGCGACCGCGGGCAGCACCGGTACAAGGCGCTGCTTGCCGCCCTTGCCGGTAATGCGCAGGCTGGCCGGCGGCCGCGCGCCGAAATCGCCGCCGGCCAGGCCGAGCGCTTCGGATATCCGCAGGCCACAGCCGTAGAGAAGCGCCATCACCGCAGCGTCGCGCGCCGCGATCCAGGGCTCTTCGGCGAGCTGTTCGTTCGCCGCCGTCAGCCGGCGGGCCTCGTCGGCCTTGAGGGGTCTCGGTAGCGAGCGCGGTTGTTTCGGCGCCCGGAGCGCGCCGGCGCCGGCGGCGTTGACCAGGCCGCGCCGTTCCAGATGCCTGAGCAACGAGCGAATGCCGGCCAGGCCACGGCCGAGGGAGCGCGCGCCCACGCCCTCGCGGCGTCGCCAGGCCAGAAAGGCGCGCAGATCGGCCGGGCGCAAATCGGCAATGGCCGCGAGCCCGGGCGCGCCGCCGCAATGGCCGGTCAGAAATTGCAGGAACTGGCGCGTATCGCGCTCATAGGCATCGAGTGTCAGCGGCGCGAGCCGCCTTTCATGCCTGAGCGTGCCCAACCATTCCTCGCGGGCGGCGATAAGGTCGGGCCGGGCGATGACGAGATAGTCGGTCATGCGTGAGATGCGAACTCCATCATGGGCACAGAGTGTCGCCCGCCCGGGTTAGCGCAAGGTGAAGCCGATGCGAATTGAATTGCCGGGCGTCAGCCGATAGGGAAGGAAACAGGCCGCCGGCGAGGGCGCGGCCTTCTCGAACGGTTCTGGAACAGGCGCGATGGCAAGACCCGAAACACCCGTGCAATTGGCCGTGATCGGAGCGGCGCAAGGCATCAAGGGCGCGGTTCGGGTCAAAACCTTCACCGGCGACCCGATGGCCATCGCCGACTACGGTCCGCTTTACGACGAGACCGGCAGGCGTTTCGATATTCTCGATCTGCGTCCGCACAATTCGATGCTGGTGGCGCGTTTCGAGGGGGTTTCGGATCGCACGGCGGCAGAGGCGCTCAACGGTACGGCGCTGTTCGTGGATCGCACCGCACTGCCGGGCGACCTTGACGAGGAGGAATTCTATCATGCCGATCTCGTCGGCCTCGACGCGGTCGACCGGGAGGGCGCGACGGTTGGTACGGTCAAGGCGGTGCTCAACTATGGCGGCGGCGACATTCTCGACATCACCCGGCCCGGTGGCGGCAGCGTGCTGGTGCCGTTTACCAAGGCGGCGGTGCCGTCCGTCGATCTCGGTGGGCGGGTCGTGGTGCTCGACCGGATCGCGGCCGGGCTCGACGACGCTGACGAGGATGGTGCACGACCCGGCCGGCGCGGACGCCCCACCGCGACCGGACGTTCGCGCGGGTCGAAAACGTCGGGGGGCAATCGCTGATGTTTCGGGTCACGGTTCTCACGCTCTATCCGGATATGTTTCCCGGCGCGCTCGGCCTGTCGCTGGCGGGCAAAGCGCTCGAACGCGGCGACTGGGCGCTGGAGGCAGTGCAGATCCGCGATTTCGCCAGCGACCGCCATCGCACGATCGACGACACGCCGGCCGGCGGTGGTGCCGGCATGGTGATGCGGCCCGACATTCTGGCCAAGGCGATCGACGCTGTCGCTCCGCAGGGCGACGCACGGCCGAAACTGCTGATGAGCCCGCGCGGCCGGCCACTGACGCAGCAGCGGGTGCGTACGCTGGCCACCGGTCCGGGCGCGATGATCTTGTGCGGGCGCTTCGAGGGCGTCGATCAGCGCATCATCGACGCGCGCGATCTGGAGGAGGTGTCGATCGGCGACTATATCCTGTCGGGCGGCGAGCCGGCGGCGCTGGTGCTGCTCGACGCCGTGGTGCGGCTCTTGCCCGGGGTGATGGGCAACGCGGCCTCCGGCACGGAGGAAAGTTTCGAGAACGGCCTGCTCGAACATCCCCATTATACCCGCCCGCAGGATTTCGAGGGCCGGCCGATTCCGGAGGTGCTGACCTCGGGCAACCACGCCAGGATCGCCGCCTGGCGGCGTGGCGAGGCGGAAAGGCTGACGGCCGAGCGCCGGCCGGACCTGCTGTCCGGGCCTCAGCCGGTGACGAAATAATAGCCGGCCAGGAACAGCCCGACCGCGATCACGAAGGCGCGTACGCTCCATAGCGGTACGCGCCTGGCCGCCCAGACGCCGGCATAGCCGCCCAGCGCCACGCCGGGCACCATGAAGGCGACCTCGAGCCAGGAGACCACGCCGCCGGAAACGAAAACCACGATCGCCACGATCGCGATGATGATCGACAGCATGTTTTTCAGTGCGTTGAGGCGGTGATAGTCGCCGTTTTCGGTCAGGCCGAGCGTGGCAAGCATCATGATGCCCATGCCGGCGCCGAAGAAACCGCCATAGATTGCGGTGACGAACTGGACCAGCCAACCCTTCAGCGAACCGGTTCGCGCGGGCGTGGCATCGCCGCGCGGTTTCGGTTTCAGCCACGGCCCGGCGGCAAACAGCGCGGTCGCGGCGATCAGCAGCCAGGGCACCAGCGCACGGAAGGAGGGGTTATCGAGCGACAAAAGGATCAGCGCGCCAGCCAGGCCGCCGACGGCCGAAACGGCGCAGAAGATCAGCACGCCGCGCCACATTTGGCGGATGTCGCTCCAATAGGCGAGCGTTGAGGTGACGTAGCCCGGAAACTGGGCGATCGAGGAGGTGGCGTTGGCCGAGATCGGCGCGACGCCGGCAAGCGTCAGCGCGCCGAACGTCAGGAACGTGCCGCCGCCTGCGACGGCGTTGATGGCGCCGGACAGGAACCCGGCCAGGAAAAGCAGAACGGCTGAAAGAATATCCAAGGTGCGATCCGGAACGATTTCGAGTGCAATGCGCCGGTGTTAGGCGCAGACGTCTTGCTAGGCAAGGGCGTGGCTCTATCTGGAGACGGGCAATGCGCGCCGCCGCGTCGATCCGGCGAGAAATCGCGGTTCGGCGGGTGACAAACCGGCTTGAAGCGTGTATGAGCCCGCCGACCGGAGGAACCGTCTTCCGGAGCCGTCAACAAGAACGGTGAATTCGCCCCTGCCGCCGCGCCTTTCGGCGTGACGGCATTGCCGCCCGGTCACAGGACTGAGGGCAAACGCTGGGCGCTCTGGCTGTCGAGAACAAGGAAGAGGTTTGAGACGATGGACATCATCCGTCAGCTTGAGGCCGAGCAGGCCGCGAAGATCGAAGAAAAGCGCAAGCTCCCCGAATTCGAGCCCGGCGACACCGTGCGCGTCCAGGTGCGCGTCACCGAGGGCACCCGCACCCGCGTGCAGGCCTATGAGGGCGTGTGCATCGCGCGTTCGGGATCGGGCTTCCAGGAAAATTTCACCGTCCGCAAGATCTCCTACGGCGAAGGCGTGGAGCGCGTCTTCCCGGTCTTTTCGCCGATGGTCGAGGGCGTTGAGATCGTGCGTCGCGGCAAGGTGCGCCGCGCCAAGCTCTATTATCTGCGTGACCGCCGCGGCAAGTCGGCCCGCATCACGGAGAACACCAGCGTGCGCGCGCGCAAGCTGAATGAAAACGATCGCCAGGCCATGCTCGCCGAAAAGGCGCGTGTGGAGGCTGAGAAGGTCGCCGCCGCGCAGGCGCTGGCTGCCGAAAAGGCCGCCGCGGAAGCTGCCGAAAAGAGCGGCGGCGAATAGAACGGAGCCTCGCTCCCAATCGAAAAGGCGGCCTCGGGCCGCCTTTTTTAGTGGTGTCGGCAGTATCGGCCGCTTGCAGCCTTGATGCTGTGAGGCGCGGCTATTGCGCGGCGAGCGCTTTTTCGATCGCGGGCATGAGATCGCCGGTCAGGCTTTGCGGGCTGAGCGGACCGACATGTTTGAAGCGGATGGTGCCGTCCCGTCCGACCACGAAGGTTTCGGGAACGCCGTAGACGCCCCAGTTGATCGCCGTGCGGCCGGTGCCGTCGGCGCCCACGGCGGCGTAGGGATTGCCGAGCTCGCCGAGGAAACGACGCGCGTTCTCGGCTTCGTCCTTGTAATTCAACCCGGCGATCGTGATCCGCTCGTCGCGGGCCAGTTGCATCAGCAGCGGATGTTCCTGGCGACAGGGCGCGCACCAGGACGCCCATATATTGACCACCGTCACGCGGCCGGCGAATTCCTTGCTCGACAGGCCGGGCATCTCGGTTCCCTCGATCGGCGGCAGGTCGGTCTCGGGCGCCGGCGCGCCGATCAGCGCGGAGGGGATGGTGGCGCCGTCGCGGCCCGACAGAAGCTGGAGCAGAAAAAGTCCGGCCAATGCGACGAACAGAGCCAGCGGCACGAACACCATCCAGCGCCGGCTGCTGCGCGGCGGCGTGACGGAACCGGTGCTCATGAGGATGCGTCCTTGGTCTTGGCGTCGGAACGACGGCGTACGCCCTGCGCCTCCAGCACGGCCAGTTCGGCCTTGCGGGCGCGCTGGTCGAACAGCGTCCATACAACCAGGCCGCCGATCGCAAGCGCGGACAACCCGTAGGCGGCGGCGACGTAGAGCGCGTGGGTCATGCTCCCGCCCCTTGCTTGCGGTCGGCGCGGCGCGCGCTGATGCGGTGCATGGCGATAACCCGGCGGCGCCAGATTTCGACGCGCATGGCCATCAGGTGCAGGGTGAAGAACAGCAGGGTGAAGCCGGCCGCGCATATTAGCAGCGGCCACAAAAGGCTGGAATGGATGGTCGGGCCGTCGAGCCGGAAGACCGAAGCCGGCTGGTGCAATGTGTTCCACCAGTCGACCGAGAATTTGATGATGGGGATGTTGATGGCGCCGACAAGCGTGACGATGGCGGCGGCGCGCGCCGAACGCCCCGGATCGTCGAGCGCGCGGGTCAGCGCGATCAGGCCGAGATACATCAAGAACAATACGAAGACGGAGGTCAGGCGCGCGTCCCAGACCCACCAAGTGCCCCACATCGGCTTGCCCCAGATCGAGCCGGTCAGAAGCGCTAACGCGGTGAAGACGGCGCCGATCGGCGCGGCCGCCTTCAAGGCGACGTCGGCGAGCGGATGGCGCCACACAAGCGTGCCGAGCGCGGAAATGGCCATCACCGAATAACACATCATGGCCAGCCAGGCGAAAGGCACGTGGATATACATGATCCTGACCGTGCTGCCTTGCTGGTAGTCCTCCGGTGCGGTGAAACCCAGATAAAGCCCGATCGCGATGACGAGCACGGCCAGGCCTGCCAACCATGGGATGACCGCGCCGGCAAAGGCGAGAAAACGCGTCGGATTGGCCAGATCCATCCAGCGCGAGGAAGAAATCGCGGTTTGGCTCATGGTCTTGTCAATAACTCCACTCGGTAGCCTCTGCAATCGACGTCAATCAAAGCAGCGTGATTGCAGCGGGCGGATTTGCCGTCAGCCGAGCCCGCCGCGCGCTTTTTCGGCGATCCCTTCCAGGATCGCCACCGCCTCACCGGCGCGGTCGGCCGGCACGAGAAGATGATCATGAAAATAGGCCGAAACCGGGTTTACGCCGATGCCCGCGGCAGCCAAAGGCGGCAACAACGCAGCCAGGAAGCCAACCGCCTCGAGCGCGGAATGGACCTCCAGTGTGATCATTTTGCAGGCAAAAACGGGATCGAGGCCACTTTGGAGCGCCTGCCGGCGCGGCACGACCAGCGTCGTGCCTTCCGGTTCTTCGAAGCGCAGAACCGGCTCGAGTCCGTCCGGTTCGGGCTTTCCCGGCGTTATCGTTACGTAGGCGAAAGCTTCGTCATGCAGCCTGGGAGCCATCGTGGCGAGCAGCGTTTCAAGGTTGGTTTCGCCCGGCATGGCGCGTCAATCCGTCGCCCATCGCAAGGCGGTGGCGGCTGCCACGGGGCCGATCACCGCGAAAAACAACGTCAGGGCCAGCATAAGCAGGAAAGGCGGCAAAAACGGGTCGGGATCGGCGATGGCGGCATAGCTGGCCGAGACGCCGAAGATCAGAACGGGGATCATCAGCGGCAGAACAAGCACGGAAACCAGCAGCCCGCCGCGCGGCAGGCTGATGGCAACGGCGGCGCCGGTGGCGCCGATGAAGGCGATCGCCGGCGTGCCGAAGAGAAGCGTCAGCGTCGCCGCGCCGATGCCTGCGGGCGACATGTTCATCAACAGGCCGAGCAGAGGCGCGGCAACCACCAGCGGCAGGATGCTCGCCGTCCAGTGTGCCAGGCATTTGACAAAGATGGCCAGGGCCAGCATCTGCCGGTCGCGGTTCAGGACCATCAGGTCGAGCGCGCCGTCGTCCCGGTCGGCTTGAAACAGACGGTCGAGCCCGAGCAGGCCGGCGAGCAGCGCCCCGATCCACAGGATTGCCGGACCGATGCGGGCAAGCAGGTTCAAATCCGGGCCGACGCCGAAGGGAATGACGGCGACGACGGCGAGGAAGAACAGGATGCCGACCAGCGCGCCGCCGCCGGCGCGGATGCCGAGCCTGAGATCGCGACGGAAGAGCGCTAGCATTGCGCGCCTCCCCCGTACGCTGGAAAAACGAGGTGCTGCATCCGGGCTACCCGCTCCCCATCCGCAGTTGCTGCGCGTTTTCCAAGGCGAGCGGCAGGTGAGTGGCGGCGACGATCATGCCGCCATCCTCGCAATGGGCGGCCATCAGGTCGGCGAACTGCGCCTCGGAGGCGCGGTCGAGGCCGGCCGTCGGCTCGTCGAGCAGCCAGACCGGGCGGTAGGCGACCAGCAGGCGGGCGATCGCGATGCGCCTGCGCTGGCCGGTCGACAGGTAGCCGAACGGCAGATGGCCGATATCGGCGAGGCCGACCATGTCGAGCGCATCGGAGAGCGGCAGATGCGCCTCGCCGAGGAAGTCGCGCCAGAAGGCAAGGTTCTCGGTGACCGTCAGCGCCGTCTTCATCGCGTTCTGGTGGCCGAGATAATGACATGCCGAGGCGAGGTTCGGCCATTTTTCGCCGCCGCCTTCCAGCGCCAAACGGCCCGCCGCCAGCGGCAGCAGGCCGGCCACGGCGCGCAACAGCGTCGACTTGCCGATGCCGTTCGGTCCGGTAACGACCAGCGCATCGCCGCCGCCAAGCGTGAAGCCGATGCCGGAAAAGACGGTTTCGCCGCCGCGTTCTCCGGCAAGGTTGTCGGCGACCAGACGCATTCCACCCCTGCCATTCCCTCCGGCGCCCGGCCGGCTATGCGGTGCGGCAAAATTCCCCGCACCCAGACTGGAAACCTGTTTAGAAAGTCTCTAAGAGATCGGCAACCGTGCCAGCGGTCGGCATGGTAACCAATTTGCGCCGAACCGGCGTCCGCCGCCTTGAACGGACGTGACGCCTGGGAGCGGACAGCGGAAATGGCCGTACCCGCACCTTTGCGCAGCATGCCACAGGAGTCCGTTCCCGCTTTGGCCGAACAGACCAGGATGGGATCGCACGTGTCAAAATCTCTCGACAGCTTCAAGTGCCGCCGCACGCTCAAGGTCGGCGACAAGGATTATGCCTATTTCAGCCTGACCGAGGCCGAGAAAAACGGACTGGACGGAATTTCGCGCCTGCCCTTCTCGATGAAGGTGCTTCTGGAAAATCTGCTGCGCAACGAGGACGGGCGTTCAGTCACCAAGGCCGATATCGTGGCCATAAAGTCCTGGCTGGACGATAAGGGCACGGCCGGCCACGAAATCGCCTACCGCCCGGCGCGCGTGCTGATGCAGGATTTCACCGGCGTGCCGGCAGTCGTCGACCTTGCCGCCATGCGCGATGGCATCAAGGCGCTTGGCGGCGACCCGCAGAAGATCAATCCGCTGGTGCCGGTCGATCTCGTCATCGACCATTCGGTGATCGTCGACGAGTTCGGCAACCCGAACGCCTTCGCGCGCAATGTCGAGCTGGAATATCAGCGCAACGGCGAGCGCTATCGCTTCCTGAAATGGGGCCAGCAGGCGTTCAAGAACTTCCGCGTCGTACCGCCCGGCACCGGCATCTGCCACCAGGTCAATCTCGAATATCTCGGCCAGACCGTGTGGACCAGGGACGAGAACGGCGAGACGGTCGCCTATCCCGATACCTGCGTGGGCACCGATTCGCACACCACGATGATTAACGGCCTGGGCGTGCTCGGCTGGGGTGTGGGGGGCATCGAGGCCGAGGCGGCCATGCTCGGCCAGCCGATCTCCATGCTGTTGCCGGAAGTCGTCGGCTTCAAGCTGACCGGCAAGCTGAAGGAAGGCGTGACGGCCACCGACCTGGTGCTGACCGTCGTGCAGATGCTGCGCAAGAAGGGCGTGGTCGGCAAGTTCGTCGAATTCTTCGGTGACGGTCTCGACGATCTCACCCTCGCCGATGCGGCCACCATCGGCAATATGGGTCCCGAATATGGCGCGACCTGCGGCTTCTTCCCGGTCGATTCGGAAACGCTGAACTATCTCAACGTGTCCGGCCGGACCAAGGAGCGCATCGCGCTGGTGGAAGCCTACAGCAAGGCGCAGGGCATGTTCCGCGAGACCGGCAGCGCGGACCCGGTCTTCACCGACACGCTGGAGCTCGACCTCGGCGAGGTCGTGCCGTCCATGGCCGGTCCCAAGCGTCCGGAGGGCCGCATTCCTCTCGAGGGCATCGCCGCCGGCTTCGAGGAGGCGCTGGTTTCGGAATACAAGAAGGACGCTTCCGAGAAGGACAAGCGCTGGCAGGTCGAGGGCCAGGACTACGATCTCGGCCATGGCGACGTGGCGATCGCGGCGATCACGTCATGCACCAACACGTCGAACCCATCAGTGCTGATCGGCGCCGGCCTTCTGGCCCGCAACGCCAACCGGCTCGGTCTCAAGCAGAAGCCGTGGGTCAAGACGTCGCTGGCGCCGGGCAGCCAGGTAGTGGCCGAATATCTGGAAAAATCCGGCCTGCAGACCGAACTCGACCAGATCGGTTTCAACCTGGTCGGTTTCGGCTGCACGACCTGTATCGGCAATTCGGGCCCGCTGCCCGGCCCGGTCTCCAAGACCATCAACGACAAAGGCTTGATCGCGGCCGGCGTGCTGTCGGGCAACCGTAATTTCGAAGGCCGGATCTCTCCGGACGTGCAAGCCAACTATCTGGCCTCGCCGCCGCTGGTGGTCGCCTACGCGCTCGCCGGTTCCGTCACCATCGACCTGACCAAGGAGCCGATCGGGCAGGACAAGGACGGCAAGAACGTGTTCCTGAAGGATATCTGGCCGTCCAACCAGGAAATCCAGAGCTTCATCCAGAAGCACGTCACGCGCGACCTGTTCGAGAAGAAATATGCCGAGGTCTTTGCCGGCGACGAAAATTGGCGCGCGGTCGAGGCACCGCAGTCCGAGACCTATGTCTGGGACGACAACTCGACCTATGTGCAGAACCCGCCCTATTTCGCCGGCATGTCGAAGACGGTCAGCGATATCAGCGACATCAAGGGCGCGCGCGTGCTCGGTCTGTTCGGCGACAAGATCACCACCGACCATATCTCGCCCGCCGGCTCCATCAAGGCGCAGTCCCCGGCCGGCAAATATCTGATGGATAACGGCGTCGGCGTGATGGATTTCAACCAGTACGGCACCCGGCGCGGCAATCACGAAGTGATGATGCGCGGCACGTTCGCCAATATCCGCATCCGCAACTTCATGCTGGGCGAGAACGGTCGCGAGGGCGGCTATACGATCCACTATCCCTCCAAGGAGGAGATGTCGATCTACGACGCCGCGATGCGCTACAAGCAGGAAGGCGTGCCGCTGGTGATCTTCGCCGGCGTTGAATACGGCAACGGGTCGTCGCGCGACTGGGCGGCCAAGGGCACCAACCTGCTGGGCGTGCGTGCGGTGATAGCCCAGTCCTTCGAGCGTATCCATCGTTCGAACCTGGTCGGGATGGGCGTGATCCCCTTCGTGCTCGAGGACGGCGCCTCCTGGGCGTCGCTCGGCCTGAAGGGCGACGAGACCGTCACGATCGAGGGATTGGAGACGATCAAGCCGCGCCAGAAGGTGACCGCCAAGGTGACCTATGCCGACGGTTCGCAGAAGGATGTGCCGATCCTGTGCCGGATCGATACGCTCGACGAGCTCGATTACTTCAAGAATGGCGGCATCCTGCAATATGTGCTGCGGGACCTGGCGGCCTGACGCCGCCGCAAACCGACAAAGACGAAACGCCTCCCCTGCCGCGGGCCGGGGAGGCGTTTTTGACAAGCGGACCGATCGGGGGGCTGAAATGAAGGTAAAACGTATCGTCGCCAATATCGCCACGCCGGACGCCGCCGCCGCCGGCCGGTTCTATGGCGACGCGTTGGGACTCGACCTACTGATGGACCATGGCTGGATCGCGACCTATGGTTCTCCGCAGGAGGCGCGCGTGCAGGTGAGCTTCGCGTCCGAAGGCGGTTCCGGCACGCCGGTGCCCGACCTGTCGATCGAGGTCGACGACGTCGAGGCCGCGCTTGAACGGCTGACCGCCGCCGGGTTCAAACCCGAATACGGGCCAGTCGACGAGCCCTGGGGCGTGCGGCGGTTTTATGTGCGCGACCCGTTCGGACGCCTCGTCAATATCCTGGCCCACCACTGAGGGTGGCCGACCGGAGGTCGGCGCCGTCAGTGCCGGTTGCCGGCAAAACGCGTCGTGGCGGCCAGAAGCACGCCCAGCATCAGCCCGTTGAGGGTGTGCCATAGGAAATGCGTGCCGATCGGCAGGGCCGAACACATATCGGGATCGATGGCGCGGAACGTTGCCGAGACGACGAAAAGCATCGCCGCAGCGAGATTGTAGCGACCGGCGGGGTGGCCGCGGACGACAAGCAAGGCGCCGAAGAACACGAGCGCCAGGAAAGCCGGCAAATAACCCAGCGTGCCGTTGGTCGCCGCGTTCAGCTGGTCCGGAACCAGCCACGTGACGAGGCCGGCCACGGCGTAAAACGCTACCAATGCTAGCAGTGACGAGGCCGGCGACAGGCGCAGGAAATGGCGTAGATTGTAGAGCGTGTAAGCGAGTACGAAGGTCGCGATCGGCACGATGTCGGCCCAGATGGTGAGGCGGTTGGCGAAGCTGTGAAACAGGCCCGAGCCGATGCCGATCGCTATCACCCACCAGCACAGGACGGTCGCGAAGAGACCGGCGTCGCAGCGTCGCGCCTCGCGCAGGCCCCAAAGACCGGCCGCGACGAAAGCCAGATTGGTCAGCGCGTTCAGCGGTTCAGACCACAATTCCGGCCCGGTGCGTTCGCAATAGATATCGATCGGATCGAAAAGCGCGCTCGTCATACCTTAACCTTCGGACCGTCGCGACGGCGGCAAAGGGTCACCGCAACGTGACTTCCTGTTGAAGTTCTCGCCGGCCTAGTCTTCAAGAGTTGGGTAACCGCGCATTGGCGCCGACGCAAGACGATCGGATACCGGATGGACCTCTTTCGCGGATTGAGGCTGGCGTTCGCCGCCGCCGCGTTCTTTGGCTTGGCTTCGGCCGCCAAGGGCGAAGAACAGGCGCGGCCGCGCGGTGTCGTTGAGCTCTTCACGAGCCAGGGCTGCAACTCCTGCCCCAAGGCCGATGCCTATCTCGGCGAACTGGCACGCAGCGGCGACGTGGTGGCGCTGGCCTACCATGTCGACTACTGGGACTATCTCGGCTGGCGCGACACGATGGCGACGGCGGACAATACCGGGCGTCAAAGCGAATATGCGCGCGCTCTCGGCGAACGGTCGGTCTATACGCCCCAGGCGGTCGTCAACGGCCGGGTCCACATGAACGGTGCCAGTCGAGGCAAGGTCGAAAAGGCGCTCGGCTCGCTCAAAGATGCCGGCAAGGGGCTGACGGTCGATCTTTCCCTGTCCGAGGGTGTCGAAAGCGTGATCATCGAGGCGGGTGCTGCGCCCGGAACCGCGCGCAAGGCGAACCTGCTTCTGGTGTTTTTCGATCCGGTCACGCCGGTCGAGATCAAGCGAGGTGAAAACGCCGGCAAGACGGTCACCTACTGGAACGCCGTCTCGGGCATCCAGTCCGTCGGCATGTGGAGCGGGCAGGAAATCCGCGTGGAGATTCCGGCGAGCGAACTCAAGAAACGCGGCGCAGCGGGCTGCGCGGTGCTGTTGCAGTCGCTCGACGAAGACGGCAATCCCGGTGCGATCATCGGCGCGGCGATCCTCGACACGCCGCAAGGCTGAGGTGGAGTTGCCGACCGCGCGGCCGTAGTGGCCGATTTTAGCAAGCGTTCGCTTTTTAAGGAATTGCCGCCTGAGGTTGGTTCGGCCCAGCGAGGACACCGTGGGCGGGGGGCTTGGGGTTACAGTGTCAGCGCCAGACCGAACCGTCTCAGGCAACGAGTGAATGTTCGCCATCTATTGGGGCCGGAAACGGGATAATTCGCGGCAGGAATGTGGCGGCCAATCACCAATTTCGACATCGTGTTCCCGAACGTGACCGCAGCCGCTGCGTCCACCGCCGCCTACGCGTTTGTCGCTCAGGTCAAGTCTTTGATGATACAAGATTTTTGCCCGAAGACTTGCAATTCCCCCATGAAAGGGCGACGCTTTTGTCGCGAAACTGTCATGGAAGGAAATCGCCCATGGTCGAACGCGCCGATTCCGCGGAGGATACGGACGGTTCCGCTATCCTGATCCCGCTTCACGAGGCGAGGCGGGATCGAAAAAAGGAAGGCCCCGTCACTTTCGAGCGACGCGAACTCGACCAGATCCTGAGGCTGTATGGCCGCATGGTCGCGGCCAATGAATGGCGTGACTACGCGATCGATCACCTCCCCGACCGGGCGGTGTTTTCCGTCTTCCGACGCGCCAGCGAGGTGCCCCTTTTCCAGATCGTGAAAAATCCGAAACTGGCGCGCAAGCAGGGCGCCTATTCGGTTGTCGCCGCGACCGGGCTGATCATGAAACGCGGCCACGAGTTGACGCGCGTGCTCGGCGTTTTCGACAAGCGGCTCAGCCTGGTGGAAGCCTGAGGAGCGCTTTCAGGCCGGATGGCGTCGTGACCGGTTCACAGCCCGTCGCGGAAATTGCGCTCAGGAAGGGAGTCCGGGTCGGGCGACGCGTCGGCGCCTT
Organism: Nitratireductor arenosus; assembly: GCF_009742725.1. Taxonomy (GTDB): domain Bacteria; phylum Pseudomonadota; class Alphaproteobacteria; order Rhizobiales; family Rhizobiaceae; genus Mangrovimarina; species Mangrovimarina arenosa. The sequence continues at coordinate 896,602 of NZ_WPHG01000001.1, read as the reverse complement.
CATTCAGTGCCAACTGCATGAAAATGGTGTCGAGCCAGCGGCCATGCTTGAAGCCGGAGCCTTTGAGCTGTCCGGCATGGCGGAAGCCGAGCGCCTCGTGCAGTTTCACCGAGCCGAGATTGCGGGCGCCGTCGCCGATCACAGCCGCCATCTGACGAAAGCCGCATGCCGTCGTGTCCTCGATCAGGCGGGCAAGCAGCAGGCGGCCGAGCCCGCGCCCTTGTGCTGACGGGGCGAGATAGATCGAATCCTCGACCATGAAACGGTAGGCGCGACGCGGGCGGAACGGCCCCGCATAAGCGTAGCCGACGACGATGCCGTCGCCGGTTCGGGCGACGAGATAGGGGTATCCGGGTTCGCTGACGGCTTTGAAGCGAGCCGCCATGTCCGCTTCGCCGGGCGGCTCGAGCTCGTAGCTCGCCGTGCCATTTAGCACCGCGTCGGCGTAGATTGCGGTTATGGCCGGGATGTCGGAGACGGTGGCGGGTCTGATGGCGACGTCGGGCATGGATCACGCGCTGTCGGACGAAGGGGCAGAAACTCAAGCAGACGGGCGGGCAAAAGAAAAGGGCGGCCGCCGGGCCGCCCTCGTCGCTATCGTGCCTGTCCGGCCGAGCTATTCACGATTGCCCAGGAAGTGGAGCAGGAACATGAACAGGTTGATGAAGTCGAGATAAAGCCGCAGCGCGCCCATGATCGACTTGCGGCCGGCCACCTCGGCGCCATCGCCCTCATAGTACATTTCCTTGATCTGCTGGGTGTCGTAGGCGGTCAGGCCGGCGAAGATCAGCACGCCGATCACCGAGATCGCGAACTGCAGCGCGGACGATCCCAGGAAAATGTTGACGATCATGGCGATGATCAGGCCGAACAGGCCCATCACCAGGAACGAGCCCATCGCCGACAGATCGCGCTTGGTCGTGTAACCGTAGAGCGACAGACCGCCGAAGGCGGTGGCGGTGATGAAGAAGGTGCGTACGATGCTGGTCCCGGTATAGACCAGGAAAATCGTTGACAGCGACATGCCGACAAGGCCCGCATAGACCCAGAACGTCGTCTGTGCGGCCGAAACGCTCATCTTGTTGATCCTGAAGGACAGGAAGAACACCATCGCCAACGGTGCCAGGATCACGACCCAACGGAAGGCCGAGGCGTAAACGAGCTGCCCGAAGGCCGTAAGCTGCCCGTCGACGACGGCGAAGTTGAAGGTGCCCCATGCGGCGAGCCCGGTGATCGCAAGGCCGAGCGCCATCAGGTTGTACACCTTCAGCATGTAGGCGCGCAGCCCCTCGTCTATGTCCGCGCCGGCGCGGGCGGGCGCCGATGCGACACGCGCATTGTAGTTGCGAAGGTCAGCCATGTTTTCCTCTTAACTGCTCATGTCTCGTCCGGTGTCGGGCGGGACCGCGCGGTCATACGCCCAGGCGCCGCTGGCGAGACTCCAGCATGCCTGCGGAGAATATGATTATTCTTTAGGCCAAGAACAAGCCCTGTTCGCCGCGCCCGGGCGTCGCACAGGCCCGGTTTTTGAACTTTAGGCCTGCGTCGGATGAAAAAGGTTCATCAATGGTTAGCGCCGCCTACCGTCAGCTACAGATTGCGCAACACCGGCGCGGCCTTGTGGCCGAGCACCCGCCAGGTCCCAATCAGGCCGAAACCGACGGTCAGCACCAGCGCGATCAGGATGGTCGACAGCGCGATCTCGGGCATGAAAATGGCGGGCAGTCCCATGATCTGCGACAGTACATACCAGGCCGCCGCCCCGCCGGCGGCGAGGGCGAAGGCCGCCGTCGACAGGCCGATCAGCCCGTATTCGAGCGAAAAGGCGGTCATCAGGGTCCTGCGGGTGGCGCCGAGTGTCTTCAGGACCACGGCGTCGTGAATGCGCGCGCGGTTGCCGGCGGCGAGCGCGCCCGAAAGCACCAGCACCGAGGCGATCAGCGCCACCGCGGCCGCGCCCCGGATCGCAGTGGCGAGTTGCCCGACCAGCCGGTTGACGATGTCGAGCGCATCCTTCACCCGCACGGTGGTGACGGTCGGAAAGGCGCGGGTGACGGCGTTGAGGATGCGCGCTTCGTCCTGCGCGCTCGTATCCGGCGTTGTCAGCGTCGCAAGCCATGCGTGCGGTGCGCCGGCAAACGTGTTGGGTGAAAACACCATGACGAAATTGATTGCCAGCGATTCCCATTCGACATTGCGGAAATTGGCGATCCTGGCGGTGATGTTGCGGCCGAGTACGTTGACGGTGATGGTGTCGCCGAGTTTCAGGCCGAGCTCGCGGCCCTCCTCCGCCGCAAACGACACCAGCGGCTCGCCGGCGTGGTCGGGCGCCCACCAATCGCCTTCGGCGAGCGTCGAGTTCTCGGGAATATTCTTGGCATAGGTGATGCCGCGGTCGCCGCGCAGCACCCAGCGGCCTTCCGGCGGGACGTCGATCTTCTGCACGTCGACGCCGTTGAACTCCATGATGCGGCCGCGCAGCATCGGCACGCGGATCAGCTTGCCGTCGCCGGCCTCTGCCTGCACGAGTTCGGCGAAGGAGTCGACCTCGGTGTTCTGGATGTCGACGAAGAAGAAATTCGGCGCCCTTTCGGGAAGATTGCCGGCGATCTGGCGGCGCAGATTGCCGTCGATCAGCGCCAGCGCGACCAGGAGCGTGAGGCCGAGGCCGAGCGCCAGCACGACCGAGGGCGTCAAGGCGCCGGGACGGTGGATGTTGCCGATCGCCAGGCGAAGCGCGGTCGAGCGCACGCGCGGGCTGCGCCGGGCGAGCGCCTGTACCAGCATCCCGACGAGGCGCAGGACGATGAAGGTGACGATCGTGGCGCCGACGAACAAAGCGGCGAGGAGGCGGTCGGTCGAATACCACACGGCCAGTCCCGCCAGGAAGGCGCTGATCGCCAGTGTGGCGGCCAGATAGGCTGGAGCGGGCAGGCCGCGCGCCTCGAACCCCATTTCACGAAACAGGGCGGTGGCCGGCACGGCGCGGGCGCGCCCGAGCGGCAGCAGCGCGAAGGCGAGCGTGACCAACAGGCCGAACAGCGCCGCGATCGCCAGAGCGCCCGGATAGATTGCCGCCTCGGTGGGAACCGGCAGGACGGTGGCGAGCGCGGCGCCGGCGAAGAATGGTACCGCCACGGCGATGACCAGTCCGGCGGCGATGCCGAGCGCGGCAATGATCATGATCTGCACGAGATAGACGGTAAAGACCAGACCGCTCGAGGCGCCGAGGCTTTTCAGCGTCGCGATCACGCCGCGCTTGCCGTCGAGATAGGCGCGCACCGCATTGGCCACGCCGACACCGCCCACCACCAGCGCGGTGAGACCGACCAGCGTCAGGAATTGCGAAAAGCGGGTGATGTTGGACGACAGCGCCGGCGCGGCGTTGGCCCGCGAACGGATGCTCCAGCCGGCTTCGGGAAAGGCCTCGCGCGCCTGCGCGGCAAGCGCCTGGATGCCGGCCTCGCCGGTCGCCGCGGGCAGGCGCAGCTTGTAGGCGTGCTCGACCAGGCTACCGGGCTGCATCAGTCCCGAGACCCGCAGGCCGTCGAGCGAAATCATCAGCCGTGGCGCGAAGCCGAAACCGTCGGAAACGAGGTCGGGTTCGGTTTCGATCACCGCGCGTAGCTCGAATTCGGTGTTGCCCAGCTTGAGCCGCGCGCCCGGCTCAAGCGCCAGCCGCTCGAACAGGAGCGCCGGCGCGGCGGCGCCATGGACACCGTTGCGGGCGGAAAACAGTGCCTCGTGGTCAAGTTGCGGACTGGTGTCCAGCGCGCCGTAGAGCGGGTAGAGACCGTCGATCGCCTTGACCTCGACCAGCGTCTGGTCGGAACCGTCGGGCAGCCGCGCCATCGAGCGCATCTTGGCGCTGGAAGCGATGGCGCCGTAGCTCTCAAGGAAAGTGCGCTCCTCGGGCGTCGCTTCGCGATGAACCAGTTCGAAGCGGATATCGCCGCCCAGAAGCACCTGGCCTTCATTGGCCACGCCCGAAGTGATGGCGCGCGCCAGCGAGTTGACGCCCCCGATCGCGGCGACGCCAAGCGCGATGCAGGCGAGAAAGATCATGAAACCGGACAGGCCGCCGCGCATTTCGCGCAGTGAAAAGCGGGTGGCGAGGCGGAGCGTGCGGACAAGGCTCATCGGCGCGGCCTCAGGCGGAGACGGCGTGGGCCGGTGCCGGCTCGATGCGGCCGGAACGCATGGCGATCTGTCTGTCGCAGCGTTTGGCCAGCGCGGGATCGTGCGTGACCAGGAGCAGAGTCATGCCGCGTTCGGCCGCCTCGGCGAACAAAAGGTCGGCGATCTGGCGGCCAGTCGTCTGGTCGAGATTGCCGGTCGGCTCGTCGGCGATCAGGATTTTGGGATGCGGCGCGAGCGCGCGGGCGATCGCAACGCGCTGCTGCTCGCCGCCGGACAATTCGCCCGGATAATGGGTGACGCGGTCCTTGAGCCCGACCGCCTCCAATTCCGCCGCGGCGCGGGCGAACGGATCCTCATGGCCGGCAAGCTCCAGCGGCACGGCGACGTTTTCGAGCGCGGTCATGTTGGGAATGAGGTGAAAGGACTGGAAGACGATGCCGATATTACGGCCGCGAAAGGCCGCGATCTCGTCCTCGCTGCGGCCCACCAGCGCCTCGCCCGCGATATGGACCAAACCCGCATCGACGTTTTCGAGCCCGGCGATGACCATCAAGAGGGTGGACTTTCCCGACCCCGACGGCCCGACGATGCCTGCGCGCTCACCGGCCGCGACTTCGAGGTCGACGCCCTTCAGCACGTGAACGGACGACGCCCCGCGGCCCAGCGTGAGTGACACGTTCTTCAGTTCGATAACCGCTTTCGTCACGGAAAAGCCATCCTATATGGTGAAGCGACAAGGCGAAATCCCAGGGCGCGCCCGACAGGTCGCGTCCGGCTCATATGGGAAATACAGCATGGGTTTCAAAGGAATCTTACGCGCGTTCACGTTCGGTGGATTGGCCGTGCTTGTCCAGCTTGGCGTTGCCGCGGCCTCCACAACCATCGTCGGGCTCGGCGACAGCCTGATGGCGGGCTACCAGCTCGCGCCGGGAGAATCCTTTCCCGAACGGCTCGAAGTCGCGCTTCGCAAGAAGGGCCACGATGTCGCCGTGACCAATGCGGGGGTTTCCGGCGACACGACCAGCGGCGGCTTGGCGCGCCTCGACTGGTCGGTGCCGGACGATACCGATCTCGTCGTTCTCGAACTCGGGGCGAACGACATGCTGCGCGGCCTGCCGCCCGAGATCACCGAGAAAAATCTCGATACGATGATCGCCCGCCTGAAGGGACGCGGGGTCGAAGTGGTGCTTGCCGGCATGCTGGCGGCGCCCAATCTTGGCCCCGACTTTGCCGCTGCGTTCAACGCCATCTTTCCGCGTCTGGCCGAAAAGCACGATATCGCGCTGATCCCGTTCTTCATGGAGGGGGTCGCGGCCAATGGTGGTCTGCTTCTGGCCGACGGCATGCATCCCAATGCCGAAGGAGTGGACCGGATGGTTGAAATTGCGCTGCCGGTCGTCGAGGACGAACTCGGCGCTTTGCAGTCTGCGCCTGGCGGTCTCGATTGAGGCTAAATTGACCTAGTCCCGGCCTTGTGGGCTTGCCGGCGCGGCAAATCGATGATTCGCTGAGGTCCGAAGAGCGATTCGAGGAGGTAGCCATGCCGCGACTTTTCACCGCCCTCGAGATACCGCGCGATGCGAGCCTTTCGCTCTCCCTGCTGCGCGGCGGCCTGCCCGGCGCGCGCTGGGTCGACGTCGAGAATTATCACATCACCCTGCGTTTCATCGGCGATGTGCCTGGCCGCGTCGCGGACGACATCGTCAACGGCCTCGACCGGGTCCGTCGGCAGGGTTTCCAGATCAACCTGTCGGGCGTCGGCACGTTCGGGTCCAAGAAGCCGCATGCACTGTGGGCCGGGGTGGCGTCGTCGCCGGAGCTTTTCGCGCTGCAGTCGGAGATCGACCGGATTTGCCTGCGCCATGGAGCGTCGCCCGATCCGCGCAAGTTTACTCCGCATGTGACCCTGGCGCGCCTGCGCAACGCAGCCCCTCAAGAACTCGCGGCCTATCTTTCGGGGCGCGGAAACTTCGCAACGGTGCCGTTCAAGGTCGGCCGTTTCGTGCTGATGTCTTCGCGCGAATCGGTGGGCGGCGGCCCTTACCTCGTTGAGGAGGCGTGGCCCTTGTCGAGCCCGTCCCAGGGCACGGCGAGTTTTTCGGCCAAGGCCTCGGATGCCGTCCGGATCATGCGGTAGACCGTTTCGAAACCTTCGGCGCCGCCATAATACGGATCGGGCACGTCGCGTTCGTCGCCGAGCGCGACGTGCATCAACAGTTGGACCCGATCGCGATTTTGCGCTCCCGCCCGCGCCTTCAGCTCGGCCCGGTTGCTCCGGTCCATGGCAAGCACGAGGTCGAAGCGTGCGAAATCCTCGTCCGCGATCCGACGCGCGCGCTGCGCCGTCAGGTCGACGCCGTGCCGTGCGGCGATCTCGACCGAGCGCGGATCCGGCGGCGAACCGGCATGCCAGCCACCGGTTCCGGCCGAATCGACCAGAAAGCGCCCGGCGACGCCACGGTTTTCCAGCACATGCCGGAAAACGCCCTCGGCCAGCGGCGAGCGACAGATATTGCCGAGACAGACGAACAGGACGGAATGGCGGGGCTGCGCGGTCATGGCGTCTGGGTTATCATGAAAATCGGCAGCCGACAGAACGGGATTTGACGATGACACGCGAAAAACTCGATGCGGCGGCAGTTGCCGCGGCTCTCGCCAGCCTGGAAGGTTGGCAACGGGCTCCGGATCGGGACGCGATCCAGAAAAGCTTCGTGTTCAGAAACTTCAGCGAGGCTTTCGGCTTCATGACGCGGGTCGCGCTCGCGGCGGAAAAGATGGATCACCATCCCGACTGGTCGAACGTCTACAAGACGGTCGATATCGCGCTTTCGACGCATGATGCGGGCGGCCTGACCGAGCTTGATATCACGCTTGCCAGGAAGATCGATGCCTGCGCGGATGGCCGGAGCCGCCCATCCTGACGCGGATAACGCGCGATGGATCGCAGCGCGCTTCACTCGGGTTCGACGATGACGACGCCGATATTGAGCCAGAAATCATCGCGAAATCATTAGCTTGTCTGTGTCCGCGGCGATTCCTGGATGTCGGTCGGTCTTGCATGCCGGCGCAAACGGCACCACATTTGCGGCGATGGAGAGCATGATGGACGATAATCGCATCGCCGAGATGCTGGTCCCCGCCAGCGACGCCGAAAACGGCAGGCGCAGGCAGCGTGTGCGGGACAATCTGCGCCGTACGGTCCGGCGCGCGGCGCGCCAGATCCCGTTCATGGACGAGGTGATCGCCGCCTATTATTGCGCGCTGGACGACAAGACCCCGACCCGCGTGCGGGGCGTTTTGCTCGCCGCGCTTGCCTATTTCGTGCTACCGCTCGACACGATCCCCGATTTTCTGGTCGGGTTCGGCTTCACCGACGACATGGCCGTGCTGACGGCCGCAATGACGGCGATTCGCGGCCATATCAAGCCTGCCCATCGCAAGGCGGCGCGGGAATTTCTCGACGAACAGGACTGACGGCCTTTTGTCAGCCGTCGGCATCGACCTTGGGATCGGTTTCCAGTGCCCGGCGCAGCCGCGCGAAGGCGAGACGGATGCGCGACTTCACCGTGCCGAGCGGAAGTCCGGTGCGCTCTGCGATCTGGCTGTGGGTGAGCCCATTGAAAAACGCCAGCCTGATTAAGCCCATTTGCTCGTCGGGCACGCTGGCCAGCGCAAGGCGAACTCGCTCGTCGCGCTGGCGCCCGTCGAGACTCGTATCGGGCGCTTCGGCGGGGTCGGGCTGGAAAAATGGGTCGTGCGGATCGATCAGATGGGAGCGGTCGCGCCGCAACCCGTCGATGCGACGGTTGCGGGCGACACGAAACAACCAAGTTGCGAGCGAGGATTTCGCCGGGTCGAAAAGATGCGCCTTGTGCCACATCACCGCCATCACCTCCTGGGTCAGGTCCTCGGCGGCGCCGGTTTCCATGCCCTGCTTTTGCAGAAAGCCGTTGATGCGCGGGGCGAAATGGTCAAACAGGGCCGTGTAGGCATTCCGGTCGCGGCCGGCCGCCACCCGCGCCATGAGGCTGGCATGTTGTGACTGCGGCGCATGATCATGATCGCGCAATCTGCTCCCCGTCTTCGCCTGTCGGGCGACAGCCGCCCGTCACGACCCTACGGGTGCGGATGCTGTGGCGCAATATGGCCTTAGGCGTGTCGCGGCGGCGGGCCGGGTCGGACGCCTTTGCCTGACAAACTGTTGCCGTTTTCCTGCGCTCTTTCCTTGAATCATGATGTTTCGGCGCAAAATATGCCGTGAGCGCGGTTGTGCCGGAACCGGCGGAAACGGGCGCATTATCGTCGGTCGGGTTCACTCTTTGGTAACTCCGATTAATTAAAATTAAGGCAAGTGCGGCCCGCGAAGGGCGCCCGGCAACGGGTTGAACAGGCCAAACACAGGAAAAATGGTATCGACATGCGTGCACTGATTTCGTTCCTCGCGGGAGCAGCCGCCATTCTGGCGGTGGCAGGACCGGCCGGAGCGCAGACCGCGACGAAGGTGGGACAGCACAATGCCTGGGGGACCTATTCCTACCAGTCGGGAAGCGGAAAGGTCTGTTATGTGTTGTCGGTGCCGACCGACAAGCAGCCACCCTCGCTCGACCATGGCGATATCTTCTTTTTCGTCAGCCAGAAACCGGGGCAGAACATCGCTTACGAACCGCAGTTCATCGCGTCGTACAATTTCAGGGAAAACTCGAAAGTGTCGGTGAAGGTGGGCGACCGCTCCTTTTCGCTGTTCACCAAGGGCAAGTCGGCTTGGCTGGAGAACGCAGCGGAAGAGCCGCAGCTCGTGGCCGCGATGAAGGCTGGCTCCGAAATGTCGGTCAAGGCGGTGTCTGGCCGCGGCAACGACACCAATTATGCCTTTTCGCTGCGCGGCATCACCGCCGCGCTGCAATCCATCTCAAGCTGCAAATAAGACCGGACCTATCCGAAGGCGGTTCGCCGGCTCAGCCGGCGTTCCTGCGCAGATGGGCCAAGCCGGCCAGGATCAGTCCGGCGATCTCGGCCACGCGTCCAGGTGTGTCGGCTTCGTAAAACCGCATGATCTGCCCGGGGTCGCGGAAGCGCACCGTCATCGCCTCGACGAGGTTCGCCGCTTCGCCCGGTTCGCGGCCGCCGAGCAACCCTTTTTCACCGCAGCGCTGCATGATCGCCTCAAGCTGGGCGTGTATGCGGTTCAAATGGCGTTCCACGATCGACGCGTTGGCCGCGCCGAGCGCGAAATAGGCGCGAAACAGTTCCGGATCCTCGGTGTAGCGGGCGCGCTTCAGTTCGTACTGGCGCGCCACGAAACGCACCAACTGCTCGGCCGGGGGCTGGCGGGAGGCGGCGATGTCGGCGAGTTCGCGCTCGATCTCCGCGAACCAGCGTTCGCCGACCGCCTCGAGCAGATCACGCTTGCTGTGAAAGAAGCGGTAGGCGTTCGATTGCGACATGCCGCATTCGGCGGCGATATCCGACACGGTGAGCTTTTTCGGCCCATGGGCCTTGATGTGGCGCTCGGCTGCCTCGAGGAGTTTTTTCCGGACGGCGGCGATGTCGGTTTTCGGTCTCGGCAAATATCAGATCCATCCGCAGGTCCGGCGCCGGCAGCCGCAAACGGCCTCGCCGAAGAGCGACTGGACCCGCAGCCCTTGACGGCGGATTTTGTCAGAAGTCGCTGACGAGGGCCGAAGCGGCCGCGAGCGCGCAAGTGATCGGCGCGTTCACCTTGATTGCAAGGCCGAATGGCGCCAGCGCCAGACCGAAATACATCGGAATTCGGCAAATGGAATAAAATCCGTCGGTTATCAGCCTGTTTGGCCGTTGAAAGATGTGGATAGCCGTCCCGGCATGAGGAAACACCGCGTGCGACCAAAAACCCGAACCGGTGTGAAAACGATCAGCAGGGTTCCAGGAAAATTGGTGCCGCGAAGCGGGCACCACGGCCGCGCCGGACCTGGAATGTCGCGATTATCATCGGGAAACGGACTGGGGCCCATCAGTCATTTCCTCCCAGCTCACCGCCGACTGCAAGGAACGCTGAAACCTCATGGGCAGACGTTCATGATAAGAGATAGCGTTCATCAGGATTCTACAGCCCGCAGAGCGCTAGTCGCAAGGCGGATGACGCGGGCGCGCGGTTCTGATAAAGCCGCTGAAACTGGAAACCGGCATCAGCCGACCATATTTTGACGCCCATGGCCCTGACGATCGATCTGACCTCCGTCGAGACGCGCAACGCTCTCGCCGCCGAACGCGCAAAATCGGACACACCGACCCTGGTCGGCCTGACCCGGGAGGAGCTTGCCGCCACCCTGGTGGACAGCGGGCTCGTGCCCGAGCGACAAACCAGGATGCGCGCGCAGCAGCTGTGGCACTGGCTTTATGTGCGCGGCGTGTCCGATTTCGACGACATGTCCAATATTTCGCGCGATTTGCGAGGCGCGCTCGGTCGCCATTTCACCGTGGCGCGGCCGGAAATCGTCGAGGAGCAGATCTCGGCCGACGGCACCCGCAAATGGCTGTTCCGCTTTCCGCCACGCGGTGCCGGACGCCCTGTCGAGGTCGAAACCGTTTATATTCCCGAGCAAGGCCGCGGTACGTTGTGTATTTCCTCGCAGGTCGGCTGCACGCTGACCTGCTCGTTCTGCCACACCGGTACACAGAAACTGGTGCGCAACCTGACGGCCGAAGAGATCCTGTCGCAGCTTCTGACCGCGCGCGACCGGCTCGGCGATTTTCCCCAGCGGGATACGCCGATGGGGGCGATCGTGCCGGCGGAAGGGCGCAAGATTTCCAACATCGTCATGATGGGCATGGGCGAGCCGCTTTACAATTTCGACCATGTGAAAAAGGCGCTGCTGATCGCCTCGGACGGTGACGGGCTTTCCCTGTCGAAACGCCGGATCACCTTGTCGACCTCTGGCGTGGTGCCTGAAATCTACCGTACCGGCGAGGAGATCGGCGTCATGCTGGCGATCTCGCTACACGCGGTGCGCGACGATCTGCGCGACATGCTGGTGCCGATCAATAAGAAATATCCGCTGAAGGAACTGCTGGAAGCCTGTCGACGCTATCCGGGCCTTTCCAACGCGCGGCGCATCACCTTCGAATATGTGATGCTGCGCGACGTCAACGATTCGCTTGCCGACGCCAAGGAGCTGGTACGGTTGCTCAGGGGTATTCCGGCCAAGATCAATCTGATCCCGTTCAATCCCTGGCCGGGCTCGAACTACCAATGTTCTGATTGGGAAACGATCGAGACCTTCGCCGACTATGTCAATCAGGCCGGTTACGCCTCGCCGATCCGCACGCCGCGCGGGCGCGATATTCTCGCCGCCTGCGGGCAGCTTAAATCTGAATCCGAACGGCTGAAGAAATCGGAACGGCTGGCGCTCGAGGCGATGATGATCGCCGGGCACGGCGAGGCTTGATCCGCATCCTCGTCCTGCTGGTCCGCTTCGCGGTCATCATAGTCGGTTATGCGGCGGCCGCGCTGGCGGCGAGCGGGTTCTTGCATGCGATCCTGCTTGGCCGGGCCCAGACTGAACTCGGACAGGGTTCCGGTGCTCCCGGCGCCTGGTTCTTCTCGGTTCTGTTCGTGGCGCTGCTGGCCTCCTACTACGCCTTCATTCCCGCGATCGCGGCCATTCTGTTCGGCGAGTTTTCGCGCCGCCGTGAATGGCTCTATTACGCGGTCTGCGGCGCGGTGATCGCGGCCGCGGTGTCGGCCCTGCTGAATGGCGGGGGGATGGCTGATACCGGATCCTTGGCCGACAGGCCGATCCTGTCCCTGCTCGGGGCCGGCATCGTCGCAGGTATCGTCTATTGGGCCTTCTGCGGCCGAAGCGCCGGCCGCTGGCGCGACCGGGCCGAATTCAACGCGCCTGAGCAGTCAGAATCTTGATCGCAAAAGCGGAAAACACACCCGCGAAAAGATAGTCGATCAGGCGCGTCACCCGCGGACTTTTCTTCAAAAGCCCGGCAAACCCGTCGGCCGCCAGCACCATGGGGATGGTCAGCGGCAATGACAGAGGAATGAACATCAGCCCGAGAAAGAACAGTTTCCCCGACGCGTGCGGATCGGACACCGAAACGAATTGCGGCAGGAAGGTCATGAAGAACAATATGATCTTGGGGTTGAGCAGGTTGATGCCCAGTCCCGTCGCCCAGTTGCGGTAAAGCGAACGCGATTTGCGCGCACGGGTCTCCGGCGAAAAGGCCGAGCCGTTGCGGATCGCCTGCCAGGCAAGCCAGACCAGATAGCCGGCCCCGACGATCTTCAGCGCCAGAAAGGCCTGGGGCGAGGCGACGATGAGTGCCGACAGGCCGAGCGCGACCATGCAGGTGTGGATGACGATGCCGGTCATGGCGCCGAACATGCAGGCGAGGCCCGCCGCGCGCCCCTCCGACAATGCGCGACCCACAAACAGTGTCATGTCGGGTCCCGGTGTGATCGCGATGATGAAGGTCGCGACGGCGAACTGCAGCAGGACGGAAAATTCGGGTGCGAACATTGGAACCTGGCGCCGGAACGTTGTCACATTGTCGAGATCGCGTTCTACAGGACGGACGGCGCCGCGAAAAGACCACCGGTGACGCGCTCCCGGTTCCGCACGGCGTGAACTCGGGGTGAGGCTCATATCGGCCACCGTTCAGCCCACCCCTGCAGCCGGGTTCGCAGGCTACCGTGACGGCAAGCTGTTGAATCGAAGTGGTAATCCCCCATTCATCGCTGCTTTTGCAGTGCAAAATCGGATGATCACTTCCTAAGCTGCGAGTGTTCCGCCAAGTCAAACATTTGATAAAACATTTTCGGAATTAAAACTTTAGTATTAGACGCAGATGCAGTAAAATTGATCAAAATCACCGGATTGCGCAAATGTTCATATAGATTATTCTTGTTTTGCTGAAACATCGCGATACGCATATCAGGGAGGAAAAAATGACGACCGACAAAATTTCGCGGCGGCACTTTCTGAAAAACACCTCGATCGCCGGTGCTGGCGTGGCGGCGACGACCGCGCTGGCCGCTCCGGCCGTTCTCGCGCAGGCGCCGATCACGTTGAAGATGCAGTCGTCCTGGCCGTCCTCTGACATATTTCAGGAGATGGCCCAGCAATATGTCGAACGCGTCGAGGAGATGGCCGGCGGGCGACTGAAAATCGATCTGCTTCCGGCGGGCGCCGTCGTCGGCGCCTTCCAGGTCCAGGACGCCTGCCATGACGGCATCCTGGATGCCGCGCACACGGTTCCAGTGTATTGGTACGGCAAGAACAAGGCCGCCTCGCTGTTCGGAACCGGACCCGTCTTCGGCGCCAATGCGACCGAGATGATCGCGTGGATGTACCATGGCGGGGGCCACGAGCTTTACCGCGAACTCACCCAGGACGTTCTGGGTCTGAACATTGTCGGCTTCTTCGCCTTCGGCATGCCGGCGCAGCCTTTCGGGTGGTTCAAGGAGGAAATCACCAGCGCCGATCAGGTAGCGGGCCTGAAATACCGCACAGTCGGTCTGGCGGCCGATCTGTTCCAGGCGATGGGGGCGGCGGTGGCGCAATTGCCCGGCGGCGAGATCGTGCCGGCGATGGAGCGCGGCGTGATCGACGCGTTCGAGTTCAACAACCCGACCTCCGACAGCCGCTTCGGGGCGCAGGACGTTGCCAAAAACTATATGCTTGCGTCCTATCATCAGGCTTCCGAATCCTTCGAGTTCATCTTCAACAAGGACAAATATGAAAGCCTGCCGCCCGACCTCCAGGCGATCCTGAAATACGGCGTCGAGGCCGTGCATCTGGCAAACACCGCATTGGCTCTCAATCAATATTCCGCCGATCTGGAGAAGCTGCAGAACGAGGCGGGCGTTAACGTCAAGCGCACACCCGACGATGTGCTCAAGACCCAGCTCGACGCCTGGGACGAGATCCTGCCGCCGCTGATGGAAGATCCGTTCTTCGCCAAGGTGGTGGAAAGCCAGAAGGTCTGGTGCGAGCGTGTGGTATTCTACAGCCTGCAGAACGCACCGGACTACCGGCTGGCCTACCAGCATTATTATCCGGGTAAGCTCTGATCGTCTCGCAAGACCTAACCGAGGCCGATCTCCGTTCGGGATCGGGAACGTGGTATAGGTTGGAAGCGGCGGGTTTCGAACTGGAGACCCGCCGCGCGCCGCGCCCGCAACCCCGACGGCGACCGGCCTTGGTGCGTGACGCGGCCCGTCAGCGCTCGTGTCACGTCCGCACGGCTTCTCATCGAAGCGAGCGGGGATAGAAGCGGGGCAAAAGGCGATGCAAAGCTATATCCGATTTGCCGACAAACTGTCCGCCTGGTTCGGCAAGGTGTTCGCATGGTGCGTGCTCGTGATGACTTTCGGGGTCGGCTACGAGGTTTTCGTGCGCTACGCGCTCAACGCGCCGACACCGTGGGCGTTCGACCTGTCCTACATGATGTATGGCACCATGTTCATGATGGCCGGCGCCTACACTTTGTCGCGCGACGGCCACGTACGGGGCGATTTCGTCTATCGGCTGTGGAAGCCGGCGACGCAAGCCAAGGTCGAACTGGTCCTGTATTTCCTGTTCTTCTTCCCTGGCGTGCTGGCGCTGGTCATTTCCGGCTGGAAATATGCCGGGCGGTCCTGGCGCTATTTCGAAGTCTCCAGCATGAGCCCGGCCAATGTTCCGATCTTCCAGTTCAAATCGGTGATCATCGCGGCCGGCGTCCTGCTGGTTTTCCAGGGCGTGGCACAGGTTTTCCGCTGCGTGCTTACGATCCGCACCGGTGAATGGCCGCTTCGCGAAGAAGACATCGAGGAACTCGAGACGACGTTGCAGAAGGCCGGCCGCTCGGTTCTGGCGCACGGTTCCGAAGCGATCGACATCGTCACCCCGAAGGAAAGGCGCCCATGACCGATCCGCAAATCGCGATTCTTATGCTGGGCCTGTTCATCTTCGTGATCATGCTCGGCTTTCCGATCGCCTTCACCTTGATGGCGATGGGTATCGGTTTCGGTTACTACGCCTATTTCGACGCCGAGCGCATGCGCACGCTGGTCGACAACCGCATCTTCGACCTGTTCGTCAACCAGACCTACTCGGTGATGGCCAATGACGTGCTCACCGCGATCCCGCTGTTTTTGTTCATGGGCTACATCGTCGAGCGGGCCAATATCGTCGACCGGCTGTTCGAGACGCTGAGCGTGGCGAGCCGCCGCCTGCCCGGCTCGATGGCGGTCGCCGCGCTGATTACCTGTGCGCTATTCGCCACGGCCACGGGTATCGTCGGCGCCGTCGTGACCCTGATGGGGCTGCTTGCCTTTCCGGCCATGCTCAGGGCGCGCTACGACGAGCGTTTCGCCTCCGGCGTGATCTGTGCGGGCGGCACGCTCGGCATCCTGATTCCACCCTCCATCATGCTGATCGTCTATGCCGCGGCCTCCGGCGTGTCGATTGTGCGGCTTTATGCCGGCGCGTTGTTGCCGGGCTTCCTGCTGGCCGGAATGTATCTGATCTACATCGTCGGCCGCGCCACGCTGCAGCCGTCGCTCGCCCCGCGCCCGGAAGAGCCAGACGAACCGATCCCGACGACACGGCTGGTCGTGATGTTGCTGACATCCTTCTTTCCGCTGGCGATCCTCATCCTGTCGGTTCTGGGGGCGATCCTGTTCGGTCTGGCCACACCCTCGGAGGCGGCGGCGATCGGGGCGCTCGGCGGGCTCGTTCTGGCCGCCGCCTATCGCGCACTGACCTGGGACAGGTTGCGCGAGTCGGTCTATCTGACGGTGCGTACGACGGCCATGGTGTGCTGGCTGTTCGTCGGCTCGTGGACCTTCGCTTCGGTGTTTTCCTATCTCGGGGGGGAACAGGTGGTACGCGAGTTCGTCATCGGCATGGACCTGACGCCGCTTCAGTTCCTGATCCTGGCCCAGATCATCATTTTTCTGCTCGGCTGGCCGCTGGAATGGTCCGAGATCATCATCATCTTCGTGCCGATCTTCCTGCCGTTATTGCCGTTGTTCGACATCGATCCGTTGTTCTTCGGCATCCTGATCGCGCTGAATCTGCAGACGTCCTTCCTGACACCGCCAATGGCGATGTCGGCCTATTATCTCAAGGGCATCGCGCCGCCGCATGTGCGCCTGACGCAGATCTTCGCCGGCTCGCTGCCTTATGTCTTCATGGTGTTTATCACCATGGTCGTGCTTTATGTGCTGCCCGATATCGTGCATGCGCTGCCAAAACTGTTCTACGGGCGGTGACGATGGCCAAGCGCGGGTTCGGCCGCGGAACGAGGAGGCTCCATCATGCTCGTTGATCGCATATTCGCCCTGCTCGCCTATGCGCTTCTGGCCGGGTTCCTCGGTATCATCGCCATCAAGGTCCACCGGATCGATCTCTATGTCGCTTGCCTGGTTGGCCTCGGACTGGCCGGTTACGACATGTGGCGTTCGCTGTTTCGAGGCGACAGATAGCCGGAGGCGACCGGCTGGAGCAGATGTCAGTCGGCCGCGCGGAGGTCCGGCGGAACCTGCAGCGCGTAACCGCCGCCGTCCCAGAACCAGACGAATTCGTCGTCTTCGCCCGGCGGCAGGGTCACCAGATTGGGCCAGCCGTCGATCGCCGCGTCAGCGTCCCAATGAAGCGCCACGCCCTCGCTGTTGAAAACCTCGCGCCAGTCCGTCATGGCGTCCGAGCGGGCGTGTACGGTCACGTTGCAACCGGTGTCGCCGAAATAGGAGCTCGCCCCGCACAGGCTGGCGACCAAAAGCGCGCGTTGCACATCGAGATCGACGCGCCGCGCCTGGACCTGTGGGGCAAAGCCGGCGGCGGCGCGGAAACGCGCGATCTCGTCGGCAAGCAGCTTCGTTGCGGTGTCGACGGCCTCGCCGGTCTGTTCGAGCGTGATCGCCTCATAGGCCGACATGTCGCGCGGCGAGCATTCCGGCGCGACCGCTTCGATGGCCTTGCGCGAGCCGCGCAGCGACAGGCGCGCTTGCACGACAGTCAGGCCTTCCCCGACTTCAACCGACATTTCGCCGCCGCTCTTCAGCGGATCGAGCAGTTCGCGCGGTACCTTCAGCGCCACACCTCGCTCGCTGGAGAGGCGCGTAAGCTCGAAATCGGATCGGTCGATCCGCAGCCGGGCGGTGTCGGGCAGGGCCTGGGTGTCGGTGTCGGCGGCAACGCGCAACAGCAGCGTCCAGCGCTGTTGTCGGCAGTCGAGCTGCACGGCCTCGACGCCGCGGGCGGCAACAGGCGGGGGGGCGTATGCGATGGCGCCGAACGGGGAGACGGTCCAGCGTTCGGCTGCCGGTGCCGGATCCACCGGTGCGAGCAGTGCCAGCAGCGCGGCGCCCGCGAACGTCATGCCGCGAATCCGGCGGCCGCGCGGATGGCGCCGCGTGGCGCGTGTGTCAGTGTGTGGCAAGGTTGTGTCCCGCTTCCCGATTCGAGCCCGATAAAGATTAGCCGATCGCGAAACAGGCGCAAACCGGGCCTCGACAGCTGCGTCGGATGGCCGTCTCAGCCTACCAAGGGCGCCGCGGCCGAAGGCGCGGCGACAGCCTTGCCCGGCCGCGCTTTCCTGATAAAAGGGCAGCGACTTCAAGGGGCGCATCCGGCTTTGCCGTCCGGCGCCGGCAATTTGAAAGACGAGAAATCCCATGAGCAAGTGGAAAGACGTCAAGAAGGTCGTGCTCGCCTATTCCGGCGGCCTCGATACCTCCATCATCCTGAAGTGGCTGCAGACCGAGCTCGGCGCGGAGGTGGTGACCTTCACCGCCGATCTCGGCCAGGGCGACGAACTGGAACCTGCGCGTCGCAAGGCGGAACTGATGGGGATCAAAGACATTCGCATCGTGGACGTCCGCGAGGAATTCGTGAGGGATTTCGTCTTTCCGATGTTCCGCGCCAATGCGCTTTACGAGGGCGTCTATCTGCTCGGCACCTCGATCGCCCGGCCACTGATCGCCAAGCATCTGGTGGAGATCGCGCGGGAAACCGGTGCGGACGCTGTCGCGCACGGATCAACGGGCAAGGGCAACGACCAGGTTCGTTACGAATTGTCGGCCTACGCGCTCAATCCCGACATCAAGGTGATCGCGCCGTGGCGCGACTGGGAGTTCAAATCGCGCACGGCGTTGCTGGACTTTGCCCAAGCACACCAGATTCCCGTGCCAAAAGACAAGCAGGGCGAGGCGCCGTTCTCGGTGGACGCCAATCTTCTGCACTCCTCCTCGGAGGGCAAGGTGCTGGAAGACCCGTGGTCGGAGGCGCCCGAATATGTCTACCAGCGCACCATCTCGCCGATGGAGGCGCCCGACACGGCGACCGAGGTCACGATCTCTTTCGTCAAGGGCGATGCGGTTGCGATCGACGGCAAGGCGATGTCGCCGGCCGCGATCTTGACCGCGCTCAACGATCTCGGCCGCGCCAACGGCATCGGCCGCATCGACCTGGTGGAAAACCGCTTCGTCGGCATGAAATCGCGCGGCGTCTACGAAACGCCGGGCGGCACGATCCTGCTTGCGGCGCACCGGGCGATGGAATCGCTGACGCTCGACCGCGACGCGGCGCATCTGAAGGACGAGTTGATGCCGCGTTACGCCGAGTTGATCTATAACGGCTTCTGGTTCTCGCCGGAGCGGGAAATGCTGCAGGCGCTGATCGACAGGAGCCAGGACGATGTTGAGGGCGAGGTGCGGCTGAAGCTCTACAAGGGCAATGTCATCGTTACCGGCCGGCGCTCGCCGAAATCGCTCTATTCCGAAGCGCTCGTCACCTTCGAGGATGATCGCGGCGCTTATGACCAGAAGGATGCCGAAGGCTTCATCCGTCTCAACGCGCTGCGTTTGCGCACGTTGGCGGCGCGCGACCGGCAACGGTAGCGCGTCGCGGCGGTCCTGCCGCGCCGCCTCGGCAGGTTCTGGCGCAATCGTTGGCGGAACCTGTCGGTTGACGTTTTTCTAAATCGATTTAGAAAACACGGCGCAACAGGAGGCCTGCCGATGCCGGCAACCGAGACGTCCTTCGAAGATTTGCGGCGCGGCCGCTGGGCGGTCGCCGCGATCTTCCTGGTCAACGGGTTTCTGGTCGGGTCCTGGGCGCCGCAGATTCCGGTCACGCTCGACCGCCTGCAGATCAGCGAATTCACGCTCGGCCTTCTGATCCTGGGTTTCGGCGCCGGCGCGCTTATCGCCATGCCCACGGCCGGCTATCTTATCGCCCGGCACGGCTCTACGCCGGTGGTGCGCGCGCTGGCGTTCGCCTGCTCGTTCGGCCTCTTAGGCGTGGCGCTGGCGCCGGGTCTTGCCAGCGTAGCGCTGGCGCTGTTGGTGTTCGGGGCGCTGATCGGCGGCACCGATGTGTCGATGAACGCCAACGCGGTGGCGGTTGAGCGCCGGCTCGGCCGCGCCATCATGTCGTCCTCGCACGGCTTCTGGAGCCTTGGCGGTTTCGTCGGCGGCGGGCTCGGCGGGTTCGCCATCGTCGCGCTCGGTCATGTCGGCCATGCGCTTGTCGTGACCGCGATCGCGCTTCTGGCCACGCTGGTCGCCACGCGGCATTTGTCGGGCGAGGCCTCGCCGGAGGTGGCGTCCGGCAGGCGTTTTTCCCTGCCGCGCAATCCGCTCGTCTATCTGGTCGGCCTGATCGCGTTGTTTTCCATGGTGCCCGAGGGCGCGGTTCTCGACTGGGCCGCGCTTTATCTGCGCCAGGAGCGCGGCGCCGATCTTGCCACCGCCGGGCTGGCCTTCGCCGGGTTTTCCGGAACGATGGCGCTGATGCGGTTCGCCGGCGACATGGTGCGCGACCGGCTCGGCGCCGTCGCGACCTTGCGGGTTTCGGGGCTTGTCGCCGCGGCGGGCATGATGGTGGCGGCCTGGTCGCCAGATCCGGCGCTGGCGATCGTCGCCTTTGCCCTGTCCGGACTCGGTATCGCCAATATGGTACCGATCGCCTTTTCCGCCGCCGGCAACCAGGACGACATTTCCGCCGGCGCCGGGCTGAGCACGGTGACGAGTATGGGCTATGCCGGGCTGCTGGTGGCGCCGTCGGTGATCGGCTTCATCGGGGAGCACACCGGTTTTGCGCCGATCTTCGCTGTGCTTTCGGGGCTGCTGGTGCTGGTTGTACTGATGGCGGGCTTGGCCAGAAAAGCCGAATTCGCACAAGGCGGGCCGTCTCACTCGGCCGCGTAGCGCTTCAGCCCCTCATGCAAAAAGTCGGCGACCCGGCGGATGCGCGGGCTCGTGCGCACGTCGCGATGCATGGCGAGCCACATTGGCAATACCGGCAGCCGCATTCCGGGCAGCAACGCCTCGACACCGTCGTCGCGGTCGATCAGCGGCCGTTGAAAGAACCCGACACCGTTGCCGGCGCGGATCGCCTGCCAATAGACGATCTGGCTGTCGCAGCGGAAGCGGAAGGCATGACGGTCGGCCTCGACGCCGAAACGGGCAAAACCCTCGATGATGCTTGTGTCGCGGTCGAAGCCGACAAGGTCGTGGGCGACGAGTTCGTCGGGTTGTTGCGGCCGGCCGCGGCGCTCGAGATAGGCCGTGGCGGCGCAGGCGACGAGCGGGATGTCGGCGATCTTGCGCGCGACAAGGTCGAGCTGGGCGGGTTTTACCATGCGGATCGCGATATCGGCGTCGCGGCGCAGCAGGTTTTCGACCTGATTGGAGGCGACGATTTCGATCTCGATGCCCGGCTCCTCGAGTGCCAGTGCGGCGGCAAGCGTCGGCAGGGCGTAGGCGGCCATCACCTCGCTGGCGGCGATCCGCACCGTTCCCGAGACCTGTTCGCTCGCGCCCAGCGCAAGCCGGGACAAGGCCGCGGCCTGTTCGCGTACGGCCCGAGCCCGGTTGAGGAGCGCGGCGCCGTTCTCGCTCAGCACATAACCGCCGCGGCCGCGGCGGAACAATGTCACCCCGAGCGCACGCTCCAGTTCCGCGATGTGCCGGCCGAGCGTGGGCTGGCTTGCCCGCAGCGTGCGGGCGGCCGCCGACAGGCTGCCGGTCTCGGCCACCGTCACGAAACTCTTGATCAGGTTCCAATCGAGATCGTCGGCCATCGGTTCAAGGGTGTATTCATTTTCGAATAATTGAACTGCATTGATGGCAAATTTCAATTCAAGGAAGAATAAAGCACCTTACTCCCGACATGACAAGGGAGCTTCACATGCAGACAATCGTCATTCTCGGCGCGGCGGGGCGCATCGGTGACGCGGCCGCCCGTGCTTTCCTGGATGCCGGTTGGCGGGTGAAGGGCGTGGCGCGGGGTTCCAAGGGAACGGCTTTGGCGCCGGGCGTCGAAGCCGTGCAGGCGGACGCGTTCGATCGCGAGGCGCTGGCGGCGGCCTGTCTTGGCGCCGACGTTGTCCTCAACGCGCTCAACCCGGCCTATACGGAGTGGGAGGAAAAAGTGTTGCCGATGGCCGAAAACGTCATCTTCGCCGCTGAAAAGGCGGAGGCGACGCACATGGTGCCGGGCAATGTCTACAATTTCGGCTACGAAATCGGGATCGGCATGAAGGAGGACGCGCCCCAGGTCGCCTCGACGCCGAAGGCGCGCATCCGCATCGCCATGGAGGAACTGTTCGCGGCACGGGCTCGCGAGCGCGGCGTGCGCACGATCGTGCTGCGCGCCGGCGATTTTTACGGCGGACACCGACCGGAAAGCTGGCTCGACATCTTCATCCTCGCCAAGCTGCGCAAAAATATCTTCACGTGGCCGGGCCCGATGGACGTGCCGCACGCCTTCGCCTATCTGCCGGATCTGGCTCGTGCCTTCGTCATGCTCGCCGAGCGGCGCGCCGGGTTTTCCACCTTCGAGCGTTTTCATCTTGCTGGCCACACTCTTACCGGCGTCGACTTTAAGACAGCGACCGAAAGGGCTGTTGGCCGTCCGCTCACGCGGCGCGGCGTGCCTTGGACGCTGGTGCGCGCCGGCGGACTGTTCATGCCGCTTTTGCGCGAGGTGGCGGCGATGTCTTATCTATGGCGCACGCCGCATTCGCTGGACGGAAGCCGTTTCGCCCGACTGGTCGGGCCGGAGCCGGTCACAGAACCGGCCGCAGCGATCGGCCAGGCGATAGACGATCTCGGTCTCGACGGCCCGCGCCGGCGAGCCGCCTGAGACGAGAGACGGCTGCAAGCCGGATCAGATCCGGCCGAGAAGGGCCAGGACGAGGATCACCACCAGGATCACGCCGACAAGACCGGACGGGCCGTAACCCCAGGCGCGCGAATGCGGCCAAGCGGGGACCGCGCCGATCAGGATCAGGATCAGGATGATGATGAGAATTGTGCCGAGCGTCATGATGCTCCCTCCAATGCGTGGCTAACACACATCAATGCGCGAAGGGTCTGGTGGTTCCCGAGCGCTCGAGGAGAACCGGTACTTGATCGTCCGCCCCGGCCTGCTACTCCGCCGCCTTTGGATAGCCCGATGTCAGGTCGACGTCGGGTTTTCCGGCCGTCGGCTCGGCCTCTTTCCTTCCGCTGCGGCGACGGAAGATGCGATTGAGGAAAGCGGAGACCTTGGAATCATTGCTGCGGGTGAAGATCATCAGCAGCGATGGGGTGACCACCAGTGTCAGCACGGTGGAAAAGGCGAGGCCGAAGACGATCGAGCTCGACAGCGCGATCCACCATTGCGTCGACGGCGCGCCGTAGGTGGTTTCGTGGTTCATCAGTTCCAAATTGACACCGAAGGCGATCGGCAAAACGCCGAGGATCGCCGTCACCGCAGTCAGCACGACCGGCCGGGCGCGCTCGCGGCAGGTCTGCAGCACGGCATCGAGTTTGTCCCAGCCCTCGTGGCGCAGGCGGTCGTACGTGTCGATCAAAACGATGTTGTTGTTCACCACGACGCCGGCCAGCGCGATGATGCCGATGCCGGTCATGACCACGCCGAAAGGCTGGCCCATGATCAACAGCCCGAGCAAGACGCCAATGGTCGACATCACCACTGCCGACAGAACCAGGCCGACAGACATGAACTTGTTAAGCAAGGCGAGCAGGACCACGAAAATCAAGAAGATCGCGGCGCCGAACGCCTTCGACAGGAACTCGCCCGCTGCCTTCTGCTCCTCGTCCTCGCCCGCGAGCTTCCAGCGGATGCCGCTGGCGTCGAGATCCATCGCCTCGAGATTGGCGATCACCTTCTGACGCACGGCATCGGCCTGAACGCCCTCGCGGATGCCGGCGTCGACGGTGACGGTGCGCACGCCATCGATGCGGGTCAGAATGCCGGTGCGCAGCGCCGGCTCGCGGCTGACGAAGTTCGAGATCGGCACCGAGCCTTGCGCCGTCTCCACCCGCAACTGGTCGAGCGTGGCGAGCGTGCGCCGGTCCTCCGGCAGCCTCAGCCGGATATCGACGGCGTCATCGGCGCCCGCCGGACGATAATCCGACAGTTTCAATCCGGTGGTGACGAGCTGGACCACGGTGCCCACCGAGCCCGGACCGATGCCGTATTGTGCCGCCTTGGTGCGGTCGACCTGGATCTCCCAGTCGATGCCGGGCGGCGGCAGGCCGTCGCCGATGTCGATCACATCGGGAATGGTGGCGAGCATGGCCGCCGTCTTGCCGGCGACCTCGTCCAGCCCGGACGGGTCGTTGGCGGAAAGCTGGACCTGGATCGCCTTGCCGGTCGGCGGGCCGGCGTCGGGCACCGACACCTCGATCTCGGCGCCGGGGATACCGGTCATGGCGACGCGCAGGTCTTCCAGGATGGCGCTCGCCGGCTTGCGCTCGCGCCAGTCGAGGAATTCGTACTGGATGACGCCGACCACATCCTCGTCGACTTCGGCCCCGCCGCCGCGCACGCTGCCGACGCGGGTATAGACGGTCTCGATCCCGGGCCAGCCGAGGATGCGCTCTTCGGCCTGATGCACCAGCGCGTCCTGCTCTTCGAGCGAGAGGTTGCCGCGGGCATGGACGTAGAGAAGGCCGTATTCCGGCTCGACATTGGGGAAGAATTCGACCCCCTTGCCGTAGGTGCCGTAGGCATAGGGCACGGCGACCAGCGCGGCGAGCGAGGCGAAGGTGACGATGAAGGGGTGGCGTACGGCGCGTCGCACGAAACGCATATACCAGCCGTCGCGATGCTCTTCCTCGATCACCGGCTTTGCAAACAGCGCGCCGAGCGCGGGCGTGAAGACCAAGGCGTAGATCAACGACGACGATAGCGTGACGATCAGCGTGATCGGCATGTATTTCATGAACTCGCCGACGATGCCGGGCCAGAACAAGAGCGGCGAGAAGGCGGCCACGCGCGTCGCCGTCGCGGCCACCACCGGGCCGGCCATGCGCTTTGCGGCCAGCGAGAAGGCTTCTGCCTTGGGCATGCCCTCCGTCATGCGCCGCTCGGCGAATTCAGTCACGATGATGGCGTCGTCGACCAGCATGCCGACGGCCAGGATCAGCGAAAACAGGACCACGATGTTGACCGTGTAGCCGGCCAGCGACAGCCACATGATGCCCATCAGGAAGGATGCAGGGATCGCCAGGCCGATCAGCATCGAGGCGCGCCCGGACAGCGCGTACAGGATGACCACGAAAACCAGGATGACGGCGGTCAACACGCTGTTTTCGAGATCACCGAGGAGCTGGCGGATAACGGTCGACTTGTCCTGGCTGAAAGAGACTGTCGCGCCCTCGGGCAGGATCTGCTGGAACTGGGTGGCGACCGCCTTCACCTTGTCGACAGTTTCAACCAGATTGGCGCCCGTGCGCTTGGACACTTCGATCGCGATCGCGGGCCGCCCGTTGAGCCGGGTGATCGTCTCGGCGTCCTTAAAGGTGGAGCGAATGGTGGCGAGATCGCGGGCACGTACCACCGCGTTGCTGTCGGCGACGATCGGCAGGTTGGCGACGTCCTCCACCGTCTCGATCAGGGACGGCACCTTGACCGCGTAGCGACCCTGATCGCCCTGGAGCGCGCCGGCGGCGACGAGCGAATTGTTGGCGTTGACGGCGGCGATCAACTGGTCGAGCCGCAATCCGTAGGACGACAGTTTCACCGGATCGATGATGACCTCGACCAGATCGTCACGCGCGCCGCGCAGTGCCGCGTCGAGGACGCCGGTGACTTCCTCGATGCGGTCGCGCAGCTCGCGCGCCGCGGCCGTCAGCGCGCGTTCGGGCACGTCGCCTGACAACGTCACCACAAGGACCGGGAATTCCGAGATATTGACCTCGTTGACGCTCGGCTCGTCGACGCCCTGGGGCAGGTCCTGCTCGGCGTCGGAGACCTTGTTGCGCACGTCCTCGAGCGCCTTGTCGAGGTCGGCGCCGGCCTGGAACTCGACCACGACGTTGCCGCCGCCCTGATAGGCGCTCGACCGCATTTCCTTGATGCCGCTGATCGATTTCAGCCGTGTCTCGACCGGCCGCAGAAGCAGGCGTTCGGCATCCTCCGGCGAGATGCCCTGATAGGTCATGCTCACATAGATAATCGGAATCTGGATGTCCGGCTCGGCTTCCTTGGGGATGGCCTGATAGGCCATCGTGCCCGCCACCAGGAAGAACAGCAGGATCGAGATCGTCAGTCTCGCATTGCGAATGGCGTAGTCGACAATGCCCATGTCGCGACCGTCAGTTGACCGGGCCGGCCAACTGGCCGACCAGGCGTTTGACCGTTTCGGCATCGGCTTCCACGGCGTTGACCGCGTCGCCCGTCTTCACCAGATCCTGGCCGGCGACGATGATGCGCGCGTCGTCGGGAATGCCGCCCAGCACCAGACCTTGGGGGGTGTCGTCGATCAGGTCGATCGGCACGAAATCGACGATGTTGCGCGGCGTGACGATGCGCACACCGAGATCGCCGGTTTCCGACAGCGTGACGACGGAACGCGGCAGGAAGACCGATTGCACCTTGTCGGCATGCAGGCTGATCTCGGCGGTCATGCCGGCCGGTATCTCTAACTCCGGATTGGCGATCGCGATCTCGACGCGGAAGGTGCGCGTCTGGGGCGATGCCTCGCGGCTGATATAACGCAGTGTGCCTTCCAGACTTTTGCCGTTCACCAGCTTCACCTCGGCGGTGTTGCCGATCTCGAGTTCGGCGAGGTCATGTTCGCTGACCTGGCCGACTGCCAGGATCGGATCGAGGCTGAGCACCGTCGCGATTTCCGCACCCTGCATGATGGCGCTGCCCTTTTCGACCGGGACACGGTCGACAAGGCCGGCGAAAGGGGCGTGGACCTCGTTGCGGGCGAGCTCGGCGTCCGCCGCCTCCAGCTGCGAACGGGCCTGTGCCAGCGCGGTATGAGCACTGTCGAGCCGCAGCTTGGCCATATTACCCGATTTGGCCAGCCGCTCGGCGGCCTTGGCCTCGGCCTCGCGCTGGGCGAGCATGGCCTTCGCCATCTCCACGGCGGCGACCTTGCCCTCCGCGTCGAGCCGCATGATCAGGTCGCCCTCCCTGACGGGGCTGCCCTTGTCGACCGGCAGGTCGGAGACGATGCCGCCCACGCGGGCGGCCAGCTTGGTGTGCTTGTTGGCTTCCGTCGTTCCCGAAACGCGGATGGTGCGGGCATGCATGGCGCGCGGCGGCACGACCACGGCTACGGTGCGCAGAGGCGTCTCGACCGCAGCCTTCTTGTCCTGCGCCGGCGGGGCTTCGGGCTCGGGGATCGCGCTGCCGACCGAGGTGAATTCACCGGTCAGAATCCAGCCCGCAGTTGCGGCGAGCACCACGATCGCGGCGAGCTTGTGAAATCTGATCCTGGGCATGCGTGGTTCCCGCGCAAACGTTCCGCCATCGGCGCGCCGGATGTCGGGGCGCTGGGCTCATGTGGTCTCTGAAGCAGCCGGATTCAATCGGCGAGGGTTATCCACCTTCTCCCGGCGGCGGTTGTGTACCGCAATTGTTCCCGCGAAAAAAGTCACTTTTGTCGATTGACCGGATCGGTCCCGATGATGGGTGTTCAATCGGCGGGACAGGGGGCGCCGGCCGCGGCCCATCGTTCGATGGCCCGGAAAGTCTCATCGGCCGATCCCGGCGCGGGTTCGCGGCCGGGCCCCGGAACCCAGCCCCAGCCGACCAGCGGATCGTCGCGGACATGCGTCGCCACCTCGTCGAGCGTGCGCCCGCCATTGCGCTCAGGATCCTTGATCTGGGCGCAGATCTCAGCCGACGACTTTTGCCACCAGGCCATTTCCGCCGGCGCGAGATGCCACAGCGGTGCGCCGGGCGGTCCGTGCAACTTGCTGGAATTGCTTGAGAAATGACACGAGGTACAGCGCAGGGCGGCATTGCCGAAGCCCGAACCATCCTCGCCCCGGGAAATGTTGAAGGCGTGGATGCGCGTCGTGCCGTAATGCGCGCCGGACCAGCGCGGATAGGCATCCTCGACATGGCAATTGGCGCAGCGCGGATGCGACAGGACGGCGACGATCTTGTCCCATTCAGGCAGGCCCTTTTCGCGATCGACGGCGATCGCATCGTCGTCGACGGCCGGCGCATCCTGCGCGTGGACGGGGCTTGCCGCCAGCATCGTGATGACAGCTGCTGTCAGCAATCTCGCCAGAACGGTCATGCGAAATCGACCTCGCGCGTGAGCGGCAGCGAGCGAATTCGCTTGCCAGTCAATGCGAAGACGGCATTGGCGAGCGCCGGCACGGCGGGCGGCGTGCCGATTTCGCCGACGCCGCCCATCTTGTGGTAGTTCTGCAGGATCGCCACCTCGAAGGCCGGACACTGGTGGATGCGCATGGCGTCGTAGTCGTGGAAATTCGACTGCTCGGCCATGCCGTCGGTGAAGGTGATTTCCTGGCCGATCGCCGAGGACAGGCCGAAGACCGCGCCCGACGTCAATTGCGCCTCGATGATGCCGGGATCGAGCGCGGTGCCGACATCGGCGACGATCCAGACCTTTTCGATGCGGATGCCGGCGTCGGTTTCCGCGACCTCGACGACTTCCGCGACCCAGCTTCCGAAGGAAAGCGTAAAGGCGAAGCCTCTGGCGCGGCCGGCGGGAAGGGTTTCACCCCAGTTGGAGAGCGCGGCCGCCTTCTCGACCACTTTGACGGCGGCTGGATGGTCGGCCATCAGCGTCAGCCGCATCTGGACCGGGTCGAGGCCGCCTGCGGCCGCGACCTCGTCGAGGAAGGATTCGTGGAAATAGCCGTTGAAGGAATTGCCGACCGAACGCCAGAAGCCGACCGGCACGCCGGTATCGGCCTTGACCGCCGCCACCCGATAATCGGGGATGGTGTAGGGCTGGTCGAACGCGCCTTCGGCGATCGTCTTGTCGGGTCCCAGCGGCGAGAGCGAGGGGAAGGTGCGCCGCAAGGTGCTGGCGATCGTCGATGGCGAGGCGATCTTCATGTCGACCGCCTCGGGCAGTCCATCGGCGCCGAGGCGGGCGCGAAAACGCCCCATCGCCGCCGGGCGGTAGGTGTCGTGACGGATATCCTCCTCGCGCGTCCAGATGACCTTGACCGGCCGGCCGTCGGTTTCCCTGGCGAGCAGGGCAGCGAACATGGAATAATCCATCTCGCCGCGCCTGCCGAAGCCACCGCCCATAAAGGTTGTGTGCACGCGGGTATCTTCGGTGTCGACGCCGGCCACGTCGGCGCAGAGCTGACGGGTGATGGTCGGCATCTGGTTGGGCGACCAGACCTCCAGCAGGCCATCCTTCAGTCGCGCGGTCGCATTCATCGGCTCCATGCAGGCGTGGGCCAGGAAGGGCACCTCGTATTCGGCCTCCACGACCTTGTCGTGCGGCGCGTCGGCAAACGCGGTGTCGACATCGCCGTCGTCGCGCAGCGCATCGCCCGTGTCGGCGGCAAGCGCATCGCGCAGAAAGGCCGACATCGCGGCGCTGTCTTGCGGATAGTCTGCCTCACCCCATTCGACCTCGATCGCCTCGGCGGCGCGGAAGGCGGCCCAGGTGTTTTCGGCGATGACGCCGAAACCATGGCCGTAGCTGGTGTCGATCGGCACGATCTTGACGACGCCGGGCATCTTTTCGGCCTTGCTGAGGTCGGCCTTGACCGGCTCGACCCAGAAGCGCGGGCTCATCCTGACGGTGCCGTAAAGCATGTCGGGTAGGCTGACATCGACGCCGAAGATCGGTGCGCCGGTTACCTTGGCGTGCATGTCGGTGCGCGGTTGCGACTTGCCGAGCAGGCGCCAGTCGGCCGGCTGTTTCAGGCGCTGATCGGAGGGCGGGTCCAGGCGCGCGGCCTGTGCCGCGACCTCGCCATAGGAAAGCGTGCGGCCCGATGCCTCGTGGGTGATCGTGGCGTTCGCGGTCGCAAGCTCATCCGCCGGCACCTCCAGCCTTTCGGCGGCCGCGGCAAGCAACATCTGCCGGGCGACGGCGCCGGCGGTGCGCATCTTGTCAAAACCGTCGCGCACCGACGACGATCCTCCGGTACCCTGGAGGCCGAGAAACTTGCCGAAGGCGCCCATGCCGCCGCGCATCAGCTCGGCGACCACGCCTTCCTCGAAAAACGGGAACGGTCCGCCCTCGGCCAGCATCTCGGAATTGTAATAGGCATAGGAGGCCGGGCCGTGCTCGACGGTGACGGCTGCCAGATCGACGTCAAGCTCCTCCGCCACAAGGGCGGCCAGCGTTGTCGCCACGCCCTGGCCCATCTCGGCGCGCGGCGCGATCACCGTAATGGTATTGTCGGCGCCTATCTTGACATAGGGATTGAACGTCGCCTCACCCTCGGCGAGTTCGTTCTCGAGCGGGTTGGGATAGGGGCGGCGATAGACATAATAGCCGACGGCCACACCGCCGGCGATGGCGGCGGCGCCGATCAGGAAGGTGCGCCGGGCGATCTTTCCGAGATTGGCCATGGCTCAGGCTCCCGTCTTCGCTTTTTCGACCGCCGCGCGTTTGATGGCGGCGCGGATGCGTGGATAGGTGCCGCAACGGCACAGATTGCCGGCCATCGCGTTGTCGATGTCGTCGTCCGAGGGATCGGATATCTCCTCCAGTAGCGCATGCGCGCTCATGATCTGCCCGGCCTGGCAATAGCCGCATTGCGGCACCTGCTCGTCGAGCCATGCCTGCTGCACGACGGAAAGCCCGTCCGCGCCGGACAGCCCCTCGATGGTCACGATTTCTCCCTCGACCAAACCGACCGGGAGCGAGCAGGACCGCACCGGTGTGCCGTCGACAAGTACGGTGCAGGCGCCGCAGGCGGCGATGCCGCAGCCGAACTTGGGCCCGGTGATGCCGGCCAGATCGCGCAACGCCCACAGCAGCGGCATGTCCGGGTCGGCGTCGAGTTCGATAGGATTTCCGTTGACGGTGAGGCGCATGGGGATACCCTTCGTTGTCGTCCAGTGCCTTTCGGGCCTCGTCGAGGCGAGGGCGCCATTGGACATACTGACGTTTTCTGTTATTTTGTCAATTGATTTGGTTGCGGGGACTTCCGGGTATCGTTGTGAAGCGGGATTTGAAGACGGCGCAGGGCGCGGACGAGGCACGCCGCGAGCGCATCGTGGAGGGCGCGGTCAAGGTGTTTCTCGCTTATGGTTTCCAGCGCACGACCATGGACGACATCGCGCGCGCGGCGGATCTGTCGCGGCCGGCGCTTTATCTCGACTTCAAGAACAAGGGCGACATCTACCGGGCGATCGCCGCGCGGAAGTTCGCCGAATCGACGTTGGTGCTGGAACGGGCCCTGAACGGCGACGGCGATATCGAGGCCAGGCTGATGGACGGTCTGGAGCAAAGTCTGTTTTCGATGATGCGGGTGTTTTTCGAAGCACCGCACGGCGCGGAAATCCTCGATGCCAAGAACAGTTTGGCGGCGGTTGAAATGGCTGAATGGCGCCGCCGCTTCATCGCCGTCATCGCCACGGCGCTCGCCGCCGAGGCGGCCGCGCGTTCCGTCGACCTGGAGGCACGCGGCTTTACGGCCGACACGTTGGCGGGCCTCCTGCTCGACGGGATCGAGGGCATGAAGGCTCGCGTCGAGGGGCCGGATGAATGGGCGCCGGCGGCGCGCCGGCTGGTGCGACTGGTCGGTCTCGCCCTTCAGCCCTGATCGCGCATGGCCGCCGGCCTGGGCCGTCCGGCCAGGAATTCGCGCACCCTGTGGCCGAGGGCGCGCGGGTGTCCGAGCGGGGCCTTGTCGAGTTCCTCCTCGATCGGCAGGGTCTGACGCACGCCGACGGCATCGAAATTCTCGTCCAGCCAGTCCTGGGCGGCGGAACGGCCGAGATCGCGCAGATATTCCAGGAAAGCCCATTCGGCATTGACCTTGGAGGCCGCCGTCAGACCTTTCAGCGCTTCGTCGGCATCGATGCGGTGCATACGGATGTCGCGATAGTCGCCGTGGCCGAGCTTGCCGGTGGCGATCAGCTTCTTGACGAAAGCGATCGCGCGGAACTCGCTCAAAAGCGCGGCATTGAAGGTGATTTCGTCGATGCGGTTCTGGATCTCGGTCGCGGTGACCGGCGTGGTGTCGCGGGTGACCGGATTGATCTGAACCAGAAGCAGGTCCTCGACCCGGTTCGCCTCGAAGAAGGGGTAAAGGGCCGGATTGCCGCCATAACCGCCGTCCCAATAGGGGGTGCCGTCGATGGTCACCGCCTGGAACATCTGCGGCAGGCAGGCCGAGGCCATGACCACGTCGAGCGACAGATCGGCGGTGGAAAACACTTTCAGCTTGCCGGTATGGACATTGGTGGCGGACACGAAGAGCTGGATCGCGTCGCAGGCGCGCACGCGGTCGAAATCGATTTCGTGTTCGACCACGTCGCGCAGCGGGTTGATGTTGAGCGGGTTGGCGGCATAGGGCGACACGGTGCGCGACATGGCTTCGAACCACAGATAGCCGGGGGTGTTTTCCACCGACCAATTGCCGAGCGCCACATCCCACGGCATGCGCTGGACCGGGCTGAAGCGGCCCTTGCGGGCGACCGCGCGCCAGAAGTCGTGCAGCTTGGCGCGCGCGCCGTCGGCACCGCCCCGGACCCAGCCGTCGGCGAGCGCGACGGCGTTCATCGCGCCCGCGCTTGTGCCGGAGATCGCGGCAATGTCGAGCCGGCCGTCCTCGAGCAGGCAGTCGAGCACACCCCAGCTGAAGGCGCCGTGCGAGCCGCCGCCCTGAAGCGCGACATTGACCGACTTGCGCTCCGCCCCGTCGCCTTTTTTAGTCATCGGTCCAACTCTCGTCGTCGCCAGCGCACGGCCGGTTCACGCGGCCGTCCAGCCGCCATCGACCGATATATGCGTGCCGGTGATCTGGGCGGCGGCGTCGGAAGCGAGGAAGGCGGCGGTCGCGGCGATCTGCTCGACGGTGGCGAATTCCTTGGTCGGCTGCCTGTCGAGCATGACCTCGCGGATGACGGTTTCGCGGTCCATGGCGTGCGCCTTCATTTGGTCGGGAATCTGCGCCTCGACCAGCGGGGTCAGCACATAGCCGGGGCAGATCGCGTTGCAGGTGATCCTGTGCGTGGCGAGTTCGAGCGCCACCGTCTTGGTCAGGCCCATGATACCGTGCTTGGCCGACACATAGGCCGATTTGAAAGGCGAGGCGACGAGGCCGTGCGCGGAGGCGATGTTGACGATGCGCCCGGTTCCGGCCTTCTTCATCAGCGGCACGGTGGCGGCGATGGTGTGGAAGGCCGAAGACAGGTTGATGGCGATGATCGCGTCCCATTTCTCCGGCGCGAACTCCTCGACCGGGGCGACATGCTGGATGCCGGCATTGTTGACGAGCACGTCGACCGTGCCGAAACGCTCGGCGGCGGCCGCAACCAGCGCCTGGCACCGGTCGGGTTTCGACATGTCGGCCTGGATGTAAACCACCGCGCCCGCATGTCTTTCCGACAGTTCGGCGGCGAGCGCGTGATCCTGGCCGTCGTCGGTGTAGGAATTCAGCACCACGTTGAAGCCGTCTGTGGCAAACCGTTCGGCGATGGCGAGGCCGATGCCCGACGTGGACCCGGTGACGAGGGCGGTCTTGCGCTGGCTCATGGGTCGAATCTCCTTGCGTGTTCGATTGACTTCGTTGTCTTGCGCGTCATGCTGCGATGCATTAGCAAACTTTGTGCGATGCACAAATGGCGCGGCGGAACCGGCATTTCCAGTCGCCTGCCTTCACGATTTTCGTGATAAGGATCATCGGCCGACGCGGTTGACATCGCCGTGCCGCTTCGCCAACTCGATATCAACAGCAATTCCCCATGGAGCCCGGCCATGACCGGCTATCTTTCCTCCCCGCTGCCGCGTCGCCGATCGGTCGGCGTGACGGTCGGTTCCGTCCTCGTCGGCGGCGAAGCGCCGGTCGTGGTGCAGTCGATGACCAACACCGACACGGCCGACATCGACGGCACAGTCGCGCAGGTGGCCGCGCTGCATCGCGCCGGCTCGGAGCTGGTCCGCATCACGGTCGACCGCGACGAAAGCGCCGCCGCAGTCCCGAAAATCCGCGACCGTCTGGCGCGCCTCGGCATTGAGGTGCCGCTGATTGGCGACTTCCACTATATCGGCCACAAGCTGCTCGCCGACCATCCGGGCTGCGCCGAGGCGCTGGCGAAGTACCGGATCAATCCCGGCAATGTCGGCTTCAGGGAAAAGCGGGACCGTCAGTTCGCCGATATCGTCGAGATGGCGATCCGGCACGACAAGCCGGTGCGCATCGGCGTCAATTGGGGCTCGCTCGACCAGGAACTGCTTACCCGGCTGATGGACGAGAACCAGAGGGCCGGCTCACCGAGGACGGCGGCGGAAGTCACCCGCGAGGCGATTGTGCAGTCGGCACTGTTGTCGGCCGAACTCGCCGAGGAGATCGGGCTCGGGCCCGACAGGATCATCCTGTCGGCCAAGGTGAGCCAGGTTCAGGATCTCGTCGCCGTCTATGCGGAGCTGGCGCGCCGCTCGGACCATGCGCTGCATCTTGGTCTGACCGAGGCGGGCATGGGCACCAAGGGCGTGGTGGCGTCGGCGGCGGCGATGGGCCTGCTTTTGCAGCAGGGGATCGGCGACACGATCCGCATTTCGTTGACGCCGGAGCCGGGCGGCGACCGCACGCGGGAGGTGCAGGTGGCGCAAGAACTCCTGCAGACCATGGGTTTCAGGCAATTCGTGCCGGTGGTGGCAGCCTGTCCCGGATGTGGCCGCACGACGTCGACCGTTTTTCAGGAACTCGCGCAGAAGATCGAGGCCGATCTGCGCCGAAACATGCCGGTTTGGCGCGACAAATATCCCGGCGTGGAGGAGCTGAAGGTCGCGGTGATGGGGTGTATCGTCAACGGACCGGGTGAATCCAAGCATGCCGATATCGGCATCTCGCTTCCCGGTACCGGCGAGACGCCGGCGGCGCCTGTCTTCATCGACGGCCGCAAGGCGGCGACGCTGCGCGGTCCGGCGATCGCGGCCGAATTCGAACAAATGGTCGCCGACTATGTCGAGCGCCGGTTCGGCCGTGCCGGCACCGACGCGGCCGAATAGGGCGGCGCCGGCACGGGACGCGGGAAGCGTCCCGCACTGTCAGGCGGTGCGGGCCATGTCGCCGCCGCGCAGCCAGGTCTCGATCTTGATCGACAGCTTGTTCGGCGATACCGGCTTGGACAGATAGTCGTCCATCCCTGCTTCCAGGCATTTGTCGCGATCGCCCTTGAGCGCATGGGCGGTGATGCCGATGATCGGGGTGTGTTCACCCGTTCCCGCCTCGGCCTTGCGGATGGTTCGCGTCGCCTCAAGCCCGTTCATTTCGGGCATCGACACGTCCATCAGTATTACCTTGGGGCGCAACGACCGGTGCATATCGACGGCCATGCGGCCGTTGGAGGCGATGCGGTAGGACAGGTCGAGACCGTCGAGAATCTGCCGGAAGACGAGTTGGTTGACTTCGTTGTCCTCGGCCACCAGTACGTCGAGATCAGGGGCTTTTCTGAGCGAGGCCACCGAGATGCGGCGCTCGACGGCCTGGGCCGGAACGAGGTTGGTCCGCACGCGGGAATTCAGCGTGACCGGCATTTCCTCGGGCATCGCGGCGGCTGCGCGGGCGGATTGCAACACCGAGACCAGCGCTTCGAGCAGCGCGGAGGAGCGGGCCGGCTTGGGCAATTGCGCGGCGATGCCGCATTCGGTGGCAAGCCGGCTGACATCGGACTGATCCACGGAGGTCAAGAGCAGCATCGGGATCGCGGCGGTGGCCGGATCGGTGGTGATCGCGCGCGCCGTCTCGACGCCGTTCATACCCGGCATCTGGTAGTCGAGCACCACGCAATCGACCCGCGCGCCAAGTTCCGATGCCCTTTTCAGGAAGGCGATCCCGGTTTCGCCACTTTCGACGGCAGCGCATTCGAAACCCCAGCTGTGCATCTGCTCGGACAGGATGTCCCGATTGATCGGGTTGTCGTCGACGATCAGAACCCGGGCGCCGGAGACGTCGTAGGGAACGGGCTTGTTGCCGATGTCGGCCTCGTCGACCGGAAGTCTGATCGTGAACCAGAAGGCTGATCCCTTGCCGAGCGCGCTTTCAGCCGCGATTTCGCCGTCCATCAGTTCGACGAGGCGTGAGGCGATTGCGAGGCCGAGTCCGGTTCCTTCGTGCTTGCGCGTGGATGAGGCGTCGACCTGGGCGAATTTGTCGAAAACGCAGGCGAGCTTGGCCTCGGGAATGCCGATGCCGGTGTCCTCCACCCGTACCGTCACGCTGGCTACGCCCTTTTCGACGGTGCCCGAAACGTCGACCAGTACGTGGCCCTTTTCGGTAAATTTCACCGCATTGCCGACGAGGTTGGTGGCGATCTGGCGGAAACGACCGACATCGCCAGTGACGGAGGAAGGCAGATGCGGATCGACGCGCACGATCAGCTCGAGGTCCTTTTCGGCGACCCGAGCCGAAACGAGCGTGGCGACATCCTCGATCGCTTCGCCGAGACGGAAGGGCGCGGGGTCGAGTTCGAGCTGTCCCGCGTCGATCTTGGAAAAATCGAGAATGTCGTTGATGATCGTCAGGAGCGCGCTACCCGACTTCAAGATCACGTCGACGAACATCGCCTGGCGCTTGTCCAGCTCCGAGCGCGACAACAGTTCCGCCATGCCGAGCACACCGTTCATCGGCGTGCGGATCTCGTGGCTCATATTGGCCAGAAACTCCGACTTGGCCCGGTCGGCGGATTCGGCTCGTTTGAGGGCGGCCTCGATCGATTCATGCGCCTCGCGCAGATTTTCGTGCGTGGTGGCTACTTTGTGCATCATCGGATCGAGGACGCGCAGGCCAACCAGTGCGCTCGCCAGCACGATGGTGAGCCCGACCAGGACCATGAACCACTGTAAGGTGGTGTAGCTGTAGGCCATGTCCTCGTGCAGATCGTCCTGGATCAGCGCCAGATGCGGCTTGATGGTGCGGTTGGCCAATTGCTGCAGCTCGCGGAAGACGCGCTGCGCGCTCGGCGCGGTATAATCGGAGAAAATCTCCAGGCGGTTGGCGAGCGTCAGCACCTGGCGGATTTCCGCTTTCAGCGACACGCCGTTGCCGGTGTCTTCCCAGACCTGGCGGATGGCCGCCGGGACCCGGAGGCCGGCGATGGCGTCGAAGACGGTGTCGATGCGCTCCAGCGGCGCCTGGATCGCGTCGCCATCCTCCGCGATGGCGATACGGCGGCTTTCGAGCATCTGGCGCTCGGCGCCGGACGACCTCTCCAACGTGTCGTAGGCGTGCTCCAGCCGCTTGAGAGCCGCGGCCAGCTCGGCGTGAACGGCGTCGACATCGGCCGGCCCGGCCGCCCCGAGCGGGGTCGGACCGGGGGCCGGCGCCATGGTCACGGTCACACCGTTTCGCGCTTGCGATTGCAGATTGGCGCTCAGATGTTCCAGTCGTAGCGACTGGTAGATGACGTCGCTGGTGGCTTCGGCCATATAGCCGATCACCGCGCCGAATTTGACGTCGATCTTGGCGTTTTCGAGTTTCCACAAAATGAAGCCGGTGCCGACGGCGACCGCCAGGACGAAACTGATCAGAACCGTATAGAGGCGCCCGCGCATATAGGCGCGCGTAATCTTTGAGGACATCGACACGTCCACTCCGCACTCAGACAGATGGTTCAAATTGAATGCGTTGAATTAAATTCAGCTTAACGCTGTGCTGACCGGGCAATGCAACTCGGGGTGGGCGTCAATCGAGCCGAATGCGAAGGGCCGGCTCGCGTTCGAATATCCGCCTTGTCAGGAAACCGGATTGCTCAGCCCGAGCGCGCTAAGATTTGCGGTCGGCGATGAAACGCGCCGCCGCCGTCAGCATCGCGGCGTCGGCGCCGAACGGCTCAAGCAGCGTTTCGGCCTGCAGGATCAGGCCATCGAGCTGGCGGCGCGCCCAGGCCGGTCCGTTGAGGCCGACAAGCGTCGCCTTGCCGGCGCCGGCGTCCTTGCCGGCGGCCTTGCCGAGGGTCGCCACGTCGGAGGTCAGGTCGAGCAGGTCGTCGGCGAGCTGGAAGGCGAGACCGACAGCCGCGCCGAATTCGGACAGGCGCTCCCGATCGGCCGCGCTCGCGCCGGCGACGACGGCGCCGGCCTCGCAGGCGTAACGCAGCAGCGCCCCCGTCTTCATGGCCTGCAGCGTGATGACCCCCGTTTCGTCGGGCGGGGCCGCGGCGGCGGCCAGATCGAGCATCTGTCCGCCAACCATGCCGCCGATGCCGGCGGCGCGCGCCAGACCCCGTACCAGGATCAGGCGTGTCGTGTCGGCGAGCTCGAAATCGCTGCTGGACAGGATATCGAAGGCTGTCGTCAAAAGCGCGTCGCCGGCAAGAATGGCGGTCGCTTCGTCATAGGCGCGGTGCACGGTCGGCTGGCCGCGTCGCAGATCGTCGTCGTCCATCGCCGGCAGGTCGTCGTGGATCAGCGAGTAGCAATGCACGCATTCCAGCGCCGCCGCGACATGGGCCGCCGCCTCGGGTGCTGCGCCGAACAGGGCCGCGCTTTCCATGACCAGAAAGGGACGCAGGCGCTTGCCGCCATTGAGAACGCCGTGCCGGATCGCGGCCATCAGCCGGGGCGGCCGCGCTATCTCGCCGTTGCGCGCGCGATCGTCGAAAAGCCCGCGCAGCACCGACTCGACGGTTTCGGCGCGCATGGCGAGGCTCTGTTCGAACAGGGCGGAAAGCTCGGTCGTCATGAGGGTGCGATGGCGACAATTTCGCGCGCGGTCAAGTCCATCGGCCGCGGCAATCCGCAGGGGCGCCCGCGGTTCCATGGATGGTAGCGCCGATTTATGTGCGCTAGACAACGTTGATCCGGCCCGGAGTCCGGACAAGCGGCCGCTGGCGGAGGAGCGCATGGCACGGCGCAAACGGCGCAAATCGAGATGGACGACATGGCTGCGGCGCGTGGTCGCGGCCTGCATGGCGATCGCCCTGCTACCGCTGGCGCTGTCGCTGCTTTATGTCTGGCCGGCAATCCATCCGGTCTCGACGCTGATGGTCCGGGATCTGGTGACGGGCACGTCATACCAGCGGCGCTGGGTGCCGATCGAGGACATCGCGCCGGTGCTTATCCACTCGGTGATGATGTCGGAAGACGGGCAGTTCTGTTCCCATCGCGGCATCGACTGGGGCGAACTCAACGTGGTCATCGACGATGCCCTGTCGGGGGAGCCGACGCGCGGGGCCTCCACTATTCCCATGCAGACGGTGAAGAACCTGTTTTTGTGGCACGGCCGGTCTCTGCTGAGAAAGGCGATTGAGGCGCCGCTCGCGCTGGTTTTCGACGCAATCGTGCCAAAGAAGCGCATCATGGAGATCTATCTCAACATCGTCGAATGGGCTCCGGGCGTCTATGGCGCCGAGGCGGCCGCTCAACATCATTTCAACCGCTCGGCCGGCAAGCTGACGCGCCGCCAATCGGCCCTTCTCGCCGTCACCCTACCCAATCCGGTCGAGCGAAACCCGGCCAAACCCAGCAAGGGGCTGAACCGGCTCGCCTCGATCATCGAAAAGCGCGCGGCGGGCGCCGGCGATTATATCGGATGCGTGCGCTAGGCGGGGCAGGGCTGCGGCGCCGCGCGAAAAAAAGTGACGGTTTCGACTGGTCAAGTGCCGTGGCAGCGTGTATAGGCACGCGACTTTCCAGATGTTGACCTGTCGAAATACGGTCCTTTCCTGAAGGGCGCGGCGGGCATTGATTTGAGTGATGGAGCAGGTCCATGGCTGTACCGAAACGAAAAACTTCGCCGTCGAAGCGCGGCATGCGTCGCGCCGCCGATGCGCTCAAGGCACCGACCTATGTCGAGGATCGCAATTCCGGCGAATTGCGGCGCCCACATCATATCGACCTGAAGACCGGTATGTATCGCGGTCGCCAGGTGCTGGAGCCCAAGGAAAGCTGAGGCTTTTCTTTCGCGCCGCATGTCGAAGACCGGCTCCGGCCGGTCTTTTTGCGTCTGCATGGGTGCAAGCGATGCGTCGCGGCGGCATGATCGTCTTGACGCCGGTCGTGTGGTGGTGACACGAAGGGGTCTTTCCGCAACGGAGCCGCGCCATGCTGGGCATCGCCCCCCTGCTGATCATTCCCTTCATTCTCTACAATCTTGGCCTTGCCGGCATGTTCGGCGGCGGCGACGATCCCTGGGCGCAGGAGATATTCTCGCTCGCCATGATGTCGGGCGGCGTTTTCGCCATGACGCTCGGCGATCTGATGATCGTGATCGGGCTGGTGTTCCTGTTCCTGGAAATCATGAAATCGACCCGCACCTCGAACGCGTCGGTCGTCGATCATCTGTTGTCCACTTTCGTCTTCGTCGCCTTCCTGGTCGAGTTCCTTTTGGTGCGCGGCGCCGCGCACTCGGTGTTCTTCATCCTGATGGTGATCACGCTGGTCGATCTGATCGCCGGGTTTTCGGTGTCGATCCGCTCGGCCGGCCGCGACGTCAGCTTTCACTAGTCCCTCAGCCGCCATCCGCGACGAGGCCGGCGGCCTCGATGCCGGCGACCGCGGCGGCTTCGTCATTGTCGGACGTGTCGCCGGAAACGCCCACCGCGCCGATAAGTCGGCCGGAACCGTCGCGCATCAGAACGCCGCCGGGTACCGGAACGAGGCGGCCGCCGGCGACATCCGATAGCGCGGCCATGAAATGCGGCCGCTCGCGAGCCATCGTATCCACGGCGCGCGTGCCCATGCCCAGGGCGAGTGCGCCATAGGCCTTGCCGAACGCGATCTGGAAACGCATCAGCGAGGACAGGTCTTGGCGCTGGAAGGCGACGAGGTGCCCGCCGGCGTCGAGTACGGCGACGGCGAGCGGTTTCAGACCGGTCTCCGCCCCCTTGGCAAAGGCGGTTTCGATGATGGTGTTGGCGGTTTCGAGTTTCAGGTCGCTCATGGGGCTCTCCCGTTTCCATGTGCCGACAGCTATATTGGACCCGCCGCCGGTTCTGTACGGAGCGTTCGGTCGAAATAGTTTCACCGATCGGGAGGGGTCGGGTCGGTGCGGTCGTCCGCCATCGTCGCAGACGGCACGGCCACCGAAGCGGGGGCGCCCGCCGCCGTGGTGCCGCACAAAGCAGTATTTGAAAGAGGGTTTTGCGATCGCCGTCGAACCAGTCGGGGAGGTTCAGCCCTTGTCCATTGAATCGATCTTGCGCTGCATGGCGGCGATCTGTTCCTTCAGGTCGCGCAGATCGTCGGTCGCTTCCTCCGTTTTGGACGCTGCCTGTTCGGATGTTTCGGGCCCTTCCTGCGACACGGTCGCGGGAAAGGGCGTGAACATGCGCATCGCGTTCTGGAAGATTTCCATGTTGCGGCGGGTCTGTTCCTCGATCGCCTTCATTGGCGTCGACATGCCCATCATGTCCATCGGAGCCTTACCGATGGCATCCTTCATCTGTTCGCGGAACCGTTCCTGCTCCTTGGCGAAGGCGAACATCGACTGCTCGAGGAAACTCGGCACGATCATCTGCATCTGGTCGCCGTAAAACGAGATCAGTTGCCGCAGGAAGGAAACGGGCAGCATGTTCTGCCCATCCTTGTTTTCGAGTTCGAAAATGATCTGTGTCAGCACGGGATGGGTGATGTCTTGGCCGGACTTGGCGTCCTGAACGGTGAAATCCTCGCCGCGCTTGACCATTTCGGCCAGATCCTCGAGCGTCACATAGGTGGATGTGCCTGTATTGTAGAGGCGACGGTTGGCGTATTTCTTGATGATCACCGGATCGTCCTTGCCAGGCACGCGAACCTCCCAGATTGCCGAAACGATGCTTCGTCAGCGGTCGCGACATGTCGCATATTTCAGGATATGCGCAAAACCGCATCAATGAAAAGCGATTTGTGCACTGCAGGAAACAGCGTCCGGATCGGCGGGGCATTTGCCGGGGCGGATGCGCCCCGCGACACATTTCGAATTTGACTCGCGCCATGCTAAGGGCAACAAAGTTGCGATATGCCCCGCACACAGGGAGACCAAGATGTCCGTTTCGCCCTCCATCGTCATTGCCAGCGCCGCGCGCACGGCGGTCGGTTCCTTCAACGGCGCGTTCGCCAATACGCCCGCGCACGATCTCGGCGCGGTCGTGCTTAAGGAAGTTTTGGCGCGTGCCGGCGTGGAGCCGGCCGAGGTCGACGAGGTGATCCTCGGCCAGGTGCTGACGGCCGGCCAGGGTCAGAACCCGGCGCGTCAGGCGTCGATGGCCGCCGGCATGCCCAAGGAAACCAGCGCCTGGGGGCTGAACCAGGTATGCGGATCGGGCCTCAGGGCGATCGCGATCGGCATGCAGCAGATCGCTACCGGAGACGCCCGGATCATCGTCGCGGGCGGACAGGAATCGATGTCGTTGTCGCCGCACTGCCAGCATCTTCGTGCCGGCGTCAAGATGGGCGACTACGCCATGATCGACACCATGATCAAGGACGGATTGTGGGATGCCTTCAACGGTTATCACATGGGCGTGACGGCGGAGAACGTGGCGCGCCAGTTCCAGATTACCCGCGACGATCAGGATCGGTTCGCGCTCGCCTCGCAGAACAAGGCGGAGGCCGCCCAGAAAGCCGGCAAGTTCAAGGACGAGATCGTCGCCGTCACGATCAAGACGCGCAAGGGCGACATCGTAGTGGATGCCGACGAATATATCCGCCATGGTGCCACCATCGAGGCCATGCAGAAGCTGCGGCCGGCCTTCGACAAGGAGGGTTCCGTCACGGCGGCAAATGCCTCGGGAATCAATGACGGCGCGGCTGCCGCGGTGCTGATGAGCGAGGAAGAGGCTTCGCGGCGCGGCGTCAAGCCGCTGGCGCGCGTCGTGTCGTGGGCAACCGCCGGCGTCGACCCGAAGGTCATGGGTACAGGCCCGATCCCGGCCTCGCGCAAGGCGCTGGAACGGGCCGGCTGGAAGGCCGAGGATCTCGACCTGGTCGAGGCGAACGAGGCCTTCGCCGCGCAGGCCTGCGCGGTCAACAAGGATATGGGCTGGAACCCGGATATCGTGAACGTCAATGGCGGCGCGATCGCGATCGGCCATCCGATCGGCGCGTCCGGCGCGCGCATCTTCAACACTTTGGTTCACGAAATGCAGCGGCGTGGGGCGAAAAAAGGCCTAGCCACATTGTGCATCGGCGGCGGCATGGGGGTCGCCATGTGCGTGGAAGCGATGAACTGAGCAACATAACAGGGAACAGGGAGCGGCGCGCGGGATCTGCGGAAAAAAGAAGAGCGAAGCGGCTTCCGACCCCGATTTCGCCAGCCACCATGACCCGCTTGCCCCTCCGCCGCCAAGGAGGAGAACAAAATGGCCAGAACGGCGATCGTCACAGGAGGAACACGCGGCATAGGGGCGGCAATAGCCGTCGCGCTCAAGGAGGCTGGCTGCACGGTTGCGGCCAACTATGCCGGCAATGACGAAGCGGCGCAGAGCTTCAACGCCGAGACCGGGATTCCGGTCTACAAATGGTCCGTGGCCGATTACGAGGCCTGCGCGGGCGGCATCGCCCAGGTGGAGGCCGATCTCGGGCCGGTCGACATCCTGGTCAACAATGCCGGCATCACCCGCGACGCGCCGTTCCACAAGATGACCAGGGACCAGTGGACCGACGTCATCAACACCAATCTCAACGGCGTCTTCAATATGACACATCCGGTGTGGAACGGCATGCGTGAGCGCAAATTCGGCCGCGTCATCACCATCTCCTCCATCAATGGTCAGAAGGGTCAGTTCGCCCAGGCCAACTATTCCGCGTCCAAGGCCGGCGATCTCGGCTTCACCAAAGCGCTGGCCCAGGAAGGCGCGCGCAACGGCATTACCGTCAACGCGATCTGCCCCGGCTATATCGGGACCGACATGGTTATGGCCGTGCCGGAGAAGGTACGCGAATCCATCATCGCGCAAATTCCGGTCGGACGCCTCGGCGAAGCGGCCGAGATCGCACGCTGCGTGGTCTTCCTCGCATCCGACGATGCCGGCTTCATCACCGGTTCGACGATTACCGCCAATGGCGGACAATATTTCGCCTGAAGGTTGAGGCTGGATTTCGCCTGAGAGCCCAGTCTTGCGCGCCTGCGAGGTGTTAGAGAAGCCGTTTTATGGCCTTGCGGGTGCGCCGATCGAAGGCGGCCTGGCTGGCGCGATGCGCCTGCTTGTGGCGGTCGATCAGGGCTTGCGCGGTGTCCCGCAATTTCCGGCAATCTCCGGCCGGTTTGAGTCGTGCAAGCTGGCGCGCCATGCGGCTTGCGTGGCGCTTGGCGATGCGGACATGCTGAAACTCATGCGCCTTGATCGCGCGCTCGAAACGGTCGGCGAGCCGCCTCACCGAACGAGGTGTGTCCTTGGCCCCGTTCCAGCGCGGCAGGCGCAGCACAATCCTTAGACCGACCTCAGCCTTGTCGATACGGCAGCCCTTGGCGGTCGGCGCGAGCGTGTAGCGCGGGTAAAAATCGATGAAGCCGATGCCGTAGGCCGATCCGGCGCGGG
This sequence comes from Nitratireductor arenosus, assembly GCF_009742725.1. Classification (GTDB taxonomy): domain Bacteria; phylum Pseudomonadota; class Alphaproteobacteria; order Rhizobiales; family Rhizobiaceae; genus Mangrovimarina; species Mangrovimarina arenosa. The sequence goes on along the minus strand of NZ_WPHG01000001.1, from coordinate 852,593 downwards.
GCGCGTTGCGCCGCACCGAGGCGAGCAGTTCGGCGTGGGAGCGGCCGCTGATGAAATAATAGCGCTGGGTGATCCGGGTGTCGTCGCCCGCCCAGCTCGCGCTTGGCGCGATCGCGACCAGCAGCAAAGCCGCCGCAAGCAGCCATCGCGGCGGTGTCCCAGATACTGCTGTATTACGACGGTGCCCGCGCATGTCCGGCTCCACCCCGGATCCGTCCTGCAGCCGTTTGGCCGACAGGTCGCATCCTGCACCGGCTGCGCCCTGAGGCCAAGTCTCATGGCCGACGGTGTACGCAACACCGGCAAAGCGGCTGAATCACGATCTGGTGTCCGGTGGTTGGGGCGACACCATATGGGGGCAAGGAACAAAACCTGAATCAGGCCGAGTCAGCGATTCGTCGCCGATTCGTTCCAGTCCCGTTCCAATTGCGGCGGCGTGCCCGCCGCCGCTTGCCGATTGTGTTCGGGCGTGAAAGTCCCTATGTCTTGCTGGCGAAAACCGCCTTCAATTCGCCCACAGCGCCTGGCGCCGGAACCACCAAACGGCAACAGGCGGGGCATTGGCGCGAAGGGCCTGATTGCCATTCCATGAATATCCAGCCGAAACAGCATGGTCCCCTGATTCTGTCTGGGCGCGACGTGACCGCGATTCTCGGACCGACCAATACCGGCAAGACCCATCTCGCCATCGAGCGCATGGTTGCGCACGAAACCGGCGTCATCGGCCTGCCGCTGCGGCTTCTGGCGCGCGAGGTCTACGGCCGGGTCGCCGAAAAGGTGGGCGCCGACAATGTCGCGCTGATCACCGGCGAGGAGAAGATCCAGCCGCCCGGCGCCCGCTTTTCGGTCTGCACGGTGGAGGCTATGCCGCGCCAGACCGACGCCGCCTTCGTGGCGATAGACGAGGTTCAGCTCGCCGGCGATCTGGAACGTGGCCACATCTTCACCGACCGTATCCTGCATCTGCGCGGCCGGCAGGAAACGCTGCTTCTTGGCGCGGCCACGATGCGCGGCATCCTGGAAAAGCTGCTCAAGGGCCTGTCGGTGGTGACCCGGCCGCGCATGTCGCACCTTGCCTATTCGGGGTCCAAGAAGATCACGCGGCTGCCGCCGCGCACGGCGATCGTTGCCTTCTCTGCCGACGAGGTCTATGCGATCGCGGAGCTGATCCGCCGCCAGCGCGGGGGAGCGGCCGTCGTGCTCGGCGCGCTCAGCCCGCGCACGCGCAACGCGCAGGTCGCGCTTTATCAGTCGGGCGACGTCGACTATCTGATCGCCACCGACGCGATCGGCATGGGGCTCAATCTCGACGTCGACCATGTCGCCTTCGCGCAAAACCGCAAATTCGACGGCTATCAGTACCGTCAACTCACCGCCGCCGAGCTTGGCCAGATTGCCGGGCGCGCCGGTCGTCACATGCGCGACGGAACGTTCGGGGTGACGGGCCAGGTCGATCCGTTCGACGAGGAACTGGCCGAAAAGATCGAGGCGCATGATTTCGAGCCGGTCAGGGTGCTGCAATGGCGCACGGCCGAATTCGACTTCGCCAATCTCGAGGCGCTGCGCCGGTCGATCGAGACCCTGGCGCCGGTCGAGGGGTTGACCCGGGCGCCGCCGGCGGTCGACCAGCAGGCGTTGGAGACGGTGATCCGCGATGCCGACATCTGCGATCTGGCGACGACGCGCGAGCGCGTCGCGGCATTGTGGGACGTGTGCGCGCTGCCGGACTATCGCAGGATCGCGCCGGCCCAGCACGCCGATCTGATCGGCACGATCTATACCGACCTCGTGCGCCGCGGCCATGTCGACGAAAACTATATGGCCGAACAGGTGCGCCGGGCAGACACCACCCAAGGTGAGATCGACGCGCTGTCGCAGCGCATCGCTCAGATACGCACCTGGACCTTCGTTTCCCATCGTCCCGGCTGGCTTGCCGATCCGGCACACTGGCAGGAAAAAACGCGCGAGATCGAGGACCGGCTGTCCGATGCGTTACATGAGCGGTTGACGAAACGCTTCGTTGACCGCAGGACATCCGTGCTCATGAAGCGGTTGAGAGAAAACACGATGCTTGACGCTGAAATCAATCCGTCCGGACAAGTCCTCGTCGAGGGCCATCATGTCGGCGAATTGCAAGGCTTCCGCTTTACCGCCGACCAATCGGCCGGCGGCGAGGATGCCCGCGCGGTGAAGGCGGCCGCGCAAAAGGCGCTGGCGCAGGAATTCGAGGCCCGGGCTGAACGCTTCGCCGCGACCGGCAATGGCGATCTCGCCCTCGGGTCGGACGGTGTCGTGCGATGGATCGGCGCGCCGGTGGCCACGCTGGTGGCCGGCGAAGATATTCTGCGTCCGCGCGCGGTGCTCCTGGCCGACGAGCAGGTGACCGGTCCGGCACGCGACAAGATCGCGGCGCGCATCGAGCGTTTCGTCGCCTTCCAGATCGGAAGCCTGCTCAAGCCGCTGGTCGATTTGCGCGACGCCGAACAGCTTTCCGGCATCGCCCGCGGCATCGCCTTCCGCCTGGTTGAAAATCTCGGTGTGATCGCCCGCCGCGAGGTCGCCGACGAGATACGTGGGCTCGATCAGGAGGCGCGCGGCGCGCTGCGGCGGCTCGGCGTGCGTTTCGGCGCCTATCACATCTTCGTTCCGGCGTTGCTGAAACCCGGCCCGGCCGGGTTGGTGACGCTGTTGTGGGCGCTGCAAAACGACGGCAAGGACAAGCCCGGTTTCGGCGATGTCGTCCATGGGCTTGCTACCGGACGTACCTCGCTGGTGATCGAACCGACCTTCGAAAAGGAGTTCTATCGCCTTGCGGGCTTCCGCCTGCTCGGACGGCGCGCGGTGCGCATCGACATTCTCGAGCGTCTGGCCGATCTGATCCGTCCCGCGCTCGCTTGGCGGCCGGGCACCGGATCGCGGCCCGATGGCGGTTTCGACGGCAACGCCTTCTTGGTCACGCCGGCGATGATGTCGATCCTCGGCGCGACCGCAGAAGACATGGACGAGATTCTCAAGGGCCTCGGCTATCGCGGCGAGGCCAAGCCGGCCGAAGAGGTCAAGGGGCGGCTCGATGCGCACGAAGCCGAAGCCGCCGCGAAGGCTTCCGCCGCGGCGCAAGCCGACGCGACCAGCGGCCAGGCGCCGACCGCGCCGGTGGCGGACGCGAACGGTGCCGATGTCGGCTCCGATGCGGTCGAAGGCCAGTCCAAGGCGGTTGCCGTTGCGCCAGAGGCAACCCCAGTTGCCGTGAGCGACACCGCGCCCGAGGCCGCCGGCGAGACATTGGCGGTTGCGGGCGGTGGTGAACAAGTAGCAAGCGCGCCCGTTGCCGCGCCGGAAGCCGTCGAACGCGAAACGGCTGAGCCGGTCGCGGCCGCCGACGCCGGACGCCAGGTTTCCGACGCCGCCGCGCCAGGTGAAGGTCAGACCGCGGAGACTGTCGGCACCGTCGAGCCAGCCGTTCCGGCGGATGAGAGCGGAACCCGGCCGACGGCCGACGCGGAGCCGGACGAACCGAAGCTGGTGACGCTCTGGCGCCCGGGCCGCATCGGCGGGCATCGCAACCGCTCCGGCCGCGACGGCAATGCGCGCAGACACCGCCCCGCGGCGGGCGAGGAGGGCGGCAAGCCACGATCCGACAAGCCTGCCAAGGGAGGGCAGGCGAAGGCCGGGCGCCCCCAGGGCGGCGGCGATGGCGACGGGACCGGAAAGCCCGGTCGCAGGGGAGGCGGCAAATGGCGTGGCGGCGGCAAGGACAAGCCGCATTTCACGCCCCGCCGGGAGGAGAAGCGGGATCGCGTCGATCCCGATTCGCCGTTCGCCAAACTGGCCGCGCTCAAGGAGCAGCTCAAGAAATAGACCATGGCCGGGCCCGAGCGCCAACGTATTGACAAATGGCTGTTCTACGCCCGCGTGGCCAAATCGCGCTCGTTGGCGGCGAAGCTTGTGCAGTCGGGAAGTGTCCGGGTCAATCGCGAGAAAGTTGGCCAGGCCGCACACCTGATCCGCGCCGGCGACGTGCTGACCATCGCCCGCACGCGCGATATTTTGGTCTACCGAATACTCGATACCGGCACGCGGCGCGGACCGGCCGTGGAAGCCCGTCTCCTTTACGAGGACATGACGCCGAAACCGGTGGTAGTCGAAAAGCCGGTCGCGGCCGCCTTTCGCGAAGCCGGCGCCGGTCGCCCGACCAAGAAGGAGCGGCGCGCCATGGACAAGTGGCGCGGCGAACCCTAGCGCCCCAGCGGTCCGCGCAAAACCATTCCGCAGGGTCCCTGATTGGCGACAAGGCGCCTCTTGCACGGCTACTGCAAAGGCGCTACCTCACCGGCAAACGTTGCAGGCCGAATGGCCCCGGAGTGCCTTCATGACTTATGTCGTCATCGACAATTGCATCAAGTGCAAATACATGGACTGTATCGAGGTCTGTCCGGTCGATTGTTTTTATGAAGGCGAAAATATGCTCGTCATCCATCCGGACGAGTGTATCGACTGTGGCGTGTGCGAACCCGAATGCCCCGCCGACGCGATCAAGCCGGATACCGAGCCGGGCCTCGATTCATGGCTTAAGGTCAATGCCGATTACGCCGAGAAGTGGCCGAACATCACCGCCAAGAAGGAGCCGCCGGCCGACGGCAAGGAGTTCGACGGCGTCGACAACAAGTTCGAGAAGTATTTTTCTTCCGAACCGGGCGAAGGCGACTGAGCGCGCGCCTGCCGATGCGGTGAATTCGCCGACTTAACGTTTTGCAGCCTTAAGCATAAGGTTGACGGAGCCGTTCGCTGTTGCGGCAAGTTGTTGATTCTTTCGCATAATTGTGTTAGAAGTGACCATCCTACAGGCGTTACCTCGTCTTTTGATGGCGCAAAAACCTTAATCATCGAAAGGTGCTTACAGTTTCCGGTCCGAGGCGACTTGGCCAGGTTAAACGCCTGTGCGCCGATCGCCTTCCGTTTGCCGGAAACGTTACTTTTTGCGCCCCTATCAGGGTTTCGGACGTCATTTCGTCGTTCGGGGCAGGAATCCGGCACAAAAGCCGGAGCCGCAAACAAGGAGTTTAGGGCGTATGGCATCCCAGCAGAAGAAAAGCGCAAGCCGCCAGGGCTTCAAGACCGCGGAATTCATCGTCTATCCCGCGCACGGCGTGGGACAGATTGTCGCGATCGAGGAGCAGGAGGTTGCCGGACATAAGCTGGAACTGTTCGTGATCGACTTTCAGAAGGACAAGATGCGGCTGAAAGTGCCGGTCGCCAAGGCCACGTCGGTAGGCATGCGCAAGCTAGCCGAAACCGATTATGTCGAGCGTGCATTGAAGGTCGTGCAGGGCCGCGCGCGCGTCAAGCGCACCATGTGGTCGCGCCGCGCGCAGGAATACGACGCGAAGATCAATTCGGGCGATCTGATCTCGATTTCGGAAGTGGTGCGCGACCTCTATCGTGCCGAGAACCAGCCGGAACAGTCCTATTCGGAACGCCAGCTCTACGAGGCCGCGCTCGACCGCATGGCGCGCGAAATCGCCGCCGTCAACAAGATGTCGGAGACCGAGGCGGTTCGCCTGATCGAGGCCAATCTTGCCAAGGGTCCGCGTCGCGGCGCCAAGGCCGACAATGAGGATTCCGAACAGGAAGAAGCAGCTTAAGCCCTCCTTCTCGCGCTTTTCCAAATAAGCCCGGTCGGATCCGACCGGGCTTATTTCGTTCCGGGCGGAGGCACCGCGCCGATCACGGATACCCGCACCGATGTGAACTCCGGTGAAGCGGATCGGCTGTAAGATCACTTGCGACCAGGATCGGTTTTCCGGGAGTTCGGACCTTGCTGAGCGACGCGCGCCGAACATTTCTCTCCACACCGGACCTGTCCTCGCTTCCGACGCGCATCCACGACCGGATTCGCGAGCGGGACTGGGCCAACGAGCTTCTGTTGCGGTCGATCCAGCTCACCATCATCGCGATTTTCTGCGTGATCTACGCCGTTTCGCCCAAAACACATCCCGACGGCGCGATGGCGATCGCACCCTATGTGCTCGCCACCTATCTCGCGCTGTCGTTGATCGGCATCGTATGGTGCTATTTTCGTGAGCCGCCGGACTGGGCGAGCTATGTTTCCATCATTTTCGATTTCGCCCTGCTCTACGGGCTGATGGTCAGCTTCCACATCCAGTACGAGCAACCGGCGACTTTTGTCCTCAAGGCCCCGGCCCTGCTTTACGTCTTCATCTTCATCGCCATCCGTGCGCTGCGCTTCAACCCGAAATTCGTGCTGTTCGCAGGCTTTGCCGCGATGGCCGGCTGGGCCGCGATCATGGTGTATGTCACGCGCATAGATCCCCATGACAGCATGCTCACGCGTTCTTACGTCGACTACCTGACCTCGAATTCAATCCTGATCGGCGCTGAGATCGACAAGCTCCTGTCCATCTTGTTGGTCACGGCGGTGCTGGCCTTGGCGGTGAACGGGTCGCGCAATTTCCTCGTTACCGCCATGACGGAGGGGATTGCCGCCGCTGAGTTCGCGCGCTTCTTCGACGCGCCGGTCGCCCGCAACATCCGCTTTGCGAACGAAAGGCTGGTGCCGGGCAAGGCCGAGCGCCAGCACGTGGCGGTATTGACCGTCGACATTCGCGGCTTCACCAAGATCGCGGAACGATGCGACCCCGACACTGTTATGCGCATTCTTGCCGCCTATCAGGGTCGCGTACTTCCGCTCGTCCATGCCGAGGGCGGCGTCATCGACAAGTTCATCGGAGACGGCATCCTGGCCGGCTTCGGGCTTGGGCGGATCAGCGAAACCTTAGCCGCCGACGCATTGAGGGCGGCGGAGGCGATCCTGCGCGACGCGCGCAGTTGGTTGCTGGAGCCTGACTTTGCCGGTTGCGGCGGCCCGCTCGAAATCGGTATCGGCGTCGCTTCCGGCCCCGTCAGTTGGGGAACGGTCGGGCGCGACGAACGTCTGGAGATGACCGTGATCGGCTCGCCTGTCAACCTTGCGGCGAAGCTCGAAAAGCTGAACAAGCATCTCGGGAGCGTCTGCATCGTGGAAGCCGCGAGTTGGCGGCTGGGGATCGAGCAGGGTTACGACGGGCGGTTCAGCGCTGCGCCGCGCCGCGTGGCGGTCGAGGGAATGGACAACGAGGTCGATGTCATGGTGTTGTCGCTTCCCGCGCTCGACACGGTGCCGATCCTGGAGGCCGGCGGCGGTCGGGTATCGCGATAGGCCCGCACGGGCACGATGCGGCTTCACATTTCTTTACATTGGCCGGGAAGGAGCGAAACGTTGGCGGCCTAGTCTGATCCCATCGCAGCGATGATGCTGCCGAACAGAGGATCAAGACCATGCAAGACGACAATCATCATTTCGACGATTCGATCAACGGCGGCACGCCGCGCTCGGGCGGCTGGATGCGCGGTGCGATCGTGGGCGGGCTGGCGCTGGCTGCGATCGCCGGGACCGGCCTTGTAGCGACGGCCGGTGGCGGTTTCGGGGCTTCGGACGGACACATGGGCGGCCAGGTCCTGAAGGCCCGCATGGGTGGTTTCATCATGGAACGGCGGATGGGTCACATGCTTGACGAGATTGGCGCGACCGACGAGCAGCAGGACAAATTGTGGGAAATTATCGACGCCGCGCGCGCCGAATTGCGGCCGATGATCCGCGAATTCCGTGACACGCGCAAGGATATAGTCAATATCATCAGCGCGCCGACCATCGATCGCGAGGCGGCCGAAAAGCTGCGTGGCGAGCGGGTGCAGGCGATGGACGAAGCCTCGCGCAAGATGACGGCGGCAATGCTCGACGCCGCCGAGGTTTTGACGCCGGAGCAGCGCGCCAAGCTCGCAGAGCATATCGAGAAGCGCGGCAAGCATCATCGCCGCTGACGGAACGGCTTTGGGGCCGGTGGTCATGGAAGGAAGCCGGGCATGACGGAACAGGTGTTGATCGTCGACGACGATACCCGCCTGTCCGCCATGCTGGCTGATTATCTGGCCGGAAACGGATTTGACGTGCGGACAGCCGAAACCGCGGCGGAAGGGCTGTCCGACCTGCAAAGGCGGGCACCCGACGCCGTCATTCTCGACATCATGCTTCCGGACGTCGACGGGTTCGAGGCCTGCCGACGCATCCGCGCCGTGTCAGATGTGCCGGTGCTGATGCTGACGGCGAAGGGCGAGGAGACCGACCGTATCGTCGGGCTCGAGCTCGGTGCGGACGACTATCTGCCGAAACCGTTCAACCCGCGCGAATTGCTGGCTAGACTCAAGGCGATCCTGCGCCGGCGCCATGGCGGCGGGACCGGCGCCGAGCGCGTGCTGCGCTTCGGGCGGTTGGAGATCGATCCGGGCTCGCGTGCGGTGCGGCTCGACGGGACCGAAAGCAGGTTGACCAGCCACCAGTTCGACCTTCTCCTGACGCTGGCCAGGAACGCTGGGCGGACCCTGTCGCGCGACCAGCTCATGGACATGACGCGCGGCGAGGAACTTGAGGCGTTCGACCGATCGATCGACGTGCATGTTTCGCGCATCCGCGCCGCGATCGAGGCTGATCCGAAACATCCGCGCCGGCTGATCACCGTGCGTGGGGCCGGCTACGTCTTCGCGCGCTACCAGGACGATATCTAGTTTTCTCGTTGTCTCGACCGGAATCGGCTCATGCGCGGCAGTCTTTTTCTCAAGATATACCTGACCTTGCTGGCGAGCCTCGCGGTCGTGGCGGTCGTTGGCGCCGTCGTTGTGCGTATCGGCCTGGACGAACGCGACACTGGCTGGCGCGCCCAGCGTGACCTGTTCGTGGCGGCGATCCTGCCAGCCGACGGCAGGCCGGAGGAAATCGCGGCGACGCTAAGACGTCTTTCCGAGACGTTCGATACCGATCTTACCCTGTTCGACCGGGACGGCCTCGTTCTGGCTCGCGCCGGCGCGCCGATCGACGCGGTGGTGCTGGACCGGCACGGTCGGCACGCGCGGCGCGAGGATGGACATGTCTTCGTCATGCGGCTTCCTGACGGGCGCGCGCTGGCCGCGCGCATGGACAGGCCGTTCGGACCTTCCGGCCGTAATCCGATCGCCTATCTGGCATTGATCGCCGGCGTGATCGGTATCGCTGCCTACCCGGTCGTGCGGCAATTGACGCGGCGTCTGGAACGGCTGCGACGGGGGGTCGACGCCTGGGGCGAGGGGGCGCTGATGACGCGCGTCGACGATCGCGGCCGCGACGAGGTCGCCGCCGTGGCAAAAAGCTTCAACCGCGCAGCGGCCCAGATCGAGCGTCTGATCCTCGCCCACCGCAGCCTGCTCGCCAATGCCAGTCATGAACTGCGCTCGCCGCTCGCCCGGCTGCGCATGGCAATCGACCTTTACGAGCGTTCGCCGGCAGAGACCACCAAGCAGGAAATCGTTCGCAACCTGGCCGAGGTCGACGAACTGGTCGACGAGATTCTGCTGGCAAGCCGGCTCGCCCATCTCGAGCGGCTGGAAAACAGCCAGACGCTGGATCTGCTGGCACTGGTCACGGAAGAGGGCGCGCGCCAGCAGGTTTCGGTCGGCGGCCGGCCGGCGCAGATCACCGGCGAGCCGCGCCTGATCACTCGTCTGGTGCGCAATCTTATGCAGAACGCGCTGCGTCACGGCGCCCGCCCGGTGACGGCCAGTGTGGTGCAGACGCCGGAGTTTGTCCGGTTGAGCGTCGAGGATCATGGCAAGGGCGTTCCGGAGAGCGAAAGCGCAAGGGTGTTCGAGCCGTTCTACCGGCCGGCCGGCCGCAGCGAGACGGCGGGCGGCTGGGGGCTCGGTCTGTCGCTCGTGCGCCAGATCGCGAATCATCACGGCGCGAGCGTGCGGCTCGAAACGCCGGAGGGCGGCGGGGCGCGGTTCGTGGTGGACTTCCCGCATCGGGCGTAACGCCGAGGCGGGTTTTGAGGCGGCTCCTACGGGCGCTCGGCCAAGACGTTCAGAACCAGTCGGGTTTCATTGACAGCGTCGTGTCGTCGAGACTGTCGAGAAGGTCGCGCTTGACGCGCGTGGCCGGCAGTTCATGCGCGAAGAAATAACGGCAGGCGGCGAGTTTGCCGTCGAGGAAGTCGGGATCGCCGTCGCCGTTCGCGCGCTTTCCGACGGCGGCCACCGCCTGCCTCAGCCACATCCAGGCGATCACGACATGACCGAGCATGTCGAGATAGATCGTCGCATTGGCAAGCCCCAGCCGCGGATTTTTCCCGACGGCGTGGGCAAGTCTGCCGGTGGTGGCGACCGTTTCGGAGAGATGAGTGGCCAGCGTCTCGGCGAAGCCGGCGAGCCCGTCCAGCGTATGCGCCATCTTAATGTCGGCCATGACGCGCTCGGCCAGCGTCCTGACGCCGGCACCACCGGCTTGCGTGATCTTGCGGCCAAGGAGATCCATGCCCTGGATCCCGTGCGTGCCTTCGTGAATCGGGTTCAGCCGGTTGTCGCGATAAAGCCGCTCGACCGGATAGTCGCGCGTATAGCCATAACCACCCAGCACCTGGATCGCGTGTTTGTTGGCCTCAAGACAATATTCGGAGGGCCAGGATTTCACGAGCGGCGTCAAGAGGTCGAGCAGGAGTTCGTCCTCGCGGCGGGCCTGCTCATCCTCGGCCTCGCGGATACGGTCGACCAGGTCGGCCGAATAGAGCACCAGCGCGAGCGCGCCTTCGACGGCCGCCTTCTGGGCCAGAAGCAGGCGTTTGATGTCGGCGTGCTCGATGATCGCCACTGGCGGGCCGGATGGATCCTTGCCGTCGGGATGGCGTCCTTGCGGGCGCTCGCGGGCGTAAGCAAGCGATGCGCGATATCCCGCCGCGGCCAGCGCCACCGCGCCGAGGCCGACGCCGATCCGCGCCTCGTTCATCATCTGGAACATGTAGGCGAGGCCGCGATGCGGTTCGCCGAGCAGATAGCCGATCGCGGGCTCGTCCTCGCCAAAATGAAGCAGGGTGTTGGTCGTGCCGCGATACCCCATCTTGTGATTGAGGCCGGCCAAGACGACGCCATTGCGCTCACTGGCCATGCCATCGGGGTCGAGACGATATTTGGGTACGATGAACAGGGATATGCCCTTCACGCCGGGCGGTGCGCCCTCGATGCGGGCGAGCACCATGTGGACGATATTGTCCGAAATCTCCTGGTCGCCGCCCGAAATCCACATCTTGCGGCCGGAAATCCGGTAGCTGCCGTCGTCGGCCGGCGACGCGCTGGTGACGATGTCGCCAAGCGAGGAGCCGGCTTGCGGCTCGGACAGGCACATCGTTCCGTAGAAGCGGCCCTCGACCATCGGGCGCAGAAACCGCTCTTTCTGCTCGACGGTTCCGAAACTGGCGAGCAGATTGGCGGCGCCCGCGGTCAGAAAGGGATAGCCGGAGGTGCCTATATTGGCCATCATGAATATGAACGAGGCCGCTTGGCGGACCGTCTCCGGCATTTGCATCCCGCCCCATTCACGGTCGAAGGCGGCGCCGAAGAAGCCGGCCTCGCGAAAATGCCGTAACGCTTCGCCCACCGCGTCATCCATGACCACCTTGCCGTCGACGAAGGCGGGTTCGTTTTCGTCGAGCAAGGCCGCGTGCGGTAGGAAATGGTTGATCGCGATCCGTTCCGCCGTGTCGAGGACGCCATCGATCGCGGCGCGATCATAGTCGGCGAAACGCGAATGCGCGGCAAGCCGCGCCGTGTCGAGCAGGTCGTGCAGTTGAAAGGCGAGGTCGGTCCGGTCGATGGTGATCATGCAACGAATGCCGTTTTTCCGCGTTTTACCACAAACCGACCGGCTCGCCCCTGGCACCAATAATCCCGGCAAGGGCAACGCTCTCTAAACGCGCCGCGTTCGGCTGATCCAGACTGGCCGCGGAAGCGTAGAACGTGGCGTATGCCATCGCAAGCGGAGGGCCGCATGAGCAGACAGATCGCGAACAACAGCCTGGTGCGGGCGGCGATGAAGGCACCCTATCTTCAGCGCGAACACGAACACGCGCTCACGGTGCGCTGGAAGGAACGGCAGGACCAAGAGGCGCTGCACGAGGTGGTCGTGGCGCATATGCGCCTCGTCATCTCGATGGCCGCCAAGTTTCGCCGCTACGGGCTGCCGATGAGCGAACTCATCCAGGAGGGGCACGTTGGGTTGCTGGAGGCCGCCGCCAGGTTCGATCCCGGTCGAGGCGTACGCTTTTCGACCTACGCGGCGTGGTGGATCCGCGCGTCGATGCAGGACTTCATCCTGCGCAACTGGTCGATCGTGCGCGGCGGCACCAGCTCCTCGCAAAAGGCCCTGTTTTTTGGCCTCAGACGTTTGCGCGCCAAGCTCGCGCGCCTGGTCCCCGGCGCGCCCGACAGGGTCCTGTTCGATCGAATCGCGAGTACGATCGGCGTGTCGTCGGCGGATGTGGCGCTGATGGATGCGCGGCTTTCCGCCCCGGACCAATCGCTCAACACGCCTGTTGGCGACAGGGATGACGGGCCGAGCGGGGAGCGTCAGGATCTTCTGGTTTCGGACGCGCCTTTGCAGGATCAAACCGTCGGCGGCACGATTGACGGCGAGCGCCGCAGCCGTTGGCTCCGTGAGGCGATGGAGTTTCTGGACCCGCGCGAGCGCGAGATCATCGAAAGGCGTCGCCTGCGAGAGAGCGGAGCGACGCTGGAAAGCCTCGGAGACAGGCTCGGCGTTTCCAAGGAGCGCGTGCGTCAGATCGAAAACCGGGCGCTGGCGAAACTGAAGATCGCCTTGCTTGAGCGCCATCCGGATGCAGCGCCATTCGTGACGTAAAGTTCTCGGCGGCCCAGCTCCGGGGCCGATAAGACAATATCAGCGGTCGGTGATGATCTTCACCCGGTCGCCGGCCGAAACGCCGGCGCCGGGCGGCATCGCGTTCAACAGTCGGAACATCTCAAGCGCACGCCCCACACCGTTCATGCCCGCGGCGAGCGTTCCCGCCGTCTCTCCGGGCTTGACCGTCACCACCCGCACGCGCAGAGGCTTGAGGTTGCGCCGTTCGGAGGCGCTGAGAATCCGGAAGCTACCGGCCACGGTGTTCGCCGTCGGCAGCAGGGCGCTGCTTGCCTGCGGTGCGGCCGTCAGCAGGCGGTATGCCTGACCGCCGGCGCGGAAGACTGCGATGTGGAACTGCCAGCCCTCGGCGCGCGCACGGGCGGTCGCGGCCTCGTTGCCATTGATTTTGATCGAGCGGATGCTGCCTTGATCGAGTCCGGTGACCCAGCCGGATTTCAGATAATCCTCGAGCGAAACGCTGCGCTTAAGCGTCACGCCGTCGAAGCGGATGGCGACATCACCCGGACCGGCAGCGGTGACGGCGGTGGCAGAATTGTCGATAACGAAGCCGTCGGGAACGGTGAAGGCTATGCCGAGGCGCGGATGCAGGAAGTCACTGCCGCGCACGAACCCTTCTTCGGGTGTATCGCCGAACAGCATGCCGTCGATCCCGTCGAGGAAGGAATCGCGATCACGGCCGTCGGCGCCGGCCTGCGCCTGGCGCTGCGCATGGCCGCGCGCCAGATCGATGCGTTGGGGTGCGTTCGGATGCGAGGCGAGGAAGTCGAGGCTGGCGTCGGTGGCGCCGCTTATGCTGCGGAAATCGGAATAGGAAGCCATCGACTGTAGAAAGCGCGCGGCCGCATAGGGGTCGTACCCGGCTTCAGCGATCATGCCGATGCCGATCTTGTCGGCCTCCAGTTCCTGGTTGCGCGAGAATTGTGCCAGACGCAGCTTGCCGCGCACCAGGGCGGCCTTGGCGACCTGATTGCCGCCGAGAACGTCGCTGACAACCTTGGAAGCCAACAGTTCTTCGGCTTCCTTCTGCTGTCGCTGAAGACCGTGATTGGCGGTAACATGACCCATTTCGTGTGCGATGACGGCGGCTAGCTCGGCCGAATCATTGGCGAGCGCCAGCAGCCCGCGCGTCACGTAGAGGAAGCCTCCAGGCAAGGCGAAGGCGTTGACGTTGGGAGAGTTCAGGATAGTGATCTGATAGGTTTGGTCGGGGCTGCCGGAAACCAGCGTCAGGCTGCCGACAACCTTGGCGACCATACGCTCGAGCTTCGGGTCGGAATATTCGCCGCCATAGGTCGCCAGGATGCGGGGGTGCTGGGCGCGCGCCAATTCCACCATCCGGTCGTTGCGCGTTACCGTGTCGACGGTCACCGGATTGGTGGAAGGAACGAAAGCCTGCTCGCTTATGCCGCCATCCAGGCTCTGGCAGCCGCCAACCCACAGTGCAAGCGCGAGCACGCCGGCGAGACGGCGCGCCATGCGGGCGGGGAACACCGGCAGATGCCCCGCTAGGGTTGGCTGACATGTCGTGGACAGAACGATCCCTTTCCTGGCCTGGCGAAACGCGGCGCTTTCAAACGATATGCGATGCCCGGTGCGGGTCATACCCGTTTCGGCCATGCGCCATGATCAACGATATCGCCAGCGCTTTTTTTGCAACGCCACATATGTGGCGTACAATTTTGGCGGCATGCGGGCAACTTTCCGTTACCGGAGGCCGATATTCGTCATTTTGACGGCGTATCGCCGAGATAACGTCCCAGCGCCGCGCCGCCTTTGTGTGAAAACATGTGGTCGGTCGCGCCGGTTTCAACCACCTGGCCATGCTCGAGGAAGGCGAGATGCGGCGCGATGGCGCGCGCGTCGTCGGGATTGTGGGTCACCATGACCACTGTCATGCCGGTTTTTCGCTGAAGGTCGGCCACGATCGCGAGCATATCCTGGCGCAGGGCCGGTCCCAGCGAGGCGAAGGGCTCGTCGAGCAGCAGGACGGGGCGATTGCGTACGAAAACCCGGGCGAGCGCGACGCGCTGCCGTTCGCCGCCCGACAGCTCGCGCGGCAGGCGCTTTTCCTTGCCGGCAAGGCCGACCTGGGCAAGGGCCGCGGCCACGTCGACGTGGTCAGACTCGGTGAGGCGCAGATTGGGCGCGCGGCCGAGCCCGACATTCGCGGCGACGTCGAGATGGGCGAACAGGTTGTTTTCCTGAAACACCATCGTGACCGGCCGCGCGGCCGGCGACAATGCCGTGACATCGCGGCCGCCGATCAGGATGCGGCCGGATCGCGGCGTCTCGAAGCCGGCAATCAGCGACAACAGCGTCGACTTGCCCGACCCGCTGGGGCCCATCAGGGCGAGAACCTGCCCGGCGGGCACGTTAAGATCGAAAATCATCTCCGTACCGCCGGGATAGGCGAAGCCCACCCGGTCGAGAACGATGTCGGTGGGGGGACCGGTGTCGGTACGGGTCAGGGTGATGTCCTCCCGCGCTGGTCGACCAGCAGCATTAGAGCGAAGCACAATACCGCCAGCACCAGCGCGAGCCCGGCCGCGTCGGCGGTGCGGTAACTGCCCAGACGCGCGAACAGCAGATAGGGCAATGTCTGCACCTGGTCGCTGCCGAACAGCGCGATCACGCCGAGGTCGCCGAGCGACAGTGCCATGGCGAAGGCGAAGGCGGTCAGAAGCGGGCGTCTCAGCGCGGGCCAGTCGATCAGCCGCAACCGGGTGAAGCCGGTGATGCCCAGACTGGCGCAGAGCCGGTCGTGGCTTTCGGCCGCCGCATCGTGGGCCGGGCGCAGCGCCCTGAGCGCGAACGGTATCGCCATCACCGCATTGACGGTGATCACCATGATCGGAGCGATGGCGAAGGCGTTGGCGAAGTGGCGCAACAGGACGAACCAACCCGCGCCCAGGACGATCGGCGGCACGACAAGCACCAGGCTGGCGCCCTGGTCCATGGCGCGTTCGGCGAGCGAGGCCGGGTTTGCCGCGCGCGCGCCTGCCAGCGCGTGGCGCGTCCTGACGAGCGCGTAAGTCAGCATCAGGCATAAGACCGCAGCGCAGACCGCCAGGACGAGGCTGGTCGCGGCGGCACGATGAACGGCTGCCTCGCCGGCCAGGCGCGGCAGGTCGGCCCGCAGCCCGGCGACCAGAACAGCCGCCAGCGGCGCGGCGACATAGGTGGCGGCGAGCGCGATCAGGCAGAGATTGGCGAGGCGTTCGCCGGTTCCGGGCGCGGAGAAGCGCCGCGCTGAAACCGAAGGATTGGCCTCGGCGGTCAGGTCCGCGCCGAGGCGGAAAAGCAAATAGAGGGCAAATCCGGTCAGGGCGAGTTGCAGCGCGGTCAGGACCAGAGCGCGCGCGGGATCGAAATCGAAGCGCAGCGCCTGGTAGATCGCCACTTCGAGCGTGGTCGCGGCCGGCCCGCCACCCAGTACCAGGACGATGGTGAAGGAGGTGACGCATAGCATGAAGACGATGCCCGCAACGCCGCCGAGGCTGGCGCGGATCGCCGGCCATTCGATGAAGCGAAAACGGGCGCGGGCGTTCATGCCGAGCTGACTGGCCAGCCGCCACTGGTCGGCCGGCACGGTGTCGAGCGCCTGCAACAGGAAACGGGTGGCGAGCGGTAGGTTGAAGAAGGTATGGGCCACCAGGATCCCGGCCAGACCGTAGGCGCCCGGCCAGCGCCCGACGCCCAGCGCGGCATAAAGATCGGCGATCAGGCCCGAACGGCCGAACAGCGCCAGAATGCCGAGAGCGGCGACCAGCGGCGGCAAGGCCAGCGGCAGCGCGAACAGCCGCAGCACTAGGGTGCGGCCGGGAAAGGCTGGATGACGTGCCAGCGCGCGCGCCACGAAGATCGCCGGCACGACCGACAGCACGGTCGACAGTAGGGCTTGCCACAGCGTGAAGCGCACAACGCGCAGCAGATAGGCGTCGGGCGCGGCGACAAGCGCCTGTGGCGCGCGCATCGCCTCTAACAGCAGACCGGCGCCCGCGCCCGCCACCAGCAGCGCGATGAAGGCGAGCGCGGCGAAGCCGGCCCGGGGAGGGCCGGCTGTCATCAGCGGCTCATGACGGCGAGCCACTCATCGACCCACGCGTCGCGGTTTTCGGCCACGTCCTCGGGGCTGAACAGCAGGCTCTCTTGCGGCTGAACCAGCTTATCGAAGGCCGGATCGAGCGGTTTCGAGGTCTCTCCGGCCGGAAACATCCAGTTGGTCTCGGGAATGACATCCTGGAAGGCGGGCCCGGTCATGAAGGAAAGAAACGCACGCGCGAGCGGGTTTTCCGCTCCTTTACGGGTCAGGCCGGCGATCTCGATCTGCAGATAATGGCCTTCAGAGAACGCTGCGGCCCGGTAGCGGTCGGCGTCTTCGGCGATCATGTGATAGGCGGGCGAGGTCGTGTAGGACAGCACCATCGGCGCTTCGCCGCTGGTGAACAGCCCATAGGCCTCGCTCCAGCCGGGCGTCACGGTCAGAACGCGGTCGGAGAGCTTCTCCCAGGCCGCGGCGGCGTCTTCGCCATAGACCGACTTCACCCATAACAACAGGCCAAGGCCGGGTGTGGAGGTGCGCGGATCCTGGATGACGATCTTTTCCTCGCTGTCGCCCTCGACCAGCGCCTTCAGGCTCGCGGGCGGATCCTGGATCACCTCGCTGTCGTAGACGACGGCGAAATAACCGTAATCATAGGGCACGAAAAATTCGTCGGTATAACCGCCGGGAACCGAGACGGCCGCGGTGTCGATCCCGTGCGGGGCGAACAGTCCAGTCTGCTTGGCGTCGACGACGAGATTGGTATCGAGCCCGAGCACGATGTCGGCCCTGGCGGCGTCGCCTTCCAGGCGCAGCCGGTTCAGCAGGGCGACGCCGTCGGCGACCGAGACGAATTCCAGATCACAGGCGCATTCGGCCTCGAAGGCATTTTCCACCAGCGGGCCGGGCCCCCACTCGGCGGTGAAGCTCTCATAGGTGTAAACGGTGACCTTGTTTTTGACGTCCTGCGCGGCTGCCGGCTGGGCAAGCAGCAGGGCGGTCAGGCCGGTTGTCAACATCGTCATGGGTCTTAGTGCGCGCATGAGCGCCTCCTCTCGTTCGTGTTGAAAGGGAAATCAGGCGCTTTGCAACGAGCGTCTAATCCCTCCGCCGGTACAAACCGGATCAGGTTCGGCGGGTTGGCCGGGACGTACCCGAATGCCTCTCAGCCCCGGCAAAACATGCCGTGGCACCCCGTTAGAGCACCGGCTTCATAAGACGTCGCGAGACCCCTTGCAAGCCGGCCGGGAAAACCGCACGCGCGGTTTGGTCGCTCCGAAACAGTCGAGTTGACCCGCGTGGGCTTCCTCTCGGCACCGGTCCTTGATACTGGGGCTCGGCATGAGCCGATTTGCCATCCTTCTCGGCGGCGACGTCGTTCGCACGCCGCGCCTCGACGCCGCGCTTGCCGGCACGCGCGTGCTCGCAGCCGATTCCGGCATGCGCCACGCGGCCCGGCTCGGGATCGAGCCGGAACTGTGGGTCGGCGATTTCGATTCGGTCTCGCAAGCCGAGATCGCCCGCCACGGCGCGGTTGCGCGCGAGGTCTTTCCGCCGGACAAGGACCAGACCGACGGCGAACTCGCCATCGAGGCGGCGCTGGCCAGGGGCGCGACCGCGCTGGTTCTGGTGGGTGCGTTCGGCGGTCCGCGCGCCGACCACGCTTTCCTGCACATGACGGCGGCGATCAGGCTGGCCGAACGCGGCGTGGCGACCATGCTTACAAGCGGCGTTGAGGAGGGCCATCCGCTTCTTGCCGGGGCGGAGGCGCATTACGACTACGCGCCCGGTACGCTGTTCAGCATCCTCGCCTTTTCCGGGTTGTCGGGTCTCAGCGTCAAGGGCGCGAAATGGCCGCTCGACGATGTCGAGATCGCGTTCGGGTCTTCATTGACCCTGTCGAACGAGGTGGCCGGGCCGCTTCGCCTTTGCCTCGACACGGGGCGCGCGATGCTGCTCGCCCATCCGCAATCGACAAAGGCGGACTGACCACTCATGGCTCCACCGCTGCTGCGCCTCGACGCAATCCGACTTACCTTCGGCGGCACGCCGCTGCTCGACGATGTGACGCTTTCGGTCGCGCCGGGCGAAAAGATTGCGCTTGTCGGGCGCAACGGTTCGGGCAAGTCGACCTTGCTGAAGATCGCGGCCGGCCTGGTAGAGCCGCAGGACGGCGAGGTGTTTCGCCACCCCGCAGTGACGGTCCGTTACCTGCCGCAGGCGCCGGATTTCGAAGGATTTTCTACCGTCGAGGCCTATGTCGAGGCTGGGCTCGGCCCGGCGGATGATCCGTATCGCGCGGCCTATCTGATCGAAAGTCTGGGCCTTGAGGCGGGTGCGGATCCGCAGCGGCTTTCGGGCGGTGAGGCGCGCCGGGCCGCGCTTGCCCGGGTTCTTGCACCCGAACCGGACATTCTCCTGCTCGACGAGCCGACCAACCATCTCGACCTGTCGACGATCGAATGGCTGGAAGACGAGCTGTCGCGGACCACTTCGGCGGCGGTCGTGATCTCGCACGACCGGCGTTTCCTGGAGACGGTGACGCGCGCGACCGTGTGGCTCGACCGGGGCGCGGCGCGGCGCCTCGACAAGGGGTTCGCCCATTTCGAGGCCTGGCGCGACACGCTCCTGGAGGAGGAGGAGCGTGAGCAGCACAAGCTTGGCCGCCAGATCGTGCGCGAGGAGCATTGGCTGCGCTACGGCGTGACCGCGCGGCGCAAGCGCAATATGCGCCGCCTTGGCGAATTGACCACGCTGCGCGAGCGGTTTCGCAGTCATCACGGCGCGGAGGGCGCCGCCAAGCTGGTCGCCAGCGACGCGGCGGATTCGGGCAAGCTCGTCATCGAGGCCAAGGCGATCGCCAAACGCTTCGAAGGCCCGGCCGTGGTCGACAATTTCTCGATCCGCATCCAGCGCGGCGATCGGATCGGCCTGGTCGGCCCGAACGGGGCCGGCAAGACCACGCTCCTGAAGATGCTGATCGGAGACCTCGCGCCGGACAGCGGCACGGTCCGGCTCGGGGTCAATCTGGAGATCGCCACGCTCGACCAGCGGCGCGACGCGCTCGACCCGGACGAGACCCTGGCGCATTTTCTGACTGACGGTCGCGGCGAGACGGTCTCCGTCAATGGCGAGGAACGCCACGTCGTTTCCTATATGAAGGATTTCCTGTTCAAGCCGGAACAGGCGCGCACGCCGGTGCAGGAACTCTCGGGCGGCGAGAAGGCGCGGCTCATCCTGGCGCGGCTTCTGGCGCGGCCGGCTAATCTGCTGGTGCTCGACGAGCCGACCAACGATCTCGACATGGAGACGCTCGACCTATTGCAGGAACTCGTCGCCGGCTTCCCGGGCACGGTTATCCTGGTCTCCCACGATCGCGACTTCCTCGACCGTACGGTGACCAGCACGATCGCCCCGGAGGGAAGCGGCCGCTGGGTCGACTATGCCGGCGGCTACACCGACATGCTTGCCCAGCGCGGTAGCGCGCGCTTTTCGCTTCGCGCCGCCGACAAGAAAGGCGGAACCAAATCCGAGAGCAGTCCGACGTCTCCCGCCGTGCGTTCACAGCCGGCCAGGCAACCGGCCCGGAAACTCTCCTACAAGCAGAAATTCGCACTCGAGACCTTGCCGGGCAAGATCGATCAGGCCGAAAGTGAGATCGAAAAACTGGAAGTCCGGCTCGCCGATCCGGAGTTTTATGTGCGCGATCCGGAAGGATTTGCCAGGATTGCCGCAAAGCTCGATGGTAAGAAGGCGGAACTGGCCGCCATGGAGGAGGAATGGCTGGAACTGGAGATGCTGCGCGAGACGGTCGAGCAAGGGTAAGGCCGGTGCGCGGGTCGGCCTCCGCGGTGACGTTGCGGCCGCCGCGACCGGGCGAGGTCGGATTGCTGACGGCTGTGTGCCTGCGGTCCAAGGCGCATTGGGGCTATGACCGGGCGTTCATGGAGGCCTGCCGCGCGGAACTCACGCTGACGGAGGCAGACCTCGAAATGAACCGGCTGCAGGTTGCCCTGCGCGACGGCGCGATCGTCGGCGTTGCCGAGATCGCGCTTGCCGATGACGAGGCGGATCTGGAAAAACTGTTTGTCGCTCCCGAGGCGATGGGCTGCGGTGTGGGAGGCAT
The DNA here is from genome assembly GCF_009742725.1 of Nitratireductor arenosus. Classification (GTDB taxonomy): domain Bacteria; phylum Pseudomonadota; class Alphaproteobacteria; order Rhizobiales; family Rhizobiaceae; genus Mangrovimarina; species Mangrovimarina arenosa. Next base: position 831,629 of record NZ_WPHG01000001.1, on the reverse strand, counting down.
GCTGTTCGCATGGGCGGTGGCGGCGTGCCGGCAAGGCGGCGCCCGGCGCATGATCATCGAGGCCGACCCCGATGCGGCGGCCTTTTACCGCAGGCACGGCGCGCGCGACGCCGGCCAGTCGCCCTCGGGCTCGATCCCCGGCCGGTTCCTGCCGCGCCTGGTGCTTGACTTCTAATCGTGCCGTGGGTGGCTTTTTTTGAAAGCGGCCTTCTGACCGGCGGACGCCTCGGTCTGGTGTTTCGCGCGCCATTCCTCGTAGGGCATGCCGTAGACGATCTCGCGCGCGTCTTCCTTCGACAGCGTGACGCCGTCGGCCTCGGCCGCGTCGCGGTACCAGTTCGACAGGCAGTTGCGGCAGAAGCCGGCCAGATTCATCAAGTCGATATTCTGCACATCGGTGCGCGCGCGCAGATGATCGCGCAAGGCGCGGAACGCGGCGGCCTCGAAGTCGCGCTGTTGTTCTGGCGTCAATTTATTCATGTGATCGCTCCCTGTCAGACTGGGCCGGTTCGTGAACCGAACTGCTTCACCTGATGGATATCGGCCCGGCTGTCGACCGCGTCAAGGATAGGAGCCAGCCGCTCGGCCCAGCGCGCCGCGCTGACCTCGGTCGCGATCAGGTCCTGGCGCAGCTCGATCAGCACATGCGCGTAGCCGTTGACGATGGCATGGCGGAACATCGTGTCGCCGCGCAACGCGCCGTCGTAAGGCTCGTTGTCGCCGACCACGAGGTCGTTCTCGGCGCGCAGCGCCTCCAGCACCGGTTTGACCGCGCGGTCGTCGCTGTCCCACAGAATGCCGACATGCCATGGCCGGCGCCGACCCTGCATGGCAGGGGTGAAAGAGTGGATCGAGACGATGAAGGGCGCTCGGCCGCTTGCCGCGGCGACCGAGGCCGTCATCGCGGCGACGGCGTCGTGGTAGGGACGGTAGAACCGGTCGAGCCGCTGTTCGCGTTCCCGCCGGCTCATCGGATAATTGCCGGTTATGACGGTGCCGTCATAGAGCTGGCGAATCAGTGTCGGGTCGTCCTCGCCGCGATTGGGATCGATCAGCAGCCGCGAGAAGCCGGCCAGAACGGCCGGAGCGCCGATCAGGGCGGCAAGGCGCCGCACCACCCATTCCACGCCGATATCGTAGGCGATGTGGCGTTCGAATTCGGCGGCCGCAAGACCGAGATCGCCATATTCGTCGGGCACGGCGTTGCGGGCATGGTCGCCGATCAGGACGATGCCGCGGTCGCGCGGGCCGTCTACGATCTCGACGGGGGAAAAGAGGGCGGAGCGGGTCATGGGCGTAGCAAACCGAAAAGTGGGAACCTGTCCGATTGACCGAATGGAAGAGGCGGTGCATGTCCTTTCACGACCGGTGGCGGATGGCAATGCCGTTGTTTCGACACTGTTGTGGCTGATGCCAAAGGCGATCGTGCCGCCATGGGGCGACCGATGGCGGCGCAGCCGCGTTGACACGGGCGTACAGTTTTCCGAAAAGGAGGAACGGACAATGTTTCGTTCACGGGTGAGGGGCAGCTTTATGGATTTTGCAGGCGTTCGATCTGCAGTCCGCTGCGCAAGCATGTCGCTTCCCGTTCTGGTTTTCCTTTTTCTCGCGGGCACCACGCAATCGGCGAGGGCCGATTTCCGCGTTTGCAACGCCACGCAGAACCTCGTCGGCGTGGCCATCGGCTATCGCGCCAGCGCGGGCTGGATCACCGAGGGGTGGTGGCATATCGAGGGCTCGACCTGCAAAACCCTGATCGAGGGACGGCTGTCGTCACGCTATTATTATCTTTATGCGGAAGATGCCGAACGGGGCGGACGCTGGGACGGGCCGATCAACATGTGCATCGCCGACAAGGAATTCAAAATCGTCGGCGTGCGCGACTGCATCCCGCGCGGTTTTCAGCGGGCCGGGTTCCAGGAATATGATACCGGTCAGCAGGCGAGCTGGATGGTCCAGCTCACCGACGAACCGGCAACCGACGGTACCGCCGCCGTCACGGGAACGGGTAACCAATGAAACGCAGCCGCAAGGTCCGGATCCTCGCGACACTCGGCCCGGCCTCCTCCGACGAGGTCATGATCCGCAAGCTCTACGAGGCGGGCGCGGACGTTTTCCGCATCAATATGAGTCATGCCGACCATCCGCTGATGCGCACGCTTGTCGAGCGTATCCGTTCGGTCGAAAAGGCCGTCAGCCGGCCGATAGGCATTCTGGCGGACCTGCAGGGACCGAAATTGCGGGTCGGCAAGTTCGCCGACGGCGCGGTCGAGCTGGAAGTCGGCCAGACGTTCATCTTCGACGATAATCCGGAACCGGGCAACGCCAAGCGTGTCGAGCTGCCACACCCAGAAATCCTGCGCTCGGTCAAAAAAGGCGACCGGCTGCTGATCGATGACGGCCGGCTGCAGCTCAAGGCGGTCAAGACGACCGGAACCGCGATCGAAGCCGAGGTGGTCGCGGGCACGAGAATATCCGACCGTAAAGGCGTGAGCCTGCCCGATACCGATCTGCCCGTCGGGGCGCTTACCGACAAGGACCGGCGCGACCTCGACGCCGTGTTGCAGGCCGGCGTCGACTGGATCGCGCTGTCCTTCATCCAGCGGCCCGAGGACCTCGCCGAGGTGCGCAAGGTGGCGCGCGGTCGCGCGGCGCTGATGTCGAAGATCGAAAAGCCCCAGGCGGTCGCACGGCTGGCTGAAATCATCGAGCTTTCGGACGCGCTGATGGTGGCGCGTGGCGATCTTGGGGTGGAAATGCCGATCGAGGCGGTACCCGGCATCCAGAAGCAACTCACCCGCGCGGCGCGGCGCGCCGGCAAACCGGTGGTGGTCGCCACGCAGATGCTGGAATCGATGATTTCAGCCCCGGCGCCGACCCGGGCGGAAGTGTCGGACGTTGCCACCGCGGTCTTCGAGGGCGCGGACGCCATCATGCTGTCGGCCGAATCCGCTGCCGGCGACTATCCGGTCGAGGCGGTGGGAATGATGAATGCCATCGCCGAACAGGTCGAGAAGGATCCGACCTATGCCGGCATCGTCCATGCCCAGCGCGCCGAGCCGGAAGCGACCGGCGCGGATGCGATCTCGCTGGCCGCGCGCCAGATCGCCGAGACGCTTAAGCTGTCGGCGATCGTGTGCTACACTTCGTCAGGGACGACGGGACTGCGCGCGGCGCGCGAGCGGCCGCAAGTGCCGATCATCGCGCTGTCGCCGGTGGTCGAGACGGCGCGCCGCCTGTCGCTCGTGTGGGGCACGCATTGCGTGGTCACGCCGGATGCGACCGATCTCGACGACATGGTCGACCGCGCCTGCCGGATCGCCTTTTCCGAAGGCTTCTGCCGTCCTGGCGACCGTATCATCGTCACCGCCGGCGTGCCGCTCAGGACGCCCGGCGCCACCAATATGCTCAGGATCGCCTATATCGGCTCGGACGGGCTGAGCGGCATCTGATCCGCACGGGATCGCTCAGTTCTACCGATTCGCGGCGTTCAAAGGCGGTTTCTCGTCGGGACAGTTCTCAATCGGGCCGAACGCGTCGCCGGCGATGCGGGCTTCGACCTGGCGTGCGACCGCATCGAGGTCGCGGTCTAGGCCGGCGACCTTTTCGATCGCCGCCAGGGTGAGATCGGGCGCGATCCAGTCGGGTTTGTGACCGAGAGTGTCGATCCATACCGCTTCCGCGCCGGGAATGTCGCGCGCGAGCCCGGCCGAATGAATCTCTTCGTAGACGACGGTGTCGCGTGTGCCCGATATCACAACGGCCGGGACGTCGATCTCGCTATAACGGGGGGCCACCCGCGTGACGTAATCGTAGAGACCGGCGACGTCGCGGGCATTGGCGCGGAAGGTCCCTGGCCGCAGGACAAGGCCGATGCCGACCTTGCTTGCGTAGTCGTCCGGGACGCGGTTGGGGGCGAAGACGCAGGATGTCGCGGCCGTCATGCGCAGGGCTCCGCCCGGAAGCGCGAGCGTTTCGGAAAACAGACGGCCGATCAGAGGGGTGGCGGTCAGTTCATAATACCAGGAGGTGCCGGCGCCCGGCCATGGATGCGACACCGCCGCCAAAAACACCAGGCCGGCTGCCTTTCGCGGATGATCGAGGGCGAATGTGGCGGTAACCGCGCCGCCGAAGGAATGGCCGACCATGATCGCCCGGCCGATCCCGAGATGGTCCATCAACGCCGCGATGGTTTTCGCCTGACCGGCCGGCGTGGCGTTTTCCGCCGGCCCGCGCGCCGACCAGCCGTGACCGGGGCGGTCGACGAACAGCATCTCGGCCCGACCCTCCAGAAGCCCGCGCAGGGGCAGCATCGTGTCACGCAGATTGCCACTGGCGCCGTGGATAAAAACCACCGGCGGAAGCGGCGCATCGGCGGCGGCCGGCACATGGACGAAATGCATGCGCGTGTTGTCGATCGTGGCAAAAGTCCCCGATGGCGGGTTCTTTCTCTCCGTCATCCACACGCCGACGCGGGTGACGCCGGCGGCGACCAGGATCAGGGCCAGCAAGAAGGCGCAGAACGCGTAGACGAGGTTCATCGCAAGCAAAATTCACCGTAGGTGTGGACGGGAGTGCCTTGCCGGTGGAAGCGGGCGAGGCCGAGCGTCGGTCAAATGCCTTCGCCGGCCAGTTCTTCGGTTAAAGTGACAACTTCGTTCTGCGCGTTGCGCATCATCGGATAGACCGCGAGCACGCGTTCGTAGGCGCGCAGGGCCAGCTTCTTGCGTCCGGTCGCCTTAAGAATCGCGCCCATGCCGGACAGGGCGCCGAAATGGCGCGGCTCCAGATTGAGCGCGCGTTCGATATCGGCCATCGATTTAGAATAGCTGTTCATCATATAGTGAACGGTCGCCCGCCTGTTCCAGCCTTCGGCGTAGCCGGGTTCGAGCATGACGATCTGGTCGAGGAAATCGAGCGCGACGGCGAAATCCTGCTTGCGTGTCGCCTCACTCGACCATTTCAGCAGAAGATCGACGGTGGCGCTGCCGGATTTCATCCATTCGTCCCAGATGCGCTGGGCGATGCGCTCGGCCGCCTTTTCGTTGCGTTCGCGCTTCAGTTCCAAAAACAGCGTGTCGAGACGTGAAGTCTCGACCTTGTCCAGCGGCGCTGGTTCTGTGGCCGCGGCCGGGACAGCGAGCAGCAGTGAAGCGCCCAGGAAGAGGAAATGAGGTCCAAAGAATCGAAAAACGCTCCGCATGGCTGGGAATCTAGCCCTCAGCCGCGGAACGTCAAACTGAAAAAACCGTGATGGCGCGACGGTGCATCTGTCCGGAAGGCGGCTTCGCCCTTCGGTTCGATGCCTCGGCTTCAGCCCTGGCGCGCCTTGAAGCGCGGATTGGACTTGTTGATGATGTAAATCCGACCCTTGCGACGAACCATGCGGTTGTCGCGGTGACGGCTCTTCAACGCCTTGAGCGAGTTCTTGATCTTCATTGTTCCGGTCCGTCATGCCGACCCGAAAGGGTCTAACGTGAAAGGCGCGCCGGAAAGGCGCGCCGTAAACTCGGGCGGTCCTTAAACGATCCTGCGGCGCCGTGTCAACCTTTCGCCGACAGCGGCGCTAGCCGGGTGACGTGGCCCATCTTGCGGCCGGGCCGCGTTTCGGCCTTGCCGTAAAGCGTTAGCACCGCGCCCGGCTGACGCATAAGGTCGGTCGCGTCGTCGATCTCCGCCCCGATGAGGTTTTCCATGACGGCGTTTGAATGCCGGCCGGGGTTGCCGAGCGGCAGGCCGGCCACGGCGCGGATGTGTTGTTCGAACTGCGAGACGGCGCAGGCGGCGTCGGTCCAGTGGCCGGTATTGTGGACGCGCGGCGCGAATTCGTTGACGAGGAAACCGCCATCGGCGATCGCGAAGAACTCGACGCCGACGACGCCGACATAGTCGAGCGCGTCCATCAGAGCGAATGCCGCTTTGCGCGCGCCTGCAAGGGTGGACGGATCGAGGCCGGCGGGAACTATGGAACGGCGCAGGATGCCGTTTCGGTGTTCGTTGCGGGGGGGATCGTAGGCGTGTCCCGTGCCGTCGGCGCCGCGCGCCGCGATCACCGAAAATTCGAAGCTGAAATCGACGAGCTGCTCCAGGATCAGCGGTACGCCGCCCATTGCGTCGAACAGGCCCCGGCAATCGGCTGCGGCGAGGCCGCGCAGCACCCGTTGACCCTTGCCGTCGTAACCGAGGCGGCGCGTCTTGAGCACTCCGCTTCCGCCGAGCCTGTCGAGGGCGGCGGCGAGGTCGGCGTCGCTGTCCACAGCAAAATGGCGGGCTGTGGATATGCCGGCGCCGTTGAGGAAGGTTTTTTCCGTAAGCCGGTCCTGGGCGATTTCCAGCGCCTTGGGCGGAGGTAGCACGGCAAGCCGCTCAGCCAGCGCGCGGGCGGCCGCGACGGGCACGTTTTCGAACTCGTAGGTGACGACGTCGGCGCGGTCGGCGAGGGCGGCAAGGGCTGCCCGGTCGTCATAGGCGCCGACGATCTGGCTTGATGCCAGTTGCGCGGCCGGGCAGTCGGGTTGCGGGTCGAGGACCACCGTCTCGTAGCCCAATCGCGCGGCCGCCGCCGCGAGCATACGGCCAAGCTGGCCGCCGCCGATAATGCCGATGGTCGCGCCCGGGGAAAGCGGCGCTGTCATGCGTCGTCGGCGGGACGCGCCGCGACCTGCTCGCTTTGCTGGCTGCGGTAGTGGTCGAGCCTGGCGGCGAGGTCGGTATCGCCGAGGGCAAGCACGGCGGCCGCAAGCAGCGCCGCGTTGACGGCGCCGGCGCGTCCGATCGCCAGCGTTCCGACCGGGATGCCGGCCGGCATCTGGACGATGGAAAGCAGCGAATCCTGACCCGAAAGCGCCTTCGATTCAATCGGCACGCCGAAGACGGGCAAGGGCGTCATCGACGCCGTCATGCCGGGCAGGTGGGCCGCGCCGCCGGCGCCGGCGATGATGATGCGATAACCCTTGTCGCGTGCCGTGCGGGCGAACTCGTAAAGCCGCTCCGGCGTGCGGTGCGCCGAGACGATCAGCGCGTCGTGGCCGATGTCGAGCTTCGCCAATGTGTCGGCGGCATGACGCATGGTCGGCCAGTCCGACTGGCTTCCCATGATGATGGCGACGTCGCGAGCGGGGCTTTGCAAGGGCTGGTCCCGTGTGAAGAAGGCAAAAGGCGCCATAGCCGAAACGCCCCGTCGCCGCAAGCGAGGGACGCCGCGCGCCGCCCGGCGGGTGCCCGCGCCGGTTAAGCGATGATATCGGGAATGATGCAGTCTTCAAGCTCGCGCAGGCGATCCTTGAGCGACAGCTTCTTCTTTTTCATGCGCTGCACCTGCAGGGGGTCGCAGCCCGTGGAGATCATGGCTTGTATCGCGGCATCGAAATCGGCGTGTTCCTGCTTCAAGCGCGCAAATTCGAGGCGAATTTCGGCTTGTTCCTGATCTTGCATCAAAGGCTCCCGGCGCTGAATTCCCGCCTTTCCGGCGAGCCCGACGGGCGCCGCATCGCCTTCCGGCCATAGCACATTTCACCCGTTCAGAAAATGCTACTACCCGGCATTCGACTTGTCGGCAATCAGGTGGCACACTGTCATGGCACCGTCACGAGTCGCTCAAAAAGCACCCGAGACGGACGCTTCGAGGACCAGATGAAAGGGAACGATACACATGTCTCTAGCATCCCATCTTGAGGAATTGCGGCGCAAGCATGGAGAGCTCGAACGCGCGATCGACGAGGCTCTGGCCCATCCGTCGGTCGACGACCTTGAAATCAACAGGTTGAAGCGCAGGAAATTGGCGCTGAAAGACGAAATCGAAAAGATGGAATCGCCGCCGACTAGGCACTGATTGACGTGTGCCGCGGGCCGGCGTGACCCGCAGGCCCGTGGCCCCATCCTCGGCAACCGCCTATCCTTCCCAGAATTGATCGAGCCACAGGTTCAGCCCGAGAAAACCGTTATAGTCGACGGTATAGACGCGTTTCGTTCCCGCTGCCCGAGCCACGACCAGCCCGGCATCGAGCAGGATTTTCAGGTGCTGTGAAACGGCCGGTCGCGAAATCGGCAATCCGGCCGCCAACTCGCCGACCGTTCTGGGACCGCGGCGCAGTTCTTCCAGCAGATGGCGCCGGTTCGGATCAGCGATCGCGGCAAAGGCATCGGGTGTGCTCATCGCCATCATGGTAGAACATTGAACGAAAAAGTGGGAGCCGGCTTGGGAGATTGACGGTGCCGGGGTGGCGGTTCGCGCTTTGGCGACATACCCCGGACCGTGAAGCGAATTCATAGCTCCTTCATTCGACGGCACTCTCGACCAAAAATATCGGCTTCGTTCGGCGGGCGGCGCGCCGACCTACGGGTTTGACGCGGCTGCCGCTCCCGCTTCCGCGCCTGCTTCGCTGCGCGGATCGAGATGCAGTCCTTCCGGGGTCAGCGCGCGCTCGGAGGGATGTGAGGTGAAGGTCTCGCGCTCCTCGACGGGGATTGGCGCGCGGCGGCTGATGCGCAGCATCGTGTAGCCGGCGAGCGCCAGATGGGCGAGGCCGGTGGCCAGAAACAGGCTTTCGGGCCGCCAGGCGGCCATCAAGACGGCGCCCAGAACCGGGCCGATCATGGTGCCGAAGCCGTAAAGCAGCAGCAACCCACCCGACACCTTGACGAAATCCTCGGCATCGGCGTGGTCGTTGGCGTGAGCGACGGCGATCGAATAGAGCGTGTAGGCGAGAGCGCCGTAAGCGGCGGTGAGTGCGATCACGACCGTGCCGGTGCGCGCGGCCAAAAGGAAGATCACCAGTCCGATCGCGGCCGCCCCACAGGAGGCGCCGGCCAGAACGAAGCGGCGGTCGGTGCGGTCCGACAGACGCCCCGCCGGCATCTGCAGTGTGGCGCCGGCGATCACCGCGATGCTCATCATCAGCGCGATTTCGGCCGTGGAAATGCCGATACGCGCGCCGTAGACAGCGCCGAGCGTGCCCCAGGCGCCGTTGGCGACGCCGATCAGCAGGCAGCCGGCGAAGGCGACCGGCGAATTTCGGTAGAGCCCCTTGAGGTCGAGCGAGACGTTGTGCAGCGGGCTCGGGCTGGCCTGCACCGACACGGTCGTGGGGATCAGCGCCAGGCAGAAGAAAATGCCGGTGATCATGAAAAAGGTCGGTGTGGCGACGGTTCCGCTCGCCAGCATTATCTGCCCGGCCATTAGCGAGGCGTAGGTGACCATCATGTAGAGGCCGAACACCGTGCCGCGGTTTTCGTTGGTGGCGCGCTCGTTGAGCCAGCTTTCGATGACCATGAAAGCGCCGGCCATCGCGAATCCGGTGAAAACGCGCAGGAATATCCAAAAATATTCCTGCACCACCAGTCCGGTCAGAAGCGCGATGATGGCTCCGGTGGCGGCAAAGGCACCGAAGGAGCGCACGTGGCCGACACGGCGCACGAGATGCGGGGCGACGATGCAGCCGGCGACGAAGCCGCCTGCCCAGGCCGTGCCGAGCAGGCCGAGCGATGCGGTGGAGAACCCCTCCATCTGGCCGCGCAGCGGCAGCAGCAGGCCGTGCAGCCCCGAGCCGATCAGCAGAAAGGCGGTGCCGCCGAGCAGGGCGAGGATCGGTCCGAAACTGGCAAACATGGCGGGCTCCACGAAGGGCTGGCGGGTGTCGGTTGAACAGGGATGATTGCGGCGGATTTGGGGCCTCGGCCGGCCTCGCCGCGCGCCCGCCGCGCCCCTCCTTTTCAACTGTGCGCCCGGTTTGCGTCAAAGCGGCTCAGCCGCGCCGGAAAAGCGCCTCGGCCGCCGCCTTGGTCGAGCCCCGCTCCTTCATTTCAGCCTCGAGCCGCGCGATTTCGCCGCGCAGTATCTCCACACGTTCGGCAAGTTCGTCTTCCGACAGCAGCGACACATCCTGTCCGATCGCGTGGGGTCGTGCCTTTTTCGGTTCGTCGTCCGCGAAGATCATCGTCCTCTCCTGATTGGCCGGGCGGCGATTGGAGGATACATTCGCTGACGCTGGAGAATCAATTCGCGCCGTGCGCGCCGGCAGGAGGCGAAATCGGACATGTCGAGCAAGATTCCCGAAACCATGACGGCGATCGCCATCACGGAACCCGGCGGGCCGATGGTGCTGAAGCCGGAAAAGCGAGCCGTGCCGCGGCCGGCCGCCGGCGAGATCCTGATCAGGGTCCGCGCCGCGGGCGTCAACCGGCCCGATATCCTGCAACGCAAGGGCGCCTATCCACCACCGCCGGGCGCCTCCGATCTGCCGGGCCTGGAAGTTGCCGGGGAGGTCGTCGCGCTCGGCGAGGGGGCGACACGCTGGTCGGCGGGCGACCCGATCTGTGCGCTGGCACCCGGCGGCGGCTATGCGCAATATTGCGTGGTGCCGGCAAGCAACGCCCTGCCGGTGCCGCATGGCTTCACGCTGACGGAGGCGGCGGCGTTACCGGAGACCTTCTTTACCGTGTGGCACAATGTCTTCGAGCGCGGCGGGTTGAAGGGGGGCGAGCGGTTCCTGGTGCATGGCGGCTCGTCGGGGATCGGCACTACCGCGATCCAGCTTGCCTCGGCCTTTGGCGCCTATGTCATCACCACGGCGGGATCCGACGAAAAATGCGCGGCGTGCCTTGAACTCGGCGCCGACCGTGCCGTCAACTACCGCAACGAGGATTTCGTGGCCGTCGTGGCCGAGGCGACGCAGGCCAAGGGGGTCGACGTGATCCTCGACATGGTCGGAGGCGACTATATCGGGCGCAATTACCAGGCGGCGGCGATCGACGGCCGGATCGTTCAGATCGCCTTCCTGAACGGTGCTGTCGCCAGCGCGGATTTCTCCAGGCTGATGCTCAAGCGGCTGGTCCATACCGGCTCGACCTTGCGGCCGAGAACGGCAGAATTCAAGGGCGCGATCGCGGCGGCGCTGGAACGCCAGGTGTGGCCGCTTCTGGCCGAAAGGCGGGTCGCACCGGTCATGGACATGATCTTTCCGCTACGCGACGCCTGGCGCGCGCATGAGCGGATGGAGGAAGGCCAGCATATCGGCAAGATCGTGCTCGATGTGGAATAGCGCACGATGCGGAAAGGCGGATACCGGTTTTCGGAAGACGCCGGCCTCTATTTTTGGAGGAAGTGCGGGCCGGCGCGCCGGCGCGGCACGCCCACACTGTCGATCACGGGCGCCTCAGGCCATGCCGAGGGCGGCCTTGTAGAGGTCGAGGATCGCTTCGGCTTCCTGGCGTTCGGCCTGATCCTGCTTGCGCAGCCGCACCAGCGTGCGCACAGCCTTGGTGTCGAAGCCCGTGCCCTTCATCTCGGCATAAACTTCCTTGATGTCGTCGGCGATGGTCTTTTTCTCCTCCTCCAGACGCTCGATGCGCTCGATGAAGGCCCGCAACTGACCCGCAGCGACGGTTTCGGTGGTGGGCTCGGTGATGTCGTCGGCCATGTCGATCTCCGCAACGATTCGCAAACGTGCCGCCGGGGATGCCGGCACGGGTCGGGCGCGTGGATGCCCCAGCCGGGCGCGCGGGTCAAGCGGTCTGTCGCGATGTAACCGCCACGCCGATCACGGAATCCGTATCGCGCGGGACGCGAAGATCCGGCGGGATCACGGGTCCGTTAAAAGCGTGAGTGAAACTAACCTTCAGCCTTGGTCTTGACGGACAGGCGCGCAGACAGCGCCTCGATGCGCTCGGCCAGTTCGGCCAGCGTGCCGATCAGGGCGGCGTCGTTCTTGTCGGCCTTTACCAGAGCGTCGTCGCGGGTCTTGCGTAAGGTGCCGACCTCGCTCTCCAGTCCCTTCATGCGTCGCTGCAGTTCGGAAAGTTCGTCCATCACCATGATGCCGGCCATAACCGCCAGCCGGTGATCGCCGATCTCGCCGAAGGAGCCCCTCAGATGGCCGATATAGCGGTCGAAGCGGCGGGCGAGCTCGACGAGATGCTCCTCCTGGCCCTCGTCGCAGGCCATCCGGTAGGATTTTCCATCGATCGTGACGGTGACCTGCGCCATCTCTCGCCATCCGTTATCGGTCAAGCACGGCGCGGATCGTTTCCATCGCCGTGACGAGGCGCCGCGACACCTCCTTGTTGGCGTCCGCGAGGCGTTCGGCGCGCGCTTCGGAGGCGTCCAGCTCCTGGGCCAGGCGCGAGCGATCGGCATTCATGCGCTGAACCTCGGCTTCAGCCTCGGCATAGTCCTGGTCCTGTTCGAGACGGGCCGCGGCAGCGTTTTCAAGCGAGTCCATCGCTCTCGCGAGACGCGCCAGAACCTCTTTCAATGTGGCTTCGCCGGTCATTCCCTTGGGACAATCCCGAATCAAGGCGTATTCCTAACGCCTTATCGTCGAAAGATTAGACGGCGCGTGAATGGTGCGTCAACAAAGACCGACCGGCCTCCCCAGCTATTGGCCCGAAAGGCGCGGAATCCGGCGTCGCGGTGGCCGGATGGGGCGGGTTTGTTGACTCCCGGTTGCCACCTGCTATGTGGAGCCTGCCTTTCACCAGGGGTGGTTTTTGGGGATTTTCCCGCCCCCATTGCGCGGCGGCTTCACGAACTAGAGAGCAAACATGTCTTCACGCGATAAACACGACCGTATGGCGAACGCGATCCGGTTCCTGTCCGCCGATGCGGTCGAGAAAGCGAAATCCGGCCATCCGGGCCTGCCGATGGGCGCAGCTGACATCGCGACCGTTCTGTACAAGAAGTTTCTGAAACATGACCCGCATCATCCCGGCTGGCCCGACCGCGACCGCTTCGTGCTGTCGGCCGGACACGGCTCGATGCTGCTTTATTCGCTGCTCTACCTGACCGGCTACGAAGACATCACGATCGACGAGATCAAGAATTTCCGCCAACTCGGCTCCAAGACGGCGGGGCATCCCGAATTCGGCCACGCCGCCGGCATCGAGACCACCACAGGCCCGCTCGGCCAGGGGCTGGCCAACGCGGTCGGCATGGCGCTGGCCGAGCGCATCCTCAACGCGCGGTTCGGCGACGCTCTGGTCGATCATCACACCTATGTGCTGGCCGGGGACGGCTGCCTGATGGAAGGCATCAGCCAGGAGGCGATCGCGCTGGCCGGCCATCTCGAGCTCGGTAAGCTGATCGTCTTCTTCGACGATAACGGGATTTCTATCGACGGGGCGGTGTCGCTTTCCGATTCGACCGACCAGTGCGCCCGCTTCGAGGCGTCCGGCTGGCACACCCAGCGTTGCGACGGTCACGATCCCGACGCGATCGCCGAGGCGATCGAGGCCGCGCGGGCCTCCGACCGGCCGAGCATGATCGCTTGCAAGACGACGATCGGCTTCGGCGCACCCAACCGGGCCGGCACCAGCAAGGCGCATGGCTCGCCGCTCGGCGCCGAGGAGATCGCCGGCGCGCGCGCCGCGCTCGGATGGGACGCTGCACCCTTCGAGGTGCCGTCCGACATTCTCGACATGTGGCGCCTGGCCGGCCTTCGTTCGGTCAAGGAGCGCAAGGAGTGGGAGGGTCGGTTGGCCGAAGCCGAGGCCGAGATCCGCAGCGAGTTCGAACGGCGCATGCGCGGCGAGCTGCCGGGCGGTTTCGAGGCGGCGATCGCCGACTACAAGAAGGCGCTCGCCAAGGACAAGCCGAAAGTCGCGACCCGGAAATCTTCGGAGATGGCGCTCGAAATCATCAATGCGGCGCTGTCGGAAACGATCGGCGGTTCGGCCGACCTGACCGGATCCAACAATACCAAGACCAGCCAGACCGCCCCGATAGCGCCCGGCGACTATTCCGGCCGCTACATCTATTACGGCATTCGCGAACACGGCATGGCGGCGGCGATGAACGGCATGGCGTTGCACGGCGGTATCATCCCCTATGGCGGCACCTTCCTCGTCTTCACCGACTATTGCCGTCCGGCGATCCGGCTGTCGGCGCTGATGGGCCAGCGTGTCATCTACGTGATGACGCATGATTCGATCGGGCTCGGCGAAGACGGGCCGACCCATCAGCCGGTCGAGCACCTGTCGGCTCTCAGGACAATCCCCAATCTGCGCGTCTATCGCCCGGCGGACGCGGTCGAAACCGCCGAGTGCTGGCAACTGGCGCTCGAGGACACCAAGGCGCCTTCTGTCCTTGCCCTGACGCGCCAGAACCTGCCGGCGGTGCGAACCGATCACACGGAAGAAAATCTGTGCCGTTTCGGCGCCTACGATCTGGCGCCGGCCAGCGACAATGAGGTGGTGACGCTGTTCGCCACCGGGTCGGAAATCGAGATCGCGCTCGCGGCGCGGCGCCTGCTGGAGGCGAAGGGACATCCCGCGCGTGTCGTGTCGGTGCCGTCGATGGAGCGCTTCGCCATGCAGAGCGCGGAATATCATGCCGCAATCGTCGGATCGGCGGCGGTGAAGGTGGCGATCGAAGCCGGCGTCCGCCAAAGCTGGGACCGGCTGATCGGATCCGACGGTATTTTTGTCGGGATGGGCGGTTTCGGCGCGAGTGCTCCCTACGAACAACTCTATACCCATTTCGGCATCACCGCCGAAGCGGTGGTGCAGGCCGTCGAGGCGCGTCTCGCCGACCGGGACTGAGTGCGGCCGGCAAAAATCGGCCCTGCCGACGCGGCACAGGCGTTGAATCCACCGGTCCAGACGCGGTTGCGGCTGGATTCTTTGCCGTACCGCCGCTATGAAGCGCCTCGTCCGCAGGCCTTGGGCGCGATCGCTGCGCGCCGTCCGGGTCGGCGGCGTTCGAACGATCACCGGCGTGCCCTCCGCGCAAGAGCTCCTGAAGGAAATATCGATGACCGTAAAAGTCGCCATCAACGGATTTGGCCGCATCGGCCGGAACATTGTCCGGGCCATCTACGAATCGGGTCGCAAGGATATCGACGTCGTGGCTGTGAACGACCTCGGGCCGGTGGAGACCAACGCCCATCTTTTGCGCTATGACAGCGTGCACGGGCGTTTCCCCTCCGAGGTGAAGGTTTCCGGCGACACGATCTCGGTCGGCAGCGACAGCTTCAAAGTGACGTCGGAACGCGACCCGTCGAAACTGCCCTGGAAGGAGCTCGGCGTCGACATCGTGCTCGAATGCACGGGTATCTTCGCGTCCAAGGAGAAGGCTTCCGCGCATCTGACCGCTGGCGCGAAACGGGTCGTGGTATCGGCGCCCGCCGACGGCGCCGACCTGACAGTGGTCTACGGCGTCAATCACGACAAGCTGACCAAGGACCACATCGTCATCTCCAACGCCTCGTGCACCACCAACTGTCTGGCGCCGGTGGCCAAGGTGCTCAACGACGCTTTCGGCATCGAAAAGGGTTTCATGACGACGGTACACGCCTATACGGGCGACCAGCCGACGCTCGACACGATGCACAAGGATCTCTATCGCGCGCGCGCCGCGGCAGTGTCGATGATCCCGACATCAACCGGCGCGGCCAAGGCCGTCGGCCTCGTGCTGCCCGAGCTCAAGGGTAAGCTTGACGGCGTGTCGATCCGCGTGCCGACGCCGAATGTATCGGTGATCGACTTCAAGTTCATTCCCAAGCGCGATGTCACCGTAGAGGAGGTGAACCAGGCGCTGGTTGCGGCGGCGGACGGGCCGTTGAAGGGCATTCTCGCCTACACCAACGAACCGCTGGTCTCGATCGATCTCAACCACAATCCGGCGTCCTCCACCTTTGCGCTCGACCAGACCAAGGTCGTCGAGGGCAATCTGGTGCGGGTGATGTCGTGGTACGACAATGAGTGGGGTTTCTCCAACCGCATGGCCGACACTACGGTCGCGCTCGCCAAAACCATGGCCTGAGCGCGCATCGTCGCACCAGACAAGCCGATCGGCGCCCGGGCTTGCCCGGGCGTTTTTTTTGCGTAATTCGTTCGCGCGCCTTGAAAAAACCGACTTGCGGCTTGCGTCCTTCCCCGCCTTCGCCGCACTCTGTGCGCTGAAGTTATCCGGGAGGTCGAGCGGAGCGGGCGTATGGAAGGCATTTATGTGGTGGTTCTGGTCGGTACGGCGCTGATCCTCGCCGCCGCCTTTTCCAGCCTCATTGCTTTCCGCTTTGGCGCGCCGCTGCTGCTTCTTTTCCTGGGCATAGGTCTTGTCGCCGGCGTCGATGGTCTCGGGATTTTTTTCGACAACGCCCCGGTCGCCTATTTCGTCGGTTCGCTGGCGCTGGCGGTGATCCTGTTCGATTCGGGCTTCGGCACCCGGCTGGCCTCGTTTCGCCAGGCGGCGGGCCCGGCGCTGTCCTTGGCCACATTTGGCGTGGCGCTGACGACGGCGCTTTTCGGCGTCGCAGCCCGTTATCTCACCGGGCTCGGCTGGATGGAATCCTTTCTGCTCGGGGCGGCCGTGGCTTCCACCGACGCGGCGGCGGTATTTTTCCTGCTCAGGGCCGGCAATCTCAACATCCGCGACCGGGTCCGCTCCACGCTGGAGGTCGAATCGGGCTCGAACGATCCGATCGCCATCTTCCTGACCATCACCTTCGTCACGCTGATCGCCACTGGCAGCGATCCGAAGGCCGAAGTGCTGTTCGTCGATATTCTGACCGGATTCGCCGTCCAGATGGGGCTCGGCCTTGCTGCCGGCGTCACCGGCGGCTTCGTGATCGCGCGGCTGGTGGAGCGGCTGAAGCTCGATCGCGGTCTGCTGCCGATCTTCACCATAACCTTGTCGTTGCTTCTGTTCGGCCTCGCCGGTGCGATCGGCGGTTCAGGGTTCCTTGCGGTCTACGTGGCCGGACTGATCGCCGGCAATTCCGGCGTGCGCTCGGCCGCGCATCTGAAGCAGTTCCAGGATGGGCTTACCTGGCTGGCGCAGATCATCATGTTTCTGGTGCTCGGGCTTTTCG
Source organism: Nitratireductor arenosus (assembly GCF_009742725.1). Taxonomy (GTDB): domain Bacteria; phylum Pseudomonadota; class Alphaproteobacteria; order Rhizobiales; family Rhizobiaceae; genus Mangrovimarina; species Mangrovimarina arenosa. The sequence continues at coordinate 814,824 of NZ_WPHG01000001.1, read as the reverse complement.
CCACGCCGTCGCAATTCCCCGCCATCGCGCTGCCGGCGGTCGCGCTCGGCCTGTTCCTGATCTTCGTGGCGCGCCCGATCGCTGTGTGGCTATGCCTGGCGCCGTTCCGCTTCACCCGCGCCGAGACGGCCTTTGTGTCCTGGGTGGGCCTGCGCGGCGCGGTCTCCATCCTGCTCGCGCTGACGCCGCTGCTGGAGAATCTCGCTGTCGGCGGCATCATCTTCAATGCCGCCTTCATCATCGTGCTTGTCTCGCTGATCGTGCAGGGTTGGACGATCGGGCCGCTGGCCCGCCGGCTCGGCCTCGTGGTGCCACCACGGATTGGGCCGCTCGACAAGGTCGAACTCGAACTGCCCGGCGCGGCCCACCACGAACTGCTCGCCTATCGCGTCGTCGCCGGCAGCCCGGTCGCGACCGGCGTACGCATACCGCGCTGGGCGCGGCCCTCGCTGGTGGTGCGCGACGGGCGTTCGATGACCTATCAGTATGCCGGCCGGCTGGAGGCTGAGGACCACGTCTACATCTTCGTCTCCGACCGTTATCCGAGGCTGCTCGACCGGCTGTTTGCAAGCCGGGCCGAACTCGACCCGGAGGATGCCGACTTCTTCGGTGCGTTCGCCATCGACGCGACGCGGCCCGCCGCCGATCTCGACGCGGCCTACGGTCTCGGCCTGTCGGAAACCGACGCGGCAAAGCCGATCGTGGAACTGATGGTGGAGCGGCTCGGCGGCAAGGCCGAATATGCCGACCGGGTCACGATCGGTTCGGTCGAGTTGATCGTGCGCGACGTCGACGACAAAGCGAGGATCGCCGAGGTCGGGCTTTCCTTCGAGCCGCATCTCGAAGCACCGAAAATTCCGGTTTTCCTGAGCGCGGGTGAGATCCACGATCGCCTGGTGGAGGCCGTGCGGTCCTGGCGTCAGCGACGCCGTGAAAAGCGGTTGCGGGCGGCGGACAAGCCACGGAAGGACACGTCCGGCAAGGACGACGAACCGCCACAAATGGGTTTGCCGCAATAAGACGGCCGGGCAGCTTGCGCCCGGGCCGGCAATCGTTATGGTCCGGCGCGATTTCTGCACGGGAGAATCGCGGCGATGCCGGCTTTCAAGACACTCGATGACATCGGCGACGTTTCGGGCAAGCGGGTGCTTGTGCGCGTCGACCTCAACGTGCCGATGAAGGACGGCAAGGTTGGCGATATCACGCGTATCGAGCGTGTTGCGCCGACACTCATCGAGCTGTCGGACCGGGGCGCGAAGGTGATTTTGCTGGCGCATTTCGGCCGGCCCAAGAACGGTCCGGAGCCGGCCCTGTCGCTTGCGCCGATCGCGACCGCGACCGAAGCGGTGCTGGACCGTCGGGTTCATTTCGCGGCCGACTGCATCGGCCCGGTCGCGGCGGCGGCGGTGAACGCGATGGCCGCCGGCGATATTCTGGTTCTGGAGAACACGCGGTTCCACAAGGGCGAAGAGGCCAACGAACCCGGATTCGTTGCGGCGCTGGCCGAAAACGGCGATCTTTTCGTCAACGACGCCTTTTCGGCCGCGCACCGCGCCCACGCTTCCACGGAGGGGCTCGCGCATATGCTGCCGGCCTATGCCGGGCGAACCATGCAGGCCGAGCTGGTTGCGCTCGAACAGGGGCTCGGCGATCCCGCCCGGCCGGTTGTGGCGATCGTCGGCGGGGCCAAGGTCTCGACCAAGATCGACCTGTTGATGAATCTGGTCGGCAAGGTCGACGCGCTGGTGATCGGCGGGGGCATGGCTAACACGTTTTTGGCCGCGCGCGGCACGCAGGTCGGTAAATCCTTGTGCGAACACGACCTTGCCCAAACGGCCAAGCAGATCATGACCGAAGCCGCTTCGGCGGGCTGCGCGATCGTGTTGCCGGTCGACGCGGTGGTGGCGCGCGAATTCAAGGCGGGCGCGGACAACGAAACCGTCGCTATCGATTCGGTGCCGGCCGATGCGATGATCCTCGATGTCGGTCCGAAGACGGTCGAGACGGTGACCGACCGCATCGACCGTGCTGCGACGCTGGTGTGGAACGGACCGCTGGGCGCGTTCGAGATCGCGCCGTTCGACGCCGCCACCGTGGCGGCCGCCAAATTCGCCGCGGCGCAGACCGTCGACGGTCGGCTGATCTCGGTGGCCGGTGGCGGCGATACGGTTGCGGCCCTCAACCATGCCGGGGTGGCCGACGCTTTCACCTATGTCTCGACCGCCGGCGGCGCCTTCTTGGAATGGATGGAAGGCAAGGTGCTGCCGGGGGTGGACGCGCTCAAGAAGAGCGGTTGACCCGCCGCCAGGGCGGGTACGACGGCGCGTTAAGGCTGAGGCAAAATGCCGGCGGGCTAAACCGATTGAAATTCTTTCAATCGATTCAAAGCGCTGACGGCACAGTTCCGTTTCCGCGCCCGCTCTGCTAGAGCGCCAATCCAGTTGAAGAGACAGGATGAGACGGATAATGAGTGAGCGTCTGAAAGACAACGTGCAGGCCATGGCCGCACAGGCCGAGAACAAGGACGGCTTCATCGCGGCGCTCGATCAGTCGGGCGGCTCCACGCCGAAGGCGCTCAAGCTCTACGGGATCGATGAGGGGGCCTGGTCGAGCGATGCCGAGATGTTCGACCTCATTCACCAGATGCGCGCCAGGATCATCAAGTCGCCCGCCTTCACCGGCGACAAGGTGATGGGTGCGATCCTGTTCGAGCAAACGATGGACCGCGACATCGACGGTACGCCGACCGCTCAGTATCTCTGGGAAAAGCGCAGCGTCGTTCCGTTCCTGAAGGTCGACAAGGGCCTTGCCGATGAGAAGGACGGGGTCAAGCTTATGAAGCCGATGCCGAACCTCGACGCGCTTTTGGAACGCGCCGTCGCGAAAGGAGTCTTCGGCACCAAGATGCGGTCGGTTATCGACGCGGCCAATGCCGACGGTATCGCGGCGATCGTTGCCCAGCAATTCGAGGTCGCCAGACAGATCCTGGGCCATGGCCTTGTGCCGATCATCGAACCCGAGGTCACGATCTCGATCGCGGACAAGGCGCAAGCAGAGGAGATTCTGCTGTCGGAAATCCGCAAGCATCTCGACAGCGTGCCGGCGGGCAAGCAGGTCATGCTCAAGCTGACACTGCCGACGAAGGCGAACCTCTACGAGTCGCTGATCGACGATCCGCGCATCATGCGGGTGGTGGCGCTGTCCGGCGGCTATTCGCGCGAGGAAGCGAATGAAAAGCTGGCGCAGAACACGGGCATGATCGCCAGCTTTTCGCGCGCCCTGACGGAGGGGCTTTCCGTGCGCCAGAGCGATGCCGAGTTCGACGCGGCGCTGGCTTCGGCGATCGACAGCATCTTCGAGGCGTCGCGCAGCAACTGACGTTCAGCGCCGCGGGGAACGCGCCGGGTTCCAAATGAAAAGGCAAACACCTGAAAAGTCCGGACGACAGCGTTCGGGCTTTTTCTTTTGGCCGCGGCGCACTATTCGGGATGCGAGACCCAACGGACCCGCGCCATGTCACGTTTGCTGCCCCTGCTTTCCTGGCTCGCCTTTCCAATCTATGTCTGGCAAGGGCTCGCGGTCAGGCGTCGGACGGAACGTTTGACGCCGCCGGAGGGGCCGATGCTGCACACGCTTGCCGGGCGCGGCGAGCCGGTACGGCTTCTGGTGCTCGGTGATTCCTCGGCGGCTTCGGTCGGCATCGACGACAGCGAGAAAGGGCTGGCCGCGCGGCTGGCTCACGCGCTCAACCGCGACACCGGCCGGCCGGTCGCCTGGCGTGCGGCCGGCTTCAATTCCGCGACCTCGGGCCAGTTGCGCGACCATGTCGTGCCGAACCTTGCGCCTGAGCCCTGGACCCATATCGTGCTCTCGGTGGGTACCAACGACACCAAGAACTTTCATTCCGTTTTGCGTTTCAAGAAGGAGTTCGGCGGCCTACTCTACGCCGTCAAGGCGAAATGGCCGCTGGCGCGGATCGTGTGGTCGCCGGTGATCGACATGACGCTGGTTCCCGCGCTGCCAGCTTTGCTCGGACGCATCCTGGAAATCCGGGCCAACGCGATCAACCGTGTGGGAACGGAACTGTGTCTCGAGCGCGGCGCGGTGCCGGCGGCACCGCTGCCGGTCGTCGATCCGTCCGCCGGGTTCTCGCGCGACGGTTTCCACGCCTCTGTGGCGGGTTACCAAGCATGGGCCGATCATCTCCTGCCGCTGATCGCGCTTACCGAGGCAGAAGTCGCAGCCTCAGCGGCCGTGGCTCAGCGCGACGGTGAGCGAGATCGCGGCCAGCGCCAGTAGCGCCAGCTTCCAGAAATCGCGGCGGTGGCGTAGGCCGGGCAGGCCGAGCGGCTTGATGAGCTGAACCACCATCATCAACACGATCACCAGCGAGAGGATTTTCGTCATCGGACCTCCGCGACGCGCTGTCGGTGCGGCGCTTGTCTCGACCTTTGACCAGTATCAAGGCACCATGTCAAAGCCCGCGCCATCGTGACGCGTCCACACGCTGTTAGATCATAGTCAAATGGACGCGAGCGGCGGGGCCCGGCTAAAAGTCGGCAAACGGGCGTGGCTCGATCGGGAGGTGAACAATGGCTTCGCGCTATCACGCGGTCTATGCAGGCTGGAAACAGGATCCGGACGGCTTCTGGGCCGATGCGGCCGCGGCGATCGATTGGTTTTCGGCGCCGGACAGGATTTTCGACGCCGAGGCCGGCGTCTACGGCCAGTGGTTCCCGGACGCCACCTGCAACACCTGTTACAACGCCGTCGACCGGCACGTCGCGGGCGGGCGCGCCGACCAGGCCGCGCTGATCTATGACAGCCCGATCACCGGCCGGAAAAAAACCTTCACATACGGCGAACTGAAGGCCGAGGTGGAGGCGCTCGCCGCCGTCATCGCCGACCAGGGCGTGAAGAAGGGCGACCGCGTCATCATCTATATGCCGATGGTGCCCGAGGCGGTTTTCGCCATGCTCGCCTGTGCGCGGCTGGGCGCCGTCCATTCCGTGGTGTTCGGCGGCTTCGCGGCGAAGGAACTGGCGACCCGCATCGAGGATTCGCAGCCGAGGCTGATCGTTTCGGCCTCCTGCGGCGTCGAGCCGGGGCGCATCGTGGCCTACAAACCGCTGCTCGACGGCGCGATCGCGATGGCGCGTCACACGGTGGAGCGCTGCATCGTGCTGCAGCGACCCGAGCAGGGCTGCGCGCTTGTCGAAGGGCGCGATGTCGATTTCGCCGACGCGGTTGCCGCGGCCAAGGCATCGGGGCGCACGGTGCCCTGCGTCGAACTGGCGGCAGCCGATCCGCTCTACGTGCTCTACACGTCCGGCACGACCGGCCAGCCCAAGGGGGTGGTGCGCGACAATGGCGGCCACATGGTCATGCTGGAATGGTCGATGGGCCATGAATACGGCATCGAGCCGGGGGAGGTGTTCTGGGCGGCCTCGGATGTCGGCTGGGTGGTCGGTCATTCCTACATCGTCTATGCACCGCTCCTGCATGGCTGCACGACGGTGCTCTTCGAAGGCAAGCCGGTGGGTACGCCGGACGCCGGCACGTTCTGGCGCGTCATCGCCGAGCATGGCGTCGTTGCGCTGTTTACCGCGCCGACCGCCTTCAGGGCGATCAAGGGACAGGATCCGAAGGGCGAACATGTCGGCAAATACGATCTGTCGAAGTTCCGCACGCTGTTTCTGGCCGGCGAACGAGCCGATCCCGAAACCATCAAATGGGCCGAGCAGAAGCTTGGCGTGCCGGTGATCGATCATTGGTGGCAGACCGAAACCGGGGCGCCGATCTCCAACAACCCGATCGGACTCGGGCAATTGCCGGTCAAATATGGGTCTCCGGCCGTGCCGATGCCGGGCTACGACATGCGCGTGCTCGACGATGCCGGCCACGAGTTGGAAGCCGGCACGCTCGGCAATGTGGTGGTCAAGCTGCCGCTGCCGCCCGGTTGCCTGCCGACGCTGTGGAACGCGGACGATCGTTTCAGAAGCGCCTATCTCGATGAGTTTCCCGGTTACTACAAGACGGCCGACGCCGGTTATATCGACGAGGATGGCTATCTGTTCATCATGGCGCGCACCGACGACATCATCAATGTCGCCGGTCACCGGCTGTCCACCGGCGGCATGGAGGAAGTGGTAGCCGAACATCCCGACGTCGCCGAATGCGCGGTGATCGGCATCGCGGATGCGATGAAGGGCCAAGTGCCGTGTGGTTTCGTCGTCCTCAACTCTGGTGTCGCGCGCGGGGCGGGCGATATCGAAAGCGAGGTCGTCAGGCTGGTGCGCGACAGGGTCGGTCCGGTCGCCGCGTTCAAGTCGGTGGTCGTCGTGAAGAGGCTGCCGAAGACACGTTCGGGCAAGATCCTGCGCGGCACGATGCAAAAGATTGCCGACAGGCAGGCCTGGATGATGCCGGCCACGATCGACGATCCCGCGATCCTCGACGAAATCACCGCAGCGCTCAACGAGCGTGGCATCGGCATTTGACTGGACGCGTCCGGTCGTGCGGGCCTCTGGCCGGGCGCGGTGTCGGCGATTATAAGGCCGGCTGACGAATTGCAAGGAGCGCATCATGCCGCTTGACGGGAAAATCGCGATCGTGACCGGCGCCGCCGGGGGAATCGGCTACGCCATCGCCGAGCGCTTCCTGCGTGAAAAGGCAAAAGTGGTGATCGCCGACATCGATCCCGAAAAGGGCGAAAAGGCGGAAAAGGACCTGTCGCCGCTCGGCGGGGTTCGCTTCGTGAAATCCGATGTCGGCAAGCGGCTCGACGTGCACAATCTGGTCGCCGCGGCGATCGACGGGTTCGGCGACATAGACATCCTGATCAATAATGCCGGCATCGCCCACGGCGCCGACTTCCTCGACCTCAGCGAAGAGGATTTCGATCGCGTGCTTGACGTGAATTTGAAAGGCTCCTTCCTCGTCGGACAGGCCGTCGCGCGCCACATGGTGGACAAGGTCAAGAGCGGCGGCGCTCCTGGCGCGATCGTCAACATGTCGTCCATCAACGCGGTGTTCGCGATCGCCAATCAGGTGCCTTATTCGGTATCCAAGGGCGGCGTGAACCAGCTTACCAAGGTGATGGCGTTGTCGCTTGCGCCCTACGGCATCCGCGTCAACGCGATCGGACCGGGTTCGATCATGACCGATATGCTTTCCAGCGTGAACGCCGATCCGGCGGCAAGGAACCGTATTTTGTCGCGCACGCCGCTCGGCCGGATCGGCGAGCCGTCCGAAATCGCTTCGGTCGCCGCCTTCCTGGTATCCGACGACGCCAGCTACATCACCGGGCAGACGCTCTACGCCGATGGCGGGCGGTTGCCGCTCAACTATACGGTGCCGGTCGCCTCCGACTGACCGGCCGTGCCGACCCGGCGGTCGCCTAGAGGATCCTGACGCTAGGCTGTCAGCAGCCCTGTGCGATCATACCTCCATCGAACACTCGACGGAGGCACGCCATGTCCATCTCCAACGCACTCGTCCACAGGGTCGGCCACTATGCGAACCGCTGGCGCGCCATGCGCGATCGTGCCCGCACGACGCGTCTGATCGCTGCATTGCCGCAGCATATCCGCAAGGATATCGGCTGGCTCGACATCCCGCTCGCCGATTTCATCCGCCACGACGGCGATGGACCGTCCCGGTTCTGACGGCAGGCGAAACCGGACGGTGCGGGTGAGGGCGGCATGAGCGGCGAAAAGACGATCGGCTTCGTGTTCGTCGAGCGCTTTGCCGACTGGGAGTACGGGCTGCTGGCGGCTTCGGCGGTCGAGTGGTTCGGCGCCAGCGCGGTCGCGATGAGCCCCGGCGGTAAGGCCGTGCGTTCGATCTCGGGCTTTCGCGTTTGCTGCGAGCGCGGGCTCGACCAAGCCGACGCGCAAGGACTCGACGCGCTCGTCATCGTCGGTTCGGACCGCTGGATGGACGCAGACGCTCCCGATCTCCGCGCGCTCATGACCGCCGTTGCCCGAGGAGACGGAGTGGTCGGCGGCATTTGTGGCGGCACGCTGGCTCTGGCGCGCGCCGGACTTTTCGAAGGCCACCGCCACACCAGCAATGGCCGGGTCTGGATCGCCGATCATCTGCCTCATTATCCCGGCGAGGAACTTTATCAGGATGTGCCGCTTGCGGTGGCGCATGGCAAAATCGTGTCGGCGCCCGGCGCGGCGCCGGCGAGTTTCGCGCTCGCCATGCTCGGGGCGCTCTATCCACAGGCCCATGAACAACTCGCCGCCATGCGGGCGATATTCGCACGCGAACATCTGCATGGCGACGATCACATGGCCCCGCTCTCCTGACATGATGTTGTCAGGAGGAACGTGGCATTCTCCCCCAACCGAAAGGAAAGACCATGACAAGCTTTGTCCCCGAAAACGCCGTGGTGTGGGCTGAAATCCCGGTTACAGACATGGATCGTGCCAAGGCTTTTTACGGCGCGGTTCTGGACAATATGCCGGCCGACCAGAACGACGGCCCCAACCCGGTGGCGGTATTCGTGTCGAAACAGCAGAGCGCGGTTGCCGGCCATCTCTATCCGGGCAAGCCCGCCGCCTCGGGCAGCGGAAACACGATCCATCTGGCTGCCGCGGCGCCGCTCGAGGACGCGCTCAAGCGTGTCGCCGACAATGGCGGTACGGTGGTGTCGCCGGTGATCGACATTCCGGCCGGCCGTTTCGCTTATTGTCTCGATCCCGACGGCAACAGCATCGGCATTTTTTGCGCCTAGGCAACAATCGAGGAATGGCGGCGGATCGCATGGGCGGTTTCGATCGAGTGGTCAGGATAGTCGCATGCGAGGCCGGTTCCCTAGGGTCGGTGATCGCGTCCGGCGCGCAGGTGACAGGACCGGCCGATCCCGGCTATCATCGGCCTGCCGTTGCCGGGATCGCGTATGACGCGCCGGAACGGGGGGCTCCGATCGGTAAGGTCGCGTCATTGCGGCGCGTGATCGAGATGAAGACGTTCGCGATGAGGCGGCCCGGCTCAGGGTTCTGTCCTATCGGCGGACGCTGCAGCCAAGAGGGCCTGCCCGCATGAGACGTGCCGACCGCCTGTTCCAGATCGTCCAACATTTGCGCGGTGGCCGGCTTGTCACCGCCCGCATGCTGGGAGAGTGGCTTGAAGTGTCCGAACGTACGATTTACCGCGACATCGCCGACCTGCAGTCGACCGGTGTGCCCATCGATGGCGAAGCTGGTGTCGGCTACATCATGCGGTCGGGCTATGAACTGCCGCCGCTGATGTTCACGCGCGACGAAATCGTGGCGCTTGTCGCCGGGGCGCGCATGGTGCGCGCCTTCGGCGGAGCGGCCATGGCGCGCTCGGCCGAGGAGGCTCTGGTCAAGATCGGCGCGGTGCTGCCCGATAATGAGCGCGAACGTATCGCACGCACCGAAATTCACGCACCGCTCTACGTGGTGAGCCAGAACGACCGCGAATCAATCGACGTGGTCGAGCGCGCGATCGAGGCGCGTTCGGTGCTGACGCTGGATTATCGCGACGAGGCCGGCCGCGGCACCATGCGCGACGTGCGTCCGCTCGGTCTGTGGTTCTGGGGCAAGGTATGGACGCTTGTCGCATGGTGCGAGATGCGCGGTGATTTCAGGGCTTTCCGCATCGACCGAATCGCGAGCCTTAACGCCGGCGGCCGCACTTTCAAGCCCGAGCGCGGCAAACAGCTTGCCGATTTCTACCGCACCATCGAGGTGCGCGAGGGGATGCCGCGCAGCATCGACGAGAAGAAGCCGGCCTGAGCGTTCCATGGACCTGAGCGTCGCATTGGAAGATCCCCGACGGGGGCCGCTGCCGGACGATCAGTGTTTGCGCGAGAGCTCCCTCGTCGCGGATTCCAACCCGGCGAGCGTCAGCGGATACATGCGCTCGGAAAAGATCTCGCGGATCATCTGGATCGAATGCGTGAAGCCCCAGTGCTTCTGCGTAACCGGGTTGATCCAGACGGCATTCGGCCATTGGTTGAGCACACGCTGCAACCACACGATCCCGGCTTCCTCGTTCCAATGCTCCACTGAGCCGCCCGGATAGGCGATTTCATAGGGGCTCATCGAGGCGTCGCCGACGAAGATCACCTTGTAGTCATGACCGTATTTGTTGAGCACGTCGTGGGTGGGCAACACTTGGGAATGACGGCGGCGATTGTCCTTCCACACGCCCTCGTAGAGGCAGTTGTGGAAGTAGAAATATTCGAGCTGGCGGAATTCGGCGCGCGCGGCCGAAAACAATTCCTCGACCACCTTGATGTGGTCGTCCATCGAACCGCCCGCGTCGAAAAACATCAACAGCTTGACCGCGTTGCGGCGTTCCGGCCGGGTCTGGACGTCGAGATAGCCGTGCTCGGCGGTGGCGTGGATCGTGCCGGGAAGGTCGAGTTCTTCGTCGGCGCCCTCGCGTACCCAGCGCCTGAGCCGCTTGAGCGCCACCTTGATGTTGCGCGTGCCGATCTCGACCGAATCGTCGAAATTCCTGAATTCGCGCTTGTCCCAGACCTTGACCGCGCGGCGGTGGCGCGATTCGTGCTGGCCGATCCTGACGCCCTCGGGATTGTAACCATAGGCGCCGAACGGCGACGTGCCGGCGGTGCCGATCCATTTCGAGCCGCCCTGGTGGCGGCCCGTCTGCTCCGCCAGCCGCTTTTTCAGCGTTTCCATCAGCTTGTCGAAGCCCCCCATCGCCTCGACCAGCTTCCTTTCCTCTTCTGTCAGATGCTTTTCGGCGAGCCTGTGCAGCCATTCCTCGGGGATGTTTGCGACATCGACCGCGCCTTCGCCCGAGACCGCCTCGACGCCCTTGAAGACATGTGAAAACACCTTGTCGAAGCGGTCGATATGGCGCTCGTCCTTCACCAGTGTCGCGCGGGCCAGGTAATAAAACCCTTCGACATCGTAGTCGACGAGACGGGCGTCCATGCCCTCCAGAAGGGTGAGATATTCGCGCAGCGAGACCGGCACGCGCGCGGCTTTCAATTCGAGGAAAAAGGGGATGAACATGGCGTGAAAATAGTGTGCCTTGACCGTGTTGTCAGCCCGCAAACGTGCCGAAGGCGCCTTCTTCGGACATGCCCGGTTCCGCGGGTGGCCGCCGTACGGGCAGGTCTCGTCTCAGCGCTGATATTTTATGAATGGGGTCTGCCTGGCGATGCGGTCGTAGAGTTTGCGTGCCGTCTCGTTGAAATCCTGCGTCATCCAGTAGACGGCGGCGGCGTCGCGCCGGTCGGCCTCGGCGTAGACCGCTTCGATTAGCGCTCGGCCGACGCCTTTGCCGCGCATATCCGGATCGGCGAAAAGGTCCTGCAGATAGCAGGTGTTCTTGTCGGACCAGCAGGTGCGGTGGAAAATGTAATGGACCAGCCCGACCGGCTTGCCGTCGCAAAGCGCGAGCAGGCCGTTGGGTTCGAATGCGCCGGGATCGAACAGGCGCTTCCAGGTCGCGGCATAGACCGCCTCTGGCACCGTGGTTTCATAAAAAGCGAGATAGGCGGTCCACAGACGCCGCCAGTCGGCATGGTCGGATTGTTGCAGCGGGCGAATGGCAATGTCTGTCACGGTCGATCTTCTCCCTGCCCGTTTTGCGGTAGTTTCCCGCCACCTGTCGGGGTGGGAAAGATCCAGCCGCGCGGCGATGCTTGCGCCTGTGCGGCCGGGCCTAACCCTGCCGGCGCGCCATGAAGGCCAGCCGTTCGAACAGATGCACGTCCTGCTCGTTTTTCAGCAAGGCGCCGTGCAGTTTCGGCAGCGCGTTTTTTGGGTCGGCGCGCAGATCGGCCGGGTCGACGTCGTCGGCGACCAGCAGCCTGATCCAGTCGAGCGCCTCGGAGGTCGACGGTTTTTTCTTCAGGCCGGGCACGTCGCGGATCTCGTAGAACTGGTTGAGCGCGGCGCGCACCAGGTTCTGCTTGATGCCCGGATAATGCACGTCGACGATCCGGGCCAGCGTCTCGGCCTCGGGGAAGCGGATATAGTGGAAAAAGCAGCGGCGCAGAAAGGCGTCGGGCAGCTCCTTCTCGTTGTTGGAAGTGATGACGACGATCGGCCGATGCCTAGCGCGCACGGTTTCGCCGGTCTCGTAGACGAAGAACTCCATACGATCGAGTTCCTGCAGCAGGTCGTTGGGAAACTCGATATCGGCCTTGTCGACCTCGTCGATCAACAGCACGACCTTCTTGTCGGCGGCGAAGGCCTCCCACAGCTTGCCGCGCTTGATGTAGTTGGCGATGTCGTTGAAGCGCGTGTCGCCGAGCTGGCTGTCGCGCAGGCGCGAGACGGCGTCGTATTCGTAAAGGCCCTGTTGTGCCTTGGTGGTCGATTTGACGTGCCACTCGATCAGGTCGAGGCCGAGGGCGGCCGCCATCTGGCGCGCCAGCTCGGTCTTGCCAGTGCCCGGCTCGCCCTTGACGAGCAGCGGCCGCTCGAGCGCAATCGCCGCGTTGACGGCCACCATCAGATCCTTGTCGGCGACATAGGCCGACGTACCTTCGAAACGCATATTGTCTTCCCGGATGATTGTTCAGGTTTGACGCAAACCGTACGGAGACATGGGTTTTGGCGCAAGGTCCGGTAATGAGGGAAATGCGATGCAACGGCTCTGGCGGAACCGGGGCCCGAGGCCTATATTCGCCCGTGACGGTCTGCGCCTCGCGGCAGGAGTAACATTCCCCGGGGCCTTATTGATCCCAAGGGAGCTGTCCCTGTTTGGACCCGTGGGTCCTTTCATACGGCGCCCACCTACTTTGTAGGCACCCGGGATCAACCTCTCCACCGGTGTGTGTGGATCGTCGCGACGCCCCAACGCTGCCGGCCAAGGCTGGCTACGTGCTGGTGCAAACTCTCCGGCCCTCCCCGACATGTCCCGGTACGCCTATCCGGTCTTGACCGTCGGCGGGCCGTCAGTTTGGCTGTGCCGGAGGTGGACGAGCATGGCTTCGCCACAGGAACAAAAGCAGGCTCTTCGAACGGCCGCGCTCGCGCGGCGCGATGCGCTCGACCCGGTCTATCGCGTGGAGGCATCGTTGCGCATCGCAGAACTCGGCGCGGCGCTCCCGGTCTCGGCCGGCGATGTCGTTGCCGGTTACTGGCCGATGCGCTCGGAAGTCGACGTGCGGCCGCTGATGTTCGGCTTGCGCGAAAGACATGCGCGGCTTTGCCTGCCGGTCGTTCTGGGCGAAACCACGATCGCATTTCGCGAATTGCTGCGCGGCGTACCGCTTATCGAGACAGGTTTCGGCACGATCGGGCCCGGCGCGGAGGCGGTGGTTCTGGATCCCACAGTCTTGCTCGTCCCGCTTGCCGCCTTCGATCGCCGCGGCCATCGGATCGGCTACGGCGCGGGCCATTACGATCGGGTGATCGCCCGGCTGCGGGAGAGCGGCGTCGCGTCGCGTCTGGTCGGAATCGCCTTCGACTGCCAACAGGTCGAGGCCGTACCGGACGAGCCTCACGATATCATCATCCCCGACATCCTGACCGAAACCGGCTTGCACACCGTGATGTCCTCTCCCTAGGCCTGGTGGACTGTTATGCATTGGCGCATGGTATGAGGCGAAATCATTCAGCTTCAGGAGCCCGGCCGAAAATGGAACTGCCCGTCGTGGAGGCTTTGCGGCGCAGACGTGGTCGATTTTGGTCCTGTCTATTCGAGACGCGGCGGATTTCGAAGTTGCGGTCTGGTTTATCAAGCTTGCCCGACGAAACGTTGGGGTCGCCGCTTCGCCAGCCAGCCGCCCGAAGGGCCGAGGCGGAAAGGTGTCTCAGCCGGGGGCGCGGCAGGCTTCTGATTTCGCCTGTCAAGCCGCGATCGGCCGACCTGGGACGTTCTCACCCTGGGCGGTTCGCGCCCGCCTCACGGTGTCTGTACCGCATCGCTGCGCGCTCCTCGCCAGACCACGAAATCCCGGCGGTCAAGCGATTCCATTTAACAATGAACGGCACTAATCTCTCGGCAACGACAAATCGGGGAGATCGACGTGCCAGGCATTTTCGAGACCGGCCTTGACCGCAACGCGGCCAATTTTCAGCCGCTGACGCCGCTTTCCTATCTGGAACGCGCGGCGATGACTTTTCCCGACCAGACCGCGATCATTCATGGTGCCGTGCGTACGAGCTACCGCGACTTCTTCGCCCGTTCGCGCCGGTTGGCCGCGGCGCTGGCGACGCACGGCATCGGCAAGGGCGACACTGTCTCGGTGATGTTGTCAAACACGCCGGCGATGCTGGAAGCCCATTTCGGCGTGCCGATGGTCAAGGCGGTGCTGCATTCGCTCAATACGAGGCTCGACGCCGCCATCGTCGCCTTCCAGCTCGACCATGCCGAAACCAAAGTGCTGATCGTCGACCGGGAATTCTCGTCGGTGGTGAAGGACGCGCTCGCCCGGACCGAGGTGAAGCCCCTGGTCATCGACTATGACGATCCCGAGCACGGCGCCGACGCGCCGCATCCCAAGGGTGAGTGCATCGGCGCGCTCGATTACGAGGCGTTCGTCGCTTCGGGCGACCCCGAGTTCGCCTGGTCGATGCCGGATGACGAATGGGACGCGATCTCGCTCAACTACACGTCCGGCACCACCGGCAATCCCAAGGGCGTGGTCTATCATCATCGCGGCGCGGCGCTGATGGCTTATGCCAACACCATCCATGCCGGCATGGGGCAACATCCGGTCTATCTGTGGACGCTGCCGATGTTTCACTGCAACGGCTGGTGCTTTCCCTGGACGCTGGCCGTTCAGGCGGGAACCCATGTGTGCCTGCGCTGGGTGCGTGCCGGGGCGATGTATGACGCGATCGCCGACCATGGCGTGACCCATCTGTGCGGGGCGCCGGTGGTGATGTCGAGCCTGCTCAATGCGCCCGACGCGGAAAAGCGCGCGTTTTCGCAAACAGTCACCTTCAACACCGCCGCCGCGCCGCCGCCCGAGGCGGTGCTGTCGGGCATGGCCGATGCGGGTTTCGTCGTCAACCATCTCTACGGGCTGACCGAGACCTACGGTCCGGCGGTCGTCAACGAATGGAAGCGGGAATGGGACGCGCTCGACAAGGGCGGGCGCACATCCAAAAAGGCCCGGCAGGGCGTGCGCTACGCCGCGCTGGAAAACCTGACCGTGATGGATCCGCAGACGATGGACAAGACGCCGGCCGATGGCGAGACGATCGGCGAGGTGATGTTTCGCGGCAATATCGTGATGAAGGGTTATCTGAAAAACAGGCAGGCGACCGACGAGGCGCTGGCCGGCGGCTGGTTCCATTCCGGCGATCTCGGCGTGATGCATCCGGACGGCTACATCCAGCTCAAGGACCGGTCGAAGGACATCATCATTTCCGGCGGCGAGAACATCTCCTCGATCGAGGTCGAGGATGCGCTCTACAAACACGCGGCCGTCGCGTCCTGCGGTGTCGTGGCCAGGGCGGACGACAAATGGGGCGAGACGCCGGTCGCCTATGTCGAATTGAAGCCGGGCAAGACGGCGAGCGAGGCGGAGATACTCGCGCATTGCCGGACGCTGCTCGCGCGCTTCAAATGCCCAAAAATGGTGGTTTTCGCCGAGATTCCGAAAACCTCGACCGGCAAGATCCAGAAATTCCGCCTGCGCGAGATGGCGAAGTCGTTGTGACGGGCAGCCGCGGCCCAAAGCCGCGCGCCGTTCAGGCGCCTGCGTCCAATATAGGACTTTCCCTTCTCCGTTAACCTGACGTTAAGCTTTATAGGTGTTTACTAAATTCATCCAGTTTTGCTGGATTCTTACCGAGCGGCTGGGTCTGCTCTGTTTGACGCCTCCCTGTTAAACTCCTGAGAGCCGCTTTACGCGGCTCTTTTTTTGTCCGATTTCGGGACTGGCGCGGGCTTCGGCGTTAACCCTTTGTTAAACATCGCCTTGCGTTCGCCGGGGAGAACGCGCAATTTCTGCCTCCGGGACCGTTAGGTCGCCGACCTGATCGGGCTATATGCATTGGCCACTGGTCGGAAGCAGTCGAGCGTACGGGGTGACATCCATGAGTAAAGCGGTAAGAGGCGACGAGAATACCATCAATCTCGCCGAACGCAGGCTGTTTTCGCCGTCGTTCAAGCCGCTTTACGACGAAGGCATGGGGCTCGTCGAAAAGACAGCGGAATATCTCGACGGGCCGGGCCGGGCCGAGGCCAAGAAGCTGTCGCGGCTGGCGGCCACGCTCTATGCCGCCGAATCGATGCGGCTGACGACACGGCTGATGCAGATCGCGTCCTGGCTATTGTTGCAGCGGGCGGCCAATTCCGGCGAGATGACGCGCGAACAGGTTGCCTCGGAAAAGTCGAAGGTCCGGCTCGATACTGCTTCGGCCCACGATCAGGCGGAAGGCTGGTGCGAACTGCCGGAGGATTTCCGCGCGCTGGTTTCGCATTCGCTTAATCTGCAGGGACGGGTGCGTCGGCTCGACGATGAAATTTATGGCGGCGGCGCCGACCCGCTCGCCGGTGCCGGCATGACCAATCCGGTTTCCGACCAGATCACGCTCCTGAACACCGCGTTCGCCCGCGGTTGATTGGTCAGTCCGCGACCGGCCGGCCGAGAGCGGCAAAAAGCGGATCGGCGGCCGGCAGCGCCAGCAGGGCGGCGGCTGCGATCAGGACGAAGGTCACGCGGCGGTAAATCTTGTCGTTTGCCAGGCCGAAGAGGCGCGAACCGATCAAGAGGCCGACGAAATAGGGGCCGGCGGCGGCGATGCTCAGCAACACCGCTTGACGCTCGAACAGGCCGGCCACCCAGATATTGGCGATCGAGAGGGCTTCCGTAAGGAAAAACAGGGCCATCAGATTGGCGCGCACGATCAAGCGCGGCAGGTGCGAGGCGAGCCAATAGATGATGACCGGCGGCCCGGGAATAGACGCGATTCCCGACAACAACCCGGCCACCGACCCGACCAGCAGCGACGTGACGGTGGTGCGCGGGCCGGCGTAGCGCCACCCCTTCACCAAGGCCGTCGCGCATAGCAGGATCGCCACGCAGATCAGCCAGCGTAGCATCGTGGGGTCGCCCCATTTCAAGATCTGGATCCCGACCGGCAACAGCAGGCTGAGCCCGGCCAGAACCGGCAAGACCTCGCGCCAGCGCGCGATCTTGAGCGCGGGGATCGTCACCGGGACGATCGGCAGCGTGTCGATCAGCACAACGATGACCAGCGCTGCCTTCGGCCCATAGAGCGCGGCAGCGACGGGCACTACGATCATGCCGGTGCCGAAGCCGGACATTCCGCGGGCAATGCCGCCGACAAGCACGGTGCCAAGCAGAATGGCGAGCGACAGGTCGAAGTCGGGGAGGGGCAAGTGGCGTTCCGGTGCTGTGGGTGTGGATGCGGGAATCGCAGCGAAGGCGGCAATTTCGTTTCTCGTTTGTTCACATTCGGCTGGCAATGGTCCTGCGTCAGATTAAGGTGGGGCCATGGCTAGCACGATTCGTATCATCGGTATCGATCCGGGGCTGCGCCGCACCGGCTGGGGGCTGGTCGAGGCGGCGGGCAACGCGCTGCGGTTCGTTGCCGCCGGCACCGTGCGCTCGGATGCCTCGGCGGCGCTCGCGGTTCGCCTTCGCCAGTTGCATGACGGGCTCACGGAGGTGATGCGTGCGCTCGAGCCGGACGAGGCAGCGGTGGAGCAGACTTTCGTCAACCGCGATGCCACGGCGACGCTGAAGCTCGGCCAGGCGCGTGGCGTGGCCATGCTTGTGCCGGCGCTTTCGGGCCTTTCGGTCGCCGAATATGCGCCGAACGCGGTCAAAAAGACGGTGATCGGGGTCGGTCACGGCGACAAGAAGCAGATCCACATGATGGTCAAGGTGTTGATGCCCAAGGCGACTTTCGACAGTGAGGACGCCGCCGACGCGCTCGCGATCGCAATTTGCCATGCCCATCATCGCCAAAGCGTGCCGGCGCGGCTGGCTGCAGCCTATGCGGGCGCGCGGGCATGATCGGCAAGCTCAAGGGAACGCTCGACGAGGTTGGCGAGGACTATTGCGTGGTCGACGTGCACGGCGTCGGTTACGTCGCCTTTTGCCCCGCCCGCGTGCTTGCCGGCCTGCCGGGGCCTGGCGAGGCGGTGACGCTCTATATCGAGACCTATGTGCGCGAGGACATGATCAGGCTCTACGGCTTCACCTCCGCGCTCGAGCGCGAATGGTTCCGGCTGCTGCAGAACAATGTCCAGGGCGTGGGGGCCAAAGTGGCGCTCGCCGTGTTGTCGACGCTGTCGGCGGCGGATTTGGCCAATGCGGTGGCGCTGCGCGATATCGCCATGGTCAGCCGCGCGCCGGGCGTCGGCAAGAAGGTCGCCGAACGCATCGTCACCGAACTGCGCGACAAGGCGCCGGCCCATGCCGGCGCGGCGTCGGGCACGATCGGACTGAAGCAGGAACTCGGCGAAGGCGTGGCGCCGGCGCCGGTCGCCGACGCCGTGTCGGCACTTACCAATCTCGGCTATGGTCGCGACGTGGCCGCAAGCGCCGTCGCCGCTGCGATGAAGGAGGCCGGCGAGGATGCCGATTCGGCCAGGCTGATCCGGCTCGGGCTGAAGGAGCTGGCGAGATGATCGTCGGCTTGCCGGGTTCCGGCCGGCGTGCGATGAGGTCTTCATGAACACCGCCCCCCGGCTGATTTCCTCCGACAAGCGTGGCGAGGACGTCGACGTCTCGCTGCGACCGCAATCGCTGGACGATTTCGTCGGCCAGGCGGCCGCGCGCGCCAACCTGAAAGTTTTCATCGAAGCGGCCAAGGCGCGTGGCGAGGCGCTCGACCACGTGCTTTTCGTCGGCCCGCCGGGGCTTGGCAAGACCACGCTGGCCCAGATCATGGCCAAGGAGCTGGGAGTGAATTTCCGCTCCACCTCCGGACCGGTGATCGCCAAGGCGGGCGATCTGGCGGCGCTGCTCACCAATCTCGAGGATCGCGACGTTCTGTTCATCGACGAGATCCACCGTCTGACGCCGGCGGTGGAGGAAATCCTCTATCCGGCGATGGAGGATTTCCAGCTCGACCTGATCATCGGCGAGGGGCCGGCGGCACGTTCGGTCAAGATTGATCTCGCGCGCTTCACGCTGGTGGCCGCCACCACGCGGCTCGGGCTGATCACCAATCCCCTGCGCGACCGTTTCGGCATTCCCGTGCGGCTCAATTTCTACGAGGTCGGGGAACTGGAGAAGATCGTGCATCGCGGGGCGCGCATCCTCAGCCTGCCGATGGCCGAGGAGGGCGCCACGGAAATCGCCCGCCGGGCGCGCGGCACGCCGCGAATCGCCGGGCGATTGCTGCGCCGGGTACGCGATTTCGCCTCCGTTGCCGGCGTCGAGGTGGTCGACCGCAAGATCGCCGACGAGGCGCTGTCGCGGCTGGAGGTCGACGCGCTCGGCCTCGACCAGCTCGACCGGCGTTATTTGACCATGATTGCGCGGAATTTCGGTGGCGGCCCGGTGGGGATCGAGACCATCGCCGCGGGGCTCTCGGAGCCGCGCGATGCCATCGAGGACATCATCGAGCCGTTCCTGATCCAGCAGGGCTTTATCCAGCGCACGCCTCGCGGGCGGCTGTTGACGGGCAATGCCTGGCGTCATCTCGGGCTCGAAGCGCCGCGCAACCTGGCCGAGATGCAGGGGCGGCTATTCGAAGAAGAGTGACGGCGATGTACTGACACAACGGTGTCAGTACGCAGGCACTAGCGTGGCGACTGATCCGAGATCCGAGTCGCCATGCCCGTTTCGACCAAGCTTAACGCCACCCTGCGCGCCTTTATCGAAAGGCAACCGCTGTTCTTCGTCGCCACGGCAGCACGCGACGGCAGGGTGAACGTCTCGCCGAAGGGCCTGGACAGTTTGCGCATCCTCGGCGACAGGCGGATCGTGTGGCTCAACCTTTCGGGAAGCGGCAACGAGACGGCGGCCCATCTCAGCGACACGCCACGGATGACGCTGATGTTCGCTGCGTTCGAGGATGCGCCGCTGATTCTGCGGGTCTATGGTCAGGCTGGGGTGGTGCATCCGCGCGACGACGCCTGGCGCGAGCATGTCGAACGTTTCTCGGAGATGGCCGGCAGCAGGCAGATTTTCGATCTGACGATCGACCTCGTTCAAACGTCGTGCGGGACCGGCGTGCCGCTGATGCGGTTTGCCGGACAAAGGGGCCCGGAGGAACTTTTGCCGTTTTACGAGGCGATGGGCACGGAAGGCGTGCGCGACTACTGGCGCCGCAAGAACCTGACCAGCATCGACGGCAGGCCGACGGGCCTGTTCGGTGCGGACGAATGAGGTCGACGGTGCAAGCAGCCCGTGCGGGATCGACGCGGCTGCCGGCAAGACGGATCTAAGGCTTCGGCAATCTTGCCACCGCCCGAAGTATCGCGCCCTCGGTCGGCTCTCCCTCGAAGGCCTCGACCACGCCGAAGGCGCCGCCATAGCCCCAGATAGACCAGGCGAAGCCGTTTTCTTCGGCAAGCCCGATCATGTCGCCGACATAGGCGGCCCGCCATTCGGCCGGCATGACGGCCTGGCTGTCGTATTCCTGGCGGATCATGCCGAACTCGCCGAGCAGGATGTCCTGCGGCGCGATGCCGTGCCGGCGCACCCAATCGGCGACCTGGACGAAGGGGGCGGCCATCACGGCGGCGAGTTCGTCGGCGGTGTCCAGCTTGGCGGTCTCCTCGTCGAGATAGGCCAGCATGCCGGCCTGGCGCGCCCAGGGCGCGTCGGCGCGAATCCGTGCGCGGACTTTTTCGAGCGCGGCGTCGAGTTCGGCGCGCGGCACGGCGTGCGGCGGGTAGGGCAGTCCGGTGACATAGCGGATGAAGTCGCCGGCCCAGCCCGCGCCCTGATGGGTCAACAGGAAGGGAGCGTATGAATGAAACGACCACAGCACATTGTCGTCGGGGATCGTTGCCGGGTCGAGCGCGGCGAGACCCTCGGCCGAGCCCCAGCATCCGCCCGAAAGTACCAGCGTCAGCCGCGTCGCGGAGGCGCGTGCGGCGGCAAACAGCCGCCCGAGCCGGTCGGGCCAGGCCGTCGTACCGGGCGCGCAGTCCACGATCGGCTCGTTCATCAGTTCGAAGGCGACCATGGACGGGTTTTCGCGCGCGAGCGTGCGTGCCATGCGCCGGACCGTCTCGACGTAACGCTCGAACAGCGCCGCATCGTCCATCACCTGGCTCATGCCGATGGCGCGGTTGCCGCCGGCGGGAAACAGATGCATGTCGACAATGACCTTCAGCCCGGCCGCCGTGACGGCGCGTACGGCGTCCGACACTTCGCCATAGAGCCGGTCGTGGAAACGGGCCGATTTGTCGGACAGGAAGGGCGAGGGATCGACCGGCATGCGCACGAAGTCGAAGCCGGCCTGTTTGAGGCGTGTCAGGGCGGCATGGTTGACGGTGCGGCGCCATTCGGGAAAGGGCAGCAGCGCGTCTTCTTCGCTCCAGCGGCTTTCGTCGGGCCAGGTGACCCAAATGTCGAGATTGAGGCCGCGCTGGGCCGAAAAGGTCGCCGCGTTCGTCCAACTGCTCGCGGCCAGCACAAGCACCAGACCGGCAAGGCCATGCTTGAACAATACGGCCAGGAATGCCATCGATTTGCGCGCGCGCCCCATGCGGGCTCCTTGCCAGACGGATCGGACGAAGGAAAGCGGGATGGCGGATCATGGTGAACGGCCGGCGGGCATTGCCGGGGAAATGACCGATGTCGGCCACCGGCTGCACGCCCGGGTCTATTATGCCGATACGGATTTTTCCGGCGTGGTCTACCACGCGCGTTATCTGGAATTCTTCGAGCGCGGACGGTCCGATTTCCTGCGGCTTGCCGGGGTGCATCATACCGAGCTTGCCGACGGCAAGCATGGCGAAAGGCTGGTCTGGGTGGTGCGCAAGATGGCGATCGAGTTCAAGGCGCCGGCGAAGATCGACGATATTCTGACCATCGACACCCGTACGGCCGAGATATCCGGCGCGCGGATTTTCATGGACCAGGAGCTGAAACGCGGCGACGACGTGCTGGTGACGGCAAGGGTGGAGGCGGCGATCGTGGGCGAAGGGGGGCGGCCGCGCCGCTTTCCCAAAGAATGGATCTCCGCCTTCATGCCGGGGCGCGAAGCCTGAGCCGACGGCCGATCCACGCGGAGATGGGGCGAATCCTAACCGCTCCTTAACCTTAACCCATCATGAATCGAACTGATCGGATCGTCACGTCCCGGCGCGCCTTGGTTTTACCAAGATTCCTACGGAAAAGGCCGCGACAGCGCGTGGGGTGATGTCGGGGAGACTGCGTTCGACCGGACCGGCGGGAGACAGGCGCGGGCCGGCCGCGTCCGGCGCCCCATTCTTAAGGACAGGATATCCATGGAATCTTCAGCTCTTCCCGAGCTTGCCACCAGCCTTTCTGTGTGGTCGCTCTTCTGGCAGGCGGGCTGGATCGTCAAGCTGGTGATGATCGGCCTGCTGGTGGCGTCGATCTGGACCTGGGCGATCATCATCGACAAGCTGATCGCCTATCGCCGCATGCGCGCGACGCTCGATCGCTTCGAGGAGAATTTCTGGTCGGGGCAGTCGCTCGAAGAACTCTATCGCTCCTTGTCGGAGCGCACGACCGCCGGGATGGGCGCGATCTTCGTCGCGGCCATGGCGGAGTGGAAGAAGAGTTTCGAAAAAGGGGCGCGTTCGCCGATCGGCCTGCAGACGCGGATCGACAAGGCGATGGACCTGGCGCTGACGCGCGAGATGGAAGGGCTGGAAGGAAGGCTCGGCTTCCTCGCCACGATCGGCTCGTCGGCGCCGTTTATCGGCCTGTTCGGTACGGTGGTCGGCATCATGACCTCTTTCCAGGCGATCGCCGGGTCGAAGTCGACAAGCCTCGCCGTTGTCGCGCCCGGCATCGCCGAGGCGCTGCTGGCCACCGCGATCGGCCTTCTGGCCGCCATTCCCGCGGTCGTCGCCTACAACAAGTTGTCCTCCGACGCGGGCAGGCTTGCCATGCGCATGGAAGGGTTCGCGGACGAGTTCTCCGCCATACTCTCGCGCCAAATCGATGAAAGAATTCCGCAGAAAGCCTGAACGGCAGGAGCAGCACCATGGCCATGTCGGTAGTGCAATCAGGTGGGCGCGGCGGACGCGGACACCGGCGCCGCGGTCGTCACCACGCCTTGATGTCGGAAATCAACGTCACGCCGTTCGTCGACGTGATGCTGGTGCTGTTGATCATCTTCATGGTCGCGGCGCCGCTGTTGACCGTCGGCGTGCCGATCGACCTGCCCGAAACCGAGGCCAATGCACTCAATGCGGATACGCAGCCGATCACGGTGTCGGTCAACGACAAGGGCCAGATCTATCTTCAGGAAACCGAGGTTCCGATCGACGAGGTCGTCGCCAAGCTCGAGGCGATCGCGCGCACCGGCTATGACGAGCGCATCTATGTGCGCGGCGACAAGGCCGCCGATTACGGCACGGTGATGAAGGTGATGGCCCGTATCTCGGCGGCCGGCTTCCGCAATCTCGGTCTGGTGACGCTGCAGGAACAGGACAGCTAGCCCATGTGTGGCGCTGTAGGTTCTGGCGGATCATGAGAACGGGCCTCGTCACTTCGACGGCGCTGCATGCCGTGTTGCTGGGTTTCGGCCTGGTGACGCTGTCGGCGCCGCGCGCCTATGAAGTTGCCGAGGAACAGGCGGTGATGGTCGACACCATTCCGGTCGAGGAATGGACCCGTCTGCAGACCGGCGACAAGGACGCGCCAGCCGAGGACAAGCCGGCGCCGTTGCCGACGGAGCGGCCTGACGTGGTCGAGAATGCCGAAAGGGTCGGCGAGAATTCCGTCGACACCGACGCACCACCCGTGCCGGAGGCCAAGCCGAAACCGGTCGAGACGGCCGCTCTGCCCGAACCGCAGCCGGAACCCGAACCTGAACCCGATCCGACGCCGGACCCGGCTCCGACCCAGCCCGACGAGGCCGCGCCGGCCCCGGTTCCGGCAACCGAAATCCGGCCCGAGCCGCAGCCGAAACAGGACGTCAAGCCCGACCCGGCGCCCGAGGCCATAGCGGCGGAGAGCCCCGAGGCGGATGCGGCCGAATTGCCGGACTCCGCGCCCGCGCCGCAGGCGCGGCCGACCCCGCCCGAGGCGCAGACGGCCAAGGCGCCGGATCGCAAGGACGCCGACAAGCCGAAGGCCGAACAGGCGCGCAAGCCGCAATCGGAGAGCACGGAAAACCTGCTCGACGACGTGGCGGCGCTGCTCAACAAGGAAAAACCGTCCGGCGGCGGTGCCAAGCGCTCGAACCGCGAAGCCTCGCTCGGCGCGGAAACCAAACGTCCGGCCGAAAAGTTGTCGCGCAGCGAAATGGACGCGCTGCGCCAGCGGCTGGGCGGATGCTGGTCGCTCCCGGCCGGTATCGTCGACTACGAACTGCTCAAGGTGTCGGTACGCTTCCGGCTCGACCGAGCGGGAAATCTCGACGGGCCGCCGGAACTGATCAAGGGTGGCGCCAGTTCTGGACCTGGCCGCACCGCTGCCGAATCGGCACTGCGGGCGGTGCAGAAATGCGCGCCGTTCAACCTGCCGAACGACAAATACGAGACATGGTCCGAAGTCATTGTTCACTTCGATCCAACCGATATGTTCTAGACTCTTTGCTGGCGTGACCGACATCGCAAGGGCGCCAGGCCACCGATCCTGATGAAGGGACCGACATGACAGCTATCTTCAAATCCGTGATGCTTGCCGTGACGCTGGCCGTCGCCGGCGTCCTGACGACGCAGCCGGCGCGCGCGCTGGTCGAGATCGACGTCAACAAGGGCGTGATCGAGCCGCTGCCGATCGCCATCACCGAATTCCTGTCCGGCGACACGCTCGGCAAGGAGATTTCCGACATCGTCGCGGCCGACCTTCAACGCTCCGGGCTGTTCGCGCCGATCGATCGTGGCGCCTTCATCGAGAAGATTTCCAACCCCGACGCTGCACCCCGTTTCGAGGACTGGAAGGTGATCAACGCCCAGGCGCTCGTCACCGGCCGCGTCACCCAGGAAAGCGACGGTCGCGTGCGGGCCGAATTCCGGCTCTGGGACACGTTCGC
Source organism: Nitratireductor arenosus (assembly GCF_009742725.1). Lineage (GTDB taxonomy): Bacteria > Pseudomonadota > Alphaproteobacteria > Rhizobiales > Rhizobiaceae > Mangrovimarina > Mangrovimarina arenosa. The sequence continues at coordinate 789,736 of NZ_WPHG01000001.1, read as the reverse complement.
CGGCCAGCAACTGGTCGGCGAGCAGTTCTTCGCCTCCAAGGCCAATACGCGCCGGGTCGCCCATATCATCGCCGACGCGATCTACGAGCGCCTAACCGGGGAAAAGGGCTATTTCGACACCCGCATCGTCTTCATCGACGAGTCCGGCCCAAAGAACCAGCGCAAGAAAAGGCTGGCGATCATGGACCAGGACGGCGCCAATGCGCGCTATTTGTCCGACGGCCGGGCGATCGCGCTGACGCCGCGCTTTTCGCCCAACCGGCAGGAAATCACCTATATGTCGTACGAGAGCGGCCAACCGCAGGTCTACCTGCTGCAGATCGAGACCGGGCAGCGCGAACTGGTCGGCAATTTCCCGGGCATGACGTTTGCGCCGCGCTTCTCGCCCGACGGGCAAAAGGTGATCATGAGCCTGCTGCGCGACGACGGCAATTCCAACATCTACACGCTGGATCTGCGCAGCCGCACGACCACCAGGCTGACCGATTCGAGCGCGATCGACACCTCGCCGTCCTATTCGCCCGACGGCACGCAGATCGTGTTCACCTCCGACCGCGGCGGCCGGGCGCAGATCTATGTCATGAACGCCGACGGCTCCAATCAGCGCCGCATCTCGTTCGGCGACGGCTCCTATTCGACCCCGGTCTGGTCGCCGCGCGGCGATCTGGTCGCCTTCACCAAGCAGTCGGGCGGCGAATTCCAGATCGGCGTGATGCGCACCGACGGGTCCGGCGAACGGATCCTGTCGAGCGGCTTCAGCCAGGAAGGGCCGACCTGGGCCCCGAACGGCCGGGTGATCATGTTCTTCCGCCAGCCGGCCGGCTCGGCGGGGCCGCGGCTGTTTTCGATCGACCTGACTGGACGCAACGAGCAGCCGATCGCCAGCCCCAATTTCGCCTCCGATCCGGCCTGGTCGCCATTGCTGGAATGAGGGCGATCCGCGCGTATTTCGGCGTGGATGCGGCGATTTCTGGCGATTGGGTCGTGTTTCCGCCGTATTTCGCCATCATTGGCGCTGCCACGGGCCGTTGGACGGACGGCCATGCCCATCGGGTAACGAAGAATTAACCGCGTTTCTTGGCTGCCGATTAACCCCGACGTGGTTACTGGAGCGTCAAAGAAACCCATCCATTTGCGAAGGAGTGGCGGTCATGCGCCGTATCGCAGCGCTCACACGGAATCCGGCGGCCATCGCGCTTTTCATGGCGCTCGCCGTCGCGGGTTGCGCATCCAAGAAGGTTCCCAACAATCCGGCCGATCTCGGCCTTGGGTCGGCCACGCCCGGCTCGGCCCAAGACTTCACCGTCAATGTCGGTGACCGCATCTTCTTCGATACCGATTCCACGCTGATTAGGGCCGATGCCCAGGCGACGCTAGCCAAGCAAGCGCAATGGCTGAACCAGTACGGCTCTTTCGCCGTCACCGTCGAGGGCCATGCCGACGAGCGCGGCACGCGCGAATACAACCTCGCGCTCGGCGCTCGCCGCGCGGCGGCGGCACGCGACTTCCTGGTGGCGCGCGGCGTCGCGGCCAACCGTATCAAGACGATCACCTACGGCAAGGAGCGGCCGGTGGCGGTCTGCGACGACATTTCCTGCTGGTCGCAGAACCGTCGTGCGGTCACGGTGCTGAACGGCGCCGGAAGCTGACCCGGTCCGGGCCATAATCGATGATCGATCGCGAGGCCGTCGGCCATTCGGGATCGATCATCAAAATTTGGCCGAACTCGCGGGCACTGATATTGTTCGAACGGGCTTTCCGAGCCTGGCAATTCTGCCCCGAAGCGAGACATTGGATGAAACCGAATAGACTAATCTGGGCGGCGGCTATCATGCCGTTCCTATTGAGCGGACCCGCCAGCGCTGGCTCCCCGGCCGGCATGGCACGACCCGACTTCACTTTTGCCGCGACGCAGTGGACGGCTCCGGAACAGGGTCTCTTGCATCGGGTCCAGGCGACCGAGCCGCGCGTCGGCCAACTCGAGGAGCAGGTGCGCCAGCTTACCGGCAAGGTCGAGGAACTGACCTTCATGATCCTGCAGATGCAGGATCAGGTGCGCAAGATGCAGGAAGACAACGAGTTCCGCTTCCAGCAAATCGAGGAAAAGCGCTCCGATGCCGGCGCGACCTCGGCGGAACGACGGACGGCCGATGCAGACCCGCCCAAACACGCCGAACCGCCACGCACGCTGGGCACCATCACCTTCGACGCCGATGGCAATCCGACCGGCGGTGTTGCCGCCAAGGACGACGGGGCTCTGCCCGGAGTGGAGGTTCCAAGGGCCGATGGCGGCGATACCGACGACACCGTGGTGGCCGCCCTGCCGGACACCAACAATCCCGAAGAGCTGTACCGCAACGCCTATTCCTTCATTCTTTCGGGCGATTACCCGACGGCGGAGGCCGGCTTTCGCGAGCATATTGCGCGCTTTCCCAACGACGCCAAGGCACCGGACGCCCATTACTGGCTCGGAGAGGCGCTGCTCGGCATGGAGCAATATCGCAGTGCTGCGGAGGTGTTCTTGAACGCCAGCCGCGACTATACCGATTCGCGCAAGGCGCCGGACATGCTGCTGAAACTCGGCGTGTCGCTGGCGGCTTTGAACCAGCGCGATGTTGCCTGCGCGACCTATCTGGAGATCGGGAAGCGCTACCGCAATATCTCGCCGGCGCTGAAGGAACGGGTGAAGGCCGAACAGGCGCTCGCCGGTTGTTGAGCACGGCCGGCATCGATCCCGACCAACTCTTTTCCGATCTCGTCTTGCCTGCGGCCGGCCCGGTCGTGGTTGCCGTATCGGGTGGCGGCGATTCGCTCGCCTTGCTTGTGCTTCTCAACGACCATTTCAGTCGACACGCGCGCGATCGGGCAATCCTCGCCGTCACTGTCGATCACGGACTGCGCCCTGGAGCCGCCCGCGAAGCGCATCATGTCGGCGCGATATGCGCGCGGCTCGGCATTGCTCATCGCATCCTCGCCTGGCAGGGCGCTAAGCCCGATACCGGACTGATGGCGGCGGCACGCCAGGCGCGTTACGACCTTATCTTCCAGGCGGCGCGGGAGAGCGGAGCGGCGATGATCATGACCGCCCATACGCGCGACGACCAGGCGGAGACGGTCTTCATGCGCCGTGCGCGCGGGGCGGGCCGCGGCCTCGCCGGGATCGCGCCGGCGACGCTGTTGCGCGGCAGGGTATGGGTGATGCGCCCACTGCTCGACATAGCGCGCGCGACCTTGCGTGATATGCTGCGCGGGCGTGGTCTCGCCTGGGTCGACGATCCCAGCAATCAGGATCGCGCCTATGAACGGGTGCGGGCGCGCTCTTGTCTCGCCGCCGATCCCGGCTTGGCGGATGCGCTGGTATCGGCGGGCCGCGCGGCGCAGGGGGAGCGCGTCGCGCTCGGCTTGCGCGCCGCGGCGGTCGTGCGTGATCGTGCGCGAATGCCGGCGCCGGGCCTCGTTCGCCTCGACCCCGATGTCGCCCGGACCGACGACGCGTCCGCTGCCGGCCTTGCCTTGTCCGCCCTGGTTGCGGTGGTGGGAGGGCGTGCCCGACTGGTCGAGGACGGTCGGGCCGACAAACTGTTTGCCCGGCTTGCCGGCGGTCCGGTTCGCGCGACCCTCGCGGGCGCGGTGATCGATGCCCGCAAGACGGGTATCTTCCTTTATCGCGAACTACGCGCGGGCTGGACCGGCGCCGTGCCGGCTCGCGTCGGCGCGCTGTGGGACCAGCGTTACCGGATCGAAACGATCCCTGCCGGCGCGGTCGCGGTGGAAACGCGCGGCCGTGGACGCCCGGGCGGACCGGTGGTCGCCGACCCTGACTGCCCGGCCGCGTTGCAGCGCGCGGCGCTAGCGGGAGAGCCGGTTTTCATGGACGCGGACGGGCGCGACATCGATAACGGCGCGAGCGGATTTGCGCGCGTCGTGTCGCCCTTTGCCTGCTACCTGCCGGTGTTCGATTTCGAGCCGGCCGCCGCGCTCGGCGCGCTGTTCGGCTGCCCGCCTTTGCCGGCACCGCCATTGCGCGGTCACAATGCCGCATAAACTCCTTAACCGAGCCGGAGCCAATCGCTTGGCAACGGGGCAGCCCAACCCTATGTTAGGCCCAACACTGGGCGAGGCACACGCGTCGCCGCATCTGACGCGTACGGGACGCAACGTATGAATCCTAATTATCGCAATCTCGCGCTGTGGGCGATCATCGCCGTCCTGCTGATCGCGCTGTTCAATCTGTTTCAGACCCCGCAGCAGCGCGGCAGCTCACGCGAGATCGCCTATTCCGAGTTCATTCAGGAAGTGTCGTCAGGCCGTGTCAAATCGGTGACGATTGCGGGCGAGCGCATCACCGGCACCTACAATGATGGCGGCGGCGGCTTCCAGACTTATTCTCCCGGCGATCCGTCGCTGGTGACGCGTCTTGAAGAGCGTGGCGTGACCATTAATGCCCGTCCCGAATCCGACGGCACGAATACTTTGTTCGGCTATCTGATTTCCTGGCTGCCGATGATCCTGATCCTCGGTGTGTGGATATTCTTCATGCGCCAGATGCAGTCAGGATCCGGACGCGCGATGGGCTTCGGCAAATCGAAGGCCAAGCTTTTGACGGAGGCGCATGGCCGGGTGACCTTCGCCGATGTGGCGGGCGTCGACGAGGCCAAGGAAGATCTCGAGGAGATCGTGGAGTTCCTGCGCGATCCGCAGAAATTCCAGCGCCTCGGCGGCAAGATTCCGCGTGGCGTGTTGCTCGTCGGTCCCCCCGGAACCGGCAAGACCCTGCTCGCGCGCTCAGTTGCCGGCGAGGCCAATGTGCCCTTCTTCACCATTTCGGGCTCCGACTTCGTGGAAATGTTCGTCGGCGTTGGCGCCAGCCGCGTGCGCGACATGTTCGAGCAGGCCAAGAAGAACGCTCCCTGCATCATCTTCATCGACGAGATCGACGCGGTCGGCCGCCATCGCGGCGCCGGCCTGGGCGGCGGCAATGACGAGCGCGAGCAGACGCTCAACCAGCTTCTGGTCGAGATGGACGGTTTCGAGACCAACGAAGGCATCATCCTGATCGCGGCGACCAACCGGCCGGACGTTCTCGACCCCGCGCTGCTGCGCCCGGGCCGTTTCGACCGGCAGGTGGTGGTACCCAACCCGGACGTTTCCGGACGCGAGAAGATCCTGAAAGTACACGTGCGCAACGTGCCGCTTGCGCCTAATGTGGACCTCAAGGTCCTGGCGCGCGGCACGCCCGGCTTTTCCGGCGCCGATCTCGCCAACCTGGTCAACGAGGCGGCCTTGCTGGCCGCGCGGCGCAACAAGCGGCTTGTCACCATGGCCGAGTTCGAGGACGCCAAGGACAAGGTGATGATGGGCGCGGAGCGGCGCTCGCACGCCATGACCCAGGAGGAAAAGGAGCTCACCGCCTTTCACGAGGCCGGCCATGCGATCGTGGCGCTCAACGTGCCGGCGTCGGACCCGCTGCACAAGGCGACGATCATCCCGCGTGGCCGTGCCCTGGGCATGGTCATGCAGTTGCCCGAGGGCGACCGCTACTCGATGAGCTACAAATACATGATCTCCCGGCTGGCGATCATGATGGGCGGCCGCGTGGCCGAGGAAATCAAGTTCGGCAAGGAAAACATCACCTCGGGCGCCGCTTCCGACATCGACCAGGCAACCAAGCTGGCGCGCGCCATGGTCACGCGCTGGGGCTTTTCCGACAAGCTCGGCCAGGTCGCCTATGGCGAAAACCAGGAAGAGGTCTTCCTCGGCCATTCGGTGGCGCGCCAGCAGAACATGTCGCAGGAAACCCAGCAGCTCATCGACGCCGAGGTGCGGCGCCTGATCGACGAGGCTTACGATTCCGCGCGCAGCATCCTGACCAAGAAGAAGAAGGCCTGGATCGCGATCGCCGAGGGGCTTTTGGAATACGAAACGCTGTCAGGCGACGAGATCAAGCAATTGATCGCCGGCCAGAAACCGTCGCGCGACCAGGGCGACGATACGCCGCCGTCGCGCGGGTCGGCGGTGCCGAAGGCGGGCCATCGCAGCGAAGGCAAGAAGACGGGCGGCGACGAACCCGAAGGGGGCATGGAACCGCAGCCGCAGGGCTGACGCCTGCCCTGCAGGGGAGGCGCAGGTTTTCCCGGTCGTCGACTATCACTGAACCGGCAGCGGCCGTACCGAAGTCTCGGTGCGGCCGTATTGCGAGGCTGTTTTGTCGCCCGGCACGCGATAGCCATTCCATTCAGCCATGAAAGCGGCTAGAAGCGCGCCCGTCCGGCGGGTGCTCGCGCCCTAAATTCAAGAGAGGATTTAACATGGCCAATGTGGTGGTCGTCGGCTCGCAATGGGGCGACGAGGGCAAGGGCAAGATCGTCGACTGGCTCTCGGAGCGCGCCGACCTCGTCGTGCGTTTCCAGGGCGGGCACAATGCCGGCCACACGCTCGTCGTCGACAGCAAGGTCTACAAGCTGTCGCTGTTGCCTTCAGGGGTCGTACGGCCGGGCAAGCTGTCGGTCATCGGCAATGGCGTCGTGTTCGATCCGCACGCTTTTGTCGCCGAAATCGAACGTTTGCGCGAGCAGGGTGTCGATATCGGGCCGTCGCGCCTGAAAATTGCCGAAAACACGTCGCTAATCTTGTCTTTGCACAGGGAACTCGACGGTTATCGCGAAGATGCCGCCTCGGATTCCGGTACGAAAATCGGAACGACCCGCAGGGGCATCGGCCCGGCCTACGAGGACAAGGTCGGTCGTCGCGCCATCCGGGTCATGGATCTCGCCGATCCGGCGACGCTCGCACAAAAGGTCGATCGATTGCTGACCCACCACAACGCGCTCAGACGCGGCCTGGGGCATCCGCAAGCCGAGCCCGGCGTCATCCTGGCCGAGCTTCAGGAGGTTGCAGATAAGGTGCTGCCCTATATGGACCGGGTCTGGAAGATTCTCGACGATGCCCGCCGGGCCGGTGACCGCATCCTGTTCGAGGGCGCGCAGGGCAGCCTGCTCGACATCGACCACGGCACCTATCCGTTCGTGACCTCCTCCAACACCGTGGCCGGTCAGGCCGCCACCGGCTCGGGCACGGGTCCGGGTTCGATCGGCTATGTGCTGGGGATCACCAAGGCCTATACCACGCGGGTCGGGGAAGGACCTTTCCCAAGCGAACAGGACAATGAGGTTGGCGATTTCCTCGGTCAGCAGGGGCACGAATTCGGCACCGTGACCGGCCGCAAACGGCGCTGCGGCTGGTTCGACGCGTTGCTGGTGCGTCAGTCGGTGGCTGTGAACGGCATGGACGGCATCGCTTTGACCAAGCTCGACGTCCTCGACGGTCTCGATGAAATCAAAGTATGCACGGGTTATCGGCTCGACGGTCGTGAGATCGACTACCTGCCCGCCAGCCAGGGCGCGCAGGCGCGAGCCGAACCGATCTACGAGACGCTCGAGGGATGGAAAGACAGCACCAGGGGTGCCAGGAGCTGGAACGATTTGCCGGCCCAGGCGGTCAAATATGTGCGCTACGTGGAAGAGCTGATCGGCGCGCCGGTCGCGTTGCTTTCAACCAGTCCGGAGCGTGACGACACCATACTTGTGACGGACCCGTTTCAGGATTAGTTTGGCGCACCGGCGCGGGGCGGGGACATGGCCGGTTCGCCGCACGAAAAGGAAGGACAGGTCGGCGACGAATGGCAGATTTCGTAGCGGTTCTGAAAAAAACGATCGGGAATCTGGGCGAAACCACGCCCGAAATTCGCGAGAAGGTCTATCAGAAGGCTCGCGCGACGATTGGCGCCAAGCTGGCCGCCATGAATCCGCCGCCGCCTGAGGCCATCGCCGAGCGGCAACGCCAGCAACTCGAAAACGCCATTCGCGAGATCGAGCGGGAATTCCAGGCAAAGGCGCCGGCAGAACCTTCCGATCCACTCGCGGAACTGGACGCGCTTTTTGCCGACCTTTCCAAACCGAAGCCGGACAAGGCCAAATCCGAACCGGCGGCCGCCGTTACGCCGGCGGCGCCGATAGCCAGCCCCAGGCCCGGGGGTGTCAAGCCGGTCGCCGAGGGCGCACCCGCTACCCCGCCCGCCTCGCCGCCTGCGTCAAGCTCGGTTCAAGGGCCGGAGGTCGACGTCGATTTTCAGACGGCGGACAATGCGGATCAGCAGCCGCTGGCCGACCCCGAATTCGCACCGGAAGACGTGCCGCCGCCACCCGCTGACAGGGGTGCGCGGCCGTCATTCGGTCGATGGATCGCGGCCGCCGCGGTGGTGATTCTTGTCGGTGGCGCGGCCTACGCGATGTGGTTGAACAAGGACGGGTTCGCGGGTCTGTTCGGGGAAGGGCAAACCGAAATCGCGGCGCAGGACGCGGGTGAGGAGGCAGTTAGCGAGCCCGTCGCCGAAACGCAGGAACCGCAGCCGGAAGCCGAACCGGAGGAGGAAGCGGCAACGGCGCCGGATCCGGTCGCCCCGGCCGAAACCGCGGCCGAGGAACCGCAGAAATTCACCCAGCGTCTCAACACGGATGGTAGCGAAATCGACGAAGGCCCGGCCGGCGGGGAAACCTCTATCGGCGAGGGTACGTCGATGGCGGCGGCAACGCAGCCCGAGGGCGAGCCGTTGCCGGGCACCGGCGAGGCGGCCGCGGAAGCCGGCGACAATGGCGGCGAGCCGGGCGCGGCCGGCGAGGCGGGCATACCGGTGGCGCAGAAGGCGATCTTCTATGAGGAACGCACGGCCGTCGCGGAAGGAACCGCGGATTCGGGAACGGTGGTGTGGTCACTGGCGCAGGAATCGCCCGGCAACGATCTGCCGCCGGAGCCGGCGATCCGCGCCGAGGCGATTATTCCCGACAAGGATCTGAAGCTGCGCCTGACCATCCGTCGCAACGCCGACCAGACCCTTCCGGCAAGTCATATCGTGGAGCTGATTTTCCTGACGCCGGAGAATTTCGCCAGCGGTCCGATCGACAATGTGCTTAGGATGACGATGAAGGAGACCGAGCAGGCGGCCGGCAATCCGTTGCGCGGGATTCCGGCCAAGATCGCCGACGGGTTCTTCCTGGTTGCGCTCAACGATGCCGACACCGAGGTCGTGCAGAACATGCGCATGCTGCGCGACCAGAACTGGATCGACCTGCCGATCGTCTACAAATCGGGACGACGGGCGCTGGTCACCATGGAAAAGGGCCTGCCGGGCGAGAAGATCTTCGAGGAAGCGCTGAAGGCGTGGGAAGCCGCCTCCAGCGGTTAGATCTTGGAGCGTGGAACGCGTGCCGACCGCGGCCGTTCGATCAGGCTTCGGCACCGGCGTCGATGGTGCGGATTGCCTGATCCTTGCGTTTCGCCGCTGCCTTGACGGCCTCCTGTACCTTCTCGAAAGCACGTACCTCGATCTGACGCACGCGCTCGCGCGAGATGTCGAATTCGCCCGAAAGCTCTTCAAGCGTGAGCGGGTCTTCCGACAGCCGGCGGGCCTCGAAAATGCGCCTCTCGCGCTCGTTGAGGACGCCGAGCGCCTCGCCGAGCATGCCGCGCCGGTTTTCGAGTTCGTCCTGCTCGACCAGGATTTCCTCCTGCGAGCGGCTGGTGTCGACCAGCCAGTCCTGCCACTCGCCCGATTCGCCTTCCGTCGCGCGGATCGGCGCGTTGAGCGAGGCGTCGCCGGAGAGCCGGCGGTTCATCGAGATGACTTCTTCCTCGCTGACGTTGAGCCGGGTCGCGATCTCGCTGACCTGTTCGGGATTGAGGTCGCCGTCGTCGAGCGCCTGGATCTTGCTCTTGACCTTGCGCAGGTTGAAGAACAGTCGCTTCTGGTTGGCCGTGGTGCCCATTTTGACCAGGCTCCAGGAACGCAGGATATATTCCTGGATCGCCGCCTTGATCCACCACATCGCATAGGTGGCGAGGCGGAAACCGCGCTCCGGCTCGAATTTCTTCACGGCCTGCATGAGGCCGACATTGCCTTCAGAAATGACTTCGCCGATCGGCAGGCCGTAACCGCGATACCCCATCCCGATCTTGGCGACGAGCCGCAGATGGCTGGTGACGAGCCTATGCGCAGCCTCCGTGTCGCCATGCTCGTGATAACGCTTGGCGAGCATGTATTCTTCTTCCGGCTGCAGCATGGGAAATCGGCGGATTTCCTCGAGATAGCGGCTAAGCCCGCCTTCTCCCGATACGATACTGGGTAATGTCTGGGCCATAAAGCACCCTCCCTCCGATGGAATTTGCCCCCGAGAACCGGCGGGCCCGTAAGGCGCGGTCGCATAGAAGGCGCACCGCCACCATATAAGGAATATAGGTAGGATTCGGGCGATTTCACGGTCTCTTCCGACCGGAAACGCCAATCACTCTAAAGTGAACAAAAATTATCCACTTTTATGGCGCGCGCAAGCAAGCAGCCAGTTGGGCGAGGTCGTCCGGTAGGGCGGTCTCGAACCGCATGGTTTCGCCGCTTACCGGATGACGAAAGCCGAGCAGGCGCGCGTGCAGGGCCTGGCGCGGGAAGGCGCGCGCAAGATCGCGGGCCGGTTCGGGCAGGCGGTTTGCCTTGGTGCGCAGGGCGCGGCCATAATCCGGATCTCCGATCAGCGGGTGGCCGATATGCGCCAAATGAACCCGGATCTGGTGGGTGCGGCCGGTTTCCAGGCGGCAATCGAACAATGCGGCCACGTCGTCATTGCCGTCGGCCGCGCGATAGCGCTCGATCACCTTGTAGTGGGTGATGGCCTGGCGGGCGTCGGGCCGATCGGACGCAACCACCGCGCGGCGGGTGCGATCGGTTGACGAACGGCCGAGCGCGGCTTCGATCGTGCCCATGTCACGCTCGGGCGCCCCCCAGGCGAAGGCCGCGTAGGCGCGCTCGAGCGTGCCGTCGCGGCCGTGATCGGCAAAGCCTGCGGCCAGGCCGCGATGGGCGATGTCGGATTTGGCCACCACCATCACACCGCTGGTGTCCTTGTCGAGCCGGTGCACGATGCCGGGGCGGCGCACCCCGCCGACGCCCGAAAGGGTGTCGCCGCAATGATGGAGGAGCGCGTTGACCAACGTTCCGGTCCAGTTGCCGGCGGCCGGATGCACGACCATGCCGGCCGGTTTGTCGAGCACGATCAGATGATCGTCCTCGAACAAGATGTCGAGCGCGATGTTCTCGCCTTCGGGGTCGGCGGGTTCCGGTTCGGGCAGGATCAGCGTGACGTGATCATTGACGGCGAGCTTATGTTTGGGCTCCCGCACGATCAGGCCGCCGACCGTGACCGCGCCTGCCTTGATCAGGCCCTGGATGCGGTTACGCGACAACGCGCCGTCCAGCCGGCCGGCCAGCCATTGGTCGAGCCGACCGCCGGCCGCCTCGTCCTCGACGGTCAAGCTGCGCTCGTCGCCGGCGCGCATATCCGCGTGACTTTGCCTCACGTCGCCGCCTCTTTCCATCTAGTGGTGCCTCGGCTATCAGTGGCGCTCGTCAAGATCGACCGTCCGCTACGGAAACACCGTCCATGGAACGACCGCAATTTCCCACCGAGGAGGCCGATGAAAAGCCGCTCGATCCGGCTGCCGAAAAAGTGCGCCGTAAGCTGGTCCGATTCGTCGCCGTCAACCTAGGTATCCTGTTCGTGGCCGTTATGGCCGTGCTGGGGGCGGTTGTCTACAAGGTGAGCTTTTCCGGCAACGCGCCCCAAACCGCGGGCGACAGCCCGGTTCCCGCGCCCGCTGACACGCCGTTCGTGGAGGCCGAAATTGCGCTGCCGGCCGGCGCTCGGATCCTGTCGCAGTCGTTATCGGGCGAGCGGATCGCGCTGCACGTCGCCCTGCCGGACGGGCAGGTGGCGATTTTCGTCTACGATTTGCGCGGACGCCGGCTTTTGGGCCGCTACGATATCCGCGTACAGTGAGCGCCCGGTGCCGGCGCTGGGAGAAGATGGCGCCCGGGTTCTGTTGGCCAAGGCCACGGATGCGCGCCAGGCGACGCGGATCGGCGACCAGACGGGCGGGCGGGTGTTCCTGTTCCTCGAGACCGACGATTTCGACCGCGATTATCGCCGCATGCGCGCGGCCGGCGTCGCCTTTCGCGAGGCGCCACGGCGCGAAGATTATGGTGCGGTAGCCGTTTCGAAGACCTTTACGGCAATCTGTGGGATCTGATCGCGCCGCGCCGCGACTGATCCGGCAGGCCGTGCAACCGGCCCGCGCCGCGCCCGCGACAGAAATGTCGATTGGCCATTGCGCGATGTTGCATTTATTCGTGCGAAGGCCTATATCGGCGCGGTTCCGGGCTCCCATCGTCTAGTGGTCTAGGACGCCGCCCTCTCACGGCGGAAACAGGGGTTCGAGTCCCCTTGGGAGTACCATTTCCTTTTCATTTCATGGTCTTACGGTGCGGTTCGCCAATCAGGCGAATTTCGCGATGTCGCCGAGCTGTGTCATTCGCTCGGCAGTACCAGGGTAAAAACCTCGATCTCGGCGCGCAGCCGGGCCACCAGCTTGTCCGGGTCGGCGGCGTCGGCGAAGCGCAGCTTGAACAAACCGCCCGGAAGCGGGCCGTCGACGATGCGTCCGCCCGACCGGTCAAGGAAGGCGGCGAACGCGGTCATGTCGAGATCGGGCGCGAACTGGACGAGTACGGCCAGTCCAGCGGCTTGCGCGTCGTCGTCCTCCTCGCTGGCGACGGTGAAGCCGCTCCCGTCCGCGCCCGGGCCGAGCAGGGAGACGATGAGCCCGGCCTGAACCGCGATCAGAACGGCGGCGGCGAGCGCGGCCACGGCCAGCCGCGGTGGCGACAGAAGCTGCGACAGCCAGGCGCCGAACCGGGCCGCCGGTCCCGCGCCGGACGGACGGGCAGGTGCCGACTCGTGGGCTTCTGAGGGGTGTGGCGCGGCGTTGAGCGCGGCGTCGAAGCGCGCCGCCATCGAGGCGGGAACCGCGTCTTGCGCGATCAGCTCGAGCGCGGCATCGCGATCCTCGCGCACAAGAGCGAGGCTATTGGCCAGATCCGAGTCCGCTTCGAGGGCGATCTCGACGCGCCGCCGCTCGTCTTCCTCGAGCGTGCCGGCCGCGTACCACGGCAGCAGCAACTCCAGTTCCTCGCGCTCGTGGCGTGTCAGGGTCTTTGTCATGGCCAGCCTCTATCAAGCCCCGCTCGCGCCATCAGCGCCGAAAGGTTTTTGCGGGCGTAAAACATACGCGTCTTGACGGTTGCCTCGGCGATGCCGACGATGTCGCTGATCTCCCGGACGGATTTCTCCTGGTAATAGACCAGGTCGATTACCTCGCGGTGTTCGGCCGAAAGCTGCTCGATACAGGCACGCAACCTCTTGCCCTTGTCCGCCTTCTGGGCGGCGACTTCCGGCGTATCGCCCGGTTCCTCCCAGTTTTCCAGCGCGGCATCGGAATCGACCGTCTGCTTGCGGCGTCTCAGCGCCGAGAGTGCCTTGTAGCGAGCGATTGCGAGCAGCCAGGTCGAAACCTGGGCGCGACCCTCGAACGTGCTGCCGCCCTTCCACAGGTCGATGAAGACGTCGTTGACCAGATCCTCGGCCGTGGCGCCGTCGCGGGTCAGGCGCAGCAGATAGTGATAGAGGCGCTTGGAATGGCGCGCGTAAAGCACCTGCATGGCCGCGCGGTCGCCCGTGCCGATCCGGCTCAACAAGACCGTATCCGTTTCCTGCGCACCCTGCATCGGCGTGGCTGGCCCTCCCGACGGTCGGCGGCTGTCGCGACCGCATGAGCGTATCGGTGCAGCCTAGCCGATGTTTTGGTCCAGGTGAAACATGCGGCGCCTTCATGGCCGGTCTCCGATCTGTCGCGACGTCAGGCCCGCCGGGATCGGCGGGACTGACGCCGGTCTTGTCCGTATTCAGCGCGAAATATGGATACCGAAACCGCCGATACCGAAGGTGATGACGGTACGGGTGCCATTGCCATTGCCGATCGCGGTGATGCTGGTGCCGGTGCGTCGGTCGTAGGAACTGGCCCACGGCACGCTGCGGCGCTTGCCCTTGCGAACGATGGGCTTGCGGTGCGGAACGCGCTTCACGACCTTGCCACGCTTGTTGCGGTGGGTCTCCACGCGCGAACCGTCGCGGCGGCCGCGCGAGGTGACGGTCGAGCCGTCGGGATTGTGCATGCGGGCAAATGGCAACCCGGCGCCATCGCGGGCATAGGCTGCGCCGGGTGCGACAGCGGTGGCGATGAGACCGGAAACGATCGCGGTGGTGAGAAATTTGGTCAGCATGGTGTCCTCCAGGGTTTGCTTTTCGCCAGGCCCGAAAGCCATGTCCGTTGGTCGCAACGACGCGGCAAAAGGTTCACAATCCACGGAGAAAAACCGCGATATCCTTTAAGGATTTGAATTTTCTATAAAAATAATGCAGGCGCTGCGTGCGGCCATGAGGCCGGTTCCGGTGTGGCGGTGCGGTTCAGGACCCGAATTGGCTTATCGCGGTGCCGGCGTCGGGCAGGCCGGCGCCGTAGATAGGGTCGACGCCCGGGTCGCCGAGGTCGTGCGAGGACGCAGTTAGTGCGTCGAGAAGCTCGGTTGCCGACAGGCCCTTGGCGCGGCCGAGCAGCAGTGCGGCCAGGCCGCTGATATGGGCCGCGGCCAGCGAGGTGCCGGACGACACGACGTAGCGGCCGCCCGGTGCGATGCCGAGAATTTCCACACCGGGCGCGGCGAGCGCGACATAGTCGCCCCGATTGGCCTTCGCGAAGACTGCGTCGTTGCGGTCGGTCGCGGTTACCGCGATTACGCCGGCATAGGCGGCCGGGTAGAGCGGCGGCGCGTCGGGACCGGCATTGCCGGCGGCCGCAACCGCGATCATGCCGCGCTTCTCCATGCCGGCGACGCTGCGCGCGATCAGCGGATCCTTCGGGCCGGCAAAGCTCATATTGACCAGCCGCGCTCCCCATTGATGCGCACGGTCGATGGCCGCGGCGACCCGCCACGAACTGCTGTTGACCGCGCCGGAATGCGCGTCGACATCGAAGGCGGCAATGCCGAGCATCCTCACGTCCGGTGCGATGCCGCGCAACGTGCCGCGCGAGGCGATCAGTGCGGCGATGGTGCTGCCGTGCTGGTGCGGCTCCGGGGCATTGCCGGTAACGTCGGCGGTTTCCACCGAGGCCGCCTCCAGTTCGGGATGGGCGACGTCGATGGCCGAATCGATCACGGCAACCGGCACGTCCTTGCCGGTCGTGACGGCCTGGGCGGCCTCGATCGCCATCTTGGTGAGCGCGTATTGCGGGCCGCCGGACGCGGCGGCAGCAGCCTGGGCCAGCTCGTAGAGATAGTTGGGCTGGGCGTAGACCACCGTTGGATCGGCCTCCAGGGCGGCGATCACCGTTGTGACCGGCGAGCCGCCGACAATGGCGTAGCGATGAACGGTGATGCCGGCAAGCGCGAAGGTTCGACCCTCGATATGGCGCAGATTGAGGCGCCGCACCAGAGCGTCCATCGCCGGTTGCGCGGCGGCAAGCCGGTAACGCACGATCACTTCGTCGGCGACGAAGCGGGTTTCGCCTGTGGGCGGGCTACCGCTTGGCGCGGTTTCGCTGGGTACACGTGCCCGGGTCTTGCGCCGCGTCGGCTTGCGCGTGGCGCTGCGCGGCGTCGTCGCCTTCTTGCGCGTGGTTTTTGCCGGTTGGGCGGCTGCCGGGGCTTTTCTGGTTTCGACTTTTTTCGGCTTCGGTTCCGGCGTCGCCTGCTGCCGGGGATTGACGAGCAGCGCCCCGTCGCGGGCGGTGGCCGTCGAACTGTGCCAGAACACGAGAACGAGCCCGACGACGATGGCGAGCACAAACGCTAACGCGTGGCGGCGAAGGCCGGCTGGCGAGGTCTGAAGCATGCGACAAGCGTCCTGCTTCCTTGTTCGTTGCAAGCCTACTCCATCTTGGCCGCCGATAGAAGCGCCGCGGGGATGGATTTACATCGCAACGCGAACTGCGTAGGCCAAGGCCTGCCCTCCAGCGGACTTGGCCCATGCAGCGCAACGCCTATTTCCTGCTTTTGGCGACAACCCTTTTCTGGGGCGCCAATGCCGTCGCCGGCAAGCTGGCGGTGGGCCACGTGTCGCCGATGGTGCTGACGGCGCTGCGCTGGGCGGCGGCCTTTCTGGTACTTTTCTGCGTCGGTCACCGGCGGTTGCGGGTCGACTGGCTGTTGGTGCGGCGGCATCTCGCCGTGCTTTTCCTGCTCGGATTTTTTGGCTTCACCTTGTTCAACGTTGCGCTTTACACCGCCCTTGCCCATACGAGCGCGATCAATGTCAGCATCGAGCAGGGCGGCATTCCGATGTTCATTTTTCTGCTTAACTTCCTGGTCTTCCGCGTGCGCGTCGCACCGGGGCAAATGATCGGCTTCGCCGTTTCGGTCGCCGGTGTCGTTATTGTGGCGAGCCACGGCGCGCCGGCGCGGCTGCTGGCGCTGGAACTCAATATCGGCGATGCGCTGATGCTGGGCGCGGTGCTTGTTTATGCCGGCTACACGGTCGCGCTGCGCTTCCGGCCGGCGATCCACTGGCAGAGCTTCATAATGGTCCTGTCGGCCGCTGCCTTCTTGGGAACCCTGCCTTTCGTGGCCGCCGAACAGGCTTTCGGGGCGCTGGTCTGGCCCGACGGGAGAGGGTGGGCGTTGGTCGCCTTTATCGCGTTGTTTCCGTCGCTGCTTGCCCAGGTCTTTTACGTGCGCGGGGTCGAGCTGATCGGGGCGAACCGCGCCGGGCTGTTCGTCAACCTGGTGCCGATCTTCGGAACGGTGCTGTCGATCCTCGTGCTCGGCGAGGATCTGCGCCCCTATCACGCCTTGGCATTGGCGATGACGCTCGGCGGTATCTTCATCGCCGAGCGCTCGGGGCGGCGCCTGGCCCGTTCCCCGGCCGAGCCCTGAGGCGTGGCCGGCGTCAGCCGCCGTTGATGTCGAAATGCAGCGGCTTGGCCGAGTCGATCTTGGGGTTGGCGCGCAGCTCGGCCAGAACGGCGTCGGGGATCTGCGCGTCCAGATAAAGCAGCGCGATCGCGTCGCCGCCTGCCCGGTTGCGGCCGAGCTGGAAGTTGGCGATGTTGACCTCGCCCTTGCCCAACACCGATCCGAGCAGACCGATGATGCCGGGCGAGTCCTGGTTGGTCGTATAGAGCATGTGCTCGCCGACCTCGGCCTCCAGATTGATGCCCTTAATCTGGATGAAACGCGGCTTGCCATCGGAAAAACAGGTGCCGGCGATCGTGCGTGTCTTGGTCGGCGTCTTGACGGTGAGCTTGATATAACCGTCGAAGACGCCGGACTTGTCACGCCTGATCTCCGACAGGATGACGCCACGTTCCTTGGCCATGATCGGGGCCGAGACCATATTGACGTCGGCGACTTGTGGTCGGATCAGACCGGCCAACGCCGCGCTGACCAGCGCGCTGGTGTTCATGGACGCGGTCTGCCCGTCGAACAGGATCTCGACCTCCTTGATCGGATCCTCGGTCACCTGGCCGACAAAGGTGCCGAGCACTTCGGCCAGCTTGATGAACGGCTTGAGTCGCGGCGCTTCCTCCGCGGTGATGGAGGGCATGTTGATGGCGTTGGTGACGGCGCCCTTGACCAGATAATCCGACATCTGTTCGGCAACCTGCAGCGCGACGTTTTCCTGTGCCTCGCTGGTGGCGGCGCCGAGATGCGGGGTGCAGACCACGTTATCGAGGCCGAACAGCGCGTTTTCGGTGGCCGGTTCGGCCTCGAAGACGTCGATACCGGCACCGGCGACCTTGCCGGATTTCAGTGCCGTCACCAGGTCGGCCTCGACGATCAGCCCGCCGCGGGCGCAGTTGATGATGCGCACGCCGTCCTTCATCTTGGCGATAGACTGCGCGTTGATGATGTTGCGGGTCTTGTCGGTCAGCGGTGTATGCAGGGTGATGAAGTCGGAGCGGGCAAGCAGCTCGTCGAGATCCACCTTTTCGATGCCGAGTTCGACGGCGCGCTTCTCCGACAGGAACGGATCGAAGGCGATCACGTGCATTTTCAGGCCGACGCCGCGGGTCGCCACGATCGAGCCGATATTGCCGCAGCCGACGACGCCGAGCGTCTTGCCGGTGATTTCCACGCCCATGAAGCGGTTCTTTTCCCACTTTCCGGCCTGGGTGGAGGCATTGGCCTCGGGGATCTGGCGGGCGACGGCGAGCATTAGCGAGATCGCGTGCTCGGCCGTGGTGATGGAATTGCCGAAGGGCGTGTTCATGACGATGATGCCGCGGCGCGAGGCGGCGGGGATGTCGACATTGTCGACGCCGATGCCGGCGCGACCGACGACTTTGAGGTTCGTGGCGGCCGCGATCAGCTTGGCCGTAACCTTGGTCGCGGAACGGATGGCGAGGCCGTCATAGTCGCCGATGATCTCGAGGAGCCTGTCCTTGTCCTTGCCGATATCGGGCATGTAGTCGACCTCGACGCCGCGATCCTTGAAGATCTGGACGGCGGTCGGGGACAGCTTGTCGGAAACGAGCACTTTGGGCATGGGTTTTCCTTCCGGTTGGCCGGCTCTTCCTGCGGAAGAGGGATCGCGTGGCGACCCTGCGGCGCGGGTTCCGTGGTCGATGTGGAGGGCCGCCGCCGGCCGGGCCGGCGCGGCGGCAGCGCGGTCAGGCGGCTGCCTTGAGCGCGGCTTTCTGGGTGGCGAAGGCCCAGTCGAGCCAGGGCATCAGCGCCTCGAGATCGGCGGTCTCGACGGTCGCGCCGGCCCAGATTCTCAAACCCGGCGGCGCGTCGCGATAGGCGCCGATGTCGTAGGCGATACCTTGCGTGTCGAGCAGCGCGACCATGGCCTTGGCAAAGGCGGCTTGTTTGTCGGTGTCGAGCGCGGTCACCTCGGGGTCGACGATCGACAGGCAGACGGAGGTGTTCGACCGTGTCTCGGGCACGAGGGCCAGATGCGCGGCCCAGGCCGAACTTTCGACAAAGGTGTCGATGACGGCGAAATTGGCGTCGGCGCGGGCGACCAGGCCGTCGAGCCCGCCAACCGACTTCGCCCAGCCGAGCGCGTCCAGATAGTCGGCCACGCACAGCATGGAGGGTGTGTTGATGGTCTCGCCCTTGAAGATGCCGTCGATCAGCTTGCCGCCCTTGGTCAGGCGGAAAATCTTCGGCATCGGCCAGGCGGGCGTGTAGGTCTCCAGGCGTTCGACGGCGCGCGGCGACAGGATCAGCACGCCGTGGGCCGCCTCGCCGCCCAACGCCTTTTGCCAGGAGAAGGTGACGACATCGAGCTTCTCGAAATCGAGACGCTGGGCGAAAGCGGCCGAGGTCGCGTCGCAGATGGTCAGCCCCTTGCGGTCTGCGGGAATGAAGTCGCCGTTCGGAACGCGCACGCCCGATGTGGTGCCGTTCCAGGTGAAGACCACGTCGCGGTCGAAATCGATCCGCGAAAGCTCGGGCAATTCGCCGTAATCGGCCTCGATGCGGCGCACATCGTCGAGCCTGAGCTGCTTGACCACGTCGGTGATCCAGCCGGAGCCGAAGGATTCCCAGGCGACCATGTCGACGCCGCGCGCGCCGAGCAGCGACCACAACGCCATCTCGACCGCGCCGGTGTCGGAGGCCGGTACGATGCCGATCATGTGGTCAGCCGGCACCTGAAGCACGTCGCGCGTGAGCGTAATCGCCTGTTGCAGCGCCGCCTTGCCGGGTTTCGATCTGTGGGAGCGTCCCAAAGTGGAGACGTCGAGGGCGGCTGGTGACCAGCCGGGACGTTTCGCGCAGGGACCGGAGGAGAAATTGGGATTTTCCGGACGGAGTCCGGGCGTGGGGTATGTCGTCATCGCGTTCCTATCCTTCCAGATAGCTCGCCCCTCGGTGGGGAGGGGTGGCCCACGGACGGCGATAGAGCCACGAGACGGCGACGTCAACATAAAAGCGCGGGGCATATGCGGGGATTTTTTTGCGCGCGGCATTATAGACAACGAAAAACGGCGGGGTGACCCCGCCGTTTTCAAGATCATATTCGGCGTCCGGCGCTACCAGAGTTCGTAGCGCACGCCCACCCTGATTTCGTGGTTTTCAAGCCCGCCATCGGTGCCTTGCACGCCGACTGCGCCGGCGGTCGCGGTTGCCGCATCGAAGCCGAACATCGGGCCACCCTCGATCTTGGAGTAACGATAACCGACATCGAGTTTCAGCACGTCGGAAATGTCGTAGGCCATGCCGGCCATCAGCGCGTAGGTGAAGCGCCAGCTCTTTTCGCCGGGATGGGTGGTGCTCGACAGATAGGCCTGCGGCGGCGGACAGGCCGCGGCGCCGTCGACGCAATAGGTGTCGTTGTTGAGATCGGCCCAGCGCAGATAGGTATAGCCGACGCCGGCGCCCGCATAGGGCGTGAAGCCGGCATAGGTGCCGAGATCGACGTAACCGTTGGCCATCAAGGACATGCCGTTGTAGCGCGCGCTGTCTTCCGACCGGCAGGTCGTTCCGGCATAGGCAGGATTGGCGACGGGATCAAGGCACGGCACGGCGGCCACGGTGGTGCCTTCGAACTTGCCCTGGAAACCCTCGATCACGCCTTCGGCACGGAACCATTCATTGAACCGGTATCCTATGCCGCCGCCATAGGAAAAGCTGGTGTCGACCGAACCGGTGGCGAAAGTCGACTGGCCGTATGTGCCGGCGATAGCGTTGAATGTGCGGTAATCGAACGATCCGGGGGAACTGGTGGACACGGCATAGCCGATATCGCCGCGCAGATACCAGCCCGACCCGACCTCGACGGGCACGTATTCGGGCGCCTCCTCGACGAAGATCGGCGGGTCGTAGTCGGCGGCATGGACCACCGGCGCAAGCGCGACCAGCATGGTCGCTGCGCCGGCCAGCAGGATGGGTTTAAGCAGTTTCATGGGCCTCACTCCGGTTGCGCGGGGTCGACACCGTCCAGATGCGGCCGCCGGTTCGTGAAGCATTGTTAACTATAGTGGTTAAATGCCGGTTAAGCATAAGACGGATCGCGCATTGGTCTGCCGCCCACTTGCAGGCAGCCTGTTGGGCACGAAAAAACCGCCCGGCGCGGGCCGGGCGGTCTGGATGGTCGGTCTTTTGAAACGGTCTATTTGTAGACCGGCGGCTCGATCGGGATCGGCTCGTAGGCTGGCGGCGGCGGCGCGCAGCGGCTCGATCCGCCGAACTGGTAGCGCAGGCCGCCACGGACCTCGTGGACGTCGATGCCCTCGTCGAAGCCAGGACCGGCAACGGGCGCGTATTCGAACATCCGCCCGCCATTGACGCGGGTGAAGCGATAGCCGGCGTCGAGTAGGACGTTGTCGGTCAGGCAGTAAGAAGCACCGGCCATCAGTGCCCAGGCGAAACGCCATTCGTCGGTGCCCTCGTGCACCGTGGTGACGCCGCCGACCGTGTTGTTCAAATCATCCCACTTGATGCGGGCGCCGCCGATACCGGCGCCGACATAGGGCGTGACGCCGTTCCAGGTGCCGAATTCGGCATAGGCGTTGGCCAGAAGCACCAGCGCGGAGTAGGAGGACTCGTCCACCGATTGGCAAGGCAGGCCGCCGCAGAAACCCGACGTCTGGCCGGTGAATTTGGACTTCGCCCAGTAGTCGATGGTCAGGTCGGTGCGGAAATATTTGTTGGCCTGGTAGCCGACGCCGGCGCCGAAGGACCACGCGCCGCGCAGGTCGCCGAAATCGAAACCACCATAACCGGGCGGGCTGTAGGTGACGTAATCGGCATCCTTGAAGTTCGACCAGTGATAGTCGATGTCGCCGCGAATGTACCAGCCGCCGGAATCGACTTCCTCGTAGACGACAGGAGGCGGGGGCGCCTCTACCACCGGCGGATCGTAGAAATCGGCCGCGGAAGCCGCGGTGGCGCTGCCGAGAAGAAGCGCGCCGAAGAGCGTTAGCCTGGCAGGCTTTGTCATGAGGATCACCCTTAGCGTTTCCCGACAGCGTGAGGCCGGGTTCGATTGAACTCGACCGGGATAATGAATCGGAAAAGTTAAGGCCGGCTTAACCCTGCTTCTTTACCATGAAAGCATTGCATTCGAAGCATTGGCCTTGCTTGCCGATGTAGCCGGAAAGGTCAACTCGCTTCTTCGTGGTAGATACAGCTGCCGCGATCCCATGACGGTCGGCGCATAGCCAAGACGGGCCGGAACGGTTGGCCGGCTACGGTGGGCAAATGCGCGGACGCGGTTTTAGGCTGCGGTCTTGGTCTCGCCGATCACACCGACGATATCGTCGACGACGGTCTCAACCAGCGAGGGATCGTCGCCCTCCGCCATCACGCGGATCAGCGGCTCTGTTCCCGACGGCCGGATGACAAGGCGGCCGGTCGCGCCGAGCCTGTCCTCGGCGTCGCGGATCACCGCGCGGACCTGATCGGTTTCAAGCGGCTTGCCGCCGTTGAAGCGAACATTCTTGAGGATCTGCGGCACGGGTTCGAACTTGCGGCACACTTCGCTGGCCGGACGATCCGAGCGCTTGATGCAGGACAGGACCTGAAGCGCGGAAACCAGCCCGTCGCCGGTGGTGGAAAAGTCGGACAGGACGATGTGGCCCGACTGCTCGCCGCCGACATTGAAGCCGTGCGCGCGCATGTGCTCGACGACGTAGCGGTCGCCGACCTTGGTGCGGTGAAGCGAGAGGCCCTGGTCGGCGAGATGGCGCTCGAGGCCGAGGTTGGACATCACGGTCGCAACCAGCCCGCCGCCGGCCAGCCTGCCTGCCTGGTGCCAGGAGTCGGCGACCACCGCCATGATCTGGTCGCCGTCGACGGCGGCGCCGGTTTCGTCAACGATCAGGACCCGGTCGGCGTCGCCGTCGAGCGCGATGCCGATATCGGCTTTCAACTCCTTGACCTTTTCGCAAAGGCTTTCGGGATGGGTCGAGCCGCAGCCGGCATTGATGTTGACGCCGTTGGGCTCGTCGTGAATGGCGTAGACTTCGGCGCCGAGTTCCCAAAGGGCGGCCGGCGCGACCTTGTAGGCGGCGCCGTTGGCGCTGTCGATGACGATACGCATGCCGGCCAGCGAGACCGAACGCGGCAGGGTGCGCTTGGCGAATTCGATGTAACGATCGTGGACGCCGTCGATGCGCTTGGCCCGGCCAAGTCCGTCGGAGTGGGCCAGTTCGGCGGCCAGGTCGCGGTCCAGCATGCCCTCGATGCGCATTTCGATCTCGTCGGAGAGCTTGTAACCATCCGGCCCGAAGAGCTTGATGCCGTTGTCGTGAAAGGCGTTGTGCGAGGCCGAAATCATCACGCCGAGGTCCGCTCTGAGCGAGCGCGTGAGCATGGCCACGGCGGGCGTCGGCACGGGCCCGAGCAGGAAGACGTCCATGCCCGCGGCGCAGAAGCCGGCCACGAGGGCGTTTTCGATCATGTAGCCGGACAGGCGCGTATCCTTGCCGATCACCACGCGATGGCGATGATCGCCACGCTGGAATGACAGGCCCGCCGCCATGCCGACTTTCATGGCGACATCGGCGGTCATTGGAAAGGAATTGGCTTTGCCGCGGATACCGTCGGTACCGAAATAACGTCTCGACATGTCGTCGAAGTCCCCACCTCGAATAGATTCGCGCCCCAGCCTCCGTTTGCCATAGGCATTGCGAGTAAGGGAATCACATTATGTGAGAAAATGTAACCGAATATTGGCGGTCAAATCTATCGATAGGCTTTTATCGACAAAGAGTTAACGCAAATTCGCGATCCAGTCGCGCAGAAGCTCGACCGCCGCCTGGTCGTGGCGCGAGCGGCCCAGTTCCGGCATCATGATGCCGGGTTCGGTGCTTTCGGCGCGATAGATCAGGATCGATCCGTCGGGGTCGCCTGGACTGATGTCGAATTCGCGGCCGCCCGAGCCCCGGCCCGCGGCGACGGGGCGCTTGCCGATCCCTAACGCGACGGCGTCGGTTTCGCCATAGGTCAGAAACAGTCCCGAATTGCTCGCCGGGCCTTCTCGGCGATGGCAATGCGCGCAGTTAACGTCCAGCCAGGCGCGGGCGCGAGCGTCGAGCGGCGCGTTCTTGTCGCGCCAATCCGGCACGGCGGGCGCGACCGACGGCGCCGGCGCGCCGGCGAGAATCCCTTTTTTGCTCCAATAGACAAGTTGGTTCTCCGGGCCGTCCTGATAGGTGAAGACGCCGTTGAGATTGCGCGCCTTGGGGCCGAGCGGCGTGATTTCGCCGCCGAGCCCGTGACAGGCCTTGCACTGGTTCTTGTTGGGCACGGAATAGGTGAAGCGCAGCGGCTCCTCGGGCGTCTCACCGATGCCGGCGAGCGCGATTTCGACCTTGGCGCCGGCAATGTTCAACGCCGCGTCGGTCTGCTCGTCATTCCACAGATAGGCCCAGGCATGCCAGCCTTCATCCTGGCGGATGAGTAGCCTGGTTTCGACGAGACGGACAGCTTCGTCGGGCCGGCGCATATCGGCCGGAAATGCGAAAGTCTTGACCAGGACCGAGCCGACCGGGAAGTCGAAAGCTTCGTCGTCGTCGTAGCGGGCAGCCTTGCCTTCGGGGATGTAAACGAAGCGCGACTTCTGCGCATGATCGGAAAACAGCGGCGTGGTGATCGCGAAGGGGACCACGCCTGCGGCCGGTTTCTGGGCGGCCGGATCGGCGAAGAGGCCGGTCTGCGACAAGAGTTTCGGAGGCCGCTTGGCAGCAAGGGCGGCCCCGTCGACGGCTGCCGCCGGGCTGGCGATCATCGCGGCAAGCACGACAAAGGCCGCGCCGGCCGCGCGGCGGGCGGCGACAAGGCGTCGGCCGGGAGACAGAAGACGCAGCCAATACCGCATCGCCCGGCCGCTCAGCTTGCCTGGTCCTGCGGCAGTTCTACCGGTTTCGGCTCTGGCAGGGCGCCCTTGTAGTCGGAAATATCGGTGTCAGGCGCGGTCGACCATGGCAGAAGAAGCTGCGAGATCATCTTCAGATTGGCGAAGGTCGTGCCCTCGGCCTCGTCGACATAGACGCGGTTTTCGGCTGCGACCCAGGAAAAATACTCCGGGATGGTGGTGACGCCGTCCCACACGATGTCAGGAACCGGCGTGCCGGAGACGTCGGAAATCGTCTTGCCGACTTCGCCGTCAGGCGCGCCGCCTCCCTCGCCGTACTCGTTGCCGTGAACGTAAACGCCGCGCGGCACGAACATATAGGCGTCGTCGTCATACTCCTCCGGATAGGCGGCGATCAGCACATGGGCGGTCGCATTTCCGGAAAGCCGGTTTCCGAACACATGCACGTTGCGGTTGGCCATCACCATGATGCCCATTCCCTTGGGCACGATCGCGACGATGTTGCCCTCCGGCGCGAAATTCGGCGTGTCGTTGTCGACGACGTCGTTGTCAAACACGCGGATATCGTGCCCGCCCTGGACCGGCAGATTGGGCAGGTCGAAGATCAGGATACCGCCGGTATTGTGGGTGGCAACGTTCTTGTAGACATCGGCGCGAAAGGAATTCTCGATCTCGATGCCGGCGACGTTGTATTCGGCGCGGCTGTTGCGCACGACGATATCCTCGCTCTGGCCGACATAGATGCCGGCATCGGAGGCGCCGCGCACCAGCACGCCGTCGACGAGCACGTTTTTCGACGAAACCGGATAGACGCCGTAGGCGCCGTTTTCGGCCTTCGGCCCGCCCGTCCACTCGACACGCAGATTGCGGAAGGTGATCTGGTCGGATCCCTTGGATTTGACACCGTCGCCTTTGGTATCCTCGACGGCGAAGTCCTCCAGGACAACACGGTTGGAGGTCACCAGCAGGCCTTCGCCGGACCCGGTCTGACCCGTGAAGGAAAGAATGGTGCGGTCGGGGCCTTCGCCCCTGACGATCACGTCGTCGACGTCCAGCGACAGGCCGTCCGTAAGCGCGTAGCGTCCGGCCGCGATCGTGACCGTGTCGCCCGGCTCGGCCAGTATCAGCGCCTCGACGAGTCTTTCGTTGGCGTCCGTGCCGGGTTCGACGCGGATCTCGGCCGCGAAGGCGACCACCGGCAAGGCTAGGGCCAGCACGGCGCCGACAAGGGTTCTCAAGGCGGAATTTCGCATGCTCGTCCTCCCCAAAACATGCTTGACGATGCGTCTGAAAGCGTGTGGTGTCAATAAAAATGAAAATGTTTCACTTTCGTGGCGCTGGGTGTTTGAGATGGAACGCGGCAGGTTATTCGCGTCGGCTGGAAAGGGCTCGATGCCGCGCCAGCCGCGCGCGCGGCAGACCCGCGCGGCCTTGATCGAGGCGACCGAAATCCTGGTGGCGCGCGAGGGCGAGGCGGCGGTGACGACCTCGCGCGTGGCCGCGGCATGCGGTGTTGCGGTTGGCTCGGTCTACCGCTATTTCGCCGATCGCGACGCGCTGCTTCTGGCGGCTTACGACGATACGGTGGCACGGATCGTGGCGGCCTGCGCGGCGGCACTCGAAAGGCTCGACCCGACAACACCGGTGGACGTGGCGGCCCGCATGATGCTGGAGCATTATCTCACGGCGGCCGACGCCGTGCCCGCCCATGTCGGCCTGTTGCGTGTCATGCGTCGCCTGCGCCCGGTCGAGCACGACCAGGGTCAGGCCGAAAACCGCATCGTCGGCGACCTTCTCGGGCCTTTTCTCGCCCGCTTCGCGCCCGCGATACCAACACCCGACCCGCACGCGCTGGCGTTTCTCAACGCGCTGCTGGGTACGCTTGTCGATCTCTACCTGGTCGAGGACCGCGCCGATATCCGCCTGCGCCTGCGCGACGACATCGAAGCCCACATGGTTCTGGCGCTCGGCCGCATCCTGGCCGGTGCGCCCGACGAAGACGGGAACTGAGCGGCCAACGCGTCACGGCAGCCGGGCTTGCCGCAGTTGTCATTTCATGGCCAAATCCCGCTATCGTAAGCCCGAAGCGATTGGACGTTGAGATGGATTTCGCCTCGTTGTCGATCTTCGCCGGCGCGCTGCTGGTTGCGGCGGGTTCGCCCGGACCGAGCATCGCCGCCCTGGTGGCGCGGGTGATCGCGAGAGGTTTTCGGGACGTCCTGCCGTTTGTGCTTGCAATGTGGATCGGCGAGGCGATCTGGCTGTCGCTGGCGATTTTCGGCCTAGCGGTGCTTGCCCAGAGCTTCCATTTCGTCTTCGTGGTCATCAAATATGCCGGTATCGCCTATTTGTGCTGGCTGGCCTGGAAGATGTGGAGTGCGCCGGCCACGTTCCGCGCAGGCGAACTGCCACGCGAGGATGCGCCCTGGCGACTGTTTTTCGCCGGCATGGCGGTTACGCTCGGCAATCCGAAAATCATGATGTTTTATCTGGCGCTGCTGCCCACCATCGTCGACCTGGGTTCGGTCGGCTTCATCGGATGGGCCGAGCTGACGGCGACGATGGCGCTCGTCCTGATCACGATCGACTGCGCCTGGGTGCTGGCTGCCGCGCAGGCGCGCCGGCTGATGCGGAGCGAGCGGGCGATGCGGATCGCCAACCGGATAAGCGCCACGACAATGGCCGCGGCGGCGGCGGCGATCGCCACTCGGTAGCCCGGACGACGTTTCGTTGAACGTCATCACGATCCGGTCCTCATTGCCGGCCCGCGATTCCGAAGCCGTTTCCGTTTTAACGGATCGCGTTTTCGGGATTGCGAACCGACAACTGCTTGGCCGAAGGACGCTACATGTCCAACGTCTCGGCGACCTCGATGCTGCCGCCCGCGTCCAGAATCGGGCAGCCCTTGGCCTTGGCGAGCGCATCATCCATGTCGGCGGCGTTGACGAGGCTGTAGCCGCTGGTCGGGTTGGCGCCGCCGTCGTCGGCGACCTTGCCGCCGGGCATGACCGTTTTCGACATGCCGACCGGGTTGCCGCCGTCGACGATGGCATCGCCGAGCGATCCCATCCAATCCATCCAGGCCTGCATGACCTTCTTGCCCTCCTCCTCGGTCTCCGGCACGCTGCCGCCGTGATAGACATAAAGAAATTTCGGCATTGTTCCTCTCCCTGCGTGGCGTCGAATAGCCGATCACCGGCACCGGATGCTCTTCGCATTGTTTAACTAAAATACGAAATGACGTTTTCGCGAGCGATGCCCAATCCGTCGTCAACGGGCCGCGGCGTGGTATTCGGGATTTGGGCGCATGTCGACGGCGGCGGCGACCCGATTCGACATGTTGAAGAAGGCGGCGACGGAGGCGATGTCCCAGATGTCGCGGTCGTCAAAGCCGGCATCGCGCAGCGCCTGGCGGTCGGCTTCCTCGATCCTGTCGGGCGTTTCGGTCAGCTTGACGGCGAAGTCGAGCATCGCCTTGTGGCGCGGGTCGAGAGCGGCTGCGCGATAGTTCATCACCATCATCTCGCCGAGTTCGGGGTCGCCGGAGAGCTGGCGGACGGCGGCGCCGTGGGCGGTCAAGCAATAATAGCAATGGTTCACCGAGGAGACGGCGACGGCGATCATCTCGCGCTCAAGCTTGGACAGGGTCGAGTCCGCGAGCATGAGGTCGTTGTACATGTGGGTAAAAGCGCGCAGCTTTTTTTCGTCGAAGGCGTAGGACAAAAGCACGTTCGGGACGAGGCCGAGCTTCTCCCGGCATTTGTCGAAATAGGCGCGCGTCTCGGGGCTGAGATCCGTCGCCGGCGCGATGTCGAGGGCCGTCGGCCTTTTGCCGCTTTCCGTCATCTTCTTTTTACCGCCTTTCCGCATCTTGGCTGGGAGTTCAGGTCTCGTCGGGGTCGCAATCGCGATAACGTCTGATACGATAGCGGAAAATTCCCGCCGGAGGAAAGCATGACGGCAAGCAAGGGCAAGGCGAAGCCCGGAAGCGGCAAGGGCGACGCTCGACCGAAAGAGGCCCAAATTTCGGACTTCAAACAGCTTTTGCTGTCGCGCTCGCCGGCGGAGGATGCCGAAGCCTACGAGCCGGCCATGTTGTCGAAGGCGGCCGATCTGGTGCGGCAGGCGCTGACGCATCATCACAAGGGCGAAAGCGCGATCATGATCGCCCGCGACAGCGGAATCGAACGGGCCGGCCGGCCGGTGACGGCGATCACCGTCATCAACGACAATATGCCGTTTCTGTTCGATTCGGTGATGGGCGAGATCGGCGCCGGTGGTGTCGAGCCGCTGCTGGTCGCCCATCCCGTGATGCTGGTCGATCATGACGACAAGGGCGTGTGCGATATCCGGGGCGATCCGGGCGGCAAAGCGGAAGGCGATCGTGTCAGCGTCATCCACGTCCACGTTCCGCCGATCCCGCAGCTGGAGGCCGAGCAGCTTGAAATCCGGCTAAGGGAGGTGCTCAAGCAAGTCAGGGCGGCGGTGGTCGACTGGAAGCCGATGCTTGCCCGGCTTGAGCATACGATTTCGGACTACCGTTACATGCCGATCCCGCTCGACAAGGGCGCGGTCGGCGAGGCGATCGCCTTTCTGGAATGGCTGCGCGACGACAATTTCACCTTCCTGGGCATGCGCGAATACAGCTACACCGGCGAGGGCAAGTCCGGTATTCTGGAGCGCGCCGACAGTCGGGGCCTGGGCATCCTGTCCGATCCCGATCTGAAAATCCTGCGCGGCAGCAGTTCGACCTCGATAACCACGCCGGAGATCCGCGAGTTCCTGCATGGGCCGGAGCCGCTCATCGTCACCAAGGCCAATGCACGCTCGATCGTCCATCGTCGCGCCTATCTCGATTATATCGGAGTGAAAACCTTCGATGCCGATGGCAAGCTGACCGGCGAACTGCGGATGGTCGGTCTGTTCACCTCGACCGCCTATACGCGCTCGGTGTTCCGCATCCCCTATCTGCGTTCGAAAGCGGAGCGGGTGCTCGCCAAATCCGGCTTCGACAAGGGCGACCATTCCGGCAAGGCCCTGATCAACGTGCTGGAATCCTACCCGCGCGACGAACTGTTCCAGATCGACGCGGCGATTCTGCGCAAGCACGCGATGGCGGTTCTGGCGCTGGGTGAGCGGCCGCGGGTGCGCGCGCTGGTGCGCGTCGACCAGTTCGACCGCTTCGTCTCCGTGCTCGTCTACGTTCCACGCGACCGTTACGATTCGCGTGCCCGCGTGCGCATCGGCGATTATCTGAAGACGGTATTCGACGGCCGGCTGTCGGCCTATTACCCGGCATTTCCGGAAGGCGCGCTGGCGCGGGTCCATTTCATCGTCGGACGCTCGGGCGGCAAGACGCCCAAGGTGAGCGCCCAGTCGATCGAGGCCGAGATCCGCGATATCGTACGCACCTGGGACGATTCCCTGCGCGAGGCGGCCGCGCAGGCAGGCATCGAAGGCGCCCATACCGCGATCGCAACCCGCTTCCCCGAAGCCTATCGCACCAGCTTCAAGCCGGCCGAGGCATTGCGCGACGCCGGCCGCATCGCGTCACTTAACGCCGACAACCCGATTGCGATCGATTTTTACCGCCATGCCGACCAGACCCCGCAGCAGGTCGCGCTCAAGATCTACCATCACGGCGAGGCCGTCGCCCTGTCGCGGCGGGTGCCGCTTCTGGAAAATATGGGCTTCCGGGTTATTTCCGAGCGGACCTTCGAGGTCGATCTCGACAATGGCGCGGCCGTGTTCGTCCACGACATGGAACTGGAAAGCGCCTTCGGCAGGGCGCCGGCGCTCGAACAGGACGCAGACCGGTTCGAGACCGTGTTCCTGTCGGTCTGGCGTGGCTTGGCCGACAATGACGGCTATAACGGGCTGGTGCAGACGGCGGGGCTTACGTCGGGCGAAATCACCATCCTGCGCGCCTATGGCCGTTATTTGCAGCAGGCCGGCATCCCGCAAAGCCAGGATTTCATCGCATCGGTGCTCAACCGCTATCCGAAGATCGCCGCCGATCTCTACGGCCTGTTCCTGGCCCGGTTCGACCCCGGTCTCGGCGCGCAAGACGCGGCGCGGCTGCAGGAAGAACGCGTCGAAGCGGTGATGCGGGCACTGGAGGACGTCCCGGTGCTTGACGACGACACGATCGTGCGCCGTTTCCTGAACCTGATCCAGTCGACCCTGCGGACCAGCAAGTTCAAGCCGGAAGCTGACGGCGAAACGCGCTCGCTCGCCTTCAAGCTCGATTCGCGCCAACTGTCGAGCCTGCCCGAACCGCGCCCCTGGCGCGAGATTTTCGTTTACGGCCCCGAGGTCGAGGGCGTGCATCTGCGCTTCGGCCCGGTGGCGCGCGGCGGGCTGCGCTGGTCGGACCGGGCGCAGGACTACCGCACCGAGGTGTTGGGTCTGGTCAAGGCGCAGCAGGTCAAGAACGCCGTCATCGTGCCGGTCGGCGCCAAGGGCGGTTTTTATCCCAAGCGTCTGCCACAGGGCGGCACGCGCGACGCGGTTTTCGAGGCCGGCAAGCGCGCCTATGTCAATTTTATCTCAAGCCTGCTGTCGATCACCGACAATCTCGACGGCGACACGGTCGTGCCGCCGGAACATGTCGTGCGCCATGACGGCGACGATCCTTATTTCGTCGTTGCCGCCGACAAGGGCACGGCCACCTTCTCCGACACCGCCAACGCGATCAGCCAGGCGCACGATTTCTGGCTCGACGACGCCTTCGCCTCCGGCGGCTCGGCCGGCTACGACCACAAGAAGATGGGGATTACCGCGCGCGGCGCATGGGAGGCGGTGAAACGCCATTTCCGCGAGATGAATCGCGACATCCAGGCCGAGCCGTTCACCGTCGTGGGCGTGGGCGACATGTCGGGCGACGTGTTCGGCAACGGCATGTTGTTGTCGGAACATATCAAGCTGGTCGCAGCCTTCGACCATCGCGACATCTTCATCGATCCCGATCCGGATCCGGCGGCCTCGTTTGCCGAGCGCAAGCGCGTCTTCGAACTCGGGCGATCGAGCTGGAGGGATTACGACACGGACAAGATTTCGGACGGCGGCGGCGTCTTTTCGCGCTCGCAAAAGTCGATCACGCTGTCGCAGGCAGCCGCCGACGCGATCGGCCTGGGCAAGACCAAAGCCTCGCCGGCCGAAATCATGACCGCGATCCTGAAGGCCCCCGTCGACCTGCTGTGGTTCGGCGGGATCGGCACCTATGTGCGGGCGGCCGACGAATCGAACCAGGATGTGGGCGACCGGGCGAATGACGGCATTCGCGTTACCGGGCGCGAGGTCGGCGCCAAGGTCGTCGGCGAGGGCGCCAATCTCGGCATGACCCAACGCGCGCGTATCGAATACGGGCTCGTCGGCGGACGGTGCAATTCCGACGCGATCGACAATTCGGCGGGCGTGAACTCGTCCGACGTCGAGGTCAACATCAAGATCGCGCTGGCCGCGGCCATGCGCTCCGACAGCCTGACGCGCGGCGCGCGCAACACATTGCTCGCCGCCATGACCGACGAGGTGGCCGATCTCGTTCTGGCCAACAACTACCACCAGACGCTGGCGCTTTCGCTGGCCTCGCGGCGCGGGCTTTCCGATCTCGGCCATCAGGCCCGGTTCATGACCGCGCTCGAGGCACGGGGCCTGCTCGACCGGGCGGTGGAAACCCTGCCGGGAGAACAGGCGCTCACGGAGCGCACGGCGCGCGGCGAGCCGCTGACCCGGGCCGAGCTCGGCGTTCTGCTCGCCTATGCCAAGATCGTGCTGTTTGCCGACCTGACGCGGAGCGACCTCCCGGACGACCCGCATTTCGCTACCGATCTTCTGGCCTATTTTCCCGAGCGACTGGCCAAGAAATACAAAAACGAGATCCTGGCCCATCGGTTGCGGCGTGAGATCGTCGCCACCCAGCTCGCCAACGACGCGATCAACCGGGGCGGCCCGTCCTTCATCAGCCGGCTGCAGGACGTGACCGCCTGTTCGCCCGCCGAGGCGGTCGGCGCCTTCGCGGTGGTCCGCGACGGGTTCGAGCTCAATGCGACCTTCGCGGAGATCGACGCGCTCGACACCAAGGTGGACGGCCAGGAACAACTGCGCTTCTACCAGGCCGTCGGCCGCTTGATTCACACCGTGACCGCATGGATGCTGAAAAACGGGGACGGTACCCAGGGCGCGGGCGCGCGCATCGCCGAGCTGAAGAAGGCACGCCGGACACTCGAGCCGAGACTGGCCGAGCTGCTTCCCGACTTCATGCGAAACCGGCTCGAGGAACGTTGCCACGATTTCCGCGTCGCCGGCGCGCCCGACGCGCTGGCCGAGCGCCTGGCTTATTTCGGCATCGCCGAGATCGTCCCCGACATCGATCTGGTCGCCCAGCGGGCGGGCGCCGACGTCGATGCGGCGGCGCGCGCCTATCTTGGCCTCACCGAAACGTTCCGGGTCGCGCGGATCGAGGATGCGGCGCGTTCGGTGGCGCCGGTCGATTATTACGACGGGCTGGCCCTGTCGCGCGCCACCGATATGATCGGCGCGGCGCGGCGGGGCATGGCGGTCGCGGTCCTTGCCGCGCACGGATCGGCCGCGGATCCGGTGGCATCCTGGATCGAGGCGGGCGGCCCGCGGGTCGCGCGGGCGCGCGAAAGGCTGCAGGCCCTGACCGAGGCCGGCGACATTTCCCTGTCGCGGCTGACGGTCGCGGCCGGCATGATGGCGGATCTTTCCGGGCTTTGAGGCAACATGTCGCCGAGGGGGCGACGGAGGGGACATGGTCGACACGCAAGAGCGGCGCGCGCCGCGC
This sequence comes from Nitratireductor arenosus, assembly GCF_009742725.1. Lineage (GTDB taxonomy): Bacteria > Pseudomonadota > Alphaproteobacteria > Rhizobiales > Rhizobiaceae > Mangrovimarina > Mangrovimarina arenosa. The sequence goes on along the minus strand of NZ_WPHG01000001.1, from coordinate 756,166 downwards.
CGCGGCATATGGAGCTGGATGCTGTTCGACTGGGCACAGCAGCCGTTCCACACGCTGATCATCACCTTCGTCTTCGCACCCTATTTTGCCTCCACGGTCGCCGGAGACGCGGCGCGCGGACAGGAGCTGTGGGGCTACGCGACCGGTGTCGGCGGACTGCTGATCGCACTGTCGTCGCCGATTCTGGGTGCGATCGCGGACGCGACCGGGCCGCGCAAGCCATGGATCCTGTTCTTCTCCGTGCTGGGCGTGATCGGCTGCTTCTTGCTGTGGCGGGCGGTGCCGGGCATGGAAGAGATCGGGCCGATCCTGTTCTTCATCGCCCTGGCGGTGTTTGGCATGGAATTCGCCGCCGTGTTCAACAACGCCATGATGCCCGATCTGGTGCCGCGCGCGGAATTGGGGCGCCTGTCCGGCTCGGCCTGGGGGCTGGGCTATCTCGGCGGCCTGAGCACGCTGGTCCTGGTGCTCGGCTTCATGTCGGCATCGCCGGAGAGCGGGCGCACCCTGCTCGGGTTTGAGCCGATCTTCGGCCTCGACCCGGCAATGCGCGAGGGTGATCGCGCGGCCGGCCCCTTCACCGCGCTCTGGTACATGGTCTTCGTGTTGCCGATGTTCCTGTTTACGCCCGACATCGCGCGCCGCACCTCGGCGCGCGGCGCGGTGAGGCGCGGCCTGTCGCAGCTCGGGCGCACGCTGCGCAGCCTGCCTTCGCAACGCAGCTATTTCAGCTTTCTGCTGTCGAGCATGTTTTATCGCGATGCGCTCAATGCGCTTTACACTTTCGGCGGTATCTATGCGGCCGGCGTGCTCGGCTGGTCGATCATCCAGATCGGCATATTCGGCATTCTGGCCAATCTGACCGGCGCGGCTGGCGCCTGGTTCGGCGGCCGCCTCGACCAGCGTTTCGGCCCGCGCTTCGTCGTCGCGATCGCGGCCGTGATCCTGACGGCGTGCTGCGTCCTGGTGATCTCCACCACGCAGACCGAGGTGTTGTTCGTCACGGTGGCGGCCGATGGCGGCAGTTCACTGCCCGACATCGTCTTTTATTGCGCCGGTGGACTGATCGGGGCCGCGGGCGGCGCCATCCAGGCCGCCTCGCGTACCCTGCTCGTCGACCAGGTCGAGCGCGAACGGGTGACGGAGGCGTTCGGGCTTTACGCGCTGTCGGGCAAGGCGACGACCTTCATCGGCCCGCTAACGATCGCGCTGGCGACCGGCTTCTTCGCTTCCGAGGCGCTGGGCCTTTCCAGCCAAGACGCGCAACGCCTCGGTGTCACGCCTGTCATCGCGCTGTTCCTGCTCGGGCTGTTTCTCCTGCCGATGGTCAAGAGCCGACATCAGGGCGAAGCCGACGAAGACTGAGCCGATCCTTGCGCCCTCCCGGCTTCAGTGGCGGAAGTGGCGTGTGCCGGTGAACACCATGGCGATGTCATGCGCGTCGGCGGCGGCGATCACCTCGGCGTCGCGCATCGAGCCGCCGGGCTGAATGACGGCCGTCGCCCCCGCCTCGATCGCGGCCAACAGCCCGTCGGCGAAGGGGAAGAAGGCATCCGAGGCGACCACCGCGCCACGGGTGAGCGGTTCTGTCATGCCGGCTGCGACGGCCGCATCCTCGGCCTTGCGCGCGGCGATGCGGGCGGAATCGACCCGGCTCATCTGGCCAGCGCCGACGCCGACAGTGGCGCCGTCGCGGACATAGACGATCGCGTTCGACTTGACGTGCTTGGCCACCTTGAAGGCGAATTTCAGGTCAGCGAGCTCGCGTGCGTCGGGCGCGCGCCGGGTCACCGTTTTCAAGTCGAGATCCTCGACCACGGCATTGTCGCGCGATTGCACGAGCAGGCCGCCGGCGACCGATTTGATGGTCAGGCCGCTCGCGCGCGGGTCGGGCAGCCCGTCGGTCAGGAGCAGCCGCAAGTTCTTCTTGGCCGCGATCAGGGCGAGCGCGTCGGCGTCGGCGCCGGGAGCGATGATCACTTCGGTGAAGGTCTTGACGATCTCGGACGCCGCCTCGGCGTCGAGCGCGCGATTGAGCGCGACGATGCCACCGAAGGCCGATACCGGATCGCAGGCCAGAGCCCTGCCGTAAGCCTCGCGCAGCGTTGCCGCCCGGGCCACGCCGCACGGGTTGGCGTGCTTGATGATCGCCACCGCCGCGCTTTCGGCCGGGTCGAACTCGCCGACCAGTTCGAAGGCGGCGTCGGTGTCGTTGAGGTTGTTGTAGGACAAGTGCTTGCCCTGGACCTGGCGGGCGGTGGCGACGCCGGCGCGCTTGTCGCCGGTGCGGTAGAATCCGGCCTCTTGATGCGGGTTTTCGCCATAACGCATCGCTTCGCCGAGCCGGCCGCCGAAGGCGCGCCAATGCGGGTCGGCGAGATCGAGCGTTTGAGCGAACCAGCCCGAGATCGCGGCGTCGTAGGCGGCGGTGCGTGCAAACGCCTTGGCGGCGAGTTCCTGGCGCAACAGATAGGGCAGGCAATTGCCGTTTTCAGCGAGCGAGGCGGCGACCCGGTCGTAATCGGCCGGCTCGGTCAGGACCGCGACATAGGCATGGTTCTTGGCCGCCGCACGCACCATTGCGGGCCCACCTATGTCGACATTTTCCACCGTGGTGGCGTAGTCGCCGCCGGCGTTGCGGACTTCCTCGAAGGGATAAAGGTTGATGACCACGAGGTCGAAGGGGCGGATGCCGTGCGCGTCCATCGCGGCGGCGTGCTGCGGATCATCGCGTATGGCGAGCAGTCCGCCATGAACCAGCGGATGCAGGGTTTTTACCCGCCCGTCCATAATTTCGGGGAAGCCGGTGACATTGGAAATGTCGGTCACGGCGAGCCCGGCTTCAGCGATCGCGGCCGCCGTGCCGCCGGTGGAGACGAGTTCGATCCCGGCCGCGGCCAATTTGCCGGCGAATGCAGCCAGCCCGGTCTTGTCGGAGACCGAGATCAGCGCCCGGCGCACCGGCACCAGATCGGGAGCGGGGATGTTCTTCGACGTCACGGCCATCGACCGGCGATCTCCTGTATCCAAGGGAAGGGGCGTGCGCGACCTATCACAGGCGCGGGGCAAAACAAATGCGCCTGGCGCGTGGCAAAGGCGCGCAAACCGCTACAGGCGTTCGAGTGTGGTGCGCGTCAGCCGCCATGCGACTTCGGGAACCTCTCCGACCGGGAAAGCGAGCACGATCTGGAGGTTGCGTCGCGGACCGCTGATGCCGGCGAAGAAGATCGATTCCTCCACGACGGGCTCAACGCCGTCGCACGAAAACACCCAGGACATGCCGTCGCGGGCGGCAAGCACCAACCGCCCGGCTTCGTCGCGCATCAACTCGATATCGGGATGGAGATGAAAGCGTATCGCCACGGCGTCGCGGTCGCCCGGCGCGGCTCCGTCGCGGCGGAAAAACCGATCGGTGCCGTCGAGCACGTCGCCGTCCCGCGTGAGCACGAGGGCGCGCTCATGCATGAGACCGAACGAGGGCACGTAACCGTCATGCGCGGCGACGAAGCCTTGCCGGCCCGCCGCGTCGGTGCGCTTCGAGGAGACGGTGGTCGGGCCGCTGATCACTGACGCGCCGATCAGGCGTGTCAGTCGCGGTGAGGTCGTGAAGCGGCACGAGGAGGTGTCGTTGAGCGTCGCGGTCGAATGGGCGGCGGTCGCGCGCGACAGCGGCCGAAACTCGTCGGGGCCATGCCGGTCGACACCGGCATTGACGATGAACATGCGTCGGCCGGAGGACAATTCGAAGGACAGGCTGCCGGCATGGGCGGGAATGGCGGCTTCAGGCGCGTCCGGCGCGCCGGTGTCGGCGATAACGGTCGTGTCGCTCATCGACAGCCGCTCGAAGCCCGAATGCGGTGCGTGCAGCAGCGGCTGGCCGGCTGTGTCGTCATGGCGCAGGATGGCGGCGATCCGATCGGGAATCGTCGCGCCCATGCCGTTGAAGCGCGCGAGACTGCCGTCGCGGTGGCGGAAGAAGCGCAGTGCCGGCAACATGCGGTCGACCGCACCCATCAGCGCTTGCGGGGGCGCTTCGGCCTGGTTGGCATAAGTCTGGCGCAGCGGCAGCAGGTCGGCGAGCAATTCCATCACCGCGGCCGGCTGGCGGGAGACGTGGCCGCCGTCGGGCAGGATCTGCCGGTCGAGTTCGCGCGCGAGGTTGCGCGTGGCGGTGCGCAGGGTTGCCGGCGAGGTCGGCAGGGACAGGGCGGCAAAGGCCAGAGCGATGCGCGCGCGCAACCTGTCTTCTCCGCCGCGCATATAGGGGGTGACGGTGCGCAGGTAGCGGATCTGGGTGGTAAGCGATTTCAGGAAATTGCGGTAGAACTGGAATTCCGCTCCCTGCAGAACCACCGTGGAATGCTGGAGCCAGGCGATCACCCGCTTGGCAGTCGTGGCCGGTTCCCAGGCCGGGCCGGTGATATGGGCGCCGTGCGTCTCGATCCAGTCCGACACCAGTGCGCGCCCATTCGCGGCTGCCAGATCGGTACCGGCCTCACGCAAATGGCGCAGCCAGCGGAATTCGTGCAGGGCCTGGCGCCATACCGGGCTGGCATTGTCGATCGCGAAAGGCGAGCGGCCGCCGGTCTCGACGATTCTGCCGGCAAGGGCGAAGCGGCCATGATAGATTTCGGAAGCGATCTGGGGATCGGCCAGCCGCAGGTCGGGCGGCGCGATCAGGACGCGCTCCGGGGTGCGTCCGGCATAACGCCAGCGATAGGCCGGCGCCGTGCGTAGCCGTTGGCGGGCGCGACGCCATACCTCTTGCGCAACAAGCCCCCACAGGCGCGGTGATTGACCTGCCGCCGTCACCAATAAACCCCTATCCCTCGAACTTTCCGCCCCTCTTCGAAGTGTATCCGATTCAAAAACCCGTGCGACAGCTAAAATCCCGCTGTCAACCGGTCCTTCGCAGCCGGCTGGCGAAAAACCCGTCCATTCCCGACCAACGCGCATCCTCGGCCGCCCAGTCGGCCGGCGTCGTGCGCAGATCGCCGTTTGCATCGACAAGACCATCCAAACCGTCGAATTCGGCGGGCCCGACCGGTTCGCGGCGAAAATCCGGCCGCGCAGCCAAAAAGTCGGCGACCAGCAATTCACCCTCTTCGGGGTTCAGCGAACAATTCGAAAAAACCAGGCGGCCGCCGGGCCGGACCAGACTGGAGGCCGCGTCGAGCAGGCGTCTTTGCGCGGCGGCGAGCTTGGCAATGTCCTCGGGCGACTTGGTCCAGGCGACGTCCGGGTGGCGGCGCAGCGTCCCGGTCGCCGAACAGGGCGCGTCGAGCAGCACGGCGCCGAACAGGCGATCGGGTTGCCATGTCGCCACGTCGGCCCGAACGATCTCGGCCTTCAGGCCAAGCCGTTCGAGATTGACGCCGAGCCGCCGCAGCCGGTTGGCGGAGCCGTCGACGGCGGTCACGCTCGCGCCGGCATTGGCGAGTTGCGCCGTCTTGCCGCCCGGCGCGGCGCAGAGATCGGCGACGTCGAGCCCGTCGACCGCGCCCAGCAACCGCGCCGGCAGGCTGGCAGCGGCGTCCTGAACCCACCACGCGCCCTCGGCGTAGCCGGCAAGGTCGGGTACCGGCGTGCCGGGCTGGACAAGGCGCACGGTGCCGTTGGGCATCAGGCGGCCGCCCAGTCTTTGCGCCCAGCCGCCGGGGTCGGTGCGCACGGTGAGGTCGAGCGGCGCCTCGATCCGGTGGGCGGCCATGATCTGGTCGGCGGTTTCGGGGCCGTAGGCGGCAATCAGGCGTTCGGCAAACCAGTCCGGCGCGTCGCGGGTCGTGGCCAGCACTTTCGGCAGTGCGCGCTCCTTGCGCGCGGCCAACGCCCGCAGCACCGCGTTGACCAGGCCGGCGAAGCGGCGCGTGCGCGGATCTGAGCCGGCATGGGCGACGGCGAGATTGACGGCGGCGCTGTCGGGTATGTCGAGAAACAGGATCTGCGCCGCGGCCACGTGCAGGATGTGGAGCAGCGTGCCGGCCTTTGCGGGCAGCGGGCGGTCGAGGCGGCTGTCGATCAGCGCGCCGATCGACAGCCGGTGTCTCAGCGCGGCGGCCAGTATCGCGCGCACGAGACTGCGGTCGCGCGGTTCAAGTGCGGTAAATTGCGGGTTGCCGTGCTCGGAATCGGTGAGGCCGTCGAGCGAGGTCCTGGCGTCGACCACGGCGGCGAGCAAGCGCGCCGCGGCGCGCCGGGCGGCAAGGCCGGGCATCTCCGTCGCCGGCGCGGCGCCGGCGACCGGTTTCGCCTTCGCTCCGGTTTTACCCCGCCGGCCGGCCGCTGCCCGTGCGGTCACGACCACGGCCCCTTCGGTCCGGTCGGGTTGCGGCCCCAGGGGTTTGGCCGGCTCTTCGGCTCCTCCGCCTTTGCCGGCGGTGATTTCTTGCCGGCACGGTCCCATGGTCCCGGAGACGCCCCGGTTTCGTTGCGAGCCTCATCCGGCGGGGCGGCGCGCGGCGTCGGATCGGCGGCGAACTCATCCGCCATCGCCTCCAGCGCGGCGATGCGGTTTGCGGTGTCGGGATGGGTGGAAAACAGATTGTCCATGCGTTCGCCCGACAGCGGGTTGATGATGAACATATGCGCCGTCGCCGGGTTGCGCTCGGCGTCCTGGTTGGGAATGCGGCCGGCGGCGCGGGCGATCTTGTCGAGGGCCGAGGCGAGCCACAGCGGCGCACCGCAGATCTCGGCGCCGAGCCGATCGGCCGAATATTCGCGGGTGCGGCTGATCGCCATCTGCACCAGCATGGCCGCCAGCGGCGCCACGATCATCGCTGCCAGTATGCCGACGAAGCCGAGTGGGTTGTTGTTGTCGCGATTGCCGCCGAAAAAGAAGGCGAAATTGCCCAGCATCGATATCGCGCCGGCAAGCGTGGCGGTAATTGTCATGATCAGCGTGTCGCGGTTCTTCACATGGGCGAGCTCGTGCGCCATCACGCCGGCGACCTCCTCGTAGGACAGCCGCTCCAGCAGCCCCGTGGTCGCGGCCACCGCCGCGTTTTGCGGATTGCGCCCGGTGGCGAAGGCGTTGGGCTGATCGCTCTTGATCAGATAGACCTTCGGCATCGGCAGGCCGGCATTGTGCGACAATCCGCGCACGATCTCGTAGAATTCGGGCGCGCTTGCCTCGTCGGCCTCGACGGCGTGGTGCATGCGCAGCACCATTTTGTCGGCGTTCCAATAGCTGAACAGGTTCATGCCGGCGGCCAAAACGAAGGCGATCATCATGCCGCCCGAGCCGCCGATCAGATAGCCGACGCCCATGAAGAGCGCCGTCATCGCGGCAAGCAGCATGGCTGTGCGGATCATGTTCATCGGACGCTCCAGACTGACAGGCCGTTTGCGATACTCGAAAACGGATTCGAACCGGTCTATATGATGGGTGGGTCGCCGGCCAACTTCAATATTTTCCGCGGAGGCGCGCATGACGGACAGCACCGGGCGAGACGACGCGCAGCAGCGCCGAATGGAGGCGGAAGACACTTCCAGGCCGCTGTCGCCGCAGGCCCGCCGGGCGCTGGCCGAGGCCGAGGCGCGACGCGCCGAATACAAGCAACGCGAAGCCGAACGCCCGTCCGAGATCGGCGGGCGCGGCGGGCTGGAACCTGGCCGCTACGGCGACTGGGAGGTCAAGGGCATCGCCACGGACTTCTGAGCGCTCGGCGGCATCACGCCGGCCAGTCGGGGTTTTTTGCACGACGGTTGCGCGCAGCCCTTGCGTTTGACGGGAATATAAGAATATATTCCTACAACCATGCTTGTCCCTGCCGCACCTCACAATCGTCTGCGCCTTCTCCTCCTCGTCGTGATTCAGTCGGCGACCGTCTTGACATGGGCGCCACAGCTCGCGGCCGGCGACATGTTTCGCGGCCCCGTCGAGGCGCGGGTGGTGAGAGTGATCGACGGCGACACACTTTCAGCCGAGGCGCTGTTGTGGCCGGGGAACCGGCTCGCGGTCACGGTGCGCCTGCGCGGCATCGACGCCCCGGAGCTTAAGAGCAGATGTTGGCGCGAACGCCGCGCCGCGCGCGTTGCCCGTGCCGCCCTCGAGGGGATAGTCGGACATGGGTGGGTCGCGATCTCCAACGTGTCGGGCGGTAAATATTACGGCCGGGTGCTGGCCGACGTGACCACCTTGGACGGCACCGCGCTCGCGCCGGCGTTGCTGGCGCTCTCCGTCGTGCGGCCTTATAGCGGCGGACGCCGGGACGGATGGTGTTGAGGCCGGGTGCCGCTGTTGTGATTTGTGTTCTTTCGGGACAGGGGGCGGCCGGCGGCGCCGGGATCGGACGACCAGGCCGGCACGGGTTTCCAGCCCGGTCTTTGTCCCGTATCGATGTTAACGGCGCGGTAACCCTGTTTTCCACCGAATGATAATGAAATCAGTATCTTGGCAAGATAGGCCGGGAACGGGCCGGTTTGCCCGTGCCTCTGGCAAGAAACCTGCATGGCTCTTCGCGACACGTCCATTCGTTGCAGAGGAAGACAGGCATGCGCGCCAGAACGGGATTTTGCAGTCGGCTGCGGGAATTCAGGTCCGACCGTTCGGGCAATTTCGCCCTGGCGACCGCCGCGGTAGCGTCGGCGTTGGTCGCCGGCGGCGGGTTTGCGATGAACCTGGCCCAAATTACGCTGACCCGCTCGAACCTGTCGAACGCGCTCGACTCAGCGGTGACCTCGACGGCGCGCGACCTCACCACCGGGAAGGTCGCGCCGGACGATGTCGATGCGCTGGTCCTTGCCTTCGTGAAGGCGAATGGTTCGACGGGCTTCGCCAATCAAGACCGGATCACGCTCGACAGGGTGACCATCGACAGGCAGGCGCGTACCGTTTCGGCGGTGGCCAGCACCGAGATCGATCTGGCCTTTCCCGTCTTCAAGGCATCGGCGTCGCGGCTGATCCAGGTGGAATCGACAGCACTCTATTCCGACCGCAAGATCGAGGTTGCGATGATGCTCGACATCACCGGCTCGATGAGCGGGAGAAAGCTGCGTGACCTCCAGGCAGCCGCAAGCAATGTCGTCGACACCTTCCTTTCCGGTCAGAACGCGACCGATCCGCGGGTGCGCCTCGCAATCGTGCCATATGCCGACGCGGTCAATACCGGCGTGCTGGCGCCGGTGGTGCATGTGGAAGCGGGGTTTACCACTGGCGAACCGCCGGTGCTGGAAGACAACGGGTTCGTCTCAGCCAGCCTGCGTAAAACGGGTCTGCTGCTGGACGGTTCGCGCCGGCCCGATTCCTGTGCGACCGAACGCAAGGGCGCGCAGCAATTCACCGATGCATCGCCGCGCAAGGCTATGGTCAATCGCGACTACCGGCTGGCCTTCTGCCCTTCGGCTGCATTGGAACCGCTGACCGCCGACGCGTCGCGACTGAAGGCGACGATCGGGGCGTTCCGTGCGAGCGGCCATACGGCGGGCCATATCGGCATCCAGTGGAGCTGGTATATGTTGTCACGCAAATGGGCGGATGTGCTGCCCGCCGGGTCGCGGCCACTTGCGTCCAATGCCAAGAAGGTCGGCAAATTCGCCATCCTGATGACCGACGGCGAGTTCAACACCGCCTTCGCCGGCGTGCCCAGGGGTGGGACCACAAAGGGCGGTCAGTCCCGCCGCTCGCGCAACCAGGCCGAAAGGCTCTGCGAGGAAATGAAAAAGCAGGGGATCGAGATCTTCACCGTCGGCTTTCAGTTGCGCGAACGCAATGCCAAGCAGGTCATGCAGGCCTGCGCCTCGCCCGACCGGGGTTCGATCCAGCACTATTTCGAGGCGGCGAGCGGCCAGGAACTCGACGCCGCCTTTCAGGAGATCGCCAGCAATATCGAACGGCTGGCGATCATCAAATAGAACCTTTGAAACGGAAAGGGCCGCCCGGCAAGGCGACCCTCCGTGTTTCCGTTCGTAGCGCGGTCGCTGGAGGTGATCGCAATCACCGGCCGCGCGTCACGCCCTGATCAGGAAGGCCGCTCCCCGACAAGGCAATCCGCCGAAACCACACTACGGCAAACGAAATCACTCGACATCGGATCACCTCCTTTCGTTTCGTTGAACACGGGCCGAATGTGGAGTTGAAAGTTCCCGAATGCAAGTCCTGCGCCGCACCGCGCTGATGACAAGTACTTCCGCCCAGGCGATGCCGCCGCAGGATATCTGTCCGCTCGCGCTGCCATGCAGGATGGCGGCGTCGCCCGGGCGGCTTCGGCCGCCGTGTGAATCAAGAATCGACGTGCAGGCGCGCGGCTTTCGATACAGCCCCGCTTCTGACTGCCGTGCCGACAGGGCTATCGCTACGATCTAAAGTGTACCACCTTCACGACTGTCATCGGGCGCGTCGTCGCACCGGCTTACGGCGCCGCAACGCCGTCGCTTTGCCTCCGTCTCGGCTGCCGCCGGCGTAATGCGGGTTCTCGCCGTGGCGACGGTTTGCAGGAGTTCGGGATTGTCGTAATTTTGAGAAATGCGCTGCCACATTCCCTTGTCGTCGAGGCGATAAACAAACTGGTCGCTGTCGGCAGCGAAGCCGTCGTCCTCGTACTTGACGTCAAATTTGTAGTACGCGTCCTGTGACAGATAGTACGTTACCCGCTGAGCGCATCCCGAAGCCAGGATCGCGAGCAGGACGACAGGAAACAGTTTCCCGAGCTTTCTCATTTTCTTGAACCGGCTTCGCCGCATTCGCTGTGCGAAATCGTTCAATATCACGGCGATATAGTTTGATGGCCATCAAATCGCCGTGAGAACCATCTTTTCGGTCATTTCCCCGTCTGCCACTATTGCTGGCGGGCACAATCACGCGACATAGGCAGCTATTCTTTCTTGTTCTGTCGTTTCTGGATCAGGTCGTCGACGACCGCCGGGTCGGCCAGCGTCGAGGTGTCGCCCAGCGCGCCGAAATCGTCCTCGGCGATCTTGCGCAGGATGCGGCGCATGATCTTGCCCGAACGCGTCTTGGGCAGGCCGGGGGCGAACTGGATCTTGTCGGGCGAGGCGATCGGGCCGATCTCCGAGCGCACATGCTTGACGAGCTCGGTGCGCAATTCTTCCGTTTCCGTCTGGCCCGCCATCAGCGTGACGTAGCAATAGATGCCCTGGCCCTTGACGTCGTGCGGATAGCCGACCACGGCGGCTTCGGACACTTTGTCGTGCGCGACCAGCGCCGATTCGACCTCGGCCGTGCCCATGCGGTGGCCCGACACGTTGATGACGTCGTCGACCCGGCCGGTGATCCAGTAATAGCCGTCCGCGTCGCGGCGGCAGCCATCGCCGGTGAAATATTTGCCCTTATAGGAGGAGAAATAGGTCTGCACGAAACGCTCATGATCGCCATAGACCGTGCGCATCTGGCCCGGCCAGGAATCGACGATGCACAGATTGCCGTCGGTCGCGCCCTCCAGCACATTGCCGTCACTGTCGACGAGCTGGGGCTGGATGCCGAAGAAGGGCCGGGTCGCCGAGCCGGCCTTGAGCTCGGTCGCACCTGGCAGAGGCGTGATCATGATGCCGCCGGTCTCGGTCTGCCACCACGTGTCGACGATCGGACATTTTTCCTCGCCGACGACCTTGTAATACCACTCCCAAGCTTCCGGATTGATCGGCTCGCCGACCGAGCCGAGCACGCGCAGCGATTTGCGGGATGTCTTCTTCACCAGGTCGTCGCCGGCGCCCATCAGGGCGCGGATCGCCGTCGGTGCGGTATAGAAGATGTTGACCTGGTGCTTGTCGACGACCTCCCAGAAGCGCGATGCGGTCGGGTAGTTCGGCACGCCCTCAAACATCAGCGTGGTCGCGCCGTTGGCGAGCGGTCCATAGACGATGTAGGAATGACCGGTGACCCAGCCGACATCGGCGGTGCACCAATAGATGTCGCCGTCATGGTAGTCGAAGACGTATTCATGCGTCATCGCGGCGTAGACGAGATAGCCGCCCGACGTGTGCAGGACGCCCTTGGGCTGGCCGGTCGAACCGGAGGTGTAGAGGATGAACAGAGGATCCTCTGCCTTCATCTTTTCCGGCTTGCACTCGGCTTTAACGGTGCGAACCTCGTCGTGATACCAGAGATCGCGGCCGTCCTGCCAGCCGGTCTTGCCGGCGGTGCGGCGCACCACCAGCACGGTCTTGACGTCGACCTTGTTCTTCGCAGCGATCGCAACCGCCTTGTCGGTATTTTCCTTCAGCGGAATGGTGCGGCCGCCGCGCAGGCCCTCGTCGGCGGTGATCACGAAAGTGGATTCGCAATCGACGATCCGACCGGCGAGCGCGTCGGGCGAAAAGCCGCCGAAGACGACTGAATGGACCGCGCCGATGCGGGTGCAGGCCAGCATCGCATAGGCGGCCTCGGGGATCATCGGCATATAGATGGTGACGCGGTCGCCCTTCCTGACGCCGTGTTTCTTCATCACATTGGCGAGCCGGCACACATGGTCGTGGAGCTCGCGATAGGTGATCTTCTTGTCGTCGTAGGGGTTATCGCCTTCCCAGATGATCGCGACCTGGTCGCCGCGCTTCTTCAGATGGCGGTCGATGCAATTGGCCGAGACGTTGAGGCGGCCATCCTCGAACCATTTGATTGCGACCTTGCCGGTGAAGGAGGTCTCCTTCACCTTGGTGAAGGGCTTCATCCAATCGATGCGTTTACCGTGCTTGGCCCAGAATTTGTCCGGATTCTTGATCGAGTCGCGGTACCATTTCAGATAGGTATCATTGTCGATGAGTGCATTCTTCTTCCAGGCGGCCTGAACGCGGTGAACATGAACCTCGGACATTATTTCCTCATTCCTCCAAACCGGGATCGGCAAGCCGTTGCGCTGCCGTGATTGTGCCTCGCGGGCGCGTCGGCGGCATTATTACCATTCGCCCGGCGGGCACAACATTAGACATTGGATTCGTTTCGCCAAACACGGATCTGCCGAGCGATGCCTGCCTGGCGGCGGCCGCTTCGGTGGACGTTGCGCGCCGCTTTCGCCAATGCCAGACACCGTCTTCGGAGACGTCCCAGGGGCCGCTCGAACAGCTGGGCGAAAACCAAACACACGATCAGCGTGGCGCAAAGCATGAGAAGCTGACGCCAGCCCTCGCTCGCTTCGCCGGGCAGTATCGCGTCGAAAAACTGCAGTGCCGGATAGTGCACGAGATAGAGCGAAAAACTGGCGCCGGCGAACCAGGTGACTACTGAAGACCGCCACGCGCCGCCATGACGGGCGCACCAGCCGGCGAAGCCGACAAGATGGGTGGCGAAAAGCGCTCCAATCAGAGAATTCCAGAGAAATTCGTCGGAGAAACCGAGGATTTTCGCGAGGCTGGCTCCGTCCAGACCCGCCATTCGCGTGGTGACGTTCGACAGATGCGCGGGTGCGTCGAAAATAAGACATAAGCCATAGACCAGTGGCGGCAGCACAATCATGGCAATGCCAAGCGCCGTCGACCGGGGATAAAGGCCGCGACGGATCGAGCGCCATACGAGAACGCCGAGCAGCCAGACCGGCAGCAGCAGCAGCACTTTCAGGCCAACGAGGATGGCAAGGGCGGCGAGCACGATGATGCGCGACGGGCCCGTCAGGAAAAACGCGGCCGCGAACAGGGCATAATAGGCGACTTCATAACTCAGCGACCAGTAGGGACCGTTGGTGCCCAGACGCGCGCCGGGGATCCACCATTCGCTGGAAAAGCTGAGGCCGTGCCAGAGCATGGCCGGCAATGATTGCCGCTCGTACCACCAGCCGTCATATCCCGCCGGATCGATCGCGGCGCCGAGCCGATCGAGCGCGAATGTAACCAGCAGCGCCGGCACGGCCACGGACAGGATGCGCGTGGCACGGTTGAAGAGATAGGCGGACGCGGTGCGATCCTTCACTGTGCCGGTATAGGCGATCACCAGGCCGGATAGAACGAAGAAGGCGACGACGGCATCGCTGCCGAGATTGAGTTCGCGAAGCCAGATGAAATCGCCGCCCGAAAAGCGTTCATAAGCGAAGTGTGAAAAGAGCACTGTCACCGCCGCGCAGAAGCGAACCATATCCAGATAGGTGGAAAAGGTCGGGTTCATCACTCCGCCGGCGGGTTGTCGACCACCGGCGCGGCGGAAAGCCGCGATCGCAGCGAATGCCAGCTTTGGGCGACCGGGTCGGTGAGCGCCCGCCGCAGCGACGGGTGCGGCTGCGGCACCGGCGTGCCGTCGCGCTCGGCGAGACCGAATTCAAGCTGCTCTTCCCGCGCGGGGATATAGAGCGTGCCGAACAGCCAGTCCCAGATGGCGAAAATTTCACCATAGTTCTTGTCGTGGTGAAGCACGGCTCGGCTGTGATGAATCTGGTGTTGAGCGGGCGAGATGAAGATGTGTTCCAGCACCGGGCCGTAGCTGATCCAGATATGGCTGTGACGGAAATTGGCGCCGATTGTGTTGAAGACGACGAAGATGATGTTCGCGCCGCCCAGCGATGCGATGCTGATTTCGGCCGAAATGGCCACGAGCAGGACGCCGGCGACCGCGCCGATGAGCATCGAACTGAACGCGTCCGAGATGAGGTCGTAGACGGGGTGTTTGCGATAGACCGTAACCGGGGTCAGAACTTCGGCGCTGTGATGGACGGAATGAAACGGCCATAGCACCGGATAGTCGTGATGGATCCGATGCACCCAGTAGGTGCAGAAATCGGACACCACCGCGAACAGAACAGTCGCAAGCGCGATCTGGCCAAAGCTCCAGCCGGTCGTGCCGGGTGAGACTTGCAGAAATGTGCCGAACGCGGCCACGGTCAGGGCGGCCGCCGCCGTGCGGATGATCACGAGATTCAGAACGCCGGCTACCGCAAGAATGTGTCCGATCGCAAACAGCTTGATATCGACCATATGCGAGGGATGCAGATAGATATGGCGCGGCACGAGCCAGGCGACGAAGCCGGGACCCGAGCGCCAGCCGAAACGCCAAAGATAGAGCGCGGCGGCGATCGCGATCGTCGAGCCCAGATAGATCGGCATCAAACGGAGCGTAAAGTCCCCAAACATGATGACGAGGATACTGGATAACCACTCCATGGCGGGCTCCGGGTTCGGTAAGTCCGGCCAAGGCTAGGCGGTGGACGTTAGGGAAGCCTTAAGGAGACGAGCCACCTCACGGCGGCCGACCGGCCGACTGTCAGCACTCGACCGGATTTGCTGCTAAGATATTGATATTAAACGATATAGCTCTTGCCTCCACGAGAATTTGAGGAAATCATTAACCAAAGCGGCGCACAATATGCTCGCGGAGGAGAACCGGAGTGCCAGGGGCTCGCCATGGATGACAAAACCGAACTGAAGCTGATGCTCGAGGGATACGGGCTGACGACGGCCCGCATCCTTTACCACATGCCCGACCACCCGCATCTTTTGCAGACTTATGTCTGGCAGGACTACGATATCGCGCCGCGTTTTCCGGTGCTCGGCGCCTTTCTCGACTTCTGGAAGCAAAAGCTCGACGGACCGCTGCACTCGATCGCCTATACGCACAAACGGCTGATCGCGCCGAGCGAATGGCGTAGCATCGAAGGCGAGCTCGTGCTGCACTGACGTCATCGGGAGCGGGCGGCAAAGGGCTCTGGTCGCGGTTTCAGCGTGTGCCGAAGATCGCCGATCCGACACGCACGCTGGTGGCGCCGAAGGCGATTGCCAGCCGGAAATCGGCCGACATGCCCATCGACAGGCGATCGAGCCCGGCTTCGCCCGCAAGCTTGTCCAAAAGCGCGAAATGCGGGCCGGGATTGTCTTCGACGGGCGGGATGCACATCAGGCCCTCGATGGCGAGCCCGTGCGTGTCGCGACAGCGGTGCACGAAGGCGACGGCCTCGCGCGGGTCGAGGCCGGCCTTTTGCGGCTCGGAGCCTGTGTTGACCTGGACATAAAGCCGTGGCCGCCGCTCCTGCCTGGCGATCTCCTTGGCCAGTTCGGCGGCGATCTTGTCGCGGTCGACGGTCTCGATCACGTCAAACAGCGCCACCGCGTCTCTGGCCTTGTTGGATTGCAGCGGGCCGATCAGGCGCAGCTCGATATCGGCGAACTCTGACTTCAGTGCCGGCCATTTGGCCTGCGCCTCCTGGACCCGGTTTTCGCCGAACACGCGCTGGCCGGCGTCGATCGCCGGGCGGATCGCGGCGGCGTCGAAGGTCTTGGAAACGGCCACCAGCGTCACCGACCCGGCGGGCCGGTCGTTTTCTTCCTCCGCACTGGCGATTTCGGCCCTGACGGCGGCAAGCCTGGTGATGACGTTGTCCATGTTATGCCCTTGAATTCGTAATCCCGACCCCGGCCGTTGCCGCATGCGGCGCCGTGCCGGAGTTGACGCCTTCACCAAACCGTGGTGAAGGTCCGCCCCGACATATTCCAGCATCCTGTCTTAAGTGAAATACCGGTCATGGCAACCGAGCGATACAATCCCCGCGTCTCAGAACCACGCTGGCAGAAAGTGTGGTCCGAGCGAAAGCTGTTCGAGACGAAAAACGACGATCCACGCCCGAAATACTACGTGCTGGAGATGTTCCCCTATCCGTCGGGCCGCATTCATATGGGGCATGTGCGCAACTACACGATGGGCGACGTGGTGGCGCGCTACAAGCGGGCGACGGGCCACAACGTGCTGCATCCGATGGGCTGGGACGCCTTCGGCCTGCCGGCCGAGAACGCGGCGCGCGACAACAAGGTCAATCCGCGCGACTGGACCTATGCCAATATCGAGACGATGAAGGGCCAGTTGAAGACGATGGGCCTGTCGCTCGACTGGGCGCGCGAGTTCGCCACCTGCGATCCGTCCTACTACAAGCATCAGCAAAAAATGTTCCTCGATTTCTGGAAGGCGGGTCTCGTCGAACGCAAATCGGCCAAGGTCAACTGGGATCCGGTCGACATGACGGTGCTCGCCAACGAGCAGGTGATCGAGGGGCGAGGCTGGCGCTCCGGCGCGCCGGTCGAGCAGCGCGACCTGACGCAATGGTTCTTCAAGATCTCGTCGATGAGCCAGGACCTGCTCGGCGGGCTCGACACGCTTGAGCGCTGGCCCGAAAAAGTCCGGTTGATGCAGCAGAACTGGATCGGCCGCTCCGAAGGCCTGCTGATCCGCTGGCCGCTCGCGGCGGAAACCGCGCCGCAGGGCGAAACCGAGCTGGAGGTCTATACGACGCGGCCGGACACGATTTTTGGCGCCTCGTTCATGGCGATTGCTGCCGACCATCCGCTGGCCAGGAAGGCGGCGGCGACAAATTCCGAACTGGCGGCGTTCTGCGAGGAATGCCGGCGCATGGGCACGTCGGTCGCCGCCCTGGAGACCGCCGAGAAAAAGGGCTTCGACACCGGCATCCGCGTCGTCCACCCTTTCGACGAGAGCTGGACGCTGCCGGTCTATGTCGCCAATTTCGTTTTGATGGATTACGGCACCGGCGCGATTTTCGGCTGCCCCTCGGGCGATCAGCGCGACCTCGACTTCGCCAACAAATACGGATTGCCGGTCGTGCCGGTGGTGATGCCGGAGGGCGCGGACGCGGCGACCTTCCAGATCATCGACGAGGCCTATGTCGACGACGGGGTGATGATCAATTCGCGCTTTCTCGACGGCATGAAGCCCGAGGCGGCCTTCGACAAGGTCGCGCAGCGGCTGGAGAAGATTCCCTCGGGCAATCGCCCGATGGCCGAACGCAAGGTGCAGTTCCGGCTGCGCGATTGGCTGATATCGCGCCAGCGCTACTGGGGATGTCCGATCCCGGTGATCCACTGCGCCGCCTGCGGCTCGTTGCCGGTCTCGGATGAACAATTGCCGATCGAGCTGCCCATGGACGTCAGTTTCGACAAGCCCGGCAACCCGCTCGACCATCATTCGGACTGGAAACACGTCGCCTGTCCGCAATGCGGCGGCGCGGCCGAGCGCGACACCGACACGATGGACACTTTCGTCGATTCGTCGTGGTATTTCGCCCGTTTTACCGATCCTTGGAATACGGAACGGCCGACGACGCTGGCCTATGTCGACGGCAAGGATGGCTGGCTGCCCGTCAACCAGTATATCGGCGGGGTCGAGCACGCGATCCTGCACCTGCTTTATTCGCGTTTCTTTGCCCGCGCGATGAAGGCGACCGGCCATCTGAACGCCGTCGAGGAGCCGTTCGAAGGCCTGTTCACGCAGGGCATGGTCGTGCACGAGACCTACAAGGGGTCCGGCGGTTTCGTGACGCCGGCCGAAATCAGGGTCGAGGATGGCGGCGGCACGCGCCAGGCGACACTGATCGCCACCGGCGAGAAGCTGGTCATCGGCCCGATCGAGAAAATGTCGAAGTCGAAGAAGAATGTCGTCGATCCCGATGACATTATCGCCAGCTACGGCGCCGACACGGCGCGCTGGTTCATGCTGTCCGACTCGCCGCCCGACCGCGACGTGATCTGGACGGAGGCTGGCGTGGAAGGTGCGCATCGCTTCGTGCAGCGTTTGTGGCGACTGGTGTCGGGCGCCGCGCCGCTGCTTGGCGACGTGCGGCCGGTGACCGCGCGCACCGGCGAGGCGGTGGCGGTTTCCAGGGCCGCGCACAAGACGGTCAAGGCCGTTGGCGAGGACATCGAAAAGCTTGCCTTCAACAAGGCTGTCGCCCGCCTCTACGAACTGACCAACGTCTTGCAGGCGCCGCTGGCGGCGGTCGCCGAGGGCAAGGCCGATCCGTCCGTCGCCGGTGCCGCGCGCGAGGCGCTCGAATTCCTCATCGTGATGATCGCACCGATGATGCCGCATCTGGCCGAGGAATGCTGGGTCGCGCTCGCTGGTTCCGAAGCCGGATTGGCCGGAGAACGCGCCTGGCCGGCCTATGACGCGGCGCTGGTGGTCGACGACCAATTCACCTATCCCGTGCAGATCAACGGCAAGAAGCGGGGCGATTTGACAATTGCCCGCGACGCGGATCAAGCTGCCGTCGAACGGGCGGCCCTCGATCTGGACGTCGTGACAAAGGCGCTTGACGGCAAGGCGCCGCGCAAGGTGATTGTGGTGCTGCGGAGAATCGTCAATGTCGTCGTTTGAGCTCATGCCCTCCAGTGACAGGCCCCTGCTGCGGCTCCTGCTTCTGGGGCCGCTGGTGGCGGTGCTGCTGGTGGCGTCCGCCTGCACCGTGCGGCCGCTCTACGGCGAAGCGTCCGGGTCGATCGGCGGTGGTGGCGGGCTCGGGTCGATCGCGGTCAACCCTGTCACCAGCCGCTATGCGCAGGAGGTGCGCAATCATCTGATCTTCGGCCTCAACGGCGGCGCCGGCCAGCCGGCGAACCCACGCTATCTGCTCGATCTCAACGTTACCTCGACCTTCCGCAATTCGGCTTCCGTCCAGGTGGCGCGCGAGAATGAACCGACGGCCGGCGCGGTGGTCATGTCGTCGCGCTACAAGTTGATCGACGCGGAGACCGGCAAGGCCGTTGCCAACGGAAGGCGCTCGGTCAACGCCTCCTTCGACAAGCCGCGACAGGAATTCGCCGCGGTGCGCGCCGAGCGCGACGCCGAAAACCGCGCCGCCCGGGAACTGGCGGAAATGCTTCGGGTCGCGCTTGCCCAGGATTTGGAGAACCTTCCGGCGGATTGAGCGTTCAGGACGTACAGGCGCCTATTGCGGGCGGGCGTCATTCTTGCGTCACAGAGTTTGGCCAAACAAGGTCGACCGGAGTGGATGACCATGGATACGCCGACGTCGCCGTCCTCTATCGCCAAGCTCATCGGGGGGCGCGCCCTCTACGGTCTCATGTCTGACGGCGACGCCCATATCATCGACCAACTCATCGAAGAGCGCACGGTCAACCTGTCCCGCAATCCGCTGTGGCCGGTGTTCAAGCCGCTTCTCTACCGCGCGTTTCACTATCGCGAGGCCGTGCGCATGGCCGACCGGATCGCGGCGATGGGCGGGCGCGAGGCTTTCGAACATATTAGCGGACTGCTGTCGCTGGACATCGACGTTGCTGGCCTCGAGAATCTTCCGTGTGAAGGCTCGGTCATCATCGCACCGAATCACCCCACCGGCATCGCCGACGGCGTCGCCATGTACGATGCGCTGAGGCGCCTTCGCGGCGACCTCGTCTTCTTTGCGAATCGGGACGCCTTGCGTGTCGCGCAGGGTTTCCGAGACGTCATCATCCCGGTCGAATGGCGTGCGGGCGAAAAATCGCACGCAAAGAGCCGGGATACGCTGGAAATGACAGCGCGCGCCTTCGCGGCCGAAAGGGCGGTGGTGCTGTTTCCCGCCGGCCGCATCGCCTACTGGCACGAGGGCCACCTCACCGAACGCCCCTGGCAGACCTCGGCGGTCGCGTTGGCGCGCCGCTTCGACACGCCGATCATGCCGGTCCACATAACCGCGCGCAATTCGGGACTGTTTTATTTTCTCGGAAAATACTCGACGGAACTGCGCGACATGACGCTGTTCCACGAGCTTTTGAACAAGAAGCGGTTTCACTTCTCGATCAGATTCGGCAAGCCGATACCGCCGGACGCGCTCGACGGCGATGCGACCGAGCTGACCGCGCGGCTCCAGGAGCATGCCGTGCATCGACTCGCGGCCGATCCCGAGGCCGCCTTCGACGCGCCCGTCACCGCGTAGACCGGGCCACGGCTGGTTGAGAAAGGGGTCCCGGCGGCATTCATCGCGCCAGGACCGTTCGCTGGCGCAAGGAAACTGGCTTCGCATAAGGGCACAGGCGCGATACCGGGCCGCAGCCCGGCGATCCACGCAGCCGGCGCGGGGATTACCCGATCTTCTGGCCGGTCTTGGCCCAGTCGGCCAGGAAGGCGTCCAGACCCTTGTCGGTCAGCGGATGCTTAACCAGGGCGCGCAGCGTCGCCGGCGGCACCGTGGCGACATCGGCGCCGATCAGGGCCGCCTGCTTGACGTGGTTGACCGTACGCACCGAGGCGGCGAGGATTTCGGTCTTGAAATCGTAATTGTCATAGATGGTGCGGATTTCCGAAATCAGCTCCATCCCGTCTACCCCCATGTCGTCGATGCGGCCGATGAAGGGTGAAATAAAGGTGGCGCCCGCCTTGGCGGCCAACAGCGCCTGGGTGGCCGCAAAACACAGGGTGACATTGACCTTGCGGCCGTCGGAGGTAATCGCCTTGCAGGCCCTCAGCCCGTCGAAGGTGAGCGGCACCTTGATGCAGATATTGTCGGCAATCTTCGACAGAATGTCGGCTTCCTTCATCATCGCAGTAAATTCGGTTGCCGTGACCTCGGCCGAAACCGGGCCGTCGACGATGTCGCAGATTTCCTTGGTGACTTCCTTGATGTCGCGACCGGCCTTCATGATCAGCGAAGGGTTGGTCGTGACGCCGTCGAGGAGACCCAATTCGTTCAGCTCGCGGATATCCTTCACGTCGGCGGTGTCGACAAAAAACTTCATGACCGTCTCCTTAGCGAATTTTCTGCGGCGGCCTGGCGCCGTCCGTCGTGTCGGGCTTTGATCTAGACGAAAGTCGGGGCAAGGTCACGCGCCATGAAACAAGATTCGCCCCGCCAGGCGGTCGTGCCGGTGCTCGTGCCGGTTCCGACGGAGACGCCCTATTCCTATGCGGTGCCCGACGATATGACCGTCGTGCCGGGCTCGATCGTTCGCGTGCCGCTGGGGCCGCGCGAAATCGCTGCCATCGTGTCGGATCAGCCGGCCGGCGCCGTCGACGCCAGGAAGCTGCGGCCGATCTCGGCGGTTTTTGATTGTCCGCCGCTGCCGGGCGAAAGCCTGCGGTTCATCGCCTGGATCGCACAATACACGATGACACCGCCCGGCATGGTGGCGCGCATGTTTTTGCGTGCGCCCGCCGCGCTCGATCCGGAACCGCCGGTTAACGGCATCGCCCGCACCGAATGCTTGCCCGACCGTATGACGGCGGCGCGCGGCCGCGTATTGGAGATCGCCGAGACCGGCTCCGGCTGGACCCGGCCCGGACTGGCGCGGGCCGCGGGCGTGTCGGCGAGCGTGATCGACGGGCTCAAGGCGCAAGGCGTCTTCGAAGACATCGTTTTGCCGCCGCAGCCGGTGGTGGCCGAACCGGATCCCGCCTTCAAGCAGCCGGATCTGTCTGCCGACCAGATCGGGGCCGGCCGGGTCTTGCGCGACATGGCCGAGAAGGGCGGCTTCGGCGTCTGCCTGCTCGACGGCGTGACGGGGTCTGGCAAGACGGAAGTCTATTTCGAGGCGGTCGCGGCGGCCATCCGTCAAGGCCGACAGGTGCTGATCCTGCTGCCGGAAATCGCGCTCACCCACGCCTTCCTGGAGCGGTTTCAGGATCGCTTCGGCGCCAAGCCGGCCGAATGGCATTCCGATCTGCCGCCGCGCATGCGCGAACGGGTTTGGCGGCAGGTGGCCGAAAACCAGGTCCGCGTGGTGGCCGGCGCGCGCTCGGCGCTTTTCCTGCCGTTTCGCGATCTCGGCCTGATCGTCGTCGACGAGGAGCACGACCCGTCCTACAAGCAGGAAGACCGGGTGTTCTACAGTGCCCGCGACATGGCGGTGGTGCGCGGTCATCTCGGCGGCCATCCGGTGGTGCTGGCCTCCGCCACGCCGTCGATCGAAAGCCGTTACAATGCCCAGCAGGGCCGCTACCGGCGCGTCGCGCTTCCCGCCCGCTTCGCCGAGGCCGCACTTCCCGAGCTCGGCACGGTCGACCTGCGCCGCAATCCGCCGGCGCGCGGCGGTTTCCTGTCGCCGGTGCTGATCGACGAAATCGCCAAGACCTGGCGGCGCGGCGAACAATCGCTGCTGTTCCTCAATCGCCGCGGCTATGCGCCGCTGACGCTGTGCCGGGTGTGCGGACACCGCTTCCAGTGCCCGGATTGTTCGAGCTGGCTGGTTGAGCATCGGTTTCGCGGTCAGCTTTTGTGCCATCAATGCGGTTACGCCGAACAGCGCCCCGAAGCCTGCCCTTCCTGCGGCGCGCTCGATCATCTCGTCGCCTGCGGGCCGGGGGTGGAGCGGATCGCGGAGGAAGTTGTGTCGCATTTTCCCGATGCGCGCTCGATCGTGCTGTCGTCCGACCTTGCCGGCGGCGTACGGCGGCTGCGGCTGGAACTGGAGGCGATCGAAAAGGGCGAGGCCGATATCGTGATCGGCACCCAGCTCGTCGCCAAGGGGCACAATTTCCCCAACCTGACGCTGGTCGGGGTCATCGACGCCGATCTGGGCCTTGCCAATGGCGATCCGCGCGCGGCCGAACGCACTTTTCAGCTCCTGTCCCAGGTTACCGGCAGGGCCGGGCGCACCGGCAAGAAGAGCCTCGGCCTCTTGCAGACCTACCAGCCCGACCATCCGGTGATGCGGGCGATCGTCTCTGGAGACTGGGAGACCTTTTACGAACGCGAGACGGCCGAGCGCGAGCGCGCCGGCCTGCCTCCCTTCGGCCGGCTTGCCGGCATTATCGTCAGCGCAGCAACCCGCGCGGAAGCGGAGGGGCATGCGCGCGCGCTGCGTCGCGTCGCGCCCGGAGACGCCGGGATCGTCGTGCTCGGCCCGGCGGAGGCGCCGCTGTCCCTCGTCGCGGGCCGCTACCGGTTCCGGCTCATGGTGCAGGGTGGACTGCGCGCCGATCTGCAGGCCTTCCTGCGGGCGATGGTCAAGGCGGGGCCGTCGCCGCGCGGTTCGGTCCGGGTTCAGATCGACATCGACCCGCAGAGTTTTTTGTAGGAACGGGCCGGCCATCGGACCTGCGAAATGTTGCCGACAGGCATAACCCGTCGCGACCGGAGCGGAGAAGACCCGGCATGCAGAAGCTCGAAGTCGTGGCGCGGTTGTTTCCGCAGATCGAAAGCGGTGCGAAACGCTCGACGATCCGCTGGCGCGAAACGCCGATCAGGCCGGGTCCGATGATTTATGCCTGCCAGGGCGCGCCGAAACGCACCTTGGTGGTCGAGGTGACCCGGGTGACCAGAATGCCGCTGCGCGCGGCCGCCGCCTTCGTCGGCAGAAAGGACGAATGGCCCGACCCGGTCATGCTCGCCGGCATGCGCGAGCACTATCCCGACATCGGGCTCGACGACGTGGTCGAGGTGATCGAGCATCTGCCGCCGTCGCAGCCGGCCGGGTGCAGGACGCGGAGCCGCGATTGACCGTAGAATGCGTTGCACCGGTGTCCGGCGACGGTTTGCATTGGCGATCGCTTCTGTCAAAGTCGCGCTGGAAACGGGGAGGATATCGATGAAGTTCCTGGCACGGGCGCTTGCCGGATCTGCCCTACTGGCCGCCGCGCCGGCGGCCGCGAACCAGCCGGTCGTGACCGATATTCATTGGCCCCATATCGACAGCTATTGCACGTTCTGGCGCAAGGATCACGGCTTCAATTTCAACGATCCCGAGAGCTGGCGCTTCGTCTTTTTCACGCAGAAAGACAGCCTGCACGAGCCCTATCCGGAAACCGGCTTCATCGCGCTCGGCCATCAATTGCGGCAGCTCGAACTGGTGTCGGCCACGAAAGTGGAGACCGGCGAGGAAAGACGCTATCGCAGTCTGGGAGCGTCCCAACACGATGTCGTCGTCACGATGACGGCCGGCGAGGCAGGGACCGAATCGACCGGTTATACAGGCACGATCGCAGTCGCGGGCCCCTACGGATCCGAGACGGTCGCCTTCCAGGGCGATTGCGGGGTGTGAATGTGGGGCGGTTGAGATGCTCGGCGGTGGGTCAAGTCCCGCCACGACATTCCGGGGGGATTTGATGGATTTCGCTTTTCCAATGCCGACCAGCAATGGCGAGTGGCTCGCCTGGAGTGCCGCGGCGATCACGGTTTTTTTCGGCCTCGTCCTTTTGTTCGCGCCGCGCCTGTCGTTCCGACTGCTGCGGCTTGAAACGGCGGCCGACCATCCCGAGGCGGTGTCGGAAGCCCGGGCCACCATGGCCGGCTTCTATCTTGGGGTCGGGCTGTGTGCGATCCTGCTTGCCCAGCCATTTATCTATATGACGCTCGGCCTATGTTGGCTGCTCACCGCCTTCGGCCGTATCATCTCCATGTTGTCGGACAGGGGCGGCACGGTCTTCAATTGGGTGCGCCTCGTCGTGGAGTTGGTACTGGCGGCCTTGCCGCTCGCCTTCGTATTCGGTTTCATGGTGTGATTGCCGACTGACGGCGCGGATGCGACAATAGTGCCGGAACGGCGATGTCTCGGGTTGTTGCGAGTCACGGAAGCGTGTGCTAGACGGCAAGCGACTTTCGACCGGGGGATATGGCGCGGATGCCGTAGCGGTCGGGATTTATCAATAAGGTCAAAGGTTTAGCCGGCTTCTCACGCTTGCGCAAAAAACTTGCGGCCTTCCCAGGAAGAGAAGACCGTTCGTGGCACAGTCTAACTCACCCGTTTCCAACGTCGCCGAGCGCTATGCGGGCTCGCTTTTCGATCTGGCGCTTGAGGCCGATGCGGTTTCGCACATCGAAAAGGAGTTGGGCGAATTCGAGGCGCTTCTTGCCGGCAGCGAGGATCTGCGCCGCCTGATCGAGAGTCCGGTCTTTTCGGCCGACGACCAGTTCAAGGCTGTTTCCGCCATCGTCGAGAAGGCCAAGGTCGGTGGGCTTTTCGCCAATTTCCTTCGGGTCGTCGCCAGAAACCGTCGGCTTTTCGCCGTTCCGGGCATGATCGAGGCGTTCCGCCGCATCGCCGCCGAGAATCGTGGCGAGGTGGCCGCCGATGTTACCTCGGCGCATGATCTGACAGCCGCGCAGCGCAAGGAGCTGGAAACGACGCTGAAAGGCGTCGCCGGCAAGGATGTGGTGGTCAATCTGACCGTCGATCCCTCGCTGCTCGGGGGGCTTGTCGTGAGGATCGGCTCGCGGCAGATCGATACATCGCTCAAAACCAAACTCAATTCGCTCAAGCTTGCACTGAAAGAGGTCGGCTGATGGATATCCGGGCCGCGGAAATCTCCGCAATTCTCAAGGACCAGATCAAGAATTTCGGCAAGGAGGCCGAAGTATCGGAGGTCGGTCAGGTGCTCTCCGTGGGTGACGGTATCGCTCGCGTCTACGGGCTCGACAATGTGCAGGCCGGCGAGATGGTCGAGTTCCCCGGCGGCATTCGCGGCATGGCGCTGAACCTGGAAAGCGACAATGTCGGCGTTGTGATCTTCGGCAACGACCGCGACATCAAGGAAGGCGACACCGTCAAGCGGACCGGCGCCATCGTTGACGTTCCGGTGGGCCCGGGCCTACTCGGTCGCGTCGTCGACGCACTCGGCAATCCGATCGACGGCAAGGGCCCGATCAAGGCGGCCGAACGTCGCCGCGTCGACGTCAAGGCGCCCGGCATCATTCCGCGCAAGTCGGTGCACGAGCCCATGTCGACCGGCCTGAAGGCCATCGACGCGCTGATCCCGGTCGGTCGTGGCCAGCGCGAGCTGATTATCGGCGATCGCCAGACAGGCAAGACCGCCATCGTTCTCGACACGTTCCTGAACCAGAAGCCGCTCAATGACGGCGACGACGAAAGCCAGAAGCTCTATTGCGTCTATGTCGCCGTCGGCCAGAAGCGCTCCACCGTGGCCCAGTTCGTCAAGGTGCTGGAAGAGCGCGGCGCGCTCGAATATTCGATCGTGATCGCGGCGACCGCGTCCGATCCGGCACCGATGCAGTTCCTGGCGCCGTTCGCCGGCTGTGCGATGGGCGAATATTTCCGCGACAATGGCAAGCATGCCGTGATCGCCTATGACGATCTGTCGAAACAGGCGGTCGCCTATCGCCAGATGTCGCTGCTGCTGCGCCGTCCGCCCGGCCGCGAAGCCTATCCGGGCGACGTCTTCTACCTGCATTCTCGCCTGCTCGAGCGCGCGGCCAAGATGAACGACGACAACGGCGCCGGTTCGCTGACCGCGCTGCCGATCATCGAGACCCAGGCCAACGACGTCTCGGCCTATATCCCGACCAACGTGATCTCGATCACCGACGGCCAGATCTTCCTGGAGACCAATCTGTTCTTCCAGGGCATCCGTCCGGCCGTGAATGTCGGCCTTTCGGTGTCGCGCGTTGGCTCCTCGGCCCAGATCAAGGCGATGAAGCAGGTTGCCGGCTCGATCAAGGGCGAGCTCGCCCAGTATCGCGAGATGGCCGCGTTCGCCCAGTTCGGTTCCGACCTCGACGCCGCGACGCAGCGCCTTCTCAACCGCGGCGCGCGCCTGACCGAGCTTCTGAAGCAGCCGCAGTTCTCTCCGCTCAAGACCGAAGAGCAGGTTGCGGTGATCTTCGCCGGTACGCAGGGTTATCTCGACAAGCTCGCGATCGCCGATGTCGGCCGGTTCGAGCAGGGCCTGCTGACCCATCTGCGCACCGAGGGCAAGAGCGTTCTGGACGCCATCCGCAAGGAAAAGGCGCTGTCGGACGATCTGCGCGACAAGCTGAAGGCGCAGATCGACGCCTTCGCGAAGAACTTCGCCTGAGGCTGACGGAACCCGCGTTATGGCGTCACTCAAGGACCTCCGCAACCGCATCGCCTCCGTGAAGGCGACGCAGAAAATCACCAAGGCGATGCAGATGGTCGCCGCGGCGAAGCTGCGTCGCGCGCAGGAGGCGGCCGAAGCAGCGCGGCCCTATTCCGAGCGCATGGCCGTCGTGCTCGCCAACATCGCCAATGCGGTGTCCGGCACCGACGCCCCGCCGCTGATGACGGGAACGGGCAAGGACGACGTGCATCTGCTCGTCGTGTGCACGGCCGAACGCGGCCTGTGCGGCTCCTTCAATTCGCAGATCGCGCGTCTGGCACGCGAGCACACGCGCAAGCTCCTGAGTGCGGGCAAGACCGTCAAGATCATTTGCGTGGGCAAGAAGGGCTACGACATCCTTCGCCGCGACTACGCAAACTTGATCATCGAGCGCGTCGATCTGCGCGAAGCCAAGCAGATCGGCTTCGCCCATGCCGACGGCGTCGCCAGGAAGGTGATCTCGCTGTTCGACGCCGGCGAGTTCGACGTCTGCACGCTGTTTTATTCGCAGTTCAAGTCGGTGATCAGCCAGATCCCGACCGCGCAGCAGCTCATTCCGGCCAAACCCGCGGCGGAGCCCGCGGCTGGTGACGCCGTGTCGAATGGCGGCGGGGTCTACGAATACGAGCCGGATGCGGGAGAACTGCTCAGCGATCTCATCCCGCGCAACATCGCGGTGCAGGTCTTTTCAGCCCTGTTGGAGAACGCGGCCGGCGAGATGGGCGCCAAGATGAGCGCGATGGACAATGCCACGCGCAATGCCGGCGACATGATCAACAAGCTGACGATTACCTACAACCGTCAGCGTCAGGCGCAGATTACCAAGGAACTGATCGAGATCATTTCGGGCGCAGAAGCGCTCTAGGCGCGCGGCGCCGCCCGAATGCGGCGGCGTGGCGTCTCGAACATAAGGATCGAAGAGGCACAAGAAGATGGCGAAAGCAGCGACCCCCAAGAAGACGACGGCCGCATCCGCCTCCAAGGCTGCGGCGAAGCCTGCCGCGGCACGGAAGCCGGCGGCCAAGACCGCCAGCACCAAGGCGGCAGCCACCAAGAAGGCCGCCGGTGCCGCGACCGGCCGTATCCATCAGGTCATCGGCGCGGTTGTCGACGTTTCCTTCGACGGCGAGCTGCCGGCGATCCTCAACGCGCTGGAATCCGAGAACCAGGGCAACCGGCTCGTGCTCGAGGTGGCGCAGCATCTGGGTGAAAACACCGTGCGCTGCATCGCCATGGACTCCACCGAGGGTTTGGTGCGCGGGCAGGCGGTGCGCGACACCGGTATTCCGATCGCGGTTCCGGTGGGCGATGCCACGCTTGGTCGCATCATGAACGTGGTCGGCGAGGCGATCGACGAGGCCGGCCCGGTCAAGGGGGACGGTACGCGTGCCATCCACCAGCCTGCGCCCGCCTATATCGACCAGTCGACGGAAGCCGAGATCCTGATCACCGGCATCAAGGTCGTCGATCTGCTCGCACCTTACGCCAAGGGCGGCAAGATCGGCCTGTTCGGCGGCGCCGGCGTGGGCAAAACGGTTCTGATCCAGGAGCTGATCAACAACGTCGCCAAGGCGCATGGCGGCTATTCGGTGTTCGCCGGTGTCGGCGAGCGTACCCGCGAGGGCAACGACCTCTATCACGAGATGATCGAATCGGGCGTCAACAAGGACCCGCACAAGAACAATGGCTCGACCGAAGGCTCCAAATGCGCGCTGGTGTTCGGCCAGATGAACGAACCGCCCGGCGCGCGCGCGCGCGTCGGCCTGACCGGGCTGACGGTCGCCGAGCATTTCCGCGATCAGGGCCAGGACGTGCTGTTCTTCGTCGACAATATCTTTCGCTTCACCCAGGCGGGCTCGGAAGTGTCGGCGCTGCTCGGCCGCATCCCCTCGGCGGTGGGCTACCAGCCGACGCTCGCCACCGACATGGGCGCGCTGCAGGAGCGCATCACCACCACCCAGAAGGGCTCGATCACCTCGGTGCAGGCAATCTACGTGCCGGCCGACGATTTGACCGACCCGGCGCCCGCGGCCTCGTTCGCCCACCTCGACGCCACGACCGTTCTGTCGCGCGCGATCTCGGAAAAGGGCATCTACCCGGCCGTCGATCCGCTCGACTCCACCTCGCGCATGCTCGATCCGCGGATCGTCGGCGACGAGCATTACGGTGTGGCGCGGCAGGTGCAGGAGATCCTCCAGCGCTACAAGTCGCTGCAGGACATCATCGCCATTCTGGGCATGGACGAGCTCTCGGAAGAGGACAAGCTGACGGTTGCGCGCGCGCGCAAGATCGAGCGCTTCCTGTCGCAGCCGTTCTTTGTGGCCGAGGTGTTCACCGGCAAGTCGGGCAAGTTTGTCGACCTTGCGGATACGATCAAGAGCTTCAAGGGACTGTGCGAGGGTGAATACGATCACCTTCCCGAGGCGGCCTTCTACATGGTCGGCACGATCGAGGAAGCTGTCGAACAGGGCAAGAAACTCGCCGCGGAAGCGGCGTAGGAAAGGGAGTGGCGCGACGCGGGCGGAGGAAAAGGACGTGACCGGCCGATTGGCCGAACAGCGTCCCGCCGCCTACGGTTCGCCATGTGCTGGGTTTTATGGCTGAAGCATTTAAGTTTGAACTCGTCTCCCCCGAGCGGCTTCTGGTTTCGGAAGACGTCGAATCTGTCGTCGTTCCGGGCGCGGATGGTGAAATGACGGTAATGGCCAAGCATGCACCGGTCATGACCACCGTCCAGCCGGGTGTGGTGACGGTCAAGACAGCGGCCGGCAAGTCCGATCGCTATGTGGTTTTCGGCGGTTTCGCCGACATTCTGCCGGAAGCCTGCACCTTGCTGGCCGAATCGGCGACCCATGTCGACGACATCGACCGCGAGGCGCTCACTCGCCGCATCCAGGATGCGCGCGAGGACGTGTCCGATGCCAAGAACGAGGAAGTCCGCACAAGGGCCGAGGCCTATCTGGCCCAACTCACCACGCTGGAGCGTGCGATCCTGCCGGCATAAGGCGGCGAGAGTGCCGGGCACGCGCCATTGAGTCATATGAGACGGTCGTCGGTTCTTCCGACGGCCGTTTTGTTTTTGGTGCAAGGCGAAGATGAACGACGACAACGGTTCCGGTTCTCACCGGTCGCGGTGATGTCAGGAACCACCGCCCGCAATCGGCGCAGGTTCTCGACGGCGTTGGGCGGCCAGGGGGGCGGACCGGTTGCGCCGCGGCTGACCCATGACACACGACGCCCGCGAAATGCTGCTTGACCTTCCGGTTTCTGGAAGGTTGAGAACTGGCCTTGGAAAATCCAAGCTGGCCGGGAGTCATCACCATGAGCCAACACAAGAAGAAATCGCCAGGCACGAAACAAGCTGCGTGTTGTGGCGGGCAAGCACAGGCGTCCGGCGCGAATAAGGGGATCGTGCGCGATCCGGTTTGCGGCATGCTGGTCGAGCCGGCCGCCGACACGCCGACTATCGAGCACGATGGCCACGTCTATCATTTCTGTTCGCAACGCTGCCGCGACACGTTCGAAGGCGCGCCGGAAGATCACATCAGCGCGACCGATCCGGTCTGCGGCATGGATGTCGACCGTGCGCGGGCGGAGTACTTCCACCGGCACGACGGCAACGGGTACTATTTCTGCTCGGCTCGCTGTCTGGAAAAGTTCCAGGCCGCGCCGCAAACCTATCTCGACGGGCGCGCCGAACCCGCGCCGATGCCCAAGGGAACACTCTATACCTGTCCGATGCACCCCGAGATCGTGCGTGAAGGGCCGGGGTCGTGCCCGAAATGCGGCATGGCGCTCGAGCCGATGGGCGTGCCGACAGGCGAGGAAGGCCCCAATCCCGAACTGGTCGACTTCACCCGCCGGCTTTGGGTCAGCGGCGCGCTTTCGGTGCCGCTCTTGATCATCGCGATGGGGCCGATGGTCGGTCTGCCGGTTCGCGAGTGGCTCGGCAGCCGCCTCGCGGTGTGGACCGAGCTCGTTCTGGCGACGCCGGTCGTGCTGTGGGCGGCGGTACCGTTCTTCGTGCGCGGCTACCAGTCGATCGTCAACCGCAGCCCGAATATGTGGACCCTGATTTCGATCGGTGTCGGCACGGCCTATCTCTACAGCGTCGTTGCGACGCTGTTTCCCGACCTGTTTCCGCACCAGTTCCGCAGCCATGGTGGCGCGGTACCGGTCTATTTCGAGGCTGCTGCCGTCATCGTCGCGCTGATTTTCGTCGGCCAGGTGTTGGAACTGAGGGCGCGCGAGCGCACCGGCTCGGCCATTCGCGCCCTGCTTGATCTGGCGCCGAAGACGGCGCGTCGCATCGACGTCGACGGCAACGAAGAGGACGTGTCGCTGGAGGTCGTGGTCGAGGGCGACCGGTTGCGGGTCCGACCCGGTGACAGCGTCCCTGTCGATGGCTCCGTGTTGAAGGGGCGCTCGTCGATCGACGAATCGATGATCACCGGAGAGGCGGTGCCGGTCGAGAAGGTCGAGGGCGACCAGGTCACCGCCGGCACACTCAACCGCAGCGGCACACTGGTAATCGAGGCGCATAGGGTCGGAGCCGATACGGTGTTGTCGCGGATCGTGGAGATGGTCGCCAAGGCCCAGCGTTCGCGCGCGCCGATCCAGGGCCTGGCCGACCGCGTTTCCTTCTATTTCGTCCCTGCCGTGGTGCTGGTTGCGGCGGTGGCGTTCGTGGTGTGGGCCCTGTTCGGTCCGCCGCCCAGCATGGTCTATGCTATTCTCGCCGCCGTGTCGGTGCTGATCATCGCCTGTCCATGCGCTCTTGGGCTGGCCACACCGATGTCGATCATGACGGCGACCGGGCGCGGCGCGCAAGCCGGCGTGCTGATCAAGGATGCCGAGGCGCTGGAACGGTTCGCCGCCGTCGATACGCTGATCGTCGACAAGACCGGCACGCTGACCGAGGGGCGGCCGAAACTCACCGACGTGATCGCGGCCGACGGCTTCGACGAGGACGACATATTGCGTCTGGCCGCGAGCGTGGAAAAAGGCTCGGAGCATCCGCTCGCTGAGGCGATCGTTGAGGGCGCGCGCCGGCGCGAACTTTCGCTTGCCGATACCACCGATTTCGACGCCGTTACAGGTAAGGGCGTGCACGGTGCGGTAGACGGCCGCAAAGTGGCGCTCGGCAACCGGGCGATGATGGAGGATCTGGGAATCGGCACCGCGGCGCTCGAGGCCAGGGCCGACGACCTGCGCGCCGACGGCAAGACGGCGATGTTCGTTGCCGTGGACGAGCGTCTTGGCGGGATCGTGGCGGTTGCCGACCCGATCAAGGAGACCACACCCGCCGCGATCCGCGCCCTGCACGAAAGTGGCCTCACCGTGATCATGGCGACGGGCGACAATGAGCGAACGGCCAGTGCCGTCGCCAGGACATTGGGTATAGACGATATCCGTGCCGGCTTGCTGCCGGAGCAGAAACAGGCGCTGATCGAGGAGCTGCGCGCCGGTGGCGCCAAGGTCGCCATGGCCGGCGACGGCGTCAACGATGCGCCGGCGCTGGCCGCCGCCGACGTCGGTATCGCCATGGGCACCGGTGCCGATGTCGCGGTGGAGAGCGCCGGCATCACGCTGGTCAAGGGCGACCTCAATGGCATTGTGCGCGCCCGCAAGCTGGCCAGGGCGACAATCCGCAACATTCGCGAGAACCTGTTCTTCGCCTTCGTCTACAATGCGCTCGGTGTTCCGGTGGCCGCCGGCATCCTCTACCCGCTGCTAGGCATGTTGTTGTCGCCGATGATCGCGGCGGCGGCGATGAGCCTGTCATCGGTTTCCGTCATCGGCAACGCGCTGCGGTTGCGCAGTCTCGACTTGAAATAGGATGGGCGATGGGCCAGATTGATGAGGCTTCCTGTCTTGGGAAGGTTTGCGCTGTTAAACGGGAACTGACGGTATGAATATCGGCATCGCTTCCGAACGGTCCGGCCTGCCGGCCAAGACGATCCGCTATTACGAGGATATCGGGCTCTTGAAGCCGGATCGCGGCGACAATGGCTATCGCGATTATTCGACCTCCGATGTGCACCGGCTGCGCTTCGTTCAGCGCGCGCGGGGATTGGGCTTTTCCGTCGCGGAGTGCCGGCAATTGCTGTCGCTTTACGACGATACCGGCCGCGAGAGCGCCGACGTCAAGACGATTGCGAGCGCGAAACTGGTCGAGATCGACCGCAAGATTGCCGAACTCAAAGGGTTGCGCGACGTGCTCAGCCATCTGGTGGCGCATTGCCACGGCGATCACCGGCCGGATTGCCCGATCATCGACGAACTGGCTGGAGCGCAAACGGCGTCATGACGGGCACGGTCGCGCGCGTCGTCGCACCTTCTCGCCTGGCGGCCGGGACACGACGCGTCGACGGGGTGCGGACGTGCGTGATGGGGTGGACCCTGTGAGCACCGCCCGCGAACAGGGGCCCGCCGGCGTGTGCGTGGTGACGGCTGGCGGGCCCTATCCCTGGATCATCGTCAATGCGCTCGCACGGCGATTCGGAGCGATCGACGTCATCGAGGAGGATGGCGAGCCACAGCTCGCCTTCCTGCGCCGTCGGGCGCGGAAGACCGGCTGGATTTCGCTCGCCGGCCAGTTTTGCACGATGGTTTTGATCCGGCTCGGCAAACGCCTGTCGGCGCGTCAGATCGCCGGCCTCGTGGCAGCGGAGAAGCTCGAAACCGAGCCCGGTCCCGAACAAAGGATCGTAGGCGTCGCGTCGGTCAACAGCGATCACTTCGTGCAGGAAATCGACCGGCTGAAGCCGCGCGTCGTGCTTCTGGCCGGTTGCCGCATCGTCAGACCGTCGGTTCTGGCACGGCTGTCCTGTCCGGTGCTCAACTATCACGCCGGCATCACCCCGGCCTATCGGGGCATGAATGGCGGCTATTGGGCGCTGGCTGCGGGCGATCGGGAGAATTTCGGCGCCACCGTGCATCTGATCGATGCCGGCGTCGACACCGGGATGATCGTGCGCCAGGTGCGCGGCTCGCCCCAACCTGGCGACACGATCATGACCTATGCGCACCGGCTGGCGGCGCTATCGCGCGCGATGTGCGTGGAGGCGGTGGATGATGCGCTTGAAGGCAGGCTAGCGCCGCGCGCGCCCGAGGGCCCGTCGCGGCAATGGTATCATCCCACCATCTGGTTCTATCTGTGGACGGGACTGACACGCGGCGTGTGGTAGCCGACCCTGGCCCGCCAAGGGCTGTGCGCGGCCGCGACCACCTTCAGGCGACGAGATGGCGGAAGGCGGCGATCACCGCGTCGTAGACGCCGCGCTTGAACGGCACGACCAGGCCGGGCAGGTCGTCGAGCGATTTCCAGGCCCAGGCGTCGAATTCCGGCTCGTGTCCGCCGGGCGGCGGGTTGATGCGGATTTCGCTGTCGGGGCCGTTGAAACGGAAGGCGAACCATTTTTGCGTCTGGCCGCGATATTTGCCCTTCAGCGCGACGCCGACGAGATGGTCGGGCAGGTCGTAGTCGATCCAGTCCGGCGCTTCGGCAAGCAGGCTGACCGTTTCCATGCCGGTCTCCTCGAACAGTTCGCGACGCGCGGCCACAAGCGGCTCCTCGCCCTTGTCGATCCCGCCTTGCGGCATCTGCCAGAGCTTGTCGGAACCGGTCATCTCGCCGTCGGGAACTTGGATGCGCCGGCCCACCCATGCATGGCCGTCCCGGTTCAACACGACGATGCCGACACAGCGCCGGTAGGGCAGCGTGGCATCGCGCGCCGCGGTCTTCTGCTTTGCCATTCTGCGGTGTTACCTTTTTTCCGGATCGGCGGCGAGTGCGGAGACTGGTACGATCTCGATGCCGCGTTTCTTGGCCTCCGCCACCCATGACGAGACGGTTTCGACCGTGACGTCGAAGGCCGAGCCGGTGCCGAGCGCGAAGCCGCGGGCGCGGGCGATGCGCTCCAGTTCGTCGAGCTTTTCCAGGATGGCGGCCCGGTCGCGGCGCTGGTCGATCGTCGTATCGCCCTCGGCATAGGGAACCCGGCTCTTGGCGGCCAGTTCTCCGGCGAGGCTGCGCGCGGACGAGCCGTCGTCGAGATAAAGCAGCCCGCGGGCGCCGAGATCGCGCATGACCGGGGCGAAGGCGGCTTCCTCGGCGGTGAAACGCGCGCCCATATAATTCATCACGCCGACATAGTTCGTCGTGCGACCCAGCACCTTGTGAAGGGTGTCAATATTCTGTTCGCTGGACGCCTCGGTCGTCAGCGTGTCGCGGCCGGGATTGACGCGCGGGTAATCGAATGGCTCGAGCGGCAATTGCATCAAGATTTCGTGCCCCTCGCGGCGCGCGGCCTGCATCCAACGGCCGATCGAGTTGCCCTGTGGCGCGAAGGCGAGGGTGACCTCGGGCGGCAGCCTGGCGATGGCCGTCTGCGTGCCGGTCTGCGACAGGGCCATGCCGCCGATCACGATCGCCACGCGCGCGCCGCGCGCGCCCGACCAGGGGCGGGCATAGACGTCGAACGGCCGGCGCCCGTCATCGGCCCGAACCGGCAGCGGGCCATGCTCGGACTGTTCCAGGAGAGCCCGATCGGGAAGATGCGCGACCCGCAGGTCCTGGCCGATGGCCGAAGGGTCGCGGATCACGATCACGTTGGATCCGGAGGTGTCCGGTCTTTCGGGAACGCGCACGATGGAGGGCGTCGGCGCGTCCGTTTCGTCCGCGACGGCCTCTTTGGCGGGCTGCTGGGGTGCGGGTAGTTCGGTTTCGATCGACACGACCTCGGCCGGGGGCTGACGCCATGGATCTGGCAGCAAGGCCACCCACAGCCCGGCACCCGCGACGATGCAGGTGGCCGCAGCGCCGGCGATCCGAGCCGAGCCGGGCGCGGGCCACAACCGGCGAGCCGGGCGCGCGCCGTGCTGACCGAGGGGACGTTCGATCTGCTTGTCGAGCGGCAAGCGCGAGGCCTTTCAGGCAGGAATGATCCGGAGTGGTCGGGGTAGGGACAGCGCGGCGCCGGACGGTCGAACCGCCGGCGCCGGACGCTTATTGATTGAGGACCGCCTGGTCCGGATTGGGCGGGAACGCCGGATCGGTCTTGTTGCCGCGCAAAAGGTCGAGCGCGAAGCCGAGCTGGACATCGTCCTTGGCTTCCGGCGGCACATAGGCGGCCGAGCCCGACCCTTCCTCGCTTTCCTCGTCACCCTTGATGTGGCCACGCAGGTCCGATTCGCCGCGCGTGACGTCGCGCCCGAGCAATTCG
Organism: Nitratireductor arenosus; assembly: GCF_009742725.1. Classification (GTDB taxonomy): domain Bacteria; phylum Pseudomonadota; class Alphaproteobacteria; order Rhizobiales; family Rhizobiaceae; genus Mangrovimarina; species Mangrovimarina arenosa. The sequence continues at coordinate 719,500 of NZ_WPHG01000001.1, read as the reverse complement.
TCCGGCAGCGGTTGCTCGACACGGATGTCGGGGGTGATGCCCTTGCCCTGGATCGATTTTCCCGCCGGCGTGTAATAGAGCGCGGTGGTCAGGCGCAGGGCGCCGTTCTCGGCCAGCGGAATGATGGTCTGCACCGACCCCTTGCCGAACGAACGCGTGCCGAGCACGGTTGCGCGGCGATGGTCCTGAAGGGCGCCGGCGACGATCTCCGAGGCACTCGCCGAGCCGCCATTGACCATCACGATCAACGGCTTGCCGCCAGTCAGGTCGCCGGCACGCGCGTCGAAGCGGATAACGTCCTTGGGATCGCGACCGCGGGTGGAGACGATCTCGCCGCGATCGAGGAACGCGTCCGAAACGCTCACCGCCTGATCGAGCAGGCCACCGGGATTGAGCCGCAGGTCGAGCACGAAGCCCTTCAACTTGTCGGCCGGAACCTCGCTTTCAATGTCGGTGATGGCCGCTTGCAGGTCGTCAAAGGTCTTTTCGGTGAAGGAGGCGATCTTCACATAACCGACATCGCCCTCGACGCGATATTTGACCGCCTTGACCTTGATGACGGCGCGCACGATCGTGATCTTGATCGGCTCGACCGCGCCGTCGCGCAGGATCGTCAACTCGATCGGCGTGTTGACGGCGCCGCGCATGCGTTCGACCGCGTCCGACAGGTTCAAGCCACGCACGTCCTCGCCGTCGATCTCGGCGATCAGGTCGCCGGCAAGAACGCCGGCGCGGGCGGCTGGCGTGTCATCGATCGGCGTGATCACCTTGACCAGTTCGTTTTCCATCGTGACCTCGATGCCGAGGCCGCCGAACTCGCCCTTGGTCTGCACCCGCATGTCCTTGGCGGCATCCGGATTGAGATAGGATGAATGCGGATCGAGCGAAGTGAGCATGCCATTGATGGCGCTCTCAACGAGATTCTTGTCCTCGGGCGGGGTCACGTATTGCGCGCGCACGCGCTCGAAGATGTCGCCAAAGACCGCGAGATGGCGATAGGTTTCCGAACTGGCGGCGATCGCGGAAGAGCCTGCGGGGCCGTAAACGACGCTCATCGCGGAGGCGCCCATCAGGGCGCCGGCAAGAAGAAGCGACAACTTACGAATCATCTTTCGTCCTTCCAGAATCCCGGTCCGCCCACCATGGGCCCGGGTCGACGGGTTTGCCATCCTTGCGGAACTCCACATAAAGTTCCGGACTATTATTCGCACTTCCCAGCGTCACCGCGCTGGCGATCCTCGCTTCGCCCATGGCGCCGACCGGTTCTCCCGACAGTACCGTCTGGCCCAAAGATACGTTCGTCGTCGCCAAACCCGCCAACACGACATGATAACCGTCGCCGACATCGAGGATCAAGAGTTGGCCGTAAGAACGAAACGGGCCCGCGTACAAAATACTGCCATCGGCAGGTGCTGTGACGATAGAGCCGGATTGTGTTTGAAGCGTGTCGCCAGCCATGTGCCCGCCCAGTCCGTCGCCCTCTCCAAACCGTCGCAGGAAAGTGCCCGATACCGGCAGCGCGACCGTTCCTTCAAGGCTTTCAAAGGGTAGGCCCGTGACCAGCCGGTTGGCCTCGGGCACCGGACGACCCGCGGCTTCCGCCTCGCGGCGCTTGCGCTCCTCCTCGGCCAGCCGGGCCGCGCGTGCCGCTTTCTGGACGCCGGTGATCTCGGCCTCGATCGAGGCGATCAATTCTTTGAGACTGCCCGCCTTGGCGGCCAGCGCGACCGCCTTCTTGCGCTCTTCCTCCAGGGTTGATTCGCCTTCCCGCAAGAGCCGGCTCTTTTCCTCCAGCAGGAGCGCCAGCCGTTTTTTTTCCGCCGCCTGGTCCTGCACGGTGGCAAACAGACGCTCGCGTTCGTCTGCGATCGCGCGACGCAACGCGGCCAGTTCCTTGAGGTCACCGAGGAGGATATCGGTCTCGGCCCTGAGTTCGGGCACGACCGCGCCAAGTATGATCGCGCTGCGTACCGATGACAGCGCATCTTCGGGCCTGACCAGGATGGCCGGCGGCGGGTTGAGTCCCATGCGCTGGAGCGCCCCCAAAACCTCCGCGAGAACGCCGCGGCGGGCATGAAGCGAGGCTTTCAACACGCCTTCCTGCTGTTTCAGCGCCTCCAGTCGTGCCTCGATGGCGACGATGTCATTGGAAAGCTTCTTTTCGGTCTTCGCCGCCTGGATCAGCGCGGTGGTGATCGCGGCGCTGTCCTTGCGCATTGCCGCGACCTCGCCCGTCAGCGATCCGAGGCGTTCCTCGGACAACGACATCTGGCGCAGGATCGTTTGATATTCGGAGGCGGTATCGGTTCGCTTTTCCTCGAGCGTGGCCGTATCCTGGGCGAATAGCGGGGCCGGAAACAAAACCGCCAGGGCAAGAGCGGTGAGCAGGGCCGGCGCGCGCGCCCCATTCCTGTCCCTGCGGTTTTTCGTCATGACTTCGCCCTGATCCTACCGGCGCCTCGCGGGTTCCGACCCTAGAAACGGCGGGTTAAGGAAGCATCAACCATACCGCATCGCATCGTGGATGCGCGCAAGGTTGGCCGGTATTTGTCTGAAATTGTGGCGCCGGGCAGAAAACGATCGTCAGACGCGATGATAAGGGTGTCCGGCCAGGATGGTCGCGCAGCGATAAAGCTGCTCGGCGATCATGACGCGCGCCAACTGATGTGGCCATGTGAGCTTGCCCATGCACAGCACGAGGCCGGCGGTGCCGCGCAGCGCATCGTCATGACCGTCGGGACCGCCGAGCGCGACCACGAGCCTGCGGCAGCCATCGTCGCGGGTCTTCGCGATCCAGCGCGCCAGGTCTTCCGATCCCTGCGACTTGCCCCGTTCGTCGAGAAGCAGCAATACCGAACCGGGCTCGAGCAGCGCGCTGAGCCGCGCGGCTTCCTCGCGCTTGCGCTCGGTCGGGCCGGTTGCCCGGCTTTCGACGGTCTCGGCGAGCCCAGCCCACTCCAGGCCGACCGGAGGGCCGATCTTGGCGAAGCGGCCGAAAAAACGGTCGGCAAGCTCCGCTTCGGGGCCGGCCTTCATCCGGCCCACGGCATGAACGGCAATCCGCATCGCCTTTGGTTCAGTGAACCGTTTCGTCCTCGAGATCGGGAGCCTGCCACATCTTTTCGATGTTGTAGAACTCGCGGACCTCGGGTCGGAAGACATGGACGATGATGTCGCCGGCGTCGATCAGAACCCAATCGGAACTCGCGAGGCCTTCGACCCGGGCATTGCCCAGTCCGGCCTCCTTGAGCGCCTTGATCAGATGTTCCGACACCGCACCGACATGACGGTTAGACCGGCCCGAGGCGATCACCATGTGGTCGCCCAGGCTCGATTTCCCCTGGATGTCGATGGAGACGATGTTTTCCGCCTTAGAATCTTCCAGAGATTCAAGGACGATTTTCAAGGCCTGAGATTCACCCTGTCGGGTCATTCCGGCCGGCGAAGGCATGATCTCAGCCTTCTTGCCCAGTGCTGTTCTCAGTGTCTTTCCTTTCACGACAAGAACAACTCAGCCACGCGCGATTCACGTGACATGCGAAAGATAGGCATGGACCCTTAACACTTTCAAGACTGGCCGGTCGGCTCGTTCGTTTCCCCGGAGACGGTTTCGTCGGACGCATAGGCGAATTCGGCCGCCGGCGGCGCCTGCGCCGACAGGGGCGCGAAGTCTCCGCTTTCGGCCGCAGGCACGGCTTCGGCCTGGGTCAGGCGCCAGATCACGAAGACGCAGAACATGGCGGCGATCGCGATCGCGATGGTGATGAAGGCTCCGGTTCCGACGAAGGCGGTCAGCGCCGTGGCGATGCCCGGAATGACGAAACCGGAGAGCGACCATGTGAACAGCATGGTGCTCGACAAGAGCACCAGATCGTCCTTTTCCGCGCGATCATTGGCATGCGCGGAGGAAATCGAATAGATCGATTCGGTCGCGCCGCTCCACACCATGTAGACCAGGATCATCCAGGCAAGCTCCGACCTGTCCGCACCGGTCGCCAGCGCGCCGGCGCCGATTACGATCACGGAGGCGGCGACGAGCACATAGCGCCGATCCGTGCGGTCGGACATCCAGCCGAGCGGCAATTGCACCAGCATTGTGCCGAGCGGCATGGCCAGCAACAGCAGGGCGACCTGATCCTTGGAGAATCCGATCGCGGTGGCGTGGATGGGGGCGAAGCCGGCGACCATCATCGAAAGGCCGCCCACCGCGAGCATGCCGGCCAGCCCGACCGGCGATATCTGCCAGGCGCGCCTCAGCGCGATCGAGGCGATCGGTGGCGGCGGCGGCGTGCGCAGCCGGGTCAGGCCGACGGGGATGATCGACAGGGCGCCGAAGGCGATCGCCACCACCGGCGCGGCGTTGCTCATGATGTCGATGAAGGTCAGCAGGTAGGAGCCGGCACCCAGTCCGACGATGTAGCTGACGTAGAAGATGGCGATCACGCGGCCGCGAACATGGTTTTCGACAACGTCGTTGAGCCAGCTCTGGGCGACGATGAAGAGCCCCGATATGGCAAAACCGTAAAGCGCGCGGGCAGGAATCCACAAAGCCGGGTCGACCTTCACGCTGACCGCGACGCTCGACAGGATGATTAGGGCGGAAAAGATCATGTAGGCGCGGGCGTGGCCGACGCGATTGACCATGCGCCCGGTCAGGAAGCAACCGGCCATGCCGCCGGCCGACAGGCCGGTCAGGATCAGACCAGCCCAGGTGGGCGGAAATCCTTCAGCGGCGAGCCGAACCGGCACGAAGGCGAACATCAGCCCGTTGCCGACCGCAACAAGTGCCGTCGACAGGATCACACTGGCGATCGCGATCGCCGGCGCGGACTGCGCCGGATCGGCCGGGGACACGCTGGTTGCGGCGGTGCTCGAAGCGAGGCTCATCCCGCCGATGATGTCCCTTTCGCGCCCGACGGAACACGACGAAAACGGCACGATCTGTCTTGAACTGGACGGGCGACGGCCGTGGGTCGCGCGTATACACCGAAGGCGAAGCCGGCTCGGCTTGTCCGGGACGAAGCGCGGTCTTTTTTTGCGCCCGGGATCGGCGCTAACCCGCGTTGCGGATCGCGGTGGAGGACAGCGAGGAGCGCGGCCCGTGGATGAACGTCCAGGCCGGGGCCGGCGTGCGGGCGAGCAGCGAGGCTTCGTCCTCGTCGATCCGAGCGCGGTTGAAGGCCTTGGCGGTCACCGAAGACAGGAAGGACAGCGTTGCGCCGGGCCTGTCGATGACGGCGATCGGCATGATCGCCATGATGTCGCGCCACCGCTGCCAGCGATGGAAGCCCGCTAGGCTGTCGGCACCCATGATCCAGACGAAATCGACGCCGGGATTGCGGCGCACCGCCAGCTCCAGCGTGTCGGCTGTGTAGCGGATGCGGTGCGCGGCCTCGAAGGCGGTCACCTTGACGCGCGGGTCCGGCGTGATCGCCTCGGATTGCTCGAGCCGCTGCGACAGCGGCGCGAGCTGGGTCGCGTCCTTGAGGGGATTGCCCGGCGTGACCAGCCACCAGAGCTGGTCGAGGCGTAGCCGCCGCAGCGAGATCTCGGCGACCAGGGCGTGGCCGGCATGCGGTGGGTTGAACGAGCCGCCGAAAATACCAACCGCCATGCCGCGCTCGACATGGGGCATGCGCAGGTAGGGCGCGGGGATGCCCGCGAGGCGCTGGCTGGCGCCGTTCAAGGCCGGATCTGGCCGGAACCGCGGACGCGGTACTTGAACGACGTCAGCTGTTCGACGCCGACCGGGCCGCGCGCATGCATCTTGCCGGTCGCGATGCCGATCTCCGCGCCCATGCCGAACTCGCCGCCATCGGCAAACTGGGTCGAGGCGTTGTGGAGCAGGATCGCAGAATCGATCTCGTTGAAGAAGCGCTCGACCACGACCGGGTCCTCCGCCACGATCGCCTCGGTGTGATGCGAGGAAAGGGTCTCGATATGGTCGATCGCGCCCTGAATGCCCTCGACCAGCTTCACCGAGATGATGGCGTCGAGATATTCGGTCGTCCAGTCGTCGTCGCTCGCCGGCGTTGCGGCGGGATAGTAGCCGCGCACCGCGCTATCGGCGCGGATTTCGCAGCCCGCCCCGGCGAGCGCGGTCAGGACCGGCACGAGATGGCTGTCGGCCGCGGCGCGATCGACGAGCAAGGTCTCCGTGGCGCCGCATATCCCGGTGCGGCGCATCTTGGCGTTAACGGCGATCTCGCGCGCCATGTCCGGATCGGCCGAGACGTCGATATAGAGATGGCACAAGCCCTCCAGATGGGCGAAGACCGGTACCTTGGCTTCCTCCTGCACCCGGCCGACCAGGCTCTTGCCGCCGCGTGGCACGATGACGTCGATCGCGCCGCTGAGTCCCTTCAGCATCGCGCCGACGGCGGCGCGGTCGGTGACCGGAACGAGCTGGATCGCGGTTTCGGGCAGGCCGGCGACTTTCAACCCCGCCGCCAGGCAGGCGTGGATCGCGGCCGAGGAATTGGCGGAGTCCGAGCCGCCGCGCAGGATCACGGCGTTGCCGGCCTTCAGGCACAGCGCTCCGGCGTCGGCGGTGACGTTGGGGCGGCTTTCGAAAATCACCCCGATCACGCCAAGCGGGGTGCGCACGCGCTCGATTTCGAGCCCGTTGGGGCGCGTCCACGCAGCAATGACGTCGCCCACCGGATCCGCCAGGGCGGCGATGGCGCGCACGCCCGCGGCGATGGCGCGAATACGCTCGGACGACAAAGCGAGGCGATCCATAGAGGCGACCGAGAGACCGTTTTCGGTGCCGCTGGCGACGTCGACGGCGTTGGCGGCCAGGATCTTGCGCTCGCTGGCCACGATCGCGTCGGCCATGGCGTGGAGGGCGACGTTCTTGACCCTCTCCGGGGCGGTCGCCAGCGGTCGCGCCGCCGCGCGGGCGGCACGGCCCATCTCGTTCATGAGAGCGACGACGTCGATCCGGGTCTCGTCATTCGTCTTGAGCATAGTCTCAACTCCCAGCACTCAGCCGCTGGCCTCTCTCCTGGCCGAGGAGGGCGGCGGCGCCACCACAAGGTCGTCGCGGTGGATCATGGCGGCGCGCGCCTCGTAGCCCAGGACGCGGGCGATGTCGGCGCTTTTCAGCCCTGCAATCCTTACGGCATCGGCGGCGTCATAGGCAACCAGGCCGCGTGCGACTTCGCTGCCGTCGGGCGCGAGCACGGCCACGGTGTCGCCGCGCGCGAAACCGCCTTCGACCGTGCGCACGCCGGCCGGCAGCAGCGACTTGCCGGAACGCAGCGCTCCGACCGCGCCGTCGTCGACCACTACCCTGCCGGCCGGTTCGAGCTGGCCGGCGATCCAGGTCTTGTAGCCGCGCACCGGCGTCCGGCTCGGCGCGAAGAAGGTCGACGGCTCGCCCCGGTCGATCGCCGACAGCGGCGACAATTTCGTGCCGGAGGCGATGATCATGGCAGTGCCGGCCCGCGTGGCGATCTTGCCGGCGTCGAGCTTGGTGCGCATGCCGCCGCGCGAGAGTTCCGAGGCTGCCTCGCCGGCCATCGCCTCGATCTCCGGCGTGATCGCGTTCACCACGGGCACGAAACGGGCGGCTGGATCGCACGCGGGCGGGGCGGTGTAAAGACCGTCAATGTCCGACAGCAGAACAAGGAGGTCCGATTGCATCATCGTCGCCACGCGAGCGGCCAGCCGGTCGTTGTCGCCATAGCGGATTTCAGTGGTGGCGACGGTGTCGTTTTCGTTGATGACCGGCACGGCCTTGAGCTTGAACAGGGTCGAGATGGTGGCGCGGGCGTTGAGATAACGGCGGCGTTCCTCGGTGTCGCCAAGTGTCACCAAAACCTGTCCCGACACGAGCCCCAGGCGATCGAGTTCCTCCGACCAGGCGCCGGCGAGCGCGATCTGGCCGACGGCGGCGGCGGCCTGGCTTTCCTCCAGCTTGAGCGCCCGGCGGCCTAGGCCGAGCAGGTTGCGGCCGAGCGCGATGGCGCCGGAGGAGACGACGCAGATTTCCGCCCCGGCGGCCGAGAGGCCGGCTACGTCCGCGCACAGCGAGGCGAGCCAGTCGCGCTTGAGCCCACGCTCGCGGTCTACGAGCAGGGCGGAGCCGACCTTGACCGTTATGCGGCGGTAGGCGGAAAGCGGTTGCCGGGCCATCATCGTTCCGTGCGCTGCCAGCGCGGATCGGGCGTCTCGTCGGTCTGCGCGTCGGCCGCGCGAGTTTCCTCGACCACGGCCATCAGCGCGCGCAGGGTCTGCTCGACGCCTTCGCGCGTGGCCGACGACAAGAGCAGCGGCGTATGCCCGGCGGCCGCCTCGAGGGCGGCGACCTTCTCGGCGCGTTCGTCCGCGTCGAGCGTGTCGACCTGCGCCAGCGCGACGATCTCGGGTTTTTCGCCGAGGCCGTGGCCGTAGGCCTCGAGCTCGCCGCGCACGGTGCGGTAGGCGGCGGCAGGGTCGTCCTCGCGCGCGGACACCAGATGCAGGATGACCCGGGTGCGTTCGACATGGCCGAGGAAGCGGTCGCCAATCCCCGCGCCCTGATGCGCGCCCTCGATCAGGCCGGGGATGTCGGCGATGACGAATTCGCGTGCGTCGACCCGCGCCACGCCGAGGCCCGGGTGGAGCGTGGTGAAGGGGTAGTCGGCGATCTTCGGCTTGGCCGCGGTAACGGTCGACAGGAAGGTCGACTTGCCGGCATTGGGCAGGCCGACCAGTCCGGCATCGGCGATCAGCTTCAGCCGCAGCCAGATCGTCCTTTCCTGGCCTTCGAGGCCGGGATTGGCGCGGCGCGGCGCCTGGTTGGTTGAACTCTTGAAATGGGTGTTGCCGAAACCGCCATTGCCGCCGGCGGCAAGCCTCACGCGCTGGCCGACCTCGGTCAGGTCGCAGATCAGGGTCTCGTTATCGTCTTCGAACACCTGGGTGCCGACCGGCACCTTCAACACGGCGTCCGCGCCCTTGCCGCCGGTGCGGTTGCGGCCCATGCCGTGCATGCCGGTCTTGGCCTTGAAATGCTGCTGGTAGCGATAGTCGATCAGCGTGTTCAGCCCGTCGACCGCCTCGACCCACACATCGCCGCCGCGGCCGCCGTCGCCGCCGTCGGGTCCGCCGAATTCGAGATATTTCTCGCGCCGGAAGGAAACCGATCCGGCACCGCCGTCGCCCGAACGGATATAGACCTTGGCCTGGTCGAGAAATTTCATCGGATTGACAACTTGCCGTTCTATCTGCTTGAGCCGCTACGTTCGCGCATGCGGGCGCGAGAGCGATATCGGAAATGAGGGTTTACCGCAATCTCCGTGCGGTAGACCGCTGGGCAGGGGCGGGCTCGAGACCATGCAATGCGTCACCTACAATATCCAGTACGGCATCGGCCTTGATGGCCGCTACGATCTTTCCCGCATCGCCGATGCCGTGCGCGGCGCCGATCTGATCGCGCTGCAGGAAGTCTCGCGCAACAATCCCGACAATGCCGGCCGCGACATGGTGGCCGAACTGGCAGAGCTTCTGCCCGACTATTTTTCCGTCTTCGGCGCGCCCTTTCAGGGCGATATGGGGTCTGCCGTGGAGAACGGGCGCGCGGTCACCCGCATGTTCGAGTTTGGCAATATGGTGTTGTCGAAAACGCCGATCCTGTCCTCGCGCAACCTTTTGTTGCCGCGCCAGCGCAGTTTCGACCGGCTCAATTTGCAGCGTGGCGCGTTGGAGGCGATGGTCGTAACGCCGTTTGGGCCGCTGCGTTTCTATTCGGTCCATCTCGACCATACCAGTCCGGCCGAACGCATCGACCAGATCGGCTATCTGGTCGACAAGGCGCTCGCCTACGGCATCGAAGGCGGGGCGTTGACCGGCACGTCCGAACGCGGCTTTCCGGAGCCGCCGCATCCCGAAGCGTTCGTGCTGATGGGCGATTTCAACCTTGTGCCCGGCTCGCCCGAATATATCGCCATGACCGGCCATCCCGACGTCGAGTTCGGGGTGACGCGGCGCAGCCGCCTGCCGGTCGACGCCGCGGTGCTGGTCGACCCCGACCATGCCGGGCGCGTGACCTGGCTCGACCCGAAACGGCTCGACGATAAGAACGCGCGGCGCTGCCTCGACTATTGTTTCGTCTATGCCGGTCTCGCCGCCAGGGTGAAGCGCTGCTTCGTCGACACCCAGGCGGTCGGCTCCGACCATCGCCCGGTCTGGATGGAGTTGGGGTGAGGCGGTTCACCGCCCGTCGCCAGGACGGGCGGCACTCGGCGTCGGCTTAGAGCCGGTCTGCTTTTCACGGAATCGCAGACCAGCTCTAACTTATTGTCTTAACGCGTTTCCGAACGGAGAACCGGCTTCCACTTCGCCTGGAAACGCTCTAGCTCTGCGCCCAGGTGCGCAGGCTCACCCAGGTCTTGCGGTCGAGCCGGTAGCGTTCCACCGGAACCTGCCCTGCCGAGAGCGAGTTCAGCATGCCCTGGCCGGCATACTGGAAGCCGCATTTGTGGATTACGCGGCGCGACCCGTCATTGATGACGCGGCAAGAGGCGTGCAGCGTGTCGATCGCGGTCGCGCGGAAGGCGAGGTCCACCAGCGCGTGCGCGGCCTCGGTGGCGTAGCCGCGGCCCCAATAGGGCTCGCCGATCCAATAGCCGATCTCCAGCCCGCGCGGCGTGACGTTCAGTCCCGCGCAGCCGATGAAGGCGCCGTTTTCGGAATTGGTGATGGCGTAGGTGCAGCCGGGACCGCAATTATGGGCGGTGGCGATGAAGGCCTTGGCTTCCATCTCGCCATAAGGGTGCGGCATGCGCCCGAGCATCTCGGCGATGCGGCGATTGTCGGCGAGTTCCATCAGTTCCGGCAAGTCGTCGCGGTGCGGCGGACGCAGCACCAGCCTGCCGGTCACCAGCACCGGGCAATCGATCCGCAGACTTTCGTCTTCGACGTCTTCCTTTTCGGCAACCATGTTTTGTCCTCCGGCAATGAAAAAGGGGAGATGGCGCCCCATCTCCCCTGATCCTATCGCTGGACTGTCCAGACACCGGTTCCCGAGAGGGGCGCCGGTGTCTTGAAGCGGACCCGGCTATTCCGCAGCTTCCATAATCGGATTCACCGATACGTAGGTTCGGCCATTGGCTTTCTTGCGGAAGGACACCGCACCGGCCTCGAGCGCAAACAGAGTATGGTCCTTGCCCATGCCCACACGCTCGCCCGGATGCCACTTGGTGCCGCGCTGACGCACGATGATGTTGCCGGAGACAACTTTCTCGCCGCCGAATTTCTTCACGCCAAGGCGCTTGGATTCCGAATCGCGACCGTTACGCGACGAACCGCCAGCTTTCTTGTGTGCCATCTTCTGCTCCTTCGCGCCGCAGGGGCGCCTTCAACCTTATGGACGCATTCGCGCCGCTTTTCAAACCTTCGGCCCGGGTCAGCCCTTGGCCAGTTCCTTGGCCTGGTCGCGCCAGTCCTTGATCTGGTCGGCGCTGAACGGCATCGCTTCGTCGATGCGCGCCACGTCCTTGTCGGACAGCGCGGCGATCTGGGCGAAGGTGGTGATGCCCTGCTCGTGCAGCTGGCCGGCCGCGACCGGGCCGATGCCCTTGATCGTGGTCAGCTCGTCCTTGTCACCGGCGGGAGCGGTGAAAAGCGGGGCGGCCGCTACCTCGGTCTTGGCTTCGGTCTTTTTCGGAGCCGCATCCTTCTTGGCGGCGGGCTTGTCCTCGGCCTTCTTCGGCGCGGCGTCCTTCTTGGCCGCCGGTTTCTTCGACGGCTTGGCGCCCCCGGTCAGGATCTCGGAGATGCGCACCGTTGTCAGAAGCTGCCGGTGGCCGCGCGTGCGGCGCGAGTTCTGACGGCGGCGCTTCTTGAAGGCGATCACCTTCTTGCCACGGCCCTGCTCGACCACTTCCGCCGCCACCGAGGCACCGTCGATGAAGGGTGCGCCCAATGTGACGTCCTCGCCCTCGCCGACGACAAGCACGTGCGGGAATTCGACGATGTCGCCGGCTTCGCCTGCGACCTTTTCGACCTTCAGGAGGTCGTCCGCGGCAACGCGATACTGCTTGCCACCGGTTTTGATGACTGCGAACATTTCTTGCCTTTCGCTGTTCGGACCGGCTCGTTGAGCGGATACGTTCCGCCCGGCCGTCTTCTTTTCAGTCTGTTTCGGGTTCAAATGACAAACGGCGCGGAGAGTTTCCACGCCGGAAGCCACGCGTCGTTACCGGAACGGGTGTTTCAAGTCAAGCTAGCGCTGTGTTTTTCGGCGCAACGGGCCTTGTTTCGGTCGGCGACCTTCGCTATCTGTGCGCCGCGCCGGCAACGGCTGACCATGATCCGCGGAGAGGTGGCAGAGTGGTCGAATGCACCGCACTCGAAATGCGGCATACTCGCAAGGGTATCGGGGGTTCGAATCCCCCCCTCTCCGCCACCGACCCCAGTCTCTTTTCTTCTTTCAATTAGCGTCCCGAATTCACACGCCTTTTCCGTCGGTTGTGCCGGCAGGGCGCTAGCGGAGAGGCACCGATTTCAGCCGATTGGCCCTGATCTGGCGGCGCGTCTCTGAGCGGGCGTTTGGGCGGTTCGGTTTTGCGGATTTTGCCAAGAACAGGGAATTTACAGGGAATTTGTTCGCTTTCGAGCGGACTTGGGCCGAATCCGCCCTGGAACCGGCTGTCGTATCAGGAGGTTACGGTCGATTTCCCTGCTTGGACCGAACAGGGAATTGGCAATGCGCGATCAGGGAATTCCACCGTTCGTAACAGGGAACGTGTTCTTGCCGAACAGGCAATTGGCGTCCGGAACCAAAGCCGAAGTGATCAAGCCTTGAAGTCGAACGTTCTGGCCTGCTCGGACCAGTCGAGGGGCAAGCCGGTCCGGACGATCTTCTCCAGTGTCAGCGTTGCGGGCTGGGTCCCGTCCATGATGGCCTGCTGGATGGCGGGCGACAGGAAGGCCAGCCGCAACCGAGTCCGGATGAAGGCCTGCGTGCAGTGTTGCGTGCGGGCGATGTGCGACAGGGTCTGACCGGCGTGCAGGGCATCGAGCCAGCGATGGGCATGGGCAAGAGCCTTGGTCAGGACCGGGTCCGGTTCGGGGTGCCAGTCGCCGGCAACGATACGGGTCTCGATGCCGCGCCGCTTGCGGTGGAACGAGGTGGTGAGGGTCAGGAGACCGGGTTCGAGCGCATCGGGTGTTGTGTCCAGATCGGCGGCAAGGGCTGCTCTATCCAGATCGACGGTCAGGGAGCCGGGGACAATGACGGCCCTTTCGACCAGTGCAGCTGTTGCTGAAGGATCGGCGCGCACCCTGTCGATGATCGCCATCATCTTCGCGGCGCTTGTTCCAATTGCGGCCACGTCCGATGACTGGACGATGCGATGGCGCGCTGCCGCTCGTTCCAGATGATCGGTGATCATCCTGACCAGCATTGCATCCACCTGGGCTGCCGGCAGGCGCCAGCCGGTGCCATGCTCGCAGGGTCCATCGCGCAGCAGGCGGCGTGAGACATAGTAGCTGATGCGCCTTTCGCCCTTTCTAGCATGGGTCGGGGTCAGCCGGTCGCCGGTCTCGTCATGGAGTTTGCCGAGGAACAGAGTGGATGCGACGTCGGCTTGATCGCCGTTCTTTCGCGGTCGTCCTCGCGGGCGCCGGCTGGCCTCCTGCAGAAGTGTCTGGACTGCGTCCCACAGGTCTTTCGTGATGATCGCCTCGTGTAGGCCGGGGTGGATCTGGTCCTTGTGGCGGATATGGCCGACATAGACCGGGTTGGTCAGGATCTTGTGGATTTGCCCGCGCGAGAGGGTTGTTCCACCCGATCTGCGGCCATTGGCAAAGCGCCTGACCTTTGATCGGATGCCGGCGGTCTGTGCCGCGATCTCCACCTGCCGCAGGCAGCCATGGTGCCGGTAAAGGTCGAACAACGATCGCACATCGTCGGCCTCGGCTGGATTGATCACCAGCGTGCGGGCCCTGGGGTCGGGGTGGGGATCATAGCCAAGCGGTGGCATCCCACCCATCCACAGGCCCTTCTTCTTGGAGGCGGCGATCTTGTCGCGAATGCGTTCAGCTGTGACCTCGCGTTCGAACTGGGCAAAGGACAACAGCACGTTCAGCGTCAGCCGGCCCATAGAGGTCGCCGTATTGAAGGCCTGGGTGACCGAGACGAACGAACAGCCCGAACGATCAAAGCGCTCGACCAGCCGGGCGAAGTCGGCGAGCGACCGTGTCAGCCGGTCGATCTTGTAGACCACCACCATGCGCACCTTGCCTGCATCGATGTCGGCCAGAAGCCGTTGCAGCGCCGGCCGGTTGAGTGTCCCGCCCGACAGGCCGCCATCATCGTAGCGGGCAGCAACGGGCTTCCATCCCTCCTGCTTCTGGCTGGCGATGAAGGCGGCGCATGCCTCATGCTGCGCATCGAGCGCGTTGAAGCCCTGATGAAGGCCCTCATCGGAGGATTTGCGGGTGTAGATCGCGCAGGGGATGATGGGACGGGCGCTCATCGCGTCTTCTCACCAGCTGTCAGCCCGAAGAAGCGCGGGCCGGACCAGCGTGCCCCGGTGATGGCACGGGCAATCGCCGACAGCGACCGATAGGTCACCCCGTTCCAGACATGGCCATCGGCGGTCACATCGACCCGATGGGCGACCCCGTTCCATTCCCGGACCAGTCTGGCACCGGGCTTCAGGCCCAGGGCAGGCTTGCCGCGTGCCGTGCCATCCTGATCGCCGGCGCATTGCTCGATTTTCTTCCGCAACGACCGGCTCAGACCGCCCTGTGTCTTCGCCTGCATCTCGAAGGCAAGCACGTGCCGCATCAGTGGCTTGGACAGATGAGGCGGTGGTGCACCGCCCACAATCGCCTGCCACCGTGCGACCAGTTGTGTCCGATCGAGCCCTTCGAGCGTATCGACCGGGCTCACGCGCCTGATCCGGCGTCAGCGTCGATACGGTAGACCGCCTTGCCGTCCTTGCCCGCCTTGCGCGCGATCGGATGACCCGCCTTGCGCAGCCGGCTCAGCGCGGCCCTGACCGTATGGGGCTGCCAGCCCGTCAGGGTGCACAGATCGGCGATGCTGGCACCCCTGGCGCTGTTCAGCCGCTTGATCATCCGATCGCCCTTGCCGGGTGTTTGCCCCGCGTTGCCGGTGGCCGGTGCTGCCGCGGTTGATCGGATGGCCGCCTTGCCTGCCTTGCTCATGGTGTTCGTCCTCTGATGGTCGGGCCGGCACCATGCCAAGCCCTTGCACCGAGACGAGCCCGGGACCGATGCCGGGCGTGGCCACCACTGACGCTCGTTAGCGCAGAGAAGTCCAGTCGGAATGTCGGGGGAACCCTGGTTCTCCTCCCGATGGGTTCGCAGGTTCCGCGCAGCCGGTCGCGCTTCAGCCGAGCCCCGCCGTCTTGGCGCGGGATCGACGATTTGGCTTGCGGCGCGCGGCCCGGGCCCGTTCAGCGCCGGTCAAACCGCGTATAGCGCTCGAAGGCATCTTCCATGTCATGCGCTTCGTCCGGATCGTCGCTCTCAAGGTGCAGCAGCGTCATGGCAAAGCCGGAGGCCTGATGCAGCGTCTGCATGGTCAGGGAGGCGCCGGACGGTTTGGCGTTGATCCAGTCATCCGCATCAGCCTCGATCGGCGCGCTGATCGCTTCGCCGGGCTGGGGCGTTGGCAGGACCGGCATCGGATCCCCGGTGCGCAGGCCGATGCGCGGGAAGATGGCCGAACTGATTCCATAGCGGCATCGGCCCTTGTGGCTGAACACGATCGCAATGGCTGCCTCGTGCTGCTCGGCATAACGACGCGCCATCGTCTCGCGGCTGCAATCGAGTGTGTCGACCAGGTCCAGCACCGCGTCAATATCCGGTCCCCGGTCGAGAAAGGGACGCATCCGGCTGACTGGCATCAGCAGCTCGGCCGCGAACCGGTTGGCCTGACGTTCCTGGACCTGGTGCCGGGTAAGGCCCGGCTTGGAAGCCGATCCCGCCTGCCGGAGGTCGGCCTTGGTGCAGGCAAACCCGTCTCCTGATGTCGGTGTGTGCCAAAGGTTCAGATAGTGGCCAAGTTCATGGGCGATGGTGAAGCGCTGGCGGCGGTGGTTGGAGGCGCTGTTGACCAGGATGGAGCCAACGCTCCGCTCGGCGGTGGTAACCAGCGCCCCCTCAAGGTTTTCGGTCGCTTCTTTCCGGATCTCGATGATGTCCAGCGCCGCCGCGATGGCCTCGACCGGTACCGGACCCATCGTGTGACCCTGCTTCCCAACCTGCGCATGGATGGCCGCGGCCAGCCGAACAGGGTTGCCTCCGCCAGCCTCCTCAATGGTCATGCGGGAAAGGGCGAGTGTCTGTTCGATGCCGGTCATGCCAATGCGCACTCCGATCCATTACCTCAGGTCTGGCCGTCGTTTGCGGCAACGCGGCTTTGCAGCAGCGACTTGAGCATCGAATCAAGGATCTGCCGCTCCCGTGGGTCGAGATCGCTGGCCTGGCGGAACATGCGCTGCAGGTCGACATCGGCGTCAGGGGCTTCGATCGCCTCGCCCACAAGGAAGCTGACCGAGACCTCAAAGTGATCGGCAAGCCTTGTGACCAATGCCATGGACGGGTTGTCCGTGCGCCCCTTCTCCAACTCCCAGATATGGGCCTTGGACACGCCAACGGCGTCCGCAACCTGCTGCAGCGATTCGCGCTTGTTCATGCGCAACTCGGTGATGCGTCTGCCCAATGCCATGTCGGTTCCTCCTGTCTCGCGGCCATGCCCCATGCGCCGGGGGGTTTGCGTTATCCCCAGGCGATGTTCATCTGATCTGACGAGATCATGGCACAGGACTTGCCGTTGGCAATCGTTTTCTGCATCTTACGGAATCGAGAGGCAGCGATTCAACCTCATGGAGCCAAACCCGTGACCGACCTTCACATTCAATACCGGCCGATCGACGCACTGCGGCCCTATCCAAAGAACGCGCGCACCCATTCCAAAAAGCAGATCCGCCAGATCGCCGCGTCGATCACCGAGTTCGGGTTTACGAACCCGGTGCTCGTCGATGATGACGGCACGATCTTGGCCGGCCATGGCCGCGTGGAGGCCGCACGACAGCTGGGCATGGCAACGGTCCCGTGCGTGCAACTATCCTCGATGACGAAGGCACAAAAGCGCGCCTATGTGCTGGCCGACAACAAGCTGGCCCTCAATGCGGGCTGGAACGAGGAGCTCCTGGCCGAGGAACTCGGCGCGCTGATGGACGAGGACATCAGCTTTGATGTCGAGTTGACCGGCTTTTCGATTGCCGAGATCGACAGCCTGATCGAAGCGCCCCGGCCCGAAGAGCCGGGCGATCCCGACGATGACCGTCTTCCGGACCAGGCCGATGTTCCGGCCCGGTGCCGGCCGGGCGATATCTGGCAGTTGGGTCCGCATCGATTGGCCTGCGGTGATGCACGGGACGAAGCCGTGATTGCCGCGCTCATGGCCGGCGAACGGGCGCGCATGGTGTTCACCGACCCACCCTACAACGTGCCCGTCGACGGCCATGTCGGCGGTCTGGGCAAGACCAGACATCGCGAGTTCGCCATGGCGTCCGGCGAGATGTCGTCGGATGCCTTCACGACCTTCCTGACCGATGCACTGCGACCGCTGGCCGATCACGCGGTCGACGGATCGATCCACTTTGTCTGCATGGACTGGCGGCACATGGGCGAACTGATGGCGGCCGGCGGCGCGGTCTATGACGAGCTCAAGAACCTGATCGTATGGGTCAAGGACAATGGCGGCATGGGCAGCTTCTACCGCTCCCGCCACGAGCTGATCTTCGCCTTCAAGAAGGGCACGGCCCCGCATACCAACAGTTTTGAGCTGGGTCAGCATGGCCGCTACCGCACCAATGTCTGGCAATATCGCGGCGTCAACACGTTCGGGGCCGGACGGATGGATGAGCTTTCCATGCATCCAACGGTCAAGCCCGTGCAGATGATCGCCGATGCCATCCGGGACGTCTCGGCCCGAGGCGAGATCGTGCTCGACACGTTCGGCGGGTCGGGATCGACCCTGATCTCGGCCCACAAGACCGGCCGGCGCGCGCGCCTTTGCGAGATCGACCCGGTCTATTGCAACCGGATCATCGCACGCTGGGAGCGGTTTGCCAACGATGAGGCAGCGCAGCTGGCCTGCGGGACCGGGCATGCGGACACCGAGCGGGCCGCAACCGAAAGGGCAGCGTGATGGACAAGAATGTCGATCCGAACGAACAACGCAAGGAGCAGGCGGTGCACCCCGGGCCAACCGGCTATGCGGTCGGCTATCGCAAGCCGCCCCGCAATACGCGGTTCAAGAAGGGCCAGTCCGGAAATCCGAAGGGGCGACCAAAAGGGTCAAGAAACAAGCCGCCCGAGGCGACCCGCACGCTGCGCCAGCTTCTCGTCCATGAGGCCTATCGTGACGTCACCATCCAGGACAGGGACGGGCCGGTTTCGATGAGTGTGGCACAAGCGGCCATCCGGTCCATGGGCATCAAGGCCGCCAAGGGCTCTGTGACGGCGCAGAAGCTGTTCCTGAGTTCGCTTTCGGCCGTCGAGCAGGAAAAGGCCCGCGAGCAGGAAGAGCTGTTTGCTGCCGTCTCCGACTACAAGAGGCAGAAGCTGTCATACATCGAAGACTGCAAGCGGGCGGGCCGCGAGCCTGGTGAGCTACTCCCCCATCCGGACGATATCGAACTGGACATGCGTTCTGGCCGGGTCATCTTCCACGGCCCGATCGACGAAACCGACAAGACGGTCTGGGACGAACTCTGGGCACGCAAGGGGGAACTCGAGTACGAGTTGGTGTATCTCTACGAGCAATTCGAAATCAAGCAGGCCAGCGAAGACCCTGATGCGCCCGAGGTTCTCGTCAACGACATCGTTTCCCTGTTCTGGCAACTCGACATGACCGATCAGGCCATCATGATGCGGTGGCATCTGCCTGCTGAGCGCATGGCCGGCGATTTTCTCCGTCGCAGGGTGCTGCAAGACCGTGTCGATAACCACATCTGGCCCAGGCAGCCCCGCCTGTGGCAGGCCACCGAGATCAGTTGGGATCAAAGATTGCATCTGAAACATCTGGCCGAAAAACGGAAGTCGGCCCTAACGGACGCTTCGGAGCCCGATGACGGCAATGGCGCTGCAGAGAAAAGCGATTGAGCGAGGTCCCTGAACCCTAGGCGCTCGTCATGCCCGCTATCATGGCGCCGAGGGCGACAATGTGGATCAGCATGATCGCGCGGTCGTTCCAGAGCACGCCCACGGCGAACCACCCCAAGACGCCCGCAAGGAACAGGTAAAGGTTCCACGGCGTCCAGCCGAAGCCGGTCGCCGTGTAGCCCATGATCTGGATGATCGACGCGGCCCACTTGACTACGAAGGCCACGCGCGCCTGACCGAGAGCCGTGAGGGCGATGTCAGACGGCACGGGTCAGTCCTCCGTCGATGCGCAGGTTCTGTCCCGTCATGTAGCCTCCCTCGTCGGAGGCGAGCCAGGAAATCAGCGACGCGACCTCTGCGGCCCGACCGTAGCGGCCCATCGGGATGCGCGCGCGCCTGTTTTCGGCCTCCGGTAGGCTGTCGATGAAGCCGGGCAGAACGTTGTTCATTCGGACGTTCTCCGCTGCGTGCTTGTCCGCATAGAGCTTGGCGAAGGAGGCGAGCCCCGCGCGGAACACACCCGAAGTCGGGAACAGCGGGTCGGGCTCGAAGGCGGCGAAGGTCGAGAAGTTGATGATCGCTCCACCGCCCTGCTGTTGCATGATCGGCGTCACAAGCCGTGCGGGCCGGATCGCGTTCAGGAGGTAGACCTCCATGCCGTCGTGCCAGTCCTCGTCGGAAATCTCGAGGACGGGTCCCTTCGGCCCGTGCCCCGCGGAATTGACCAGCACGTCGATGCGCCCCCAGCGCTCCATTGCGCCGTCGACCAGCGCGGTCAGGTCGGCGACCGACCGGTTCGAGCCGGTGACGCCGAAGCCGCCGAGCTCCGTGCCGAGCGCCTCGCCCTTGCCGGAGGAGGAAAGAATGCCGACACGAAATCCGTCCTGAGCGAGGCGCCGCGCCGCGTCGGCGCCCATGCCGCTCCCGCCGGCCGTGATCAGCGCAACTTTTTCTGCTGTCATGATGCTTTTCCTTTCGTGCGTTGTCCGCAAAATAGGCGATACCGCCCGAACGCACGAACCAGAATTGACGCGGGATGACAGTAGAAATACTACTGGCGGATGACCGACCTTCCGCCTCTCAACGGGCTACGCGCCTTCGAAGCCGCCGGACGGCACCTCAATTTCCGCGCCGCTGCGGACGAACTCGGTGTGACCCAAGGCGCTGTCGCGCAACAGGTTCGGGGGCTGGAGGACCATGTCGGCATGCCGCTCTTCGAGCGGCTGCCGAAGGGCCTTGCTTTCACTGCAGCGGGGCGAGGCTATCATGTTCGTGTCGCCGAGGCCTTCGCGACCTTGCGCGAGGCGTCCGCGGTGCTACAGCCCGAAGCAGCCAAGGTACTGATCAGCGTCACGCCGACCTTTGCCGCGAAATGGCTGATCCCGCATCTGCCGGACTTCACGGCAAAGCATCCGGACATCGACCTTAGGATTCTCGCGACAGAGAAGGTGTCGAGCTTCCATGCCGATGGCATTGATCTGGCAGTCCGCCTCGGCGAACCGCCCTTTGGCGCTGCGCTTGAGGCTCATCTCCTGTTCCGTCACGAGATCGTCGCGGTGGCAGCGCCGGGGCTGCTTGCCGACCGCACAGTCCCGGTGGATGAGGCCGCGCTCGCTGCGATTCCCAAGCTGCATGATACGCACGATCTCTGGCCCTCCTTCCTCAGGCAGTGCGGCGTCAAGCAGAGCCGCGGTAGGGACATCCGCCTCAGCCAAACGGCGTTGGCCATCGACGCGGCGTTAGCGGGACAGGGCGTGGCGCTGGCGAGCCGCTTTCTCGTTGCGGCCGATCTCGAGGCTGGACGGCTGATGCAGGTCGTTCCGCAGATCCTTGCCGGAGCGGGGGATTTCTTCCTTCTCGCTCGCCGGGGCACGAAACGATCGGAGGCCGCAGCCACGACCTTCGGATGGCTGGTCGAGGCGTCGGCCACATGAACCGCGCGGAGCTGCCTTCCGATCCAGGCTTCCGCAAATGCAGATTTGACACGAGCGCAGATGAGGTCTCTTGCCAGAGCACCAGATCGCTGGGGTGCTGGCGCAGGACCAGTTGCGGGGAAATCGTTCTGCCCCATACCCATGTCCACTTTGACATCGAAATGTTCGTCTTTCGATAGCGCAAGCCGGCAAAGGGAGCTTTTGCAGCTGATCTATGGGATGCGTTCGAGAGGTCGTCCCGACATGCTGATCGACAGCAATGCTTATACGAGGCTGGCGGCCTACAAGGACAGGCTCTTACTGGCCCACTCCATGCAATAGGCTGATCATGGCATTTCTGCCGCAAGCGCCGACGCCAGGCGCTTGGCAGCCGTGACCGCCTCTGCCCTGTGCAGCGGCCACGACTGGGTCAATCCTTCCAGGACGAGCAGGAGAGCGACTTCCTGATCGGCAAGGCCCGTGGCGTCCGCGGCCCGCAGCGCCACCTCTTGCTTGTGACGCCCGAGCAGTGCGCGCACCGACGCGTTGCCGGGATCCGCCGCCACCGCCGCGTGGAACAGGCAGCCATGGGCGGCCTCGGTCCGCATCCAGGCGCCGACACGGTCCATCAACGTGGAACGGGCCTCGCTCGGATCGTCCGGCAAATCGTTCAAAACTTGCGCCAGATAGCGTTGATGACGATGCTCCAGCGCGGCCATCACCATGTTGGCCCTGGAGGGCATGTACTTGTACAACGTGCGCAGGCTGACCCCGGCGGCATCCCGCAGGGTCTCGACGTTCGGCTCGGCAAAGCCATGGGTGGCAAATGCCCGCTCCAGGCCGGCGGCGATCTTCTCTTGGGTTGTTGTCATGCTTGACCGGGTAAAGGGATTGCTCTACCTGCGCAAGTAGAGGAAACGCTCTACCGAACGAAAGGTCCGCCATGACACCGCCCGGTACGATGAAAGCCGTGCTGCTGACAGGTCACGGCGACCTTGACCGGCTTGAATACCGCGAAGACGTTCCTGTCCCGCAGCCGGGCTCTGGCGAGGTTCTGATCCGCGTGCGCGCCTCGGCCGTGAACAACACCGATGTCAACACGCGCACGGGCTGGTATTCCAAGGCGGTGTGTGGCGACACCAACGCCGCTGCGCGTGAGGGCTATGACGGGGCATCCGACGCCGACGGCGCATGGTCTGGCGCGCTGTCCTTTCCGCGCATCCAGGGGGCCGATTGCTGTGGCGAGATCGTCGCCGTGGGGCGGGGTGTCGACCCGGCCCGCACCGGCCAGCGCGTGCTGGTATGCCCGATGCATCGCCCCCAGAGTAGCGACGACCCGCATGCGCTTTTCACCTTTGGTTCCGAGCGCGACGGTGCCTTTGCCCAGTTCACCACCATCGATGCCGAACATGCCGTCGCGGTGGACAGCGCACTCTCGGACATTGAGCTGGCTTCCTTTCCCTGCGCGTTCTCCACTTCCGAGGGCATGATCCAGCGCGCGGGCCTCGGGGCCGAACGGGTCCTGATCACCGGTGCTTCCGGTGGTGTGGGGTCAGCCGTGATCCAGCTGGCGAAACGGCGCGGGGCGCATGTGACCGCGGTCATCAGTCCGTCGAAGGCGGGGGCCGTGGGTGACCTCGGCGCCGACGCCACGCTGGCCCGCGACGACGCACTGCCAGTAGATGCCTTCGACGTGGTGCTCGACCTTGTTGGTGGGCCACGCTGGCCGGCGCTTTTGGAGGCGCTGTCGGTGCGGGGGCGCTATGTGACCTCCGGCGCGATCGCGGGCCCGATCGTTGAACTGGATCTTCGCACGCTTTATCTCAAGGATCAGACCCTGATCGGCAGCACCCGGCAAGATGCGCGCGTCTTCACCGACCTAGTGGGATACATCGAACGCGGGGAGATCCGCCCGGTCGTGGCCGAAAGCTATCCCTTGTCGGATATCCGCATCGCACAGGAGGCGTTCCTGAAAAAAGGCCACATCGGAAAGATCAGCCTGCATGTTCCGTAGCGGTCGACGCAGAGTCGTTCTCGCACGAAAATGATGTTCCGTACGCTGCTTAGGGGGGTGGAGAAGGTTGAATATCAGGCCCACCCCCTCCGCCACTTGCCCTCGCGAAAGCGTTCTCCCGATCCGGCTGCGGCCGGATTTTTTCTTTTTTTCGGGGGTTATGCGGGTGGGGCTGTTAACCGGCCCCGCTGCAAGGAGGCCCCGAAGCGGTCTCTGAGGGCCGATATTCTCTGGACCTGTTGACTGCGCAGTTTGGTAAAAAGCTTTCAAGCATCTGTTCTATAAGTCATTCTTCCCTTGCGGCCGCACGGACTCCGATCCCGGTTCCATCCGGTCGAAATGCCACTGGCGTCGAACTTCCTGATTTAGCGACCGCATTTCCGCGGGTCGTTGACCTCATCGCCGCATTGTGACCATTCTGACCACAAATCAGGGAGGGGCCCATGAAGGCCGTGTCTGCCCGTGAGGCCAAGCATCACTTCGGCCAGTTGATCGACGAGGCACGGGCCGAGCCCGTGGTCGTCGAGAAGCACGGGCGCCCGGTAGTCGTCGTCCTTGCGGTCGAGGAGTACCAGCGGCTGACCGGACGGACCGTAAAACCCTCCGGCAAGAAACGAGAGGACGAGCGGTAGCGCATGCCGATATTGAACTGGCTGACACGGGACGAGGACATCCGCACGGCACAGCACGTGCCCTATCGCCTGCTGGAGGAAGTCCCGGATCTGTCGGCGGGCGACGGTGGCGCGGGCAACATGCTGATCCAGGGCGACAACCTGGAAGCGCTGAAGGCCCTGCTCCCCTTCTATGCCGGTCGGGTGAAATGCATCTATATCGACCCGCCCTACAACACGCGCTCTGCCTTCGAGCACTACGACGACAACCTCGAGCACACGCAATGGCTGGCCATGATGTGGCCCCGGCTGGAACTGCTGCGCGATCTTCTGGCCGAGGATGGCTCGATCTGGGTGTCCATCGACGATCACGAGGGGCACTACCTCAAGGTCATCATGGACGAGGTGTTCGGGCGTTCACGGTTCATCGCAAATAATGTTTGGCAGAAGCGATATTCGCGAGAGAACCGTGGCTCTATCGGAGATGCGCATGAATACGTGACCGTCTACGCTCAGGAGCCTGAACTTTTCAAGAAGGTCAGGAACCGCGTGCCGCTCAACGAGGAACAGGCAAAGATCTACAAGAACCCGGACAATCGCAGCGAAACCGACCCGAGGAAGCGCTGGCGCGGGTTGCCAATGACGGCTCAAGGCTACCGACCCAACCAGATGTATGAAATCGTTGCGCCCTCGGGTCGCGTTCATCGACCGCCAGAGGGAAGATGTTGGTCGATGATCGAACC
Source organism: Nitratireductor arenosus (assembly GCF_009742725.1). Classification (GTDB taxonomy): domain Bacteria; phylum Pseudomonadota; class Alphaproteobacteria; order Rhizobiales; family Rhizobiaceae; genus Mangrovimarina; species Mangrovimarina arenosa. Next base: position 695,082 of record NZ_WPHG01000001.1, on the reverse strand, counting down.
AGAATTTCTCAAGTTGAAGGCGGCCAACCGGATTTATTGGGGGAAGAATGGGGACTCCCAGCCGAGCGTCATTCGCTTTCTTTCAGAAGTGGAAGGGCTGGTGCCTTGGACTTGATGGCCGCATTCTGATGCCGGCCATACCGACGAGTCGAAGAAGGAGGCCAACGAACTTTTCGGATCAGATGTGAGCTTTGGAACTCCGAAGCCCGAACGACTTATCGAGCGAATCCTTCAAATTGCGACCAATCCCGGCGACCTCGTTCTCGACTCCTTCCTCGGCTCTGGCACGACAGCGGCTGTCGCTCACAAGATGGGCCGTCGCTACATCGGCATCGAGATGGGGGACCACGCCCGCACCCACTGCGCGCCGCGCCTCCAGAAGGTGATCGACGGCGAACAGGGCGGAATATCGGGAAGTGCAGGCTGGAAAAGCGGTGGCGGTTTCCGCTTCTACCGGCTCGGCCCACCTGTCTTTGACGAGGAAGGCCACATTCGGCAGGACATCCGCTTCCCGGTGCTGGCGGCGCATGTCTGGTTTTCGGAGACCGACCGACCGTGGGATGGCAGTGGCGACAGCCCGCTGCTCGGTATCGAGGACGGCCGCGCCCATGCGCTGCTCTACAACGGCATCCTTGGCGACAAGAGGCCGGGCGGCGGCAACGTGCTGACCCGCGCGACCCTCGCCCTGATCCGCGAGGATATCGCCAAGCTGGCGCCGGGCTTCGACGGCCCGCTTACGGTGTATGGCGAAAGATCCCGACTGACGCCCGCGACGCTCGACCGCGAGCGCATCACCTTCAAGCAGACGCCCTACGACGTCAAAGCGCGGGCCTGAGGGGGCATCTGATGAAACTGAAGCAATACCAGACCGATACTCTCTCCGTTCTCCGCCGGTTCTTCGAGGAGGCGCGCGTGGCGGGCCCGAAGGGCGCGTACGAGGCGATCACCAGGGAGCCGGACCAGGCCAAGCGGCTCGGCCGATATGGCGGCACCTACACGCCGCTCGCCGAGCTGCCGGCCGTTCCCTATGTCTGCCTGCGCCTGCCCACCGGGGGCGGCAAGACTATCCTCGGCGCCCACTCTATCGGCATCGCGCGCGACGCCTGGGTGGAGAAGGACTATCCGATGGTCCTGTGGCTGGTGCCGTCGAACACGATCCGGCTTCAGACGGCCGAGGCGCTGAAGAACGCCCGCCACCCCTATCGGCAGGCGCTGGATGAGGCCTTCGACGGCCGGGTGCGCGTGTTCGACATCGCGGACTTCACGCATATCCGCCCGCACGACATCCGCGACCATTGCTGCATCGTCGTGGGCACGATCCAGACGCTGCGGGTCTCGAACACCGAGGGCCGCAAGGTCTATTCCCACAACGAGAACATGGAGCCGCACTTCACGGCGCTGCCCAAGACCTTGCCGGGGCTGGAAGCGCTGGAAGGCGGCGGCGTGAAGTTCTCCTTCGCCAATCTGATGCATGTCCACCGGCCGCTGATGATCGTGGACGAAGCGCACAACGCGGTCACCGGCCTGACGCGCGAAATGCAGGCGCGGGTCAATCCGTCGGCGATCATCGAGTTCACGGCGACGCCGCGGCTCAACTCGAACATCCTGCACAGTGTCACGGCGCAGGAGCTGAAGCTCGAGGAGATGATCAAGCTGCCGATCATGCTGTCCGAGCACGACACCTGGCAGAACGCTGTGAACGGGGCGATCGCGTCGCGGGCGTCGCTGGCTGAGGAAGCCGAGAAGGACACGGCGTATATCCGACCCATCGTCCTGTTCCAGGCGCAGCCCAAGAACCAGGAGGTGACAGTCGAGGTGCTGAAGAAGCACCTGATGGAGGTCGAGCAGATCCCCGAGCACAATATCGCCGTGGCTACCGGCGACCAGCGCGAACTGGACGGCATCAACCTGTTCGATCCGAAATGCCCGATCGAATACGTCATCACCGTCGAGGCGCTGAAGGAGGGCTGGGATTGTTCGTTCGCCTATGCGTTCTGCTCGGTCTCGCGGATCCAGAGCGCGGTGGACGTCGAGCAGTTGCTGGGGCGCGTCCTGCGGATGCCTTATGCCAAGCGCCGCAAGGCCGAGGATTTGAACCGCGCCTATGCGTTCCTGTCTGAGCCGTCGTTCGGCGAGGCGGCGCGGTCGCTGGCCGACAAGCTGGTGGCCATGGGTTTCGAGGAGGATGAGGCGCTCGACAACATCGAACCGGCGCAAACTTCGCTCGATGCCGATACCGGCCTGTTCGGCCCGCGCGACAAGCCGAAGCCGACTTTCAAGCACACGGTGACGGCGACACCCGAGGTGGTTGCCGAACTGAAGAAGCGCGAAGGGGTGAGCGTTCGCGAAACTGACGATGGGAAGGTCGAGATCGCCGTGACGGGGCGTGTTGACGGCGGCCTCGAAAGGGTGATCGCCGAGGCCCTCCCCGAGACCGAACGAACTGGGTTCTCGGCGGCCGTCACCAAGTATCGCGTCGAAGTGAAGGACCAGCTGTCGCCTGCAGAACAGGGCGAGGCGTTCGAGGTCCCGCGCCTGGTGTCCGAGATCCAGGGCGAGTTCGAGTTCGCGGACACCGACGTGTTCATGGAATTCCACGACTGGTCGCTGCTCGACCACTCGTCGAAACTGGGCGAAGGCGAGTTCGCGATCCGGGAGACGGCGCGCAGCTTCGAGATCGACCTCGATGGCAGCCGCATCACCTACCAGTTCGCCGACGAAGAAGAGCAGCTGGCGCTAGACGTCGATGTCGAAGGGTGGACACCGGAGGCGCTGGTGCTCTGGCTCGACCGGCAGGTGCGCCAGCCGGAAATCCATCAGAGCGAACTGCTCCGCTGGCTGCGCGATCTGGTCGCCCACCTGATCACTACGCGCGGCATGCACATCGCGGCGCTGATGCGGTGCAAGTTCATCCTCGCCCGCAAGGTCCGCGAGAAGCTCGCCGCCATCCGCCAGCAGGAACGCGATGGCGTCTACCAGCGGTATCTCTTCGCTCCAGAAGCCAAGGTCGAGGTCTCCTTCGACCAGGCTTTCGAGTTCAAAGACGGGATGTACTGGGATCAGCGCCGGTATCGTGGGCGCTGGAAACCTCGCAAGCACTTCCTTGGGCCGGACCATGTGCCTGCCTTCGACGGAGCCGAGAACGGTGAAGAATTCCAGTGCGCGCAAGCCATCGACAGCTTGCCGGGTCTCAAGTTCTGGATACGCAACGTCGCTCGCCACCCCAACTCGTTCTGGTTGCCCACGGCCACAGACAAGTTCTATCCGGATTTCGTGGCTCAGTTGGAGGACGGCCGGCTGCTCGTCGTAGAGTACAAGGGAGCTCACATCGCCGATGGCCCCGACACCGCCGAAAAGCGGACCGTCGGCCAGCTGTGGGAGAGGAAGAGCGGCGGCAAGTGCTTGTTCGTTGTGGTCGAAAAGACCGTCGACGGCCGGGACATGCGGACTCAGATGGTGGTGAAGACCCAATAATAGGGATATCGGATCTATTCGAGAACCAACAAATCGGGATAAAATCTAAGCAGGTGACGATATCTGTTAAGATGTTCGACCGTATCGGACCGTGAAATGTCTTCACCAAGTGGACTGAAGGGCAAATTGTTCACAAGCTTCTCGGCACCCGCTGCGGGAAGGAGGCGATCAAGCAGGCCGCGCTCCCTCGATGTGAGTGCAGTTGCGCCAGGCGGCGCAGGGCTCGGACATCACGATCCTCGCACCGGAATTGCCAGCGGAGACTGCGCGACGACACTACGATGCAGGCTTTCATTTGATCGAAACCCTCGAGGTGCTGAAGCCTGCCTCCAACGTCCTCGGCGCTGCAATCGACGACGCCGCTCTGGTGCCGGTCCCGCTGGCGCCCGCGCTTCGCGTTCGGAGAGCGACGGCCGAGGTTCAATGGGACGGTCGCTCCGTAATTCTGTCGCGTCAGATTTTTCCCGTGTTCGAGCGCCTGCTGGAAAAGGCACTGTCGCGCGATCAGGTCGCCTCCGGATCCTATCTCGAAGGCACGACGGTGCGCGAGGCCAAGGATCTGATCCGCGAGCTGCGCGACGCGTTCAAGGCTGCCGGATTCACCGATGGCGAGAGCAAAGCCCTGATCACGACGGTGCGCAATCGGGGTTATCGGCTCGGCGTCCCCGCTTCAGAAATTGTGGTCGACGCCTGAAAAGACAACCAGCAGCGTATCGCGCGCTTCCTTCCTTGCGTCCACTTTCGTCAGCTGGAGCCGGGTCGGTCCGGCTCGCATTTAGCCAATCATGGCCACTCGCTTCCGCAGTGCCGCCGCCAGATCCGATACGCCGTCGATCTGGGCGATGACCGGCTCGAGATTCAAACCGTGATACTGGCCGTATTCCTTACACACGTCATCAGCGACCAAGAGTTTCCACGAGGTGGGCTCGATCGTGATGGCGCCAGCGTCGAACAGTCTATGTAGGTCCGCGCGTAGAGGAATGCCGTTCCACCCATCGTCGCCGCCGCCGCTGGACACAGGCAGAACGTGCGCGGCTTCCAAGGCCATCAGTGTCTCGCATCCAGTCACGAGGCAGCGCGCGCCGAACATCTTAAAAACCGCGCGACGAAAGCGGGCTTGGCCCGGGCGCTCCCAAACTTCCGCGAGGCGGCGCTGACGCTCAGTCGCGCTTTCAGCCTCGTCCTCGGGGCTGTCGATCAGCTGGAACCCCAATCTCTCGAAGTATTTCCGGAAAACGTTTGTGATGGGATTATCGGTCATAGGGTTGCCAGCAATCTCGTTTGCTAGACGCCCCAGCGGTTTCACTGGGTAAGCCGCGCCTTCGTGCATCAGAAAACCCGTGCTCGACTTGCGCTTCTGACCGTTGGGCTTGGGATAGCTTTCATATAGCCATTCCTGACCGTTAGTTTTCGCCAGGCGGATTGCTTCCAAGGCTTGCTTCCGGTCAAAAGTCAGGTCGGTCATCGTCGAGCACGCCTCCATCGCAGTAGAACGTTCACTCAAGCTATCGCGGCATTCACATGTCGCGCAATCGCCTGCTTCGCTCGGTCTTGGCGCAGTCGAAGCGGCGGTGATCTATCAACTGTAGGAGATCTCAACAGCATGGCACTCAAGCGTGTTCTTGTATGTTCAGGCTCTGCAATAGTCACAAAGCGGTCAGCGCCATCCCCTTGTCTGCCCAAGCGGCAACCGAAATGGCCAGACCCACCAAACCCCCACCTTATTCCCACCCCGTTCCCACCTGCGCGCCGACCGCATCCGGCACCTTGGGCTCATCAAAAACGGTGACCGAGGCGCACAGCGATGCAGATCGAACTTCCCCCTGTCAATCGGCTCGGAATGGGGACCCTGGATCGGCGTGCAATCGGGGCTCTGACTCAAATCTGATGATTTCACATGGCGGACTGACGCGGTTTCACGAAGGGAATCAGCGCCATGGCGAACATCATGCGTTTGTCGTCCCTGATCCCGGCTGGATTGGTTGTCGAGAGTGCCGCCGAGGACAATGGGATGATGGTCGTTTCTGCACGGTCGGCTGCCGAGCGTCGGCCGTGCCCGCTCTGCGGTCGTATCTCCGGCCGCGTCCACAGCCGATACGTCAGGATCATCGCCGATCTTCCGTGTTCCGGCAGGAAAGTCCGGCTTCGACTTACGACACGACGTTTCGTTTGCGAGGTGACATTCTGCCGGCGACGCATCTTCGCGGAGCGGTTTGAGGACAATGTGGTTGCAGAGCGTTCCAGACGCACGTCGCGTCTCGAATGTCTCGTACATCATCTCGGGCTGGCGCTGGGTGGCAGAGGCCCGATGTCTGATCGACAGGTTCCAGACGATGATCCGGACGAAGGCTGCGAGCGACCTCGACGCATGGACCACCGAAGCCAGCAAGAGCCTGGTCGCGTCTTTCGCCAACGGCATCAGGCGCGACCGCGCAGCCGTCCATGCCGCCATAACGGAGCCGTGGTCGAACGGACTAACGGAGGGGCAGATCACACGGCTGAAGCTGGTGAAGCGCCAGATGTATGGTCGTGGGAAGCTCGATCTCCTGCAAGCAAGGCTGATCGGCGCCGCTTGATCATCGAGATTGCGTCAGACCCCAATCGGGCCCCCCTCGTAGGGCTCGACGGTGAGCGCCCGACCGGGTGGAGCTGGTCGGGGTTGAGCTCCCTGGCTTTAGCTTTGAGATCGGTTCTTGAAGCGCCAGGACTCGTTGCCGGTTTCGATGATCTCGCAGTGATGGGTGAGGCGGTCGAGCAGCGCCGTCGTCATCTTGGCGTCGCCGAAGACGGCGGGCCATTCGCCGAACGCAAGGTTGGTTGTGACGATGATCGAGGTGCGTTCGTAGAGCCGGCTGATCAAGTGGAAGAGCAACTGTCCGCCGGCCTGCGCGAAGGGCAGATAGCCGAGTTCGTCGAGGACGGCGAAGTCGAGCCGGGTGAGGTAGTCGGCGATGCGCCCCTGCTTGCCGGCGCGATGTTCGGTCTCGAGGCGGTTGACCAGATCGACGACGTTGAAGAAGCGGCCGCGTGCTCCACTACGGATGAGTGCGCGGGCGATCGCGATGGCCAGGTGCGACTTGCCCGTGCCGGTGCCGCCGATGAGCACGGCGTTGCGCTGGTCGGCGACGAAGGCGCCGGTGGCGAGGTCGCGCACGAGCGTCTCGTTGACGGGCGTGTCGGCGAAGTCGAAGTCCTCGATGTCCTTGGCCAGCGGCAGCTTGGCGACGGTGAGTTGGTATTTGATCGAACGCGCCTGCTTCTCGGCGATCTCGGCCGACAGCAGATCGCCGACGACCCTCGGCGGCTCGTGCTGGCGCTTGATGGCGGTGGCCATGATCTCGTCGTAGGCGCTGCGCATGCCGTAGAGCTTCAGCGTTCCCATCAGGTCCAGAACCTGGGTGCGTTCCATCAGCTTGCCCTCCTGAGACTGTCGTAGCGAGCGCAGTCGGCCTGCGGCTCGTGTCGCAGACGCAGCGCGTCGGGTGTGAGGATCGTGACGGCCGGCGCCGGATCGCGGCGTCGGGCCAGGATGTTGAGTATGACAGCGGACGAGCAGACGTTCTCGGCAAGCGCCTGCTGGCACGCAGTCTCGACGGCATCGAGCCCATCCGACAGCACCGCTGTCAGGATCGCCACCATCTGCCGGTCGCCGTCGTCGGCTGCCTTCAGCCGGCGCCTGACCCGATCCATCGCCGGCGGCAGTTCCCAGCCCTGGAACGGCGCACCGTTGCGCAGCGCGCCGGGCTTGCGCGCCAGCACCGGCACATAATGCCATGGATCGTAGACCGTCTGATTGCGGCCGAAGCAGCGGGCATGTAGTCCCGTTTTTCGGCCGCGGTGCGCTTTTTAGAGCCCCCTTTAAGAACTCCAGTTCCAGGGCCTGTTTGCCGACGAGCCGTTCAAGCGCAGCAATCCGAGCCTCGTATTCCTGGATCAGATCAGCGGCCTGGGCATCCTCATCGAAGGCACCTTCCTCGTATTTGCGAACCCACACACGGATCAGCTGGCGCTGTATATCGTGGCGCTTCGCCAAGCCATGAAGCGTCTCGCCGGAAAGGTACTCCTGCGCGACCTGCCGCTTAAATTCGATACTGTGCGTGCGATATCTTGCCATGGTTCTCTCTTCGAAAACTCGACAAGACTGGTCAATTCATCAATCCGATCTGTCCACCCTCAGGGGCGCACTCCAGTTCGCCAGGGCGAATCCCGGCGCGAAGGCAAAGCTTTCATCCAGCACCTCGGCGGCATGGATCCTGTCCATGCGGAAGTTCAGGATTGTTTCGCTGCGCGATGGCTGCCGCGCCACGAGATAGCTGCGGTGACCCAGCAGCAAGCCATGCGGTTCGATCACCCGTGGCGCGGCGTCCGCTGATCCATAAGTAACGCGCAACTTAAATGGGCCTCGAAGCGCCTCGATCGCAGCATCCGTCACGTCGGGCCGCAGGGCCACAGTCGGACCGGGACGAGTGACCTGGCCGAGACCAGCTAGTACCGCCTCGGCATCTGCCTCCGACCTCGTTGCATCACGGGGTGCCAGCCGGGCCAGCAGTCCGTCGCGCAAATCCTCGAGGGCGCGGGCATGGCGCGCTCGAGCCTGGTCTCGAGCGTGGCGCGCTGCAATCTCCAGTGCCTCAATCGCGGTTTCCTGCCGCGGTTGCAGCTTCTCGGGCAGCGGCGCGTCCATTCGCCAATACCGTCGGCGGTCTTCGCCGTCCGTGATCTTGACGTTGGCGAAAGTGGCGTCCAGCGCCTCGGTCATTCGTTGGGCCGTCCGATGCGAAACGCCGAATTCCGAGCAGATATCTTCGAGGCAGACGCCGCCACGCCGAGAGGCGGCTAACTGAGCAAGCCGGAGCAAATCCTGAGCCTTGGCGAATGACATTTGACCTCTATGCCAGAAATTGTCACCGTCATAAGCTATAAATCAACTTGCGGCCTGTCGAGGCGATTCCTGCGGTGTAGTTGCGGTTACAAGGATACTAAAATGTCGGGACAAGTGATCATGATTGAACGTGCTGCTCCGAGGGATGGAATTATTGAAGAACCGGAATGGAGCCCGAAAGGGTATTGCCTCGGCGACCCGAAATTCGGCGCTGAAAAGCATCACGCGAAGAACGCAGTGTTCGTGAAGACGCTCGATGAGGCAGCAGAGCTCGTATCGAAAGGTTTTTCGCTGCGGATGGTGGGCCCGGGGAAGCGAGCTTCACTCGTTTCACCCAAGAGTCTACGCATCGTTCGCAACTAGCAGCGACTGCCGACAAGAGGGTCTTCGGGTGCGCATAGCCGGTAGCAATATCCTCCTCTCTGCTTCCGATCTCATGCGCTTCATGGGGTGCGTTCACGCCGCTGCACTGGATCTGGCGCACTTGCGCGGAGCCGGTCCGAAGCCGCGGGAAGACAGCGAAGACGCAGAATTACTGCAGAAGATGGGCGACGCCCATGAAGCAGCGCATCTCGCCCGGCTCAATGCGGCCGGCCGACATGTGGTGGAGATCGCGAGGGGCAACCTTACCACCGACGCGGAGAGCACGCGCGCCGCGCTTGCCTCAGGCCCAGATGTGGTGTTTCAGGGCGCTTTTCTCTCAGGCAGTTGGGGCGGCTGGTCGGATTTCCTGGAGCGCGTCGATCGACCCTCCGCGCTTGGACCATTCAGCTACGAGGTAGCTGACACCAAGCTCAAGCGCCGTCCACACCCAAAGCATGTGCTGCAACTGGTGCTCTATTCCGATCTGCTGACTGAGGTTCAGGGCGCGGCACCTGAGTTCGCCCATGTCGAATTGGCGGACGGCACCCGTGCGTCCCTGCGCATTTCGGACTACGCGGCCTATGCCCGAATGGCGCGGGCACGGCTAGAAGGTTTCGTGGCCGATCCGCTGCCCGCCCGTCCGATCCCCTGCGCAGATTGTGGTCTTTGCCGCTGGGGCGACCATTGCGCCGACGTTTGGAAGGCCGAGGACAGCCTGTTCAACGTCGCCGACATCAGTCGGGGGCAGGTGAAGAAGCTAGAAGCTGCGGGCATCCAAACCATGGAATCCCTCGCCAGTCTCGATCACCCGATCCGCGGCATGGCGGAAAATACACACCTCCGCCTAGTGACTCAGGCCCGCCTGCAACACGCCCGCAAGACCGGCTTCCCCGCGATCGAACTGCGCGCACCGGAGCCCGGCAAAGGGTTCGACCTGCTGCCCGAGCCCCAGAACGGCGACCTGTTCTATGACATCGAAGGTGATCCCCATTTCGAAGGTGGCTTGGAGTACCTGCATGGCGTCTGGTTCGATGGCGAGTTCCGGGCGTTCTGGGCGCACGACCATGCTGCCGAAGCGCGCGCGCTCGCTGATCTGCTGGAGTTCTTCCGTGCGCGTCTCGCGGCCTATCCCAACGCGCGCATTTATCATTCCGCGTCCTACGAAATCACAGCGCTTCGACGGTTGACCACGAAATACGGGGTCGGCGAGGCATTCCTCGACCGTCTTCTGCGTGAGAGGCGGTTCGTCGATCTGTTCGCTGTCGTGCGAGGCGCGCTGATCGGCTCGGAATCCAACTATTCCATCAAGTCGATGGAGGTCTTTTATGGCCGCAAGCGCGAGGGTGAGGTGAAGACGGCCGGCGGCTCGGTTGTCGCCTATGAGAACTGGCGGGAGACGGGCGAGCAGCACATCCTCGACGAGATCAAGGACTACAACCGCATCGACTGCATCTCAACCGAGGAGTTGCGCGACTGGCTCGTCCGCATCCGACCCAGCGGCCCATGGCCGTCGCTCAGTCAGGACGCGGGTGAAAAGGAGGCCGAGGAGGATGCCGACACTCAAGCGCTGCGTTCGGCCCTCGCAGCATCCGGCCTGCCGCAGGACCGGCAGGAGCTGCTGTTTAATCGCGGCCTCTTCCACAAGCGCGAAGCGAAGCCCGCGCAATGGGCAGTGTTCGACTCGGCGTCCAAGGACGAGGATGAGCTGATCGACGATCTTGACGCGCTGGCCGGGCTGGAGGCGATGGGCCCGCTGGAGCCGGTCAAGCGGTCCTTCGCACGCAGTTACCGCTTTCCGCCGCAGGAAACCAAGCTGCGCGTCGGCAAGAAGGCGACGGTGCCGGTCTCCGATAGCCCGCCCGTCTCGATCAGTATCGAGGCGATGGACCGCAAGGCGCGGCAGATCACAGTCAAGGCCGGGCCGGGAAAGGACCATCTCTTGGGCGACCGCCTGAACTTGCATCCGGATTGGCCGCTGGACCCCAAGCCAATCCCCGGCGCGCTGCGTGACGTGATCGCTGACCAGTGCGGCCCACGCTCCTACCGGGCGGTCGATGACCTTCTGACTCGCACGCCGCCCCGCCTGACGAGCGGCCCGCTGGGGCCTATTGCCGATCCGGTCGCGGGCACCATCGCCGCGGTGGGCGCCATGGATGAAACCGTCCTGCCCATCCAGGGGCCGCCCGGCACCGGCAAGACCTATGTCACCGCCCGGGCGATCCTGTCACTCTTGCGCAAGGGTGCGCGTGTGGGTGTCACGTCGAACAGCCATGAGGCGATCCGCAATGTGCTGATGGGCTGCCTCGCCGCGCTGGAGGATGAGGACCTGCCAATTGCGCTGGACTTCGTCCACAAGACCTCGGGCGAGGATGATGGTTATCCCGAGGGTTGCCCGATCCGCCGCACTATCAGCAATGACGACGCGGCAGGCGGCATGCATGTTGTTGGTGCGACCGCTTGGTTCTTTTCCCGCGATGAGAACGTGCAGACCTTCGACTGGCTCTTCGTCGACGAGGCGGGGCAAGTTGGCCTCGCGAACATGGTTGCCATGGGGCGGGCGGCCCGGAACATCGTGCTGGTCGGCGACCCGCGCCAACTGCCCCAGGTGATCCAGGGCGCGCATCCGGACCCTGCGAACTCCTCCTGCCTCGACTGGATGCTCGGCGATCATGCGACGGTGCCTCCGGATCGCGGCATCTTCTTGCCTGTCTCGCGGCGGATGCACCCGGATGTCTGCCGTTTCATTTCCGATCAGGTTTATGAGGGACGGCTAACCAGCCACCTAGACACCGCGCGCCAGTCTGTGACTGGCACGTCGTTCCCGGCAGCGGGTGCGTTCTGGGTGCCGGTCCCGCATGAGGGCAACCCCCAAATCTCGCCGGAGGAAGTCTCAGCCATTCGGGCTGCGGCCGATGAGCTGCTGACAGGCGCCTGGACGGACAAGGACGGCACGATGCGCTCCATGCGGCAGTCGGATATCATCGTGGTCGCACCCTACAATGCGCAGGTGAATGCGCTCAGGGACGCACTGCCCGAAGGCATCCGCGTCGGCACCGTGGACAAGTTTCAAGGCCAGGAGGCGCCGGTCTGCCTTGTGTCGATGACCGCCTCACCGGCCGAGGAAACGCCACGCGGCATGGACTTCCTGTTCTCGCTCAACCGGATCAACGTCGCCGTGTCCCGTGCGAAGGGCCTCGCGCTGGTCTTCGGCGCTCCGCGCCTGCGCGAGGCGAAATGCGAGACAGTCGAGCAGATGCGACTGGCAAACACGCTCTGTGCTCTGCCAGTATTCGCACAGAATGAAAGAGGGAGTGCATGAGCGAGAACGATTGGTTTGCCATGCGTTCGCATAAGGCTCAAGCACATGGCCGCCCCGAGGCCAACGGCTTCCTTGTCCGCAAAGACTCGACGGCAATGCGGGACGGCTCCCCTCGTGTGAAGCGAGATCGCGAGGAGCGTGACCGTCTGGTTCGGCAGGGGGTCCTCGTCTCGGACAGCGACCCGGACTTGTATCGCTTTTCCCGCGACCACGTCTTTGGGAGCTCCAGTGTGGCCGGGGGCATCGTCAAAGATGGAAATTGCAGTGGTCCCCAAAGCTGGCGCAAGCCCGGCGATGGAAAAACGCTGAGGGAGGCGAAGCATGGATAGCGCTTTGCCTGCTTCTGATCTGTCAGAAAACATGCAGGGCCGGCAGGCCGCGGAGAGGTTGTGCGACTCATGGCCCGAGAACGATTGGGTGCCGCAAGACCCTAGCCTCGAGTGGACACAGGGTGCGATAGCCGAATTCGCGGAGATTATACGTCGACAGCCCCCGATCTTTCGCGCGAGCCAGAAGGGAGCCGAGGTCGGCGCGAGCATGTTAAGCCCCCGACCATTTCAGGGGCTATCCGAGGCTCTCCAAAACGCCGACGATCTTGGTGCGTCCGAGCTTAGGATTGTGCTCCGGCACACGCCTCGCCGAGAGCTGCTGATCATACACGATGGAAAGCCCGTCTCCCTGGCTCATGTGGGAGCGATGGTTCTGCCTTGGCTCTCAACGAAGGCCACAGACGATAAGGCTTCAGGGCGGTTCGGAATCGGCCAGAAGACCCTCAAATCGCTTGGCGGGCCTCTCGGGATGCATTGCGCCCCCTTCCATTTCGTGATGCTTGACGAGGCGCCTGAGGTTGTCGAACCGGCCGCGTTCGTTGACGGCGTGTATGATCCGCACCGTCGAGAGACGATGCTGGTCGTTCCACTTCTTCCCGAGGTCGATATCGCGGACATCCCCAGCGCAGTGGGAAGCCTGGGGGTGGATAGCCTAAAGTTTCTGCGCCACGTTCGGCGGCTCAGTTATGTCGATTTGGATGTACCCGGATCGCTTCGCTGCTACGCCATCCATGTCGAGCCAGCCCAAGATGTCGAGGCCGTGCTGAACGCCGTCACTTGTTCAGTCTCTCGTGATGGCCTCGTCATCGAGGAACCCGCTGAGCTTGCCGGCGTGAGGTTTGATCGCTACTGGACCGACCTGCCGGTGACTGGCAACCAATCGCGGCAGAACAAGGCGACGGGCGAGACGACACCACTGGGGATCTGCGTCTCCGACGACATGGACCGCGGCGGCGCCCTGCATGACCGGATCCCGCTTCCGATCGAGATTGACTCGCCTATCAGCCTGAACGCGCAGTTCGACCCTGATGGCGCACGCTCTACGATCCTTCCCACCGCGTGGAACAAGAAGCGCCTCGCGGATCTTGGGCACCTGCTTGGCATCGTGGCGCTTGATGCCTTTGAACGCGAAAGGCCAACGGCCTGGAATCACATCCCGCTGACGACGGAGAGCCTGGAAGCCGGTGACTGGATTCAGTCTGCCTTCGCAAAGGATGTGGTCGCAACCTGTCACAAGCGGCTGAGAGAGAACCTTCACCTGCCGACGAGGACGGGGAAAGCTGACCTCTCGCACATCGTGTACGAGCACGCGAGACTCGAGGGTCTGCTGACACCAGATGACCTTGAACTGCTCGCGCCAGGCCGAATGGCACTCGACCCTGGGTGCCGAGACGAAGATGGGCGGTGGCGCCTGGTCTTGGATGATCTCGAGGATACACAAGCCCTTGACCCTGCCGACTCTCTGGAACTGTTCGATCACCCAAACGCAATTGCGGACCGCGAACCCTCCTGGTTCATTTCAATAGCAGCTCTCGCGCTTGAGGAAGGGCTTTGGGGCGAGTTTCTGAAAAAGGACGCCTTCCTTCTCGTCGACGGCACTATTGTGGGATGTCCGCCTAGGGGCGGCCCACGAATTCTTGTCCTTCACGACAACCCGCAGAGCCTAGCGAGACGTCTAGGGCTCGCATTGCCACTGCATCAGGCCTACCAGGCCGAAACCCCAGATGCAAAAAAGGTCATCGCCAAACTCAGAGAGATGAAAATTCTCCGAGAGGCTTGCGATCAACCGGCGGAAGCTCTGCAACTCCTGGCACGGTCCAATGAAGATGCCGTGGAGCCCGTGCGGCTCGAAAATGACGATCTGATTGCGCTTCGGGATGCTTGGGCGCACCTTTCGCGGGACGAACAGCGGACCATGGGAGCAAAGATTGGCTCCAACATCGAACTGCGGACGATCACATACGGGCCAAGCTCTCAGCGACCTGAAAGAGCGTGGGCCCGCCCTCACGAGGCGTATCTTCCAGCACAAATTGATCGCGAGACTGATAGCTTCGCGAAGGCAGCTGGCCGAACGCCCGGACTAGTATGGGTGGACCCTGAGTATGCCAAGTTACTCAAGCATGAACGGGGTCGCAGCGAAGCAGGGGCACAGAGATTTCTCTCGGCACTTGGCGTTGCGCGTGATCCGCGCCTCATCGTACCCCTCAACGAGAAAGTACGCTGGTCGCGCGACACACGGCCCGCCAGTGCTGTCGCCGGCGTTAGCCGCCCCGAAGCGCAACTTAGGGCGATCAGGGCTGGTGGGTATGGTGAGCACTACCTACTAGACGACCGCTGGTCACCTGATTTGGAAGCGGTCGTTGAGGATATTCATTCTAGCCCGGCCCGTTTTAGAAGGCGGCGGGGGCTGGCTCTACTGGCTGTTCTTAGTCGTGGGTGGGAACGGCGCTATTCAGAATACCAAGTTTCGAAGTGCGTTGTCGGCTACAATGGATATTGGACCAGCCCTCGCGAAGTCCAAGCGACTTGGCTGGCGCGTCTTTCAGCAGCAGTGTGGCTGCCCAACGGCAACGGTGCCCTTCGGGCGCCAAGCCAGCTTGCGCTGCCCACAGAAGCTAACCGTCTCACATACGGAACTGACAAGGGAGCTTACCTTGCAAAATACGATCAGAAGGTCATTCGGCTTGATCTGCTGAAGGCCTTGGGCATCAGGCTCGGCCCGTCCGGCGATGATCTGATTGAGCGTTTGCAGGATTTGCGAGAAAAGCCGCTGACGCAGGCAACCACCGACCAAGTTCATACGATTTACCAGCTTCTTGCAGCCGACCTCCGTTCGAACACAGTAGATCTGAAGGCTGGCCGTGCCCTGACACCCCAGCGCCTGAGAAATGCATTTCGCGCATCGCCAGGGCAGGACGGACTGCTTCTTGCCGATGGCCGATGGCATTCTCCCGAAGCCGTACTTCGTGGTCCGCGGATATTTGGCGAGTACCGTGTATTCGCACCTCATATTGCCGGCTTGGAGCCCCTTTGGATGTCGCTGGCAATTCCAGAACCATCCGCAAAGGATTGCGTCGAAGTACTTCGCGAGATCACACGAAAGGCTACGCTCTCGCCATCAGACCGTGGCGTCATGGTGCTGGCATTCCGGTCACTAGCCACTCTCATAACGGGCGCTACGCCTCAATTGCGGTCAACTCTCCGGCGTTTGCCGCTCTGGACGGGGAATGAGTGGGCGACATCACGCCCGATGTACGTGCTCGACGGAGAGGCGATAGCACAGGCCGAAATCCCCGATTTGACAGCCTGGCGCCTTGGCGTGAGCAGCTTCACCGATGTTCAACCATTGTTTGAATTCCTCGATGTCACCCACCTTCGTCTGGAAAGCTTCCGGCCGAAGTCCCTGAGCACCGCTGGAATTTTGGAAGGAGAGAACAAGCGCAAGCTCTTTGCCGAAGCTGTCGCGCTGTTGGCCGACGAACTCATTCGCACTGACATAGGTCTCCATGAAAAGCTAAAATGCTCATGGGAAGAATTGATGCGTGCGCGCCTAGTCATTGATCCTTCTCTGGAAATCACTGCTGAGCTAGAGGGGCATCCTGCAATCTGTATCCCAGCCCGCGCTCATATGATGTCTGAACCCATGACCATGATCGTGCGCACGTTGGAGGACGCAGGTTCATCAGATGCCGGTGGGCAAGCTGTAGCTTCTTTGTTCGACGGTGACAGGCAGAAGCTCGCTTGGGCATGGGCTTCAGTATGGCAGAAAGCGAACCAGGGCTGGGGTGCAAGCCAGATCCTTCTCCCGTCCACAAAACCAGATGCCGCCGGTAACGCCACGAGACTAGCTGCCCTCCAGGCTCAGGCAAGCGAACGGAACGAAAGCCAGAAGAAGACGTCGAAGACCTCCCGCAGCAAGCCTGCGGCCCAGAACCAAACGCCTGTGCAGGTACGGAAGCTCCGGGACATCGAAGATCTTGAGCCTACACAGGGCTCAATCGTCAATGAAGGCGCCAGTGGTAGCGGGGTGATCTTCGTCAAATCGCGCACCAAAGGTCAGGCGGGTCGCACCTTTCCATCCGGTTCCGGTAGCAATGCGGGCAGCGCGAAGTCCGCCGTTCGAACGGTTCTGCCGCCTGTCAGTGATCGTGAACAACTGGCCTTGGAAGCAGTGAGGCGGGCGCTTCGGCTCGACCCCGAGCAGATACGAGATGTTCGCTCGAGGCGGGGAATCGGCGTCGATGCGATCGACGAGTTGCGCCAGTGCTATGAGATCAAGATGAGTTCAGGCTCGGCGTACCCAACAGACATCACTCTGCTACCCAGCGAGGTAGAAGCGGCACAGAACGACCCTGATTTCTTCCTCGCCGTGGTTGCTGGTCTCGAGGAGGGCGACGGTTGCCTCAAGGTTCGCTTCATCTTCAACCCCCTTGAGCAACTCGCGGCTAAAATCCGTGGGGAGGTGACGCTTACAGGCATCGATAAAGCCGAGGCTCTGGAATACGAGTTTCCTGTTGCCAATGTCGAATAGAAAATCAGAGAAGGTTGGACCTCAGGCCCATCCCCTCCGCTACTTGCCCCTGCGAAAGCGTTCTCCCGGTCCGGCTGCGACCGGATTTTTCCGTTGTTTTTGAAGGTTATGCGGGCGGGGCTGATAACCGGGCTACGCCCCGAAGGACGCGTATGCGTTCTCTTCGGGCCGATATTCTCCTGTGTTTCGGCGTGGAATAAGGACCCTGTTTTGGAGTGCGCCCCTGAGGGTGGACACTGATCAGGCTGCTGTTTTGCCAGTCTGCCGGATGTGTTGATCCTCAAATTGCTTCGGGCTCAGATAGCCGAGCGCCGAATGGAGCCTGCGCTTGTTGTAGACCTCCTCGATGAAGTGGGGAAGGTGTTCGACGACATCCTCGAACGTCTCGAAGGCCATGGGATAGACACCCTCGACCTTCAGCGTCTTCATGAAGCTCTCGGCCTTGGCGTTGTCGTATGTAGTCCCGTTTTTCGGCCGCGGTGCGCTTTTTAGAGCCCCCTTTAAGAACTCCAGTTCCAGGGCCTGTTTGCCGACGAGCCGTTCAAGCGCAGCAATCCGAGCCTCGTATTCCTGGATCAGATCAGCGGCCTGGGCATCCTCATCGAAGGCACCTTCCTCGTATTTGCGAACCCACACACGGATCAGCTGGCGCTGTATATCGTGGCGCTTCGCCAAGCCATGAAGCGTCTCGCCGGAAAGGTACTCCTGCGCGACCTGCCGCTTAAATTCGATACTGTGCGTGCGATATCTTGCCATGGTTCTCTCTTCGAAAACTCGACAAGACTGGTCAATTCATCAATCCGATCTGTCCACCCTCAGGGGCGCACTCCAAAGGCGGGTCACTTCTCAGCGGAAATCAACAGTGGGTGAGCCGGTCGAGTAGCGCGGTTGTCATTTTGGCGTCGCCGAAGACGGCGGGCCATTCTCCGAAGGCCAGGTTGGTGGTGACGATGATCGAGGTGCGCTCGTAGAGCGGGCGGGTCGTGCCAGTCAACGGGCTGGGGACGCTGCTTGCGGATTTCGGGCAAATGCCGGCCGCGTAGACGCGGCAGGCACCGCACGAGGATCCGCCCTCAATAGGTGGCGCGACCGCCCGAGATGTCGAAGACCGCGCCGGTGCTGAAGGAGCAGTCGCCGGAGGAGAGCCACAGACACATATTGGCCGCTTCCTCGACGGTGCCGAAGCGGCCCATCGGCACTTTCGACAACATATAGTCTATGTGCTGCTGCGTCATCTGGTCGAAGATTTCCGTCTTGATGACCGCCGGCGTGACGGCGTTTACGCGTATTCCTGTGCCGGTCAGTTCCTTGCCGAGTGACTTCGTCAGGCCCAGGACGCCGGCCTTCGAGGCGCTGTAGGCGGCCGCGTTGGGATTGCCTTCCTTACCGGCAATCGAGGCGATGTTGACGATCCGGCCGTAATCGGCCTTCAGCATGGCCGGCAAAACCGCCTGACAGCACAGAAACGTGCCGTTCAGATTGACGTCGATCACCCGCCGCCAGGCGTCGGCGTCGTATTGGGCGACGGTGTCGTTGGAACCGGTGATGCCGGCCGAATTAACCAAAACGTCGACACGTCCGGTTTGCGCCAGCAGGTCCGCCACGGCCGCCTCGATCTCAGGCTTGGCTGTGATATCGAGCGCCGCCGCGCTGACCCTGTCTGTCCCGATCGCCTCGGCCGCCCGGTGCACGCGCTCGTGGTTGTTGTCCCACAGACAGACCCATGCGCCGGCGGAGTGGAAGCGCCGCGCGAGTTCGAGCCCGATGCCACCGGCCCCGCCGGTGATGATCACGCTCTGTCCGGTGAAGTCGTATTCGACCATCGTCATCTCCAAAAATACTTGTGCGGCAAGGCTCGTCCGCGGCGGGTTCAAATGGGGGCGTGCCACCATTTTTCGAACGGGTTGCTGTACAGGATCGTGTCGATGACCTCGGCACTGACTGACGGCACGCGCGGGCTGTCGTGATCCTGCGAACAGACCAACAGCCCGTCGACCGCCTCGTCAAAGGTCGAGAACGGGAAATCCGTACCAAAAAACACCTTGTCGGCGATCGAATAGTCTTGGATCTCGGCCAGGCATTTCTGCAAAATCCACGGCCTGTAGCACAGGCCGGTGATTTCGCCGTAGACGTTCGGGTTCTTGCGTACGATCACCGCCGCCTCGGCCGTCCAGGGATGGCCCATATGCGCCATGATGATCTTGAGGTCGGGATAGGCGAGCGCGACCGGATCGACATGCAGCGGGCGCCCTAACTCGATACGGGATTTCGGCGGAAAGGTCGTGCCCATGTGCAGCGTCAGCGGCACGTCATTGGCCTGGCAATAGGCATAGACCGGCTGCATGCGCGGATCGTCGAGCCCGACGCCATTGTAGATCGGGCCGAACTTGACACCCTTGAACTTGAGCTGCTCGACCGAGTGCCTGAGCTGTTCCATATAGCCCGGGCGGCGCGGATCGACATAGGCGAAACCGACGAATTTTTCGGGATATTTCGCGACCGCGGCAGCGGTGGTTTCCTCCGCGCCCTGGATGCCGATACTGTCGCCATATTGCGGGCTGAACACGATGACGCGCTCGAAACGCGCCAGTTCGCGCGCCAGCGTGTCAGCGTCGCTTGCCGGCGGCAGGCCACCCGGACGCACGCGCGCGAGCTGTTCGTGGTAGACTGGCAGATATTGTTCGGGATCCCATACATTGACGTGGCAATCGTAGAGGGGGCGCTTGGTAGTCATGCCGCTTCTCCCGCTTGTGCCAGCACGGTCTGCGCCCAGACACGCACCCGTTCGCGCCCGAAAGCGCTTGCCGTGCTATGCGGCGCACGGCTTTTCCCGCTCAACGCGCTTACACGCTCCGCGATCAGGGGCTTGCCGTAGACCAGCAGCGTATCGATCGATTCCATGATCATGTGCCACAGTGGCAGCACCTGCTTGTACAGCGCGACGGCGCGCGCCTTGTCGCCGGCGTCGCCGGAAACGTAGAGCCGGTAGATGGCAGACGAAATGTCCCCGGTTTCGGCCCCGGGTATGAAGCCGGCGCACCCCGCCTCGATGCAGTCGATCATGCCGACGCCGGCCTGGCCGTTGAAAACGTCGAACGCACCTTGCGTGCGCTCGATGAAATCGCCGACACCCAGTGCCGACATTTCCGTCTTCATCATCGTTAGATTCGGGTGCTGGGCTTGCATTTCGACAAGGCTCGCGACCGAAAAGCCCTGCCCGAGATATTCCGGCGCGATCTGGATGCCAAGCGGCAGGTCGATGCCATCGGCGACCGTACCGAAAAACCGCATATGCTCGGTTTCGGAAACGTCGCGCACAGCTGCCGGCTGCAAGATCAGCCAACTTGCCCCGCACTGCTCGGCCAGCCGACCGAACGCGATCTGGTCGCGTGCCGTCCGCTCGGCAACCGTCACGGCCAGCGGTACGCGCCCGGCGATCGTCTCGCCGGCGCATTCGACAACGCGCGCGCGCTCGCCGGCCGAAAGTTTGTGCACCTCGCCGGCCAGTCCCAAGATGGTGATCCCGTCCGCGTTCCAGCCGATAAGGGCCTCGATCTGCGCGCGCAGCGCGGCAAGGTCGAGCTCACCATCCTCGTCGAAGAAGGTGTAGGCCATCGGGTAGACACCCTTGAAATTCGTTCTCGACACAGTTTTCACCAGCCTTTCGATCTAAGCCGCGCGGTCGAACCGCAATACGGCGCGTGTTTAGGTTGTTTGGCCCTGAACCAGTTCCACCGGCAGCACGATGTCGCGGTCCTCGAACTCGCCGTCGTCGATGCGGCGGGTCAATGCGGTCGCGGCCGTGCGGCCCAGTTGCTCGGCAGGAGAGATGACGGTCGTCACCTTGGGAGAGAAATAGCGCCAGAAATTGAACCGGTTGAACCCGGTCAGCATGATCTGGTCCGGCAATGTCAGGCCGCGTTGTTCCAGGACGGTGTGGGCGGCTATCGCCATCTGGTCGTTTGCGGCCAGAATGGCGTCCGGCTTGCCGCCCTGGTCGAGATAATTGGTCAGCGCCGCCTGCACGTCGGCGTCCTTTTCGCTTTCCGACACCAGCACGCGCATCTCCACGCCCGGTCTCGCATGGAGCGCTTCCCTGACACCGCCGACACGCTCGCTGATCGCCGGCCACTCGACCTGCGGCACGACCACCAGCACCGACCTGGCACCGCGCGAGACCACGTGTTCGGCCAGCAGGCGGCCGCCGCCGCGATCGTCCTGGCGGATCGAACAGATGTCCGGCTCGGCGCGCTGGACGCCCTCCTGGAACAGAACGATTGGCTGACGCAGGCTCTTCAGAAGTTCGCGCAGATTGTATTTCGTCGGCTGGCTGCCCGACAAAAGCAGACACAGCCCGTCAGTCTCCATGCGCCGAAACGCCTTGGCTTCGCTCAGCTCGTCCGTGAACACGCCCTGTATGGTCAGCGAATAGCCCTGCTCCGCCAACTGGGCGCACAACCCATCCGCCAGCGCGGCAATGAACGGATCGCCGAGGAATTTGCGCTCGTCGTAAAGCACGATGAAGCCGATCGAGAACATGCGCGAGGACCGCAGGGCGCGCGCGGTGGCGCTCGGCCGGTAGCCGAGTTCGTCGATCGCCGCCTTGACACGCCGCTTGGTTTCCTCACCGACCAAGTGATCGCGACCGTTGATGACGTTGGACACGGTCATCACTGAGACGTCCACGGCCGCCGCGATCTCCTTCATGGTCAGCTTCTTCTTGCTCATGACAGCGCCTTTACGCCCTCTCCTGCGGACCGGTCACCCGGCCTCGATCCACATCTGCCTGCCGACGGCTCCCTTGAACCACACGTCCCGGCACGCGGCGGCCATGGCGTCGATGTCGTCAAGGCTTTCGGCCGTGGCGATGATCGTACCGGGAATCGGCCCGTGCGGCCCCGACAGAAGACTGTTTCCGGATTCGTAGAAATAGGCCAGGTCGAGCGCCAGCTCGCCGTCGGCGACGCCCGGGATCCCCGGCGGCAGAGGCACGCCTTGCGGAAGCGGCAAGTACACCAGGTCGCCGCGCGAGGGATATACCGACAGGCTTTCGGCGGCCGGAACGGGGTCCGGCATCTTGCACAGCGTATAGATCTCGTTGTTGGCGTATTTGGCGTGCCATACCTGATGCCGGACCGGCAGCAGGTCGAGCACGGCCTTGCAGGTCGCCGGCGCAGAGTCCCAGCGCAGCCTGAGCCGGATGGACAAATCCACTCCGGAAAGACCGATGCGCACATGCGTCGGACGATCGCTACCCGTGATTGTCATATGTGATCCCCGTAAAATCGCGACATCTTCATCTAGCTTATAACTTTAACGATAAATATACGTATAATCAAGCAGTTCGCACCGAAATCCAGCACCAGGAAGTCGGCCGACCCGAGACTGAAAGGCCCGAAAAATCCAGGCGCCCGCCACCGGCGGCCGCAGAACGCGCGCCGACAACGACACCGTTGTGACGCGGCCTTCTTCCATCCGGCGATACCGGGCGGCGCTCAAACCGGCCTGTAGGCGATCGCTTCGATCTCGACCTTGGCGTCCACGACCAACGGGGAGACCAACGTCGAGCGCGCCGGCGGCGCATCCTTGAAATATTCGGCGTAGACCTTGTTAAAGGCGCCGAAATCGCGTGCGTCGTCGAGCCAGACCGTGACCTTGACGATGTCTTCGGCCGTGCATCCGGCATCCTTCAGCGAGGCCAGCAGACGATCGAGCGTCAAACGCGTCTGCGGGACGATGCCTCCGTCAAGCACGTAACCGTCCTTGTCGAGGGCGGCCTGCCCCGAGGCGAACACGAAGTCGCCGGCCCGCACGGCGCCGGAAATGGGCAAAGGGGTTTCCAAAGAATGACGTGTAATCACGGTTCTCGATCCTGTTTGTGTGTTGGTTGAACAATGTCGCGAGGGTCAGGCCGTGACACGCTGCCGCTGTTCCCCGAGCCCCTCGATGCCCAGCCGCATCACGTCGCCGGCGCGCAGGAAGCGTTGCGGCGTCATCCCGAGGCCGACGCCCGGCGGCGTGCCGGTGGAAATGACATCGCCCGGCTGCAGGCTCATGAAGTGGCTGACATAGCTGACCAGTTCGGCCACGCCGAAAATCATCGTCGCGGTGCTGCCGTCCTGAACCCGTTCGCCGTTCAGTTCGAGCCACATCGCTAGAGCCTGGGGATCGCCGACCTCGTCTGCGGTCACCAACCAGGGGCCGAGCGGACCGAACGTGTCGGCGCTCTTGCCTTTGACCCATTGTCCGCCGCGCTCGATCTGGAAGGCGCGCTCGGACAGATCGTTGACGACGCAATAGCCGGCGACGTGGTCAAGCGCGCTTTGCAGCGGCACCGATTTGGCCGGACGGCCGATCACCACGCCGAGCTCGACCTCCCAGTCGGATTTGAGCGAGCCCTGGGGCAACACGACATCGTCGTTCGGACCGACAATGGCGCTGGTCGCCTTCATGAACAGGATCGGCTCGTCGGGAATGGCCATGCCGGATTCGGCGGCATGGTCGGAATAGTTCAAGCCGATGCACACCATCTTGCCCACCCCACCGACACAGGGCCCCAGCCGCGGGTTGCCCGCGACCACCGGCAGCGCCCCGCCGGCAGCGATCTCAGCTATCCGGGCAAGCGTGTCGGGCAACAGGGTTTCGCCGGCAATGTCGGCAACGACCCCTGACAGGTCGCGAAGTCGGCCGTCATTGTCGAGCAGTCCGGGGCGTTCCTCGCCCTGCGGGCCAAAGCGCAGCAGCCTCATTGGTAAAATCTTTCATATTATGCGGTTTCGAGGGGATGGCCCGACCTGCCAGCGGCGGGCCAGTCGGGGCATCCGGCTTCAGGAGGCCGATGCGCTCATTGGGCGAATTCGTCGTGCCATTTCTGCTTCAGGCCCTGCTGGTCGGTGTTGATCTGCCAGATGTTCACCAATTGCTGGAAGCCGTATTCGCCCATCGGCAGGGCGTAGGAATATCCTTGTGGATTGAGCGGATTGTCGGGCTCGATGATGGTCAGGTTCATCGCCTCGTTGGCGCCGACGACCGAGCGCAGCGTGGACGTGTCGGTCAGGAAAGCATCGACGCGTCGGCTGGCGGCCTCGATTCCCAATGTGGAAATCTTGTCGGTCACCAGCGCCTGGATCTTGGCGTTCTTGAAAAACCGGCTCGCAAAGGCTTCGTCGGCCGAACCGGAGATCACCGCCACCGTCTTGTCGGCCTGATCCAGGTCGGCATAGCTCGCAATGCCGGAATCGCCGCGTACGGCCACGCCCATGGTTTCGTAACCGGTCGGTTCAGTGAACAGCACGCGCATCGCGCGTTCGGCCGAACGGAAGATGGGCGCCATCGCGATATCGCATTTATCGGCTTCCAGCGACGGGATCAGCGTGGCCCAGGTCGCATCGACATGCTCGATCCCGACACCCATCGTCTCGGCGAGATGGGCGGCGGCGCGAATGTCGGAGCCGACCCATTCGCCGCTCGCCGGATCCTTGACGCCCCAGGGTGCCGCTTCGGCATGACACACGCGCAAGGTGCCGTTGTCGACGATTTTCTGGATCTTGTCGTCCGCGGCGAAGGCGGCGGTTGCGT
This sequence comes from Nitratireductor arenosus, assembly GCF_009742725.1. Taxonomy (GTDB): domain Bacteria; phylum Pseudomonadota; class Alphaproteobacteria; order Rhizobiales; family Rhizobiaceae; genus Mangrovimarina; species Mangrovimarina arenosa. The sequence continues at coordinate 670,606 of NZ_WPHG01000001.1, read as the reverse complement.
AAAGCAACGCCGCTGCCGTCGCCGTGACGAGGCTAAAGGTCTGTCTCATGGTGTTTTCTCCCTTTTACCGTGAGCTGATATGTTTGACGTCCACAATCGCCGGAACCGCCCGCAAGCGGCGCCCAGCTAAAGAACCTTCGACAGAAAGGCCGCGTGCCGCTCATCCTTGGGCGAGGCGAAAAACGTTTCTGGATCGGCGTCGACGGACAGGACGCCGTCGGCCATGAAAAAGACCCGGTGGGCGACTTCACGCGCGAATCCCATTTCGTGGGTCACGACGAGCATGGTCATGCCGCTGGCGGCCAGGTCGCGGATCACCTCGAGCACCTCCTTGACCATTTCGGGGTCGAGCGCCGAGGTCGGCTCGTCGAAGAGCATGATTTTCGGCTCCATCGCCAGGGCCCGGGCAATGGCGACGCGCTGTTGCTGGCCGCCGGAGAGCTGGCCGGGATATTTGTCGACCTGATTGCCGATCCCCACCCGATCGAGCAGTCTTTCGGCCCGCGCGTTGGCTTCGTCGCGCGAAACCTTCAGCGCCGCGGTCGGACCGAGCGTGATGTTTTCGCGCACCGTCAAATGCATGAACAGATTGAAGCTCTGGAACACCATGCCGACAGAACGGCGCAACTGCTCGGTCTCCTTGCGCCAGCCCGGAAGCGTGTAGTCCAGGATCCGGATGCGGCCCTCGTTGATCGGCTCCAGACCGTTCAAGGTGCGAATGAAGGTCGACTTGCCGCCGCCGGAGGGGCCGACGATGCAGGTCACGTCCTTCTCGCGGATTTCCGTCGAAATCCCGCGCAGGACCTCGAACGAGCCATAGCTCTTGCGGATGTTCTCGACGCTGATGACGACGGGCGTTTCGGCCGCGGCGCTGCTGGTTTCCACTCGGCTTCCTTCCATCATTAGTGTCCCGCCTTGCCCGCGAGTTTCTGGTTGGTGCGGCGCACATAAAGGCTCAGCGGGAAAATCGTCACGAAGTACAAAACCGCGATCGCGGACAGAAATTCGACGTAAGCAAAGGTCTTGGAGCCCAGGACCGAAGCCTGGTAGGCCATTTCCGCAACGCCGATCGCCGAAAGCAGGCTGGTTGCCTTGATCAGTTCGGAGAGAAAGCTAATCAGCGCCGGCATCATGCGGCGAATGGCCGGCGGCATGATGATGCGCATCCAGATGACCCGGACCGGAATGCCGAGCGCCAAGGCGGCCTGCACCTGCCCGCGGCTGGCGGAATTAATGCCGGCGCGGAATATCTCGGCCAGATAGGCCGACGCGAACAGGCTGAGCGCCAGGATGCCGCTGGCTTCCGCCGTCAGACGAAAGGAAAACAGCAGCGGCAGGCAGGAATAGACCCAGAAGATCAGGACGACTTCGGGAATGGTGCGGAAGAAATCGATATAGGCGACGGCAAACCGATACGGCCAGCCCCGGCCTTCCAGCTTCATGAAACAGGCGACAAGCCCCAGGACCGTACCGATCGCAAGGGACGCGGCGCAAATACGCAACGTCACGAGCAAGCCCTGCAGGATGAGAGGGTAGTTGTTTACCAGGTGCTGGATTTCAAAATTCATCACACCCTCCGCTCATTTTGCCGCGCGTTCGAGACGCAGGGTGAGTTGGCTCAGGATGTAGCCGAGAACGAAATAGATCACGGCAGCCGCGGTAAACAGCTCGATCGGCTTGTAGACCGCATTGCTGATCCTGTTGGTGATCGTCATCAGTTCGCTGACCTGCAACACCGACAGGATGGAGGACGCCTTGAAGAAGCTGATCGTGAGATTGACCAGCGCCGGGATCATGGATTTCAGGGCCGGCGGCAGGATCACCCGCCCCCACGTCGTGCGTGCCGGCAGCCCCAGGGCGTAGGCGGCCTCCCACTGCCCTTTTGGGACGGATTCGATGCCGCCCCGCACGATCTCGGAGAAATAGGCGCTGGCCTGCAGGGCGATCGCGATCGTTCCGCTTTGCAACGCCGTCGTGTTCCAGCCGGTAAAGACCGGCAGCGCGAAGTGAATCCAGATCAATTGAACCAGGATCGGCGTGTTGCGGAACAATTCGACATAGGCAACGACGACCCAGCGCACCAGCGCCAGCCGCGATTGCGACAGCGCGGCGAGCACGGTGCCCGCCGTAAGGCCGCACAGGCCGGCGATGGCGGTCAGGTAAAGCGTCACCATCAGCCCCTTGGCGAGCGCAAGCCGGTAGTCCCACACCACCGAAAAGTCCAGCGAGGCGAGAAGCTGCCAATTGACGTATTTCCAGGCAGCGACGCCGATCAGCGCGAGCGTGGCCATGACGGCGACCAAGCCCCAAGGTGAGCGCTTCTCCTCGACCTGCTCCTCCAGTGCGAACATCATGCCTCCCGTTCACGGTCAGGTATTTGGCCTTGATTGAGGCTTTATTTAACGTTAAATGTAGTTGCAAACCCGCTCCCCGTCAAGAGAGCTTCGAAACCTTTGGCGGCGCGCGGACCGCGCCAAAGACAGGGCGTAAAATGGGTCCCTCTTGGAACCCGAACGCAGCCCCGGCGCACGGAGCAACCAACCGGCCGACCCCGGCCTTCGGAGGACATACGGATGAATGAGTGCGTGCGGATCGGGATGATCATCCCCAGCGGCGGCCCCGAGGCCGACTACTACGCGTTCGAGCAGGTGGCCGACGCGGGCGTGAAGCTCTATTTCACCATTTCGCGGATTGGCGGCGCGCACGGCAACGACCACGATCTGGACGCCTTGCGCGAGACGGGTCAACTCGCCTGGATCACCGAGGCCGCCCAACGCCTGCGCGGCTTCGATCTCGACGCCATCACCTGGGCCTGCACCAGCGGCAGCTTCATGTCGGGAAGCGCGTTCGCCGCCCGCCAGGCCGAAGCGATCGGCCAGGCGGTGGAGGCGCCGGCGACCAGCACGTCCCTATCCTTCGTGGACGCCATGCGTGGTCTCGGCCTGCACAAAGCCAGCGTTCTGGCCACCTATCCAGAGCCCACAGCGCGCGCGTTCTGCTCGTTTCTCGGCGAGGCCGGACTGTCGGTCGACGCACTCACCTGTCTCGACATCCCTACCGGTTGGGATGTTCCCGCCCTCCCCACCGAGACCATCGTCGAAAAGGCCGTCGAAGCGTTTTCGCCCGGTTCCGACACGCTGCTCATTCCCGACACCGCAATGCCCAGCCTGCATTTCATCGAAACGCTCGAGGATAGGCTCAATGTGCCGGTGCTAACGGCCAATGCAGTGACGCTGTGGGGAGCATTGGAACTGACCGGACGCGGGCCCTCGGTGTCTGGGTACGGGACCCTGCTCGGCCAGGCAATTTAACGGCCGCGATCCGCGTAGGCTGTCAACGGCAGAGTAGAAGTCGGCCATTGGGCGGCGCAATAGTAGGCCAGTTGACGCTGCAAGCGGGGAACATCGTGAGGGCGTATAGGCCTTGGACGACGTCTTCTCGACGGTGGCCTGGGCAGATATAAATAGATGCCGCAACCGGATAGCCCCGTTCCGTGATCTGCGCCACAGCATCACGCTTGAACTCATCAGTGGAATTGCCGGTCCCCATCATGGCTTCCTTGCCTCAAAATTGGGGAAGAAGGCGTCTACAAATCTAGGGGCTATTCAAGGGTTGCTGGCGAGCGCACGTTCTTCCACGAGCTCATTTGGGACGGATAGCAGCCGTCTATGACTCAGTGTACAATCATTTCAATCAGGAACGTCATCTCTACAGCCGATCAAACTTCAAGCGGAAGCGCACCGCCGCTCTGGCCGTGTGGCGTCAACTTCTGGCTGCATAGGGCAGGGCACGTTCGGCAAACGGAGACCGGTTTGCGTTTGTCTGACACCTCCGCCATCTGCTTTTGGTCCATTCCGAGGACATGGCTTAACTTTCTCCGGGGCGAATGGGTTTGCTGCGGGTTCGGCCCTGTTATCGTCATTGTCGAAGAATCCGATGTCATAGTCGAGGAATGAGACGAGCCAGATCTGGTTCTCGACTTCTCTTAGGCCGATGATTTGTCCGGCGAAGACCTGGCTGAGATTGATCTTGTTGCGCTTATGGCAGATGCGGCCGCAGCTTTTTCGCACGGAAACGACAGAGGTTCGCCTTCATGGCCAGGCCACGAAGTTCCGGCAGATACTCAAACGATTTCATCTGACGATGGACAGTTCTGGCGGCGATGGCCGACCGGAGTTTGAAGAGCAGTGACCGGACCCTGGCGCAGGACGTATCGCTGGCCAGGCGATGAAGACCCAAACCGTCGACCACGCCGTGATCACGTCAGTTCGCCTTCGTGAAACCGTACGGATCAACATTAGCGAGACTCGGCCTCGTGAGTATTCGCTCTGATGAGTACCCTCCCTAAGAAGAGTTTCCGATTTTGTTATTCAGGAACGAAATAAATGCGTTGGCGGCCGGAGATCGAGAATGGTTCTTTCTCGAATAGATGTAGAAGGCGCGCATGATGCGCCCGGCCTCGATTCGAGCGAATCTGACTGCAAACTGGTCCGCAAAACTTCGCGCATACTGCGGCGCGGCCGTAACCCCCAATCCGAGACCGACAAATGACAGCGCCGTCGTTAGATAGCGGACGTTGGTTGTGCGGGCGTCGGGGATGGGCAGTTTCGCCCAGATCGTGCGTTCCAGGTAAAGCGTGAAGTCGTCTGAATATTGTATCCAGTTTTCGCCGCGCAGATCCTTCCATGTCAGGCAATCCGCATCGCCCAGCGGGGAGTTTCTCGGCAGGGCGACCTGGATCGGTTCCTCCCACAACGGCTCCGCCGCGATTTCTGCCGGAGCGGGGCGTTGCGGGCCTATTCCGATCTCGGCCTCGTTGTCTTGGACGGCCGAGACGATGCGGTCGCCGGTCGTGTCCATGACATGCAGGCCGATATCCGGAAAGGCAGCCATGAATTCGGCTGCGAGGGGCGGAAGCCAAGAGCAGGCAAGCATCTGCGGAACGGCGATCCGAAGCGTGCCCCGACGTAGCGCCTTCAGGTCCGCCGCACCCTCATGAACCTGCCGGAGATCCTCCAGCATGCGCTCGGTGATGGGAAGCATCTGGCGTCCGACCTCTGTGAGCTGGGCGCTGCGCTGGACGCGGTTGAAGAGTGCCAGGCCATATTCGGCCTCGAGTTGACGCACGAGCATGCTGACGGCGGATTGGGTGAGCTTCATGTTGCTGGCGGCAAGCGTGAAGCTCTGTGTCTTCGCGACCTCGTAAAAGGCGCGCAACTGACGCAGGGTGATGTTCATCAGGTTATCTTATGTTTCTAGAATCAAAATTCATTTGTCTGATATTACTCATCCAAATACGATGCACAACAAGAGGGTGATCAAGAATTAGCATTGGGCGGACGGCTTGCATTTCGCAATTTTGGGAACGGGGGTTGTCGGCGCATGCGCCGGGGCATGGTTGCAGCGAGACGGCCACAAGATCACCTACATTGATCCGCGCGAGGCAGGCGAGGCATGCTCGTTCGGCAATGCCGGGTCGCTCTCGCCGAGTGCCTGCCTGCCTGTCGGCATGCCGGGAATGTGGCGCAATATCCCCAAATGGTTGCTCGATCCGGACGGCCCGCTGGTCATTCGCGCGCACTATCTTCCGCGCGTGCTGCCGTGGCTGCTTCGTTTCATGCGAGCCTCGAACGAGAAGGAAGTCGCGCGCATCGCCGGCGCCCTGCGCAATCTCCTGCGGCCGGTATTCGATGCCTACGAACCGTTGCTTCAGCGCGCGGGCGCAATGTCGCTGATCAGACGAAACGGCTGTCTCTACGTCTATTCGTCGCGCGAATCCGCCCAACGGTGGAAATGGGGAATGGACCTCAGGCGCAGTCTCGGTGTCGAGATGCAAGAGGTCGACAGCGAGGAACTTGGCGCGCTTGAACCGGAACTAAAGGGCATCTTTCGGTTCGGACAGTTCGCACCGGATAACGGATCGACGCCCGACCCATCGGCGCTCGTAAAGGCGATCTACGGCCAGTCGATCAAGGATGGTGCGATCCACATGCGTGCCGCCGCGACCGGTTTCCAGTTGCGCGACAGCGTTGTTGGCTCGGTGTTGCTCGACGACGGCGAGAAACTGGACGTGGACGGTGTGGTCATCGCCGCCGGAGCTTGGTCGAGTGCCCTCGCGCGCAGGCTCGGAGCCCGCGTGCCGCTCGAGAGCCAGCGCGGATATCATGTAACCGTGAAAGATCCGAATATCCGACTGAACCGAAACGTGATGGCGGTCGAGCACAATATAATGGTCAATCCGATGGAGGCCGGTCTTAGGCTCGCCGGCACGGTGGAGTTCGCCGGGCTCGACGCGGAACCGCGCTATCGCCGTTCGGAGGCACTGTTCCGCAAGGGGCAGGACCTCTTTCCGGGTTTGAAGGGTTCGGAAAACTCCTACTGGATGGGGCATCGCCCCTGCTTGCCCGACAGCCTGCCCGTAATCGGCCGCGCGCCAGCCGCGGAGAACGCGTTTTTTGGTTTCGGGCACGGACATGTCGGCATGTGCGGCGGCGCGACAACCGGACGCGAAATCTCCCACCTCGTTGCCGGTCGCGATACGGAAATCGATCTGGAGCCCTTCAGTCCGACCCGTTTTCAATAGCAACAAGAAGTCGAAATCAACAGAGGAAGGCAGAATCATGAAAACGAGAATCGATCGGAGATCACTCCTCGGCGCAGCCCTCGCAATCGCCGCGGCAACCGGCCTGTCGGCCGGCCTTGCTTCGCCGGCCGTTGCCGCCGACGGTTATCCCGAAAAGCCGGTTACGCTGGTTGTCCCGTTCCCGCCGGGTGGTTCGACCGATCTTCTCGCCCGCCAGATCGGTGAGGCAATCTCCGGTCCCCTCGGCCAGCCGGTCGTCGTGGAGAACCGCGGCGGCGCAGGCGGCACGGTCGGCGCGAATTATGTCGCGACCTCCGACCCCGACGGCCACACGCTTCTGATGGGCGTCACGGGCTCCAACGCAATCAGCGCCGCGCTACGTGACGATCTGCCCTATGACCCGGTGACCGACTTCGACCCTGTCTCGATCGTTATCGCATCCCCGCTGGTACTTGTTGTCAATTCGGAAAGCAAATTCAACAGCGTCGCGGACGTGATCGCCTATGCGAAGGAAAATCCGGAGACCTTCACGCACGGAACACCCGGTGTCGGCACATCAATGCACATGACCGGTGAGCTTTTCGGACTGGAAACAGGCACCAAACTCCTGCACGTGCCCTACAAGGGCAGTGCGCAGGCCCTGCAGGATCTGCTTGGCGGGCAACTCGACGCCATGTTCGGCGACATCCTCGTGACCTCCGAACACATCAAGACGGGCCGTCTGCGGGCGCTCGGCGTCACCTCGACGCAGCGCCATTACATGCTGCCGGATGTGCCGACGATCGAAGAGGCCGGTATCGACGGCTACGCCGCCTTCTCCTGGCAGGGCATCTTCGCTCCGGCTGGCACGCCGCCGGAAGTCCTCGGCACGCTTTACGCCGAAATCGCCAAGGCGCTCGAATCGGACAAGCTGCAGGCCTTTTTCAAGGAGAAAGGCTTCCTCATCGAGAGCATGCCACCGGCAGAGTCGAAAGAGTTCATCGCGAACGAAGTCAAAAAATGGAAAGGTGTTGTCAAGGCCGCTGGGATCGGACCGAAGTGACACACGGCCGTCGGGCTGAACCAAAAAGAATAGACGGGCTGTCCGCAAGGGCAGCCCGCCAAAGGCGGGACGGACGCGCATGACAGTTCACACACCCCTGAGGGACTATTCGGCCGCGGCGGTTGTGGCGGCGTTCGGGGCCGGTCTTGCCGCGATGGCATCGACCTATCCGCTTGGTAAGATGTTGCGGCCGGGGCCGGGATTCTTTCCGCTGGTGATAGGTTGTCTGATCGCCGTGCTCGGAATCGTGATTGCGCTGGAAAGCTGGTACGGCTCGCGGCAGGCGGATGAAGGGCCCGCGGATGAAGGCGCTCCGGGTCCGGACGCCTTCGGGTGGCGTGCCGTGCTGTCAGTCACGATCGGTATGGTCGCTTTCGCGGCACTGGTGGATCGCACCGGTTACGTCGCGGCTACTTTCGCGCTGGTGTTCATCTCGTCACTGGGCGAAATCCGCCGCAACTGGTGGGCCGTCGGCGGCATCGCCACCTTCATGGCGGTATTCGGCTCCTTGCTCTTCATTTGGGGGCTCGGGCTGCCGGTCAATGTTTTCGGGCCCCGATGAGTGATTTCTACGCCCATATCGCGCTTGGCGTTGCCAAAGCGCTGAGCGTCGAGGGACTATTTTTCTGCTTTGTCGGTGTGACGGTGGGCACGATCGTCGGCGTCCTGCCGGGAATCGGCCCGCTTGCGGCGATTTCGCTCGCGCTGCCGATGACATATTATCTCGACCCGACCGCCGCCCTCATCATGCTCGCCGGCATCTTTTACGGTGCGCAGTATGGCGGATCGACCGCCTCAATTTTGCTGAACCTGCCGGGAACGGCGACCGCGGCGATCACCTGCCTCGACGGCTATCCGCTCGCCAAGCAGGGCAAGGCGCCGCTGGCTCTCTTCGTTACCGCGATAAACTCCTTCGTCGGCTCTTCTTTTGCGATCGTTCTGGTGATGGGGTTTGCACCCATCATCGCGGAATTGGCGCTGGAATTCTCTTCGGCTGAATATTTCTCAGTCATGCTGCTGGGTCTGATCGCCGCTTCAACGATGACTGTCGGCTCGCCGTTCAAGGGGCTTGCGATGGTCGTGTTCGGGATCGCCCTTGGACTTGTCGGAACGGACGTGAATACTGGCATGTTCCGCTTCAATTTCGGCATTCTGGAACTCGCAGACGGGTTCAGTCTCGTGGCGCTCGCGATGGGCCTGTTCGGCGTCGCGGAAATCATCGCGAATATCGGCGGTGAGCAGGGCAAGCCGATGGCAGTGGGCCGGATCGGTTTTCGTGAGATGTGGCCCAAGCGAAATGAGTGGAAACGTATCTGGGCGCCGACCTTGCGGGGCTCGGTGATCGGATCGTTTGTCGGAGCGCTTCCCGGTACGGGTCCGGGGATTGCGTCGCTCATGGCCTATGCGTCTGAGAAGCGTCTTTCGAAGACGCCGGAAGAGTTCGGTAAGGGCGCGCTCGAAGGTATCTCGGCACCGGAAGCGGCAAACAATGCTTCGGTCCAGGCGGCGTTCATCCCGACGCTCAGCCTTGGCATACCCGGCGATGCCGTCGTCGCTGTGTTGCTCGGTGCGATGATCCTGCACGGCATCACGCCAGGGCCGAATCTGATCAATGACCAGCCCGAGATGTTCTGGGGTCTGATTATCAGCTTCTGGATCGGGAACCTGATGCTCCTCGTGCTAAACATCCCGCTGATCGGTCTTTGGGTCAGGCTTTTGTCGATTCCTTATCACCTGCTTTATCCGGCGATCCTGGTTTTCATATGTGTCGGCGTCTATTCGTCCGACAACAACGTCTTCGACATATTCGTCGTACTCGGCTTCGGCCTTGTCGGCTACCTGATGCGCATCTTTGATTATCCGGCGATGCCAGTGCTGCTCGGGTTCATCCTGGGGCCGTTGATGGAGGAACACTTCCGCCGCGCCTTGCTGCTCGGGCGTGGCGACATCACGACCTTCATCGACCGTCCGATAAGCCTGGCATTCCTGGTGGTCAGTGCCGCGTTCCTTGCCGCGGCATTTCTGCCGGGGCTTCGCAAGCGTTTCGCTGGAAACTGAAGGCGGTCTATTCCACAGCGCCGTGGCGTAGGCCGGCCACGAAACGTCGTCCGGGGGGGTCGAGAGCGGCGATGCCGAAAAGCCAGATACGGGGTTGTAAGTGATCGTCTCCTCGCCATTCGCAACGCAGGCATTCGGCTTTATTCCGGTGGCTGGTTTCCCGTCGCATCCCGCTCTATCAGAAAGTCCTTCCATTTACTCCGGGCAAGTCCATCCTTGGGAGGGACGAATCGCGAGATGGATGGAGCCGATGGCTCGGGTCGGTTGACGCGAAAGCGTATAGGCGCATTCGATGGGCCTTAGGGCCTGGGAGCAATGTCACCGGCGAGACGGCTTTCGTTCGAAAGCAGTTCAAGAAATTTGAGTGCAGGCGGGGAGAGTGTATGGCCGTGGCGTTTGTAGACATACAATACGCTGCTGATTTGCGGTTCGACCAAGGGAACAAAGCGCACTTGAAAATCCTTGTGGAGCGCGTCCGCGTATTTTGGCGCGGTGGTAACCCCGCCGCCTTGACCGGCCAGGGCGAGAGCGGTGGTCAAGCGTTCGACGATGGTCGCGTCATCGGGTAGGCGTGGTATATCCAGCTGGCCGAGCGCGGCCTGGATCTGCTTGCTGAAAGTGCTTGGATAATAGATCCATTTTTCGTCACGCAATTCACTCCATTTAATCGAATTGCGTCGGGCGGCGCGATGCGACGTTGCGCAGACAAGGCAGATCGGCACGCTACATAAAAATGTGCGTTCGACGCTCGGATCGCTCGACCGTTCGGGACCGATTCCCAATTCGACCGCGCCGCGTGCCACTTCCACGGGGATGTTGGTCAAAGGGGTATCCAGCAACTTGATCGCAATCGCGGGATGTGTGTCGTTGAGGATGGTCAGTATTGGCGGCATCAGCGTGCAAGCCATGACTTCCGGCACAGCCATACGTAGAGACCCGCTTTGCAACTGCTGGATTTCGGAAGCGCGCAACGCGATTAGATCCAGTTCGTCCATCATGCGCTGGGCGATCGGGACCAGTTGCAGTCCCATTTCCGTTAAGATCAGACGTTTTCGCTCACGACTGAACAGATCAAGACCAATCTCGGTTTCCAGCTGACGTATTATCATGCTTACAGCCGACTGGCTCAGATGGAGACGGTGAGCAGCACGTGTGAAGCTGCCGCTCTCGACGGTGGCTAAAAAAGCGCGGAGTTGTCGCAGGCTTACGTTCATAAGGCCGTCTTATGATGTGAGTGAAAGTTCGCGTTTGACGTTGCTGCAATATAAATTAATTTTGTCACTGTCTTTCATATTGAGGTGAGGCAGTAGAATATGCCGTTGGTAACGTTTATAAATAGCATGAATACCTCAAATACTATAGATGTTCCTGTTGGCGAGACATTGATGCGTGCGGCTGTAAACAGCAACATCGATGGTATATTGGGGGAGTGCGGTGGCGCATGCTGCTGTGCGACCTGCCATGTCTATCTTGATTCGACTTCGGCTCCCGATGTGCCGCGCGTCGGGGAGATGGAGCAACAAATGTTGGATCACGTTGCCGAGCCGCGTCGGGATGACAGTCGGCTTGCATGTCAGCTCGTCGTCGATTCTTCGATGGAAGGATTGCGCGTGACGATTCCGCAGACACAACTTTGAACATCTGAAAACCCAATCACAACTTGCGGGACGAATGCGTCCTCACTTCAGGAGGAGGAATATTCTATGAGACAGAAATCATTTAGCATCGGGCCGGAAGATAGCCCGTGGGAGCCTGCGGATTATAACATCACATGGACGGACGGGAATGAATATGGTCGCTTTCGCCGTGTTCTGCGGCGTGACGACCATGGCCTTACGATCATCGCACGCTTCATCGCTCCGGAAGGCAAGGCTTGGAAAATCGTTGGCCGCGCACCGGAACTGGGTGAAGAAGTATACCTGCTCAAGGGGGCCTACTATGATACTCAGGGCAGAATCGTCGCGCCAGAGGGGTCCTTCATGTTTAACGCACCCGGCGCTTTGCATGGCGGCATATCCACCGACATGACGGCACTAATTCATTGGTGCAGCGGCAAGCCCGACGATATCGTGTCGACCGAGTTGATCGATTTTGTGGCACGGGCCGACGCAGCTCCCTGACCTGGATTGGGTATCGATAGATTCTATTCAGCGCCGATATGTTCCCCGACGCGCGTGTGAGCATGTCGGCGTTTTTGCGGCCGTTGCGGTACAGTTCTTCTTCTGTCCGGCGGCCGTGGCCGTCACTTTCTCGACACTGCCTCGGGCCGCCAGGCGATCAGACGGTGCCTGGCCATAGGGCGTCTACCTTTTGCAGGTAAGAATTTGATACCCTTTGTAAGGTGCTAAACAGAACGGTTCCCGCGGTACCCACTAACCTGTCCTGAATCTCAACAGACTCAGGACAGAGACGAATGCGGCGTTCATCGGTTTCGTTGGCGAAAAATCCCAATCGCAATATTCCAGGGATCATCGGCACCGCCATACCGGCCGCCTTTTGCGATGTTGTGCGCGTGGAGCTGCCCACCCATGCCGTGCTTTACATTTCGGGCAAGCTTGCGACCGATGCCGAGGGCAACATCGTCAGTGCGAGCTTCGAGGAGCAGTGCGACAAAACCCTGCAGAACATTCGTGAAGTCCTGACGTATCAGGGCGCGACGATGGACAACATCGTGCGCACGCTGATTTTCGTGACCGACTTGAGTGATGAGAATCTACGCATCCTCCACGAAGTCCGCGGCAGGTATTTTTCCCGCGACGCTTTCCCGGCGAGCACACTCGTGGAATGCACGAAACTTGTCCGCCCGGGTGGCAAGATCGAGATCGAGGCCGAGGCGATCATCCCGGCCTGATTCCACAAAACCGCAGAAAGCTGAGAAGGGGAACCAATGAAAACGCTCAAGGCAATTCTGACACTAGGAACGGCTCTCTTCGCATCGTCGACCCATTCCGCATCCGCGCAGGAATACGAACTCAAGCTGTCCAGTATGCTGCCCGCGGTCACGACGCATCACAAACAGGTTCTTGTTCCCTGGGTCGAGATGTTGGAGGAGAAATCCGGCGGCAGGCTCAAGATAGCACTGTTTCCCGGCTCATCGCTCTGCAAGCCGACGGAACAGTATGGCTGCGTGGAAGCAGGGCTAGCCGACATTGCGTACGGTATTCCGGGCTGGTCGCCTGGCAGGTTTCCACGCACAAGCGTTGCTGAACTACCGTTCTTGTTCAAGTCGGCAGAAACGGGCTCCAGCCTGCTCGCGGAGCTCTGGGATGATTACGTCTCCAAGGATTATCCGCGCGTTCAGGTTCTGGCCATGAACACGCAGCCGGCCGGCCACATCAGCACCAAGACCAAGCCTGTCGGCAAGATGGAAGACCTCAAGGGTCTCCAGATCCGTACCCCGACGGCCGTCGTCGGCGAGATGGTTCAGGCGCTCGGGGCCCAGCAGGTCGGCATGGCATCATCGGAAATCTACCAGGCGATGCAGCTTGGCACGCTCGACGGTCTGGTGCTGAACTATGAAGGGCTTCTTGCGTTCAAGTTGGATGAAGTGACGAAGTACCACACGGAAGTCTCCGCCTACTCCACGACATTCGCTCTCTTCATGAACAAAAAAAGCCTGTCGGGGCTGCCCGAGGATCTTCAGGCCCTCATTCTTGAGAGCACGTCGCCCGCCTCCGGCTACTGGGCGGAGATCGGGGCCAAATGGGATGGAAACGACCAGAACGCACGTTCGGCGCTTGTCGAGAAGGGGCATGAAATCATCACCCTGTCGGCCGAAGAGCGGGCCAGGTGGCAGGAGAAAACCGCGGCAATCTATGACGAATGGGTCAAGTCGGCCGAAGAGCGTGGCGTCGACGATGCGGCCGCGCTTCTCGATGCCGCACGCGGTATCGTCGCGGAAAGCGGCGAACACAAGTGAGTTCGACCCGGATTGCGCGGCGCGTCGAGACAATCTTGCGTCTCGTCGCGCTGCTATCCGGGTTGGTGTTGGTGCTGACCGGGGTCGCGACCGTCATCAATGCGATCCTGCGTTCGTTCTTCGCCTCCGGCATTCCGGCAATGGTCGAGATGTCGGGTCCGATACTGGCAGCTTGCATCTTTCTCGCGTTGCCATACGCGACCTTGTCGGGCACGCACGTCAAGGTCGTCCTGCTGACCGATCGGTTGCCAGGGCAAGTCAACCGGTTCTTCAAGATTGTCGGCGCGCTCGCCGTATCTGCAATGTGCGCGGCCGTGGGCTACTGGATGTATTTTCTGACCTTGGATGCGGCCGAAATCGGGATGACAACCTTGTCCTCGCCGATCCTGGTGGCGCCTTTCATGGCCGTGGGAACGCTCGGTGCTTGGCTGGCCGCCCTGGCGGGTTTCATGCTTGCCGTTAGGGAGGCGCGAACTCACCCGGAAGACGCAGCCAGCACGCCATCAGAGGAAACCACCTTTGAGTAGCATCGTTGTAGCTTTGAGCGGCTTTGCGGCGATGTTGCTGCTCATGCTCCTGCGGGTTCCGATCGCGGCGGCGATGGCCATCACGGGTGTGATCGGGACCGCGATGATTGCCGATTGGGACGCGGCGTTCTACGTGCTCAGGAGCGCGCCGTTCGAGCGGGCCAGCTCCTATACATTCTTGACCATTCCGCTGTTTTTGTTGATGGGCTACACAGCCGCCCGGTCGGGCCTCAGCCGCGACCTGTTCCGTGTCGCCAATGTCTGGTTCGGGCACTGGCGCGGCGGTCTCGCGATCTCGGCCGTTTTTTCCAGCGCGCTGTTCGGCGCGATATCCGGTTCTTCGCTGGCGACGGTGGCAGCCGTCTGCACAATCGTTCTGCCGGAGATGCGGCGATACGCCTATTCCAATCCCCTTGCCTTGGGATCGATCGCGGCCGGCGGAACGCTCGGGATCATGATTCCGCCGTCGATCATATTCATCTTGTTCGCGATCATAACCGAGACATCGCCCGCGGCGCTGCTTCTGGCCGGCATCGTTCCCGGCATCATTGGCCTAATCCTGTTCATGATCGTCATCATGATCTGGGTAAGGCTCCGCCCGGGAGATGCACCGGCCGGTGAACGCCACGGCTGGAAAGAGCGGTTCCGCAGTCTGCTGGACATCTGGCAAATTGTCATCCTGTTCGCAGCCGTTATCGGCAGCCTCTATGCCGGCGTGGCGACCCCGACCGAGGCCGCCGCATTTGGCGCGATCGGTACCATCTTGCTCGGCATGGTGCGTCGAAGCCTGTCCATCGCCGACTTCAAGTCGGCCGTCTTCTATACAACCGCGACAACGGCCATGATCTTTCTCATCATCATCGGCGCCGATCTGTTTTCGTTCTTCATTGCATTGACACAGATGCCGATGGAGGTCGCACAATGGTTCTCCCAATCCGGGCTGTCGACGGCCTCGCTGCTGGTCGGTATTTTCGTGATCTATCTCCTGCTGGGAGCAGTAATGGACGAAATCTCCATGCTGCTGCTCACTCTTCCGGTATTTTTCCCCCTGGTCACCTCGCTGCAGGTCGATCCGATCTGGTTCGGTGTGATGGTCGTTCTCGTCTGCCAGATCGGCATGCTGACGCCGCCAGTGGGCATGAACGCCTACATTGTAAGCGGTTTCGCCAAGGACGTGCCCATCCAGACGATCTTTGCCGGCGTGCTGCCGTTTGTCGCGGCGCTGATCGTGCTCGCCGCCATTCTCAGTATCTGGCCGGGGCTGCCTTCCCTGATTCTGCCTGGTTGATAGCCGTCCGCGAGCAATTCGGGGCGATGTGCGTGCCCCACGCAATCACAAGCCGCACAGAAGTCGGAGCACAATTATGTCGGTTCAAGTTGGCCTGCCGATTCCGCAATCCTCGCCCCAGGCGCTCGATATGGCCCGCCTGCGCCAATATCTCGTCAAAGCGGACGAAACGGGTTTCGACAGTCTGTGGGTGACGGAACAGCTCTTCGGCGAAGGACCGCGCCTGTCCGCTTTGCCGCTGTTGACGTTCGCGGCCGCGCTTACCTCCCGGGTGACGCTCGCGACCGGCATTCTTCAGGCCGCTCTGCGCAGCCCTGTTTTGCTGGCGAAATCCATTACCACTCTCGACCATCTGTCGGGAGGGCGTGTCCTGCTTGGCGTGGCCGCCGGTAGCGATCCGCAAGCCTATCGCGCCTGTGGCCTTTCGACCGAGAAGATCGGCGGCCAACTCGAAGATTGCATCAAGCTGATGAAACGCTTCTGGACGGAGGATTCCGTCACCGACCATTCTCCGCGATGGGAGGTGGAGGATGGCAGCCTCAATCCCAAACCCGTCCGGAAACCGCACCCTCCGATCTGGTTCGGCGGATCGAGCCCGCTCGCGATCAAGCGGGCCGCGAGGCTCGGTTCGGGCTGGCTGTCGCCCGGCGCGTCTTCTACCGGGCGCTATTTGGAGGAGCTTGCGATGGTGCGTGATATCGCGGCGCAGGCGGGCCATACGCCGGAGAGCTTCCGGGTCGGCAAGCGTGTCTACATGGCCGTCGATACTTCGCCGGACAACGCTCGAGACAAGTTGCGGGAGTGGTATGGTCGCACCTATAGCGGGCGCGACCCCACCGACGTCGACAAGGTGGCCGTTTGGGGAACGCCGGAAACCATTCTTGAGCAATTGGGACCGCTTCTCGACAGCGGCCCGGATGTCGTCGTGCTCAATCCCGTCTTCAACGAGCTTGAACAGCTCGACGTGATCGCCGCCGAGATTGCCCCGAAAGTGCGTGCCTCCGGGCCTCGGCCAACAGAGTGACAGGAAGAAAACATCATGAAGGCGCTTGTTTGCCGCGACTATGCCGGCGTTTCGGCTCTCAGGATCGAAGACATTCCGGAGCCGGAACTGTCCGGAGGCTCGATGATACGGGTGCGCATCCGCGCCGCCGCGGTGAATTTTCCGGACAGCCTGATCGTTGCGGGCAAGTATCAGGTGAAACCGCCGCTACCGTTCACGCCCGGTATGGAACTGGCCGGCGACGTGATCGAGGTAGGCGCCGATGTGAGCGACTTCGCTGCGGGGGACCGCGTCTGCGCGGTTGTCACCTGGGGCGCGTTCGCCCAGGAGATCGTGCTCGACGCGAGCCGCGCGGTGAAACTGCCGGAAAAAATGTCTTATGAACAGGGTGCTGCCTTCCCGCTCACCTACATGACCGCGTGGCACGCTCTCGTGAATCGAGGGCAAATGAAGCCTGGTGACAATGTTCTGGTGCTCGGGGCCTCGGGCGGCGTCGGCATGGCGGCGCTCGACCTGTGTAGACATTTCGGGAGCCATGCGATCGCTGGCGCATCCAGCGAGGAAAAGCTTGCCGCCTGCGCGAGCATGGGAGCCGGCACGCTTGTCAATTACAAAGAAGCGTCCTTGCGCGAGACGCTGAAGGAAAAATTCGGATCAGCCGGCATCGACATCGTTCTCGATATGGTGGGTGGAGACCTCGCCGAGCCAGCGTTCCGGTCTCTGGGGTACGGAGGACGCCATCTGGTCGTCGGTTTCGCGCAGGGAAGCATCCCCAGACTTCCCCTGAACTTGGCGCTTTTGAACGAGCGCAACATTCTCGGTGTCTATTGGGGCAGCTACGCGGAGCGCAATGCGGGAGCCCGTACGCAAGTCGGTGCGCTTCTCACCGATCTCATCGTGCGTGGCTCGCTTAGGCCCCATGTCTCGGACACCGGGACGCTGGATTCGGCAGTGGAACTTCTACTTCGGTTTCAGGAACGGTCGGTCATCGGCAAGGTTGTTCTCACGATCAACTGAGCCGGATCGGCCAACAACAAGCGGATCAGCCGAAAAGTTCTTCCTGACCGGCTTCCGCCAGCGCGGAAAGACTTGGGATTTCGATCAGCATGCGGCCGATCTTCAGATAACCCTTATCTTCCAGGTCGCGGATTGTCAGTGATATCCAAGGCCTGGAGGCGCGGACCATGTTCGCTATGTCTTCATGGCTGAGGCCGCGAATGAATGCGCTGTCCGGCCCGCTCTGGGCGCCTGGCAATCGCCCCAGTGTCAGCAATGTTTCGATCAGTCGTCCCCGCACCGGTGCGGTGGCAAATACGGCGATGCGGGACACCGATACCGCGGCCGTGCGCGCCAGCAGCGACGCCATCTGGTAGCCGAACTTCGGTATGTCGGCCATCAACACTTCGAGGTCGCGCATCGACAGCCGGTCCATCTTCGTCTTGTCGATGGCTTCACAGGACAGGACGCGAGGCATTCCCGCCAGACCGCTGATCAACCCGAGAACATAGCCGGCTCCCCAGATTCCGGTCGTCACCTGATGTCCGTCGCTGGTCACCGTGAAAGTCTTGACCCGTCCACTGCATACAATCATCAGGTTGGAGCTGCCCTCACCCAGGCCGAAAATCTGCTGCTTCGGCTCGAATGTGAGGCGATGCAGTTTTGACCGGACCCTGGCGCGCTCCTGGGGATCGAGTGAACCGAGCGCGTCCTCGAAATCCGGTATGGGGCTCGCATTCAAAATTCGGCACCTCGCATCGCGCCGTTGGCAGATCCGCGGGCTTCATACTCCATGGTTCTGCCGTTTGTCATGAACATTGCGGAAGACCGGTCGTCCATATTGCGTATCTGCATCGTTTCGGTGACGCGTCGTACCAACGCCAAAAAGGATGCGACACTCTTGTCCGCGCCACTGTTAAGTGAATGACAGACGCTTCACCGCCTGTGCCTATAGTCCCCAATGTCGCATGGCAAACGAGAATCGAAAGGGCGCCGCCAGTGGAAGAACGCAAGCCATTCGTTGTAATCCGGCGCCAAGCTGCTGTCGCGACGGTCACGCTGAGCAGGCCGGAAAAGCGCAACGCGCTGGGCGAGGAAATGCTTGCCGAGTTCAATGACGCGCTCGCATCGTTTGGTGACGATACCGAAACGCGGGTGATCGTCCTTTCCGCCGAGCCGCCGGTTTTTTCGGCTGGAGCCGAGACCAACGTGAAGGCGGGCAGTTCGGATGCCGACCGTCGACAGGCGTTCGCGGGCAGGAAGAGCCAGTTCCGCAGGCTGTTCGAACGCGCCACCACCGCGTTGGAGTCGCTCGAACAGGTCACTGTTGCAAAGATCGGCGGTCATGCCGTGGGTGCGGGCTGGGGACTGACCCTTGCGTGCGACTTTCGTGTGGCCAGCGATGCCGCTCAGTTCTGGATCCCGGAGGTCGAGCTCGGCGTGCTTCTCGGGGTGGGAACGACAACGCGTCTCGTTCGCCTCGTCGGGCCCGCCAAGGCCAAGGAAATCATCCTGCTTGCCCGCCGCCACAGCGCCGCTTCGTTGGTCGAGCAAGGGCTGTTGACGGAGGTTGCCTCGCCGGAGGACCTGGACGCGCGCACCGACGCGCTCGTTGAAGCGCTGGTTGACAAGCCGTTCCTTCCCCTGGCCCAGATGAAGTCGCGTATCGACCACATCGCGCGCGTGGGTACGCCGGAATCAGCATCCGTCATCGAGACCATCCTGTCGCGGGGAGACTGATCGTGTTTCTCGAAGGCATCCGCGTCCTCGACCTTTCGCGCATCCTGGCCGGCCCGCTTGTCGGCGCGGTGATGGCCGAAATGGGGGCCGACGTGATCAAGGTCGAACGGCCGGGCCGTGGCGATGACATGCGCTGGCTGCGCGGCAATACCGGGCTGACGGCTTCCTTCACGTCATTCAACCGGGGCAAGCGCGGCATCGCCGTCGACATGGGCAAGCCGGAAGGGCGGGATATCATTCTGGCTCTCGCCAAAAAGTCGGACGTCATCATCGAGAATTTCCTGCCCGGCGCGACGGCCAAACTCGGTGTCGATTATCAATCCGTCAAGGCGGTCAAGCCGGACATCGTCTATGCCTCCATCACCGGTTTCGGCCAGACGGGGCCCTATGCACGTCGCGGCGGATACAATTCGGTCGCACTTGGCATGAGCGGCTTCATGGCGCTGACCGGCATGCCCGACCATCCGCCGACGAGGCCAGGCGGCTCGCTGGCCGATGTCGCCGCAGCCAATACGGCGCTCGGCGCCATCAATGCCGCGCTTTTACGCCGGGAACGTCAGGGCGAGGGCGCCTATATCGACGTCAACCTGCTTGCTTCCGCGCTCGGCCTGCTTCCCGACCCGGTCGCCAATTATTACGAATCTGGAAAACCGCCCAAACGTCTCGGCAACCGCTCGCCGAGCGTCACGCCTGGCGAGGTCTACGAGACGAGCGACGGGCTGGTGACGATCGTCCTGACCAGTCCCGCGCAGTGGCGCAAGCTCTGCGAGGAATTGGGTGATATGGAGATGTTCGAGGATAGCCGCTTCAAAACGAACGGCGATCGGTTACGCAATTTCGACGCGTTTCGCGCCCGCATGGACGCCCATATCGCCGAGGCCACGACCGCCGAATGGGTGGAGCGGCTCAGCCGGCTCGCGATCGCGGTTGGTCCGGTCTACGAATTTCCGCAGGTGTTCGAAGACCCGCAGGTCGTCCATCTCGAACTGGTAAAGACGGTCGAACAGCCGGGTTTGGGCGAGGTGAAGATGCTCGGCCTTCCATTCCGCTCGATGCCGGAAACCGGGGTCAAGAACAGTATTGCACCGAGGCTTGGCGAACATACCCACGAGGTATTGCGCGACCTGCTTGGCATGGATGCGCAAGCGCTCGACCGCCTCGGGGCCACGCGGACGATCGAGCAGTACACGCGCTGATACCCCGCCCGTCTTGAAAACGCTCGCATAGAGACGAAGGAGTGAGAAAATGACCGTCGAATCGATTGCCCGCACGCCCGTTTGCTACACGATGAGCGACAAGTTTCCGCGCCTCATGGGTCTCAATCACGTCGCCTATCGCTGCCGTGATTCCGAGGAGACGCGGCACTTCTACGAAGATATTCTCAACATGCCGCTGATCGGCATTGTGTGGCACGACCACGTGCCGTCGACGGGCGAGTATTGCCCCTATTTCCACCTTTTCTTCGAAATGGCGGACGGCGGCTGCATCGCGTTTTTCGACCTTTTTGACGGTCTGGGTGTTACCAATCCCGACGACACGCCCGGCTGGGTCAATCATTTGGCGCTGACCGTCGAGAGCGAGCAGGCGCTCATCGACGCCAAGGAACGTCTCGTGGCGAACGGCGTCGACGTGATCGGTCCGACGACCCATGCCAGCTCAAAGGCCATCTATTTCCGCGATCCGAACGGCATCCGCCTCGAATTGGCCTATCCGACCGCAAGCAAGGAGCAGCTCCTGACACGGGCGGACGAGGCGCGCAAAATCCTCAAGCAGCGCGACGAGATCTATGCGGGCATCGTCAAGCGGCGCGAGAAGGGCATTTACCACGAATAGTCCGGCACTGTTTGATTTAAAGGGAAATCGCCGGATGCGGTTCAGTATTGGTATCGACGTGGGCGGTACGTTCACGGATCTTTCGGTCCTCGATCACGAGGCCGTCAACGACCAGCTCAAGATATTCAAGGCGCTGTCGACGCTGCCGGACCCGGCCGTGGGCGTGTTCGACGTGCTGGATAGCGCGGCGCGGAGCCTCGCGATATCGGTCGAGGCGCTTTTGTCGCAGACCGGATTCCTCGGCCTGGGGTCCACGGTCGCCACCAATGTGATGGTCGAGGGCCGCGGCGCGAAGGTTGCCTTGATCGCGACCGAAGGCTTTCGCGACAGTCTCGCCATCCGCAGAGGTATTCGCCAGGACGTCTGGGATATCGGTAAACCGCATCCGACCGAACTCGTCCCGCGCTGGCTGCGTTTCACGCTCGCCGAACGCATCGGCGCTTCCGGCGAGGTCATCAAGGCACCGTGCCCGGCTGATGTCGAGCGTCTGGTCGACGACATTGAGGCCGCGGGGGTCGAAGCCGTGGCCGTGTGCCTCTACAATTCTTATCTGAACGATACGCACGAGGCGGCGGTCGCGCAGGCCCTGCGTCGGCGTCTGCCCGAGATATTCATCTCGGTTTCCAGCGAACTCATGCCGGTTATCGGCGAGTATGAGCGCACTTCGACCGCTGTGGTGAACGCTTATGTCGGTCCGAAGACGGTCCACTATCTGCGCCGACTATGCGAGGGCCTTACCGGCCGCGGCCTTCCCTGCGAACCGCTGATCATGCAGTCCAATGGCGGTCTGGTGAATGTCGCCATGCTGTCGACGGCGCCGGTGAGGGCCGTCCTGTCCGGCCCGGCCGCTGGCGCGTCCGCGGCGCTCGGATGGGCCGAAACAAGCAACAACGACAATGTCGTCTTCTTCGACATGGGCGGTACGAGTATCGACATACTCGTCACCCAGAACAAGAAGGTCGGTTCCAAGGCGGTTACCGATATCGAGGGTTACCACATGGCCGTGCCTTCGATCGATATTCGCACGATCGGCACCGGCGGCGGCACCATAGCTCGCATCGACAAGGGCGGTCTGCTGCGCGTCGGTCCGGACAGCGCCGGCAGCACACCCGGGCCGGTCAGCTATCGCAAAGGCGGCCAGCTGCCGACCGTCACGGACGCCAATCTCGTGCTCGGCCGGCTTGGCATCGATACCTTCCTGAGTGGCAGCATGGTGCTGGACATCGAGGGCGCGCGCGCGGCGATAGATGCCAGGCTTGCAACGCCGCTCGGTATCGGCCTCGAGCAGGCGGCGCTGTCGGTGGTGCATATCGCGAACAACAACATGGCGAATTCCCTGACGATCCTCGCGGCCGAAAGCGGCCTCGACCTGCGCGACTATACGCTTGTGGCAGCAGGCGGAGCGTCGGGCCTGCACGTCAGTGCCGTGTGCCGGATGCTCGGCATGGCCGGGATCTATGTTCCAAGGCAGGCATCGGTCGCCTGCTCGGTCGGCATGATGCAGTCCGATGTGCTCCAGGATCAGGTCATCAGCGTCATCAGGCCGTTGGGGGAGGTGGATATCGACGGCCTGCAGAACGCGGTCGAGGACATCGTCGCGAGGTCTCGCGAGCAGCTGACCCGCACGGGACTTCCGGAAGACAGGCAGTCGGCGGAAGCCGTTGCCGAGCTTCGCTACGTTGGCCAAGTATGGAGCATTCCGGTTCCGGTCGCGCTACCCGTCACGTGCGCGTCGCTCGCGGCGGCCGCTGAGATATTCCATGCGCAGCATCAGGAACTCTACCATCACCAGCATCCCGACGGCCCGCTCGAGTTGGTCAGTCTGCAGGTCAATTCAATCGGCAAGTTGACGAAACTCGAATGGCCGAGACGCGAGGGTTTCTCCGACGCGGCGGCGGGCCCCCACAAGAACAGGACGGCGTGGTTCGAATGGTCGAGGACGCCAGTCGAGATCGACGTCTGGAAGGGCGACGATCTGGTACCCGGCCAGACGATCGCCGGGCCCGCCGTCATAGAGGAAGCAACGACGTCGATACTCCTGGATCGCGGCGACACCGCCACCGTGGACGGGTTCGGAAACTATGCGATCAAGCAGTCCAAGAAAGGCTCGGCGGCATGATCAACGTTGCGCAGAAAACCGATATCGATCCCGTCTCGCTGTCGGTCTTCGAAAACAAGCTCAACTTCATCTCACGCGAGATGGGGATCGTCATGCTGCGGTCTTCCCGCAGCCCGATCTTCAACCAGTCGCACGACTTCTCGTGTTACCTGACCGATGCTGCGGGCCACCTCATTTCGCAGGCCGACGGCGTGCCGATCCACACAGGCGGGGGCGGGTTCGCGGTCGAGCGCCTGATCGAGTATTGGGGCAACGATATCCGCGACGGCGATGTCTTCCTTCTGAACGACCCCTACGTAGCCGGGGGTAATCACCTGCCGGACTTCACGGTGATCATGCCGGTGTTCCACGACGGGCAGCTTCTCGCTTTCGCCTGTTCGCGCGCGCACCAGGTCGACATCGGCGGCGGTGTCGCCGGCACCTACAACCCGCTCGCCCGCGAAATCTTCCAAGAGGGCATTCGCATTCCGCCGGTCAAGATCTACGACAGGGACGAGTTCAAACACGACGTGGTCAACCTCGTCACGCTCAACACCCGTTTTCCCGAGATGGTCGCGGCGGATCTGCAATCCATGGTTGGAGCGGTCAAGGTGGGCGGCACGCGCATCCGCGAAATGGCAGACCAGTTTGGCGTCGCCGAGTTCGGCAATTTCTGCGTCGGGGTGCTCGATTATGCCGAGCGTATTGTTCGCAAAGAGGTCGAAGCCATTCCCGACGGCGTCTATCGCGGCCGGGATTTCATGACCAATGACGGCATCAGCAAACGCGAGATCGATATCTGCGTAGAAATAACGGTCGAAGGCAGCGACATCAAGGTCGACTTCACCGGCACGAGTCCGCAGATCGAATCCTACAAGAACAGTTCCTACACCAATACCTGCTCGGCGGTGTATCTGGCCTTCGCGACCTTGCTGGGCGGGCGCATTCCACTGAACAGCGGCAGCTACCGGATGATCACGGTCAAGGCGCCGTTGGGAAGCCTCGTGAATCCGGTCGCGCCCGCGCCAGTGACGTTCTGCACGCATCACCCGACCTATGAGATCGTCCATGCCTGCTGGCGGGCGTTTGAAGACGTTATGCCGAACCTGGTGTCGGCCGGCTGGGGCAAACCGTGCCATCCGGTCACTTTCGGGCGGCGACCGGACACCAACGAACTGTTCGTCATGTTCCACATGGCAGCGCAGCCGGGCGGCGGCGCGATGGCGGTGCGCGATGGCTTCGACCAGATAGGCCAGCTCCAGAGCCTTGGCGCGATCACCATTCCGAATCTCGAACTCTACGAGCAGATCTATCCGGTGCGCTTCCTGCGCCACGAGTTCCGGTGCGACAGCGCCGGCGCGGGAGAGTATCGCGGCGGTGCCGGGGTGGAGTATTCGGTACAGTTCCTGACGCCGACCCGTCACAACCTCCGTGGCGAGGGCGTGGGCGCGCAGACCGGCTTCGGGGTCGTCCATGGCACAAGCGGCGCGCGTGGCGAGGTCGTAGCGCAAGCGGGCGACGGAGAGATCGGCGCGCTGGAGGATTTCGGTGTTGCCGAACTCGCGCCCGGTGTTCTGACAGTACGATCTTCGGGCGGCGGAGGCTGGGGCGATCCGAAGAGGCGCAGCCGCGAATTGGTGGAGGCGGATATCAGGGCCGGCATCATCTCACAGGAAGTTGCACATGCGGTCTACGGCTACGACGGGTAACGTCCGGGCTGGTCGCCGTCATTCGCATCATCCCATCAGGTAACCAAAACATATGCCCAACTACATGCAGACATACCGGAAATGGCAGGCCGACCCGGAAGCCTTCTGGGCCGTTGCAGCTCGCGAGATCGACTGGGTCGAGCCGGCGTCGCGGGTGTTCGATCCCGGACAAGGCATCTACGGCCGCTGGTTTGTCGGAGCCACCTGCAACACTTGCTGGAACTGCGTCGACCGGCATGTGGCCAGCGGACGTGGTGACCAAACGGCGGTTATCCACGACAGTCCGGTCACGGGCATGAAGACGAGCTTCACCTTCACGCAAGTGCAGGCCCATGTCGGCGCGCTGGCGCATGTGCTGCGTGCCAAGGGTGTTACCAGGGGCGACCGGGTCATCATCTACATGCCGATGGTCGCGGAAGCGATCTTCGCGATGCTGGCCTGCGCCCGTCTCGGCGCCGTTCACTCGACCGTCTTCGGTGGCTTCGCGGCGCCGGAACTCGCGACGCGGATCGACGACGCCCGGCCGAAGGCGATCATCTCGGCGTCCTGCGGCATAGAGCGCTCGCGCGTGATCGACTACAAGGCGCTTCTCGACGAGGCGCTCGATCTGGCGGTTTCCTCGCCGGATTTCTGCCTGATCCTGCAGCGCGATGCGCAGGTCTGCGACCTGACGCCGGGGCGCGATGCCGATTATGCGGATCTCGTCGGAACCGCGCTGGCGCAAGGCCACATGGCGGAGTGTGTGCCAGTCGCCGCCACCGATCCGCTTTATATCCTCTATACATCCGGTACGACCGGCCAGCCGAAGGGCGTGGTCCGCGACAATGGCGGTCACATGGTCGCTCTGAAATGGAGTATGCGCTACCACTACGGCGTAGAGCCGGGAGACGTGTTTTGGGCTGCGTCCGATATCGGCTGGGTCGTCGGTCATTCCTATATCTGCTACGCGCCGCTGCTTCACGGCTGCACCACCGTTGTCTATGAAGGCAAGCCGGTCGGCACGCCTGATGCCGGCGCTTTCTGGCGGGTGATCCAGGAACACAAGGTCGCGGCACTCTTCGCCGCGCCGACCGCCATTCGCGCGGTGAAGAAGGAAGACCCGGACGGCCATCTGGTCCGTCGGTACGACTTTTCGAATTTCCGCACCCTTTTCCTTGCCGGAGAGCGCGCCGACACGGCCGTCATCGAATGGGCGGGGCGGCATATTGGCCGTCCGGTCGTCAATCACTGGTGGCAAACGGAGACAGGCTGGCCGATGACGGGCAATCCCGTCGGTCTCGGCATCCTGCCGGACAAGGCCGGTTCGACCGGCGTGCCGATGCCGGGCTATGACATTCGCGTCCTCGACGATGCGGGCGTGCAGGTGGCTCCGGGGATCCTCGGCAACATCGTCTGCAAGCTTCCGTTGCCGCCATCTTCCCTGCCGACACTGTGGAATGCCGACGACAGGTTCACCAACTCGTATCTCTCGCAGTTTCCGGGCTATTACGCCACATCGGATGCCGGCGTGATGGACGAGGACGGCTATGTCCACATCATGGCTCGGACGGATGACGTCATCAACGTTGCCGGCCACCGGCTGTCGACCGGCGCCATGGAAGAGGTGATCGCGAGCCATCCCGACGTTGCCGAATGCGCTGTGGTAGGCGTTGCCGACGAGCTGAAGACGGAACTCCCGCTTGGCCTCTATGTTGTCCGGGACGGAGCGCGGACTGACACCGACCAGATCGAGAAGGAGTTGGTTGCCCTGGTTAGGGAGCGGATCGGCGCTGTCGCCGCGCTCAGGAGCGCGGTGAAGGTCGATCGCCTTCCCAAGACACGCTCGGGCAAGATCCTGCGGGGCATTATCCGCGCGATGGCCAATGGCGAGGAATGGAAGGTGCCGGCCGTCATCGAGGATCCAGCAGCGCTCCCGGAAATCAACGACGCCCTCGGCGCGCGCGGCATGATCCGGAGCGCCACCGTTTCGACCGATTGAACAAGGGCGGCAACCGGCTGGCCCGACAGTCTGGAGTGTGAAGTATGTTGAAGAAAACGTCAGCGCAGATGGTGGCCAGCGCACGTGATCGTATCGAGGAGATATCCGCACAGCATGCGATCCGGCTCGCCAGCGATCCCAACGTAGTGATTGTCGATATTCGCGACATTCGCGAGCGTCAGCGGTCCGGCTATATCGAAAACAGCATGCACGCGCCCCGCGGCATGCTCGAATTCTGGGTCGACCCGGAGAGCCCATACGCCAAGCCGGACTTCCAGCAGGACAAGAAGTTCATCTTCCATTGCGCTTCCGGATGGCGTTCGGCGCTGGCGGTCGCGACGCTCCAGGACATGGGCTTCGAAGCCGCTCATATCAGGGAAGGGTTCACCGGCTGGGTCGAGGCTGGGGGGCCCGTCAAGAAGGACGAAGACAAGAACCGCCAACCTGCCTGACGACTGCCAAAGGCCGCGCGAGCAAGACGAATTGGGGCTAACCATGCAAGACAATGAGTTTCCGGTGAACGTTGTCGCTGTCCTCGGCGGCGGTGGCGACCTTGGCGGCGGTCTCGCCTATCGGCTGGTGCGGGCGGGCTACGAAGTCGTGATCGGGTCGCGGGACGCCGAGCGTGCGCGGTCGGCCGTAGAGGCTCTACGCCAGCGCTGCGCGAACATGGGCCAATCCGACGTGAAGTGCCATGGGACAGACAATGTCGATGCGGCCGCACGCGGCGACATGGTCGTTCTCGCCGTTCCCTACGCCTCGCAGAGGGAGACGCTGGACGCCGTCGCGACCGTTGTCGCCGGCAAGATCGTGGTCTGCGCGACGGTGCCGCTGATGCCGCCGAAGGTCGCTCGCGTGCAACTCCCGGCCGGTGGTTCGGCCGGAAAGGAAGCGCAGGACCAACTCGGCGAAGGCGTCCATGTTGTCTCCGCCTTTCAGAACGTGGCCGCCGCCCATCTTCGCGAGGATGGGCCGGTCGATTGCGATGTGCTGGTGACCGGCAACAGTGTCGCGGCCCGCAGTGCCGTCATCAACGTCGCCGGACGCTGCGGCATCGTGGGCCACCACGCCGGGCCGATAGACAACGCCGCCGCAGCCGAGGCGTTGACGTCGGTGCTCATCGGATTAAACAAGCGTTACAAGACGCATACGGGAATCCGGGTTACCGGTCTTTCGTCTGCGAATTGAGCTTTCCATGAAACCGATCACCTTGCTCCCTCTGCTTGGCCTGCCCGACATACAGCCGGGTGACGACCTCGCCGGGATATTCCGTGGCGCTGCGCATGAACGCGGCATCGCATGGGAGGATGGCGACGTTCTGGTGATTGCCCAGAAGATCGTCTCGAAGGCGGAAGACCGTTTCGTCTCGCTTGAAGAGATCGAGCCCTCGGTACGGGCGATCGAACTGGCCGCCGCGTGCGGGAAGGACTCCCGGCTTGTCGAACTGGTGCTGCGCGAAAGTACGGATGTGCTGCGCGTGGTTCCCGGTGTCCTGATCGTCCGGCATCGCCTTGGCCATGTCATGGCCAATGCGGGCATCGATCAGTCCAATGTCGGTCGCGGGCAGACGGATGTGCTTCTCCTGCCCTCCGACCCGGACCGGTCGGCGGCGACCCTTCGCGCCGCGCTGCGTGCCGGCACGGGAGCGGATATCGCCGTCGTTATCGCCGACAGCTTCGGCAGGCCGTGGCGCATGGGCACCTGCGGTGTGGCGATCGGCGCGTCGGGACTGACCGCGCTCAGCCGGCAGAGCGGCTCCAACGACCGATACGGTCGGGTATTGCAGCATACTGAAGTCGCGGTTGCCGATGAGTTCGCCGCCGCCGGCTCGTTGCTGATGGGGCAGGCGGCCGAAGGGGTTCCGGCCGCCCTCGTCAAGGGCGCGCAACGTTTTTGCGGAGAAGGTGACACAAGCCAGATTATCCGGCCGCTGGAACAGGACCTTTTCAGATGAACACCGGGCGCCAAGGTCGCAGGTTTGTCGCGCTCTGCGGCGGGGTGGGCGGCGCGAAACTCGCCTTCGGCCTAGCCCGTGTTTTGGGGCCGGACCAACTATTGGTGGTCGTCAATACAGGTGACGATTTCGAGCATCTCGGTCTGCCGATCTGCCCTGATCTCGACACGGTGCTCTATACGCTGGCCGGCCAGAACAACCCCGCGCTGGGCTGGGGGCGAGCCGATGAGAGCTGGACCGCCTACAAGGAAATGCAGCGTCTGGGTGGCGCGGACTGGTTCCAACTCGGCGACAAGGATATCGGCCTGCACCTCGCGCGACGGCATCTTTTCGATAGCGGAAAGACGTTGAGCGCGGTGATGAAGGTTCTGGCGGAGCGGCTTGGCGTGACGACGCCGATCGTGCCGATGTCGGATGAACCGGTGCGCACGATGGTGCATACCGATCAGGGCAAGCTGGCCTTTCAGGAATATTTCGTCGGCCACAAGTGCGCGCCGGCGGTTAGGGCGATCGAGTTTGCGGGCGCTGCGAACGCAACGCCTTCGCCGGATTTCGCCGCCGCGCTGGGCGATCCGGATCTCGCGGGCTTTATCATCTGTCCCTCCAACCCCTTCCTCAGCATCGACCCCATCCTTGCCATTCCCGGCGTCAGGCATGCGCTGTCGAGGACCAATGCTCCCGTCGTGGCGGTGACGCCGCTGATCGGCGGGCAGGCCGTGAAGGGTCCGGCCGCCAAAATACTCCAGGAACTGGAACTGCCGGTCACGCCGATGAGCGTCGCGGCGCGCTATGACGGGTTCCTTGACGGCTTCATTCTCGATCGGCGTGACGCTGAACTGTCGGGGGCGTTTCCCGCGTCCGTGCGGGTCGGTGTCGAGCAGACGCTGATGGTGTCCGATGATGACAAGACCGCGCTTGCCGATGCTGCGATCGCCTTCGTCAGGAGGATCAGAAAGGGCGCTTCCCCGTCATGAATTGGTTTGTCGTTCCGGTTAAGCCGCTTGGCAAAGCCAAATCGAGACTTGGCTCTCTCGTCGACGA
Source organism: Nitratireductor arenosus (assembly GCF_009742725.1). Classification (GTDB taxonomy): domain Bacteria; phylum Pseudomonadota; class Alphaproteobacteria; order Rhizobiales; family Rhizobiaceae; genus Mangrovimarina; species Mangrovimarina arenosa. The sequence goes on along the minus strand of NZ_WPHG01000001.1, from coordinate 640,837 downwards.
TGGGAGGCGGGTCGCCGCCGCCCGGGCGATGCTCGGCCATGTGCTCGACGTACTTGGCGCAAGCCCGCGTTGTACGGGCATCCTCGTCGTCACCCCAGACGGAGACGTGGCGCGACAGGCACGCGCCCGTGGGGCCGAGGTTTTGACAACTGCCGGAGATCGCGACCTCAATTCAGCCGTCACGGCCGGCTGCGACCACCTGTTCCGGAACGGCGAGACGCGCGCCATTGTTCTTCACGGCGACCTGCCTCTAATACAGCCCGACGATATTGCGGCCTTGACGGACAGCCCGCCCGGAGAGCTCACGCTGGCGCGCTGCAAGGACCTACGTGGCACGAACGCGGTGGTGACCGACTTGCCTGTGCGCTTTGCCTTCAGCTTCGGCGAAGGCAGCCATGCCGCCCACGTCGCCGCGGGACGGTCGGCCGGATTGACGGTGCGCACGATCGACAGACCAGGTCTTGCCTGCGATGTCGACGTGCCTGGAGACCTTGTCTATCTGGAGTCTTTGGGCACTTTCGCCGCGCCCTCGTCCGGCGGGCTGCCGGGCGGTCGCCTCGCGCCCGACCAGGCGCGCGCGCTGGTGGGGAAGTCGGCGGGCGAATTGTCGCCACGGGCGCTGCAATATACTCTCGAGGGGTTCGGCCGCACCGTGACCTATTCGCCGAAGGTTTTTCTGCCGCTGACGCAGTTGTGCCGCGACGTTTGCCACTATTGCACTTTCGCCAAGCGGCCGAAACAGCTCGCAGGCGCCTATATGCGTGTCGGGGAGGTCGTTGAGATTGCCCGACAAGGCGCGGCGATGGGATGCAAGGAAGCGCTGTTCACGCTTGGCGAGCGGCCCGAGGATCGCTACCGTGACGCGCGCGCCGCGCTCGATGCGATGCAGTGCGGTTCCACGCTTGACTATCTTGAGCGGGCCGCTCGGGCGGTTCTGGAGAAAACAGGTCTCCTGCCGCATCTCAATCCCGGCTGCATGAGCCGCGACGAGATGCTGCGCCTGCGGCCTGTCGCGGCATCCATGGGCCTGATGCTTGAAAGCGGCAGCGAGGCGCTTTGTAAAAAGGGCGGAGCCCATTTCGGATCGCCGGACAAGGAGCCGCGCCGGCGTTTCGAAACGATCCGCATCGCGGGCGAGCTCGCGATACCGTTCACCACGGGCCTGCTTGTCGGCATCGGCGAAACCCGCGCCGACCGTGTCAATGATCTCCTGGCGCTCAGGGATATCCACGACGAGTACGGCCACATTCAGGAAATCATCATTCAGAATTTTCGTGCCAAGCCGGGGACCCTCATGGCCGGCGCACCGGATGCTTCGCTTGAAGAACTGGTGTGGACTGTTGCCGCGGCGCGCCTGATCTTCGGGGCCGGAATGAGCATACAGGCACCGCCGAATCTCAGCCCTTCGGACCACGCCGCGCTCCTGGATGCGGGCATCAACGACTGGGGCGGCGTCTCTCCGCTCACCAGCGATTTCGTCAATCCCGAAGCGCCTTGGCCAAGTCTCGAAGCGCTGCGCGCTAGTACGGAAAGCGGCGGGCGCCATCTCGTCCAACGCTTGACGATCTACCCCTCTTTCGCGCGCGATCTCGATCGCTGGGCGGACCCCGCCATGCAGGATCCCATCCGTCGCAAGATCGACGGCGAAGGGTTTGCGATCGAACAGGCTTGGCGGCCGGGTTCCGCCATTGAATTTCCAACGATCGTCGCGAGCCGGGCGCCCGTCGAAGCAGGCTTCCGGGCCATCGTCGCGCGCGGCGAAGCTGGGGAAAAGCTGGACATTCCCGACATCGAGCGCCTCTTCCAAGCGCGCGGGCGCGCGTTCGGCCTCGTCTGCGATGCCGCCGACAGGGTTCGCCACAGGATCTGCGGCGACGAGGCGACCTATGTCGTCAACCGAAACATCAACTACACCAATATCTGCGCCTACAAATGCCAGTTCTGCGCCTTCTCGAAAGGCAAGACGCACGACAATCTGCGTGGAAAACCGTACGTGCTCGATCTTCAAGAGATCGTCCGGCGCGCGCGTGAGGCACGGGAGCGTGGCGCGACCGAGGTCTGCCTGCAGGGCGGTATTCATCCCGCCTACACTGGCGAGACCTATATCGGGATCAGCGCCTCCATCCGTGACTCGCTGCCGGACATGCATATTCACGCGTTCTCGCCGCTTGAAGTGTGGCACGGCGCATCGACCCTGGGGTTGTCGTTGCGCGACTTTCTGAAGCGCCTGCAGGCGTCGGGACTGGCCACGCTTCCCGGTACGGCGGCCGAAATCCTTTCCGACGACGTTCGTGCTGTGCTTTGCCCGGACAAGATCCGCACGGACGAATGGATCGAGGTGATGAGGACGGCGCACGAGATCGGACTGCGATCGACGGCCACGATCATGTTCGGGCATGTCGATCGCTACCGGCACTGGGCGCGGCATCTGACCATTATTCGCGGTATCCAGAAGGAGACCGGCGGTTTCACGGAATTCGTACCGCTGCCTTTCGTTGCCGAATACTCGCCGATCGCGCTGCGCAAATCGTCGCGTTCGGGTCCCGACGCGCGTGAATCGATCCTCATGCATGCTGTCGCCCGGCTGGTTTTCGGGGACCTTCTCCCCAACGTGCAGGGGTCGTGGGTCAAGTTGGGACCGGACGGGCTTGGTCATGCCCTTGCCGCGGGCGTCAACGATCTGGGCGGAACGCTGATGGACGAGACCATCACCCGCTCGGCCGGCGGGGCGAACGGTTCGGAGATGTCGCCCGAGCGCCTGTGTGAGCTGGCACGCAGGGCGGGTCGCGGGGCACGCCAGCGCACGACCCTGTACGAGCGGGCGGCGGCCTGAAATCAGGTTTTGCGACCGGACCGGAGCTGTCTGCCGCGAGGCTTGGGCGGTCGCGTGGAGCGGACCTTTTCTGGCCGCGCCGATCAGGGAGAGAACGAATGAAGCTTGCGACGCTCAAAAACGGCGCCCGCGACGGCAGGCTGGTGGTGGTGTCACGAGACCTAACCCGCTGCGCGGATGCGGGTTTCCTCGCTCCGACGCTGCAGGTTGCGCTCGATGATTGGCGGCGGGTTCAACCGCATCTGAAATTGTTGGCGAAAGCCCTGGAAGCGGGCACGGCGCCGTCCTGGAGCTTCGACGAGACCGCGACGCTTTCGCCGCTGCCGCGCGCCTATCAGTGGTTGGACGGGTCCGCTTATGTCAATCACGTCGAATTGGTGCGCAAGGCACGCGATGCGGAGATGCCGCAATCGTTCCGGACCGATCCACTGATGTATCAGGGCGGGTCCGACAGCTTCCTTGGTCCGCGTGACCCCATTGTGATGGCGGACGAGGACTGGGGGATCGATATGGAAGGCGAAGTCGCCGTTGTCGTGGACGATGTAGCCGCCGGCGCGAGTGTCGGGGAAGCGCGGCGCGCTATCCGCCTGGTCATGCTTGCCAACGACGTGTCGCTGCGCGGGCTGATCCCCAATGAACTGTCCAAGGGTTTCGGGTTTGTCCACGCGAAGCCGTCATCGGCTTTCTCGCCGGTCGCCGTCACACCGGACGAATTGGGGCAGGCATGGGATGGCGGGAAGGTGCATCTCGAGTTGATGGTCGATTACAATGGGGCGCCGTTCGGGCGAGCCAATGCGGGGGTCGACATGACGTTTGATTTCCCGACGCTGATCGCCCATGCCGCGCGAACCCGGGCGCTTGCCGCCGGCACGATCGTGGGTTCGGGGACCGTTTCGAACAAGTTCGAAGGCGGGCCGGGAAAAACCATCGGCGAAGGCGGGGTGGGATATTCCTGCATTGCGGAACTGCGCATGGTCGAGACCATCCGAGAGGGTGCGCCGCGCACGCCGTTCATGCGAGCCGGCGACAAGGTCAGTATAGAGATGAGAGACCGGTGCGGTCAGTCGATCTTCGGAGTGATCGAACAGCAGGTGCAGGTGCGGCCCCATTCGTAGAACTCGACCGGGGCTGGTTCGCTGTGCCTATTAACGCATCGCGGCTGTCTCACACGGCCCGCAAATGTCGCAGCGGACGCCCTGCAACGACGGCCTGCGCCGCCCGCATGATGCCGTCGGCGTCGATGCCGAAATGCTTGTGAAGATCGGCGATCGTGCCCGTCTGGCCGAAATGTTCGACACCCAGGGAACGCGTGCGATGGCCATGGACAGAGCCGAGCCAGGCCAAGGTCGCCGGGTGACCGTCGATCACCGTGACGATACCGCAATGCGAGGGGATATTGGCAAGCAGCCGCTCCACATGGCTTCTCGCGTGGCTCAAGCCTGCTTCGCGGGCGCGTTGCGCCGCGGTCCAGCCGGCGTTCAGCCGGTCGGCGGACGTAATCGCCAGCAGCCCGATGTCGCGGCGGTCTTCGCTCATCATGCCGACGGCCTCGATCGCTTCGGGGGCTATCGCGCCGGCATAAGCCACCACCGCTTGCGCGTTGGGACCCGGCTTGCGCATCCAATAGGCCCCGTTGATCATATCCCGGGCGAGATCGCCGTCGATTTCTCGGCGCGGCTGGTCGATCGAGCGCGTGGACAAACGCAGATAGACCGATCCGCCGGTCAGGTCGCGCAGCCAGTTTGTTTCGTCGGGTGGCGCGACGCCGGAGCGCTGAATATATTCGAAGGACCATCGCAGGATCGTTGCAAGCTCATCGACGAAGGCCGGCTCGAAGCTGGCAAGCCCGTCCTGGGCCATACCGATCAGCGGCGTGGCGATCGACTGATGGGCGCCGCCTTCGGGCGCGAGCGTCACGCCCGAAGGGGTCGCTGCCAGAATGAAACGTGCATCCTGGTAGCAGGCGTAGTTCAACGCATCGAGGCCGCGCTCGATGAACGGGTCATAAAGCGTGCCCACCGGCAGCAGTCGCTCGCCGAAGATGGAATGCGACAGACCGAGCGCGGAAAGCATGATGAAGAGGTTCATCTCGGCGATGCCGAGTTCGATGTGCTGGCCGCGTGGCGAGAATGTCCAGTTGAAGGTCGAGGGTATGCGCTCGGCCTTGAACGTGTCGGCCATCTCTTCGCGGGCGAAGAGGCCGCGGCGGTTCACCCATGCGCCGAGATTGGTGGACACGGTGACATCGGGCGACGTTGTCACGACCCGATCGGAGAACGGATCCTCGCCCTTCGAAATCTCGTGCATCAGCATGCCGAAACCCTGCTGCGTCGACATCGACGGTTGCAAGGCGATCTCCAGCCTGTCGGGAACCGCGATCGCCGGCGCGGTGTGGTTTCGGCGGCCGTCCCTGGCGAAAGGCACCGCGGCGATAAAATCCTTCAGAGCCTTTTCGGGGATATCCAGCCCCTCGAAAGGCTCCCATTCGCGTCCGGAGCGGACCCGCATTTGCTCACGCAGGGCTTCGGTCTGGGTTGGCGTCATCAAACCGGCGTGGTTGTCCTTGTGGCCGGCCAACGGCAGCCCGAATCCCTTGATCGTGTATGCTATGAAGCAAGTCGGTCGATCATGCCCACGAGCTTGTTCAAAGGCTTCGAGCAGGGAAGGTAGGTCATGGCCACCGAGATTCGCCATCAGATCGGCAAGCTCGGCATCGCTGCGTTTCTCGATCAATCGCGAAACCGGGCCCTGATCGCCGAGCTCGTCGAGCAGGCGCTTGCGCCACGCCGCGCCGCCCTGGAAGGTCAGCGCCGAATAGAGCTGGTTTGGACAGGCGTCGATCCATTCGCGTAGCTTGTCGCCGCCCGGTTCGGCAAAGGCGGCCTGCTGAAGCATACCGTGTTTGAGGATAACGACATCCCAGCCGAAATTGCGGAAGATCGATTCGAAACGCGCCCAGAGCCCCTCGCGCACCACGGCATCCAGGCTCTGGCGATTGTAGTCGACCACCCACCAGGTGTTGCGCAGGCCGTGCTTCCAGCCTTCCAGCAGGGCCTCGAAGATGTTGCCTTCGTCCATCTCCGCGTCGCCGACAAGCGCAACCATCTTGCCTTCGGCCCTCTCGGCGCCGAACCCGTGCGCGGCGACGTAGTCCTGCGCCAGCGAGGAGAACAGCGTCTGCGCGACGCCAAGACCAACCGAGCCGGTCGAGAAATCGACGTCGTCGATATCCTTGGTGCGCGACGGGTATGACTGCGCTCCCCCGTAGCCGCGAAAGTTCTTCAGCTTTTCAAGGGTCTGATTGCCGAGCAGATATTGAATGGCATGAAAGACCGGACTGGCGTGAGGCTTTACCGCGACCCTGTCTTCCGGCCGCAGCGCCGCGAAGTAGAGCGCGGTCATGATCGTGGACAGCGACGCGGACGACGCCTGATGGCCGCCGACCTTAAGACTGTCGTCATTGTCGCGAAGGTGATTGGCGTTGTGGATAGTCCAGGTCGCGAGCCAGCGGACCTTACGCTCCAGCGCGGACAAAAATTCGAGCGACGGCTTGTCCATCGTTGAAACATCCCAGTTTGGTGTGGTTGAGGCTTGCCGGTGCAGGGCGGGTAGTCAAGCGGGGCTTATCCAATCGCCGAACAGGCAGCCTCCACGGATTGTTCAAGCATGTTCCAGCCTTCGTCCAACGTCGCATCGTCGATGGTCAGCGGCGGCAGCAACCTGATGACGTTTTGCCGCGTTCCGCAAGACAGAAGAATCAAACCGTTTCGTTCGGCGGCGGCAACGATATTCGCCGTCAAAAGCGCGTCCGCGTCCTTCGACGTGCGATCCGTCACCAGCTCGAAAGCGACCATCGCCCCAAGCCCCCGCACGTCGCCGATCCTCCCCATGCCCTGTCGCGCGGCGAGATCGTTCAGACGCGTCTTGAGGGTCGATCCGATGGACGTGGCGCGATCGCACAGGCGCTCGTCCTCGATCACATCGAGAACGGCGTTCGCCGCCGCCACGGCCAAGGGGTTTCCGGCATAGGTTCCACCGAGGCCACCCGTATGCGCGGCGGACATGATCTCGGCCCTGCCGACCACGGCTGAGAGCGGGAAGCCTCCGGCAAGGCCTTTCGCCATCGTCACGATGTCGGCTTCAATGCCCGAATGCTCGATACCGAACATACGCCCGGTCCGGGCCATGCCGGACTGTACCTCGTCGGCGATGAGCAGAATGCCGTAAAGGTCGGCCAATGCGCGTAGCGCCTTCAGGAAATCGGGCGGCGCGACGTTGAAACCGCCTTCGCCCTGAACAGGCTCGACAATGATCGCGGCTATCCGCTCCGGATCGACGTCGGCAGCGAACAATGTATCAAGCGCGCGCAACGCGTCCTCGACGGACACTCCCATATAATGGTTTGGAAACGGCGCATGATAGATTTCCGCCGGAAAAGGGCCGAAATTCTTCTTGTAGGGGGCGACTTTTCCGGTAAGGGCCATGCCCAGAAGTGTCCGGCCGTGAAATGCGCCGCTGAACGCCACGATTCCGGACCGTTTGGTGTATGCGCGGGCGATCTTGACGGCGTTCTCGACGGCCTCCGCCCCGGTCGTGACCAGCATGGTTCGATTGTCGGGACCGGTCGGCGCGATGGCATTCAGCCGCTCGGCCAAATTGATGTAGCTTTCATAAGGCGCTACGTGAAAGCAGGTATGAGTAAACCGGGACGCCTGTTCGCTCACCGCCTTCATAATTTTCGGATGACGGTGGCCGGTGTTGTTGACCGCGATCCCCGCGGCGAAATCGATGTAGCGCTTGCCGTCTACATCCCAAAGCTCCGCGTTTTCAGCGCGATCGGCGAAAATCGCGCGGGTGCCGACGCCCGGTGCTATCGCCGCTTCCTGCCTTGTTTTGAGTAGGTTCGCTGCCGACATTGTCATCTCACTCTGGTTTTGGTTGGGCCCGTTTTTCAACGGCGCCGTGCGGATTGGCTCGCGGCTACTGCCTGGTTTTTTCAGAACCCTCATCCGGGCGGCATTCGAAGCACTCCAGTCCAGGAACCAGGATGCGCATGCCAGGCGTTCAGGCAGGCTTGCTGCCAGCCTTTCGCCGACGGCGAGTGCACGGGCCAACATCGGGCAAAATCACCGCACGCGGATGTCCCAGTGGAAGGTCAGGTCCTCGGGACATCTGTCGTCAGACCAGAGTTGATTTGGGGTGGCTTCGCCACGCCTCTTAGCCCCGGAAAATCGCTGCCATATGTGTTTGAAGACAGCGGTGGCGATCTCCACAAGCGGATGGAGAGGGTGGAGCCTGTTTCGATCTGCATGGGCAAGCAAGTTTTGCATATGGCGGTCCTCCCGGTCCCGGCGATTGTAGCGTTTGGCCACTTGCCGCTATCAACTAGTGTGGCCTTGGTCGCGCTTCATCAATGATGACCATTGTCATCCTCGGAAGTACGCCCGGGGTCACGAATGCCCGAAGCCGGTCGCGAGAGTGCGTCGCGACCGTATTGCCCCGCCACCGTGGGCGCGGATCGCTTCGCGGGACGCGAAGCCGTATCAATCCAATCCGACGATGTCGGTCTTCAGGTGACAGAAGTCACAATTGTGACTGTCGATGTCTCGCCCTAGCGTGTTCAACGACCGACCCGTACCCAATCCGAGGCCCTCCTTGAAAGAGAACCCGCCAATCCCTTCAGCCCGGCACGAAATGCCACGCTTTATGAGCGCAGCGGCAATATTGTGCCCGGTGGGTTGCGCCGCTACGCAGCGGGCGCGGCGAAGCATGTTTTCCAAGCAGCGTTTCGCAGCAGGGGTCGAAACCGTCCCGGTCCCGGGGAGGCAATCTTGATCGATTGGCAAACACTCAGTTTCCAGATCGTCAACGGCGTCGTCTGGGCGATGTTTTTGGGGCTGATCGCGCTGGGTCTCAACGCGATCTTCGGTCTGCTCGGCCTCTTGAACATGGCTCATGGAGCAGTCTACGCCGTGGGAGCGGTGATTGCCTGGTATACGGTGAGCCAGCTTGACAGTTTCTGGCCGGCGCTGGTGATCGCGCCGCTGTTTGCCGCCGCCGTCAGCGTGCCGGTGTACCGGTTCATATTGCGGCCGACGATCGGCAAGGACATGATGGTGGGCCTGGTGGCCACTTCCGGCCTGCTTTTCATCATCAGCGATCTGTTGCTCGCCACATTCGGCGGCTCGCCTCGCCTTGTGCCGCCGCCTGTTTCGGGCGCGGTCGGTATTTTGGGCTTTTATTACCCGACTTATCGTCTGGTCGCGGCCGCGATGGCGGTCGCCGTGCTGGCGACCTTCTGGGCCTTCCTTCGGCTGACCGCGATCGGACTTTGGATTCGTTGCGTGGCGCAATCCCCGACGTTGGCGATGGCTTCGGGAGTGCCGGTCGAGCGCGTGTATCTGGTCATCGTGGTACTGAGCGCGGCGCTGGCGGCGCTCGCGGGCGTCTTGATCGCCCCGATGACGATGGTGAGCCACCAGATGGGACTGGCCGTGCTCGGCCCGGCATTCATCGTCGTCGTCGTCGGCGGCCTCGGTAATCTGGCCGGTGCCGTCGCGGCGGCGGTGATCATGGGCGTGGCCCGAGGCGTCCTGTCTGTCTTCCTTCCGCCGACCTACGCCGAAGTTGGGGCGATCGTCATGTTCCTTCCGCTGCTGCTCATTCGGCCGAATGGTATTTTCGGGGGGCGGGCATGAGAGACAGGGCAGGTATCCTGATATCGCTCGCCGTCCTCTTGGTGCTTTGCGCCGCCGCGCCCATCGTGGGCGAATTCTGGAGCGGTGTCTTTGCCCGCTGCGTCACCTGGATGTTCCTCGCCATAAGCTTCACACTTGCCTATTCCTACGCCAACATACCAAGCGTCGCCCAGGCGACCGTGTTCGGTGCGGGCGCCTACGCCGCGATCTGGCTTGCCCCGTCGCTACAAGGCAATGTGGCTTTGATGCTGTTGGCAGGCACCGCCGCCGGTGGACTTGTGGCGGCGGTGTTCGGGCTGCTGCTGTTGCGGATGTCGCATTCCGGCGCGGCTATCGGAGCGATCATCTTCGCCGTTACCGGGTCTATCCTGGGCAACGCGGCGGTGACTTTCACCGGAGGGGCGGATGGTTTGCCGCTGCCGGCGCTGAACTTCCACTTCCTTGGATTGGTCATTACCGCCGGACCCAACAACACCATGTTGGTGATGAGTACGGCGTTGTTGGCAGCCTTGCTCATCGGGTTCTGGTACGTCTCGGGCACGAGTACCTGGCGCATCGTCCGTGCCGTGCAGCAAAATCCGGTGCGCGCCCAGGTTCTGGGATACAACGCGGCGCTGTTCCGTCTCGTGGTGTTCGCGGTGGCGGGATGCGTCGCGGGCCTCGGCGGGGCGCTTTATGCGCTGATATCGCGCCATGTCGCCATCGACGTCGTCAGCCTCTCAATGTCCTTGAAATCGATCCTTTGGGCGGCGGTGGGCGGCGTGACGTCAGTCTATGGCGGTCCGATAGGCGTCCTCGTCGTCCAACTGGTTTCCGAGGTGCTCGCCCGTTGGACGGTGCGTGTCGACCTGATCATCGGCGTGATGCTCGTCCTCATCGCGCTCTGGCTTCCGCAAGGGATCATGGGCCTGCTCCGGCGCTCGGAGCGGAACTGAAATGCAACAACCAAAACAAGGGGAATCAAGATGACCACAAAGATATCCAGGCGCGGGATTCTTGCCGCTTCGGTGGCGGCGACAGCGGCGGCGGCGTTGCCGCGAATTGTCGGCAAGTCGTTCGCAGCGGGCACTTCGGGCGACCCGATCGTCATTGGTCATCAATGCGAATTGACGGGTTGGGATGCGGCGACCGGGTTTTGGCGTAACAAAGCCGCGACCGGACTGTGCGACTGGCTCAACGCCAATGGCGGCATTGCCGGCCGGCCGATCAAGCTGGTTACCGTCGACACCAAGTCCGATGTCGACGCAGGCGTCAATCAGCTGCGCAACTTGCTGCTGGAAGAGGAGGTGGATTTCGTTCTGGGTTCGGAAATCTCCTCGATCGCGATCGCTAGCAACAAGATCGCGAATGAGAACAAGAGACTGTATCTGACGATGAGCTCGTCCGAGGCGACGACGTCCAAGGACAACGCGGTTCCCTATCAATTCCGCCTGACGACCAATTCGGCGGCTACAGCGGCCGGGGCTGCGCGGAAATATGTCGAATCCGTAGGCTCGCGCTGGGTGACGTTTTTCGCCGACATCAAATGGGGCCAATCGGAGCGCGACTGGTGGGCGAAGGGCGTCGCCGCGTCCGGCGGCGAAGTTGGCAACGCTATCGCGCTGCCGGTCGACGCGCCGGATCTGCTTCCTTTCGTCATGCAGATCGACCGGAACGCCGACGGTATCTTCATCCCCGTCTTGAACGCGTTGCAGGCAATCCAGCTGCTGCGCAACTCGGGCTACGATCAGAAGATCGTGCTAGCGGGGCAGAGCTTCTCCCTGTTCGATTACAGGGAGCTCGGCGAGTTCGGCGACGGTGTTTTCGGGATCGAGACCGCGCCGGTCGCGCTGAACGATATGAATTCGCCCGACATGGCCAACATCTATAAAGCCCTCGGCATAGACGAAAATGGCGTCGAATCCGCGAGCGGCAAAGTGGTGGGAAGCTCGATGCTGCTCGGCATCGCGCAAAGCCTCGGGTTTCTGAAGGCCAATGTCGAGCAGAGCGGTTGGAAGACCAAGGCAGACACCGCGGCGCTGATCAAGCACGCCGAATCGGTTCCGTCCTATTCGAAGGGACCGCTCTTTCCGCTGGGCGACGTGACGATGCGGGCACAGGATCATCAGGCGTTCATGGACATATACCTCTTGCAGATGCAGGCGGGGGCGCTCGTCAAGTATGGTGTCGCGCCGAAAGACATCACGATCTACGACGCCGACGTCGACTTGACGCAGGGCTGAAATCTTGCAGCCGATGGACAACGAGGTCTTCAGAGTGGAGGGGGTCAGCAAGATGTTTGGCGCCTTCCAGGCTCTGAACGATGTTTCCCTGGGAGTTCGCCACGGAGAGGTCTTGGCGATCATCGGACCGAACGGTGCCGGGAAGACGACGTTCGTCAACATAGTGAGCGGCGTCTTCGGTCCGAGCAGAGGGCGGGTCCTGCTGGAGGGGGCCGATATCACGGCGTTTTCCCCCCAGCGGCGAACACGGCTCGGCTTGTCGCGGACGTTTCAGATCACCAGCCTGTTCGGCGGCATGACGGTCGCCGAACATATGCAACTGGCAGTCAGGGGTGGCGACACGCTCGGTCATGAGCGCGCCGAATTGCTCGAAGAAATGGGATTGGCGGGGAGCGCGCCGCGACCGGTCGACACGCTTTCGCACGGTGATCAGCGGATCCTGGAAATGGCGATGGCCATGGCCACCAAGCCGAAAGTATTGCTGCTCGACGAACCCACGGCGGGCATGAGCGTCGCTGAAACCGACACGATGATCCGGCTGATATGCGACCGCCTGCGCGGCAAAGTCGGCGTCATCATCATCGAGCACGACATGAGCGTTGTGACACAAACCAGCGACAGGGTCACTGTGCTTGCGGCCGGAGCCGTCGCCGCTTCCGGGTCGCCGGAAGCGGTTCTTCGCGATCCTCTCGTTAAGGAATTGTATCTTGGAAGCGCTGCAGGTCACTAACCTTAAGGCGTATTACGGCAAGGCGCAGGTGCTGCAAGGTCTGAACCTTCGCGCCGAGGCGGGCGCCGTGACAGCCATTCTGGGGCGCAATGGCGCAGGAAAGACCACTTTCCTCAAATCGTTGATGCGTTTGGGGCCGAGGGTCGACGGCGAGATCGCCATTCTGGGCAAGTCGACATCCGGCATGTCGGCCGATGCGATCGCTCGGCTCGGCGTCGCCTACATGCCGCAGGACGTCAGGGTCTTCGCGCGCCTATCGGTTCTGGAGAACATTCAGGTGGCCGCCAGGACGGTGCCAAACCCGCGGCCGCTGAGCGAAATATTGGACGTGCTGCCGGAAATCGAACCGAAGCTGGAACAGCCCGCCGGGACCTTGAGCGGCGGTCAGCAGCAATTGGTCGGGATCGCGAGAAGCCTGTCCATGCGCTGCCGATTGCTTTTGATGGATGAGCCCACGGAAGGGCTGATGCCGAGGCTGGTGACGCAGGTCGGCGCGATTTTGCGACGTCTGGCCACAGAGGGGGTCGCCGTCGTCATTGTCGAGCAGAATGTCGGGCTGATCCTCGAAATCGGCCACGCCATTCACATTGTCGAGAAGGGCGTCATCAAATGGCAGGGTACGGCGGAAGACGTAATTTCAGCCAAAGTGATCGATCGGTACATGGGCGTCAACGTTCTTGACGAGCCCGAAGGAAAGGCAGGTACACTATGAAAGTCGCATTCCTGGGCGCTGGCCTGATGGGCGAACCAATGGCCGGACATCTGCTGAGTGCCGGTCACGAAGTATTCGTCGTGGCGCACCGAAACCGCGAGCCTATAGAACGTCTCGTCGAGCAGGGGGCCGTCGAGGTTGAATCGGTGGCAGCGGCGGCGGCTTCGAGCGATCTCGCGCTTATGATCCTGCCGACATCGCGCGAGGTCGAGAAGGTGCTGTTCGGCGAGAACGGCGTTGCTGCGGGGATGGGCCCGGATTACCTCGCCGTTGATATGGGTACTTGCTATCCGGCCGACACAAGACGGTTGGCCGAGCGCTTCGCGCGGTCTGGCGGACGCCTGATCGACGCGCCCGTTACAGGCGGTGTCGATGGTGCCCGCGACGCGACCCTGTCGATCATGGGGGGCGGAGATGTCGGAGCCTTCGATGAGATACGGCCTCTCCTTTCGGCGTTTTCCAGCAACCTCTACCATTTTGGCGATATTGGAGCCGGCCACGCGGCCAAGCTGGTTCAAAACATGATCGGCTTCATCGAAGTGGCGGCGGTGGCCGAAGGGCTCGCGTTGGCACAGGCGTTGAAGCTCGACGCGCCGACCTTCTTCCACATGCTCACCAATTCGCACTCCAACAGCCCCATCATCCAGTGGATGGTGCCCAAGGTTTTCGCCGGCCAGTTCGAGCCCGAGGCGAGGTTGGACATTGCCTATAAGGACATGAGCCAGGCGGTGAAGCTGGGTCGCGAGATGACCAGTCTCCCCCTCAACATCGCCAATGCCGCGACGGAAGTTTTCCAGCTCAGCCGTTCTTTCGGGTTCGGAGGTCAGGATAGCACCGCCGTGGTTCGAGGGTTGGAGAAGTTGTTGGGCGAAGAAATCCGCGTGAGCCCCAGCGCGACCCCGAGCGTGTGATCGCTGAAGCGCACAGGTGCCGATTCAATGACCGATCTAGAACGCAGCGAGCCCATGGCGCGCGTGAGGATGCTCGACGAGGCGCTCGTGTCCTCGAGAATGGACGCCTTTCCGGTGCTTCTCGCGGAGGAACTTCCGGTGGAAGCCATTCGCGCGTTCCAAAATATGTTTCCGAACCTGAGCATCCTGCCAACACAGGAACAGACGCTCGGCGGTGTGCTTGAGGCCGCCAAGGGTGTCCGAGCGGTTGTCACCACCGTCAAGTATCGGCTGGACAGGCAGTTTTTTCAGGCGCTACCGGACAGTGTGCAGATCATCGCGCTCTATTCGGCCGGCCATGACCATGTGGACATCGAGGCCGCGCGCGAGCGCGGCGTGGCCGTCGTCAAACCCTGCAACGTACTGGCCGACTCCGTTGCCGACCTGACTATCGCGCTCTTGCTGGCGACGACGCGCCGCCTCCTGGAAGGTGTCGACCTGGTGCGAAGCGGCGGGTGGTCGGGCTGGTCGCCCACCTTGCTTCTCGGCAGGGAATTGCGCGGCCAGGTTCTGGGCATTTATGGAATGGGAAATATCGGCCGCGAGGTTTCAACGCGGGCCCAGGCGTTCGGCATGAACATCGCCTATAAGAACCGAACCCCGCTTCCCCGGGATATCGAAGGGGGTGCGCGGTTCGTTGCCGACGACAAGGAGTTCCTCGCAGGTTGCGACGTGCTGCTTTTGTCGGCCGCCTGCACTGCGATGACACGCAACTATCTAAACGCCGAGCGCATCTCCTGGCTGAAGCCGGGAGCTGTTGTGTTGAATGTCTCTCGGGGAGAGTTGGTCGACGACGATGCGCTCATCGCGGCCCTGTTGGCGGGCGAGGTCGCCGGCGCCGGTTTGGATGTTTTTCAGAACGAGCCTGCATTGGACGCGCGATATCTGACGATACCCAGCGTGGTGGCCTTGCCTCATATCGGCAGCGCAACGCTGGAGGCGCGCACGGCGATGGCGGACTCGCTGGTGGACGGGATCGAGAGAATTCTTCTCGGCCAAACGGTCGCACAGCAATTGGCCTGACCGACCGTCGCAACAGATTGGGCAGCCTGGTTCCGGATCGGGCCGCGGTGTTGGCGAGGCCGCGTCGTGGGCGCTCCCTTTTGCACCCGGTCTTTCGAGCGCGGGTATTTTTGCTTGGACGATGATGACCTAACCGACGGGTGAGTTCTCCAGGGAAAGCAGGGTGGAGAGAAACAGGTGGAAGAGTTCTCTTTCGCTGGTGATATCCAGCTTGTAATACAGCCGCCAGCGATGGTTCTTGACGGTGCCGACCGAAACGCCGAGCTGTTTGGCGATTGCCGCGTTCGGTAATCCAACGAACGACAGTCGAACGATCTCGGCTTCGCGCGGGGTCAGATCCTGCTGGTTGCAAAACGTATCCAGAACGGCTTCTCCCGATATGGGGAGAGGCCCCGGCGATCGTCGCTCAACGACGATGAGTTGGCCGCCGGGCGCCAAGGAAAAATCGTCAGGCAACCGATCCCAATGCACGACCTGCTGGTTATCGAGCTGGAGGAAGGCCGGGCCGGCGGTGGCGATCTGCTCGGCAATTTGAGGGAGTATCTCGGCCGAATTGGGGGTTAGCGACCACGCCTCGTTGGCGTAGGCAATTTCGCCACGCCGGTCGAGCACCAGGAGGGGGTTGTTGAAACTTTCGTCGATTGTCTTGCGATTGACTGTCCTGGCTTCAATGAACAGGCGATCCATGTGAAGTTTGTGCAGCGCCTCCAGAGTCGGAAGCAAGGCGTTGGCGATCTCAAAGTCGCGCGGTTCGAAGCGGACCCGGTGCCGCTCGCAGCAAAACGCGATGGTGACGCCGCCATAGGCCGGCAGTATAAGCGCGAGCTCATCGAAAATCGACATTTTTACCAGCTCGGCAAGGTAGCTCTCGTCGATCTCGGTTGTGAGCGCCCGCAAACTGACTACCGTCGGCTCACTGTTGGTTCGTGCCAGCTTGTGGAGCGGATCGACCCGATAGAGGCCGGCCAGGTAATAGGCGACGCCTTCCTCGGTCAAAGCCTCGTTGACGATGAAAGCCGGCCTGTCGAAAGCCGAATAGCGCATGACCAGTCGCTTGCCGCAGCGCAGGACATTGCTCAGCAGGAGCGATGCCTTGTTGTAGAAACCGTCCGTTCCCACCGCGGCGATCACGTGTGCGAGCTCGGTGAGAAAATCGGGTTTGTCCGTCAGATTGCTGGACCGAAGGGCGCTTTTCGTCTGGCTTTTCATTATCGGCCTGGTTCCTGAATTCGCTCAGGCGGTGTTTGCCCTTGGAATGGCTCTTGAGCAACATAAGCGGATAAAACGAACCGTTTGCGCGCCTGATAGATTCCAGAAACCGACGCGGTCGCATCCGGGCGGTTTTCTCGGGCCGAGGCGGTCAAGCCGCCGTGCCGCTGACGTCTCTGTCGGGGACGTCACGGTGGCGCACACGCGCCATGTCAACGTTTCGTCGTATCACCAGCATGACTTCTCCTCCCGTCGTGACATGCGTTTTGTGAAACTGCGCGCGACTTCTCGCAAACGCGTTCTAGCTGCGTGCGTGCAGAACATCCTCTCGAAGGTCGGCGAGCTGGGTGCTCGGTGGCGGGGCCTCGCCAACGTCAGAGCGCGGCATCGAGCAGCACAGGAGAGCAGTTCCGCATGCTCCGGCTCGGGCCAGGTCGTGCCCTTCCGGTCCGACAATGCAACTCATGCCCGTATAGACGAGATCTCGCTCGCTACCCGACAGGTTGGCGTAGATGATGCTCGTGCCGTTTTCGAGTGCGCGTGCACGCACCAGTGTCGTGGGAACCTCGGTGAATGGCAACATGTTGGCTGTGGGCACGCATATCAGATCGGCGCCTGTCTTGACGAGCGCCCTGGCCATTTCGGGAAACTCGATATCGTAGCAGATGGCGAGTCCCACACGCCATCCGCACATTGCCACCACGCGGACGTCGCCGCCGGCATCGAAGGTCCGTTGTTCCTCCGCGCCGAACAGGTGGATTTTCCGGTAGGATCCGGCTGGCTTTCCGGAATCATCGATAGCCACGGCGGTATTGAAGACCTGCTTGCCGGTGCGTTCGGCCATTCCGAATACGATTCCAATCCGGTTCGTCCGCGCTATCTCGCAGATGGCCGAGACAGACGGGCCATCTACGGCTTCAGCGAGGTCGTGAAGCGCTGCCCGACCAATATTGTAGCCGGTCAGGAAAAGCTCCGGAAACGTAATCATCCCGGCGCCGGCCGCGGCCGCGGCGCGCGCGGCGCGCTCGATCGTGGTAATATTCGCTGGCTTTGATCCGGCGGTCGGCAACCCCTGATGCAATGCGAGCATGGTGCGGCCCTTTGCTGCAGCGCTCGCGCATGACGCCCCGGCTGAGACGTCGTACGCCTTGTTGACCTGGCCGCTACGAGACGGTGCCCGCCAGGGCTTCCAAAACGATCCTGACCGCGAGCCGGCTGGTGATACCGTCGTGGTCGTAGGGCGGGGACACCTCGACGATATCCATGCCGCCAAGCCCGCCTCTGCTCAATTCCGACACCAGCGCGATCGCCTCGCGGGAGGTAAGCCCTCCCGCGGCGGGAACGCCGGTGCCGGGCGCATAGGCGCCGTCGATGGCGTCAATGTCGAACGTCAGATACACGCTGTCCGTCCCCGCGCCCGCTATCGCACGAGCCTCTTTCGCGACAGCCAGCGGACCTTTGTCCAGCACCATTTCGAGAGGCATCAGCGAAATTCCTTTTTGCCTCGCATAGTCGAATTCCGCCTTCGGGTTGAGCCACCCGTTGGTGCCGATAATTACGATCTTCGCAGGGTCGAAACCGGCGTCGACGGCGCGGGCGATGGGACATGCGTGATTGAGTTCCTCGCCTCCGACATCGACGGCCGTATCGAAATGGCTGTCGATCAGGATCAGGCCGGGGTTGGCGTAGCGCTTCTTGAAGGCGCGCGCGCAGGCGATGGTTATGGAATGGTCGCCGCCGAACGTCACTGGCATCGCGCCGCCATTCAGAACTTCGAGGATCATCCGCTCGGCTCGTTCCATGGTCCTAACCGCCGCGCCTGGGATTACGGCCACGTCGCCGCAATCGGCGAATTTGTAGTGATCGGCGAGGTTCAGATCGAGATTGGCATTGTAAAAGCCGAATTGGTCGCTCGCTTCGCGAAGCGCGCGCGGGCCATAGTTGGTTCCGGTACGGCTGATGCACATAGCATCCCAGGGAAACCCGATGAACGCGGCCGTGATCCCCTGTTGCCTCACCGTTTCCGCATCCGCCCGCACGCTCGGCAGACGCATGAAGGTTCCGCCGGAGCCGGCATGCAGCAAACCTGCAAACGCGTTCGCGTCTTCGATCTTGGCCTCGGACATAGGGGTCTCCTTCATCGTCTTGCTGCCTTGCTCGACCACTCGGGCCGAACCGAGCCTTTGCGATTTCGGACAGGCTGGCAATGGTGGCTCGCGTCACCAGCGCCAGCGGCAAACCGCGGTGACATCGCGTGGTGTTCGAAATCCGGCGTGGGCGAACGAAGCCAACAAGAGAGCACCGGCCTTGCTTGCGGTTTGAGTTGCAACGCTTTTCGGCCGCGACGTCGACCCGGCCCCGGAACGGAAACCGGGCTTATGTTCGAGATGCCGAACCGCGTCGCGGGCTACCCTTCGAGCGCCGGGATGACGACGGTCATCATTGCCCCAAAAATCGAACTCGCCAGAATGTCCACGCGTAGCCGAATTGCATAGCGATCCGGGCTGTTTGGGAGGAGCCGACGGTGGCGTCGCCGGCAAACGCGCCCGGCGGGCGAAAACGCGGACGGTGTAGGCGGCCTGAAATATGCGGCTTCGCGGTCTGGTCCTCGGCATTCTATAGGTGTCGCCAACGCGAAACGATTGGGAGAACTCATTTCATGACAAAGCGCGCGCTCGTGTGCGGAGCCGGTATCAGCGGACTGTCCGCGGGGATATGCCTCTCCCGGATGGGGTGGGACGTCACGGTCTTCGAGAGGGACAGCGAATTGCGCACAGCGGGCGCGGGCCTGAATCTGTGGCCAAACGGGGTGCGAGTCCTGACGGCACTGGGTCTGGGTCGCCGGTACGCGGAAATTGCGTCCAGCCTGGATTATTATCGAACGTTCTCGTCAAGCGGAGAAGTCATCGCCGTTGACGATCTGAGAGACTGGAACGAGCGCTACGGGGCGTCATTGTCTGGTGTCTACAGAAGGGATTTGAGCAAGATACTCGTTGACGCGCTCGGCCCCGATCGTCTTCGTCTCGGCTGGCAAGTCACCGGTGTCGAACAGGGCGATACCGTCGTCTGCCGGTTTGCCAACGGCGAAATCGCCGAAGGAGATCTTCTGGTCGGTGCCGATGGGATCAACTCCGTCGTGCGCACCTCCATCTTCGGCCAGCACACATTCAGTTCGGATGGGTTCGTGCGGTGGCGGGGGCTTTTCGATCTCGCGGACGTCGATGTCGACCCGTTGTCGGAAGCCGAAGTGTGGGGACAGGACGGTCATTTCGGTTATCTTCCAATCGGAAACGGGCGCGCTTACTGGTTCGCCGCCGCGGACGGCATCACCCAGGATACCGAAGCGGTCGTGGCGCATTTCAATGGTTGGAAGGGCAGCCCGGTTCCCGGTCTGATTGACGCAACGGAGCGCTCCTCGATCATCCGCAGCGAGCTCCAGGACTTCGTGCGACCCCTGCCGCACTGGTCCAAAGGGCGCGTCACATTGGCGGGGGATGCCGCGCATCCGATGCTTCCCGGAATGGCGCAGGGCGCCAATCAGGCGCTCGAGGACATCCAGGCGCTTGGGACCGCGCTTGATTCATACGACGATGTCGAAGCGGCGCTGCAGGTCTATGAGCAGGTGCGCATCCCGCTGGTCGCGCCAATCGTGCAGTATTCCCGCTCTCTGTTCGACTTTGACGACCAGAACGAGTTGACAAGCGGCCATCGAAATCCGCTTTTCGATCGGTACAATCGATTTGTGGAGCGACGGGATGTCTGATTCAAGGCCGCTCGACCGCGACCACCAATTCGATCTCGACAGTAATGTTTCCCGGCAGCGAACCCAATCCGACTGCTGATCGCGCATGCTGGCCTTTTTCGCCGAACGTCGTGACAAGCAGGTCGGAACACCCGTTGATGACGTCGGGATGGCGGGCAAAATCCGGCGTCGCGTTCACCATGCCCAGGAGCTTGACCACGCGCTTGACGCGGTGAAGCTCCCCGAGCGCGGCGCGTATCACCGACAGCAGATTGATGCCGGTCAGCCGTGCATGCGCGTAGGCCTGTTCGACCGAAACATCGGCGCCCACTTTGCCGGTATGCAGGCTCCCGTCGGCCTCGCGCGGCCCCTGGCCGGACAGGAACAGAAGCTCGCCCTCGCGCACATGCGTCAGGAAATTGGCGATCGGCGGCGGCGGCGGCGGCAGAACGATCCCCATCCGCGCAAGCCGCTCCTCGGGGGAGCGACCGGCCGCCGGGTCGGAACATGCGAGGTTCATTGAAAACTCCATAAGTCGGGGAACTCCAAGGCCCGGCGGCCGTGTCTGCGTCGTCGGCGCGAGGGTTGATCAATCAGCATGGTGGCACGCGGCCTCGGCGCCGGATGCGACGCGGCGCAGAAGCGGCCGCTCGCGGTGGCAGACGTCGGTCGCGATCGGACAGCGCGGATGAAACGCGCAGCCGGAGGGTGGGTCGAGCGGACTGGGCACCTCGCCGCGCGGCACCTTGAGGGCGCGGTGACGGCGCGACGGATCGGGCCTGGGCACGGCGTCCATCAGCGTGCGTGTATAGGGGTGGCTGGGCTGGTGATAGACGCGCGCGGTATCGCCGATTTCGACGATGCGGCCCAGATACATCACCGCGACCCGGTCGCTGATGTGCTGCACGACCCCGAGGTCGTGCGCGACGAACAGATAGGCGAGGCCGAATTCGCGCTGGATGTCCGACATCAGATTGACCACTTGCGCCTGGATCGACACGTCCAGGGCGGAGACGGGTTCGTCGGCGACGATCAGAGCGGGATTGAGCGCCAGCGCGCGTGCGATCGCCAGCCGCTGGCGCTGTCCGCCGGAGAATTTCGACGGCACATTGCGCATCTGGTCCGGCCGCAATCCGACCTTCTCGAACAGGTCGGCGACCCGCTCCCGCCGCCGCGCGGCGCCGCGCATCCCGTTGACCAGCAGCGGCTCCGCGACGATGTCTTGCGCGCGCTGTCGTGGATCGAGCGAACCGTTCGGATCCTGGAAGATCATCTGCACGCGCCGGCGCAGCGGGCGCATTCGACGATGGGAAATGTGGGTGATGTCGGTGCCTTCCAGCAGGATTTTCCCGTCGCTCGGCTCGAGCAGCCTGACGATCATCTTGCCGACGGTCGACTTGCCGCAGCCCGATTCGCCGACCAGGCCGAGCGTCTCGCCCGGCGCTATGGAAAAGGTGACGTCGTCGACGGCGTGAACGGTACGCGTCTTGCCAGCGAGCCCGCCGGCAATGGTGAAGCGCTTGGCGAGGTTGCATACTTCAAGCAGGTTCGTCATCCCGCGCCTCCCATCGGATACCAGCATGCCGCGCGGTGTTTGGGCGCCATGTCGGCCAGCTCCGGCCGCTCGCTTTCGCATCGCTGGCGGGCTCGCGGGCAGCGCGGCGCAAAGGCGCAGCCCTTGGGCAGGGCCCACAGCGCGGGCACGGTGCCTGGAATTTCGGTAAGGCGGTCGCGTTCGGTGGCGCTGCCGGCTTCGGCGACATGCGGGATCGAACCGAGCAGGCCGTGCGTGTAGGGGTGCTGGGGTTCGGCGAACAATTTTTCGGTCGTCGTCTCCTCGACAATCCTGCCGGCATACATGACAGCCACCCGGTCGGCCGTTTCGGCGACGACGGCCAGATCGTGGGTGATCAGAATGGTCGCGGCGCCGACGGCGGCCTGCAGGTCGCGGAACGTTTCCAGAATCTGGGCCTGGGTGGTCACGTCCAGCGCCGTGGTCGGCTCGTCGGCGATCAGCACATCCGGATCGCAGGCCAGTGCGAGCGCGATCACCACGCGTTGGCGCATGCCGCCCGACATTTGATGCGGGTAGTCGTCGAAGCGCCGCTTCGGATCGGGTATGCGCACCTGTTCGAAGATCTCTTCCACGCGCCGTCTGGCGGCGGCGGCGTCGAGCCCCTTGTGCAGGCGCAGGGCCTCGGCGACCTGCGGGCCGACGCGCATCGACGGATTGAGCGATGTCATCGGTTCCTGGAAGATCAGGCCGATGCGATTTCCCCTTATCGAGCGCAGGCTGGCCTCGCTCGCCGCGGCAAGGTCGAGTTCGTCGAACAGGATGCGGCCCTTGCTGATCCGCGCGACCGGTTCGGGCAAAAGCCGCATGATCGCAAGGGCGGTCATGCTCTTGCCCGAGCCGGATTCTCCCACCAGCGCAAGCACTTCGCCGCGCGCGACGGTGAAGGACAGATCGCTTACGGCATCGAATATGCGGTCCCGGGCAGACAGTTCCACGGTCAGGTCCTGGATCGAGAGAAGCGGCGTCATCCGGTGCCGTCCCGCCCGGCGAGCGCCGGGATGAGCGCGACCGCGTTGTCGCGCAGGATGGCGCGTCGATCCCTGTCCGAAAGATAGTCGGCGTAACGGGTGAAGTAGGTCAGCGACTGCGCATAGGTGCAGTAGCGGTCGACATTGGGCGCGTCGGAGCCCCACAGGAAGCGCTCCGCGCCGAAGCGCTCGACCAATTGGCGGATATGAAGGTGCGCGCGCGGGTAGGGATAGTCCTGCCGCCCGCCCCAGGCGATCGGGTAGAGAATTTCGGCGGAAACCGGCGCCTGGGAAAGCAGTGTGTCGATCACGGCGGGAAGCGTGAGACGATCCTGGTCGTCGGCATAAAGCGATGTCGGCACGCCGTGAACCAGAACATGGCGAATGCCGGGAAAGCGCTCGACGATGCGTTCCAGATGGCGCATCTCGTCGTCATAGGTGCCAACCGGCGAGTTTGCCGACTGGACCCAGAACACCGGCAGGCCGCTCTGCTCGATGAAGCGCCAGAAGGGGTCGTAGACGGCGTCGGAGTGCATCGGCCGGTAGCCGCTGCGAAACAGCCCCGTTGTGGTGAAATAGACGCCTGCCATCTTCAGCCGACCGATCTCGTCGGCAAGGCGCTGCAGTTCCTCGTCGGTATAGGCGAAGGCCTCCTCGACCTGGGCAAGACCGACAAAGCGGCCGGGATGGGCGCCTGCCGCGGCGGCAAAGTCCTCGGCCAGATTGCCGTAAATATGGTCGTTTTGGAGAATCGCGGTCGCGACCCCGGCATTGTCCATGAACGCCAGAAGTTTTTCGGCGCTCATCGACAGATCGTCCATCCACGGTGGCAGGAACTGAACGTAAAAATCCTCGCCTCCGCTCGTCCATTCGAAGCGGCCGAACCGCCCTGCCCGGAAGGCGCAGTCGTGTCGGCCCGCAGGTGACGGGTTGGCCGGATCCCACAGCATGCGCTCGGTGGCGACGGAACCGTCGCGGGTTCGGCGGTAGGGTTGGTTTCCATGCATGTGCATGGCGCGCTGCTGGTGCAGCCGGTGCGTTTCCACGTCCGGAAAACCGGCGGCGCCGGCGGCCGGCGGGAAGATATGGGCGTGGCTATCGATGATGCCGAAATCCATTGTGGAGACCGTCATGAGCTGGAACCTGGATCGAAGACGTCGCGCAAACCATCGCCGAAGGCGTTGAAGGCGAGAACGAGGAGGGAGATGGCGATGCCGGGCGCGATCACGAGGTGCGGCGCCATGGTCAGATATTCCCGGCTGGCGCCGAGCATGGTTCCCCATTCGGGCGCGGGCGGCTGCACGCCGAGCCCGAGGAAACCCAGCGCCGAGCCGATCAGCACCGCCTGGCCCGCATTGAGGCTGAGCTCGATGATGATGACAGTCGCCGCGTTGGGCAGGATGTGGCGCAGGAGGATGCGCGTATGGCTCATGCCCACGGTGATTGCGGCGGCGACGAAATCCTCCTCGGCGAGTTCGATCACCCGGCCCCGGACGAGCCGTGCCAGCGGCGGGATGAAGCTCGCGGTGATGGCGATGGTGAGGCCGGTTGCGCTGGAGCCGGCGACCGAGGCGATCGCGATCGCCAGCACGATGTTGGGCACGGTCAGCAGGAGGTCGATGATCCCGGTGACCACGCGGTCGGTCACGCCGCCGAAATAGCCGGCAATGGCGCCCAGCGCGACCCCGCCAATGCCGGCGAAAAACACCGAAGCGAGCGCGATCGACAGCGTAAAGCGCGTGCCGACGATAATGCGCGAAAGGATGTCGCGGCCGACATTGTCCGTGCCGAGAAGGTGGGCCGCCGAGGGTGGCTCGAGCATCGAGAACAGATCCTGAGCATTGGGATCGTGCGGCGCCACGGCCTCGCCGAAAAGTGCCAGCAGCGCGAAGAGTGCCAGCAGACTCGCGCCCAGCCAAAGGAACACGTTGACGCCTCGTCGCCGCCGCCTTGCCGGCCGTGCCGGCGTCACCTCATGCATAACGCAGCCTCGGATTGACGAAGCGGTAGATGATTTCGACGGCGATGTTGATGACGAGGAAGGATACGACGAAGATCAGCGCGATCGCCTGAACGAGCGTGTAGTCGCGCACCGAGACCGCCGTCAGCATCAGGTCGCCGATGCCCGGCCATGCGCAGAGCCTTTCGATGACCACCGACCCGCCGAGAAGATATCCCGTTTGAAGGCCGATCACGGTAACCGTTGGGATCATCACATTGCGCAACACGTGTCCGCGCAGCACGCCGTCATGGGAAAGACCCTTGGCGCGTGCGGTGCGTACGTAGTCCTTGCGCAGTTCCTCGATCACGACGCCCCGCGTCATCCTGGCCACCAGCGCGATCAGCCGTGCGGCGAGCGCGAGCGTGGGAATGACCAGCGATGCGGGTCCCGCTGCTCCGAAACTGGGCAGCAGCCCGAGATTGACCGACAGGAAGGCGATCAGCAGCATGCCGAGCCAGAAATTCGGCACTGCGAGCAGGCCCACGACGGTGAACGAGATCAGATAGTCCGGCCATCGATTGCGGAAAGCGGCGGCGATGACGCCGGCGGGTATTCCCGCGACGATGGTCAGCACGATGGCGGATACCGTCAGGGCTACGGTGGCCGGTAGCCGATCGACGATATGCGGAAGCGGGTTGCCGCGGAAGGTGGTGGAATAGCCGAAATCCCCCACGGCGAGGCCAGCGAGATGCTTGAGATATTGTTCCGGCAAGGGGCGGTCGAGGCCGAGCCTGATGCGCACCGCCTCGATCTCTTCCTGGGTAGCGGTGGCCCCGGCGACGAAAGCCGCTTCGTCGCCGGGCACCGACTTGAAGATGATGAACAGGATCGTCACGACTCCCAGCACCACCAGGGGAATCATCGCAAAACGCTTGACGAGGAACCTGAACATTGTGCCGCCGGTGTTATGCCTTGGAGGCGTTGCGCAATGTCGTGAAGACGATCGGCAGCACGCCCAGGCCGGAGACGGACTTGCCGGCGGCCGACACGTTCTCGTTGATCTGCAGCCACAGATAGGGCGCGTCTTCCCAGATCAGGGCCTGAGCCTCACCGAGCGCGTCGAGACGCGCGGATTCCTCGGGCGCGCTGCTGGCGGTCTCCAGAAGCGTGTCGACCTTTTCGTTGCGGTAGCGGGCGATGTTCCAGACATCCGGCTTGCCGTTATCGTCGGCGTTCGACCTGAACAGCGAGGCCAGGTGATAGGTCCCGGACGCGTTGGACGGATTGAAGCCGAACATCGCCATATCCCAGGCGAGGTTGGCCTTGTCCTGGCGCAGGTGATCCCAGTAGGCGCCCTTCTCGATCTTGTTGATCGCGGCGTCGACGCCGACCTGTCGCAGCGAGGCCGCGACGATTTCCGCCACTGCGACGTCGCCCGGGAACAGACCGTCGGGCGCGAAGAAGGACAGGCTGAGCTTCTCGCCGTCCTTTTCCAGGATGCCGTCGGCGCCCGCGCTATAGCCGGCATCGGCGAGCAGGGCTTTGGCCTTGGCCTGATCGAACACGGTTTCGCCCACCGTCCTGTGGCCGATGGCGTCGAAGGCCAGCGGCGAATCGGGCGCCTTGGCGAAGCCGAAGAAGACCCGCTCGGCGATCGTCGCCACGGGAACGGCGAGATTGAGCGCCTTGCGCACCTTCACGTCCTGCAAAGCGGGCCGGGTGAGATTGAAGGCGAGACCGATCGGGCGCAGACCCGGGCGGCGTGCGATCTCGATGTCGGCATTGCCGGTAAGCTGGCCGACCAGATGCACCGGCACGGCGTCGATGACATCGACGGCTCCGGTGGTCAGTGCGTTGATGCGTGTCGCCGGTTCGGCGATGAACCGGAAGACGATTCCGGCCGCGCCCGGTGTTTCGCCCCAGTATCCGTCATAGGCCCTGAGCACCAGTTCTTGTCCAGCGTTGAAGGTCTCCACCATGTAGGGGCCTGCGCCGACGGGGTTCTGGGCAAAGCCGTCCTCGCCGAATTTCTCGATCGCGGCCGGCGAGACGATCGCCCCCGACCCATGGGCGAGCGTGTTCGGCAATTGCGCGAAAGGAGCGGACATGCGGATGACGATCGTGGTGTCATCGACCATGTCGACACCCGAGATCGGGTCCCAGAGCGGCCTGTTGGTGGTGTTGATCTCCTTGTTCATCATCCGCTCGATGTTGAACTTGATGGCGGCGGCGTCGCATGGGGTGCCGTCATGGAAGGTGATGCCGGTGCGAAGCTTCAGTTCGCAGGATTTAAGGTCGTCGCTCATCCGGAAGGATTCCGCGAGCTGCGGCACGATCGTCATGTCCGCATCGAAATCGAGCAGCCGGTCGAAAAGCACGAGAGCCGCCTCGTAACCGCCGGGATAGCCCGTGAATGCCCCGTGCGCCGGATCGAGCGTGAGCACGGCGGTGCTTTGACCGAAGGTGATGACGCCCTGGCCTGCCTGGGCAAGGGCCCGGATCGCCGTTGCCGGCAGAGCCGACAGGAACATGGCGCCCGCTGCGCCGGTGAGAAGTGTTCTGCGTTGCATGAGTATTCCCCTTTTCTTCGTTGACATTGCCGGGTGCGGACTTTGCGCGTCGCGCGTCAAAGCCATAATTCGTTCCAGGTGAAGATCGCCGGCGTGCCGCCGGTGTGGACGAAGACCACCACGTCGTCGTTTGCGAAGCGGCCCTCGCGCACATGCGCGACGAGGCCCGCGGCCGCCTTGCCGGTATAGATGGGGTCGAGAATGATGCCTTCGGTTCGAGCAAACAGGCGCACGGCCTCGTTGCCGGCCTCGCTCGGGATCCCGTAACCCTCGCCGACGAAATCGTCGAAATTGACCACATCCTTTTCGTCGACCGTCACACCCAGGCCGATCGCAGCGCTGGTCTCGTTGGCGATGGTGGCGGTGCGCGAGGGAATGTGGAACTCGTCCGTGGCGGTCACGCCATGCATGGCGAAGCGCAGGTCGAGCAGTTTCTGGGCCAGAATCATGCCCGCCTGGCCTTTGCCGCTCGACGACATGTAGAGGCAGGCGGGCGCTCGCCCTAATTCGTCGAGCTGCTCGACGATCTCCAACGTCACCTCCAGATAGGCGACGGCCGAGGCGATATCGAACATCGGGTTGTCGTTGAGGATGTGCGGGCGTCCGCCGCCCGCGCGCACATCCGCGGCCAGACGATCGAGCATGGCCCGCTGCTGCGTGACGTCGGCGGCGAAATGAACCTCGGCGCCCAACAGATAGTCGACCAGAAGATTGCCCTGGATCGTGTCGGGCCGGCGCCCCTCCAGCACGAGAATGGTGCGCAATCCCAGCTTGTTGCAAGCGCCGACGGTCTGGCGCGCGGAATTCGACTGCAGGTCGAGGCCGACGATGACGGTATCGGGCTCGTCTTTCATCGCATGGGCGAGCCGGAACTCGAGGTTGCGCAGCTTATTGCCGCCGAGCGCCACACCGGTAAGATCGTCACGTTTGACGAAGATGCGCGGACCGCCGAGCACGCGGGAAAGGTTTCTGGCTTCCTCAAGCGGGGTTTTCTTTAGCGCGATATCGAGGCGCGGCAGCGTCGCGATAGACTGACGGATGCGCGCGTGGATTTCGGACAAACCACTCATCTCAACCTCACCGAAATCCCCTTGCCAGCACCACCCGTTTCTCGTTGGGAAGGTGGCGGATGGCGCATCGCTTACGATCAAATTTGTCTTATATACAAGACAGTTGTCTTGTGTTAAGGACAGAATAGCATTGACGGAGAAATACGCAAGTGGAGCAGGATGTGAGGATTGAAGCGGAAGGGCGCGCGCCGCGCACGAAGCCCGCGACGCGGCGAGAACGCAGCGTCGATCGCATCGTGCAAATTCTGGAGTTTCTGCATGGTCACGGCGAAGGCATCCGCATCGGGGCCCTGGCGAAGGCTTTGGACGCGCCGCGGTCGTCGATCTACACCGTGGTCAACGACCTGACAGAGGCGGGCCTGCTCGAGGTCTCCCCGGACGACGCGCGAATCTTTTTCGGCAAGCGGATGTATCTCTACGGTCTGAATTATATCCGCGAGAATTCGCTCGCCAAGCGCGCGCGCGCGGAAGTCGACCGCCTGGCGAAGGAAACCGGCGAGACCTGCGAGTTCTGCATGCTGCAGACCGGTCGCTACACCATTATGCATATGTGTCCGGGCACCCGCCCATTCCGCATCAGCTCCGCCGTCGGTCTTCAGATCCCGATCCCGTGGACTGCGTCGGGGCGGCTCCTGCTTGCCGGACACGACCGCACGGAGATCGAAGCATTGATCGCGCCGGAAGATCTGGTGCTGCCCGACGGACGCCACATCATGATCGACGATTTCATCGAGGCTATCGCGCAGGCCCGGCAAGACGGCTATTGCCTGACGAAGGGATTGGTGGACGCGTACACGCAGTGTCTCGCCGCCCCGATCTACGGCGCCGAGGACCATGTCGAAGCCACGATCTGTCTGGTGTTGCCGATAGATTTGTCCGACGATCAAACTGCGGGTCTTCGCGATCGGCTCCTGCGCAGCGGGCAGTCACTGTCCGCGCGCTAAGGCCTGTGGATAGTTGGGGTTCCAGGGGCGCACGCCAGACCGTCCGGGGTGGCAGTCGCGATTACGCGACAATGGAGGGAGCTTGAGCAAACGTTCCGACGATCTTTTGGGCGCCATGCAGCAGATGAGGTTCCGGCATCTGCGGGCGCTGATGAAGTTGCAGGAATCGCGCAGTATCGCGGCTGCGGCGCAACTCATGGGCATCAGCCAGCCAGCGCTGACAAAGATGCTGCGCGAAATCGAGGGCATGGTCGGCCAGCAGCTTTTTACGCGCAGCAGCCGCGGCATCAGCGCGACAAAGGCGGGTGAACTCCTGTGCTGGCATGCTCGCCGCCTGCATGCCGTCCTGCGCGAAACGGCCGAGGACATGCACGCGGTTGACGACGGCAGCGGCGGTCATGTCGTTGTTGGCTCGATGTTGACCGCGTCCTCGATCCTCATTCCGGCGACGATCGCGCGGCTCAAGGCGGATATGCCGGGTGTCACGATCACCATCCTCGAAGGCATCAACGAGCGTCATCTGCCGGGGCTGTTGGTCGGCGAAATCGATATGATCGTCGGCCGGGTGCCGGAGACCTCATTCCATCAGCAATTGCTGCAGGAACCGCTGTTCGAGGAGCGTATTCAGCTTTTTGTACGCAAAGGCCACCCGCTGGCGGCTTGCCACAGCACGACCCTGGCCGAGCTGGCCGAGTTGGCTTGGGTGCTGCCACCAACCGAGACGGCTTTGCGTCGGCGGATCGAGGAGGAGTTCCACCGCCGCAGCTTACGCATGCCGCGCGATCTGGTGGAGACGGTTTCTCTCCTTACGGTGCGAGCGCTGCTTCTGCAGGGGGACCGTATCGCCGCCCTGCCACACCATGTGCTCGACCTGGAATACCAGGTCGGTTTGGTGCGCCCGCTGCCTCTGGACCTTGCCGCGACGGACAGCCGTGTCGGCGTGATTCTGCGCCGGGACGCCAGCCTATTGCCGGCGGCGGCCAAATTTCTGGCCTGTTTGCGAACCGAGGCGCAGCGTCTCAATATGTCCGCCGATGGGGATATCGTCGGCAATAATGAAGAGTTATAGCAGCGCCCCGATTTTCGACCTTCCTGTTGGTGGTCAGCCTGCCTAGGCTTCCCCACGGCGCTCACACCGGACTTGTCCGTAAGCTTGAGTGTCGAATGACAAGAGAAAAGGGGAGCATTGATGACATCGTTCCGTATGGTCGCATTCGGCCTCGTGGCCACCACACAGGCCTTCATGTTTGGCGGACAAGCCGCCGCGCAATCGCTTCCACCACGCGTCGTGGTGGGCGCGCAGCAGGTCGGCACCCTGCAGCACACGGTCGCCTCGGCCCTCGCCAAAGTAGCCACCGACGCGATCGACACGACGCTGGTCGTTCAGCCTTATGCCGGCGCTACCGCTCTTCTGCCGGTGCTCGACGGTGGCGAGCTTGATTTCGGAGTTTCGCCCAGCGTCGACTACGCGCTCAGCTATCGCGGCGCGGACAAGCTGAAAATCGACGGGCGTAATCCCTATCCACATGGTCCCAAGCTGCGGCTGGTCATGGGCGGATCGCCGCTGATCGCATCGCTGATCGTGCGGGACGATTCGGAAATCAGATCGGCCAATGATCTGGCTGGCCGCAAGGTTGCCGGCGACTTTCCCGCGCAGCTCGGTGCCTATGTCAACATGTTCGCCCAGTTGCGCAGCGCGGATCTGTCTTGGGACGACGTGACCGTGGTGCCGTTCTCCGCCATCAATGACAGCCTCGACGCGGTGATGCAGGGCACGATCGACGCGACTGTCTTCGGCGTCGGCGCGCCCAAGGTGCGCGAGGCCGATGCCTCTGTCGGAGTGCGTTTTATCAGTTCGGATTGTTCGGACGAAGGTAAGCAGCGCATTGTCGATACCGTGCCCGGATATTACACGATCGACATCAAGGGCGGTAAGCAGGCAGCCATTGACGAGGACATCTGCACGACGGCCTACCAGCTCTATCTCGTGACGCATGAGGCGGCCGACCCGGCCATGGTCCGGGCGGTGCTGAAGGCGATCTGGGACAATGTCGACCAGTTGCCGCAATATCACCCCTCATTGCGCAACTGGAACCAGGCTTCGGCGGTGCCGACCGAACCGACGCTGCCCTTCCACCCGGCCGCCATCGAATTCTACCGTGAGGTCGGGGCCTGGTCCGAGGCGATGGACGCACAACAAGAAGCGCTCCTCAAACTGGGTCAGTGACGCGGCGGTGGCGATGATTGGACAGCGCGTGGTCGAGGAGCCGCCCGAGCCGCCCAGCCGATTCAGGGAATTGGCTGGGTGGTCCCGGCATGCGGTATCGGCCGGCTTCATCATCCTCAGCCTGCTCGGCCTTACCTGGGGGGTGAACGCGCCGGGCCTGCTCGGCCTCACCTTCTTTCCCGAGCAATATTTGTCGGTATTTCTCGGGCTCTCCACGGCACTGGTCTTCCTGCTGGCCAAGTGGCGGGAAGACGCATCCGACATCGTGCCCTGGTACGATGTCGGATGCACGCTGGGCGCCATCGGCTTCGGCGGCTATTGTGCGATTGTCTTTCCCACCATCGCCTACAGCCTCAGCGTCGTGACCTGGGACAAGGTGCTGTTCGGGGCGTTGGCGATCGCGCTCATCCTGGAAGCCACACGACGGCTTTTCGGTTGGACGCTGGTCCTGCTCGCGGTGGTACTGTGCCTCTACGCGCGCTTTGGCTATGTCCTTCCCGGTCTGCTCTATACACGCGGCGTCAGCTGGGAACGGCTTGCAACCTATCTCTTCCTCGATTCGAACGGAATTTTCGGGATCGCGTTGTCGGTGACGGCGACCGTGGTCGCCAGTTTCATCTTTTTCGGGCGCGCCTTGCAGGCGGTTGGCGGCGGCGCGTTCTTCACCGACATCTCGCTTGCGCTGATGGGGCGCTACCGCGGCGGACCGGCCAAGGTCGCGGTCACTTCATCGGCGGCGTTTGGCATGATGTCGGGCAGCGTGGTGTCCAACGTCGTGGTCAGCGGCTCGATTACAATCCCGCTGATGACACGGCATGGCTATAGCCGCGATTTCGCGGCGGCAACGGAGGCCGCCGGATCGACCGGCGGACAGATCATGCCTCCGGTGATGGGAATCGCAGCCTTCATCATGGCCGAGAATCTTGGCGTCAATTACGGCCAGATCGCGCTGGCGGCCTTGATTCCGGCGCTTCTCTATTTCGTCGCCCTTTTCCTGCAGGTCGACCTGGAAGCGCGCCGCTTCAATCTTCCGGCCTTGCCCGAAAACGAGATCAGGCGGCTGTCGGTGGTGCTTCGGCAGGGTTGGCCGTACCTGCTGCCGCTTGCCACCCTGATCTACACGCTGGTCTTTGCCCATTGGAACGCCGGCCGGGCCGGGGTCGCTGCGGCGGTGACGGCGCTCGCGGTCGGCATCGTCAAGCATCCGCAGATGCGCAGCCTCTCCGTCTTGCTGACATTGTTGCGAGATTGCGGACGCCTGCTGGTCGACATCGCCGTCGTCAGCGCACTGGCGGGAATCGTCATCGGGGCGCTCAACCTGTCGGGACTCAGCTTCACCCTATCCATGGTGTTGAGCGGTCTTGCGCAATATGGGCTGTTCCTGCTTCTGGTCGTAACCGCCTTGGCATGCATCGTGTTCGGCATGGGCATGCCGACCACTGTGATCTATGTCATGTTGTCGGTGATGGTGGCGCCGGCGCTGATCGAGGTGGGGGTGGCGCCGATCTCGGCGCATCTGTTCATCTTCTATTTCGGCATGCTTTCCATGCTCACGCCGCCGGTGTGCATGGCATCCATCACCGCGGCGGCACTCGCCCGGGCCTCGTTCTGGAAGACCGCCTTCACCGGTATGCGACTGGGCGTGGCCGCCTATATCGTGCCGTTCTTCTTCGTCTATCATCCGCAACTGCTGCTGCATGATATCAACGCCTTCATTCTTCTCGAGCTCCTGGCGACCGGCGGCGGCATCATGATGGTCGC
Organism: Nitratireductor arenosus; assembly: GCF_009742725.1. Lineage (GTDB taxonomy): Bacteria > Pseudomonadota > Alphaproteobacteria > Rhizobiales > Rhizobiaceae > Mangrovimarina > Mangrovimarina arenosa. Next base: position 607,660 of record NZ_WPHG01000001.1, on the reverse strand, counting down.
AATCGGGGCGGCCGGCTTTCTGCGGCGTGAACTCGGGTTTGGCCTCCGGGTCGGATTCGTTCTGTCGGGACTATGCCTCGCCTCGCCCACCACGACACCCCTGGCGCTCGCGATAACAATTGGCGGCCTTGCGGCTGGAGCGTTCGTTGTCGCGCTTGCGCTTGTCCCGACCGGCAAGCTGCGGCTGTTGCGCGGCGGGGCGGATTGATGCCGTACCGGCGCGCCTTGCGGAAGGAGCCGCCGGCTTTCCGGCCGCTGTCGTCGCCGTTTCCAAAATTTCTCGCCGTAGCCGAGACGGACAGGCGTGCCCTTGGTTGTCCACGACTGGCCGCCCGCGGCGGTTGCCTACTTGAAGGATGAGCTGAACTGATGGGTGAGGGAGCCGTTTTCGCCGGAATGACTCGCGAGGAATTGAACAGCCAGTACGACCAGCGCACGCTCGTTCCGGATACCGGGCCGCTGTTCGACATGTGGCGCCAGGAAAGCGAGGCGACCGCAAGTCGGGTTGGCGCTCCCCGGCGGCTCGCCTATGGCGACAGGGAGGACCAGTTCATCGATTTCTTTGCCACGCGCCAGCCCGCCAGCGGCGTGCATATCCACTATCATGGCGGAGCATGGCGGGCGTTGGAAAGCAGGGATGTCTGGTGGCTGGCTGAACCCTGGCTCGCCGCCGGCTTTCACTTCGCCGCGGTGAATTTCGGCCTGGTGCCGCAGGTCACCATCGCCGAACAGGCGCGGGACGCTGCCCTTGCCCTGCAACGGCTGCCTGGTCTGGTGGCGGTTGCGACGCCGGTTCCCGGTGCGGAACTGGTCGTGTCGGGCCATTCCTCGGGCGCGCATCTCGCGGCGATGGCAGCGCTGACGAGCGTCGATCACGACCGGCCGCTGTCGTGGGAGCCGGGCCATGTCATCCTCGCCAGTGGCCTTTACGATCTCGAGCCGGTGCAGCTTTCGTCCCGGAACGCCTATCTGCAACTCGATCGGGACGCTGCGCTGCGGCTCAGTCCGGTCCAGCATGTGCGCCATGTCGACGCCAGGGTATCCATCCTGTGGTCGCGAAATGAACTCGAGGAATTCCGCCGGCAATCGTGGAGCATGGCGGCCGCGCTGCGCGAGCGCCATGTCGAACTGGTCGCGGTGCAAAGCGACGCGTCGACCCATTTCGATACGTGGGCTCGGATCGTGCCCGACCTTCTTCGATAGCAGTGGACGGACTACCGAGATTGGTTGGTGATGGCATCACCCAATATCTGGACAAGAGTCCAATGAGCCTTCCATCGCCAACGGCTGCTCGGTCCTTGTTTACGCCTTCCAACGTCTTGGGAGAATTTCCATCGGCGCTCTTGGCGGTCAGCCTTGGAGGGCAGATCATCGGGTCGGACTTCGGCAAATCTCGGACGTGAGAGAAGCTGCGGTGGTTACTACTAGGCCCTTGACCGACAGTCGGCAAAAAAGAGAGCAAGCATGACAAATTCGGATGGCCTCGCCACGCTCGCACTGACGGGCGGCAAGGTGCTCACGGTAAACGAGTGCGATGAGGTCGCCGAGGCGGTGGCGATACGGGGTGACCGTATCGTTGCAGTCGGCAGCGACGCTGCGATCAGTGCCTATATCGGCCCCGATACCACGCGGATCGATCTGGCCGGGCGCACGGTCGTGCCCGGATTGATCGACGGGCACGCGCATATGGACCGCGAGGGGCTCAAATCGGTTCTACCGTCGTTGGCCGGTGTGGGCAGCATCGACGACATATTGCAACGCATAGCCGCCGAGGTCGGGAAAGCCGAACCCGGCGACTGGATCGTCATGAATCCGATTGGCGAGCCGCCGGAATTTGGCGGCTATCCGGAGGCGCTCGCGGAAGGCAGATACCCGACACGGACCGAACTCGACAGCGTCTCGCCCGACAACCCAGTATTCATCCGTCCGATCTGGGGCTACTGGCGCAAGACCTTTCCCGTCGTTTCGATCGCCAATTCGGCAGCGCTCGAACGCGCCGGCATCGGCCGCGAAACCACGGCGCCGGTTCCATCGGTTCAGATCGACCGGGACCCTCTCACCGGCAAGCCGACGGGCGTGTTTCGCGAGTGGAATAAAATGCCGGTCGTCGAATTCGCCCTGATGGGATGCGCGCCGTCCTTCGATGTGACGACCAGGACCAACGCGCTTTTCGAAAGCATGCGGGTCTACAATTCCCTCGGCACGACGAGCGTGGTTGAGGGACATGGCGTGGCCGCCGACGTTCTGGCGGCCTATCAGGCATTGGCGGGACAAGGGCGGCAGACGGTGCGCGCGACCCTGTCGTTCAGCCCGGCCTGGGACGGGGTCAGCGGTGCCGACGTGACGCAACTGATCGCATCGTGGGGGCGGTGGCTTGCCGGAACCGGGCTTGGCGACGATTGGCTGCGCGTGCAAGGCATTTATAGCGAGGCGGACGATAGCCGCGAACGTGCGCTGCGCGCCGCCGGGTCACCCCAAACCGGCTGGGCGGGCTTCAATTTCGACGCCTCGTTGCCGCGCGAGAAGCTCAAGCCGCTTCTCGTTGAATGCGCCCGCTATGGAATCCGCGTCACGGGTATATTGCCCCATATGCTGGATCTGTTCCGCGAGGTGGATGCCGAGGTGCCGATTTCGGGCCAGCGCTGGGTGTTCGGCCACGTAACCCATCTGGCGGCCGACGACATCGCCGCGATCCTTGATCTCGGTCTGGTGATTACCACCCACACCAGCAGCTTTCTCTACAAGGGCGGGCTTGGCCTGCTCGATAGTGTGGGGGCGGAGCGAGAAAACGAAATCGTGCCGCTGCGTGCGCTCGTGGAAGCGGGCGTACCGGTGTCGTTCGGTTCCGACAACGTGCCGCCCAGCCTGTTTCATTCGTTCTGGCACGCCGTTGCCCGCCGGGAGCGCAGCACCGGCCGCGTCATCGGCCCGCAGCAGGCCCTCACGCGGGCTCAGGCACTGCGTTGCATGACGATGGGCGGCGCATTTCTGGCACTAGAGGAGCGGAACAAGGGGTCCCTTGAACCGGGGAAACTGGCGGATCTGGCCGTGTTGACATGTGATCCGCTGACCTGTCCGGAGGATGATCTGCGTCACATCAGGGCCGATTTGACGGTTGTGGGCGGTAAGGTCGTCCATGCCTCCGCGCCAAACAGCGGAGCGGCCGGGGTGGGGATATCGTCCAAGCCGGGGGCCGTTGTCGGCGTTTGATGTCGCTTCTCAAACCGCAATCACCAAACCTTGATCCTTCGCACCCTGGACGGCGTCGCGCGCGTCACACGATGCTGATACCGCATCGCCACGCGCTCCTCGCCAGGTCATGAAGTCCCAGCGGTCAAATGGACCCATTAAAAGAGATGAATGGCGTTAATCGAGCGTCTGCTGGAGCTTGCCGGCGGGGTCGGCGAACAAGGTTTCGATTTCGCCAGCCACCATGGCCACCGAGGCAATGATGGTCATCGACAACACGGCCACGATAATACCGTATTCGACGACCGTCGCACCGGATTCATCCCTCCAAAACCGCAAAAGCATGGTCCGGCACCTTTCCTTTGCCATGAAACTACCCGCAAAGCCGTGAGAAAGCCTTAACAAGGGCGGTTAACCGCAGCTTATCTGCGTCGGAAGCCGGATGACGCTCGATCCCGAGGCGGATACGGGGGAACCGTAGTCAGCAATCGCCGATCTGGCGGCCATCACCGCTGATGATACAGGCCGCGCCCGGAACCGTTTGGAGGACGCTCTTGCGCACGGTGTAGGTCCTGCCCGAGCGGATCGAGCCCGTGCTGGTCATGTCCACGCCGTAGAAGCTGTCGGCGGTAACGACACCGCCGGAAAACCGCTTTTCGGCAAGCGGAGCCACGATGAGGCCGAGCATCACCGCGCCCGCCCCGAACAAAAGCGCCAAGCGTACCGCACTCAACCCGGTCCCGCTCAGGAGAGAAGCCGTGTCCATGTCATCTGCCCGCCATTCCCGTTCTGATCGCATCGGTCCATCCCCGGCAGTCACGTCGCAAAACCGGCACCGGCCGGCCGTTCCGGTTAAAAATGTCATGCGTGGCTAAACGATCCATTAACGCTGTTTGCGCGAGTGGCGCGCGGGCGTGTCGATCACAACAGGTCGATCAGATGCGCGATCAGAGGCTCGTCGGCGGGCGGCATAGGGTAGTCGCGCAGCGCGCGGGGCCGAACCCATTTGATCGCCTGGCCCTCGCGCCCGGTCGCCGTGCCGTCGAACCTGCGGCATACGAACAGCGGCATCAGCAGGTGAAAGGTCTCGTAGGCGTGACTGGCGAAGGTCAGCGGCGCAAGGCAAGAGGCCCAGGTCGTGAGGCCGAGTTCTTCCTCCAGTTCCCGGATCAGAGCCGTTTCCGGCGTTTCGCCGGCCTCGACCTTGCCGCCGGGAAATTCCCATAGGCCGGCCAGCGCCTTGCCCGCGGGTCGCTGCGCGATCAGGATGCGCCCATCCGCATCGACCAGCGCGCAGGCGGCGACCAGGACAACCGGATTGGCGGGTTGGCGAGACGTCATGAACCGGGCGGGCGCCGATAGTGGTAGCGATAGGCCTCGCGAAAGCCGAGCGCGCGATAAAGGCCGAGCGCGTGGGCGTTGCCGGCCTCGACCTGCAGCCATGCCTCGCGCGCGCCGCGCTGGCGGGCCCATTTCAACGCGGCCTGCACCACACGCCGGCCATAACCGCGGCCTCGTTTTTCCAGCAGCGTTGCGACTTCGAACAGGCCGGCCAGGTCGCTGTCGAGAACGCAGATCGCGGTCGCCACGGGCTGATTTTCGCCTTCGAGCACGAACAATCCGGTCTCGGGCTCGATCGAGCCGATCACTTCCGACAATCCCGGACGCAGGGCCGGGTCGAGGGCATGGATGTCCAGTGCCGCGCCGACGAAACGTCCCACATCCTGCAGCGGAATCTGGTCGATGGCGCCCTTCAATCCGGCTTCTTCCAAGGGTGCGTGCATGACGATCGATTCGCCGAAGCGGGTCCAGCCCTCCTGGTCGAGGTGATGGGCCAGGGCGTGGCCGGCCAGCGGCGACATGCGAAAGGTCAGGGGCCGGCCGTAGCCGTCGAAACGCCGCCGCACACGCGCCAGCCTTTCATTGAGCCTGCCGTCGTCGCGCGGATCGAGCGGATTTACGGAATTGAGACGTTTTGCCGGAAGGCCTGCCGTCAACCGGACCAGCCACGTGCCGTCATAGATGACGAAACTCGCCGGCCAGGCGCGAAAACCCGCCGCCTCGTAGCGCCGGACCTTGGCCAGATCGGCCCTGTTTTCGATACTCGTCCGCACGTGGTGCCCCCGCTTAGAGCCGTCGGTCTTTAAATGGGAGCGTCAGACCTTGGTCTTTCGCGCCCTGGACAGCGTCGCGCGCGGCCCATGGTGCTAACACCGCATCGCCACGCGCTTCTAGCCAAACCACGAAATCCCGCCGGTCAAACGATTCCATTTAAAGATCAACGGCTCTAGCTACGGTAGTCGCCATTGATGGCGACATATTCCTTCGTCAGGTCGCAGGTCCATACGGTGGCTCGGCCACGACCGATACCGATGTCGACGCCGATCGCGATGCGTTCGCCCTCCATATAGCGCGACACGGCGTCCTCCGAATAGGACGGGTCGCGCTCGCCCGCGAAGGCGACGCGGTGTTCGCCGAAGCTGATCGCCAGGCGGTCGCGGTCGGCGGGCTCGCCGGCTTTGCCCACAGCCATGACAACACGGCCCCAATTTGCGTCCTCGCCCGCAACCGCGGTCTTGACCAAGGGCGAATTGGCGATCGACAGCGCGATGCGCTTTGCCGAACGGGCCGACCGCGCGCCCGAAACGGTGATTTCGATTTCCTTGCGTGCGCCCTCGCCGTCGCGGACGACCTGGAGGGCGAGATTCTTCAGGATCCGGTTCAGCGCGCGCCGGAACGGCACCAGCCGACGGTCGGCGGCATCGTCTATGCGTGGCGCACCCCGCCGTTCGGCGGCACCCGTCGCAAACAACATCAGCGTGTCGCTGGTCGAGGTGTCGCTGTCGACGGTGATCGAATTGAACGACCGGCCGACGCCTTGGCGCAGCAGCGTCTGCAGCACGGTGGCGTCGATCGGCGCGTCGGTGACGACGAAGGACAGCATGGTGGCCATGTCGGGCGCGACCATGCCCGCGCCCTTGGCGATGCCGTTGATCGTGATGTCGGCGCCGTCGAGCTTCACCGTGGCGGTAGCATATTTGGGATAGGTGTCCGTCGTCATGATCGCCTTGCCGGCTTCGGACCAGCGGTCCGGCTCGGCGTCGGCGACGAGATGGTCGAGGAGATGGGTGAAACGGCCGGTTTCAAGCGGCTCGCCGATGACGCCCGTCGACGCCAGAAAGACGTCGCCGGTTTCGCAGCCGGCGGCCCGCGCGGCCGCTTCCGCGGTCAGGTGCGTCGCCTCCTGACCCCTGCGCCCGGTGAAGGCGTTGGCGTTGCCGGAATTGACCACCAGGATACGGGCCGCGCCCGTTGTCAGATTGGCGCGGCAGAAATCGACCGGCGCGGACGGGCATTTCGAGCGCGTGAAAACCCCGGCCGCCTGCGTGCCGGGCTCGAACACCATGACCATCAGGTCGGTGCGGCCCTTATATTTTATGCCGGCGGCCGCGGTGGCGATCCTCGCGCCGTCGAGGGCCGGCAGCACGGGGGTCTTCTTCGGGGCCAGAGGGGAAATGGCGGTCGACATGGCTTTGTCTCGACGAACCGTTGCCTATTCGCTTCGGTCGAGCGTATCGACCGCCTCCTTTAGGGTCGGATCGGAAATGTCGATTTCGGCCTTTTCACGCAGATCTTTAACGGCGCCGAAATAGGCCTCGCGCAAGAGCAGCGAGCGCAATTGCTCCTTGACCTTGTCGAAGGCCGGCGGCTGTTGCGCGCGCTTGTCCTCGACCTTGATCACATGGAAGCCGAACTGGGTCTCGACCGGTTCCTTGGAAAATTCACCGACCTCGATCGCAAAGGCCGCCTTTTCGAAGGCGGGCACCATCTGGCCGGGGCCGAAATAACCGAGGTCGCCGCCTTGCGCGGCGGCACCGTCGGTCGACTTCTCCTTGGCGATCGCCTCGAAATCGCCACCGGTTTCGAGCTGGGCGATGATCGCCTCGGCTTCTTCCCTGGTCTTGACGAGGATGTGGCGGGCCCGGATTTCGTTGGCGGGCGGCGTGTTGGCGATCTCCCGGTCATAACGTTCGCGCACCGCGTCCTCGCCAACCTTGGCGGCGACATTCTCCTCGACGAAGGCGCTGTGCAGGGCCCGGTCGCGCAGGAACGCCATGCGGCGCTTGAACGCGTCGTCGTCGGCGAGCCCGCCGGCCTCGGCCGCGGCGGCAAGCAGCCGGATCTCGATAATGGCAGAAAGCGCGGCGGCGCGGCGCTTCTCGGGCGGCAACTGGTTGAATTGCGGATCAAGGTCGCTTTCGGCGATGGTGAGATCGCCTTCGGTGATGGCGGCGCCGTCGACGGTCGCGACTACGTCCGTTTCCGCCGCAAAACCGGCCGTTGCGGCGCAGATTGAAAGCGCCAATGCTGCTCCGCAGGCAAGCAGGGGACGGAAGGCGTAGGATACGGGCATGAATGTCTCCAGAAAACAGCGCGCAGGATGGCGCCAATATGGGCGTCAATACGGCGAAAATCCGCGTGCCGCCGCTCCCCGGCGTCAAGTTGACATCACGGTGGGCCCCTCTTATCTGTCCTTCGGCTTCGCGTCCATAACCGTTTTCCGGGCGCTTTTTACATCCTTGATCCGCTCAAATCGCGATCGCAAGCAGGTTTCGGCCGGTTCAACCGGGAAATAATTGATCGAAAGGACCATCTGATGGTCAGCCTCGGTGTCCTCGCCCGCAAGATATTCGGGTCCTCCAACGACCGCCGCATTAAGGGGCTTCGACCGCGCGTCGAGGCGATCAATGCGCTCGAGTCTGAAATGGAAGCGCTGACGGACGAGCAACTGAAAGCCAAGACGGCCGAGTTCCGCGAGAAAGTCGCGGCTGGAGCCTCGCTCGACGACATGCTGGTGCCGGCCTTCGCGACCGTGCGCGAAGCCGCCAAGCGCGCGCTGGGGCTGCGGCCGTTCGACGTCCAGCTCGTCGGCGGCATGGTTTTGCACGACGGCTCGATCGCCGAGATGAAGACGGGCGAGGGCAAGACGCTGGTTGCCACGTTGCCGGTTTATCTGAACGCGCTTGAGGGCAAGGGCGTGCACGTGGTGACGGTGAACGACTATCTCGCCCGCCGCGACGCGGAATGGATGAGCAAGGTCTACGGTTTCCTCGGCCTGACCACGGGCGTGATCGTGCACGGCCTTTCCGACGAGGAGCGTCGTGAGGCTTATGGCTGCGACGTCACCTACGGCACCAACAACGAACTCGGCTTCGATTATCTGCGCGACAATATGAAATATGAGCGCGCGCAGATGGTGCAACGGGTTCACAACTACGCGATCGTCGACGAGGTCGATTCCATCCTGATCGATGAAGCGCGCACGCCGTTGATCATTTCCGGTCCGCTCGACGACCGCTCGGAGCTCTATAACCAGGTCGACACCTTCATTCCGGGGCTGGATGAGGCCGATTACGAGATCGACGAGAAGCAGCGCACCGCCACTTTCACTGAGCAGGGCACGGAAAAGGTGGAAAACCTGTTGCGTGAGGCAGGCATGTTGAAGGGGGAGACGCTCTACGATGTGGAGAACGTCGCCGTCGTGCACCACATCAACAACGCGCTTAAGGCGCACCGGCTGTTTCAGCGCGACAAGGACTACATCGTGCGCGATGGCGAGGTTGTCATCATCGACGAATTCACCGGTCGCATGATGCCGGGCCGGCGCTTTTCGGAAGGCCTGCACCAAGCGCTCGAGGCCAAGGAACATGTGCAGGTCCAACCCGAAAACCAGACTCTGGCCTCGATCACCTTCCAGAACTACTTCCGAATGTACAACAAGCTCGCCGGCATGACCGGCACCGCCTCGACCGAAGCCGAGGAGTTCGGCAATATCTATGGGCTAGGCGTTTCGGAAATCCCGACCAACCTTCCGGTCGCGCGCCTCGACGAGGACGATGAGGTCTACCGCACCGCGGAGGAAAAATTCCGCGCCATCGTGCGTGAAATCCGCGAGGCCAACGGGCGCAACCAGCCGATCCTGGTCGGCACGACCTCGATCGAGAAATCCGAATATCTGGCCGAGCTGATGCGCAAGGAAGGCTTGCCGGGTTTCGAGGTTCTCAACGCCCGCCATCATGAGCGCGAGGCGCAGATCATCGCCCAGGCCGGCAAGCCGGGCGCGATCACGATCGCCACCAATATGGCGGGGCGCGGCACCGATATCCAACTTGGCGGCAACGCCGAATTGCGGATCCAGGAGGAACTCGGCGACATGCCGGACGGCTCCGAGCGGGACGCGCGGGAAAAGGCGATCCGCGAGGACGTTTTGAGGCTGAAGGGCGAGGCGCTTGCCGCCGGCGGGCTCTATGTTTTGGCCACCGAACGCCATGAAAGCCGTCGCATCGACAACCAGCTGCGCGGCCGCTCCGGCCGTCAGGGCGACCCGGGGCGTTCGAAGTTCTTCCTGTCGTTGCAGGACGATCTGATGCGCATCTTCGGATCCGAGCGCATGGACGGCATGCTTAAGAAGCTTGGCCTGAAGGAAGACGAGGCAATCATCCATCCCTGGATCAACAAGGCGTTGGAGAAAGCCCAGAAAAAGGTCGAGGCGCGCAATTTCGATATCCGCAAGAACCTGCTGAAGTTCGACGACGTGATGAACGACCAGCGCAAGGTTGTGTTCGAGCAGCGGCTGGAATTGATGGACGGGGAGAACCTGTCCGACACGGTCGCCGAGATGCGCCAGGACGTGATCGACGACCTGGTCGCCAAGCACATCCCCGAAAACGCCTATGCCGAGCAATGGGACGTCGATGGTCTCAAACAGGGCGTAGCCGCCTATCTCAACCTCGACTTGCCGGTCGAGGACTGGGCCATGGAGGAGGGGATCGAAGAGGAGGCGATCCGCCTACGTCTCACCGAGGCGACGGAAAAGGCGGCCGCGGATCGCGCGGAGCGCTTCGGCCCGGAAGTCATGACCTATGTCGAAAAATCCATCCTGCTGCAGACGGTCGACCATCTGTGGCGTGAACACCTGGTCAATCTCGACCATCTGCGTTCGGTGATCGGCTTCCGCGGCTATGCGCAACGCGATCCGCTCAACGAGTACAAATCCGAGGCGTTCGAACTCTTCCAGGGCATGCTCGGCAGTCTGCGCCAGGCGGTGACGGCGCAGCTCATGCGCGTCGAACTGGTTCGCGAGGCGGCGGACGCGCCGCCACCTGAGGCGCCGGAGGCGGAGGGCCACCATCTCGACGCCAGTACCGGCGAAGACGATTTCGGCGACGATGGCGATACGCTTGCGCTGCAGTCTTCACGCGTTGTGGCGCCGGAGGATCGCGATCCGCAAGACCCGTCGAGTTGGGGCAAGGTGGGCCGCAACGAGGCCTGCCCGTGCGGATCGGGCAAGAAATTCAAGCACTGCCACGGCGCTTTCGCGTGACGGAGAAGCGGGTCGATTACCTGCACGATGTCGCTACCGACGTGCAACAGGGTTAGCGGAACGTTAAGCCTTGTCGCTCATCCTTAACCGGCAAGAGGTGCCGAAAAGGACGCCGCCAGGGTGGAGAAGGGCGACAACAGTCCCGGTAAAGGCCGGAAGAGGGCGAAGCCGCGCGCTACCAGGCGCGACCCGGACAGTCTCGTCGTGCCCGCCGCAACCGATATCTCCGCCACCGCCGAGCTTTTCGCCCTGACATGCGACTGGACGTGGGAAACCGACGCGGCTCACCGCTATACCGATATCGGCGAAAACTGCCTCACCCTCATCGGGATCAAACGAACGGGCATAGTCGGTTATTCGCGCCTGACGTCGCTCGACCGCGACGCGGTGTCGGCCGAGGTCGCTGCCAGCCACCGCGAGACGCTCGCTGCGCGGCGGCCCTTCCGTGAGTTTTTGCAGCGGATTCGCGCGCCCGGCGCGCTGTGCCGCTGGGTGTCGCTGTCGGGCGTGCCGAAATTTGACGCCAACGGCGGTTTCGCCGGCTATCGCGGCACCGCGCGCGACGTGACCGCATTGATCGAAACCGTGGCGCCGGGCGGCATCGCCGCTGACGCGGATTCGGCACCCGCGGCCGCGCAGACGAGCGCGGAACGCCTGATGGCGGCTCTCAACGTCATGGAGGACGCTTTCGTCTATTATGACGGCGAGGATCGCATCGTTCTCTACAACGACGCCCTGCTCAACCTGTATCGCGGCATGGAAGATGTCATTCGCCCGGGGCTGTCGATCGGCGAATTCATCGATGTCGGCCTCGAACGCCGGGTCTGGTCGACCGACGGACTTGAAGCGGCCGCGTGGCGCGAGGCCTATTTCCAACAACGCACGAAAGACCCCCTTGCGGCCGTGACGCTGCGGCTTTCGGACGGCCGCTGGCTTATGCATCGTGAACTGCCCACGAATGACGGTGGGCGCATGGGCATCTGCACCGACATCACGCCGTTGAAGCAGCGCGAGGCCGATCTCGCCGAGGCACTCGAGCGGGCGCAACTGGCGAATGCGGCGATCAACAGCATCGAGGACGCGGTTTTCGTCAAGGATGCCGAGTTGCGGTTCGTTTTCGTCAACGAGGCCTTCGCAAGACTGAATGGCACGACCGTTCCGGCGATACTCGGCAAGCGCGCCGTCGACATTGTCGGTACGGCCGACGCGGCGCAGTTTGAGGAGAGCGAGCGTCGGGTGCTCGCCAGTGGACAGATCTACGAGATCGAGGAGGATTTCGAACACGCCGGCGCCGTGCGTTCGCATCTGGTGCGCAAGACCCGCCTGCAAACCGCGACCGGGACCGTCTATGTCGCCGGCCTCGTTTTCGATGTCACCGATATTCGGCGGCGCGAGCGCGAGGCCGATGAGGCGCGCACCCTTCTGGCGCGTGTCATCGAGACCCTGCCGGCCGGCGTCATCATTTACGACAAAGACGACCGGCTGGTGCTATCCAACCAGCGCATCAAGGATTCGCTACCGGCCTTGCTGCCGTTCACCGACCCGGGGCAGTCGCTGCGGCTTGCGATCGAAACCGCGCACGATGCCGGCTATTTCCGCCATTCCGGCGATCCAGAGGTGGATGCCCTTTACGACACGGATCGCGAGACCTGGGTCGAGCAGACACTCAAGCGCTATCATGTCGAGCATTCGGTATCCGAACGCCGAAATCCCGACGGCCGCTGGTTTCGGGTCTACGATACGCGCACCGAAGACGGGCTGTTCGTCGGTGTTCGGGTCGATATCACCGACATGAAGCAACGCGAGGCGTCTCTGCAGGAAACGACGCGCGAGAACGAGCTTTTCCGCACGCTGATCGACAATGTGCCGGTTGCCATCTACGCCAAGCATCCGGATTTGCGCATCGCCTATGTCAATCAGGGCTGGTGCGACCTGACCGGCCTTTCCAAGGACGCCGCCACCGGGCGCACCGATGTGGAGGTGTTCGGGTCCGACGGTGAAGCCTATATGGCGGCCGACCGGGTGGTCCTGAACACCGGCGAGATGCGGGTTGTCGAGGAAACCGGCACCGGTCCCGACGGAGCGCCGAGCTACCGAATCGCCCGTAAGAGCACGATGATCGCCTCCGATGGTTCGCTCTATTTGATCGGTTCGACCACGGATGTCACGGAACTCAAGAAGCGTGAAGAGGAACTGCGCGCGGCCGAGCAGCGCGCAGTGCTTGCCGACCGGGCCAAATCCGAATTCCTGGCCAATATGAGCCATGAGATCCGGACCCCGATGAACGGGGTGCTCGGCATGGCCGAATTGCTGGCGAAAAGCGATCTCGACCAGAAACAGACAACCTTCACCGACATCATCTTGAAGTCGGGCAACGCGCTTTTGACGATCATCAACGATATTCTCGACTTTTCCAAGATCGACGCCGGTCAGCTTGTCCTCGACCCGGTGCCTTTCAATCTCGCCGAGGCGGTCGAGGACGTTGCCACGCTGATGTCGACGCGGGCGAAGGAAAAGGATCTGGAGTTGATCGTGCGGGTCGATCCCGATTTGCCGCGTACGGTGAGTGGCGATGTCGGTCGTCTGCGCCAGGCTGTTACCAACCTGCTTGGCAACGCTGTGAAATTCACCGATTCCGGACACGTTCTGGCCGACGTGTCCGGCAGGATGCGCGAGGGGCGGGTTTCACTGCGCTTCGAAATATCCGATACCGGCATTGGGATACCGCGGGAAAAGCTGCCGACGGTCTTCGAAAAATTCAGCCAGGTCGATACCAGCTCGACGCGTCGGCATGAAGGGACCGGGTTGGGACTGGCGATCACGGCGCGGCTGGTGGCGCTGATGGGCGGCGAGATCGGTGTCGAAAGTGTGGTTGGTAAGGGATCGGCATTCTGGTTCACCGTCGAATTGCCCGTCGCCGACGAAAGCGCGCGCAAGAAACCCGTTGCAGTCGACGTCTCCGGCGCGCGCGTGCTCGTGGTGGATGACAACGAGGTCAACCGTGCCATTCTGCTCGAACAGATGAATTCCTGGCACTTCGACGCCTGCGCGGCCGAGAACGGTGGCGAGGGACTGGCGGTCCTGCAAGCCGCGGCCGAACTGGGTGTCGGGGTCGAATGCGTGGTCCTCGACTATCAGATGCCGGGCATGAGCGGGCTTGAGGTGGCGGCGGCGATCCGCAACACCGCCGACATCGCCGGGACGGCGATCATTCTTCTGACATCCGTCGATCATGCCCTGACGAGCGCGGAATTCGCCGAGTACGGTATCGACGCGCAACTCACCAAACCCGTGCGCTCCTCGGCCTTGCTGGATGTTCTGGTCGAACAGATACAGCATATGCGCGGGCGAAATGGCGCTTTGTCCACGGCACGCGCCACGCCGGCTGACGATCCTGGCCGCACCGTGCCACCCGAGAGCCGCGGCCCCGGGCTATCGCCGCCGTCGTCGCGTCAGTGCGCTGTCGTTCGGTCGTCGGGCGGGGACACGTCCGGCGAAAACAAGGCGCGTACGGCGCGCGCGCAACCGTCTCGACTTGATATTCTCGTGGCTGAGGACAACGAGGTCAACCAGCTCGTGTTCGCGCAGATCCTAGGCGAAACGCCGTTCACCTACGAGATTGTCCGCAACGGCAGGCTGGCGGTCGAGGCACATGCCGAAATGCAGCCGGCAATGATCCTTATGGATGTCTCCATGCCGGAGATGAACGGCCTCGAGGCGACCGAGGCGATCCGCAGTGCCGAGGAGGGAGGAGCTGTCCGCACGCCGATCGTCGGAGTGACCGCGCATGCGCTCAAGGACGATCGCGCGCGCTGCATCGCGGCCGGCATGGACGACTATCTGCCCAAGCCCATCAGCCCGAACGCGCTGCTGGCCAAGGTCTACAAATGGCACGAAACCGCGGCCCTGCGTCGCGACCGGGGTATTTGACGCCCGGTTTGCGTTTGCCTGCGATAAATGAAACCATGGTGCGATCACGCCATAGCGGACCCCCTATGGTTAACCGCTACGATCATCCCCATATTCAGGCCGGATATGGTTTCCGGGCAGGATGAGCGGCGGCGGATCGAACACGGCAATCGCAAGCTCCAACCGATCCGGTTCCCACCAAGTCCGCCGTATGTGCTCCAGACGGTGCACGCAATGCTCACCTGCCCGGCTTTTTATTTCGAAGTCTGAAAACCGGGACGCCTCACAAAATTCTCCCGCAGCCGCGCCGGCTCCCTCCGGTGCGGGCGGGAATGATGCGCGAATCCAAGCCCCTGATATAGGCGGATCATCGGCAACGTCGCCGCCTCGCCGGCGTTGCGGCCGCGCGGCGCCTGCTGACGACGTAATCGGCGCGACACAAAACCGTCATCGAACTGTAACACAGGCCGGCTACTCGGACCCCGTCGCCGCTCGGGTGCGGCGAAGAGAATTCCGAACAGGAGTAGGCCTCATGAAGAAAGTTCTCCTCACGGCGTCGGCAGCGGCCCTCGCCGTTGCCGCCTCCGCCGGTGTGGCGGCCGCGCGCGACCAGATCCAGATCGTTGGCTCGTCGACGGTATTTCCGTTCACCACGGCCGTTGCCGAAAAGCTCGGCCAGAGCGGCGCGTTCAAGACGCCGGTCGTGGAATCGACCGGCACCGGCGGCGGCATGAAGCTGTTTTGCGCCGGCGTCGGCGAAGGCACGCCTGACTTCACCAACGCCTCGCGCGCCATCAAGGACAAGGAACTTGCGAGCTGCAAGGAAGCCGGCGTAACACCGGTGCAGATCAAGGTCGGTTTCGACGGGATAGTGCTCGCCAATTCCAAGGCCGGCACGACGGTGGAACTGACCAAGGAACAGATTTTCAAGGCTCTGGCCAAGAATGTCGAGGTCGACGGCAAGGTCGTTGCCAATCCCTATATGACGTGGGCCGACATCGATTCGGCGCTGCCGGCCGACAAGATCGAAGTGCTGGGCCCGCCACCCACATCCGGCACGCGCGACGCGTTCGTCGAACTGGTGATGGAAGAGGCCTGCCAGGAAGCGGTCGAGGCGGCCAATGAGAAGGCCTGCGCGGAAATCCGCGAGGACGGCGTCTATGTGGAAGCCGGCGAGAACGACAATCTGATCGTGCAGAAGCTGGAAGCCAACCCGAAGGCGTTCGGCGTTTTCGGTTTCTCCTTCCTGGACCAGAACGCCGACAAGCTGCAGGGCGCGACGGTCGAGGGCGTCGAGCCGACCTTCGAAAATATCGCGTCGGGCGACTATGGCGTGTCGCGCTCGTTGTTCATCTACGCCAAGAAGGAACATGTCGGCGTCATTCCTGGCATGGAAGAGTTCATCGCCGAATACACCTCCGAGGCGGCCTGGGGCCCCGAGGGCTATCTCGCCGACAAGGGTCTGATTCCGCTGCCGGAGGCCGACCGTGCCACACAGGCCGACGAAGCCAAGGCGCTTAAGGGCATGGGTTCCTGACATCATTCGGTATGGCGCGGGCGGTCATCGGCCGGCCGCGCCATACGAAACCCGCAAGACCGGTGCGTGAGAGCGCCTGGGACTTCGAGACACTGTTTGGGGTGGGTCGTCGCCGATGGTTAATTATCTCGTCCTGTTGATGGTTGCCCTCGCTGTCGCGGCCTATTTCGTCGGCCGCTCGCGGGCTGTCGCATCCGTCGGTGGCGAGGTGTCGCGACTTCATTCCCTTCCCGGCCAGCACGGGCTGTTTCTGGCCATGATCGCCGCCGGACCGGCGCTGCTGGCTGTGCTGATCTGGCGCATCGCTACGCCGGGCATCGAAGATTCCATCGTGCAGGCACGCTTCGCTGCGGAGCTGGCCGAATTCGGCGTACCCCAGCTCCAGGCTTTCCTGCGCGATGCGCGGGCGATCGCGTTTGGCGGCATCGTTTCGTTTCCCGACGAAACCAAGGAAGCCGCGGCCGTGGTCTTTCGCTCACTCCACCAGACCAGCATCGGGCTCATCACCGCCCTGGCGCTGATCCTGGCGGCCGGCGGCAGCCTTTTCGGCTATTCGCGGATCGCGCCGGCCTATCGCGCCCGCCACGTCGTCGAACGGGTGGTGAAGTGGTTTCTCATTCTGTGCTCGATGATCGCCATCCTGACGACGATCGGGATCGTGCTGTCGTTGATCTTCGAATCGATCCTGTTTTTTTCGGAAATTCCGATCTTCAATTTCCTGTTCGGCCTGCACTGGTCCCCGCAGAGCGCCTTTACCGGCGCCGGCGGCGAGGTGGGCGACGTCAACACCGAAATCTTCGGCGCCGTGCCGCTGCTGGCGGGCACGTTGCTGATCACCTTCATCGCCATGCTGATCGCCGCGCCGGTCGGGCTGATGGCGGCGATCTACCTGTCCGACTACGCCACCCAGCGCGTGCGGGCGGTGGCGAAGCCTGTACTGGAGATCCTGGCCGGCATTCCCACCGTCGTCTACGGCTTCTTCGCCGCGCTGACGGTCGCTCCTTTCTTCCGTGGCGTCGGCGAGAGCATAGGCCTTGACGTCGCCTCCGAATCCGCGCTCGCCGCCGGCGTGGTCATGGGCATCATGATCATCCCGTTCGTGTCGTCGCTGTCGGATGACGTCATCAACGCGGTGCCGCAATCCTTGCGCGACGGCTCGGCCGGGCTGGGTGCGACGCGCTCGGAGACGATCCGGCGCGTGGTGCTGCCGGCGGCACTGCCGGGCATCGTGTCGGCGCTGCTTTTGGCCGTCAGCCGGGCGGTCGGCGAAACCATGATCGTGGTGATGGCGGCGGGGCTGGCGGCAAATCTCACCTTCAATCCGCTCGAGGCGGTGACGACCGTGACGGTTCAGATCGTGACGCTGCTGGTCGGCGACCAGGAATTCGACAGCGCCAAGACGCGCGCGGCGTTCGCGCTCGGCCTGCTCTTGTTCGTCATCACGCTGGCTCTCAATGTGATCGCGCTGCGCGTGGTCCAGAAATATCGTGAGCAATATGACTGATACCACCCTATCGACCGGGCCTGCCTCGCCCGACGGCCTCCATACCGGCGATGCCGCGAAGATGCGCCTGCGCGCGCGCTACGCTGCCGAGGCGCGTTTCAAGTGGTTGGGCGCTGGCGCGGTGGCGCTGGCGGGCTTTTTCCTGCTTTTGCTGCTTTCGACCATCGTCACCAAGGCGCTGCCGGCCTTCCAGCAGCACTACGTCATGCTGGAGGTCGATCTGTCGGCGGACAAGATCGACCCGGCGGACCCGCGCGCGGCAAACTTTCTCGGCCTTGTTCATGACGGGCTGGGCAACGAATTCCCGCAGGTCTCCGGCCGGCAGGAGCGGCGGCTTCTGCGCGGGCTCGTCTCGACGGGGGCGGGCGTGGTGCTGCGCGAGGAGATCGAGGCGGACCCGGCCATGCTCGGGGGGACGCACCGGATCGCCGTGCCGCTCGACGATTTTGCCGATCTTTATCTGAAAGGCCTGCTGGCGAAATCCGGGCCGTCGCAGCGGATCGCAGATGTAAGGGTTTCGGGGGCGGGCGACGAGGTCGCGCTCGGCTTTGCCGACGACGCCATCATGGCAATGGCGCGCGGCGCGGGTGCGGTGGAAGGCGAGGGCGGCGGTCTGCGCCTGACCAGCGGATCGCAATCCTTCCTGCTCAGGATCGCCGGCGGCACGGTCAAGATCACCGAGTTGTCGTCGAGGGAGGCGGGTGGCGCCGTCGGCAAAGGTACGGTGCTGGAGCTGTTGGAGCGCAGTGTGGAGACGCCGGCCGACGCCACGCTCCGCACCATCGAGACGGCGGAGGCCGATCGCAAGATCACGGACCGCGAAATCGTCTGGCTCGACCGGCTTGCCGGCGCGGGAAAGATCGAGAACCGCTGGAATACGCTGTTTTTCTTCACCGGCGCCAGTCGCGAACCGGAACTCGCCGGCATCTGGGGCGCGGTGGTCGGCTCGGCACTGACGATGGTCGTCACCTTGGCGCTGTCCTTTCCGATCGGGGTTGCCGCGGCGATCTATCTTGAGGAATTCGCGACCAGGAACCGGCTTACCAATCTCATCGAGGTCAATATCAACAACCTTGCCGCGGTCCCGTCGATCGTCTTCGGCCTGCTCGGTCTGGCGGTGTTTCTCAACTGGTTCAGCCTGCCGCGATCGGCCCCGCTTGTCGGCGGCATGGTGCTTGCCCTGATGACGCTGCCCACGATCATCATCGCCGCGCGCGCGGCGCTAAGGGCGGTGCCGCCGTCGATCCGCGAGGCGGCGCTAGGGATCGGGGCCTCCAAAGTCCAGACCGTCTTTCATCACGTCTTGCCGCTGGCCATGCCCGGCATCATGACCGGGACGATCATCGGCATGGCCCAGGCGCTGGGCGAAACGGCGCCGCTCCTGATGATCGGCATGGTCGCCTTCATCGTCGACATACCCGGCGGGTTCACCGACGCGGCGACCGTACTGCCGGTGCAGATTTTCATGTGGGCCGATTTTCCGGAACCCGCCTTTCAGCAAAAGACGTCCGCCGCGATTTTGATCCTGCTCGGATTTCTTGTGATCATGAACGCCATCGCCGTCGTGCTGCGCAAGCGCTTCGAGCGGCGGTGGTAACGGAGTGAGGACGATGAACATGCTGACCGAAGCCGGTGTTGAACAGCAAATCGCCGACCAGGCGGACATCGCGGCCATCAAGATGCGCGGCAAGGGCGTGACCGTTCACTACGGCGACAAGCAGGCGTTGTTCGGGGTCGATCTCGACGTTCCCGAAAAGCAGGTGACGGCGCTGATCGGCCCGTCCGGCTGCGGCAAGTCCACCTTTCTGCGCTGTCTCAACCGCATGAACGACACGATCGCGATCTGCCGCGTCGGCGGCGATATTACGCTCGACGGCGAGGACATCTACGACCCCAGAATCGACGTCGTCGAACTGCGCGCCCGCGTCGGCATGGTGTTTCAGAAACCGAACCCGTTTCCCAAGTCGATCTACGAAAACGTCGCCTACGGCCCGCGCATTCACGGCCTGACCAGGAACAAGGCGGAGCTCGACCAGGTGGTGGAATCGAGCCTGCGCAAGGCTGCGCTCTGGGACGAGGTCAAGGACAGGCTGCAAGAACCGGGCACCGGGCTTTCCGGCGGCCAGCAGCAGCGCCTGTGCATCGCCCGCGCCATCGCCGTGTCGCCCGAGGTTATCCTGATGGACGAACCGTGTTCGGCGCTCGATCCGATCGCCACGGCCAAGGTCGAGGAGCTGATCGACGAACTCAGGCAGAACTACACGATCGTGATCGTGACCCATTCCATGCAGCAGGCCGCCCGCGTCTCGCAGCGCACGGCGATGTTCCATCTCGGCTATCTGGTCGAGGAAGGGGCCACCGACAAGATGTTCACCAACCCCGACGACAAGCGCACCCAGGACTACATCACCGGCCGGTTCGGCTGACCCGGCGCTTGCGCGTTTTTTTGAATGCAAGGATGAACCGATGGGCGAACATATTGTCACTTCTTTCGGCGAGGAGTTGGAGGGCGTCGACCGTCTGATCCGCGAGATGGGCGACCTGGCCGGGACGATGGTCGCCGACGCCACGCGGGCGCTGTTGTCGTCGGACAATCCGCTGGCGCAGCGGGTCGTGTCCGACGATACGATCATGGACGCCAAACAGCGCGAGCTCGATGAGCGGGCGATCACGCTGATCGCCCGGCGCCAGCCGATGGCGCAGGATCTGCGCGCAGTGATCGGCGCGATCCGCATGGCGGGCGACCTGGAACGGATCGGCGATCTTGCCAAGAACATTGCCAAGCGTGTCGGGGCTGTCGGCCAGACGACCACGCCGAAAAGCCTGTCGCAGTCGATCGAATCGATGGCGGAGATGGTGCATGCCCAGACTTCGGGCATCGTCGACCGCTATGTCGCGCGCGACGCCGCGGCGCTCAAGGATCTCAGGGCCGGGGACGAGAAGATCGACATCAAATACACCGCCATCTTCCGCGAATTGCTGACCTATATGATGGAAGACCCGCGCAACATCACCGCCTGCACGCATCTTTTGTTCTGTGCCAAGAACCTCGAGCGCATCGGCGATCATGCGACCAATATCGCCGAGAACGCCTATTATGTGATGACCGGCGAACAACTCCCCATCAACCGGCCGAAGCTCGACGAAACAGCCGTTTCGGGCGCGGCTTCCGAATCCTGACGGGGTGCTGACTTGGCGATGAACGCTGCGAAGATCATGGTCGTAGAGGACGAGGAGCCGCTATGCGTGCTGCTCAAATACAATCTTGAGGCGGAGGGCTATCAGGTCGAGGTGATCACCCGCGGCGACGAGGCGGAACTGCGCCTGCAGGAAAGCGTGCCCGATCTTCTGGTGCTCGACTGGATGGTCCCGGCGGTATCGGGCATCGAACTGTGCCGGCGGCTGCGCATGCGGCCCGAGACCGAGCGCCTGCCGGTGATCATGCTGACGGCGCGGGGCGAGGAAAGCGACCGCGTGCGCGGCCTGTCGACCGGCGCCGACGACTATCTCGTCAAGCCGTTCTCGACGCCGGAGTTCATCGCGCGCGTGCGCGCGTTGCTGCGACGCGCCAAGCCCGAAGTGCTGTCGAGCGTCTTGAAGGTCGGCGACATCATGCTCGACCGTGAGGCGCACCGCGTCTATCGCGGCAAGAGCGAGATCCGTCTCGGCCCGACGGAGTTCCGGCTGCTGGAATTCTTGATGCAGCATCCCGGCCGCGTGTTCTCGCGCAGCCAGTTGCTCGACAATGTGTGGGGCGAGACGATCTATATCGACGAACGCACCGTCGACGTGCATGTCGGTCGGTTGCGCAAGGCGGTCAATGTCGGCCGGCTGCCCGATGTCATCCGCACCATTCGCGGGGCGGGTTACGCGATCAAGGACGGTTAGAACCGATGGATCGCGGCGTTATTGTGCGCCGCTGGCTTTCCAGCTGTCGGGGTCCGGTGTCTCGGGCGGATACCAGTAGCGCGCCGCGTCGGTTTCGCGCGCAATCAGCACAAAATTGTTGGCGAACACCCGGTAGGGCGCGCTCCATTCGCCGTCCGGCCACTTGATGCGCACCTGGGCGCGTTCGGCGGTGCCCAGCCCGACATGGACGAAACCGGCATGGCCGGAGGCGTGGCCGCCGCCGACTTGTACCGTGCGGTTATAGGTATTGTTGCCGGCCTTGACCGAAATGAGCGCGCCAACAGCGTGGCGGTTGGGTGCCGGCTGGCTGAGCTCCACGGCCAGGAAATTGCCCATCGGCCTTGTGCCGAACGCCGTCCTGGCGCCGCGATTGCGAAACAGCGACAGGTTCTGCTCGCGGTTGACGACGGCCAAGTCCAGCATGCCGTCCGCGTTAAAGTCGGTCACGATCGCGCCGCGCCCCTTGGTCGGCCGGTCGATGCCGGCAAGGTGACCGGCCTCCACGAAGGTGCCGTCCCATTGACCGAGCAGCAGATTGTCGGGATCGACCGCGGCGAAATCGGGCATGCGCTCGACATTGCCCTTGGCGATAAAGAGATCGAGCAGGCCGTCATTGTTGAGGTCGGCGAACTCGGAATGCCAGCCGGTCGACGGTTTCAGGTCGTCGCTGGCGTAGGGGCGGTGCGCGGTCGCGCCCTTTTCGAAGGCGATGTCGACATAGGCGGGCTCGTCCTCGGCGGCCTCTTCGGAGAGTTTTTGCAGCTTGGTGTCGCCCATCGAGGTCAGCGCGTATTCGGGAAAGCCGTCGCCGTCGAGGTCGCCCTCGGCGATGCCCATGCCCCAGATCGTCAGGTGCTGCCAGCCTTCGGACTTGCGATAGGCACGCGGCGGCCGGCCGGGCTCGACGCGCCAGAGCTGTTCCTGGCCGCCGCGATAATAATGCCGGTCATTGGTGATGCGCAGCGCCGGCGTTCCCGAGCGGTTCCAGTCGGTGAACAGCATCGACAGCGCGCAATAGCCCGGCCTGAGCGCGCTGGCGGCGGCATAGTCTGGCCGGGGGCCGGCGCCGGGCCGGTAGAGCCGGTTGTCGTGGCAGGTGCCCCAGGGCGAGCCGGGCGCGTTGCGGTCGACATAATTGCCGAAGGCGAGCGTGGGAAAGCGCCGGCCGGCCTCCCAGCTTGCCGCGAAGGCCGTCGTCCAGGCGCGCCCCCCATCGAAGGCGAAGGCGCGATTGGCCTTTTCGAAAGCGCAGTCCGGTCCGCCCTTCAGGATCAGGTTCTCGCCGAGCCGCAGTAAGACGAGATCTTGGTGGCCGTCGTCGTCGACATCGAGCGGATAGGCGCCGAGCACCTTGTCGAGATCGTCCGGGTCGAGGCCGAGCGGGACCTCGTCGAAACGTAGCGCGCCGCCGGCCGTGCTGCGGTTGCGGTAGAGCCGGGCCGGCTCGCGCCCGCCGGCCACGAACAAATCGGGCAGGCGATCGCCGTCGCAGTCGAGGGCAGCCGCGCCGCCGCCGACGAAGAATTCCCACGGGCCGCGATAGGCGTGGACGAGCCCCGCCGCGCGCGCCTGCTCCTCCATCACCGGCACGTCGCCCGACGGATCGGGCAGCGCTTCATCGGCGGCGAGCGGCGTCGACAAAAGCGTCGCGGCGGCCGCGATCCAGCACGCAAGACGCGGGAGGGCGCGCGAGCAGGCGGTCATGGCGTTACCCGCTCCGGCTCGATCACCAGGGTCTTCAGAAAGGCGATCAGGGCGCTGCGCTCGGTTTCGGCTAGCGCGAGGTAATTGTCGCGCGCCCGGCGTGCGTCGCCGCCATGGGCGCGGATCACGCTGTCGAGCGAAGGCAGGTCGTTGCGATGGCCGTAAGGATCGGTCGAGCCGACGCCCCACAGCTCGGCCGTCATGAAGACGTTGCGTTCCACGAAACGCTGGGCGAGCAGCTCGTTGCCGAGCACGGCGACCTGGCGGTCGGCGATCCGGTGGCGCTTCAGGTCCCCGAACAGCGGGACCATGACCTCGCCCTTGGCGTTGCGCGGCAGGCGTTTGGTCCATTCGAGCAGGGCAAGGTCGTAGATCGCGCCTTTCTCGACATCGCCCGCGCGCAGCGTGCCGGCCATGTCGTGGGGGCCGGGATCGGCGAATTCGAGCGAGGCCAGCGGCAGGAACGGCTTGTGGCAGGTCTCGCAGCCGATGGCGGCGAAAGTCGTCTCTCCGCGGGCGGCGGCCGCGCGCCATGCGGCCTCGTCGGGCACGGCGCGCACCGGTGCCGGCAGGCCGGCCTGCCAGGCGACGAGCGCCGACACGTCGCCGGCGCTGATCTCGTCGTCATGGCCGTCGCCGTCATGGTCGCGCTCGCCGGTCCAGCGTGCGCCGAAACGCTCTTGCGGCTGCATGCCGTGATGGTGGTTGAGCGCGTTGACGGTGAATTGGCGCAGCGACGTCATGACGCCCTTCTGGCTGAACGGCCTGACCGTCAGATCCGCGTCGACGCCGGTGATGCCCGCCATGTCGAGCACGCCGTCTGGATGGGCGGTGATCGTGCCGTAATCGATGCCCTTGGCGGCAAGCGCGCGGGTCGCCGGCGCGCCGGTTGCCCGCGCCTCGGCCAGCGCGGCCTTGCGGATCGTCTTCAGCTCGGCGGTGATCTCGCGCCCCAGAAGCTCGATCAGCCCGGCGCCGAACAAATGGTTGGTGCCGCGTTCGTTGGAGAATTGCGGATCGGTGGAATCGAAGTCGAAACTCTCGAAACCTTCCGAGACGAATACATTGGCGACGAAATCGCCGGCGCCGCCGGCAAGCGGCTGGTTGTGGCAGGACGAGCAGGCGTTGGAATCCATGCCCGACGTCCGGCTGAACGCGGTTTCGGGCGGCCGCTTGCGTTTGGTGGGGATGATGGCCTGGGTGGCGAGTGGCCGGCCGACGCCGTCAAGCGCGGTGAAACGGCCGGTGAACAGGTGCTCGCCCGCCGCGCGCAATTCGGCGAGCGCGTCGCGGTCGAGTCGCCCGCCGAGCCGCGACTGATCGACGTGACGGGTGACGACGCGTTCGGCCCAGGGCTCCGCGCCGGCCGCCGGGCGTACGGCAAGAAAGCCGGCGACCACGGCAGCGGCGAGGATATTGATAGCGTGGCGTTTCATGCGACCGCCCGACCCGAACCGGCCACGGGCGAGACAGCGCCGCGTGCGAAGATTTCCCGATCGACGAAGGTCAGTGCGCGCATGGCGCAGCCGGCGCGGATCAGCGGCATCTCGTCAGGGTCGGTGTGGAAGCTTGGGATGGGATGGTGCTGGCCGCCGGCGGTTTTTGCCAGCGCCTCCAGCAACGGTCCCTCGATCAGGTCGAAGGCGAGGGCGCCCTGGCCGACGATCGCCACCGGCGCCGGGTCGAGGATGGCAAACAGGCTGCCGAGGCCGAAGCCGATCGCCCGGCCGGCCGCATGGAAGGCCCGGCGTTCCGGCCCGTCGGCGGCGCGCGCCGCGGCCGCCAGCGCGGCCATGTCGGCGTCGGCGATATCGGCGGCGGGCGGCGTGTCATCGCCCAGATTGCGCGCCGCGCGCCAGATCGCATAATTGCCCGCATAGGCCTCAATGCAGCCGCGCCGTCCGCAGCGGCACAGCGCTCCATCGGGAACGTGGTTCATGTGGCCGAACTCGCCGCCGGAGGATTTGGTGCCGGTGAATAGTTCGCCGCGCACCATCATCCCCATGCCGAGGCCGTGCGACAGCAGGACGGCGATGAAGTTTTCGCCGTAATGCCCGGGGTCCTTCGCCTTGAGCGCAACGGCGATCATGTTGCAGTCGTTTTCCACGGTAACGGGAATGCCGAAGGCGCCTTCGAGCGCGTCACCGAGCGGAATGTCGATCTCGCGCGTGATCGGCGACCATAACAGCGTGCGCGCGCCGGCATCGGTGATACCTTGGAAGGCGACCGCGATCCGCGGCACGCGCATGTCGCGATAGGTGGCCTCGTCGACCAAGGTGCCGACCATGGCACGGACGCTGGCTGCGATCTCGTCACCCGACATGGCCAGCGTGTCGAGGCGGGACTGTTCGCTGACAATGACATCGCCCGCGTAATCGATCAGGGCGGCCGACAGCGCGTTGAGCGACAACACGACGGCAATCACCGCCGCCGCATCGGGGTTGAGGCCGAGCGCGACTTGGGGCCGGCCGCGTCGCGTCGCCGTCGCGTCGCCGTCGCGGAGTTCGCGCAGGATGCCGTCCGACAGGAGGTCGGAGGTGATGGCGGAGACGGTGGAAGGGCTCAGGCCGGTGCGGGCCGTGATCTCGGTGCGCGAGAGTTTCTCGCTGCGCCGGAGCACCGAAAGCACCAGGCGCCGGTTCTGCCGGCGTACATCGTCCGAACGTGCGATCGCCGTCATGCGGCGTCTTCCTCCCTAGAGCGTCCCGGCAGCTTTGCAGGAATTGTATGTTGCATTGCAACACGTTAGGGCGCCCGAAAATCATCTTGACACAGCTTTCCGGGTGAGTCACTATTTTTTTCGAGCCTCGAATTAATAGAGGCGGCGGCCGGTCCGCTCGCACCGCTCCGGCCATTGAGTGCACGATGTACCGGGAGGAAAACATGAACAGACTGGCTCTGGCGCTGAGCTGCGCCGTATTCGCCCTGCCGATTTCCGGCGCCGCCTTCGCCAAGGACAAGACCATCGGCGTGTCCTGGTCGAATTTTCAGGAAGAACGCTGGAAAACCGACGAAGCGGCCATGAAGGCGGCGATCGAGGCGGCCGGCGACACCTATATCTCGGCCGATGCGCAATCGTCCGCCGCCAAACAGCTGACCGACGTCGAAGCGCTAATCGCGCAAGGCGCCAATGCACTGATCATCCTGGCGCAGGACGCCTCCGCCATCGGCCCGGCGGTCGAAAAGGCGGTCGCGGAAGGCATCCCGGTTGTGGGCTACGACCGCCTGATCGAAAATCCGGAAGCCTTCTATCTGACCTTCGACAATAAGGAAGTCGGTCGCATGCAGGCCCGAGAGGTCTTCAAGGTGAAGCCCGAAGGCAACTACGCCTTCATCAAGGGCTCTTCGTCGGACCCGAACGCGGATTTCCTGTTCTCCGGCCAGATGGAAGTGCTGAAGGAGGCGATCGACGCCGGCAAGATCAAGAATGTCGGCGAAGCCTATACCGACGGCTGGCTGCCGGCCAACGCGCAGAAGAACATGGAGCAGATCCTGACCGCCAACGACAACGCGGTCGACGCGGTGGTGGCTTCCAACGACGGGACGGCCGGTGGCGTCGTCGCGGCGCTCGACGCGCAGGGTTTGGCCGGCTCGGTGCCGGTGTCCGGTCAGGACGGCGACCATGCCGCCCTGAACCGCGTGGCCCTGGGCACGCAAACCGTCTCGGTGTGGAAAGACGCGCGCGAGCTCGGCAAGGCCGCAGCCGAAATCGCCTCGATGATGGCCGAAGGCACCGCGATGGCGGACATCCCCGACGCGCAAAAATGGTCCGGCGGACCGAACGGCGTCGAGATGAACGCCGTCTTCCTGGCGCCGATTCCGATCACCACGGACACGCTCAATCTCGTCATCGACGCGGGTTGGGTGGAAAAAGATGTGGTCTGTCAAGGCGTTCCCGCCGGTCAGGCCGAGGTTTGCGGCTGACACGGCTGCTTACCCGCGCGCCGCGGTATGACGCACATCGCGGCGCGTGCTCCAAGGCACGACCGGACCGGACGGAATGGTTCAATCCGACCCGGCTTTGCTTTAGTCTCCAGAACATAGCACCGCGCAGACGGTGACGGCCCCGAGGACAAAGGGGGGAGGAAACGATGTCGGAAGCGACTTCGGCGGTACCGGCCGATCGGGCACGCACGACCGCGGCCGGTCCGGTGGCGAGCTTTTTGAAGGCGACCGAACTCGATACGCGCATGCTCGGCATGATCGGCGCGCTGGTGCTGATCTGGGCCGGCTTTCATCTCCTGTCGGGCGGCCTGTTCCTGACGCCGCGCAATCTTTGGAACCTGTCGGTCCAATCGTCGTCGATCGCGGTGATGGCGACCGGGATGGTGCTGGTGATCGTCACCCGCAATATCGACCTGTCGGTCGGTTCGATCCTTGGATTCGTCGGCATGGTGATGGGCGTCGTACAGGCGGAGCTGCTGCCGCAAAGCCTCGATTTCGGCAATCCCTGGATCTGGGTGATCGCGCTCGTCGTCGGTATCGGCGTCGGCGCGATGATCGGCGGCCTGCAGGGCTACGTCATCGCCTATCTGGGGGTTCCGGCCTTCATCGTCACGCTCGGCGGTCTGCTTGTCTGGCGCGGCGCGGCCTGGTGGGTCACGAGCGGACGCACCGTCGCGCCGATGGACGCCACGTTCCGGCTGATGGGCGGCGGTCCGGCCGGTTCGATCGGGGCGACCTGGAGCTGGATCATCGGCATAGTTGGCTGTGTCGCCGTGATGCTTGTGCTGGTCAACGGCCGTATCCAGCGCAAACGTTTCGCGTTTCCGCTGCGTCCGGTCTGGGCCGAGATTTTCCTCGGTGTCGTCGCCTCGGCGCTGATCCTCGGCGCGGTCTGGATCGTCAATTCCTACCCGTGGCCGATCGGTATCGTGCGCCGCCATTTCGAGGGGCTGGGTCTGCCGGTTCCCGAGGACGTCTTCATCGCCCACGGTATCGCCATACCGGTGCTGATCGCGCTCGGCGCCGGACTGGCTATGACCTTCATCGCGACGCGAACCCGCTTCGGCCGCTATGTCTTCGCCATTGGCGGCAATCCCGAGGCGGCGGAACTGGCGGGCATCAATACGCGCTGGGTTGTGATGAAGATCTTCATCCTGATGGGCGCTCTGGCCGCGGTCGGCTCGGCTATCTCGACCGCACGCCTCAACGCCGCGACCAACGCCCAGGGCACGCTCGACGAACTCCTGGTGATCGCGGCGGCGGTGATCGGCGGCACGTCGCTCGCCGGTGGGGCCGGCACGGTGGCCGGCGCCATGCTCGGCGCGGTTTTGATGCAGTCGCTCCAGTCCGGCATGGTGCTGCTCGGCGTCGACACCCCACTGCAGAACATCGTGGTCGGGCTCGTGCTGGTCGTCGCGGTGTGGGTCGACACGATCTATCGCCGCCGGGTTCAGTAGGGAGGAGACGATGAGCGTTACGCAAACGCCGCTGGTCGAGATGAACAATGTCTCGATTGCCTTCGGTGGCATCCGCGCCGTCGACGACGCGTCGGTCGATCTCTATCCGGGCGAGGTGATGGCGCTGCTCGGGCACAACGGCGCGGGTAAGTCGACGCTGATCAAGATCCTGTCCGGTGCCTACAAGCGCGACGCGGGCGAGATCCGCGTCGACGGCAAGCCGGTCGCGATCAACAATCCGCGCGATGCCAAGCATTACGGCATCGAAACGATCTACCAGACGCTGGCGCTGGCCGACAATGTCGACGCCGCCGCCAACCTGTTTCTGGGTCGCGAGCGCCTGACGCCTTGGGGCACGCTCGACGATGTCGCCATGGAGGCGGAAGCGCGCGAGGTGATGGGACGGCTCAATCCGCGTTTCGAACGGTTCAAGGACCCGGTCAAGGCGCTCTCGGGCGGTCAGCGCCAGTCGGTCGCCATCGCGCGGGCGATCCTGTTCAACGCGCGCATCCTGATCATGGACGAGCCGACCGCAGCACTCGGCCCGCAGGAAACTGCCCAGGTGGCCGAACTGGTCAAACAGCTCAAATCCGAGGGGATCGGCATTTTCCTGATCAGCCACGACATCCATGACGTGTTCGATC
Source organism: Nitratireductor arenosus (assembly GCF_009742725.1). Lineage (GTDB taxonomy): Bacteria > Pseudomonadota > Alphaproteobacteria > Rhizobiales > Rhizobiaceae > Mangrovimarina > Mangrovimarina arenosa. Next base: position 578,478 of record NZ_WPHG01000001.1, on the reverse strand, counting down.
TCGCCGACCGCGTCTGCGTGATGAAGAACGGACAAGTCGTGGGGACCGCCGGCACCGGCGATGTCACCGAGGACGAGGTGCTGGGCATGATCATCCTGGGAAAATGCCCGGCCGGCGCCACGCCGGGACCCGGTGCGCTGAGCGCTGTGGCCTGAACCGTTCGGGCTATGGTGTTGAAAGGCGGTTTATGGACGAAAAAACCGGCCGCGCGTCACCACGCGGCCGGTTCGCGAATGTTGTGCCGGGTAGGTCTTAGAGGCCGCGACAGCGGGCTTCGTAGAGACGGCCGCGACGATCGCGATAGACGCACCAGCCGCGCCGCGTCGCCTTGCCGATCAACACGCCGCTCGCCGCTCCGACGACACCGCCGATGACCGCACCGGACGCAGTTCCAGAGGCCAGTCCGCCGATCGCGGCACCCGCCGCCCCGCCCAGCGTGGCGTCGCGCTCGGCCGTGGTGCAGCCGGCAAGCGTCACGACAGCCGCCGCGACTAGCAACAATTTCCTCATTCCATTCTCTCCATTCTTCGGTGAAGTCCCTTCAAACCCTTACCCTCGCATCGGGGGCGATGCCAGCGCGATTGCTTCAGAATTCCTTTGCGATTGCAAGCCCCTCGCTCGCGCGATGGGTATTAAACGCCGTCAGGACGTCGGCTCGCTCCAGGGCGGCTTCGAGGCGGCCGTCGGCAGCAACATGCCAGACCAGCTCTGCGTCGTCGTAAACCAGGGCGGGATCGACATTCACGCATGTCGCCATGATCCGAGGCGTTTCCTGATTGCCCTCTTCGGGAACCTCGCGCAAAGCATCACGGCATTCCTCCCGCGTTTCGAAAATCGGTACGTCCACCGGGATTTCACGGCAGTCGCCAAGATCACCGGAACATCCGATAACGAGAAGTAAGGCGGCAATGTGTTCCATGGTGCGTTCCTTTCGCCTATGGAAACGATGCTAGCGCCCTTCAGTTCCGACATATGTCAAATAGCGCACTCAGGCCGGCACCGCATCGCGGTTCCGGTGCCCGTTGGACGGGTGCGTTGCCGGTCGGCGTCATGGCGACGAGATTGCGGCTGGACTCGGCCGGCGAAACCGATTTTCATGGCTCTCACGATTTTGGGGAACGACCGTCGGCTGTATGCGTTCGGTCCATGCCATGCATGAACAAGACAGGGAGCCAAACATGAACGCTGCACGGACCGCAACCGCCAAATCGGCCGCCGCCGGGAAGACTGAGGCACAGGCGGAATTCGAGGCGCAGATCGAGGCGCTGAAAGAGGAACTGGCGGCCGTCAAGGCACAGCTTGCCGGCTCGGGCGAGCGCTCGGCGAAAGCGGCACGCAAGGCGGCGGCTAGCGGCCGTGATCATCTGCGCGAGCAGGGCGAGGCCGCGCTCGAGGAATTGCGCGCCAACGCCAAGGATATCGAAACCCAGCTGGTGGAGAATGTCCGCCGCAAGCCGGTTACGTCGCTGGCGATCGCCGCCGGCGTCGGTTTCCTGTTCGCCCTGATCGCACGACGCTAAGGTTCGGGCTGCATCACATGCTCAAATCGGCAATCGAACTGCTCGCCGGCCTCGATGCCAAGCGGGCGGCGCGGCGGTTTCGCCGGGCCGTGATCGATTTCGCGCTTGCCGGCGCGGCGCTGCTGCTCGGCCTGGGCTTTCTGGTCGCCGCCGCCTTCATCTTCGTGTCCGAGCGCTACGGCGCGCTCTACACCACGACCGCTTTCGGCGTCGGCTTCATCGTGCTCGCCGGGCTGATCCTGATCGTGCATCGCATGATCGTGGGGTTGCGGATACGGCGGCGTGCGGAAGAAAAACGGGCCGAACAGGTCAAGTCTTTCGCCGTGACTGCAGCGCTTGCAGCGCTGCCGTCGATCATTCGGTCGCGTAGCCTCGTTGGACAGATCGCCATTCCGCTAGCGGCGATCGCAGCCTATGCGATCTATCGCGAAAACCTCGATGACGACGACGAGCCGCTTTCCGACGACGAGTTATAGCGTCACGAACAGGTGCTTTTTGGAACGATGCCGGTTCGGAGCCGTTAGGCTCGGGAGCGCGGTTGCTGTGAGTGCAGATGCCGTCGCCGCCAAACGTGACAAAATTCCTGAAGGACAGCGTTCGAGCCCATGCCCACTCCGCTTGATCCCGAAAAGGCTCGTCAGGGCCGTCGCGGCCTTCCGGTGCTGATCGTTCTCGTCGTCGCCCTCATCCTGGCCAGCGCCGTATGGATCGGTGCGGAATGGTGGGGCGAGATTACCGACGCAGACGTCGACACCGGTGCTCGGATCGAGCAAACCGACTGAGTATTCAGGGGACCTGCTTGGGCGAAGCGTCCCGGCTGTGTCGGTCGTCAGCTTTTGCTGCCGGCCGCTGCTGCGGGCACCATGACACGCAGCGCCTTCGGGTGGATGCGCAGGGTGGTTTCGTTGCCGACGGGCACCAGTTCGCCGTCGATCACGCAGGCCTGGTTGCGGCGACGCGAACGGATGCGCAGCACCACCTCTTTTGACTGGTGGATGTCGACGGTTTCGAACTCCTTCCAGCGGCCGAGCGTCATGGCCAGAAACAGAATGGCGATCTCCAGGCGCCGCGCGGTGCGGAAGACATAGATGCCGAGCAGCCCGCCGTCCGGTTTTTCGGCGATCGGCAGCGGACCGTCGCCGAACAGATTGTTGGAAATGCCGATGCCCGGCGTCCTGGCGCGCACCACCGTCTCGCCCATGACCAGTTCGGCCTCGATGGTCGAGGGTTTGGCGAGCGCGGCGAATGCCGCGCGCAGCGAGGCAAGCATCTTTCCCAGTCGGGAGGTGTATTCGAAGCGCGAGCGCATCAGTACCATGCGCGCGTGCAGACCGACCGAGAACTGGTGAACGAAAGGCCGTCCGTCGGCGGTGGCGATATCGACCTCTCGCTCGACGCCGCCCGACAGCGCGTCAACGGCCTTGTGGAGGTCCATCGGCAGGCCGAGCGCGCGGGCGAAGAGATTCATCGTGCCGGCCGGCAGCACCAGCAGGGTCTTGCCGGACCCCATCAGCGCCGCGGCCGCGGCCGATACCGTGCCGTCCCCGCCGCCGGCCAGAACCGCGTCATGGTCCGGGCTCCCGGCGGCCGCTTCGAGTTCGCGGCCGACCGCCTCGCCGTCGATGAAGCGAATGTCGATCGTGTGTCCGGCCGCCCGCATCGTTTCGCGCAGATGAGCCTCCAGCGCGTCGAGGTCGGCGGTGCGGAGCGTGCCGCCGCCACGGTTCAGGAGGGCTAATATGCGCATGATCGTCCGATGCCGGTGAAACCAGAGAAGAGAACGGCAAACGCATGTCAAGCCGATTCGATCCGTTTCGACGTTCCAACCCGCTCTGTCTGCCGGTGCGGATCAACCGATCGGAAAGCCGTTTGCAGACGGCCTGCGGTGATGTCACCATGTATCGCCGTGAGGGCGGCTATCAGTCCGTCCTTTGGAGCTTGAGACCAGAAAGCCTGTTAACCAGCCCATTCGTTGCCAGGGAGCCCCGTTCATGACCGAGCCGTCGCAAGACATCGAAATCGAGGAGACGGACTCAAAAGGGCGCTATGTCCTGCGCGGTGAGAGCGGGGACGAGGCGGAACTGACCTTCTCCAAGATCGGGACGCGCCAGATCATCATTGATCATACCGGCGTTCCCGACAGTTTTCGCGGCCAGGGCGCGGGCGCGCGCCTCGTTGCGCGGGCGGTTGAGGACGCGCGCGCCGCGGGCAAGACGATCATTCCGTTGTGCCCGTTCGCCGCGTCGCAGTTTCGCCGGCACCCGGAATGGGCGGATGTTTTGAAAAAGGCCAAGTGATGGGCGAAACACAACCGCAAATCCGCGAGGCGGAAACGCAGGCTGGCGGACACTATGTCGTCGCCATGCCCAATGGCGAGGACTCGCGCCTGACCTGGCGTCATCTCGGCGACGGGGTGATCGAGGCCAACCACACCTTCGTCCCGGTTCCCTATCGCGAGCAGGGCATCGCCGAGGCGCTGGTCGAACGGCTGGTCGCCGACGCGCGGGCGGCGGGCCGGACGATCGTGCCGAGCTGCTGGTTCGTTGCCGACGAGTTCAAGCGCCATCAACCCGATTGGGACGACGTTCTGGCCCGGTAACGGCGACGCAGGGCGCCGTGGTTCCGTACCCGGATCAGACCGCGAAAATCGTCGCGTAACGCTCGCGCAGCACGTTCTTTTGAACCTTGCCCATGGTGTTGCGCGGCAGTTCGTCGACGATGACGATCCGGCGCGGCTGCTTGAAGCGGGCAAGCCTGTCGCCCAGGCCGGCAAGCAGGGCTTGCTCGTCTATGGCGATACCCGCCCTGGCGGTGACGACGCCGACGACGCCTTCGCCGAGATCGGGATGCGGCACGCCGATCACGGCCGATTCGGCCACGCCCTTCTGCTCGTCGAGCACAAGCTCGATTTCCTTCGGATAGATGTTGTAGCCGCCGGAGATGATCAGGTCCTTGGCGCGCCCGACAATGGTGACGTAGCCGTCGGCGTCGATCGTTCCGAGATCGCCGGTGATGAAGAAGCCGTCGTCGCGGAATTCCGCGCGGGTCTTTTCCGGCATGTTCCAATAGCCCTTGAAGACATTGGGTCCGCGCACCTCGATGACGCCGATCTCGCCTTGCGCCAGCGCCTTGCCGGTTTCCGGATCACAGACGCGCAGTTGCGTGCCGGGCAAGGGAAACCCGACCGTGCCGGCGCGGCGCTCGCCGTCATAGGGGTTGGAGGTGCCCATATTGATTTCGGTCATGCCGTAGCGTTCGAGAATGCGCTTGCCGGTGCGGGCCTCGAACGCGGTATGGGTTTCGGCAAGGAGCGGCGCGCTGCCGGAGATGAACAGCCGCATATGGGCGACCAGATCCCGCGTCAGGCGCGGATCGGCGAGCAGGCGGGTGTAGAATGTCGGCACGCCCATCATCGCCGTCGCGCCCGGCAGGCCGGCGATCAGGTCGTCGACGTCGAGCCGGGGCAAAAAGATCATCGCGCCGCCCGAAAGAAGCATGACGTTGGTGGCAACGAACAGGCCGTGGGTGTGAAAGATCGGCAAAGCGTGCAGCAGCACGTCGTCGGCCGAAAAGCGCCAATAGTCGACCAGGACCTGTGCGTTGGACAATAGATTGTCCTGGGTCAGCATCGCCCCCTTGGAGCGGCCGGTGGTGCCTGACGTATAGAGAAAGGCGGCCAGATCGTCCGGCCCGCGCTCGGCTGGATCGAAGTGCCCGGGCTTGCCGTCGGCGGCGGCCGCGAAGCTGCCGCCTCCGGCGGCATCGAGCGTCGCCAGTGCCGCGCCGGCGGCTTTGGCGACCGGCGCCAGCGTTGCCGCGGCCACCGGGTCGCAGATCAGGAGCTTTGCCTGCGCGTCGGTGACGAAATACTCCACCTCGGACGCCGTGTAGGCGGTGTTGAGCGGCAGGAAGACCGCGCCGGCAGCCACACAGGCGGCATAGATCGCGAGCGCCTGTGGTGATTTCGCCGCTTGCAGCGCGACGCGGTCGCCGACCTCGATGCCGGCCGCGCGCAGCGCATGGGCGAAGCGTGCCGTCATTGCCAGAAAATCGCCGTAGCTCAACCGCTCGCCGGTCTTGAGGATCAGGAACGGCCGGTCGCTGCCCTGATGCGGGTGGAGGAGAGCGTCGTAGAGCGGGTTGGGCATGGCGGTCTCGAAACGGAAGGAGTCTGACGGATCCTTCCGTTTCCCTACCTTATGCGCGCCGCTTCCGCGACCCCTCTCATGTGGCGCGGGTCTTGCGCATGGCGGTGCCGGCGTCGCCGACTGCGTCCGGCGTGCGCCAGCCTTCCAGCCGGCGGCCGTCGGCGTCGAAGGCGTGCAGCCGTTCGGACGGCACGGCGATGCCGATCCTGTCGCCTTCGCGATGCGGCGCCCGGCCGTCGATGCGCACGACAACGCGTTCGGCGCCAACCTTGCCGTGCAGATAGCTTTCCGAGCCGACCGGCTCGACGGCATCGACGACAAAGCGCAACGACAGGCCGTCGCCGTCCTCATTGTCGTTGGCGACCTCGATGATGTCCTGCGGGCGAAAGCCGATCGTTGCGACCGTGGCGTCGCGCAGGCCCAGCCGGCCGTCGTCGCCGAGGGCTGAGAAGGGGATGAGGTTCATCGCCGGCGCGCCGATGAAGCTGGCCACGAACGTGCTGGCCGGGCGTTCATAGACGTCGAGCGGCGCGCCGATCTGCTCGACCTTGCCGGCGTTCATGACCACCAGCTTGTCGGCCAGCGTCATCGCCTCGAGCTGGTCGTGGGTGACGTAGACCGAGGTGATGCCGAGCGAGCGCTGCAGATGCTTGATCTCGACGCGCATGTGGCTGCGCAGCTTGGCGTCGAGATTGGACAGCGGCTCGTCGAACAGGAAGGCGGCCGGGTTGCGCACGATCGCCCGGCCCATGGCCACGCGCTGGCGCTGTCCGCCCGACAATTCGCGCGGCTTGCGTTCCAGGAGCGGGCCCAGTTCGAGCGTGGTCGCGGCCTCGCGCACGCGCCTGTCGATCTCGTCCCTGGCGATGCCGCGGTTGCGCAGCCCGTAGGCCATGTTGTCGTAGACCTTCATATGCGGGTAGAGCGCATAGTTCTGGAACACCATGGCGATGTCGCGCGCGGCCGGGTCGAGGTCGTTGACGACGCGCTCGCCGATGGTGATCGCCCCCTCGGTGATCGCCTCGAGCCCGGCGATCATGCGCAAAAGCGTGGACTTGCCGCAGCCGGACGGACCGACGAGCACGAGGAATTCGCCGTCGTCGACGTCGATCGATACCGCGTCGACGGCGCGTTGTGTGCCGGTATAGATCTTGGAAACCTGGTCGATATGCAGCCGGGCCATCTGTGTTGCTCCTATTTGTCGCTCTCGGTCAGGCCCTTGATGAACCAGCTTTGAAACACCACCACGACGATGACGGGTGGCAGCATGGCGAGGACGGCGAGCGCCATCGCCTGACCGTATTCGGGAATTTGCGATCCGACCCAGACCTGGATGATCTGCTTGATGCCGCGCACGAGGGTGAAATAATCCTCGTTGGTGGTGATCAGGGTCGGCCACAGATATTGGTTCCAGCCGTAGACGAACATGATGATGAAGATGGCGGCGATCATCGTGCGGCTGAGCGGAAGCAGAATGTCGAGGAAGAACTTCAGCGGTCCCGCGCCGTCGATGCGCGCCGCCTCGATCAGCTCGTCGGGCACGGATTTGAAGAACTGGCGAAAAAAGAACGTTCCGGTCGCCGAGGCCACCAGCGGCACGATCAGGCCGGTATAGGTGTTGATCAGCCCCATCGACTGCACGATCTCGTAGGAGGGCAGGATGCGCACCTCGAGCGGCAGGAGCAGGGTGACGAAGATCGCCCAGAAGGCGAATTCGGCCAGGGGGAAACGGAAATAGACGATCGCGTAGGCGGCCATCATCGAGAGCACGATCTTGCCGACGGCGAAACCCAGGCCGAGGATCAGCGAGTTGAGCATCATCGTGGTGCCGTTGACTGCGCCGGAAAAGCCGAGACCGTCGAACATCACGGTCGCGTAATTGTCGACCAGACTGCCGCCGGGCAACGCCTGGACGCCGCCGGTGTGAACCGTCACGGCGTCGTGGGTCGAGGTCATGAAGGCGAGGTAGACCGGCACGAGCATGAAGGCCGAACCGGCGATCAGGATGGCGTGGTCGAAGACCGGGCCCCATTTGAAGGTCGGCCTGCGGGTGACTGGCGCAAGCGGTCGGGCGGCGGAGACGGCGTTGCTCATCTGGGCCTCACGCATAATGCACGCGGCGTTCCATGAAGCGGAACTGCACGAGGGTGAGTGCGAAGACGACGATCATCAAAATGACGGACTGCGCCGAGGAGCCGCCGAGATCGTTGCCGCGGAACCCGTCCAGGAACACCTTGTAGACCAGTGTTACGGGGTTGTTGCCCGGCTCGTTCTTGGTCATCAGGTCGATCAGCCCGAACGTGTCGAACAGCGCGTAGGTGACGTTGATCACCAGAAGGAAAAAGGCGGTCGGGGTCAGTAGCGGCAGCGTCACGGTGAAAAACCGCCGCAGGCCGGACCGACAGTCGATCAGGGCGGCCTCGCGCACCGCGCGCGGGATCGACTGCAGGCCGGACAGGAAGAAGATGAAGTTGACCGCCACCTGGTACCAGACCGCGGTCGCGATCATGGCGAAGGCGGTGTCGTAATAGTTGACGCCGATGCGCAGGTTCCAGCCGAACCAGGACGCGATGTCGACGAACGGGCCGACATGCTGGTCGAACAACAAGATGCCGAGCAGCCCGGCCACCGGGGGCGCGATGGCGTAGACCCACATCAACAGCGTTCGGTAGGTCTTGGCGCCGCGCAGCACCGTGTCGGCCTTGACGGCGAGCAGCAGCGCGATGGCGAGCGCGAACAAGGCGACCAGAACGGTGAACCAGACGGTGAAGATCGCCACACGGCGATACTCCGTGCTCGACAGCACATCGGCGTAGTTGTCCAGACCGACAAAGGTGGAGCTGAACCCGAACGGATCCTCCAGGAAGAAGGACGAGCGCACCGCCTCGCCGGCGGGCAGGTAGAAAAACACCGCAACGACGGCCATCTGCGGCAGCAGAAACAGATAGGGGACGATCGAATGGCCGAACCGGACCTTGTCCATGGCGCGGGGCTCCGTTGCCGGGAAGGGTAGGGGCGCAGCCGTTGCCGGATGCGCCCCGCTGTCGGGAAGGAAACCGTGCCTAGCTGCCGGTCTTGGCGAAACGCTCGAGAAGCTGGTTGCCTTCGGCCTCAATCGTCTTGAACGCCTCGTCCACGGTGGTCTCGCCGGTGAACAGCTTGCCGTACTCGCGGTTCATCACGTCGCGGATCTGGACGTAGAAACCCATGCGGTAGCCCCTGGTCCACTCGCCGGCTTTCATGTTGAGCTGCTGGATGCCGATTTCGGCCTGCGGCGTCTCCTCGTAGTAGCCCTGCTGCTTGGCGAGCTCATAGGCGGCGTTGGTGACCGGCACGTAGCCGGTGCTCTTGTGCCACATCAACTGCACGTCCGGCGATGTCAGGTATTCGAAGAACTTGGCGGTGGCCTTGTTTTCCTCCTCGGATTTTCCGGCCATGGCAAACAGCGCCGCGCCGCCGATGAAGGACTGGTAGCCGTCCTCGCCGGCGATCGCTTCCCAGTAGGGCAAGGGCACGGCGCCGAAGGGCATGGTGGCCGATTTGGTCAGGCCGCCGAAGGAACCCGACGAACCGACCCAGAGCGCGACCTTGCCCTGCTCGAACGGGGTCTGGTTGTCGCCCCAGCCGGTGCCGTACCATTCGAAATGGCCGTCCTCTTTCCACGCGGCGAGCTTGGCGAACATCATCTTCAGCCCGTCGGTGTTGACGAGCAGCTTGGTGCCTTCGGCGCCGTCATAGCCGTTATTGTTGGTGGCGAACGGCAAATTGTGGCGGGAGAAGAAATTCTCGGTGAATTCCCATGTCAGATGCGACTGCACCAGCGGGATGTAGCCGGCTTGCTTGAGCTTTGGCGCGATCTGCTCGAACTCTTCCCAGGTCTTGGGCGCTTCGACGCCGGCCTTTTCGAGGGCCTCTTCGTTGTAATACATGATCGGCGCGGACGAATTGAACGGCATGCCGATCATCTTGCCGTGGCTGTCGGCGTAGAAATAGCGCACGCCGGAGATGTAGTCCTCGATATCGAAGGACGCGCCGGCGTCCTCGAGCAGATCCTGCACCGGCTTGACCGCGCCCTTGGCGCCGATGACGGTGGCCGCGCCGGCGTCGAAGACCTGAAGGATGTTGGGCTGTTCGCCGGCGCGGAAGGCGGCGATGCCCGCGGTCAGCGTTTCCTCGTAGGTGCCCTTGAAGACCGGGGTCAGGACGATCTCGTCCTGCGAGGCGTTGAAATTGGTGGCGATCTCGTTGACGGTCTCGCCGAGCGCGCCGCCCATCGCGTGCCACCACGAAATCTCGGTGACGGCGAAGGCTGAATTGACGGAAAGGAGCGACAGTCCGGCCGCGAGACCGGCTGCTATACCATAGGGCTTCATGATGCTCTCCCTGGATTGGGTTGGCGAAAGTTCCTGCACTTTCAGCCAATCGCCTATCGGCAGCGCATGACAGTCCGGCTACGGTTTTGTTGCGGCGTGATGAAATCCACCGTCGACGCGGCAGGACGTTGGTGCCGAAAGGACGCCTGCCGAGCCCGTGTTCACGAAAAATTAGTGTCTGTCAGATTTCGGCCAATTTCTGGGTCTTCAATGCCGGGCAAGGAGGAGGTTTCGATGCAGGCCCAGTCTCGGAATATTCCCTACAGCGCCTTTCTGGCCGCCAAGGCGGCCTGCGAACGGCCGGGCGAGATCAAGCGCTTCCTGGAAAACAAGCGGCTTCCGGCGGCATGGCATCTGGATTTTGACCCGGTCGCGCGAGCGACCGAAGACGACGACGATGACGCTGTCGTCATGACGATCAACTGAGCGCGATGACCCCCCAAGACTAGCGGCGCTGTCGCGCCGTTCCGGATCCGGCATGATCCTGGAATGGACCTTGAGAAAATGGTGATCCCGGCAGGATTCGAACCTGCGACCCTCAGATTAGGAATCTGATGCTCTATCCTGCTGAGCTACGGGACCCCGTCGCCCTCATAGCGGTTTCGCGCCGCTTCGCCAACCGCGTTTTGGCCATGCCGGCATCGGCCATAGCGTCGCCGTCATCGCCGCTGCCGGGCTTCCGGTTTTGCGATGGAGCCGGCGGCGTCGACGTATGCGCCGTGGCGTCAGCGGCAGCCCGCGCCGGCCGGCGCGGATCCCGGTTCAGGCGGCGAGCGCCTTTTCCGTCAGCCGCACCCAATAGGAAATGCCGTGCGGGATCGCCTCGTCGTTGAAGTCGTAGGCGGGGTGGTGAAGATTGGCGGTGTCGCCATTGCCGACGAAGACGAACGATCCGGGACGGGCCTCCAGCATGTAGGAAAAATCCTCGCCGCCCATCATTGCGGGCATCTGCGGATCGACCTTGGCGTCGCCGGCGATGTCGCGCGCCACGTCGACGGCGAAATCGGTCTCTTCGGCATGGTTGAAGGTGACGGGATAGTTGCGGTCGTAGTGGATATTCGCCTCCGCCCCGCTCGCCACCGCGATGCCGGTCACCAGCGCGCGGATGCGCTCCTCGGCCAGGTCCGCGGTCTCGCGGCGCAGCGTGCGCACCGTGCCGGCGATCTCGGCCGTCTCGGGAATGACGTTATAGGCGTCGCCGGCGTGGAATTTCGTCACCGACACGACCAGCGGGTCGACCGGGTCGGCGCTGCGCGAGGCGATCGACTGCATGGCGCCGACGATCCGGCTGGTGATGACGATCGGGTCCACCGTCTGGTGCGGAAAGGCCGCGTGCCCGCCCTTGCCCTTGATCGTGATGGTGAATTCGGCGGTCGAGGCCATGATCGCGCCGGGCCGGGTCGCGAACTGGCCGACCGGCAGGCCGGGCGCATTGTGCATGCCGAAGACGCGCTCGATACCGAAGCGCTCCATCAGCCCTTCCTTGACCATGACGCGGCCGCCGCCGCCGCCTTCCTCCGCCGGCTGGAAGATGACCGCCACGGTGCCGTGGAAATTACGGGTCTCGGTCAGATATTTGGCCGCGCCGAGCAACATGGCGGTGTGGCCGTCATGGCCGCAGGCGTGCATCTTGCCGGGATTTTCCGACGCATGCGGAACGCCGCTCGCCTCGTTGATCGGCAGCGCGTCCATGTCGGAGCGCAGCCCGATCGTCGGCCCGTCGCCCAGCCGCCCGCGGATGAGGCCGACGACGCCGGTCTTGGCGATCCCGGTGGCGACCTCGTCGCAACCGAACTCACGCAGCTTGTCGGCGACGAAGGTCGATGTTTCGAACAGGTCGAAGTTCAGTTCGGGCTTGCGATGCAGATGGCGGCGCCACCCACTCACTTCCTCCTGCAGTTCGGCCGCCCGATTGAGAATTGGCATTCCTTTGGCTCCCACTCCACATCAAGGCGCAAATCCGCTCTGTCGCGCCGGTTTCGGTCGGCTTTGCCATCATGGCGTCACATGCGCTAAATAAAACCCGCCGACGCTCGGCCAGGCGCCCCGATCCGCCTTCCGGGCCAGTTGGGGCCGGGCGAAGGTAGCGCAAATCCCTGGAGAGGCCATAGTGAAATCGACACGGAACTGGGCGATGCGTCTCTGGAAGCCGGCGTGGCTGGTGGCGGTGGCGATCGTGTGTGCGGTATCGCCGGCGGAGGCCGGCCCGTCGATCGTCGTCGACCTGAAATCCGGCAAGGTTCTGTCCCAGGAGGAGGCGTTCCGGCGCTGGTATCCGGCATCGCTGTCGAAGCTGATGACGGCCTATGTCGCCTTTCGCGCCCTCAAGGCCGGCGAAGTGACGTTGAAATCGCCGGTGACGATCTCCAGGAACGCGGCCAAGGAGCCGCCGAGCAAGATGGGCTACAAGCCCGGCTCGGTGCTGACCCTGGACAATGCGATCAAGATCATCATGGTCAAGTCGGCCAACGATGTCGCCACGGCGATCGCCGAAAGCATCGCCGGGTCCGAAAAGGCGTTCGCGGCGCGCATGAACGCGGAATCGCGGCGCCTGGGCATGAGCGGCTCGCACTGGGTCAACGCGCACGGACTGCACGACGACGAGCAGTACACGACGGCGCGCGACATGGCGCTGCTGGCGATGACGATCCGCGGAGAGTTTCCCGAACATGTCGGTTATTTCGGGATCGAGGGCCTGGCGGCCGGCAAGGTGAAACTGCCCAACCATAATACGCTGATCGGCCGGTTCGACGGCGCCGACGGCATGAAGACCGGCTTTACCTGCCCGGCCGGCTTCAATCTCGTGGCCTCCGCCACCCGCAAGGGACGCACGATTATCGCCGTGCTGGTGGGCGAACCGTCCGTCTCGCAACGGGCCGAAAAGGCCGCGCAGTTGCTGGAGGACGGGTTCCAACGCAATCAGTCCTTCGCCTCCTCGCTCGCCATGCTGCCGGTCGGTGGCGGCATGCTCGCCGAGGCGACGAATATGCGCCCGGTGATCTGCAACGAGGAAGCGCGCAAGGAACGGGCCGAAAACCGCGACGAGGACGGCCGCATGATCATCCGTTCGCCCCACATCCGCGATCTCGATCGCGAGCCGCGTCTGGTCACCGTCGGCCTCGGCGGCGCGACGGGGCCGAAATCGCCGGCGGCGGCGGTCGAATACGCCAACGTGCCCATTCCGACGCCGCGTCCGGATTACAGGCCGGCCAAGCAGACGGCGGTGCAATAGCGGCTTGGACATGGCCTTTCAGACCGCTCCCCGCCAGCCCGTTCCGGTCAGCGTTCTCACCGGATTTCTCGGTGCGGGCAAGACGACGTTGCTCAACCGGCTCCTGAAGGCGCCGGACATGGCAGGAACCGCTGTCATCATCAACGAGTTCGGCGACGTGCCGATCGACCATCTTCTGGTCGAGCAGGCCTCCGACGGCATTATCGAGCTGTCCGACGGCTGCCTGTGCTGCACTGTGCGCGGGGAACTGGTCGACACGCTGGCCGATCTCGCCGACCGGGTGCAGACCGGCCGGCTCGCCCCGCTGGCCCGGGTCGTCGTCGAGACCACCGGTCTGGCCGACCCCTGTCCGGTGCTGCAGTCGATCATGGCGCACCCGGCGCTGTTGGCCGCCTATCGGCTGGACGGCGTGATCGCGGTCGCCGACGCCCTCAACGGCGAGGCCACGCTCGACGCGCATGAGGAGGCGGTGCGCCAGATCGCCGTGGCTGACCGGATCGTGCTGACCAAGTCGGATCTGGCTTCCGCCGAAGCGGTGGCGTCCTTGCGCGCGCGTCTGGCGCGGCTCAATCCCGGCGCGCCGATCCTTGATGCGGCTGGCGGGAAGGCGGATGTCGGGTCATTGTTTGATTGCGGGCTCTACGATCCGTCGACCAAGAGCGTCGATGTCGAACGATGGCTGCGCGCGGTCGCGGCAGATGATCACCACCACCACGACCACGATCATGCCAACCACGGGCACCGGCATGACCATCGTTTCGAGACGTTTTCGCTGACGTTGGACCGGCCGATCGCCTTCGCGGCGGTGGCGAATTTTCTCGACCTTCTGCGCTCAACGCATGGCGAGGGCCTGCTGCGCATGAAGGGCATCGTCGAGACGGTCGAGGAGCCGGAACGGCCTTTGGTGATCCACGGCGTGCGGCGTTTTCTGCATCCGCCGGTGCGACTTGCCGCCTGGCCCGACGGCAGGCGTGGGACGCGGCTGGTGCTGATCACCAAGGATGTGCCGCAGGATTATGTCCGCCGCCTGTTCGACGCGTTCGCGGGCCGGCCGGGGATCGATACGCCCGATCGCACCGCGCTGGAGGACAATCCGCTTGCGATCGGCGGATACCGGCCCTGAGCCGAACGGCGGCCGTCACCGGCGCCCCGTCTTATCGTCGCCGTTCGATCAGGAAACGATGGCCGCCGCCTTCGGCCGCCTCGCTCGACATTAACCGGTGGCCGACCTCGGCGCAGAAGGCGGGAATGTCGATCACGGCGAGCGGGTCGGTCGTCTCGACCCACAGATGCGCGCCGGGGTGCATTGCCTCCAGCCGCTTGCGGGTGCGCAGAACGGGCAGGGGGCATTGCAACCCCCTCAAATCGTAGAGGTCCGTGGTGGCGGGCATGGCCGCGGTATCAGCTTCCGAAAAGATTGGTGAAGCGCTTGCGCACCGAGCCGAGCATGCCGGGGTCGTCCTCGGGCTTGACCTCGACCGGGGCTTCGGCGGCGCGCGTGGCCGCTTCTTCCTCCGCCTTCTTGGCGGCTTCGGCGGCGACCTTGGCCTCGGCGGCGCGGCGCACGGCGGCGGCCTTATCCTCTTCGGCCTTGCGCTTGGCGGCCTTTTCGGCGTCGATCGCGGCCTGGCGACGCCCGGCGGGCGAATCGATGCGTCCCATCACCGAGGTGCTGACGACCGTGCCGTCTTGCGACAGCGATGGCGGCTCGACCGGTACGCGTTCGCCGCGGGCGCGGCGACGGGTCCAGTCGGCAACGAGATCGGCCTCCTTGAGACCGGCGATCGAGGGTTTCGGCGCTTCGCCGCCGCCGCGGGCGGCATGGGTGGCGAACGCGGCGTCGAAATCCGAACGATAGCTCTGAAAAGCCGTCATCAGCGCTTCTGGCTGGGCGCTCGGCGGGCACGAGCCGGTGGGCGAGAAGGCGGCGCCATCCTCGGTGGTGCGGTTGAATACGTAACGCTTCTCGCACACGTCGACCTTGGGCGGCACCTTGGTGATCTCGAAATGATCGTAACCTTCCTTCAGCATCTTCCAGAACGCGTAGTTCGGGTCGTCGCGATAGCGCGCCATGTTGCGGGCGGTCATGCGGAACGGGAAAGCCTGGATCTGGAATTCGCGCTGTCCGCCACGGAAGGCGTCCCGTGCGAGCGCATAGATCTCCTCCATCTCCTTGTCGTTCATCGAATAGCAGCCAGCCGACGAACAGGCGCCGTGCACCATCAAATGCGACCCGGTGCGGCCATTGGCGCGGTCATAGGTGTTCGGGTAGCCCATGTTGAAGGCGAGATGATAGTTCGAGCGCGGGTTCATCTGCGCCGGCTTGACGGTGTAGAACCCTTCCGGCGCCTGCCGGTCGCCCTCGGTGAATTTCGGCCCGAGCTTGCCGGACCATTTGCAGATCTCGTAGGTGGCGAGCAGATCGTAGCGGCCGTTGGATTTCTGCTTCCAGACCTCGAGCTCGCCTTCTTCCTTGAAGACGCGGGCCATGACCGGCGAATTGCGGTTCATGCCCTTGGTCCTCATTTCGGAGACGAGGCGGGCCGGCACCGGTCTTTCGGCCTTGCCGCTCGCCGATTGCAGGGTCGATTCCGTGCAGCCGGCCAAGGCCAGCGCCATCGCCGCGACCAGCAGTCCCCCACGCATCAGGTTCGAGATCATCGGTGTTCGGCTACCTACAAGCATCGCTTCGGGTGTGGCCGCGCCCGGCGCGGCTCCGCATTCGGCGTACGTTATGGTCGTTAACCTTGAAAAAACCTTACCACAAGGTTCGTCCCGCTTGCCTCACGCGCTTGTCATTGACGGCCAAGACTTGGCGATTTTGTGGCGAACGAGGTCCAAATCGCGTCGTTGGCGGTTCCGGATGGCCCGATTGCCGGTCCGTCCGCGGTCTCGGCTTGCCGCCGACCAACGGTCAGATCGACCGGCCGATGGCCAGGAACTTTTCGCGCCGGTGTTCGCGGCAGTCCATATTGGCGCCTGCCAGTTCCTCCAGCGCGGCGGCGATCTGCTTTCCGGCCGCTGCGATGACGGTCTCGGGGCCGCGATGCGCGCCGCCCACCGGCTCTTGGATGATACCGTCGATGATCTTCATTTCGAGTAGGTTCTGCGCGGTGATCTTCATCGAGGTGGCCGCATCCTTGGCGCGAGTGGAATCGTGCCACAGGATCGAGGCCGCGCCCTCGGGCGAGATCACAGAATAGATCGAATGCTCCAGCATGTAGACCTTGTTGGCCGTCGCGATCGCGATCGCGCCGCCCGACCCGCCTTCGCCGATCACGACCGACACGACCGGCACACGCAGCGCCAGCGAGGCGGAAATCGAACGTGCGATCGCCTCGGCCTGGCCGCGCTCCTCCGCGCCGACGCCCGGATAGGCGCCGGCCGTGTCGACCAGCGTTACCAGGGGCACGTCGAAGCGGTCGGCGAGTTTCATGATACGCACCGCCTTGCGGTAGCCTTCCGGCCGCGCCGAGCCGAAATTGTGCTTCAGCCTGCTTTTGGTGTCGGCGCCCTTTTCCTGGCCGAGGATCGCCACCGGCTGGCCATTGAAGCGGGCGAATCCGCCGATGATGGCGTTGTCCTCGCCGAAGCTGCGGTCGCCGGCCAGCGCCGTGAAATCGGTGAACAGGTGCTTGACGTAGTCCAGGCAATGCGGCCGGTCGGGATGGCGCGCGACTTGGGTCTTCTGCCAGGGCGTCAGGGCGCGGTAGGCATCGTTCAAAGCCTCGGTGGCGCGCTTTTCCAGGCGTGCGATCTCGTCGGCCACGTCGACGGCCTCGCCGCCGTCGTTCAGCTTTTTCAGTTCGAGGATCTTGCCCTCGAGATCCGCGACGGGTTTTTCGAAGTCGAGATAATTGTACATTCGCTGTGGATCAGCCGTGTTCACGATACGCGAAAAGGGCGCCGGACCGGTCGTCGTCGACCGCCTCCGGGCGCCGGACAGTGCCCTCACATAACGTTCGCCGTCCTAATCGGCAAGCGGGTGATGGTCGTTGACCAGCCGCACCAGTCGCTCTTCCAGCACATGGGTATAGATTTGGGTCGTTGAAATGTCGGCATGGCCGAGCAATTGCTGGACCGCGCGCAGATCGGCGCCGTTCTGTAGCAGATGGCTCGCGAAGGCGTGGCGGATCACATGCGGCGATACTTTCGACGGAGCGATGCCGGCGCGCGCGGCCAACGCCTTCAACTCGCGGGCGAATGCCTGTCGGGGGAGATATCCCGTGGCGGAGGCGGCCGGAAACAAAAACGCGCTTTCGGCCGTGCTTTGGCTGGCAGCGCGCGCGTCGAGCCAGGCTTTCATCGCTTGGCGCGCGCCGTCGGTCAGCGGCACCATGCGCTGCCTGCCGCCCTTGCCGCGAACCATGAAGAGCCGGTCGTCGCGCAGTGCCACGCTGACCGGCAGCGCGACCAGCTCCGAAACCCGCAGGCCGGTCGCGTAGAGTGTCTCGACGAGGGCATGCAGGCGGATCGCGGCGACAGGTGCGATACCGGGCGGCGGGCTTGCCGCCTCGGATGCGGCGAGATCGAGCAGCTGTCCGGTCTCGGTCTCGCTGAGGATTTTGGGCAGGGCCGTGGTCCTGCGCGGTGCGCTCGCGGTTCCGGTCGGATCGTCAGCGCGCCATCCCTCACCATAGAGGAAGCGGAAGAACTGACGCAGCGCCGAAAGCTTGCGGGCCTGGGTCGAGGACGCGAACCCCCGGGCCGCGACCGATTCCAGATAGGTATGAATGGCGCCGGCATCCGCGCCGGCGAGGCCGCCGGTGGCCGTCATCTCGTCATGGGCTTCCTGAAGGTCGCGCCGATAGGCGTCGAGCGTGTTGGCGCTCGCTCCGCGTTCCGCACTCATCATTTCCAGGAATGTCTCGATCGCGGTCTGGCTGTTCATCGCCTTTCGTCCCGGGAGATCGCCAAGTTCCGGCCCCAGAGCATGATCCCGAAATGCGGTTGCCGGTCCTCAAAAGAGATCACGCTGCGACAAGAACACAGATCAGGCCAGCCAACCAGCAAAACGCCATCGCCGTCCGCAGGCCCTAGGGGTTGAGCTTTTCGGGCGGAATCCTGACCGACATCTCGCCCTTCCTGGGCTCCACGAACGTGGCCAGCGCAAACATCGCTCCATACGCGATGCCAACCAGTACCGCGATGGTCACCAAGAACCGGAAAAGGGTCGGCATTCGCCTTGAAATTCCCCAAAAACTGCGCCCGCTCGCCTACTTATGCGTTGGCGAGGGGGCGAATTCAACCCCGACCGGGCGGTGTGCAAGCGCTTGACGCCCTCGTGATTTTCATGTGCATACGCGCGGCGAAGGAACTGTTTCATGACGACCGCGCCGAATGCCGTCGAAACCAAGCTGCGCGAACTGCTCGGCAAGAAGACGATCGTTTTCATAGGACTGATGGGGGCGGGCAAAACGGCTATCGGGCGAAAGGTCGCGCAGATGCTCGATCTGCCCTTCATCGACAGCGACCACGAGATCGAAGCCGTTTCGCGTCTGTCGGTGGCCGATCTGTTTACGCTTTACGGTGAAAACGAATTCCGCTCACTCGAACGCAGGGTGATCGCGCGGCTGCTCGACGGGGGCGGGCGGGTCGTGTCCACCGGCGGCGGCGCCTTCATGAACGAACAGACGCGACAGGCGATCGCGGAACGCGCGATCTCGGTCTGGCTCAAGGCGGATATCGACGTGTTGATGGAACGGGTTATGAAAAACAGGAACCGGCCGCTACTAAAAAACCCCGACCCGAGGGCGGTGATGGAACGGCTGATGGCCGAGCGTCATCCGGTCTACGCCCTGGCCGACCTCACCGTCCGGTCGCGCGATGAGCCGAAGGAGGTGATCGCGCAGGAAGCGCTCGAGGCGCTCGTGCGTCATCTCGAAGCCGGAAAGGACAGTGAGGGTGCGCAATGATGCAGGACGCCGCGGACATGCCGGTTACGCGCGTTGAGGTCGGCCTCGGCGCGCGCGCCTACGACATCCTGATCGGGCCGGGGCTGGTCGCGCGGGCCGGTGACGAGATCGCGCGCAGGATGGCGGGGGTGCGCTGCGCGGTGGTCACCGACGAAAACGTCGCTGCCGTTCATCTCGATGCGCTTGCCGATAGCCTGGGCCGGGCTGGGGTCGAACATAGCGCGATCACGCTCGACCCGGGCGAAAAAACCAAGAGTTTCGGGCCGTTCGAGCGGGTCGTTGACGCCTTGCTCGGCGCCCGCCTCGAGCGCGGCGACCTGGTGATCGCGCTTGGCGGCGGTGTGATCGGCGACCTGGCCGGTTTTGCCGCCGGCGTCGTGCGGCGTGGAATGGGGTTTGTCCAAGTGCCGACCTCGCTGCTGGCGCAGGTCGATTCCTCTGTCGGCGGCAAAACCGGTATCAACACCACCCACGGCAAGAACCTGGTCGGCGTGTTTCACCAGCCGCGACTGGTGCTTGCCGACACGGCCGCGCTCGACACGCTGCCGGCGCGCGAATTCCGTGCCGGCTATGCCGAGATGGTCAAATACGGGCTGATCGACCGGCCGGGCTTCTTCGACTGGCTGGAGCGGAACTGGCGCGACGTCTTCGCGGGCGGGGCGGCGCGCGTCGAGGCGATCGCCGAATCATGCCGGGCCAAGGCGGCGATCGTGGCGCGCGACGAGACCGAGGCCGGCGAGCGGGCGCTGCTCAATCTCGGTCACACTTTCGGTCATGCGCTGGAGGCCGCCACCGGTTATGACGGCCGAAGGCTGGTGCATGGCGAAGGGGTCGCGATCGGCATGACGCTGGCGCATCGCTTTTCGGTGCGGCTCAACCAGTGTAGCGCCGACGACGCCGAGAAGGTGGAGGCGCATCTGGCAGGGGTCGGCCTGCCGACGCGCATGGCCGATATTTCCGGGCAGCTTCCGGGCGCCGAGGCATTGCTCACCTATATTATGCAGGACAAGAAGGTCTCGCGCGGCGCGCTGACCTTCATCCTGACCCGCGGCATCGGCCGGTCCTACATCGCCAAGGACCTGCCGGCCGCGGAGGTTCTGTCCTTTCTTAGGGAGAATCATCCCGGATGATGTTCGAACTGTGGGTGACCGGTGCCGTCATCCTTTTCCTGATCATGCTGTCCTTCCTGTTTTCGGGCAGCGAAACCGGCATGACGGCGGCTTCCAAGGCCCGGCTGCACTCGCTTGCGGCCGGAGGTGACGTCCGCGCGGGCGTCGTCGAAAAGCTGATCGAGCGCAAGGATCGCCTGGTGGGCGCGCTGCTGATCGGCAACAATCTGGTCAACATCCTTGCCTCGGCGCTCACGACCAGCCTTTTTCTCAGGCTGTTCGGCGATGCCGGGGTGGTCTACGCCACGCTCGTCATGACGGTGATGCTGGTGATTTTTTCGGAGATCCTGCCCAAATCGCTAGCGCTTTTTCGTCCGGAGCAGTTCGCGCTGAAGGTTTCGCCTTTCGCCCGCGCGATCGTGTTCCTGTTCGGCCCGGTTTCCTCGGCGGCCAATGTCGTCGTGCGCGGTATTCTGGTGTTGTTCGGCATCAATCTGGCTCGCGACGCGCCGATGGTGTCGGCGCATGACGAACTGCGCGGCACGGTGGAGGTGCTGCATCGCGAGGGCGCCTTTATCAAGCAGGAGCGCGACCGCGTCGGCGGCCTTCTGGATCTCGCCGAACTGGAAGTCTCCGATGTCATGATCCACCGCACCGGCATGCGGCTCGCCAATGCCGACGATCCGCCGGACGTGGTCGTGCGCGAAATCCTGCAAAGCCCCTACACCCGCATCCCGGTCTACCGGCAATCGACCGACAATATCGTCGGCGTGGTCCACGCCAAGGATCTGTTGCGCGCCCTGCACGAAGTCGACAACGACCCGCGGCGCGTCGACATCCTCAAAGTGGCGAGCAAGCCGTGGTTCGTGCCCGACACCACGACGCTGCACGATCAGCTCAACGCCTTCCTGCGCAAGAAGGCGCATGTGGCAATCGTGGTCGACGAGTATGGCGAGGTCGAAGGGCTGGTGACGCTGGAGGACATCATCGAGGAGATCGTCGGCGAGATCGCCGACGAGCACGATGTCGACGTTCAGGGCGTCAAGCAGGAAGCGGACGGCTCGGTCGTGGTCGACGGTTCCGTGCCGATCCGCGATTTGAACCGCGCGCTCGACTGGAACCTGCCGGACGAGGAGGCGACGACGATCGCCGGGCTGGTGATCCACGAGGCGCAGTCGATCCCCGAGGAAAAGCAGGCATTCACCTTCCACGGCAAGCGCTTCATCGTCATGAAACGCAACAAGAACCGGATCGTGAAGCTGAGGGTACGCGACGCGGAGAAATAGCGCGCCTGGGTTTTAGCGCCGTGTGTTTTCGCCCGGCGCTGTCGGCTCGATGGCGAGCGCATGCAGGCCGGCGCTCAGTTCGTCGGCCAGCGCCTGGTTGACGGCGCGGTGGCGCTCGACCCGGCTCATGCCGGCAAAAAAATCCGACACGATGCGGACCCGGAAATGAGTTTCGCCGCTGCCGTCGAAAACCGCCTCGTGGCCGCCGTCGACGTGATGATGGCCGGCATGAAGATGGCTTTCGTTGATTACGGTCAGGCTTTCGGGCGAAAAGCGGGCGCGCAGCTTGGTTTCGATCGCGGATTGAAGGCTCATGCGGGGTCTCCTGTGCGACCTGTTTCGGGCCGGAATGCGCAAATCACCGGGGTAGGGGGAACGTTGTGCAAATGTCAATTCTTGTTTCCGGGGCGGAAGCCCCCATAATCGGTCGGGCATGAAACTGGATTCGAAACTCTTTGACCGCATTCGCGTTCGCCCCGATCCCCAGGCGAAGGTGAAGTCGGGTGCGCCGGACTGCCAGTGGGACGGGTGCGGCGAGGCCGGCCTGCATCGCGCGCCGGTCGGGCGTTTGCGCGAGGGCGAGTATTTCTGCTTCTGCCTGGATCACGTGCGCCAATACAACAAGGGTTACAATTATTTCTCCGGCCTCGCCGACAGCGAGGTCGCGCGTTATCAAAAAGAGGCTTTGACCGGCCATCGCCCGACCTGGGCCATGGGCGCCAAGTCCGCGACCCGGTCCAGCCCCGACATCGCGGACAAGCGCTCCGGCCGGGCGGGCTATTATCGTCGGGTGCGCGATCCGTTCAACCTTTTCGGCGACGCCGAGCCGTCTCGTCCGCGTGCGCGCAAGGCCAAGCCGCTTGAGGCCAAGGCGCTGGAAACGCTTGGGCTTGACGAGAAAGCGACTGGCGCGGACATCAAGGCGCGCTATAAGGAACTCGTAAAGCGCCACCATCCGGATGCGAATGGCGGCGACCGGGGTTCGGAAGACCGGTTCCGCGACGTGATCCAGGCCTACCGGGTGCTCAAACAATCCGGTTTCTGTTGAAGCCAAGGTCTGGTAAGCACTGCCCCCGAATTCGTAAGAAACAAACGGCGACGCCCGAAGGGTTCCGGCGCGCTGGAGGCATGATGAACAAGATCGATCGCGACATCGCCAATCTTCCCGACACGACCGTTTCGGTGAAGGATATGTTCGGCTTCTCCTCGGACATGGTCGTGCCGGCCTATTCGGCCGCCGATCAGCACGTCCCGGACGTGGATCCCGATTATCTCTTCGACCGGGACACCACGCTCGCCATCCTGGCCGGATTCGCCTTCAACCGCCGCGTCATGATCTCGGGCTATCACGGTACCGGCAAGTCGACCCATATCGAACAGGTCGCGGCCCGGCTCAACTGGCCGTGCGTGCGGGTCAACCTCGACAGCCATGTCAGCCGTATCGACCTCGTCGGCAAGGACGCGATCGTGCTCAAGGACGGCAAGCAGGTGACGGAGTTCCGCGACGGTATCCTGCCCTGGGCCTACCAGCACAATGTCGCGCTGTGTTTCGACGAATACGATGCCGGCCGCCCGGACGTTATGTTCGTGATCCAGCGCGTGCTGGAATCGTCCGGACGCCTGACCCTGCTCGACCAGAGCCGCGTTATCCGCCCGCACCCGGCCTTCCGCCTGTTCGCGACCGCGAACACGGTCGGCCTTGGCGACACGACCGGACTCTATCACGGCACGCAGCAGATCAACCAGGCGCAGATGGACCGCTGGTCGATCGTCACCACGCTCAACTATCTGCCGCACGACAACGAGGTCGAGATCGTGCTCGCCAAGGCCAAGCACTATCGCAATGACAAGGGCCGCGACATCGTCAACAAGATGGTGCGGGTGGCCGACATGACGCGCTCGGCCTTCATGAATGGCGACCTGGCAACGGTGATGAGCCCGCGTACGGTGATCACCTGGGCCGAGAACGCCGAGATTTTCGGCGATGTCGGTCACGCTTTCCGGCTCACCTTCCTCAACAAATGCGACGAGTTGGAACGGGCTCTCGTGGCCGAGTTCTACCAGCGCGCCTTCGGAGAGGAGTTGAAGGAATCGGCCGCCAACGTGGTTTTGGGCTAAAGGAGAAACCGATGCGTTATCAGGGTGGATGCCATTGTGGCGCGGTGCGCTACGAGGTCGAGGTCGATCTCTCCAGCCCGATCACCTGCAATTGTTCCTATTGCAGCAAGCGCGGCAGCGTCCTCGCTTTCACGCCGGCAGACAATTTCACGATCGAGAAGGGCGCCGACAACCTGACGGAATATCGCTTCAACGCGAAGAAGATCGAGCATCTGTTCTGCTCCACCTGCGGTATGCAATCCTTCGGTCGCGGCGCGATGCCCGACGGAACGCGGATGGTGGCGGTCAATGTGCGTTGCCTCGACGGGGTTGATGTGGGGGCGATCAACATTCATGAAGTCGATGGCCGTTCGCTCTGAATGGCCAGAAAAACACGCCTGTGAGCCAATCGAACCGTAAGCCAGGACAGCCCCACACAGCGTCGCTTGATCCGTTCAAGCGCGCCGTTTCGGTGTGCATGCGCGCGATTTCGGGCGATGGCGAGCTCGAGATCGCGTTCGCAAAGGATAAGCCGGCGCTGGCCGGCCACAGGGCGCGGTTGCCCGACCTCACCAAGCGGCCGACGGCGAACGAGCTGTCGGTGACGCGGGGTATCGGCGATTCGATGGCGCTCAGGCGCGCCTGCCACGATAATGCCGTGCACTCCCGCCTGGCGCCCGAGGGCAAGCAGGCGCGCGCGGTGTTCGACGCGGTCGAGCAGGCCCGGGTCGAGGCGATCGGCGCGCGCGCCATGACCGGCGTGGCCGACAATCTGGCGCTGATGCTGGAAGACAAATATTCCAAGGCCAATCTGGGTGCGGTCGTCGAGCAGGCCGATGCGCCGATCGAGGAGGCGATCGCGCTGGTGGTGCGCGAGAAACTGACCGGTCGCGTGACGCCGCAGAGCGGCGAACGCCTCGTCGATCTATGGCGCGATTGGATCGAGGACAAGGCCGGCGCGGATATCGAGCGGCTCGCCGGCGATCTGGAAGACCAGACGGCGTTCGCCCGCACGGTGCGCGACATGCTGGTGTCGATGGAAATGGCCGAGGAACTGGGCGACGAGGAGGAAACCCAGGACAGCGAGGACAATGAGGACCCGCCAGAGGGCGAGGATCAGAGCGACGAGGGCGACGACCAGGACCAGGGCAGCGAGGATTCGCAGTCCGACGACAGCGAGGCATCCGAGGAGGATCAAGAGGCCGGCGAGAGCGAATCGACCGACGCGTCCTCAGACGACCTGTCTGACGAAGATGTCGACGACGCCGAAACGCCCGGTGAGGCGAAGCGGCCGGATCTGCCCTATACGTCGCTTCCGCCCGATTTCGACTACAAGGTGTTCACCACCGCCTTCGACGAGACGATCGGCGCGGAGGATCTGTGCGACGAAGAGGAATTGGAGCGGCTGCGGGCCTTTCTCGACAAGCAACTCGCCAATCTGCAGGGCGTGGTCGGCCGGCTTGCCAACCGCCTGCAGCGGCGGCTGATGGCACAGCAGAACCGCTCCTGGGATTTCGACCTGGAGGAAGGTTATCTCGACACGGCGCGGCTGATGCGCGTGGTGATCGATCCGATGCAGCCGCTGTCGTTCAAGCAGGAGCGCGACACCAATTTCCGCGACACGGTCGTCACGCTGCTTCTGGACAATTCCGGGTCCATGCGCGGGCGGCCGATCACGGTTGCGGCGACCTGTGCCGACATTCTCGCACGCACACTGGAGCGGTGCGGCGTTTCGGTCGAGATCCTCGGCTTTACCACGCGGGCCTGGAAAGGCGGGCAGGCGCGCGAGAAGTGGCTGAAGGACAGCAAGCCGGCCAATCCGGGCCGGCTCAACGATCTGCGCCATATCATCTACAAATCCGCCGACGCGCCGTGGCGGCGCGCGCGCCGCAATCTCGGCCTGATGATGCGCGAGGGCCTGCTGAAGGAAAACATCGACGGCGAGGCGCTGTTGTGGGCGCATAACCGCCTGATTGGCCGGCGCGAGCAGCGCCGCATTCTGATGATGATCTCCGATGGCGCGCCGGTCGATGATTCCACGCTGTCGGTCAATCCGGGCAATTATCTCGAACGGCATCTGCGCGGCGTGATCGAGATGATCGAGACGCGCTCGCCCGTCGAGCTGATCGCGATCGGCATCGGGCACGACGTCACGCGCTACTACCGCCGCGCCGTCACCATCGTCGATGCCGAGGAACTCGCCGGCGCAATGACCGAACAGCTTGCCTCGCTGTTCGAGGAAGAGACCGGCCAGGGTGATCGCCGTGGCGGGGCCGCGATGCGGCGGGCGGGCTGACCGCGTTGGCCAGACGCTGGCTTCGGACGGTCCGGTTTGCGGTCGGCGTCGCGGTCGCCGGATTGACGCTTTCCACCGACGCCCAGGCGCAGCCGGCGCCGGTGGAACAGGCCGAGATCAGCGCACGGCCGATCCATCAATTCAAGCTCGGTTCGAGCGAAACCCGTTTCGGCCCGCTCGAATTCGTCGGCGGGCTGGAACTCGGTTCGGACTCCTGGAATTTCGGCGCCATGTCGGCGATCCGTTTCCTCGACGCGGGCCAGCGGTTCGCGGGCGTTACCGATACCGGCTTTTGGTATTTCGGCCGTGTCATGCGCGACGAGGCGGGCCGGCCCTCCGGCTTCGCCGATTTCACCCTGCAGCAGATGGTCGACGACAAGGGCGATGTCATCGGCCGCAAATGGACCACCGACGCCGAGGGGCTGGCGGTAAAGGGCGACGAGGCGACGGTCGGCTTCGAACGGGCGCACCGGATTTCGCAGTTCCGCCTGACCCCGAGGGATATGACGGGACCGCTGGGCGACCTCGATTTTCTGGTGCCGGCCCACGAATTGAGGCGCAATCGCGGTTTCGAGACCGTGCTTTACGCGCCGGCCGAAGGGCCGCATGCGGGCGCGCGCATCGTCATTTCCGAAAAGAGCCTCGACCGGAACGGCGACATCTTCGCCGCGATCCTCGAAGGGCCGACCAGCGGCATTTTCACTGTCCGGCGCAGCGGCGATTTCGACATCACCGACGGCGCCTTCCTGCCGGATGGCGATCTGTTGCTGTTGGAGCGCAGCTACTCGGTCGCCAAAGGCGTGGCGATCCGGCTGAAGCGCATCGACGGCGACAGCATCCGCAAGGGCAGGGTGGCCGACGGGCCGGTGCTCTTGGAAGCCGATATGGGCTATCAGATCGACAATATGGAAGGGCTCGACGTGTGGCGCCGCGCCGACGGCGCCGTCATGGTGTCGCTGATTTCCGACGACAACCACTCCATCTTGCAGCGCAATCTCTATCTGGAGTTCCGCCTGCACGACAAATGAGGGCGGGGTGTCCCTATCGTGTGGCGGGGGCGGGCTTCAGCACCGAAAGCAGTGCGCCGTAGGGCGCCAGCATGACAAGCCCGACGCCGATCTTCACGCCGAAATCGCCGACCGCCAGCGACACCCATAGCGGCACCTGCGCGCCCAGAAAGGCGACGGGAAAGGCCAGCGAACCGTCCTCCATGCCGAACACGGCGTCGAGGCCGGCGAAGACCCCGGCAAAGGCGATCGAGAAAAACAGCAGCGTGTCGAGCACCGAGCCGAGCACGGTGGAGACGAACGGCGCCTGCCACCAGGCATTTTTGCGTAGCCGGTCGAAGATCGCCACATCGAGGAACTGGGCGGCCAGGAAGGCGCTGCCTGAGGCGATCGCGATGCGGGGCGTTGCGAGCCAGACCGACAGGGCGACGGCGAGCACGAAGCCCGCAAGCACCACCTTGCGCGCGGCGACCGGGCCGAAGCGGCGATTGGTCAGATCGTTGACCAGGAAGGCGACGGGGTAGGTGAAGGCGCCCCAGGTCAGGATATCCGCGAGCCCGAAATGGGCGAAGGGAAACTGGACCAGATAGTTGGAGGCCGCGACGACGGCGGTCATCGCGAGCACGAACGGGGCAATGGAGGCAAAGCGTGTCATTTTTTTAGCCTGGGTGATGGAACCAGTGGGCGCCGCGGCGGCTTGCGTCACGGCGCCCGGGTAAGGCGGTTGTCCCCCGCCTCGAAAGACTATGTCAGGCCGGTACGGGCGTTTCGTCGAGCTTCTTGACGATCTGCTTTTTCAGCAGGCGCGCCTTGGGCGACAACTCGCCGGAATCAGCCTTGAGCAGGAAGGCATCGAGGCCGCCGCGATGTTCGACGGTGCGCAGCGCGCTCGCCGACACGCGCAGGCGCACATTGCGGTTCAGCGTCTCCGACATCAGCGTCACATTGACGAGATTGGGCAGGAAGCGACGCCGCGTCCTGTTGTTGGCGTGGCTTACATTGTTGCCGTAAAGCACGGACTTGGTGGTCAGTTCGCAAGCGCGGGACATAATTCGTACCTTCGGTTCGACACCGGCCAAAGTCCGAACCGCACCATCAACATGTGGCGCGCGGACGTTTCAAGGCGGCCTCTCGGAAAAGTCGGCCTCCCATAGTGGGATTTGCGCTGACCGTCAAGCGCCAGCGCGCATATGAGGCAATTACCGGTCCGTTTACCCAATACCCACGCGGCCCGTTCACAGATAGGCCCGATTCGTGGTGTTAGGACATTGAGGGGGATGCGGGCCGTTCGTCCCGGCCGAATTGCGGAGTGGGTCATTTGCGTCCCCAGACCTGGCTGTTGCCGATCGTTTTCGCCGCACTTTTCAGCGCGGCGACCGCGCGCGCCGAAAAACCGCATTCGATGCGCGTCGAGCAGATCGTGACGATCTATGGCGTCGTGATCGCGCGTTCGAGTTTTTCGTCCTCGGTCAGTCGGGACAGTTTCAAGGTCGAGGGGCGCGTGTCGAGCGCCGGGCTGGCCAGGATTTTCGACGACACGCGGGGCACGATCACGGCGGTGGGCCGCTTCGACAACGACAGAGCGCGTCCGAAAGGGTATGTCGCCGACTATGAAAGCGGCAAGAAGAAGAAACGCACCCAGATTTCGTTTGCCGACGGGCGGGTCTACAAGGCGGTGAACGCGCCGCCGGTCAACACCAAGCGCGACGACTGGGTACCGCATGGCGCGACCGATCTGGTCGACGTCGCCGACCCGCTGTCGGCCACGCTCGTGCCGGCGGATCGCGAGGCCGATGTGTGCAACCGCACCATCAGCGTTTTCGACGGCGCGCTGCGGGCAGATCTGCGCCTTTCGCCCGCCGGGCGCGGTACGCTGTCGGCAAAGGGGTATCAGGGCGACACCGTGGTGTGCCGGGCGCAGTTCGTTCCGGTGTCCGGCTATCGTCGCGACAATCGTTCGCTGCGCTACATTCGCGACAACAGCCAGATCCGGATCGCCTTCGCGCAGATCGGTGCCACCGGCGTCTATGCGCCCGTCGGCGTGACGGCGCAGACCAAGGTGGGCACGCTCACTCTTGAAACGAAGCGCTTCGAGCTCCTGGACTAAATGTGGAGCCTCACCGGGACAAATTGTTGCGGCTCCACGGCGACGATGCAACAGGGGGTGTCCGCGTTCTCGAAAGCGCGTCCAACAAGGAAAATGCAAAGAGATTCCTGGGATTGTGTCTGAAGCCGGAGATTGCGGCGCTCACGTCGAGCAGCGATTGAACGGCACGCCCAGCGTTCTAGTGCGTGCGTTATCCCGGCGGATATCGCCGGCTGCTCGCGCCCATCGGCAACATCCCGTCGGCCGAAGCCGAGGAACGCTATTACGCCACGCTGGATCAACCGGCCGTGGCAGCATAACTTAAACCAAACAGCCTCCGGCAAATCCGGCGCGGTTCAAGCCCTTTGGGAACATGATTTCTACGGAGTAACGACGTGAGCCAACCTGGTCAGCCGCTTTACGAGCAGATCAAAACGGTGATTGAGAAGCGCATCCAGCAACAGGAATGGCCCGCAGATTTTCAACTCCCGGGAGAAGAGATGCTGGCAAAAGAGTTCGGCGCTTCACGGCTGACGGTCCGGCGGGCTTTGCGTGAACTCCAGACCGAAGGCATGCTGGTCCGCATCCAGGGAAGGGGCACTTTCGTGATCGGCCCGCGCATGCAATGCGCAATCTTCAACCTCCAGGACGTATCCGAGGAAATCGAGGAAGGCGGCGGCGTTCACCTGAGCAAGGTGGTGTCCCTGGGGGTGCTCCCCTCCGATAGTTCACTCGCCAACCTTCTACCCACAAGAACTGGCCTCGACGTCTTTCATTCACGCCTGCTGCACCTGGAGGACGGCACCCCGATCCAACTCGAGGACCGCTTCGTCAACGCAGCGATGGCACCTGACTACCTCAAGCAGGACTTCACGCGCGTCACGCCGCATGCGTATTTGCTGGGCACAACCGAAGTCACTTTCGTCGACAACACGATCCGCGCCGTTCGTCCGGACGAGGAAGCACGCGCACTTCTGCAGATCGATTCCAACCAGCCGTGCCTGCTTCTAGATCGGCGCACATGGTATGGGGACGTTCCCGTCACGCGCAGTCGCTTTCTTTATCCCGGGGATCGCTATCGACTGCGCAGCGCCCACGAGGCAAGCGCGCCCCAAGGCTCACTGCGCCCCGCCGTCACGCCATCGAACTCGTCGAGAAGAATCCGCTAAGAGGCCATACTTCATACCCTGGGCCATCGACCCGCAATGCGGACGAACAACGAGGTTGCCGCCCGGCGTCGCGAAGCCGACGGCGACCCAAACCGCCGCACCTTGCCGGTCACGAAGCGGTTGAGGCCGTAATCTCGATCTCCACCTTCGCGCCTGCGGCCGGAATCTGGCAGATCAGCAACGTGTTCGTCGGTCGGATTTCGCGAAAGACCTCGCCCAATACGGGCGTCACCGCCGCCGCACTGGCCAGATCGACGACATACACACGGCAGACTACCGCGTTCGCAAGGCTCGCACCTGCCCGCTGCAACGAAGAGTCGATCGCCGCGAGACAGTTCCTCGCCTGTTCGACCGCATCCTCAGGAAAAACACCCGAAACTGGGTCGCGGCCTGTGGTGCCGGAAACATGGATCGTGGTACCGTCGACCACAGCATTGGCGTAGCCAGCAAGTTCTTCAGAGGGAACGCCGGCAAATATGCGGTTCTTCAAAAAAACCTCCTTTGTCGCAGCCACTTATGGGCGCGTGCTGCGTGAGAGTTCGAGATATCTGTCCAGCGGCCCTGCTTCATAACTCCATTCAGGAGCGCAGCACGCGTCGCAACCCCGCCAACCGGTCAATGATCACGATCGCCAGGGCCGACAGCAGGATCAACGAGCCTGCAAGCGCTGCCGCGACGGCATCGTATTGGAACTTGATGTAGGAGAAGAGTTCCACCGGCAGAGGCGTCCAGCCGGGTGGGGCGAGGAAGACCGAAATCGGGAAGTCGTTCCAAGAGAGAATGAAGCAGAGGGCAAAGCTTGAGATCAGCCCCGTGCGGATGACCGGAAGCGTTACGGAGAACAGCGTTCGTATGCGCCCGGCCCCAACAATGCGCGCCGCCTCTTCATAGGAAGGGTCCAGATTGTGTAGGCTCGCGGTCAGAATGCGCAGGGCATAAGGCATGATATGTACCGTGTGGCCCACCAGCAGCGGCAGAAGGCCTGAACCGTAGCCGATACGCACGAAATAGATATAGAGCGCGAGACTGAAGATCGTAGTTGGAATAAGCAGCGGCGACATCAGGACGATATTGATCGCCGCCTTACCGAAAAAATTGTTGCGCACCAGCGCCATGGCGGCCGGCAACGCGAGCACATTCGCTAGGAAGGCCGCCGCGATCCCGAGAACGAGACTCACCCCCATGCCACGTAGGAAGGTTTTCGAACTCCACGCGGCTTTGAACCAATCGAGCGTGAATCCGTTCGGCGGAAGGATGAATTCCCGCGGATTGACCGCCACGATGAGGGTCACCGCGATCGGAAAAACCAGGAACGTCATCATGAGGAGCGTGATCAGCCGCAGCGCGACCGTACCGAAGTCGAAACGGGTCACCGTTTTACCTCCAGTCGATTGAGGATAAGGCGACCGAAGAGCACTGCCATTCCCATGAGGATCAGCGCGTTCACGACTACCATGATCACCGACAGCGCTGAAGCAAACGGCAGGTCGTTGTTGAGCAGCGCCTCGCGATAAACGATCAAGCCGATCATCTGCGTATTGCTGTCGCCGATCATCAGCGGCACCGCGAAGGCCGAGAAATTCAAGGCGAACACGATGACGACTCCGGCATAGAGCCCGGGCATAGTCAGGGGGAAGACGATCTTCCAGAAGGCCGTCCAGCGGCTGGCGCCGACATTGCGCGCGGCTTCCACCAGGAAGGGACTGATGCGCTCGATGGAATCGAGCAGAGAAAGCACCACATAGGGCGCGCCGATGTATACGAGGAGGATCACCACCCCCTTGATGTCCCACATGTAGCGAACGGGCTGGTCGTAGACCCGCAGCGTGATCATCAGCGAATTCAAAAGTCCGCCGCCTCGAAAAATGACGATCCAGCCATAGACCAGGGTCACCAGGCCAATCAGCAGAGGCGCCATGATCAGCGCCAGAAGGATATTGCGCTGGAGGCCCGAGGTCCGGGTGACATAGAGCGCCACCGGATAGGCACAAACCACCGAGATCAGCGTGGCAATGAGGGCGATCCGTATCGAGAACCACAGCGTGTTGATAAGATACCAGCTGTCCCCAAGGAAACGCGTGTAGTTGTCGAGTGTCATCGCATCGACGATATAGGCTCCTGCCTCCAGTTCGTTGAAACTGGTGCGCAGCACCCACAGCATCGGAAAGGCAACGAAGATCAGCAGCGCGATCAAGGCCGGTGCGAGAGGAGGAAGAACGCGGCGCATCTTGTCAGCCCTGCCCTTCCTGCGAAATAACCCGCAGGTGCTGCGGCAGAACACATATCCAAACCTTGGCGCCCGTCTCAACGAAACTGTCGAAATTGTGCACTTCCGCGCGCAGGATTTCGCCACCGTCGAGCCGCACGGAGTACCGCAGCACCGCGCCGAAATATTCCGACAGGATGAGCTGGCCCGCCAGAATATTTTCTCCTTCGATGGGCGTCGTTGTCAGCGTCACCCGCTCGGGCCGGATCAGCGCTCGAACCTCGGCACCCGGCGTGACGGCAGTTTTCGCCGCGGCACGCAGCACCTGGCCGGAACGCAACCTGACCCCCATCGACCCGCCATCCACACCGACGGCCGAGCCTTCCAGGAAATTGGTTATACCTACGAAATCGGCGACGAAGCTTGTGGCCGGGTTTTCATAAAGCTCGTAGGGCGCAGCGATCTGCTCGACCCTGCCTTTGTTCATGATCACGACACGGTTGGAAAGAGACAGCGCCTCCTCCTGATCGTGGGTCACATATAGCGTGGTCATCTTCATCCGCGCCTGCAGCTCCTTGAGTTCGCGGCGCATGGTGACGCGGAGGGCGCGGTCCAGATTTGAGAGCGGCTCGTCCATCAGCAAAACCTGCGGCTCCAGTGCGAGGGCGCGTGCGAGCGCTACGCGCTGCTGCTGGCCGCCCGAAAGCTGACGCGGCAGCCGATCCTCGTAGCCCGAAAGGCCCGTTACGAAGAGAGACTCAGCAATCTTGTCGGCGATGAACGCACGGCTCTTCTTTCGCAGTTTCAGGCCGAAACCCACATTTTCAGCCACCGTCATGTGCGGCCAGAGCGCATAATTTTGAAAGACGAAGCCCAACTCGCGCTTTTCAGGCGGCAGACGGGTAACATCGCGGTCGTTGACGCGGAAAGTGCCGGCGGTGGGTTCGGCGAACCCCGCGATCATCCTCAGCGTGGTGGTCTTGCCGCAACCACTGGGGCCAAGCAGCGAAACGAATTCACCCTGGGCGACATTGAAAGAGACATTGTCCACCGCAGTAGCCGCACCGTAGCGCTTCACGACCCCGGAGACTTGAATGGCATCATCAGACATGGCTGCGTTTATCCCGGTCCTGCCTGGTCGTTGCGGACTATCGTGACGTATGTGCGAAGTCGGCGGCCCGGCTTGCGGGCCGCCGGGCATTAGCCGATCAACGCTTTGCTTTCTGGTTCAGGCGCTGCTGCCAATCCGCCTTGTTGGCGGTGATTTTTTCCTGATCCGGCAGGAACAGGCGGCCGAAGGCCTCGTTACGCACGAGCAGTTCGCGATACTCGAAGTCCTCGGGCACTTCGGCGTTCTTCACGGTCGGCGCGTAGAGATTGCGCGTGGCGAAGGCTACTTGAACTTCAGGGCTCAGAATGTAGTTGACGAAGTTGGCGGCCATATCCGGATTGGTCGCATCCTTGTGAATGTTGACACTGGTGATCAACGGGAAGGTGCCTTCTTCCGGACGCACGAAACTAATATTCTTGGCGCCCTTCGACAGCAGATCCTTCATGCGGCCGGTGGCCAGCATGCCAAGCGCGGCATCCCCGGTTTCAAACAGGGAAACCATCTGGCTTTCCACGTCGAGCATACCGATCAGATTCCCGCTCTTGATCAACTCGGCCATGCGGTCGATGCCCGGCTCCATGTTGTCGATGCCGCCGCCGTTCTGCTCGGCTTTCATCACCATCAGGCTGAGCGTGGGGATGTGATCGGCGCCATAGATAACGACGCTGTTTTTGTAATCGGGTTTCCAGAGGTCCTCCCAGCTGGCCGGCGCTTCGGAGAGCTTGTCTGAATTGTAGGCCAGAACGTAGTCGCCCACATTCGCGAAGATCGTATTCTTAGAATAAATCGCGTTCTCATAGAGATTGGCCATGTTGGGGATCTTGGCCGGATCCAGAGGAAGCCATAGCCCCTCCTTTTCACCCGCAATCGAATTCAGCAGGGTGTTCGTCACAACGTCAACCTGGCCGAGACGGGCCTTGATCAGATGGTCGGGGCTTGCGCCCACCACCCACTCGATCTTGCAGTTGTACTGTTCCTCGAACTTCGCCGCTACGGATTCGTAGGTGCCCTGATAGCTGCCGCCCCACGTCGTAACGCGCAGCATGCAATCGTCTGCGGCCGCCATTCCGGACCAGGAGACTGTCAGAGCGAGAGTTGCAAGAATATGTCTAGTTTTCATCGTTAGCTCCTCTGGGGTGATAAATCGAGCGGAGGCTTCCGCCCGATCTCGCGCCGACCCGTTTCTGCGCCGGGTTCGGCAAATCGGTTGGTACGCGGCGACGCCGTCAGGTTTCTCCCTTTGCACGCGCCTTCGCTTCGCGCCTTGCTCGAAGGTCGCTCAGCGAGTAGCGGCAGTGGATCGCTTCAGGATCGATCACCATTTCAATGAGCGCAGGCTTGCCGGCGGCGAGGCAACGCTCGAAAGCGGGCGCAAATTCCTCGGTCGTGGTCACCCGCTCGCCGTGGGCGCCATAGGCCCTGGCAAGCATGAGGAAATCCGGGTTCACCAGATCGGTGCCGTTGGCACGCCCCTCCAGCCGGTTTTCCTCGTGAATGCGGATCGTGCCGTAAAGCCCGTTATTGTAGAGGACGATGATGACGTTGGCCCCGTATTGAACGGCGGTCGCCAACTCCTCGCTGCTCATCTGGAAGCAGCCATCGCCGACGAAATCTACCACCACCCGTTCGGGATGGGTGAGCTTGGCCGAGATCGCCGCCGGCAGGGAATACCCCATCGAACCGCTGATCGGCCCCAACTGCGTGTGCAAGCGATAATGGGGAAAATAGCGCTGACTCCATGTGGCATAGGCGCCGACACCATTTGTGACGATTGCTTCGTCGGGCAACCGAACCCGCAGCCAATTCATGACCCCCGGCAGGTCGATCTTGCCTGGGCAGGGCTGCGGTACACGTTCTTCCATCAATGTCGCGCGCAGCTTTGCGCTCCATTCCCTGTGTTTGCTGCGCGGCGTGGCCGGATATTCGGCCAGGGCCCGCGCACAGCTCTCGTTGTCTGCGACAAGCGCCAGATCGACCTGGAACACCCGATTCAGATCGCCGTCGTCGGCCATCACGTGAACAATCTTTTGCCTGGGATGCGGAATGGAGAAGAGGGTGAAACCCTCCATGTAGCCCGCACCGATGGTGTTCACGTCGCTCAGCGCATCGTTGAGCGTCAGGATGAAATCGGTCTCGCGGATGTTGGCCAGCAAAGCCGGGTTGGAGCCGATGCCGATCTCGCCCACATAACAGTCGAGCCGGTGATCGATGATGTCGCGCCGCCGGAATGTGGTCACGACCGGCAGGCCAAGGGCTGTGGCAAACTGCTGAATGCTTTCACGCGCGGCCTCGCTCCAGTCCGAGCCGCCGACGATCACCAGAGGCTTTTCCGCTTCGGCAAGCATGGAAAATATCCGCTCAAGATCTTCTGCTGCCGGTGTGCCGGCGTGCGAAGGCCTGGCCGGTCGGACCGAAGACGCAACTTCAGTTCGTTCCTCCATGACATCCTCAGGGACGACAAGCACCACGGGCCCCTTGCGCCCGGAAAGGGCGGTTGCCCAGGCACGCTGAACGAATTCGGGAATGCGCGCCGCATCGTCGATCTGCGCAACCCATTTCGCCATCGGTGCGAACATCGTGCGGAAATCGTAGGACATGAAGGCCTCGCGCTCGAGGATCGAGCGCTTGACCTGACCTACGATCAGAACCATCGGGGATGAATCCTGAAAGGCGGTGTGCACCCCGTTCACCGCATTGGTGGCACCGGGGCTGCGCGTGACGAACGCGACACCCGGCCTGCCGGTCAGCTTTCCGTGCGCTTCCGCCATCTGCGCCGCGCCATTTTCGTGGCGACAGCTGATGGTGCGGATGTCCGGGTGACGGGTAGACAGCGCGTCAAGCGCCACAAGAAAGCTCTCGCCGGGCACATGATAAACGATCCCCGCTCCGTTCAGAGCAAGCTCGTCGGCAAGAATCTCAGCACCTGTTCTCATCACTTCACCTGGGCCTCAGCCGATGACAAAGGGGTTTGCGATCTCGTCGGCGGTCGAAAGCCAGACAGCCTTCGTCTGCAGATATTCATAGATACCGGCGACGCCGTTCTCCCGGCCGATACCGCTCTTCTTGTAGCCACCGAAGGGGGTGGTGTAGGAAATGTCGCGATATGTGTTGACCCAGACACTGCCGGCCTCCAGCCTCTCCGACATCTTCAGCGCAAGCCGCATGTCCGCAGTCCAAACCCCCGCCGCGAGGCCGAACTCGCTATCATTGGCAATGGCAAGCGCTTCTTCGGGCTCGTCGAAGGGAATGGTTGCCAGGACAGGTCCAAAGACCTCCTCGCGGGCGATACGCATGTCGTTGTTTACGCTCGCAAAAATAGTCGGCTCGATAAAAAAGCCGTCTTTGCATTCTTCCTGATCGGGACGTTTGCCGCCGAGGATCAGCTCGGCTCCCTCATGGCGGGCGGTGTCAATGTAGCCAAGCACGCGGTCATACTGCATCTTGTTGGCGATGGGACCAATCTGGGTTTCGATCTTCCGCGGATCGCCGAGGCGGGCCGTCTTTGTGAAGGCCACGAGCTTTTCCAGGAACCGGTCGTGAACCGACCGGTGCACGAGAAGCCTCGAACCGGCGATGCAGGTCTGCCCCACCGCACCGAAAATGCCACCGACTACGCCGCGCACAGCATTGTCGAGATCGGCATCGGCGAACACGATGTTCGGGGACTTGCCGCCGAGTTCGAGGCTGACCCGCTTAATGTCCTTCGCCGCGAGCGAATAGAGATGGGAGCCAGTTTTTGTCGAACCGGTGAAGCCGAGATGCCGGGTCAGCGGATGCGTGACAAGCGGCTCTCCTACCTCCGGGCCATAGCCCGTTACTACGTTGATGACACCCTTCGGGAAGCCGGCCTTTTCGACCAGTTCCATCAGCTTGAGTGCTGTCGCCGACGTGACTTCGGCGGGTTTCATCACCAGTGTATTGCCCGCTGCAAGCGCCGGCGCCGCCTTGAGCGAGAACAGGAGAAGAGGCGCATTCCACGGCACGATCCCGACGCATACTCCAAGCGGTTCATGACGCGAAAAGCTCAGTGCCGGCTTGTCACAGGGATGAACGGTGCCCTCGATCTTGTCGGCATAGCCGGCATAATAGTGATACCACCGCGGGATGTAGCGGATCTGATGCTTCATCTCTTCGAGCAGGCGGCCATTGTCGCGCACCTCGATCTCAGCGAGAGAATCGGCATGTTCCTCGATAAGGGTCGCAAAGCGCTGAATGATACGGCCGCGCTCGGTGGGATGCATCTGCCTCCAGGGCCCTTCGGTGAAGGCACTGTGTGCTGAACGGACAGCCCTGTCGGCATCCTCGGCGTTGCCCCGCGGAACCAAAGCCCAGGGCTTGCCCGTGAAAGGATCGACCGTCTCGATATAGCTGCCGGAGGCCGGGGGAACCCATTCACCGCCGATATACATGGACAATTTTTGCAAGTCTTCAGCAGGCATGATCGCTCCCTATCGCAGCGCCGGTGCAGGTGGGAGCCTAAAGCCGTATCAGGCTGCCCGCCATCACTGATGTGTTTTCACATACAAAATGATATGTGTTATCTGTGTCAAGCGATATATTTATTATCGGCATTGCCATCAAAGCGTCCCGAAAAATCATGGTTCTTTCGCGCCAGATTGCCAATCGCGGTTAAAAATCGAGCAGCATAGTCCTAAAATGGCTTTGAAAATGCACGCGTATTTCGGCCAAGAGCCAAATCGTCAAAACGGCCTTGATTTTGGAAGGGATATGATATGTGAATGCGCAGAAGGATAATGATATCATTTTGGATACAAAAGTGCAGCCTGATTTACCCCTCTAT
Source organism: Nitratireductor arenosus (assembly GCF_009742725.1). Taxonomy (GTDB): domain Bacteria; phylum Pseudomonadota; class Alphaproteobacteria; order Rhizobiales; family Rhizobiaceae; genus Mangrovimarina; species Mangrovimarina arenosa. The sequence continues at coordinate 540,122 of NZ_WPHG01000001.1, read as the reverse complement.
GAGCAGATCAAGACCGCGATCGACCGACGGATCGAAACCGAGGAATGGCCTGCCGACTTCCAACTTCCTCCCGAGGACGAACTGGCGGAAGAATTCGGCGCTTCCCGTCTTACGGTGCGCCGCGCGCTGCGTGAATTGCAGTCCGACGGAGTGCTCCTTCGAACCCAGGGCCGGGGTACGTTCGTCATCGGGCCACGGATGCAGTGCGCCGTTTTCAACCTCTCCGACATCTCGGAGGAAATCACGCTATCTGGCGGTGCGCACAACTGCCTTGTGCTGGAACACGGGATTCTCGACAAGGACGGTCTCGGTCGCAACATGCTCCAACTTCCGCCCGGCGAAGTGGTGTTTCACTCCCGCCTCCTGCACCTGGAGGACGGCACGCCGATCCAGCTCGAAGAACGCTACGTCAACGCCGCAGAGGCGCCGAGCTACATAGATCAGGATTTCAGCCAGAACACGCCGCATGCCTGGCTGCTGCGCGAGACGGTCGTCACATCGGTCGACAACACAATCCGTGCGATCCGTGCCGATGAGAAAATCCGCCGGCATCTTCAGATCGACGGCAGCCAGCCCTGCCTCCTGCTCGACCGATATACCTGGCGCGACGGGATTCCCGTCACCCGCAGCCGCTTCATCTATCCCGGCGACCGCTATCGGCTCCGCTCGACCCATGAAGCGCGCACCAATCGCATTATAACCACCCCCCGCAAGGGCAGATAAGCCCGCCGCAAGGAGCCCAGCATGAGAGAGTTCGTCCGGAAACTGCAGGAACAGGGCGATCTTCTGGTCGTCGAGCGTGAGGTGGATCCCGCGCATGAACTGGCCGCCGTCACGCATCTGGCCCAGAAGAAATGGGCGAAGCCTGTGATGTTCACCAATGTGAAGGGCTCGCGTTTTCCGGTGGTTACCAACGTCTACAGCACCCGTGAAAGACTGGGCGATGTGATCGGAATCGACGCAAGCGATTTCTGTCGCCAGTGGAGCCGCCTTGCCTCACTCGCTACCGCCGAGATGAAGGAACCGCTCGTCTCCGCCAACGAGCTTCCCGAGTACGAAGAAGTCAGGCTCTCCGACCTGCCCCTGATCACCTACTCCGATCGCGACGGCGCGCCCTACTTCACCTCGGCAATGTTCATCGCAAAAGACCCCGAGACGGGTGTGGGAAACCTCTCCTATCACCGTTCCATGTTTGTCAGCGACAACGAGTTGAGGTGCCGTCTCGCGCCGCGCCATCATCTGACAATCTATCACGAAAAGGCCGAGAAGATGGGCAAGCCGCTGGAGGCGGCCATGCTGATCGGCCCGCCCGCCCAGGCCTTCCTGACAGCGGCCGCACCGCTGCCCTATGATGTGGACGAGTTGGAAGTCGCCGCCCGCCTGCGCGGACGCCCGATCGCCATGCGCAAGTGCAATCACATCGATCTTGAGGTTCCTGCCGAGACCGAGGTGGTGATCGAGGGACGTTTCCTACCCGATGAACGCCGCCCGGAAGGGCCGTTCGGCGAATTCATGGGCTATTACGTTCCCGTCGGCCCCAACGCTGTTTTCGAAGTGCTTGGCGTGACCGTGCGCAAGGATGCACTGTTTCACTCGATCCTCTGCGGCTCTCCCGAAGAGGTGCTGACGCTGGAGCTTTCCGTTTCGGCCAATATCTATCAACGGCTCAGCGCTGCACTTCCTGGCATCGTCAACGTCACCTGCCAGCCCTTCGTCAATCATGCGATCGTGCAGATCGAACCGCAGTTCGAGGGCCATGCCCGACAGGTTATGCTCGCCACCATCGGCGCCGAGCCGATCTGGGCGAAGCAGATCACCGTCGTCGATACCGACGTGAACCTCTACGACATGGACGATGTTCAGTGGGCGATCCTGACCCGTTGCCGCCCGGACAAGGACATGATGATCATTCCCGAAACCCCGTCCTTCTATCGCGACGAGGCAAAGGACCATTGGGGCCGGCTTCTGGTCGACGCGACCAAACCATGGGGACGCGAGGAGGAGTTCGAGCGCAAGCGGCTGCGCATGGTGAACGACATCCGTCTTTCCGACTGGTTCGGAGGCGTCTGACCATGGGCAAACGGCGGCTGATCATCGGCATATCGGGTGCTTCGGGTGCGGCCTACGGGCTGCGCGCGCTCGACCTGGCGAAGGCAGCGGACGTGGAAACGCACCTGATCGTCAGCCGGTCGGCGCTCCTCACACTCAGGCAGGAACTCGATCTGCGGAAAGCCGATATCGAGAAGCGCGCCGACGTCGTCCATTCGCCCGCCGAGATCGGAGCCACCATCGCCAGCGGTTCGTTCCAGACCCTGGGCATGCTGATCGCGCCATGTTCGGTGAAGACCATGTCCGAAATCGCGACGGGCGTTACCTCGACACTGATGAGCCGCGCAGCCGACGTGGGGCTGAAGGAGCGTCGGCGCCTTGTTCTCATATTGCGTGAAACGCCCCTGCATCTGGGGCATATCGAAACCATGGCGGCGCTCACCCGCATGGGCGCCATCATCATGCCGCCGGTTCCTGCCCTTTATGCAAAGCCACAGAGCATTGAGGAGATGATAACCCATTCAATGGCCCGCGCCCTCGATCTCTTCGATATCGACACCGGCGCCATTCGCCGCTGGAGCGGGCTGAGAGACAGCCTTGCCGGAGAGGCCATATGACTTCGCACGCACCGCGCCGCCGCGTGGCCCACGGTACTATGGTCGGCATCATCGTGCTCGACACTGGCTTTCGCCGACTTCCCGGCGATGTCGCCCATGCAGGCACATGGCCCTTTCCCGTGCAGTTCCGGGTTGTAAGCGGCGTGCGTCCGGCCGATGTGATCGAGGGCGATCCTCGCCATTCGCTCGACGCCTTTCGCATCGCGATAGACGATCTCGTTGCACTTGGCTGCACGGCGATCACGACCAGCTGCGGCTTTCTTGCTGCCGTGCAGGACGAGCTTGCCCGTCATTCGTCCGTGCCCTTTCTTTCCTCAGCCCTGCTGCAGATCCCGATGGTGGAACGCATCCTGCCCGCTGGGAAAAAGCCCGGGTTGATCGTTTCCGATTCGCAAGCGTTGAGCGAGCGCCATTTTCGCGGCGTCGGCGCTATGTCCGGTCTACCGACAACGGCTCTGCCTCCGGACGGGATCCTGCTGCGCAATATGCGCGAGCAAGCGACGGAGGTGGACGCCGCTGCGCAGGAAGCCGAGGTGATCGCCACGGTGGCTGAACTGCTGGCTCGCCATGACGATGTGGGCGCGCTGGTGTTCGAATGCGCCAACCTGCCGCCTTATTCGGCCGCTGTTTCGCGCCGTTTCGGCCTGCCCATCTACGACATTGTGACCCTGGTCCGCTGGATGCAACTGTCGCTGGCGCCACCGGATTATCCCTTATGACATCCGGCAGCGATCTGATCGTCATCGGCGGGGGGCTGATCGGTTCCGCGCTTGCGTGGGGCGCACAACGCAGGCGCGCACGGGTCATCCTGCTCGACGAAGGCGATATCGCCTACCGTGCCTCTCGCGGAAATTTCGGTCTCGTCTGGCTGCAGGGAAAGGGGCTCGGCCATCCAGACTACATGCATTGGTCGATACGGGCGGGACAGCTCTGGCCTGAATTCTCTGCGGTCCTTCAAGAGGAGACAGGCATCGATATCGGCTGGCGCGGTGGCGGCGGGCTCCATTTCTGCCTCTCCGAGGATGAGATGGAATCACGCCGGTTCCTTATCGCCCGGTCGCGGGAACAAGGCGCGGCCATTCGGATCGACCTTCTCGATCGCGAGTCCCTGCGCGAAATCGCCCCCGGAATCGGGTCCGACGTCTGCGGCGCATCGATTTCCGACCTCGATGGCGAGGTGAGCCCGCTCCTCACTCTACGTGCCTTGCAAAGCGGGTTTCGACATCATGGCGGCCGGATGGCGGTGAACTTTACCGCCGAGCAGATCAGCCATGACCGGCATCGCGGTTTCGTCGTGAAGGATGCTAAAGGCAACGAATTCACCGGACGGCATCTTGCCATTGCCGCTGGCCTCGGGACCACCCGGCTCGCGAGTCAGCTTGGGCTGGAACTCGGACTTTGGCCCGAACGCGGCCAGATTGTCGTAACGGACCGTGTCGCACCTTTCCTTCACCATCCCAGCAACGTGATCCGGCAGACGCGGGAAGGGACGGTGCTGCTCGGGAGTTCGCATGAAGATGCGGGTTTTTCCACCGGCACCGACATGGAGACCGTCGCCCAGCTTTGCAGGGCAGGAACACGGATTTTTCCGGCCTTGCGCGCTGCTCGGCTGGTACGCGCCTGGGGAGCGCTGCGGATCATGAGCGCCGACGGTTTGCCGATCTACGACGAGGCACCGGAAACGCCGGGCGCCTTTGTTGTCACCTGTCATAGCGGTGTTACCCTTGCCAGCCTTCACGGGCTCGAGTTGGGCCCGGCACTGGTCGAAGGCCACCTTGGCCCCGCTCCTTGTTCGATGCGGAGTAAGCGCTTTGCCGTTCATACGTCTTGATGATGATTCCTCCGAACACGGGGCTGCAGAGTTCCTGTTCGAGGGGCGCCCTATCTCTTTCCGCCCTGGCGAAACTCTCGCTGGCGCGCTCATGGTGGCAGGGGTTGTGGATTTTCGGCAGACACCGACCTCGGGCACCGTGCGGGGCCCATGGTGCCTGATGGGTATCTGCTACGAATGCCTGCTGCGCATCGACGGACGCGACAATCAAAGAGCGTGCATGACAGATACAAGACCGGGAATGACGGTCGAGCGCCAGATCGGGGCGCGCCGCGATGCCGCGGGGGATGGGGGATGAACGAATGGGATGCGATCGTCATCGGTGCCGGGCCTGCGGGAATAGGCGGGGCGAGTCTTCTGGCCGAGAGCGGCGCCCGGGTCCTCGTCGTCGATGAAGCGCCCGGTCCGGGAGGCCAGGTATGGCGCGGAATTGAGACCGTTCCGGAAAGCCGCGTGCGCATTCTCGGACCGGACTATCTCTCCGGCAAGGCTGAAGCCGCCCGCCTGAGAGCAAGCAGCGCGCATCTCGCTTTTGAAACCGGCGCCTGGCGGGTTGAGGCCGACGGAACGGTCTGGCTGAAGGACAAGCTGGGCATTCGCCGGGAACGGGCGCGCCACCTGCTGATCGCCACCGGGGCGATGGAACGCCCGGTTTCGCTACCCGGCTGGACGCTGCCCGGCGTTACCACGATCGGTGGCCTGCAGATACTGCTCAAACGCGAGGGTCTTCTGCCCGAGGGCGAGCTCGTTCTGGTCGGGACCGGGCCGCTCGTTTATCTTTACGCCGCGCAATGTCTTGCTGCGGGCAAGCAAGACCTGACGCTCGTCGATACTGCCGAGCGCGGTGCATTGATCCGCGCCCTGCCGCATCTCCTTGGAGCCCTGCACGGGCGCGGTCCCTCCTACCTCCTCAAGGGACTGAAGCTTTTATGGAAGCTCCGGCGCGCCGGCATCAGGTTCCACGAATGCCCCCAGGATCTCCGCATTGAGACGACGGGTGACAGGCTGGAAGTCCGCTTCCGCAAGGGCGGTGACGGGCACTGCCTCCCCGCCGACCATACAGGCCTCCATGAAGGGGTGGTTCCCGAAACCCACATGGCGCGGTCCCTGGGCTGTCAGATGGGGTGGTCGGAAGCTGGCGTAGCCTTCCATCCGCTGCGCGATACCCGCCTGCAAAGTTCGATCGATCGCGTGTATATCGCAGGCGACGCCGGGGGTATCGGCGGAGCCACCGTAGCATTGCTTGAGGGACGGCTCGCAGCCATGTCCATTCTTGAAGAACTCGGACGTCCGGTTGACGAACGCCTTCGCAGCACGACGCGGCGCTTGCGGCGCGCCCATCTCGCTGCTCGTCCCTTGATCGACAGGCTTTATCGGCCCCGTTCCACATTGCTGTCGCCGCCGGACGAAGTCATCGCCTGCCGCTGTGAAGAGGTCACTTGCGGCGAAATCCGCGAGGCGCTCGGCGCAGACAGCGCCGGACCGAACCAGGTGAAAGCGTTTCTACGTTGCGGCATGGGGCCCTGCCAGGGGCGGATTTGCGGCATGACCCTAACCGGCCTCGCCGCCGCCACGCGCGGTCTCTCCATGGACGAAGCCGGCTATCTCACGATTCGTCCGCCACTCCGCCCGGTCGCGCTCGGAGAGATTGCAGATCTCTGCCAGTCGTGATTGCGAAAGCTCCGATAGGGGACACGATTGCTCTCGGTTTGGTACGCTCAACAACCGCACATCCGCGCCGGGCACAGCGTAGCCCTATGACGTAGCACCCTGCAACCGGGAGCAATTTGGAGGTTAGCACACATGCGGGACGCCCCCACCTCTCAGCTTGATTTGGATGGTGACATCTGGCGTTTCGCTCTCCGTCTTTATGGCGCGCCGGGGTGCTCCGACGCATGTCTTCGCCTTCAGGATGAGGCCGGAATCGACGTCGTCAACATGATCATCGTCCTCTATGCGGACGCGAAACTGAACCGCCGCCTGTCCGGCGATCAGGTGAACCTACTCAAGGCGGAGATGAAGCGCTGGCGCGATGAGACCGTTCTGCCATTGCGCCGGCTGCGTCGGAGGCTGAAAGCCCCACCCGCCGCGTTTCCGGCGGAGGAAACGGAAGCGCTGCGGAACCTAATCAAGAAAGCCGAGCTCCGGTCGGAGCAAATCCAGCTGGCGATGGGCGAACGCTGGCTTTCAAGAACCATGCCAGCCGACGGTCTGACCGTGGAGACGGCGCTTCTCATGCTGTGCGAGGAAATGCCGGATGTCCCGCCAGCGAATATTCGGGTATTGATTGAAGAACTGGCTACCGCCGCCAGAAGGGGACCACCTCTGTAGCGCACCAACCTGTCGGGTTACGGGCAGTCGATCCCGTGCCGACCTTGCATGCGGTTCCTCTTCAAAGGCCACTGCGCCGCTCATGACGCTTGCACCGCTGCGGCGGCCCAGGGATGCGGCACGCCCGAAAGATCGGCGTAGAAGGATTTCTGTGCCATGTAGGCCCTGATGCCGTTGCAACCCTTCTCGCGCCCATGCCGCTTTCCTTCTCACCACCGAACGGCGTGGAGATGGAGAACTGCTTGCAAGTCTTGATCCATACCGCGCCTGCGTGGATAGCGCTGCCGAAGCGCGGTAACTCCAGCCTCCCCGGTCCGGCCCGAATGGACGCTCTTCTGAAAGCTCACAGCCAGCGTGCGATTTGGTCTTGCCATCCGGGTTCGGGGGCGGATAGGTCCAGTCTCGCCGCGGGAGCCTTACCTCCTGCCGGGCAGGAGGAGACACGCGATGGGGCGGGCGACCCTGATCGGATTCTCGGCCGTGGTGATGTGGGCGCTGCTGGCGCTGTTCACCGACGCATCGGGACGGGTGCCGCCGTTCCAGCTTGCGGCAATGGCGTTCGCAATCGGCGCCGCGCTGGGCTTTGTGGCCCGGGGCGCTGGCCTGTCGCCCGCACAGCGTGCGCCGATACCGCCGCTTGCCTGGGTGGTCGGCATCGGTGGCCTGTTCGGCTATCATTTCTTTTACTTCACCGCCCTGCGAAACGCGCCCGCGGTCGAGGCGAGCCTGATTGCCTATCTGTGGCCGCTGCTGATCGTGCTCGGTTCGGCGCTCATGCCGGGCGAGCGGCTCGGCTGGCACCACGTCGTCGGCGCGCTGATGGGGCTCGCCGGCACGGTGCTGATCGTCGCTAAGGGCGGCGGGCTCGGCTTCGACGCCCGCTACGGTTTCGGCTACGCCATGGCGGCTCTGTGCGCGCTGACTTGGTCGTCCTATTCGCTGTTGTCACGCCGTTTTCCCGCCGTGCCGACCAGCGTGGTCACCTGGTTCTGCCTGGCCGCCGCCGGGCTGTCGCTCGTATGCCATCTGGCGCTGGAGCGCACGGTGTGGCCCGAGGGCGTCGGACAATGGCTGGCTGTCGCGGGTCTCGGCCTGATGCCGGTCGGCGGCGCCTTCTACGCCTGGGATCACGGGGTCAAGCGCGGCAATATCCAGGTGCTGGGGGCGGCAAGCTATGCCGCGCCGCTGTTGTCGACCCTGGTGCTGATTACGTTCGGTTTCGCCGAGCCGACATGGCGTATCGTCGCTGCCTGCCTGCTGATCACCGCCGGTGCGGCCCTCGCAGCCAAGAATCTCTTATCCCGCCGCGCGGACGACGCGGCTTTCGGGGGTGACGCGTGATGATGCCGTTCGAAGGCGGATTGGCCGGCACGGCCAATGGAACGTTCGTCCTGTCGGTCGTGGCGGCAGCACTGTATCTGCCGATGACGGCGCGGCCGCTTTCCTGGCGCCGCATGGTTGCCAAGACGGCCGGCGTGGCGCTGTTGGCGGTACTGTCCTTCGTTGCCGGCGGGCCGTGGCTGCTCACGCTCGCGCTGGCGCTGAGCGCGCTCGGCGACGCCTGCCTGGCGCGGGAGGGCGAGGGCGCCTTCATGGCCGGCCTGGCGTCGTTTCTGGGCGCGCACCTGGCCTATGCGGTGCTGTTTGCCGGTGCGGGCAGCGCGGATCTGTTTGCCGACGAACTGTGGCGGCTGCTGGTCGCGCTCGCCATGATAGCGTTCGCCGGCTTGTTTTACCGGCGCCTGCGCCCGGTCCTTCCGGCCGGAATGGCGGTGCCGGTTGCCGTCTACGTCGTGGCGATCCTGGCCATGGGTGTCACTGCGCTGTTCCTGCCCGCGCTGGTGGTGATTGTCGGGGCGGTGCTGTTCATGGCGTCCGACGCCATCCTGGCCACGGAGCGCTTCCTGCTTGCCGAGGCGTCCGCCCACCGGCGCTGGAGCAGGCCGGCCGTGTGGGTGCTTTATTATGCCGGCCAACTGGCGATCACGCTCGGCGTGCTGCTCGCCTGACCCGGCGGGTCAGAAGATATCCTTGCGCTTGCGGATTTCGGCGAAGACGGCCTCGTCGCTGGCGGTCTCCATGCCGAGATTGCGGCGGATGACGGGATCGTGCGCGCGCAGGAACGGATTGGTCGCCATCTCCTCGATCAGCGTGGTGGGCAGGCTCGCCTGATCGGCCGCGCGCCTGGTCTGGACGAGGGCGGCGCGTTCCTTGAGCGCGGAGTTGCTCGGATCGACCGAAAGCGCGAACCGGGCATTGGCTTCGGTATATTCGTGGCCGCAATAGATCACCGTTTCCAGCGGCAGTGCCGCGAGCTTCTTCAGCGAGGCGAACATGTCGGGCGGCTTGCATTCGAACAGCCGGCCGCAGCCGAGCGCAAACAGCGTGTCGCCGGTGAAGGCGACGCCCGATCGCGCGAAGTGGTAGCAGACATGGCCGGCGGTATGGCCCGGCGTCGAGATCACGTGGACCTCGTCCGAACCGAAGGCGAAGCGGTCGCCGTCCTTGACGGTCTCGTCGATGCCCGGGATCCGGTCGGCCTCGGATCGGGGGCCGACGATCTTCAGGCCGAAACGCTGCTTGAGATCGAGATTGCCGGCGACGTGGTCGCCGTGGTGATGGGTGACCAGCAGAACGGTCGGAGTCCAGCCCGTGCGCTCGACCGCTTCCAGGATTGGCGCGGTTTCGGGCGCGTCGACGATGGCGGTCTCGCCGCTTTCGGGATCGCGCGCCAGCACGCCGAAATTATCGCTGCGGCACATGAATTGGTCGATTTCCAGGGCCATGGGCATCCTCGCTTTCCGCGGCCGGACGATAAGCCGGCCGACACCGAGTTGTCACCCCGTCGAAGGGATTTCTTGCCGTGCCGTCCGGGCGCGGATACCGTCCGGCAATGTATTCGGACATCGTCGATCTCAGGTCGTTTTATGCATCGGTGCTCGGGCGCCTGGCCGATCGCTCGATCGCTATGGCGCTGTCGAGCGTATGGGCCAATATTCCCAACGAACGCCTGGTCGGCCTCGGCTATGCCGTGCCCTGGCTCGAGCGGTTCGGGGCCGACGCCGAGCGGGTGTTCGCCTTCATGCCGGCAACGCAGGGAGCGGTGAACTGGCCGCCGGGCGGCCCGTCCAGCACCGCGCTGGTATTCGATGAGGAACTGCCGCTGTTTGATTCCTCCATCGATCGCATCTTGATGGTGCATTCGCTGGAACATGCGGAAAACCCGCGCGAAACGCTGATGGAGTTGTGGCGGGTTCTTGCCCCCGGCGGGCGGCTCGTGATCGTGGTGCCGAACCGGCGCGGCGTGTGGGCGCGCTTCGAGCACACGCCCTTCGGCACCGGAAGGCCCTGGTCGCGCGGGCAGCTCACCAGCCTTTTGCGCGATACCAATTTCACGCCGGGACAGTGGAGCGAGGCGCTGTTCTTTCCGCCGTCGCGCAGGCGCTGGATGCTCAGGTTCCATCGCCTGATCGAGCAGACCGGGCGGCGGTTCTCGCCGATCTTTTCAGGCGTCACCATCGTGGAGGCGCAAAAGCGTCTCTATCAGGGGCTGCCGGTGGCGCAGCGCAGTTCGCGGCGCGTCTTCGTGCCTGTGCTGACCCCGCAGGGCGCGACGCGATCAATGACCGGCATCGATGCGGCGCACGCGCGGCGGCGCGGAATCAAGGAGGGACAGGCCGATGTGGCCCAATAACGGCATTGTTGAGCTTTTCGACATCGAGGTGCCGATCCTGCAAGCGCCGATGGCCGGCTCCTCCGGGGCCGAACTGGCCATCGCCGTCAGCGCGGCGGGCGGCCTCGGCGCCCTGCCATGCGCCATGCTCGGGCCCGAGCAGATCCGCACCGAACTCGGGGTGATCCGCCAGCGTACCAACCGGCCGGTGAACCTCAATTTCTTCTGCCATTCGCCGCCAAGCCCCGACCGGGCACGCGAGGCCGGCTGGCGCGCGCGGCTTGCGGCCTATTACGCCGAGTTCGGCATCGACCCCGACGCGGTTCCGCCTGGCGCGGGGCGCAATCCCTTCGACGAGGCGGGTTGCGCGGTGGTGGAGGAGTTTCGCCCGGAGGTGGTGAGCTTCCATTTCGGCCTGCCCGACCCAGCGCTGATCGAGCGCGTGAAAAAATCCGGCGCCCGCATCATCGCGTCCGCCACCACGGTCGCCGAAGCCCGCTGGCTGGAAAAACGCGGCTGCGACGCGATCATCGCGCAAGGGGCGGAGGCGGGCGGCCATCGCGGCATTTTCCTTTCCGACGACGTCGCCGCCCAGCCCGGCACGATGGCGCTGGTGCCGCAGGTGGTCGATGCCGTCGCGGTGCCGGTGATCGCCGCCGGCGGCATCGCCGATCCGCGCGGCGTCGCGGCGGCCTTCATGCTGGGGGCGGCGGCGGTGCAGATCGGAACCGCCTATCTGCAGTGCCCCGAGGCGCTGACGGCGCCGGGTCACCGAGCCGCGCTCGCGGCGGCGCGCGACGACCAAACGGTGCTGACCAACGTGTTTACCGGCCGGCCGGCGCGCGGGCTTCTCAACCGGATCGTGCGCGAGGTTGGGCCGCTCAGCGCCGAGGCGCCTGCCTTTCCGCTGGCTGCGGCCGCCGTCGGTCCGCTGCGGGCGCGGGCGGAAAAGACGGGTTCGCGCGACTTCTCGCCTTTATGGGCCGGTCAGGCCGCGGCACTTGGCCGGGCGATGCCGGCCGGTGACCTGACGCGCGACCTGGCCGACAGGGCGGGAGAGCTTCTGGCACGCGGCGCCCGTGCGTCCTGAATTGGAACGGCTGTAGCGGCGACCAACCGCCTTTGTCACGCGCCGCCCAGTTTTGTCACGCGTGAACTTCGACCCCTGAACGATGCCTTGTCGAAGCCTCGTGGGTACCCGACGAGCGGCTGGTTGATGCGGACGCGACAAAAACTTGTCTCCATAATCGGCGCGTGCTATTGGTAATGCAAGTCATTTGCAACAAGGATCGATTATGGGTTTGGGACCGTTCGGACGCATTCCCAGACGCGGCCTGCTGCGGGCCGGGGCGGTGCTGGCGGGTGCGGCCTTCGGAATGGAGCGTTCGGCAGCGGGCGAACAGGATGGCGAAGGCGCGCCCTCCACTGGCCACGGCATGGCCGGCCGGCATGGTCAAAACCGCGTCGTTGGAACGGTGGACGCCGATCGCAACGGCTTCGATCCGATGGAATTCCTGACCGAATTCGACACCGGTGTCGTGACGACGGACCCCGACGGTCGGCAGGTCCGCGAATGGACAATCACCGCCGTCGATCGCGAGGTGGAGATCGCGCCCGGCGTGTTCTTTCCAGCCTGGACCTACAATGGCCGGATCCCGGGGCCGACCCTGCGCTGCACGGAGGGCGAGCGTCTGCGCATCCGCTTCCTCAACGCGGGTTCGCATCCGCACACCATGCATTTCCACGGCATTCACTCGGCACGCATGGATGGCGTGCCCGGGGCGGGCGAGATCGGGCCGGGCGAGGCGTTCACCTACGAGTTCGCGGCCGAGCCGTACGGCTGCCATCTCTACCACTGCCATTCGATCCCGCTCAAGCGCCACATCCACAAGGGGCTCTACGGCGCCTTTATCGTCGATCCCGACCCGGACCGGCACCCGCTGTCGCGCGAGGACGCCGCGGCGCGGAAGCTGGGCACGCCACAGAACGCGGACTGGCAGGAACTGGTGATGGTGATGAACGGCTTCGACACCAATTTCGACGACGAAAACGAATTCTACGCCGTCAACACCATTCCGTTCGCCTATTTCGACAGACCTATACGGATCGACAGGTCGAGGCCGGTCCGTATCTACCTGATCAACATTACCGAGTTCGATCCCATCAATTCGCTGCATGTGCATGCGAATTTCTTCGATTATTACGATCACGGCACCACTTTGACGCCGACCCATCGCCGGATCGATACCGTCATGCAGTGTCAGGCGCAGCGCGGCATCGTCGAGCTGAGCTTCGCCAACCACGAACCCGGCCTCTATATGTTCCATGCCCATCAGACCGAATTTGCGGAACTCGGCTGGATGAGCCATTTCGAGGTGGTGTGATGGTCCGTTTCGTCTGGCTGGCGCTTCCGCTTCTGATTCTGGCTGCGATCGTTGCCTATGTGCTGGGCGCGCGCCCGCTCGACCGGATCGGGGCCGCCGCGCCGCCTGTCGAACAGGTCGTGGTGGAAGGCACGCGCCTGCGCCCGGGCGTGATCGAGCTCGGCATCCGCGCCGACGGATCGCAGCCGGTCGCCATCGCCCAGGTCCAGGTCGACGGGGCCTATCGTGCTTTCGACCTGATGCCGGCCGGACCGGTCGGGCGTCTTGACGGCGCCCGGGTCACGGTTCCCTATCCTTGGGTCGAGGGCGAAGCGCATCATATCGTGCTGGTGACCTCGACCGGGGCGACGTTCGAACACACGGTGGAGGTCGCACAGGCTACGCCGGGGCTCGATGCCGGCTCGCTGTGGCGGCTTGCCGTGGTCGGGCTCCTGCTCGGCGTGGCGCCGGTGGCAACCGGCATGCTGGCCTTTCCCGCCATGCGCGGGCTGTCCGCCGGCACGTTCGATTTTCTGCTGGCGCTGACCGTCGGGCTTTTGGCCTATCTTTTCCTCGACACGCTCAGCGAGGGGCTGGAGGCCGGTTCGGCCGCCCTGGAGCGTCTGCGCGGCCAGACGGCGGTATGGGTGGCGGCGGCGTTGACGGCGCTGGCGTTGTTCGTGGCCGGGCGCTGGCGCGGCGCCGCGCCGCAGGGCGCCGCGCTCGCCGGCTTCATCGCGCTTGGCATCGGGCTGCATAATCTTGGCGAAGGTCTGGCGGTGGGCGGCGCGCTTTCGGCCGGCGCCGGCGCCTTGGCGACCTTCCTGGTCGTCGGTTTCATCATTCACAACGTGACCGAGGGTATCGGCATCGCGGCGCCGCTCGTACGCGCAAAACCGCCTTTGTCGTTGTTCGTCCTGCTTGCCGGGCTCGCGGGCCTGCCGGCGGTCGCCGGCGTTTGGGCCGGAACGCAAGCACCGGGGCCCTATTGGCTGGCTTTGTGTTTCGGCGTCGGTGCCGGGGCGATCTTCCAGGTGATGGTCGAGGTGACGGCTCTAACGGTGAGAAAGGGCGGGTTCGCTGCCTTGGGCGGCTTGAACTACGCCGGCGGTGTCGCGGCCGGTCTGTTGATCATGTACGCGACCGCCTTGTTGGTGTGAGTGTCATTTCCTCAGCAGAAACACCGCCTGCTGGCCAAAGAAATTCCAGAACCACCATGGCAGCGAGACGCCGATCTTCTGACCGTTGCCGTCGAGCGCGGTTGCGCTCTCCACGGTCGCGCCAACCTCCTCGCACAGATTGACGAAATCGCGGATCGTGCAGAAATGGATGTTGGGCGTGTCGTACCAGCTATAGGCCAGGTCGCGTGTGACCGGCATGCGGCCGCGCAAAAGCAGCGAAAGGCGCACGCGCCAATGGCCGAAATTCGGGAACGAGACGATCGCATGCCGACCGATCCGCAGCAATTGTTCGAGCACTTCCTTGGGATTGCGTGTGGCCTGCAGCGTCTGCGATAGGATCACGTAGTCGAAGCCCTGGTCGGGATAATGGCTGAGGTCGGTGTCGGCATCGCCCTGGATCACCGACAGGCCACGCGCGACGCATTCGTTGACGCCGCGCTGCGATATCTCGATGCCGCGGCCGTCGATCTGCTTGTCGGTGATCAGGAGGTCCAGAAGCGCCCCGTCTCCGCATCCGACGTCGAGCACGCGGGCGCGCGGGTCGATCAGGCCGGCCACCATGGCGAGGTCGACCCGGGCGTCGTGGTTCACACTCACGGCGCATCCTCCAGGCCGCGGGCGCGCGCGGCGGAGTCCAGAAATCCGCCGACGGCGGCGAAGAATTCCGGTTCCTCGAGCAGGAATGCGTCGTGGCCGCGATCGGTCTCGATCTCGACGAAGGAAACCGAGGCGCCGGCGGCGTTGAGCGCACGCACCACGGTGCGGCTTTCCTCGGTCGGAAACAGCCAGTCCGAAGTGAAGGAGACGAGGCAGAAACGGGTCTCGGTGTTGCGGAAGGCGTCGGCCAGCCGCCCGCCACGATCGGCGGCGAGGTCGAAATAGTCCATCGCCCGCGTCATGTAGAGATAGGAATTGGCGTCGAAGCGGTCGACGAAGGTCATGCCCTGGTGGCGCAAATAGCTTTCGATCTGGAAATCCGCGTCGAACCCGAAGGTCAGGGTCTCGCGATCCTGCAGATTGCGGCCGAATTTGCGGTGCAGCGCGGTTTCCGACAGATAGGTGATGTGGGCGGCCATGCGCGCGACCGCGAGGCCTTTTTCCGGCCGGCGTCCCTCGTCGATATAGCGCCCGCCGCACCATTCGGGGTCGGCCATCACCGCCTGGCGGCCGACTTCGTGAAAGGCGATGTTCTGGGCGGAATGTCGCGCCCCTGCCGCGATCGGCAAAGCGGTGAACACCCTCTCGGGATAGCTCGCCGCCCATTCCAGCACCTGCATGCCGCCCATCGAACCGCCGATGACGGAAAACAGTCGGTCGATGCCGAGTTCGTCGACCAGCATCGTCTGCGCGCGCACCATGTCGCCTATGGTGACGATCGGCAGGTCGAGGCCGTAGGCGCGGCCGGTCTCGGGGTTGAGCGAGGCGGGGCCGGTGGAGCCCAGGCAGCCGCCGATGACGTTGGAGCAGATGACGAAAAAACGGCCGGTGTCGATCACCTTGCCCGGGCCGACCAGGCTTTCCCACCAGCCCGGCTTGCCGGTGATGGGATTGCGGCTGGCGACATATTGGTCGCCGGTCAGCGCATGGCAGATCAGGATGGCGTTGCTGCGCGCCTCGTTCAGCGCGCCATAGGTCTCGTAAGCGATCTGGAACGGCGACAGCACCTTGCCCGAATCGAGCGACAGCGGCCTGTCCGGTCCGAAGCGCGCGACCCGGCTCGACGGGTCGGTCGCCTCGTTAGTTGCCTTCAGCTTTCGGGCCCGCCGTGCGGCCATCCACATTACCTCATGCGGCCGGCCTTGCTCGAAGCACAAAAAAACCGGCATTGCGCGCTCGCAAAGCCGGTTACCTGATGCAAACGGCCCTTTAGCGACTTGTTTTACGTGGCTGCAAGCCGACCGGCCAAATCACCACGGGAGGCCGGTTATAATCTTGCGCAAGCCTTTGCGTCAACGGCAAAGCTTTGCTAGTCGGAAGGCGATCATCCGCGAAGGAACCCCGCCATGAGCCTGCCCGTCCGCCCAGAGCCGAAACCTGGCATCATGGATATCGCCGCCTATGTGCCCGGCAAGAGCGCGGCGCCGGCGGGCGTGGCCAAAGTCCATAAGCTGTCGTCGAACGAAAACCCGCTCGGCGCGTCGCCCAAGGCGGTCGAGGCCGTGCGGTCGGTGGCCGCCTCGCTCGAGTTCTACCCTGATGGTGCGGCGAGCAGGCTGCGCGAGGCGATAGCGGAAGTGCACGGGCTCAACCCGGACAACATTCTGTGCACCAACGGCTCCGACGAGGCGCTCGGGCTGTTGGCGCAGGCCTATCTGCAGCCGGGCGACGAAGGTGTGTTCACCGAGCACGGCTTCCTGGTCTACCGGATCTACATCCAGGCGGCGGGCGCGGTGCCGGTGGTGGTAAAGGAAACCGAGGAGACAGCCGATGTCGATGCGATCCTGGCCGCGGTGACCGACAGGACCAGGATCGTCTTTCTGGCCAATCCCAACAACCCGACCGGCACCTATGTGCCGTTCGAGGAGGTGCGGCGCCTGCATGCGGGGCTGCCGAAAAACGTGCTTCTGGTGCTCGACGCGGCCTATGCCGAATATGTGCGCCGCAACGACTACGAGACCGGCATCGAGCTCGTATCCTCGTTCGATAATGTGGTCATGACCCGGACCTTCTCCAAGGTGTACGGCCTCGGCGGCGCGCGTATCGGCTGGATCTACGCGCCGGCGCATGTGATTGCCGCGCTCAACCGCATTCGCGGTCCGTTCAACGTCAACGCGGCGGCGATCGAGGCCGGGGTGGCTGCGATCCGCGACCGCGGTCATGTCGAGAAATCGGTCGCGCATAACGACCAATGGCTGCCGTGGCTGACGGAGAAACTGACCAAGCTTGGTCTCAGGGTCACGCCGAGCATCGGCAATTTCATCCTGATCCATTTTCCCGACGAGCGCCGCTCGGCGGCGCTGGCCGACGAGTATCTGACGGCGCGGGGCTATATATTGCGCCGTGTCGCCGGCTACGGATTCCCGAATGCGCTCAGGATGACGATCGGCACGGAAGAAGCCAACCGGGGTGTGGTCGCCGCGCTCTCGGATTTTCTGAAAGACTGAGCGATGTCCGATCCGATGTTCGATCGCGTTGCCCTGGTGGGCATCGGCCTGATTGGTTCGTCGCTTGCCCATGTGATACGCCGCGAGGGGCTGGCTGGCACGATTGTGGTCTCGACACGCTCGGCCGCGACGCTCGAACGGGCCGCGGAGCTGGATCTGGGCGACGTCTATGAAGGCGACCCGGCCAAGGCGGTCGAAAATGCCGATCTTGTCATCGTGTCGGTGCCGGTCGGCGCGTCCGGCGCGGTGGCGCGCGCGATCGCGCCCGCGCTCAAGGCAGGGGCGATCGTCACCGATGTCGGCTCGACCAAGGGGTCGGTCGTCAGCCAGATGGCGCCGGAATTGCCGTCTTCGGTCCATTTCATCCCCGGCCATCCTATCGCCGGTACCGAACGGTCGGGGCCGGATGCCGGGTTCGCCGACCTGTTCGACGGGCGCTGGTGCATCCTGACGCCGTTGCCGGACACCGATCCCGACGCGCTCGCGCGGCTGTCCGGTTTCTGGGAGGCCTGCGGCTCGAAGGTGGATGTGATGGATCCGGCGCATCACGACATGGTGCTCGCCATCGTCTCGCATCTGCCGCACATCATCGCCTATAATATCGTCGGCACCGCCGACGACCTGGAAGCGGTGACCAAGTCCGAGGTCATCAAATATTCGGCGTCCGGTTTTCGCGACTTCACCCGCCTGGCCGCGTCCGACCCGACCATGTGGCGCGACGTGTGCCTGCACAATCGCGAGGCCATTTTGGAGATGCTGGCGCGGTTTTCGGAAGATCTGTCGGCATTGCAGCGGGCGATCCGCTGGGGCGACGGCGACAAGCTGTTCGACCTGTTCACCCATACCCGGGCGGTGCGGCGCTCGATCATCGAGGCCGGCCAGGACATCGACGTGCCCGATTTCGGCCGCCACGTCGTCGCCCATCCGCCACGCGATGCCAGGGAGCCGGAAAAATCCGGCTCTAGTTGAGTGGGGGTATCCGGCCGAGCGTGATGAAGGCGATCCGCGCCTGCCCCTTCGTCACGGTGAGCGGCAGGCTGGGATTGTCGCCGAGAGCGGCGAGCCCGGCGGCCACCGAGCGGATCTGATTGCCGTTTTCCGGCATGATTTCTGCCAAAAGCGCGGCAATTTCTTGCGGATTTCGCGCCGAAATCTGCAATTTTGCGTCAATAAATCCGTCCATATCGACAGAAAATGGGCCGGAAAGCGCGAAACCGGCCTTATCGGCCAGGGTAATGGCGAGATCGCGAATGACGAGGCTGATGCCGCGCAGGCTTTGCGGCCGCTCCATGGCGAGCCGCACGCCGTCGGCGACGGTGAAATCGGCCTGGAACCGCTCGGCACGGATCTCACGGCCAATCTGCGGCGGAAGGGCGGAGATCGCCTCGGCGCTGACGGCAAGATCCAGATCGGCGCCATTGCGGCGCGCATGGGCCTCGACGTGCCCGGCCTCGAACAGGACCGACGCCACGCGGCCCTCCGGGGTTGCGTCGAGCTTGACCTGTTGGGCTGTCACCGAGGCGCGCTCCGGCAGCGGGTCGGCGAGCCTTGCGCTGAAACGAATATCGCCGGCGCGGGCGCCAACCGGGTTTGGCGCGGCGAGCAGGTCGAGCCGTATCGTGTCCAGTTCGCCGACGATTTGGGCGGGGTTATAGATTTGTGCCGCCGAGCGCAGCCCGGCGGCCCTGATGGCGAAACGGCCCTCGGCGTCCTCGATTGCAGCCTCGCTGCAGAAAAGCCCGATGCGGAACGGATAGCCGCGCGCCTCGCGCTGTTGGCAGCTCGCGGCGGCGCCGCGTTCGCCCATGCGCGCGAGCCAGGTGTCGGTTGCCCGTTCCAACGTGTTCGCGGCGTAGAACCAGCCGCCCGTATAAAGCGCGATCGCGGCGACGATGCCCGTAGCGAGCCAGAAGAACCGGCGGCTGGTTCCGCCTTCGCGTTTACTTGACGTCACGCCTTCGGCCTCGCTACCCATCATGCTGCCGGTCGTTCCGGCGCATTCCTATCAGACTGGCTTGGCGATATGGGCGATTTTTGGGTGTTTGGCTACGGTTCGCTGATGTGGCGGCCCGGATTCGCCCATGTGGAGACCCAGCGCGCGCGACTGCACGGTTACCGCCGGGCGCTGTGCGTGCGCTCTTTCGTGCATCGCGGCACGCCCGCGCGACCGGGGTTAGTGCTCGGCCTCGACCGGGGCGGATCGTGCGTCGGGCTTGCCTTTCGGGTGCCGGGCGACCTGCGCGAGGAGGTGCTCGACTATCTGCGTGCCCGCGAGCTCGTCACCCATGTCTATCTGGAGCGCGTGCTGCCGGTCACGTTTGCCTCCGGCACGCGCGGCGATGCGCTGTGTTATGTCGTCGACCGCGCGCACGACCAGTATGCCGGGCGGCTCGACGCCGCGCACGCGGCCGAGGCGGTGTGCGGCGCCGTCGGCCAGTCTGGCCCGAACGAGGATTACGTGCTCAACACGGTCGAACACCTGGAGGCGCTCGGCATTCGCGACCATTGGCTGGAAGAGGTCGCGCGGCGGATCCGGTGAACCCGGCCGCCAGGTACATCAGCCGATCTCGGCTACGATGCCGGGCAGGTCGCGCAATGTGTCGATAACCCGAAAGCGCGGATCTTCGGCCGGAGGCTCGACGTGCTCCAGCACCCATGTCAGTTCGTGCGGGACATGTACGCCCCAGCTTCCCGCCGCGATCGCCGGCACGATGTCGGATTTGAGCGAATTGCCGACCATCATCGCGCGTTCGGGCCCGTCGCCTACCGCCGAGAAGATCCGCTGGTAGGTATTGCGCTTCTTGTCGCTGACGATTTCGACCGCGTCGAAAAAGTCACCGAGCCCGGACTGGGCGAGTTTACGCTCCTGGTCGAACAGGTCGCCTTTGGTGATCAGCACGATGCGGTGCGTCGCGGCCAGCCGCTCGAGCGTGTCGGTGACATGCGGCAGGGTTTCGACCGGATGGTCCAGCATCTCGCGCCCGGCGGCAAGAATCTGCTCGATGACACGCGCCGGCACGCGCCCGTTGGTGACCTCGATCGCGGTTTCGACCATCGACAGCGTAAAGCCCTTGATGCCGAAGCCGTAGCTGCCGAGATTGCGCTTTTCGGCCGCGAGCAGCCGCTCGCTCAGGCGGTCAGGTTCGGCGTGATCGGCGAGCAGTTCGGCAAAACGTCGTTCCGTCAGCCGGTAGAACTGTTCATTTTGCCAAAGCGTGTCGTCGGCGTCGAAACCGATCGTCGTCAGATTGGCGGATTTCGGCATGGTTCCTCCCTATCCGGCCGGTCGCCCGATCAAGCCGGCACGGAAGCGGGCGGATCGCCCTTCAGCTTCTCGAGCCGCCGGCGCGCGGTCTCGGGCAAGGGCGGGGCGTCGCGCGAGCTGGCAGCCTCGACCAGCAATTCGTCGACGGCCTGTTCGGTCGTGGAAATCAGGCGGTGCATGAATTCCTCCTTGCTGAGGCCCGTGGGGATCGGCGCGAGGAAGCGCGCCTTGATCGTGCCGGGATAGCGCAGGAACTTGCGGCGCGGCCAGTAGAGGCCGGCGACATGGGCGACCGGGACGACCGGCAGGCCCAGTTCGGTGTAAAGTTCGACGATGCCCCATTTATAGGCCGGGTCGTCGCCGGGCGCACGGCGTGTGCCTTCGGGATAGATGATCAATTGGCGCGGATTGCGCGCCAGTTCGGCCTTGGTCAGCCGTATCACCGCTTTGAGCGCTTTGGAGCGGCTGCCCCGGTCGACCGGGATCATGCGCATCTTCAAGACATACCAGCCGAAGAACGGAATCCAGGTCAGTTCGCGCTTCAGAATGTAGAGCGGATCGCGCAGATAGGGAAAAAAGGCGATCGTATCCCAGAACGACTGATGTTTCGGCGCGAGGATGAAGGAGCCTTCGGGCAGGTTCTCAACCCCGGTGATCTCGCTGCGCGTGCCGGCGATGGCGTTGTAGAGCCACAGGCTGGAGCGCGACCAGAATTTCGGTACGAACCAGGCCAGGTAGCGGGGCGCGAGGAAATAAAAGGGTGTCCAGAAAATCATCTGGACGATCAGGTTGGCGTAAAAGGCGACGTTGAACGTCAGCGATCGAATCACTGTCATAAAGCGTGTCCGGTGTCCCGTGGCAATTCCGGTCGATGGGTTCCGTTCCTAGAGCCGTTCATTTTTAAACGGAATCGTTTGACCGACGGGATTTCGCGGTCCGGCCAGGAGCGCGTGGCGATGCGGTGCAGGCACCGTGAGCCGGGCGCGACGCTGTAAGACGTGCGAAAGACCCAGGTCGGGCGATTGCGGTTTGACGGGCGATATCAAAACCATAGGCGCTCCCCGGCTTGGAGGGCTTTTCCGCCCCTGCGGCGTCGAAGCTCTTGCCCGATATTGATATCGCGCTGCGAACTTCTCCTCGCCGGAGCGAAAAATCCATTCCATCAACCCGCCTCCAGTTAAAGATGAATGGCTCTAGGTATCATCGGCCACGGCGGAGGAAAACCGCGGATTGCGCATCGCGCCGCGCGGGAGGCCTTTCGTTCAGCGCCGGGCGAGGTCGCTTTTCGGGTCGGCGCCGTCGCCGCGCGGCCATGCGCCACGAGCAAGGGCGCCGAGATATTTCACGTATTCAGTAAAAAGCACCCGCAACGCGTCAGGTTTGGTCAACAGGACGCCGTCTTCGGCGTTGTTGGCGACCACTGGATAGGGCAACAGCGCCGTCTTGGCCAACAGGCGGCGCATTTCCAGCAGGCTGCGGGGCATATGGTAGTTGTTGGTGACCACGATGATCGTCTTATAGGCGTGCGCGCGGATCCATTTCGCGCTCTCGGCGGCATTGCCGACCGTGTCGAGCGCTAGCCGATCTATGTCGATGCAGCATGAAAACAGCGCTTCCTCGGCGCCGGTTGCACGGCGCAAGTCGCCGGCGCGTGCGACCGGATTGACACCGGAGATCAGCAACCGCTCGCCCTTGCCGGCCTTGAGCAGGTCGACCGCCGCGTTGAGCCGGAAATGGCCGCCGGTCAAGACCACGATTGCGTCGGCATCAGGCAAATCGGCCGGCGTTTTCATCAGCCTCACCTGATTGGCGAACCAGGCGAAGCCGCCGATGAAGACCAGCACGGCAAGCAGGGCTCCCGCGAGGCCGAACCGGCCGGCGCGGCCGCGCGCGCCGGCTTGCCGGTCGCGGGCGGGCTGCGGTTCGGTTTCGCGGGGCGCTTCTGCCATGGTGGTTGCTTAGCGCCGAATTGCGGCTGGCGGTAGATGCGGCGCCCGCACCGCGACATTTTTCGTGTTGCGCGGTCTTGTGGCGCGAAGCGGCTGGCTTCGGGCGACGCGCTCACAAATGGTCGGCGGTGCCAATATCGACCCCGTTGAGATGCGCGACCACGGTCGCGTGTGAGGTCGCCGCCGTCAACGCGGCGACGAGGACGACCACCACGCCGACGCCGAGATAGCCAGTCGTGCCAATGGCGAAATTACCGAACAGCGCCGTCGCCTGGTCGGCTTCCGGCGTTGCCATGTTGCGCCCCGACCACCAGCCGAACAGGATGAAGACCACGATGGCGGCGAGGCCTCCCGCGGCTGCGCCCTTGATACCCGTCAGCAGGAAGTGCCGGCGGAACTGGGAGGCGATGAACCGCGCCTCGGCGCCGACATAGTGCAGGACCTCGATGACGTGTCCGTTGCCGGCCATGGCGCCGCGCGTGGCGAAAACGACGGTCAGAACGGTCGCCGACAGCATCAGGATCAGGACCGCAAAGCCGATGGTCACCGTCGTCCGGGCCATCGAGACGAGGCGGTCGACCCAATTGCGATGGTCGTCGAGACTGGCATTGGGCACCTGCTTGCCGATCGCCGCGCGCATGGCGGCGAAATCAGGTGGCGCGGCCTCGTCGATCGTGACGATGACGAGGCGCGGCACCGGCAGTTCGTCGAGATCGAGGCCGGTGCCGAGCCATGGTTCGAGCAGGCGCGCGGTGGCGGCGCTGTCGACGACGGTTGCCGCACGCACGCCGGTGAAGGTTTCGGCGATCGTCTTGGCCGCCTTGAGCGCGGCCTCCATGTCGAGGTCGTCGCGGGGACGGATCTGGATCGTCGCCTCGCGGGCGATCTGGCTTTGCCAGACGCTGGCGGTGTCGCGCACCAGGGTGACCGCGCCCACGGTGAGGCAGGCCAGGAAGGTCATGATCGCGATCACGGCGATCAATGCGTGCCCGGCCACGGTCTGGGCCGGCACGATCGGCGCCATGCGACGACGCTTGCCGTCGCGCGATCGGACCAGGGACTTGAGCGTGAAGTCAGTCATGGATCGCCAGCCTGCCGTCGGCGAGCACGAGGCGGCGCGCGTCGACCTGATCCATCAAGGACAGGTCGTGCGTGGCGATGAGGACGGCGGTTCCGGACCGATTGAGTTCGATGAACAGGCGCAGCAGCCGCCGGGCGAGCGGCGGATCGACATTACCGGTTGGCTCATCGGCAAGCAGGATGTCGGGCTGCTCGATCAGCGCACGGGCGATCGCGGCGCGCTGCTTTTCGCCGCCCGACAGGATGGGCGGGTGTGCATTCAGGCGCTCGCCGAGGCCGACCCATTTGAGCAACTCGGTCACGTCGCTGCGATAGCTCGCCTCCTCGCGTCCGCGCACACGCAGCGGCAGGGCGACGTTTTCATAAGTCGTCATGTGCTCCAGAAGGCGGAAATCCTGGAAAACGACACCGATCTTGCGGCGGATATGCGGCAGCTCGTTGCGCCGAATCAGCGCGCGATCCTTGCCGAACACCTTGATCAGTCCCCGGGTCGGCGCCAGCGACAGGAAAAGCAGGCGTAAAAGTGTCGTTTTGCCGGCGCCCGAAGGCCCGCTGAGAAACTGGAACGAGCGCTTGGGGATATGAAAGGAGATGTCGCGCAGGATTTCCGGCCCCATTCCGTAGCGCAAGCCAACATTTTCGAAATGGATCACTGTCGTGCCCGGCCTCGGCTGGTTCGATATCCGTCGATTGCGGCGGACCTTGGTTTTCCATGGTTAACGGACGGTAAAATTCCCGCCTCGTCGCACCGCGCCTGTGCCGCTCGGCAGCAAATCATTAACCAATTCCCTTTACCCCGTGTCAGGGTTTTGCAAAAGGACGGCGCCCTTCCATGGTCGATGCAGCGAACGTCCGCCCGGTCTCGGGCGAAATCATGGCGGGCGGGCGCTCCAGGGCGGCACGGACCGATTTCGCCAGCGAGATCGTCGATGCCGACTATATTACGCTGGACGATCCGTCCATGGTCCGCGACAATTCCCGCAGCGCGCCCAGGGTCGAACCGGGGTCCTCCGGGATTTCCGGCATGGACATGCTCAAAAACCATGGTCAACATCCGGCAGGCCGGCGCGAACGCCGTGCCGGGCCGTTGTTTTGGGCGGTGGGAGCAATGGCCGCGCTGGCGGCCTTCTGGATATCGGGTGGGCATACGCTGCGTGGCGCCCTGTTTTCCGCGGCGCCTGCGAGCGCGGCCGATGCCATGCGGCTTGTCGCGCTGCGGTCGCATCTGGACGCCAGCGGCGTGCGCGGGATCGTGCATGTCGACGGCGCCGTTGCCAATAACGGCGCCTCGGCCGAACAGGTTCCGCGCCTGGCTATCGAGGTCAGGGGTGACGGCGGCGCCGTCACCCGCTACATACTCGATCCGGGACGGGCCCGGATCGGACCCGGAACGCGGTTTCCCTTTTCCAGCCGCGTCAACGCGCCCGAGGGCGGCGTTGCCGGCATATCGGTGAGCATGATTACGGAGGGCGGCGGCTGATGCCGGTTGTACGCGGCAAGGAAATCGAAGTCCTGTTCAGCGCATCGACGATCGCGCGGCGTAATCTCGAGCTGGCCAAGGAGATCGCCGGGCGCGATTACCATGACCTGCTGGTCGTCTCGATCCTCAAGGGCTCCTTCATCTTCGCCGCCGATCTGATCCGAGCGATGCATGACACGGGAAGCTCGCCCGAGGTCGAGTTCATCTTCATCTCCAGCTATGGCGCGGGCACCGTCAGCGGTGAGGTCAAGGTGCTGCGCGATATCGACAACGACGTCGCCGGCCGCGATATCCTGTTGATCGATGACATCCTGGAATCGGGCAAGACGCTGAAATTCACCCGCGACCTGATGGTATCGCGGGGAGCGCGCAGCGTTTCGATCGCGGTTTTACTGGACAAGCATACCCGCCGGCAGACCGAGCTGAACGCCGATTATGTCGGCTTTGAATGCCCGGATTATTTCGTTGTCGGATATGGCATGGATGTCGCGCACGCCTTCCGGGAGCTGCCCTTCGTGGGTGTGGTGAAAGGAGATGCGGCCGGTTGAACCGGTCCCGTCAGGGACCGCGATAAGACCGGGCATTGTCGGCTCAATGGCTAGAATCCTGATTGTCGAAGACGACGAACCGGTTCGCTCCCTGGCGGCGCGCGCGCTGGCGCGCGACGGCCATAGCGTTGAGACGGCGGAGGACGGCGAGGCAGGGCTGGCGCTCATCCGGCAGGCCGAGGGCGGCTATGATCTGGTCGTCTCCGACATCCGCATGCCGGGCATGGACGGGATCGCCATGGCCGAAGAAGCCGTGCGGGACTACCCCGAACTCAAGATCATGCTGGTGACCGGGTACGCGGACCAGCGCGAACGGGCGGCGGGACTCGACAAGGTGATCGTCGATGTCGTCCAGAAGCCGTTCACGCTGTCCCAGATTCGCGAGAAGGTGCGCGAGCATCTTGCCTGACCGCGGCGGGTCGGCCGGGCGGTTTCCTTGCCGGATGCTGTATTTCATCCTAGACCACGACGCCGTTGCCGGCGGCGGCCGGGGCGAAACGGGAAGGGCAAGATGACCAAGACCGACATTGCCAAGCGTGTCTACGATCATACCTGGAAGCTCGATCCCGTGATCCGCAGCCTGCTCGACACGGATTTCTACAAGCTGTTGATGCTGCAGATGATCTGGGGGCTCTATCCGCAGGTCGACGCGACCTTCTCGCTGATCAACCGCACCAAGACGGTCAGGCTCGCCGACGAAATCGATATCGCCGAATTGCGCGACCAGCTCGATCATGCGCGCAGCCTGCGGTTTTCCAAGAAGGAGATGATCTGGCTCGCCGGCAACACCTTTTATGGCAGCAAGCAGATATTCAGGCCCGACTTTCTGGCGTGGCTGAGCGAGTTCCAACTGCCCGAATACGAGCTGGCGCGCCGGGACGGACGGTTCGAACTGCGTTTCCACGGCCGCTGGACCGAAACCAGCATGTGGGAAATTCCCGCCCTGGCGATCATCAACGAATTGCGGTCGCGCGCCACGATGAGGTCGATGGGACCGTTTTCGCTCGACGTTCTCTACGCGCGGGCGAAGGCCAAGGTATGGTCCAAGGTCGAGCGGCTGCGCAAGTTGCCGGATCTGCGCATATCGGACTTCGGCACCAGGCGGCGGCATTCCTTCCTGTGGCAACGCTGGTGCGTGGAGGCTTTGAAAGAGGGGCTGGGCGACGCGCTGACGGGAACCAGCAACGTCAAGCTGGCCATGGATACCGACCTGGAGGCGCTGGGCACCAACGCGCACGAACTGCCGATGGTGCTGGCCGCGCTGGCGCCCGACGACGAGGCCCTGCTCGAAGCGCCGTATCAGGTTCTGCGCGACTGGAACCAGTATTATGGCGGCAATCTGTTGATTGTGCTGCCCGACACGTTCGGGACCGAATCGTTCCTGCGTGGCGCCCCGGATTGGGTGGCGGACTGGACCGGGTTTAGGCCGGACAGCGCGCCGGCGATCGAGGGCGGCGAAAAGATCATCTCGTGGTGGAAGGAGCGCGGCCGCGACCCGCGCGAAAAGCTGCTGATCTTTTCCGATGGTCTCGACGTCGACACGATCGAGAAGGCCTACCATCATTTCCATGGCCGGGTGCGCATGGCGTTCGGCTGGGGCACCAACCTGACCAATGATTTCGAGGGCTGCGCGCCGGTCGAGATATCCAGCCTCAACGCGATATCCATCGTCTGCAAGGTCAGCCACGCCAATGGCCGGCCGGCAGTCAAGTTGTCGGATAATCCTGAAAAGGCGACCGGGGCGCCTGGGGAGATCCAACGCTATCTTGCGCTTTTCGGCGAGACCGGGCGTGTTGCCAAGCCCGTAAAAGTTTAGGCAGGATCCCTGGTCTTGCGGTTATTTGTGAGGAATTGTCCGGGTTTAACGGACAATTAGCGCGATTGGCTTACCTGTACGTCAGGCTGATGTCAGATGTGGGTGGGACTTGCATTGAAGGACGACGGGTCAATATCGTTCAGAGGTG
The DNA here is from genome assembly GCF_009742725.1 of Nitratireductor arenosus. GTDB lineage: Bacteria > Pseudomonadota > Alphaproteobacteria > Rhizobiales > Rhizobiaceae > Mangrovimarina > Mangrovimarina arenosa. The sequence goes on along the minus strand of NZ_WPHG01000001.1, from coordinate 512,687 downwards.
GCGGCGGCAGGTTTGTCGCGGATCGTTTTGGTCGGGCGCTTCGGTCCTTGCCGAGGGGAGGGCGCAGATGAACATGCAGCTTTCCAATATATCCGGTGGCGGCAATACCCCGTCCGGACCGGTCACGGATGTCGCCGCCAAGATCGCGCTGGCGATGCGTGCAATGGGCGTGGTGGGCCTGCCGCGGAACTACGAAATCTTCTACGAAGTGTTCGCCGGCGCCAATCCCGAACTCAACGCCGAGCTCGGCAAGCTCGGCAATCGGCCGCGCCAGGACGACCTGGACCGTCTCAGCGTCAAATATTTTGCCCAGGCGAACGATCAGCTTGCCGTTGAGGACATTCGCAACCATCTCTCCGACAAGGTCGAGGAGGTGATGAAACTGTTCGAGAAGGAGCGGGTCCAGCTCGAGCGCTACGGTTCGATCCTCAACCAGACGTCGGACGGGCTGCATAAGCGCAATCTGGTCACGCAGGAAATCCTGCACCGGATATCGAGCATCATGTCGGCCGCCACGGACACCAAGATCGAGCAGGGCAAGCAAATTGTCTCCTCGATCGAGGACAAGTCGGCCGAGTTGGAGGAAGTAAAGACGAAGCTCGAGGAATATAAGAAGCTCGCCGACACCGACCCGTTGACCCAACTTTTCAACCGCCGCGCCTTCGACAAGGCGATGGCGCGGATCTACGACGACAAGAAGCGGGTGCTTTACAGTTGCCTGGTGATCGTCGACATCGACCGCTTCAAGCAGATCAACGACCGCTTCGGCCATCCGGTCGGCGACAAGATCATCCAGCACATCGCCGGTGTGGTTCAGTCGTCCGTCCCCGATGGCGTGATGGTTGCGCGGACGGGCGGCGAGGAATTCGCCGCGATCGTGGAAGGCATGAGCGAGGACGTGGCGGCAGAGGTCGGCGAAACCGTACGCAAAACGGTGGAAAAGCTGGCCGCGACGAATAACGGGACGGGCCTTTCCAGCGGCTCGATAACGGTCTCGGTGGGGATCTGCATGGCCGTTCAGGCCGAAAGCGCCGACGATCTCTATGTCAAGGCCGACCGCGCGCTTTACGTGTCGAAGGCGAACGGACGCAATCGCTGCACGCGATTTTCCGAGTTGCCCGACATGAAATCCCCAAAAGGCTGGCGCATCTATAGCCGCGACTGATGCCACCGCTCCGGGTCCGTACTCGTCGCCGATTTTACAGATCGTAAACGTTCGGTGTCGGCGGACTGACGAATGCCGCCGATTTTCCTAACCCGGTCTTTAAGGGCTGCGGCTAGCTTCTTCTCTCGTGATGAGGGGGTTGCATCGATGGCTGACGCGTTCAGGCGGCATCTCAGTATGATTGTGTCCCGGTTGGGGCAATCCAGTCTCTTGCGCTGGACAATGGCGGGCACGATCTGGTGCCTGTTCATCTCGTTGAGCTACCAGGCCGTCGCGGCGGCTGGGATCGGCGGTGAAGAACTCCGCAGCGGGCTGCCGGTCGCGGCGGTCTTGTTGCTCGTTCTGGCGGGTCCGATCTTGTTGTTTCTCGGCTACAAGCTGCGCGAATTGGCGCTTGCCAACCAGAAGCTGGGTCTGGTCGCCTCGACCGACAGCCTGACGGCGTGCCTCAATCGTGGCGCGTTTTCGACGCGGGTCGACGAAAGCCTGGCCGATGCCGGGCGTGGCACCAAGCGCATCAAGGGCGCCCTGCTGGTGATCGACGCCGATCACTTCAAGTCGATCAACGACAGTTACGGCCACGATCTCGGCGACGAGGCACTCAGGGTGATCGCCGCGGCGATCCGCGGCCAGGTGCGCAAGGACGACCTGGTGGGGCGTCTCGGCGGCGAGGAGTTCGGCGTTTTCCTGCCTGGCGCCTCGCAGGAAAACGCGGTCGGCGTGGCCGAGCGCATCCGCCGCAGCATCAGCGAATTGTCGTTCCGGCCGATGGGCAAGCCGCACCGGCTGACCGTCAGCGTCGGCGGCGTCAGCTTCGAGGATCAACTCGGGTTCGTGGAACTCTTCCGCATCGCCGACCGGCGACTCTACCAGGCCAAGAATAGCGGCCGCAACCGGATCGAGCTCACTCATATCCAGGCCTACGACATGAACGATCTGCCGGCCCTGCACTGATCGTTGCATGGCCGGCAGCAGGTCCCCGCCTCAGCGGGTGGGAACCGGGTGTTCGCCGCGGTAGTCGTAGAAGCCGCGGCCGGCCTTACGCCCCAGCCATCCGGCCTCGACATATTTAACCAGCAGCGGGCAGGGCCGATATTTCGAATCAGCCAGCCCGTCATAAAGCACCTGCATGATCGACAGACAGGTGTCGAGGCCGATGAAATCGGCGAGCTGGAGCGGGCCCATCGGATGGTTCGCCCCGAGCTTCATGGCCGTGTCGATCGCCTCCACCGATCCGACGCCTTCGTAAAGCGTGTAGATCGCCTCGTTGATCATCGGCAGAAGAATGCGGTTGACGATGAAGGCGGGGAAATCCTCGGCGACCGTGATCGTCTTGTCGAGGCTGCTCACGAACGCTTTAGCGGTCTCGAAAGTGGTGTCCTCGGTGGCGATGCCGCGAACAAGCTCGACCAGCTTCATCAGCGGAACCGGGTTCATGAAGTGAATGCCGATGAAACGCTCCGGCCTGTCGGTCTGGGCGGCCAGTCGCGTGATCGAGATCGAGGAGGTGTTGGTCGCCAGCAACGCCTCGGGATTGAGAAGAGGGCAGAGCTGGGCGAAGATCTTGCGCTTGATGGTTTCGTCTTCCGTGGCCGCCTCGATCACCAGGTCGGCGCCAGCGAGATCCTCCAGCTTGCTCGCGCCGGCGATGCGGGCGAGCGCGGCGGCGCGCTCCTTGTCGTCGAACTTTCCGGACGAGACCTGCCGCGCCATGTGGCCGTTGATCGTCGCGATGCCGTTTTCGACCTTCTCCTCGGAGAGGTCGTAGAGGAGCACCTGATAACCGGCCAGGGCGCAGACATGTGCGATGCCGCCTCCCATCTGCCCGGCGCCGATGATGCCGACGGTCTGGATTGTCATTTTCGTTTACCCGTGGAAAGCGGTTGCGCCCAAATTGTGCAGTTGCGAAAAATAGAAGCCGGGGTGGATTTCGTCCACCCCGGCTTTATCTCGTTGCCGCCTATGCGCGCTTTGGCCTCACAACGCCTTTTGAAGCTCGGGCAGGACGGTGAAGAGGTCGGCCACGAGGCCGTAATCGGCGACCTGGAAGATCGGCGCTTCCTCATCCTTGTTGATGGCGACGATGACCTTGCTGTCCTTCATGCCGGCCAGGTGCTGGATGGCGCCGGAGATACCGACGGCGATGTAGAGTTCGGGCGCGACCACCTTGCCGGTCTGGCCGACCTGCCAGTCGTTGGGCGCGTAGCCGGCATCCACGGCGGCGCGGGACGCACCGACGGCCGCACCGAGCTTGTCGGCGACCGGCAGGATCACCTCCTGGAACTTTTCCGCCGAGCCGAGCGCGCGCCCGCCCGAGATGATGACCTTGGCCGAGGTCAGCTCGGGACGGTCGCTCTCCGACAGCTTGTTCTCGACAAAGCGCGACAGACCCGGATCGGCGGCCGCGTCGACCGTCTCGACTGCTGCCGAACCGCCGCCGGCGGCGGCCTGGAACCCGGCGGTGCGCACCGTGATCACCTTGGTGGCGTCGCCGGACTCCACCGTCTGGATGGCGTTGCCGGCATAGATCGGCCGCTTGAAGGTCTTGGCGTCGACCACCTCGACGATGTCGGAGACCTGCATCACATCGAGCAGGGCCGCGACCCGCGGCATCACGTTCTTGCCCATCGTCGTGGCCGGCGCGACAAGCGCGTCATAGCCGTCGGCGAGCGATACGATCGTGGCCGCAAGCGGTTCGGCCAGGCGCTCGGCCAGCCCGTCGGCCTCGGCAAGCAGGACCTTGCGCACGCCCGAAAGCTTGGCCGCCGCGTCGGCGGCCGCCTTGGCGCCCTTGCCCGCGACCAGGATGTCGACATCCGAGCCGAGCCCGGCGGCGGCCGACAAGGCCTTGGCGGTCTGGTCGGACAGGGTGTCGTTGTCATGTTCGGCAATCAAAAGAGTGGCCATCGTCGTCGTCCTTGCCTTGCTTGTCCCGCTCGCTCCGGTCCGAATTCGGATCAGGCCGTGGCGAAAGCGGTTGGGTTCGAGAACCGGCGCGGAGCGTATTTGGATACGTGAGCACCGGAAGCACAGAGACCGGCCGCTTGCAGGCCGGCCTCAAGCGAATTCATTACAGCACGCCGGCTTCGTTCTTCAGCTTGTCGACCAGTTCGGCCACGTCCTTGACCTTCACGCCCGCCTTGCGGCCGGCCGGCTCCTCGGTCTTCAAAACCTTCAATCGCGGCGCGGTGTCGACGCCGTAATCGCCGGGCGTCTTTTCGTCCAGCGGCTTCTTCTTGGCCTTCATGATGTTGGGCAGGGAAGCATAGCGCGGCTGGTTCAAGCGCAGATCCGTCGTCACCACCGCCGGCAGCGACAGTTCGACCGTCTGCAACCCGCCATCGACCTCACGCGTCACCGTCGCCTTGCCGTCGGCGATCTCCACTTTGGAGGCGAAGGTGCCCTGGCTCCAGCCCAAAAGCGCCGCCAGCATCTGGCCGGTCTGGTTGGAATCGTCGTCGATCGCCTGCTTGCCAAGGATGACGATCTCCGGCTTTTCCTCCTCGACGATCGCCTTCAAAAGCTTGGCCACCGCCAGCGGCTCCAGAGCCTCGTCGGTCTTGACCAGGATGCCGCGGTCAGCACCCATCGCGAGCGCCGTACGGATCGTCTCCTGCGCCTGCTGCGGGCCGGCGGAAATCACCACGATCTCCTCGACCGTGCCAGCCTCCCTCAACCGGAGCGCCTCCTCGACCGAAATCTCGTCGAACGGGTTCATCGACATCTTCACATTCGACAATTCCACACCCGAACCGTCCGCCTTCACACGAGGCTTCACATTCGCGTCGATCACACGCTTGACCGGGACGAGGACTTTCATGCGCTCACAACCTTTCTGATGGATCGGATTTCGCGGCCTTTACCATTTGCGCGGCCATCTCGGCTAGTCCGATGCCGACACGCATCCCGAAAAACCGGCTTGGTCCGGGATGGAGGTGCGGCGACCGGCCGTCATGGGGTCTAGTGGCGATTGACGTGCACGTCAATATTGCCGGGATACAGGTATGTCATTGCCGGCCCCAGCGTGGCTTGTCGGTAACGGCGGGACCGTCGGGCGCCGTGGTTTCGGCGGTTTCGACCGCCTCGGGCGTGACGATTGCGCGGTCGAACAGCGGGACGCCGCGGCGGCGCATGATCAGCACCAGCGCGGCTCCGGCGACGATGCCGCCGACATGAGCGCCCCACGACACCTGGGAATCGTCGCCCACAACCAGCATCGCGAACTGGAACAGCACCCACAGGACGAGCGGGATGAAGGCGGGAATGCGCAGCGGGATGCGACCGAAGGCCAGCACCCACACTTTCACGCGCGGATGCAGGATCAGGTAGGCGGCGACGATGCCGGCGACAGCGCCCGACGCGCCGATCAGCGGCGCTTCGGAGGATGGCGCGATCGCCCCATGCAGCCAGGCGCCGGCGGCGGCGCAGGCGAGATAGAACAGCAGGAAGCGCCAATGGCCGAGCGCGTCTTCGACATTGTCGCCGAACACCCACAAAAACAGCATGTTGCCGCCGACATGGAAGACGTTGCCATGCAGGAAGGCATAGGTGAGATAGGTCAGGTCTTCCGGCACCAGCACCAGTTGCGGTGGCAACTCGGCGACGTCGTTGACGACCGCCGGCACATAGCCGAGGCCGTAGGCGGCCGCATGCATGGTCGTGTCGGACAGCGCGGTAAGGAAATACACGATCACGTTGATCGCGATCAGAGCGATCGTGACATATTGAAGCTTGATATGTTTCAGGCTGTTGGCGTCGTGCAGCGGAATGAACATCGCCGGCCCCCCACCGTCAACGATTTGCCCCGGGAACCCATAACACGTCGGTTGCGCCATTGTCATTGACCGCGCGGGCGGCCACGAACAGAAAGTCGGACAGCCGGTTGATGTAGCGCAACGCCTCGGGGCTGACGGTCTCGCCAGGCACCGACGATAGCGCCACCATCAGCCGTTCGGCCCGACGGGCGACGGTGCGGGCCAAATGCAGATGGGCGGCCGCCGGCGCGCCGCCGGGCAGGATGAAGGAACGCAGCGGCGCGAGCGCGGCATTCAGGCCGTCGATCTCGGTTTCGAGGCGCGTCACCTGGGAGGCGACGATGCGCAAGGGCTCGAAGTCGGCCTTCGCACCGGTGTCGGGTGTTGCCAGGTCGGCGCCGAGATCGAACAGATCGTTTTGGACGCGGGCCAGCATGACGTCGATGTCGGCGCCATCCTGCCCGATGTGGAGGCGGGCGAGGCCGACGCAGGCATTGGCCTCGTCGACCGTGCCGAAGGCCTCGATACGCGGATCGGATTTCGGCCGGCGCGTGCCGGCTACCAGCCCGGTCGTGCCGTCGTCGCCGGTGCGGGTGTAGATCTTGTTGAGTTTGACCATGTTCGTTGCGCTCTTTCCTTGTCGTCGGACGACGGGTTTTGGTGATCGGCGCCGGGCTCAGCCGCGGCTGAAATAGAGCGCGAGCACGATGAACACGAGCGCTATGAACTGCAGGATCACGCGTGCCTGCATCAGCTTGTTGGAAGTGCTGCCCGACCCTCCGCGCATCATATTGATCAGGCCGCGCAGAAGCACGAAGGCGACCGCGACCATGAAGACGATGGCCAGAACGTTGAAGACGGAAGACATGATCGTTTCTCCGAAAGGTCGGCGGTGCGGCCCGAGGGCCTAAGATTGGCTCGCCACGACGCGGTAAAACAAGGAGGCGGGCAGGAGTCGCTTCAACAGCAGTCCGGTTCTGGCCGGCAGTGTGACCGGATAATGCGGTTTCGGGCGCGGGCTGTCGAGCGCGTGCGCCAGAACGGCCATCACCGCGTCCGGCTCCAGCTTGAAGCGCGAACGCGTGCCGCCGGCGCGCATGCGGGCGAGTTGTGCCTGGTAGGCGCCGCGATGCGGCGAGTTTTCCACAGCGATGTTTTTTTCGAACCAGCCCAGCGCGGTGGTGGCGAAGCGCGAGCGAATCGGGCCGGGCTCGATCAGCGAGACATGGATGCCGGAGCCGGCAAGTTCGGCGCGCAGACACAGCATCAGCCCCTCGAGCGCGTATTTGGACGCGACATAGGCGCCGCGATAGGAAGCCGGCACCAGACCGAGGATCGAGGAGCAATGGACGATCCGGCCCCGGCCCTGCCGCCGCATCGCCGGCACCAGGCGCCGCGTGAGATCGTGCCAGCCGAAAAAATTGGCCTCGAACTGCTCGCGCAGCGCCTCCACGGGAAGGTCCTCGACGGCGCCGGGCTGGGCGTAGGCGCCGTTGTTGAACAACGCATCGATCCGTCCGCCGGTTCTATCGGAAACGGCTTCGGCCAGGGCCGCGATCGAATCGGGTTGGCGGTAGTCGAGGTAGAACGCCTCGATGCCGGCCGCTTCGAGAGCCGCGATATCGGCCGGCTTGCGCGCGGTGGCGAAAACCCGCCAGCCGCGCCTCGCGAGCGCGGCCGCGCAATGGGCGCCAATGCCGCTCGAGGCCCCGGTCACGATGATCGCGCGCGCGTCCTCCATCCGGCTTTCATCCTCTTGTGGCGACAAACACGGCTTGCCAATAGCGTCGGAGGCTTCACATATTCGGGGGCGGGAAACAATCGCGGGAAGGATTTATGCGTAGAATCGTCGCCGCGCGACGCATCATGAACGACGCCGTGGGCCATTTCGACGCCGATGACGGCTGGTCGATGGCCAGCCATCTCGCGCTGTCGGCGCTGATGGCGCTGTTTCCCTTTCTGATCTTCGCCACCGCGCTGGCGAGCTTTCTGGGCGCCAGCGCGTTTGCCGAGACGGCGGTGCACCTGGTCTTCGACACCTGGCCGCAGGAGATCGCCGAACCGATCGCCCGCGAGGTCTTCAACGTGCTGACCATCCAGCGCGGGGACTTTCTGACCGTCAGCGTGATCGCGGCGGCGCTGTTCGCCTCAAACGGCATCGAGGCGTTGCGCGTTTCGCTCAACCGGGCTTATCGGGTGACGGAGACGCGGTCGTTCCTCTATCGGCGCCTGCAGAGCTTCGCTTTCGTGCTGATCGCGACGATGGGTTTCCTGGCCATCAGCGTGCTCCTGGTGCTGGCGCCGCTGGCCGCGCGCATCGCCGAGCGGCAATTCTCGTGGATCGGACCCTATATGGGCACCATCACGCTGTGGCGTTACGTGATCGCCTCGTCGGTGATCGTCGTCGGCCTCGTGGCGGTTCATTTCTGGCTGCCTGCGAGCAAGCGGCGCTTCCAGGACGTGATCCCCGGCATCGTCCTGACCCTGTTCGGCTGGCTGGTCGGCTCGACGTTGTTCGCGGCCTATCTGGAGCGGTTTTCGACCTATGTGTCGACCTATGCCGGGCTTGCCTCGATCATGATCGCGGTTATCTTCCTTTATATCGTGTCGGTGATCTTCATCATGGGCGGCGAGGTCAACGCCGCCATCCGTCGCTATCGCGAGGCCCGGGCGCGTATTCGCGGCTGAGCCGTCGCCAGCCCGACACCGGCCGCCGCGATCGCCATGCCCGCGATTTGGATCAGGGACAATTCCTCGCCGAACAGCGCCCAGGCAAGCAGGGCCGTTACCGCTGGAACCAGGTAGAACAGCGACGCCACCTTCGACACCTCACCCTGACGCAACAGATACATCAAAAGGAAGATCGCGCCGATCGACAGGACCAGCACGAGCCAGGCGAAGGCGAAGATCAGTTCGCCGGTGACGACGAAGGTTCCGGTCTCGAAGGCGACGGCGACGAGCGCCGTCAACAGCGTGGCGCCGAGATATTGGTAGAACGCGCCGGTCGCCAGATCGAGATTGGTGACGAACCGCTTTTGCCAGACCGTGCCCGCGGCCATGCCGATAACGGCGACGAAGGCGGCCGCCAGATTGACCGGCGTAACGCCGCCGCCGATCGCGCCGAGCCGCGGCCCGAGCACGATCGCCACGCCGACGAAGCCGATGGCGAGGCCCAGCCAGTGGCGGGGCATGACCCGTTCTCCCAGGAAAACACCGGCCATGATCGCGGTGATCAGCGGCTGAAGACCGACGATCAGCGCTGTCAGCCCCGCCGGTAAACCGTTGCGGATCGCCCAGAAAACTCCGCCGAGATAGATGCCGTGCATCAGCATGCCGGCAACCATGGAATGCCAGGCCTGGGCCCCGGGGCGCAGCCGACCCGTTTCCAGGAAAGGCAACATCGCCGCCAGAAGCAGAAAGGTGATCGCCGAGCGCACCGCCAGGAAGCCGAACGGTTCCGACCAGGGCATGGCGTAGCGGGCGCCGATGAAACCGGTGGCCCAAAGAACGACGAACAGGGCGGGCGCGAGGCGTGAAATTGGCATTGGCGATTTATTGTCCTCGTCGGTGAAGGCCGGTTTGGGAATCGGCTCCGTTGATCTGACCATCGGTATTACGCGCCAGGGTCCTGACCCTAAGCAATTCGAAAGCAATTGCGACTAGGCTCAACCAGCCGCATACCACCGATCCAGCATGGCGGTGCGCGGGCACGGAGATCGGACGATGATCTGGAATCTCAGTTTCGGATGGCTGTTCATGGCCGTTGGTGCCGTGTGCATTCTTTCCTTCATTTTCGCGCTGGCGCTCAACGCCATCATCGGCCGCGACGGTTTCGGCCCCTTCGGCACTATGGCGGTGCTGACCGGCGGCTTCTTTGCGTCGATCTACGCGGTCAATGCCTACGGTATCAGCCTGCGCGAGGTTCAGGAGGCGGCGTTCGCCGGATTGAGCGGGGCTTTTGTCATCCTGCTGTTTCTTCTGCTGGTCAAGGGCGTCATTCGCCGGATTTGAGCGGGGCTCCGCCTGCCGCGTGCGGCAAGCCGACCATCCGCCTGATATCATCCGGCCGGGCGCCGCCGGCGCGCAAGGCCCGCAACGCCGTGTCGCCCCGGCTTTTCGACAGCTTGCGGCCGTCGGCGTCGAGGACGAGTTCATGATGCAGATAGGCCGGGACGGGCAGGCCAAGCAGATCCTGCAGCAGGCGGTGCACGGCGGTGGCGTAAAACAGATCGCGGCCGCGCACGACATGGCTGACGCCCTGGATGGCGTCGTCGACCACCACGCACAGATTGTAGCTCGCCGGGCTGTCCTTGCGCGCCAGAACGACATCGCCCCAGGCCGCAGGCTCCGCGCGCACGCGCCCGGTTTCGCCGTGAGGTCCGCCGCCATCCTCCATCCATTCAAGCGGGGCGGACAACCGGTCAAGCGCGGCCCGCATGTCGAGACGCCACGAAAAGGCCTGGCCGTCGGCCATGCGCCTTTGGCGCTCTCTGAGTGACAGTGTCTTGTCGCTCGGCGGATAAACGGGCGCGCCGTCGGGATCGCGCGGCCATGGCTTGTGCCCGATCTCGGCGTCGGCGATGAAGGCGCGCACTTCTCCCCGGCTCATGAAGGCGGGGTAGACCAGTTCCGCGTCGATCAGCCGGTCGAGCGCGCCGCGATAGTCGGGAAAATGGTCCGACTGACGGCGCATCGGCTCCTCCCACGACAAGCCAAGCCACGCCAGGTCGGCCAGGATCGCGACCTCATATTCGGGCCGGCAGCGCTCGGTGTCGATGTCTTCCATGCGCAAAAGCATGCGGCCGCCGCTCGCCGCGCACAGATCCGCATTGAGCAGCGCCGAATAGGCGTGGCCCAGATGCAGCGCGCCATTCGGGCTCGGCGCGAAGCGGAAGACCGGGACTGTCATGAGGCTTTTGTCGGCGGTTGGACGGACATGATGGCGATTGCTAGACTATCGTGCGTCAAACCGGAATGGGCGCGATGGGCGTTTTTCCACGTGCGCAGCGTGGTTCAATCAAGCCGTGAAGGCCCCCGAAGGCCGGATACGCGGCCAAAGCCGGCCGCCGGCGCGCGGTTCGGCTTCTGGCGAGGGGGAAGCGCCGTGCGCCGCATCAGTTCAATGGACGACGTCATGGCGGGTCTGGAGGCGCTGTGCGCCCTCGATCCGCGCCTGCGGGACGTGCGGGCGGCCGCCGGCGAGGTGCCGCTGCGCCGCATAGCGCCGGGCTTTGCAAGCCTGGTGTCGATCGTCGTGTCGCAACAGGTCTCGCGCGCCAGCGCGGATGCGATCTTCGGACGGCTCGCCGCTCTCGTGCGGCCGATGACCCCGCAGGCTCTCGGCGGCGCGAGCGACGACCTCTTTCGCGAGGCGGGCCTGTCGCGGCCGAAGCAGAAAACGCTGCGCGCTGTCGCGGGCGTGTTCGCTGAAAACGGGTTCGATCTCGACGCGGTGTGCCGACTCGATGCCGAGGAGGCGATCGCGCGCATGACGGCGCTGCACGGCATCGGCCCGTGGACGGCCGAGGTCTACCTGCTGTTCGCATCCGGCCATCCCGACATTTTCCCGGCCGGCGACGTGGCGCTGCAAAGCGCCGTGGGGCATGCTTTCGCCATCGACCCGCGGCCTGCCACCCGAGCTGTGGCCGAAATCGCCGAATCGTGGCGTCCCTGGCGCGGCGTCGCGGCGCGCCTGTTTTGGGCTTATTATCGCGAAATGAAGGGGCGCGATGCACTGCCGCCAGCCGTCAAACCCGCAATTATCGTGCGATAGGATGATTGGCGCGGCTTTCCGGCAACAGTTCTGTCACAATAGAAGCTTCACATTCCTGACATGTGTCGCTTAGATTATCCGCGCCGTTCAGGTCCTCAGGAAAGGAGACGACGGACGTGACGATTTCGGTGTCGCCGGACAGTCTGCCGGCCCTGGTGCTTAACGCCGACTACCGCCCGCTCAGCTACTTTCCCCTGTCGCTGTGGTCGTGGCAGGACGCTATCAAGGCGGTGTTCCTCGACCGGGTCAACATCGTCGCCGAGTACGAACATGCCGTCTCATCGCCTTCGTTCTCGATGCGGGTGCCGAGCGTGGTATGCCTCAAAGCCTATGTAAAACCTTCGCGCCATCCCGCCTTTACCCGGTTCAACGTCTTCCTGCGCGACCGTTTTCAGTGCCAGTATTGCGGCGCGCGCGAGGAGCTGACTTTCGACCATGTCGTGCCGCGCCGCTGCGGCGGGGCTACGACCTGGGAAAACGTGGTCGCGGCATGCTCGCCCTGCAACCTGAGAAAGGGCGGCATGATGCCGTCGCAGGCGCGCATGTGGCCGACCCAGACCCCTTTCCAGCCGACGGTTCACGATTTGCACAACAACGGACGGTTGTTTCCGCCCAACCATCTGCACGAAAGCTGGATGGATTATCTTTACTGGGACGTCGAACTGGAGCCGTAGGTTTCCGGGCGCGGTGTCCCCGCGCAATCTCAGCGTCCTGCGCCGGTGCCTCGCGAACGAACCGGAGAGGCCGGCAGCGGGAACACCACATCATACGCCCAGTTGAAGACGAAGGCGTAGACCATGTAGAAAACGGCGAAAGAGACGTCCATCATCAGAGCCTGCAGCACGCCGACGCCCAAATACCAGGCGATGAACGGCAGCAGCACCAGAAGAAGCCCTATCTCGAAAAGTACGGCGTGGGCCACCCGTATTGCCGGCGATTTGCGGACATCGCCCGCGAGGCGCAGCATCGCGTGGTCGAAGAGCAGATTGTAGAGATAGTTCCACAAGGTCGCGATCGTCGCGCTGACAAGCGCGACAATGCCGATATCGTGGATCGGCATGCCGAACGCCCAACCACCGAGCGGCGTGACAATGATCAGGCCGATGATCTCGAAGCTGATGGCGTGACGGATACGGTCCTTGGTGGTGCGCATTTTGAACCCCCATTTGATACTTCGGGCCGTCCCGAACAGGCGTCCCGGATGGGGGAGGTCGTCCTCGCTTCGAGCGTCGATATAGGATCGCGACCCGGCGATGCAAGAGCGTCGTGTTCCCGGTCGGGCGCTGGATGCGCCGCCGGGCCGCATTATCCACGATTGTCAGGCGCACCCTTGATCGCGGCGCGCAGCGCGGCAGCGGCAAGCATCAGGCTGGCGATCGCGTTCCATCCGGCGAAGGACAGCCCCAGAACCCTGAGCGAGGCCTTGTCGCAGGAGGGCGGGATCACGGTGTTGATCGCGTCGAGAATGCCGCCCTCGCTCGAGGGTGGCGCGGCGACCGCGCCGCAATCGGCCGGCCCGGCCCACCAGCCCCATTCGACACCGGAATGGTAGACGGCGAGATAGAGCCCGTAGACCATCAAGAGACCGCCGGCCGCGATCAGCAGCCGCGCGATCCAGCCGGGTGCGCGCATCAGCGCGGCGAGGCCGGCGACGGCCATCAACGGCGCGCCGATATAGTAGGGCATGCGCTGTTCGAGGCAGAGCTTGCAGGGAATGTAGCCGCCCAGATGCTCGAAGCCGAGCGCAGCGCCGACGACGACCGCCATCGCCGCGAGCAGGAAAAACGCCGTCGCCGCCAATCTGTTGCTGCCGTTGGTCATGGTGGTGGTCATGGGATCAGAAGATATATTTCACGGCGACGAAACCACCGATCAGGAGCACCATGAAAAGGGTGAAAAGAAGGCCGAGATTGCGCTCGATGAAGGTGCGGATCGGCTCGCCGAAGCGGTAGAGCAGCCAGGCGACGAGAGTGAAGCGCATGCCGCGGCCGATAATCGACACGATCAGGAAGGTCAGGAAATTCAACCCGGTGAAACCGGAAAAGATCGTCAGCACCTTGTAGGGAAACGGCGTGACGGCGGCGAACAGCACACCCCAGCCGCCCCAGCGGTCGTACCAGCCCTGCACCTTGGCGAAGGAGTCCTCGGCGCCGTAAAAGGCAAGGATCGGCTGTCCGAGAAGGTCGAACAGGAATGCGCCGATCAGATAGCCGAGCACGGCGCCGGCCACCGAGGCCACCGTGCACAATGCGGCGTAGCGCAGCCATTTCGCGCGTTCGGCAAGCACCATCGGTATCAGCAGGACATCCGGCGGGATCGGAAACACCGAGCTTTCGATGAAGGAGACGCCGGCGAGCGCCTTTTCGGCGTCGCGCGTCGCGGCCAGCGACATGGTCCAGTCATAGAGTCGGCGAAGCATGGAAAAATCCCGTGAGCCAGTATGGGTCGATCCGTTCAGCAAAGGCTCTAGAGCCGTTCATCCTCAAATGGAAGCAGTTTGCGCGGCGCCGGCCCCGCCTTTTGGAAACAAGGTTTCCGGCGTCGGGCAGTTGACGGACAGGGCCCCGGCCGTATAGTCCGCAGCCGTCCGGCTCGTGGCCGGTCGCCCTATGGGCCCCTGTGGCGGAATTGGTAGACGCGCGCGACTCAAAATCGCGTTCCGCAAGGAGTGCTGGTTCGATCCCGGCCAGGGGCACCATTTTCCACACTCGCGCATGAGATGCGTGGAGTCTGTTCGAAGTCCCCGAGTTCTGGCAAAACCGGGTCCCGCCTTGGGGGCGGGACGGGTTTTGTATTGTCGAATGGGGCATATCAACCACGATGCTTGAACGCGGCGAAGATTACGACCGGCTTTACGCCCGGTTCCGTTGGCAGACCCCTGCCCGGTTCAATATCGGCGTCGCCGTGGCCGACGCGTGGGCGGCGCACGCGCCGGACCGGATCGCGCTGATCGACGATGCCGGCGACGAGGTCGCGGCGACGATGAGCTATCGTATGCTTGCGGAGCGCTCGAGCGCGTTCGCCAACGCGATGCGCGCGCTCGGCGTTTCCCGCGGCGACCGGGTGGCATTGCTCCTGCCGCAGAGCTTCGAGACCGCGATCAGCCATGTCGCGATCTACAAGCTCGGCGCCATCGCCGTGCCGCTGGCGCTTTTGTTCGGGGTCGAGGCGCTGGAATACCGGCTGCAGACGGCCGGGGTGTCGGCGGTGGTGACCAACCATGCCGGCCTGGCCAAGCTGGCGCCGCTGCGCGCACGCTTGCCGGCGTTGCGCAGCGTGATCGTGACCGGCGACGCGGGCGAGGGGGCGGTCTCCTTCGACGCGCTGGTGGCGGGCGGGTCGGCGCGGTTCGAGGCCGAGAAGACCGGACCCGACGATCCGGCGATGATGATCTTCACCTCCGGCACCACCGGGCCGCCCAAGGGCGCGTTGCACGGCCACCGGGTGCTGCTCGGCCATGTGCCCGGCGTGCAGATGCCGCACGAATTCCTGCCGCAACCCGGCGACCGGCTCTGGACGCCGGCCGATTGGGCCTGGGCCGGCGGTCTGCTCAACGTGCTCTTGCCGGGCCTGCTTCTCGGCGTGCCGGTGGTGTCGTCGCGCGCGGAAAAGTTCGATCCGGAGGCGGCGTTCGCGCTGATGGCGCGCCGCCAGGTGCGCAACGCCTTCATACCGCCGACCGCGCTCAGGATGATGAAGGCCGTGCCGGACGTACGCGAGCGGTTCGCGCTCGATTTGCGCACGGTCGGCTCGGGCGGCGAGGCGCTCGGACGGGAAACCTATGACTGGGCGCGCGGCGCGCTCGGCGTGACGATTAACGAGTTTTACGGCCAGACGGAGTGCAATCTGGTGTTGTCGTCCTGTGCCGCGCTCGGCGTCAGCCGTGCCGGCGCGATCGGCAAGCCGGTTCCCGGCCATCAGGTCGCGATTGTCGATCATGACGGCAATCCCCGCCCGGTCGGCGAGGCCGGCCAGATCGCGGTGCGGCGTCCGGACCCGGTGATGTTCCTCGAATATTGGCAGAACCCGCAGGCGACCGCGCAGAAATTCGTCGGCGACTGGATGCTGACCGGCGACCAGGGTACCGCCGACGGCGACGGCTATATTCATTTCTTCGGCCGCGACGACGACGTCATCACCTCGGCCGGCTACCGGATCGGCCCGGGCGAGATCGAGGACTGCCTGACCGGCCATCCCGCGGTCGCGTTGGCGGCGGCGGTCGGCAAGCCGGACGCGATCAGGACCGAGATCGTCAAGGCCTATGTGGTTCTGAAGGACGGGCATGCGCCCTCGGAGGCGCTGAAATCGGACATCAGTCTGTGGGTGCGCGAACGGCTTTCCGCGCATGAATATCCGCGCGAGGTCGAGTTCGTCGATTCGATGCCGCTGACGACCACCGGCAAGGTGATCCGGCGCATCTTCCGCGACCGCGCCGGCCGCGAGGCCCGATCCGGTCCGGATTGACCCTGATGGCTGAGCGGCTCAGCGTCTGCCGATCAGCCCCTTGATGCGTCGGCGCAGAATGCGCGCCAGATTGCGGGTTTCGCGGTTCAAATGGATCTGGCCGGCGGCCTGGCGGGTCTGCCGGTCCGTGTCCGGCGCCAGCCCGACGACCATCGTGCCCATCTCGCGCCGTTCGCTCCACAAACGGCTCATGATCGGGTGATCGGGCACGGCGCAGGAATCGGTGGAGTCGATATTGGGATCGTCCAGATGCTGGCGCGTGACCTCGATCATCAGCAGCGTGCCGGGGGAGTAGGCGGCATGGTTTTCATCATAGGCCGTCTTCCACGTATAGGCCTGGCCGGCCTCGACGAACACGATCAGGCTGGCGATCGCGGCGCCGTCGAGGCTGAGCGTGTGAATCCGGCACAGATCACGCTGCGCGAGCCGGTTGATCGCCTCGCGCGCGAAGGCGGCCCGGTAACGGTCGATCACCATGGCCGTGCGCTCGCGACCCTTCCAGCCCGAGGCCTCCAGCGCCAGGAAGGTCTCCAGCGCGTTGCGGATCTCGTCAGGCTGGCGCGCTACCGAATAGACGAGATCGCCGGTTTCGGCGAGCCGGCGCTTGAGGCGGCGGAATTCGCGGAAATGATGCGATTTGAGCGATGTGCGCAGATAGGTCTCGGCATCCAGGTCGCTGTCGAGGAAAGGGCGCATGCTGCGCGCGGTGGTCACCACGGGTAGGTCGAGCCCGATGGCGGCGGTGCGGATCAGGCGGGCGACCGGACCGTCCATGCGCAGGTCGGGCAGGATCAGCACCCTGGGCAGGTTCAGATGCTTTCGGCCCAGCATGGAAAAGAAATCCTCGAGCACCCCGACGGGGTCGTCACGATCGACCAGCGGTGTGCCGAGCGGGCCGAACGGGCTCGACCAGGTCCGCATCACCGGCACGCTCAACGGGACCGCGGGTTTCTCCACGGAAAAGGGAACGAGCAGGCGCAGCCGGTTCTTATCCCTGTCGCCGTCGCGGATGACGGCCAGCCGCACCTCGCGGTCCTCCAGCCTGGGCATGGCCGGCGCCAGAAAGCGCGGATTGAAGAAGATGTTGGGCTCGACCGTGCGTACGCACAAAAAATCCAGCTCCTCGACCAGGTCGAAACCGGCCGAGGCGGGATAGACCGCCAGACGCCGCGGCGCGGCGCCGGCGGCCTGGATTTCCACCTCGACCTGCTGCAGCGCTTCGCCGCTCACGCCGGCGAGGTTGGCGATCAGCGGGCTCGAGGCGCTCGTACTGGTTTCCTCGATCAGGGGAATGGCGGCCATATCAACCTCGCGCTTCGTGCGATGACGGCAAAAACACCAGCATGACGATGCCGAGGCGGCGCCATACGGTGAAGGACAGGGCGAGCGCCTCGAACGCCATGGCGATCGCCGTCGCGATCGCCGCGCCCCACAGCCCGAATTCGGGGATGAGGATGAAGTTGAGCGCGATGTTGAGCGACAGCGCCAGGGCGTAGACCATGGCGCACACATTCTGGTTGCCGGTCATGGTGAGCAGGCTTTCAGCCGGGCCGACCGCCGCGCGCGCCACCACGCCGCCGACGAGCACGAACAAAAGCGGATAGCCGGCGACGAATTCGGGCCCGAACAGGGACAGCATAGGCTTGCCAAGCAGAAGGACGGCGACCGCCATCGCCAGCGACGGCCAGAAGGTCCACGAGGCGGTCTCACGGGCAAAGGCGCTCAGCAGTTCGGTGTCGCCGGTATGGGTGATGCTGGCGTAACGCTGGGCGACGCCGGCCTTGACGGCGAAATAGACGAAATGAACCAGCGCCAGCGTTTTTACCGTTGCGAAATAGACGGCGACCTGGTCCGGCGGCATGAAACGTCCCACCATCAGCACATCGGCGTTGGTGAGCAGGAAGAAAAAACTCTCGACCAGGAAGATCGGCATCGAAACCAGGATCCACTGACGCAGCAGGAAGGTCCGCGGGCCGGGTTCCAGGCGCCGGTCCACCCGGCCGGTCACCGACACGAGTTGGATGATGGTGGTGGCATAGGTGGCCATGATGGCCGCGATGATCGCGGTGACTGCGCAGGGCTGGAAGCCGGCCAGAAGTGACCCGCCCATGAAGACCAGGATGAGCACCGGCCGGATCAGATAGGTCGGCGAGAGCGCGGAGATCGCCCAGGCATTGGCGCGTGAGATGCCCTGGAGCGCATCGGACAGCGAAATCATCGGCAGGCAGACGATGCCGAGATAGAAGGGGACGACGTAGTAGGATTCGATCGCCGGGGCGAACAGCCAGATGCCGGCTGCGCCGATCGCGGCCACGATCGTGGAGGCGATCAGGACGAAGAGCCGGCTGGCCAGAAGGATGCCGCGCAATTCGGCCAGCCGCCCCTTTTGGCGGTATTCGGGAATGAAGCGGATGATCGAGGTGTGGAAGCCGAGACAGGAGAGGTTGCCGACGATCACCATCGTGACCCAGACGAGGACGAAGATCCCGTATTCGAAACTGCCCATCCAGCGCGCGAGCAAAACCTGGCTGACGAAGGCGATGACGGCGTTGACGATGCGGATGAAGAAGGCGATCAGCGACATGCGCCCGGCCTCGCCACGCGCGTCGGCTCCCGAAAGAACGGAGTCGATCAAGCCCAGCAAGGGACGCGCGCGGAGCGCCAGGCGCTCCGGCAAAAGCCGTTCCGCAGTGGTGGCGGCGGAAAATCGCACGCACTACATCTCCGTTTTCCGTCCTCCGTTGCATAAAGGACAACCTTTAAGAAACGGTTCGGCGGCGCCTTCGGGACAGGCGGCGAGCGGGTGCGGCCGGCGGCTATTTCCGGTCCTGGTCCTTCAGCGCCTGGGCGAGCGGCATCGTCGCCGAACCCGGCCTGGCCGGTTTCGGTTGCGAGGCGTCCGGCGCCCAGCCCGACAGCCAGATTAGCGAGAAGGTGGCGCGCAGGCGTCCGTCCGGATCGGCAAATCGCTCGGCGTAGAGGTCGGCCGCGCGTAGGAAGACCTGCTTGCGGGTCGGCCGTTTCAGCCGGCCGAAAAGCGTGTTGGTGGCGCCCATCTGGCGCAGATCGCGCAACAGCGCGAACATGTCGGAATAACGCACGGTGATGGTTTCGATGTCGGCGACCGGCAGGGCGAAGCCGGCCCGCTGCAGCAGGGCGCCTGCCGCCCGCACATCGGCGAAGGGCAGGACCCGGGGGCTGGCACCGCCGGTGATTTCGGTTTCGGCGACCAGCAGGCAATGGCGCAATTCCTCCAGCGTGCCGGCGCCGGCGAAGGCGGCCAGGAACAGGCCGTCCGGGCGCAGGGCGCGGCGGATCTGGATCAGCGCGCCCGGCAGATCGTTGACCTCGTGCAGGCAGAGCAGGGAGACGGCGAGATCCAGGCTTTCAGGTTCGAGCGGCAGGCGTTCGCCATCGGACACGAAGCCGGCGCCGCCTTCGAGGAAGGCCGGATCGGGCTCAACGCGCACGACATTGCCGGCGCGGCCGGAGGCGCGCATGGCCAGCGCGGCATGCGGTGTCAGGCATTGGATGGCGGCACAGTCGACGAAACGCCGTTCCACGGTCGCCAGCCGGTCGCCCAGTTCCTCGGCCGTGCGTTCCATCAGGAAGGTCGCGATCGGCCGGGTCCCGGCCAGCAGACGCTTCTTGCGCGCGATCGAGAGGTCTAGATCAAGGATGTCGTCCATCTGGTCATGTTTCTCGCGTCGGCCGGTTCCGGTCGGGGGAATGGCTGACGCCGCCTGATTTTGGTAATTTGCCGGTCATGGGACCAGCGTGGTGAACTATAGGCTCGGCGAGATCAAGCGTGTGGTGCGCGGCGGCGCCGCCCTGTTCGGCGCGTTCGCCTTCCCGCCGACATGCGCGGGCTGTCGCAAGCTAGTGGTGGAACCCGGTACGCTGTGCGGCGAGTGCTGGCGCGACCTGGCTCTGATCGAGCGTCCCTATTGCGAGGTGCTGGGCATTCCGTTCGTCTGCGAGATGGGTGACAAGGCGGTTTGTCTGGCCGCGATCGCGGAACCGCCGCCCTTTGCGCGTGCACGCGCCGCGGTCGCCTATGCCGGCGTGGCGCGCCGGCTGGTGCAGGGGCTGAAATTTCGCGACCGAACCGACCTCGCACCCTGGATGGCGGGATGGATGATACGCGCCGGAGTTGAGCTTCTCGGCGATGCCGACATGATCGTGCCGGTGCCGCTGCACCGGCGGCGCTTCCTTGTCAGGCGCTTCAACCAGGCGGCCGAATTGGCCCGCGCGATCGCCGCTCGCGCCGAGATCGCGTTCGAGCCGGAGCTCGTCCTGCGTGCGCGCAGCACGCGCCAGCAGGTCGGGCTCGGCCTCAACGAACGCCGGTCCAACGTGAGGGGCGCGTTCGCGGTGCCGGCGGGGCGGCGGGCGATGATCAAGGGCCGGCGGGTATTGGTCGTCGACGATGTGTACACCACCGGGGCCACGGTCAGCGCGGTCGCCCGCGCTCTTGTCCGGGCCGGGGCGGGGGCGGTCGACGTGCTCACATTCGCGCGGGTTTTGTCGGAGGACTTCCGGGACGATGCGGCTGCGCCTATATAGGGGGCGGAAACCGGAAGCGATCATGGTTGATGTGACGATCTATACCCGCGCGATGTGCGGCTACTGTACGGCGGCGAAGCGGCTTCTCGACAGGAAGGGCGTTGGCTATGTCGAGCACGATGCGAGCTTCTCGCCGGAATTGCGCAGTGAAATGATGACGCGTTCAGGCCGCGCGACCTTTCCGCAAATCTTCGTCGGTGACGTCCATGTCGGCGGCTGCGACGAGCTTTTCGCGCTCGAAGAGGGCGGCAAGCTCGACATGCTCCTCGCCAATGGTTCGTTCGTCTGAGGGGCAGCGATGAGCATTTTTAAAGCCGCCGCGCTGCAGATGCGATCGGGCATGGACCCGGCGCGCAACGCCGCCGATTTCGAGGCACTGGTCCGCGATGCCGCCGGTCGGGGCGCTACTTATGTGCAATCTCCGGAAATGACCGGCGCGCTGGTGCGTGACAGGGAAACGTTGCGGCGGATCGTCAAGGACGAGGCCGGCGACCTTCTGGTCGCCGCCGCCCGGCGGCTTGCCGCCGAACTCCAAATTGCCGTCCATCTCGGATCGACCGCGATCGCGCTGCCGGGCGGCAAGGTGGCCAACCGGGCGTTCGTGTTCGACAGGACCGGCGCGTTGGTTGCGACCTATGACAAGATCCACATGTTCGACGTCGACCTCGATAATGGCGAGAGCTGGCGCGAATCGGCGACGTACCAGCCGGGCGAGCACGCGGTCGTGGCAACGCTTGCCGGCGTCCCGTTCGGGCTGGCGATCTGTTACGATTTGCGCTTCCCGCATCTTTTCCGTGCCGAGGCGCTGGCGGGCGCGGCGGTGTTGAGCGCGCCGGCGGCTTTCACCCGCCAGACCGGCGAGGCCCACTGGCATGTGCTGACACGGGCACGGGCGATCGAGAACGGCGCCTGGTTGGTCGCGGCGGCGCAGGGCGGGCTCCACGAGGACGGCAGGGAGACTTTCGGCCATTCGGTGATTGTCGATCCCTGGGGCGCGGTGGTGGCCGAGATCGCCGGCGACGAGCCGGGCATCGCCCTTGCCGAGATCGACCCGCGCGCCAGCGCCGCCGCGCGCGCGAAAATCCCCAACCTGCAGAACGCGCGCGAGTTCGGTGTCGACGTGGTCGCTGACGACGACGCTTCGGTGCGGAGAGCGGCGTCTTGATCCGGTTTTCGCTTCATTGCGATACAGGCCACGACTTCGAGGCCTGGTTTCGCGGCAATGACGATTACGACGCCCAGGCCGCGCGACATCTCGTGGCCTGTCCGCAGTGCGGGTCGACCAAGGTCGAAAAGACCCTGATGGCGCCGGCCGTGTCGACGGGCCGCCGCAAGGAGAAGCTGGCGCTGGCGGCCAATGCCGAGCAGAAGAAGGCAATGGCCAAGCTGAAGGAACTGGCGCACAAGATGCGCGAGAACGCCGACTATGTCGGCGACAAATTCGCCGAGGAAGCGCGCAAGATCCATTTCGGCGAAACCGAAGCCCGTGGCATCTATGGCGAGGCGACGGCGGAGGAGGCCAAGGGGCTTGTCGAGGACGGGGTCGAGTTCATCCCGATTCCGGATTTTCCCGACGACAAGAACTGAGCGGGACCGCCGTCGGATCGTTGCCGCGCACCGCATCGAGCGGGGCGGTCGAGATGCGGTATGTCCTGTCTCAGTCGTCCGCAGGCTTCTTTTCGGCTAGAACCATGTAGTTGACGTCCATGTCGCGCGAGCGCTGCCAGCGGTCGCCGAGCGGATTGTAGACGACGCCGGTGCGGTCGATAACGTTCATGCCGGCCGCGTTCAACGCGGCTTCCAGCTCGGCGGGCCGCACCAGCTTGTTGAACTGGTGCGTGCCGCGCGGCAGCCAGCGCAACACATACTCCGCGCCGAAGATCGCCAGGCCGAGCGCCTTGAGCGTGCGGTTGATGGTGGCGACCACCATGATCCCGTCGGGTTTGACCATCTGGCTGCATTTGGCGAGGAACAGGTTCATGTCCGAAACATGCTCGACCACCTCCATGTTGAGGACGACGTCGAATTCCTCGCCCGCCTCGGCGAGCGCCTCGGCGGTGGTCGCGCGGTAATCGATCTTCAGATTGCCTTCCGCGGCATGCAGCTTGGCGACCTCGATATTGGTTTCGGAGGCGTCGGCACCCACCACTTCGGCGCCGAGCCGCACCATCGGCTCGCACAGCAAGCCGCCGCCGCAGCCGATATCGAGGATGCGCAGGCCCTGGAACGGCCGCGACGAGCGCGGATCGCGCCCGAAACGGACCGCGATCTGGTCGCGGATATAAGCCAGGCGAACCGGGTTGAACTTGTGCAGCGGGCGGAACTTGCCCTTCGGATCCCACCATTCCGCGGCCAGGGCGGAAAAGCGTGCGACCTCGTCGGTGTCGATCGTCGTTGGTTGCGTCTCGGGCATCCGGCGGTCTCCTCTACGCCGGACATCAAGTCGGGTCCGAGGCGGCCAAAGTCAAGACGCCAAAATTGTCACAGCGACAAGACGAGTCCGGTTGCCGGCGCGAAGGCATGGCGCGGCGTTGGCTTGCGGACCCACCCCCTTTGCATTATGGAAACCGCGCATCGCGCCCCGTTCTACGGACGCGCGTTCCTTTCAAATCCGCCCGCAGGCAGCCGGGCGCATTCCGCTACAGGGTTCGACGGTTTCATGGCGCGTATCGTGATGAAATTCGGCGGGACGTCCGTCGCCGACATCGATCGCATCCGCATCGTTGCCCGCCATGTCAAACGCGAGGTCGATGCCGGGCACGAGGTCGCGGTGGTGGTGTCGGCCATGGCCGGCAAGACCAATGAACTCGTCGCCTGGACGCGCGAGGCCTCGCCGCTGCACGACGCGCGCGAATATGATGCGGTGGTGGCGTCCGGCGAGCAGGTGACGGCCGGATTGCTGGCGATCACGCTGCAGGCGATGGGCGTGCATGCGCGCTCCTGGCTCGGCTGGCAGATTCCGATCCGCACCGACAACGCCCATGGCGCGGCCCGCATCACCGAGATCGACGGCTCGTTCCTGATCAAGCGCTTCGGCGAGGGCCAGGTGGCCGTGATCGCCGGCTTCCAGGGCATCGGACCCGACAACCGGATCGCCACGCTCGGACGCGGCGGCTCCGACACGTCGGCGGTTGCGATCGCCGCGGCGGTGGGCGCCGACCGGTGCGACATCTACACTGACGTCGACGGCGTCTACACCACCGATCCGCGCGTGGAACCCAAGGCGCGCCGATTGGCGCGCATCTCGTTCGAGGAAATGCTGGAAATGGCCTCGCTTGGCGCGAAGGTGCTGCAGGTGCGCTCGGTGGAACTCGCCATGGTGCACAAGGTTAGAACATTCGTCAGGTCGTCGTTCGCCGATCCGGACGCGCCCGGCATGGGGGATTTCGACAATCCGCCCGGCACGCTCATTTGCGAAGAGGATGAAATCGTGGAACAGCAGGTCGTCACCGGCATCGCCTATGCCAAGGACGAGGCCCAGATTTCGCTGCGGCGGGTCGCCGACCGGCCCGGCGTCGCCGCCGGGATATTCGGTCCGCTCGCCGAGGCCAGCATCAATGTCGACATGATCGTCCAGAATATCTCCGAGGACGGTTCGCGCACCGACATGACGTTTACCGTACCGTCGAGCGACGTCGACAAGGCGCTGGCGGTGCTGAACAAGGTGCGCGAGACGATCGGCTTCGACGCGGTTCAGCACGAGGCCGGCATGGTCAAGGTGTCGGTGATCGGCATCGGCATGCGCAGCCATGCCGGCGTTGCCGCCACGGCCTTCAAGGCGCTGTCGGAAAAGGGGATCAATATTCGCGCGATCACGACCTCGGAGATCAAGATATCGATCCTGATCGACGGTCCCTATGCCGAACTCGCCGTGCGTACTTTGCATTCCGTCTACGGGCTGGATAAGCAGTAGACCAATGATTTGAGCGCGACCCGGCCGCCGTGGCGATGCCCGCCCGGCGGAGAAACGGTCGTTGGAGAGACGCCGATGCGCGAAATCGCCGGCAGCCCGCGGATATTGCTGAAGCGACTGCGCGAGCTCATGGCCGAAGCCGTGGAGCCGCAGGAGCGGCTCGACCGGATCGTGCGCGAGATCGCCGCCAACATGGTCGCCGAGGTGTGCTCGCTTTACGTGCTGCGCGCCGACGCGGTGCTGGAACTCTACGCCACGGAAGGCCTCAATCCCGGTTCGGTCCATTTGGCGCAACTGCGCCTCGGTCAGGGCCTCGTCGGCACGATCGCGGCGAGCGCGCGTCCGCTCAATCTGTCCGATGCGCGCAACCATCCCGCCTTCACCTACCTGCCGGAAACCGGCGAGGAGATCTACAATTCCTTCCTCGGCGTGCCGGTGCTGCGGGCTGGCCGCACACTGGGCGTGCTCGTCGTCCAGAACAAGACCAACCGGCAATATGGCGATGACGAGGCCGAGGCGCTCGAAACCACGGCGATGGTGATTGCCGAAATGATCGCAACCGGTGATTTGCGTCGGCTGACCCGGCCGGGCATGGAGCTCGACCTGAGCCGGCCCGTCAGTCTGACCGGGGCAGGCTTCAATGAGGGCGTCGGGCTCGGCCATGTCGTGCTGCACGAGCCGCGCATCGTCGTCACGGAATTGTTCAACGAAGATGTCGACCTGGAGCTGAAGCGGCTTGAAACCGCGCTCGGGTCGCTGCGGCTTTCGATCGACGACATGCTGTCGCGCCGCGAGGTTGCTTTCGAGGGCGAGCACCGCGCGGTGCTGGAAGCCTACCGTATGTTCGCGCATGATCGCGGCTGGGTGCGCCGGCTTGAGGAGGCCATCCGCAACGGCCTGACGGCGGAAGCGGCGGTGGAGAAGGTTCAGTCGGATATGCGCGCGCGCATGCTGCACATGACCGACCCTTATCTGCGCGAGCGGATGAACGATTTCGATGACCTCGCCTACCGGCTGCTGCGCCAGCTCATGGGGCGCGGTCCCGAGGAGATTGCCGCCTCGCTGCCCAAGGACGCCATCATCGTCGCCCGCTCGATGGGCGCGGCCGAACTGCTTGACTATCCGCGCGGCAAGCTGCGCGGGCTGGTGCTCGAGGAAGGCGCGGTGACGAGCCATGTGGTGATCGTCGGCAAGGCGATGGGCATCCCGGTCGTCGGCCAGGCCAAGGGCGCGGTGTCGATGGCCGAGAACGGCGACGCGCTGATCGTCGACGGTGACGACGGCAAGGTTCATCTCAGGCCGCAATCCGATGTCGAAGCAGCCTATGCCGAAAAGGTTCGTTTCCGAGCCAAGAAGCAGCAGCTTTATCGCGAATTGCGCGACCGGCCGTCCGTGTCGAAGGACGGGATCGCGGTCGAATTGATGATGAATGCCGGCCTCGCGGTCGATCTGCCGCAGCTCGCCGAAGCGGGCGCGGCGGGGATCGGGCTTTTCCGTTCCGAACTGCAGTTCATGGTGGCGGCGACCTTTCCCCGCGCCCAGGAGCAGGAAAAGCTTTATCGCGAGGTGATCGAGGCGGCCGGACCGAAGCCGGTGACCTTCCGCACCATCGATATCGGCGGCGACAAGGTGCTGCCCTATTTCCGCGGTGCGGAGAAGGAGGAGAACCCCGCGCTGGGCTGGCGGGCGATCCGGCTGACGCTCGACCGCCCGGGATTGCTGCGCACCCAGTTCCGGGCGCTGCTCAAGGCGGCTGCGGGCCGCGAGTTGCGGGTGATGCTGCCGATGGTGACGGAGATCGGCGAGATCACCAAGGCGCGCGGCCTGATCGAGCGCGAGGTGCGGCAGTTGGCGCGGTTCGGCTACGCGCTGCCGACAAGCCTGAAGCTCGGCGCCATGATCGAGGTGCCGTCGCTTCTGTTCCAGCTTCCCGAATTGATGCGCGCGGTCGATTTCGTGTCGATCGGCTCCAACGATTTGTTCCAGTTCATGACCGCGACCGACCGTGGCAACGGCCTGTTGGCGGGGCGTTTCGACCCGCTTTCAGTGCCGTTCCTGCGGGTCCTGAAATCGGTGCTCGACGCTGGGCGGGACGCGGGCAAGTCGGTGACACTGTGCGGCGAACTGGCCAGTCGGCCGATTTCGGCGATGGCGCTGGTGGGGCTCGGCTTTCGGGCGATTTCGATGTCGCCGGCCGCGATCGGACCGGTGAAGGCGATGCTGGCCGACCTGCCGGTCGGTGAACTCGAAGGGCTGATGATCCAACTGCTCAAGGAGAGCGCCGTTGACATGGACGTGCCGGCCCGGCTTCGCGCCTTCGCCGACGAATTCGACATTTCCTGCGAGACCTGACCAATGAACTTCGTTTCGTCCGAGAGAATGGATCAGGTCTTGAAACGCTTCGAGATGATCGAGGCGCAGATGGCCGCCGGCCCCGAGCCGGAGGCCTATGTACGGTTGGCGTCTGAATATGCCGAGCTGGAAAAGCTCGCCGTCGAGATCCGGGCGCTGCGCGGCGCGGAAGCCGAACGCGACGGGCTGGAAACCATGCTTGCCGACACATCGACCGATGCGGAGATGCGCGCGCTGGCCGAGGCCGAACTGCCGGAGATCGAGCAGCGCATCGAGGCGTTGCGGCAGGAGATCCAGATCCTGCTTTTGCCCAAGGACGATGCCGACGACAAGAACGCGATCCTGGAGATCCGGGCGGGGACGGGTGGCGACGAGGCGGCGATCTTCGCCGGCGACCTGTTTCGCATGTACGAACGCTACGCCGCCGGTCGCGGCTGGCGCGTCGAGCTCGTCTCGGCGAGCGAGGGCGATGCCGGCGGCTACAAGGAAATCATCGCCACGGTATCGGGCAAGGGGGTATTTTCGCGCCTCAAATTCGAATCCGGCGTGCACCGTGTGCAGCGGGTTCCCGAAACCGAGGCGAGCGGTCGCATCCACACATCGGCGGCCACCGTGGCCGTGCTTCCCGAAGCCGAGGAAATCGATGTCGAGATTCGCAACGAGGATATCCGTATCGACACGATGCGTGCCTCCGGAGCCGGTGGCCAGCACGTCAACACCACCGATTCGGCGGTACGGATAACGCATCTTCCGACTGGAATCATGGTGATGCAGGCGGAAAAGTCACAACACCAGAACCGCGCCCGCGCCATGCAGTTGCTGCGCGCCAAGCTGTTCGACATCCAGCGGACAAAGGCGGCCGATGAGCGCTCCGAATCGCGGCGATTGCAGGTCGGGTCGGGCGATCGCTCGGAGCGGATCCGTACCTATAATTTTCCGCAGGGCCGGGTGAGCGATCACCGCATCAACCTGACGCTCTACAAGCTCGACCGGGTGATGGAGGGCGATCTCGACGAGATCATCGACGCGCTGATATCCGATCATCACTCCGCGCTCCTGGCCGACATGTCGCAGGATGGCTGAAGACGATAGCCCGGCGTCGGCGCCCGATCTTGGCACGGTTCTGGCCGAAACCCGCCGCCGCCTGGCCGGTGCGGGGATTGGCGAGGCGGCGCTCGACGCCAGGCTGATCGTCGAACATTTTTCCGGCACGCGGCGCATCGACGCGCTGCGCGATCCCGCTTTGGGTCTCGACGCGCTGACCGTCGGGCGTATCGAGGACGCGGTCGGACGGCGGCTGGCCGGGATGCCGGTCCACCGCATTCTCGGCTATCGCGAATTCTACGGTCTGCGGCTCGACCTGTCGCCGGAGACGCTGGAACCCAGGCCGGATACCGAAACGTTGGTCGAGGCGATGCTGCCGGACCTTGCCGGGATCGCCGCGCGCAAAGGGGCATGTTCCATCCTCGATCTCGGCACCGGGACGGGCGCGGTTGCGCTTGCGCTGCTGAGCGCGCTGCCGCAAGCGCGCGCGAGCGGCGTCGATTTGTCGGCCGGGGCGGTGAAGACCGCGACCGAAAACGCCGGCCGCCTCGGACTGGACGGGCGGTTCACGGCATTTGTTTCGGACTGGTATCGGGATGTGATCGGTGTTTTCGATGCAATCGTGTCCAATCCTCCCTACATCACGACTGTGGAGATGAGGGCCCTGCCGGTGGAAGTTGCCGGGCACGATCCCCATCTTGCGCTTGATGGCGGTCCCGACGGCCTCGACGCCTATCGCGTCATCGCGGCGGGCGCCGGCGGGCATCTCGATCGCGAGGGGCTTGTCGGCGTGGAAATTGGCAGCCGGCAAAAAGCCGATGTCGCGGCCGTGTTCGCGGCCCAAGGCCTGCGGCTGCGATCGGTGGCGCGCGATCTGGGCGGCCACGATCGGGCGCTGGTGTTTGGCTTTTAGGACGCCGTTTTGTGCCGTGCGAAAAAATACTTGGCAATGGTGACGAATATCGCTAGTTTCCGGCCACCGGATGAGACGAAGCAGGCAGTGCTGTATCGGTTCGGTTCCAATGGAAACAAGCTGCCAATCGCGTGACGCGAAAGCGCTTCGTGTGGGGATCGTTCGGCCAGGTAGCGCAACCGAAAGCGAGTTGGCAGCCAGCGGCCGAACGGCGGTAGCTCGCCCATGCTCGATGGTAAGGCGGTCGCGACAAAGAGCGAAACCGCGTTCCCCTGTGTTCACGATGATTGCAAAAAAGAGAAGCGGATGAGGCCACAACAGCAGAATAGGCGTATGCGCGGTCGCAACAACAACAACCGCAAAGGCCCCAATCCTTTGACCCGGTCCTACGAAAGCAACGGCCCGGACGTGAAAATCAGGGGGTCCGCGCAACAGGTTGCCGACAAATACACGACGCTGGCGCGGGACGCGCAAAGCGCCGGCGACCGGGTGATGGCCGAGAACTATCTGCAGCATGCCGAACATTACAACCGCATCATCGCGGCCGCTCAAAGCCAGTCGGCGCAAAACAACGCTCCCCGCGACCAGCGCGACGATTTCGACGACGACGACGCGGATGAGCGTCAGGGCAATCAGAACAATGCACCGGCGCAAACGTCGGCCGACAACCAGTCCAGGGCAACGCATGACGGCCAGCAGGACGAGCGGTCCCCGTCGCCGCGCGGCGGCGCCAAAGATGACGGTTCGGGGCCGCAACCGGTGATCGAGGGCACGCCGGTCGAGGTCGCGATCGAGCAGGAAACGATGAAGACGGCCGCGGACAAGCCCAAGCGGTCGCGTCGCGCCAACGGTTCGCCCGCGGCCGAGGAAGCCGGCAAGGATGGCGAGGAGGCGGCGCCGCGTCGCGCCCGTCGGCCGCGCCGCCCACGCGCGAGCGATGCCGAAACCGCCGATGCGGCCGCGCCGGTCAAGGCGCGCGCCGAAGACGAGGCGCAGGCGGCGTCCGAAGACGGTCAGGGCGACCTGCCGCTGCCCGCAGCGGCGCAATAGCCGGGCGCTGCGTCGGCTCCGTGATGTTGGAAGGCGGCGTTCGCGCCGCCTTTTTTCGTTGGGCATCGGTTTCGACTGTTTTTCTGACACGAAGTCCGCACGTTAGCCGCTTGAGTGCGGTGGTCCGCATACCCATATCGGATGCGAAGGGGTTCGCTTCTTGAGAAGGGACCCGTCACCTCAACCGATCCGGGGCCGCGCAGGCGGGCCGGCAAGGAAACGGAGACGCAGATGAACGTGGAAAAATATTCCGAGCGGGTGCGTGGTTTCATCCAGTCCGCTCAAACGATGGCGCTGTCGCGCAATCACCAGCAATTCACCCCCGAACACATGCTCAAGGTCCTGGTCGACGACGAGGAGGGCCTCGCCGCCTCGTTGATCGAACGGGCCGGCGGACGGGCGCAGGACGTGCGGCTCGCCGTTGACGCGGCGCTGGAAGCCCTGCCGCGCGTGGAAGGCGGCAACGGCCAGCTCTATCTCGCCCAACCGCTCGCCAAAGTGTTTTCCACCGCCGAGGAACTGGCAAAGAAGGCTGGCGACAGTTTCGTCACCGTCGAGCGGCTGCTGACCGCGCTGGCGATCGAAAAGTCCGCCAAGAGCGCCGACATCCTGGCCAAGGCCGGGGTGAGCGCGCAGGCGCTGAACCAGGTCATCAACGATATCCGCAAGGGGCGCACCGCCGATTCAGCCAATGCCGAGCAGGGTTTCGACGCGCTGAAGAAATATGCGCGCGATCTGACGGCGGATGCGCGTGCCGGTCGGCTCGATCCGGTGATCGGGCGCGACGACGAGATCCGCCGCACCATCCAGGTCCTGTCGCGGCGCACCAAGAACAATCCCGTGCTGATCGGCGAGCCCGGCGTCGGCAAGACGGCGATCGCCGAAGGCCTGGCGCTCAGGATCGTCAATGGCGACGTGCCCGAATCGCTCAAGGACAAGCGCTTGATGGCGCTCGACATGGGCGCGCTGATCGCCGGCGCGAAATATCGCGGCGAGTTCGAGGAGCGGCTGAAGGCGGTGTTGTCGGAAGTTACCGCCGCCGAAGGCGAGATCGTGCTGTTCATCGACGAGATGCACACGCTGGTCGGCGCCGGCAAGGCCGACGGGGCGATGGACGCATCCAACCTGTTGAAGCCGGCCCTGGCGCGCGGCGAATTGCACTGCGTCGGCGCTACCACGCTCGACGAATACCGCAAGCATGTCGAAAAGGACGCCGCGCTGGCGCGCCGTTTCCAGCCGGTGTTCGTCAACGAGCCGGCGGTGGAGGACACGGTGTCGATCCTGCGCGGGCTGAAGGAGAAATACGAGCAGCACCACAAGGTGCGCATCTCCGATTCCGCGCTGGTCGCGGCGGCGACGCTGTCGAACCGCTACATCACCGACCGTTTCCTGCCGGACAAGGCGATCGATCTGGTCGACGAGGCCTCGTCGAGGCTCAGAATGCAGGTCGATTCGAAGCCCGAGGCGCTCGACGAGATAGACCGGCGCATCATGCAGCTCAAGATCGAGCGCGAGGCTTTGAAACTGGAAAAGGACGACGCCTCCCGCGACCGGCTCGACCGGCTCGACAAGGAATTGTCCAAGCTCGAGGAGGAATCGTCCGGGCTGACGGCGACCTGGGCGTCGGAAAAGGAAAAGCTCGGCCTGGCCGCCGATCTCAAGCGCCAGCTCGACGAGGCCCGCAACGCACTCGCCGGCGCTCAGCGCAAGGGCGAATTCCAGAAGGCCGGTGAACTGGCTTATGGCCTGATCCCGGATCTGGAGCGAAAACTCGCCGAAGCGGAGACGCGTGACGAGACCGGGTCGATGGTTGAAGAAATCGTCACGCCGGACCATGTCGCGCATATCGTGTCGCGCTGGACGGGCATCCCCGTCGACAAGATGCTGGAAGGCGAACGCGACAAGCTGTTGCGTATGGAGGATGAACTCGCCAGGCGTGTCGTCGGCCAGGGCGAGGCGGTTCAGGCCGTGTCGCAGGCCGTGCGGCGCGCGCGCGCCGGGTTGCAGGATCCGAACCGGCCGATCGGCTCGTTCATGTTCCTGGGTCCGACCGGCGTCGGCAAGACCGAACTGACCAAGTCTCTGGCCGATTTCCTGTTCGACGACGAGACGGCGATGGTGCGGGTCGATATGTCGGAATTCATGGAAAAACATTCCGTGTCCCGGCTGATCGGCGCGCCGCCCGGCTATGTCGGCTACGAGGAAGGCGGCGTTCTGACGGAAGCGGTGCGGCGCCGGCCCTATCAGGTCGTTCTGTTCGACGAGATCGAAAAGGCCCATCCCGACGTCTTCAACGTGCTGTTGCAGGTGCTCGACGATGGCCGCCTGACCGACGGGCAGGGCCGCACGGTCGATTTCCGCAATACGCTGATCATCATGACCTCCAACCTGGGGTCGGAGTTCCTGGTCTCGCTTGGCGAGGGCGAGGATGTCGACAAGGTTCGCGATGAGGTGATGGCGGTGGTGCGGGCCTCGTTCCGGCCGGAATTCCTCAACCGCGTCGACGAGGTGATCCTGTTCCATCGGCTGCGCCGGCAGGACATGGGCCGGATCGTGGAGATCCAGCTCGCACGGCTCGAAAAACTGCTCGCCGACCGCAAGATCACGCTCGATCTCGACGACGGCGCGATCGCATGGCTGGCCGAAAAGGGCTACGATCCCGCCTATGGCGCGCGCCCGCTGAAGCGGGTGATCCAGAAGGAGTTGCAGGATCCGCTGGCCGAAAAGATCCTGCTTGGCGATGTCCGCGACGGCCAGACCGTTGCGGTGACGGCAGGCTCCGACCGGCTCACCTTCCGCGCCGGTCCCGCGTCCGTCGACGACGAGGCCGGAGCCGAGGCGGAGGAAGCCGCGGCCTGAATAGCGATCGACCTATCCGGCCCCGGCCTGGTGCCGGGGCGCGACAACAGCGCTCCTCCCCATCGGGGAGGGGCGTTTTTCGTTCGCCGGGGCGTAAGGCGAGGCGGGTGACTGTCGGCACGTTGTCGTACTGATTGATTGTTGACAATCCTACAAAATCATTGAACTCTGAAGACCGTCAATGGGAGCAACGATCATGATCCACCACCTTCAATCCCGGCTGGCGGCCGTCGCTTTGGCGATTGTTGCCATGCTGGCCGTCTCGGCCGCGGCCTTTTCGCAGGAAAAATCGACCTGGGACACGATCCAGGACAATGGGACGCTTCGCATCGGCGTGACGCAGGCGCCGCCGTGGTTCTTCAAGAATCCCGCCACCAACGAATGGACCGGTCTCGGCGTCTCCGTCGGCAATGCGATGGCCGAGGCGCTGAACGTGAAGCTCGAGCCGGTCGAAGTGACCTGGGGTACGGCGGTGTCGGCCCTGCAGGCAGACCAGATCGACGTCATGTTCGTGCTTGACGCCACGCCCCAGCGCGCAGTCGCGGTCAGCTTTCCGGCGCAGCCCTTGCTTTATTACGCGCTGGCGGTTCTGGCCGACGACGAGTTGACGATCGAGACCTGGGACGATCTCAACAAACCGGACATCAAGATCGCCGTGACGCAGGGCACGACAATGGACAGCTACGTCTCCCGGCGCCTGGACAAGGCGGAAATCCTGCGTTTCCCCTCCAACGGCGAAGCGGTCGCCGCCTTCCAGTCGAAGCGCGTCAACGCGGTGTCGCTGTTCCATCCGCCGCTGATTGCGATGCGCCAGAAGATCGGACGCGGCCAGATCGTGCTGCCCAAGCCGATCCGCCAGTCGACCTCGTCGGCCGGCGTGCGCCTGGAAGCCGACACCCGCTTCCGCGACTGGGTGAACACGGCCATTTCCTACTATTACCAGACCGGCCAGACGCAGGAATGGTACGAGCAGTTCCTGACCGAATACGGCGTCGACCCGGAAACGGTGCCGGCGATCCGTCGCGAGGACTGGTAACGCGGCCAAGCGCGGGGCGCTGCGGCGCCCCGTCGCCACGGGCAGGAGGTGACGATGGGATATGAGTGGGACTTTGCGGTGGTTTTCCGCAATTCCGACCTCTTGCTGCTCGGCCTGGTCAACACGCTCAAGGTCACGGGCCTGGCCCTGCTGTTCGGCGTGCCGCTCGGCCTGCTGCTTGCGCTGCTGCGTCTTTACGGCAACCGGGCCGTGCGGCTTCCCGTCGGATTCGTCATCGAATTTCTGCGCACGACCCCGCCAATTGCGCAACTGTTCTGGTTCTTTTTCGCGATGCCGATCCTGATCGGTGTCGAAATCGACCCGTTTCGGGCCTCGGTCTTGACGTTTTCGCTGCAATCCTCGGCATTTTTCGCCGAAGTTTTCCGCGGCGGCATCCAGTCGATCGATTCGGGCCAATGGGAGGCGGCCAAGGCCATCGGCATGAACCGCAACCAAACGCTCGGCCGGATCATCCTGCCTCAGGCTGTCAAACGCATGATCCCGGCGTTCCTGGAACGCGCCATCGAACTGATGAAAACGACGACCCTGGTCAGCACGATCTCCTATGCCGACCTGCTTTACCAGGCCAACAGCATTGCCCAGTCGACCTACCGCACGATCGAGGTCTTCACGGTTGCCGCGGCGATGTATTTCGTCGTCATCCTAGCCTGTTCGATCGCAGTCCGGCGCCTGGAAATACGCCTCGCCCGAAGCGGCGAGACGATCGTGAACTGAGGCGAGCGGCATGGATCACAATTGGGACTTCGCCTCCGTTCTCGCCAATAAGACGCTGCTTTTGATCGGCCTGCAAAACACGCTGATCCTGGGGTCGGTCTGCCTCGTGCTCGGCCTGTTCTTCGGCCTGTTCGTCGGCGCGGCCCGGTTTTCGCGAAAGAGTTGGCTCTATTATCCGGCCACGGCCTTCGTCGAGCTGTTCCGCAACACGCCCGTCCTCGTCCAGATCATGTGGTTCTTCTTCGCGTTTCCGATCATCGCGCCGTTCAGGATCGACGCCTTCACCGCCGCGACGCTGGGCCTGACCCTCAACACGGTGGCGTTTTCGTCCGAGATCTACCGCGCCGGCCTGCAGTCGATCCACAAGGGACAATGGGAGGCCGGAAAGGCGCTGGGAATGAGCTACTGGCAGCAGATGCGCCGGGTGGTGCTGCCGCAGGCCGTGCGCCGGATGCTGCCGGCGTTCATGAACCGGGCGGTCGAACTGTTCAAGATGACCTCGCTCGCCTCGGTGATCGCCTATGGCGAATTGATGTACCAGGCCAAGGTGGTGTCGACGATCTCGTTCAATCCGATCGAAATGTATACCAGCGTGGCGCTGATCTTCTTCCTGGTGCTTTTCCCCGCAACGATCCTGGTGCGCCGCTTCGAGGCGCGCGACACATTCGAACGGTGATGCAATGAAAGAGGTTCTACGGATCGAGGGCTTGCATAAGTCCTTCGCCGAGCTGGAGGTTCTCAAAGGGATCGACCTGTCGGTCGACAAGGGCGAGACCGTGGTGCTCTTGGGGGCGTCCGGCTCCGGCAAGTCGACCCTGCTTCGCTGCGTCAACTTCATGGAAATCCCCACCAGCGGCCGCATCCACCTGGAAGGCAAGGCCATCGGCAGCGCCCGCAACGGCCGCATCGCCTACGGCGAGCGGGAGTTGACGCAGCTCAGGTCGCGCGTCGGCATGGTGTTCCAGCATTTCAATCTGTTCCCCCACATGACCGCGCTTGAAAACGTCATGGAGGGGCCGCGCACGGTGCTGAAATGCGATGCGTCCGAATGCCGGCGCCGGGGCGAGAAATATCTCGACAAGGTGGGTCTCGGCTGGAAGGCCGACGCCTATCCGGCCCAGCTCTCGGGCGGCCAGCAGCAGCGTATCGCGATCGCGCGGGCGCTGGCCATGGAGCCCGAAATCATGCTGTTCGACGAGGCGACTTCCGCGCTCGACCCCGAACTCGTCGGCGAGGTTCTCGAAACGATGAAGGAACTGGCCGAGGAAGGCATGACGATGCTGATCGTCACGCACGAATTGGGATTTGCCTATACCGTCGCCGACAAGGTGCTGTTTCTGTCCGAGGGCAGCATCCTCGAGCAGGGCACGCCCGCCGAGGTGCTGACCTATCCCCGGCAGGACGCCACCAAGAATTTCCTCCGCGGCCACAATATGTTCCGCTTGCCCGAACCCCAGATTGACTGACCCTGACCATGAACACCATCGATCGAATCGACAGCCGCACCACGCACGATGCCGACGAGGACATCCGCAATCGCGATATCAAGATCTACGTCAATGGCGAGATCGTTCCGCGCGACGAGGCCAAGGTCTCGGTCTATGATTCCGGGTTCATGCTCGGTGACGGAATGTGGGAAGGCATGCGCCTTTACAAAGGCAAATGGGCGTTTTTCGATGAACATATGGACCGTTTCTTCGATTCCTGCAAAGCGGTCTCGCTCGATGTGGGCACCGACAGGGCCGGCATTCTGGACGCCCTGACGCGGACGGCTGAGGCGAACGGGATGACCGACGACGTGCATTGCCGGCTGATGCTGACGCGCGGCGTCAAGGCGCGGCCGTTCCAGCATCCGCGCCTGTCGCGGTCGGGCCCCACGCTGGTGATCATCATGGAGCACTCGAAACCCGTCGACAGCCTGCAGGGCAAGGGCATCCGGCTGGCCACCGTTGCCCAGGTGCGCGGCCTGCCAATGTCCCAGGACGCCAAATATAACAGCCATTCCAAGCTGAATTGCGTGATCGCTGCCCTTCAGGCCGAACAGGCCGGCGCCGACGAGGCGCTGATGCTCGACCCGCACGGGTTCGTCAACACCACCAATGCCTGTAATTTCTTCATCGTCCGCCGCGGCGCGGTGTGGACCTCGACCGGGGATTACTGCATGAACGGCGTCACCCGGGCCAAGGTGATCGAGGTGTGTCGCGACAACGGAATCCCGGTTCTGGAGAAGAATTTTTCCCTTTACGAGGCCTATGGCGCCGACGAGGCGTTCTTGACCGGAACATTCGGCGCCCAGACGCCGGTCGCCTCGATCGACGGCAAGCCGATCGGCGACGGCACCCGGCCGGTCATGGCTCGCATCCGCCAGTTGTACAAAGAGCTCGTGGAGCGGAACGTCTCGGACCAGTCGCATGATTGACAACGCGCTGATCAAACCGGTCTCCGACAGCACCTTACGCAGTCGCACGGTCGACCAGATGAAGCTGCTGATCGTCTCGGGCGAGTTGCCGGCGGGCAGTCGGCTCACCGAAACGCGTCTCGCTTCGGCGCTGGGCATCAGCCGGGGGCCGCTGCGCGAGGCGATTCGAGAACTGGTCGATATCGGCCTTCTGGTCAGCAAGCCCTATAAGGGGCTGTTCGTGCGCGAGGTCACGCGCGGCGATCTGGAGGAGATCTACTCGCTGCGCACCGCGCTGGAGCAGTTTGCGTTCAAGGAATGCTGGAGCAAACGGACCCCGGCCGCCCTCACCGATCTGCGCCGGCGCAACGAAGCGCTGGCCGCCACCATAGAGGAGGGGACCAATCCGCTCGGCGCGATCGAGGACGAACTCCATTTGCACAGCTGGTGTTATGAAATGTCGAACCATCAGCTCTTGTTGCAAAGCTGGAACCGGCTGAAGCCGAACCTGCAGTTTTATTTCGCGATGCATCAGCAGGCGCATGCCCGTCGCGGCCCTTCGCGCCAGGCCCACGACACCTATATCCGCCTGGCCTCCGGCAACGATCTCGACGCGATGCTGGACCATCTCGCCGACCATATGCGCCAGGGCCTCCAGACCACGATCGGGTTCATCGAATCCGGCGAGCCGGGCCACGATACCGCGAAGACCAGGTCCCATGTTGTCGACTGACTGGCGCTCGGCTTGCGGACCGGCTCGGTGAACGGCTTGTGCCTGCGCGCCAGTCGAGAGATAGTTCGCCCGAGAGGAGACCGCCCCTGACGCTCGATGAGTATAACGGCTTCTGCGCCGCGCTGCCCGCCACCACCCATGTCGTGCAGTGGGGCGGCGCGCATGTGTGGAAGGTCGGCGGCAAGGTATTCGCCATCGCCGGCTGGAGCGACGGGCGGGACTTCGCCGCCACCTTCAAGGTGTCGGAGCTGGCCTACGAGATCCTGCGCGAACAGCCCGGCTGCCGTCCGGCGCCCTATCTGGCCTCGCGCGGCATGACGTGGATACAGCGGGTTTCGTCCGAGAGCATGGATGATGCGGCGCTGATGGACTATCTCGCCGAAAGCCACCGTCTGGTGGCGCGCAAGCTCCCGAAAAAGACGCAGCAGGCCCTGGGCCTCGATAGGTGATCGATTTTCCCGGCGTGGCGTCTTCCGCCATCTTCATGTCGGGTTCATCTGGAAAAAGCCAGACTGCCGGCCGGATGCCGTGCCCGCATGAAGCGGAGCGATTTGTCGGAGACTGTTTTGTCCATGCCTGGAACGAGCCCCCTTCTCGCCGCCCTTGCCGTCGTTTTTCTCGCGCCACTATCTCCGGCCCTGGCGTCCATGCCGCTGGCCGGGCTTTCCGGCGATGAAAAGCGCTCTGTCGCGGCGCCCGGTCTCCTACTGGCGCAAGGCGGTGATGTCGAGATCTTCTACGATCGGGCGGGCAACCGCGTCATCGTCGACGCTTATACCGGCGAAGTGATCGCGATCGAGCGACCGCGCCGACTGCCCTTGCGCGAACGGTCCCTGCCGCGGCGCGCCGGGCCGAGCGTCAACGACCCCGACGCGTTGGAGCGTTACCGGCGGTATCGCGAGCGCCAGCTCGGGCGGCCGCTGGAGCCGCTGCCGGGCGAGCAGGCGCGCGATTACCGACAGCCCTTTCCCGGCGAGGACGATTTCATCGACCGGCGCCGGTTGCCCGCGATCGGCGAGGACGACGATGTCGCGCGCCGTGAACCGGCTCCCCGGGACCGCTCGTCGGATGGCCCGATTACCGGATCGACGCCGCGCGACGACGGCGGCGTGGAAGCGGGCGCGCGCGGGACGGCGGGCGCGAGCGAGGACGTGGCGAAGTTGCAGGTGCTTCTCGACCGGGCCGGCGTGTCGCCCGGCGTCATAGACGGCCGGATGGGCAGCAATGTGCGCAAGGCGCTGGATGCGCTCGCCGAGATGACGGGCGAGCGGCTCGACCCCACCGATAAGGCGTTGGTCGAGGCCGCGCTCGCCGATACGGGCGGGCCGGCCTTTTCGACCTACACGATCACCGCCGCCGACGCGGCCGGCCCGTTCGTGGCCTCGATCCCCGCCGATTACGGCGACAAGGCCCGCATGGAGCGGCTCGGCTTCACCTCCACCGTCGAGATGCTGGCCGAGCGTTTTCATATGGACGAAAACTATCTGCGCTCGCTCAATCCCGGCGCCGACTTTTCGCGGCCGGGCACCCGGATCAAGGTTGCCGATCCGGGCAAGCCGCGCGCCGGCACGGTCACCCGCATCGTTGCCGACAAGGGACGCGAGCAGGTCAGGGCCTACGACGCGGCGGGCAATCTGGTCGCTGCCTACCCGGCGACGATCGGCTCGACCGATACGCCTTCGCCGTCCGGCACGGTGAAGGTCGAGCGCATCGCCTTCGATCCCGAATACACCTACAATCCCAAAGTCAATTTCAAGCAGGGCGACAACGACAAAGTGCTGACCATTCCGCCGGGTCCGAACGGGCCGGTCGGCACGATCTGGATCGCGCTGTCCAAGCCGACCTACGGCATTCACGGCACGCCGGAGCCGGCCCGCATCGGCAAGACCAACAGCCATGGCTGCGTGCGGCTGACCAATTGGGACGCGCACGAACTGGCCAAGATGGTCACAAAGGGCGTGTGGGTGAGTTTTTCCGAGTAGACCCTCCCATCCGCCCCGGCCGCGGGCCTTGCGCGGGCGTTGCGGCGGCGCGCCCGCCACGCGACCGCCAATTCCGGGTTATTGGGTAGTCGCCGGCTTCCAACTTCGATAGAGCGGATTGGAAGGAAATCCGCCGATGGAAACCCCTGCCCTCGACAACGCCGCAGACGAAACGAGCGCAACGCAGCGGGTGTTCTGCCCGCCGGGCGCCCGCAAATTCGTTCTCGTCTCCGCCATTCTCGCCTCCTCGATGGGCTTCATCGACGGTTCGGTGGTGTCGCTGGCCATGCCGGCGATTCGGGCCGATCTCGGCGGAACGCTGGTCGACGCGCAGTGGATCAGCAATTCCTATATGCTGTTTTTGTCGGCGCTGGTGCTGATCGGCGGCGCGGCCGGGGACGTGTTCGGCGTGCGCAATATTTTCCTGGGCGGCATCGGCCTGTTCATGGCGACCTCGCTGTTCTGCGCGCTCGCGCCCGACACCGACACATTGATCCTGATGCGCGCCCTGCAGGGCGTCGGCGCCGCGCTGATGGTTCCCGGCAGCCTCGCCATCATCGCCAAATCCTACCCGGCCAACGAGCGTGGCGCGGCGATCGGCATGTGGGCGGCCTATTCGTCGCTGACGATGGCTGCCGGCCCGTTCCTCGGCGGCATGCTGTTGTCTTTCGGCGAAGACTGGATGTGGCGCCTGATCTTCGCCATCAATGTGCCGATCGGCCTTCTCACCATCGGCATGCTCGTTGTGCGCGTGCCGCGAGACCGGCCCTCCGAACGCCGCGCGCTCGACATTGTCGGCGCGATCCTGGCGACGGGCGGACTTGGCCTGATGGCCTGGGGGCTGACCGCGCTCGGCCTGCCGCCGGCCGAGCGCGCGGCACCGCCGCTGACGTGGATCGGCGCCGGCGGCGTATTGTTTGTCGCCTTCGTCGTCTGGGAGGGGAGGGCGCCCGCACCCATGGTGAAGCTGGAGCTGTTTCGCTCGAAGGCCTTTTCGGGCGCGAATCTCTACACGCTGGCGCTGTTTTTCGGCTTCGGCGCGGTTCTCTTCTTCCTGCCGATGACCCTGGTGTCGGCCTGGAACGCGGCGGAATGGCAGGCAAGCCTGATGTTTCTGCCGCTTTCGCTGCTGATTGCGGGGCTCTCGGGGCGCGCCGGGCGGTGGGCGGACCGGATCGGGCCCCGCCTGCCGCTGGCGATCGGCGGGTTGCTGGTGGCGCTCTCGTTTTCCGGACTTGCCGCGACCATGCCGCTGCGCCAGATGTGGGTCGTCACATTGCCGGTGCTGACGCTGATGGGACTCGGCATGGCCTTGCTGGTCTCGCCGCTTTCCGCCGCGGTCATGCTGGCCACCCCCGATGAGGATACCGGGCTTGCGTCCGGCATCAACAACGCCGTCGCCCGCGCCGCCGGGCTGATGTCGGTCGCCGCGCTCGGGGCGGTGGCGGGACTGGTGTTCGCGGCGCTGGCCCCGCAGGGCGCGGATGTCGCGTTCGGCGCGCTGCCGCCGGTTCGGCTCGCCGCCGCCGCCGAACTGCAACGCGTCGAGGCCACCAATACGGCCTTTCAGGCGGTCGCGGCGATCGCGGCCGCGCTTTGTCTCGCCGCCGCGATCATCGCCTGGCTGACACAGCCGCACTGGGCCGCCCGCGAGCGCTCCGTCGTCGAAGCGGAGGGACGAGCGGCGAATGAAGGTTTTGGGCGTTAGGAATGGCGCCGACGCGGGTCAGCGACTCGCCAGTTTC
This sequence comes from Nitratireductor arenosus, assembly GCF_009742725.1. Lineage (GTDB taxonomy): Bacteria > Pseudomonadota > Alphaproteobacteria > Rhizobiales > Rhizobiaceae > Mangrovimarina > Mangrovimarina arenosa. Next base: position 471,205 of record NZ_WPHG01000001.1, on the reverse strand, counting down.
AGCGCGTCGCCGGTTTCGTCGGCCAGAAGCGCGTCGATGCGCTCGCGTTCGCGGTTGAAGGCCGCGAGCTCTTCCTTCTTCAGCACGCGCCCGGTCGGCAGACGCACGCGCATCGGATCGACCTTGGTGCCGTTGACGATCAGTTCGTAATGCAAATGGGGCCCGGTCGACAGGCCGGTGGAGCCGACATAGCCGATCACCTGGCCCTGACGGATGCGCGCTCCCGCCCGCACGCCTTTGGCGATCGCGTTCTGGTGACTGTAGGAGGTCTTGTAACCATTGGCATGCCGGATGATGGTCTGGCGGCCGTAGCCGCCGGCCCAGCCGGCCTTTTCGACCTTGCCGTTGCCGGCCGCGATGATCGGGGTTCCGCGCGGCGCAGCCCAGTCGACACCCGTATGCATCTTGCGGTAGCCCAGAATGGGATGGCGACGGCCGCCGAAGCCGGAGCGGAAACGACCGTTGGGCACGGGGTTACGCAACAGGAACTGACGCGCGCTGCGGCCCTCGGCATCGAAATAGTCGACGGTGCCGTCGCTCATCGAGAACCGGTAGAAGGTTCGCGTCGTGTCGCCGAACGTCGCCTTGACGTAGAGCAGTTCGGAATCCTCGGAGGCGGTGTTGTCTTCGTCGGGTTGGGAGAAGAACACCTCGAGCCGGTCCTTCGGTGAGACCCGCGACTGGAAATCGACGTCGGCGGCAAGCAGCTTGACGAGGCGCTGGGTCATTTCGCGCGACATGCCGTAGGAATAGGCGGCGCGGTAGATACCGTCATAAACGCGCGGCAGATCGCCGCGAACGCGCACGACCGGCCGATTCTCGTCGAAGGCGGCCGCGACTTCCGGGTTGTCCTCCGGCGCATCGGCAGGAACGAACTGGTCGCTGTCGTCCACTGCGATGGTCAGGATATGCGTCGCGCTTTCATAGACGCTGGCGCGCATGATCCGGCTTGTCTGCGGCGTCGATTCGATCCCCAGCCGCAAAACCGCACCGGCCTTCAGGTTCGGCGCGTTGAGGATGCGGCTGATCGCATCCGCCATCGCCGTGCCGCTGTCGTCGCCATAACCGGCATCGGCGAATATCTCGGCGACCGGCCGTTCCTGGCGGACAGCGACGATTTCCTCGTTGAAGACCGGCGCGTCGACCTGCGCGTCCTGGAGGGCGACCGACACGTTCTCCTGAACGATACGCACGCCGTAGGACGC
>NZ_WPHG01000001.1:0-462500 GCF_009742725.1 Nitratireductor arenosus | reverse complement strand
TGCGCGAGGCCTGGTCGGTGACCGTCAGGGGGTAACAGTATTGGCCGTCGCCGGTCTTGAACTCGCCCTTGAAGTCGGCGCACCACAGATCGTTGGGTGCGGCGGCTTGGGACAGCTGCGTGCCTGCAGCCGTGTTCGCCGCTCGCCTCTTGCGGGCGCGGCTCACCAGGCCATAGCGGTCGAGCACGGCGTGCACCGTCGACTGGGCGGGAATGCGCACGTCACCGGCCAGCTTCCTGACCAGCAGCCCGCGGATCTTGCGAGCGCCCCAATGCGGCTTGCCCTTCTTGGTCTCCACGATCAGCCGCTCGATCTGGTCGGGCAACTGGTTGGCATAGCGCACCGGCCGCCGCGAGCGGTCGCAGAGCGCGTCCAGCCCCTCGTCTTTGTAGCGGTTGAAGATCTTGTAGCCGGTCTTGCGCGATGCTGAGCTCGCGGCACAGCGATGCCATCTTCTCTCCTTGAAGAAGGCGAGCCACGAAGCGTAGACGTTCCTCCATTGCCGAACACTCTCTCCACGGCATCAACACCTCCGGCCAAAAGCCAAAACTGTTACCCATGTGTCCGGTACAAAACGTCACCTATGTCTCGGGTCGCTCATTTCCCTCCACAGTATCCCGCACTCGCTCAACCTACGCTACAATACCACTTAATATCGGGATCCCGTGACTTTGGGGTTGGAAAGCGGAACGCCCGGTTTCGGCTGCTTTGCGATGCTAGTGGGATTATCGTGGGGAGAACTCGCGTCGCTATTGCTCTGCTAGAATTTTCTGCAGGCTTCCGGCAGTCGCTTTCAGGTTTTCACTCCACAGCACCAAAAGATCGTGGGTTCTAGGCGCCCCTGTTCCCGGCGGGGCCATCGCCGCCAATTTTATCAGGCGATCCGCATTCTCAGTGAGGCGGGAGACAGTGTCGACCAGGAGCGCCCTGCCTTCCTCCGGCAAGCAGTCAAGAAGCGCCAATCCAGCGCTCAATTCAACCAGGTCAAAACTGGACAACGCCCTGCGCAACAGATTGAGAAACTCCTCCTCCCCGGAGAGCGTCAGCGAGAACAGTGCTTTGCCTGGGCCACGATGACCGGGCTCGTGGCCTTGCGACGAAATCAGACCCTCTTTGGCCATCTGCTGGAGTGAGTGATACACGGATCCGGAATGTAGCCGGGTCCACATCTGCACCTGCCAATCCTCCAGAACCTGGCGGATTGCATAGCCGTGCAATACGCCTTTCTCCCTCATCGCGCCGAGTACCAACAATCTCACCACGTTCATGCAATGCTCTCCAATCGCGGACTAGCCAAATTTGGCTAGTCCGCTTAATACTGGTAGCCAAACTTGACCAATGGAGGCCTTAACATGAGCATGTCGATCGCCGGTATCAGAAATTTTCTTGAGACAGCCCTTCCTTCCGTCACCGTCGATGACAGCACGACAGACCTGTTCTTTTTCGCCGGAGAGGAGCGGAAAATTCCTTTCGCAACCATTGTCACACATGACACCCCGTTTGATTCAGCGTCGAACCTCAAGCGCGGGGACTTGTTTCGTCTCAATCTGGTTACCGACAAAGAAACGTTCGAGCATCTGTTTGGCATTACCACGCCAAAAGCACTGGACGACGTTGACTTCGATTATCAGGCGCTCGACCGGCTTTTCCCGCATCCACTCTACGGAAAAATGCGCTGGATCAGCGTTATTAACCCGGAAACGGTTTGGGAGAGTTGCCAGGAGCTTCTTGTTAAAGCCCGCCAAATCCGAGAGCTTCGACCGAACAGCTGGTAGCGGCCACCGAAATCGCCGCCAATTTTCCTGAGAATGCGCACAGCGAGCGGAACCGTGCTGTAGTGAGGCCTGTGGCAAGAAACCAGAAGCAAACCTGAAAGCTGACGGCGCCGAACGAGCGACGGGCGGCGGCGCTGAAGGCGATGCGGGATCACGACATCTTGCAGCGTCGGGCCTGCCGCATCGTCGGTGTCGATCCAAAGACCGTCCGGCGCGACCGTCCGTCGGACAACGCCGATGTTCGCAATGGTGAAGGGTTTCGGGTGCCGGCAGGCGTACGAAAGCCTCTCATGCAGGAACCCGCGGGGCACAGTTGACGGCTATGGGGGTTTCTATCTGCCGGCGATGGCGCGACCGCCGCTGGGATGCGTGGGGATGGATGCGAAGAGGCGGCTTCGTTGTGCCTCCGCGCGGTCCAGCCAATCCCGCACGATGCTTGTTGTGAAGGTGTCGGCAGCGATATTGACGGTGGACGCGCGAGGATCCGTTGCCGGAGGCGAAGTGCCTGCGGCTGCGGGCTTAACCATGCCATTCCGGTTCATTGAGCTGTCTCCCGGTTCGTGGCGGTTGCATCGGGCGGACCGCGCGGTCGCCTCCAGCGTGCGAAGGTCGCGATGATGATCATGTGTCCCCCACAGCAGGGGCATGGCGGACGGTAGTCGTCCGGTTCGACTGGTGCCTCGGCATCGGGTGGCATGGTGGCACTCAGGAGTTTGCGGGCGAGCGCGAGACTGGCCTTGCGGGCGGGGCCGGCAAGCAGGCCGAAGTGCCGGATGCGATGGAAGCCGCGTGGCAGGGCGTGAAGCAGGAAGCGGCGGATGAACTCGTCGGTCGCAAGGGACATGACCTGCTGCCGATCGGCAGTTTCGGGGTGGAGGGCGGACTGGGTTTCGGGCAACAACTTGGGGGAAGCTGCCACTCCCACCAAGTTAGCGCTCTGGTAACAACACGCCCCCAACTCGGCCGCTCGGAACTGACCTTAGCCTTCCGAAGCACGGGCATCCGCATTATCGAACCCGACCAGTCGTTCGCCCGAAGGCCCATGAAGCGAGAGTGGATAATCGAGGCCATGCGACTATTCCGCCGAGACCGGAACGTGGGTGACAACGAGTTTCACCAAATAGCCACCCTCGGAAACGACGACAAGCGCCTGGCCATCAAGGTTCAGCAGCATGTCGAGGCTCGGGTCTCGATCCTCGCTCATTTATTGTTACCATCTACAGATAATGACGGCAGGTTCCGATTGTCAGGATCACCATCAATCGGGCCGAACAGCCGGTCGAGCACATCACCGAAATGCCGTTCAAAGATTTCGACCTTGGACATCGTGACGGGCACCATTTCCGGCCAGTCGTCAATGATCGGCAGCGTCTCGACATCGACGATACGCAGCGGCGATCTGCGGCGCTCCCGCCCGTCCGGCATGGGATCACCGGCATAGTCGAACAGATCGTCGGGCAGCGTTTCAAGTGCCTTGGTTCTCGGCCGCCCCCTGCGGGCGCGGCGGCGCTCTGCGCACATGGAAGCCTCCGTGGTTCAGATGGCTTCCGGCGCGATCAAGTCCCCGGAATTCATCGAACCATGGAGGGAAGCCGGCGGCCCGTAGCGTGCCGCAGTTGGGGCTATACGCGGGCGGCACCCCAATGTGAGTGGCCTCAAGAACCGATCCCTATCAGCTAATCCGCAAGATGCAAAGTCAAGTCGCAACAAATATGCAGGCGTTCACCTGCTTGATGTTGACATGCAGTAAGATACCTGCATATTGGAACCCTGATACCGACGGGAATAGCAATGGACGATGACAAGGTTTTCAAGGCGCTGGCCGATCCGAACCGCCGAATGCTGCTGGACCGGCTTTGCGAGAGGAACGGCCAGACGCTTGGGCAACTCTGCGATGGAATCGATATGAAGCGCCAATCCGTAACGCAACATCTGGGGCTTCTCGAACAGGCCAATCTGATCAGCACAGTCCGGCGTGGGCGGGAGAAGCTGCACTACATCAATCCGGTCCCGCTCTACGAAGTCTATGAACGTTGGATCAGGAAATTCGAGGAAAGCCGGCTGAGCCTGCTTCACGACCTCAAACAGGAACTTGAAGGGAAAGAGAGATGACAGACAAATCCGCCAGTTTCGTCTACGTCACCTACATTCGCACGACGCCGGAAAAGGTGTTCGAGGCGATAACGCGCCCTGAAATTGCCCGTCGCTATTGGGGGCATGAAAATGTGTCGAGCGATTGGAAGCCCGGCTCTGCCTGGCAGCACGTTCGCACTGATGCGACGCGTACCGTCGATCTCGTGGGCACAGTTCTGGAAAGTGATCCGCCGAGGCGGCTGGTTCTCAACTGGGCCAATGAAAGCCAGAAGAATGATCCTGACGCATACAGCCGCGTCACCTTCGATATCAAAACACAGGGTGATATGGTTCAGCTGACTGTTGTTCATGATGAACTGCAACCAGGTAGCGGCATGTTGAACGGAATCAGCCAAGGTTGGCCGCTCGTTCTCTCCAGCATGAAATCATTTCTCGAAACCGGTCTGGGTTTCGACCTCTGATCGCCATACGAACTTTCGACAGCGGAAATATCTCATGACCGACAAAGCATATGTGGGTGGCTGCGCGTGCGGAGCCATCCGTTATCAAACGACAAGCGCACCCATCTTCGAAAACCACTGCCAATGCGCCGATTGCCAGAAGCGAAGCGGCACCGGGCACGGCTCCTACCTGTCCTTTGCCCCGCGTGATGATGTGGAAATATCAGGCACACTGTCAGAATGGACCACAACAGGAGACAGTGGAAACGAAAAAATCCATGCCTTCTGTCCGACATGCGCGACGCCGCTCTATGTGACATTTCCTGCCATGCCAGACCTGATTGCTATCCATGCGGGCAGCCTTGACGATCCCTCCCAATTCAACCCGCAAGCGCTGACCTACGCTGTTCGTAGCCAGAAATGGGACGGGATCGACGGCGACTTGCAGAAATTCGAGCGGATGCCAAGCTAAGCGACCTTGCTTCATATGAGCAAGAGAGGCGCTTTGAACGGCGCATTTCGGCAGGTTGTAGCATTTGTCTCCATATTATTAGCGGATGCATTTTCGCCGCCATGCATCAACCAGTCATACTACCGTTCTCCCGCCGTACCTTTGCGAACCCTCTGTCGGTCGCAATAAACCGCTCCGGCGTAGTGTCTCGCGCGGGTCTGACCCCGCCACATGAAACCGGAAATGTCATCCGACCCGATCGCCTTGACGCCCTCGATGGCGAGGACGCCGATCGGCGTCCTCAATGTGCCGCCAGCGTGCACCGTGGGCTTGGTCCAGCGCCGGAAGGGAAGCGTTATTCAGCTCGCCTAGATGCCATCGAGAAGCCGGCTCTTGGACAGCGTATTATCTCCATGTGTTGGCGTGATCGGCCGCAAATGTCGAGAACGACAGCGCCGGATGGCCGCGAATATCCTCAACCGCCGACGTGACGCCGGCCGCCGCGATCATTTCCGAACGGCACACGTCGTCTGTGATGTTCACATAGCCGACGGGCTTGTCTTCCGGCGTGACCAGCATTGCGGCCGCCTGCTCGTAGGTCAGCCCTTCTGGCCCAGTGAGGTCATAGGCACGGTCGCGCCAAGCCTATTTAAGCTCGCTTACGTTAGCATGTTCGTTATTTAAGTATGGATGTGATTGTTTAAATAGCGCCGTACTGCCAAGATGGCGCTATGACCGATTCCAACCCAGATCAGCGCCTTGGCCGATATGTCGAAACCCCTGTCGCGGGCGAGACCGTGCGCGCCTTCGTTCCGCCGCCTCTGCCGCCGAAGCCGCAGATCGACGTATTGGCTCTTCTGGATCGACTGAGCCTCGCCGAGCGCGCGCTCGGGCGACTGGATGGCATTACCATGCTGCTGCCGCGCCAGGAACTCTTCCTCTATATGTATGTGCGCAAGGAGGCGGTGCTTTCGTCCCAGATCGAGGGGACGCAATCCACACTGACCGATCTTCTGCGCTTCGAGAATCAGGCTCAGACCGGGGAGCCGATCGACGACATCCGCGAAGTGTCGAACTATGTGGATGCGATGATGTATGGGCTGGAGCGGCTAGAAGAGCTGCCGCTGTCCTTGCGCCTGATCCGCGAGATGCATGCTCGGCTGCTGCAAAGCGGACGCGGTGACACCAAAAGCCCGGGCGAGTTCCGCCGTTCGCAGAACTGGATCGGCGGTTCGCGCCCCGGCAATGCGCTCTATGTGCCGCCGCCCGTCACCGAACTCGATGCCTGCCTCGATGCGCTTGAGCGTTTCATTCACGAAGACGGATCGCAATTGCCGGCACTGATCAAGGCCGGACTGCTGCATGTCCAGTTCGAGACCATCCACCCGTTCCTCGATGGCAATGGCCGCATCGGTCGCCTTTTGGTGACACTGTATCTTTGCGTCAACGGGGTGCTCCGCAAGCCGCTGCTCTATCTCAGCCTCTATTTGAAGGCGCATCGTGCCGACTACTATCGTCTGCTCCAGGAGGTGCGGGAGCATGGCAACTGGGAGGCCTGGCTCGATTTCTTCTTGGCGGGTGTAGCCGAAACGGCGAATCAGGCTTTCGAGGCGGCCACCCGGATTGTTGACCTCTTCAAGGAGGATCGCGAGCGGATCACGAACGAAAGCGACCGCGCGGGCTCGGCGCTGCGCATCCACGATCTTTTCCAGCAGAACCCGGTCCTGACCTCCAACCAGCTTGTCGAGCAGACGGGCCTGTCGGCGCCGACAGTCAATGCGGCCTTGGTCGATCTGGAGAAGATGGGCCTCGTCGGGGAGATTACCGGGCGTAAGCGGGGGAGGGTGTTCAGCTACCAGCGCTATCTTGCGATCCTCAGTGAGGGGACCGATCCTTTGCCTGCCGGCAGCTGAAATTTTCCGTTCGCTGCTCAACCTCAGTCGACAACTATTGCGTCGGCAGATGAATCACGGCGACAAGCGCCAACTCAACGTGGGGTCGCTGGGTCTGTTTCCTACGCTGCTGTGCGAAATATCTCCTCAAGGAGTGCTGTGTCCATCTGGAGCATCATGGGGAGAAGAGGAGAGGGCGGTCGCAAGTAATGATGATTGCAGGCGCCCGCAACCAAATTTAACCCGCTATTCCAATGGGTTGGCGGCTTTTTGATTCTTAGGCCCCTTTCATGAAGTCCTCTGTGGGATCATATCGGAATCACGTCCAAATGACGTGCCCGCCGTTTCGACCGGACGTTCGGCGTAAGCAGAAAGGCTCAAGTTGGCCTATGAATGGGGTACATTCAGGACGCGGGTCATTGCCATGCCAGACTTTGATCGCAGCAAACCGACGGACGTTGCCAGCAATCTCCGACGGTTTGGTGCTTTTCGCGGACCTCTGAACCAGTTCTGCGCCGTCCGGATGGCGATAGGAGGAGATCGCCAAAGAGGAGCGCGCTGATCGGGAACTGTGGGCTTGCCGGGGAGGCAGATGCCAACCCGGAGTTCTGCAAAATGCCCCGATGTTGGATCGACACGAAAACCTGATGGTGGTACGTCCGAAAAACCTAAGAGCCGTCCGGCGCTAAAACCTACCGGCCGCGCGACGCAATGACCGAACGGCGGCACAGGGCTGAAGGCGGCTCTCTCCGGGAAACGGGCTGAATCGCTGGAAGCGCTCAAAGCGCTGCAGGATGCCGGCGCGGTTGCGATCCGTTCGACGGCCGGTCGCAATTCGACCTGCCGGCCCGCGAACGCTCTGCCTATACCGGACGCATCCGACCGATGTGGCAAGCGATGCGCGCAGATAGCGCGGATAACTTTCCGCCCGCGCTCGGCTAAGCGAGATCGATTTTTTCGACCGTGACTTGTCCAGGACCTCGCGCAGGATCTCGGGTTCGAGCGTCTTGCGGCCGAGCAGGCGTTCGAGCTTTCGCAGGCGATGCTCGAACTGGCGAACGACTTTGTTGCCGGTGACATCGTCATCTTCGAACACCGCGACACTGCCTCCCTGCGAGCATGAGCCGGCGCCAACGATACAACAGGTCCAGCACAGCGCCATTGCGGCGCGCGACGTCCGAGATGCTGGCCTGATCGTCCACCGTCTTCGACTATCCGCAGCTTCTTCGCAGCGCTCCAGCGGCGGCGGCCACTATCGGCAATGATTTTTCGATCCCAGACATAGGCACGTGCCCGGGGATATCCCTAAGCCTCGATGGTCATGCCCGAGTGTCCGGTGAAACGGGAACAGTTCAATACATCGCTTCGGAACCCCCCGCCTTGCGGCATGCCTCGCCGATCGCAGTGCCGTCTTCAGCCTGCTTCAGCACGGACGCCATCTGCGGCTGTAAAAAACTTCGACGCTTACAACGGATTTTCCATCTCCCGGCCGCGGGATCAGAAACGGAAAATCCCAGACGAAAACGGTCCGAAATGGCGGGAGCGCGTCAGCGTAATTTGCGCCCGGTTGCCTGGAGCAATTGAAACGCCTCGTAACGACGCGCGTGAAAATCGGCCAGGCGGCCTCGCGCCGGCGCATAGACATCGCCCATGAGCGACATCGACGACATCGCGGCGGGGATGTCGGGCCATCGCCCGGCCGCCACTGCGCCGATCATCGCGGAGCCGAGCAGGACAGGTTCTTCCGTCCCCGGCGCGGCGACGTTCAAGCCGGTCGTATCGGCCAGCAATTGGCGAACCAGGGGGTTTTGTCCCGCGCCGCCGCTGACGACGATCGTGTCGATCGAGATGCCCTTTTCGCTTTGGGCTTGGCTGATCTGGCGCGCACCGTAACCAAGACCACAAACGCCCGCGACATAGAGCCGGATCAAACCGTCGAGCGACCGATCCATGTCGAGGCCGGCAATGAGCGCCCGCGCGTCGGGATCGGCAAACGGGGCGCGATTGCCGAGAAATTCGGGCACAACGTGAAGGCCGTCCGCCAGCAGCGCAACGTTCGACGCATCGCCGGCTTTTTCGAGTGCCCGGCGTGCCAGCCAGGCGGCCAGTCCCTGGTCCGCCTGCCTGGCGTGGCCGTTTGCTTCGGCGGCGGCCGGATGGAAGGTGAGCAGATGCTCGATGGCCGCGCCGGCGGCGGATTGCCCCGCCTCGTTGAGCCACAGACCGGGCACCATGGCGGAAAAATACGGTCCCCAGACCCCGGGCACGAAAACCGGTTCGACCGTTGACGTCATGGTGCAGGCCGATGTGCCAAAGACATAAGCCATGCGCGTTGTCACCGACCCATCGCCGGCCTCGCTTTTCGCACCGACGGTCCCGATGCCTCCCGCGTGCGCGTCGATCAGGCCGGCTGCAACCGGCGTTCCATGCGCAAGGCCAAGATCGGCCGCCGCCGCGGCGGTCAATCCGGCCCCCAACGCGGTGCCGGGGTCGACGATCTCGGTCCCGATCCGGCTGAAGCCCTCGTCGCACAGTTCGCCGAGGCCGATGGCCTGAAAGTAGCTGTCGTCCCAACGGCGTTCATGGCCAAGATAGGTCCATTTGCAAGTCGTCGTACAGGTCGAACGAGCAAGGCTGCCGCTCGCGCGCCAGGTCAGAAAGTCGGTCAGATCGAAAAAATGCCGGGCGGCGGCAAAGGTCTGAGGCCTGTTTTCCTTGAGCCACAGCAATTTAGGCGTTTCCATTTCCGGCGAAATTCGGTTTCCAACGTAACGCAGGACGTCATGCCCGATCGCGTTGATCCGCTCGGCCTGCGCGGTGGCGCGGTGATCCATCCAGACGATGATGTTGCGTTCGGGACGGTTCGGATCGCCGACCGCGATCGGTGTATCGTCCGCACCGATGACGACGAGCGAACAGGTTGCAGCAAAACCGATCCCGACGACAGCCGCCTTATCAATTCCCGCCGCGGCGACCGCCGAACGAACCGACAAGGAGACACCGCGCCAGATATCGTCCGACGATTGCTCGAAGAAATTGGCGCCGTCGTTGAAGAGAGCGATGTCGTGTCTGGCCGCGGCGAGGAGATTTCCGCGCAGGTCGAACACACCGGCGCGGGCGCTGCCGGTGCCAACGTCGATTCCGATGACGTATTCCATTCTAGAACCGTTCCTCTTTAAGTGGGGTCGTTTGGCCGCCGGGATTTCGTGCGCGACGCCGTGAGGCGCGTGAAAGGCCAAGGTCGGGCGATCGTGGTTTGACGGGCGATATCGAAACCATAAGGCGTTTTCCGGCTTGGACGGCTTTTCGCCCCGGCCCTTCGCGCAAGCCCGATAAACCAGACCTCACCGTCGAAGCCCTTGCCCGATATTGATATCGCGCTACGCGACTTCTCCTTGCCGGAGCGAAAATCCATTCCATCAAACCGGCTCCATTCAAAGAGGAACGGTTCTAGAGGTCCACACTGAGCGGCAGAATGACAAGATCGCGGACCGTTACCGTGCGTGGCCGGCTCAGCATGAACAAAACAGCTTCCGCGACTTCTTTCGGCTGCATCAGGCTGCCATTGGCGAGTGCCTCGTCCATTTTTGCCTTGGGCCAGTCGTCAAGCAGGGCCGTCACGACCGGTCCGGGGGCGATGGCCCCGATGCGGATATTGTGCTTGGCCACCTGACGCCTCACAGTATGAACGAAAGCCTGGACCGCGTGTTTCGAGGCGGTGTAGATCGGCTCCCACACCACCGGAACGAACCCGGCGATTGAACTGGTAACGATGACGTCGCCGCGCTTTTGCTGTACCATATGGGGCAGCACGGCATGGATGGAACGAAACACCGCGTTGATGTTGAGGTTCAGCATGCGATCCCAGGCATCGGGATCGCCGGTGATGACATCGCCGCCGATATACGACCCTGCGTTGGCATGGAAAATATCGAGCCCGCCAGCCCTCTTCACGATCTCGGGCAGCATCTGCGCGACGCTTGCCGGGTCGGTCAGGTCGACCACAAGCGGGATTGCCCGTGGCCCGAGTTCCAATGCCAGTTGGGTCAGTCTTTCCTCGGCACGGTCGATAAGCACGACCGTGGCGCCGGCCGCCAACAGTGTTTTGGCGCATTCGAGGCCGATACCGGATGCAGCTCCGGTGATCGCGGCAACCTTGCCATTTAGTTCATCGGTCATGTCAGACATCCTCTGGCTTATCGGGTGTCAGGCACGGCCGTGTGAGACACGGCTCTGGCGCGCAAGACTGTCGACGATGACAGCAATCGCCAGGACGCCGCCGGTGATCATGTAACGAAGGGAAGACGAGAGGTTAAGCAGCGTCAGCCCGTTGGCGATCGACTGGATCACGATAATGCCGAGAAGCGCCGACCAGGCGGAGCCGCGGCCACCGAACAGGCTGGTGCCGCCGATGACGGCGGCGGCGATGGCGTTGAGATTGACGTCACCGGTGCCGGCCTGCTGGCTTGCCGAAGCGAGCCGCGCCGACGACAACACGCCGCCGAGCGTCGCGAAGATCGAGCATAGAACGAACGCACTGAGGTAGATGCGCCTGACATTTATGCCGGCGCGACGCGCGGCCTCGGCATTGCCGCCAACCGCGGTCATCGACCGCCCCCATTTTGTCCGGGTGAGGGCGTAGTTCATTACAACGACGAGAAGGACAAACAGGCCGAACATCCACGGCACGCCGCGCCCTTGATTGAGATAGGCGACGATCGCTTCGAGAACGACAGTCGCCACGACAACCTTGAACACCAGTGCGCCGATCGAACCCGCCGAAAGGTTGACGGAGCGGCGTTGCGCCCTGGTGCGCAGACCCTTCGACAGGATCGCAAGACCGGGAAGCAACGGCAGCGTGTAGGAAACCCAGGCGGGCATAATCAAAAGCTGACCGAAATCGACGAAGCCCGACCCGTAGGGGAGGTTTATCGAGCCGGTGGAGCCAAGCAGGTAGAGTTGCAGGCCAAGCAGCGCGAGCAGACCGGCCAGCGTTGAGACGAAGCTGGGCATGCCGAGCCGTGTGCGCAAAAGTGCGTAGACCGAACCGATCACCGCGCCGAGCGTCAACGCACCGGTGATGGCCAGGATCAGCGGCACTCCCTGGTTGACCCACAGCACGCCGATGAGCGCCGATCCGACTCCGCTCATGGAGCCGACGGAAAGATCGATCTCGCCCAGCATCAAAACACAAACGATGCCGAGCGCGATGACGCCGACCGTCGAGCAGTCGAAAAGCAGGTTGACCAAATTGTTCGGTGACAGGAACACCGGGTTCAGGCCGGCAAACACGGTCCAGATGATCACCAGCCCCACAATAACCGGTAGGGATCCCAGGTCGCCGGCACGGACGCGGTCGAAAAATGCGCTGATCGCGCCTCCAACGCTGTTGGCATGAGCGACACGGCTGTCGCCTCGGTCGAGAAGCGTCGCCGGCGCGGCGGCGGCCTCGGTATTTGGTTCTCTGGTCATGTGCTGTTTTTCCCGGACGCCATATGCTCTGCAATCCGACCCGTGCGGCGCGACACGGCATTGTCGCTCGCGCCGGTGATCGCACCGACCAGCTCCTCGTTCGACGCATCAGGGCTGAAGACGCCGTTGTTGCGCCCGAGCCGTAGCACGACGATGCGGTCGGCCACCGCGCGCACGTCTTCCATGTTGTGCGAGATCATGATCACCCCGAGGCCCTTTTCCCGCACACGTTCGACCAGGTTGAGAACTTCCGCGGTTTGCGCCACGCCGAGCGCGGCCGTGGGCTCGTCGAGCATGATGATCTTCGGATCGAGAAGCAGCGAACGCGCAATAGCCACCGTCTGGCGCTGGCCGCCGGACAGCGACGCGACGACGTCGCGCACGCTAGGGATTCGCGCCGCCAACTCGTTCAGCAATGTCCAGGCCCGCACCTCCATCGCCACCTCGTCCAAATGCCAAGGATTGCGCTCCTGGCCGAGGAAGATGTTGGCAACGACATCGAGATTCTCGCATAGCGCAAGGTCCTGAAAAACGGTCGCGATACCGAGATCGAGCGCGTCGCTGGGTCCGTTCATCGTCACCGGTCGTCCCTGGAAGAAAATGCTGCCGGAGGTTGGCTGGTGCACACCCGCGAGCGCCTTTACCAGGGTCGACTTGCCCGCGCCGTTGTCGCCAACGAGAGCCACGACTTCCCCAGCGTGGATCTCCAGGTCGATGTCGGTCAGCGCCGATACCGCGCCAAAATTCTTGGAGACCTTGTGCAGGCTGAGGATGGGATCGGCTCGGCTTGCGGGCTCGGGAGAGATGGATGTCATGTCCGACTGCCTCCTCGCAGCAGGGTGCGCACACGCAGGCCGCCCGGCCATTCCGGTCCGGGCGGCCTGCTTGCGACTATTTGATACCGAGTTCGGCGCATCCTTCGGCGTAGCGGCCGGTGCAGAGTTCCGCCGCCGTGTTGATACCCTTGTCGATGATTTCGGCCTTGAGGTTCGCTCTGGTCACGACGGCCGGCACGAAGAGTTCGGACGGCGTATCGTATAGGGTCGTCTTGCCCTCGGGCGTTTCGCCGTTCAGCATCTTGACGGCGACATTGGCAGCCGCGGCGGCAACGATCTCGGACGGTTTCGAGATGGTGTTGTATTGGTCGCCGGCAATGATCAATTGCAGGGCCGCGATCGTTGCGTCATTGCCCGTGACCGGCGGAACGGGGTCTACGCCGGCGGCCTTGAAGGCGGCGATGGCGCCGCCGCCGGTGCCGTCATTGGCGGCGACCACCCCGATGATCTCGGCGCCAAAGCGCGTGATTTGACCACTGGTCCACTCCTGCGCTTTCGGCGGCGCCCAGTCCGGTGTGTCGAACTCGGCCAGCGTCTTGTATCCGCTGGCGGAGACGCCGGCATGGATGCCGTCCTTGATGAGGCCTGCCGCCGCATCCGTCGGCGAGCCGTTGATCTGCAGGATGCCGCCGGTGTCTGTCGGCAGCCCCTTCTCCTTCAGATGGTTCATCAGCGATTCCGCGATCGCCTGGCCGATACCCTCATTGTCGAAGGAGACGTAATAGTCGGCCTTCTTATCGGGGATCGGGCGGTCATAGGCGATCACCTTGATGCCCTGGCTCTGTGCAAGGCTCACCAGCGACGCCGCGGCGCTGGAATCGACGGGATCCAGCACAATCACCTTTGCGCCTTGGGTAATCACCGAATTGAACTGCTGCTGCTGACGCGCGACGTCGGCGTCGGCATTCTGATAGATAAGCGTGCATTGCGGGCAGAGCTTTTCCATCTCGGCCTTGAAACCAGGGAAATCATGCTGCTCATAACGCGTCGAAGCCTGGTCCGGCATCAGAAACGCGACCGTACCGGATGGCTGCGCCAAGGCGGCGGCGCTGGATGTCAATATCGCTGCGAGTGCGACGGCCCCGGCCTGCTTGAGTTTGTGTGCGGTCATTGCAATTCCTCCTTTTCAGATATCGGTGATTGGCGATTGCCCGGCCGCGGCCGCGTCCGGGAAAATGTCTGCTCCCTGAAACGTCCCAAAAAGCCTCGGACGTCCGCCACCGAGCCGCCAAGTCGGCCCGCCCAGTCGACCGGGTGCTTGGCTCCGTTGGTCGATTTGCGTGTGCGTTGTGCTTCGGGGCGCGTTCACCCGCGAGGCTCTGAAACCGTTCGCGCGTGTCCGTCTTGACTCATTGCTGCTCCTCCGGTCCTCCCTGTCAGCCAGTGTCCCGTGCGTTCCCGGATTTCCTCCAACCGGTTCCCGGGTCAGTGGATCTTCTTGACGTCCTCGCCGCGCCCCGGCGCGGCCTCTCCGGGCGGGCCGTCTTTGCCGAATTCGGCCGGTTCGCTCGGTGACAACTCCTTCACGGACGCGCGGATGACGAGGCTGGCGTTCAGCACCGTTGGCTCGGCGCGCCGCCTGGCGCCTTCTTCCATCCGCAGCGTCAGACGGTTCCACGCCATTGAGGCGATGTCATCCACGGGCTGGCGTACCGCCGTCAGCCCGGTGTTGCGGGCCGACATCCAGGCATAATCGTCGAATGCGATGACTGACGTTTTGCTTGGTATTTCGATCCGATGTTGCGCAAGCGCTGACAGAACACTCAGCGTCGTCACGTTGGTCAGGGCAATAACGGCGCCCGGCAGCGGGTTTCTCTCCAGCCAGTCCGAGAAAATCTTCGCTCCGGCCGCGACATTCGATCCCAGCTCCAACGCCCTTGGTCGGCGACCGACATAGGAGGCGACGACCTTCGATGCGCCTTCGACGCGTTCCGCGAGGGGCGGAAAACTGCTGTGCGAGACCGCCAGAACGATGTCTCGATGCCCTCGTTCCAGTAGGTGCCGCGCCGCGATTTCTCCCGCGTCGATATTGTCGATCGTCACGGTGTCGGCGATCGCGTTTCCAGTCGACACACGATCGACCAGAACCATCGGCAACCGGTCCTTGACGTCGAGCAGTTCAGCCGGAAGTACGTGCGAGCAGGGGACGATGACCAGTCCGGCCGGGCGCCACGAAAGCAAAGCCTTGAGGCGCGACGATTCGACCGACCGATTATCGTGGGAACTAGCGACGATTACATCGTAATCCTGTTCGAAGGCGAGTGTCTCCAGGCGTGACACGATCGTCGCAAAGAAGGTGTCGATGAGATCGGGCACCAGAACCGCGATGATCCTGTTGCGCCCCGAGCGCAGTTGGGAAGCGGCGCGGTCTATCTGGTATCCGAGCGCCTCCGCCGCCTTCCGCACATTTTCACGCAAATCGTCATTGACCGGCTTGCGGCCGCTGAAAACGTTCGAAACCGTTGCGGTCGAAACGCCAGCAAGTGCCGCAACGTCACGAATCGAAGGCTTTCGTCGACTCATTCCCCGGCGCCTTCCTCGTCTGTTAAACGATTAACTGTAAAACGTTTAACAGAATCTCGATGTGATGTGCAAGGGGTATTTCAATAGTTTGATGATCGACTGTCCCGGCTCTTGGCGATCATCGCAGGCGTGGTCGCATTGGCTGGCGGCTTTCGCGCGGGACTGCTTCTTCCGCAAGCCGCGTGCGGCGGTTGGCTCGCATATCCATGGACGGGGATTTTCGGCGTTTCGACAGTCCGGATTCGTAAGGACATCGGCCTGACCGCGACGGGCTACGACGAGCCGGAAATCCGCCGCTGCGCGATCATGTCAAATTGCCCCTTCGGCGCCGGCGCCGGCGGCGGACGGCGAAAGGCTGCTCGCCAACCATCGTGGCGAAGCGGTGAAATGGATCGTGCCGCCTCGTCCATCCTATACCCCTGCCTCAAGCTGTGGGTCTGCTGTCGTTCGCGCAAATCGGGGCGCGGAGTGTCCGCCCATTCGGGCTTTTTCCTACTATTCGGAGCACAGGGGTTGCTTCCCATCTAATTTGTAGTAACAAATTAATATGGATAGCAGCGCGACGGGAGGATTGATGGTGCGGGGTTGGGGCGAGCTGTCGCGAAGCGAGCGCGCCTATGTCCTGCGCCATGCCGTGGCGCAGCTTCTTTTGTGGTCGGCCTTTTTCTACCTGTTCGCGGCGCTGTTGCCTCAGATCGGGGCTGCCTTCGGCGAAACCCCGATCGTCATGTCGGCGGCGCTGACCGGCGGGCTCTTGGCATGGGCGCTGGCCGCCCCGTTCTGCGGGCGGCTGATCGACCGGGGCCATGGCCGGGCGCTGCTTGCCGGCGGGGCGCTTTGCGGCGCGGCGGCGCTGGTGCTGATCGCGGTGGCGCCAAGCTATCCGGTCTTCGTGGCGGGCATGCTCGTGCTCGGCCCGGCCATGGCCGCAACCCTCTACGATCCCTGTTTCGCGCTGGTCGTGCGCCGGTTTCCGAACCGCGCGCGCGCGCCGATCGCCGCCGTGACGCTGGTAGCGGGGCTGGCCTCGCTGGTGACCTTTCCGCTGGTCGCGGTGCTGGGCGAGACGCTGGACTGGCGCGGCATCGTGCTTGTCTTCGCGACCGGAGCCGTCCTTGCCGCCCTGGCGTTGCCGGGCGAGGTTGAGGGCGGCGTCGCGCGTGAACGCACGGCCGGCCCGCCGCTCGCCGCCGGCCTGCGCGCGCGCACCATTCTGATCGGGGCGAGCTTCGCGGCGCTGATCCTGTCGCACAGCATGCTCCTGTTTCATCTGCCCGGCGCGCTCGCCAGCCGGCCCGCCTTCGGCGCGTCTGCCCATCTGATCCTGGCGCTGATCGGCCCGGCGCAGATAGCCGGCCGGCTCGCGCTCGGCGCGATGCCGGGCGTGTCGAGCGCGCTTTTGTGCCGGGTCGTGTTCGTCTTCATGCTGGTGCCGCCGCTGCTTCTGCTGGCGGCGCCGCAATTTCCGGCGCTCGCGCTTGTCGCGGTGTTGCTACAAGGGGCGGGGTTCGGCATCCATACCGTGTTGCGCCCGGAGACGGCCGAACTCCATCTCGGCAGCCGCGCCATCGGCGGGGCGCTGGGGGTGATCGCGATGATCGGCCTGCTGATGATGGCGCTCGGCCCGGCGCTCGGCGCGCTGGCGCAGGCCCGCTTCGGCTTTTCCGGGCTGTTGTGGCTGGCGCTTGCCGTCAACGCGGTCGGCCTTGGTCTGCTGTTCAGGCTCGACCCGCCCGGCGCCGTGTTCACTATGGCGAGGCGATCATGAGCGGCGTGGTGGTCGCGGGCGGCGCGATGACGCCGTTCAACCGGCGCAAGGACGGCAGCGGGATGCGCGACTGGGCGCGTGCGGCCTTCTTCGACGCCGTGGCGGATGCGCGGCTTGAAGCGGGCGATATCGATGCGCTGGTGGTGGCTTCGGAAAGCGATTTCTTCACCCTGCAGCTCAATCCGGCCGCGCTGATCGCCGACGAGCTCGGACTTTTCGGCATCGCCGCGCAACGCGTCGAGGGCGGCGGCGCGTCGGGCCATCTGGCGGTTCACGCCGGCGCGGCCATGGTGATGGCGGGGCGCGCGCGTCGTGTCGCCGTGGTGGGCCTGGAGCCGTCGGCCTCGCATTTGCCGGGGGCCGCGGTCGGGGCGCTTTACGGCCTGTCCTTCGACGCCTGGACCGACGGTATGACCGGTATCGATTCGACCAGCCTCTATGCGCTGTCGGTGCAGGCCTTCATGGAGGAGACCGGCGCCGGACAGGATGATTTCGCTGCGATCGCAGTGCGCAATCGACAGAACGCGCGCGCCAATCCCAACGCCCATCTGCCGCTCGACATCGCGGCCGCCGACGTCGCCGCCTCGCCGGTGATCGCCCAGCCCTATCGCCGGCTCGACTGCTCGCCGCTCAGCGACGGCGCGGCCTGCGTGATCCTGGCCGGGGCGGCGGGGCTGCCGGATGGCGGGGCTGGACGGGCGCGGATTGCCGGCATGGGGGTCGCCAACGACCGGGTGCGGCTCGGCGAGCGGGCCCGGCCCGGGCGTTTCGAGGCCAAGGGCGTGGCGATGCGGCGCGCGCTCGCCGAAGCCGGCGCAACGGCGGCCGAGATCGGGCTTGCCGAGATCTATGACAGCTATTCCGGCGCGCAGCTTCAGGCGCTCGACGGTCTTGGACTGGCCGGGGACGTCGTCGGGGCCGAGCGCGAGGGCGTGTTTGCAGCCGACGGAGCGCTGCCGGTCAATCTGTCGGGCGGCCTGCTCGGCCAGGGCGCGCCGGTCGGCGCGACCGGCGTGGCGCAGGTGCTGGCCTGCGCGCTGCAGCTCGAGGGCCGTTATTTCGGGCGCCGTGTGGCAACGCCGCCGCGCTATGCGCTTGCCGACACGCATGGCGGCGTGGCGACGCTGAACGCGGTCAGCATTCTGGAGGCCGCGCGATGAAATATCGGCTGACCCTCGACTACACGGTGCCGGAAGGGACGCTGGCGCCCTATTTCGACGCGCTGCGGCAGGGGCAAGCGCTTGCCGCGCAGTGCACCTCCTGCGCAGCGACCAGCTTTCCGCCGCGGCCGATCTGCGGCGCGTGCGGCGGGCGCGAGATGAACTGGCGGGACTTGACGGGCCGGGCGGGCGTCGTGCGGCGCACCGACACTGAAAACGGCGCCTTCGCGCTGGTCCGTTTCGACGGGGCCGACGGGCTGGCGACGGTGGCGCTCGCCAACCCCGCCGAACGGCAAGCCGCCGGACGGCTGGCGGTGCCGCCCGACGCGCGGCCCGGTCTTTGGCTTCAACTGGAAAACGAGGACGACGATCATGCTTGACCAGTGGAGCGCCGAGGCGCTGGCCGGGATTGGCCTGAAGCGTCAGGCCGACGGGCTGGCGATCGACATTCCGGCCGACGCCAATATTTTTGCCATGACGGTCGGGCGCCATCTCGGCCCCGGCGCGCGTTCGCGCACGGCGATGGTGTTCGAACAGGCCGACGGCGAGACCGTCTCCTACAGTTTCGGCGACATCGACCGCGCGGCGACGGCGCTTGCTGCGTATCTGCGTACGCTCGGTTACGGGCGCGGCGACCTGATCGGCATCCATACCGGCATGCGGCCCGAGACCGCGATCGCGCATATGGCGGTCTGCAAGCTCGGCGGCACGGCGGTGACCCTGTCGCAGCTCTACGGTCCGGACGCGCTGGCGCATGCGCTCAACCATTGCGCGGCGCGCTGCCTGTTGACCACCGAGGCGGCCTGGGCGCCGTTGCGACAGGCGGCGGCGGAGCTGTTTCCGCATCTCAACGACGTGCTGGTCAGCGGCGCGGCCGGCGGCGAGCCGGATCTCGCCGCCATCCTGGCGGCGCCGGCGCCCGCGGATTTCGAACCCGCCTATACCGGCGCCGACGATCCGGCGCTGTTGATGTACACGTCCGGGTCGACCGGCATGCCGAAGGGCATTCTCCACGGCCACCGGGTGCTTGCCTCCTATCGGCCGTCGATCAATCTGTTCTTCGACCTGTCGCTGGACGACGAGGACGCCGTCTTCTGGTCGCCCTCGGACTGGGCCTGGGTCGGGGGGCTGCTCGACATGCTGTTTCCGGCCTGGCTCGCCGGCCGGCCGGTGGTCACGTCGGAGGCGCGGTTTTCGGCCGACTGGGCCTACCGGTTCATGGCGCGTCACAAGGTGACCCACACCTTCCTGGCGCCGACGGCGATCAAGCGCCTGGCGCAGACGGCCAAGCCGCGCGCCGAATACGATCTGGCGCTGCGGGTGATCTGCACCGGCGGCGAGGCGCTGGCGGCCGACACGCTCAACTGGGCCGAGACCCGGCTCGGCGTGGTCTGCAACGAGTTTTACGGCATGACCGAGGTCAATCATCTGATCGGCAATTGCGCGGCGCTTTACCCGCGCAAACCCGGCTCGATGGGCGTCGCCTATCCCGGCCATGTCGTGCGTCTCGTCGACGCGGAGGGTGGGGAGGTGCCCGATGGCGAGTCCGGCGAGATCGTCACGCCCGCAACCGCGCCGACCCGCTATCTCGGTTATCTGAACAACCCGGACAAGGAAGCCGAACTGCGGCTCGGCCCGTGGATGCGCACGCACGACCTCGCGGTGCGCGATGCGGACGGCTATTTCTGGTACAAGGGCCGCTCCGACGATTTGATCAAGTCGTCGGGTTTCCGCATCGGCCCGGCCGAGATCGAGGAATGCCTGCTTGCCCATCCGGCGGTCGCCGAGGCGGCGGTGATCGGCAAACCGGACGCCGAGCGCGGCGCGATCGTCAAGGCCTTCGTCAGGCTGGCGGCCGGTTATGCCGGCGATGCCGCACTCGGCGAGCATCTGCGCGCGCATGTGCGCCAACGCCTGGCGCCCTACAAGGCGC
Organism: Nitratireductor arenosus; assembly: GCF_009742725.1. Classification (GTDB taxonomy): domain Bacteria; phylum Pseudomonadota; class Alphaproteobacteria; order Rhizobiales; family Rhizobiaceae; genus Mangrovimarina; species Mangrovimarina arenosa. The sequence goes on along the minus strand of NZ_WPHG01000001.1, from coordinate 442,156 downwards.
CGCGCGAGATCGTCTATGTGGACGCTTTCGAGATGACCTCGTCGGGCAAGATCAATCGCAAGGCGTTGCGCGCGGCCGAAGGCGGTTGACGTAACAAATTTGTTCATACTAATCTGTTCGTACATTTAGCCTCGGGGCACGTCGCAATGAAATTCGGAATCCACGCCGGACTTTGGATGCGGAGCTGGTCGGACGACCTGGCGCCGATCTTGGAGGCCGCGGCCGATATCGGCTTCGACGGCGTCGAGCTCTCGCTTCTGGGCATCGGGCTCGATCGGGCCGCGGATCTGCGGCGTCAGGCGCAGGCGCTCGGCCTCGAACTGACCTGCTCCACCGGTCTGGGCGCCGATGCCGATCCGACCTCCGACGATCCGGCCGTGCGCGCGCGGGCCGAGGCGGTTCTGGCCGAGGCGATCGCCACCACCCAGGCGCTCGGCGCGGCAAGCCTGGCCGGCGTGGTGGCGGCGCCGTGGGGCGTCTTCGAGCCGGCCCGCAAGGCCGACCGCGCCGCGCGCGCGGCCGAAACGCTCGGCCGTCTCGACGGCCGGCTGCGCGACAGCGGGGTGCGGCTCGGCATCGAGGCGATCAACCGCTTCGAGACCGACCTGACCAACACCGCCGCCGAGGCCGTCGCAATCGCCGAAGCGACCGGTTCGGCCCAGATCGGCGTGCTGCTCGACACGTTTCATATGAATATCGAGGAAAAGGATCCGGCCGCCGCGATCCAGGCGACCGGTGACCGGCTTTCTCACTTCCATGTCTCCGACAATGATCGCGGGGTGCCCGGATCGGGCCGCTACGATTTCGCCGCCAGCGCGGCGGCGCTGCGCGCCATCGGCTACCGGGGCTGGGTGACGGCGGAGATGTTCGTGGTGCCGGGCCACTCGACCAGCGCCGATCTCAACATCTGGCGGGCGATCGAGGCCGACCCGACAAAGGCCGCGCGCAACGCGCTTTCCTTCATGAAGCGGGTATTTTCATGAGCGCCGAGGCCTATTTCACCGCACTCGCCGCCCGTTTCGACGGGCTGGTCGAGCCGCTCAATACGCTCGACGCGGCGCTTGGCGACGGCGATCACGGCACGACGATGCGGCGCGGCCTGGTCAAGGCGGCTGCCGCCGGGTCCGGCTTGCGGGCCAAGGCGTTCATGCGCGCGTCCGGGGGCGCGTCCGGCACGCTGTTCGGGCTGATCCTGCACGAGATCGAACTGCATCTCGACACGGGCGCGCCGCTCGCCGACGGGCTGGCGCGGGCCGAGGCGCGCATTTGCGATCTCGGTCAGGTCACCGAGGGCGACAAGAGCATGGTCGACGCGCTGGCGCCGGCGGTGCGCGCGCTTGCCGATCGCGGTTCGCTGGCGCAGGCGGTGACTGCTGCGGCGGCCGGGCGCGAGGCCACGCGCGACCTCGCCGCGCGGCGCGGGCGGGCGCAATATGTCGAGGGCGGCGGCGTCGGCCATGTCGACCCCGGCGCGACCTCCGTCGTCCATCTGCTCGAGACGCTGGCCGAAACCGGAGAGGCGTCGTGAAAAAGCTCTTCAACAGCGCCGAGCGCATGGTCGACGACATGATCGACGGCTATGTCGCGGCCTATCCGCAGGTCCGGCGCGGCGCGCAGGATGCGCGGGTCGTGGTCCGGGCGCGGCAGGTCAAGGACCCCGCCCGCAAGGTGGTGCTGTTGATCGGCAACGGGTCGGGGCACGAGCCGATCGCGATGGGCTTCGTCGGCGCGGGACTGCTCGACGCCAACGTGGTCGGCGACGTCTTTGCGGCGCCCTCGGCCGACCTGATCCTCGACGGCATTCGCGAAGTCGCCGGGCCGGCCGGGGTCCTGCTTTTGATCTCGCAGCATTCGGGCGACATGATCAACGGCCGCGCGGCGGTGATGCTGGCTGAGGAAGAAGGGCTAAAGGTCCGCGCGCTGCCGATGTATGACGACATCTCTTCGGCGCCGCGCGACCGGCTGCACGACCGGCGCGGCGCGCCGGGCACGATGTTCGTCTACAAGATTCTGGGCGCGGCGGCCGAACAGGGCATGGACCTCGACGCGCTGGTCGCGCTCGGCGAAGCCGTTCGCGCGCGCACCACGACCCTGGCCGCGGCGGCCAGTCCGGGCATTTCGCCTTTAACCGGCAAGCCGATGTTTTGCCTGCCCGACGACGAGATCTATCTCGGCATGGGCGTGCACGGCGAGCCCGGCATCGGCCGGGTCAAGGTCGGGCCGGCGGGCGATCTCGTCGAGCGCATGGTCGCCGCGCTGCTTGCCGACCGGCCGATCGCCAGGGGCGCAAAGGCGGCGGTGATCGTCAACGGCATGGGCGGCACCACCTTGATGGAGCTTTTGACCGTCTACCGCGAGACCCGCGCCGCGCTCACCCGGCGCGGCATCGACGCGGTCGCGCCGATGATCGGCTCCTACGTCACCACCCAGGAAATGGCCGGGTTTTCGATCTCGCTGCTGGAGCCCGACAAGCGCATGCTCGACTTGTGGTGCGCGCCTTCCGACAGCCCCTTCTTTCCACGTATCGAGGACCACACCGCATGACCGCAAACGGATCTTTCCTGAAAAAGCCGATCTGCGGCGTGGCGGTCGACCAGGGCAGCGGGCTGGAGAAGGCGCTGCGCGAGGCGCGCGGGCCGGCGGCTGCGCCGGACGATCTGTTCCGCTTCAAGCGGCTCGTGGTCGAGGCGCTCAGCGGCCAGGCGACGACCTTGCTGGTCGACGCCGCCCATGGGCGCGAGTTGCTGCCGCATTTCGCGCCGGGCTGCGAGAAAATGCTGGCCTTCGAGGCCGACGTCTACCGGATCTCCAACGAGGACCGGATCACCGTGCTGCCGGACAATCTGAGCGTTTCCGACTATCCCGGTCTCGGCGTGCGGGTGTTGAAGTTCTTTCTCTATTTCGGGCCGCGCGACCCGGCCGAAATCAACGAGAGGAAATTCGCCCTCGTCGCCGATATCGGCCGGCAATGCAGCGCGGCCGGGGTGACGTTCCTGTTCGAGCCGATCGTCTATGACCGGGCGGTGCCGGATGGCGCATCGTTCGATTTTGCCGCCCTAAAACCTCAACTTGTGACCGAGGCGACACGTATTTTTGCCGATTCTCGCTTCGAAATCGACGTTTTGAAGGTCGAAGTGCCGGTAAATTTGAATTTTGTCGAGGGTTTCGGTGAGCCGGCGATGAGCCGGGAGGACGCCGAGGCCGCCTTTCGCCGCGCCGCAGACGCCGCCGGCGACATTCCGATCGTCTATCTGAGCGCCGGCGTCACGTTCGAGCAGTTCGAGGGCGCGCTCGGCCTGGCGCGGACGGCGGGCGTCGACATGGCCGGCTTCATGTGCGGGCGCGCGATCTGGAGCGACGCGATTGCCGTCTACGGCGCCGAGGGGCCGGAAGCGGCCGAAGCGTGGATGCGCGGACCGGGCCGCGAGCGGCTCGCGCGGCTGACCGCCGTCGTGTCATGAACGCAAGCCGTTCCCTGCTGCCACAGGTCGAGGCATTCCTGGCGACGCCGCAGGGGGCGCGGATCGGCGATACCCGTGTCGCGGGCGCGTCGCGGCTCGCAGTGGTCGACCCGTCGACGGAAGCGGTGATCGCGGAGGTTGCCGCCGGCGGTGCGGCCGAGATCGACGCCGCGGTCGAGGCCGCGCGCGCGGCGATGGCCGGGCCCTGGGGTCATATGACGCCGCATGATCGCGGTCAACTTCTGTGGCGGCTCGCCGAGGCGATCGAAGCGCGCAGGGACGTTTTCGGCCAGCTCGACGCACTCGACAACGGCAAGCCGTTTGCGGTGGCGCGCGACGTTGACGCGGTCTATTCGGCCCGGCATTTTCGCTATTTTGCCGGCTGGCCGTCGAAGATCGAGGGCGCGACGGTTCCGGTCTCGGTGCCGGATCGTTTCAACTATACGCGTGTCGAGCCGGTTGGCGTTTGCGGGCTGATTACGCCGTGGAACTATCCGCTGCTGATGGCGGCGTGGAAGCTGGCGCCGGCGCTCGCCGCCGGCAATGCGGTCGTCCTGAAACCGGCTGAGCAGACGCCGCTCAGCGTGCTCTACCTCGCCGACCTGGCGCTGGAAATCGGCTTCCCGCCGGGCGTGCTCAATGTCGTGCCCGGCCTCGGCCACGAGGCCGGCGCGGCGCTTGCCGCCCATCACGGCGTCGACAAGGTCGGCTTCACCGGCTCGACGGAAACCGGCCGGCGGATCGTCGAGGCCTCGGCCGGAAACCTGAAGAAGGTCTCGCTGGAACTCGGCGGCAAGGCGGCGAATATCCTGTTTGCCGATGCGGAGCTGGAACGCGCGATTCCCGGCGCCTTCTGGGCGCTGTTCGGCAATAACGGCCAGTCATGCACCGCCGGCGCCCGGCTTTATGTCCATCGCGACATTCACGACAGGGTCGTGGACGGCCTGACGAAGCTGGCGAATGCGCTGTCGGTCGGGCCCGGCATGGCGGAGCCGAGCCACGATCTTGGGCCGGTCATCTCGCGCAAGCAGATGGACACGGTGCTCTCTTATGTCGGGGACGGTATCGCGGCCGGGGCTGCGTGCGCGGCTGGCGGGACGCGGCTCGATCGCGCCGGCTATTTCGTCGCGCCGACCATTCTGACCGGGGTCGCCGACGACATGCGCGTGGCGCGCGAGGAAATCTTCGGCCCGGTGCTGTGCGTGCTGCCTTTTACCGACGAAGACGAGGTGCTGGCGCGCGCCAACGACACGATTTACGGGCTCGCCTCGGGGCTGTGGACGCGCGATCTCGGGCGCGCCAACCGGATGGCGGCAGGGCTGAAAGCCGGCACGATCTGGACCAATTGCTGGGGCGATACCGATCCAGCCTCGCCGTTTGGCGGCATGGGACAGAGCGGCTACGGCCGCGAGATGGGACGCGAGGCGATCGCGCTCTACAGCCAGACAAAGAGCGTTTGGCAATCCACACTATGATCAATAGAGTCGGACAAATTGATCTTATTGCGGGTGGTGACGCCATGAACGACAAGCCGGGTCCGAAATACAAACGCGTCTACGACACGCTGCGCAAGCGCTTGCAGGACGGCTATTATTCCGTCGGCACGCGCCTGCCGACCGAGGACGCGCTCGCCACCACGTTCGATGTCAGCCGGGTCACCGTGCGCCGCTCGCTCGACATGCTGGTGAGCGAAGGCTATCTGGTCGCGCGTCAGGGCAGCGGTTATCTGGTCGACACCTTGTCGCCGCCGTCGAGCACATGCCTGACCTCGTTCACGGATTCGGTGCTGAAAGAGGGGCGTGAACCCGGCGCCCGGCTGATCGACATCACCTTTTTCGACGGCGACGCGCCCGAGGCGATCGGCGACATGCTGGGCAAATCGGTGGTGTGCATCCGCAGGCTGCGCACGGTCGACGGCGAACCGAAGATGCTGGTCAATACCTGGCTACCTACCGCGAGGGTTACGGGCCTTTCAAAAGAGGACTTTCCCGAAACCGGGCAGGACCAGTCGATCCTGCGGGTCCTGTCCGGCCGGTTCGGCCTGGAGTGGAGCCGCGCCTGCGAGACGATCCGCTCCTGCGTCGCGTCCGACGAAATCGGCGCGTTCCTGCAGGTGCCGGTGCAGACGCCGCTCCTGGTCCAGGCCTGCACCGCCTTCGACGACGAACAAGGGACGGTGTTTTTCGAAGAGGTTTTTCGCAACACGCCGATCACCTTCAATCTCGGCGGCAGCCGGCGCCAGGAACAGCTCAGCTAACGCGGTTTTGATTTCATGGTTTCGGCGATGCCGCACACTCTGTTCGTCTTATCGCGATCCGGCCCGAAAGATCGGCGCGCGGTCTTGAGGCCGCCCCACAGGGAAGCTCGTTTGCAATGGCGATAACCATTGGTCTGATCCGGGCATCGCTGCCCAGCTATTTTCCGGACCGGCACGGCGTCTTCAGCGATGCGGTCGCCATGCTGGAGCCGTTTGTCGACGCGCTTGGCGCCCGCCTGGTCGTCGCGCCGGAAATCCCGATGGACGGCCGCGCCGCCCAGAAGGCGGTCGACCACTGCCTGGCGGAAGGGGCCGAGTTTCTGCTCCTGCTGCATGGCGGCTTTACGATGGGCGACGTCGCGCGCCAGATCGCCGTCGCGGGCGTGCCGATGGGCGTGTGGGCAACGCCGGAGCCGGGCCATGAAGGCGACATCCAGCTCAACAATTTCGTGTCGCTCAACATGAGCATGTCGATCGCGCGCGGGGTGCGCGACCTCGCCCGCGCTCCGGTGCAATGGTATTTCGGCGCGCCCGGCGATCCGGCCCTCCAGTCCCGGCTCGGCCAGACGATCAGGGCGCTGTCGGCACGCGCGGCGCTGCGGACGGCGCGCATCGGCGTCGTCGGCGGACTGGCGCCGACCTTCTACAATATGGACGTGTCCAGCAACGCTCTGAAAGCAGGGCTCGGGGTGGATGTCGACCATATCGACATCCACCGGATGACGGCCGGCATGGCCGCGGCCAACGACGACACCGTCGCCGAGGAAGTCGCGCGGATGGCGGCAGCGGCCGACATTCGCGGCGTGTCGGGCAAACAGATGGCGCTCACCGCGCGCGCCGCGCTGGCGCTGCGGGCGATCGCCCGCGACGGAGACTACGATGCGCTGGCAGTGTCGGACTGGCCGGCGCTGCAGGAGGAGCCGGGCATGCATCCGGGCGCGGCCTTCAGCTGGCTGGAGGAGGTCGACAATCTGCCGGTCGCGTCCGAGGGCGACGTGCTCGGCGCGGTGACCCAGCTCGCGGTTTCCGCCGTGACGGGGCGAGTCGGCTGCCTGCTCGACATGACCTCGCCCGATCTCGACGCCGACCGCATCCTGATGTGGCATGGCGGCGGCGGGCCGCTCTACATGGCCAAACAACGTCCGGCCTGGATCAACCATCCGATGATCGGGCGCGGCACCGAGGCGGGCCCGTGTTTCGGCGCGATCGCTGACTACCAGTTCACCGAGGGTCCGGCGACGATCCTGCGTGTCGCCCGTGACGGCCAGGCTCTGTTTGCGCTCGAGGCCGCCGTGCACGGCGCGCCGGAGAGCGGCTTTACCGGCTGCCGGGGATGGGTGGGCAGTTTCGCCGTGCCCGCGTCTGACAACCGGCTCACCGCGCGCGACGTGGTCACAACGGTCATGGAACACGGGCTCGAACATCATTTCGTGCTCGTTCCGGGACGTTGGGCGCGGGCGTTTGAGGAATTCGCCGCCTGGAGCGCGCTCGAGCGGCTCGGGCCGATCCGCGCGCATGACGGTTTGCCGGACTGAAAACGGGTGCTCAGCGGCCGCGGGAAATGCCCGGACCCGGTTGACACGGTCGCTTGATTAGAATTAATTTGTATTAACAAATTGGTTGGATACGATAGGCCAAGGGAGGAGACCGGCGCTTGACGAAGGTGCAGCTCAGCGGTGTGCGCAAGCTCTTTGGCACGTTTACCGCCATCGAGAATATCGATCTGACGATCGAGTCCGGTGAGCTGGTCGCCCTGCTGGGTCCCTCGGGCTGCGGCAAGACCACCACTTTGCGCATGGTCGCGGGGCTGGAGGCGCCGACCAGCGGCGAGATCATGTTCGACGATAAGGACGTGTCGCATCTGCCGGTTCAGGACCGCAATGTCGGCATGGTGTTTCAGCGCTATGCGCTGTTTCCGCACATGACGGTGGAAAAGAACGTCGCCTTCGGGCTGAGCGTGCGCAAGGTGCCCAAGGCCGAAATCGAGGAACGGCTCGCCGAGATCCTCGACGTCGTCCAGCTCAGCGGATTTCGACACCGGTTTCCCGCGCAGCTTTCCGGCGGCCAGATGCAGCGGGTGGCGATCGCGCGCACGCTGATCACCAAGCCGTCCGTTCTGATGATGGACGAGCCGCTGGCCAATCTCGACACCAAGCTCAGGGGCGAGATGCGGCGCTTCATCCGCAATCTCCAGCAGCGTTTCGGCATCACCACGATTTTCGTCACCCACGATCAGGTCGAGGCGATGGAACTGGCCGACCGGGTGGCGGTGATCTTCGACGGGCATCTGGCCCAGTACGACACGCCCGATACGCTTTACCGGCAGCCGCACTCGACCGACGTCGCCGATTTCATGGGAGCGGGCAATCTGTTTGCCGCCCGGCTTGCCGCGCCCGACCGTGCCGAAACCGCCTTCGGCACACTCAGGGTTGCGCCGCGCGAGGATTTGCGGACCGGCGAGGAGATCGACGTGGTGTTGCGCGAGGAGGCGATCGACATGCTCGACCGGCCCGACGCGGCGACCCACCAGGCGCTTTCCGGCGAGATCGTGGCGCGCGATTTTTTTGGCGCCAACGTCAACTACACGGTGGTGTGCGGCGACGCGCGCCTATCCGTCAGCGAGCAATCGCGCCGGCTTCTCGATGTCGGCAGCACCGTGTGGCTCGACATTCCGCCGGACCGAATCTGGCTGATGTCCAGGTGAACGATCCAAACCGCGATTTGACTGCACCAACGGGAGGAAACAATGCGATCGACCTCAAAATATCTCGCCGCCGCGCTCGTGATGTACGGCACCGCGGCCTTCGCCGATGAACAGGCCGAGCAGTTCCGCGACGCGTTCCTGGACGGATCGGCCGGCTGGGAGGACGTTCGGGCGCGGGCCAAGGACGAAGGAACCGTCAATCTCTATTATTGGGGCGGCAACGATGTCCTCAATGTGTGGATGGACCGCGTGGTCGCGCCGGCGATGGAGGCGGAAGGCGTCAAGCTCAATCCGGTGCGCATCACCGGCACCAAGGACGCCATCGACCTTGTTCTGGCGGAGAAGAACTCCGGCAAAGGCGTCGGCGACGGCAGCGTCGATGCGATCTGGCTGAACGGCGAGAATTTCGCCACCCTGAAACGCCAGGACGCGCTGTTCGGCAGCTTCGCGCAGTTGCTGCCGAATGCAGCAAACATCGAATGGGATCAGTCCGACAGCCGCTCCCTGCTCAATTTCCGGGATTTCGGCGTCGAGACCGAGGGCAAGGAAATGCCCTGGTCGGGCGAGCAATATGTCTGCGCGGTCAACGCCGCCCGGGTCGAGGCCGGTGACGTGCCGTCGACCTTCGAGGAACTGCGCGCCTATCTGGAGAAGAATCCGGGCAAGTTCACCTATATCAAGCCGCCGCATTATCTCGGCAACACGTTCGTCCAGGCCGCGATCTACGCGCATAATCCGGACGGCAACGGCGCGGAAGCCTTCCAGTCCTCGCTCGACGAGATCGGAGCGGCGGAACTCGCGCGCCTGATCACGCCGGGACTGGAATACCTCAAGGGGCTGGAGCCGCTGCTTCTGGACGCCAATGGCGGCAAGCCGCGCTATCCGGAAGACAATGCGGCGCTGGACGGGCTGTTCCTAAACGGCGAGGTGAATTTCAACTGCAAGTTCGGCCTCTACGCCGTGGCGACCGGCCTTGCGACCGGCACCTATCCGGAAAAAGCCCAGGAATTCATCTTTCCCAAGGGCAACATGATCAAGAACAAGAACTATCTGGCGATTCCGGCGAACGCGCCGAACCCGGCCGCCGCGCTCGTGCTCGTCGACTATATGACGTCGGTCGACGCGCAGGTGTCCAAGCTGAAGAATGTCGGCATGCCGGCCGGCATCGATCCCTGGAAATTGTCGGATGAAGATGCCGCCGCGCTCGCCGAGGCCTCACCCGGCCATACCGGCGTCAACCAGGCCGAACTCGACGCCAACACCGCCCCCGACACCAACGCCACGCTGGTCGATGTGATCGAGGCGACCTGGCTGGACTATATCGAGCGCGGCAGCGACGCGCCGATCGCCGATATCGTCGCGCGCGCGGCGGAAAACCTGAACAAGTAGCAACGTCGCCGCCGCCGCATCGCGCGGCGGCGGCTGTCCGCGCCCGGAGGTCACGGTGACACAGGCACGCCACGACATGAACCGCAGGCGGGAGCGGCTGCGCGTCATCCTGCAACTGACGCCGATCCTGGCGGTGTTGTTCGTGCTGTTCGGCGGGGCGCTGGTGCTGGCGGTTTTGCAGTCGCTCGGTTTCGCGCCATGGTTCGGCGTCAATACTTTTCCCGATTTTTCCTATTTCGGCGCGCTGTGGTCGTCGGCCTCGTTCTGGTGGTCGCTGGGGCTGACGCTCTACTACGCCACCGTGTCGACGGTGATCGCGCTGGTGCTGGCGGTGCTTCTGGCGCTGGCGCTGATCAAGGCGTTTCCCGGCAAGACCTTTTACAAATATCTCTACAAGCTGCCGCTGATGATTCCCTACACGGTCGGCATCGCGCTTGCCGTTTTGATGCTCAGCAATGGCGGCATGTTGTCGAGGCTCGCCGCCTTTGCCGGGCTGATCGACGATCCGGGGCAGTTTCCGCAAATCCTGAAGACCCATTATGGCTGGGGTATCATCGCCGTCTACGTATGGAAGCAGGTGCCCTTCATCACGCTCGCCGTTTATGCGGTGCTGTTGGGGATCGGGCGCGAGACGGAGGAAGCGGCCGCGATCCTGGGGGCCGACCGCAAGACGATCTTCTTCCGCGTGACCCTGCCGCAGATCCTGCCCGGCATCGTGTCCTCGACGCTGATCTGCTTCGCCTTCAATGTCGGCGCCTTCGAAGCGCCGTTCATCCTCGGCGGCGGCTTTCCCGACACACTGCCGGTGGTCGCGTGGCGCTATTTCAACGATGCCGACTACACGCTGCAGCTGCAGGGCATGGCGACGGTGGTGTCGATCGGCCTCGTCTCCGGGGTCATCCTTTTCGCCTATCTGGCCGCCTATCGGCGCTACGAGATGAATATGGGGCGGAACTGAGATGGCCTTCAAAAACGTGCAGAGCCTGTCGGAGCGCCTGTCGCCGTTTCAGAAATTCTATCTGATCGTGATCGCCGGCTTCATTCTGGGACCGTTCATTCCGCTGCTGATCCAGAGTTTCGCGTTCCGCTGGGCCTGGCCGGACCTGCTGCCGTCGACCTGGTGGCTGGAGCAGCGCGACAAGTCGATGCTGCCGCTCGCCTGGGACTATGTGTTCTCGCCCTATTCGCGGGTCTGGGAGGCGACGGTCAATACCGTTTTCATCGGCAGCGTCGTCACGGTGATCTGCCTGGCGATCTGCCTGCCCGCGGCCAGGGTTCTGGCGCGGGAGCGCTTTCGCGGCAAGAGCGCGTTCGAGTTCTTCCTGTCTTTGCCGCTGATCGTGCCGGAGGCCGCCATCGGCATCGCGCTGTTGATGATCTTCATCCGGCTCGGCCTGGCCGGCAGCTATGTCGGCATCATCATCGCCCATCTGATCCCAACCATTCCCTACATGGTGCGCATGCTGACGGCGGTCTATCAGGGCCTGGGCCGGGATTTCGAGGAACAGGCGATGATCCTGGGCGCCAACCGCCGGCAGATCCTGTGGCGCGTGACGCTGCCGATGCTGCTGCCGGGCGTGGTGGCCGGCGCGTTGTTCACCTTCCTGGTGTCGACCAACATCTTCCTTCTGACCTTCTTCCTCGGCCAGGGCCAGATCGTCACGCTGCCGACGCTGCTGTTTTCCAAGATCTCCGGCGGCACGCTCGATGCCTCGGCCGCCGGCATCACGCTGATCGTCACCCTGCCGGGGATCATCCTGCTCATCCTGTCGGAACGCTTCATCAAGGAAGAGGCGTTCGGCAAGGGTTTCGGAAATTGAGGACACGACCATCATGACGACACCGGCTTCGATCCTGGAGCGCTTCCCCATCCTGCCTGCCGAGTTGGTGAGTGAACGTCTGGGACGGCCCGCTGTCCTGCCGCGGGTGATCATCGACACCGACGCGGCCAACGAGATCGACGACCAATATGCGCTCGCCTGGGCGCTGCTTTGCCCCGAGCGGCTCGATCTGGAAGGTGTGACCGCGGTGCCGTTTTCCTTTGCGCATCATCGCGACGGGCTGATCCGCAGCGCCGAAATCGTGCGCGCCGGCGGGCCCAAGGACGCCGAGGAAGAACGCTTCATGGGCGGGCTCGGCGGCTGGGCCGAACGGGTGGTGGCGGCCGGGCGGCGGGCCGAGGACATCCGCTTCGTCGGGCCGGAGGAGGGCGCGGAGCTCTCCTATCAGGAAATTTTGCGCGTGTTCGACAAATGCCATTTGCCGGCCGCCGGCAAGGCGTTTCGCGGCTCGCCCGGCTATCTGACCAGCCTGGAGGAACCGCTCGACACGCCGGCGGCGCGGTTCATCATCGAGCGCGCGCGCGCCAAGGGCGACGGGCCGCTCTATGTCGCCGCGATGGGGGCGTTGACCAATGTCGCCTCGGCGCTGCTGATGGCGCCCGACATCATCGAAAACGTCGTCGTGGTGTGGACCTCGGGCTTTCCCTCCCACGCGCCGTTTTCCAACAAACCGTCGCTCAATCTGGTCCAGGACCGGCTGGCTTCGCGGCTGTTGTTCGATTGCGGCGTGCCGCATGTCTACCTGCCGGGCTACCATGTCGGCGCGCAGCTCAAGATATCGCTGCCGGAGATGGAGCGCTTCGTCAAAGGCCGCGGCGCCATCGGCGACTATCTGTTTTACCTCTACACGCACAATCCGCTGCACGAGATGTTCGCGATCACCGGCACGCAGACCAAGACCTGGGTGATCTGGGACGTGATCAACATCGCCTGGCTGTTCGATCCGCGTTACGTCGCCACCACGCTGACGACCTCCCCCGTCCTCGACGAAGAACTCTACTGGCGCCACCCCGGCGGGCGGCATGCGATGCTGGAAGCCTTCGACATCAACCGGGACGCGATCTTCGAGGATTTCTACGCCGTGCTCGAACGCCAGCCGCCGCGCTGAGGCGTAAAGCCGGCGCCGTTTCGTTCCAGCCGGTCCCTGACGCGTGGACGCCGTTCGTTTTCCTTTCGAGCGGTTGCTTCGTCATGATCACGACACGCCCCAAATGGGCCTATACGCTGCCGTCGATCCTGCTGCTTCGCTCGCAGGCGAAGGTCCTTGACAGTCATCGGCGACCCTTTCGATGTCCTGCTCGCGCCTCGCGCCTCGCGCCTCGCGCACGCGGTTGCCGGACGGGCCTGCAACGGGAAATCGCCGGATCGCGTTGGAGATAGAACGGTTCCTGCCGGCGGTTGCCGGTTCGGCCCTTGGGCGCGACAGGTCATGTCGTGCGGCGGATCACCAGTTCCGGCGCGAAGGACCGGCTTTCGGCGTGGCTATCGCCCGCGATCAGCCTTTTCACCAGTACGCCGGCGTAATCGCCTACGGCTGCGACAGGATAAGCGACGGTGGTCAGCGGGGTGGCGAGGACCTGTGCGATCCGTATGTCGTTGAACCCAACCAGCGCCATGTCCTCGGGGATGCGCAGGCCATGCAACCGTATCGCCTCGATCAGGCCGAGAGCGATGGCGTCGTTATGCGCGAAAATGGCGGTCGGGCGCGGCGACGCGGCAAGCACGGCGTCGAACGCCTTTCTGCCGGCCGAAGACGTCGCCTGCCCGGTATAGATGGCCTGCGAAATCTCGTGCATGCCCTTTTCGGCGCAGACGCGCGTGAACCCGGTTGCGCGATTGTTGAACGTCGTCGCCAGGGCCGGGCCCTGAACCTGGCAGACCACCTTGTGGCCTCGTTCGGCGAAATGACCGGCGACGATCGCCCCGCCGATATGATCGTCGCAAAGCGCGGACGGCAGCGACAGGGCGGCGAGGCTTCTGATGGCCAAAACGACGGGAACGTCGCGGGCTGCGTCTTCCAGGATGGACTTATCCGCCTCGGTGGAGGCGAGCGAGATGATTGCGTCGACCCGGTGCGAAAGAAACGTCTCGATCAACTGGCCGGCGGCACCCGGCTGGTCCAGCGTTTCGGCAATCAGCGGTGTCGCTGGCTTGCTCTGGCCCGCGTTGAGCGAAGCCATGAAGGCCCGGATCACATTGATGAAGGTCTCGTTTTCAAGATCGGGCACAAGCACGCCGACGGTCTGCGAGCGGCCGCGCCGCAACGCAGCGGCCGTGAGGTCGGGACGATACCCTTCGCTCATCGCGATCTCGCGGATGCGGTCGCGTGTTTCGGGCGCGACGAGATGGCCCTTGTCCTCGCTCAGCGCGCGCGAGATCGTGGACCGGTCCACTCCGAGCCGAAGCGCGAGTTCCTTCATGCTGGGCCGTCTCATCGGTGCGTCGTCCTTCCTCTTTTCACGCGCCGTTGCGGGTTTTCGATCGGTCCCGTCCGGTGTTCGTTTGCTCGCATTGGTGTGTTTTTAGTTCTCTTTGCCGGGAAAGTTAATGACGGTTCTGCTCCCGGTGCCGACCTTGCCCGTTAGAGCGTGCTGCTGGACGCCAAACAGGCCAATATCATCATAGAAACAGCTAAAACGTGATTGCAATCGATTGTTTTTGTGATTGCAATCGATTGACATGAAAATTTCAAGAGATTATGGCTCGATCAGAAACAGGGAGGAAATCATGAACAAGAGACGTTTTTTAGCGTTGGCGATGTCGCTGGCGGCGGTGCTGCCGGTTGCCGCCGTCGCGCAGGAGCCCGATGGCAAGCTCGATGGCGGGGGCAAGGAAATCGTCGTTTTGATGCCCAGCCGCAGCAATGCCTATCTGGCGCAATGGATACGCGGGGCTGAAAAGAGCGCCACCGAAGCCAACTACAAGCTGACCGTCATCGAAAACAATTTCGATCAGACCGAGCAGGACGCGCAGACCCAGCAGCGCATCAGCGCGGCGAACCAGCCGGCGGCCTATGTGTGGTGGCCGGCCGACAACCAGGCCGGCCTGGCCACGCTGCGCAGGCTGAGCCGCACCGGCGTGCCGGTTTTCCAGGTCAACCAGGCCCTGCGCCCCGAGGCCAAGGATATGGTCGTGGCCTATGCGGGCGTGGATGATTTCTTCAATGGCCAGGTCGGCGGCAAGAACGCGCTGGCCGCGCGCGAGGCGTTCGTCGCGGCGGGCAACACGCTGTCGAGCGAAGGCGGCAATCTCGTCATCCTGAAGTTCATTCCCGGCTATTCGGCCGGCGACGATCGCGAAAGGGGTTTTCTGGACGCAACCAAGGACGCTCCGTTCAACGTGATCGCGTCGGAATATGCCGGCTTCGACAATGCCAGCGGCTACAAGGCGATGAGCCAGCTCATTCCGAGCATCCGCGGCAAGGGCATCGATTTCGTCTATGGTGGTTCGGACGGGCCGGTGACCGGCGCGATCCAGGCGCTGGAGGAAGTCGGCCTGAAGCCGGGCAAGGACGTATTTTTGGTCAGCGCGACCTGCATCGCCGATATTTCAGCGGCCGAGACGGCCAAGGAATTCGCCACCGGTGTCCAGTCGGCCGGGCTCGAGGGCTGGTTTTCCATCAATGTCGTCGCCCGCTATTTCGAATATGGCGAGACCGTAACGGACGGCACTTACATCGCGCCCGACGATGCCGAGGCGCGGCCGGACTTCAATTTCGCGCCGAGCAAATACAACGTCATCCCCAATCCGCAGGTGGTCGTCGGTACCGATCCGACCGGTGCCAAGGAGGCGCTCGGCACGTTCAAATTGTGGGGTGAAACCTTCGCCGACCATTGCGTCTATTGATGCGGTAACGGGGCAGGGCGGGCGGCGACGCTCCGCCCGTCTCGGCCGGGTCCGGCCGGCGGCGGCTTATCGGGCCGTGCGCGGCCCATCCCATCTCGTGGCTGGCAAAGCGACAATGCTGGAAATCAACAACCTATCGAAATCCTACGGTCCGGTGAACGCGCTAAGCGATGTGAGCTTTACGGCGCGGCGCGGCAAGGTCACGGCGCTGCTCGGCGAAAACGGGGCCGGCAAGTCGACGCTGGTCAAGGCGCTTTCCGGTCTGATCGCGCCCTCGTCCGGCGCGGTTCTTCTGGATGGCCGGCCGGTCGATCTGTCGAGCCCGGAAAAGGCGGCGCGATCGGGCCTGGCCGTCGTCCAGCAGGAAATCAGCGTTCTTTCCAATCTTACCGTCGCCGAGAACTTCATGCTCGCCAGCCCGTCCGGCGTGTTGCGCCGGCGCCAGGCCGGGGCGCGGTGCAGGCCGTATCTGGACAGGCTGGGGCTCGGTCATGTCCCGGCCGACGCTCCGGTCGCCGAACTGACAATCGGCGAGCGCCAACTCGTGGAAATCGCCCGGATGCTCGCCCAGGACGCCAACGTGCTGGTGCTGGACGAGCCGACGGCGGCGCTGGCCGATCACGATATCGACCTCGTGCACGAGGCAGTGCGCCGGCTGGCGTCGGAGAACAAGGTCATTCTCTACATCACCCATCGCCTGAACGAGCTGAACGAGATCTGCGACGATGTCGTGGTGCTGCGGAACGGCCGACTGGCCGACCGGTTCGAAACCCGCCACGCAAGCATCAACCGGGTCGTTCAGGCAATGATCGGCCGCGAACTGGAAGAGCTCTACCCGCCGCGCCCGGAAGCCGGCGGGATGGCCGCGGCATCTGTCGTGGAACTGGACAAGGTGACCACCGACGACCTCGCCGAACCGTTCAGCATGGCCTTGCGGCCCGGCGAGATCGTGGCGACCTGCGGGCAGTTGGGAAGCGGCCTCGTCGAGCCGCTGCGCGCCATATCCGGGATCGTCGCGGCCCGGCAGGGCACGATCCGCTTCGGCGCGGCCGGGAGCGGAACGGCATCGGAGGGCGCGCGCATCGCCTATTGCTCGGAAGATCGCCAGCATGACGGGTTCTTCAACAATCGGGCGGTGTGGGAAAGCCTGAGCGCGCCGGCGCTCGCCGCATCGGGCCTGTGGGGTTTTGCGAGCCCGATGCGTCTGCGCCGATCGGTCGACCGTATCGCCGAGCGCATGACGATCCTGCCGGCCTATCGCGAGCGACAGGTCAGCGCGCTGTCGGGAGGCAACGCGCAAAAGGTATCGATCGGCAAATGGCTGTCGAACAACCCGCGGATCCTGCTGCTGGAGGAGCCAACGCGCGGCGTCGACGTCGGTGCGCGCGCCGAAATCTACGCTTTTTTGCGCAAACTCGCCGACGAGGGCATGGCGGTGCTGTTCGCCAGTTCGGATCTCGATGAGGTGCTCGGCTTCGGCGAGCGGGTCGCGATCTTTCACGCAAACCGGATGGTGCACCAGGCGCCGACGGACGGCCTCTCCCGCGACGCGCTCGCGACGTGGATTACGCATGGGGGACTGGAGATTGACTGATCCCGCCGCATACGAGCCCGCGCCGGCCAATGCCGTGACGCGGGAACGCAAATGGCTGAAGGATCTGGGACCGTTCGTTCCGATCGTCGCGCTCGGCGGCATCGCCGCCCTGACGGTCGACGGCTTCGGCACCACGCCGAACCTGATCGCGATCATCCAGGCCTCGGCGATCACCGGCATCGCGGCGATCGGAACGGCCGCGATCACGATATCCGGCAAGTTCGTCAGCCTTTCCATCGAGCAGCAGGCCGTGACCTCGGCCTATGTGTTCGCCGCCCTCTACACCGCCGGGGCGCCGGTTCTGGTGGCCGTGCTCGCCGCGTTCCTGGTCGCCGCCCTGCTCGGCCTTGTCCAGGGCTATCTGGTGTCGCGCGGGCTGAACCCGATCGTCACCACGCTGGCCTTCGGCTCGGTCCTGTTCGGCACGGTCGTGCTTCTGGCCGATAATCGCACGATCACGCTGAGCCCCAATCCGATCGCCGAACTCGGCGGCGGCACGACTTTCGGCGTGCCGAACCAGGCGATCATCTTCGTCATCCTGCTGGCGGCCGGGTCGTTCCTGCTCGCACGCACCAAATTCGGGCGTCAGTTGGTGCTCACCGGCGCCAATCCCGAGGCGGCCAAGATCATCGGCATACCGACGCGGCGGATCATCATGATCGCCTTCGTCGTGGCGGCGCTGGCCGCGGCCGTCGTCGGCATCTTGGTTGTCGGTCAGGTTTCGCAGGCAAAGAGCGACATGTTTCGCGGCCTGACCATCGACGTGGTCGCGGCCGTGCTGGTCGGCGGCATCGCCATTCAGGGCGGCGAGGGGCAGCTATGGCGCGCCGGCTACGGGGCGATCGTGCTGACCATGCTCGGCAACATCATGCTGCTTGTGGGCATAGATGCCGGCACCCGCGAATTGCTGAAGGGTCTTTTGGCCGGCGCGGTGCTGATTTCCATGACGGTCCTGAAAGCGCGCAACCGATGAAGGGCTTCTTGCGGATGAACACCGGCTTCCAGGTGCGTATCGCCATTTTGGTAACGCTGCTCATCGGACTGTCCTCGTCGATCCCGGGCTTCCTGTCGCTCGCCAACGCCTCGTCGGTGATCGAGAATGTCGGCCTGATCGGCCTGGTGGGAACCGGGATCATGCTGACGATGATCGTCGGCCAGCTCGATCTCGCGGTGGCCTCGGTCGCCGCCGTCGCCGCCATCATGGCGCTGTCGTTGGCCGGCGACTCGCTGCCCCTCGGCATCGTGGTCGCGTTGGTGATGGCCGGTCTCTACGGCGCGGTGATCGGCTATGTGATCGACCGGACCGGGGTGAATTCGCTCGTGCTGACGGTCTGCATGCTGATCGCGCTGCGCGGGCTCGCGCTGGTGATGACCCCGGATCGTCCCGCCATCCTGCCGTTCGAGATGTTCTGGGTATCCGACGGCCTGGTGGCGCAATGGGGCCCTCTTACCCTGATGGGCATCATCTGCCTGGTGGCGATCGGCTGTGTCGGTCTGGCCTTGCGCCATACCAAGCTGGGCCTGTCGATGTACGCCGTCGGCGGCAATCCCGAACGCGCGCGGGGATCGGGCGTTTCCACCGCGCGGGTCTATATGGCCGCCTTCGCCGGCTCGGCGATGCTGGGCGCGGCGGCCGGCATTCTGGCCGCGCTGCGGTCCGGTTCGGCCTCCGGCCTCGGTTTCGAAAGCTTCCTGCTTGCCGGCATCACCGTGGCGGTGGTTGGCGGTATTCCGCTCGAGGGCGGGCGGGGAACGGTCGTCAACGTTCTTCTCGGGGCGCTGATCATCCGGCTTATTTCTTCAGCGGTCGCGCTCGGCGGCATTCCAGGATCGTTCGAGAGCATCGCGGTCGGGGGCATCCTGCTCGCCATGCTGCTGCTCGACTACGGTCTCGGGCGGCGGCGGCAGTCGGGGGCGGCCAGGTCGCGCGCCGCCGCCCTTCAAAACCCATCCACCCATACCAACGGAGGTTGATACCCATGAGCGACAGCAAAGGAGGCGCCGTCGTGACCGGCGCGGCGCGAGGCATCGGACGCGAACTCGCGAAAGGCCTGCTGGAGGACGGTTTCGGCGTGGTCATCGCGGATGTCGACCCCGAGGTGGGCGCCCGCACCGTCGAAGAACTGGCCAAGGAACACGGCGATCGCGTGGCGTTCGCCAGGACCGATGTCACCAAGCGCGCCGACGTGGCCGCCGCGGTCGCCACCTGCCGCAAGCATTTCGGATCGATCAACGTGATGATCAACAATGCCGGTTTCAACAAGCCCGAGCCTTTCCTGGAGGCCAGCGAGGAAACCTGGAACGCCATCCTCAACGTCAATTCGCTCGGCGTGCTGATCGGCACGCAGGAGGCGGCCAAGGCGATGATCGAGGACGGCGTCAAAGGCAAGATCATCAACACCGCCTCGATCGCCGGCCGGACCGGTTTTCCCGATTTCGCGCCCTATTCGGCCAGCAAGGCCGCGGTGATCAGCCTGACGCAGGCGGGAGCGCGCGCGCTCGCCGGCAAGGGCATTACCGTCAACGCGTTCGGTCCGGGCGTGGTCGACACGCCGCTATGGGAAAAGCTCGACGCGGACCTTCTCGCGATGGGCGCGAGCTCCGCGCCGGGCGAGGCCATGGGCGCGCTTGCCGACCAGATCCTGCTGGGTCGCGTGGCCAAGCCGTCCGACGTGGTCGGCACCGTGCGCTTCCTGTGGTCTGCGCAATCGGACTACATGACCGGACAGGTGGTGCTGATCGATGGCGGGATGGTGCTGCAATGAGCGCGCGCACGGGTGTTCTGACCGGCGCGGCCGGAGGCATTGGTCGCGCCACCGCCGAGCGCCTGGTGAAGGAGGGCTGGTCGCTGGTGCTGGTGGATCGCGAGCCGTCGATCCGCAACCTGGCCGCCTCGATGGAGGTCGGTTCCGGACAGCGCGTCCTCGGCGTTGCCGCCGACATCACCGATCCGGCCACCTATGGCGGGATCGATGCCGCGGTGGCCGAAATCGGCGCGCCGCTCAAGCTGCTCGCCCTGGTTGCCGGCGTCCTGCAGGAGGTCGGGGCGATCGAGACGCTCGCGATCGCCGAATGGGACCGCGTCTTCAACGTCAATCTGCGCGCCAACATGCTTTTGATGAAAAATTTCATACCGGCGCTCAAAGCCGCCGACGGCGCGGCGATCGTCACCGTGTCGAGCTGGTACGGCAAGAGCGGGCATGGGTTCTTCGGCGCCTATTGCGCGTCCAAGGCGGGCCTGATCTCGCTGACCCATACGGCGGCCGACGAACTGGCCAAGGACAAGATCCGCGTCAACACCGTCGCGCCGGGCAACGTCGCCACCAGCATGCACCTCGATGCGCTGACCGAGGAGGCGCAAAAGCGCGACATCAGCTTCGAGGCGATGAAAAAGATCGAGTGGGACAAGATCCCGCTGGGTCGCGCCGCCGATCCGTCCGAAATCGCCGATGCGATCAATTTCCTGGCCGGCCCGGACAGCAAATACATCACCGGAGCGACGATCGACGTGAATGGCGGCTGCCTGTTCTCATGACCCTGGACACGCGTCGACATGGCGATGGCGCGTCGCAGCTTCCGCCGCTTCCGGCCCCGGATACGGCGGTGCTGCGGCGCTGCTACGCCGACATGGTGCGCATACGCGGATTCGAGGAGCGCGCCGAGGCGCTTTTCGAATCCGGCGACATCAAGGGTACGGCGCATTCCTGCGTGGGGCAGGAGGCCATCGCCGTCGGCGCCTGCGCGGTGCTTGAGCCCGATGATTACGTCGTGTCGCATCATCGGGGCCATGGACACTGCATCGCCAAGGGGGCGGACACCGAACGGATGATGGCCGAACTTTTGGGGCGTGCGACCGGGTACGGTCACGGGCTCGGCGGGTCGATGCATATCGCCGCCATCGACCGGGGCATCCTTGGCGCCAACGGCATCGTCGGGGCGGGGATCGGCATCGGCACCGGGGCCGGTCTGTCGG
The DNA here is from genome assembly GCF_009742725.1 of Nitratireductor arenosus. Classification (GTDB taxonomy): domain Bacteria; phylum Pseudomonadota; class Alphaproteobacteria; order Rhizobiales; family Rhizobiaceae; genus Mangrovimarina; species Mangrovimarina arenosa. The sequence goes on along the minus strand of NZ_WPHG01000001.1, from coordinate 421,091 downwards.
CGCGGATACGCGGAACCAGGCAGGTCTGCGTCGCCTTTTTCGGCGACGGCGCGGCCAATGAGGGTATTTTCCACGAAGCGCTCAATCTGGCCGCTTTGTGGAAGCTGCCGGTGATCTTTTTGTGCGAGAACAATCAGTATGGGCTGTCGCTGGGTGTCGGCGACGCGTCGTCGGTTGCGCAGATATCGGCGCGCGCGGCCGCCTACGGCATGCCCGGCGAGACGATCGACGGCAACGACGTGACAGCTGTCATGGATTCAGTGGGGGCCGCCGTCTTGCGCGCGCGCGATGGTCAGGGCCCGAGCCTGATCGAGGGCATGACCTATCGCTGGGGCGATCATTCCATGCGCTCCAACCTTCCCTCATATCGCTCCGGCGCGGAGGAAGAGGCCTGGCGGCGCGACCGCGATCCGGTTGTCCACGCCGCCGGGCTCCTCGCGCAGAGGCAGGTGGGCGAGGCAGCGCTCGCCCGGATTCGCGCCGCGGCCGACGAAGAACTCGACCAGGCGGTGTCGAAGGCACTTGGTGCGCCAGAACCCACCCGGGAGATCCTGTGGCCAGCAGTGCAGATGCCCGCCTTGGCGGTCGTCGAACCGGCGGACCCGGCTGCCCGGCCGCTCAGCTATGTCGAGGCGATCCGCGAAGCGATGCATCAATCGATGGAGCTGGACGATCGCGTCATCCTGCTCGGCGAGGATGTCGGCCGGATCGGCGGCCTGTTCCAGTGCTCGGCGGGGCTGCTCGAAACGTTCGGCCCGAAACGGGTACGCGACACGCCGATTTCGGAGAACGCGATCATCAATGCCGCCGTCGGCGCCGCGCTCACCGGCTTGCGCCCGGTGGTCGAGGTCCAGTTCTTCGATTTCATCACCCATATGATGGATGCGATCGTCAATCAGGCGGCGAAACTGCGCTTCATGCTCGGCGGCGAGATCGGCGTCCCGCTGGTGGTGCGTGGTCCCCAGGGTGGCGGCATCCGGCTGGCGGCGCAGCACTCGCAATCGTTGGAAAGCTGGTTCGCCCATATTCCCGGACTGACGGTGATCGCGCCATCGGATCCATACGATGCCAAGGGCCTGCTCGCGGCCGCGATCCGCGACAACAATCCGGTCGTCTTCATCGAACACAAGCTGCTTTACCAGCGCAGCAATGGCGAGGTGCCGGAAGCCTATTACACGCTGCCGATCGGCAAGGCCGATATCAAGCGCGTCGGCGCCGACGTAACCGTGGTGGCGACAATGGCGATGGTCTCCGCCGCCCTGTCGGCGGCGCGTACGCTGGAACGGGAAGGCATCGGGGCCGAAGTGATCGATCCGCGCACGCTGCGCCCGCTCGACATGGACACGATCATCGCCTCGGTGCGCAAGACCAACCGATGCGTCGTCGTGCACGAGGGATGGAAATCATATGGCAGCGGCGCGGAAATCTCGGCCCAGATCATGGAACAGGCGTTCGACTATCTGGATGCGCCGGTGGCCCGGATCGGCATGGACGAGGTGCCGATGCCGTACAATGCGGCACTGGAGCGCGAACTCATTCCCAATGCCGCGCGGATCGCCGAAGCCGCCCGCGCGGTCTGTTACCGAACATAACGCGTCCGTCGCTGCGGTGGGCGATCATCCGCAATCGAGTGAAAATCAACGTAGGAGAGGAAGAATGGTCAAGCGGCTCGATGTCGAGTTTCAGTCCGAGGGCGAAACCGTCCGCGGCTGGTTGTATGTCGGCGATGAAAACCGGCGCTCGCCCGCCGTCGTGCTGGCCGGGGGCTGGTGCTACGTGCGCGAGATCGTGATGCCGGTCTACGCGCAGGCTTTCGCCAGTGCGGGCATCAACGCGCTGGTGTTCGACTACCGCAATCTCGGTGTCAGCGACGGCGACGACCGCCAGCATCTGGATCCGTGGGCGCAGATTCGCGACTACCAGAACGCGCTGAGCTTCCTCGAGCGCCACGAACTCGTCGACCCGGACCGGCTCGGCGTATGGGGTATTTCCTATTCGGGCGGGCATGCGCTCATTCTCGCGGCGACCGATCCGCGGGTGCGCGCCATCGTCAGCCAGATCCCCGTCGTCGACGGTTACGAGAACATGCGGCGTGTTCACGGAACGATGGAGTATCGGGCGTTGTGGGATCTGATCTTGAAGGACCGCACGCTGCGCTATGAAAAGCCCGGCGAGCGGCTCTATCTCCCACACGCCACCGAAAACTCCGCCGAGGAGATTTCGTCATGGCCTTTCCCGGAGACCGTGCGGACCTTCATGGCGATCAAGGAAAACGAGGCGCCGCTCTACCAGAACAGCAGCACGGTTGAATCGGTCGACCTGCTGTTGAACTATGATGTCGGACCGTTTGTGAAACGCATCTACAATACGCCGACGCTGATGATCGTGGCGGAAGGCGACGACCTGACGCTGTGGGACCTGGAGATCGATGCCTTCAATCGGATTCCAACAAACAGGAAGAAGCTCGAAGTGCTTCCCCACACGTCGCATATGACGCTCTACTCCGACAAATCGAAGGTCGAGAAGGCCGCCGAGATGGCGACCGAATGGTTCGTCGAGACCTTGCAGCCGTGATGAACGACGGCCGGTCGCGCGCTTGCGCGGCCGGCCGGGCAATTGGCGAGGAGGCCAACAATGAACGGTGGACATAGTGGCTCCGGATGCGACCATTCCTGCGGAGCGGGGCCGTGCTGAGCGCCGATCTGTCCGGCAGGCATGCCATCGTCACCGGGGCGTCGTCGGGGCTGGGGCGGCATTTCGCGGTCGTGCTCGCGCGCGCCGGGGCGCGCGTGACGCTGGCCGCGCGGCGGCTTCCGGCACTTGAGGAGACGGCCTCGATGATCGCCGGCGCGGGCGGCAGCGTCGATGTCGTGCTGCTGGACGTCACCGATGCGGGGTCGGTCGCAGCCGCGTTTTCCTGTGAGAGCCCCCCGTTCGATATCGTGATCAACAATGCGGGCATCGCTCACAACGCCCCGGCATTGCAAACCTCCGCTGCCGATTGGCAAGGTGTCATCGACACGAATCTGTCGGGCGTCTTCAGGGTCGCCCAGGCCGCGGCCGGTCGGATGATCGCGGCCGGCATCGGCGGCAGCATCGTCAATGTCGCGTCGATCCTGGGATTGCGGGTGGCCGGCAACGTGGCCGCCTATTCGGCCGCCAAGGCCGGCGTCATGCACATGACGAGATCGTTGGCGCTGGAATGGTCGCGCTACGGCATTCGCGTCAATGCACTGTGCCCGGGTTATATCGAGACCGACCTCAATCGGGATTTCTTCGCCACCGATGCCGGGCGGGCCCTGGTCCGCCGGGTGCCGCAGCGCAGGCTGGGCAAGTTCGAGGATCTTGATGGTCCATTATTGCTGCTTGCCTCCGAGGCAAGCAGCTTCATGACGGGAACCGAGATCGTGGTCGATGGCGGCCATCTCGTCTCGTCCCTTTAGGGACAGCATATATGGATTTCACCATTTCGCCCCGCGTGGATACGCTTCGCGCCAACATCGCCCGTTTCGTGGAAAGCGAGATACTCCCGGTGGAGGCCGATCGGGCCGCCTACGATGCGCATGGCAATATCCGGCTCGACCGTCTCGAGCCGCTGCGCGCCAAGGCCCGTTCGGAAGGCCTGTGGTGCCTGCAATTGCGGCCCGAAACCGGCGGCGCCGGACTGGACAAGGTCGGTATGGCCGTCTGCTACGAGGAGATGAACCGCTCGATTTTCGGGCCGGTCGTGTTCAATTCGGCGGCGCCCGACGATGGCAATATGATGGTGCTCGAACAGGCGGCGACGGAACGGCAGAAGGAGCGCTGGCTGCAGCCGATCATGGAGGGCAAGGTCCGTTCCGCCTTCGCGATGACCGAGCCGCATCCCGGCAGCGGCTCCGATCCTTCGATGATGCTGACCGAGGCCAGGCGCACGGGCGACCGATACGTGGTGCGCGGCCGCAAATGGTTCATCACCGGTGCGGCGGATGCCCAGCATTTCATCCTGATCGCGCGCACTTCGGACGATCCGCGCCGGGGGCTGACAGCGTTTCTTTTCGATAAGGACCAGCCGGGCTGGCGGATCGAGCGACGCATCCCGATCATGGGACCGGAGGAACATGGCGGCCATTGCGAGATGGTGTTCGATGATCTGGAGATTCCCGCCGAGAACGTCCTGCTTGAAGAAGGCGACGGGCTGAAACTGACCCAGATGCGTCTCGGTCCGGCGCGGCTGACCCATTGCATGCGCTGGCTCGGCCTTGCAAAGCGGTCGGTCGAGATCGCCCGCACCTACGCGGCGGAGCGTTTCGCGTTCGGCGAACGCCTGTCTCGGCGCGAGAGCATCAGGCTGATGCTGGGCGACCTTGCCATGCAGATCGAGGTCGGGCGGCTTTTGGTCATGAAGGCCGCGTGGGAGCTCGATCGCGGAAACTTCGCGCGCAAGGAGGTTTCGATGGCGAAGGTGCATGTGGCCAACCTGCTCCACAAGGCCGCCGACACCGCGATCCAGATCAACGGCGCGCGCGGCTATTCGGCCGATACGCCGCTGGAATGGATCTACCGCTATGCACGCCAGGCGCGGCTGGTGGACGGGGCGGACGAGGTCCACAAAATGGTGCTCGAGCGCAATCTCGACAAGGAAGGGCGCGACTTCTGGCAATGGGACGTTGCCGGCGACTGAGACGTCGCTGCCCGAACCGCGATCTTGAAAGGGCAGCCGCTTCGGGGGTGAGCGGTTCCAAGCGACCAGGCGCCACGCACCTCCGGCCGCGCCATCAAGCCATCAGGCGCGGCGCCCGTGCGTGGCCGGAGCGGGCGCGCGCACCCCTGGCAACCAGCAGCGCCCGGCCGGGTCTGTGCATCGCGACGGCTGGTCAGACGAAGACCAGCACGATCTGCGGGAAGACGATCAGCAGGGCGGTCACCAGCAGCATCACCAGCGCGAAGGGAAACGCGCCGAGGAAGACATCCTCCAGCGTCACGTCGTAATTGGTGAGCGTACTTCGCACCACATAACATGACATGCCGAAGGGAGGCGTCAGCAACCCGATCTCGATCGCCATGATGGCGACGATGCCGAACCACACCAGGCTGATGTCGTAAGGCTGCAGCAGCGGGATGAAGAGCGGTACCGTGATCAGCAGGATCGACACTGAATCGATTATCGTGCCCAGCACGAGCGCGATACCGACAAAGATCAAAAGCACGACGAAGTAACTTGCGTCGAGCCCGGAAACCAGCGTGCTGATCTGGGTGGGAAGTCCGGAAATGCCCAGCATACGCGAATACATCGTCGCCGAGATCACCATGAACAGGATCGAGGAGCTGATATAGCCGGTCTCGATCAGGATATCCCAGAGGATGCGCCAATTCAGCTTGCGCCGCAGCAGTGCGGCGGCCAGCGCGAGCGCCGCGCCGACGGCTCCGGCCTCGGTCGGCGTGAAGATGCCGCCATAGATCCCGCCGAGAACGGCGATGACCAGCACCAGAGTGGGTCCCATCTTTTCCAGGAATTCGCGGAGGGTGAGGTCGTCCTCGTCAGCGGGGTCGGGTGCCGTGCCGCCACCGCCGACCGCCTTGGGAAAGAGCAAGGCAGTGACGAATATCCCCAGCGAGAAAAACACGGCAAGCAGCAGGCCGGGCCCGATGCCGGCCAAAAACATGTCCCCCACCGATTGCTCGGCGACGATCGCATAGACGATGAGCAGGATGCTCGGCGGGATCAGCATGCCGAGGACCGAGCTTCCCGCGACCGTGCCGACGGCAAAGCGCCGGTCGTAGCCGAAGCGGAGCATCTCCGGCACGGCGATGCGCGAGAACACCGCCGCCGAGGCGATCGTGACGCCCGTGATGGAGGCAAAAACGGTGTTGGCCGCGACCGTCGCGACCCCAAGCCCGCCGGGCAGTTTGCGCAGCAGACGATTGGCGACGTAGTAGCTGTCGCGCCCCAGATCCGCCGCGCTGACGAGCATGCCCATCAGCACAAACAGCGGAATGACAGCAAAAATATAGTCAGAGATGCTCTGTGCCGCGGCTTGCGACAGCATGTAGACAGCGACCTGAAAATTGTCGCGGATCAGCCACACGCCGACAAAGGATGTCATTGCCAGGACAAACGGGACATGAATGCCGAGATAGATCAGAACCAGCATCACGCTGACCGAGGCGATTCCGATTTCGATCGGCGTCATGGTGTCCCCCGGGACGCGGTCCCCCACATTACCCTCACGGCTCGTACGGCGATCGCCATGAGTTGAACAGCGGCCAAGCTCGCGCCCAATGCGATGGCCGCCTTGATCGGCCAGGACGGGAAGGTGAAAAGCCCGACCGTGCCGATGTAATAACCGTTGCGATAGTCGTTGATGATGCCGGGAATGGTGCCGTAGTCGATCAGCAGCATCAGCGCGACACCGCACAGCGCGGCGAAAGCGTCGATGAAACCGGCTATCCTCGGGCGTTTGTTGCGAAGGATATTCACAACGATGTCGGCCCGGGGCATGCGGTCCCGGGCCAATGTGTCGGCGAGCTGGAAAAAGACGATCGCCACGATCGAGATCTCGGCGATCTCGGTGACGCCCATGATCGGCGCGCCGAAGAAATAGCGTCCCGCCACATCGAGGCAAATCAGGCACATCAGCAAAAAAATGCCGATGGAGCCGATGGCGTTGAGCGCCGAGGCAGCGTAGCCGAGGGGCCCGGACGGGGACGAAACGCGTTGCGAACGCGTTTCGTCGGGTGTGTGCGGGGGCGCGCCGGTCATGCCAGCCTATTCGCTGTCCCAGTTTCGCGAAACGGGCTCGCCGTTCGCGCGCAGCGCGTCCATGTAGACCTTCAGAACCTTGTGTGCCGGCTTGCCCTGGGCCTCGGTTTCGTCGGCCCATTCCTTGGCGATGTTGGGCAGGGATTTCGCCCACTCTTCACGCTGTTGTTGTGAGTACTCGATGATCGTGCCGCCGTTCTGTTTGAATGTCTCGAGTGCCGCGCTGCTGGCGTTCACAACGTAATCGGCGAGCTTTTGCCCATATTCCTGCGAGGTCGTGCGCAGCACATCCTGCACCGATTCGGGCAGGCCGTCCCAGAACTGCTTGTTGGCGGTGAGGGCGAACGAGGTCGTGGCGCCCTGGTCGGCCTTGATGAGGTAGGGCGCCACTTCATAAAGCTTGAAGCCTGCCGTTGCTTCGGCCCAAACCGAGGCGCATTCGGCGACGCCGGTCTGCAACTGATTATAGTAGTCGCCCAGATTGCTGCTGATGCCGATGGCGCCGACGCCCTGGAAATAACGCAGGTTGATGCCGGCGCCGACAACCTTGACGCCCTCGAAATCGGCGACCGTCTCCTTGGCGGACTTGCAGACGGCCTGGTAGTTGTCGACCGTTCCCGAACTGCCGAGATAGACCTGGTTGAGTGCGTCGAACTCCTGCGCCATCTCGGGGATGTCCTGGGCGAGCTGGGAGATCGTCTTCGTCACGAGATGAAGATCGCCGGTCGAAAACGGTGTCACGAAGGAGACGTTGAACAGGGGCAGCTTGTCGACATGAAACGGCGGCACGACGATGCCCATGTCACCGATACCGGTGCCCACGGCTTCCAGCTCGCCGCGCGGCTTGACGATGGTGCCGGAAAATCCCTTGTTCCAGTTGATCTTGTATTCGTTCTTCTCAGCCAGCTTGCTGTCGACCGTGGGGATGAAAAATTCCTCGAACACCCGGACCCAGGACGCGGTCGGCGGGTAGCCCGAGACCACGGTGACGTTGACTGCTTCTTGAGCATAGGCAGCCGAGGCGCCGGCGAGGCTGGTGGCCACCATAGCCAGTTTGACGAGACTGCGTGTCGGTGTCTTCATTGTTACCTCCCTTTGTTACTCTATGGCGCACCGCGCGTCGTATCGGCAACTCACTCCCGCTCGGACGCCGTTCCCTGTCATTCGCATGACAGGGCCTCCTATTCCTCATGGTAACGAATATTGAACCAATATTCTAGAAAATTCCTCAGCCACTCACATCAATTAGTCATCGGCTCGCGGATTCTTGCCGCTAAGGTCGCGAAGCCCGCTCGGTTTCGCGCTGCAGGTTGGGATTGATCTCGCAGGCCTCGTCCCAGCTCAGCACCTGAAGCGAGCGGGCGAACTTGCCGACCCCGTCGACCTCGGCGCAGAACAGGCCGAGCTCGATGATCTCCTCGTCGTCGAAGTGACGGCGCAAACGGGCAAACACCGCGTCGTCGTCGATGGCGCCGTCGCTTTGTTTGAACAGGTCCGCGTACCAAAGCGCGGTCTTCTCGCGCTCGGTGATGCCGGTCGCGGTTTCGTAGTCGAACGTCTCCCACAAGAGCTGCTCGGTCAGCCCTTCCTCGCGGGCCAGGTTGGACCGCACTGTCGAGCAATAGCCGCATCGATGCGCGACCGACATCCGGATGCGGCACAGCTCTTTCAGTCTGTGCGGCAGGACACCCTCGTACAAAAGGGCGTTCCAGTAGCGTGCCCATGCCCGGCCGCTCCGTTTGCTGCGGACGAAGATGCTCATAATCCGCGGATCGGGGGCTCCCTTGCGTTCCGCGTCCGCGACCAGGTCGCGGGCTTCCGGATCGGATTGATCGTCGGCGATGGGGTCGATTCTGGGCATGGCGTCCTCCCTGACAGGCCTGTGGTCGATCAGCAGTCAATCCATCCGTCGGGCGTCTTGAGGCGGTGAACGACCTTCATGCGCTCGGAGATGACCGCCTCGACAAAGCAACCTTGCTTGGCGGCGTTGATCAGTTCGATAATCCTGTTTTGACCCGCGTCGCTCGCGATCTGGATATCGAGGCGGATGCCCACCGGCTGCGCGCGGTACGGCTTGCCGGGCTCGGTCAGGCCCTTCCACTGGAACTCCGCGTCCACCTCGAGCGTGTCGAGCGCGATCCTGAAGCGTTTCGCGAAGGCGCGGATCTGCGTCATCAGACAGGTGACGAACCCGCCGACGAAATAGGTCAATGGCGGCGGCGCCGACCCGTCGCCGCCGTGAAACGGGCCTTCGTCGGAGGCTATCTCGTGACTTTCGACAAACGGCTCGACGATGTCGACCCTGGCCTCGTTGCGCATTTTTCCCACCGCCTTGCCGTTGCAGCGGATGACGACGTCGAATGTGTTGGAGGAAGCGGACATGGCTGTGTGTTTCTCCGGTGTGACGGTCATCGGGCAAGGCCGAGCCAGTTGGCGATGTTGTTGCGCTGCACGGCGGACGATCCTCCGATGATCGGCATCAGCAGGACGTCGCGCACATAACGTTCGAGATCGAAATCCCTGACGTAGCCGTAGGCGCCCAGAATGGTCTGCGCGTCGAGCACGACCTTTCTGGCCGTCTCGGTGACGAAGAGCTTGGTCATCGAGGTCTCGACCCGGTCGGGCCGGTCGGCATCGGCGCGATGGGCGGCGTGATAGGTGACCAGCCGTGCCGCGTGAAGCTGCGTTCGCATGTCGGCCAGCTGGTGGCGCAGAGACTGAAACGTGCTGATGGTCCTGCCGAACTGGGTCCGCTGCTGGCTGTAGTCCCAGGCGTCGTCGCAAGCCGCTTCGGCGATGCCGAGCGCGATTGCGGCAACCTCAAGCTTTTCGACGTCGAGGCCGGCGGAAGTGAGCATGCTCCAGCCACGGTTGATGCCGCTTGCCTCGCCGACGATCATCTCGACCGGAACCTTGACGTCGATGAAAGTCACGTCGGTCGTGCGAGCGCCTTTCATGCCCATCGAATCGATCGGTCGTATCTCGACGCCGGGCAGCTTCGGCGAAATCAGCACGACCGACAGGTTCTCGTAGCGCGCCGCCTGATCGCCGGTTCGAACGAGCGCGTAGATATAGTCGCAGATCTCCGCTCCCGAGCAGAACCGTTTGGCGCCGTTGATCACGATATGGTCGCCGGCGATCGTGCCTTTGGTCTTGACGCTGGCCAGATCGGCTCCGGTATCGGCCTCGGTCCAGCCATAGGCAAAAAGCATCTTGCCCGCCGCGACCAGCGGAAGAAGCTCCGCCTTCTGGCGGGGCGATCCGCATTCAAGCACGTTCATTCCGGCATAACATGCGGCCATGATATAGGGGACCGATACCGCGAGGCTTCGTTTCGACAGTTCCTCGATGGTCACCAGGGTCGCGAGAATGTCACGGCCGCTGCCGCCATATTCCTCGGGAATGGTACTGCCCATGACGCCAAGGGCGCTGAGCTTGTCGAATACGTCTCGGGGAAAGGTGTTTTCCTTGTCCCAGCGCGCGGCTTCCTCGCGCGGCATGTGTTCGTCGACGAATCTGCGCAGACTGCTTCGCAACTGATCGATATGCGACGGGAGTTTGATATTCACCATCTCGACCTTTTTCGCAGCGGGTGTTGCAACGTCAAACCAGAAACCCCGGACGGCAAGCGGAAGATGCGTGCCAATCCGGTGGCGGGCTACGATAAGCTTGTCGACAAACGCACTTTCAGTCAATAAAATTATGAATCAAAATTCGGAACCGCGAAAATGACTGACAGCGCGCTTGCGGGTACAAGGAGGAAGCATGTCTGGAACTGGCAAATGGACCCCGCGCCTGCATGCGCTTCCCGTCGAGGACTGGAAGGCCGACGGGTCTTGGCAGGGGATGACGATCGCCGATCGCCTCGATTCCTTGTGCGAACGCACGCCGGACATGGCGCTCACGGTCGACGGCGACCGGATCTTGACAGCCAACGAGATGCGTCGCCGCGCTCTCGGGCTTCGTGCCGGGCTCGTCGGGATGGGGCTTGGCGTCGACGATGTGGTGAGCTTCCAGCTTCCGAACTGGCACGAGGCCGCGTTGATTGACCTCGCCTGTTCTTATGGCGGCTTCGTATGCAACCCGATCGTGCCGATCTACCGCGAGGCGGAAGTCGGCCATATCATCGCGGATGCCGGATCCCGTGTTTTCGTGATCCCAGAGACGTTTCGCGGCTATGACTATTCCGCGATGGCCAGGCGGATTTCGGACCGATCCAACCAGCGTTTCGAAACGCTGGTTGTCCGCGCCGGGCCGGACACTCCGCAGAAGCGGTTCGAGGACATGATCAGGCCGGATGAGGGCGAAACCGTCGCGCCCATCCGCGCGGATGGCGCGCGCGCCGACGCGATCAAGCTGTTGATGTACACCTCCGGCACGACCGGGCGCGCCAAGGGCGTCCTGCACAGTCACAACACGATCGGCGCGGAGATCAGCAACTTCATCGATTATCTTGGCATTTCCGGCAAGGACGTGGTCCTGATGCCGTCACCGCTCGGTCATGTCACCGGGTATCTCTATGGCGTCCAGCTTCCGGTCACGGCGGGATGCAAGGTTGTTTTGATGGATAGCTGGGACGTTGCTGCGGCGGCGGACCTGATCGACCAGCACGGCGTGACCTTTACCATCGGCGCGACGCCCTTCCTCCAGGAATTGTCGGCGTTCGCCGCTGGGAGTGGGCGTTCCCTGCCGAGCCTGCGCTATTTCGCCAGCGGGGGCGCCCCGGTTCCGCCGGAGGTGGTGCATCGCGCCAATGCCGCCTTCGAGAACTGTTCGGTCTTCCGCCTTTATGGCAGTACCGAGGCGCCCACGGTGACGCTCGGCGTGCCGGAACGGGAGCGGGCGAACCTGGCTGCGTCGACCGAGGGGTTCGTCGTCGGACACGATATGCGGCTGGTCGACCTCGACGGCAGCGAGGTCGCGCCGGGCGAGGAAGGGGAGATCGTGACGAGAGGTCCCGAAGTGTGCCTCGGCTATTCCGATCCGTCCCAGAATGCCGACGTCTTCGACGCGGACGGCTTTTTCCACACCGGTGATCTCGGGCGTCTGACGCCGGAGGGTTGCCTGGTGATTACCGGGCGCAAGAAGGACCTGATCATCCGTGGCGGAGAGAATCTCGGGCCGAAGGAGATCGAAGATGAGATATACAAGATCGCGGCAGTAAAGGACGCGGCGGTGGTGGCAATGCCGCATGCAAGGCTTGGCGAAACCGCGTGCGCGTTTGTCGTTCTGCACGACGGCAATGTGCTGGATTTACCGTCTCTGGTCGCATTTCTGGAGGAATCCGGGTTGGCGCGCCAAAAATTCCCTGAGAGATTGGAGGTCGTTCCTGATCTGCCGTATACGGCTGCGGGGAAAGTGCGCAAGGATTTGCTCCGTAAACGAGCGGCAGAATTTGCGCCGATTGGCAGGGCCCGTGATGAAGACAGCACCGAAGAAAAAATCACGCGCTGACCTGCGGCGCGAGCGACGCGAAGCGCTGATAAGCGCGGGGTTGCACATCGTATCGCGAAGCGGCTACGCGAATGCGTCGGTGTCGCGGGTGACCGACGAGGCTGGCCTGTCGCAGGGGACGCTATACTCCTATTTCGACAACCATCAGGCCTTTCTCGACGAGTTGTTGGAAGTCGAGGGATATCGTTTTTTCCGATTCCTGGACCGTCACACGGTGCGAAGCGACAGCTTCTTCGAAACCGAGCGCTCGTCCTTTATGGCCTATTCCCGCTACGTAAAGCGCCATCGCTATTTTCCGCGTGTACTGACGGACGCCGAGAGCGCGGCGCCGACGAGTTACGCCAATCATATGGACAGGGTCGAGGCGCGCTATCTCAAGGCGCTCATGCGCGGCGAGGCGGCCGGCGAATTGCGCCCCCAATCGGAAGCGGCGCTGCGCGTGATCGCCGAGGTGCTCGCCGGTTCCTACGGCCATATGAGCATCGGCGCGCAGGTGCGCCCCTACGGCAAGGTGGGCCGCGACGCCGTCTTTCCAGACTGGGTGGCGGACACCTATATCCGCTTCATCAGGTCCGGTCTCGGCGAGACGGTGTCGGCGTTGCCGGTGCCGACAGTGGCGCGCGGAGTCGATAGCCCGGCACATACCACACGCGAGGTCCTGCTTGAGGCGGCGGCGCGGGTTGTGTGGCGCACTGGCTTCGATGGCGCGACGATCAAGGCGATCGTCGACGAGGCGGGCCTGGCCGTCGGCACGTTCTACAGCCATTTCGAGAGCCAGCAGGAGATATTCGACGAGCTGCTCGCCTATATCCGCGTCAAGATGCTCGCCCATGTCCGCTCCTTCATCGACGGGAAGGCGCGGTTTGTCGATCGCGAATATGCCGGCTTTGTCGGGTTCTTCGACTATCTGCGCGATCACCCCTGGTACATACGCATCGAATCGGCGGCGGCCGTCTACGCCACCGACACGTACCGCAAGCATTTTCTCGACCTGACCGATTCCTATGTCCGGACGCTGAATCGGGCGAAGCAGAACGGCGAACTCGGTCAGTTCGAGGAGCATGAGCTGCCCGTCCTGGCGCATATGTTCATGGCCACGAGACACTATATTGCCGCCCGCTATCTTCCGCCGACGTCGGAAAATCGCACGCTGCCCGGCCATGTGTTCGACACCTATCGGCAATTCATCGAGAGTGGCCTCGCGGTTTCACGCACCGCAAGCGATCCGGTCGAGGCCGTTTCCTCCTTCCGGTCCGTACCGCTTTCCTGACCGCCCGCCATGCCGCGCCGGTTTGATCGGGAAACCTGAAATCGAGCCGAATATTGGTTCAAAATTATATTGACAGGAAAGCCCGCCTTGCCCATCATCGGGTCGAAGTTGCCGATGGAGGTTCGGATGGAAAACGTGGAATTCAAAAGCCAGGGCGAAACATTGAAGGGCGTGCTGACGCGCCCTGCGAAAGCGTCCGGCGATGTGCCGCTGGTCGTGATGGCCGGGGGGTGGTGCTACACCAAGGAAGTGGTGATGCCGCACTATGCCAAATACTTCAACGATATCGGCTGCGCGACGCTGCACTTCGACTATCGTAATTTCGGGGAAAGTACGGGCGAGCGGCGCCAGCATCTTGATCCGTGGGAGCAGATTGAGGACTACCTGAACGCGTTCTCCTTTGCCGAAACCCTGGACGGGATCGATATTGCGCGTTCGGGATATTGGGGGATTTCCTATGCCGGCGGGCATGCCATCATCCTGGCCGCCATCGATCCACGCGCGGCCTTCTCGATCTCGACGGTGCCGGTGGTCGACGGGTTCCAGACGATGCGCCGCTGCCATGGCGAGCCTCGCTTCGCCGCACTCAACAAGCTGATCGCCGAAGACCGCAAGAAGCGCTTCCGAGGCGAGGCCGGCGACACGATGGCGATGTCGCCGAAATCCGATCCGTCTCAAGAAATGAGCGCCTGGCCGTTCCCGCACGTCTATGCGGGTTTCATGGGCATCAAGGCGAATGAGGCGCCGCTGCACGAGCACTGGAATACGGTGGAATCGGTCGAGCTTTTGTTGCGCTATGTGGTCAAACCCTACGCTCAGCGGATCATCGAAACGCCGACGATGGTGGCTCTGGCCAAGGCCGACAACATCACCTCGGCCGATCTCGAAATCGAGACCTTCAACGCGATCCCCTGCACCGACAAGGAACTGGCCGTCGTACGGGGGGTCGACCATATGAGCCTTTACACCAATTACGAGCATCTCGGTAAGATCGCCAAGGTGCAGGCCGATTGGCTCGAGAAAACGCTGAAGCGTATCTGATGCGCGGCGCGGGCGGTTCGTCGCCACGTTCCGCCCGCGCGCCCTTTGAAACGGTACCGCCCCATGATTCCCAACGATCCGGCAACGCGACCGATCGACTTCCTGCGCGGCATGCTCATCATCCGCAAGGCGGAGGAGCGGCTGGCGCGCGATTTCAAATCCGGCTCATTGCCGGGGCCGGTCCATCTTTACATCGGCCAGGAGGCCGTGGCGGTGGGGGTGTGCTCCCAGCTCGGCGCGCGCGACTGGATCACGAGCACACATCGCGGCCATGGGCATTTTCTCGCCAAGGGCGGTGATCCCGCGGCGATGTTCGCCGAAGTCTACGGACGCCGGAGCGGCATATGCGGAGGGTTTGGCGGCTCGATGCATGTCGCGGATGTTTCGAAGGGAATTCTCGGCGCAAACGGTATCGTGGGCGGCGGCATCGGGCTGGCCACGGGGGCCGCGCTCGCGGCCCAGCTCGACGGCTCCGGCCAGGTCGGTGTCTGCTTCTTCGGTGACGGCGCTGCGGCGCAGGGCGTGCTCGGCGAGGCACTCAACCTCGCCGCCCTGTGGAAACTACCTCTCATCCTGATCTGCGAAAATAACGGATTTTCCGAGTTTTCCCCCACCGGGCGTGTCATTGCCGGTGCGATCTTCGAGCGCGCCCAGCCGTTCGGTGTGCCGGCGCGCCGGGTTGACGGCAACGATGTCGAGGCTGTCGCGGCGGCTACGGCCGATGCCGTGACACGCGCCCGCGAAGGCGGCGGCGCGACGCTAATCGAGGCTATCACCTACCGGCTTCACGGCCACGTCGAAGGCGAAAGCGCGTTCTTGAAAACACAATACCGAACCGGTGACGAGATCGAGCACTGGCGACGGGATGATCCGATCGGCCGGTTCGCGGCGCTGCTGGAGGCGCGCGGCGAGCTCGATCCCGAGGGGTTCGAGTTGTTGGAGCAAGAGGTAAAAAAGATCATCGAGGCGGCGGCGGACAGCGCCGGCAACGATCCCTATCCCGATGTCGACAGTCTCGATGCGCATTTGTTGGGGGCGGCATGACGCGCAAGCGCATGATCCACGCCATCAACGACGCGCTCGCCGAAGAGATGGAGCGCGACGAGCGGGTGATCCTGATCGGCGAGGATGTCGGTGCCTCGATTTTCGGCGACACGCGCGGGTTGCTCGACCGATTCGGACCCGCGCGGGTGCGCGACACGCCGATATCCGAGGCCTTGCTCGGCGGCATGGCCGTCGGGGCGGCGGCGGCGGGATACCGTGTCGTATGTCATTTGATGTACGCCAATTTCGTCTATACCGCGTTCGACGCGATCGCCAACCAGGCCGCCCGGCTGCGGCTGATGACCAACGGCCAGATACGCCTGCCGGTGACCTTTATCGCGTCAGGCGGCGGCGGGCGCTCGAATGCCGGCCAGCATTCGGACTATCCGCACACCACCGTTGCCGGGCTCGGCGGCATTTATGTGGCCACGCCAGCGACGGCGAGCGACGCCAAGGGACTGCTGAAAACCGCTATCCGCACCGACGATCCGGTGTTCTTCCTGCAGCCGACCAGCCGCGGCGGCGAGATGGGTGAGGTTCCCGACGGCGACCATACGGTCCCGCTCGGCAAGGCGCGGATCGTGCGCGAGGGCGGCTCCGTGACCATCGTGGCGATCGGCGCCATGCTGCGGGCGGCCAACAAGGCGGCCGAGGCGCTTTCGGAAGAGGGGATCGACGTCGAGATCGTCGATCCGCGCACCTGTTTTCCGCTCGACGAAAACCTGATCCTGGACTCGGTCCGCAAGACCGGCCGGCTGGTCGTGGTCGACGAGGCGCGGCGGGCGGGCAGCATGGCCGGGCCGATCGCGGCTTTGGTGGCGGAAAAGGTGTTCGACAGCCTGAAGGCGCCGATCGTTCCCGTGACCACGCGCGATCTGGCGATCGCTTATGCGCCGCCGCTCGAGCAAGCCATGATTCCCGGCCCGACGGATATCATTGAGGCAGTGCGCCGCATCAGTAAGGAAAGCGTGACATGAAGGCCGTGCTGAAGCTGCCCAAGCTGTCGATGAACATGGAAGAGGCGACCCTGACGGAGTGGCATAAAACCGTGGGCGATTCTTTTCGCCTCGGCGACATGCTCTATTCGGTAGAAACCGAGAAGGTGGTCACAGAAGTGGAGGCGCCCTGCGATGGGGTGTTGTTGTCGATCATCGCTGCGGCCGGCAGCGAGTTGGAGGTCGGCGCGCCGGTGTGTCGCATCGAACAAAACTGACGCGACCGTCCGACGGCGGCGTGGAGCACAACAGGGGGACGGTATGGACTGGACAGACCGGTATGAAACGATCGCCTTCCAGCGCAAGGGCAGGATACTCACCGCGACGCTCAATCTGCCCGATGCGCTCAACGCGGTGAACGCGAAACTTCATTCCGAGTTGTCGCGCGTTTTCGTCGACCTCAATGACGATCCGGATTCCGACGTCGTCGTGTTGACCGGTGCCGGCAGGGCGTTCTGCGCGGGCGGCGATATCGGCTGGATGCAGGACGCGATCGACGACCCGTCGCTGTTCGAGACCACCGCCTACGAGGCCAAGCGCATCATCTTTTCGCAGCTCGATCTCGAAAAGCCGCTGATTTGCAGGATGAACGGTCATGCGATCGGTCTTGGCGCGACGATCGCGCTTGGATGCGATGTCGTGATCGCCGACGAGCGGGCCAAGATCGGCGATCCGCATGTGTCGGTGGGGCTTGTGGCCGGCGACGGCGGGGCCGTGCTGTGGCCGCAGCTCATCGGCTTTCTGCGCGCCAAGGAATATCTGCTTACCGGAGACTTGATTCCCGCACCGGAGGCGGCCCGCATGGGCCTGATCAATCGCGCCGTCGCGTCGGACCGTCTCGACGCGGATGTCGAGGCACTGGCGCAGCGTTTGGTGTCGGGCGCCCGCAAGGCAATCCGCTGGACCAAGGTGGTTTCGAACCTCGCGTTGAAGCAGGTCGCCCACGGCCTGATGGATCCGAGCATCGCCTACGAATCGCTCTCCAATATGTCGCAGGATCATCGCGAGGCAGTGGCGGCGTTTCGCGAAAAGCGTCCGCCGAAATTCACCGGCTTGTAATTCTCGCCGATCCCGTTCGGGCGCGCACGCCGTTCCCGCAGGGTGGGCGCGTCGGCCTTTGCCATTTTTTTGTGCGGCGATCGAGCAGGCTGTGCGCCCGCCGCCGCCCAAACCGCAACGCGCCGGATCGTCGTTCCGGGTCTGATAACGCTTGAATAAACTAAAAAACTGGTTATATAGTTTATTGCAACCGACCGGGCACACCGGGAGATGGCGGATGGCCATGGCTGCGCGCGGGCGGTTTATCGGTATCATGACGCAGCGAGGCAGGGCATGTGTTTTGCGCGACAAACCAAGAGACGGATATGACGACATGACGGAAGCTTTGTTGCGGATCGGACATCGGGGAACGGGGCTTTTCCGCGAGGTGTGGCGCGGCGGCGGCGTTTGGCTCGTCACCGCCCTGATCCTGGCCCTGCTCGCCGTCCTGGCGCCGGCCCAGGCGCGGCTCAGCCTGGGGTTCGTGATTGGCTCGCTGATCGGGACGGCGCCTTATCTCGTGCTTTCGATCGCGGTTGCGGCCTATGCGACGGCGAGCGGGGCCGACAATTTGATCGCCCGTGTCTTTGCCGGATCGCCGCTGGTCATGATCGCGGTCGCCGCTGCCTTTGGCGGCCTGTCGCCGTTCTGCTCGTGCGGGGTCATCCCGCTGATCGCGGCGCTTCTGACCATGGGGGTTCCGCTGTCCGGCGTGATGGCGTTCTGGCTCGCCTCGCCGGTGATCGACCCGTCAATGTTCGTCCTGACATCCGGGCTGCTCGGGTTCGAATTCGCGCTCGCCAAGACGTTGGCGGCGGTGGGGCTCGGCCTGTTCGGCGGCTACGCGACCCATGCGTTGATGCGGATCGGGTTTCTTGGCGAGCCGCTGCGACCGGGCGTGGGCAATGGCGGCTGCGGCGCATCTGCAATCCGTACGCCAAGCGCGGTCGCCTGGGCGTTCTGGTCCGAGCCCGAGCGGCGGGCCCGCTTTGCGCGCGCAGCCGGCTCGGCGACGCTGTTTCTTGTCAAATGGCTCAGCCTCGCCTTCCTGCTGGAAAGCCTGATGCTGGCCTATGTTCCGCAGGAGTGGATCGCCCTGGCGCTCGGCGGTTCTGGGCTCGTGCCGATCGTCACCGCGACGCTGGTCGGCGTTCCGGCCTATCTCAACGGCTATGCGGCGCTGCCGCTCGTGTCCGGCCTGATCGAGCAGGGCATGGCGCCGGGGGCCGGGCTTGCCTTTCTCGTGGCCGGCGGCGTGACGTCGCTGCCCGCGGCGATCGCGGTCTTCGCCCTCGTGCGTCGCCCGGTGTTTGCCCTCTATATCGTCCTGGCTCTGGCCGGATCGCTGGCGAGCGGATTTCTCTACCAGGCATGGCTATGACGGCTCGATAGCTCCGGGGTCGTAGCGTGGCCCGGGGAGCAAAGACCGGCTTCGCCGCCGCCCGGCCGCCCGACCTGTCGACCGGTCAAGCCGGCTGCGGACGCGGCCCAGGCAATTTCCTCGCCGACACGCCGGAGCCGTTTGGTGCCGGCCTACTCCTTGACCAAGATCGTCTCGAACGTGCCGTTCGCGTCGATACAAGCCTCGGCAACCGGCTTTGAAAACATATCTTGCTTGCGGCAGAGCCGTGCGACGAAGGCACCGGATATCTCGGGATCGCCGCCGAGCGTCAGGGCGTCGAGGGTCATCTCGACCGAGCCGCCCTCGTCGCCGGCAACATAAAACGGCGCGCCCATGCCTTCGGGCCACCAGGACAGGTTCAGATCGGAAACCGGCGCGTCCGGGCCGGCTCCCATCACGGAGAATTCCAGGACCAGGACGTTCGTCATCCGGCTCTTGCCGCCCACGGCGTGTGCCTGAACGGAGACGCGGCTGAGCGGGCCGAAATCACGCAGCGTCGCCGTCGCCGAGCCCTCGCTGGGAACGCGCAGCGTTTCGCCCTGATAGGCTTGAGCGTCGATGACCGCGGTGACGGTCCCCAGCGGGGTGGTTTCCATCGCGATGGACTTTCCCGCGGACAGGACCACGGCGGTTGTCAGCGTCAGTGCGGCGATGCGGCGAACGGAACTGTGCATGATCCAGGTTTCCTCGTGCGGTGGCGATGGGGACGTAGCGGCGCAGGGCGCGGGAGACATCAGGGGAAGGACCAGCCGTCATGATCGATACGGAAAATCCGTACAGGCGCTCCCGCCTGATCGGGATCGGCCCGCAGGCTGAAGGTCGCGCGTTGCGGCCGGCCGAAATTGACGCAGTCGACATGGACGGTGATCATGCCGCGAAACATTGGCCTGTCGGCGTCCCGACGCGGCTCCTCGCAACGACCGTCAAAATCCTGCGCGCCATAGATCGGATCGGCGCCGGCCTGGCCCGACACGAACGCCCTGGCGACCTCCAGATGGAAATAGCGTTTTGCACCCTGAAGACGGTAGAGCCCGGTGTTGCCGCCCGAATTCTCGATCGAGCGCATCTCGTAAAGGGTTCTGACCAGTTCCTCCGCCGCGACGATGAGATCGTCGCCCAGTTCGTGCCCGACGTCGCCGCCGGCAGGCCCGCCATGATCGGGGTCGAGATAGGCGGCGTTGACCCAGCCGGTCCTGGCCAGGTCCGCGCTGCGCATCAGGCACCAGCGTGGCGGCAGGGCGGAAAATTCGGCCCGCGACATCGCGGCGCGAGGGGCGGGTGTGTAATAGGGTACGCAGGTGACCTGCCGCATGCCGCGCTCGTCAGGGGAAAACCGCGTTAAGACCGGATAGGCCGTTCCCGGCCCCATGCGGGCATTAAGCATGTCGCGCGCGGCGACGCCGGTCACCCGCCAGGCGTCGGGGCCATGGCCGTCGATCTCCGCGCGCGCCGGCATGGAACCGGCGGCGAGCGCAGCCGCGATCACCCATCCCATCAGGAGTTTCCTGCCGCCGTCGCGTCCCTGTCTCATTTCTTCATCCTCCGCCATGCGCGATTTAGCCCGGGCGTGATCGTAGCCGCAGTACAGATTGCCGTCGCGAGCGATCCGCTAGCGGCGCGTCAAAGGGCAATATCAAACACGCACCCTCGGCGTGAATGGGCCAAATGCCCCACCGCTGACTGTGTGAGATGAAAGCAAGTGCCGTGGGGCTGAGACAAAGAGGTGCATAGGCGCGCGTCAGCCGGATTGCGGCGCACCGGCGCGCGACGCGGCGCCCGTTTCCTGGCGATGGAGTTGCGCCAGTTCGATCTTGCTGGCGATCTCGAGCTTTGCGTAGAGATTGAAGATGTGGTTGCGGACCGTCGACGGGGCGATGCCGAGTGTGCCGGCTATTTCGCGATAGGTCAGGCCGTGGACGTAATGTCGAGCGATCTCGCGCTCCCGGGCGGACAGACGGGCCAGCGGTCCGAGACGGCGCACACGCAGCAAAAAGTGTTCGCCGAGCTTTTCCGCGGTCGCGGCGATCGTCCGGCCCTGCCAGGGCAACCCGCGCGGCAGGGCGGCGCGCAGCGCGGACGGCAGCCTGTCCGGCCGGTCGCACTCGCCGCCCAGCAATTCGGCAAACGCCCCGTGCGAGGCCAGCACCCAGCCGTCGCGATCGATCAGGCCGACGGCCTCGTCGCGGTCGGCGTGACGGTAGAGCGTCGTTTGCCGGTTGATGCGCAGTGCCGCCGATAGATGCGGCATCAGCGCGTGTTTGAGCCCGCGCGCGGTATCGGAAAAGATCGCGGTTTCGGTGTCGGCGCAGAGCCCGACGAAGCTGACATACCCGTCCTGCGGTTCGGCCGCGATGGTGGCCATCATCTGCCGGGCGCCAAAACGCTTCCAGTGCTCGTTGTAGGCGGGGGTGCCGCGATAGTTCTCGACGTCGTCGAAACGCGCGGTCTGCCCGAGCCGGTTCAGCGTGATGTCGCAAAAGGCATCCGTGTCGGCCACCGCCGACCAGTCATCGAGCACGCGCGGCGTTTGACCGAGCGCGGTCAGGTCGCTCACCCGTCTGTCGTCGGCTCGGCCGCCGCCCCAGAGCGCGAAGTCGAACGCGATCAGCCCGCCCAGCCGCCGCAGGGTTTGGCGGCGAAATTCGTCCGGGGACGATTCGGCGGCGTGGGCGTAAAGGCCGAGAAGAAATTCCGAAATATGCTCAGCTTTTTCCCGCATCGGCCGCTTGGTCTTTATCCCGGTGCCGCTTCAACACCACACATCGATCGTCGTCGCTTCGAGACCGCCGCGTCCTGTAAACGGACGCGACACGCCGATGGCAGCACAATCGGCGGCACTGTCAAGCCCGCGCTTGCGGTTTGCGTCGCTGTGGCGGCCGCCGTGTCGGGGCCGGTCTCAGACCCAGGCGTTGACGTGCCAGGGCAGGAACTCGTGCTCGCCGTAGCCGAGCAGCTCGCTTTTTGTCGGCGCGCCGGAGGCGGTGCGCACCATTGCCTCGAAGATCGCCTGGCCGGCTTCCTCCAGCGAGGCCTCGCCGTCGAGCACGGTGCCGCAATTGACATCCATGTCGTCCTGCATGCGCCGATACATGGCGCTGTTGGTCGCGATCTTGAGCGAGGGGGACGGCCGGCAGCCGAAACAGGAGCCGCGCCCGGTGGTGAAGCAGATCAGATTGGCGCCGCCGGCGATCTGGCCGGTGACCGAGATCGGGTCGTAGCCGGGCGAATCCATGAACACCAGGCCGCGCTTGTGCACGGCTTCGGCATAGGGGTAGACCTCCATCAGCGTTGTCGAACCGCCCTTGGACAGGGCACCCAGGGATTTTTCCAGGATTGTCGTCAAGCCGCCGGCGCGGTTGCCGGGGGAGGGGTTGTTGTCGAAACCCTTGGGCTCGTGCGCGGTGTAGTCCTTCCACCAGTCGAGCAGTTCGATCAGCCGGCGGCCGACATCCTCGCTCGCGACCCGCTGCAGGAGCAGGTTCTCCGCGCCGTAGATCTCCGGCGTTTCGGACAGGATCGCGGTTCCGCCGTAACCGATCAGGATGTCGGCGGCGACACCGAGCGCCGGGTTGGCGCTGATGCCGGAAAAACTGTCGGAGCCGCCGCATTGCAGGCCGACACAGAGCTCCGAAACCGGAAAGGGCTCGCGGCCCTGGTTGCCGGCCTCGGCCATGATCTCGCGCACGATCGCGGCGCCAGCATCGGCCGTCGCGCGGGTGCCGCCGACTTCCTGGATGGTGAGACTGCGCACGGCGCCGCCGAGCTCAAGCCCTTCCTGTTCGCACAAAAGCTCGATCAGATTGTCCTCGCAGCCGAGGCCGACGATCAGCACGCCGGCGAAATTGGGATGGCGGGCATACCCGGCGAGCACCCGGCGCAGCATGTCCATCGAGGGGCTGCCGTCGGAGACGCTGCAGCCGCTGCCGTGGCTCAGCGCCACCACGCCGTCGATGTGGGGATGGTCGTTGCGCCAGGCCGGGTCGGCAAAGCGATTGGCGATCAGATGGGCGACCCCGGCAGCGCAGTTCACCGTCGTCAGGACGCCGATATAGTTGCGCGTGCCGACCCGGCCATCGTCGCGGCGATAGCCGAGAAAGGTCGGCGGCTCCCGGTTGGTCAAAGCCGGCGGCGGCGTCACGGTGATGGTGTGGCCGGCGAGCGAACCCGGATAGTCGAGATTGTGCATGTGGACATGCTCGCCCACCGCGATCAGCCTGGCGGCGATGCCGATCGGCTGGCCGAGGCGCAGAACCTGCTCGCCCGCCCCGACCGGACGCAGCGCCACCTTGTGCCCGGCCGGCACCGGGTCGCGAACCGTGGCGTCTGAAAAGGGCGACATCGCCTCGCCGGGTTCCAGTGCCGTCAGCGCGACGGCGACGTGGTCGTTCGGTGATAGCCGCAGCAAACGGTCGGGCATCTCTCGCTCCTCAAAATGTCGACATTATGCATTTTGAGCACATTTAGACGCCGCCGTCGAGGGGCGATGCGCATACGGCGCGCGGGCGTCCGCCGTCGGTCCCTGCATCGGCGCGCAAAGTCCCGCGGGCGCGGGCCTAGCTCACGCCGCGCGAGGAGCGCGCCGCAGCCAGGATGTGGCTGCGCAGCATTGCCGTGGCCAGTTCCGTGTCACGATCACGGCAGGCTTGCAGGATCGCCTGATGTTCCTCATGCGCCTTTTCGCGGCCGTCGGTCAGGGTCACCTGAACGCGCAGATAGCGGTCGATCGTCTGGTGGATGCGTTCGAGCTTGCCAAGCGTCGTCGGTCGCTGGGCGGGCTGGTAGAGCTGCAAGTGAAGCTGCCAGTTCAGCTTGCTCCATTGCGACATATCGGCGTTTTTCATCTCAGAGATGGTCTTTTCGGCCGCTTCGAAGTCCGATTCGGTGCTGGCGGGGATCGCCAGGGCGAGAAGATGCGGCTCGATCAGCAGCCTGAGCTCGAAGAGTTCGGTGATCTCCTCGGCGAGAATCGGCGCGACCTTGGCGCCCTTTTGCGAGGTGAGCGTAACCAGCCCCTCGGCCTCGAGCTGGCGCAGCGCCTCACGCACCGGGCTCCGGCTGATGCCGAGTTCGGCGGCGATCTCTTCCTGCCGCAGCCGCATGCCGCTTTCGTACTCGCCGGCAACGATGCGGCGCCTGAGCTCGACGCAGACCTGGTCGGCAACCGTGTTCTTTTCGATCAGGGGCTTGTTCATGGAATGGGAATCCATCTGGCGACAAATATTGCTATGCGTTTCGTTTCCCTCTTGCAAGGTCGAATGAAGAATGTATACATTCGGCAAATAGCCGGTGGCGACCGGTCTGCAGAATGAGAGGGACGACCAATGATCAACTGGACCGGAGTGTTCCCAGCCGTAACGACGAAACTCAAGGCGGATGGGAGCCTGGATCTCGACGCCACGCGCAGAAGCGTCGACCGGCTGGTGGTCAATGGGGTTTCGGCGGTGATCATGCTGCCGATGCTGGGTGAAAACGCGTCGCTGCGCGCCGATGAACGGGAAGCCGTCATCGAGGCGGCGCGCGACGTCGTGGCGGGCCGCGTGCCGGTCCTGACTGGTCTGGCCGATCTTTCCGAGGACGCCGCGGCGGCGGCTGCGCGCGACTATCGCCGCATGGGCGTCGACGGGCTGATGGTGTTTCCCAGCCTCGCCTATCGCACCGACCCGCGCGAGACGGTCGCATGGTATCGCGCCGTCGGCGCGGCGAGCGATCTGCCGATCATGATCTACAACAATCCGCTCGCCTACCGGGTTGATGTCGGGCCCGACGAGCTGGAAGCGCTCGCCGACGTCGACACAATCATGTGCGTCAAGGAAGAGTGCGGCGACCCGCGCCGCATCACCGACATCTACAATCGGGTCGGGGATCGCTACGCGGTTTTCTGCGGCATCGACGATCTGATCGTGGAGAGCGTCGCCGTCGGTGCCGTGGGCTGGGTATCGGGCATGACCAATGTGTGGCCGGCCGAGTGCGTCGCCCTGTTCGAGATGTGCAAGGCCGACCGCTATGCCGAGGCGCGTGCGCTCTATCGGCTGCTGATGCCGGCCTTCCATCTGGATACCAGCGTCAAGCTCGTCCAGTACATCAAATTCGCCGAGCACCTCGTCTATGGGGCGCCCGAACATGTCCGTCGCCCGCGCCTCGATCTCGTGGGTGAGGAGCGGGCCGAGGTCGAGGCTGTAGTCACGGCGACGATCGACGCGCTGAAGCAGCGGGCCGCGAAGGCAGCCTGAAGCGATCGGTCTTTGACTGGAAACGGTTGGACGACTGGTTCCCCGTTTCGTCAGGGGACGCGTCGCGTGACGAAGAGGAATGATAAGGGCGCGTTTACCGCAGTCCTGCATGAACCAGTCGCCTGGCGCCGGGCGGGAGGAGATCCGTTCGCGCGGCGATGATTGATCCGGTCGGTCCCGACATCGCGTCAGCCCGCGCCGGACTCAGGGTTCGGACGCAGCAACGCGACCGGGCCGAGCGAACGAAAGGCGGTCGCGGTTCCACCCGGAAGCGGGACATGTCCGAAAGCCTGGTCATGGGGCCGGGCAACAAAGGGAGAGAGGACCATGCTGAAAACCAGAAGCCTGATCGCGGCGGCGATCATCGGACTTGCGGCTCACGCCGCAACGCCGACGACTGCTGCCGCAGAAGGCACGATCCCGGTGATCGTGAAGAACACCTCGACCTATTATTGGCGCGTGCTTCTGGCGGGCGCCCGCAAGGCCGGCGACGAACTCGGCATCGAGATCGCCGAACTCGGTCCCCAGACCGATTCCGACATTAACGGACAGATATCAGTGCTCGAAAACGCCGTGGCCAACAATCCGCTCGCGGTCGTGATCGCCGCGTCGCAATACGAGGCGCTCGGCAAGCCGATCGACGAGGCGGCAACCAAGACCATCGTGGTGGGTGTCGATTCAGGCGCCAACAGCGATGCCTACGCCTCCTTCGTCACCACCAACAATGTCGAAGGCGGCCGCGCGGCTGGCGAGGCGCTGGCCGCGGCGATCGCAAAGGCGCATGGCGATGCCGAGGGTGACGTCATGCTCATCACCTCGGTGCCGGGCGCGGAATCGCTCGATCAGCGGGCGGAGGGTTTCAAAGCCGTTCTGGCCGACAAATACCCCAAAATCCGCATTGTGGCCGACAAGGTCGCGGACGGCCAGATCGTGACCGGGCTCAACATCGCCAACGATGTCATCCTGGCCAATCCCAAGCTGCGTGGCATCTTCGCGAGCAGCGAAAAGATGGCGGTCGCCGTCAGCCAGGCCGTGGCGGAGAACAATCTTCAGGACCAGATCAAGATCGTGGCTTTCGACAGCAACGAGCAGCTGGTTCAGCACCTTGCCGACGGCATCGTCGCCGCGCTCATCATCCAGGATCCGATGCGGATGGGTTATGACGGGGTGAAGATTGCCTATGCAGCCTCGAAGGGCGAAAAGGTGCCCGAAATGGTCGATACCGGGGTCAACGTGATCACCCAGGAGAATATGGGCAGCGAGCGTTCGCAGGAACTGCTCAACCCGAAAATCGACTGAGAGTCCGCGCGAGAACCAACCCGGTGGGAGATGATGACCTTACTTGATCAACCACGCGGAACCGCTGAAACCAGCCAGCAAGGGCGGTTTCTCGTCGAACTCAAGGACGTTCATAAGCGCTTTCCGGGAACGCACGCGCTCAAGGGCGTGGATCTCGCCATGCGACACGGCGAGATCCACGCCATCATCGGCGAGAACGGGGCCGGCAAATCGACCCTGATCAAGATCCTGACCGGCGCTCACAAGCGCAGTTCGGGAAGCATTCTGTGGCAGGGGCGGGAGGTTGCGCTCGCCACCCCGCAGGAAGCGCTCGATCTCGGCATCAACGCCGTGCATCAGGAAGTGGTTCTGTGCGAACACCTGACGGTGGCCGCCAATATGTTCCTGGGAATGGAACAGCGGCGGCTCGGCCTGCTCAACGAGCGCGCCATGGCGCGGCGCTCGCAAGAAATTCTCGACGACCTCGGATTCCGCCTGTCGGCGGCCGCGCGGCTGTCAGCGCTGACCATCGGCCAGCAGCAGCTGGTCGCCACCGCCAGGGCGGCAATCCGCGGCACCAAGCTTCTGATCCTCGACGAGCCGACGGCCTATCTCACACGGGCCGAGACGGACCAGCTCTTCGCGCTGGTCAGGCGGCTGCACAGCCAAGGCGTGACCATCGCCTATATCAGCCACAGGATGGAAGAGATTTTCGAACTGGCCGACCGCGTTTCCGTCCTCAGGGACGGAGAACTGGTCGCCAGTCGGGTGGTCGCCGAAACGACGCCGGAACAATTGATCCGCGACATGGTCGCCCGTTCCCTCGGCGAGATCCATCATAAGGAAGACATCCCCTTCGGCGAGACGCTTTTGAGCGTCGAGGGCCTGTCCGGCCCCGGGTTTTCGGACGTCTCGCTGTCGGTGCGACGCGGCGAGATCGTCGGGCTCTACGGGCTGATCGGCGCCGGCCGCAGCGAATTCGTCGAGTGCGTGTTCGGCAGGCGCCGCCGCACGGCGGGCCAGGTGACGATCGGCGGCCGCGCGTTGAAGGGTGTCAACGAGGCCGAGGCGATCGCGGCCGGAATCGTGTTGTTGCCGGAAAGCCGGCGCGATCAGGGCCTGTGCCTCAATCTCGACGTCGGTTTCAACCTGACGCTGCCGATCTTCCGTCGTCTCAGTCCGCGCGGCCTGATCGATCGACGGCGCGAGGCCGAGGCGATCGGCACTCAGATGCGTGCGCTCGACATTTCCGCAGCCGGCCGGCAGGCGCCGACCTGGACGCTGTCAGGCGGCAACCAGCAGAAGATCGTTCTGGGAAAATGGCTTAATCACGGAGCCGATTTGTTCATCGTCGACGAGCCGACGGTGGGCGTGGATGTCGGCACCAAGCTTCAAATCTATCGTCTCTTCGCCGAATTGCTGCGCAAGGGCGCCGGCATCATCATGATCTCCTCCTACCTTCCGGAGGTCTACGATCTGTCTGACACGCTGCATGTCTTCCGCCAGGGGCGGCAAGTCAGAAGCTATGGCGCGCGCGGCGTCGATCACGAGACCATTCTGGCCGACGCGATGGGGACGGCCAAGAAGATTTCCAACGGGGGAAAAGCCGCATGAAAGACGCCGCACCGGAAACGCAGGATGCCGGGCTGTCCAAAGCCGAACAGCGCCAATCGCGTTTCGCGTTCGTCAGAAGCCTGACCCTTCTGGGGCTGGTGCTGCTCGTCTGGCTCGTGCTGAGCGTGATGACGGAAAGCTTCATGACCTCGGCGAACCTGTCCAATCTGGCGCGGCAGGCGTCGCTGTGGGCGATTATCGCCGTCGGCCAGACCTTCGTCATCATCACCGGCGGCATCGACCTTTCGGTGGGTGCGATCGTCGGCCTGTCGAGCACCGTCGTTGCGGTGCTGCTGAAAGCGGGCCTGCCGATCTGGCTGGCGGTCTTCATCACCATGGGCATCGGCCCGGTGGTGGGCGCATTCCACGCCTTCGGCATCCTCAGGATGGGTCTGCCGCCGTTCATCATGACGCTGGCGACCATGACCGGTCTGCGCGGTATCGGCCTCTTGCTCACCGACGGCCAGACGATCGCCGGCCTGCCCAACGCCTTTACCGCCTTCTCGCGGCAGAGCTTTCTCGGCATCCCGTCGCTGGCGTGGATGGTGGTGCTGGTCGCCGTTCCGGCCTATGTGCTTCTCAGCCACAGCCGCTGGGGACGCCACCTCTTTGCCGTCGGCAGCAACTCGGAGGCGGCGCGGTTGTCTGGCATCAGCATCTCGCGCACCATCTATCTGGCCTATATCCTGTCGGCCAGCTGCGCGGCCTTCGTCGGCATTCTGACGGCCAGCCGCATCTCGATCGGGGTGGCGACCACGGGCGAGGCCTGGGAGCTGCAATCGATCGCGGCGGCGGTGATCGGCGGGGCCAGCCTGTTCGGCGCGGTGGGCAGTGTGCCTGGACCCCTGCTCGGCTCGCTGCTTTTGACCACCATCAACAACGGCGCCAATCTCTTGAATGTGAACCCGTTCTGGCAGCGGATCATCACCGGCGCCCTGATCATCGTGATCGTCTGGCTCGATCAATTGCGGCGCGCCAAGCGCTGACAACGTCGCGCCTCTCCGTCCCAAACCGTGACGCGCCGACCGGCGCGCACAAGCATTGTCGCGGGAAAACCGAATGAGTCTGCACCTTGGAATCGACACCGGTGGCACGTTCACCGACTTCATGCTCTACGACGAGGATCAGCGCAGCCTGAAGGCCTGGAAGGTTCTGTCGACGCCGGGCGATCCGACCGCCGCTGTCATCACCGGATTGCAGCAGGTGGCCGATCCGGGGCAGATCAGCTCGGTGCGTCTCGGCACCACGGTGGCCACCAACGCGCTTCTGGAACGCCGCGGGGCGCGCGTCGCCTATCTTGCGACACGCGGCTTTCGCGACGTGCCCTTTATCCAGCGCGGCAACCGGCGCTCGCATTACGACCTGTCGTGGGTGAAGCCGAAACCGTTCTGCCTGCGTCGCCACGCCTTCGAGGTGACCGAGCGCGTCGACCACACCGGCGCGGTGATCGTGCCGCTCGACGTTAAGGCCGTGCGCCGGCTCGCCCGCCATCTGGCGGAGACCGGCGAGGTCGAGGCGGTCGCCGTCAACTTGTTGTTTTCCTTCCTGCGGCCCGACCACGAGCTGGCAATCCGCGATATTTTCGCCGAGGAGGCGCCCGACCTGCCGGTGTCGCTGTCCTACGAGATCGATCCGCGCTGGAAAGAGGATCAAAGGGCGATGACGACGCTGGCGGATGCGTATGTAAAGCCGCTGGTCGGCCAGCAGGTTCGCAGCTTCCGCGCGCGGGTGGTGGAGGCCGGCGTCACCGGCCGGATCGCGCTGATGAAATCCAACGGCAGCGAGATGTCGACGGAGGCCGCAGAGGCGCAGCCGGTCAACCTGGCCGTGTCCGGGCCCACGGGCGGGGTGACGGCGGCCAAGCATCTCGCCGCGGTCAAGTCCATCGACAATCTGGTCACGCTCGATATTGGCGGAACCTCGACCGATGTCTCCGTGGTGGTCGAGGGACGGGAACGCTTCACCGACGATTATGAGCTTGAATTCGGCATTCCGCTGCGCGTTCCCATGATCGACATCCGCACGATCGGAGCCGGCGGCGGCTCGATCGCATGGATCGACAAGGTGGGCGGCCTGCATGTCGGTCCCGAGAGCGCCGGCGCCAATCCGGGGCCGGCCTGCTACGGTTTCGGCGGCACACGGCCGACGGTCACGGACGCCAATCTCGTTCTGGGCCGGATCGATCCGCAGTCGTTTCTGGGCGGCAAGATGACGCTGGACGCGGCGGCCGCGCGCGCGGCGATCGAAACCGTGGCGGCGCCGCATGGCTGGAGCGTGGAGCAGGCGGCGCTGGCGATCCTGCGCATCATGAACAACAACATGGTGGGCGCCCTGCGGGCGGTGCTGATCGAGCAGGGGTTCGACCCGCGCCAGTTCACGCTGATGACGTTTGGCGGCGCCGGGTCGCTGCATGTGTGCGATCTCATGCATGAGGCAAATATCCCGCTCGGCATCGTGCCCAACCATCCCGGCCAGTTCTCCGCCTACGGGTTCACGATGGCGGATGCGCGCAGCGACCGGCGCCGCTCGACGCTGCTGTCGTCGCGGGATTTCGACCTGGCGCGCGCCAACGCGGTTCTAGCCGATCTTTCGCGCGAGGTGCTGGAGGACCTGCACAAGCAGGGCCATGACAGCGGCATCGAACTGCGGCGCTCGATGCAGATGCGCTATCTCGGCCAGAACTACGAGCTCGAGGTGCCGCTGACGGTCGATCGTTTCACGGCCGAGGGAATGGATGCGATCTGGCGCGATTTTCACGACCGGTTCGAGGAGCGCTACCGTTTCCACCTGCCGGACGAGCCGATCGAGATGGTGGACATGGGCTGTACCGCGATCGCCCATATGCCGAAGCCGGAACTTCCCCGGCTGCCCGTCGCCGCCGGGCCGGCCGAGCCCGATGCGACGCGGATGGTGACGTTCGAGGAGGGGTGCCTGCCGACGCCGGTGTTCAAACGCCACGCGCTGGCCGCGGGCCATGGTTTCGACGGCCCCGCGCTGGTGGAGGAGGACGTTTCGGTGACGGTGGTGCGGCCGGGATTCCGGCTGGAGGTCGACGTGTACGGCAATCTGGTGATCTCCGCCGGCAAGACAGCGAACAAGGGGGCCTGACCATGCGTTTTGCAGCCAACGGGTTTTATGTCGAATCCTACGACAAATGCTGCAATTGCGGCGTTCTGTTGTATCGACGGGACGCGGCGATCGAGCGCGACAAGGGCGGTCTCGTGTGCGGCGAATGGTGCCTGCAATGGACCGAAAACGGCGCGCAGGACGTTGCCGCGTCGTCCGGCGCTGCCGATCGCGCCAGCTATCGCGGCAAGACGGACGTCGTCGACCTGAAGATCCTGGACGGCAATCTGGCCTCGATCTGCCGCGACATGGGCGTCACCGTCATGCGCACCGCCTATTCTCCGATCTTCAGCGAATCGCTCGACTTCACCTGCGGCCTGTTCGACGCCTCCGGCGCGATGATCGCGGTCGGCGATTTCTGCCCCTCGATGATCGGCGGCATGCCGCTGATCGTCCAGGCGATCGTCGACGAATATCCCGTCGAGACGCTGGAAGAGGGCGACGTGATCGTCCACAACGACCCGTATCGGGGCGGCATGCACACGCCTGAGCACACATTCTTGAAACCGATTTTCCGCCAGGGCGCGCTGGTTGGCTTTGCCGGCGCGATCGGCCATATCGGCGAGATCGGCGGCATGGTGCCGGGCAGTTTCTTCGCCGAGGCGACGGAGGCGTTTTCCGAGGGGCTGCGGATCCCGCCGGTGCGCATCAAGCGGGCCGGGCAGGACTGTCCCGACGTGTGGAAGATGATGCTGGCCAATGTGCGCACGCCGCGCGCCAATTACGGTGACTACCGGGCGCTGATCGCCGCCGTCGATCTCGGCGAACGACGGCTTCTGGAACTCGTCGCGCGCTACGGCGCAACCGGTTTCGCGGGTGCCGCGGCCGATCTGCTGGACTATTCGGAGGCGCGCATGCGCGCCGAGATCGCGGACATCCCGGACGGCCGCTACGCGTTCGAGGACATGATGGAGGATGACGGGGTTGAGGCGCGCGCGCTGCCGATAAGAACTGCCGTTCATGTCGGCGGCAACGAGGCGGTGGTCGATTTCAACGGCACCGCACCGCAGGCGCGCGGGCCGATGAACACGCCGCTCAGCGTGCCGCAGGCGGCGGCCTTCAACGCCTTCCTGCAGATCACCGACTTCACCATTCCCAAGAATGCCGGCTGCTTCCGGCCGATCCGCGTGCTGGTTCCGCCTGGCTGTCTGCTCAATGTGGAGTTTCCCGCCCCGTCGGTCGGCGGCAATACGGAGTGTCATCCGCGGATTGTCTATACGGTGCTGGGAGCGCTGGCGCAGGCTGTGCCGGACAGGGTGCCGGCCGCCGATGGCGGCACCTGGTCGAACTTCCTGTTCGGCGGGACCGATCCGCGTACCGGCGAATATTACACCTCCTACGATCTGCACACGGTGGGCTGGGGCGGCCGCAACGGTGCCGACGGCAACGACGCGGTCTCCAGCATGAACGGCAATTGCCGCACCATCCCCGTCGAGGTTTACGAGACGCGCTATCCGTGGCTGGTCGAGGACTGGTCGCTGGTGCCCGATTCGGCCGGGGCGGGCGAGTTTCGCGGTGGGCTCGGCATGCAAAAGACCATCTTGTGCCGTGCCGAGGAGGTCGTCGTCAGCCATGTCGGCGACCGCCAGCAGGTGGCGCCGTGGGGGCTCAATGGCGGCGGCGAGGCCGCGCTGGCGGCGACCCGGTTCAAACTGGCCGGGCGCGAGGACTGGAACGACGCCCGTGAAACCTACGGCAAGGTCTCGCCGAGCAAGTTCGCCAATGTCGTCGTGCGCGCGGGCGACCGGGTTCACATCGCCATGCCCGGCGGCGGCGGCTGGGGCGATCCCGCGCGACGGCCGCCCGAAACGGTCGTCGACGACGTGCTCGACGGTTATCTGTCGCGCGAGGCCGCGCAGAGCGCCTATGGCGTGGCGGTGCCCGTTCCCGAAAAACCCGGTTCGGCCTGAAACGGGGCCGTTAGCCAGAACGCGCCTGCGCGATCGCGTCGACGATCGCCTGTCGGCTCATGGCGCCGTACTGGATGGCGGTGTTGAACAGGAAGGACGGCGTGCCGCGGAAGCCGAAGGCGTTGGCCTGGTCCATGTTGCGGGCCAAAATGCCGTCGATGCGCGCCGCATCCTGCCTTGACCGGGCGAGCAGGCGTTCGGGATCGTGGCCGGCGTTTTGGAGCGTGCGGTCGATCTCTTCTTTGCTCAGCCGGGCTTTTGTCGCCATCAAGGCCATGTGGGCGCTTTCATAGGCCTCGCCGGCGGCCAGAACGAGACTGGCGGCGTGGACGGAGGGCGCGCCGAAGATCGGCCAGTCCTTCATCACCAGCCGCACCTTTGTGTCCGCCCGCACCACCTCGACGAGATCGGGATGGCCGCGTTTGCAATAGGGGCATTGATAGTCGAAGAATTCGACGATGGTCACGTCGCCCTTCGGGTTGCCGATCACCGGGATCTCCGGATCGAAAAGCACCTCCTCCAAAGAGGGGTAGTTTTGCGCCTTTGCCGCGCCTGCCGGCAGGACGAGAGCGGTGGCGGCGGCCGCGCCCGCCACGAGCACGCTTCGACGGTCGATCATTTCGGAGTTCTCCTGTTTTGATGATTTGCCTCAGCGGGTCGCCAGGCGTTCGATATTGGACTGGAGCACCTCGCGCGAAATCTCGCCGAGATGGGCGTGGCGAAGAATGCCCTCAGCGTCGATGAACAGGGTGGCCGGCAATCCCGGCGCGCCGTAAAAGCGCGACAGTTCGCTGAACGGATCGATCAGGATGGTTTCCAGCGACAGGCCGGCGGACGCCAGATAGCGCCGGACGGCCTGCTTGCCTTCGCCCTGGTTGGCGAAGACGAACGCCACACCCTCGGTGTCGGCGGCGAGTTCGGCCATCATCGGCATTTCGCGGCGACAGGGCGGGCACCATGTCGCCCACAGATTGACGACGCGCGGGATGCCGTCGCGTTCGCCGAGCCGGTAGGAGGCGCCGGCCAGCGTCTCGAAGGCGCGTTCGGGCACGGCGAGCGGCCGTGTGCCGCCGGTGAGCTGCCAGCTCGTGTTCCAGACGATGACGGCGAGCGCCAGCGGCAGCAGCGCCCACAGGCGCTGTCGGGCGCCGGTGAGGACGAGGAACAGGCTGACCACGACGGCGGCAGCACCGGTCGGCCAGTAGAATCCGCCCTGCCAGAGGGCGAAGACGCGCAGCGGCTCGGCCTGGAAGCTTTGCAGATGCAGGAGAACGTGGCCGAGGCGGGCGGCGGCGAGGCCGCCGAGAAACGCCCACCACGACCAGACATTGAAGCGCGGATCGACGCGCCGGCTCATGATGCCGGTGACGATCATGAACACGAACAGGCCGAGCACGACGGCGAAGCGGTCGGCCGCAAGCACGAGCGGCCCGAGCGAGACGGCGTTCATGTCACGGCTCCCGCGCCGCGGCGGCGGAGCGGGTCAGGCTGTCGACGGTGACGGAACCGATCAGGCGGGTCTTGGCGACCTCGCGTCCTTCGGCGTTGAAAAACACCATGGTCGGCGGCCCGGCGACGCGCATCGCCCGCATCAGAGCCGCGTTGTCGTCGTCGAAATCGGACAGGTCCGCCTTGACGAGCTGAAGGTTTGCGAGTCCTTCGGTCACGGCCGGGTCGGGAAGGACCGAGCGCTCGATAACGCGGCAGGTCACACACCAGTCGGCGGTGAAATAAACCAGGGTGGGACGGCCGCCGGCGGCGGCCAGCCTGGTTTTGAGTTCGGGCGCGGAACCGATCCTGGCGAAGACGAGCTCCCGGCCGGGCCCGGCCTGCGTGGACCGCTGGGCGAGCTGCGCCAGTGGCCTGAGCGGATCGGTGCCGCCGGACGCGGCGCCCAGCATCAAGATGATGCCTGAAACAAGCGCGACGGCGCCGAGCGCGCGCGCGGCGGCAAGCGGCGTCGGGGCGGGCAGCCTGGCGCTGAAGGCGAAGCTGGCAATCGTTATCAGCAGCGCCGCCCACAGCACCAGGTCGAGGCCGGCCGGCAGAAGCGGGGTCGCGGTCCAGATCGCGGTGGCCAGGAAACCGAAGCCGAAGACGCGCTTGACGCTGTCCATCCACGCGCCGGCGCGCGGCAGCGCCCGCCCGCCCAGCGTGCCGAGCACGATCAGCGGCAGGCCCTTGCCGATGCCGAGGCCGAACAGCGCCGCCGCGCCGAGCGCGACGTCGGCGGTCTGGGCGATGTAGAGCAGCGCGCCGGCAAGCGGAACCGTCACGCAGGGCCCGACGATCAGCACCGAGGAAAAGCCGAGCAGCGCGGCCGAGCGTTTCGACCCGCCGAGACCGCCGGTGCGGCGGGCGATCCAGCGTGTCAGCGCGCCGGGCAGTTGCAACTCGTAAAGCCCGAACATCGACAGCGCCAGCACGGCGAACAGGAGCGCCAGCAGGCCGATGGTGACGGGCGACTGCAGCACGAGCTGCAGGTTCTGCCCCGACCAGCCCGCCGCCGCGCCCAGAAACGCGAAGGCCAGGGCGAGCGACAGGACGTAGATCGTCGACAGGACGAAGCCGCGCCGTGCGGTGAGCTTGTCGCCTTCGCGCGCCAGAGCGCCGGCGAGGATGGGATACATGGGAAAGACGCACGGGGTGAAGGCGAGCAGGAGGCCGAACAGCGGGAAGCTCAGAACCACGAGCAGGACGCCACCTTTTCCAAGCAGCGTGTCGATCAGCCCGTCATCGGCGGCGAGCGCGAAACCGGCCCCGTCCGGCAGCCCGCCATCGCCTGTACTCGCCTCTTCCGTCAGCCAGGCCACGTCCGCGCCCGGCATTGCGCGCGGCGGCGCGGACACGGCGAGCGTCAGCGCGTCGACCCGGCGTTTTTCCGGCGCATAGCAGATGCCGCCGTCCTGGCAGCCTTGATAGGTGACCTCGATCGTGCCGAAAACCGGCTCGGCGAGGCGGGCGGTCGCCTGGCGGTAATAGACCTCGGAGGGACCGAAAGTAGGGTCGTTTTTGCGGGTCCCGGGTGCGGTGTCGACGGCGACGGGCTGGCCGGCGGCGCTGACGGCGATCTGCTCGCGATAAAGATAATAGCCCGGCGCGATTTCCCATTTGAGGGTCAGCCGGCTGTCCGGTTCCCGTGTCACGTCGAGGCCGAACGCCGCGTCGACCGGCAGCGGCGTGCCGGGCTGGGCTGATGCGGGTGCGGGCATGGCCGCCGTGAACATTGCCAGCAAGGCGAAAACGATCGTCTTCATTGCGCGCGGATCCTTTGCGTCCGCCAATGCGGCGGGCCCGTTCTCGGGCCGAGGTGTCGGGTCCAACTTAAGGCAGCCTTAAGCTGGGTGCGGTTGTGGGCCGTCATCGAGACAGAAGGAGTTTCACGATGGCGCACGGGCGCATGGGTAAACGCGTCGCAGCGGCGGCGAGCGACGACGGGGCGCGGCCCCGCACGGTCACGGGCCCGATGGGGCGGCGGGCCTTCCTCGCCGGTCTGAGCGGGCTGGTCGTTTCGGGCTGTGTCAGCACGCCCGAGCCGGCGGCGCCGAAACGCGTCGAGGCGGCGCCGAAGCCGACCGTGCCGCCGATGTACCACGCCATGCCCGACGAGCGGTTTCCAATTCCCGAGGTGGATATCACCCAGCTCGAGCGCCGCTTCTGGCGCCAGGAAGTGGATTATCCGAGCGACGAGAGGCCCGGCACGCTGGTCGTCGATACGCCGCGAAAATTTCTCTATCACGTCAAGGCGGGCAATCGCGCCATGCGCTACGGGATCGGGGTCGGCCGCGACGGGTTCTCCTGGGCCGGTCGCGCCATCATGGCCTATCGTCGCGAATGGCCGCGCTGGACCCCACCCGACGAGATGGTGGTGCGCAAGCCGTCGCTCGAGCCCTACAGCATCGCCAATGGCGGCATGCCTCCCGGCCTGCTCAACCCGCTCGGCGCCCGCGCGCTCTATATTCACCTGAACGGCAAGGACACGTTATACAGGATTCACGGCACGCCCGAGACGTGGAGCATCGGCAAGGCGGTGTCGTCGGGCTGCATCCGCCTGATCAACCAGGATGTCATCCATCTTCACGATCAGGTAAGGGACGGCAGTCCGATCGTCGTCATTCCCGATCCTAAAATGAAACATCTTTTGGTGGCTTAAGGCCGAAAACGGACCGCGCCGCAAAGCGGTCCGCGGACAATATGGACGAAGGCGATGCGCATTCTGGTGGTTGAGGACGATCCGCTGCTGCTCGACGGGTTGACGGTGGGGCTGGGGCTCGCCGGTTTCACGGTCGACGCCGTGGGCACGCGCGAGGATGCCTGCGCGGCCGTCAGAACGCAGCGTTACGACTGCGTCGTGCTCGACCTGATGCTGCCGGACGGGTCTGGGCTCGACGTGCTGGCCGATCTGCGCCGGCGCGACGACGCCACGCCGGTGGTGCTGCTGACGGCGCGCGACCAGGTCGCGGACCGGATCGCCGGACTCGATGCCGGCGCCGACGACTATGTCGGCAAGCCGTTCGATCTCGACGAACTGGCCGCGCGGGTGCGCGCGGCGGTGCGCCGCGGCAAGGGGCGGCCCAGTCCGACCCTGAACTGGTGCGGGGTGGTGCTCGACCCCGCCAGCCGCACCGCACATCGCGACGGCACGCCGGTGAGCCTGACCAGACGCGAATTCGCGGTGCTGGAGGCGCTGATGGAGCGGCCGGAAAGCATCCTGTCCAAATCGGCCCTGGAGGAGACGATCTATGGCTGGCAGGAGGAGCTCGAAAGCAACGCGGTGGAGGTGCATGTCCACAAATTGCGCGCCAAGCTGGGCGCGGATTTCATCAAGACGGTTCGTGGCGTCGGCTACCGGCTGACGGAGCGCGCGGCATGAACTCCATCCGCGCGCGGCTGATCGCGGTTCTGATCGGGTCGACCGGGCTGGTCTGGCTTTTGGCGGTGGGCTGGATCTATCTGAGCACCCAGGCCGAGGTCGAGCGGGTGCTGGACGCGCGGCTGATGGAGGCCGCGCGGATGGTGAATTCGCTGTTGTCCGACCACCGGATCGAAGCGGGGCTGGACAAGGCGGCCGCAAGCCAGGCCCTGGGCGCGTTCGAAGTGGATCACAGCTCCTATGAGCGCCAGCTTTCGTGCCAGATCTGGTCGCTGGAAGGCACGCTTGTCGGCCGGTCGCAAAATGCGCCCGACACGCGCTTGACCGGGGCCAGAGCGGGCTTTTCGGACGCCGAGGTGGGCGGGGAGCAATGGCGGGTGTTCACGGTCGAAAACCAGGCGCTCGGCGTGCGCGTGATGGTCGGCGACAGCCTGCAGATCCGCAACCGGCTGGTCGGCGACGTCATCAAGGGGCTGGTCGTGCCGGCTCTCCTGATCCTGCCCTTCCTGGCTGGGGTGATCCTGATCAGCGTCAGGCGCGGCCTGTCGCCGCTGAGCGACATGGCGCAAACCTTGTCGGCGCGGCCGGCGAACGATTTGCGGCCGCTGTCGAGCGTCGACCTGCCACGCGAGATCGCACCCGCGCTCGGCGCGCTGAACGGGCTGTTTCGGCGCGTGCAGGAGGCACGCGAGCGCGAGCGCAGCTTCACCGCCTTTGCCGCGCACGAACTGAAGACCCCGCTTGCCGGGGTGAAAACCCAGGCGCAGATCGCGCTGGCGAGCGACGACCCGGCCGTGCACGCCAACGCTCTCAGACAGATCACCCTGGGCGTCGACCGCACCGCCCGGCTGGTGAAGCAGCTTCTGGACCTTGCCGCGCTCGAAGCCAACGACGCCGAACCGGCGCTGGCGGAGGTGCGCGCGGCCGATCTGCTGGAGGGGGCGGTGGCCGAATTGTCGCTGCCCGCCGACGGCGGCCCGGTGGTCGTGGACGCCGGTGCCGGGGCGGAGCGGACGGTGCGCGTGGAGCCGCAATTCCTGTCGCTGGCGCTCAGAAACCTGATCGAGAACGCGCTCAACCATGCGCCCGCCGACACGCCGGTGACCTGCCGGATCGAGGCGGGCGGCGATCGGGTGGTGTGTTTTGTCGTTGAAGATGAGGGGCCGGGCATTCCGAAAGCGGAGATGGCGCTGGTGGTGCAGAAATTCGTACGCGGGCGTACCCGGTCGGCCACCGGCAGCGGCCTCGGGCTGGCGATCGCGCAGGCGGCGATGGCGCGGATCGACGGTACGTTGACTCTTGAAAACCGGGACGAGGGCGGTTTGCGGGCGAGCCTGTCCGTGCCGGGCGTTGAGGCGCCGTGATGATCTCGCGGCGAAGCCTGCTTGGCGGCGCGGCGGCCGCATTCATGTGGCCGGTTCAGCGAAGCCGCGCGGCACCGACCCTCGACGAGGTGGTGTTCGATCCGGCCCTGCCGGTGCTCGGCAATCAAGCGGGCGACGTCACGATCGCCGAGTTCTTCGACTATCTATGCCCGTCCTGCAAGGCGCTTCATCCGCAGTTGAAGGAGATCGTACAGAGCGACGGCGCCATCCGGTTGGTGATGAAGGACTGGCCGATCAATGGCGACATCGCCTGGTACGCCTCACGCATGGTGCACGCCTCGGCGGCGCTCGGTGCCTACCCGGCCGTGCATGATGCGGTGATGGCGCTCGACGGCCCGCTGACGCATGGCCGTATCGACGATGCACTGCGCAGCGCCGGCGCCGATGCCGGCGCGGTGCGCGACATGCTCGACCAGCGCCTGGGGGCGATCGACGCGCTGATCGCCCGCAACCGCACGCATGCGGAGGCTTTCGCGCTCGCCGGAACGCCGGCCTTCCTGATCGGCAGGCGGCTTTATCGTCGCGCGCTTGGCGCCGACGAGATCGTCGCGGCGGTGGCGCTGGCACGCAAGGACCAGGCAGGCTGAGCGTGGCCAGCGGACCAGACTTGTATCAGCAACACAACAACCGCGCCGGCATTTCATTCCGCTGGTCAATAGTTTTCGGGCGCCCTTTGCATAGGATCGAGCACGACAAGGCCGGATAGGGAGCTTTCCGGCCAGTTGGTTCTCACGAAAAATTCTCAATCCGGGAGGGGTAGATGATCTGGAAAAAAACGTTCCACGCCTGTGTGGCCGCGGCGGCGCTGCTGTTGGCGACCGGCGCGCAAGCCGAGACCGTGCTGCGGTTCGGCCATCCCAACGTTGTTGGCGAAATGTCGAGCAAGCTCTATGACGAGTTCGTCGCGCGGATTGCCGAACGCACGAATGGCGAGGTGACGATCCAGGTCTTCCCGGGCGAGCAGCTCGGCAAGGAAACCGAGATGGTGCAGCAGCTGCGCGACGGCGTGCTCGACATGACCGCCGCCTCGATGGCCGCCACTAGCACGCTGGTGCCGGCGATGGAAATCCCGAGCGCGCCGTTCCTGTGGCAGAATTGGCTCGAGGCCGAGGCGGTGATTTCCGGCGCCGCGATGCAGCCGGCCTTCGACGAGCTGGAGGAAAAGCACAATATCGTCCCGCTGACCAAGATCTGGTATTGGGGCTGGCGCAATTTCACGCTGTCGGAAAAGCCGGTGCGCACGCCCGACGACATGGCGGGCCTCAAGATCCGGGTGCCGGAATCGCCGGTCTGGGTCGAGATGATCCGCGGTATCGGCGCGGCGCCGACGCCGATCCCGTTCAGCGACGTCTATACGGCGCTGCAGCAGGGCACGGTCGACGGTCAGGAGAATCCGATCCCGACGATCTATGCCCGCAAGTTCTACGAGGTTCAGGGTTACATTGTGATGTCGCGGCACATGCTGCAGAACAATATGATCCTGATGAACAAGGACTCCATGGCTCGCCTCGATCCGCGCCATCAGCGCATCATCCTGGAAGAAGTCGGCGCGGCGTCGGCGAAGATGACGTTGCTTCAGCAGCGGGCCGAGGAAAACATGCTCAAGGAGATTGCCGCCACGACCGAGATCACCATCATCGACGATCCCGACAGGGCCGCCTTCGCCGAAAGGTCGACGGAGGCCGTTTTTACCGCGCTCGCCGAACGGTGGGGCGAAGACCGGATCGCCGCTGTGCGCGAAACCATCGAGACGATCCGCGGGCAATAAGCCGCCTTCGGCGCCGGACCGCATGCGCGGTCTGGCATTCATCGCCTATCCGCGGAGGTCCGGTTGAAAACGCTGGTTCTGTGGCTCGACGACCGGGTCAGGGAGATCGAGTACCATGCGCTGTGGCTGCTGCTGGCCGCGATCTTCGTCATCCTGACCGCCACCGTCTTCTTCCGCTACGTGCTCGGTGCGCCGATCACCTGGACGGAAGAATTCCTGACGATGCTGTTTACCTGGATGGTCTTCATCGGGGCCAGTTCGGCGCTGTCGACCCACCAGCATATCCGCATCGACATCGTGCTGCGCCTGTTGCCGCCGCGCTACGCGCTGGTCGCGTCGATCGTGGCGGTTCTCACCTGCCTGGCCGTGTTTTGGGTGACCATTCATTACGGTCTCAAATATGCGCGCACGACCTGGGGCGACCTGACGCCGATGATGGGCGTTACTTTCGGTTTCTATACGCTCGCCCTGCCCGTCACCAGCATATGCGCGGCGTTGCACGTGATCCGCGCCTGCGTGGACGACGGGGTGCGCACGGCTTTGATGAGCACCATCGAGGCCCAGGCCGGCGAGGGGGATGAGGCATGATCGCGACATTGCTGCTGCTGCTTCTGCTGCTCCTGCTGGTCGGCGTGCCGACGGCCTATGCGCTGGCCGCCTCGGCGATCGCGGTGATCTGGCTGGAAGGGATTCCGCTGACGATCGCCGTGCAGCGCATGACGGCCGGCGTCCAGTCCTTCCCGCTGCTCGCCATTCCGCTGTTCATCCTCGCCGGAACGCTGATGAACGCGTCGGGCATTTCGGAGCGCCTGTTCGCGCTGACCGGCGCGCTGGTCGGCCATATTCGCGGCGGCATGGCCTATGTGAACGTGCTGACCAACGTCTTCATGTCGGGGATATCCGGATCGTCGCTCGCCGACTGCGCCGCCACCACCCGGGTGTTCGTGCCGCAGATGATCAAGCACGGCTACGACAAGGGGTTCAGCGTCGGGCTGACGGCGTCGGCGGCCGTGCTGGCGCCGATCATCCCGCCGTCGATCCTGCTGGTCATCTATGGCTGGCAGGCCAATGTGTCGATCGGCGACCTGTTCGTCGCCGGCATCGTGCCGGGGCTGGTGATCGCGATCGCGCTGGTCGTGACCGTGGCCGTGATGACACGGCTGCGCGGGTTCGGGCGCGGCGCGGCCTTTTCGGCCGGCAAGCTGCGTGACGCCTTTTTCGACGCGTCGTGGGCGCTGCTGATGCCGGTGATCATCATCGTCGGCTTCCGTATGGGCATTTTTACCGCGACCGAGGTCGCGGCGATCGCCGCCGCCTACGCGTTCCTGGTGGGTGTGTTCGTCTATCGCACGCTGAAGGTTCTGGAACTGCCACGCGTGTTCACCAGCGCGGCCCGCGACACGTCGTCGATCCTGGTGATTGCGGCCACGGCGGCGCCGTTCGGCTGGATCCTGTCGATCGGCCAGGCGCCGCAGCAGCTCCTGTCGTTCCTGTCGGGCTTTTCGGACAATCCGATGCTCATCCTGCTTCTGATCAACATCATCCTGCTCGTGCTCGGCACGTTCATGGAGACGCTGGTGCTGATCATCATCCTGGTGCCGATCCTGCTGCCGCTGATCGAGACCCTGGGCATCGATCCCGTCCATTTCGGCATCGTGATGATCATCAACCTGGTCATCGGCCAGTTGACGCCGCCGCTGGGGGTGCTGATGTATGTGACCTGCGGCATATCGGGAACCAGCATCGGCCAGTTCATGCGCTCGATAAAACCGTTTCTGGTCGCGTTGATCATCGCGCTGCTGGCGATCACCTACATTCCCGCGCTCGCGCTCTACCCTACCGCCTTGCTGCGATAGGCCGGGTGCCGGCGGCTCGTGGCCGCGAACAAAAACGCCCCGCCGATGGCGGGGCGTCGAGGTTGGTTCTTCAGGCCTGAGGCGCGGGAAGCGCGACACGCCCGGCGCTTATGACGCCTGTTCAGGCGACGGTGTTGCGCAGCCGGCCGATCTTGTCGATTTCGACGACGATCTCGTCGCCGGACGCCATCGGCCCGACGCCGGAGGGTGTGCCGGTGATGATCAGGTCGCCCGGGAACAGGGTCATGATGCCCGCCACGAATTCGAAGATCCGCCCGATCGGGAAAATCATGTCGTTGGTGTTGGACGACTGGCGCAATTCGCCGTTCTGCCACAGCTTGATGTCGACATTGTCCGGGTCGAGATCGGTTTCAATGCAGGGGCCGACCGGCTTGTAGGTGTCGAAGGACTTGGCGCGCGTGAACTGGCCGTCCTTCTTCTGCAGGACGCGGTTCGACACGTCGTTGGCGCAGGTATAGCCGAGAATATGCTTGGCGGCGTCGCCGGCCGCGACGTTGCGGGCCGTCGTGCCGACGACGATGCCGATCTCGGCCTCGAAATCGATCCGGTCGCTGGCATTGTCGAGCCGGATTTCCTCGCCGTCGGCGATGATCGCGGACGGCGCGCACATGAACAGCATCGGTTCTTCGGGAACCGGCACGCCGGATTCCTCGGCGTGCAGCGTGTAATTGAGGCCGACGCAGACGAGCTTGCTCGGCGTCACCGGCGCCAG
This sequence comes from Nitratireductor arenosus, assembly GCF_009742725.1. GTDB lineage: Bacteria > Pseudomonadota > Alphaproteobacteria > Rhizobiales > Rhizobiaceae > Mangrovimarina > Mangrovimarina arenosa. The sequence continues at coordinate 377,332 of NZ_WPHG01000001.1, read as the reverse complement.
CAGGCGCACCGCTTCGAGCGGCAGCACCTGGCCGGTCCTGTCGATGCCGTCGAAGGGCGGTTTCGACAGGACGGCGACGGCGTCGCCTTCGAGCAACCCGTAGGACGCGCTGCCCTGGTGGGAAAAACGAACGATCTTCATGAAGTCACCTCTTTAAGGGTCGCGTCAGGCGCGAGCGGGAAAATAAGGGCGCATCGCCTCGAAGCTGGCCGCGATCGCGTGCGCGGCATCGGGCACCTGGAAGGTCTCGACCGTCACGTAGCCGTCGAAGCCGCTGTCGATCACGGCCCGCATCGCGGCCTCGATGTCATAGGCGCCGTCGCCGACCGGGAGCCGGTCGGAATCGGTGATGTGGAAATGCCGGAACAGGGCGCCCGCCTCGCGGATCGCGTCGGCCACCGTTTCCCGCTCGGTCAGGATATGGGCGGTGTCGAGCATGACGGCGAGGCTCGGCACGCCAAGCGCGCGGACGAAGTCGCAGGTCTCGCGCGTGGTCAGCAGGCAATTGGCATAGTGGCGGTTCACCGGCTCCAGAACGATCGGCACGTCGGCGAAAGCGCCGGCGCATTGTTCGATTGCGTTGCCGATCCATTCCAGGGTCTGCCCCGGCTCTACGCGGTCCGTGTAGCGCCCGCGCAGCCGGCCGACATTGACCATGGCGCCATATTCGGCGGCAAGATCCATCGACGCTTTCATACGCTCGATCGCCTCCCGGCGACGGGCCGGGTCGGGGTCGGCGAAGGAGAGACCGTCCTGGCCGTAGACCTCGCCGGTGCATACGGCCGGCATGTCGAGACCGGCGGCGCGGATCGCGCCGGCGAGCGCGCGCCGGTCGATCCGGCCGGGATCGCACACCAAAAGCTCGACGCCGCTGTAACCGGCCGCGGCGATGGTGTGCATCGTCGCCTCGACCGGGCCCTGGACGGCGGTCACTTTGGCGGGCGCCACGTCGGGCGTGGCGTACATGTAGGCGAGCTTCATGGCTGCTGGAACCGGAAGTCGTTCTGCTCGGCCAGCTTCTGGTGGATCACTTCCTTGCGCACCACGCTGACATTGGGGATGGCGAATTCCTGAATGTTGAAATACTCAGCCTTCGCCTCCTTGCCGTTGGCGACGTCGAGCACCAGCTCGACGATTTCCTCGCCGACCTGCTTGAGCGATTTGGTGCCTTCGAGCACGTCGCCGGCGCTCAGGTCGATGTCCTCGCGCATCGCCTTGTAGGTGTCGTTGTTGGAGCTGATCTTGAGCACCGGTGCGATGCACGAGCCGGTCGGCGTGCCCTTGCCGGTGGTGAACAGCACCATATGGGCGCCGCCGGCGACCTTGCCGGTCACCGAGGCGATGTCGAAACCGGGCGTGTCCATGATCACCACGCCCTTTTCGGTCGGCCGCTCGCCATATTTGACGATCTGGACGATCGGCTGGGTACCGGCTTTGTAGATGCAGCCGAGCGATTTTTCCTCGATCGTGGTCAGGCCACCCTCGATATTTCCCGGCGAGATGAAAACGCCGCTGTCGTCCTGCGTGGTCATCGACAGCTCGATCTCGTATTCCTTGATCAGCGTCATCAGGTCCTGTTTGATCCTGTCGGTCTTGCCGCGTCGCCACAGGACCCGTTCGGCGCCGACCATCTCGGTGATTTCCGACAGCACCACCGTGCCGCCGGCGCCGACCAGGATGTCGGCGGCCTCGCCGACGGCCGGGTTGGCCGTCAGCCCGGAAAACGCGTCCGAGGAGCCGCATTCAAGCGCCACGATCAACTCGCTGACGTCGCCCTCGTCGCGGGGCTCGGCGGCGATTTCGCCCTTAAGGCGCTCGACGATCTCGATGCCGGCGTCGCGCGTCGAGCGCGCGCCGCCCTGCTTCTGGACGATCAGCATCTCGACCGGCTTGCCGGTCGGCGCGATCGTGTCGGCGATGCGCCGGGCCGAGGCGGTTTCGCAGCCGAGGCTGACCACCAGCACGGCGCCGACATTCTGGTGGCGGCCATGGCCGATGAAGGTATCCTCGGTGGTGGTGTTTTCCTCCGCGTCGAAGGTGCAGCCATAGGGATGCATGAAGGTCACCGCTCCGGTCTTGGAGGCGATGTCGAGCGCGACCCGGTTGACGCAGGAGACGGTCGGGATGACGAGAATATGATTGCGGATGCCGATCGAGCCGTCGGCGCGGCGATAGCCCTTGAATTTCATGTCAGTCACCTTGCTGTTGTGCATGGGATGCGTCGAAGCGGCGGCCTTTGGCGCCGCGGCAATTGTGTACATGCACCCAATGGCCGGCGGAGATCGGCTTTGTGGCGATGCCGATCACCTCGCCGTATTTGTGGATTTCCTCCTGGGCGGCGATATCGCGCAGCGCGATCTTGTGGCCGCGCGGAATGCGCTCCTCCACCTTCAGCGGCCGGCCGTTGCCGATGCCCGACACGATCACCGTCTCGGACGGCAAAAGCTCGACCGTGGCGGTCGCGACATGGTCGCTTTCCTTGATCTGGATGGCTGTCTTTTCCAACATCACACTCCTGGATGGCTCGCCGGGCCCGACCTAGAGGAAGAGGCTCGGCAAGAAGGTCGACAATTGCGGGAACAGGATCGTCAGGATCAGTACCACGATCATCGCCGCAAGGAACGGGAGCACGGCGCGCGAGGCCTCGGCGAAGCGGACTTCGGCGATCTTGGCCGCCGTCATCAGCGTGACACCCAGCGGCGGCGTGTTGGCGCCGATGCACAGATTGACCACGAACATGACGCCGAAATGCAGCGGGTCGATGCCGTATTGCTGGACCACCGGCATCAGAATCGGAATCAGGATGATGATCAACGCGTTGCTTTCCATGAACGTGCCCAGCAGCAAAAGCAGGAAGTTGAGCATGATCAGGAAGGTGAGCGGATCGGGCGCGACCGCGGCAAAGAACGCGGTCAATTGCTGGGGGATCTGCTCCGTGGTCACGATCCAGGCGAACAGATGCGAAATCGCGACGATGAGCTGCACCGGCACCGCGATGCGCAGCACCTGCATGCTGATTTCGGGCAGGTCGGTGAGCTTGACCTCGCGATAGATCACCGCCGACAGGAAAAAGGCGTAGACGACGGCAAGTACGGCGGCCTCGGTGACGGTGACGATGCCGCCCAATATGCCGCCGAGTATGATCACCGGCAAAAGCAGCGGCAGGACGGAGTCCGAAACGGCGGCAACGAATTCGCGCCAGGTGGCGCGTTCGCCCTTGCCGTAGCCGCGGCGGCGGCTGATGAGCAGCGAGACCATGATCAGCAGAAACGCCATCAGCAGCCCGGGAACCAGCCCGCCGATCAGCAGGCCGGCGATCGAGATATTGCCGGTCGCGCCGAGAATGACCATAGTCAGGCTTGGCGGAATGAGCGAGGCGAGCACGCCGCTGCAGCCCTGAAGCGCGGCGGCGAATCCGGCCGCGTAGCGCTTGGCCTTCATGGCTGGGATCATGATCGAGCCGATCGCGGCTGTGTCGCCGATCGCCGAGCCGGAGAGGGCGCCGAACAGCGCGCTGCCGGCGACCGTGACCGCCGCGAGCCCGCCCGAAATATGTCCGATGACGGCGTTGGCGAGTCGCATCATGCGCTGAGTGATGCCGCCATGCTCCATCAGCACACCGGCGAAGACGAACATGGGGAGCGCCAGGAATGGATAGGAGTAGATTCCGGTCGCCGAGCGTTGCGCGACCAGGGCGATGTTGATGTCCTTGAACAGGACATAGGTCAGGCAGGCAAAGCCGATCGCAAACGCGATCGGGACGTTGATGACGATCAGTCCCAGCAGAAGGATGAACAGGACGATGCTCATGACTGCTTCTCCCGCGCTTGGGTGCCGCGCACCGCCCGTACCAGGGCCTCGATGGAAACCAGAACCAGCAGCCCGCCGCCGATCAGAACGCCGATATATTGCCAGGCGCCGGAAATCTTCAGGCCGGGCATGATCGATTCGCGCGCGGTCTCGGCGATCACGAACGCGCCGTAGGTCAGGGCGCAATTGAACGCGAGCATCACGAGTGCGCCCGCGACCTCCGCCAGGCGGTTCAGGGCCGGCGGCAGCCATTCAACGAACAAGTCGATTGCGACATGCTCCTTGCGCTCCAGCATCAGCGCCGAGCCTAGGAACGTCATCCAGACCATCAACAGCAGTGCGAGTTCCTCGGACCAGACCAGCGGCGACTGCAGAAGGTAGCGCCAGATGACCTGGGCGAACATCACGCCGGTCATCGTCAGCAGCATCAGCATCAGCAGCCAATGCACGAGCTTGAGGACGACTTGCTTGAGAGCATTCAAAGGCTGACCCATCGCCAATCCCATCCGCGACACCGTGGGCCGACCCCGTAAGCAGGACCGGCCCGTCGGCGTGCTCACTTAGTTCGAGTATTTACGAACGATTGCGAGGAGGTCTTCGCCGAAGACGCTCTCATACTTGTCCCAAACGGGCTGGACCATTTCCTGGAACGCGGCGGGGTCCGGCCGCGTGACCTTCATGCCTTCGGCTTCGAGCTTGGCGAGCACTTCCTCGTCGCTCTTGCGGATCATCTCGCGTTCCTTCTCCTTCCAGATTTCCGCCTTCTCGCGCAGGATGGTCTTCTGCTCGTCGGTGAGCTTGTCCCAGGCCTGCTTGGAAATCGTCAGGATCGCCGAGCCCCAGATATGGCCCGACAGCGCCAGGTTTTCCTGCACTTCGTAGAATTTCGAGGCGTAGATCGTCGCCAGCGGGTTTTCCTGGCCGTCGACGACGTTCTGCTGCAGGGAGGTGAACACCTCGGAAAACGCCATCGGCGTCGGCAGCGCGCCGAGTTCGCGGAAGGTGTCGAGGCGCAGCTCGGCCTCGGGCACGCGCAGCTTGATGCCCTTCAGGTCCGCCGGCGTTTCGATCGGGCGGGCCGAGTTGGTGATGTGGCGATAGCCGCTTTCCCACCAGCTGAGCGTATTGATGTTCTTGGTCGCCAGAATCTCGGCCAGCGCTTCGCCCAGCTCGCCGTCGACGGCGGCGTAGGCCTTCTCGCGGGTCGGCCAGGCATAGGGCAGTTCCTCGATGATCAGCCGCTTGTCGAGCACCTGTAACGCGCCGGTGCCGAACAACCCCATCTCGACGGTACCGAGCTGAAGCCCTTCGGCGACTTCACGGTCGCCGCCGAGCTGCGAACTCGGATAGACCTGGATGACGACTTCGCCGTCGGTTGCCGCGGCCACGTCCCTGGACAGGCCCTCGAGCGCGATCTGCCAGGGGTGGTCGGCGGCGAAAACGTGCCCCACCTTCAAAGTCGTTTCGGCGTGGGCGATCCCGGCCCCGAGCATGGTTCCGGCGCTCAGCAATGCCGCGGCGAGTGCGGCCTTGGTCTTTGCAATACAGGTCATGGTCTCCCTTTCCTCCTGTTAACGCTTGCTCAAAAACCGCCCGATGATCCGGCGGTAGATCTCGATCGCGCCGAAATAGGCGTCGATGGCGAGGTGTTCGTCGGTCTGGTGCGCCTGTTCCGGTTCGCCGGGACCGAGGATGACGATGTCGCCGCCATGGGCGGCGAATGCGGAGGCATCGGTGAAATATTGCGCGCCGCGTACGGCGTCCGCGCCCCGTTCGGCCAGGACCGACCGACAGTCGGCGACGATCCTGGACGTTTCGTCGGTCAGCAGGCCGGGCAGGTCGAGCGTGGATTCGATTGCGAAACGCGCATCGGGATCCTCCGCGGCGAGCGCGGCGGCCATCGCCTCGATGCGGGCGACGATGGCGCGGTGGTCCTGTCCCGGCACGGTGCGGATGTCGATCGTCATCCGGCACAGGTCGGGAATGACATTGGTGTTGCTGCCGCCGTTGAAAGTGGTGACGGCAAAGGTCGGATCCGACAGAAGCGGCGTCGTGGAGACGCCGAGTTCCAGTGATTTCAGGCGCTCGTAGAACAGATGCAGCTTGTCGACGGCATTGGTGCCGGCCGCCGGCATCGAGCCGTGCGCCGTCCTGCCGAAGCTGGTCACGCGCAGCCACAGAACGCCCTTATGCGCGATCACCAGCCCGTTGCTTGTCGGCTCGGCGATGATCATTGCGTCGAATTCGGGGATCTGCCGCTCGCGCACCATGGTTGCCGCGCCGAGTGCGCCGACCTCTTCTGCATAGGTGGCGGCGAAGACCAGTTCGCCGCGCCACCGGTCGGGCGCGATGTCCTTTTGCTGCATGAAGGCGTAAAGCAGCGCCAGCAGGCCGCCTTTCATGTCGGCCGTACCGCGGCCGTAGACGCGACCGTCCTCGACCGTCGCGGAAAAGGGATCGTGTTTCCAGGCCGCGTCGCCGATCGGCACCGTGTCGAGATGTCCGCTGAGGACAAGGCGCGGCCCGGGGGCGCCGCCCTTCAGCGTCGCGACCAGGTTCGCCTGGTGTTCGTTCTGCTGGAAAATCCGGGCGGGAATGCCCGCTTCGGCCAGCCGCGCCTCGATGATACGGGCCAGCACGATCTCGTTGCCGGGCGGCGAAACGGTGTTGCAGCCAACGACCTGCTGAAGAAAGGAAAGCGCATCACACGGCGCCTCCGCCACCGCGAGGTCGTTGTTCTTCACCAGTTCGTTCTCCCTAAAACCGACGGGAACCCTATCGGCTCGCGGGCGAAAAACTATTGACCACGGGCATGAATCGACTGCTAATTTTTTTGTATCTAAAATACAAATTTGAGTCGATAAGATCGGCCCCGCCGAGGCGAGGATATCGAAAGGGAGCGGACATAATGGCGTTGACCGTCGGGCAGGTTCTGACGTTGCCCGCGATGCAGGACGGGTCGTTGCTCGCCGGCAAGAAGGGGCTCGATCGCGTCGTCGAAACCGCGACGGTGCTCGACGCGCCCGACGCCGTTCGGTGGCTGCGCGGCCAGGAATTGGCCCTGACGTCGACCTATCCGCTGCTTCAATTGCGCCACAGGCTCGACCAGTTCGTTCACGAACTGGTCGAGCACGGCGCGTCGGGACTCGGGCTCAAGCTGAACCGCTATATGAAGCGTGTGCCGCAGAAGATGATCGACTGCGCCGATGCGCTCGACTTTCCCATTATCGTGGTTCCCGAGGGTGTGGCATGGGTCGAGATTATCACGCCGGTCATGTCGAAATTCTTCGAGGCGAAGGCCGGGAAGGTGGTCCAGCCCGAGCTGTTCGGCGGCCGCCTCAGCCAAGCGATGCTGGCGGATTCGGCGCTCCAGGATCTGCTCGGCGACCTCAACGCGCTGCTGGCCAATCCGGTGATGGTGATCAGCCCGATGGACGGTCTGGCGCTGAGCGCGCCGACCAATCTCGAGCCGGACATGCAGGATGCGCTCGCGCTTTTGGAGGAGGAGGGCTGGGCCAGCGAGACGATCGACGTCAAGAACGCGCTCACCCGCCGGACAGGCCGGCGTACCAGCATCGTCTTCACACCCTACGAACATGCGAACGGCATGATCGGCACGCTCGTCGTTGTGGAGAGGAACCGCAAACTGACCGATGAGGAACTGGACCATCTGAGCTACGCGAAAGTTCTGATATCGCTGAAGGTCCGGCAGATTCGGGCCGATCAGAGCGTCATCTTCGAGCGGCAGAACGAATTCGTCCTGTCGCTGATCGACCGCAGCATGGGCAGCCAGACCCGCGCGACGCTGGCGGCCCGCTACAGTGCGATGGGCAAGCGCCTGCATGCGCGTTATGTCGGTGTCGTGATCGCTTTTCACGACATTGGCACCGATCGCTTCCGCGCGCTTTCCAACGCCTTGCGGGTGCATTTTTCGAAACATGGCGAGACAATCACCGGTGTCATACACAACAACCGCGTCGTCATTCTGATTCCGGAGGACGACGAGCGATTGTGCCAGCCGGAGACATTCAAGGAGCAGGTCGATACCAGGCTCATGAAGATCGGCGCGCAGGAGGTGGTCTGGTCGGCGGGCGTCAGCCAGGTCACGGCGGTGGAGCATTTTTATCGCGCCTACGAACAGGCAGAGCAGGCGCTCGAACATGGCCGCAACACAAGCAGCGCCGGCGGCGTGCATCTTTATGACGAGACCGGCTTCTACCGCTTGTTTTCCAAAAGCGCGATGCAGCCGGACGTACATCGCTTCGTTCACGAATGGCTGGGCACGCTGATCGATCATGACGAGACGCACAGGGTCGACCTGATCGAGACCTTCCGGGTCTTTCTGGATTGCAACGGCAATTACCGCGAGACGGCGAGACTGCTCCACATCCACCACAATACGGTGCGCTACCGCATCTCCCAGATCACCGAGATGACCGGCGAGAAGGCTCTGCAACCGAAATTGCGGCTGCACTATCACCTGGCGTTGAAATTACTGCCCCTGGTTTCGTGAGCCGGGGCCCGGGGCAATCACACTCACGGGCGGCGCCGATGCGGACGGTCGATGAAAAGTGACTGGCGGCCTTGTGTTTGTTCTTTATATGTTCTAGTTCGTTGCGAGTGGCGAAGGGGCCGTGCCCGCGCGAGGGTTCACGCGGTTCGGGAATAAGATCGGGCGGGACGTGGAGGCAATGCCCGTGTCGTCGGCCCCTGTTCAATGCGCGTTCGACTTCGTTCAAGATTTTCCCGCCAGGCCGAAACGGCCGGAGCGGCTTTTCTTCGCGATCTTTCCAGATATGCAAACGGCCGCCGTGGCTAGGCGCCTGGCAAGCCGGTTCGTCGAGGAAGCCCGGCTGCCGGAGAAACCGCTACGCGCGGAACGCCTGCACATCTCCTTGCATCATGTCGGCGATTACCGGCGCTTGCGCGAGAAGTTCGTTTATGCCGCACGGCAGGCAGGACAAGCCGTCACGATGCCTCCGTTCGACGTCACCTTGCGCGCCGCCGCCAGCCTTGACGGCCCACCCCGCCGGCCATTTGTGCTGCTCGGCGAAGATGGTCCCGTGTTTACGCTCCATGAAAGGCTGGGTATCGCGATGAGCGGAAACGGCTTGCGTGCGGCCCGCCGCTTCATGCCGCATATGACGCTGTTTTATGGCGCCAAGCCGATGTCGACCGGGGAGATCGAGCCGATCCGGTTCACCGTGCGCGCTTTTTCCCTCATTCATAGTAAGTTGTGGCTTACCGAGTACGAGACGATCGGATGTTGGCGGTTGGGCGACTGAGGCGATCCCGGGGCTGTCCGCGTAAGCGCAGTTCGGCTCGGAGGAATGTCCACAGGGATGACATTTTGACGCAGGTCCAATTGCCGCGCGTCAGCCACTTCCGGGTTCGTCATTGTCAATCAATGACTTGACGTTACGTCGCCGGGCGCTTGCCGGCGACCGGAAAGGCCTTGCGGACCCCGCCGGACGAGCCGCGCCCCGCGATAATGTGGTGTCGGCGTGGAATATTAGGTTATGGTGAGGTGACATCCGGGTTCGGCGCGTCAGCGGCGAAGGGATGCCGGGAGGAACGGTGAATGGCGGTCGCGCTTGTACTCGTTCTTATAGTCGCCGGCTCGGTTCTGTTTCACATCCTGAGCCCGTGGTGGTGGACGCCTATTGCCTCGAACTGGGGCTATATCGACACCACGCTCGTCATCACCTTCTGGATAACCGGCGCGGTGTTCGCGGCCGTTGTGCTGTTCATGGCCTATTGCGTGTTCAAGTTCCGCCACAAGGAAGGCCGGAAGGCGGCTTACGAGCCGGAAAGCAAGAAACTGGAGACCTGGCTGACGGTCGTCACCGCCTTGGGCGTCGCGGTCATGCTCGCACCCGGCCTGTTCGTCTGGTACCAATTCGTCACGGTGCCCGACGACGCCGTCGAGGTCGAGGTCGTCGGCCAGCAATGGCAGTGGAGTTACCGCCTGCCCGGCGCCGACGGCAGGCTGGGTACGTCCAACAGCCGTCTCATCAGTTTCGAGAACCCGCTCGGCGTCAATCCCGACGACCCGAACGGACAAGACGACGTCGTGGTCGAGGCGGGGGATCTGCACCTGCCGATCGGCAAACCGGTCAAGATGCTGTTGCGTTCGATCGACGTGCTGCACGATTTCTACGTGCCGGAGTTCCGCGCCAAGATGGATATGGTGCCGGGCACGATCACCTATTTCTGGTTCACGCCGACACGCACGGGAACGTTCGAGGTGCTTTGCGCGGAACTGTGCGGCACCGGCCACGGCTATATGCGTGGCATCGTCATGGTCGACACGGAGGAAGACTATCGGGCCTGGCTGCAGGACCAGTCGACCTTCGCGCAACTGACGGCGCCGGAAAAGGTCAGCGCCGCCGGGGATGTGCGGCCGTGAGCGGGGAGGCGGCTGCATAGGATTTTGCGTCGGTCCCGCCGGAAACGGGCGCGCCGCACTGACGGGAGGTGGATGAATGGTCGATATCACGCCCCATGCCGACAATACCGTTCCGGCCGCGGAAGTCGCCGATGTCGAACTCTACCATCCGAAAAGCTGGTGGACGACCTATGTCTTTTCGCAGGACGCCAAGGTCATCGCCATCCAGTATTCCGGCACCGCGATCGCGATCGGCATGGTCGCACTCGTGCTGTCGTGGCTGATGCGCCTGCAGCTCGGTTTTCCCGGCACCTTCGATTTCATCACCCCGGAAGCCTATTACCAGTTCATCACCATGCACGGCATGATCATGGTGATCTACCTGTTGACGGCGCTGTTTCTCGGCGGGTTCGGCAATTACTTAATCCCGCTGATGGTGGGCGCGCGCGACATGGTGTTTCCCTATGCCAACATGCTGTCCTACTGGATCTACCTGTTGGCCGTGCTCGTTCTGGTTGTGAGCTTTTTCGCGCCGGGCGGGCCGACAGGCGCCGGCTGGACGCTCTATCCGCCGCAGGCGATTCTTTCGGGCACGCCGGGTGGCCAGGCCTGGGGCATCATCTTGATGCTGGTCTCGCTGATCCTGTTCATCATCGGCTTCACCATGGGCGGGCTGAACTATGTCGTCACCGTGCTGCAGGGGCGTGCGCGCGGTATGACGCTGATGCGCATGCCGCTGACGGTGTGGGGCATCTTTACCGCGACCGTGATGGCGCTTCTGGCCTTTCCGGCCCTGTTCGTGGCCTGCGTGATGATGCTGTTCGACCGGCTTTTGGGTACCAGCTTCTTCATGCCGGCGCTGGTCGAGCTCGGCCAGCAGCTCGAATATGGCGGCGGCAGCCCGATCCTGTTCCAGCATCTGTTCTGGTTCTTTGGCCATCCGGAGGTCTATATCGTCGCGCTGCCTGCCTTCGGCATCGTCTCCGACCTGATCAGTACCCATGCCCGCAAGAATATCTTCGGCTACCGGATGATGGTGTGGGCGATCGTCATCATCGGCGCCTTGTCTTTCGTCGTGTGGGCACACCACATGTATGTATCGGGCATGCATCCCTGGTTCGGTTTCTTCTTCGCCACCACCACGCTGATCATCGCCGTTCCGACCGCGCTCAAGGTCTATAACTGGGTGCTGACATTGTGGCGCGGCGACATCCATCTCACCCTTCCGATGCTGTTTGCGCTCGCCTTCATCGTCACCTTCGTCAATGGCGGGCTGACCGGTCTGTTCCTCGGCAATGTTGTCGTCGACGTGCCCTTGTCCGATACGATGTTTGTGGTCGCGCATTTCCATATGGTCATGGGCGTGGCGCCGATCCTGGTGATTTTTGGCGCGATCTATCACTGGTACCCGAAGATCACCGGTCGCATGCTCAACGAGGCGATGGGCCAGTTCCATTTCTGGGTCACGTTTCTGGGCGCCTACGCGATCTTCTTTCCGATGCATTATGTCGGGCTGGTCGGCGTGCCGCGGCGCTATCCCGATATTAGCGGCACCGCCTTCATCCCCGAATCCGTGCATACGCTGAACGCGTTCATCACCATTGCCGCGCTGGTCGTCGGCTTTGCCCAGCTCGTTTTCCTGTTCAATTTGTTCTGGAGCCTGAAATTCGGCCGCGACGCCGGCGGCAATCCCTGGCGGGCGACATCGCTGGAATGGCAGACGCCGACCACGCCGCCGCCGCACGGCAATTGGGGCGATACGCTGCCGGTGGTCTATCGTTGGGCCTATGATTATTCCGTGCCAGGCGCGCCGGAGGACTTCATCGCCCAGAACGATCCCGGGCCGCGTACGGCGCAAGCGGCGGGGCCGGCATGAGCGTCATCCTGGTCTTCCTGCTCGTGGTTCTCGGCGTCGCCGGCTGGTGGCTGTCGCATCAGCGGCTGATGTCGAAACCCTGGCTGGAACAGGGCGTGCCGGCGGCGTTTCCCGACACCGACGTGACCGGCATGCCGACGGCGAAGATCGCGCTCGGCATCTTCCTGGCCGTGGTCGGCGCGCTGTTCGCGCTGTTTGCCAGCGCCTATTTCATGCGCATGGACTATGCCGACTGGCAGGCCACGCCGCTGCCTTCGGTTCTGTGGCTCAACACCGCGATCCTCGTCATGGCCAGCATCGCGCTGCAAATCGCCGTCGCGGCGTCGCGCCAGGGTCATGGCACCACGGTGCGACTGGCGCTGGTCACGGCCGCGCTGACCACAGTCGCCTTTCTGGCCGGACAGTTGATGGCCTGGCGCGACCTGACGGCGGACGGCTATCTGCTCGACGGCAATCCCGCCAGCAGCTTTTTCTACCTGATCACCGGCATGCACGGGCTGCATATCGTCGCCGGCATCGTCGGCCTTGCGCGCGTCAGCGCGCGCAGCATGCGGGGCAGCAACGATGAAAACACGCGCCTGGGCATCGAACTTTGCGCCATGTACTGGCACTTCCTGCTTCTGATCTGGCTGGGCGTGTTCGTGCTGCTCGCCGGCTGGGCGAACGATTTCATCGCAGTGTGCCGTCAGTTTCTGATTTGAGGGGTGGATAATGGCCGATACCGCACATACCGCACCCGACCGGCCCGATGGCCTCAAGGGCATCGCCTCGGACTGGGCATCCGACCAGCGCGCTTTCAAGACTGCGAGCTGGGGCAAGTCGATGATGTGGATATTTCTGTTGTCCGACACGTTCGTGTTCGGCTGTTTCCTGTTGTCTTATATGACGGCGCGGATGTCGACGACGGTGCCCTGGCCGAACTCGAGCGAGGTATTCGCCCTGCATATGTTCGGCGCCGATATTCCGCTGATCCTGATCGCGATCATGACCTTCGTGCTGATCTCGTCGAGCGGTACGATGGCGATGGCCGTCAATTTCGCCTACCGCCGCAACCGGCGCATGACGGTGATCTTGATGCTGTTCACCGCGCTGATGGGCGCGACCTTCGTCGGCATGCAGGCGTTTGAATGGACCAAGCTGATCCAGGAAGGCGTTCGGCCGTGGGGCAATCCATGGGGCGCGGCGCAGTTCGGCTCGTCGTTTTTCATGATCACCGGCTTTCACGGCACCCATGTCACGATCGGCGTCATCTTCCTGCTGATCGTCGCCAGAAAGGTCTGGCGCGGCGATTACGATCGCGGCGAGCGCGGCTTCTTCACCAGTCGGCGCGGCGATTACGAGCAGGTCGAGATCATGGGCCTGTACTGGCACTTCGTCGATCTGGTCTGGGTTTTCATTTTCGCATTCTTCTATCTTTGGTGAGGGACGCTCATGTCTTCGTCATCCGCGCATGCACATGAAACGCAACCGGGCGAGGCCGCCGTCGCCGGCCATGGCGATGGCCAGCAGCATCCGATCCGCCTCTATCTGCTCGTCTGGGGCTGGCTGTTCGTCTTGAGCGCCTGTTCCTATATGGTCGACTATATCCACCTCGAAGGCCTGTTGCGCTGGGGCCTGATCCTGCTTTTCATGGTTCTCAAGGCGGGGCTGATCATGGCGGTTTTCATGCATATGATATGGGAACGGGCGGCGCTTTCCTGGGCGATCATCCTGCCGCCGATCGCCGTGCTGGTGTTCGTGGCCATCATGGTGATCGAGTCCGATCATACGGTTTTCACCAGAATGACCTTCTTTTCCGGCGGTGGATAGCGCGCGCAAAAACTCCGAGAACGCAACAGTATGAAACCCGGCCGTCGCGGTTGGGCGGGACAGTGCGATCTCGGCAGAGGCGCGACGCGGCCCCTGGAGCGGCCCAACCTTGCGACCAAGCGAATGTCGGCTGCCAGATCTGTTTCGGGCAGCCGACGGGAGAGAGGCGTCTGCGGTCTTACTTCGCTGCCGAGGATGAGGCCCGACGCGTTCCTGCAGGCACGATCGCCTTGCGGTAGATGTGCCAGGTGGCGTGGCCGAGCACGGGAATGGTAACCGCAAGGCCGGCGAGAAGCGGCAGCGAGCCGGCGAGCAGCCCGATCGCCACGATCAGACCCCACAGCATCATGGGGACCGGATTGGCCAGCACCGCGCGCGCGGAAGTTTCGATCGCCGCATAGGCTCCGACATCACGTTCGAGCAGGAGCGGGAAGGCGATTACCGTGGTGCTCAGCACCACAAGCGCGAACAGGAAGCCGACGAGATTGCCGACGATGATCAGCGCCCAACCTTGCTGGGTGGTCAAAAGACCGGTCAGGAAGGCCGGGACCGAGACGGGCTCGGCCGTGCCGAACAGCCAGACATACAGCGACTGCGCGGTATAGAGCCAGGTCAGGAACAGAACCACGAGAAGGGCGCCGACCGCGATGATGGCCGGTATGGCGGGCGATTTGCGCACTTCCAGCGCATGCGACCACGACGTGTCGAGCCCAAGCTCGCGGCGACGGCTGATTTCATAAAGCCCGATCGCCGCGAAGGGGCCCAGAAGCGCGAAACCGGACATCAGCGGAAACAGCAATTGCAGCGCGTTGCCGCCCGAAGCCCAAGTCAGCAGGATGATGCCGGTGACGGGATAGATCAGGCACAGAAAGACGTAATGCGACGGCTTTTCCCAAAAATCCTCAAAACCGAGCCGCAGGGCGTCGAACACGTCTCCGACGCTCATATGCCGCACCTTGGGATGCGCTATCGTTTTCTGGGATCCTGCAAAGACGTGAAAACTCGCCATGACCACTCCTCTTGGATCGTGTCCCGGGGGTGCGGTTCGTGGTGCCGTCTTCTGACGGTTCTGGTCACACGAAATCCGCGACCTGACTCAGCCAGCATAACCGCAAGTGGGCATTTTGTCGCGGCCTTTTGTTTGGCCGGGGGCGCGGTTGCGCTGGCGCGCATCGCCGATCTTGGCTAACCTTGCACGATGCGATGACGGCTCTGGAGGTCGGCGATGGACCGCAGACTGCTGCTGTTGATCGGGATCAGCCTAGCAATCCTTCTCCTGATCGGATTCGGCATGGGGGGATTGTGAGCCGCTTGCCAGAAATCGCTTGGCACCTCCGCGCCGTTGCGCGGACTTGGCCGAAGACGATCGTGTCGGACGGCATCGACCACCGGTTAACCCGTCGTTTCGGCCGAACTGACAATCAACTGAGGAGGAATGCCCGCCATGACCTTGAAGATCTTGCTTGCCGGGACTTGTTTCGGCCTTGTGGTGATGATGTCGCCGGCGGCGATCGCGGCCGACGCGGCGGCCGGAAAGAAAGTGTTCAACAAGTGCAGGGCCTGCCACGATGCGGAGAACGAGAAGAACAAGGTGGGCCCGCATCTGGTCGGAGCCGTGGGCCGCACTGCCGGTTCGCTGGAGGACTTCCAGCCGCGCTATTCGGCCAACATGAAGGAAGCCGGCGCCGGCGGCCTGGTCTGGGACGAGGAAAATCTCGCCGCTTATTTGCGCAACCCGAAAGACGTCATCCCCAAGGGCAAAATGGCTTTTCCCGGTTTGAAGGATGACGAGGATATCGCCAACGTCATCGCTTATCTCCAGGCCGACCCGAAACCCTGAACGATATTCCCCCGAGAACCTTGCGCCCGAGCGTCTCAGCGCGGCCGGGTTTTGCGGATGGCGCCCGCGCGCCCGTTCGGCTCAGCCGGCGAACAGAGCGCGGATGACGAGCGTATCCGCGAGCAGCAATGCGAACAAGGCGAACAGGTAGAGGATCGAGTAGGCAAACAACCGGCGTTCGGGCCGCGTCGCGCCCGATGCCTGGCGGGGCTGGAGCGTAAGCCATGCCTGACGGACGAAGCCGGCGCCGAGCACGGCCGCGCCCAGCCCGAACGCGGGGCCGGCAAAGCCGAGTGGCCAGGGGAGCACACCGACCAGTGCGGTGGCGACCGCATAGGCAAAAATTTGCCGGCGGGTGGATGCCGATCCCGCCACGTTCGGCATCATCGGTATGCCGGCCCGCGCGTAATCATGCTCGCGCAGCAGGGCTAATGCCCAGAAATGCGGCGGGGTCCACAAGAAGATAATCATGAACAGCACAACCGCGTCTGCGCCGACCGAACCGGTGGCGGCGGCCCAGCCGATCACCGGCGGCAGTGCCCCGGCCGCGCCGCCGATGACGATATTCTGCGGCGTTCGGCGCTTGAGCCAGATTGTGTAGACGACGGCATAGAAAAAGATCGTGAAGGCGAGCAGCATCGCTGCGAGCCCGTTGGCGGCCGCGGCCAGAAGCAAGGTTCCGCAGACGGATAGAAACAGGCCGAGCGCGAGTGCGGCCGCCGGTGCGATCCGTCCGCGTGGAACGGGGCGCTGGCTGGTGCGCGCCATGGCCGCGTCGATGTCGGCGTCGTACCACATGTTGAGCGCGCCGGCGCCGCCGGCGCCGATGGCGATGGCGCAGATCGCAACGACCACCTGAACGGGGGGCAGCGCGCCCGGTGCGACGAGAAGTCCGACAAGGGCTGTGAAGACCGCAAGCGCCATGACGCGCGGCTTGATCAGCGCCAACAGATCTTTCAGCGTCGCTCGCCCGAACAGGAGGCGTTCGTCGCCGAGGGGTTCGTGGCTCACCGGCATGCGCGACGCCTTCCATGGACAAGCCAGCGTAGCCATCTCCGGTTGCAATTGCAACGAAGATGCCGACAGCGGATGCGACGTTTCGCAAAGCTCTAACGCACTGTATCCGCCGGCCCGGCCTCGGCCAGAATCTCCAGGACCTCGCGGTCGGAAAGCTGCGGGAAATCGCGATAATGCAGGCTTAAGGCCCGGAACGGAACGGGCCGTAGCGGACACACGATCGTGCCGGCTTCGCGGGCCAGCACAGCGATCACGTCCGGCGGGGCGACGGGAACTGCCAGGATCACACGCGCCGGGCGGCGGCGGGCCAGGGCGCGGAGCGCGGCTTTTACCGTGGTGCCGGTGGCGATACCGTCATCGACGAGGATCACCGTGCGGCCGGCGACGTCGAGCGGTTCGCGCGTGCCGCGATAGGTCTGCCGCCGACGCTCGAGTTCCGGCCGTTCGCGTCGGGCAAGCGCTTCGAGCTCGGCGGGGTCGAGCCCGTAGGCCGCGACGGTTTCGTCATTGGCCACCAGATCGGGAGGGTCGCCGTCGACCAGCGCGGCCAGCGCCAGTTCCGGATTGTCGGGAGCGCCGACCTTGCGAACGACGAGAATGTCGAGCGCGGCGTTCAGGACCCTGGCGATTTCCGCCGCGACTGGAACGCCGCCGCGCGGCAGGGCCAGCACTACCGGCCGATCCGGTGCCATCGTCGAGATTTCGGCGGCGAGCAGACGGCCCGCCTCCCGCCTATTCCGCAACATTGTCGATCCCTCCCGTGATCGCCATGAAAAGTGCGGGAAATGATGCGGGCTGCCAACCCCTCCCGTCGGGGCGTGCATGACCGTTGCAGGGGACGCGGTCTCGGGCGGACAAAAAAGGCCGGATCTTGCGATCCGGCCCGAAGCATGGAAGCGCCCTTTGGGCGAAACCTCCAGAGGGGAACGCTCATAGGTCCGAAACGGGAGGTGAAGACCCGATGAGCATTTTCTAATATGTTTGGGGCGCGCTCGGTCCACAAGTGCCGAAACCCGAAATTGACTGGTCCAGGCGAGGGTGCATGTCCGGGTATTCGCGGGCCCGCCGCCGGGTGGGTGGCGGCAAAGCGGCGCACGGCTCTTTACAGCCGTTCCAAGCCGTGAATTGCTATCGTACCTGGACAGGAGCAAACAGTGATCTTCGAAACATGGCTTGCCTTCGCGGCCGCTTCGGCGGTTTTGCTCATCATTCCCGGACCCACCATCCTGCTGGTGGTGTCCTACGCGCTCGGCCAGGGGTGGCGTGCGGCGCTGCCGATGGCGTTCGGCGTGGCGCTCGGCGATTTCACGGCGATGACGCTGTCGATGCTGGGCATCGGCGCATTGCTAATGGCGTCAGCCACCATCTTCACGATCGTGAAATGGGCCGGCGCGGCCTATCTGGTCTATCTCGGCGTCAAGCTGTTTCGCGCCGGGGCAGTTCTCGATGCGCAGCCGCGCCGCGATGCGACGGCGGCGGGCAAGATGCTCGGCCATGCCTGGCTGGTGACGGCGCTCAACCCCAAAAGCATCACCTTCTTCGTCGCCTTCCTGCCGCAGTTCCTCGACCGGCAGGGGGATTTCTGGCTGCAGATGGCGATCTTCGAGACAACGTTCCTGGCACTGGCCTTCGCCAATGCGCTTGGCTATGCGCTGGCCGCCTCGCGGGCGCGTGCCGTGGTCGGCAACCCGCGCATCGTGTCGATCTTCAACCGGACCGGCGGCACGCTGCTGGTCGGGGCCGGCATCGCCACGGCGGTGTCGCGGTCAGGCCAGTAGGGCGCCGGCGATGACCATCCACGACCGGCTCGGCTTCGCGCTGTCGGGTGCGAGCGCCGACAGCGCCGAGGATTACGAGACGGGACTTGCGGCACTGCAGCGTTTCGCCGGCGATCCGATCGGCGCGGTCGAGCGTGCGCTTGCCGCCAGTCCGGGTTTCGTCATGGCGCATGTGCTGAAGGGCTGGCTCTACGGTCTTGCCACCGAGCCGGACGCCACCAGGATCGCACGACGCTGTTACGAGACAGCTGGCGCGCTGCCGATGACGGCGCGCGAGGCCGGCCATGTCGCCGCGCTTGGCGCTTTGTCGGAGGGCCGATGGCACCGGGCGGGACTCCTGCTGGAGGACCTGACCATCGATCTGCCGCGCGACGCGCTCGCGCTCCAGGCCGGCCATCAGATCGACTTCTTCACCGGAAACGCGCGCATGCTGCGCGACCGTGTCGCCCGCGCTTTGCCCGTCTGGGACGCGGCGATGCCCGGTTATCATGCCATTCTGAGCGCACACGCCTTCGGGCTGGAGGAGACCGGTGATTACGCGCGCGCGGAGGCGAGCGGTCGCCGGGCGGTGGAGTTGGAGCCGCGCGACGGCTGGGGCCAGCACGCGGTGGCGCATGTCATGGAGATGCAGAGCCGTCAGGCCGACGGGATCGCCTGGATGCGGGCCAATCCCGATAATTGGACGGCGGAGAGTTTTTTCCAGGTGCATAATTGGTGGCATCTAGCATTGTTTCATTTCGATCTTGGCGACATCGACGAAGTGCTCGCGCTCTATGACGGGCCGATCAATGGCGGGGTGAGCGCCGTCGCGCTCAACATGGTCGACGCCTCGGCGATTCTGTGGAGGCTTCACCTGCGCGGCATCGAAACCGGCGGGCGATGGACGCGTCTGGCGGAACTGTGGGCGCCTTTTGCCGACGCTGCCAACTACGCTTTCAACGACGTGCATGCGATGATGGCCTTCGCCGGCGCCGGGCGCGGCGATCTCGCCGCAAGTCTGGTTGCGGCGCAACGCGCGGCGATCGAAAGCGGCGGCGACAACGCTGCCTTCACGCGCGACGTCGGCCATCCCGCCAGCCTGGCGATCAGGGCCTTCGCCGATGGCGACTACCCGACGGCGATCGGGCTCCTGAAACCGATCCGCGCGATTGCGCACCGTTTCGGCGGCAGCCACGCCCAGCGCGACGTGCTCGACCTGACGCTGGTGGAGGCGGCTCTGCGCGGCGGGGAGCGCGCGCTTGCTAGCGCCCTGGCGGTGGAACGACATGCGCTCCGGCCGCAAAGCCCGTTTTCCGATCTTCTGCTGCGTCGCGCCCAGGCTTTGCCGGCAGCGGGCCCTTGATTTTTTCCGAGACACGAAAAAAATAGCGCGAATCGACGTTTGACCAGTTTTCATCGCTGGCAGATTTGCTATGACTGTGCGGGGCGCAACTGGTCGGACCAGATAGGCGCGCGAAAACGACGTTGCTGCCTTTGGGGCACGGCGTCGGCGGGAGGACGGACGCATGTATCTCGGGCTCGACCTCGGCACGTCGGGGGTCAAGGCGCTGCTGATCGACGAGACCCAGGCGATCGTTGCATCGGCGAGTGGGGCGCTTACGGTGTCGCGGCCACACCCGGGCTGGTCGGAGCAGGATGCGGACTGGTGGATCGCGGCGACGCGAGAGGCGCTGGACAGGCTGAAATCGGACCACGCAACCGCGCTTGCCGCCGTGCGCGGCATCGGCCTTTCGGGCCAGATGCATGGGGCGACCGTGCTCGGCGCGGACGACCGGCCGCTAAGGCCCGCGATCCTGTGGAACGACACGCGCAGCCATCGGCAGGCGGCGCTACTCGACGCCGATCCGCGATTTCGCAAGATCACCGGCAACATCGTCTTTCCCGGTTTCACTGCGCCGAAACTCGCCTGGCTGCGGGACCACGAGCCAGGATTGTTCGAGCGCGTGCGCAAGGTGCTTTTACCGAAGGACTATTTGCGTCTGTGGCTCACCGGCGCGCATTTTTCCGAGATGTCGGACGCGGCCGGCACCGCCTGGCTCGATGTCGAAAACCGGCGCTGGTCGGACGATTTGCTGGCCGCCACCGGGCTTGACGCCGCTCACATGCCGGCGCTGGTCGAGGGCACCGAACGCTGCGGAACGCTGCGCGCGGGATTGGCGGCGGAATGGGGCATGGGCGCGGACGTGATCGTTGCCGGCGGGGCGGGCGACAACGCCGCCTCGGCCTGCGGCATGGGCGCGGTGCGGGTGGGTGACGCCTTCGTCTCGCTGGGCACGTCGGGCGTCCTGTTCGCGGCCAATGAGCGGTATCTACCCAATCCCGAAAGCGCGGTCCACACGTTCTGCCATGCGCTGCCGGCCGCCTGGCACCAGATGGGCGTGATCCTGTCGGCGACGGATTCGCTCAACTGGCTGGCCGGCATAACCGGCCGGCCGGCGGGCGATCTGAGCGCCGAACTCGGCGATGCGCTGCAGGCGCCGGGCAGCGTATCCTTTCTGCCCTATCTGTCGGGCGAGCGCACGCCGCACAACGATGCCGCGATTCGCGGCGCCTTTTGCGGCCTCGGCCATGAGAGCGACCGTACGGCGCTGACGCGGGCCGTAATGGAAGGCGTGGCGTTCGCGTTGCGCGACAATCTGGAGGCGCTGAAGGAAGCCGGTACGCGCCTGGAGCGGGTGACGGCGATCGGCGGCGGATCGCGCTCTATCTACTGGCTGAAGGCGATCGCGACAGCCCTCGGCCTTCCCGTCGACCTGCCCGCCGACGGAGATTTCGGCGCCGCCTTCGGTGCCGCCCGGCTTGGCCTGATCGCGGCCGAGGGGGCCGACCCGCTCGCTGTCTGCACGGCGCCGGCGACGGCGGCGACCGTCGAACCCGACGCGGCGCTCGCCGGCGCCTACGCGGATGGCTATGCCCGCTACCGGGCGCTCTACCCGGCGATCGGGGGCGTGCGATGACGCGGGCTCGCGCCTCTGCGGGCCTATTGCGCCGGCACCTTGTCGAGGAAGCCGGTCACGCGGGCAAGGCGCCCGTCGTCGATTTCGCAGATATCTGTCCCTTCGACGAGGGGTTCCGCGCCATCGGGGCCGAGGCCCCAGGAGAAGCGGATTGTATCGGCGAAGCCATCTGGTTCGCCCCTGAGCGCGAAGCGGTAGCCGGCAAACCGGTCCTGCACGCCGGCGATCAGCGCGGCAATACCGTCATGACCTTCGCCAGCCATCAGCGGGTCGCGATAGCTGACTGTCTCGGTAAAGGCGGCCGCGATGCGCGTTGCTCGGTTGGTGGCGTCGGTCGCGTTCCAGGCGGCGATATAGGCGTCGGCAATTTTCTTCAGTTCGGTCATCGGTCAGTTCCTTACGTTGCGAGGTTGACGCGTAACGGTTTGGACCGGACCGCGAATGAAACCAATTACCCGGCAGGTCATAACGGGGCGGTTCAGCAGCTGCGTCGCGCTGCCGCTGCGGGTTCAAGAGGAGCGACGAGATGAGCACCGGATTTTTCGGCGATATCGGCAAGGTGAAATTCGAGGGACCGGACAGCACCAATCCGCTCGCCTATCGCTTCTACGATCCCGACCGGGTGGTGATGGGCAAGCGGCTGGAGGACCATCTGCGCTTCGCGGTCTGCTACTGGCATAATTTCGTCTGGCCGGGCAACGACCCGTTCGGCGGCGATACCTTCGAGCGGCCCTGGTTCCCGGCCGACTCGATGAACCAGGCGCGGCTCAAGGCCGATGTCGCCTTCGAGATGTTCTCGATTCTCGGCGCGCCCTATTTCTGCTTCCACGATCACGACGTGCGGCCGGAAGGCGCCACGCTTGGCGAAAGCGTGGCGCGGCTCGACGAGATCACCGACTACCTGGCCGGCAAGATGGACGAGACCGGGGTGAAGCTGCTCTGGGGGACGGCCAATCTGTTTTCCAACCGGCGCTACATGGCCGGCGCGGCCACCAATCCCGATCCGGACGTGTTCGCCTATGCGGCGGCGACGGTGAAGGCGTGTATCGACGCGACCTTCAAGCTCGGCGGGGAAAACTACGTGCTGTGGGGCGGGCGCGAGGGCTACGAGACGCTGCTCAACACCGACATGCGGCGCGAGCTCGACCAGCTCGGCCGTTTTTTGTCGATGGTGGTCGACTACAAGCACCGGATTGGTTTCAAGGGCGCGATCTTGATCGAGCCGAAGCCGCAGGAGCCGACCAAGCATCAATACGACTACGATGTCGCGACCGTCTACGGGTTCCTGAAACGCTACGGGCTGGAGAACGAGGTCAAGGTCAATATCGAGCAGGGCCACGCCATCCTGGCCGGCCATTCCTTCGAACACGAGCTGGCGCTCGCCAACGCGCTCGGCATTTTCGGCTCGATCGACATGAACCGCAACGACTACCAGTCGGGGTGGGATACCGACCAGTTCCCCAACAATGTGCCGGAAATGGCGCTTGCCTATTACCAGATCCTGCGCGGCGGCGGGTTTGCCAGCGGCGGCACCAATTTCGACGCCAAGCTCCGGCGTCAGTCGCTCGACCCCGCCGACCTGCTGCATGCACATATTGGCGGGATGGATTGCTGCGCGCGCGGGCTTATGGCGGCGGCTGCGATGATCGAGGACGAGGCGCTCGCCGGGCCCCTGGAAGAGCGTTATGCCGGCTGGAACCAGGCCGAGGCGCGCGCGATGCTTGCCGGTGAGCGCACGCTGGAGGCGATCGCCGACCGGGTGGTGAAGGACAGCATTGAGCCGGCCCCGCATTCCGGACGCCAGGAATATCTGGAGAATGTCGTCAACCGCTACGTGTGAGCGCGGGCGCAGCGATGTCGCAGTTCAGCCGGCTGTCAGCGCGAGGTCGAATACCGTCTCGGCGAGCGACCGGCCATTGACCAGAAGCTCGACCCGGTGGCGGCCGGCATGGTGTTTGCGGGTGGTGAAGTCGCGCACCATCCGGACGGCTGCCATCTCGGCGCGGTCGCCGGGCGCGAGTTCGACTTGTTTGAGCTTGAAGACTTTTCGGGACGTTGCGCCACTCTTTTTGACGTAGTGGATCGCATAGTCGACGACGAGGCGCTGGCCGGTGTCGGCGCGCGACACCAGCCGAGCTTCGATCGTGACGGGCGCGCCGAGGACGATCGCGGCCGGCGTGACGGCGAAGCGTTCGACATCGACCACTGGCGCGGCGCCGGCGCCGATCAGGGCGAGGGCGCGATTATTGCCTTGCTTGATCAGCGTGCGCAGGCCGTGCCTGACGATCCAGGCCGTGCGGGGGTCGTCGCGCGGCCATGTCTGGAGCAGATCCAGCACCCAGTCGGGATGGTCCTTGGCGATGTCGTTCAAATGGTTGGCGACGGATTTGCGCACATAGAGGCTCGGATCGGCCTTCAGTGTGTCGAGGATCGCGGCGACGGGCGCCGGATCGGCGATCAGCGCCTTGATCTGGAAAGACCAGGGAAGGCGCGGCCGGCAGCCCTCGCTGGCGAGGCGACGCACATGCTCGTTTGGATCGTGCGCCCATTGCGCCATCACCGCCAGCGTCCGGTGCAAATCGCGGTCGAGAAACGGCCGGACGGCATATTCAGATGAGCCGTAGCGGGTCAGTTCCTTCAGAGCGGTCACCGACGACTCGAAGCGGTCGGCGCCATGGAGCGCGACATAGTCCGACAGGGCGATCGCGACGAACGGATGGCCGGCGTCGGGCGCGAAGGCCTGGAGAAGCCGAACGTTCTCCTCGAAGCCGCCTGGCAGGGCAGCATGCAGGCTGGTGGCGATTCGGCGCACACGCTGCATGATGCCGAGCGCGTCGAGCCCGTCTGTGACGTGGGCGATGAAGCTGTCGGCGGCGAAGTCCGGGCACAACGCCGCCATGCGTTGCGCGATCCCGTGCATGCGCTCGCGGTCGAGAATGTCCTTGAGCAGTGGCGGGCTGGGTTCCGTCATCGGTGTCGGCATGTCCTTGGAGGTGGTTTTCGGTCTCTCTTAGCATGAACACCCGACAGGTTCTGTCAGGAGAGGCCGAGCCTATGCAATGCGGCCGAATCGCGGCTTGATCCGTAGGCGATAAACTGGGATACTAGTGTACCAAAAAGGAGGCAGGCGCGTGCGTCAAGCGTGGCGCTGGTTCGGTCCACACGACAAGGTTTCGCTGGCGGATGTCCGTCAGGCGGGGGCGGCCTGCGTCGTGACGGCGCTGCACCACATTCCGGCCGGGGCGGTCTGGCACGCCGAGGAGATCGAGGCGCGCCAGCGCGAGGTGGCGTTCCATCCCGACGGAAGCATGACCCATCTCGCCTGGGAGGTGGTGGAAAGCCTGCCGGTTTCGGAGGCGATCAAGACGCAGACGGGCGACTGGCGCGCCGATCTCGTTCACTACAAGCGCAGCCTGGAAAACCTGGCCCGGGCCGGCATCTCGACGATCTGCTACAATTTCATGCCGGTGCTCGACTGGACCCGCACCGAACTTGCCTGGCCGCTCGAAAATGGCGGCACGACGATGCGGTTCGACCTTGCCGATTTCGCGGCGTTCGACATCAATGTGCTGAAGCGCCGGGGTGCTGCCGTCGACTATGATGCCCAGACCGTGGAGACCGCGAAGGCGCGGTTCGGCGCGCTCGACGAGGCCGGTGCGGAGCGTCTGGCCGCCAACATCACCGCCGGACTACCTGGCGCGGTCGAGCACTGGTCGCTGGAGGAGCTTTCGCATCAGCTCACGCTTTATACCGGGATCGACGCCGCGCGGCTGCGGCAGAACCTGATCGATTTTCTGTCGGAGGTGGCGCCGCTGGCGCAGCGGCTCGGGCTACGGCTGTGCTGTCATCCCGACGACCCGCCGTTCCCGTTGCTCGGCCTGCCGCGGGTGATGTCGACCGAGGCGGATTACCGCGTCGTTCTCGATGCGGTCGACCTGCCCGCCAACGGCGTGACCTTCTGCGCGGGGTCGCTGGGCGCGCGGCCCGACAACAACCTGCCTGCGATGGCGGCCCGGCTCGGTCCGCGCATCCATTTCACCCATCTGCGCAACGTGCGGCGCGACGCCGAGACGGTGCCGTGCTCCTTCCTCGAGGACGGACACCTCGCCGGCCAGACCGATATGGTGGCGGTCGTCGCGGCGCTGCTTGCCGAGGAGAGCCGACGTCGCAAGGAGGGGCGGGCGGACGCCGAGATCCCGATGCGGCCCGATCACGGCCAGGAAATCCTCGACGACCTTACGCGCGGCGCGCAGCCGGGCTATCCGGCGATCGGGCGTCTCAAAGGGCTGGCGGAACTCCGTGGTGTGATGGCCGCCCTCGACTGGGACCAGGGTGGCGCATGAGCGCGCGGCTGACCACACTTGACGATCTTCCGGCCACGGTCCGCATGCCGGGCTTCGAGCGCCGGGAGCGCGGCGCGGGCATCGTCCATCTCGGCGTCGGGGCCTTCCACCGCGCCCACCAGGCGGTCTATACCGACGACGCGCTGGCCCGCTCGGGCGGTGAGTGGATGATTACCGGCGTCAGCCTGCGTTCGTGCGATGTCGCCGATTCGATCAATCCGCAATCGGGTCTTTATACCGTGCTGGTGCGCGCGGGCGAGGGGATTTCGGCGCGTGTCGTCGGGTCGATCGCCACGGTGCTGGCCGCGCCGCGCGAACCCGCCCAGGTGCTCGACGCGTTGGCCGCGCCGTCGACCCGCATCGTCAGCCTAACCGTCACCGAAAAGGGTTATGGCTTCGATCCCGCGAGCGGAGGGCTCGACCGCACCCGGCCGGAGATTATCGCCGATCTTGCCACGCCAGCACGGCCAACCAGCGTCGTCGGCTATCTGGTCGCCGGGCTCGTCCGGCGGCGGGCGCGCGGCGCGCCGGGCCTGACCGTGCTGTCCTGCGACAACCTGCCGGACAATGGCGGTCTGGTACGGCGGCTGGTGCTCGAGTTCGTGCGGGAGCTGGACCGGGACCTGGCCGACTGGATCGCCGAGACGGTGCGGTTTCCCTCGACCATGGTCGACCGCATCACGCCGGCCACGAGCGACGAAACCCTGGCCGAGGCGGAGCGGGCGACGGGGCGCGTGGACAAGGCCGCGGTGGAGACCGAACCATTTTCGCAATGGGTGATCGAGGACGATTTCGCTGCCGGTCGTCCCGATTGGGAAGCCGGCGGGGCTTTGTTCGTGGCATCGGTCGCGCCCTACGAAAAGATGAAGTTGCGCATGCTCAACGGCGCGCATTCGATGATCGCCTATGCCGGTTTTCTCGCCGGCCACGTGCATGTGCGCGACGCGATGGCGCACGGTGCGATGCGAGTGCTGGTCGAACGGCATTTGCGCGATGCCGCGCGCACGCTGGAGCCGGTTCCCGGGATCGTGTTGCCCGACTATGCCGCGCGGCTGATGGAACGCTTCGCCAATCCCGCGATCGCGCACCGCACGGAGCAGATTGCCATGGACGGCACGCAGAAACTGCCGCAGCGTATTTTCGAGCCGGCGCTCGCGGCGTATGAGGCGGGCTGGCCGCTCGACAGTTTTGCCTTCGCCACGGCGATGTGGCTCCGCTTCGTTCTCGGCCGCACCGAAGATGGCCGGGCCTATGCGCTGCGCGACCCGCGCGCGGCGGCGCTGGCGGCGGCGACCGACGGCAAAAGCGGCGATGCCGGCGGGCTCGTCGATGCCGTCTTCGAGCTCGACGGGCTCATGCCGGGGCGGCTGGCGCAGGCCCGCCCCTTTCGCGACGCGGTCGAGACCAGGCTGGTGCGCATCCTCGAAAAAGGAGTCGACGCGGCGATCGCGCGGGAGGCGATGCCGTGCCGCGTGTGAAACATGTCCCGCACGGCTTCGATCTCGCCGCGGCGCTGGCCGGCATCGAGATCGATCGCGCGCAGCCGATCGCAAGGCAGCTCTATCTGGCCCTGCGCCAGCGCATCGTCGACAGCCGGCTTCCCGCCGGAACGCCGATCCACGAGAGCGATATCGCAGCCTTGTGTCTGGTCTCGCGCACACCCTTGCGCGCCGCCCTGCAGCAACTCGCCAGCGAGGGGCTGGTCGTGACCCGTCCGCAGGTCGGCTCGATCGTGGCCGAGCGCGACCGCACCCGGTTTCTGGAGGCGCTTTTCATCCGCGCGGCGATCGAAGGCCGGATCGCGCGGCGGCTGGCGCAGACCGGCGTGGACGAAAAACGACTGGCGCCGGTCCTGGCGCGCCAGGAAGCGGCGGCCCGCGTCGACGACTACGTCTCTTTTTTCGAGGCCGACGAACTGTTTCACGAAGTGCTGGCCGACATGGCGGGGGTGCCCGGCGCCTGGCAGCTTGCCCAGACGGTCAAGGCGCATGTCGATCGCGAGCGCTTCATCTTGATGTCATCCATCCACGGCCGCTCACAGCGCGCCTTCGACGATCATATGCGTATACTGGCGGCGATCCGCTCCCGGGATGCCGATCGAGCGGAGGCCGAAATGGTCGGCCATATCGAGACGGTCCTGAACGCGTCGGGACCTTGACAGCGGCACGGGGTAGGTGCTCAGATTGTATCTTATATAAGATATAAGAGTACAATCTCGACGCATCGCGGCATGCGACCCCGACCGTCCAACTCAGCGTGCATCGATCAGGGAGGAAGTCATGAAATCGAGACATCTGCTTTCCGGAATTGCCTTCGCGGCGCTTGTCGCGGCGTCGTCCGCCTCGGCGGCCGAACTGCGCTTCGCCTGCTATCAGGACGGCGTGGAATGCGACGCCTGGGCCGAACAGTTCAAGGCGTTCGAGGCCGAAAATCCCGGCACGACCGTCGCCGTCGACGTTGTGCCCTACAAGTCGATCGTGGAGAGCCTGCCGCTGCAACTCGCCTCGGGCGAAGGCCCGGATCTCGCCCGCGTGACCGATCTCGGCGGACTGGCCAAATATATGCTCGACGTGACGCCCTATGTGGCCGACGCCGCCAAGCTGGAAGAGCAATACGGCAAGACGCTCGCCTGGACCCGGGTCAACGGGCCGGACGACAAGGGCATCTACGCCATCATGGACCAGCAGACCGCGACCGGCCCCTTCGTCAACAAGACGCTGTTCGATCAGGCCGGCGTCGACATGCCGGGCGAGGGCGCGACCTATGAGGAGTGGGCGGCGGCGGCCAAAAAGGTGGCCGAGGCGACCCAGACCCCCTATCCGATGGCGCTCGACCGCTCGGGCCACCGCTACGCCGGACCGGCGATCTCCTACGGGGCGGCGCTGTTCGACGAAAATGGCGATCCGATCACGGTCGATGACGGGTTCCGCGCCTTTTCCGAGCAGTTCGTTGCCTGGAATGAGGACGGCACCGTGGCCAAGGAAGTGTGGGCCGGCGCAGGCGGCGCGACCTATCAGGATGCCGCCAAGGAGTTTACCAACGGTTCGCTGGTGATGTATCTGTCCGG
This sequence comes from Nitratireductor arenosus, assembly GCF_009742725.1. Classification (GTDB taxonomy): domain Bacteria; phylum Pseudomonadota; class Alphaproteobacteria; order Rhizobiales; family Rhizobiaceae; genus Mangrovimarina; species Mangrovimarina arenosa. Next base: position 348,447 of record NZ_WPHG01000001.1, on the reverse strand, counting down.
CTCCTGGCAGATCGGCCGTTTCGGCCGCGATATCGGTGACGCCTTCGACTGGCTGGCCGTGCCGGCGCCGTGCGGTCCGGGCGGTTGCACAGGCATTCCCGGTGGGGCGGCGATCGCCGCCTTCAAGCATACCAAGGCGCCGGAGGAACTCGGCAAGCTGCTCGATTTCATCGCGCGCGAGGACGTGCAGGCCAAGGTGCTGGCCAAGACCAAGAACATTCCCGCCAACCAGGCGCTGCAGGTCAAGGGCATCGACTACGAAAACGCCACCGATGCCGAAAAGGCGGCCCTGACCGCGTTCGGCAACGCGCTTGCCGGTTTCTCGCCGGTCGCCTTCCAGTTCCAGGGTTACAAGAACAACCGCGCGATCATGAACGCCACGGTGACCCGCATCACCCAGGCGATCGTCGGTGAACTGTCCTTGGACGAAGCGCTGGACCGTATCGACGCCGACGTGAAGGAAGCGGTCGCGGCTGCCCAGTAACCCGATCGCACGGCCCGTTCGCCGACCTTTGCCCCGTCTTGGGTGAGGCCGGCGACGGAACGCCCTGTCCGCCCGGAAAAACGGGCGGGCGGCGGCGCCCAAGAACCCATGCCACGAGGCGTACGCGATGCTCGCACCTGTGACGACGGCAGCATCCTACCTCTACCGGGCAGCCTTCGAGCTGTTCGAACGACCGATGCTGGCCATTCAAAAGATGACCGGCGCGCAGAAGATCGCGTGGGTGTTCCTGCTGCCCAATCTCCTGATTTTCGGCCTGTTCACTTTTCTGCCGATCTTCCTGAACTTCTTCTACGCCACCTCCGGCAGCGACCGCATCCTCTTGTCCGAGCGGCCTTATGTCGGGCTGGAGAATTTTTCCTCGCTGCTTGCCTGCGAAAACTATCTCGACCCCAATAGCTGCCAGCGCGACATCTTCTGGCGCGCCGTGCACAATACGAGCTGGTTTGTGGTGCTGCAGGTCGGGTTCATGATCCTGTTTTCGCTGGTCACGGCGCTGATCTTGAACCGCAACATTCCGCTGCGCGGCTTTTTCCGCAGCGTGTTCTTCTATCCGGTGCTGTTGTCGCCCGTCGTGGTGGCGCTGATCTGGAAATGGGTGCTGCAGCGCTATGGCGTGCTCAATGCCGGGCTTGAGGCGCAAGGCCTGCCGATCGTCAACTGGCTGGTCGAGGCCGACTGGGCGTTTTTCTGGATCGTGTTCGTCTCGATCTGGGCGCATATGGGCTTTTACACGCTGATCCTGCTTGCCGGGCTGCAGGCGATACCGGCCGATGTCTACGAGGCGGCGGAAATGGATGGCGCGTCGAAATGGCGGGTGTTTTCGAAGATCACCATGCCGCTTCTGATGCCGACCATGGTGGTGGTGCTGGTGCTGTCGCTGATCCGCGCCGTGCAGGCCTTCGACGAGATCTTCGTTCTGACCGGCGGCGGCCCCGGCTCGGCGACGCTGTTGCTTTTGCAGTTCATCTACGAGACCGGCTTCGCCTTCCGGCCGCAGCTTTACGGTCTGGCGGCTGCGGCCTCGCTGCTGATGGCGGCGGTACTGATGGTGCTGACGCTGTTGCAATTGCGCGCCGCGCGCGGCCGCGGGGAGGACTAGGCGATGTTGCGCTCCTTCCTGACACGCACGCGCGGCCGCGGCCGGCTCGACCTCACCGACTGGCTGACCTTCGGCTATCTGGCGCTCGCCGTCGTCCTGATGTTCGGGCCGGTCGCCTGGATGGCGCTGTCGTCGTTCAAGACCGAATCCGCGTTGCAGGAATATCCGCCCTCGCTGCTGCCGCTGGCGCCGATCCATGTCGAGGTCGAGGGTTACGACGAGCCGTTGCAGCTTTTTCGGGTGACGGGCGGCGAGCACGAAGGCAAGCTTCTGGCGCAGGTGCGTCGCATCGGGCTGATGAGCCAGATGGTCGACCCGCAAAATCCGGGCGAGCGGTTGCAGGTCAACATCAACGACCGCGTGCCGGAGCGCGAGTTCGCGCTGGCGGTGGAAAACTATTCCGCCCTGTTCGAGCGGTTCAATTTCGCGCTCTATTTCTGGAACTCGGTCTTCATCACCGTGATCGCAACGGTCATCACCATCCTGTTCAATTCGATGGCGGCGTTCGCGCTGTCGAAATACCGGTTCCGGGGGCGGACCTTCGTCTTCATCCTGATCATCGCCACGCTGATGATCCCGCCGACGATCAATCTCGTGCCGATCTATCTCGTGGTTTCGGAACTGGGCATGGTCAATTCGCCGTGGGGGGTGATCTGGCCGGCAGTGGCGACGCCGACCGGGGTCTTTCTGCTGCGCCAATATATGCTGACTATCCCCGACGATCTGCTGGATGCCGCGCGCATGGACCATGCGTCCGAATGGCGGGTTTATTGGCGCATCGTGCTGCCGCTATCGGCGCCGGCGCTCGCCGTTCTGGTGATCTTTTCGGTGATGTGGCGCTGGAACGATTTTCTGTGGCCGCTGATCGTGCTGACCCGATCCGAGCAGTTCACGCTGCAGCTTGCACTGAATTCCTTCCAGGGCGACCTGCAGACCAGCTGGTCGAACTTGCTGGCGATGACGGTGCTGACCCTGCTGCCGATCACGATCGTGTTTGCCTTCCTGCAGAAATACATCACCACCGGCATCGCCCAGTCCGGGGTGAAATGATGCCGACGGCCGGGAAAGAGGTGTGAACGATGGCGGTTCTCCAACTTGACGGGCTGATCAAGGATTACGGCGACGTCCGCGCCATTCACGGCGTCGATCTGACGATCGACAATGGCGAATTCTGCGTCTTCGTCGGCCCGTCAGGATGCGGGAAATCCACGCTGCTGCGCATGATCGCCGGGCTGGAAGAGATTTCCGGCGGCGAGTTGCGCATCGACGGGGAACGCGTCAACGAGCAGCGGGCGTCGGAACGCGGTCTGGCGATGGTGTTTCAGACTTATGCGCTCTACCCGCATATGACAGTGCGCCAGAACCTGGCCTTCGGGCTGGAGAATATTCGCACGCCCAAACCGGAGATCGCGCGTCGCGTCGAGGCGGCGGCGACCATGCTGCAGATCGGCCCCTATCTCGAGCGGCGCCCAAAACAACTTTCGGGCGGGCAACGGCAACGCGTCGCGATCGGGCGGGCGGTGGTGCGCGAGCCGCGCGTGTTCCTGTTCGACGAGCCGCTGTCCAATCTCGACGCCGAATTGCGGGTCACCATGCGCGGCGAGATCGCCGGGCTGCATCGCCGGCTCGGCAACACGATGATCTATGTCACCCACGACCAGGTCGAGGCGATGACGATGGCCGACAAGATCGTGGTTTTGCGCGACGGGCGCATCGAACAGGCCGGCACGCCGCTGGAGCTCTACAACCAGCCGGCCAACAGCTTCGTCGCCGGCTTCATCGGCTCGCCGCGGATGAATTTCGTCGACGTCACCGTGCGCGAGATCCGCGCTGACGGGGTGATGGTGTCGGACGCGGCCGGCAACGACTACCGGGCCGCGGTGAACGCCGACGGGCTGAAGCCGGGCGATGCGGCCGAGCTCGGCATCCGGCCCGATCATCTGATTGTCGGCGATGCGGCCGGCCATGCGGTCACCGTGCAGTCGGTCGAGCAGCTCGGCGGCGAGTCCTATCTTTATTGCGAGACCGGCGCGGGAACGCCGCTGACCGTGCATCTGGCCGGCCAGACCGGGATCCGGCGCGGCGAGACCACCCATGTCGTGTTCAGGCCGGACTATACCCACCTGTTTCGCAAGTCGGACGGCCTCGGCATGAAACGGCTGGTGGTCGGAGAAGCGGTGTGATGGGCAGCGTTGCGCCCTGTCGCGCAGGCGGGGCGATGCCTGCGCGCCGCCAAAGCGGAGAGGCCGGCAAGCACCGTCGCCGCCGCCCGTAGCGCCCGTTCGGGCTTTCCTTCACCCAGGATATGTTTGCGCCATGAGTTTTCTCACCACGACCGGGCCCGCCCTTGCGACCGCCTCGGGTCTCGTCGCTCCGCTCGATGCCGGGTTTTCGCTGCGCGTGGAGGCCTTGTCGGACTGGCTGCTGCGGATCGCCGTCATTCCCGAGAACGGGTTTGCCGTCGACCGCACCTGGATGATCGCGCCCGGCGGCGACGTGCCCTGGCCGGGGCGAAACCGACTGTCCGTCGAAGGCTTCGCGCCGCTCGAAGCGCGTCATGAGGCGCAAAGCGAAACGACGTATTTCGGGCGGGACTGGCGTGTCGTCGTCCAGCCGGCACCGCTTGCGCTGACGGTCGAACGGCGCGTGGCCGAGGAATGGCAGCGCGTCGTTGCCGATCGCCCGACCGGCGCCTATCAATGGTTTGCCGGGCGCGGCGTCTTTCGCCATGTCCAGACGCGGTCTCCCGACGAAAGCCATTACGGTCTCGGCGACAAGACCGGCCCGCTCGACCGGACCGGGCGCCGGCTCAGATGCCTGCAGACGGATTCGCTCGGCTACAATGCCGAGACCTCCGACCCGCTCTACAAACATGTTCCATTCGTGATCGCCGAGAAGCCGGGCGGCGCGGCGGCGGGACTGCTCTACGATACGCTCGCCGAGGCGACCTTCGACCTGGGTGCCGAACATTCAAACTACCACCCGCACTACCGGCATGTGGATCTGCAGGAGAAGGGCATGGTGGTGTACGTCGTCGCCGGCCCGAAAGTGCGCGACATCGTTCCCAGGCTGATGGCGCTGACCGGCCAGCCACATTTTCCGCCGCGCTGGTCGATGGGCTTCGCCTTCACCACCATGCATCACGCCGACGCGCCCGACGCGCAGGCCGTCATCACCGGGTTCGCCGAACGCTGCCGCGCGGATGCTATCCCAATCAGCGCCATCCATTGCGGCTCGGGCTACACGACGCGCGCTGACGGACGGCGCTACGTCTTCACCTGGAACGCGCAGAAATTTCCCGACCGCGACGGCTTCTTCGCAAGTCTCGGCGCGCTGGGGTTCCGCACGGCGGCCAATGTGAAGCCGGTATTGCTGACCGAACACCCGGCCTATCCGAGGGCGGCGGGCGAGGGCTGGTTCGTGCGGCGCAGCGACGGCCAGCCCGCCGTCGAGATGTTCTGGGGCGGCGACGGCTCGAGCCTCGACTTCACCAACCCCGCGACCGTCGCGTGGTGGAAGGCCGGCATCACCGCGCAGGTTCTGGACGCCGGCTTCGGCGCCGGCTGGAACGACAACAACGAGTGCGAATTGTGGGACGAGACCGCCACTGTCGACGGATTCGGGCATCGCCTGCCGGCGATCGACATGCGGCCGGTGCATGCGCTGTTGATGACACGCGCAACCTTCGAGGCGACGCGCGAGCACCGGCCGGTCGAACGCCCCTACACGATCAGCCGGGCCGGGCCGATCGGGATCGCGCGTTACGGCGAAACCTGGACCGGCGACAATCGCACGAGCTGGCATACGCTTAAATGGAACCTGCGCCAGGGCCTGTCGATGAGCCTGTCGGGCATGCCGTTCACCGGCCACGATATTGGCGGTTTCGACGGGCCGCGGCCCGGTCCCGAGCTTCTGGTGCGTTTCGTGGAGATGATGTCGCTGCATCCGCGCGCGGTGATGAATTCATGGAAGCCGCAGCTCGACGATCCGGCGACGCTGCCGTGGATGCACGCCGAGGCGACGGACGCGGTGCGCCAGGCGCTGAGGTTGCGCTACCGGTTCCTGCCTTATCTCTACCACCTCGCCCACGCCGCCCACCGCGACGGCACGCCGTTGATAACACCCCTGTTTTATCATTTCGACGAGCTGGAATGCAGGGCCGAGGCGGACTCATTCATGCTCGGGCCGGACGTCCTGGTCGCGCCGGTGGTCGAGGAAGGCGCGCGGGCGGTGGATGTCTATCTGCCGAGGGTCGAGGGCGGCTGGCACGAATTGCACCGCGAGACGGTTCATGCCGGTGGGCGGCGAGTCTCTATCGATGCGCCGCTCGGCCGGCTGCCGGTGCTGGTGCGCTCGGGCGCGATCCTGCCGCTTGCAATCGACTGGCCGGACCACGCGCCGCACGATTTCGCCCGGGTCGATCTGACCCTGTTCGCCGGTTCCGGCGAGGGTGCTACGGAACGGGCGCTGTTCTTCGACGACGGGCTCGGCTGGGGCTATCGCGACCGCGACGCCTCGCTGTTGTCGTGCCGGGGCACCTGGGATCGCGACCATGTCCGCGTGGCAGTCGAGGAAAAATGGAGCGGCAGGGGCCGGCCGGAACTCGGCTTTGTCGGGCGCGGATTGGACGGGCGGCGCCTGGAGGTCGAGACCGCGCTCTGAACGCCGATGTGCGGCAAGCGGCCTACTGAACCGCAAAAAAGTCGCGGATCTTGGTCGTCGCGTCGTTGAGCGCGGGCAGAACTTCGCTTTTCAGCTCGGCGACCGAAAGCCGGGCGGTCTGGGTCGAAACGTTGATTGCTGCGACGATAGCGCCGTTGCCGTCGCGCACGGGAACGGCGATCGAGCGCAGTCCCGGCTCGAGCTCCTCGTCGATGAGCGCATAACCCTCGTCTTTGGCGGCACGGATAAGTGCGGCGAGCGCCTTCGGGTCGGTCCGGGTTTTCGGCGTCAGCGGCTTGAGCTCGGCGCCGGCCAGGAACCGGTCGAGTTCGTCGTCGGGCAGGCCGGACAGCAAGACCCGGCCCATCGAGGTGCAAAAGGCGGGCAGGCGGGTGCCGACCTGCAGGCCGACGCTGAGAATATGGCGGCCGGGCACGCGCGCGACATAGACCACGTTTTCGCCCGACAGCACGGCGGCCGAGCAGGCTTCGCCGAAACGCTGCGAAACGGCGCGCATGAAGGGTTCGGCGAACGACCACAGCGACGCGTTGCCGAGCCAGGTGCGCGCGACCGAGATCAGCCGAGAGGACAGTCGGAAGGTACGGCCATCCTGGGTGGCGTAACCGGCGGCCACCAGCGTGTGCAGGAAGCGGCGCGCGCCGGCACGGGTGATGCCGGCCTTTTCGGCCATCTCGGTCAATGTCATGCCGGCCGGATGCGCGGCCAGGATTTCCATCACCGCCAGACCGCGCCCCAGCGAACCGACGAGGTCGCGCGACTGGGGGTCCGAGAGCATTGACTCAGGCGAGGCATCCATATATCCAGTATCGCATACAAAACTAAGGTTCGCAATACGAACTTTACTGAGGATACGACATGGCGACTTTTATGCCTTTGAAGCAGGCGGTGGCCGACAATCTGCGTGACGGCGATACTGCCGCATTTGAAGGCTTTACGCACCTTATTCCGACCGCTGCCGCGCACGAGGCGATCCGGCAGGGGATCAAGGACCTGACTTTGGTACGCATGACGCCCGACGTCGTCTACGACCAGATGATCGGCATGGGTTTGGCCAAGAAGCTTGTGTTTTCCTACGCCGGCAACCCCGGTGTCGGGTTGCTGCGGCGGATGCGCGACGCGGTCGAGAACGCCTATCCGCGCCCGATCGAGCTGGAAGAGCATTCGCATGCGGCGATGGCCAATGCTTACGAGGCCGGCGCGGCCGGGCTGCCCTGCGCGGTCTTTCGCGGATATCTCGGTGCCGAGCTCGCCCGCGTCAATGCCAACATCAAACAGGTGACCTGTCCGTTTTCCGGCGAGGTGCTGGCCGCGGTTCCGGCGGTGCGGCCCGATGCGACGTTCATCCACGCCCAGAAGGCCGACCGTAAGGGAAATGTCCTGATCGAAGGCATTATCGGCATCCAGAAGGAAGCGGTGCTGGCGGCCAAGCGCGCGGTGGTGACGGTCGAGGAGGTGGTGGAGGATTTTTCCGACCTGCATCCAAACCTGACCATCCTACCCCATTGGGCGATCACCGCGGTCTCGGTGGTGCCAGGCGGCGCGCATCCGTCTTATACGCATGGCTACTATCCGCGCGACAACGCCACCTATCTGGAATGGGACAAGATCGCCGCCGACCGCGAGCTGTTTCGGGCGTGGATGGACGAAAACGTAATCAAGGCGACGCCGGAGGATTTCGCCGCCCGTGTCGCAACGCTGGGGGCGGTGTGATGAGCGACCGAGGTTTCACTCCCAACGAGATGATGACAATCGCGGCGAGCCGCGCGCTGAAGGGCGATGACGTCTGCTTCGTGGGCATCGGCGCGCCGTCGGCCGCCTGCAACGTGGCGCGCCTCACCCATGCGCCGGACATCACGCTGATCTACGAATCGGGCACGATCGGAACCGCGCCCGACGTGCTGCCGCTGTCGATCGGTGACGGGGAATTGTGCGAGACGGCGGTGACGACGGTCTCGGTGCCGGAGATGTTCCGCTACTGGCTGCAGGGCGGGCGCATCACCATCGGCTTCCTGGGCGCGGCCCAGCTCGACCGGTTCGGCAATATCAACACCACGGTGATCGGCGACTACGACAATCCCAAGACCCGGCTTCCCGGGGGCGGCGGCGCGCCGGAGATCGCGAGCTCGGCGCAGAAAATCTACGTCACCATGGCCCAGTCGAAGCGCGGCATGGTCGACAAGATCGACTTCTACACTTCCTTCGGCCATGGCGAGGGTGGCGACCATCGCAAGCGCATCGGCATCGACACGGAGGGCCCGGCGCTGCTGATCACCGATCTGGCGATCTGGGAACCCGACCCGGAGACCAAGGAGTTCACCGTCGTCTCGCTGCATCCCGGCGTCAGCCGCGAGCAGGTGCAGGAAACCTGCGGCTGGACAGTAAAATTCGCCGACGGGGTTGACGAGACGCCCGCGCCGACCGCACTGGAACTGAAAACGTTGCGCGACCTCAAGGCGCGCACCGAGGCGGCCCACAAGGGCGCGGCCGGTTCCGGCGCGAAGAAAGGATCGAAAGATGGCTGAAGCCTTTATCTGCGACTATATCCGCACGCCCATCGGCCGCTTCGGCGGGGCACTTTCGCCCGTGCGTGCCGACGATCTCGGCGCGGCTCCGATCCGCGCGCTGATCGAGCGCAATGGCGGAGTCGACTGGCAGGCGATCGGCGACGTGTTTTACGGTTGCGCCAACCAGGCCGGCGAGGACAACCGCAACGTGGCCCGCATGGCCTCGCTTCTGGCCGGCCTGCCGATCGACGTGCCGGGCTCGACCGTTAATCGGCTGTGCGGCTCGGGCATGGACGCCGTCACCATCGCGGCGCGCGCGATCAAGGCCGGCGAGGCGGAGATCATGATCGCCGGCGGCGTCGAATCGATGTCGCGCGCGCCCTTCGTCATGCCGAAGGCGGCGACTGCTTTCTCCCGCAATGCGGAAATCTACGACACGACCATCGGCTGGCGTTTCATCAACCCTTTGATGAAAAAGCAGTACGGGGTCGATTCCATGCCGGAGACCGGCGAAAACGTCGCCGAGGCGTTCAACGTGGCGCGCGCCGACCAGGATGCGTTCGCCGTGCGCAGCCAGGCCAAGGCCGTCGCCGCGCAGGAAAACGGCCGGCTGGCCAAGGAGATCGTTCCCGTGACGATTCCCCAGCGCAAGGGCGATCCGGTCGTGGTCGACAAGGATGAGCATCCGCGCGCCGGCACCACGGTGGAGACGCTGGCCAAGCTGGGCACGCCGTTCAAGAAGGAAGGCGGCACGGTGACGGCCGGCAACGCCTCCGGCGTCAATGACGGCGCGGCGGCGCTGATCGTGGCCTCCGAAGCGGCGGCAAGAAAATACGGACTGACGCCGATCGCCCGTATCCTCGGCGGTGCGACCGCCGGCGTGCCGCCGCGCATCATGGGCATCGGCCCGGCGCCCGCGACCAAGAAGCTGTGCGCGCGGCTCGGCCTTCAGCCCGCCGATTTCGATGTAATCGAACTCAACGAAGCCTTTGCCTCCCAAGGCATCGCCGTGCTCCGCGATCTCGGTATTGCCGAGGACGCGGAGCACGTGAACCCGAACGGGGGGGCGATCGCGCTCGGCCACCCGCTCGGCATGTCGGGGGCCCGGATCACCGGCACGGCGGCGCTGGAGCTTCGCGAACGCAACGCCAAGCTGGCGCTGGCGACGATGTGCATCGGCGTCGGCCAGGGCATCGCGATCGCGCTCGAGCGGGTGTGACCGCGCGGCTTGAGCCTCAGGTCGAAGCGGGCGGAGGCGCCCCGATCGGGCGGGCGAAATAACGCACCGACTTCGCGCCGCCCGGCAGGGCGGCGGCGCCGATCGCCTCAAATCCCATCGCTGCATGAAAAGCGTCGGAAGCCGGGTTGGGCGGTTGTTCGTTCACCTCGCAGGTGACCAGCGGATAGCCGCCGGTCGCGGCCCTGTCGAACACATGGCGATAGAGCCGCCGGGCGTGGCCCTTGCCGCGCGCGGCCGGATCGACGGCCACCCGGTCGACATAGACGAAGTGCGAGTAGCGCGCCTTGAACCACTGGAAATTGGGACTGTCATAATCGGCATCCTGGTCGAAGGCGATCAGGAAAGCCTCGACCTGACCGATCCGCCGCGCGCAAAACGCGTCGCCGATCATCCGGGCGAGACGTTCCGGCTCGAGAAAGGACAACTCGACCGCATGGCGGTTGTTGAGGTCGAGGACGGCCGGCTCGACATCGGCGCCGAGCGGCAGGATGGGCAGGGATTCGCTGTTCATGAAGACCGGTTTAGAACGCGCCGGCCTTTTGATGAAGCCCTAGATGTGGTGCCTCAATAGGGCCATTCGCCCCTGCCGAGCGCCTTGAGGGCATAGACGATGCGCGAGAAACTCCGCCGCGCCCGGTCGACGGTGTGGCGGCCGCGCAGATAGCCGTGCACCAGACCCTTTTCCTCGCGGCAATAAGCCTTGCCGCCGGCCTCGACAATGCGGTCGCGGTAATCGGGTCCGTCGGAGGCGAGTGGGTCGCATTCGGCCGTCACGATCACGGTCGGCGGCAGGCCGGAAAAGTCGGTGTCGCGCAGCGGCGCGAAGCCGGCATCGCGCGAGACGTCCAACCCGCCCGTGCGCATCTGCTGGTAAAACGCCATGTCGCGCGTCGACAGCATCGGCGCGTTTGCATGGGTGATGTAGGAGCCCCTGGTGTGGTCGCCGCCGAAGCCGGGATAGATCAGCACCTGGCCGGCCGGCGCGCGCGGATGCTGGCGGTATCGCCCGGCGGCGGCGGCGGCGATGTTGCCGCCGGCTGAATCGCCGGCGAGCAGGATCGGGCATCGATAAGTCCGCGCGGCCCATTCGAGGGCGGAATAACCGTCCTCGTGCGAAGCCGGGTAGAGGTGCTCGGGCGAAAGCCGATAGTCGACCGAGACGACGTCGTAGCCGGTGCGTTGGCTCAATTCGGCGCAAACGTCGTCATGACTTTCCAGTCCGCCGAGGATGAAACCTCCGCCGTGGAAATAAAGCACCATCGCCGCGGGGTCCGGCGCGGCGGCGCGATAGAGGCGGATCGGGATCGCATGGGTCGGCGTCTCGATGGCAGTCGTCTGCGCGCTGACGCCGTCGGGGTAGCCCGCATGGAACTCACGGCACATGCGGTCGTAGATCGCACGCTGCTGGTCGACGGTGTAGTCGACCGTATCGGGTGGGTAGAAGGAATTGGTCCGCTCGATAAAGACCCACGTCTCCGCGTCGATGATTTCGGCGTAATCGGTCATGGCCCCCTCCTCTACCGTCCCTTCCACACTGGGTCGCGCTTTTCGGCGAAGGCGCGGAACCCTTCCATGTTGTCGTCGGAGGCGTAAAGCGTGTCGACGGTGCGGAACTTGCGCTTGGTGACGCGGTTCATAGCGTCCTGGAAATTCATCGCCTCGGCCGCGCGCGCCACCTCCTTGATGGCGGCGAAGACCAGCGGCGGGCCGGAGGCAAGCAGGCGCGCCACCTCCCAGACCCGCTCCTCCAGCCGGTCGGCCGCCAGCACCTCGTTGACCAGCCCCCAGCGATGCGCTTCCTCGACATCCATCCAGCGGCCGGTCAAAAGCATGTCCATCGCCACGTGATAGGGGATGCGCTTCGGCAGCTTGATGGTGGCGGCGTCGGCCAGCGTGCCGGCACGGATCTCGGGCAGTGCGAAGGAGGAACGGTCCGAGGCGTAGATCAGGTCGCAGGACAGCGCTAGTTCGAAACCGCCGCCGACCGCCATGCCGTTGACGCAGGCGAGCACCGGTTTGTTCATGTCGAGCAGTTCCTGCAGGCCGCCGAACCCGCCGACGCCGTAATCGCCGTCGACCGCGTCGCCGCTCGCGGCCGCCTTGAGATCCCAGCCGGCGGAGAAGAATTTGTCGCCCGCCGTCTTCACGATCGCCACGCGCAGCGCGTCGTCGTCGCGGAACGCCTTGAAGGTTTCGCCCATCAGCCGCGAGGTGGCCAGGTCGATGGCGTTGGCCTTGGGGCGGTCGAGCGTGATTTCCAGGATCGCGCCTTCGCTTCTGGTCTTGACGATATCGGACATGGTTTTCTCCGGCTTTCAGCCTTCCCTTTCAGGGGAGGGCAGGGTGAACACGATCAGCGCGTCGGCGATCCAGGCCCCCTGGCCCTCGGCGCACACGATCAGCGGGTTTATGTCGAGTTCATCAAGTGTGGCGGCGTGGGTCCCGGCGAAGTCCGCGACGCCGGCGATGATGTCGATGGCTGCCTTGAGATCGGCCCTGGGCCGGCCGCGATAGCCGTCGAGCAGCGGAAAAAGCTCCAGCCCGCGCAGCGCCGTCTCGATCTCGGCGCCTGTCGGCGGCAGCAGAAGCGTTTCGGTGTCGCGCAGGAGCTCGACCAGCACGCCGCCGGAGCCGACCGTCATCACCGGGCCGAACAGCGGGTCGCGGGTGACGCCGACGATCAGTTCGGCGATGCCGCCGTCGACCATGCGCTCGACATAGAGCCGGTCGGAAAGGGCCAGCAGCGCGGTCGCGGCGTCGTGTACGGCCGCACCGTCCGTCAACCCGAGGCGCACCGCGCCGCGCTCGGATTTATGGGCGATGCCGAGCGCCTTGAGCGCCACGGGAAAGCCGATCCCGGTGGCGGCGAAGGAGGCTTCCTCAGCGCTCGCCACCACGCGGCCGGCCGGTATCGCCAGGCCCGCTTCGGCGAGAAGCGATTTCGCCGCTGCCTCGTCGGCCATGCCGCCGAACGGTCCCGGTGGGCAGAGGCGCGCAGGGGCCGCCTGGGCGACCGGTGGCGGAAGCGGGCGCTTCCAGGCCTCGCCAATCGCCGCCGCGGCTTCGGCCGCGTCCAGCGCCTCAGCTATGCCGCACAGTGGCGCGATGCCACGCGCCAAAAGGCTCGCGCAATAATCCTCAGGCAGGTTTTCCGGCAGCGAGGCGACGATCGCGCCGCTGGCCGCGTTGGCCGCGAGGGCCGTGGCGAAGGCGTCGACCGTCGGTCCCCAGTCCTCGTCCGCGCAGCGGTCGCGGCGCGGAAAGTCGAGCACCAGCATGTTGAGATCGAACCCGCCGGCGATCATGGCCGAAAACGTCGCCGTCATCGCCTCGCGGTCGTTCCAGATGAAGGTGTGGTAGTCGAGCGGGTTGGCGACCGCGACCAACGGGCCGAGCGTCTGCTTGACGCGCTTGCGATGCGGTTCGGCAAGCGGCGGGAAGCCGACCGGCCGGCCTTCGGCGGCGTCGGCCATTATCGAGGCTTCGCCGCCCGAGCAGCTCATCGACGACAGGCGCGGGCCGGAAAGAGGCCCCACCGCATGCAAGAGCTTGAGTGTTTCGAGAAAGGCCGGGATCGAATGGACGCGGGCAATGCCGATCCGCGCAAAAAATGCTTCGGCGGCCGCGTCGGAGCCGGCGAGCGAGGCCGTGTGCGAGACGGTCGCCGCGCGGGCGGCGGCCGAGCGGCCGACCTTCATCGCCACGATCGGTTTGCCGAGCTCGCGCGCCCGCGCCGCCAGACGCTCGAAGCCGGCCACCGAATCGAAGCCTTCGACATGCAATCCCAGGCAGGAGACACGCTCGTCCTCGATCAAGCCGAGGCCGATTTCCGACAGGCCGGTCTGGGCCTGGTTGCCGGCGGTCATGACATAGGCGAGCGGCAGGCCGCGTTGCTGCATCGTCATGTTGATGGCGATGTTGGAGGACTGGGTGACGATCGCAGCGCCGCGGCCGCCCTCGGCGAGCCGGGCGCCGCCATGCTGGTCGGGCCACAACAGGGCGCCGTCGGCATAGTTGATCAGGCCGTAGCAGTTCGGCCCGACGATCGGCATCGCACCGGCGGCGGCGATGAGCGCCTCTTGCAGGCGCGCGCCGTCGGCGTCCTCGGTGCCGGCTTCCAGAAAGCCCGACGCGAAGCAGACCGCGCCACCGGCCCCCCGCGCGGCAAGTGCGCCGACCATGTCGACGGTCAGGTGGCGGTTCACGCCGACAAAGGCGGCGTCGGGCGCGCCCGGCAGGTCGGCGACGGAGGCAAAGGCCGGAACGCCTTCCACCGCCTTCTTGACCGGATGCACGGGCCAGATGTCGCCGGCAAAGCCCATCTTGAGCGACTGGCGCACGACGTTGGAGCCGAAGAAGCCGCCGCCGATGACGGCGATCGAGCGCGGGCGCAGCAGGCGCGAGAAATCGCGGCGTGCGCTCATGAACCGGACGCTCCCGTGCTCTGCCCGGCCGTCTCGGGCGGCGGCGCGGCGATCCTGCCGATCTCGTCGGCATAGTCGGCGAGCGCGGCGCGGCCCTTCGGGCTCAGGTCGTAAATGCCGGTGCGGACGCGGTCGAACCAGCCATAATGGTCGTCCGCCATCAGCCGCCGCGCCTGCTCGACACTGGCAAGCCTGGCGACCTCGGAGGCCTTTGTCGGCCCGTTTTCGGCAAGCACGCGCAGGCAGCGCAGCGCGTCCTGGCGGTAGGCCGTCACCAGATTGCGGCGGATCGTGCCGCCGGTATTGGGGTCGCCGACGCGGCGGTGATATTCGCGCAACAGCCGCGCGCGCCGCGGCGCCGATTGCCGGGGCCGGTAGGGTTCGGGATCGCAGTGGACCTCGACGAATTCGTCCTTCAGTCGCACGGTGATCAGTCCGAGCCCGAGGCGCCGGCACAGTTTCGTGTTGGCGGTGAGCGCGCGCAGAAAGGCGCGGCCGGGTCCGCGCGCAATGGCGACATAGACGGCGTCGGTGATCGCCTGGCGGTCGATCGCCTGATGAAACAGGGACAGCGAAAACCCGGCCTTGAGCTCCACGATCACCGGGGGCTCGTCGCCGCGCACCGCAACCACGTCGGCGGCGCCGATCTCGCCCTTGACGGCGTAACCCTGGGCCTCCAGGAGCCGTTTGACCGGCGCATAGAGGTCGGCCTCGCGAATCCTCGTGCCGGCCATTGTGTCGTCCTATCCTCCCACGGCCCGCAGCAGCGCGCGCGAAATAATGTGGCGTTGAATCTCGCTGGTGCCCTCCCAGATACGCTCGACGCGGGCGTCGCGCCAGATGCGCTCGAGCGGCAGGTCGTCCATCAGTCCCATGCCGCCATGGATCTGGATCGCCTCGTCGGCGACGAAGGCGAGCATTTCGGTCGCCTTGAGCTTGGCCATCGCCATGTCCTGGTCGGTAACCGTGCCGGCGTCGTATTTCCAGCCGGCTTCCATGACCATCAGCTCAGCCGCTTTCAGTTCGGTCGCCATGTCGGCAAGCTTGAAGGACACACCCTGGAACTTGCCGATCTGCTGGCCGAACTGCTCGCGCTGGGCGGCGTAGTCGATGGCGTGGACGAGCGCCCGGTCGGCCCGGCCGAGGCAGGTCGCGCCGACCTGGAGCCGGGTCGCGCCGAGCCAGGAATTGGCGACCTCGAAACCGCGATGCACCTCGCCCAGCACCTGGTCCCTCGGCAGGCGGCAATCGTCGAATTCCAGCACGGCGTTGGTATAGCCGCGATGCGAGACGTTGCGGTAGCCGTCGCGCACGATGAAGCCCGGCGTGCCCTTGTCGACGAAAAAGGCGGTGATCTTCTTACGCTTGCCGCGCGGGGTCTCCTCCTCGCCGGTCGCCATGAAGACGATGGCGAAGCCGGCGATGTCGGCATGGGAAATGAAGTGCTTGGTGCCGTTCAAGACCCAGTCGCCGCCCTTCTCCACCGCGCTCGCCTTCATGCCGCGCAGGTCGGAGCCGGCGCCGGGTTCGGTCATGGCCAGGCAATCCCAGGTTTCGCCGCGGATGCAGGGATAGAGATATTTTTCCTTCTGCGCGTCGGTGCCGGCGAGCAGGATGTTGGAGGGCCTGGCCACGCAGGTCCAGTGCAGGGCGTAATTGGCTCGGCCGAGTTCCTTTTCATAAAGCAGCCATGTCGGCGTATCGAGCCCGGCGCCGCCGACCTCCGCCGGCATGTTGGCCGCGTAGAGCCCAGCGGCGATCGCCTTTTTCTGCACCTCGCGGATTAGCTCCATCGGCAGGTGGCCGCTGCGCTCCACCGCCTGCTCGTGCGGGTAAAGCTCGTTCTCGACGAAGGCGCGTGTCGTCTCCACGATCAGCGTCTGTTCCTCGCTCAGGCCGAAATGCATGCCTTTACCTCCCGTCCGGCGTGGTGGGATCGCGCCTTTTCATGTCTCGCTCCCGTTGCCGTCACGCGCAGCCTTGTCCGACCCTGCGGCTCCGGCGAGGCGTTCCAGATAGTCCTTGTGCAGCGCGCCCGCGCCCCAGCCCTTGCCCCGGTTCTGGCGCGACAGCGCCTCCATCACCGCGACCAGATTGTCGTCGCGGATCCGTTCGAGGTCGCGGATCGACCATTGCCCCGACTGGGCGTCGGACTGGTCGGCGATCAGATCGACCAGCTCGTCGTTGAACTCCGGCACGTCCATCAATCTGGTCCAGGGCCACGAGAGGCAGGGCCCGAACTGGGCCATGAAATGGCGCATGCCGGCCTCGCCGCCGGCGATCCGATAGGTCTCGAACACGCCCATCTGGGCGTAGCGCAGGCCGAAGCCGTACCGCACGATGTCGTCCAGTTCCTCGGTGGTGCAGATGCCGTCCTTGATCAGCCACAGCGATTCGCGCCAGATCGCTTCCAGGAGCCGGTCGGCGACGAAGGCCTCGATTTCCTTGCGCACGACGACCGGCTTCATGCCGATCGAGGCATAGAGCGCGCGAGCGCGCTCGACATGCTCGGGAGCGGTCTTTTCACCGCCGACGATTTCCACCAGCGGCAGCAGGTAGACGGGGTTGAAGGGATGGGCGACGACGAGGCGCTCGGGACGCCGCATCGCCGTCTGCATATCGCTCGGCTTGATGCCGGAGGTGGAGGAGCCGACGATGGCGTCGGCTTCGGCATGAGCGTCGATCTCGGCCAGTACCGCGTGTTTAAGCTCCAGCCGTTCGGGCACGCTTTCCTGGATCAGCGTCGCGCCGTCGACGGCGTCGGCGATGCTTGCCGCGTAGCGGATCCCGCCTTCATTCGGCAGGTCTTGTCCGGCCATGCGCTCATAGGCCCGGCGCGCGCCGGCAAGCACTGCGCCGACCTTGCGCTCGGCCTGCGGGTCGGGATCGAAAACGGCGACGTCGATGCCGTTGAGGACCAGCCGGGCCACCCAGCCGGCGCCGATGACGCCCCCGCCGATACATGCGGCTCTTGTGATGGTCATGAAAACCTCTCCGGTTCACGAAGGCTGCGCGCGCCCTTGCCCCCAGCTTCTCAAGTCCGGGACTAGGCTGCCAGCGGCGGGCGTTTTTCCAGGCCGAGTTTCTGTCGCACCTCTTCGGGTCCGAGAATGCGCGCGCCCATCGCCTCGACGATCGACACGGCGCGCTCGACCAGTTGCGCGTTCGTCGCCAAGACGCCTTTTTCGAGCCAGAGATTGTCCTCGAGCCCGACGCGTACATGGCCGCCGGCGAGCACCGAGGCGGCGACATAGGCCATCTGATTGCGGCCGAGCGCAAAGGCGGAAAAGGTCCAGTCCCGCGGCACGTTGTTGACCATCGCCATGAACGTGTTGAGATCGTCGGGCGCGCCCCACGGCACCCCCATGCACAATTGCACCAGCGCGTCGGGCTTCAAAATACCCTCTTCGACAAGCTGTTTGGCGAACCACAGATGGCCGGTGTCGAACGCCTCGATCTCCGGCTTGACGCCGATCTCGGTCATCAGGCCGCCCATGGCGCGCAGCATGCCGGGCGTATTGGTCATGACGTAATCGGCCTCGGCAAAATTCATCGTGCCGCAGTCGAGGGTGCAGATTTCCGGCAGACATTGGCGCACATGCTCGACGCGCTCGGCCGCGCCGGCCATGTCGGTGCCGTTTTCCTTGAGCGGCAGCGGCTTGTCGGTCGGGCCGAACACCATGTCGCCGCCCATGCCGGCGGTCAGGTTGAGGACCACGTCCACTTCGGCGTCGCGGATGCGTTCGGTCACTTCGCGGTAGAGCGCGACGTCGCGGCGCGGCGCGCCGGTTTTGGGGTCGCGTACATGGCAATGCACGATCGCGGCGCCGGCCTTGGCCGCTGCGATCGCCGATGCGGCGATCGCCTTGGGCGAACGCGGCACGTGCGGGCTGCGGTCCTGCGTGCCGCCCGAGCCGGTGACGGCACAGGTGACGAAGACCTCGCGGTTCATCGTAAGGGGCATGGCGATCCTCCGGTTCGCGTCCGATCCGGGCGGGAGCATCGCCCGCCTTGCAGAGAGATGCTTCACGATTTACGAATTGTTATTGATGAAAAACGAAGCCGCTTCGATCTTCCAGCCAGAACGGGCGCCGCTCGCGCTCACCTTTCTGGTTTTTTCCGGCGCCTCGATCATGTGCGTGGCCTCGGCGATCGATCCGCTGCGGGCGGCAAACCGCATCGCCGGCGAGACGCTGTTCGACTGGACCATCGTGTCGGCCGACGGAGACGCGCCGGTCACCACCTGCGGCCTGCCGGTTGCCGTGGCCGGCCGCTTCGACCCCGCGCGCCGCAGCGACGCCCTGATCGTGGTCGGCGGCTTTGGCACCAGGCTTGCCGCCACGTCGGGACTGATCGCCGGGGTGCGGCGCGCCGCCCGGCAGGCACGCGCGGTGGGCGGCATCGAGGCGGGATCGTGGCTGCTCGGCGCGGCCGGCCTGTTGGAGGGACGGGCGGCGACCACCCATTGGGAGGACCTTGAGGATTTTTCCGCGCGTTTTCCCGGTTGCGAGGTGCGTCCCGACCGGTATGTGATCGACGGGCCGGTGTTTACGGCCGGAGGCGCCTCGCCGACCTTCGACCTGATGCTGCATCTGGTGCGCTCGAGGCTCGGCATGGCAGTCGCGCTCGATGTGGCGAGCGTGTTCATCTACGACCAGGCGCGGGCGGCGACGGACGCCCAGCCGCTGGTCTCGCTCGGCCGGCTCGACGGTTACGATGCGCGCGTGGCCCAGGCGATCCGCCTGATGGAAAGCCATGTCGACCGGCCGTTGCCGGTCTCGGCGCTGGCGCGGCGTTGTGGGGTCAGCGCGCGCCGGCTGGAAACGCTGTTCGCCGACGCGGTCGGCGAAACGCCCGGCGCCTATTATCTGCGGCTGCGCTTGGCGGCGGCGCGGCGGCTGGTGCTCGACACGGCCGAGCCGATGGCCGACATTGCCGCGCGGAGCGGGTTTTCCTCTGCCTCCGCCTTCAGCCGGGCCTTTGCCGCGGCGTTCGGTCGCCCGCCCTCGGCGATGCGCGGCGGGCGCTGACTATCAGCCGGCGCGCAGGAACGGCCGGGCGCTCATCGTTTCGGGGACCGGCACGCCGAGCCGCGTCAGGATGGTCGGTGCGAGCTGGAGCTGGTCGAGCAGCATGTCGTCGTCGGGCCCGGCGGCCGGTCCGAAATAATAAAGCGCGAAATCCTGCTGCAGATCCTCGCGCCCGCCATGGTGGCCGCGGTCGGTCTGGCCGTGGTCGGCAGTGACGATCACCTCGTAGCCGGCGTCCAGCCAGCGCGGCAGGAAGGCGGCCAGCATGCCGTCCATGACCGCGCAGGCATGATCCATGGGCGTGTTGTCGTGACCGAAACGATGGCCCATCGAATCCAGCGTGCAGGTGTGCAGGATGCCGTAATCGATGCCGTGGCGGGCGGCGAGCATCGACAGCGTCGCGAACAAATCGGCGTCCGACGGCGTCATCTGGTTGTCGTGGCCGTAGCCGGTCATGGTGTGGAAACGGCCGTGGCTGATCGGCCCGCCCGGTTCGTCATATTCGATGTCGCCGACGAAATCGAAGGGATGACGGTTGAAGAACTCCGACCAGTAGGAATGGGTGACAGCCCCGGTCTTGCCGCCGGCCTTGGTCACCTCGGAAAAAATGTCGGGCTGGGCGACGCGGAAGCGCACCTCGTTGGACAGGATGCCATGCACCTGCGGCGGCACGCCGGTGTGGATCGAGGCGTAGCAACAGGCCGACATCGACGGCAGCACGGCACGCATCTTCCACACCCGCGCCTCGCCGGACTGCACCCATCCTTCGAGATTGCCGAACAGGCGCCGCCAATTGCGCCACGGCACGCCGTCGAGAATGATCAGCAGAAGCTTTGATGAAACAGGCATGGTAGCGCTTTCGTCATTGTGTTGGCCGGGCCGGTCGGCAGAGCGCGCCGGAACGCACTCCGGCCGTCGCCGCCACGTTTCCGCCCGGTCGGTGGGGTCAGTTTCCCGCGCTTTGCATCTTGCGGCCGGCGATCGCCTTTTCCAGCCAGCCGACCTCCATCTCGGGCACCGAGGACAGAAGCAGGTCGGTATAGTCGTCGAAGGGCGGGGCGAGCACCTGCGATTTCGGGCCGTAGCGCACCACCTCGCCGCGATACATCACCGCGATCGAATCGGCGATCGACTTCACCGTCGCCAGATCGTGGGTGATGAACAGGTAGGCGACGTGCTCGATCTCCTGCAGGTTCAACAGCAGTTTGAGGATGCCGTTGGCGACCAGCGGGTCGAGCGCGCTGGTCACCTCGTCGCAGATGATGAGTTTTGGCTTGGCCGCCAGAGCCCGCGCAATGCATACGCGCTGCTTCTGGCCGCCGGAAAGCTCGGCCGGATAGCGGTCGAGAAAGCCGGTCCCCATCTCGATTTCCTCGAGAAGTTCGCCCACGCGCTTATCGCGTTCGGCGCCGCGCATGCCGAAATAGAATTCGAGCGGCCGGCCGATGATCGTGCCGACGGTCTGGCGCGGGTTCATCGCCACGTCGGCCATCTGGTAGATCATCTGCAATTCGCGCAGATCGTCGCGGGTGCGGCTGGCAAGCCTCGCCGGCAGCTCGCGGTCGTCGAAAGTGATTGAGCCTTGCCGCGGTGGCAGCAGGCCGGTGATGGCGCGCGCCAGTGTCGACTTGCCGGATCCCGATTCGCCGACCACGGCCAGCGTCTGGCCCGGCCTGATCTCGACCGAGACGTTCTTCAACACGTCCACCATGCCGCCGCCATAGGCGGCGGTGACGTTTTCGACCTTCAAAAGCGGTTCGCCGACCGCTTCCTTCTCCTGATGCGCGATCTGGTGCACGGAGACGAGCTGGTTGGTGTATTCGCGCCGCGGCTCGGTGATGATCTGCTGCGTGTCGCCCCATTCGACCAGCTTGCCGTTTCGCAGCACCATGATCTCGTCGGAGACCTGGGCGACGACGGCGAGGTCGTGGGTGATGTAGAGTGCGGCGACTCCGGTGTCCTGGATGGCGTCCTTGATGGCGGCCAGCACGTCGATCTGGGTGGTGACGTCGAGCGCGGTCGTCGGCTCGTCGAAGACGATCAGGTCCGGCTCCGGGCAGAGCGCCATCGCCGTCATCACACGCTGGAGTTGGCCTCCCGAAACCTGGTGGGGATAGCGCTCGCCGATCGTCTCGGGATTGGGCAGGCTGAGCTTACGGAACAGGTTGACCGCGCGCTTCTCAGCCTCGGCGCGCGATGCCGTGCCGTGCAGCAACGCGGCCTCTACCACCTGATCCATCAGCTTGTGGGCCGGATTGAACGCTGCCGCCGCCGACTGGGCGACATAACATACTTCGCGTCCGCGCAGCCTGCGCAGCCCCCGGAGACCGCCTTTCAGGATGTCGCGCCCGTTGATGATAACCTCGCCGCCAGTGATCCTGACACCGCCGCGGCCATAACCCATGGCCGACAGGCCGATGGTCGACTTGCCGGCGCCCGATTCGCCAATCAGGCCGAGCACCTTGCCCTTTTCGAGCTTCAGCGACACGTCGTCGACGATGGTGATGTCGCGCGGGGCCTCGCCGGGCGGATAGACCGTCGCTTCGATGCGCAGATTGCGGATCTGAAGCAGGGCCCCGTCTGTGGTCGGTTTCGCCTGCGTCCGGGCCATCAGCCACGTCCTCCCTTGAGGCTCGTCGTCCGGTTCAGCACCCAGTCGGCGACCAGGTTGACGGAGATCGCCAGCACAGCGATCGCGGCCGCCGGAATCAGCGCCGCGGGGATGCCGAACACGATGCCTTCCTTGTTCTCCTTGACCATGCCGCCCCAGTCAGCCTCGGGCGGCTGGACGCCAAGGCCGAGGAACGACAGCGCCGACAGGAAGAGCACGGCATAGATGAAGCGCAGACCGAGTTCGGAGACCAGCGGCGAAAGCGCGTTGGGAAGGATCTCGCGGAAGATGATCCAGCCCATGCGTTCGCCGCGCAGTTTCGCGGCCTCGACGAAGTCCATCACGTTGATGTCGACGGCGACGGCGCGCGACAGCCGGTAGACCCGCGTGGAGTCCAGGATACCCATGACCAGGACGAGCGTGAGGATGGTCGAGGGCAGGACCGACAGGACGACGAGGCCGAAGATCAGTGTCGGGATCGACATCAAAAGATCGACGAAACGTGACATGATGGTGTCGAACCAGCCGCCGACGACGGCGGCCGTGAAACCGAGCACCGAACCGGTGATGAAGGAGACCGCCGTCGCCATCACCGCGATGAAGATGGTCGTGCGGGCGCCGAAGATCATGCGCGACAGCAGATCGCGGCCGAGATTGTCGGTTCCCAGCAGATGGGTGGACGACATCGGTTCCCATACGTCGCCGACGATTTGCGACAACGGGTACGGCGCGATCAGTGGTGCGAAGACCGCGACGAACACGAACAGCAGCGTGAAGACCAGCCCGAGGGCGGCGGCGAAGGGAATGCGTGTCAGGTTGAACATGACGCCGCCCTCACTTCGGGTGCCTGAGGCGCGGATTGGCGAGGATCGCCGTGATATCCGCGATGATGTTCAGACTGATATAGACGGCGGCGAAGATCAGTCCGACCGCCTGCACCACCGGCACGTCGCGCTTGGCGACATGGTCGACGAGATATTGGCCGAGGCCCGGATAGACGAAGATAACCTCCACCACGACAACGCCGACCACCAGGAACGCGAGGTTAAGCATGACCACATTGACGATCGGCGCGATCGCGTTGGGAAAGGCATGTTTGCGGATGATGTCGAAGGCTGATAGCCCCTTGAGTTCGGCGGTTTCGATATAGGCCGACTGCATGACGTTGAGGATCGCGGCGCGCGTCATGCGCATCATGTGCGCGAGCACGACCAGGACCAGAACGGTAGTCGGCAGGACGATCGCCCGCAGCTTGTCGAGCAAGGGCATGCCGTCATAGACGGTGGAGATCGACGGAAACCATTGCAACTTCACGGCAACGAAGAAGATCAGCAGATACCCGACGAAGAATTCCGGCAGCGAGGTGGAGGCGAGCGCGAAACCGGAGATCGCCTTGTCGATCGGGCCGTTGCGATAGCGAACCGCGAGCAGACCCAGGATGATGGCGAGCGGGACCGATACGACCGCTGCCCAAAAGGCGAGGAACAGCGTGTTCCATAGCCGTGGCATCAGCGTGGTGGCGATGTCCTGGCGCGTCGTCAGCGCGGTGCCGAGGTCGCCGGTCAGAACGCCACCGAGCCAGGCGAAATAACGTACGACGGCAGGGTCGTTCAGGCCCAGTTCCTTACGCAGATTGGCAAGCGCCTCAGGGGTCGCTTGATTGCCGAGGATCGACTGGGCAACGTCGCCGGGAAGAATTTGGGTGCCGACGAAGATGAGGACCGAGACGGCCAGGAGGAGAACGACGCCCAGCGCGATGCGCTGGGCGATGAGAGTTGCGATGGATGAGCCCATTGGTCAACGGCCCTCTCAGGCCGTTAGCCAACACTTTGCAAGGGCGTAGCCGTCCATCAGTTCGGCCGCCGGGTGGGGTTCCCAGCCGTCGATCTTGTCGGTCGAGGCGTCGATGAAGTCGTTGAACATCGGCAGGATCAGGCCGCCCTCGTCGCGGACCATGACCGCGGCGTCGCGATACATGGCCTTGCGCTTGGTCTCGTCGAGCTGGGCGCGCGCTTCCATGATAAGCTTGTCGAATTCCGGCCGCAGGAAGCGAGTGTCATTCCAGTCTGCGGTCGAGATGTAGGCGGTGGAATACATCTGGTCCTGCGTCGGACGGCCGCCCCAATAGGATTCGCAGAAGGGTTGCTTGTTCCACACCTCCGACCAGTAGCCGTCGCCAGGCTCGCGCTTGACATCGATGGTGATGCCGGCCTTGGCGCAGCTCTGTTGATAGAGTTGTGCGGCGTCGACCGCGCCGGGGAAGGCGACGTCGGAGGTTCGTAGCAGCACCGGGCCGTCATGGCCGGATTTCTTGAAATGAAAGGCGGCCTTGTCCGGGTCGTAGGGACGCTGCTCGACATCGTCGGAGAACAGCGGATAGGCCGCGTTGATCGGGAAATCATTGCCGACCGAGCCGTAGCCGCGCAGGATCTTCTCCACCATTTCCTCGCGGTTCATCGCGTATTTCAACGCCATCCGCAAATCGTTGTTGTCGAAGGGCGCTGTGTTGCAATGCATGATGAAGACGTAGTGACCCCGGCCCGACACGTTCTGGATGGTCACGCCCGGCACGCGCTTGACCAGGTCGACGATCTTCGGCTCGACGCGATTGATCAGGTGCACCTGGCCGCCCTGCATCGCGGCGGTGCGCGCGGTGGCGTCGTTGATGACGATGATCTCGATCTGGTCGGCGAAGCCCATCTTGTCGCCTTGCCAGTAATTGGCGAACCGCTCGCCGCCATGGCGCACGCCGGGTTCGTTGACCGTAACCTTGTAAGGACCGGCCGAGATGCCGGCGTCCGGCTTGTCCTTGCCGCCGTTCGGCTGGATGATCAAATGATAATCGGCCATCAAGTAGGGCAGATCGGCATTGGCCTCCTTGAGCGTGACGACGACGTCGTTGCCGTCGACCTTCATGGACTCAATGCCCTTCATGATGCCGAGCGCGCCGGACTTGGAATCCTCGTTGGAGTGGCGCTCGAGCGTGGCGAGCACGTCGTCGGCCGTGACCGATTTGCCGTTGTGGAACTCGATGCCGTCGCGGATCTTGAAGGTCCACACCTTGGCGTCGTCGGACGCGCCGACTTCCTCGGCGATACGGTTCTCGAGCCCGCCATCCGGCGTCAGCGCGACGAGATATTCGCCCCAGCTTTTGCCGAAGGTGAACGGTACCTGCGACAGGAAGCTCGCCGGATCGAGACTGTTGGTCGCCTCGCCGCCCTGCATGCCGGCCTTGATGATGCCGCCTTTCTGCGGACCGGCGGCCTTTGCCGCGCCGCCAAGCAGCGTATTGGCGAAGGATGCCGTGACGCCGAGCGCGGCGGCGCGGCCCAGAAAGTCACGTCGGCTAAGTTTGCCGACAGCGACGCGATGGCTCAGATATTTGAGTTCTTCCGACATGGCATGCTCCTCACTCTGTTTGGTTTCCCGCGGGCCGATTGTCCGACCTCTATTTGATAGGAATATTGGCGCTATCGCTGCGCATACCGCAAGACCGAATGCGACATTCCCTGGCGTAAATGGCGAGGCGCCATTTACGGGTGACTATTCCGTTAGATGAAATCGCGGTTGATTTTATTGGCAAAACTTTGCGAAAAGCGCAACTCCTCATCCTCAAATGCCTCGATGTGCCCTGACAAAAAGAAATGCCCGCGATCCGCGTGCATGGTCGTGAACGTCTCCGTGCGCACCGACCAGTCGCCGCGGCGCAGCGTCTCGGTCCAATGGGTTTCGCCGCGCGCGGATAACGCGTCGTCTGGGCGTATCGACCATTTTTCACGGGCGACGCTTCCCGCCTCCAGGCCATGGACGCGGTCGCGAAAGGCGCCGAAATCGTCCTCGATGACCACGCTCACGGTTCCCGTCTCCGGATCGCGCTCTACCCTGCGGTTGTTGGACGGTGCGCGCAGCGTGTCGGCCGACCACGCCGGTGCGCCTTCGGGCTCGCGGAACTCGATCTCGTTGCCGGTGCCGGGCGTGCGCACCGGCAGGGTAAGCCTGCCCTCATTCAGGGTGAGTTCGACCGGTTCTGGCGACGGCCAGACCAGCGGCCAGTAGGCGCTTGAGATCGCCAGGCGCAGCCGGTGGCCGGGCTTGAGCGAATATGCGATGTCGTCGAGCCGCAGCGTGGTAGCCATGGGCTCACCGGGAAGGATGTCCTCGGGGCGTTCGTGCGAGGTGCGATGGCATAGATTGAGAACGCCGTAGGTGATGCGGGTCGACGCGCCGTCGGGCTGGATGTCGCACAGCCTGACCGCGACCATGGCGCGCGGTCGATCGGCAGAAAGGGTCAGCGAGACGACCGGCGTGCCGACGATGTCGAACGCCGCATCGACCGGCCGGCCGTCGAAGCAGAGCGCGCGCGCGTCGTCGTGGCGCTGGTCGCCGGGCAGGTCGGGACCGAGCCAGATCGCGCAGTATTTGCCGCCGAACAATCCGCAATCCTGTGGCGAGGCGATTTTCGCCTCGAAGGCCGGCGGGGCATCGTCCGCGAGCCCGCCCGTCCCGTCGAGAAACAGATCGCGGGTTGCGATCGCCGGCGAAGGCCAATGCGGCTCCGCGATCCAGCGGCCGGGCCGCTCGTCGTACCAGTCGCGCGGCGGCACCGAATCCATCAGGTAAAGACGCATCGCCGGATCGTCCTCGACGCCGGTGTCACGCCCCTTCAGCCAGCGATCCCACCAGCGCAATGCTTCCTGCAGGAAGCCGATGGCGGGTTCGGGAATAGCGAAATGCGGATATTTGTGGATCCACGGGCCGACAATGCCCTTCACCGGTGCGTTTTCGATGCCGCCAACGAGTCGCGACACCGCATTCTTGTAGGCGTCGCCCCAGCCACCGACGACAAGGGTGGCGGCCCTGATGGCGGAATAATCCTCGCAGACCGAGCCGTGTTTCCAATAGGCGTCGCGGGTCTGGTGGTTGAGCCAGATCGCCGGCAGGAACGGCTCGTTGTCGAGCCGGTCGAGCCACATGGCGCGCCAGTTTTCGCCGACGAGGGCGGGGTCGGGCGGGCGCGACGAATAAGACAGCATGGTCGCGCCCCAACCCTGATTTTCGTTCAAAAGCAGGCCGCCCTTGTAGTGGATGTCGTCGGCGTAACGGTCGTCGGTCGAACACAGCGTGACGATCGCCTTCAGCGCCGGCGGCTGGAGCGCGGCGACTTGCAGGGCGTTGAAGCCGCCCCAGGAGATTCCCATCATGCCGACATCGCCGCTGCACCAGGGTTGCGCGGCCGCCCAGGCGATCACCGCGCAGGCGTCGGCGAGTTCCTGTTCGGTGTATTCGTCCGCCATCAGGCCTTCGGAATCACCGGTGCCGCGCATGTCGACGCGCAGGCAGGCATAACCGTGGCCGGCGAGATACGGATGGGTCAGGCAGTCGCGCGCGGTGGTGCCGTCGCGCTTGCGATAGGGCAGGTGTTCCAGGATCGCCGGAACCGGATCGGCCTCGGCGTCCTCGGGCACCCACACGCGCGCCGACAGCCGGCAGCCGTCAGGCATGAAAATGCCTATATCGGCAAACTCGACGACCTTGCGGGGAAATTCGGTGACTGTCTTCATGCCTGCTTCGCTCCACGCCTCGCCTGCCAAAAAGGCCGTTGTTAAGGAAGGCATGCGCCAGGCTTTTTGCGCAAGCTCTGTCTCGCATGGGGCAAGGCGCGGCCGGTTGGCGTGGCCGGGGAATTGAAATCTTCGAACCCTCGCCGCATGATCACCGGGGTGTCCAGGGGGAAGCGATGCCGTATCCGAAACTGATCGCCGTCTATCTGCTTGTGGTCCTCGCCCCAATGCCGGTGGCCGCGCAGGACAATCCGATTGTCGCGCGCATCGAAGCGTTCCAGGCCGCCTACAACGCGAAAGACGCGCAAGGTATCGCTGGCTTCTATACCGAACGGGGCGCCCTGCTGCCGCCGCAGAGCAAGGCGCTGGTCGGCCGCGAACCGATCGCGGCGCACTATGCGTCGGCGTTCGGCCAGGGTGTGGGCGCGCTCGAAGTCAGAATACTCGAGATCGACCAGGTCGGACCGTCGACGGCGGTCGAGATCGGCGAAACCAGCGTCAAAGCCGGCGGGCGGACGGTCCACGGCCGCTACCTGCATGTCTGGAAGAAGGTGGGCGAGGACTGGATGCTCGACCGCGACATCTATCACGTGCTCGGCGTCTCGAAGTAGCGCCGGCGTCACGCGTCAGTTCAGCGGAATGTCGTTGCCGGATTTGCCGGACTGATAGGCCGCCGAAAGCGCGTCGTAGCCGGCGGCGATGGCGGCGATGCGCACTTGCAGAACAGTGCGTTCGGTCTCGGGCGAGGCCTCGACCAGCCGGCGGATCGCGTGGCCGGTCCAGTAGGCGTTTTTCGCATTGTAGCCGCCGGGATCGAGCGTGAAGACCTCCTTCAGAATCTTCAAATCGTGCGGGATGGCGAAGGAATCGCGCGAATCCTCGTGGCTGAACAGGAAGTAGAAATTGTCGAAACCGGTCCAGGTGATCGCCGACAGGCACAGCGAACAGGGTTCGTGCGTGGCCACGAAGATGCAGTCGGCGGTATCGGGACGCCGGTCCTGCGGCAATTCGTAAAACCGCTTCAGCGCGTGCACCTCGCCGTGCCAGAGCGGGTTTTCGATCTCGTTGTTGGTCTCGGCGACGACCACCGAGAGGTCGGATTTCCTTAAGATCGCCGCGCCGAACAGCTTGTTGCCGGCACGCACGCCAGCGGCCGTTTTGGGCATGATGTCCTGCTCGATCACGTCGAGCAGGCGCGCGATCAGCGCGGCGTCGTTCATCGGTTTCGAGCCTCCGGCAGACGCACTTCCCACGGCGCGTCGAAGAAGAATTCCTCCAGGTTGGAGCCGTCGCCGCCGCGATCGACGACCAGGAAGTCCTGCGGCGCGCCGATCGGCGTCAGCACGGCATGCCAGGTGTTGCGGCGGTAATTGACGCCCTGGCCGGGCGCGGTCACGAAGGCATGCGGCGCGCCGGGTCCCTCGGGCCCGTCGGCACACACCACGACGAGAAACGGCGCCGGCGACAGCGGCATGAAGGCCTGGCTGCCGAACGGATGGCGCTCGACCATGCCGAGCTTCAGGGGAAAGGCGTAGGGCGTGGCCTTGAAGATCGAGACGAGAACGCGCGCGTTCGGGCCTGTGGCCTCGACCCGGGCGAGATCGTGATAGCGTTCGCACTTGCCGTTGTTGATCGAAAAATGGTTCGGCCAGTCGGTGTCGAGCACGTCGCCGAAGGCGGTGAAGGCCTCGCGGGTCAGCGGCTGGGCGGTGACGGCGCGCGTCATCGCGGCGCGATCCCGCCGAGAGCCATGTGGCGGTTGACGTCCTTGTAGAGCAGATAGCGGAACTTGCCCGGCCCGCCGGCGTAACAGGCCTGGGGGCAGAAGGCGCGCAGCCACATATAGTCGCCCGCCTCGACCTCGACCCAGTCCTGGTTCAGCCGATAGACCGCCTTGCCCTCCAGCACGTAGAGCCCGTGCTCCATGACATGGGTCTCGGCGAAGGGAATAACCCCGCCCGGCTCGAGCGTGACGATGGTGACGTGCATGTCGTGGCGCATGTCGGCCGGATCGACGAAACGCGTGGTGGCCCACACCCCATTGGTGTCGGGCATTGGTGTCGGGGCGATCGCGGCCTCGTCGGCGAAAAACGCCTCGGGCACGTCGATCCCCTCGACGCGCTCATAGGCTTTGCGGATCCAGTGGAACCGCACCGGCGCGCCGCTTTGGTTGCGCGCGCTCCAGCCGCAATCGGGCGGCAGGTAGCCGAACCAGCCGGGGCCGAGCGTGTGGCGGTCGCCGCCGACGGTGACGGTCAGTTCGCCCTCGACGACGAACAGGGCGCCCTCGGCGCCGGCGTCGGGCTCGGGGCGGTCGCTGCCGCCGCCCGGCGCGACCTCCATGATATATTGTGAAAACGTCTCCGAAAAACCCGACATCGGCCGCGACAGAACCCAGCAGCGGGTCTCGTCCCAGAACGGCAGCAGGCTGGTGACGATGTCGCTCATCACGCCTTTCGGGATCACCGCGTAGGCGTCGGTGAACACCGCACGGCCGGTCAGCAAGTCGGTTTGCGGGGGCAGGCCGCCACGCGGCGCATAATAGGGGCGGTTGCTCATCGTGACATCCCTCATAGCGGCAGAAGGTCCCTCAGCCTCAGCAGCGCGATGCGCTCCACCTGTGTGCAGGCGGTGGCGAATTCGGTCGCGCGATCATTGTCGACGCGCGCCTCGAACACAGCCAGGATCTTGTCCTTGGTCAGCCCCTTGACGGCGATGATGAACGGGAAGCCGAACTTCTCGACATAGGCGGTGTTGAGCTCGGTAAAGCGGGCGCGCTCGGTGTCGGTCAGCGCGTCGAGCCCGGCCGAGGCCTGTTCCTTGCTGGATTCGGCCGTCAGCCGCTTGGCCTGGGCGAGCTTGCCGGCAAGGTCGGGGTGCGCGGTCAAAACGCCGAGGCGTTCGTCCTTGCTGGCGGAGCGGAACATGCGGCACAGTGCGTTGTGCAGGCCGCCGGCCGTGTCGTGCGCCGGGCCGAGCTCGAGCATGAAGGCGCGTTCGGCGATCCAGGGCGAGTGCTCGAAGATCGAGCCGAACCGCTCGACGAACTCGGGGCCGCCCATGCGCGAGGGCCGCAGCGCCGGCGCCTGGTAGGGATGGTGCTCGGCCCAGTGGCGGGCGATGTCGATGCGCCGCGCGATCCAGACCCGCTCGTGATTGGCGACATAGTCGATAAAGCGTTTCAGCGCCGCGGCGCGGCCGGGCCGACCGATCAGCCGGCAATGCAGGCCTATGTTGAGCATCCCGGGCCGGCCGTTGCGGCCCTCCTCGTACAGCGTATCGAAGGCATCCTTGAGATAGGCGAAGAACTGGTCGCCGGAATTGAAGCCCTGCGGCGTGGCGAAACGCATGTCGTTGGCGTCGAGCGTATAGGGGATGACGAGTTGCGGCGCGATCGCGTTGCCCTGGCCGTCATGGTCGAGCCAATAGGGCAGTTCGTCGTCATAGGTGTCGGAAACATAGGCAAAACCGCCTTCTTCCGCCGCGAGCCTGACCGAATTGACCGAAGTGCGGCCGAGATAGATGCCCGCGGGGCGCTCGCCGACCACCTCGGTGTGCAGCCTGACCGCCTCGTCGAGATCCGCGCGCTCGTCTTTGGGCGCATGGTCGCGATAATCGATCCAGCGCAGCCCGTGCGTGGCGATCTCCCAGTCGGCCTCGCGCATGGCCGCCACCTGGTCGGGCGAACGGGAGAGCGCGGAGGCGACGCCGTAAACGGTGACCGGCACCTTTGCCTGGGTGAACAGACGGTGCAGGCGCCAGAAACCGACCCGCGCGCCATATTCGTAGATCGATTCCATGTTCCAGTGGCGCATGCCGGCCCATGGCGCCGCGCCGACGATTTCCGACAAAAAGGCTTCAGAGGCCGCGTCGCCGTGCAGAACGCAGTTTTCGCCGCCCTCCTCGTAATTGACGACAAACTGGACGCACACATGGGCGCCGTCCGGCCATTTCGGGTCGGGCGGGTTCGCGCCGTAGCCGCGCATGTCGCGTGGATATCGTGTCGGCCGCATCGCTATACTGTCTACCTTCCGGACGGAAATTTCAGCTCTTCATGTTCAGAGTATCAAAGGGCCGTGGCGTGATTGCCCCAAAAAAATTTGAAAGTCTTTTCAAAGCGCTTCCGCCGGTTGAACCTTATGCGCGACCGCGATTTGCTGCACAATCGCAATGCTGGGGTCAAAGCTCCGGCGAGTTCGCGGCGATGGGAGAGGACGGCGAGGAATGGCGGCAAGTGAAGGACGTTTGACAACGCATGTGCTCGACACGGCGACCGGCAAGCCGGCAGCCGGCCTGTCGATCACGCTCTACCGCATCGAGGGCGAACGCCGGACCCATCTCAAAACCGTCTCGACCAATGCTGACGGACGCTGCGACACGCCGATGCTGGCCGGCGACGCGTTCGCGACCGGCCAGTACGAACTGGTGTTTTTTGCCGGCGACTATTTGCGCGCCAACGGTGCGGAGCTGCCGGAGCCGGCCTTTCTCGACGAGATCCCGTTGCGTTTCGGCATGGCCGAGACGAGCCATTATCATGTGCCGTTGCTGCTCTCGCCCTACGGCTACTCGACCTACAGGGGCAGTTGAACGATGACTGAAATCCGCTCCCAAATCCGCTTCATGCTCAACGGCGTCGAAACCGCGCTGTCGGACGTGCGCGCCGACGAGACCCTGCTTGATTACCTGCGCCTCAGGCGTTCGCTCAGGGGCACCAAGGAAGGCTGCGCTGAAGGCGATTGCGGCGCCTGCACGGTGCTGGTCGGCCGCCTGACCCCGGACGGCCTGATCTATGAAAGCGTCAATGCCTGCATCCGTTTCCTCGGCTCCGTGCACGGGTGTCACGTCGTCACGGTGGAGCACCTGAAGGGACAGGACGGCGCGTTGCATCCCGTGCAGCAGGCGATGGTCGATTTCCACGGCTCGCAATGCGGTTTCTGCACGCCGGGCTTCGTCATGTCGCTTTACGCCTTGTGGATGCGTCGCGCCGACCCGACGGAGGCCGATATCGAAAAGGCGCTGCAGGGCAATCTGTGCCGCTGCACGGGCTACCAGCCGATCGTCAAGGCCGCGCTCGCGATTTCCAGCTATGGCCGCGTCGACAGCGACGTGCTGGCCGGCGAACGGGCGCGTGTGGAAGCCGCGCTGAACGCGTTCAAGGACGGCGCGCGCGTGGAGATCGGCCAGGATGGACAGCGTCTCGTCATTCCGGCCAGCGTCGAGGATCTGGCCGCGGTTCTGGAGGCAGAGCCCACGGCGACGATCGTGGCCGGCGCGACCGATGTCGGACTGTGGGTGACCAAGTTCATGCGCGAGATCGCGCCGGCGGTGTTCATCGCCCATCTGGACGAACTGCATGCCACCTCGGAAACAGACGGCGTCATCTCGATCGGCGCCTGCGTGTCCTACACCGAAGCGTTTTCGGCCCTGTCGCGCCGGATCCCTGCTTTCGGTCCGCTGATCGACCGGATCGGCGGCGAGCAGGTGCGCAATATGGGCACGATCGGCGGCAATATCGCCAACGGCTCGCCGATCGGCGACACGCCTCCGCCGCTGATCGCGCTCGGCGCTACGTTGACCCTCCGCAAGGGCGAAAGCCGGCGCACCATCGCGCTCGAGGATTTCTTCATCGACTACGGCAAGCAGGACCGGCGGCCGGGCGAATTCGTCGAACGCATCGACGTACCGGTGCCCGACGAAGGCACGCACTACGCCGTCTACAAGCTGACCAAGCGGCGCGACGAGGACATCACCGCCGCGCTCGGCGCGTTCCATCTGACGCTCGCCGCCGACGGCACGGTGGCGGCGGTGCGGATCGCCTATGGCGGCATGGCTGCGACGCCCAAACGCGCCGCGGCGGTGGAGGCCGCGCTCACCGGAAAGCCATGGTCGAGCGAGACGGTGGAGGCCGCGCTCGACGCCTATGGGAAGGACTTCGCGCCGATCAGCGACATGCGCGCCTCGGCCGATTATCGCATGCTGGCCGCCCGCAATCTGCTTCGTCGGTTCCATCTGGAAACGACGAGCGGCGTGTCGGTGCAAGTGTCGCGTTACGAGGCGGCCTAGGCCAAGGGAGAGACCGATGAACAAGCACGCCACGGCCGACCTCAAAGCGACCCGCATTCTGGGCGGCGTCGCCACCGACCAGCGCCACGATTCCGCTCACAAGCATGTCACCGGCACGGCAGTCTATATCGACGATATGCCCGAGCCCGCGGGGCTGTTGCACGCCTGCCTCGGCCTGTCGACCGTGGCGCACGGTACGATCCGCTCGATCGATCTGTCCGCCGTTCGCGCCGCGCCCGGCGTGATCGACGTCTTGACCGGGCACGACATGCCCGGCTCCAACGATATCAGCCCGACGGGCCGCGCCGACGAACCGGTGCTCGCCACCGGCATCGTGCAGTTTTTCGGCCAGCCGGTATTCGCGGTGATTGCCGAGAGCCGGGAACAGGCCCGGCGCGCCTGCCGGCTGGCGAAGATCGACTATGACGAAAAACCGTTCGTCACCGATGTGTGGGACATGGATCGCCGGGCGGGCAAGCTGGTCACTGATCCGCTGACGCTCAAGCGCGGCGACGCCGCGGCCGCGATCGAGGCGGCGCCGCGGCGCATCAAGGGCACGATGCGGCTTGGCGGCCAGGACCATTTCTATCTCGAGGGCCAGATCGCGCTGGCCGTGCCGGGCGAGGACATGGACGTCACCGTCTTTTCCTCGACCCAGCATCCGAGCGAAGTGCAGCACATGGTGGCGCATGTGCTTGGGGTGCCCTCGCATGCCGTCACCGTCGAAATCCGGCGCATGGGCGGCGGGTTCGGCGGCAAGGAAACACAGGGCAACCAGTTCGCCGCGCTCGCCGCGGTGGCGGCCAAGAAGCTCGGCCGGGCGGTCAAAATCAGGCCCGACCGCGACGACGACATGACCGCGACCGGCAAGCGGCACGATTTCGTCATCGACTACGAGGTCGGTTTCGACGACGAGGGCACGATACTGGGCGTCGACTATTTCTATGCCGCCCGTTGCGGGTTTTCCTCCGACCTGTCCGGCCCGGTGACCGACCGGGCGCTATTTCATTGCGACAACACCTATTATTACCCGGCCGTGCGCGCCCAGTCGGCGCCGCTCTACACCAATACCGTTTCCAACACCGCTTTTCGGGGGTTCGGCGGTCCGCAGGGCATGATCGGGTGCGAGCGCGTGGTCGACGAGATCGCCTTCGCGCTTGGCAAGGACCCGCTGGATATCCGCAGGAAGAATTTTTACGGCACCACGGACCGCAACGTCACGCCCTATCACCAGACGGTGGAGGACAACATCATCCACCGGCTCGTCGACGAGCTCGAGGAGAGCGCCGACTATCAGGGCCGGCGGCGCGCGATCGCCGATTTCAACGCCGGCTCGTCGGTTATCAAGCGCGGCCTGGCGCTGACGCCGTTGAAATTCGGCATTTCCTTCACCGCCACCCATTTCAACCAGGCCGGCGCGCTGGTGCATGTCTATGCCGACGGTTCGGTGCATCTCAACCATGGCGGCACCGAGATGGGGCAAGGGCTCTATGTCAAGATCGCGCAGATCGTGGCCGAGGAGTTCCAGATCGACATCGACCAGGTGAAGATCACCGCGACCACGACCGGTAAGGTGCCCAACACCTCGGCGACGGCGGCCTCTTCGGGTTCCGACCTCAACGGCATGGCCGCGCAGGCCGCCGCGCGCACGATCCGCGACCGGCTGTGCGATTTCGCCGCCGAAAAATACGGCGTGCCGCACGAGCAAATCGAGTTCCTGCCCAATCGGGTCAGGGTCGGCAATCAGGAAATCGCCTTCGGCGAGCTGACCCAGCAAGCCTATATGGCCCGTGTCCAGCTTTCGGCGACCGGCTTCTACAAGACACCGAAGGTGCGCTGGGACCGCGACAAGGGTGAAGGCCATCCGTTCTATTATTTCGCCTATGGTGCGGCCTGCGCGGAAGTCTCGATCGACACGTTGACCGGCGAATATGTGGTTGAGCGGACCGATATCCTGCACGAGACCGGACGATCGCTGAACCGGGCGATCGATATCGGCCAGATCGAGGGCGGCTTCATCCAGGGCATGGGTTGGCTGACGACGGAGGAACTCGTCTGGGACGACAAGGGCAGGCTGAGGACGCATGCGCCCTCGACCTACAAGATCCCGCTTGCGTCCGACCGGCCGAAAATCTTCAACGTTACGTTGGCCGACTGGCCGGAGGCGCACGAGCCGACCGTGCATCGCTCCAAGGCGGTCGGCGAGCCGCCCTTCATGCTGGCGATGTGCGTTTTGCACGCCCTGTCGGACGCGGTGGCTGCCGTCGGCGATCACACGGTCTGCCCGCGTCTCGACGCGCCGGCAACGCCCGAACGGGTGTTGATGGCGGTCGAGCGCGTGCGCGCCCAAACCGGAGCCTAGCCCGGGGATCGCCGGCAGGGGCATCTCGGGTTAGAATTGCGACCATGACGAAAACGACCGGAATCCTGCAATCCTTTCTCGATGCCTATCCGGCGGCGGCGAAGGTCGAAGTGACGGCGGCGAAGGGATCGACGCCGCGCGAGGAGGGCGCGTGGATGCTGGTTGCGCCGGACACTATTTTCGGCACGATCGGCGGCGGCCAGCTCGAATTCATGGCGATCGATGAGGCGCGGGCGCTGCTGCGCGCGGCTCCGGCCTCCAAAGCGGAACCGGCGAAGGTGCTCGACATCCCGCTCGGCCCCGAAATCGGGCAATGCTGCGGCGGCCGGGTCGGCCTGTCGATCGAGCGGGTCGGCGCGGCCTTGCGCGACAGGCTTCTCGCCAAAGCCCGGGCCGAGGACGAAACCTTGCCGCGCGTGCTGGCGTTCGGCGGCGGCCATGTCGGCCGGGCGCTGGCAGAGGCGCTCGTGCTTTTGCCGGTGCGCGCGACGGTGGCGGAGACCCGGGCCGACGCTATTGTCGGCTTTCCCGAAGGGGTCGAGACCCGCCTGACCGCCGTGCCGGAGGAACTCGTGCGTGCGGCGCCGGCCGGCGCGGCCTTCGTCGTTTTGACGCATGACCATGCGCTCGACTTCCTGATTGTGTCCGAGGCGCTGAAGCGCGGCGACGCCGCCTATGTCGGCATGATCGGCTCGGCGACCAAGAAGGCGACCTTCAGGAGTTGGTTCCTGAAAACGGCTGGTGGCAGCGAAGCCGAATTTTCGCGGCTGGTGACCCCGATCGGCGGCGACGGCGTGCGCGACAAGCGTCCCGCCGTCATTGCCGCGCTGGCCGCTGCGGAGATCATGACGGCTCTTGTGGCGGCGTTTCAGCCTTCTTCCTCCGCCTCACGCTGATCAGCAGCGAAACCAGGAAGAACAGCATAAAGCCGGGGATCGCCGAGGCGATGGCCGAGGCGGCGGCGCCCATTTCACAGCCCCCCGATGCGCCCGGCGTGCCGCAGGAAGGATCGAGCGCATAGCCAAGCGCGAGCACGCCGACAAAAACGAAGACGGGCAGGACGACGAGCCCGAGCAGGCCGAAAAGCGCCGCTTTCGCGATGATGCGGGCGATGAGCTACCTCCCCTGAAGCCAACCGGCGGTCAGTGACCGTCGAGAATGTCGCGGATCATACGCTGGCAGCGTTCGGCCATGAAGTCGAGCAGCAGGCGGACCTTGGGATCCTGATATTTCTTGTGCGGATAGACGGCGGCGAGTTGAACCGGGATCGGCGGCGTGTCGGTCATGATAGTTTTCAGCCGATGCTCGCGCAGAAACGGCTCAACCTCGAAGCGCGGTTTCATGACGATGCCATGGCCGGCGAGCGCCCAGCCGGTCAGCACGTCGCCGTCGTCGGAATCGTAGGGGCCGCGCACGTCCAGCTTACGCGGGCCGTCGGACGTGCGCACCGTCCAGAAATGTTCGCGCGCGCCCGGATAGCGCAGCATCAGACAATCATGCGCCAGAAGATCGTCCGGGCTTTTCGGCTCGCCGCGCTTGTCCAGATAGGACGGCGCCGCGACCAATACCCGCTCGCATTCGAGCACGCCGCGCATGCGCAGGCTGGAATCTTCGAGGACGCCAAGGCGGAAGGCGACGTCGATGCCCTCGCGCATCATGTCGACATCGTGGTCGGACAGCCTGAGCCGCACCTCGATGTCGGGGTAGCGGTCACGGAATTCGGGAATACCGGAGGCGAGCAGGCGCCGGCCGAGGCCGAGCGGCGCTGTGACACGGATGGTGCCGCGCGGCTGGCCCGACAGGGCGCTGACGGCCGCCTCGGCGTCGGCGACCGCGTCGAGTACTTTCTTGGCACCGTCATAAAAGACCCGGCCCTGCTCGGTCGGGGTCAGCTGGCGCGTGGTGCGGTTGAACAGACGCACGCCGAGATGTTTTTCAAGCTCCTTGATGCGGTTGGAGGCGACGGCCGGCGAAATGCGCATGTCGCGTCCCGCCGCGGAGAGGTTGCCGAGCTCCACCACGCGAACGAAAACGGCGACATTGTCGAGATAGGCCATGAAATGCCCCCGGCATGATCTGGATGACACGGCGGAGACTATTATTTTCCAGATTTTTTTGAAAGTGCTCGGTGACTGTGCCTCTTTTCGTTTGTGGCCGAGGCCGTAAAGTCACGCCGACGAGGAGGGCGTGTGTCGATGTACGATCTTGCGATTTTCTGGGATTGGCTGAGCTTCGCGATGCGATGGCTGCATGTGGTCACGGGCATCGCCTGGATCGGCTCGTCATTCTATTTCGTCGCGCTCGATCTCGGCCTGCGGCAGCGCCCGAACCTGCCGGAAGGCGCGTTCGGCGAGGAATGGCAGGTCCATGGCGGCGGCTTCTACCATGTCCAGAAATATCTGGTCGCGCCGGCGGAGATGCCGGAGCACCTGACCTGGTTCAAATGGGAGGCCTACGCCACCTGGCTCACCGGTTTTGCCATGCTCGCCATCGTCTACTACGCCGGCGCCGACCTTTACCTGGTCGACCGCAACGTGCTCGACGTGTCGGCGGGCACCGCGATCCTGATCTCGCTCGCCTCGCTGACGGTGGGCTGGGTCCTCTACGACCAGCTCTGCAAGTCGCCGCTGGCCAATAACGACACCACCTTGATGCTGGTTCTGTTCGTTATTCTGGTAGCGATGAGCTGGGGCTACACGCAGCTTTTCACCGGCCGCGCGGCTTTTTTGCATCTGGGCGCCTTCACCGCCACGATCATGTCGGCCAACGTGTTCATGATCATCATTCCCAACCAGAAGATCGTAGTCGCCGACCTGATCGCCGGACGCAAGCCGAACCCGAAATACGGCAAGATCGCCAAGACGCGTTCGCTGCACAACAACTACCTGACCCTGCCGGTCCTGTTCTTGATGCTGTCGAATCACTATCCGCTGGCGTTTGCGACCGAATTCAACTGGATCATCGCATCGCTGATTTTCCTGGTCGGCGTCCTGATCCGGCATTATTTCAACACTGTGCATGCCAGAAAGGGCAATCCGACCTGGACCTGGGCGCTGGCGACGATCCTGTTCATCATCATCATGTGGCTGTCGACCGTTCCGAAAGTTCTGACCGGCGAGGACAAGGCCGCCGCTGCTGCCGAACCCTTCATTACCTCGGCCCATTTTCCCGCCGTGCGCGATACGGTGCTCGGGCGCTGCTCGATGTGCCATACAGCGGAGCCGGTCTATGAAGGCGTCTACATCACGCCGAAGAATGTCCGGCTCGACACCGACGCCACGATCGCGGACAGGGCGCGCGAGATCTATCTGCAGGCCGGGCGCAGCCACGCCATGCCGCCTGGTAACGTCACCTATATGACCGACGAGGAGCGGGCGCTGATCGTTTCGTGGTTCGAAGAGGCGCGCGGATCCGGGCAATGAGTGAAATCTTGATCAGAGGGCGGGTGCTCTCCTTCCTGCGCGAACCGGTCGCTGGGGACGATCTCGCCGCCTGCCGGTACGAGGAAGACGGCGCCGTCTTCATCAAGCGCGGCAAGATTGTCGCTGCCGGCGATTTTTCGACCGTGTCGGCGGTGGCCGGCGACGCGCCGGTCACCGACCATCGGCCGCATCTGGTGCTGCCCGGCTTCATCGATGCCCATGCGCATTTTCCCCAAATGCAGATCATCGCCTCCTACGGCGCCGAACTGCTCGACTGGCTGAACGATTATACCTTTCCCGAGGAGACGAAATTCTCCGATGCCCAGCACGCGCGCCGGATCGCGCGGCTGTTCCTCGACGAAATGATCCGCCACGGCACGACGACGGTGGCGGCCTATTGTTCGGTGCACATGGCTTCGGCCGAGGCGTTTTTCGAGGAAAGCCATTCCCGCGATATGCTCAACATCGCCGGCAAAGTGATGATGGATCGTAACGCGCCCGCGGGCCTGATCGACACGCCGCAATCGGGTTATGAGGACTCCAAGGCGCTGATTGCGCAGTGGCACGGCAAGGGCCGGCAACTCTACGCGATCACGCCACGCTTCGCCATCACCTCGTCGCCGGAGCAGATGGAGATGGCCCAGGCGCTCGCCGCCGAACATCCCGACTGTCACGTTCAGTCGCATCTTTCCGAAAATCACGCCGAGATCCGCTGGGCCGAACAGCTCTACCCGCAGGCGAAGGACTATACCGACGTCTATGCCCGCTACGGGCTGTTGGGGCGCAAGAGCCTGTTCGGCCATTGCATCCATCTGAGCGATCGCGAGGCCGACGCGATGTCGGAAACCGGTTCGGTGGCGGTTTTCTGCCCGACCTCGAATCTTTTCCTCGGCTCGGGCCTGTTCGACTATCAGCGCTACCGCAAGCGCGAACGGCCGCTGCACGTGGCGGTGGCGACCGATGTCGGCGGCGGCACCAACTATTCCATGCTCAGGACGCTGGACGAGGGCTACAAGGTGATTGCGCTTCAGGGCGAGAAACTCAATCCGCTGGCCTCCTTCTGGCAGATGACGCGCGGCAATGCCGAGGCGTTGTCTATCGCCGAGCGGGCCGGCACGCTCGACGCGGGCACCGACGCCGACATCGTCGTGCTTGACGCCTGGGCGACGCCGACGATGCGTACCCGCATGGAAACGATCGACACGCTGTCGGAGGAACTGTTTCTCCTGCAGACGCTCGGCGACGACCGCGCCGTGCGCGAAGTCTATATCGCCGGCCGCGCCGCCAAGCTCGGAGACTGACGCGGGCCCTCCGGGATGTCGAACCGCGGGCGCCGACCGTTTGCGGCGTGGGGCAGGCATGCTGCCACGCGCGGAGGAACCATTCATATCGTGGGTCGAAGGAGCGATGCCCAGACTTGCTGCGAATTTGACGATGCTGTTCACCGAGGCGCCGTTTCTGGACCGGTTCGAGCGTGCCGCGCATGCTGGCTTCACGGCGGTCGAGTTCCTGTTTCCCTACGACCATGACGCGCGGGAGATCGCCGCCGCGCTCGAAGAAAACCGGCTCGACCTGGCGCTGTTCAACATGCCGCCGGGCGACTGGGCGGCGGGCGAGCGCGGGCTCGCAGTCGACCCGCGCCAGCGCGCGCGGTTTCACGAGGCTCTCGCCCTGGCGCTCGACTACGCCGCCGTGCTCGGCGCGCCGCTGATCCACTGCATGGCCGGCGTGGCGCCTAAGGAGATTGATCGCCGCGAACTGGAGGAGAATTTCACCGACAATCTCGCCCATGCCGCCGCCGAGGCGGCCAGGCGCGGCGTGCGGATCGTGATCGAACCGCTCAACCGGTTCGACATGCCGGGCTATTTTCTGGAGACCATGGCCGAGGCGGCCGCGATCCTCGACCGGGTCGGTTCGGACAATCTTTCCCTGCAATACGACATCTACCATCAAAGCCGGACCGGGGGCGAGATCGTGGCGACGTTCGAGCGTCACCGTGCGCGGATCGCCCATATCCAGATCGCCGGCAATCCGGGCCGGCACGAGCCCGACTGTGGCGAGGTCGACTATCGCGCCGTCCTGGCGGCGGTCGACGCGCGCGGTTATCCGGGTTTTGTCGGGTGCGAATACCGGCCGGCCGGACGGACCGAGGACGGGCTCGGCTGGGCGCGGGACTATCTCGAAAAGAAGGGTTGAGCTGGTACGCGCCGGCTTCGGCCGGCCTAACCGGCGACGTCGATCACGCCGCAATCGCCGGCCTCGGAGCCGAAGGCAACGCGGCGGCCTTCGCCGTCCCAGTCCAGCGCGGTGACCGCGCCCTTGCCCGGCCGTCGCAGCAGCACCTCCTTCTGGTCGGCGATGCGGGCTGCCAGTACCATGCCGTCGCCGAAGCCGATGGCGACGAATTCGTCGGTCGGATGGCAGGCGACCGCCGTGACCATGGTGTCGGCGCGCGTGCCGAGTTCGACCGGCGCCTTGCCCATCGGCCCGTCCTTGCCGGAAAACGGCCACACGATCGCGGCCGGCGCGCCGGAGGTGGCCAGCCAGCGCCCCTTCGCCGCCCAGGACCAGGATTTCACCTTGGCAGGATAGCCGCTCATGCGCATGTGTTTGCCGTCGGCGAGCTTCCAGCCATGCAGGGCGTTTTCCTGCATGGTGGTGACGAGAAAATTGCCGTCCGGGGAAAAGGTGATGCCGGTATGGGCGCCGTCCCAGGTCAACTCGACCGGCGTGCCGTCGGCGGCGGGGAAATGCAGCGTCGCGCCATTATAGCGGGCGACGCCGATGCGCATGCCTTTCGGCGCGAAGGCGACCCCCTCCACCGAGCGCGGATGGGCGAAATCGCGCAGGCGCCCGTCGGAAAAACGCACATAGGCGGTGCGGCCGGAGGCAAACGCCACCGCGCCCTGGGGACCACCGGCGAGCGCGGTAACCCATTTGCGGCCGATCGAGGCCAGCTCGCGCACCTCACCCTCAGGCGTGAGGGCGCAGACCCGTCCGTCCTCGCCCGCGGTCAGAAGCGTTTTGCCGTCGCTGGCCGGCGTCGCCGCCAACAGCCCGTCATGCGCTTCGATCGACTTGTGTCCGTTGTCGAGCCGGTGGACGATACCGTCGGCGAGCGCGAAGTGGGGTATGCCGGCGATCCAGCGGGCGCTCAGGCAATGGCCGTTGAGATCGAGAGGGGCGACAGTGGACATGGGTATCGGCGTTCCTGGGTCAGTGCGGTCTGTGGCGCCCCGGTCTTGGAGGCGACGGCGCCAAAGCGAGATCGGGCGTCAGGCCTGGCACGCCTCGAAGGTGCGCTTCAGCCGTTCGGCGTCGAGGTCGCGGCCGATGAAGACGAGCCGGCTTTCGCGTTTTTCGTCGTCGCGCCAGGCACGCTGGTGGTCACCCTCCACGATCATGTGCACGCCCTGCACAACGTAGCGCTCGTCGTCGCCGGCAAGCGCGATGATGCCCTTCAGTCGCAGGATGTTCGGGCCGTCGATCTGGGTCGTCTTCTCGATCCAGGGGAAGAATTTCTTCGGGTCCATCGTGCCGCCGCGCAGCGAGATCGACCGCACCGAGACATCATGGATCGGCGATGCATCATGATGGTGGTGGTGGTCATGGTCGTCATGGGAGTGGTCGTGGTGGTCGCAATCCGGCCCGCATGCGTGGTCGGGATGGTCGTGATCGAGAAAATGCGGATCGTTGTCGAGCGCGCGCGTCAGGTCGAAGGCGCCGCGGTCGAGCA
Source organism: Nitratireductor arenosus (assembly GCF_009742725.1). GTDB lineage: Bacteria > Pseudomonadota > Alphaproteobacteria > Rhizobiales > Rhizobiaceae > Mangrovimarina > Mangrovimarina arenosa. The sequence goes on along the minus strand of NZ_WPHG01000001.1, from coordinate 305,207 downwards.
CCTCGGCAAGCGGCAGCCCGGCGCGGGTCGCGCGGTGGATGCGCGCCGAAGGATTGATCGCGCGGATGGTGGCCTCGACCGCCGCCAGCTCGTCCTCGTCGACCAGGTCGGTCTTGTTGACGACGACGACGTCGGCGAAGGCGATCTGGTCCTCGGCCTCACGGCTGTCCTTCAGCCGCAGCGGCAGGTGTTTGGCGTCGACCAGCGCCACAACGGCGTCGAGCCGGGTCTTGGCGCGCACGTCGTCGTCCATGAAGAAGGTCTGCGCCACCGGCACCGGATCGGCAAGCCCGGTGGTCTCGACCACGATGGCGTCGAACCGTCCGGGCCGGCGCATGAGGCCTTCGACGACGCGGATCAGGTCGCCGCGCACCGTGCAGCACACACAGCCATTGTTCATCTCGTAGATTTCCTCGTCGGATTCCACGATCAGCTCGTTGTCGATGCCGATTTCGCCGAATTCGTTGACGATCACGGCGTAACGCTTGCCGTGGTTTTCGGTGAGGATGCGGTTGAGCAGCGTCGTCTTGCCTGAACCGAGATAGCCGGTCAGCACGGTGACGGGAAGTTGGGTTTGCGTATCGGACATCAAGTCCCCCGGGGCGGAATTGCGGATCGGCTTCCATATAGGATGGCGGCCGATCCAATGCACGCCGGCAACGGCGAAACAAGGCCCGAATCTCGCCGGCGACTTGTCAAAGGGACAAGCGTGGCGGGAGCGACGACGCGTTGCGGTCCCTTCCGCCGTCAGGCGAGGCCGGCCAGGTCGAAACGGGCGACATCCTCAAGCAATTCGGCAAATCCGCGCGCAGCATGATCGAGCAGGCGTTCGCCGGCCTCCGCGCTGGCTCCGGCGGCATCGCCGACCACGCCAACGGGCGACAGATCCTGCATCGTCCAGCCGAACGCATGCGGGCCGTAGGCGCGCAGATGCTTGAACCGGGCGGCGAAATCCTGCTGCGCGGAGGCGAATGTCGCAGCCTTGTCCATGTCGACCAGATCGGGACGCAACGCCAGCATCACCGACGTCTCGACAAAGCCGCCATGAATACCTAAGGCCCGCTCCGTCTCGCCGACGAGTCCGGCGGGATGTCCGAAGCGCGTCCAGCTCGTGGCGACCGCCAGCATTTTTTCACGCACGCGCAGCTCAGTGGCGACGATCGTCAGCAGCGGCGAATTGCCACCATGGGCGTTGAGCATGACGAATTTCCGGCAGCCGCGCACGGCCTGCTCCGCGCCGATCGCGATCCAGCGTTCCACCGCCTCGCGATAGGACAGGCTTTTGGTGCGGCCGAGATCGAGATGTTCGATCGAATATCCGACCGGCTCGACCGGCAACAAGGTCGCCGCGACGCCGCGCGGCAGCAACCGGGCGGCACGCGTTGCGACCGCTTCGGCGATGATGGTGTCCGTTTCGGCGGGCAAATGCGGGCCGTGCTGCTCGGTCGCGCCGAGCGGCAGGACGGCGATGTCTTCGCCGGCGTGCGCGCGCTCGTCTTTGCCGGCTTTGATCTTTGTCATTGAACTGCAATCAACCTCTGCCATAAGTTCGTCGGCGAATTAGTCGGCCGGTTCTTATGCCGTCTTTTCGCCCGCTGGAAGAACGACGCCCAGGCTCATGTCGCGGCGGGCGCCGAAATCTAGATCGATTGTGGCGAACATGGGAGGGGCGGATGGCCAAATCGGAAAAGGGGGCGTCGATCAACCGCCTGCAATCGACCGCGCGGCTGGTTCGCACGTCGCTCGCCGCGCGTCTGCTCGATCACGGCTTTTATGCTGGCCAGGACCAGATCATGCTCGCGCTCGCGCATGAAGACGGCCAGACGCCTGGCCAGCTCGCCGGACGTCTCGGCGTGCGCCCACCCACCATAACCAAAACCATCAATCGGCTCCAGGCGCAGGATTTCCTGTTCAAGCGTCCGTCCGACAACGACGCCAGGCAAGCCCATATCTTCCTGACCGAGACCGGTCGCGATGCGATCAAGTCGATCGAGAAATCGGTGCGCAAGACGGAGAAGATTGCGCTCAAGGGGTTCGACAAGAAGGAGCAGAAGGCGTTCCTGAAAGTGCTCGCACGCATCGAGGACAATCTCGCCGGGACGGGACAGGCCGGGTTCGCGGAGGAGGCGGGCGAGGACGTTTGAAGCGGGACGGGCTGTCGCCGTGCGGCGGGAGCGCTCGAAAATAGGCCTTGCCCTTGGGGACGGTATGGCCGACACGGCAGGGCGCTTTCTCACGAGATCGGCAGCAGGCCTTGAGCAAAGTCAATTCCGTCACCGATACCGCGACGCCGTTGGCCGCGATCCTGCTCGTGTTTGCGGCCGGGCTGCTGTTTTCCTTCCTTGATACCAGCGCGAAATTTCTGGGCGCGGCCGGGCTTGCGCCGCCCTTCATCGCCTGGGTTCGCTTCGCGGTCCATTTGGTTCTTGCCGTCCTCATCCTGCGACCATGGCGTCATCGCGCCGCGTTCCGGGTCGCCAGCGGACCGTTGCAAGTGTTGCGTGGCATGTTTTTGTTCGGCGCGACCTTCTTCAATTTCCAGGGGCTGAAGTCGCTGCAGCTCGCCGAGGCGGTGTCGATCTTTTTCTTCGCACCGATGGTCATCACCGCGCTCGCCGGCCCGTTTCTGGGCGAATGGGCCGGATGGCGGCGCTGGGCGGCGATCATTGTCGGCTTCGCCGGCGTGCTGGTGATCACGCGCCCCGGTTTCGGCGTTTTCGAGGTCGGTCATCTCTACCTGATCTGTGCGATGCTGAGCTATTCGTCCTACGTGATCATGACCCGCAAGATGAGCGCTACGGAGACCGCCGAGAGCCTGATTTTCTATTCGGCGCTGGCGCCGGTGATCCTGATGGCGCCGGCGGTTCCGTTCTACGGATCGGTGCCGGCAACGGCGGTTGAGTGGATCGTGCTCATGTCGCTCGGCATCTATGGCGGGTTGGGCCACTGGCTGCTGATAAAGGCCTACCGGCAGGCGACCACCGGAGCCCTCGCGCCCTATCCCTACCTGCAAATGGTGTGGATGATCGTGCTCGGCTATCTCGCCTTCGGCGACGTGCCGGACGGCTTCACCCTGGGCGGCGCGGCGATCATCGTGGCGAGCGGGCTTTATATCGTGCATCGCGAGCGCCGGTTGCGGCTGCGCTCGGCTTCCGCGCCGAATGCGGAAACCGAAAGCCTGTCGAAAAGGCTTTGAAATGCCGTAGGGCGATGGCATAAGCGCGATTAAACAGTTTAAAACGACCTGGGCGGATCGACGGGAGGGGCGTTCTGGCGCAGAAAATAAAGCTTTCGACCATTGCCGAGGCGCTCGGCGTCTCCACCGCGACCGTGTCGCTGGCGCTTCGGGACAGTCCATTGGTTGCCGACACCACGCGGGAACGCATCAAGGAACATGCGCGCGCCATCGGCTATATCTACAACCGGCGCGCGGCCAGCCTGCGCACCTCGCGATCCGGCATTGTAGGCGTGGTCGTGCACGACATCATGAACCCGTTCTTTGCCGAAATCCTGCGTTCGATCGAGAGCGAACTCGACCGCAGCCGGCAGACTTTTTTGCTGTCCAACCATTACGATCAGCTCGAAAAGCAGCGGACCTTCGTCGACACACTGCTGCAGCTCGGCGCCGACGGCGTCATTATGTCGCCGGCGATCGGAACGCCGCGGGAAGACATCCGGCTGATCGAGGAAAACGGACTTCCCGCCGTGCTGATCGCGCGCTCGGTCGAGGGCGCGGAGGTGCCGGTTTTTCGCGGCGACGATGCTTACGGGATCGGGCTTGCCACCAATCATCTGATCTCACTCGGCCACCGTCGCATCGCCATGATCGGCGGCACGGACCAGACCTCGACCGGCCGCGACCGTTACCAGGGCTATGTCGCGGCGATGGAAAAGGCCGGCCTCGTCGTCGCGCCGCACTGGCGCATTCCGGGGCCGCGCACCAAACAGGGCGGCTTTGAGGTCGCCGGACAATTCCTCGCTCTGCCCGACAAGCCGACCGCGGCGGTGTGCTGGAACGACCTGGTGGCGATCGGGTTGATGAACGGCATCGCCCGTGCCGGGCTCGTGCCCGGTCTCGACATCTCGGTGACAGGCTACGACGATCTCGAGGAAGCCGCGATCGCGACGCCGGCCCTGACCACGGTGTGGAACGGCCAGCGCGACGTTGGCCGCCGCGCGGCTCGGGCGTTGCTTGACCGGCTGAACGGCGTTCCGGTCACCGCCTCGCAGGAGCTGATCAAGCCGGAACTGCATGTACGCCAATCGACCGGAAAACCCGTCGAGCGCGACTGACCGGGTACCGGCACAACGACCCCGGGACGAAACTCCCCGATCGCAACATGGTCGGCATCCACGATCCGTCCCGAAAAGACAAAAGAATACGGCTCCCGCCTCGAAAGGCGGGAGCCGTCGATGTCTGGAACCGTTCCTTTACATCGCGTCGACCTGTTCGCAAAGGCTAACGGTGATGGTGCCGTAAGAGCCGCGGTTTTCCATGGCTCGCTCGCACGCCGCCTTGATCTCAGCCTGATCGTCCTTGCCAAGCTCGGCGAAGATTTCCTTCACCTCGGTGTCCGGACGCATCTCAGTCATGGTCTCGTCGGTGAAGAAGCCACCCATGCGATCAGCGTTTTCCTCATACATCACGCGCTCGTCGTCGGATTTGAAGTTCGGCCCCGAACCTGCTTTCGAGGTCGCGCTGGTCGTCTGCGCGATGGCGCCGCCGGTAGCCAGTCCGGCCGCAAGCACGGCTGCGGTGAGAATCTTCATTTTCATCTCGGTTCTCCTTTCATTGGTTGGACTGTCCACACAACGTGGGTGGCCGAGAACCTGTTCCGAAATTTTTCGATCACGGATTTGCGAGCGCGTGTGCGGCGGCATGCTTGCCGGCGGGGCGAGCCATGCTTACGGTGCCGGCGCGACGGCAATAAAGGATCGGTGTCATCTCATGCGCGACGTTTCAATCCTGGTACCCGGCAAGCTGCACGAGCATGCGGCCAAGCGGATTTCAGAAGAGTTCCGGCTGGTGCCACTCCAGGCCGCCGATCCCGTCCTGCTGGCCGGGCGGGACGCCAGCGCCATTCGCGGCATCGCGGCGATGACCACGATCGACGCGGCTTTTATCGATGCGCTGCCGAAACTGGAAATCATCGCCAATTTCGGCGTCGGCTACGATGCCGTGGACGCAGGCCACGCCGCGTCGAAGAATATAATGGTGACCAACACGCCCGACGTCCTGAACGAGGAGGTCGCCGACACCGCCGTTGGATTGCTGCTCAATACGGTGCGCGAGTTCGCCAGGGCCGAGGCCTATCTGCGCGCAGGCCGCTGGGCGCGGGAAGGGGGTTATCCGCTGACGGCATCGACCCTGCGCGGCCGCCGCGTCGGCATTTTCGGCCTGGGACGCATCGGCCAGGCGATCGCGCGCCGGCTGGAGGCCTTCGGCCTGCCGATCGCCTATCATAATCGCCGACCGGTCGCCGACGTCTCCTACGCCTATCACGACAGTCTGCGCGGGCTCGCCGAGGCGGTCGATGTGCTCGTCTCGGTGGCTCCGGGCGGGGCGCAGACGCACAAGATCGTCAACGCCGAGATTTTCGAGGCGCTCGGCCCCGACGGCATCTTCCTCAATATCGGGCGCGGCAGCACGGTCGACGAGGAGGCACTGATCGCGGCGCTTGCTGCCGGTACCATCCGGGCCGCCGGTCTCGACGTCTTTTCCGATGAGCCCCATGTGCCGCGGGCTCTGCTCGAACTCGACAATGCGACACTGTTGCCGCATGTCGGCTCGGCCTCGCGTGCAACGCGGGAGGCGATGGCCGATCTGGTCGTCGACAACCTGATCGCCTGGTTCGATGAGGGGCGCGTGCTGACGCCGGTTCCCGAAACCGCCGGCCTTGCCGCGGTGCGAACCGGTTAACGAATCGTTAACCGGTTCGCACCACCCTTCCTTGCGGGGGTACAAGCAGGGATGATTCGCGGTGAAGCTGTTTTCCGCATGTGCCTTGGCGCTTGTCGCTACGGCCGGAGCCTATGTGACGACGGGAGAGGCGCTCGATAGCGCGCCACTGACGAAAGCTTCCCAGGCACCTGAAGGGCATTATTCGCTCTACCGGGTCGGCGGTTCGGGACGTTGTTCCGTCGAACGCGCGGGCGATGCGACGCAAGGTCGGTTCGAGCTCGTCCTCGAACCCGACTGCGGTGAACTCGACGAACGGTTCGCGCGGGTCCGCTTCGGCCAAGAGCAGGGCGACGGATTGTTGAGCTTCCTGTCGGAGGACGGCACGCCGATAGTCGAATTCGCGATCGCGGATGGCGTCGACTACGAGTCTGTGCGACCGGAAGCGCCGATATTCCAGCTTCTTTCCCAATTCTGATACTGGACGCCGTGCGACGGGGCGGGAAGGTCTATTCGGCCGCCGCCTGCGCACGGCTTCGCTTGGCCGCGTGATCGCGTACGGCTGAACCGAACGCCTGGAAGATCCGGCGCGAGGCGCCGTCGGTTTCGACCCAATATTCGGGATGCCATTGTACGCCGACTGCGAAGGCCTTGGCGTCGAGAACCGAAACGGCCTCGATCGTTCCGTCTTCGGCCACCGCCTCGACCTTGAGGCGTGGTCCCAGTCTTTCGACGGCTTGCCGGTGAACCGAATTGACCTCGATCAAGCCGGTTTCGAATATGTCGGCCAGCCACGAGCTCTCGGCGAAGCTGACCGGATGGCGGATCGCGAAACGATCGTCCTGAACCTCGCTTGGCGGAGCTCGGTGATCCATGATTCCGGGGCGCTCCTGAATCTCGGTTGCGAGCGTTCCGCCGAGCGCGACGTTCAGTTCCTGGATGCCGCGGCAGATCGCGAGCAGCGGCACGCCGCGTTCGACCGTCTTGCGGATCAGCGGCAGCGTGGTGGCATCGCGGGCCTCGTCATAGGGACCGTTGCGTTCGCTGGGATCGCCGCCATAGAGCGAGGGATGGACATTGCTTTTCGAGCCGGTGATCAGCACCCCACCGACCTGGTCGAGCAATGCGTCGAAATCGATGCGCGGCCCGAAGGACGGCAAGAGAACGGGCAAAACCCCGGCTCCGGAGAGCGCGGCCTCGATATATTGCTGTGGCGTGGCGTGCCAGGTGTAGCGGTCGAAGACGCGCACATCGGTGGAGATGGCGACAAGGGGCGGGTGCATCGATGATCTTGTCCGGCGAGGCGGTTGGTTTACTTGGTCCTGCCCTTCATGTCGGCCGGCTTCGTGCCCGCGTCAAGCCCGGCTCGCCAGGGGCTCGCTGCGCCGATCGGCGAAAGTGCCGAGATATTAGCCGATTACCGCGAAAATATAGGAAAATAGGTGGAGGGCCGAATGCTGGACACATCGCTTCGAGCGTGTATTGTCGCTGGCTGAAACCGTTGGATGGCCATCTCGGCTCGATGCGGATTTCGATAGATCCACGAATGGGAGGAAACGGAATGGATCGTCGTTCATTTATCAAGAAGGCGGGTGTTGCCGGCGCGGGCGCTGCGGCGGCCACAACGCTGGCCGCACCCGCAATTGCGCAGTCGATGCCGAAAGTCACCTGGCGATGCACCTCTTCGTTCCCGAAAGCGCTCGATACGATCTTCGGCGCGGCCGAAACGATGGCGAAGTTCGTCAACGAAGCCACTGACGGCAATTTCCAGGTTCAGGTGTTCGCCGCCGGCGAGATCGTGCCGGGCCTGCAGGCGGCCGACGCGGCTTCCGCCGGAACAGTCGAGCTCGCGCACACCGCCTCCTACTATTATTGGGGCAAGGATCCGACCTACGCGCTCGGCACCGCGATTCCCTTCGGTCTCAACTACCGCCAGCAGAATGCCTGGTACTATTATGGCGACGGCAACAAGCTCATGAACGAGTTTTACGCCACTCAGGGCCTCTACGGCATGCCGTGCGGCAATACCGGTGCGCAGATGGGCGGCTGGTTCCGCAAGGAAATCAATACCGTGGCCGACATGCAGGGCCTGAAGATGCGCATCGGCGGCATGGGCGGCAAGATTATCGAGAAGGTCGGTGTGGTGCCGCAGCAGATCGCCGGCGGAGACATCTATCCGGCGCTCGAAAAGGGCACTATCGACGCCACCGAGTGGGTCGGACCTTATGATGACGAGAAGCTCGGCTTCAACAAGGTGGCCCAGTACTACTATTATCCGGGCTGGTGGGAAGGCGGACCGGTTCTGCACACGCTCGCCAATCTCGACAAGTGGAACGAATTGCCGAAGCCGTATCAGGCCATCCTGGAAACCGCGTGTCGCGCGGCCAATGCCGACATGATGGCCAATTACGACTACAAAAACCCGGCCGCGCTCAAGCGGCTCGTGCAGGGCGGCGCGCAATTGCGGCCCTTCAGCCAGGAGATCCTCGAGGCTTGCTACACCGCGGCCCTGGAGACCTATGACGAGATCAACGCGCAGAACGCGACGTTCAAGAAAATCTACGACAACCAGTTGGCGTTCAAGAAGGATGCGTATCTGTGGGCTCAGCTCACCGAATACAATTTCGACACCTTCATGATGATCCAGCAGCGCGCCGGCAAGCTCTGACGCGCGAACCATTTTCGGTTCAGGACACGAAACCCCGGGGCAACGGCCCCGGGGTTTTTTTTGTCGATCCGTAAGGTCTCTGCGGGTGCGCGAAATGCGACCCGGCTATTCGATCTTCGGCGGCTGGCTGAGATCGATCGCGGGCACCGGTGCCGGGGTTGCGCCTTCGGGCTGCAGGTTGAGCGGCGGCAGACCGAATGGCGCGGGCTCTCCCTGAGTGCCGCCATTATTGTTGGGCATGCCCAGGGGCGGAAGACCAAACGGCGAAGGCTGGTCGCCGTCACCGCCATTTGCCGGTGGTGGCCCGAGCGGAGGAAGCTGGATTTCGACATCTCCCCCGCCGACCCCCGGCGCCGACTTATAGTGGGTGACGAGTTGCGGGAACGAGATCACGATCAGGATCATGATGAACTGGATCACGATGTAGGGCAGGGCACCCTTGTATATCTCGAAGGTCTTGATCCCCGGCAAGACCCGGCCCGACACTGTGTCGGTCCAGTCGTGCATGGGTGCGATCGAGCGCAGGTAGAACAGCGAGAACCCGAAGGGCGGCGTCAGGAACGAGGTCTGCAGGTTGATGCCGAGGATGACGCCGAACCAGATCAGGTCGATCCCCAGACTTTCGGCCGCCGGCGCGAGCAGCGGCACGGCGATGAAGGCGATTTCGAAAAAATCGAGAAAGCAGCCCAGAATGAAGATGATGATGGTGACGAAGATTAGGAAGCCGTACTCGCCGCCGGGCAACGACAACAGCAGTTCCTCGATCCAGATATTGCCGTTGATGCCGTAGAAGGTCAGGCCGAACACGCGCGCGCCGATCAGGATGAACATGACGAAGGCGGCGAGCTTGGTGGTCGAATCGAGCGCCTGCTTGAGGACGGTGAGGTTGAGCCGACCCTTCACCAGCGCCAGGAACAGTGCGCCGGTCGCACCCATCGCGCCGCCCTCGGTGGGCGTGGCGATGCCGAGGAAGATCGTGCCCAGAACGAGGAAGATCAGCGCCAGCGGCGGGATCAGCACGATCACCACCTGTTCGGCGAGGCGCGATAGGATGCCGAGCTTGAGCTGGCGGTTGATCAAGCTGAACAGATAGGCGGCAAGCGTCGCCACCGTCGCCGCCCAGACCAGGCGCACCTCGTAGCGCATATCGGCGAAAATGGTGTTGTAGGTGATCAGGTAGATTGTCACCGCCGCCGCGAGAACGGCGATGAGCGAGGTCACGCCACCGCCCAGCGTGCGCGCCTCGGGAGGCAGGGCCGGCACCCATTCCGGCCGGACGAAGCTGAGAACCAGGACATAGAGACAATAAAACGTCACGATGATCAGGGCCGGCAGCAAGGCGCCGACATACATGTCGCCGACCGAGCGGCCGAGCTGGTCGGCCATGACGATCAGGACCAGCGAAGGCGGCACGATCTGCGCCAGTGTGCCCGAGGCGGCGATCGTTCCGGTCGCGACGCTTTTGTTGTAGCCGTAGCGCATCATGATCGGCAGCGAGATCAGTCCCATGGCGATCACCGAGGCCGCGACCACGCCGGTCGTGGCGGCGAGCAGCGCGCCGACGAGCACGGCGGCGAAGGCGAGGCCGCCGCGCACCGGGCCGAACAATTGGCCGATCGTCTCGAGCAGATCTTCGGCCATGCGCGAGCGTTCGAGGATGAGCCCCATGAAGGTGAAGAACGGCACCGCCAGCAGGGTGTCGTTGTACATGATGCCGTAGACTCGTTCGGGATGGGACTGCAGCAAGGGCCAGAACAGCCGAATCTCGCTCGAGATCGCCGACATCTCGACGCCGATGGCGAAGAACAACAGCCCGCCGGCGGCGAGCGTGAAGGCGACCGGGTAGCCGATCAGCAGCATCGCCATCACGCAGACGAACATGATGGGTGCGAGATTGTGGGCGACGAAGTCAGTCACGATCCTTCGTCTCCATCTCGATCGCGGCCTCGGCGGCCGGAGGCAAATCGTGCGAGGGGGTGGGGTCGTCGATGTCACCGCGAATGACGGCGATGCGCTTGATGATCTCCGACAGCGCCTGCGCCGCCAAGAGGATGAAGCCGGCCAGCACCATCATCTTCGCCGGCCAGATCACCAGGCCGCCGGCATTGGCCGAGATTTCACCGCTGCGATAGGACAACCAGAACCAGGGCCAGCATAGCCACACCATCAGTGCCACGAAGGGCAGCAGGAAGGTGATGTGACAGATCAGGTCGACCCAGTCGCGGGTGCGCTTGGAAAGGCGGTTGGACAGGATGTCGATGCGTACATGCTCATTGCGCTGCAACGTATAGGCGGCGGCGAGCATGAACACCGTGCCGTAGAGATACCATTGCAATTCCAGCCAGGCATTGGACGACATGTCGAACGCCTTGCGGATGCTGGCGTTGCCGGCACTGATCAATACCGCGACGAGAATGAGCCACGACACCTGGCGGCCGACAAACTCGTTGATCGTGTCGACAAGCCGTGAGAGCGCGAGCAAAGCCGCCATTCACTTCCTCCCGTTTCAAGCGCCCGCCAAGCGGGCAATTCCCCGAAGCTGGGCAGCGGCCATTCATGGCTCTTGTGTCGATTGCCGCCCGGCTGGCCACCGAGCTTATCCCGGTGGACCTGGCCGTGATTACCAGCTTTGACAGTTCATTCAAAGACGATTGGCGTTCAAACGTACTCCCCATTTCGCATTAGGTATTTTTGCCGTATGGACCTGGTAGCCGGCTCTTCGGGTCGGCTTGCGCGCGCCGAAAGGAAAGTACGCGAGCGGCGTCACCGGGGTCACGATCATCCGCCAATAAGGCTGAAACAGTAGCGATCTTGCGCTGTGCTAGGTTTTGCGAAATTTGTTTGACGCGGCCGCTTTGGAATTGAACACTCCGGCGGGTAAAGCGGTGTCCGCGCGGCAGCGGGCTTCGCGGAGGAACCGATGACCCTTCACGACGTTTCGCTCGACGACAAATACGACCTCGAAAAACGGCGCATCTACGTGTCCGGCGCGCAGGCGATCATTCGCATGCTGTTGATGCAGCGCGAGCGTGACCGGCTTGCCGGGCTCGACACGGCCGGTTTCGTTTCCGGCTATCGGGGTTCGCCGCTGGGCGGTCTCGACCAGCAATTGTGGCGGGCGAAGAGCGAACTCGAACGGTCCAGCATCGTTTTTCAGCCCGGCCTCAACGAGGAACTGGCGGCGACCGCCTGTTGGGGCGCGCAGCAGACCGAACTGCTTGGCGAAGGCAAGCATGACGGCGTGTTTTCGGTCTGGTACGGCAAGGGTCCGGGGGTCGATCGGTCCGGCGACGTTTTTCGGCACGCCAATCTCGCTGGATCGTCCGGGAATGGCGGCGTGCTGGCCCTGATGGGCGACGACCACACGGCCGAATCGTCCACCAACGCGCACGCCACCGAGTTTCTTTTCGTCGACACGATGATCCCGATCTTCAATCCGGCCGGCGTGCAGGAACTGGTCGACTACGGCCTCTACGGCTTTGCGCTGTCGCGTTTCGCCGGAACCTGGTCGGCGATGAAGTGCGTGAAGGACAATATCGAATCGACGGGGTCGGTCGATGTCGCGCTCGACCGGCTGAAGGTCGTCCTGCCCGAGTTCGACATGCCGCCGGGCGGGCTCAACATCCGCCACGAACTCGACCAGATGGGGCAGGAAGCCCGGCTGCACGAATTCAAGCGGGCGGCGGCGGCGGCCTTCATCCGCGTCAACAATCTGAACAAGATCGTCTATTCGGGCGGCCGGACTCCCAAGATCGGCATCATCACCGTCGGCAAGAGTTATCTCGACGTGCGCCAGGCGCTGGAGGATATCGGCATCGACGAGGCCGGGGCCAATCGTATCGGCCTGCGGCTGTTCAAGGTCGCCTGCCCGTGGCCGCTCGACCTCGAGCACATACGCGATTTCGCGCGCGGTCTGGAAATGATCATCGTCGTGGAGGAAAAGCGTTCGCTGATCGAGGTTCAGGTGCGCGAGGATCTCTACGGAACCGCTATGCAGCCGATGGTCGTCGGCAAGAAGGACGAGCGCGGCGACTGGCTGTTTCCCGCCAAGGGTGCGCTCGATCCCAACGACATTGCCATTGCCATCGGCGAACGGATCCTGAAAGTGATCGGCCCGTCCGAGGAGATCGCGGCGCGGGTCAACAGGCTCAGACAGTTCCAGGCCATGCTGGCCGAGACGACCGACGTGGCGAGCCGCACGCCCTATTTCTGCTCCGGCTGCCCGCACAATTCCTCCACCAAGGTGCCGGACGGCTCGATCGCCGGCGCCGGCATCGGTTGCCATTTCATGGCTTTGTGGATGGACCGCAGCACGGTCGGCTTCACCGCGATGGGCGGGGAGGGCGCGCAATGGGTCGGTCAGGCGCCGTTTTCCAAGCGCGAGCATATCTTCCAGAATCTCGGCGATGGCACCTATAACCATTCCGGTTCGTTGGCGATCCGCTTCGCGATCGCATCCGGCGCCAACATCACCTACAAAATTCTCTACAACGACGCGGTCGCCATGACCGGCGGGCAGCCGCACGAAGGTTCGCTCAGCGTGGAGATGATCGCCAATCAGATGCGCGCCGAGGGGATCGGGCGTATCGCGATCGTCACCGACGAGCCCGACAAATATGCCGGCAAGGCGAGCTTTCCGAGCGGAGCGACGATCCATCATCGGGACGACCTCGACCGGGTCCAGCGCGAGTTACGCGTGGTCAAGGGCGTTTCGGTGCTGCTCTACGACCAGACCTGCGCGGCGGAAAAGCGGCGGCGGCGCAAGCGCGGCACCTATCCCGATCCCGACAGGCGCGTGATTATCAACGAACTCGTCTGCGAGGGCTGCGGCGATTGCGGCGTCCAGTCCAATTGCGTGTCGATCCAGCCGGTCGAGACCGAATATGGCCGTAAGCGGCGCATCGACCAGTCGAGCTGCAACAAGGACTTTTCTTGCGTCAACGGTTTCTGTCCGTCCTTCGTGACGGTTCATGGGGCGAAGATCCGCAAATCGCGGGGGATCGCCGGTTCGGCCGATCCGCTGGAGGGGGTACCCGTTCCCCGGCTTTCATCCCTTTCCGGTGGCTGGTCGGGGATCATCGACGGTATCGGTGGCACCGGCGTCGTCACCGTCGGCGCGGTGCTGGGCATGGCCGCGCATCTGGAAGGCCGCGGCTGCGGCCTGATCGACATGGCCGGTCTCGCCCAGAAGGGCGGCGCGGTGTTTACCCATGTGCGCATCGCCGAGACGCCCGAGGCGGTCCATGCCATTCGGGTCTCGGCCGGCAAGGCCAACATGGTGCTGGGCTGCGACCTGGTGGTGTCGGGCTCCAAGAAAGTGCTGTCTGCCGTGCGCGAGAACGAGACCGTCTTCGTCGCCAACACGGCGGAGGTCATGCCGGGCGATTTCGCCCGCTCGCCGGGATTTTCGTTGCCGGCCGAGAGGCTGAAAAAGGCGATCCGGGCGGCCGCGGGCGAAGACAAGGCCTTTTTCTTCGACGCCACACGCACGGCGGCGGTCCTGTTCGGCAATTCGCTCGGCGCCAACATGTTCATGCTGGGCCTGGCCTATCAGCATGGCGGGCTGCCGGTCTCGGCCGAGGCGATCGAGCACGCGATCGCGCTCAACGGTCAGGCGGTGGCCATGAATGTCGATGCGTTTCGCTGGGGACGGCGCGCCGCGCACGAGCCGACTTTCGTGCGCGAACTGGTCGGGCGGGTCGGATCCGCATCCGGTGCCGAACAGCCGGCCGACACGCTCGACGAGATCGTCTCGCGGCGTGCCGCCTTTCTCACCGCCTATCAGAATGCGGCCTTTGCCGACCGTTACCGGACGCGGATCGCGGCGGTGCGGGCAAAGGAGACCGAAATGGTTCCCGGATCGAGCGCGGTCACGGAGGCCGTGGCGCGAAACCTGTTCAAACTGATGGCGGTCAAGGACGAATACGAGGTCGCGCGGCTCTATACGGACGGGTCGTTCGCCAAGCAGCTTTCGGCCGAGTTCGAGAACTACGATCGGCTCGAATTCCACCTCGCGCCACCGATCATGGGTAGAAAGAGTGCCGACGGCCGGCCGAGAAAGAGCGCGTTCGGACCCTGGATGATGCGCGCGTTCCGCCTGCTGGCGGCGATGAAGGGGCTGCGCGGCACCCGGCTCGACCTTTTCGGCTATTCGCGGGAGCGGCGCATGGAGCGCGGTCTTCTGGCGGAGTACGAAGCCGACATCGACACGGTGCTTTCCGGCCTGACGCCGGAGCGCGCCGACGCGGCCGCCGCCCTTGCCAGCCTTCCTCAGATCGTCAAGGGATATGGCCACGTCAAGGATGCCAATGTGCGGAAAGCCGCCGAGGAGAGGACGCGGCTCTTGGCCCGCTTCAAGGCTGGCGATGCGGCCAAGGCGCTGGAAGCGGCGGAATAGCGAGCGCTTCATCGACGTCGCGAGGGCTGGGCGTCGCACCGGGCTGTCGCGGTCCGATGCAACCATGAAAGGCGTAAGTCGCTGAATACGCGGGAAGCGTTTTATTAACAGGACCGTGCCATAGTCCGGCCTCCTGAGCGGACTATGGCATGGACAGGATCAAGAAGCGCGACATCCCAATCGATATCTATATCCCGTTCGTGGAAACGCTTTTCCGCGATGGGCTGACTTTGTCTGTTGGTCTCGTCGCCCAGACCCTGCTTGTCGTTCTGTGTTACTGGAAGACCGGAGACCCGGTTTACCTCCTGGTCGCTGTCGCCATGGTCATGGTCGGCGTCCTGAGGCTGCGCAATATCCGCAAATACAGCAACCGTCCGCCGCCCGCGACCGGCGCCGAGGCCAAGGCGCGAGAGAGAGACTACATCGTGTTCGGGTCCATGCATGGTTTCATGCTGGGCTTTTTCTGTTTCGTGGGCATCTATCTCGCCCACGACAGTTTCGCCGAAATCGCCTCCGTGGCGGTGACGCTCGCCTCCGCGACCTCGATTGCAGGGCGCAATTACGGCTCGCCGCGCATGGTCATGATTTTCATCATGACCATGACTTGGCCGATCTCGATCGGCTTCATCCTGCGCGGCGACGTCTACCACATCATCCTCGGCTGCATGGCCTTTCCGTTCTTCTTCGCCATCAGGCGCTTCGCCGACATGGTACGCGAGGTGCTGTTTTCGGCGCTTTCAGAGGAAAAGAAGGCCAACCGGCTTGCGCAGCGTTTCAACCGGGCGCTCAACACCATGTCGCACGGCCTGGTGATGCTGGGACCCGACAGTCGCGTCGTCGTCGCCAACGCCGAGGCCGCGCGACTGATGTCGGTGGCCACGCCCGACCACCTCGTCGGGCGTTCCCTCAAGGCGCTGCTGATGCGCGGCGCGGCGGGCGGCCTGATCAGCTACAAGGATTGCGGTTTTGTCGAAGGACAGCTCACGCGTGCTCTGCGCGAGGGCCGCAACCGAAAACTGCTCGTCAGTCTGTCCGACGGGCGCTACCTGGAATTTTCGGCGCGCGAGGGTGACGACGAGCTCGGGGTGATCACGTTCGAGGATGTGACCCAGCGTGTCCAGGCGGACGAGAAGATCCGCCACATGGCGCGTTACGACACTCTGACGGGGCTGCCCAACCGCGCCTATTTCCAGGAGATCGTCGCCGAACAGTTGGCCGGTGGCGATCGCGAGCGCAACTGCGCGCTTGCCGTACTCGACATGGATGATTTCAAGACCGTCAACGACACGCTCGGCCATCCCGTCGGGGACGGCCTGATTTACGCGATCGCCGAGAAGCTCGGCTGCTTCGCCGACGAGGACATCAAGGTCAGCCGGTTCGGCGGCGACGAGTTCGTGATCTATTTCGACCGTGTCCACGACGAGCTCCATCTCGGTCAGATTCTCGACGGAATTTTCGCCGGTCTTGCCGACGAGGTGGACGTGGCGGGTCACCTTTTGCGCGTGCAGCTGAGCGCGGGAGCGGTTCTGCTGCCGGTCGCGTTCGGCGACGTTGACGGCATGATCGTCAAGGCCGACCTTGCGCTTTATCGCGCCAAGGAGACCGGCAAGAATGGCTGGCAGCTGTTCGAGGCGTCGATGGACGCCGCTTTCCGCGAAAAGCAGATGCTGAAAGCGGATCTGCGCAATGCGGTCGAGGCGCGCGCGCTGCGCGTGGTCTACCAGCCGATCGTCGGCATGGATTCCATGCGCATCGAAAGCTGCGAGGCGCTGTGCCGCTGGCAGCATCCCGAGCTGGGCGCGGTTTCACCGGGGGTTTTCATTCCGCTGGCGGAGGAGATGGGCATCATCTCCGACATCAGCGTACAGGTTCTGGAGGCAGCCTGCCGCGAATGCGCCAAATGGCCGGAGCCGATCGGCGTTTCAGTCAATCTCTCGGCGCGCGACTTTCGCGATTCCGACATCATCGCCACCGTGGCCGACGCGCTCGCCGAGAGCGGCCTGGCGCCGGAACGGCTCGAGATCGAGGTCACCGAAACCGCGATCCTCGACGATAAATTGTCGACACGGAAATATCTGCAGGAGATCCGCGACCTCGGCGTGCGGATCGCGCTCGACGATTTCGGTACCGGCTATTCGAGCCTGAGCTATCTGCACACACTGCCACTCGACAAGGTGAAGATCGACCGCAGCTTCCTCAAGGACGTCACCGACGACGAACGTTCGCTCGAATTGTTGAAAGGGGTCGTCCATCTGTCGCGACAGGTTGGGCTCAGGGTCACGATGGAAGGCGTCGAAACCTTCGACCAGCTCCGACTGCTGTCGCAGGAGGTCAAGCCCGACCTGTTGCAGGGGTTCCTGTTCGGCGCCGCGCTTTCGGCCTCCGGTATCGAAACCATGTCCAACACGGTGTGGCCTTTCGCCGAGGATTTGCGCGCCACGCATGTCGCGGCGCGATAGGAAACGGTCCAACCTGCGAGACGATCGCGCCCCGGCTCCCCCATACGCAGGCGAGGTATGGTCGCCAGGACATGACAACGCCCCGCCCGCGAACCTCTTCTCATCAACCGTTTCGGCCGACCATGGGGTTGACGTCGCGTAATGGCGCGATCGCGCAATAGGGCCAGGGGGCCGTTAACGTTAACGCTAAGTAAACGCTGGCATGAGAAGTTTCAGCTTTACTTGAACGGGGCTTGGTCTACCGTTGAGCGTGCGAGGTACGGGGAATTGGGTGACATGAATGCGAATCCGGCGCTGTCGGGCGCAGTGCTGCGCGCGGGAGCTGAGAGAAACCATTCGGAAATTTCCGCATTTGCCAGGAATGTGCTGGCCGTGCTCGAACGCACCGAATATCGGCGCGTGGAGGGGGGTGAGGATCTGGAAGACATCTACCGGCTGCGGTACAAATCCTACCGTGCCGCCGACATGGTATCCGAAATACCCGGCCAGGCCGTGTACGATTCCCTCGACGACCTCGACAATTGCTACCGCTTCGGCATCTATATCGACGGAAACCTGGTTTCGACCATTCGCATTCATCATGTGACCAAGAAGAGCCCGGTCTCTCCGTCGGTGACGGTCTATGGCGACATCCTGAACGCGCGCATCCGCGCCGGCGATACCTTCATCGATCCGAGCCGTTTCGCCGCCGACCCCGAGTGGTCGCAGATCTATCCACAAATCCCCTATCTGACGCTGCGCATCGCCGGCATGGCGTGTTTTCATTTCGACGCGCCCTATTGCCTATCGACCATCCAGGAGGACCACACCGGTTTCTACCGGCGCATCTACATGTCGGAACAGATCGGTGGGGTGCGCAGCTATCCGGGCCTCAACTACCCGGTGGTACTGTTCCAGGCCAACGTGCATGCCATCGAGGAGCGGTCCTTCGCCCGGTTTCCATTCTTCAAGTCGACCCGCATGGAGCAGCGACTGCTGTTCGACCGACCGGTCACCGGCGCGCGCGCGCCTCTGACCGTGCTGCCGACCGCGCGCCGTTCGGAGCGCGCCGCCTGACCGGGCACCGCTCGCTTGTTTTCCGGCGCGCGCGCGTCCATAACGGCGCCGTCGCACGGTAGTCCGGAAAGACATGGGTACGAAGGAAGACATCGTCGGCAACGCGATCTGGGCTGAGGAACTCACCGCCGAGGAACTCGACCGCGCGCGCCGCGGCACCATCGAGAAAACCTTCGCGAAGGGCAGCTATATTTGTCATCGCGGCGACAAGCTCGATTACTGGACCGGCGTCGTCGACGGGCTGGCTAAGATTTCAGCCGTGTCCAGCGACGGCAAGGCAATGACATTTGCCGGTGCGACGTCGGGAAGCTGGTTCGGCGAGGGCTCGGTGCTGAAGGGCGAGGCGCGGCAATACGATCTCGTCGTCCTGCGCGATACCCGCCTGGCGATGATGAACCGCGCCACCTTCATGTGGCTTTACGAAAACAGCCGTGGCTTCAGCCGCTTCCTGGTCCGCCAGCTCAATGAACGCATGGGCCAGTTCATCGCGACGATCGAGTATGATCGTATCCTCAGCCCACGCGCCCGTGTCGCCCGCAATCTGTCCTGGTTCTTCAACCCGGTGCTTTACCCGACGGGCAAGAGCGACATTGAGATTTCCCAGGAGGAACTCGGCCTGCTTGCCGGCGTTTCCCGAGCCGTCGCCAACCGCGCCTTGCAGGACCTGGAGGAAGAGGGGCTGCTCCAGTGCGAGCACGGCCGCATCAAGGTGATCAAGCTCGAAAGGCTGAAGCGCTACGAGCCTTGACCGGGGCGCATGGCCACGCGCCACAGCCAAACAGATCAGATTGTGTGGGATGGAAATCAAGGTCTTCGCCAAGATACCAGACCATCGCCACGCTTGTCTGTCAATCGCGAAGTTGAATGGCCGGGCCCTTCGTGTGATTTTGTTTTCAACGTGCTGAAACTGGACCGGATGTCAAAAAAGCCGGCCAGGTTAGCCAAACGGACAAGATGGGTGAACTTGCGCGCTGGGCCAAGCCGCGCGATAAATGTGGACCAACCGCAGAAACAAGGCGGGGTTCGGGAGGATGATGGGAGATGGTTGCTGCGGCCAACGCCGACAGGACACTTGATACGTTTCCGAAGTATCTGCTGCTGAACGCCGACCGGTACGGCAATCGCGCCGCCATGCGGCACAAGGATTACGGCATTTGGCAAAGCTGGACCTGGGCGGAACAACTCGCGGAGGTGAGGGCCTTCGCCCTGGGGCTGGAGACGCTGGGTTTCGTGCGTGGCGACAAGGTCGCCGTCGTCGGGTCGAACCGCCCGCGGCTCTACTGGTCGTTTGCCTCGATCCAGTCGCTCGGTGGCGTGCCGGTGCCAGTCTATGCCGATTCGGTCGCCGAGGAGATGGCCTACGTGCTCGACCACGCGGAGGTGAAATTCGCGGTCGCGCAGGATCAGGAGCAGGTCGACAAGCTGCTTTCGATTTCCGAAGACGTACCGAGCCTCAAGCACATCGTTTATGACGAACCGCGCGGGCTACGCGATTACGATCACACCCACCTGCATTCCTATGCCGAACTGCGCGAAACGGGGCTTGCCGCCGTTTCGGCGTCATCCGATGCGCTGAAACGCTGGGAAGCGTTGCTGGCGGCCGGCAAGGGCGACGATCTTGGCATCATCCTCTACACGTCCGGCACGACCGGCCGCCCGAAGGGGGTGATGCTGTCCAACGACAATCTGGTGAAGTCCGCCCTGCACGGTAACGCCTTCGACAATCTCGATGTCGACGAGACGACGATCGCCTATCTGCCGCTGGCCTGGGTCGGCGATCACGTGTTTTCCTATTCGCAGTCCTACACGGCCGGCTATTGCGTGAGCTGTCCGGAAAGCCCTGAAACCGTGACCGAGGATCGCAGGGAGATCGCGCCAACCTATTTCTTCGCGCCGCCGAGGGTGTTCGAGGGCCTGCTGACGGCGATCATGGTGCGCATGGAGGATGCCGGACCGCTGAAGAAGCGCATGTTCGATCATTTCATCGCCCATGCGCGCACGGTAGGCGAACCGATTCTCAACGGCGAAAGCGTCGGGTTCTGGGACCGGGTGAAATACGGGCTCGGCGATCTGATGGTCTATGGGCCTCTGAAGAACAGGATGGGCCTGTCGCGCATGCGGGTCGGCTACACGGCCGGCGAGGCGATCGGGCCGGAACTGTTCCGCTTCTACCGCGCCCTCGGGCTGAACCTGAAGCAACTCTACGGTCAGACGGAGGCCTGCGTCTACATCACCGCGCAGCCGGACGGCAAGATCAGGGCCGATACGGTCGGGCTGCCGTCGCCGGGCGTGGATGTGAAGATCGCCGACAATGGCGAGGTGCTGTATCGCTCCGACGGCGTCTTCCTCGGCTACTACAAGAACGAGGAGGCGACCCGCGCGACCAAGACGGAAGACGGCTGGGTGCATACGGGCGATGCCGGGCTGTTCGACGCCGAGGGCCATCTCAAGATCATCGACCGGGCCAAGGATGTCGGCAAGCTGCGCTCGGGCGCGCTGTTTGCGCCGAAATATATCGAGAACAAGCTGAAATTCTATCCCGACGTCAAGGAGGTCGTGGCGTTCGGCGACGGTCGCGATTTCTGCGCCGTGTTCATCAATATCGATCTGGAATCGGTCGGGAGCTGGGCCGAACGCAACAATGTGTCCTACGGTTCCTATCAGGAACTGGCCGGTCATCCCGACGTCTACAAGAGCATGGCCAGCCACATCGACGCGGTGAACCGCTCGCTGGCGGAAGAGGAGCTGATGGCCCCCTCGCAGATCCGTCGCTTCCTGGTCCTGCACAAAGAACTCGACGCCGATGATGGCGAATTGACCCGCACCCAGAAGGTGCGCCGTTCCTTCATCGCCGATCGTTACGGCGAGTTGATCGAGGCGCTTTACGACGGCACGACCGAAAAACACGTCGAGACCGAGGTGACCTTCGAAGACGGTCGCAAGGGCAGCCTCAAGGCTTTGGTACGGATCGTCGATGCGCCCGTCCACGGCCTCGACCCCAAGCCGGTGAGAGAGGCCGCCGAATGAACCGGGCCGTCGATCCAAGGGACCTGAACGTTCATCATGCGGACGGTGTCGCCAAGGGCGACGTCTTGCTTGAGGCGAAGGACGTGTCGCTGCGTTTCGGCGGAGTCAAGGCGATCACCAAGATCTCCTTCGACATCCGCAAAGGCGAGATCCGCGCCATCATCGGGCCGAACGGCGCCGGCAAGACCTCGATGCTGAACGTTATCAACGGGTTCTATACCCCGCAGGAAGGCACGATTACTTTTCGCGGCGTCGAGCGCCGCGCCATGCGCACTACCGACGCCGCCCGGCAGGGCATCGCACGCACCTTCCAAAACATCGCGCTGTTCAAGGGCATGACCACGCTCGACAACATCATGACGGGCCGGATCACGCTGCAGAAGAGCAACATTTTCGCACAGGCGATCTGGCGCGGCCCGGCGCTGCGCGAGGAGCTGGAACATCGCCATCGCGTCGAGGAGATCATCGACTTCCTCGAAATCCAGCATATCCGCAAGGTGCCGGTCGGGCGCCTGCCCTACGGCCTGCAAAAGCGGGTCGAACTGGGCCGGGCTCTGGCGGCCGAGCCCGCGCTGCTTCTGCTGGATGAGCCGATGGCTGGCATGAATTTGGAGGAGAAGGAGGACATGAGCCGCTTCATCCTCGACGTGAACAGCCAGTTCGGCACCACGATCGCCTTGATCGAGCACGACATGGGTGTCGTCATGGACATCTCCGACCGGGTCGTCGTCCTCGATTACGGTCGCAAGATCGGCGACGGACCGCCCGACGAGGTGTCGAAGAACCAGAACGTGATCGACGCCTATCTCGGCGTCCCGCACGAATGAAGAGCTGAGGAGAACGCTGTCGCATGAGCCCGGCCTTCCTGTATTTCCTCGAAACGGTCCTGAACGGGCTGATGACCGGCGTGATGTATTCGCTGGTCGCGCTGGGCTTCGTGCTGATCTTCAAGGCCTCGGGCATTTTCAACTTCGCGCAGGGTGTGATGGCGCTGTTTGCCGCGCTGACCCTGGTCGGACTGCAGACCGGGCAGGTGCCGTTCTCGCACCTGATCAACGCGATCTTCGGGACCGACTTCCACCAATTCGGCTGGACCCTGCCGGCTTTCGTGGCGGTCATCGGAACGCTCGTGGTGATGATCGTGTTCGCCTATTTGTTCGAAAAACTGGTGCTCAAGCATCTCATCAACCAGGAGCCGATCATCCTGTTCATGGCCACGATCGGTCTTGCCTATTTCCTTGAAGGGTTCGGCGATTTGATGTGGGGCGCCGACATCAAGGCGCTCGACATCGGCATTCCCTCCGGCGGCTCCTTCTGGCTTGAGGACGTGACCCGGGAATGGGCGGCCGAGGGGTCCGACTATTTCGGCATGTATATCGACAAGCTCGACGTGGTTGCCGCGCTGGTCGCGGTGGTACTGGTGCTGCTGCTGATGCTGTTTTCGCAATACACCGCCACCGGCCGGGCCTTGCGCGCGGTCGCCGACGATCACCAGGCCGCCATGTCGGTCGGCATTTCACTGCGCAATATCTGGGTGATCGTGTGGTCGATCGCCGGTTTTGTCGCGCTGGTCGCGGGCATCATGTGGGGCGCGAAGTCGGGGGTCCAGTTTTCGCTGTCGCTGATCGCGCTCAAGGCGCTGCCGGTCCTCATCCTCGGCGGCTTCACCTCCATTCCCGGCGCGATCGTCGGTGGCCTCATCATCGGGGTCGGCGAAAAACTGGCCGAGCTCTATGTCGGCCCGTTCGTCGGCGGCGCGATCGAAAACTGGTTCGCCTACGTCGTTGCTCTCGTCTTCCTTTTGTTCAGGCCGCAGGGCTTGTTCGGCGAAAAGATCATCGAGAGGGTTTGATGACGCACAGGAGCAGGCCCGGCGTGTTCGTGATCGATTGCCAGACGGATGATCTGTCGGAGGCGGCGGCCTTTTGGAGTGCCGCGCTCGGCGAGCGGGTGATCGTCGACGACGATGGCAAATATGCGCGGGTGGGGGACTATGACCGGCGGCCGCGCATGTTGCTGCAGGCCGTCGAGCATCCATCCCGCATTCATCTGGACATCGAGACGGACGACCGCGAAGCCGAGGCAAAGAGGCTGGAGGCCGCCGGTGCGCGCCGGATCGAGACGCGCGAGCGGTGGATCATCATGGAAGCGCCGAGCGGGCATCGCTTCTGCCTGGTCGGGCCGCAGGGGGACGATTTCGCCGAAGACACCAAGATGTGGGGAGACGCCTGATGCTCTACCGTGAAGCGGGCGATTTCAAAACCACCTATGTCGCCGACATGCAGACCTTCCCGATCCGCGGCGAGCGCCTCCTGTTCTGGCTGTTCGTGGCGGTCTGTTTCGGCGTCGTACCGTTCTTCATCACCGGGTATTGGGAAAAGTCGATCATCGTGCCGTTCCTCGTATGGTCGATGATCGCGCTCGGCCTCAATATCCTGACGGGCTATTGCGGCCAGGTCTCGCTCGGCACGGGCGGGTTCATGGCCGTGGGCGCTTTCGCCTGCTACAAGCTGACGACCGCCTTTCCCGAACTCAATATCGTGCTGATCATCGTCATGTCCGGCGCGGTGACGGCCGGCGTGGGTATGCTGTTCGGCCTGCCTTCGCTCAGGATCAAGGGGTTTTATCTCGCGGTCGCCACGCTTGCCGCGCAATTTTTCCTGGTTTGGTGCTTCAACAAGTTCGGCTGGTTCTACAATTATTCTGCGTCGGGTCAGATCAGCATGCCGACGCGGACGCTGTTCGGCGTGGCGGTGACCGGTCCGGACGCGCCCTCATGGGCGACCTACCTGGTGTGCCTGTCCTTCGTGTTCGTGTTCGCCTGGGTGGCGCGCAATCTGACGCGCGGTCGGCTCGGACGCAGCTGGATGGCGATGCGCGACATGGACATCGCCGCGCAGATCATGGGGGTTTCCCCCTTCAACGCCAAGCTGTCGGCCTTCGCCATTTCATCCTTCTATGTCGGTATGGGCGGCGCGATGTTCTTTGCCATCTATCTCGGCGCGGCCGAGGTTACGGAGGCGTTCGGCATCGACAAATCCTTCGACGCGCTGTTCATGATCATCATCGGCGGGCTCGGCTCGATCCTCGGCTCCTTCCTGGGAGCCGCCTTCATCGTTGTGTTCCCGGTGTTTTTGAAAAATGTCATGGTCGGCGGGCTTGGTTGGTCGACGGACCTAGCGGCCCATATCGAGATCATGACAGTCGGGGCGCTGATCATCTTCTTCCTGATCGTCGAGCCGCACGGGCTTGCCCAGCTTTGGCGCCTGACGAAAGAAAAACTGAGGCTTTGGCCATTCCCCTACTAGCGCGATACAATCATCTCAACCGGCCAATCGCGGCCGGGAATAAGTACTGAAAGTCTCACCATGGGAGGATTTCACATGAGACTGAAGACGTTGCTTGCAACTGCTGCACTCGCCATGGCGGTGGGAGCAGGACCGGCGATGGCCGATCTGGTCTTTCCCTCGCTGAGCTATCGCACCGGCCCCTATGCGCCGAACGGCATTCCGTTTGCCGACGGCTATGCCGACTATCTGACCTTGCTCAACGAACGCGATGGCGGCATCGAGGGTGAAAAGATCCGCATGACCGAATGCGAGACCGGCTACAACACCGAAAAGGGTGTGGAATGCTATGAATCGACCAAGGGCGAGGGCTCGCTGGTCTATCAGCCGTTGTCGACCGGCATCACCTACCAGCTGATCCCAAAGGCCACGGCCGACAAGATTCCGGTCCATTCCATGGGTTACGGGCGTACTTCGGCCGCCGACGGTGCCGTGTTTCCCTATATCTTCAACTATCCCGGCACCTATTGGGATGCCGCTTCCATCATCGTCAAGCACATCATGAACGAGGAAGGCGGCGACATATCGGGCAAGAAGATTTCGCTCGTCTACCACAATTCCGCCTACGGCAAGGAGCCGATCCGCACGCTCGAGGAACTGTCGAAAAAACACGGTTTCGAGCTGTCGCTCTATCCCGTCGACCATCCCGGGCAGGAACAGAAGGCCACCTGGCTGCAGATCCGCCGCGACCGTCCCGACTATGTCACCATGTGGGGCTGGGGCGTGATGAACCAGGTCGCGGTCCAGGAGGCGGCGAACATCCGCTTCCCGATGGATCACTTCATCGGTGTGTGGTGGTCCGGCTCTGAAAACGATGTGCTCCCGGCCGGCGCCGGCGCCAACGGCTATAAGGCGGTCACCTTCCATGGCGTTGGGACGGATTTCCCGCTGTTCGAGGACATCAAGAAACACGTCACCGACGCGGGCAAGGCGGCCGGCGACGGCAGCCATATCGGCGAGGTGCTCTACAATCGCGGCCTCTACGCGGCGATGCTCGCCACCGAGGCGGCGCGCACGGCGATGAAGATGCACGATACCAAGGAACTGACGCCGGACATGGTCCGTGACGGCATGGAAGCGCTCAAGATCGACGAGGCGCGCATGAAGGAGTTGGGCCTGCCGGGCTTCGCTCCCGAGATCGCGGTCACGTGCAGCAACCATGGCGGTCCCGGCCTTGGCGCCATCCAGCAGTGGGACGCGGACGCCAAGAGCTGGTCGCTGGTGACCGACTTCATGGGTGCCGACCGCGAGGTGGTTGACGCCCTGATCAAGGAGGATTCCGAGGCCTACGCCAAGGAAAACAACATCACGCCACGCGATTGCGGCGCCTGATTTTGATCGTGTATCGCCCCGGCGGTCCGCCGCCGGGGTCCTATCTGGCAGCCTGACGGGACATGCGCATGACGGACGCCGCACTGGCCACGAAAGAAGCCGAAGCCATTCTTTCGGTCAACAATATCGAGGTGATCTACAATCACGTCATTCTCGTCCTGAAGGGCGTGTCGCTATCGGTCCCGCGCGGTGGCATCGTGGCGCTGCTCGGGGCCAACGGCGCCGGCAAAACAACGACGCTGAAGGCGATTTCCAATCTGTTGCGAGCCGAGCGCGGTGAAGTCACCAAGGGCGGCATCGAATTCGACGGCGAACAGGTCGAGGCCTCGTCGCCCAGCGATCTCGTGCGGCGCGGCTGTATCCAGGTGATGGAAGGCCGCCATTGCTTCGGCCATCTCACAATCGAGGAAAACCTGATGACCGGCGCCTTCACAAGGCGCGACGGCGCGGCCAACGTCAGGCGGGACCTGGAAATGGTCTACGACTATTTTCCGCGCCTCAAGGAACGCCGTGGCTCGATGGCCGGTTATACGTCGGGTGGCGAGCAGCAGATGACGGCGATCGGCCGCGCCTTGATGTCGCGTCCCAAAATGGTCTTGCTCGACGAACCGTCGATGGGACTTGCCCCGCAGTTGGTGGAGGAAATCTTCGAGATCGTGAAGAAACTCAACGAGGAGCAGGGTGTGTCGCTGCTTCTGGCCGAGCAGAACACCAACATCGCCCTGCGCTACGCCAAATACGGCTATATCCTTGAATCCGGGCGGGTCGTCATGGACGGCGAGGCCAAATCACTGCGCGAGAACGAGGACGTCAAGGAATTCTATCTCGGCATTGGCGGCGAAGGACGCCGCTCCTTCAAGAACGTCAAGCACTACAAGCGCCGCAAGCGGTGGCTCGCTTGACACCGCGCTGCGGCGGGGCCGCCGTCGGCTCCGATGTCTCAAACGACCCGCGCGAGGGATGAAGCGACCTCCGGTTTGATCGGAGATGCGGGTTGACCCTGCGGAAGGCGATGGCTTGTATGTCGCGATTTGGGAATCGCGCGGTTGGAGGCCGGACCATGAACACTCGCACGTCGACACACAGCGCGTTGCGCCTGTTCGCGCTTGCCGTGGCGGGTCTCGTCCTCTGCACGGCGCCTGTCCTTTCGGCCGAGCGTGCGATGATCGTGCTTGATGCCTCCGGCTCGATGTGGGGCCGGATCGACCAGAAACCCAAGATCGGCATTGCGCGCTCGGTGCTGAAGGAGGTGCTGGCGGACCTGCCGTCCGAGGTTGAGCTCGGCCTGATCGCCTATGGACATCGGCGTAAGGGCCAGTGCGACGATATCGAGCTGCTTGTCGAACCGGGCGCCGGCAGTGCGGTCGAGATCGGCGCGGTCGCCGAGGGCCTCAACCCGCTCGGCAAGACGCCGTTGTCGGCCTCCGTGAAGCTGGCCGCCGAGACGCTGAAATTCACCGAGGACAAGGCGACCGTCGTGCTGATCACCGACGGTATCGAGACCTGCAACGCCGATCCATGCGCGCTCGGTCGCGAACTGGAGGCGACGGGCGTCGACTTCACCGCGCATGTCGTCGGTTTCGGTCTTTCGGCCGAGGAGGGGCGCCAGGTCGCCTGCCTGGCCGAGGAGACCGGCGGGCTCTATCTGCCCGCCCACGATGCCGGACAGCTTGGCGAGGCGCTCGACCAGCCGTTGACCGAGATCGCGGAAGCCGAGATCGCGCGCGACGATCCCGCTTCCGAAGCCGAGGCGACGCCGGCGCCCGCCGAACTGCCTGCCGCCACACTCGACGCGCCGAACGGCATCGAGATCGGCAGGCCGCTGACGATTGTGTGGGACGGGCCCGGAGAGCGTCGCGACGCGATCGAGATTTTTGATCCGGCGGCGCGCAACGGCGAGGGGCGCGTCGTGGCTTCGCGCCGGCTGATCAGTGGCGATGTCGACGCGAGGTCGGTCGCGCTTCTGGCCCCCGTGCGTCCCGGCGACTACGAGATTCGCTACTGGTGGGGCGAGGGCCGGACCGTGCTCACCACGCGCCCGCTCGAGGTGGTCGAGGCGCCCGTCTCGCTCGATGCGCCGGCCTCGGTTGGGCTGTCCAAGACCTTCACCGTCGCCTGGGTCGGCCCCGGGGCCCGGCGTGACGCGATCCGGATCGTCGATCCGCGCAAGCCCGATGGCAGCAGCGCGGTACTGCGTTCCAGGCGTCTTGTCAGCGGCGATTTCGACGGCCGCACGGTCGCGCTGGTGGCGCCGGCCGAGCCGGGCTTTTACCAGTTGCATTATTTCAGCGGCGACGGCCGCGCCGTACTCGCCACGCGCGAGATCGAGGTGCTCGATGCCGATGTCGCGCTGGAGGCGCCGGACGAGGTGGCAATCGCGACGCGCTTCACTGTCACCTGGACAGGACCGGGTGCTCGCCGCGACGCCGTCGAGATTTTCGACCCCCTGGCCGGCGGCGGCGCGGGCAAGGTGGTCGAGTCGCGACGTGTCGTGAGCGGCGATATGGATGCTCGTACCGTCGATCTTCATGCCCCGGCGAAACCGGGCGGCTACGAACTGCGCTATTATAACGGTGAAAACCGCACGGTGCTCGCGACGCGCGCACTGGCGGTGTTGGAGGCGGACGTCACGCTCGCCGCGCCTGAAACCGTGGCGATGGGGCGTCGCTTCAGCGTCGAGTGGACGGGACCGGGCGCCCGGCGCGACGCCATCCAACTCTTCGACCCGCGGGCGCGTGCCGGCGAAGGCAAGGTGCTGGCTTCGACGCGCCTCGTCAGCGGCGACATGGACGAGCGCATTGTTGCCCTCAACGCGCCAGCGACCGCCGGCGACTACGAACTGCGTTACTACAATGGCGACAATTCCGCCGTGCTCGCCACCCGCGCGATCAGCGTCGAGGAGATCGCCGTCGGACTGGAAGCGCCCGACACGGCGCTGATCGGTCATACCGTCGAGATCAAATGGGAAGGGCCGGGGGCTCGGCGTGACGCGATCCAGCTCTTCGATCCGAACGCCAAGGCCGGCCAGGGCGCGGTCGAGACCAGCCAGCGCATCGTCAGCGGCGACATGGACGCACAGTTGGTGCGTCTCGTGGTGCCGGCGATCGCCGGGGACTATGTCGTGCGCTATTTCAGCGGCGAGGGCCGAAAGGTGCTCGCCGAGCGGCCGATCGTCGTGGAGGCGATGGAAGTTGCGCTCGATGCGCCCGCATCGGTGCCGGCGGCGCAATTCTTTAAGGTCGCGTGGGTCGGGCCGGGTGCGGCGCGCGATGCCGTGGAGCTGTTCGACCCGGAGGCCAATGCAGGCAAGGGCAAGGTGCTTGCCTCCGCGCGGGTGGTCAATGGCGACTATGACGGCAAGTCGGTGATGATCAAGGCGCCGGCCGAGCCGGGCGCCTACCGGTTGCGTTATCATAACGGCCATAGCCGGGTGGTGCTCCACGAGACGGGTGTTGTCGTCGAATAAGGTCGGTGGCGGCCGCGCGATGCCGCCTGCGACGATCCGCAAGGTGCCTGCGCCATTGCTCTTGGGTCGGCTTTTCGCTATGTGCGCTGCGGAAGGTCTCTAACGGGGTTTGCACATGGCTGAGAATATGCCGACCGGTCCGGTCGAAACAGGCGCGGATATGGATTACAGCGAGCACGAAAAGACCTATGCGACGTTCGTTTCGCTGGCGAAATACAGCTCCATCGTCTGTGCGGCGATCATGATCGCGATGGCCTTCGGCTTTTTCGCCGGTGGCGGGTTCATCGCGTCCACGGTCCTGTTCCTGATCGTGGTTGCCCTGGCGGCATATATCCTGCGCTGACGCGGCGTGCCGGCGGATCCCTGGGAGGGGCCGCCGTAGCGGACGGCAGGCGCATTCCAACCGGAGAGGGAGTAGGCGGTGGGACAGACAGTTTTCGTGCCACGCGAGCTTGAGGCTGGCGAGGATCGCATCGCCGCCTCGCCCGATACGGCGAAGCGGCTTTTTGGGCTTGGTTTCGCGGTCGTGGTCGAAAAGGGCGCCGGCGCGGGGTCGCGCATTCCCGATGCGGAGTTCGTCAAGGCCGGTGCTACGATCGGCAAGGCCGGCGATGCCGGCAAGGCGGACATCGTGCTTAAGGTGCGCCGGCCGGCTGCGGCCGAACTCAAGGCTTACAAGAAGGGCGCTGTGGTGCTTGCCACTATGGATCCCTACGGCAACGAAGCCGCGGTCGAGGCGATGGCTAAAGCAGGCATCTCGGCGCTGGCGATGGAATTCATGCCGCGCATCACGCGCGCGCAGTCGATGGACGTGTTGTCCTCGCAGGCGAATCTCGCCGGATACCAGGCGGTGATCGACGCGGCGGCCGAATATGACCGTGCGCTGCCGATGATGATGACGGCCGCCGGGACAGTGCCGGCGGCCAAAGTGTTCGTCATGGGCGCCGGCGTGGCCGGCCTGCAGGCGATCGCGACGGCGCGCCGCCTCGGCGCCGTCGTCACCGCGACCGACGTGCGCGCGGCGGCCGGCGAGCAGGTCGCCTCCCTCGGCGCCAAGTTCATCATGACGGATGCGCTCAAGGACGCCTCCGGCGAGGGCGGTTACGCGCGCGAACTGACGGATTCTGAAAAGAAGGCGCAGGCCGAGTTGGTCGCCGAGCATATCGCCAAACAGGACATCGTCATCACTACGGCGCTGATCCCGGGGCGTCCGGCACCGCGGCTGGTGTCGGGCGAGATGGTGAAGTCGATGCGTCCAGGCTCGGTCATTATCGACTTGGCGGTGGAGCGCGGCGGCAATGTCGAAGGCGCGAAGGCCGGGGAAATCGTCACGACCGCGAACGACGTCAAGATCGTCGGACATTTGAACGTGCCGGGCCGGGTCGCGGCTTCCGCTTCGCTGCTTTACGCCAAGAACCTGTTCGCCTTCCTCGAAACCATGATCGATAAGGACAACAAGACGCTGTCGCTCGATCCCGACGAGGAATTGGTCAAGGCGACGCTGCTGACCCATGACGGCGTGGTCGTTCATCCGAATTTCGCCGGCGACAAACCTGCGCCGGCAGCGAAAAAGCCAGCAGCTAAAAAGCCAGCGGCCAAGAAACCGGCGCCAAGTAAGCCGGCGACCAGGAAAGCGCCGCCGAAAAAGGCGAGCGCAAAAAAATCCGCCGTGGCCCAACCGGCCCCCGCCGGAAAGCCGAAGGGAGACGCCTGATGGAACAGTCCGCTTTCGAACAGGCGCTCGACCAGCTCGACCAGGCCTCGGCCGCGGCGCGGCTGGCGCTGCAGGAGGCAGGCGGGGCAGCCGACGCCGCCGGCGGGATCGCCCATGCCGCCACCGGCGGGGCGATCGACCCGTTCGTCTTCCGCTTCGCGATCTTCGTCCTGGCGATCTTCGTCGGCTATTATGTCGTGTGGTCGGTCACCCCGGCGCTGCACACGCCGCTGATGTCGGTCACCAACGCGATTTCCTCGGTAATCGTGGTCGGCGCGCTTTTGGCGGTCGGCATTTCCGCCTCGGGGCTCGCCACCGGCTTCGGCTTCATTGCGCTGGTGCTCGCATCGGTCAACATCTTCGGCGGTTTCCTGGTCACACAGCGCATGCTCGCCATGTACAAGAAAAAAGAGAAGTGAGGCCCAGTCGATGAGCGTGAACCTCGCTTCCTTCCTTTATCTCGTTTCCGGTGTCTTGTTCATCATGGCGCTCCGGGGCCTGTCGCATCCGACCACCAGCCGCCAGGGCAACCTCTACGGCATGATCGGCATGGCGATCGCCATCATCACGACGCTGGCGCTGGCCACGCCGTCCTTCGGCGGTTTCGTTCTCATCGTCGCCGGCATAGCCATTGGCGGCGGCGCGGGTGCGGTGATTGCCAAGCGCATCGCGATGACGGCGATGCCACAGCTCGTCGCCGCTTTTCACTCGCTCGTCGGGCTGGCGGCGGTGATGGTCGCCGCGGCGGCGATGTATTCGCCCGAAAGTTTCGGGATCGGCGCGGTCGGGGCCATCCACGCCCAGGCGCTGGTCGAGATGAGCCTGGGCGTCGCCATTGGCGCCATCACCTTCACCGGCTCGATCATCGCGTTCCTGAAGCTCGACGGGCGCATGTCGGGCAAGCCGATCATGCTGCCGATGCGGCATGTGGTGAACGCGGCGATCGCCATCGGGCTGTTCGTGCTGATCATCATGCTGGTAACCACGCAGTCGACGACCGTCTTCTGGTTGATCGTGTTGCTGTCGCTGGCGCTCGGCGTCCTGATCATCATTCCGATCGGCGGTGCCGACATGCCGGTCGTGGTGTCGATGCTGAATTCCTATTCCGGCTGGGCCGCAGCCGGCATCGGCTTCACGCTCGGCAATCTGGCGTTGATCATCACCGGTGCGCTGGTCGGTTCGTCGGGCGCGATCCTGTCCTACATCATGTGCAAGGGCATGAACCGCTCCTTCATTTCCGTCATTCTCGGTGGCTTCGGTGGCGAGACGGCCGCGGCCGCCGACGACGGCATAGAGCGCACGGTCAAGCAGGGCTCCGCAGACGACGCGGCCTATCTCATGGCCAACGCCTCGAAGGTCATCATTGTGCCGGGCTACGGGATGGCGGTGGCGCAGGCCCAGCACGCGCTGCGCGAGATGGCCGATAAGCTGAAGGCCGCCGGCGTCGAGGTCAAATACGCCATCCATCCGGTCGCCGGCCGCATGCCGGGCCACATGAACGTGCTGTTGGCCGAGGCGAACGTGCCTTACGACGAGGTGTTCGAGCTGGAGGACATCAATTCCGAGTTCGCCCAGGCCGACGTCGCCTATGTCATCGGCGCCAACGACGTCACCAATCCCGCCGCGCGCGACGACAAATCCTCGCCGATCTACGGCATGCCGATCCTCGACGTCGACAAGGCGCGCACCTGCCTGTTCGTCAAGCGCTCGCTGGGCTCGGGCTATGCCGGTATCGACAACACGCTGTTCTACAAGGACGGCACGATGATGCTTCTGGGCGACGCCAAGAAGATGACCGAGCAAATCGTCAAGGCGCTCGATCACTGATCGATCCCCGTCCTATCGGGAGCTTTAGCCGATAGGCGTGTGACAGGCCGGGGTGGAAGCGTCCCGGCCGTTATCGTTTGCAGCCCTGTTCCGCCGCGGCCCTTGCACGTGTTCACCGAGGCCGGAATCGGCCGGCTCTTGGCAAAGCCGCGTCAGGCGTCGCCTTCAAGCACCGGCGTATGCCGCCGTCCTGCGTCGCGCGCGATGATGATCCCGGCGGCAAGGCCGACCGCTCCGAGCGGAATGAAGGCCAGGAACAGCCAGGTGGCGACATTGGCCGCCGCCGCCGCGCTGAGGCCGCCCGAAAAGCCGCTGGCATTGGCGATGATGCCGGCGACCGCCGCGCCGAGCGCATAGCCGATCCGCTGCAGGGTGGGGATGGCCGAGGACGTGATCGTGGTTTCCGAAGGCGCGGCCGAGGCGACGATGAGACGGGTGATGAACGGCCAGGCGATGCCGAAGCCGCCGCCCTGAAGCAGCGCACAGGCCAGCACCAGCGGGATCGAGCCCGAGGGAACCGTCCAGGCGAAACCGACGATGCCGGCGGTGATCATCAGGGCGCCGGTGGCGATGATCGCCCGCTCGCGGCGAGGCGGCGCATTGGCGACCAGGATCGACAGTACCGACCATGAAATCGCCTCGGCGGCGATGATGTAGCCAGCCGTGAGGGCTGAAATCCCGTGTAGCCGCGTCAGCAGCAGCGGCCCGTAAATGGTGAAGGCGACCGTGGCGACCGAGAAGGCGAAGACCATGATCATGCCGGCGCCGAGCGTCGTGCGCGCGTCGAACAGACGCGCGGGGAAAAGCCGGGAAGCGGGCCGTCCGGCGTCGATCCGGAAGAACAGGGCGAGGCCTGCCAGCCCGCCCGCAAGCAGCAGGCCGGAGCGCACGATATCGAGCGCGACGCCGGCATAGGCGATCAGCATGACCGAAACCGCCAGGCAGCCGAGCGCGGTTGCCGGGAAGGGGGGTGCGACCTCGCCGCGCGTTTGCGTCGCGCCCGGCGCGGACAGGACGATGAAGCTGATCGTGGCCATGACGAGCCCGCCGCCGGCGAAAAGCCCGAACGACCAGCGCCATGACCAGGCCTCGGCCACCAGCGCGCCGATCAATGGCCCGGAAAAGGCGGCGGTGCCCCAGACGACCGAAATGATGGCGAAGAGTTGCGGCCAGATCAGCCGCGGAAACAGACGTTCGACCGAGACGAAGGCGAGCGCTACCAGCGCGCCGCCGCCGAGCCCCTGGATCAGGCGTCCCACCAGCAGCCAGTCCATGCCGGGGGACAGGGCGCAGGTCAGCGCGCCGGCGGCGTAGAGAAAGGCCGCGCCGGCCATGTTGGAGCGCAGCGGCAGGTAGGAGATCATGCGCCCGGCCGCCGCACCGGCCGTGATCGAGCCCAATTCATAGATGGCGAGGGTCCAGCCGACGAACTGGACGCCGGAAATGTCGGCCACCATAGCCGGCATGATCGTGGCTACCATGGTCTCGTTGGTGGCGTGCAGCATGATGCCGAGGCTGATGAAGATGAAGCGGGCGAGATCGCCGCTTGCCCACAGGGCC
Organism: Nitratireductor arenosus; assembly: GCF_009742725.1. Taxonomy (GTDB): domain Bacteria; phylum Pseudomonadota; class Alphaproteobacteria; order Rhizobiales; family Rhizobiaceae; genus Mangrovimarina; species Mangrovimarina arenosa. The sequence goes on along the minus strand of NZ_WPHG01000001.1, from coordinate 270,455 downwards.
CGCCAGTCGAGCGCGGTTTCGGGTTCATCACGCGTCGACATGGGTGCTCCGGGCGGTAACCAGATAGGCGCAACGCCGCGCGCCGGCGAGCAGGTGCTCGGTGCGCTCGACCGTGGCCTCGGGACCGAGCGCGCGCCGGAACATGTCGAGTTCGGAGCGGCAGAAGCCCTGGCAGTTCCGCGCCGCCGCGCAGATCGGGCAATGGTTTTCCACCAGCAGATAGGTGTCCGGCGCCACAGGCTCCCATTCGGCCATATAGCCTTCCTTCGTGCGCAGGGCGACGAGCCGATCGAGTCTGGTTTCCAGGTCGGGCGTGGCCCGCAACGCGGCGTGGTATCGGTTTTCGGTGTCGCGGGCGCGGTCGTCGATCAGGCGGTCGAGGCCGGCCTGACCGAACAGGGTGCGGATTGTCTGGATGATCTCGACCGTCAGTGCGGCGTGCATATCGGGAAAACGCGACTGCGCGGCCTCGGTCAGGCGCCAGATGCGGCGCGGCCTTCCGACGGCGCCGGCCTCGTCCTGATAGGAGACCAGCCCGCGGGCGAGCAGATTGTTCAGAAGCTTGCGCACGCCGGGGCCCGTCACGGCAAGGTGACGCGCCAGTGCCCCGGTCGACTGCGGTCCCCTGAATTTCAGGAAACGCAGAATGGGTTCGTCACTATCGGAAGTTTGCTCCATGACCAACCGCAATAAAGAAACCGAACGGTTTCTTTATTGCGGTTTAGGCATCGCGCGTCAAGCCCGCCGCCGGCAGCGGGCTGCGTTGAAGGCCTCAGTCGGCCGCGGACCGCAGTTCGAAGCGACTGACGCCGATTGCGACATTGACGCCGGTCTGCGTTTGAACACTGACGGGTTGCAGCGAGAAGCTCTCGCCGGAGCCGCCGACCAGAACATTGGCGCCGGCACCGACGCCCGCGCTCGCCTCCGCGCTGGCGCCGACATAGTCGCCGGCCAGGGCGCCCGGCTCGTAGACGTCGGCGGCCGGAGCAAGCACGACCCACTGCATGACCGACTGGCCCGTCACGCCGATATCGAGACCGAATTTGCGGATGACACCGAAATAGGCCTCCGTCGGTTCGTTCTCGTCCGCCGGCTTGTAAGTGCAGCTTACATCCTTGGTCGATCCGACGATGAAGCCGGCGCCGCCTTCCACCACGCAGTCGAGAAGGCCGAGCTTGACCCCTTCCTGGGCGGAGGCGGGTGCCGCGACAAACATGCCGGCCATGGCGGCGATCAAAAATTTCTTCATCCGTTCATCTCCTTGTTCGGGATTTAAACGGGCGAGGGGCCGTGGCGTTCCCCACGGCCTGACGATTTATCGCGGTCAAAGGCGGGTTTCGGCTGCTTGGGTCAGCCCTGAACGCGAGCGAGGCCGGTCTTGGCGGGGCCGTATTCGGGATCGAGCTTCAAGGCTTGGCGGTAGGAGCGCATGGCCTTTTGCTTGTCGCCGCGCCGCTCATAGACCAAGGCCTGATTGGCCCAGCCTTCCGCGATCTCGCCGTCCAGCTTGATGGCGGTGTTGAAATCGGAGAATGCGTTGTCCTCGTCGCCGAGGGCGAGATAGGACACGCCGCGGCCATTATAGGGTTCGGCCGCGTTGGGTGCGAGCGAGATGGCGGTGGAGAAATCCTCAAGCGCCAGATTGTGCTGGCCCTGCGCCTGATAGAGCAGGCCGCGATTGTGGTAGGCGCGCGGATCGGTGGTGTCGAGCTGGATGGCGCGCTGGAAATCGTCGAACGCCTCGCGCGTGCGTCCGGCCAGGCGATAAAGATTGCCTCGCCCGATATAGGCCGCGTCATAGCTCGGATTGAGCTGGAGCGCCTTGTTGTAATCGGCCACGGCCCTGCCGTCATCGCCCTTGAAACGATGAATGAGCGCGCGGTTCGCATAGGCCTGGAAATAGGACGGGTTCAGGCGGATGGCGGTGTCGAAATCCTCCAGCGCCTCGCGATAGCGGCCCGCCCGCCCGAAGGCAGAGCCCCGCACATTGTAGGCCTGGGCATCCCTGGGGCTGCGTTCGATCACCGCTGTCAGCGAGGCGATGTTTTCGGCCGAGCCCTGGGCGGTGTCGATCGCGGCGATCTCGGCGCCGGGCCCCGATGTCTGGCAAGCCGCGAGTGCCAGACACAATAAAGCTGCGAAGGGTGTCGCCGATCTACGCCCTTCGCGTTTCCTGCCTGAATATCCCTGCATGCTGTCTCGTTCCCCGTCCGGTCCCGGGGGACCGCTCTGTTCACGCCCGAAAAAAGCCTGCCGCCGAACGCAAAAAGGCGGCGGCGACTTTCATCGCCCCACCCTGGATAACGCCGGAAATCGACGAAATAGCGGCGCGATCAACGCGCCACGGCACCGCGCGGACCAGCCATCAGTCCTTCGCGCTGGGCGCGCTTGCGGGCAAGCTTGCGAGCACGGCGAACCGCTTCGGCCTTCTCGCGCGCACGCTTTTGTGAAGGTTTCTCGTAGTGTCCGCGCATCTTCATTTCGCGGAAAATGCCCTCGCGCTGCATCTTTTTCTTGAGCGCGCGAAGCGCCTGATCGACGTTGTTGTCGCGGACAAGTACCTGCACGGGCGTTCCTGTTTGTCGGTTACGATCCTCGAGGCGTGGTCAGCAACAAACGCCTCCGCAGCGACATCGCTGCAAATCGGAGCGGCTGATAGCAGAATCACCAAGTCTTGTCCAGCACCAAACGCGGCTGGTTGAAGGGTTAAGCTGTTACCCGTACGCCATCGACGCGCCGCGCGGCGGGCGTTGCTTCGACCTCGTCCCGGACAATTATTTGCGCGCCCTGGCGACGAAACGGGGTAGACGAGCCCCGCCTGCCGGGTCGCACTTGACGCAAAACGGCAAACGCCGTCGCATTTGGCGCAAAAACTTGCCGGCGAAGTCGGTAGGGATACGCTTGCGACAATCGTCGCGAACGGTGGTCGGGCAGTTTCCAGGGCGGATAGCCGATGCGCAAATATTCCGTTTTCGCCATCGCACGCGAAGCGCTTCGCGGCCACAAGGGCTGGCCGGCGCAGTGGTCGTCGCCCGAGCCCAAGGCGTCTTACGATGTCGTCATCGTTGGCGCCGGCGGGCATGGCTTGGCGACCGCCTACTACCTGGCCAGCGAATACGGCATCACCAATATCGCGGTGCTGGACAAGGGTTGGCTCGGCGGCGGCAATACCGGCCGCAACACCACGATCATTCGTTCCAACTATCTTTATGACGAATCCGCCGGCATCTATAACCACGCGATGAAGCTGTGGGACGGGCTCTCCCAGGAGCTCAACTATAACGTGATGTATTCGCCGCGCGGCGTGATGATGCTGGCCCACAACGTCCACGACGTGCAGGTCTTCAAGCGCCACATCCACGCCAACCGGCTGAACGGGGTCGACAATCAGTGGCTGTCGCCCGAGGCCGCCAAGGCGTTCTGCCCACCGCTCAACATTGCCGGCAACGCCCGGTACCCGATAATGGGCGCGGCGCTGCAGCGGCGCGGCGGCACCGCTCGCCACGACGCCGTCGCCTGGGGATACGCGCGCGGCGCGGCGGCGCGCGGCGTCGACATCATCCAGAACTGCGAGGTCACCGGTATCCGCCGCGGCGCGGACGGCGCGGTCGCCGGCGTGGAGACCGCGCGCGGCTTCATCGGCGCCAGCAAGGTGGGCGTGGTCGCGGCCGGCCACTCAACCGTGCTGATGGACATGGCCGGCGTTAGGATGCCGCTCGAAAGCTATCCGTTGCAGGCGCTGGTGTCGGAACCGGTCAAGCCGTGCTTTCCCTGCGTGGTGATGTCGAACACGGTGCACGCTTATATCTCACAGTCCGACAAGGGCGAGCTGGTGATCGGCGCGGGCACCGACCAGTACACCTCCTATTCGCAGACCGGAGGCCTGCACATCATCCAGCACACGCTCGACGCGATCTGCGAGATGTTCCCTATGTTCACGCGCATGAAGATGCTGCGCTCGTGGGGTGGCATCGTCGACGTGACCCCCGACCGCTCGCCGATCCTGGCCAAGACGCCGGTCAAGGGGCTTTACGTCAATTGCGGCTGGGGCACCGGCGGGTTCAAGGCGACGCCGGGCTCGGGCCACGTCTTCGCCCACACCATCGCCCGCGACGAGCCGCACCCAATCAACGCGCCGTTCACGCTGGAACGTTTCCGCACCGGGCGGCTGATCGACGAGGCGGCCGCGGCGGCCGTGGCGCACTGACCATGCTGGGCCTGGCCGATCTCGCGGTCGCCGTGCCGCTTCTCTTGGCCTCGGAGCAGGACTTTTTCCACCTTCCGAACGAGGACGAGGTGCGCGTCCAGCCGATCGCGCGTACCGACGGGGAACGTGGCTGGCCGTTCTCGGTGACATTTGGACATATCGCCTGTGTCTGGTCGGCCGGCCGGCCGCTGGCGATTTTCGTCGAGGACATCGACGAGGCCGATACCGACGAGGAGGCCGCTCGCCATGTAATCCTCTCGGTCGATCCGATCGAACTGACCGTGCTCAACATCGCCAATCGGACGCTATTTGCGCCCGCCGGCAGCATCGAGGACCTGATCGAACGCGTCGCCCCCTATGTGGTGATCGGCGAACGTCTCTGCGACCAGCCGCCCGGGACCGTGCTCGGCCCGGGAGAATTGTGAGGATCGGCAAGCGATGCTTCTAATTCACTGCCCCTATTGTGAGGAAGAACGGCCGGAGCTCGAGTTCCGCCATGCCGGCGAGGCGCATGTCGCGCGTCCGGTCGAGATAACCGCAGAAAGCGACGAGGCCTTCGAGGGCTATTTCTTCATCCGCGCCAATCCACGCGGGATCGCCTATGAGCGCTGGCGTCATATTCACGGCTGCGGGCGTTTTTTCAACGCTGTGCGGGACACGGTGAGCGACCGGTTCTTCGCCACCTACAAGGCGGGCAGGAAAAAGCCCGACGCGGCGAAATTCGCCGGCGCGGCGACGGGCGGAAAGGACAAACGCTGATGGTCGGCGCCAATCGCATCGCCGGGACCGGCCGGCTTTCGGCCGCCGGGCGGCTTGCCTTCTCCTTCGACGGCCGTTCCTATCAGGGGCTGGAGGGCGACACGCTCGCCTCCGCGCTGCTTGCCAACGATGTCCATCTGGTCGGGCGGTCGTTCAAATATCATCGGCCGCGCGGCGTTCTGTCGGCCGGCACCGAGGAGCCGAACGCGCTGGTCGGCGTCCACCGGGACGCCGCGCGCAGGACGCCCAACGTGCGTGCGACCGTCCAGGAGGTCTATGACGGGCTGACGGCGGTGTCACAAAACCGCTGGCCGTCGCTTGCTTTCGACATCGGCGCGATCAACGACCTGTTCTCGCCCTTCTTTTCGGCCGGTTTCTACTACAAGACCTTCATGTGGCCGAAGGCGGCGTGGGCGGCGTTCTACGAACCCAAGATCCGTGCCGCGGCCGGGCTGGGAGTTGCCCCCGACAGGCCCGATCCAGACCGTTACGCCGCGCGCTACGCCCATTGCGATGTGCTGGTCGTGGGCGGCGGCGCGGCCGGGCTTGCGGCGGCGCTTACCGCGGCCGAAACCGGCGCGCGCGTCATCATCTGCGACGAGCAGGCCGCGCCCGGCGGGGCGATGCGGTTTGAAACCGGCGCGCGCATCGACGGCGAGGAAGGCTGGGCCTGGGCGCAAAAGGCCACGGCCCGGCTCGCCGGGATGGACAATGTGCGCGTACTGACGCGCACGACCGCATTCGGCTATTACGCTCAGAATTTCGTCGCGCTCGCCGAGCGCGTCGGCGATCACCTGGCCGAGCCTGGTGACCGGCCGCGCGAGCGGCTGTGGCAGGTGCGGGCCAGGCGGGTGGTGCTGGCGACCGGCGCGATCGAGCGGCATATGGTGTTCGCCGACAATGACCGGCCCGGCATCATGCTCGCCTCGGCCGCGCGCACCTATCTCAACCATTACGGGGTCTGCGTCGGCCGTAATGTCGGCGTCTATGCGGGCAACGATTCCGCCTATGCGGCGGCGATCGACCTGAAACGGGCCGGCGTCGCGATCGCGGCGATCGTCGATCTACGCGAAACGCCGAAGGGCGCGCTCTACGAGGAGGCGCGCGGGCTCGGTATCGACGTCCTGCCGGGCCGGGCCGTCATCGGTGTCGACGGCCGTACACGGGTCAGCTCGATGACCGTTACGCCGCGCACCGGCGGGCCATCGCGCCGGATCGCGATCGACGCGCTCTTGACCTCGTCTGGCTGGACGCCCTCGGTTCACCTTTATTCGCAGTCGCGCGGCAAGGTGGCTTTCGATGCGTCAACGCAACGGTTCCTGCCGGACGCCTATCCGCAGGACTGCGTTTCGGTCGGCGCCTGCAACGGCACCGACGACCTGGCCGCCGCGCTGAAGGAAGCGGCCGCGGCGGGTGAACGGGCCGGCCGTGCGACGGGTGCCAGGGCCAAGGCAACCAAGGCGCCCAGGGTCGACGCGTCGGAGGGCTGGTCGGGCGGCATGCCCGGCGTTGCGCCGGGCGCCGGCGCCGACGCTGCGGTGAAGGCGTTCGTCGATTTCCAGAACGACGTCACGGCCAAGGATATCCGCCAGGCGGTGCGCGAGGGCATGCGCTCGATCGAGCATGTCAAGCGCTTCACCACCAACGGCATGGCCACTGATCAGGGTAAGACGTCGAACCTGCACGGGCTGGCGATCGCGGCCGACGCGCTCGGCAAGGAGATGCACGAGGTTGGGCTGACCACGTTTCGTCCGCCCTATACGCCGGTCACTTTCGGCGCGCTCGTCAATCAGGCGCGCGGGGCGCTGTTCGACCCGACGCGCAAGACCGCCATGCATGACTGGCACGAAAAGCACCGGGCGGTGTTCGAGGATGTCGGCCAGTGGAAACGGCCCTGGTATTATCCGCGCGCGGGCGAGGACATGCACGAGGCGGTCAACCGGGAATGCGCCACGGTGCGGCAGACCGCCGGCCTGTTCGACGCCTCCACGCTCGGCAAGATCGAGGTGGTCGGCCCGGACGCGGCGGCCTTCATGGAGCTGCTTTACACCAATCCCTGGCAGAAGCTGGAGCCGGGCCGTTGCCGCTACGGCGTGATGCTGCGCGAGGACGGTTTTGTCTACGATGACGGCGTCGTCGGGCGGCTGGCGCCAGACCGGTTCCACGTCACCACCACGACAGGCGGCGCGGCGCGGGTGCTCAATCACATGGAGGACTATCTCCAGACCGAGTTCCCGCATCTCAAGGTGTGGCTGACCTCGGTGTCGGAACAATGGGCTGTGATCGCCGTCCAGGGGCCGAAATCGCGCGACATCATTGCGCCGTTCGTCGAGGGTATCGACCTTGCCGACGCCGCCTTGCCGCACATGTCGGTGCGCGAGGGGCAAGTCTGTGGCGTGCCGGCCCGGCTGTTCCGCATGTCTTTTTCCGGCGAATTGGGCTTTGAGGTCAATGTCCCGGCCGATTACGGCGAGGCGGTCTGGGAGGCGCTGTGGACCGAGGCCGAAAAAAACGGCGCCTGTGCCTACGGCACCGAGACCATGCATGTCCTGCGCGCCGAAAAGGGGTTCATCATCGTCGGCCAGGACACCGACGGGACTGTGACGCCCGACGATGCCGGTCTCGCCTGGGCAATCGGCAAGAAGAAGACCGATTTCGTCGGCATACGCGGCTTGCGGCGACCGGACCTGATGGCCGCCGGGCGCAAACAACTCGTCGGCCTGAGAACCCGGGATCCGAATATCGTTCTGGAGGAGGGCGCGCAGATCGTCGCCGACCCGAACCAGCCGGTGCCGATGACGATGATCGGTCACGTCACATCGTCCTACTGGTCGCAGAACTGCGGCCGTTCGATCGCGCTTGCCCTGATCGCGGACGGTCGCGCGCGGATGGGCGAAACCGTTTACGTACCGATGCCCAACGGGGCGATCGCGGCGGAGATCGGACAGACCGTCTTTTTCGACGAAAAAGGGGAGCGGGTGCATGGCTGACGTGGCAAACCGCGATCTGAAGGCTATGCGCCGCGAAAAGCTGGCCGGGCTGTCGACGACGCGCGAGCGCGTCAGTGTCACGCCTGGACCGCCGGCGGCGCGGCTTGCGCTGCGCGCGGGCGAGGACGCCCTCAACTCGGTCTCGCGGGCGCTCGGCGTCGGCGTTCCACGCAAGCCCAAGACATCGGCACGGGCGAAATCGGGCGGCCGGGTCGCACTGTGGCTGGGACCGGACGAATGGCTGGTGATCGACGAGGACGGCGCCGATCTGCCGGCCGCCGCCGGCTGGGCGAAGGCGCTCCATTCGGCCGTCGACGTGTCGCATCGCAACGTCGCGATCCTGGTCGCCGGGGACGGGGCGGAAACCTGTCTTGCCGCCGGCTGTCCGCAGGACCTGTCGCTTGCCGCCTTTCCGGTCGGGGCCTGTTCGCGTACGGTTCTGGGCAAGGTCGAGATCGTGCTGTGGCGCACCAGCGAACGGGCTTTCCATGTCGAGGTGTGGCGCTCCTTCGCCGAGTACGCCTACGCGTTTCTGGCCGAGGCGGCGCGCGACGTGTAGGCTTTGTCCGGCAATCGGACCGGTCTTCATGCACGACGTCCGCCTCGACCACCGTCAGCTGCTTGCCGCGCTGTCGCGCGCGCAACGTCGTGCGCTGACCGAAAAGTCCGACCGGCCGGGGCTCGTGCGGCTTTGCGTGCATTTCGGGTCGATCGCCGGGCTCGGCCTGCTGATCGCGGCGCGGGCGCCGTTGTGGCCGGTGCTGGTGCCGGTCCAGGGCATCCTGATCGTGTTCCTGTTTACGCTCGAGCACGAAACCATCCACGGCACCGCCTTTCGCACCGACTGGTTCAACCAACGGGTCGCGCAGATCTGCGGCTTTCTGATCGCGATCCCCGCCACCTGGTTTCGCTATTTCCATTTCGCCCATCATCGCCATACGCAGGACCCGAAACGCGATCCCGAACTGGCCGCGCCGAAGCCTGAAAGCCTGGGCGGTTATATGGTGCATGTGTCGGGCCTGCCGCTGTGGCGGTCGCTGGCGACCACCCTGGTGCGCAACGCGGCGGGGCGAGTCGATGGCGATTTCGTCCCCGGCAACGCCCGGGGCAGGGTGGTGCGCGAGGCGCGCGTCACGCTGGTGCTGTATGGCTTGCTGGCCGGGCTGTCGATTGCCGCCGGGTCGGGCGTCCTGCTATTTATCTGGGTGATTCCGGCTGTGGTCGGCCAGCCCTTCCTGCGGCTTTATCTGCTCGCCGAGCACGGGCGCTGCCCGTTCGTGGCCAACATGCTGGAAAACACCCGCACCACCTACACCAACCGGCTAGTGCGCTGGGTCGCCTGGAACATGCCCTATCATGCCGAACACCACGCCTATCCGGTGGTGCCGTTCCACAAGCTGCCGGAGTTTCATGACTTGGCCGAAGCCCATCTGAAGGTGACGGAAAACGGCTATCGCCGCTTTCACGCCCGCTATGTGGGCGGCTTGCGCGGCTCAGACGATGGCGGCCGTGCTGCAGATGTCAGGGATTGAAGGCGAGCAGCGGGCGTACCTCGATGCCGCCGACCTCGCGCTCGCGCGCCAGATGCTTGCCGGCCTCGATCGCCTCGTCGAGCGTGTCGCACTCGATGATCCAGAAGCCGAGCAGTTGCTCCTTGGTCTCGGCATAGGGTCCGTCGACCACCATCGGGTCGTCGCCGGCCTTGACGAAATGCGCCGCCGTCGTCGGCTTGAGGCGTAGGCTCGGTCCGATTCGGGCCTTGGTGCGGATCTTGTCCTCGGCCGCGCGCACACGCGCCATCATAGCCGCCTCATCCTCGTCGCTCAGGCAACTGGTTTGGGCCTGAGAGTGGTAGCAAAGCAGGGCAAACTGCATCTTATCCTCCTATCGCCGCCCCGTTAGGGCGAACCATGGCCGTTGCTACGGGTGCGCTCGGGCGGCTTTTGACGGCGTCGTCGACAACAAGATCACAACGCGGCGATGCCGCCGTCGACGGAAAGCGTGTGGCCGGTCATGAAGCTGTTTTTCGGGTCGGCGGCGAACAGGATCACCTCCACCACCTCGTCGATTTCGGCGACGCGTTTCATCGGCACGCCCCGGGTCAGTTGCTCGATCGCCTCGTCTTCGCCAAGTCCGGTCATCCTGACGAAATCCTGCACCATATTGGTGCGGGCATAGGAGGGGCAGACCGCGTTGACGCGAATCCCCTTGGCGGCATATTCGGCCGCGCCCGAGCGGGTGAGCCCGACGACGCCGTGCTTGGCCGCGGCATATACGGAAAGGCGCGGGGCGCCGGCGACGCCGGCGACGGAGGCGATGTTAACGATTGCGCCGGCCCGGCCCGTGGCGCGCCGCTGCCGCTCCATCTGCGGCAATTGGTGCTTCATGGCAAAAAACACGCCCATAAGATCGATGTCGATAATGCGTCGTGCCTCCTCGCTCGGCACGCTCGCAAGCTTGACATAGCTTTGCGCGATGCCGGCATTGTTGATGGCGATGTCGAGCCGGCCGAAGCGTTCGACGGCGAGCGCCACCAATCGTTCCGACAGACTTTCCTCGGCGATGTCGCCGGCCAGGACCGCAGTCGGGCAAGAGAGTGAGCCGGCGAATGCGGCCAGGCCGGTTTCGTCGACATCCGACAGGACGAGCGTCGCACCGTCTTCGGCCAGGCGTTCGGCGGTGCGGCGGCCGAAACCGCCGGTGGCGCCGGTGACGAGCACGACCTGATCGGAGAACCGCGCCATCATTTCCCCCCGTTGATCCGCTTCATCGCGAGTCCGGCGAGCAGCCGAACGGCCTCGCCATACATGCGCGCCTTTTCCGGGTTGGAGGCGTTGCCGTCGAGCGAGCGCTTGTAGACGCCCTGGCAGATCGCGGCGAGCCGGAAAAAGGAGAAGGCGAGGTAATAGGTCCAGTCGTCGATCGCGCCGATGCCGCGACGTTCGCAATAGCGCGCGACATAGTCCTCCTCGCTCGGGATGCCGAGGGCGGCGCGGTTGACGCCGTCGAGGCCGCGAAAGCCGGAACTGTGCGGCAGGCGCCACTGCATGCATTGATAGGCGAGGTCGGCCAGCGGGTGGCCGAGCGTGGAGAGCTCCCAGTCCAGCACGGCGAGCACGACCGGGCGGTCCGGCGCGAACATCATATTGTCGAGCCTGAAGTCGCCATGTACGAGCGAAAACTGGCCGTCGTCGTCGGGCTGCGCCTCGGCGAGCCAGGCGACGAGCCGTTCCATGTCCTCCACCTTTTCGGTCTCCGACGCCCGGTACTGGCTGCTCCAGCGGCCGTACTGGCGCTCGAAATAGCTGCCGGGCCGGCCGAAATCCGCAAGCCCGGCCTTGTCGATGTCGATGTCGTGGAGTGCTGCGAGCGTGGCGTTCATCGCATCGTAGATCGCCGTGCGCTCGCCATTGTCCGCGGCCTCCGGCAAGGCCGGATCCCAGAAAATCCGGCCCTCGATGAACCCCATCACGTAGAACATGCGCCCGATCGGCGAACTTTCCTGCGACAGATGAAGCACTTTGGGGACCGGGAAACCGGCTTTGCCGAGTGCGGCCATGACCCGGAATTCGCGGTCGACCTGATGCGCCGATTTCAACAGCTTGCCAGGCGGCTTGGCGCGCAGCACGTAGCGGCCGGACCTGGCGGCAATCATATAGGTTGGATTTGACTGGCCGGTCTGGAACTTCTCGATTTCCTCCAGCCCTTCGAATCCGGGAACATGCTTTTCGAGATACGGGGCGAGGGTCTCGGGGTCGAGGAGGTTCGGGTCGGTCACGATGCCTTGTCCACTCTTTGAAGCTGGGAAAGGGTAAGCCAGCGCGCGGTCAGGGCCGGTTTTTTCGAGTTTTCGATCTCGATCGTTATGTCATAGGCGATCTCGACCCAGCCGGAGGGGCGGATATTGGCATTGGCAAGGAAAAACCGGGCCCGCACGCGCGCGCCGGCCTTGACCGGCGCCTTGAAGCGGACTTGGTCGAAGCCGTAATTGATGCCGATCACCGTGTTCTTGAGCGGAGGAAGCGTCTCGTAGGCAAGCGCCGACAGCAGCGACAGCGACAGAAAGCCGTGCGCGATCGTACCACCATAAGGTGTCTCGCTTGCTGCCCGCGCGGGATCGACATGGATGAATTGGTGATCGTCGGTCGCATCGGCGAACTGATCGATCATGCGTTGCGAAACCGTCCGCCACGGGGAAATGCCGATTTCGGTCCCGATCGCGGCGGTCAGGTGATCGGTGTCGACGGGTTCCAGCGGTTCCTTGCTCATCAGTCGCGTATCAATCCGGTTCCTTGAACAGAGACATGCCATGCTGCACGGACTGCCCACCGTCAATCGGCAGGATCGCGCCGGTGACATAACTCCCAGCCTTTGCGCACAGATAAAGCGTTGCGCCGGCAATGTCATCCGGATTGCCGATTCTTCCGATCGGCACCCTGCTGCCGACCCTGGCGGCCTTTTCGTCGGTGCCGGTAGCGAAAGCCGTCATGCGGCTCTGGAAAGGGCCGGGCGCGAACGCGTTGACGGTTATATGCCGGCCGGCGAGTTCGTAGGCCAGCGTCCGGGTCAGATGATGCACGGCGGCCTTGGAGGCGGTGTAGGAATAGGCCCCGTCTGCGATCGGCTGGGTACCCATCACCGATCCGAGATTGATGATGCGCGCCGGATCGTTGTCGGTCGCGGCGTTTTCGAGCAGCGGCAAAAGGCTGCGGGTCAGGTGAAACAGACCGGTCACATTGACGTTCAGCACCCGGGCCCAGGCGTGATAGGGGAAAGTGTCCAGCGGCTCCCCCCAGCTCAGCCCGGCATTGTTGATCAGGATGTGCAGGTGGTCGGTGCGTGCTCGCACCGCTTCGGCGAGCGCGTTCACCCCCTCCTCGCTGCCGACGTTGCCGGCAAAGCCTTCCGCCTTGCCCGCGCAGCCGAGCGCGTTCAGCTCGCCGGCCACCTTCTCGCATTCCTCCGGCCGGCGCGAGGCGATGTAGACCTCGGCGCCAGCGCGCACCAGCGCGGTCGCCGCCATGCGGCCGATGCCGCTCGCCGCGCCGGTGATCAGGGCGCGCTTGCCGGCCACCGAAAACAGTTCGTCCAGATAAGCCATCTTTCTCCCCTTCGCGGCCCGCCCATGTGAGTCCGCATTGACAACATACTCGGTAGTATGTTCATCATTGCCCTGCCAGTAAAGAGCCCTTCGGTCTTGTGCCGAAACGATAAAAGGGCGGACAGGGAGGTCGTGCGGGCAATGTCGCTTGGCGTTCGCGAACACGTTGTCGACAGCTCACGCGCCGACATTTTGCGCGCGGCGGCGACCTGTTTCATGGAACGCGGCTACGCCAGCACGTCGATCGACGACGTGGCGCGCAGTCTCGGTGCCACGAAGGGCCGGATCTATCATCATTTTCCGTCCAAGGCCGATCTGTTCGCCGAGGTCTTCCGCGCCGGCATGGACATGAACTACCAGGCCGTCGAACCCTACCGCCACCTGCCGGGTCCGGCGCTGCCGCGCTGGCGCAAGATGGCGATGGTGCATGTGCTGCAGATGATCGACACCAAGCCGTTCCAGCGCGCGGTGTGGATCGGGGTCGAAATGCATCTGCGCGGCGCGACCACGCCCGCCCAGCGCGAGGTTTTTAACGAGCTGCTGGAATATCGCAGCACCTATGGCAAGCTGTTTCGCGAGACCTTGTTGCAGGGGCGCGAGGAGGGGGTATTCCGGTTCGAGGACATGAGCATCGCCAATCAGTTGATGTTCATGACGCTCAACTCGCCGATCTTCTGGTATTCGCCACGCGTCGGCGAAACCCGCTCCGATATCGAGGTCATCGCCCGTCAGGTCGTCGATTTCGCCCAGGGCGGGCTTCGTGGAACACAGGAAAACCCGACATGAGCATTATGGATCTCGGCATGACCGAGCGGCTGAAACCGATCCACGACAAGGTCGCGCGCATGGTGCGCGAGGAGATCATGCCGCTCGACGGGGAGTTTCTGGCCGAAGTCGGCAGGGACGGCGACCGGTGGAGCTACACGGCGCGCCAGACCGAAATTCTGGAAGGCCTGAAGGCCAAGGCGCGCGAGCGCGGTCTGTGGAATTTCTGGCTGACGGAGTCGAACCGCGGCTACGGCCTGTCGACCGTCGAATACGCCTATCTGGCCGAGGAGATGGGCAAAGCGCATCTGGGGGCGGAGACGTTCAACTGCTCCGCGCCGGATACCGGCAATATGGAGGTTCTGGAGCGTTACGGTTCCGAGGACCACAAGCGCACCTGGCTGGCGCCGCTGCTGGAGGGCCGCATCCGCTCGGCCTATTTGATGACCGAGCCCGACGTCGCGTCCTCCGACGCGACCAACATCGCCATGAGCTGCGAGCGCGACGGTGCCGACTATGTGCTCAACGGTGAGAAATGGTGGTCGTCGGGTGCTGGCGATCCGCGCTGCGCGATCTATGTGGTGATGGTGAAGACCGCCGAGGACGGGCCGAAACATCAGCGCCATTCCATGATCCTGGTGCCGGCCGACACGCCCGGCATCATCAAGCTCAGGGCGATGCATGTCTATGGCGAGGACGATGCGCCGCACGGCCACCTGCACCTCAAATTCGAGAATGTCCGGGTTCCGGCCGAAAATCTCCTTCTCGGCGAAGGGCGCGGCTTCGAGATCGCGCAGGGCCGGCTCGGACCCGGCCGCATCCACCACTGCATGCGCGCCATCGGCCAGGCCGAGATGGCGCTGGAGCAAATGTGCCGGCGCTCCATGCGCCGCGAGGCGTTCGGCAAGCCGCTTGCCCAGCTCGGTGCCAATTACGACATCATCGCCGAATGCCGGATGGAGATCGAGATGGCGCGGCTGTTGTGCCTCAAGGCCGCCTGGATGATGGATCGGGGCGACCCGCGCGCCGCCGCGCCCTGGATCAGCCAGATCAAGGTGGTCGCGCCCAGGGTGGCGCTAAAGGTGACGGACGAGGCGATCCAGATGTTTGGCGGCCAGGGCATCAGCCAGGACACCCCGCTCGCGCGCTCGTGGACGCATTTGCGCACGCTGCGCCTCGCCGACGGACCGGACGCGGTGCATCGCCGGCAGGTGGCACGGGTCGAGTTGAAGAAATACACGCAGGAAAAGGTGTGACGGCGTCATGAAAGCGATCGTTGCCCGCGATTTTGCCCCGCTCGACCGGCTCGAATATGCCGACTGGCCGGAGCCGGAGGCGAGCGGCCATATGGTGGTGATCGAGGCCGACGCGATCGGCGTCAACTATCCCGACGGGCTGCTCGTGCAGGGGCTTTATCAGATGAAGCCGCCAGTGCCGTTCGTGCCGGGCATGGAGGTGGCGGGCACGGTGACAGCGGTCGGCGATGCGGTGACCACCGTCAAGGTCGGCGATCGGGTCGCGTCGGTCTCCTCGCACGGCGCCTATGCCGAGAAGGTCGCCGCGCACGAAGACACGGTGATGCGGTTGCCCGACGGGATGAGCGACGCCGACGCCTGCGCGCTGCTGTGCGGCTTCGGGACGTCGCACCACGCCCTCAAGCAGCGCGGCAAGCTCGTTGCAGGCGAGACATTGTGCGTGCTCGGCGCGGCCGGCGCGACGGGGCTTGCGGCCGTGCAGATCGGCAAGGCGATGGGCGCGCGGGTAATCGCCGTCGCCTCCAGTGAGGAAAAACGCCGGATCGCCCTCGATGCGGGCGCCGATCTGGTGCTCGGCTACGACAATCTCAAGGAGACGCTGAAAGAGGCGACAGGCGGCAAGGGGGTCGACGTCGGCTACGACCCGGTCGGCGGCGAGGCTTTCGACGCATTGGCGCGCGCCATGGGCTGGGGCGGTCGGCTTTTGGTGATCGGCTTCGCCTCCGGCACGATCCCGAAATTTCCCGTCAATCTCGCTTTGGTCAAGGGATTCAGCGTCGTCGGCGTCTTCTGGGGCGCGTTCACAGCCAGGGACCCTGCCGCCTATGCCGCCAACATGCGCGAACTTGTCGGCTGGTACCTTGACGGCAAGGTCAAGCCGGTGATCGAGGGCGAATATCGGCTCGCCGACGCCCCGGCGGTGCTCGCGCGGGTGATGAACCGCGGCGCGGCCGGCAAGCTCATCCTGAAACCCGAGAGGCACGTCACATGACGATACCAGCCACCATGCGGGCGCTTTTGCTGAAACATGACGGCTATTCCGCCGCGCCGTCGGATGCCTCGCTTGCCGACATGGCGTCCTTCGTCGAACTGGGCGAGATCGGCGTGCCCGAGCCCGGCCCGAGCCAGGTGCTGGTGAAGGTCAGGGCGGCGTCGATCAACCCGTCGGATGTCATGTTCGTCAAAGGGCTCTACGGCCAGCCGCGCCACAAGGGCCAGCCGGCCGGTTTCGAGGGCGTCGGCGAGGTCGTCGCGGCCGGTTCGGACGCTGCCGGGCAAAAACTTGTCGGCGCACGTGTCGCCTTTCCGACCGGCCTGTCGAACTGGGGTTCGTGGGCCGATTACGCGATCGCCGAGGCGGCGGCCTGCATTCCGCTGATTGACGGCGTCAACGACGTCGACGGCGCCGCCATGATCGTTAACCCGCTGACCGCGCTCGCCATGTTTGGGATCGTCAAGGAGGAGGGGGAGAAGGCGTTCGTGCTGACGGCCGCGGCGAGCCAGCTTTGCAAGCTGATCATGGGCGTGGCGGCCGAGGAAGGGTACCGGCCGATCGCCATCGTACGCCGCGACGACCAGATTGCGCTGCTGGAAAAGGCCGGCGCGGCGCATGTGCTCAATGCGACGGCGCCCGATTTCGATGCGGCGCTGAAGGCGGTGATGAAGAAGGAGCAGCCGCGAATCTTTCTCGACGCGGTGACCGGGCCGCTGGCCGGCCGGATATTCAACGCCATGCCGAAGCGGGGGCGCTGGATCGTCTATGGCCGGCTCGACACCGAGACGACGCCGATCCCGGAGCCGGGACAACTGATCTTCATGCACAAGCGCATCGAGGGCTTCTGGCTTACGAACTGGTTGCGCGCCGCCGCGCCCGAGCGCAGGGTCGGGGTTGTCATGGAGGCGCAGAAGCGGTTCGCCGACGGGCGCTGGTCGACGGACGTCACGGCGGTCGTGCCGCTCGACGAGGCGATCGCGCGCGTGCCGGGCGAACTCGCCAAGCCGAACGGCAAGGTGTTTATCGCACCCTGACGAAAGTGGGCGAGTTTGCTTGCGGGAACAGGCAAGTCGCTGGTACGGTTAAAAAAAACACGGCGAAGACCGTGACGGTGATGGGAGGAGAACGTCTTGGACGTCTTGCAGCTTGTTGTAAGCGGCCTCGCCAATGGGTGCGTCTACGGCCTGATCGCCTTGGGGTTCGTCCTGATCTACAAGGCGACCGAAGCCGTGAATTTCGCCCAGGGCGACTTCATGATGCTCGGCGCCTTCATCGCGCTTGGCCTGACCAATCAAGACTTCCTCGGCTGGCCGTTCTGGCTGTCGGTACCGATCGCGATCGTGCTGATGGGTGTGTTCGGCTATCTGCTCGACCTGTTCGTGCTCAGGCGCATGTTCGGCCAGTCCCAGATCGCGATCGTCATCCTCACCATCGCGCTCGGCTTCGTGCTGCGCTTTTTCGCCGGGTTGATCTGGGGGCATGAGCCGATCTCGCTGGAATCGCCGATCGCCGGCAAGGATGTGCGTTTCGGCGGGCTGGTGCTCGGCCTCGACGAGGTGATGATCATCGCCGTCACGCTGATCCTCACGATCGCACTCTATTTCTACTTCAACCGCACCAAGCTCGGCGTTGCGATGCAGGCCGCCTCGCAGAACCAGCTCGCCGCCTATTATATGGGCATACCGGTGATGCGCGTACATTCGCTGATCTGGGGGCTTGCCGGCGCGGTTGCCGCCATTGCCGGCATCCTGTTCGCCTCGAAGGGCTCGATCGACCCCTCGATCGGCCTGCTCGGCATCAAGGCTTTCGCCGCGGCGGTGATCGGCGGGTTCGGCTCGCTGCCCGGCGCGCTGCTTGGCGGGCTGATCGTCGGGCTGATCGAGCCGTTCTCGTCCTACTACATCGCCGCCGGCTATTCGCAGATCATGCCCTATCTGCTGTTGTTCCTGATTCTCATCTTCCGACCACACGGCATTCTCGCCCAGGTCCATCGGAAGAAGGTGTAGCGCGGCCATGAGAATCGTTTTCAAGACGTCCTACGACGCCGACATCAATTATTTCCGCCATGGCAACCAGGCGGTGTGGTATCTGCTTTTGACCGTGCTGGTGGTCTTGCTGCCGCTGTTCTTCGACACGTTCTGGGTCGGCGAGATGACCAACCTGCTGATCTGGGCGATCGCCGGCATGGGGCTGATGGTCCTGGTCGGCCAGACAGGCCAGGCGAGCCTCGGCCATGCCGCTTTCCTCGCCGTCGGCTGCTATGCCAACGTACTTTTGCAGGAAAGGCTGGGACTGCCCTTCATCCTGTCCTTTCCGCTGGCCGGCGTGATCGCCGGGCTGGCCGGCGTCCTGATCGCCATCCCGACCACCAAGCTGCATGGCATCTATCTGGCTATCGGCACGCTGGCGATCTCGATTCTCACCGACGACCTGATCGTCATCGCCGAACCGCTGACCAACGGCGTGGTCGGCCTGTTCGCGCCGACGATCAGCATTTTCGGACTGGAGATCGATCGCTACGGCAATCCGGAGCGGTTCTACTGGCTGGTGCTGATCGTCACGATCCTGGTGGTACTCGCCTATCGCAACCTGCTGCGCTCGCCACTCGGCCGCTCTTTCGCCGCGGTGCGCGATTCGGAAGTCTCGGCGCAGGCGATGGGTGTCAACATCGCCCGCACCAAGGCGGTTTCCTTCGGCATATCGACTGCGATCACTGGTCTGGCCGGGGCGCTGATGGGCCATTTCGCCGGCATCTTCAACAACGAGACCTTCAACATCATCATCTCGATCCAGCTTCTGATGATGATCGTCATCGGCGGGCTCGGTTCCATCCATGGCGCGTTTTTCGGCGCGATCGTGGTGGCGTTGATGCCGCAAGCGATCGCGATGGGGCGCGATTTCCTCACCGGTCTGACCGGCAGCGGGTCGATCGCCATACCGGGGCTGGAATCGGCGATCTTCGGCGCCATCTTGATCGGATTCATTCTGTTCGAGCCGATGGGCATTTACGGCCGCTGGGTGAAGATCAGGACCTATTTCGAGCTCTTCCCGTTCTACCGGCGCGACATGTTCAGGCGCCAGAAGAGCTATCTGAAGACGGAGCGCATGCGATGAGCCTGCTCGAAATCGACAATGTCACGCTTCGTTTCGGCGGCGTGGTGGCGGTCAACCAGGTCTCGTTTTCGGTCGAGGCGGGCGAGGTTTTCGCGCTGGTGGGCCCCAACGGCGCCGGCAAGTCGACCATCTTCAACCTGATTTCGCGCTTCTACGAGCCTGCGGAGGGCGACATCCGCTTCGACGGTAAGAGCATCCTGACGCGCCAACCGCACGAGATCGCCGGGCTGGGGATCGCGCGCACCTTCCAAAACATCGAGCTGTTCGAACAGGCCACCGTCCTGCAGAATCTGCTTGTCGGACGCCATCGCCACCGGCACTCCAACTTCGTCTCGGAACTACTGTTCACCCCCTTCGTGCGCGAGGAGGAGCGGCGCCACCGCACCGCGGTTGAAAAGGTGATCGATTTTCTCGACCTGCAGCCCTATCGCGAGAAGATGATCGCGGGCCTGCCCTACGGGGTGCGCAAGGTGGTCGAGATGGGCCGGGCGCTCGCGATCGAACCGAAGCTGCTGCTGCTCGACGAACCGGCCTCCGGCCTTTCGGTGGAGGAAACCCAGGACGTGGCCTTCTGGATCGAGGACATCAAGACCCAGATGGGCATCACCGTTTTGATGGTCGAGCACGACATGCATCTCGTCTCCTCGGTCTCCGACCGGGTGCTTGCACTGGCCGACGGCATGATGCTGGCGCTCGGAACGCCGGCGGAAGTCCAGAGCGATCCCAAGGTGATCGAGGCCTATATCGGCTCGGCCGACGACGCGGCGGAAAGGGAGGTCGCATGAGCGGCGCCACGGCAGCACAGGCACATCCCGTTCAGGCGCCGCAGGCTTTGCTGACGGTCAGCAACCTGGAAAGCTATTACGGGCCGATCATGGCGATCCGCGGCTGCAGCCTGGAGGTCCGCGAGGGCCAGATCGCGACTGTGCTCGGCGCCAACGGTGCCGGCAAGACGACACTGATGAAGACGATTTCCGGGGTCATGGACCCGGAAAAGGGGCAGATCGTCTATCGCGGCGAAAACATTGCCGGCGCGAGCCCCGACAGCGTCGTGCGCAAGGGCATCGTCCATGTGCCGGAGGGACGGGAGGTGTTTCCGTTGCTGACGGTCGAGGAAAACCTGAGAATGGGGGCCTTCACCCGCAGCGACGCTGGCGAAGTGCGCCGCGACGAGGAGATGGTATTTTCCTATTTCCCGATCCTGGCCGAGCGGCGCCGGCAGGCCGCCGGCACGCTGTCGGGCGGCCAGCAGCAGATGCTGGCGATCGGCCGCGGGCTGATGGCGCGTCCGACGCTGATGCTGCTGGACGAACCGAGCCTTGGCCTGTCGCCGCTGCTGGTGAAGGAAATCTTCAGGATCATCCGCCGCCTCAATCGCGAGCGGAAGGTGACGATGCTGCTCGTCGAGCAGAACGCCAAGGTCGCCCTGGAAGTGGCCGATTACGGTTATGTGATGGAACTCGGGCGTATCGTCATGGCCGACGACGCAAAGCGCCTGCTGCAGTCGAAGGACGTGCAGGAATTCTATCTCGGCGTCCAGCAGGAGACGCAACGCGGTCAGAAACGCTGGAAGCAGAAAAAGACTTGGCGCTGACGCGCTTGAACAGGGAGGACGCAATGACGATTGCCGAAAAACTGCCTCCGCAACAGACGGTTCACGGGCATAGTTTCAACGCGGACCTGTCGCGGGGGCCGTATGTGTTCGACGGTTGCGACACGTTGGTGAAGCTGTTTCGTCATCGCTGCCAGGAGCTGGGCGGTCGTGTCGCGCATCGTGAAAAGCAGTTCGGCATCTGGTTGTCCTACACCTGGGAGGATTTTTACGAGCATGCAAGGCTGATCGGGCTCGGCCTGCTCGCGCTCGGACTAAAGCGCGGCGAGGTGGTGTCGATCCTGTCGGAGGACAATAAGGAATGGATCTACACGGACCTCGCCGTCCAGTCAGTGGGCGGCATCGCGTCTGGGGTCTACACCACCGATTCGGCAAAGCAGCTGCAATATCTGGTCAACGATTCCGATAGCCGCTTCCTGTTCGTGGAAAACGACGAGCAACTCGACAAGTACTTGTCGGTCAAGGATGGGATGCCGGGGCTTGCCAAGGTGATCGTCTACGATGCCGACGGCCTGCACGGCTTTTCCGACGACAGGGTGATCTTCCTCGACGAGCTTTACCGGCTCGGGCGTGATTTCCTGAAGCGGAATCCCCAGCGTTTCGAGGAGGAGATCGCCGGATCGAAACCGGACGACACGGCGATCCTGGTCTACACCTCCGGCACCACCGGCCCGCCGAAGGGGGCGATGATCAGCCATGAAAACATCATCGTGTCGATCGCCGGCGCGGTCTTGACGCTGCCCGTCGACGAAACCGACGAACAGGTCTGTTTCCTGCCGCTGTGCCATATCCTGGAAAGGCTGATCAGCGTCTTCACGCCGATCGGCCTGCGCTCGACAGTCAATTTCGCCGAAAGTCCCGAGACGGTGTTCGACAATCTGCGCGAGGTCTCGCCGCACGTGTTCACGGCGGTGCCGCGCGTGTGGGAAAAGGTCTATTCGCGCATCACCATCATGGCCAACGAGGCGACGCCGCTCGGCAAATGGGCTTTCCGCCGCGCGCTCGCGGCCGGCATGGCACGCGCCGAAGCGCTGGAAAACGGGAAGACGGTTCCCGCTGCGACGCGGATGTCCTACGCCATCTGGGATTTCCTGGTGCTCAAGAACCTGCGCCGCATGCTCGGTTTTGACCGGCTGAGGCGGGGGACGACGGGCGCGGCCCCAATCTCGCCGGCGCTTTTGAAATGGTACCGGGCCGTCGGCATTACCGTGCTGGAAGGCTATGGCATGACCGAAAGCGCCGGCGTGATCTCGGTTAATCTGATCGAAGACAACAAGACCGGCACGGTCGGCCAGCCGGTCCCTGGCGGCGAGCTCCGCATCTCGCCCGAGGGCGAGATCCAGTACCGTGGCGCCAATGTATTCAAGGGTTACTGGAACAAACCCGACAAGACGGCCGAGACGGTGACTAAGGACGGCTGGCTCAAGACCGGCGATGTCGGACGGCTCGACAATCAGGGTTTTCTGACGATCACCGGACGGGTCAAGGACATCATCATCACCGCCGGCGGTAAGAACATCACCCCGGCCGAGGTCGAGAACCGGTTGAAGTTCTCGCCGTTCATCGCCGACGCGGTGATCATCGGCGACAAGCGCAAATATCTGACCAGCCTGATCATGATCGATCAGGAGAATGTCGAGAAATTCGCGCAGGACCGGCGCGTGCCGTTCAACGACTTCAAGTCGCTGTGCGCGGCGCAGGAAGTGCGCGATCTCATCGCCGGCATCGTCGCGGAGACCAATGCCGAATTTGCCCGTGTCGAGCAGATCAAGGATTTCCGCTTGATCGACGTGCTCTTGACGGCCGAAGATGAGGAACTGACCGCGACGATGAAGTTGAAGCGAAGTTTTGTCGAACAAAAACATAAAAAGCTGATCGACGATATGTATGGCCAGCCCGGCCATGCAAAAACCTGACCATAATTGCCAAGGAGGAAATACCCATGAGGAAGACACTGACCAGATCCATCCTCGCAGCCGCGATGGCGGCCGGGATGGCCTCGGCCGCCAACGCCACGCAGGGCGTCAGCGACGACGAGATCGTGCTCGGTTCCAACGGTGACCTGTCCGGCGTGTTCGCCGCCTTCAACGTGGGCGCCATCAAGGCGGCGCAGCAGGTGTTCGACGAGGTCAACGAAAAGGGCGGAATCCATGGACGCAAGATCCGCTTCGTCGTCGAGGATCACGGCTATCAGGTGCCCAAGGCGGTACAGAATTTCAACAAGCTGGTGAATTCCGACAAGGTCTTCGCCATGCTGCTCAATCTGGGCACGCCGCACAACATCGCCGGTTTCAAGATCATGGAATCGAAAGAGGTGGCGAACGTATCGCCGCTGACGGCCGCGCGCCAGATGATCGAAGGCGATACCACTTACAAATATACCGGCTTCTCGTCGTACTACGACCAGATCCGCGCTGGCGTGGAGTTCCTGGTCAAGCAGGACGACGCCAAGGAAGTGTGCGCGATGTATATTCCTTCCGATTTCGGCAAGGAGATCGAGGAGGGCGCCAAGAGCAAGGCCGAGGATCTCGGGCTGACCTGGGCGGCGGAGACCACGCACAAGCCTGACGAACAGGATTTCGTCGGCTCGATCCAGAAGCTGAAGGATGCCGGCTGCGACATCGTCGCCACTGCGCTTGGCGTGCGACAGACCATCGTCGCCTACGGCACGGCCAAGAAACTCGGCTGGACCGACGTCGCCTTCATCGGTTCGTCGGCTGGCTTCAACACCGCTGTCGCCAAGGTGCCAGGCGGGGTGACGGAAGGCTATTATGCAGCGGCGGGCTGGGTCGATTTCGAGGCCAGGATGGATGTTCCCGAGGTCAAGCAGTGGGCCGAAAGCTACGAGGCTTATGCCGGCAAGGCACCGGACACGGCCGCCCAGCTCGGTTACGGCGCGGCCAAGACGCTGGTCATGGCGCTTGAGGCCGCCGGAAAGGATCTGACGTCTGAAAGCTTCCGCACAGCCATGGAAGGCGTGAAGTTCCAGGATGTGGTCAACGACGTTCCGGTCGATGTCGGCGCCGACCATCAGGGCGGCGAACTGATCATCATTTCCAAGATCGTGGGCGACAAATGGGTCGAGGTCGGCCGCGTCGACCCGTCTCAGTCGAACTGATCGGCATGAGTTGAAGAATAGAGGCCGCGCGGCGATCGTCGCGCGGCCTTTACCATGCGATTGGAACGACTTTACTCGCCAGGCGTCGCCGCCGGACGCCGCGCCTCATCGATCTCCCTGTGCAGTCTGGCCTCTTCCTCGGCCTTGGGCGTCACGAGGTGGCCGAGCAGCAGATAGGCGACCGGCGTGAGAAACAGGGTCGAGACCGTTGCAAGTCCGAGGCCGCCGACGATCACCCAGCCAAGTGCGATCCGCGCTTCGGCGCCGGCCCCGCTCGCCATTACCAGCGGCACGCCGCCGACGATCGTGCAGATCATGGTCATCATCACCGGGCGCAGCCTGACATTGGCGGCGTTTTCGATAGCCTCGCGCACGGTCTGGCCGCGGTCGCGGAGCTGATTGGCGAACTCGACGATCAAGATGCCGTTCTTGGCCATGATACCGACCAGCAGCACCAGGCCGATCTGGCTGTAGACGTTCAGCGTCGTGCCGGTCAAAAGCATGGCGAAAACCGCGCAGGCGAGCCCGAGAGGCACCGTCGCCATGATGATGAGGGCACTGACGAAGCTTTCGAACTGCGCCGCCAGCACCAGGAGGATAATGATGATCGCGAAGCCGAAGGTCGTCATCATGCTTTCCGACTGCTCGCCGAGCGTGGCGGTTTCGGCAAGCGGGATGATGCGGTAGCCGGGCGGCAGCAGCGGTTCGGCGATTTCCAGCGCGCGCTCATAGGCCGGTCCGAGCGCGAAGTCGGCGTCGAGCGCGGAGGTGACGGAAACGGCGCGCATCTGCTGCTCGCGCGACAGCGATGGCGGCACGGCCATCTCGCTCAGCGTGGCGATGGTGGAGACCGGCACGAAACGGTTGTCGCGGGTCTTCAGAAAGATGTTTTCCAGATCGGTGGGGTCGTTGATCGGATTGGTGGTGGAGACCAGCTTCACGTCGAAGCTGCGGTCGTCGATGAACACCGTGCCGATCTTGCGCCCGTCGAGCATGGCCTGCAGCGCCTCGCCCATGCCGGCGATTTCGATGCCGAGGTCGCTCGCGCGCTCGCGGTCGATCCTGACGGCGAGTTGGGGTTGGGTGGTGTCGCTGGACAGGCGCGCCTGGCGAAAGCGCGGGTCTTTTTCCATCTCGGCTACGATCGCGGAAGCGGTTTCGTTGAGCACGGCGTAATTGGCGCCTGCGACGGCGAATTGCAGTCCGCTGCCGGCGCCGCGTATGCCCAGGCTGTTGGGCTGGAAGGCGAAGGCGCGCACGCCCGGCACCTGAGCGACCAGGGCGTTGGCCTCGTCGAGAATGTCCTGCTGGGAGCGCGCGCGCGCGTCCCACGGTGCGAGACGCATCACCAGAAAGCCGCTGTTGGAGGATCCGCCGGAGCCGGCGATGGAAAATGTGCTCTCGATCTCACCGTTTTCCTGTAACGGAGCGAGCAGGGCTTCGATACGCAGCATCTGGTCGGCGAAGTAATCGAGGCTGACGCCTTGCGGTGCCGAGACCCGCATGAACGCCAGCGAGCGGTCCTCGCGTGGTGTCAGTTCGGACTTGATGGTCGGATAGAGCAGGGCCGCCGATCCGGCGATTAGCGCCGAGACGACAACGACTACAAGCGGCGCGTCAAGGCAGACGCGCAGCACCCGCGCGTAAAGCCCGGACAGGCCGCGCCCGAGCGATCCCATCGCGCCGTGGTTCTGCGCCTGCTCGCTGGTGCGCAGGAAGCGCGAGGCCAGCATCGGGCACAGCGACAACGCCACGAGCGACGACAGGAATACGGAAATAGCCAGCACGAAGCCGAATTCGCGGAACAGGCCGCCGGTCTGGCCGGGCAGGAAGGACAGCGGCACGAAGACAGCGATCAAGGTGGCAGTGGTTGCCAGGACGGCAAAAAACACCTCCTCGGTGCCCAAGACGGCCGCCGCGCGCGGGCCGAGCCCCTGATTGCGACGCCGGACGATATTTTCCAGCACCACGATGGCGTCGTCGACCACCAGGCCGGTCGCCAGCACCAGCGCGAGAAGGGTCAGGATATTGATCGAAAAGCCAACGAGGTAGATGGCGGCCACCGTGCCGACCAGGGCGACCGGGATCGCCACGGCCGGTATGATCGTGGCGCGAAAATCCCACAGGAACAGGAAGATGATCAAAAGCACGACCGAGACGGCGATGCCGAGCGCAATCTCGACTTCGTGGATGGCGCCGGTGATGAAGGTGGCGTCGTCGCTGGTTACGTCGATCGATACGCCCTCGGGCAGGTTTTCGCGGATGCGCTCCGCCGCCTCGCGGATGCCGGTCGAGATTTCGAGCGTGTTCGATTGGGCCGCGCGGATGACGCCCATACCGATGCCGGTCTTGCCGTTGGCGCGTAATTGCGTCTCGCCGAGATCCTTGCCCAGGGTCACAGAGGCGAAGTCGCCGAGGCGGGTATTGCCCTTGACGACGATCTTCTCGAACGCTTCGGGCGTGGCGACCGTTGCCGAAGCGCGCACGATCAGGTCCTGGGTGTTGCTGGTCAGCGAACCTGCCGGCGCGTCGAAGGCCATCGACGCCAGCGCGTTGCGGACGTCGCCGACGGTCAGGCCAAGGCTGGCGAGTCGGGCCGGGTCGATGTCGATGCGGAAGATCTTGTCGCGTTCGCCATAGACCTGGATGTCGGCGACGCCGGTGACGGATGCGAGCTGGTCGACGAGTTCGTCTTCGACCAGCACCGTCATGTCCTGGACCGACATGGTCGCCGAGGTGACGGCGAGCCGCATGACCGGCTGGGCGTTGGAATCCGCCTTGATGATACGGGAGGCGTCCGCGTCCTCCGGCAGTTCGTGGGCGATCCGGCCGAGGGCGTCGCGCATGTCGGAGGCGGCCGTGTCGATATTGGCCGTGTCGTTGAATTCAACCGTCACCGTGCTGCGACCGAAGGAAGACGACGACGATATCCATTTCACGCCGGCGATCCGCGATACGGCGCCCTCGATCAGGCCGGTCAGTTCGCGGTCGATGGTTTCGGCCGAGGCGCCTGGATATTCGGTGCGAATGGTGATCACCGGCCGGTCGACTTCGGGCAGTTCCCGGATCTCGACACCGAGCAGGGCGGCAAGGCCGGCCACGGCAATCAGCGTGTTCATCACGAAGGCAAGCACGGGGCGGCGGACGAAAAGCGCCGTCAGGCCGAGTTCGGGATCGGTTTTCGTGCTCATTGCCCCCGTTCCGCTTAGGAGCCGCTGGCGGGGCGCGGCGTTCCCGTCTCGGGTGCCGCGGCTTCGCCGTCACGGCTTGCCAAGCGGACTTCCGCGCCCTCGCGTACGGCATGAACGCCCTGCGTGACCACGGCGTCAGAAAGCGCCAGCGGCGCGTCGACGAGGATGCTGTCGGCGTTGCGTTGGACAATCCGAACGGCGACGCGTTCGGCGCGTCCGTTGCGCACCGCCCACACAAAAGCGCCGTCGGCACCCCATTGCACCGCGAGCGGATCGACGGCGGGATAGGTGTCGCCGGGAAAGCGCATGGAAACATGGAACGACATGCCGGCGCGCAGTCGGTCGGCGGTGTTGTCGAGGCGGGCCTGGACGTGCAGCGTCCGGCTTTCGGCGTCGATGCGGTTGTCGACGGCGCTGACACTACCTTGAATGGTTTCGCCCGCGCGGGCGATGGCAGCGGCAGTCAGCGGCGAGCCGACGGAGACCGAGCCGGCATAGCGTTCGGGGATCCAGAAATCGACCAGGATTTCCGAGCGATCGTCTATCGAGGCGATTTCGCTTTGCGCAGTGACATAATTGCCGGCGGCGATCGGCAGGATGCCGACAATGCCGTCAATCGGGGCCGCGACGGAGCGACGCGACAATTCCAGTTGCGCGTCGCGCAGCGCCAGGCGCGCATTGTCGACGGCGAGTTCGGCATCGGTGACCTGGACCGCGCTGGCGGTGTTGGAGGCTCGCAGCGCGCGCGCGCGCTCGAGCCGGGCTTCCGCATCGCGCAACGCGATACGGGCCCGATCGAAGGCGATCTGCTCGGCCTCCGCGTCAAGCCGGGCGATCACCTCGCCGGCCTCGACGAGCGAGCCCGATTCGACCAGCAATTCGGTCATGCGGCCACTGGTAAAGGGGGTCACGGTGACGGAACGCGCGGCGCGTCCGGTGCCGATGGCAACGAGGCGGTCATTGATGGTGCTTTCCAGGACGGGGCCGGTCACGACCCCGGCTTGCGCTGGCCGGCCGCCACGACCGCGGGCTGGACCGCCTGCGCGGCCGTCACCGCCGGCGGTTTCGGTCGCCGCCACCGGTACCCAGTCAAGGCCCCAGCGCGCAAGTTGCTCGCCGGCGCCCGGGAAAAACCGCACCCATACCGCCGCGGTGACAAGCAGTACCAGCAGGGTCAGCGCAATTTGCTTCCAGATCGACATCCATCACTCCGGGACCGCCGGTCACCCGCCATTTTTGCTTGCTTCCGCCCGCTACGCCGCCGTCAAAAGGCGAGCGCGCGGGCGAGGCCGGTTCCGCAAACGGTCAATAGGCTGTCTTTATGACAATTCTCCGGCGTGCCTGCACGCCGAAAAATGTTAAATCTTGTCCATGTTTATCGCCTTCGCCGCGTTGGACTCAGCCGCCGCGCAGCGCTTCCATCTCGCGGATACGCCCCTGGCTCTCGGTCTCCAGCGCGCGGGTGAGTTCCCCGATCAGGATTTCGGCGATCACGAACAGCGCGGCCGAAGAGTCCCAGGCCGACGGCACCGCGGTGCGCCCGGCGATGACGTGGCGCGAGAAGCGGGCGATCGGCGACAGCCATTGATCCGTTACCAGAACGATGTGGATGCCGCGTTTGGCTGCCAGTTCGGCGAAGTGCAGCAGGCTGTCCTGATAGCGTCTGATGTCGAAGATCACGAGCACGTCGCGCTTTCCCATGTCGATCAGGCGGTCGCGCCAGTTGCTCTCCTGGCCGGTGAGATGGGAGACGTTCGGGCGGATGATCGTCAGGTGGGCGGCCATGTAGCGCGCGATTGGATCGGTGAAGCGGCCGCCGACCAGATGGATGCCGCAGCGCCGGTTCGACAACAATGTGACGATGTCGCGGATCTGGCGGTCGGAGACGTGCTGGAACGTTCCGTGGATGTTTTCCAGCGTCGCGTCCACCGTCTGCGCCGTCCTGCCGCGCGAGGGCGGGGTCTGTGCCGTGCGCGTGAGCGGCGACTGGAGTTGCGCGGCGAGCTCGTCCTGAAGGGCCGACTGGAACTCGGCGTAGTTGTGGAAACCGAGCCTGGCGACGAAACGCAGGATGGTCGGTGAACTGACACCGGCTTGATGCGAAAAATCGGCGACGGTCTTCAACCCGATCAAGGGATAGTTGGCGATCAGGGTCTGCGCAGCGCGTTTTTCGCCCGTCGGCATGGCGTCCATCCGGTCCGCGATCAGTTCGGCAATGCTGGTGGCCACGACGCCATCCTCCTTGCGGCGCGCCGCCTTGCTTTCGGCGGAAAAGCCATTTGACACGTCCGAAAAAATTGTATGAAATCATCCATAGACGCGCAACATTATAAAAAACGTATCATACGTTACGAAAAAGGGATCTGCGCAGACAATGGGAGCGGCGCCGTCGCAGAGTGCGGAGACGTTCGATCCGGTCCGCCTTTCCGGGCGTTCGGCACCGGGACCGCTTGTGCTTTTGTGCGAGCATGCATCCAATTTCGTTCCCGCCGAATTGGCCGACCTCGGCCTGCCGGTCGCCGCGCTGCAAAGCCATATCGCCTGGGACCCAGGTGCGGCGGCGGTCGCGCGCGCCATGGCCGGGCGGCTGGGCGCGGCACTGGTCGAATCGACCGTGTCGCGGCTGGTGGCGGATTGCAATCGCCTGCCCGACGCAGCCGATCTCGCGCCTGAGATCAGCGAAACGACGTCGGTGCCCGGCAATCGCGGCCTGGATGCCAGGGGCCGCGCGCGTCGCATCGCGATGGCGCACGCGCCGTTCCACGCCGCCGTCGCCGGGCTGATCGAGGAGAGAATCGCGGCCAATCGCCCGGCGGCGGTGGTTTCGGTTCACTCCTATACACCAGTCTATCGCGGTCGCCACCGACCCTGGCATGTCGGGATTGTGCACGACGCCGACGCGCGCATGGCACGACCGATGCTCGCGGGTTTGGCGCGGCTGCCGGGCATCGTTGTCGGCGACAATCAGCCCTATTCGCCGCAGGATGGAGTTTATTACTCGCTTGCAAGGCATGCGCGTGCGCGAAGCCTGCCTTGCGCGATGATTGAAATCCGCAATGATGGAATCGCGACCGACGAGGGGCAGCGCCTGTGGGCCGGGCGGCTTTGCGACATCCTGGCCACGATGGGCTACGCAGCGCAGGAGGGGGCGTGATGGCAATGATCGGATCGGCGATAGCGGGGCCCCGCAATGCCTGAGCCCGTGAAGCGGTTCGTGCGCGCCGTCGACGCGGTCAACCGCGTCGTCGGGCTGTTTGCGATGTATCTCATCTTCGCGATCATGGGCGTGCTTTTATATTCCTCGATCATGAAGGCGGTGGCGATCCCACCGCTGTGGACGTTGGAAATGGCCCAGTTCCTGATGGTCGGCTACTACATGCTCGGCGGCGGCTGGTCGTTGCAGAACGATGCCCATGTGCGCATGGACCTGATCTACGGTCGCTGGAGCCCGCGCCGGCGCGCCGCGATCGACGCCGTCACCATCCTGTTTTTGATCTTCTATCTTTTCATGCTGCTTTACGGCGGATTTTCCAGCACCGGGTACGCGCTGCATTATGGCGAGAAGAGCTATTCGGCGTGGGCGCCCTACATGGCGCCGATCAAGATCGTCATGTGCATCGGCATCATCTTCATGATCCTGCAGGCGGCGGCCCAGTTCTTCCGCGATGTCGCGCGCGTTCGCGGCGAGGAGTTCTGATGGGCTACGAGTTGATCGCCGTCACGATGTTCTCCTCCATGATGGTGCTGCTTTTGACGGGGCAGCGCGTCTTCGGCGCGATCGGCTTCGTCGCCGTCATCTTCGCTTTTCTGCTGTGGGGGACGGGTGGGTCCGAACTCGGTTTCTCGGCGGCGATGAAGCTGATGAAATGGTATCCGCTGCTGACGCTGCCGCTGTTCATCTACATGGGCTACATGTTGTCGGAATCCGGCATCGCCGACGATCTTTACAAGATGTTCCATGTCTGGTTCGGCCCGGTGCGCGGCGGGCTCGCGATTGGCACGATCGGGTTGATGGTGGTGATCTCGGCCATGAACGGCCTGTCGGTCGCCGGCATGGCGATCGGGGCGACGATCGCCCTGCCCGAACTGCTCAGGCGCGGCTACGACAAGGTGATGGTGACCGGCGTCATCCAGGCCGGATCCTCGCTCGGCATCCTGGTGCCGCCCAGCGTGGTGCTGGTGCTTTATGGCATGATCGCGCGCCAGCCGGTCGGTCAGCTCTGGCTGGCCGGCGTCTTTCCCGGCCTTTTGATGGCGACCCTGTTCGTCGTTTATATCGCGGCGCGCTGCTGGCTCCAGCCCAGCCTCGGTCCGGTGCTGCCGGCCGGCGAGCGCAACGTGCCGCTGCGCGAGAAGCTGCGGCTTCTGCAGGCCGGCATACTGCCGTTTTTCATCTTTTTCATGATGACGGGGCTGTTCCTGATGGGTTACACCAGCCTGGTGGAAAGCTCCGCCGTCGGCGCGGTGGCGGCGACGCTCGCCGCGCTCGTCAAGGGCAAGCTGACGCGCACGGTGCTGCATGACACGGTGCGCAAATCGCTGGCCGTGTCGTGCATGTTCATGTGGATTATCGTCGCCGCCTTGTGCTTTGGCGCGGTCTTCGACGGGCTCGGCGCAGTCAAGGCGATCGAGTATTTCTTTGTCGACAGGCTCGGCCTGACGCCGTGGGAAGTGCTGATCCTGATGCAGCTTTCCTACCTGATCATGGGCATGTTCCTCGATGACACGGCGATGCTGGTGATCGTCGCGCCGCTCTACGTGCCCCTGGTCAAGCTGCTCGGCTTTGATCTGATCTGGTACGGCGTGCTCTACACGATCACCTGCCAAATCGCCTATATGACGCCGCCCTTCGGCTACAACCTGTTTTTGATGCGGGCCATGGCGCCGCCGGAAATCAGCCTCGGCGACATCTATCGTTCCATCATTCCGTTCGTCGCGGTGATGATCTTCGGCCTCGTCGTGGTGATGGCGTTTCCGCAGATCGCGCTGTGGCTGCCGCAGCATGTCTATCTTCGCTGAAGACGGAGGTCTTCGACCATGAAAGCGGGTGCGAAAGGAGGTGACGTTCAAAAACCGCGAGCCGACAGGCCGACCCGTACGGGCGGCCTGATGAGGGTGAACGAACAGGAGGAAGAGACGATGCACAACAGACGCCAATTCATCAAGAAGGCCGGCCTCGCCGGTGTCACCGCCGCCGGTGCGACGACGCTGGCCACGCCCTATGTGCGCGCGCAAAGCCCGATCCGCTGGCGGATGCAGACCTATGCCGGCGTCGCGCTCGCCGAACATGTCATCAAGCCGGCGATCGACGCCTTCAACACGGTCGCCGACGGCGAAATGGTTATCGAGCTCTACACCGCCGACCAGATCGTGCCGACGGGCGAGCTGTTCCGGGCCATGCAGGCCGGCACCCTCGATGCGGTCCAGAGCGACGAGGATTCCATGGCCGCGCCGGTCGACGTGTCGGTGTTCGGCGGCTATTTCCCGTCGGCCACGCGCTATTCGCTCGACGTGCCGGTGCTGTTCAACCAATACGGGCTCAAGGAGATCTGGGAGGAGGCCTATTCCGAGGTCGAAAACGTCACCTGGCTTAGCGCCGGCTCCTGGGATCCGTGCCACTTCAACACGACCAAGCCGATCCGCAGCCTGGAAGACCTGAAGGGGCTGCGCGTCTATACCTTTCCGACCGCTGGACGCTTTCTGAGCCAGTTCGGGGTGGTGCCGGTCAACATCCCCTACGAGGACGCCGAGGTCGCGGTGCAGACCGGCGAGCTCGACGGGATGGCCTGGTCGGGCATCACCGAGGATTACACGGTCGGCTGGGCCGACGTCACCAACTACTTCCTGACCAACAACATCACGGGTGCCTGGATCGGTTCGTTCTTCGCCAATTCGGAACGCTGGAACGCTATTCCCGAGCGGCTGCAGACGCTGTTCAGGCTGTGCATGGATTCCTCGCATTATTATCGCCAGCACTGGTACTGGGGCGGCGAGGCCAAACTCAGGACCGGCGGCACCAAGCTGGAGCTCACCACCATCCCCGAATCCGAATGGCAACAGGTGGAGGACGCGGCCGAAAAGCTGTGGGAGGAGATCGCGGGCGAAAGCGATCGCAGCGCGCGGGTGGTGAAAATCCTGAAGGAATACCGCGACACCATGCGCAAGGCGGGTCCGCCCTACCGCTATGCCTAGACCATGATTTGGGTGTCGGTGTTGGGAACGCACCATGCCGGCAAAAGACGATAGATCATGATCGCGACCGGCTGGAACGCCTCTTTGTTCCGGCCGGCGCACTCGGGACGGGGTCGGCCGATTGGTGCCGGGCCTCGGCGAAAACGAAACTGGCCGGTGCCGCCGGCGGAGAGCTTGATGTCCGCAACGATGACCCTTGAGGAACTGAAACGGGCGGTTGGCGCCGGCGATATCGACACGGTGCTTGCCGCAGCGGTCGACATGCAGGGACGGCTGATCGGCAAACGCTTTATCGGCAGCTATTTTGTCGAAACCGCCCATGGCGAAACCCATGGCTGCAACTACTTGCTGGCCAACGACATCGATATGGAGCCGGTGCCGGGCTACAAGGCGGCGAGTTGGACCAAGGGTTACGGCGATTTCGTTATGAAGCCGGACCTCGCCACGATCCGGCCGCTGCCGTGGCTGGAAAAGACTGCGCTGGTGATCTGCGATATCCAGGATCATGCCACGCATGCCGACCTGCCACATTCGCCACGCGGCATCCTCAAGCGCCAGGTCGCGCGGCTGCGGGAGCGTGGGTGGCTCGCCTATTTCGCCTCCGAGCTGGAATTCTACCTGTTCGACGAAACCTTTCGCAGCGCGCGCGGAAAACACTGGCGGGGCCTCGACACCGCCTCGCCCTATATCGAGGATTACGTGATCCACCTCACCACCAAGGAAGAGGAGGTGATGCGGGCGATCCGCAACGGACTTCAGGGCGCCGGGATTCCAGTGGAGAATTCCAAGGGCGAATGGGGCCCGGGCCAGGAGGAGATCAATGTCCGCTACGCTGAGGTTTTGGAGATGGCCGACCGGCACGCGGTGCTGAAGACCGGTTGCAGGGACATCGCCACGGCCATGGGCAAATCGATCACCTTCATGGCCAAATACGACTACGCGCTTGCTGGCAATTCGAGCCACATCCACAATTCTCTGTGGAGCGCCGACGGCAAGACGCCGCTGTTTTTCGACAAGACTGGCCGCTACACGATGACGCCGCTGATGCGCGCCTGGGTCGCCGGCCAGCTTAAATACGCCAGCGAGTTCACCTGGTTCCTGGCGCCCTACATCAATTCCTACAAGCGTTTCCAGGTCGGCACTTTCGCGCCGACCAAGATCGTGTGGAGCCGCGACAACCGCACGGCCGGTTTCCGTCTATGCGGGGAGGGGACCAAGGGCATTCGCATCGAATGCCGGATCGGCGGCGCCGATCTCAATCCCCATCTCGCCTTCGCCGCGTTGATCGCCGCCGGTCTGGCGGGCGTCGAGGAAAAGCTCGATCTTGCCGACCCGTTCGAGGGTGATGCCTATCACGGCGCGCGGCTGAAGGAGATCCCGAAGACCCTGCGCGAAGCGACCGAGACGATGGCGAAGTCGAAAATGCTCAAACAGGCCTTCGGCGAGGAGGTGATCGAGCATTACGTGCACACAGCCCGTTGGGAACAACTCGAATATGACCGTCGGGTGACGGATTGGGAACTGCATCGCGGCTTTGAAAGGTACTGATAGGAAATGGGTTCCTTGTGACCGTATCTGGCTGATGTTATCTGTGACGCATGACCGAAGGAACGAAGTACCATCCTCTCTTCGAGCATCTCCTGTTTTCGGGACAGGGTCGCGTCGAGATGAGCTTTGCCGAGGTCGAGAAGGTCATCGGCGCGAAACTTGCGCCTTCCGCGCGTCGACGAAAGGAATGGTGGAGCAACAATGCGAAAGGTCACAGTCAGGCCCTGTCGTGGCTACGTGCCAACTACAGGACGTCGCAGGTGGACCTGGCGGGCGAAAAAATCGTGTTCCAACTGGAAGGGTGGCCCAACGGGTACCGCGCTCCCGATCTGACGAAGCGACCCGGCGCGGCTCGTACAGGCTGGGGCGAAGCGGATCAGGCCGACCACGTAGCCACGAGCGACGCCGCAGGCGGAGCGGATCATCCGCTCTTCGGAATATGGCGGGGAAAGGTGACACTGGTGCCAGGGTACGACTACACCAAACCGGCGTTCGAGCCCGATTGATTCACATGTCAGATCAACTTCTGCTGGATACTTGTGCCCTTATCTGGATCGCGCTGAACGAGCCGATCAAGCCGGAAGCCAGGGCTGCGATGAGTTCCGCCATGACCGCTGCCGAAAAGGTCCGCGTGTCGCCGATCTCGGCGTGGGAGCTGGGGCTGTTGAGTGCCAGGGGACGGCTCGCGGCAGCCAGGTCACCCATGGCCATTTTCGGCGAGGTGATCGCCACGGAGGGGGTGAGGTTGGAGCCTCTTTCTCCGGAGGTCCTGATCGAATCGTCATTCCTGCCTGGCGCGCTTCATCGGGATCCCGCCGATCGCATCCTGATCGCGACGGCGCGATCGGTCGGCCTGACGATCGTGACGCGAGACCAGGCCATCCTCGACTATGCGCAGCAGGGCCATGTCCGCGCCCTGCCTTGCTGACCTGACGGAGCGCCCATGTCCAGTACCGTGAAATTGAAATCCCCCGTCGACGGTTCGGTCTACGCCGAGCGACCGCTCGCGACCGACCAGCAGATCAACGCCGCCGTCGAGCGGGCGCGGAGAGCGCAAGCCGACTGGGCTCAGGTGCCGATCGCCGAGCGCGGCGCCTATCTGCTCGGCTTTCTCGACGCACTTTTGGCCATGAACGAGGAGATTGTGCCGGAACTTGCCTGGCAGATGGGCCGGCCGGTGCGTTACGGCGGCGAAAAGGGCGGCGTGGAGGAGCGCACCCGCTACATGGTGGGGCTGGCCGAGACCGCGCTCAAGCCGTTTGTTCCGCCGGACGACAGACCCGGCTTCCGGCGCTATCTGAAACGCGAGCCGCTGGGCGTCGTCTTCACCATCGCGCCGTGGAACTATCCCTATCTGACCGCAGTCAACTCGATCGTGCCGGCGCTGATGGCAGGCAATGCGGTGCTGCTGAAACACGCCGCCCAGACCCTTCTGGTCGGCGAACGGTTCCAGGCCGCGTTCGACAGGGCCGGCCTGCCGAAAGGCCTGTTCGAGAACCTGGTGATGAATCACGGCCAGACCGAACGGCTTTTGGCGTCGGGCAAGGTCGACCATTGCAACTTCACCGGCTCGGTCGGCGGCGGGCGCGCGATCGAGAAGGCGGCGGCCGGCACCTTCACCACGCTCGGACTCGAACTCGGCGGCAAGGATCCCGCCTATGTGCTGCCCGACGTCAAGCTCGACCATGCTATCGCCAATCTGGTCGACGGCGCTTTCTACAATACCGGCCAGTGCTGCTGCGGCATCGAGCGGGTTTATGTGCATGCCGACATCTATGACGATTTCGTCGACGGTTTCGTGGCTGAAACGAAAAACTACGTCGTCGGCGATCCGCTCGAGACCGCGACCACGATGGGGCCGATGGCACAGACGCGTTTTGCCGACCTGATCCGCGAACAGAAGGCCGAGGCATTGCGCAAGGGCGCCAGGGCCCACATCGGCATGAAGGTCGACAACGATCGAGAAGGCTCGCCCTATATCGCGCCCGAGGTGCTCACCGATGTCGATCATCAGATGAGCGTGATGCGCGAGGAGAGCTTCGGGCCGATCGTCGGCATCATGAAGGTGCGTAACGACGACGAGGCGGTCGCGCTGATGAACGACAGCCCTTACGGGCTCACCGCTTCGATCTGGACGACCGACACCGACCACGCCGCCGCGATAGGCGACCGCGTGGAGACGGGCACGGTGTTCATGAACCGTTGCGACTATGTCGATCCGGGGCTGGTATGGACCGGCGTCAAGGATACCGGCAAGGGTGGGGCGATGTCGGTGGTCGGCTACGAGAACCTGACCCGGCCCAAAAGCTATCATCTGAGGGACGTGTCGTAACGTTTGCATGCCCCTCCTCCGGCCCCGTTGCGCTCGGATGAGTGGGTTTTTCCTCCTGTCAATTAAACGAACCGGATTGCCATGACCTCGTTAACCGCCAATTGGAGTTTTCCCACTGCGATCCGCTTCGGCCCGGGCCGGATCGCGGAACTGCCCGAGGCGCTGCGTATCGCCGGCATCGCCCGACCGCTTTTCGTCACCGATCCCGGCTTGGCGAAGCTGCCGGTCGTCGGACGGGCGCTGGCGGTGCTGGAGGAGGCCAAAATCGCCCATGGCGTCTTTTCCGAGGTCAAGCCGAACCCGGTCGAAGCCAATCTGACGGCCGGCGTTTCGGCCTTCGCGACGGGCGGTCATGACGGCGTGATCGCCTTCGGCGGCGGGTCGGCGCTCGATCTCGGCAAGCTGATCGCCTTTGCGGCCGGTCAGAACCGGCCGGTCTGGGATTTCGAGGATGTCGGCGACTGGTGGACGCGTGCCGACGCCGACCGGATAGCGCCGGTCGTGGCCGTGCCGACGACGGCGGGAACCGGCTCGGAGGTCGGGCGCGCCGGCGTGCTCACCAACGAGGCGACACACACCAAGAAGGTGATCTTTCATCCCAAAATGCTGCCGGCGGTCGTCATTGCCGATCCGGAGCTGACCGTCGGTATGCCGCCCTTCATCACCGCCGGGACCGGAATGGATGCGCTGGCGCATTGTCTGGAGGCCTATTGTGCGCCCGGCTTTCATCCAATGGCTGCGGGGATCGCGGCCGAAGGCGTGAGGCTGGTGCTGGAGAATCTGCCTAGGGTCTTTGCCGATGGCACCGACATTGCCGGTCGCGCGCAGATGATGGCGGCCGCGGCGATGGGCGCAACGGCATTTCAGAAAGGGCTCGGCGCGATCCACGCGCTTTCGCACCCTATCGGCGCGCTCTACGACACTCATCACGGCATGACCAACGCGGTGTTCATGCCCTATGTGCTGGCGGCGAACCGTCCGGCAATCGACGGACGCATCGCCCGGCTCGCGGCCTATTGCGACATTTCCGGTGGCTTTGACGGCTTTGCCCGCGAGATCCTTGCCCTGCGCGAACGTCTCCAGGTGCCGCATCGGCTCGGCGGCCTTATCGCGGGGCTCGACATGGATGCCGCCCGTAAGGAGCTGATCGCGCAGATGGCGATCGTCGACCCGACCGCCGGCGGCAATCCGGTCGAGCTGACGGCAGAAGGCGCCCGCTCAATCCTTGAGGCTGCGATCGACGGCGCGGTGTAGAGTATTCGCGTCAGGCCGCTCAGCTGGCCGGCGTCGAAAGCCGCGACGTCCAGTCCTCGACGGCGCGGCGGGCGAGCCGCCGCCGCGCGAGATCGCGCCATGAGGTCGACAGGACGGCAAGCTCGGCCATCTCTGCAAGCGCGTCGTGGTTCAGCATGTCGCGGTAGAGCGTATGCGCCAGCCGGGACAGCGTCCAGGTTCCGGCCGGCCTGTCGATCAGCTCGGCCGTCGCGCCGGCTTCGATTTCGCCTTCCTCGATCACCCGGTAATACCAGCCGGTCCGGCCGCTCTCCTGGACTCGGCGCGCCATCTGGCGTTCGCCGAAACGCTCGTTGAGACGCCAGCAGGGCTGCCGCCCCTGCGAGACCTGAACCGTCGCGCCGCCGAGGCGAAAGACGTCGCCGATGCAGATCTCAGCCTCGGTGACGCCGCGCGAGGACAGGTTTTCGCCGAAGGCGCCGATCGCCGCCAGGGTGGCGGCGATGTCGGGATGGTGGTCGCGCCAAGCCGGGTAGTGGTCGGCCGGATAATGGTGAAGCGCTTTTTCCGGGCCGCCATGATGCTTGCGGTCGCCCTGCTGGTCGCCGACCAGCCCCTCGCGGGTCAGACGCACGGGGCCGCGCACCGGTGCCTTGCGGATGCCGCTGGCTATCTGTCTTGGCCCGAGCGGCGCGACCTGGCCGACCAGCACGGCGTCGACCACGAAGCCCGACGTTGCGCCTTCGCTCTCTGCCATGTTTCTCACCAGCTTTGCCTCAGTCGTTCCATGACCTTGTCGGCCATATGGGCGCATCTGTCGCCGTCGAACGGGAACAGGTCGGCGAAACCGGACGAAAGTTCCGCCTCGATAGCCTTTTTCAACAATCGCCGGGCGCGGTGCAGGCGGGTTTTGACCGTCTCGGACCTGATCGACAAATAGGTCGCGGTGTCCTCCGTGCTCATGCCTTCGACGTCGCGCAGGATGAACACCGCCCGGAAGGCGGATGGCAGCGTGTCGACCGCCCGTTCCAGCGTCTTCCTGATTTGTTCGCGGGCGGTCTCCGTTTCAGGGTTCGGGACGGTCGGCACTATCGGGAACATGAGGACATTGTCTCCAGCCGGGCGCGCCGCGCCGTTCTCCAGTTCGGCGAGGTCGGCCATGGGCCGGCGTTTTCTCAAGCGGCCGAGCGCCTCGTTGATGGCGATCCGGGACAGCCAGGTTGAGACCGCCGCGTCGCCGCGAAAACCGTCGAGCCGGCTGAAGGCGCGCACATAGGTTTCCTGCACGATATCTTCCGCTTCGGCGTCGTCGCGCACGAAGCCGCGCGCGAGACGAAACAAGAGTCGGTTGTGCTTTTTGACCAGGACACGAACCGCCTCCTCGCTGCCGCTCTTGGCGCGAGCGACAAGGGCTGCGTCATTGGCCGGGCCCGGTTCTGTGCGGGTGGCAAGATGCTGTTCCATCACAACCTCGTTTCGCTCCCTCTTGTGGTCATGAGCGTCGCACGACGCCGCGTGCCATGATTTCGTCGATGCTCGGAAAGCCGCGCAGCGCGACCTCGGGCAGGTCGCCCGCCGGGTCGCCCTCGATCCACCCACTCTTGACGGGACCGCCGACGATGATGCGTCCGACCATGCCCGCATGTTCGTGCGGAATGCAATAATAGTCGTAGACGCCCGGTTGGGTGAGCGTGAGCGAATAGGTTTCGCCCGGCAACAGGAAATCGGAGTCCCAGGGCGCCGCACGCGCTGGCATGCGCCGCGGCCGATCATAATTTT
Organism: Nitratireductor arenosus; assembly: GCF_009742725.1. Taxonomy (GTDB): domain Bacteria; phylum Pseudomonadota; class Alphaproteobacteria; order Rhizobiales; family Rhizobiaceae; genus Mangrovimarina; species Mangrovimarina arenosa. Next base: position 230,264 of record NZ_WPHG01000001.1, on the reverse strand, counting down.
TCGGGTGGTAGGCGGTGGCGGTGTGCGAATTTCCCTTATCTCGATTGGTCCAGCGGACCGTCTGGCCAGGCCCGATTAGAAGGCCTGCCGGGTCGAACCAGACATGGGCGCCGTTGTCGCGACCGCCCATGTCGATTTCCACGATGTCGGCCGACAGGGCCGGCCGCGCGAGGATGGGCAGGAGGGCGGCCAAGCCGCCGCCCGCCCACAGGAATTGACGCCTGCTGATCGTCATTGCCCGACCCGCGCCTCCTCATCGGCCGCGACATGCCACAACACGATATGGGCGTGCGGCACCTCCACGCCGGGATGGCCGGCATTATAATAGATATCGACATGGTCGACGGTGCCGCCGGGCACTGCCAGATTGTCGAAGGACGTGTCGGGGTTCAGGTCGGCGACCGGGACCATATAGATGGTGCTGACCAGAGCGCCGTCGCGGTCATAGGCAAGGAACGGCCCGGCGGGCAGGCTTGCGGGATCGACGAAAAGCTGGCCGAGGCCGGGGATGAAATCCGGCAGTTTCACCAGCTTGGACACCTGCTGGTAGGGCGCGGCCGGCGGCGATTTTGCGACCGCTTCGTCGGGATCATGCGCAAGGGCCGGCGCGGCAAAGGCGAGGGCAAGGGCGGCGGCGCCCAGAAGGATCGTTCTCATCGGTTTGTCCTTTCCATAGTCCGCCCCGTTATGGAGCGACAGCAATTGGATGCGGCCGGACCGCAAAGGTTCCCGCCGGTTCAACGCAATTGAAGCGAGGCGAGGAATTCGCCGCGCAGCGCCGCATCCTCCCGGTAGGCGCCGAACATGGCTTTCGTCACTAGGCCGGTGCCGCAGGCACGTATGCCGCGCGAACTCATGCAGTCGTGCCGTGCCTCGACGACGACGGCCACGCCGGCCGGTTGCAAGACCTGCTGGATAGCGGCCCCGATCTGGTCGGTCATACGTTCCTGGATCTGCAGCCGGCGCGCGAAGGCGTCGACGAGACGGGCGAGCTTGGAAATGCCGATGACCCTTTGACTAGGCAGATAGGCGATATGCGCCTTGCCGCGGATCGGCGCCATGTGGTGCTCGCACCAGGAAAAGAAGGCGATGTCGCGCAACTCGACGGGGTCCGCGTAGCCGCCGATCTCGTCGAATGTGGTGCCCAGAATGTCGTCGGGCGCTAGGTCGTAGCCGCCGAACCAGTCTTCGAACGCGCGTGTCACGCGCGCCGGAGTGTCGGCCAGGCCTGGCCGGGCTGGATCGTCGCCGGCCCAGCGTATCAGCACCGCCACCGCGGCCTCGACTTCGCTTCGGGTCAGGGCAGGGCTGTTATTCTGACGTCGCCGCGCTTTGGCGGCGGCGCGGCCGTGGTCTTCGAGCGAGGTCGTGGCGCGGGTCGCGTGCCGCGGACCCTCCGTCGCGATATCCATGATCTGTTCTCCGTGCCGGCTGCATTCGACCGTTCGATGCGGGATGCGGCCGAAGGTTCCCGCCGCGACTGTTTGACAATGCGGCTTTCCGGTCCGCCTGCGCATGACGGCGCGCGCGCGAATACCGACCGGTGCGACACACGCGCTCTTGCGGCGCGCCGCCGGGATCGTTAAAAGCTATATCTGAAATACTTCTTTTAGGATCGCCCATGTCCGATCATTTCCCGTTGCGCGCCCGGCCGGCTCCGCCGCGCGAGCTTGCGGTTCCCGAGGGCGTCGACCGGGCCTTTATCGGCCGGCTGGTGCGCGATTTTTATGGCCGGGTTCGTGCCGATCCGCGCCTGGGGCCGATCTTTGCCGGCGAGATCGGCGAGGCATGGGAGCCGCATCTGGAGAAGATGACGGATTTCTGGTGTTCGGTGATCTTGCGCAACGGCGCCTATGAGGGCCGCCCGGTTCCGGCCCATTTGAAGCTGAAACAGGTGCGTCCCGAGGATTTCGATATCTGGCTCGGCCTTTTTCGGCAGACGGTTTCACGGGCTTGCGAACCGGCGCTTGCCGCCGTCTTCGTCGAGCGGGCCGAACGGATCGCTACAAGCCTGAAGCTGGCGATGTTTTACCGGCTGCCGGCAGCCGGGGTTACGGCGTCCGGCGGTCCGGCGTCGACGCACGAGGTCTGATATGGCGAAGCGAATGCCTGTCCGTCTGCCCGCGGCGCTGACCGCGCTTGCGGCGGCCGTGTGGCTTGGCATGGTCGTCGGCGTGTCCTTCCTGGCGACACCGGTCAAATTCCAGGCGCCTTCGCTCGCGCTGCCGGTCGCCCTTGAGGTCGGCCGGGTCACTTTTGGCCTGTTTTCGCGGGTCGAGTGGGGCTTCGCCGTTCTGCTCGCGGTTTCCGTTGGTCTACCCGGCGCGGGACGGGGCGCCCGGCTGCTGGCTGCGGCCGTGCTCGCGTTCGTCGCGGTGGAGGCGATCTGGCTACTGCCGGCCCTCGACGCGCGGGTCGAAGCCGTCATCCAGGGGCGACCGGAGCCGGCAAGCTGGCATCATCTCCTCTACGCGGTCGCCGAAACCGCCAAGGCGGTCTTGCTCGCCGCTCTCGCCCTCCTTGCGCTGCGACGGCTCGGCTGGGAAGCCGGACCGGGTAGAACCGCGGCCGGCGTTCCGGGAGACTGATTTGCGACGTTGAGCATCGTCCTGGCTTTGCCGTGATCCGCGCCCCGTGCGTTGGTCGAAATCCCTGCCAATGCACGTCGCCGACGGTTCGCGTCGGCTCGGCGATGATGTCGCGCCATCGCGTGATCCCAGCTTGTTCCATCGACTATCCAGCGCGAATAAACTGCACATGTCAGTTTGCCCTCGATGCAAGGTCAGTGATACTAAGAACGGTGACTCAAAGCTCGCCGACAGGAGACCAACAGGCCTATGAACACGTCCGAGGAGCTGCCGCGGATCGGCCTGAGCGAACAGGCTTACGCGAAGATAAAGGACGACATCGTCTGGTGCCGACTCCGTCCCGGCGAGGAGGTTAGCGAAACCAAGCTTTGCGGTCTCTACGGTTTCGGAAAGGCTCCGATCCGTGCGGCCTTGTCGCGCCTGTCGCAGGAATCCTATGTCGTGCCGCAGCCGCGGAGGGGACATGTGATCGCGCCGGTCACACTGAAGGCGATGCGCGAATTGTTCGAGCTGCGCCGGATCGTCGAGCCGGCGATCAGCGAGATGGCCTGCGGCGGGGTCGATGGCGACCGGCTGCTGGAACTGGACGCGCGCTGCGCGCACGGCTACGTGCCGGGCGAGGTGGAAAGCGAGGCCCATTTTATTGCCGCCAACAAGGCGTTTCATCTCGAGATCGCACGTGCGGCCAACAATTCGCGGCTGACTGCGCTGCTGGAACAGATCCTCGACGAAATGACACGGCTTCTGCATTTGGGCTACGTGCTGCGCGAGCGCCCGACCGAGGTGCGCGCCGAGCACCACACGCTGATCGAGGCGCTGGCGCAGGGCGACAAGGCGACGGCACGCGCCACCACGATCGCGCATATCGATAGCGTGCGCCAGATGGTCATGGACGGCATCACCCAATATTCGAGCTTGAACGAGGCCAATATCGCTCCGGCCATGGCAGCCGGCAGCAGGCGCTGAATCCCGGGGTCGACGGGCCGGCCGTTCGGCCGATGCGGGGATGGTGACGTCAAGATCGCCGCGCCGCAGGCCTTTTGGGCCGACCGCAACACGATACCGGCTTCCGTCTCAGCCGGTCCGCACCGCAATTGCAGCTCACCCAGTCCGGGCTTTCGTGCCGACGAGGACCCGGCTCAACCACGGAGAAAGTCGAATGAAGCCAGTTTCCACCGCCGCCGCGCCTGCCGCGATCGGTCCTTATTCGCAGGCCGTGCGCACCGGCTCGCTGCTGTTCGTTTCGGGACAGTTGCCGATCGACCCCGCGACGGGCGAATTCGCGACCTCGGACGCGGTCGGTCAGATGCGCCAGTGCCTGGCCAATATCGCGGCGATCGCCAAGGAAGCCGGCAGCGACATTTCGCGCACGGTCAAGACCACCATACTTCTGACTGATCTGGGTGGGTTCGCGGCCATCAACGAGGAATACGGCAAGGCGTTCGCCGAGCCCTATCCGGCCCGCGCCTGCTACGAGGTCTCGGCCCTGCCGAAAGGCGCGCTGGTCGAAGTCGAAGCGGTGATCGAGGTCGACTGACCGGCCTCGGGCGCTCGCGCGCACAAGAAAGGCCCGGCGCGTGCGCCGGGCCTTTTTCGTCGGCAGAGGGAAACCGTTCAGCCGATCTTGGTCAGCAACTCGTTGATCGACTGTTTGGCGTCGCCATACAGCATGCGGGCATTGTCCTTGAAGAACAGCGGGTTCTCGATGCCGGAATAGCCGGTTCCCTGGCCGCGCTTGCACACGATGACGGTACCGGCCTTCCAGACCTCCAGGACCGGCATGCCGGCAATCGGCGAGTTCGGATCGTCCTGGGCTGCCGGGTTCACGATGTCGTTCGAGCCGATGACGATGGCGACCTCGGTGTCGGAGAAATCCTCGTTGATCTCGTCCATCTCCAGAACGATGTCGTAGGGCACCTTGGCCTCGGCCAGAAGCACGTTCATGTGCCCGGGCAGGCGGCCGGCGACAGGGTGGATGGCGAAGCGCACCTCTTTGCCCTTGGCGCGAAGCCTGCGCGTGAGTTCGGAAACCGCGCTTTGCGCCTGGGCGACCGCCATGCCGTAACCCGGCACGATGACCACGCTGTCGGCGTCGTCCAGCGCGGCGGCCGCCTCGTCGGCGGTGGTGGCGATCATTTCGCCCTCGACCGCCATTTGCGAGCCGCTCGCGCCACCGAAACCGCCGAGAATGACCGACACGAAGGCTCGGTTCATGGCCTTGCACATGATGTAGGACAGGATCGCGCCCGAGGAACCGACCAGCGCGCCGGTGACGATCAGCAGGTCGTTGGACAAAGTGAAGCCGATCGCGGCCGCGGCCCAGCCCGAATAGGAATTGAGCATCGAGACGACCACCGGCATGTCGGCGCCGCCGATGCCCATGATCAAATGGTAGCCGATGAACAGCGCCAGAACCGTGATCGCGATCAGGGGCAGCATGCCGCCGAACGCCAGATAATAGACCGCCAGCACCACGCAGGCGAGTGCGGCGGCGGCGTTGAGCAGATGTCCGCCCGGCAGTTGCGCCGGCTTGCCGTCCAGTTTGCCGGCGAGCTTGCCGAAAGCGACCACGGACCCGGTGAAGGTGACCGCGCCGATGAAGACGCCGAGCACGACTTCGACCTGAAGAAAGGCGATCTCGGTCGGGGTCTTGGTGGCGAGCCTGGCGGCGAAGGCGGCCAGGCCGTCGAGGCTCTCGCCCGCCGCCCGCAACCCCTCAACGCGCAGCCGTTCCATCTCGGCGTTGAGCCCGACGAACACGGCGGCGAGGCCGACGAAGGAATGCAGCGCGGCGACCAGTTGCGGCATCTGCGTCATTTCCACCCGCCGGGCGACGACCGTGCCGATCACGGCGCCGACGAGCACCATGGCCAGCATCAGCCCGTAATTGCTGACCCCCGGCCCGAGCGCGGTGAAGACCACGGCGAGCGCCATGCCGGCGATGCCGTACCAGACCGCGCGCTTGGCGCTTTCCTGATTGGAGAGCCCGCCGAGCGACAGGATGAAGAGCACGCTCGCCGCGACGGCGGCGGAGGTAACCAATGGTTGTGCGAACATATGCTGCCTCCGCCTCAGGATTTCTGGAACATTGCGAGCATGCGGCGCGTGACCAGAAAGCCGCCGACGATGTTGATGGTGGCGATCAGCATCGAAATGGCGGCGAGTGTCACGACGAGCCAGTCGCCCGAGCCGATCTGCAGCAGCGCCCCGAGCACGACGATGCCCGAGATGGCGTTGGTCACCGCCATCAACGGCGTGTGCAGCGCGTGGCTGACGTTCCAGATCACCTGGAAGCCGATGAAGCAGGCGAGCACGAAGACGATGAAATGCTGCATGAAGGAGGCCGGCGCGACCGCGCCGACAAGGGCGATCAGCGCCGCCCCGGCGACGAGTAGGCCGGCCTGGCGCCGCGTCTGGGCGCGGAAGGCGGCGATTTCCAGCGCGCGCTTTTCTTCCGGGCTCGGCTCCTTCGGCTTGTCCTTGCGCGGTGCTGCCGCGATCGCCCGTACTTTCGGCGGCGGCGGCGGATAGGTCACGGCGCCCTGATGGGCGACGGTCGATCCGCGGATGACGTCGTCGTCCATGTCGTGAATTAGCGTGCCGTCCTTGGCCGGCGCGAGCTCGCCCACGAACTGGCGGACATTGTTGGCATAAAGCGTCGAGGACTGGGTTGCCATGCGGCTTGGAAAGTCGGTGTAGCCGATGATCGTCACCTTATTGTCGGTGACGATCCTGTCGTCCTTGACTGTCAGTTCGCAATTGCCGCCGCGTTCGGCGGCCAGGTCGACGATGACGGAGCCGGGCTTCATCGCCTCGACCATGTCCCTGGTCCACAACACAGGCGCGTCGCGGTTGGGAATCAAAGCGGTGGTGATGACGATGTCGATCTCGGGCGCGAGCGCGCGGAATTTTTCGAGCTGCTTGGCCTGGAACTCGGGCGAGGACGGCGCGGCGTAACCGCCGCTGGCGGATCCGTCCTGCTGGTCGCTGTCGAAATCGAGATAGACGAATTCCGCGCCCATCGATTCGATCTGCTCGGCCACTTCCGGGCGAACGTCGAAGGCGTAGGTGATCGCGCCGAGCGCGGTGGAGGTGCCGATCGCGGCGAGGCCGGCGACGCCGGCGCCGACCACCAGCACCCTGGCCGGTGGCACCTTGCCGGCGGCGGTCACCTGGCCGGTGAAGAAGCGGCCGAAATTGTTGCCGGCCTCGATCACCGCGCGATAGCCGGCGATGTTGGCCATCGACGACAGCGCGTCGAGCTTCTGGGCGCGGCTGATGCGCGGCACCATGTCCATCGCCACCACGGTCACGCCTCTGTCGGCGGCCTGGCGCATCAGCGCCTCGTTCTGGGCCGGGTGGAAGAAGGAGATCAGCACCTTGCCCTTGCTCAGCCGCTCGATCTCAGTCTCGGTCGGCGGGCGAACCTTGGCGACGAGGTCGGCATCCGCCCACAGGCGCTCGGCCGATTTGACGATCTCGACGCCGGCTTCTTCATAGGCGGCGTCGGTGAAGCCGGCCTTCTCGCCGGCACCGGTCTCGATGGCGCAGGCGAAGCCGAGTTTCCGCAGCATCCTGGCGCTGTCCGGTGTCATCGCGACGCGGGCCTCGCCGTCAAGCACCTCCCTTGGCGTTCCGATTTTCATTTTTTTTGTCCTCTTATTGTTGGTGGAGGCGGCGAAGGGCGTTGCGGCCCGACAGCCTGCGCAGCGGCCGTACCGAAACGCCCGCATGCCGGCCATTCGCCGGCGCGGCGGGAAAAGCTGCTTTCTTCAGCCTGCCAAGCCGGCTTCGGCCAGGGCGTGCCGGCTGCCGATGCGGGCACGTTTGAGTGCCGGCGCCTGGACGCGCTCGGCCAGCGGCGGCGCCTGACGCGACCGGCGCTGCTGCACCTCGTTCGGGGTGCCGTAGAGCGTGGTGCGCTGGCGCGGGTTGCGGCCGGCGTCGCGGATCGTCTCGTCCATGCGATGCGGCGGGAACTCCTGCCCGTGGCGGGTGCCGGCGGCGCGGCTGATCGATTCGTCCATCAGCACGCCACCGAGGTCGTTGGCGCCCGCCCGCAGCGCGGCGGCGATGCCCTCCTCGCCCATCTTCACCCAGGAGACCTGGATATTGGCGATCACCGGGTTCAGGGCTAGGCGCGACACGGCATGCATCATCACCGCTTCGCGGAAGCTCGGCCCCTGGCGGGCGTCGCCCTTGAGATAGATCGGCGCTTCCATGTGCACGAAGGGCAGCGGCACGAATTCGGTGAAGCCGCCGGTTCGTTCCTGCAGGGCGCGGATGCGCAGAATGTGCCGTGCCCAATGCCGATAGCGCTCGACATGGCCGAACATGATGGTGGCCGTGGTGCGCAGGCCGATCTCGTGCGCGGCCTCGATCACGCCGAGCCAGTCCTCCGTCGACAGTTTTTGTGCGCACAGCGCCGCGCGTATCTCGTCGTCGAGGATTTCGGCCGCCGTGCCCGGCAGGCTGCCGAGCCCGGCCTCCTTCAGCCGTTCAAGGAATTCGCGTACCGGAATGTTGAGCGATTGCGCGCCGTGACTGACCTCGAGCGGCGAGAAAGCGTGAACGTGGATGCCGGGGGCGGCGCGCTTGGCGGCGCGGCAGATTTCCAGATAGGTCTCGCCGGTATAGTCGGGGTGGATGCCGCCCTGCATGCAGACCTCGACGCCGCCGCGCTCCCAAGCTTCGCCGACCCGTCGGGTGATTTCCGACAATTCCAGATCGTAGGGGCGTCCGCGCAGATGGGCTGCCGTCCGGCCCTTGGAAAAGGCGCAGAACCGGCAGCCATAAGTGCACACGTTCGTGTAGTTGATGTTGCGTGTGACCACGTAGCCAACCGTGTCGCCCACCGTCTCGCGGCGCAGCGCGTCGGCGGCGTCGATGACGGCGTCGGCCATCGATCCACGCGCCTCGAAAAGCGACACGATCGCCTGCTCGTCGAGCGGCCGGCCGGCGACGGCCATGTCGATCGCGCGCATGGCGGCGGCGGCACGCGAGGGTAGGGTGGCGGCGGCCGGGAAATCATGGCCGCGCTCGGTCCGGCCGACGCGCCAGCCGCTTTCATGGGCAAGGCCCGACGTGTCCTGGCGGCGCAAAGCGGCCTTGCGCGGTTCCGGCGCCAGCCAGGTGCCGGCTTCGTCCAGCCAGGCCGGGTAGACGGCCAGGCGCGGCGCGAGCGTCTTGCCGGCGCGCGCGGTCTCGGCTGCGAGCCGCTCGAGCTCCGGCCAGGGCGCTTCCGGATTGACATGATCGGGGGTGACCGGCGAGACGCCGCCCCAATCGTTGATGCCGGCGTCGATCAGCGGCTTCAGCCCGTGGGCGCGCAGATTGGGTGGCGACTGGATCGCCATCTCGGGACCGAAGATCATCCGGGCGACGGCGATCGTCCAGAGCTGGTCGTCCAGGCTCGGCTCGGGCGCATCTGCCATCTTGGTGCCGGGCTTGGCGCGGAAGTTCTGGACGATGATTTCCTGAATGTGGCCATGCTCGGCGTGAAGCGCGCGCAGGGCGAGCAGCGCCTCGACGCGCTCGCGCCGGGTCTCGCCGATACCGATCAGGATGCCGCTGGTAAACGGCACCTTGGCGCGGCCTGCCGCCGCGATCGTGGCCAGCCTTACGGCGGGGTTTTTGTCGGGCGAGCCGAAATGCGGCCCGCCGCGTTCGCTCAGCCGCTCGGACGCGGTTTCCAGCATGATGCCCTGCGAGACGGAGACTGCGCGCAGCACGCGGATTTCGTCCTCGCTCATCACGCCGGCATTGATATGGGGCAGCAGACCGGTCTCGCGCAGCACCATGTCAGCCATCGCGGCGAGATAATCGACAGTGGTTTCGTGGCCGAGCGCGCCCAGTTCCTCGCGGGCGATCCGGTAGCGCAGCTCCGGCTTGTCGCCGAGCGTGAACAGCGCCTCGTCGCAGCCTGCTTTGACGCCGTCCTTGGCGATTGCCAAAACCTGCTCGGGCGTCAGGAAGGCTGCGCCGCAGTTTCGCGGTGCCTGCGCGAAGGTGCAGTAATGGCAGACGTCGCGGCAGAGCTGGGTGAGCGGAATAAACACCTTGCGCGAGACCGTGACGACGTCGCCGTGACCGGCATCGCGGATTGCGCCGCCTGCGGCGACGAGGTCGTCGAGCTCGTCGCACCCGGCAAGCAGCAGGGCCTCGTCGTCATCGATCCTGCCGCCCTTGATGAGGCGCTTGCTCCACTGTGCGATCGGCGGCGTGGTCATTGCACAATCTCCTCTTTCGTGCCCTGGGCGCGGTTGTGTCGTGGCAATGCGCGGACCAGAGCGCGAGCTCTGTGGGCGCTGTCGCCCGATACCGCGTCGCGCAACTGTTCCAGATCGTTCGGCAGGTCGATGTCGCAGGCCAGCGAGGCGAGGCGAAGCGCGCGCCTCGGCGGCAGGCGCCGGTCGCTGGGTCGGTCGAGATGGCGACGGAAACTGTCCGGGCCGAAACGGAACTCGGGCGGCGTCGATGCCGGAAAAACGAGGCCGTTGGTACCCGTGCCGTGCCGGTCCGGCACGACCGCGCAGACGCGCGCCAGCGCAGCGGCGGCGATGGCGATGTCCAGTTCAGCGCTGTCCAGAAACGGCAGGTCGGCGGGCAGCACGGCCACGATCCGCGCGCCGCTGGATGAGAGGGTGCGGGTCGCGAAGGCGACGGCGGCGTTGAGCCCGTCGGTGCCGGTGGGCTGGTGGATGAAGGTGTGACCGGATCGCGCGGCCAGGGTCGCGGTCGCGGGATCGGGACCGCAGAGCGCGATGCCGGACAGAAGCTGCGAAGCACGCAGCTCGTCGAGCAGGTCGAGCAGCATGGCCTGCTGCAGGTCGGTGCGCTGTCGCGGCGTCAGGATGCCGGCGAGGCGGGATTTGGCCCGCGCGCCTTCCTTGACCGGAATCAGGGCCCAGGCGCCGCGGCTCATGATTTTGCGTCCGCTGCGTGGGCGTCGGCTGCGGCGAGCACCGTGCGGGCCAGCGCCACGGACTGCTCGAGGCCATGCATGAGCGTTGGCGCGAACAGGGTTTTCGGGCCGGTCACCGCGGCGCCGCTGTCGGCCTCGTCGGCGATCAGGATATCGAGGAAATCCGCATAGTGGTCGGCGATCGTTTGCAGCGTTGCTGCGTGGCCGAGTTCGCCGATCATCTTGGCAAGCGGACCCTTGACGGCTTTGCCGCCGACCAGCGGCGACACCGCCACAACCGGCGCGCGCACGGCGCGGATCGCGGCGCGCAGGCTGGGGATCGCCAGCATCGGATCGATCGACAGATAGGGGTTGGACGGGCAGATCACCAGCGCGGCGAGGGGCTCGGCGCTGAGCGCGGCCAGCGCTTCCCGGGTCGGGCGCGTCCGCTCGGCGCCGTCGAAACGCAGGGCGCGAATCCGCGGCTGCCAGCGCCGGCCGACGAAATAATGCTGGAAGGGCAGGGCGCCCTCGTCGGTGTCGACGATCGTGGCCACGGCATCGTCGGTCGCCGGCAGGATCGTGCAGCCGACGCCGAGGGCGCGGGCGATCTCGCCGGTGATTTCGGTCAGCCGCGCGCCCTGCGCCAGACGCTGGGTGCGCACGGCCTTGGTGGCGAGATCGGTATCGCCGAGCCCGAACCAGCTCTCGCCGCCCAGTTCCTTGACGGCCTCCATGAAACGCCAGCTCTCGCCGTCGCGGCCCCAGCCGCTGTCGCGGTTGGAGCGGCCTGCGAGCGTATAGGTGACGGTATCGATGTCGGGGCTGACATGCAGGCCGAAATGGCGGAAATCGTCGCCCGTATTGACGATGATGGTCAGCCTGTCGGACGGCACCACGCGCGACAGGCCGAGCGCCAGCTTGGCGCCGCCGATGCCGCCGCACAGCGCAACGACGCGGCCGTCGGCAGCGGTTGAGAAAGCGGTGCGGCTCATCGGAAGAGGTCCCTTTCCGGATCGCGCAGCCCGTCGCTGGCGTCGTGCACGCCGGCCTGCCAGTCGAGCCCGCGCACGATCGCGACCGGGATCGCTTCCGCGCCTTCGCCCATTGCCAGGCACGCGGCGGCGGCAACCGCGTCGGCGAAGCCGACTTCCGTCACCTGCATCACCCGTCCGAACAGGTCCTGCTCGCCGCGCCGGTCGACGACAGCCGGAACACCGGCGACGCCGATCGCGATTCCCGTCGTGCCGATCCGCCAGGGTCGGCCGAAACTGTCGGAGATGACCACGCCGATGCGCTCGACGCCGTGCGGGCGAAGCCGGTCGCGCAGCGCGCGGGCGGAGGCGTCGGGATCCTCGGGCAGGAGCAGGATCGTCTCGCCGTCTGCGCCGTCCGCTTCGACATTGGACTGGTCGATGCCGGCATTGGCCATGATGTGCCCGAGCTTGTGCTCGACGATCAGCACGTTTGGGACGGCGCGGATGACGGCGCGGCTTTCCGACAGGACGGCCTCGACCAGTCTGGCATCCTTGTTGACCGTGCCGGCGAGGTCGCGCGCGGCCGGCGAGGGAACGTAGTCGTTCAAGGCTCGCTTGCGGCCCTCCGCCTTGCTGACGATCTTCTGCGCCACCACGACGATGTCGCCGTCCTGCAAGGCGATGGCGCTGCGCTCCATCGCGCCCGCGATTTCCACGCAGAGATCGCTGTCCGGCCCGATCATCGGCAGGCCGGCCAGCCTTAGGATATGGATGGGTCCGATCCCGGTCATCACGCCCGTTCGGCGGCCTTGTCCCGGATTCCGGTGACGACGATGCCGGCGCCTTCCGGAATGTTGTAGCGCTTGTTGATACCGATCAGCACCGACGTCAGCGCCTCGGCGGCGACCGAGTTGGCGAGCGGCCCGGCATGGATGCCGCGCAGGCCGATCCGGTCCGCCAGCGCCACGATCGTCTCGCGGGCCGCCACGTCGTCGGAAAACAGCAGCACGTCGCCGTCGATCTTTTCGCCCTTGCGCAGCTTCTGCGCCGACACGCTGTGAAAACCGGTCACCAACCGTACCTGCGGGCCGAGCGTCGCAGCCGCCCGATTGGCCGCGCAGCCCTCGGGAGGCATCTGGACGCGCGCCACTTTCGGCGGCACCAGCGGTACGGTGGTGTCGAGCACGATCTTACCCGCGACCTTGTCGGCGATGGTCTCCAGCGTGCTCACGTGGCTGGCCGAGGGCACGGTGATGGCCACGATCTCGCCGGCCTCCGCGCAAGCGACATTGTCGAGCCCGACGACTTTCGCGCCCGTGCTTTCGGCGATTTCAGCGGCGGCCGCCTCGGCCCGCGCCACGTCGCGCGAACCGATGAAAACGGTGAGCCCGGCGCGTGCGCAGGCCATGGCCAGCCCGCCGCCGAGCGCGCCTGTGCCGCCCACGATAGCTATGCTTTTTATGTCAGTCATGTCTCGAATGTCCTTGCCTTGCTCGGGATGTCGGACGTCGCTTCAGATGTGCGGCACGACTTCCTTGGCGAAGATTTCCATCTGGTCGTAGAGTTCCGGCAGGGTGTTGACGGCGAAATACAGTCCCAGAAGATGGGTCGCGCCGGCTGCCTTGAGCGCCTGCGCCTTCTCGATCACCTGCTCGGGAGTGCCGATCAGGTTGATGTCCTCGTGCCGGACCTCGCCCTGATCCTTCAGCGTCGACTGTGACAGCGAGACAAGATGCTTGTGCATCTGGCTTTCCTGGAACCGCGCGATGGCCTGCTCGCGGGTGCGGCCGACATAGACGACATATTGCGGCGCCACTTCGATCTGTTTGGGATCGCGGTTCTTCTGTTCGGCCAGGGCGTGCAGTTTCTGGACGTTCTCACGCAGCTTCTCAACCGCGAGGCAGGCCGGCAGCCAGCCGGTTGCGTAGTCGACGGTGCGCTGCAGGGCGTTGACGTTGTTGCCGCCGACATAGGTCGGCAAGACCGGCTGGAACGTCTTGGGGTACATCTCGATATCGTTGAACTTGTAGAACTCGCCGTCGAAACTGGCGGAGCGCTGGTTGTAAAGCAGGTCGAGCGCCTGGAACGCCTCCTCGACCATACGGCCGCGATGAACCTTCCAGCCGGGATGCAGCGCCTCGAACTCCTCGCGATAGGCGCCGATGCCGATGCCGATCTCCAGACGACCGCGGCTGAGATGATCGATCGTGGCGATCTGCTTGGCCGCCACGACGATGTCGCGCCGCATCGGCAGGACCAGCATGCCGGTGCCCAGCCGCAACGAGGTCGTTTCGGCGGCGATATAGGCGTAGGTCGACAGGATCTCCCAGAAATTGGGCGCCTGGGAAAATTCCTCGCGGACATATTGCTGGGTCGTCATGTGGTCGTTGCCCCACACGGAATCGTAGCCCAGCGCTTCCGCTCGCTTTGCCATGTCCACTAGGTCATGAACTCCGGCAAACGGCACCGGGTACATCATGCCTTCCATGCCGGTCGGCAGGCCTACGCTTACTTTCATGGTTTCGTTTCCCTATGTCCGCACGTTAATTCGATAATCGGAACGGTGTTGCGAAAATCATCAGGCGCGGAAATTCCTTTGTCAAGCTTCGGTAGGTCAATTTTGCAAATCTGAAGTTCGTGGTAACAGATGTTGACATGTCAGGCTAGCGTCCTCTAACCTGAAAATATCGAAATGGTGTTCCGAAAAACGGTACACTCGATCGGTTGGAGAAAGTGCATGCTGTTGAACCGCGAACGTCTGGACCGCGCTCTTGCGGAAAATAAAGTCGACGCGGTTGTCGCTGCCACATTCGAGAACGTCCGCTACTTCACGGGGATCGGCAGCGTCTCCCTGAAGATCCATCCCTATTTCGGGAATTGCTACGCCTTCGTGACCGCCGGCTCGACCGGCGGCGCGAAGCTCGTGTCGAGCGTCGGCGAGGTCGATCAGGTGCTCGATTCCTTCGATGGTGTCGAGGTCGCGGCGACTTTCGGCACGTTCTATCGGGAAATGCGTGACGACGGGCCGTTGCGGCTGACGGAAGCCGAGGCGCGGCTCAAGGCGGCCTCGGTGGAGCTTGCTTCGTCGGGCGCGCCGGCTGCCGCGCTGGCCTCCGCGCTCAAGGCGGCGGGGCTCGCGCGCGGGCATATCGGTCTCGACGAGGACGGCATGAAACCCGGTATCGGCGAGGAGCTCCGGCGTCTGTTGCCGGAGGCGCGGTTTTCGAATGCTTCGGACCTTCTGTCTTGGACGCGGCGGGTCAAGACGGCGGAGGAGGTCCGCCGCCTGCGCCGCGCCGCGGCTGCCACCGAGCAGGCGATCCGCGCCGTTGTCGCGGTGCTTGAGGAGGGCGTGACCGAGCGCGGGATGATGCTCGAGTTCAACCGGGCGATCGCCTCGCAGGGGGCGATCCCGCAACTGACCATGATCCGGTTCGGGCGCAACGGCGTCGGCGGGCAGGTGCTGCCCGACCTGACCCGGTTGCGCAAGGGCGATACGATCTGGTTCGACGTCGCCTGTACGCGCGATGGCTACTGGTCCGATATCGCGCGCAATGTTTCCTTCGGCGAGCCCGATCTGCGGGTCGCGACCTACTACGCCGCCCTCAAGCACGGCGAGGATGTGGCGATTGAGTCAGCGCGCCCCGGCATGACCGCCGGCGCGCTTTTCGACCTGATGGTCGACGGGGTCCGTCAGGCGGGCATCCCGCATTATCGGCGTCATCATGTCGGGCACGGCATCGGTGCGGAGATCTATGAAAAGCCGGTTCTCACTCCAGGCAACGATTTGGTGCTGGAGGCCGGCATGGTGCTGAATGTCGAGACGCCCTACTACGAGTTCGGGACCGGCGGCATCCATGTCGAGGATCCCTTCGTGCTGGGCGATGACGGGGCGAACGTGCTGTTGACCGGGCTGGCCCGCGAATTGATGGTGGTGGAGCCGTGAGTGAGGCCGGCAAGCTTTACAGCGACGTCCCGCGATCAGGGCAGCCGGCCGTCGATCCGGTAGGTTATGCCCGCCGACAGCGCCTGCGCCAGCTTAACGAGCGCGGTGATTTCGAGACGTCCGGTCGTGAGCAGATGCAGCGGAAAGCCGAGCGAAAGGCCTGCGACGACGCTTCCCTGGGCGTCGTAGAGCGGTACGCCGATCGCGCCGATATCCTCGAAATTCTCGCCGAGGCTGACGGCGAAGCCCGAGCGGCGCACTTCCTCGATATCTTCCTGCAGCGCCTCGGGCGTGGTCTTGGTCTTGTCGGTGCGCCGGGTCAGCGGCCCGGCGGCGATGAAGCGCTCGAAGTAGGCGCCGTCCTGCGCGGCCAGCAGCACCTTGCCGATCGCGGTCGTGTGCAGCGGGATGCGCTCTCCGACATGGGTGGAGATCTTCAGCGCGCCGCGCCCTTCCACCACGGCGGTGTAGACCACTTCGAAGTTGTTCAGGACGCCGAGATAAAAACTGTGTTCGAACTCTCCCGACAATTCCTCGAACACGCGGCGCGCCACGTCCTGAACCGGGTTTTGTTCCGCGTAGCGGCCGGCCAGGCGCATCACCTTGGCGCTCAGCCGATAACGCTGCGAGTTCTTCGAGTGTTCGACATAGCCGAAATTCTCAAGCGTGGTCAGAAGCCGGTGAATGGTCGTCGGATTGGCGTCGAGCGCGCGCGCCAATTCCCGAACCCCCCATTCGGGATGTTCGCTGTCGAATGCCTCAAGGATGCGCAGCCCGCGCGCCAGGTTCAGATTGGGTTGGGTTCGCGGATCGATCTCGTCGGTCCGGGAAACGTTCGATGGCGGCATTTCGACCTCGACTGGCTGTCGGGCAAGCCGGCGACGGTGCCGCTCACTTGACCCATAACGTGAATACATTCCAGTAATCGGAACGGTCAATCAAAAACAGAAACATCTACTGGCGATTGGATTCCCTGACCTCATGCACACCAAGCACACCCACTCCCTGGCGCTTCGGCAAACCGCGATGGGCGACCTCTCCGTCGATTTTCCGCTGTTTCCGCCGCGGGTCGGTGAGTTTCGCCGGGACGCCGATCCGTCGCTGCCATGGCCTCTGGAGCTGGATTTCGACTATTCCGCGCTGGACGTGAGCCTGTTTGACGCGCCGCGATGCGGCCCCAGTCTCGGGCTTGGCGCATGGGGCCCGCTGATGCCGCCGCTGACGCCGCAAACCAATCTGGGTGAGGGCGAAACGCCGTTCTTCGAACTGGCGGCGCTTGCCGATTGGGCCGGCATAGACCGTCCCGTCTTCATCAAGGACGAGGGCCGCAATCCGACCTGGAGCCACAAGGACCGTCTCAACCGCTGTACCGTCAGCGCCGCGCAGCTCGACGGCGCGCCGGGCGTCATCGTTGCCTCATCCGGCAATCACGGCGCCTCGGCCTCGGCCTACGCGGCCGCGGCCTGCCTGCCCTGCATCGTCTTGGCGAGTTCCACCGCGCCGCTCGCCATGCAGCGCTTCGTTGCCGCCTATGGCGCCGCGGCACTCGCCGTACCGTCCGAACGCCGCTGGGACCTGATGGCCCGGCTGCAGGCCAAGACCGGATTCCATCCGGTCAGCAATCTGACGCCACAGGCCCATACCGGACATCCGTTCGCGATCGAGGGCTACAAGTCGATCGCCTACGAGATCTTCCGCGATCTCGGCGGAAATGCGCCCGGGTCGGTTTTCGTGCCCACCGGCTACGGCGAACTGCTCTACGGCGTGTGGAAAGGGTTCGCCGAACTCAGGGCGTTGGGGCTGATAGAGCGCGTTCCGCAGCTCTATTCGTGCGAATCGACCGTCTACGGTCCTCTCCACAGTGCCATGCGTGACGATCAGCCTGTCGTAAGCGTGCCGTCGCCCAACGGCAGCACAAAGGCGCTGTCGATCGCCACACCGGTCGGCGGACTGCGCGGCCGCCGCGCGATCCTGGAAAGCGGTGGCGCCGCTCTCGCGATGGACGACGAGGAGATCGAGGCCGCGCGCGCCAAGCTCGCGCAGTCGGGGCTTTGGGTGGAATTCTCCGCCGCGGCCGGGCTCGCCGGCCTGCGCCAACAGGCCGCTCGCGAACGGCTGCCCGACGGCCCGGTGGTCTGTCTGGCGACTGCGAGCGGAATGAAGGATGTCGACGGGGCGGGCGAGGGCCTGCCGGAAACGGACGGCTCCTTCGAGGACGCCACGCGCGCGCTCCGCGAAAATTACGGACTGGAAATCTGACCGATGTGGAGGGTACCTGCAGAGCAAGCATTTTTGGACACAGATGAAAAAGAACCAATGGCCTCCGAAAAACCAACCGGAGGGGATCAACAGGAGAACCAACACATGAAACGGTGGACAAAGGCGGCCCTTGTGGCGGTCGCAACCTTTGCCGGCACGCTCCCGGCTCTGGCGCAGGACGAACCGATCACCTGGCGAATGTCGAGCTATGCCGGCGAGACCTGGGGCCTGTGGAAAAACATCGTCATGCCCTTCACCAAGCGCGTGAACGAACTCTCCGAGGGCCGGCTGGTGATCGAGCCGTACCCGGTCGACGTGCTCGCTCCGGCGACGAAAAACTACGAGGCGGTGCTCGACGGGACCGCCGATGCGGCGATGATCACACCGCTCTACGCGGTCAACGCCGATCCGGCCAACAGCTTCTACGCCGGCCATCCCGGCGGCATGGGACCCGAAACCATGCTCTATTGGCTCTATGAAGGCGGCGGGCAGGATCTGCTGACGCAGTTCAAGCGCGATACGCTCGGCCTGCATTCCCTGGTCGGCGGCGTCGTCGGCACGGAGCTTTGGCATTCGCACAAGCCGATCGAAAGCGTCGCAGACCTGAAGGGCCTGAAGTTCCGCGCCGCGGGCTCTTGGGCCTCCATCCTGTCGGAGGAATTCGAAGCCGCGCCGGTCTTCGTCACCGGCGGCGAGGTATACCAGATGCTCGATCGCGGCGGGGTGGACATCGCCGAATGGTCCGGGCCGGCCGACAATCAGATCGCGGGACTGGAAAACGCGGCCGAGTACATCATCACGCCGGGTCTTCACTTCCCCGCCGGGATCAACGAATTCATCGTCACGGCGGAAAAGTGGGACGCGTTGCCCGATGACCTCAAGGAAATCGTGACCGCGGCTGCCAAGCTCGCCGTGTTTGAAAGCTACCTGCAGTCGGGCATGGCCGACCTGGTCGCGATGAAGGAATTGCGCGCGGGCAACAACAAACTCCAGGAATTGCCGGCGGAAGTCACCGAGGCGATCACCATGGCGGGCCGCAAATGGGCCACGACCAAGGCCGAGGAGCAGACCGCAAGCGGCAATGAGTGGATGAAGAAGATCGGCGAGAGCTACTTCGCCTATCAGGATCTCTATGCCGACGGCGCTTCCTTTAAGCACCTGGATCGGAAATGATCGGACCCGGGCCCGGGTCGCGCTTCGCGGCTCCGGGCCCGGCCTTCCAGCAGGAAGTCACAATGAAACTCATCGACAGACTATCGGCCGGCTTCGCCTTCCTCTCGGGCATCATGGTCTTTCTGCTGATCGCGGTGATGATCTTCGAGGTCGTCAGCCGTTACGTCTTCGGCAGCCCGACGCTGTGGGCGGGAGACCTGACCTATATGCTGGGCGGTGCGCTGTTCCTGTGCGCGGCCGCCTTCTGCCTGAAGGAGGACGGTCATGTCAGCATCGACTTCCTCGTGCTGATGCTGCCCGAGCGCCTACGCTCCGGCATCGGCGCCGTATTGCTTCTCACACTCGCTCTACCGAGCTTTTCGGCGATCAGCTATGTCGCGGTCGCCAAGGCGCTGCGCGCCTACGAAAGGGGCGAGGTCGACCCGGTCAGCGCGTTCGCATCGCAATTGTGGCCTTTCTACGCCGCGCTGGCGGCGGGTATGGTGATGCTCACCGCCCAGATCCTGGTGACCGGCCTGCGCGCCTCCTTGAAAGCGGCAGGGCGTGATGGGTGATCCCTTGCTCGCGGGGTTGATGTTCCCGACCCTTTTCCTCCTCATCCTGCTTGGACTGCCGGTCGCTTTTAGCCTGATCGTCACCGCCTTCGGCTTCGCGCTTCTGGCCTTCGGCGACATCGCGCCGGCCCAGCTCTACCGTTTCGTCGACAAGGTCGCTTCCCAGCCGACCTTCGCGGCCATCCCGCTGTTTGTGTTCATGGGTGCCATGCTGGAGCGCTCCGGGATCGCGGCGCGCCTGTTCGAGGCCATGCGGCTATGGCTCGGCCGGTTGCCGGGCGGACTGTCGCTCGCCGCGCTGTCGATGTGCGCGATCTTCGCCGCCGGAACCGGCATTGTCGGCGCGGTCGAGGTCATGGTCGGCATGATGGCGATCCCGGCGATGAAGAAATACAACTATTCCAACGACCTGATCGCCGGCACGATCTGCGCCGGCGGTTCGCTCGGCACCATGATCCCGCCGTCGATCGTCGTCGTGGTCTACGCCACCCAAGGGCAGCTTTCGATCGGCGATTTGTTCGCCGCGGTCATCATCCCGAGCGTGCTGATGGTCGCCTGCTTCTTGGGTTACGCGCTGGTGCGCTGCGCGCTGCGTCCCCAGGACGGTCCTCCGGTGGCGGACGAGGACATCGCCATGCCGACGCGCGACAAGATCTGGATCACGGTGACCTCGCTGCTGCCGGCGCTGGGGCTGGTGCTGGCCGTGGTCGGGTCGATCATCGCCGGGATCGCCGCGCCGACGGAAGCCGCCGGCGTTGGCGCGCTCGGAACGATCATTTTGACACTGTTTTACCGGCGTCTCACGATCGAGGTTCTATGGTCGGCGACGCGCGCGACGCTGGTGATCACCGCGATGGTCATGTTCATTGTCGTCGGCGGAACGATGTTCACCAGCATCTTCCAGATCAATGGCGGCCGCCAACTGATCCAGTCGACGATATTGGCGATGGACCTGTCGTCGGGCGAACTGATCCTGATCGTGCTTTTGATCATCATGATCCTCGGCTTCGTTTTGGACTGGATCTCGATCGTGCTGATCTGCGTGCCGATCTACGATCCCCTCCTGCGCGCCGCCGGCATCGATCCGGTCTGGTTCGCGGTGCTTGCCATCATAGCCCTGCAGACCAGCTATCTGACCCCGCCGATGGCGCCGTCGCTGTTTTATCTGCGCTCGATCGCGCCGCCGGACATGAGTTACCGCCAGATGGCGCTCGGCGTGATGCCCTTCGTGGCCTGCCAGGTGCTGGTGATGCTGATCGTCTATTTCTTTCCGGCGACCGCCTTGTGGCTCACCTCCTTTGTCGGGATCTGAGGGCGGCCGGAGCGAAGGAACGAAGGACAATCCCATGACACACACAGGCGTCGGCGCGTCTCTTCCGCGCAAGGAGGATGACCGCTTTCTTCACGGGCGCGGCCGCTACCTCGCGGATATCGAAATGCCGCGCATGCTGGACGTGGCCTTCGTGCGCAGCCCGCTGGCCCATGCCGAGATCGTGGGGATCGAAAAACCGGAAGAGGCCGGCGAGCGGGTCTTCACCGCGCACGACATGGATGGCGTGGTGCCGATCCGGCCCACGTCCAACGTGGCCGGACACCGGATCATAGGCAGCCCGCCAATGGCGCTGACCCGCGTGCGTTTCGTCGGCGAGATCATCGCCGCCTGTCTCGCTCCGAACCGGGCACAGGCCGAGGATCTGGCCGAGCAGGTGGTCCCCGACCTGAAGGAACTGCCCGTGGTGGCGTCGATCGACGCGGCGATGGCTGAGGGCGCGCCGCTTGTGCACGCGGACTGGGGCACGAATCTATCGATGGAAACCCGCTTCGACAGCGGTATCGAGGAGCAGGTGGCGCGCGCAACCGTGCAGGTGACGCGCACGCTCGACATGGCGCGCCAGGCGATGGTCCCGCTCGAGGGCAAGGGCGCGCTCGCCCATTTCGATGCCCGCGACGGCCAGCTTGTCGTGTATTCCTCCACCCAGTCGCCGCACATGATCCGCAACGCGCTTTGCCAGTGCCTCGGCCTGCAGCAGCGCCAGATACGTGTCGTGGCGCCCGACGTCGGCGGCGGCTTTGGCTACAAGGCGATCCTGCATCCCGAGGAAGTGATCGTCGCCTGGCTGTCGCTGCGGCTAAGACGGCCGGTCCGCTGGCTGGAAGACCGGTTCGAGCACCTGACCGCCGGCGCCAACGCGCGCCAGCATCGTTACCAGATGACGGCGCATGCCGACGATCGCGGCCGCATCCTGGCGCTTGACGCGGTGCTGACCACCGATGCCGGCGCCTATTCGATCTGGCCGCACACCAATGGTTTCGACGCCATCCAGGCAAGCGGCATCCTGACCGGCCCCTACGATATTGGCGGCTACCGGGTACGTACGATGACGGTCGCGACCAACAAGCCGCCGCTTTCGCCCTACAGGGCGGTCGCGCGCCCCGGCGCCTGCTTCGCCATGGAGACCCTCGTCGACGCGGTGGCGCGGGCAGTCGGCCGCGATCCGGTCGAGGTGCGGCTGGAAAACCTCGTTCCCGCAGCGGCGATGCCTTATAAGGCGATCACCGGCAAGGAATATGACAGCGGCGACTACCCAGCCTCGCTGCGCCGTGCGCGTGTGCTGGTCGACGCGGTTTCGTCGGAGGCCGGACCCGACAGGCTGATCGGCACCGGCTATGCCGTCTATACCGAGCACACCGCGGTCTCGACCGCCACCATCTCCCAGATCGGCGTGCAGATGATGCCCGGCTTCGAGCAGGCCGCCGCCCTCATGCAGCCGGACGGCAGCCTGGAGATCCGGGTCGGGGTGCAGTCGCACGGGCAAGGCATGGAGACGACACTGGCCCAGATCGCGTCGGAAGTGCTGGGCATCGATCCCGAGCGCGTGTCGGTGCGCCATGGCGATACGGCGCTTTCGCCCTATTCGACCGGTACTTACGCTTCGCGCGCCGTCGTCATGACCGGCGGCGCGGTGGCCGCCGCCGCCGACAAGCTTGCGTTCAAGCTCAGGGGAATCGCCGCGCACATGATGCAGTGCACGGCCGACGATGTGCGGCTGGAGGCCGGCGAACTCGTCGGGCCGGGAGCCTCGATGACGATCGAGGAAGCAGCAGTGATCTGGCATTTCCGTCCCTTCGATCTACCCGAGGAGCTTTTGCGCGATGGGCTGGAGGTCACCGGCGGCTATCGCCCCGACGGCGATCGGGCGCCCTTCGCCTATGCCGCCCATGCCGCGCGGGTGGCGGTCGACCCGGAGTTGGGAACCGTGGAGGTGCTCGACTATGTCGCGGTCGACGATTGCGGCACCCGGGTCAACCCGATGATCGTCGACGGCCAGGTGCTGGGCGGCGTCGCGCAAGGGATCGGTACGGCGCTGTTCGAGGAAGTGCCCTTCGACGACCAGGGACAGCCGCTTGCAACCACGTTTGGCGACTATTCGGTGCCGGCGGCGAGCGAGATTCCGATGATCCGGCTCGACCACATGGAAACGCGCTCGCCCTATACGCGCTTCGGCGTGAAGGGCGTCGGCGAAGGCGGCGCCATCGCCCCGCCGGCCGCCGTGGTCAACGCCATCAACGACGCGCTCCGATCCACCGGGGCGGAGCTGTGCGCCGTTCCGGCCACGCCGCGTCGGGTACTGCAGGCGATCTTCGATGCCCAGGACCGCGCCGCCGGCAGGAAGGAGGTCGCGCGATGAAGGCTCCCGCGTTCGACTATCTGCGTCCCGCCACCATTGCCGAGGCCGTTGCCGCGCTCGCCAAAGGCGCCGGCGGCGCGCGGATACTCGC
Source organism: Nitratireductor arenosus (assembly GCF_009742725.1). Lineage (GTDB taxonomy): Bacteria > Pseudomonadota > Alphaproteobacteria > Rhizobiales > Rhizobiaceae > Mangrovimarina > Mangrovimarina arenosa. The sequence goes on along the minus strand of NZ_WPHG01000001.1, from coordinate 207,084 downwards.
CGGCGGCCAGTCGCTCGTGCCGATGCTCAATTTGCGCGTCGTCTTTGCCGAGACGCTCATCGACATTGGCGCGATCGCCGACCTGCGTGCCGTCGTTGACGAAGGCGAAACCGTGCGGATCGGTGCCGGCGTCACCCACGCAACGCTTGAGGACGGTACGTCGGGCGATCACTGGCGCGGCATGACTGCCTTCGTCGCCCGCGACATCGCCTATCGCGCCGTGCGCAATCGCGGCACGCTGGGCGGCAGCCTGTGCCATGCCGACCCCGCAGCCGACTGGCCGGTGGCCATGATGGCGCTCGGCGCCACCATGCTGCTTGCCGGTCCCGATGGCGAACGGGCGCTGGCGGCCAAGGACTTTTCCGTCGACGTTTTCACCACGGCGCTCGAAGAAGACGAGATGCTGACTGGGATCCGGTTGCCGAAACTGTCGCCTTCGGCCCGCTGGTCCTACCGCAAGATGCGCAAGAAGGCAGGGGCCTTCGGCGAGGCGATCGCAGCGGTGGTGCACGATCCCGCGCGCGGCTTCACCCGCGTCGTCGCCGGCAGCAGCGCGGTCGGCGGGCCGTGTCGGCTGGAGGCTCTGGAAGGGGCGGTTGCGTCCGGAAGCCTGGCGGCGGAGGCAGCGATCCGCGCCGCGCTTGCTGAGCGCGAACCCGATCTCGACCGCTACGAGATGCAGATCCATGCCACCTGCCTGCGCCGTGCCATGAAGGAGGTTTTGTCGTGACCACGCTTTCGCTTACCGTCAACGGCGGGCCGGTGCGCGCCGAGATCGATCCGCGGCTCAGCCTGGCCGATTTCCTGCGCGAGAACCTGGCGCTGAAAGGCACGCATCTCGGCTGCGAGCATGGCGCCTGCGGGGCCTGCACGGTCGTGGTGGACGACATGCCGATGCGCTCCTGCATCACGCTGGCGGCCTCGTGCGAGGGCGTGCGGGTCACCACGGTCGAAGGTTTTGACGACGATCCGGTGGTCGCCCGGCTGCGCCAGGCCTTCCGCGACGAGCACGCGCTTCAATGCGGTTATTGTACGCCGGGCATGCTGGCCACGGCGCGCGACATCGTGCTGCGTCACGACCGGCCCGATATCGAGCAGATCCGCGCCGAGCTTGCCGGCTGCATCTGCCGCTGCACCGGCTATCGCGGCATTGTCCGCGCGATCGCGCATGTCATCGAGACCAAGAGCCAAGCCACCGCGGCGAAAGCGGCAACGAGCTAACGAGAGGACGGTATGGATTTTTCATTTTGCGCATTGCCGCGGCAAACAGCGGCCGAGGTCATCGAGATGGTGCAGCGGGCCGAGGACGCCGGCATTCCCATGGTCTGGGTGCCCGACGAGACCTTCATGCGCGATCCGTACGTGCTATTGGGCGCGATCGCGGCCAAGACCAGCACGATCAGGCTCGGGGTCGGCATCGCCAATCCCTATACGCGGCACCCGATCCAGATAGCCCGGGCCGTGGGCACGGTGGCCGATCTGTGCGAGGGCCGCGTCGTGCTGGGCATTGGCGCGGGGCTGAAGCCGACGCGCAAGGCGATGGCCGCGCCGGACGGAGACTTCACCGAAACCACCCGCGACGCCATCGTGGCGATGAAGGCGGTGCTGGCGGGTGAGCATCATTCGGTCGCAAACGACGTCTTTCGTTTCGACAACGCGCATATGGAGTTCAAGCCGAAGAACCCGGTCGATATCTATGTCGCCACTACCCATCCGCGCGCCTTCCGCATGGCGGGCGAGGTTGCCGACGGCGTGATCGTCGGCAATGTCGGGCGTCCCGACGCGATGAGGACGGTGACGGGGTGGATCCGCGAGGCGGCGGCGGCGGCCGGCCGGCCGGAAGACGCGGTCAAGATCGTGGCCTGGAATTTTGCCCTCTGCGGCGAGGAAAAATCGGCCATGTACGACACGATCCGGCTGATCACCGCGCGCACCATCGCCAATTCGCACAGCAAGGTGACGGGGATCCTGGGGATCGACAAGGACGAGGTCGAGAAGATCCGCGCCGTCATGCGCGGCGGCGCGACCAAGGTCGGACCGGACCTGATCCCGGATGACTATATCGACCGGATCGCCGTGATCGGCTCGGCGGAGGAATGCCGGGCCGGCATCGAGGAGTTGGCGGCGGCGGGCGCCGATATTTTCGGCCTGCGCCCGAGCCTCGAGGTGCTCGAGCGCTTCGACTACGAGGCGATGGTGCACCGGCTGTGGGGGGCGGTGCGGTAGCCGGCGCCCGGCGAACCGAAATCCTCGGGCCGGCCGGATCGTCGGCCGCGAGGGTGCTTCGCTCGTGCACTCTTGCCGACCGGCATGGCACACAAGGGCGGTTGTTGCGAAAACCGGTTCTATCACCGCGCCAGGTCGAGCAGGGCGTCGAGCAGCACGTTGGTTCCGGCCGCCAGGTCTTCGGGCGATGCGTATTCGTTGACATTGTGGCTGATGCCGTCCCGGCACGGCACGAACACCATCGCTGTCGGCACCACCTTGGCGACATTGGCGGCGTCGTGCAGCGCGCCGCTGGCGATCTTGCGATAGGCGTAGCCGCGTCGCGCGGCGCCGTCCTCAAGGGCGCGAACGCAGCTTGCGTCGAACTGGGTCGGCGAAACGGAGATGCGCTGCGTAACAGTGGCCGTGCATCCGGATTGGACGGCGAGGGTTTCGCAGATCGCGGTGCATTTGGCGGTCAGCCCGGCCAACGTTCCGGTGTCGGGGTGGCGGATGTCGATCACGAAGGCGGCTTCGCCGACGACGGTACTCGGCCCGTCGGTGGCGGTTGTCAGACGGCCGACGCTGACGCGTGCCGCCGGGCCGCATTCCAAGCCGGCCTCGTTGAGCGCCGCCAGCATCCGGGCGGCCGCCAGCAGCGCGTCCTGCCGGTGGTCCAGCGGCGTGGTGCCGGCATGGGCGTCGGTGCCCGAAACCCTGACGTCGAGCCAGGTCAGGCCCTGGACGGAGGTGACGACGCCGACCTGCTTTTCCTCCCGCTCCAGGACCGGTCCCTGCTCGATATGCAGTTCGAGGAACGCCGCGAGCGGGATTTTTTCCGAAGAGTCCCCGAGCCAGCCGCGCAGGCGCGCCTCGTCGTCGAACAGCATGCCGTCGGCGGCGCGGGTGTCGGAAAGCGCCTCATCCGTCAACAGTCCGGCATACCAGGCCGAACCGAGCAGGCCCGGCGCATAACGCACGCCTTCCTCGTTGGTCCAGTTGACCACAGCCAGCGGCGCCGCGGTCGCAATGCCCGCATCGTTGAGCGTCTCCACCGCTTCCAGCGCGGCCAGCACGCCCGAGACGCCGTCGAAGCGGCCGCCGTGCGGCTGGGTGTCGAGATGGCTTCCCGAGGCCACGATGCCGCGCGCCGGATCGCTGCCGGGGCGGACCGCGACCATGTTGCCGGCGCGGTCGACTCTTAGCTCGAGACCGGCGTCGCGGCACCAGGACGCCAAGAGCGCGCGCGCTTCTGCGTCCTCCGCCGTCATGGCAAGGCGGCAGGATCCGTTGCCGGCGATCGCGCCGATCCGGGCGATGTCCATGTGGCGCGCCCACAGTCGATCGGCGTTGATCTGCAGCGGGGGCATGGCATCGTTGGCAATCCGGGTCAAAGCGTCCTCTCCCTGCGCCCGCTGACGAGTTGAGAAATCATCACCGCCAGCACCAGGGCGCCGCCGTAGAAAAGATCGTGCACATAGGTGCGGAAGCCGAGCACGGAAAGCCCGTTGATGCCCGTCACCAGGAAATAGACCGCGATCACCGATCCCCACGCGTTGAAGCGGCCCGGCTTGATGCAGGTCGCGCCGAGAAAGGCCGCGGCAAAGGCGGGCAGCAGCAAGGTCGTTCCCGAGTTCGGATTGGCCGAGCCGGTGGTGCCGGTATAGAGCATGCCGGCGACCGCGCCCATCATGCCCGAGGCCGCGAAGGCGATCATGCGCACGCGCCCGACGGCCACGCCGGTGAGGCGGCCGACCTCGCGCCCGCGCCCGGTAAACAGCAATTGCTGCCCGTAGGCGGTGTGGGAAAGCACGTACCAGATGATCGCGGCCAGTGCGATCGCGTAATAAAAGCTGATCGGGATGCCGAATATCCGGTGGATGATCACATATTGCATGAGCATGCGCGAGACGCCGCTGATCGTCTGACTGTCGCTCATCCACAGCGTGATGCCATGCAGAAACGTCCCCACTCCGAGCGTGACGATCAGCGAATGGACGCGGAAAAACAGCACGATCGTTCCATTGACCATGCCGACCAGAGCGCCGGCTGCCAGCGCGATCGGAATGATGTAGACGAGCGGCACGCCCAGGCGCGCGCTCAAGATCGCGGTCAGCATCGACACGAATGTCAGGGTCTGGGCGATGGACAGATCGAAATCGCCGGCGGTCAGGGGAATGATCAAGCCGAGGGTGACGATCACCAGCACGGCCTCGGAGCCGAAGATGCTGGAGAAGTTGGACCAGCTCAAAAACGTCTCGGGGCGCATGGCGCCGAAGATCGCGATGACGGCCAGCCACACCAGAACGAGCCCGAACCGCTCGACTTGATAGCCGACACTAGACTGACGCATGAATTCTGCTCTCCCCGTAACAGGCCGCCTCGATGGACGATTTTGCGACCGCGTCACCGCGCAGCTCCGCCTTGACGCGGCCGCGCTCGAACACAAGTACGCGGTGGGCGATCATTTCGAGCTGTTCGAACTCCGATGTGGCGCAGATGATGGCGGCGCCCCGGGCGCACGCCTCCAGCAGCCGGTCGTAGATCTCCCGGCGCGCACCGACGTCGATGCCCTGCGTGGGCTCGTCGAGCAGGATCAGTTTCGGTTCGAGCCGCAGCCATTTGGCAAGCAGTAATTTCTGCTGATTGCCGCCCGACAGTTCCGAGGCCGCCTGCTGCGGCGACTGCGCCTTGACGACGAAGCGGCGCATCAATTCGGCCGTGATCGTCCTGTTGCCGCGGTGATCGATCCGCAGGCGACCGTCGCCCTGCACGATGGCCGGCAGCATCGCGTTTTCGGCGAGCGTGAGGTCGAGCGCCAGGCCCGCCTTCTGGCGGTCGGCGGGAATGAACACGATTCCGGCCGCAATCGCGTCGGCCGGCTTGAGATGGCGCAGATGGTGGTTTCGGCCGTTGATGGCGAGCGTGCCGGCTATCGCCGCTGACGCGCCCGACAGCAGATAGGGGACCTCGTCGTAACCCGAACCGATCAGTCCGGTCAGGCCGAGGATTTCGCCGGGCGCGACCCTTAGGTCGAGATCGTCGACGAACCGGCCGCGCAGCCCCTTGACCACCGTTGCCGCGTCAGTTCCGGAAGGCGCGTCGCCGACGAGTCTGGCCTGGCTCATTGAGCGGCCGACGATCGCGGCGACGATTTCGGAGCGGTCGGTGCGGCCGGTTTCGAAACTGCCGATGACCTGGCCGTCGCGCAGCACGGTGGCGCGGTCGGTAATCTCCATCACCTCGTCGATGTCGTGCGAGACGAAGATGATGCTGACCCCGGACTGCTTGAGCCGGCGCATCATGGCGAAGAGTTCGCGAACGTCCTCGATCGGCAGGAAAGGCGTCGGTTCGTCCAGCACCAGAAGCCCCGGCGTGGCCTGCTCGTTGTGCGAGCCGACGCGGTCGGCCGCGCGGATGATGGCGAGCTGGGCGCGCTGGACCGGCGTCAGTTCCTCGACCGCGGCCCAGGGATCGAGATCGAGGTGGTGCTCCGCAAACAGCCGGCGCGCCCGCGCGGCTTCCGCCTGCCAGTTGATGAACCAGGACGCGACCCGCTCATGATCGCCGGCGATCAGGTTTTCGAGCACCGTGGCTTCGGGCAGCAGGCCCAGATTCTGGTGGACGAAGGACAATCCGATGCGCTCGCTGCGGCCGGGCGGTATCGGCAGCGGCACTGGTTTTCCGTCGATCTCGAGTGCGCCCCCGTCCGGCTTGTGAAAGCCGGACAGGATCTTGATCAGCGTGGACTTGCCGGAGCCGTTCTTGCCGAGAAGCCCGTGGATCTCGCCCGGCATGACGGCAAGGTCGGCGCCCGAAAGCGCGTGGACGCCGCCAAACGATTTCGACAGTCCCCTGATCGCCAGCCTGGGAGGATGCCGCTCGTTCACTCAGGCAGCTGCCACAGCTTCCGGTAGCCCGTCACATAGGCGTCGCCGTACCCCTTGGCCGCATCGGCCGGCTCGCCGACCTCGCCGATATTGTCCGCGTCGAAGACGCGCAGCGGAACCTTGGAGTCGCGGATGGTTTCCTTGCCGCACAACAGCCGCATCTCGGCGTCGAGCATGGCGTGCGCGATCCAGTCGAGGTTCTCGCCGATATCCATCTCCACGTCGCCGGCGCGGATCAGGTCGAGCACGAAAGGCGTACCGTTGAAGGTCGCGACCTTGACCCGGTCGTTGCGGCCGGCGATCGCGATCGCCGGTGTTACGAAACTCGACATGCTGTCGTAGATCGGGATCACGTAGTTGAGGTCGGCATCGGCTTGCAGCGCGCCGGCGACCGTGGGTTGGATCTTCGTCGCCCAATCGGTGATCGGCACGTTGACGATCTCGTATTTGCAGTCGGGGCAGCGCGTGTCGAAGGCTTCCTTGAGGCCGCTGACGATCGAATCCGTCGACAGCGCCTCGTTGGAGACCAGAACCAGTGCATTGGTCTTGCCGCCGGTCTGGGCGATCGTCCAGTCGGCCATCAATTCGCCGGCCTTGCGGTAGTCGATAGCCACGGCGGCGTCGACGCCGGCCGGCGCATCCTGCTCGAGCCCGGTCAGGTGCGAGGTGACGATCTTGACGCCAGCGGCCTGGGCCTGGGCGACCTGGGGCTCGAAGAAGCGCGGATCGGCGCCGGCGAGCAGGCTCACCAGGTCGTAGCCATTGTTGGCGGCGTGCTCGATGCCCTGGATCCACTGGGTGGGATTGCCCTGGTTCTCCCATTCCATGTGCTCGAAGCCGAGCTCGGCGGCGAGCTTGCCCTTGTGATCGCTGATCGTCTTGATGAACGGGATCGAGCTGGAGGCCGGTATCGTGAAGATCTTCTTGCCGGCCATGCAGGATTTGGCGTCGAACGGTTCCCCCGGGGCCACGAAATCGGGAATGCCCGAATAGGTTTCGATGTTGGCACGCGCCTGGTCGACGCCGTCCTGTGCCGCGGCGGGCAGCAGGCTGGCGAGAACGAAGGCGGATGCGAGACCGGTCAATGTTTTTAGGCGTGTCATGCCATTCTCCCTTTTCACGCGTTGGATCCCCTTTGACCTGGAGGCGGGCTCATGCGAGCCGCATCGCGGTCATTTCCTCATGCGGACGCGACGGGTCTGGCTACCGACACGCCCGGTTGCGGACCGCGTCCTAGGTGCGGCCGGCGCGCAGCTCCCGCGTCGCCGCCTCGTCCACGCCTTGTCCGTCCACGACGACGCCGTAGTCGGCGCGTGCCGAGGCGGCATCGATCAGGCCGTCGAGCACGTCGTCGAGAACGGCCTGCGGATCGCGCTCCAGCGGATCGCCATATCCGCCGCCGCACGGGCCGTAGGCGGTGATGCGGTCACCCTTGGACAGTTGCCGATAGGGAAGCTTCGACGGCAGTTCGACAGTGGCGCCGCGCGCCTGCACCAATTCGATCTTAGCCGGCGATCCGTCGGCGCCGCCCAGAAACCCCCAGGGATCGAAGCGCTGGCCGTCGCCTTCGATCGAGACCGCGCCGTCCTCGAGCAGTTCGAACGATCGGATCGATCCGATGCCGCCGCGCGAGGCGCCCGGGCCGGCGACGTTCTCGCGCAGTTCGTAGTTCAGCACCCGCAAGGGCAGATGCGATTCGATGTCCTCGATCGGATTGTTGCGCGTGTTGGCGTAGAGCGTGTCGACGGCGTCCATGCCGTCCTTGCCGTAACGGCCGCCATAGGCGCCCTCCATGATCTCCATATGGACCCAGGGCGCGCTGTTGGAGACGCCGCTGAACGCCATCACCCGCAGATTGCCGATCCCGGCGCTGACCTGTTTTGGAACCGCCGGCGCGATCGCCTTCATCACGGTGTCGGCCACGGCGTTGCCGGGGCAGAAGCGCGCGATGACGGGGGCCGGGAAGGTCGGGTTGGCGAGGCAGCCTTGCGGAGCGTGGATGGTGATCGGCCGGGTCAGGCCGCTGTTTTGCGGGATCGCCCCGTAGACGTCGCTGTCGAGCAGGATGGAGCGCAGCGTCAGCCAGACCGCGCAGTCGACCGTGCCGACCAGCGGCATGTTGATCGGCTTGTTCGGCGTTTGCGGCGCGGTTCCGGTCAGGTCGACATGGATATCGGAGCCGGTGATGGTCAGCGTTACCTCGATCGGCAGTTCCTTCAGCGCGGGATCGGGGCTGTCGAGATAGCCGTCGATGAAGGTGCGGGCATTGTAGCGCCCGTCTGGAATGTGCGCGATGGCGTCGCGCATTAGGTTTTCGGAATAGTCGAGCAGGTCCTCGTAGGCGCCGGTGACCGTGTCGAGGCCGTATTGGTCGAGAAGCGCGGAGTAGCGCTCCGCGCCGATCCGGGCGGCGGCGACCTGGGCCTCCATGTCGCCGACGACGAGGTCGGCGATGCGGATGTTGCTGCGCAGGATCTGCCAGACCGGTTCCACCTTGCGGTCGTCCTCGTAGACGCGCACCGCCTTGAACTGGAGCCCTTCGGCGTAGGTGTCGACCGCATCGACGATGCCGCAGCTTCCCGGCGTCAGCGCGCCGATGTCGAGATGATGCGCGGTCGTTACCGAAAAACCGGCCAGTTCCTGCATGTGGAAGATCGGAACGACGAAACCGACGTCGGGGCCGTGCGAGGCGCCGCCATAGGGATCGTTGTGCATGAACACGTCGCCGGGTTTCACCCGGTCGCCACGGTTTTCCAACTCGCGCAGAATGCCTGCGATGTAGCCGGGAATCGGGCCGGACTGGAGCGGCGTACTCATCGTGCATTCGCAAAGCTGACGGCCGGTCGCGTCGGTCAGCGCCGCGCCGAAATCCTCGCTTTCGCGGATAATGCTCGAATAGCTCATGCGCATGAGCTTGTGGCCCATCTCGATGGCGATGTTTTCCAGCGCCCCGTGGATGACCGCTGCAAGGAAGGGATCAACGCGTGTTTGCATCTTTCGGTCCCCTTCAAGCCTGGTTGTCGTGCGTCATGCGCACATTGCCGTGTCGGTCCGCCCAGTAGGTCCAGCCGGGCGGCACCACGGTCGTGGTATCGGTCTGAAGCAGGATCGCCGGGCCGGCGAACTTGCGCTCGACCGGCAGCGAGTTCCGCTCGATATGCGGTGTGTCGTGGGTTTCCAGCGTGTCGTCGACGCGAAACACGCAGCGACCGACACCGACCTGCTTCGGCTCCGACGACACCGTGTAGGCCGGCGGTTCGGCGAGCTTGTCCACCATGCCGAGGCCGCGTAGCTTCACCGTGACGATCTCGATCGGGCTCGCCTCGAAGGCGTGGCCGTATTCCTCGCGGTGGCGGTCGTGGAACGCCTGCCAAACCCGGTCGAGCGCGGCTTCGGTAAGCGGGCCGTCCGGCACGTCGATCTTCAGCTCGTAACCCTGGCCGACATAACGCAGATCGGCCTGACGCAGCATCTTGATCTTGTCGGAAGGCACCCGGTCGCGTGCGAAGATCGCGCCGAGTTCGCGCTCCATGTCATCGTAGAGCGTCTGCAGCCGGGCGATGTCGAGCGCGCCCTTGACCGCGAACGCGGTTCTGAGCGCGTGATATTCGAGATCGGCGGTCAGCAGGCCAACTGCGGACGTGATGCCCGGATGCGGCGGGATGAGCACGTTTTTCATGTCGAGCATCGTTGCCACCCCGGCCGCGTGCAGCGGGCCTGCGCCGCCGAAGCCGCACAGGGTGAAGTCGCGCGGGTCGATGCCCTTCTGCACGGTGCGCGAACGAATGGCGTTGGCCATGTTGCTGTTCAGCACGGTGAGGGCGCCTTCCGCCGTTTCCTCGGGCGTGCGGCCGAGTTTTTCGGCAAGCTCGCCGATGACGCGCGCCGCGGCTTTCGCGTCGAGCCCCATGCGCCCGCCAAGGAAATTGTCGGCGACCAGCCGGCCGAGCACCAGGTTGGCGTCGGTGACGGTGGGAACCGTGCCGCCGCGTCCGTAGGCGGCAGGGCCCGGATCGGCGCCCGCGCTCTGCGGTCCGACGCGGAATGCCTTGCCGCGGTCGATATAAGCGATCGAGCCGCCGCCGGCGCCGACCGTGTGGATGTCGATCATCGGCAGCATCACCGGGAAATCGGCGATCTTGGCGCTGCGCGCGTCCGCTTCGGCCAGCCGCCCGTTGCGGATGATGCCGATATCGGCGCTGGTGCCGCCGATATCGAGCGTTACCAGCCGGTCGGTGCCGGCATGCGAACCGACCCAGGCGCCGCCGCGCACGCCGGCGACCAGGCCGGACAGCAGGGTGGTCGCCGGGCGTTCGGCGATCATTTCGGGCGTGGCCAGGCCGCCGTTCGACGTCATGACCCGCAATTCGCCATTGACGCCGATCTCGCGCAGTTCGTCGGAAAGCCTGCTGACGTAACGCCGTACCTTGGGTCCGATGAAGGCCGACATCGCCGCGGTGGTGAAGCGCTCGAACTCGCGGAACTGCGGCGAGACCTCGGCCGAAGTGGTCACGAAGACGTCGGGCAGCGTGGCGCGCACGATCTGGGCGGCGCGCCGTTCGTGCGCGGGATTGACGTAGGAGAACAGGAAGCCGACCAGGATCGCCTCGACGCCGGCCGCGCCCAGGTCGCGGGCGGCCTTTGCGACGGCCTCCTCGTCGAGCGGAACCAGTTCGTTGCCCTTGGCGTCCAGCCGTCCGGCCACCGTCTTGCGGAAGCGGCGGCGGATCAGGGGGCGGCTCTGCCAGGGCAGGTCCTGCATGATCGAATAATGCTGGGGTCGCTGGTGGCGACCGATATGGAGGATGTCGCGAAAACCCTCATTGGTGATCATGCCGGTCACCGCGCCGTCGTGGACGAGCATGGCGTTGGTGCCGACCGTCGTGCCGTGGAAGATGGCGTCGATCCGGCCCGGTTCGGTGCCGGTGAGTTCGCAGATCCCCCTGACGCCGTTGATCACCCCTTTGGCCGGATCGCTCGGCGTGGAAGGCGTCTTGTGGATGGTGACGTCTCCCTTCGCCAGATCCGCCAGGATCAGATCGGTAAACGTTCCGCCGACGTCGACGCCCAGTGCAATCATTCCTGCCTCCACAAGACCATGAGGCGACATTGATCCATTTGGATTGAAATGGCAAGTTGAATCCAAATGGGTTTAGGAGCTAGGACCGATGTACGGCAATGGAGGCTGATCGAACGTGAGCGCGGACAAACTGCTTGAGACCATTTTTGCCGGAGATCTGCGCGAGCTGATGGTGATCAGCTACATCGTGCTGGGCAACAACGCCGTCACAACCCGCTATATCGAACGCAGGTTCCGGATGCCCGTGCAGGCCTGGTCGGCGCTTTACGCGATCGACAAATTTCCCGGCATCCGCGCCAAGGAGATCCGCCACCTTTTCCCGCGCCCGCAAAACACGATCAGCCGCGCGGTCTCGCTGCTCGAGGCGCGGGGCTTCATCGTGCAGAACCCGTCCGATTCCGACGGCCGGGAGAAGCGGCTGGTTGCGACGGAGGCCGGCACGGCGGTGCTCGCCGACCTGATCGAGGTTTCGCGCCAGCGCCAGGAGGAGCTGCTCGGGCCGCTATCGACCGAGGAGCGGGCCGTATTCTTCGAACTGGCGCGAAAGATCGCGACCGGTCCCGATCTGCTGCGCTCGGCGGTGATGCGGTCCTGAGGTTTTTCTTGGGCGGGCCGCGCCGGTCGGGAAGATAAAGCGGGGCTTGCCCGGCCGGGGCCTTCAGTTCGCGCGGGCTGGCCCGGTGCTATCCCTGACGTGCATCTTGCAGTCCAGATAGACGATCTGCGGGGGCTGCTTGGGAGCCTCGATCCTGGCCTTCATAATCTCGATCAGCGCCTCGGCGCCATCCTCATGGGTGCCGCCGACCATGGTGAACAGGCCCAGATGCTCGGTCGCGACGTCGGGGTGACCCAATATGACTATGCTGAGCTCGTCCGGGATGTCGATTTGCATGTCGCGTATGACCTCGCGAATCCCCATGCAGTCGGAAAATCCGATGAAGATCAGAGCGGTCGGCATAGATTGCGTCTCGTCCGCGCGCAACCGCGTGAGCGCCTTCTCAAGCGCTGTCGCGACGCCCTGGGTCGGATGCTTCATCCCTTCCAGCACCATCAGCCGGCCGTCGATCTCCTGGCCCCGCCAGCGGTTCATGCGGGCGAAATAGCGCCGCCCGCCAAGAATCGGCTGGGCGGAGCTGTCGAGCGAGACCAGCGTTATGCGTCGGTGACCGAGGCCGGTCAGGTGATCGAGCGCGTGGTCGAGCGCCTCTTCCCAGTCGATGCCCATGCGGTCGATGTCGACGCCCGAGACGGTGTGGCCGTCGACCACCAGCGCGCGCGTCTTGCTCTGCAGCATGGCCAAGAGACGAACCGGAATAACCTCGTAATGGGACTGCAGGATTACCGCGTCGAAGGTCGGGATCGATTTCAGGATGTCGAGCAGATGGTCGGTGTCGTGGTAGGACATCTGCACGACCTTTCCACCATCGGCACCGACGACCTCGACGATCCGGTTCTGCACCAGCGAGCAGCGCTCGTTCATACTGGAATTGGCGAGGATCAGAAGGCTGCGCAATCCGCCCCGATGGGTGGGCGCAGCCGTGACGGCGGAGCGGGACGCGGCGCGGGCATGCGGCTTGACCACGAACGAGCCGCGGCCGACCTGCGAGCTGATCAGCCCCATAGCGCGCAATCGCGCGAACGCCTCCTGCACGGTCGCCTGGCCGACGCCGTGCCGGGCCATCAGCTCGCGCACGGTCGGCAGGCGTGCGCCATCGTCGGCAGCATCGATTTGCTCGATGAGCGATTGCGCGATCATGTCCGAGGATCCTGCCCGCAATGGTCGTCTCCTTTAGCCTGATAGTTACATTGCCGAATACAATCTTGCAAGTCGACCGAATGCTCCGGGAAACGACGAGCGCGAAACGCTGAGCGCTCGCGATAAAATATATATTTTCAAGATCTTAGTTCTGATGAGATACAAAAAGTACAAAAATTGTATCCTTGGCCTTTACAATCGTATTGTATCTGTGATTGCATTTGCCGGTGACAGGCTGGGTGGTCCGGGGAGGAAGATGTGACTGTCGGACGCAAAGGGCATTCGCAGACAAGACCGGACGCGTCGGTTCGGGCCGGGGCGGGGCTGTCTGCGGCGAACGCCATCCAGATTTCGAATGTCACCAAATCGTTCGGCGCGGCCGGGCACGGCCCGACCGTGCTCCAGAATATCGATCTGACCGTGCGCGAGAACGAATTCGTTTCGCTGGTCGGTCGTAGCGGCTGCGGCAAGACCACCTTGCTCAACATCATCGCCGGGCTGGAACGCCCGACCTCCGGCACGGTGGAAATCCACGGCCGTGAGGTGCGGGGACCGGGCCAGGGTCAGGGCGTCGTTTTCCAGCAGCATGCGCTGTTTCCATGGATGACGGCGCGCAAGAACGTCGCGTTCGGCTTCCGCGACAAGTCGCTTTCCAAATCGGACAAGGAGGAGCGGGCCCGCGAATTGCTGCAGCTCGTAGGACTGTCGGCGGCGGCCGACAAATATCCGCGCGAGATGTCGGGCGGCATGCAGCAGCGTGTTGCGATCGCCCGCGCGCTGGCGCTGGACCCGGAAATCCTGCTGATGGACGAGCCGTTCGGTGCCCTGGACGAATTGACCCGCATCGAATTGCAGCAGGAGCTGCTGCGGATCTGGGAGGCGCGCAAGAAAACCGTCGTGTTCGTCACGCATTCGATCAACGAGGCGCTGGTGCTGTCGGACCGCGTCATCCTGCTGGCGCCGCATCCCGGCCGCATCGAGCGCGATCTGGCGATCAGCCTGCCGCGCCCGCGCCCGCGCACCGATCCGCGCTTCGTCGCCCTGCACGAGGAGATCTGGAAGGGCCTGTCGTCATGAGGGGCCGCCTTGTCCTTCAATATGCGATGTCGGCCGCCGTCATTGTCGGCGCGATCGCGTTGTGGGAATTCGGCGTTAAGACCGGCTATCTGAAGGCCTACCAGTTTCCGCCGGCCAGCAGGATCGCCGAAGGTTTCGTCGAGATCGCGACGAATGGCTTTCCGACCGGCATCACCATCTGGTCGCACATTCTGACGACCGTCACGCGCATCCTGCAAGGTTATCTGGCGGCGATCGTGCTGGCGGTTCCCGTCGGGCTTGTGATCGGCGCCTTTCCGCTCCTCAACAAGATGCTCGAACCGTTGATCGTGTTTTGCCGGTCGATCGCCACGCTCAGCCTGCTGCCGCTGGTCATCGTCTGGTTCGGCGCCGGCGAACTGACCAAGGTGATCCTGATCGCCTATGGCTGCTTCTGGGTCATGCTGTCCAACGTGATCGCCGCCGTCGTCTATGTCGATCCGGTGCTGATCAGGGCCGGCCGCTCATTCGGCCTCAAGGGCGTCGCGCTTTATCGCGAGATCGTGCTACCGGCGGCATTGCCGCGCATGTTCGCCGGCGCGCGCATGGCGCTCGGTGTCGGCTTCATGGTCATCGTCGGCGCCGAGATGATCGGCACGATCGAGGGGCTCGGCGCGCTGATCATGGAGGCGCGCACCTTCTACCGCAGCGAAATCACCATTATCGGCATGCTCGTGATCGGCGTGCTGGGTTTCGTGATCTCGACCGGCCTGGCCGCGCTCGAGCGCATGCTTTTGCCCTGGGGTTCGACGTCGGAGGGCGCGCGCGCATGAGCCGGGATCGTCTGACCAATATCGCCCTGCCGCTGATCGGCACGCTGATCGTGGTTGGCGCCTGGGAAACGGCGTCGCGGCTGGGTGCGATCGATCCGCGCGTCTTTCCCGGGCCGATCACGGCAATAATCGAGGCCTCCGGCCGGCTGTCGGCCGACACTGTCGGCGAACACATGGCCTGGAGCCTGTTTCGGGTGTTTTCCGGCTTTGCGATCGGGGTTGCCGCCGGCATTGCGGTCGGCGTTCTCGCCGGCTGGTACCGCTGGTTCGGTCTGATCGCCCGACCGCTGATCGAATTGCTGCGTCCGATTCCGCCTTTGGCCTGGATCCCGCTGGCGATCATCTGGTTCGGTCTGGGCGAACCGTCGAAATTCTTCATCATCTTTCTGGGCGCGTTCTTTCCCGTCGTCACCGCCACCTATCACGGCGTCACCTATGTCGACCCGACCCTGGTGCGCGCGGCGCGCACGTTCGGCGTGCGCGGCTGGTCGCTGCTTGCCCGCATCGTCCTGCCGGCCGCCGCGCCCGATCTTGCGACCGGCATCCGCATCGGCTGGGGGCTGAGCTTCGGGGTGCTGGTCGCCGCCGAGCTGATCGCCGCCGATCGCGGGCTTGGTTACATGATCATGAACGAGCGCAACACCGGCGGTTCGGTCAGTGTCATCATCGTCGGCATTCTCTTGATCGGGTTTCTCAATCTGCTCACCGACGCCGTCATCGGCAGCGCGATCCAGCGGTGGATCGGACGCTGGCACGGCAGCGGCGTGTAGGGACTGCGCAAGACACAATCAACAAAGGGAGATTAGTCATGATGAAACGATTGAAGAGCGCGGCGCTGGCCGCGCTCGTGGCGACCTTCGCCGCCAACGCCTCGGCCGCGGACGTGGAGACCGACACGCTGTCGATCAGTATCGGCGTGGACCTGCCGTTCCTGGTCCATGTCGTGGCCAAGGAAAAGGGCTGGCTCGCCGAGGCCGGCTTCACCAATGTCGAATTCAAGAAGTTCCAGTCGGGCAATCTTGCCGGCGAGGCGCTGCTGGCCGGCGAGATCCAGCTTTGGACGCCCGGCAACCTGCCGCCGATCGCCATGGCCCATAATGGCGTGCCGGTCGTCATCCTGGGCAGCAACGCGGTCAGCCACGGTCTGGAAAAGATCGTCGTACGCAAGGACGCCAATGTCGAAAAGCCGGAGGACCTCTACAACGTCAAGCTCGGCTTGCTGGTCAGCTCGACCTCGGGTGCGCTGCTGGGCAATGTCGCCAAGCATTACGGCCTCGACTTCAACAAGATCCAGGCGGTCAATCTGGCTCCGCCGGAGGCGATGGCCAGCCTCGCCAACAACGAGATCCAGGGCATCGTGTTCTGGGAGCCGTGGCCGTATCGCGCGCTGACCGAGCTCGACACCAAGGTGGTGCACACCGGCACGATGAGCGGCTTCGCGCAGAATGACGGCGAGGCGGTCCAGGTTTCCAACAACCGCACCGTTTGGGTCGCCTCGCAGGACTGGGTTAAAAACAATCCCAACGCGACCAAGGCGCTCGTCGAGGTCCTGGTGCGTACGCAAAACTATGTCAGCGACCCGGCCAATCGCGACGAGGTGCTGAAGATCTTCTCCAACTTCCAGGAGCAGCCGCTGGAGATGAACCAGGCGCTGCTGTCGAACTATACGTTCGACGCTTCGATCGACGAAACCTATGTCGAGGACATGGCGGCGATCGCTGACTTCCTGGAAGCCACCAACAGGATCAAGGACCGGCGCGACGCGCTGACCTTCACCTATTCCGAGCCGCTGGCTGCCGCCGACAGCGCGCTCGTGTCCGTCGAGGGCCAGTGGAAGCCCTGACGCTCCTCCCAGGCGCCCCGGTTTTTCCGGGGCGCCGCTACCAGGCACCGTTCCAATCAGTATCTGGAGACCGATCGACATGGTCAGCCCGGCCAAACCCCGCATCGCCATCCTCGGCGCGGGATTCATCAGCGACTATCACGTCCGCGGCCTGACGGCGGCCGGCGATGTCGCGATCGCGTGTCTGGTCGGCCGCGACCCGGCGCGAACCCGCGCGCGCTCTGCCGAATTCGGCATCGAAAACGCGGCGACCGAACTGGCCGCGGTACTTGCCGATCCCGGCATTGACGGCGTGGTGGTCGCAACGCCGGACGGGCTGCATCGCGATCACGCCATCGCCGCCCTGTCGCAGGGCAAGGCGGTGCTTTTGCAGAAGCCGATGGCGCTCGACACGGCGCAATGCGCCGAGATCATCGCCGCGTCGGAGGCTTCCGGCGCGCCGCTGACCGTCAGTTTCATGCATCGTTATTTCCCGGAGGTGCGCTGGCTCAAGCGGCTGCTCGACGACGGCGCGCTCGGCCGGGTCCATTCCGTGCGCATCCGCAATGCCACGCCCGGCGCCGACTGGGCGGACTGGTTCTATTCGCCGGAAAATGTTTCCGGCGGCGTGGTCATGCAGCTCGGCGTGCACGGCATCGATCTATGCGCCCATCTGTTCGGTCCGATCGCCGAGGTGACGGCCAGCCTGGCAACGGCCCGGCCGAACCGCCGACTGGCAGACGGGCGCGCGGTGACCACCGCGCTGGAGGACAATGTCGTGGCGAGCTACACGCTCGCAAACGGCGCGCTGGTCAGCCACGAGATGAGCTACACCGAGATCGCCGGCTGCGATCGGTTTCGCCTCGAACTCTATGCCGACAAGGGCACGGTCTGGCTTCGTACCGAACGCGGACCGGCGGCGATCTACGCGCCCGAGATAACCGGGCAGGACGGCTGGGTGAGCCCGCCGCTTGCCGACGAGGCGCTGGGGGCAGCGCATCACCGGCACTGGCTCGACATCGTGCGCCGGCAGGCGCTCCCCGACGACAGCGCGTCCGCCGGCCTGGCCTCGATCCTTGTCGCCGAGGCGATCTATCGCGCCGCCGGCGAAGGGCGACGGGTCGCGGTCGCCTGCCCAACGCCCAAGGAGCACGAGGTCAAATGACCCAGCCGATCCGCATCGCCCTGTTGGGGGTTCAGCACTATCACGCCAATTTCTGGACCAAGGCGATCCTGGCCAGAAAGGACGCCGCCATGGCCGGCATCTGGGACAGCGACCCCGCGCTGGCCGAAAAGTTCGCCAACGCCTACGCCCTCACCGTCTTCGGCGACCGGCAGGCGCTGCTGCAGGAATGCGACGCGGTCGCGATCTGTTCGACCACGATCGAGCACAGGGAGCTGATCGCGGCGGCCATCGATGCCGGCAAGCCGATCCTGTGCGAAAAGCCGCTTTCGGTGAATGTGCGCGAGGGGCTCGAGATCTGCCGCATGCTGGCCGCTTCGCCGGTGCCGTTCATGCAGGGTTTCCCCAAGCGGTTCGACCCGGTGAGCGAAGCCGTGCGCAAGATCGTGGCCTCCGGCGATCTCGGCACGGTCACGCTGTGCCGCATAAGACACGGCCACAGCCACGGGCTGAGCGACGATTTTTGCAAGGCCTGGTTCGTCGACCCGGAAAAGTCCGGCGGCGGGACCCTGCTCGACGAGGGGGTGCACGCGGCCGACCTGCTGCGACTGTTGTTCGGCGAGCCGGAGCGGGCTTTCGCCGCCCTGTCGGCGCACACGCTGGGCCTGCCGGTCGAGGATACGGCGCTGGCGACGTTCTCCTATCGATCGGGCCTGCTGGCGGAGGTCGCGACAAGCTGGTGTTTCGCCGCCGCCGATCATTCGATCGAGATCTACGGCACGGGCGGCACCGTGCTGGTCAGCGGCGTCGACATCGCCTCGCGGCCAACGCGCGAAGAGGCGTTTTTGCAGGTCTTCCGCCGCGACGGAACCACGCGCGGCTGGCAGGTTTCCGACATCGTGCCGCATTTCAAGACCGGCGTGTTCCACGAACATGTCGCCTGGGCCTTCATCGACGCGCTTGTCGGTGGCACCGCGATGCCGACCGGCGTGCGCGACGGGCTCTACGCCTCCGCGATGATCGAGGCGGCCTACGAGGCGGCCCGGCAGGGGCGGATGATGCCGATCGACTATCCCGAGGTCGGGCCGTGACCTGGATGGCGCGCGAAATCGGCGCCGTGCCCGGCGTGGTCGAGCACCAGCTTGCCGCGGCGATGGATGACTATCTGGAGACCGGCCGCATGCTCAAGCGGCGCGCGCCGGCCTGTGTCGTCACCTGCGCGCGCGGCAGTTCCGATCACGCGGCGACCTATTTCAAATATCTGGTCGAGACCCAAATCGGCATCCCGGTCGGCTCGATGGGCCCCTCGGTCGCCTCGATCTACGAGACACCGTTGAAAATGGCCGATGTGCCGCTCGTCAGCATCTCGCAATCAGGTGCCAGCACCGACATTGTCGCCCTGCAGCAAGCCGCGCGCGCCGGTGGGGCGCCGACGCTCGCCCTCACCAACACGGCAAGTTCGACGCTGGCCCGGCAGGCGGAATTCTGCCTGGCGCTGCATGCCGGCGAGGAACGCGCGGTGGCGGCCACCAAAACCTTCGTGACGTCGCTGGTCGCGCTGGCCGCTCTCATTGCCGGCTGGCTCGACGATGCCGATCTCGCCGCCGCCATCCGCGAATTACCGGCCAGCCTTGCCAGGGCCGCCGCCACGGACTGGTCGGCGGCGCTGGCGCCGTTTTCGGCCGGTGGCAGTCTTTACATGGTGGCGCGCGGGCCGGGCTTCGCGATCGCCTGCGAGGCCGCGCTCAAGCTCAAGGAAACCTGCCGGCTGCATGCCGAGGCCTATAGCGCGGCCGAACTGCGCCATGGGCCGATCGAGCTGGCGGGAGACGATCTGGCCGCGCTGGTGTTTGCGGCCCGCGACCGGTCCGCCGCCAGCATCGGCGAGGCGGTGCGCGCCCTGCGCCAGGCCGGCGCTGCCGTGTTCGTCGCCGGACCGCGTGAGGCGCTGCCGACGGTCGATGCCGGTCATGTGCTGCTCGACCCGATCTGCCAGGTGGTGAGTTTTTACCGGTTCGCCGAGCAATTGTCGGTGATGTTGGGGCGCGATCCCGACCGGCCGGCCAGGCTTGCCAAGGTGACGGTGACGACATGAGGGCGCTGGCCTGCGATCTCGGCGGAACGAATGTACGCTTCGGGCTCGGCATCGACGGCCGCCTCGACCCCGAATCGGTCGTGCAGCTCCCGAACGACCGGTTCTCCGGCTTCGGTGCGGCGTTGAAACACTATCTCGGCCAGGCTCGGGTCGGCGGGGTCGACCGCGCCGTCGTGGCTCTGGCCGCCCCGATCGACGGCGACACGATAAGGTTGACCAATCGCGACTGGACGATCGCGCGCGCCGAAATCGCCCAAATCGCCGGCACTGGCGACGTCGTGCTGATCAACGATTTCGTCGCGCTCGGTGCGGCGCTGTCGCGCTCCGAGGCGTTGGCCACAAGGCCGGTCCTCCCGGGCGCCGCGGAGCAGGGCGTCAAGCTGGTGCTCGGTGCGGGCACCGGCTTCAATGCCAGCGCGCTGGTTGCTGACGGCCATGTGCTGGCAGCCGAGATCGGCCATACGGGCTTTGCGCCCGAGCCGGGGCTGGAGACGGAGCTGCGCGACCATTTTGCCGGCCGCTTCGGCCGCTGCTCGCTCGACCGCGTGTTGTCCGGCTCCGGCCTTGTCGCGCTTTACCGGCTGGCCTGCGGGCGCTCCGGCCGGGCGGCCCAATTGGACGATGCCGCGGCGGTGACGGCCGAAGGCGCTGGCGGGCGCGATGCCGATGCGGCTCTCGCCTGCGGCACGCTTGCCGGCATGCTCGGGCGGACGGCCGGCGATCTGGCGCTCACTTTCCTGCCGCGCGGCGGCATCTATTTGACCGGCGGCGTGACGCGCGCACTGGCGCCGTTCATCCAGGGCGCCGACAGTCCGTTCGCACGCGCCTTCCTCGCCAAGGGGCGGATGCGCGAGCTGATGCAGGGTTTCGCGCTCGACCTGGTGGTGGACGACAGCGCCGCCCTGGTCGGCTGCCTCGCTTGGCCAGACCTTCCCAGCAACAATGTCCGCGGCGCTTGCGCCGCCGGGCCGACCTGACCGGCGGAGGACCACGTCTTGCCGACACAACCGCTCCCCGATCGCCTGATGCCGCTTGCCGTCGCCGCCGGCCTGCGTCCGCTTTATGGCGATCTGCACAATCACTGCAATCTGTCCTACGGGCATGGCGAGCTCGAGACGGCGCTGGACAACGCCCGCAGGCAGCTCGACTTCGTCTCGATCACCGGCCACGCCTACTGGCCCGACATGCCGGTCGACGATCCGCGTGTCGCCCATATCGTCGATTTTCACGTCAAGGGTTTTTCGCGGCTCGAGCGGACCTGGCCGGCGCATTTCGACACGCTGGCCGCGTTCAACGATCCCGGTCGTTTCACCGTGTTTCCCGGTTACGAAATCCATTCCTGCGCGCATGGCGACTACACGATCGTGCTGCGCGATCTCGACCAGCGCGAGATCCTCAAGGCCGACGATCCGCGTACTCTGCTGGAGCGGCTGCGCGGCCGTTACGGCGGGCGCGCCTTCGCCTTTCCGCACCATATCGGCTATCGGACCGGTGCGCGGGGCATCAACTGGTCGAGCTTCGAGGAGGATCTGTCGCCGGTGTTGGAAATGATCTCCATGCATGGCTGCGCGGAGACCTCGCTGACCGACCGGCCGTTCCTGCATTCGATGGGGCCGTGCGACGGCGCCAACACGGTCCATGCCGGCCTCAATGACGGCCATCTCTTCGGCGTGCTGGGAAATACCGATCATCACAGCGGCTTTCCCGGCTCCTACGGCCATGGCCGCTCGGCCGTCTACGTGGCCGAAAACAGTCCCGACGCGCTGTGGCAAAGCCTGTTTGCGCGCCGCACCAATGCGCTGACCGGCGACAACGCGCATTTGTTCTTCTCGGTCGGCGGCGCGATGCAGGGCGACGTGGTGGCGCCGGCAAGCCGGGCGGAGATGGCGATCGAGGCGGTCGGCGGCAGCTTCATCGATCAGATCGACATCGTCAGGAACGGCGCGGTTTTCGAGCGGATCACGCCGGCATTGCGCCCGTCGGCGGTGGCGAGCGACCCGCACGCGCTGGAAACGCTGCTCGTACTCGAACTCGGCTGGGGCGCCCGCGGCAGCCATCACGACTGGGACGGCGTTCTCAAGCTCGAAAACGGCGAGATCCTGGCCGTCGAGCCGCGCCTGCGCGGTCCCGAGATCGTGTCGCCGCTAGAGGCGAGCGCGCCGGAGCCGCACGAAAGCCGGATCGTTCAGGACGGCAACGCGGTTTCCTTTTCGCTGCGCGCCCACGCCAATCCGAACAATTTCACCGCCACCACGCAGGCGATCGCGGCGCGGGTGCGGTTGCGGCCGGGCGCGCGTATCGACGCGGACCTGTCCGGCGAGCGTGTGTCGGTCGATGTCGAGCGTCTCTTGAAAGGGGCCGTGTCGGGCAATATCGGCCCGATCGATTCGCCGGCCTTCCGGTTTCATCCGCTGCCCAGGCCGCAGCAATGGCAATGGACCGGCACGGTGCCGCTCGGCCAGCTGCGGCGCGGGGAGTGGGTGATGGCGCGCATGCGCCAGGCCAACGGTCAATCGGCCTGGACGAGCCCCATCTTCTGCCGGTAGCGCTGTTCGCCTGCGGCTTGAAACGCGCGCCGGGTTCGCAGGAGCCGGCGCGGTGCCGGCTTCCGTCTCTTGATGCAGCTTTGGCCTGCGCCGTTTCGCGACCTCAGACCGAGCCGTCCAGCGTTGCCAGAAGGGCGGCGATCAGTCGCGCCCTTTCGGCCAGGCTCTCCGTCACGATATGTTCTTCCAGCGTGTGAGGGCCGTCCCCGCGCGCGCCGAGCCCGTCGAGAGTGGCGATGCCCATCGCGCCGGTGAAATTGCCGTCCGAACCGCCGCCCGAATCCTGATGCGGGATCTCCAGGCCGATTGTCTGCGCCAGGCGGGCCGCATGTTCGTAAAGCGCCCAGGAGGCCGGGCTTGCGGCCCATACCGGCCGCACGACGTCACGGCTGACCAGGACCTGCACATCCTGGCCGACCGGCTCAAGGTTCTCCATCCGGCCGATCGCCTCGGCCAGTTTCTCGTCGGTGGTGGCCGATACCAGCGCCTTGGCCCGGCAAGTCGTCGACACACAGTTCGACCAGCGGCCGCCCTCGACAACGCCGACGCTGTAGCCGGCTTCGGCGTCGGTCATCGCCTCCACGGCGATGATCTGGTGCGCCATCTCGCGGATCGCCGATACGCCTTCGCCGAGCCGCAGCCCCGCATGGCTCGGTCGGCCGCGCGTCTCGATATCGAAGCGGGCGATCGCATAGCGCCCGGTCACGACGCCGCCGTTGCGACGCGCCGGTTCGGGCACCAGCACGTAGCGGTGCCGGGCCGCCTCGGCTTCGATCAGCGCGCGGGTGCTTGGGCTGCCCACCTCCTCGTCGCTGGTGAACAACACCGTGACGGGCAGCGGCGTCCGGTGGCCGATGCGCATCAACTGGCCGATCGCCTCGAGTGCCAGATAATTGCCTGCCTTCATGTCGAGCACGCCGGGTCCGTAGCAGCGACCGTCCTCCTCGCGCCAGGCGAAATGCCCGATCGTGCCGAGAGGGTGGACGGTATCCATGTGTCCGAGCACCAGGATGCCGGGCTGACCGGCCCGGGGATGGGGAAAGCTGGCCTTGACGCAATTGCCGAAGCCGCGCGTTCCCGGAATATGCTGGACGGCCGCGCCCAGGACTGCCAGTTCGTGGGCTGCAAGGTCCATCATCCGGTTGACCGCGTCGCGCTCGTAGGTCGGACTTTCTGTCTCGACCCAGGTGCGCAGACCTGCTGCCATCCGGTCGCTGTCGAATGCGAGTCTCGTGACATCGAGACCGTCCAAATCGTTAGTTTGCATTGTTTGCGTATCGCTCTGCAATGTGTTTAAATCGACGCTATCATAAGTCGAGATTTTCACGGCGGTCAAACCATCCCGCAACAGGATCGCGCTATATCCGCAAATCGCTCGAACACCCGCACAGAGAGGACGTTGTGGCAGCAGGAAAGGCACGTACCCCGAGAGAATCGATGTCGCCGGACGGCGCCGCCTCAAAGCCGGACCGATTGTTCGTGGAGGCGCTGGCGCGCGGGTTCCGGGTACTCGAGGCCTTCGCCGACCGGCCGGCGGCGATGTCGCTTGCCGAAATCGCGGCGGCGAGTGGGCTCGACAAGAGCGCGGCCCAGCGCCTGGTGCATACGCTGGTCTCGATCGGCTATCTGGAAAAGACGGCTGCCGGCGTCGCGCCGAGCCGGCGCATCCTGGACCGCTCGTTCGATTATTTGAGGTCCAATCCGCTCATCAATCGGGCCATCCCCATTCTGGCCGACCTGCGCAGGACCATCAAGGAACGCGTCGATCTCAGCCTGTTCGACGATCTGACGATGCTTTACGTCGTGCGCATGCAAAGCAAGCGCGACACGTTCTACGCCCATCTTATCGGGCGGCGCGTGCCGACCTACTGCACGTCGGGGGGGCGTGCCGTTCTCAGCCACCTTCCCGAGGAAGACGTTCTCGACATCCTGCAGCGCTCGCAGAGGCGCAAGCTGACGCCGCGCACCACCGTGGAGATCGATCAGATCATGGAGCGGATCGTGCAGGTGCGCGAAACCGGCTATTCGCTGGCGATCGAAGAGGTTCTGGTCGGAGAAATCGCCGTGGCGGCGGCCGTGCTCGACGAAGCCGGCCACCCGGTGGGGGCGATCCACGTCGCCGCCTCCCTGGCCGAGTGGCAGCCGGACGAATTCGTCGCGCGCGCCGGCCCGCTGGTCACTGCGGCGGCGGCCGGACTGCGCCCTTCCTGAGCCTGTCGCCCGCTTCCGCCGCGACGCCGTATTCCCCCTCGAACGCCCGCTCGCTTGACAAATCGGACGGCACGTCCATAAATTGTCAAATACAGTTCGATCGTATCGCATAGCAATACGCAAAAAGGGAAACCGCATGACGGCCACACCCGGCGAACAAAGTGGGGGCAATCCGACAGACGAGGCGCTGCTGCGTGTGTCGGGCCTGGCCTACGACTATGCCGGCGTCAGCGCGGTCTCGAACTGTTCGCTGGAACTCCGCCGCGGCAAGATCGCGGCACTGATCGGCGGCAACGGCGCGGGCAAGTCGACCAGCGTCAAGATGATCGCCGGCGCCCTGAGGAGCCGGTCCGGGTCGATCATGCTCGACGGCCGGGACATCACCGGACTGCCGGCGCACAAGGTCGTCGAACTGGGGATCGCGCTGGTGCCGGAAGGTCGTCTCGTGTTCCAGCACCTGACGGTTCGCGAAAACCTGATCCTGAGTGGCCACGTACGTCGCGCCCGGGAAAAATGCACGCAGAGTTTGGGGCGGGTCTTTGAACTGTTTCCGCGCCTCAAGGAACGCCAGGCCCAGGTTGCCGGCTCGCTGTCGGGCGGCGAGCAGCAGATGCTGGCGATCGGCCGCGGCCTGATGACCATGCCGCGCCTCTTGATTCTGGACGAGCCGTCGCTGGGCCTGAGCCCGATTCTCGTCGGGCAGATTTTCGGGCTGGTACGCAAGCTCAACGAGGAGGGCATCAGCGTGCTGCTCGTCGAGCAGAACGTGCACCACACGCTTGCCATCGCCGACTACGCCTACGTGCTGGAGAAGGGCCGCGTCGTCCAGGAGGGCGAAGGCCGCCGCCTGCTCAACGACCCGAAGGTCAAGGAAGCCTATCTCGGGCTGGTCTGAATGCCGGATTTCAAAATGGGAGACGAAAGATGAGAAGACGCACCTTCCTGCAAGCAACGACCGCCGCGCTCGCCGCCGGCGCGATGCCGAAACTGGCTTTCGGCCAGGACAATATCATTACCTTCGGCGGATCGGTGCCGATGACGGGCGCGGCCGCGGAGACCGGCCAGAACGTGCTCCAGGGCTACCAATGCGCGGTCAAATACATCAACGAGGAAATGGGCGGCGCCGAGATCGGCGGGCAGAGCTATCAGCTCGACCTCAACATTTTCGACGACGCGTCCGATCCGGCACGCGCCACCACGCTGATCCAGCGCCAGGTCGATGAAGGCATCAGCTTCTTCTTGGGCTCGTTCGGCTCCAACATCGTGCTGCCCACCTGTTCCATCACCGAAGCGGCCGGCCGCATCATGGTGCAGGCCGGCGGCGGGTCCGACCTGATCTTCACCCAGGGCCGCAAGCGCGTGTTCGGCATCTTCCCGCGCGCCTCGCAGCAATTCGTGTCGTCCGTCAACATGTTCACCAGCCTCGACCCGGCGGTGAAGACGGTTTCGATCATCTACACCAACGACGCCTTTTCGGAATTTCAGGCCAAGGGCGCGCGCCAGACCATCGAACAGGCCGGTATCGAGGTGGTCGACTATATCGCCTTACCGGCTGGCGTCAGCGACGTGTCGAACGTGCTCACCACGATCCGCGAGAGCGCGCCGGACATTCTGGTCTGCACCACCCATGACCAGACCTCGATTCTCATCGCCCGCCAGATGGTCTCCACCGAGACCAACGTGCCGATGCTCTACCAGACGCTCGGCCCGCAGACGGCGGCGTTCCGCGACGCGCTGGGCAATTATGCAAACGGCGTCGTCACCCAGGCCTACTGGTCAGAGCGTGCGCCCTATTCGGGCAGTTATTTCGGTTCTGCAGCCGATTTCGCCAAGTATTTCCGTGCCAATTTCGACCGGGAACTGACCTATCACATGGCCAGCGGCGCGGCCTGTATCGTGGCCTATGTCGAGGCGGCCAAGCAGGCCGGTTCGCTCGATCTCGACGCCGTGCGCGATGGGCTTGATGCGCTCGATCTCGAGTGCTTCTACGGGCGCGTGCGCTTCACGCAGGACGGCGACGGCGATCCCGATCTGCTCGGACCGCTGCTGATCCAGCGTCAGAATGGCGAGATGGAGGTAGTCGCGCCGCCGGACGGTGCTTCGGCCAAGCCTGTCTATCCCGCCCCGACATGGCAGGAGCGCGCCTGATTGCGCGCTGTAGCGACCGCGGCACCCGGCACGCCCCCGGTTTTCCGGGCGCCGCAATCCTGTTTGGTGAGTCGACGAGCATAGTATGGCAGACCTCCCGCTTCTGGAACTCGGCGCGGACCCGCGCGAGCGCGGCCGCGTCCACGGCGCCACGCTGGCCGGCGCCATCCGCGACAACGTGGCGACCTATCTCGCTCGCTTCGAGGCGGCCGGCGCGGCGCGCGCGACGATCATGGAGCAGAGCGAGGCCTGGCTAGCGTTCATCGCCGCCGACAATGGCGAATATGGCGAGGAGATGGGCGCGATCGCGACGGCGTCGGGCCTGTCGGCGACCGAGATCGCCATGCTGAACGCTCGCTATGAAATCACCTATCTTGCCTTCGGCACCGAGGCGAAAGCCGCCAACGGGCGCCTCGAACAGGAAGGCTGTACGTCCTTCGGCATGTTGCCCGAAGCGACCGCCGATGGTCATACCGTGCTCGGTCAAAACTGGGACTGGCTGGCCAATGTGCGCGGGCGCACCTTTGTGCAGCGCGTCCGGCGCGCCTCCCGGCCCGAGGACGGCAAGCCCGATTTCATCGGTTTCAGCGAGGCAGGTATCGTCGGATCGAAGATGGGCGTCAACGCGGCCGGCATCGGCCTGTGCGTCAACGGGCTGGTGACGCCTCGCGACGGCACGACCGGTATGCGCAAGCCCTTTCACGTGCGCTGCAAGGAGATCCTCGACGCCTGGCGTTTCGACCAGGCGCTGGCGCCGGTCGTGGAGACCGATCGCACCGCTTCCAGCAATTTTCTGATCGGCCACAGCGACGGTGAAATCCTCGACATCGAGGCTACGCCCGACTATTGCGCCTACCTGTCGCCGGTCGACGGACTCGTCGTGCACGCCAACCATCTGGTGAAGGAGACGCGAACCGTCTCGCAGATGGAGCGGATCGCTCCGAACACGCTCTATCGCGGCCCGCGCGCCGAGCGCCTCCTGCGGCGCCATCTCGGCCGGATCGACCGCCCGGCGCTCGAAGAAGTGATGCGCGATCATTTTTCCGCGCCGGCTGCGATCTGTCGACATGCCGATCCGCTGCTGCGGCCCGAAAAGCGCGTCATTACCGTGGCCGCCATTCTTCTCGACCTGGACGAGCGCATTCTCTACGCGACCGACGGCCCGCCATGCGAGGCCTCGTTCCAGGCCTTTCCGCTCGTTACCGACGAGAGCCGTTGCGATGCTGCCTGAGGAGATATTGCCGTGAACGATATGAGCCCTATCGAATGGCCGAACGGTGCGCGCTGCGCCGTGATGCTGACCTTCGACTTCGACGCCGAGACGCTGTGGCTGTCGCGCAATCCCGACAATGCCAGGCGTCCGGGCGTGCTTTCACAGGGCATTTACGGAGCCAAGACCGGAGTGCCCAAGATCCTCGAGTTGATGCGCGAGGAGAGCCTGAAGGGCACCTTCTTCGTGCCCGGCTGGACGGCTGAAAAATATCGTGACCGCATGGACGCGATCGCAGCCGCCGGCCACGAGATCGGCCATCACGGCTATCTGCACGAATGGATCGATCCGGATTTTCCCGACAAGGAGCGCGAAGCGCTCGAAAAGGGCCTCGAGGCGCTGAAGACCACTGTCGGCGTCAAGCCGAGAGGATATCGCTCGCCGGCCGGCGAGACCTCGCAGAACATGATCGGCCTGCTGCACGAATACGGCTTTGAATACGATAGTTCGCTGATGGACCAGGTCAGCCCCTACCGACATATCCTGGAAGACGGCACGCGCGGCCCGGTCGAACTGCCCTGGCACTGGAGCATGGACGACGCGCCTTTCGCGCTGTTTGCCATCCAGTCGCCGCGGCCGATCCACACCAACGACCACATACTGAATGTGTGGAAACAGGAATTCACGGAGATCTATCGCTGGGGCGGACTGGTCAATGTCGTCACGCATCCGCAGATCATCGGCAGACCGTCGCGGCTTGCCATGCTGCGCGAGTTCATCGCCTTCATGCGCCGCTTTCCCGACGTGTGGTTCGCGACGGGCGCGGAGGTGGCGTCGGCCTGGGCCGCTAAGGAAAACGGCTAGGAGCTTGTCGGCCTCATGACCCTGTTCCTGCAAACGACCCTGAACGGTCTCGTGCTGGGCGGCATCTATTCGCTTGCCGCCGTCGGTTTCTCGCTGGTCTTCGGCGTGCTCGGCATCGTCAACCTGACGCATGGCATCTTCGTCGTGGCCGGCGCCTATGGCGCGCTCGTGCTGTTTACCAAGCTCGGCATCGACCCACTTTTGGGGATCGTGCCGATCGGGCTGGCCTTGTTTGCGGTCGGGTATGTGTATCAGCGTACTATCATCCAGTGGGCGGTCTCGCGCGCATCGCTGGTCGCTTCCCTGGTGGTTACGTTCGGAGTCGCGATGATGGCGCGCAACGGCCTCCAACTCGTGTTCGGACCGGACGTTCACACTATCACGCCGAGCTACAGCTTTCTGAGCATTCCCCTCGGGCCGCTGCGCATCGACGTCGTGCGTATCGTGGCCTTGGGCGCGAGCCTTGTGCTGCTGACCGTTCTGGCGCTGGTCCTGGCCAGGACGCATTTCGGCCGGGCGATACGCGCCACGGCCCAGCAACCGCTTGCAGCGGAACTGTGCGGGCTGAACGTCAAAAATCTGCATGGGCTGACATTCGGGCTCGGCGCTGCGATGGCCGGCGCGGCCGGCGCCATCATCGGCATCGTGCAGCCATTCACGGCGGCAAGCGAGGTCGCCTGGACGCTCAATGCCTTCATCGTCGTCGTGCTTGGTGGTATCGGCAGTCCGGCCGGCGCCCTGGTGGGGGGCCTGCTTCTGGGCCTCATCAATGCCTACACCGCGCAATATGTCGGCCCCTCGCTGACGCAGGCGGCGATGTTCCTGGTTCTGGTCCTCATGCTGCTGGTTCGGCCGAGCGGGCTGCTCGGCAACGCGTTCGGAGAAAGCCGATGAACCGCGCCCTCGTCCTCCTGGCGGCCATCGCCGTCGTCGTCGCGGCCGTGCTGCTGCCGTTGTGGATCGGTCCCTTCTACACGCGCGTCATCCAGCTGTTCTTCTTCTCCGCCGGTCTGGCAATCGCATGGAACCTGCTGGGCGGCTTTGCCGGTTATTGGAGCTTCGGCCACACCGTCTTCATCGGCATGGGGGCGTTCACCGCGGCGCATATCGTCACCAGGCTGGGGCCGTTCGGCGACGGGCCGTTGTCGATGGTCCTGCCGATCCTGCTGTCCGGCTTGCTCTGCGGCCTGTTCGCGGCGATCATCGCCTATCCGATCCTGCGCTTGCGCGGCATCTATTTCGCCATCGCGATGCTGGGGGTCAGCCAGGTGGTCGGCGAACTGATCAACAATCTGTCGTGGTTTCAGGGCGGGGTCGGCGTCTTTCTTCAAACGCCGCTGCCGGCCGGCACCGCGCCGGAGGACTTTTTCTACTACGTGTTCGGCGCGCTCCTGCTCGCCTCCATCCTGATTGCGATCGCGGTGCGCAAGTCGCGCTTCGGCTACGCGCTGCTGTCGATCCGGGAGGACGAGGATACGGCGATGATGCTCGGCGTGGCGACGGAGCGCTACAAGATCATGGCCTTCGTGCTGTCGGCCGTGCTCGTCGGCACGCTCGGCGCGGTTTACGGCTACAGCGTCGGCTATTTCACCACCTATACCGTGTTCCGGCTCGACTTCTCGCTCAACATGATCGTTTTCTGCCTGATCGGCGGCATCGGCACACTGGCGGGACCGGTCATCGGAACCGCGATCATGCTCTTCATCACCCAGGTGCTGTTGTCGCGGTTTCTGGACATCCACCTGCTCATTACCGGAGCCATCGTGGTGGCGATCATCCTTCTCATGCCCGGCGGCATCATCGGGGCGCTGCGCTCGTGGAGCCGTCCGCGCGTGCGCGGCGGGACGGTAGCGACGGAGACCGGCTCATGAGCGATATCCTTCTATCGGGCCGCGGCGTGACAAAGTCCTTTCGCGGGCTGACCGCCATCCGCGACGTCGATTTCGACATTCCCGCCGGCGCGATCTTCGGGCTGATCGGCCCGAACGGCGCCGGTAAGTCGACGCTGTTCAACCTGATCACCGGCTACTACGCGCTGACCGGGGGCGAGATCCGTTTCAAGGGCGAGGATATTTCCGGCTTGCCGACCTACCGGCGCAACCGGGCGGGCATCGCCCGGGCATTCCAGATATCAAAGCCGTTCCCGGCGCTGACGGTGCGCGAGAACGTGCGGGTGGGCGCGATGTTCGGGCGTCCGGGCGCGCGCGAGGCCGAGGACGTGGTCGACCAGGCGCTGGCCATCGCCGGTCTGGAAGAGCTTGCGGACCGGACCGCGGAGGGGCTGACCGTGGGCTCGCTGCGCAAGCTGGAAGTCGCGCGCGCCTTCGCCACAAGGCCGTCTCTGCTCTTGGCCGACGAGCCGTGTGCCGGCCTCAATCCGACCGAGACCGAGGAGATGGTCGGCTGCCTGCGCAAAGTGCGCGAACTGGGCACCACGGTATGGCTGGTGGAACACGACATGAAGGCGGTCACCAGCGTCTGCGATCGCATCGTGGTGATCGATGCCGGCCAGAAGATCGCCGAGGGCACGCCGCAGCAGGTTGTCGCCAATCCCAAGGTGATCGCCGCCTATCTCGGAGAGCCGCTCGAGGACGAAGCCGGCTGAGGCGGACATGCCGCTTGAGCGCGGCGCAGGCCGGACGGAGACGGGATCATGGCGGAAGAATTCGAGCCCGCGCTGATGCGGGCACAGGCCTTCGACGGCGAAAAGCTGGCCGAAGGGATCGTCGACTGGGTGGGGATGGAGACGCCGTCCGACCGGCCCGACCTGATCGACCGGATACTCGACCGGGTCGAGCGCACGTTCGACGGCCTGCCGGTCGAAATCCAACGTTTGCCCGCGCGCGACGGCTGCGGCGGCCAGATGGTCATCGACTACCGGCCCGCGGGCTGCGACGGCGACGCGGCCTTGTTGATGGGGCATGTCGATACGGTCTGGAGCGCCGGGACGCTGGCCCAACGGCCGGTCCGGCGCGAGGGCGACCGGCTTTACGGGCCCGGGATCTTCGACATGAAGGCCGGGTCCTACCTGGCGACGGAGACGCTGCGGCGCATCGCCCGGCAGGGGATCGTGCCGCCGCGCCCGGTGCGCGTCTTCCTCAACGGCGACGAGGAGATCGGCAGCCCCGTCTCGCGCGGCACCATCGAGCGTCTGGCGGGCGAAGCGGCCTTCGTGCTGGTCCCCGAACCCTCGTACGGCGCGCCGGGAACCGTCGTGACCGCCCGCAAAGGCTGGGCGCGCTTCGACCTGACCGCGCATGGGCTGTCCGCGCATGCCGGCGGCAACCGCGATGACGGGCGCAGCGCGATCCGCGAGATCGCGCACCAGATCCTCGACATCGAGGCGATGAACGACAGCGAGAGAACGGCGACATTCAATGTGGGAACCGTGCATGGCGGCACGCGCGCCAATGTCGTGCCGGACAAGGCCGGCATCGAAGTCGACATGCGTGTCGACGACATGGCCACGGCCGAGCGTCTCGTCGCGGCGATGCTGGCGCGGCGGGCGGTCGACCGCGATATCCGCCTGGAGGTGGACGGAGGCCTCAATCGCCCGCCCTTCGTCCGCTCGCCGGCCGTGGTGCGGCTTTATTCGGCCGCTCGCGCGCTCGCCGCCCATCTCGGTCTGCCGATCGGCGAGACCTCGCGCGGCGGTGTCTCGGACGGCAATTTCGCCGCCGCGAACGGCCGGCCGGTACTGGACGGTCTGGGCTGCGGCGGCGGCGGCGCCCACGCCATCGACGAGCATATTCTCGTGTCCACCATAGCTCCGCGCGCGGCCTTGTTGCATGCCATGCTGACGTCACGGCATTTCCAGAGCCTCGCGACCGACTGACACACCTTCATCCATTCTTCATCTCTCATCGAGGAGCAACACTTGAGCGCGTTGTTTTCGCCGATCACCCTGCGGGGTCTGACCCTTGCCAACCGGATCGCGGTATCGCCGATGTGCCAATACAGCGCCGTCGACGGTGCGGCGACCGGTTGGCACCTAGCTCATCTGGGCACGCTGAGCGCGTCGGGTGCCGGCTTGCTGGTCGTGGAGGCGACCGCGGTCGAGCCTGCCGGACGCATCACCCACGGCGATCTGGGGCTCTACGACGACACCACCGAAGACGCGCTGGCGCGCATCGTGTCGCACTGCCGCGATCATGGTTCGGCGCGGCTTGGCATCCAACTCAGCCATGCCGGGCGCAAGGCGTCTGCGCAACGGCCGTGGGAGGGGGGACGTGCGCTCGGGGCCAGCGAAATGCCATGGACGACGATCGCACCCTCCGCGGTGGCCTTCGGGGAGGGCTGGCACGTGCCGCGCGCGATGGAGCATGCCGATCTGGAGCGCGTCAAGGAGGCGCATATGGCAAGCGCCCGGCGCGCGGCGCGGCTCGGTTTCGACCTTCTGGAGCTGCATGCCGCGCACGGCTATCTGCTGCATCAGTTTCTGTCCGGGCGCGCCAACCGGCGAACCGACGAGTACGGCGGCAGCATCGACAACCGCATGCGTTTCCCGCTCGAGGTGGTCCGTGCGGTCAGAAAGGCGTGGCCGCGGGACCGACCGCTCGGGGTGCGCATGACCGGCTCGGACTGGGTCGAGGGCGGGATCGACCTCGACGAGGCGGTGCGTTTCGCCCACGGGCTGAAGGCGGAAGGCGTCGACTTCGTGTGCGTGAGCAGCGGCGGGGTGACGCCGACCGCGGCGCCGCGGACCGGGCCCGGCTATCAGGTCGCGCTGGCGAAGCGGGTGCGTGATGAAACGGACCTTGCCGTGCGTACCGTCGGCCTGGTGACGACGCCGAAGCAGGCTGAGCGGATCGTCGCGGCCGGCGACGCCGACATGGTCGCGCTCGGCCGAGCCTTTCTCGACAATCCGCACTGGGGCTGGGCGGCAGCGCGGGTTCTGAGTGCCGAGGTCGAGCGGCCGGTCCAGTATCAGCGCGCGGCCGACGCGGTTTGGCCCGGCGCGGCCTATTCCGACGCCGACTAAGACGCTGGGACGATCATCGGCCTCGCCGTCTGTTCCGACCGCAATGGCTGCCAACGCCACCCAACGGTTGCTTAGGCCGCGATTGGAGGCAGCGCCAAGCGCCTGTGGCAGCGTGAAGCGGGCAGGGCTTTTTGAAGGCGGTTAAAGCGGGGCGGGCTCTGGCGCAAGGATCATTCATGATGTTCACCGTCATCGACGAGTTAACCCGTGACGGTCTTTCTATCCGGCTGCTCTTGCCGGGATTTCCTTGCCAGGACCGAGCGCCCAGACTGAATGGGCGATCAGTGTCATCACCAATATTGAACCGCCTATCAACGAAGCGGTGGTGGGCACTTCGGCGAAGATCATCCACACCCATACCGGCGTGAGTACCGTTTCAAGCAGATAGAACATGGCCACTTCCGGACCGGAGATGTATTTCGGTCCGGTCGCGAGGCAGAAAAACGAGAGCGGTAGAACAACAGTGCCGGTGAGCACGACCCACAAGGGCTGCTCGACGCGGAATCCCACTTGGCTCACCATAACCAGGCCCAACACCGCAGGCGCGGCGAATGCCACGAGCGCGGCAAAACCCATGTCTTTGCCTGACGCCCTGGTAACGGTGATCGCACTGGCCAGCAGAACCGACGAGGCGACCGCGAAGAGATCGCCGACGAGACTGCCGCGTCCGAGGCTGTCGAGCACGATGATCGAGACCCCGCCCAGCATGAACGCCATCGCGACCACCGTGGCCAAGCGTGGTCTCTCATCGAGAAACAGCCACCCCAGAAGCGTGGCAAAGACGGTGTTGAAGGCCAGAATGAAAACGAGATTGGCGGTGGATGTGTTGAAAACCGCCATGACGAAAGTGATCGAGGCCGTGCCGTAAAGCGCGGCCACGAACAGGCCCGCGCGCCCGGGGACAAGGGTCGGGGGATTTTTGCGGATCAGAGCCCATACCATCCAGATTGCAATGGCGGCGAGAAAGGTCGTTCCGCTTCGCAGCAGCACGATCGACCATGGGTCTCCGTCGGCGAGCCGGATCAATGGAATGTCGATGGTGAGGGCCATGCCGCCAATCGCGGTGATGAGGAGGCCCTTGGCATGGTTTGCGTTCGTCTTGGACATCAAAGAACTCGCTGGTACCGCATTCCGTCGTTTCGGCTAGGCCGGTTGCTGGTGGTAAATCAGAAGGCCGGTAGCGGCCGGTAGCGGCGGTCCACGACTTCCTGGCGCACCTTGGCCGCGCCGGCGGTCGCTTCATCCCGCAGTCCCTGCATATCGATCGTCGCGAAGTTGCCGCGGTCGTAGAGTACGCGTCCGGCCACGACGGTCTGGAGTATTTCCGCCCGGCTGCCGTAGCGCACCAACTCGCTCGTGACGTCCTGGCTTGCCATGAAGTGCGGAGCAGTCCCGTCCATCACCAGAAAGTCGGCTGCTTTGCCCGGCTCCAGAGACCCGGTGATATGGTCGATACGCAGGCTTGAGGCGGATTCGATGGTCGACATTTCAAGCAGTTCGCCGGCCGGCAGGAACTCCGGGTCGAACCGCTCCACGCCCCATCGCGCGCCGTGGATGAGCCAGGCTGCGCGCATGGTCGCGAACATGTCGTTGGCCTGGTTGTCGCAGCCAAGGGCAACCCGGATGCCGGCCGCGCGAAAGCGAGGCAGGTTGGGGATGGCATTCATATTTGCGACGCACTCGGTCGGTGAGTGTGCGAGCGCTGCCTTGCCCTTGGCGAGAATCTCGATTTCCCGTTCGCTGGCAAGGACGGCGTGAACCGCCACAAGATGCTCGTCCACCACTCCAAGGTCGAACAGTCTTTCGACAGGGCGGCGTTTCCAGACGTCGAGGCAAAACTCGACCTCCTCGCGATCGCGTCCGATATGGACTTGGAGCGTGGAGTCAAACCGGCGGGCGAGGGCCGCGCCTTCCGTGAAATACCGGGGTGAGAAGCCCAACAGGGCGGATGCGTTCACCGCTGCATGGATCAGCCCATCGCCCCGCGATGGGAAGCGCTGGAGTAGATCCTCCGTGCGCAGCAGGTCGGACTCGGCTTCGCCGTCTCTCGCCTTGACCCATGATCGATCATTGATCTGGCTGTAGAGCGATGCGTGATGGAAGTCCTGGTCGGCTCGGCCACGGGCCAGGATGCTTCGAATCCCGACCTCCTCGAGCGTTTCGAGGATGGCGGTTTCATGGTCGGGGTTGAGCGTCCCCTCGCACAGGGTGGTGACGCCCGCGCGCAGCATCTGGGCACTCAGAAGGCGGACAGTTGACGCCGCCTCGTCTGCGGTCAGCACACGTTGCGCGGGGTTGTAAATGCGTGGGATCATCGGCAGTTCGCCCGAGGTCAGGCCTCGGACGAAACATTGGGTGCAGTGGGTGTGCGCGTCGATAAATCCTGGCGTCAAGAGCGCGTCCGGGCCACCGAGCATATCGGCGGCGCGATAGCGTCCAGCGATGTCGGCATGGGCGCCGACCGCGACGATTAACCCCTTGTCGATGGCGATGGCGCCGTCCTCGATGATGCGACGGGTCGGGTCCATCGTGATGATCCTCCCGCGCGCAATCATCTGCACGGGCTGCGGGGCGTCGGCGGTCATGGCTGTCCTCGATTAAGCGTTAGGTCCGGAACACGCTCAGGCCAAATTTCTCGGCGCGAACGACGTTCTGGTAAACTTCGATATTCGTTGCCATGTGCTCGCGCATGGCGGTGTTGGCTGCATCCGCATCGCGCGCGGCAATGGCTTCGATGATGCGTCTGTGCTGTTCGGAAAAATGAGCGCGGCGCTCGGGTTTGAGGGTCGACCTACGCATGGTGTTCCACACGATCTGCTTGCGGATCTCGTTCACCGTCTCGAACATGGCCAGAAGGATCTTATTGCCCGCTGCACGCGCGATCGCAGCGTGCAGTTTCTCATCCCACACTTCGTAGATTTCGATGTTGCGGGCCGCCGCGCATCTACGGCCGATCGACTGGATCTCGGCGATTTGGGCGGTGTCCGCACGCAGCGCGGCCATCGCGGCAAGTGCCGGTTCGATCGTGTGCCGCGTTTCGACGACTTCCATCGGGTTGGAATTGTCGATCAGCAGGCGCAGCGCTTCGACCTCGACCGTGGGGCGTGGTCCGACGAATGTGCCCTTGCCGACATGGCGCCAGATCCGACCCTGCTTTTCGAGCTTCTCGAGCGCCTGCCGTGTCTGCCATCGGCTCGCGCCAAGCCGTTCCGATAGCTCCCTTTCGGTGGGCAGGCGCTCGCCTTCGGGTAGCCGAGCCTCGTCGATCAAGTCCGAAATCGCTTTGGCAAGGGCGTCCAAATTTCTCTCCATTGCAACCAATTTTTGATTGCGTGATTATGGATATCAGAAAATATTTATGTATGTCAACTAGTTAAAAGAACTGAAAAATGCGTGTTGACTCGATAATTGCAATAATCAAGGTATTTTGAGGTGAACCTGGAGATGTAGCGCTACCCTGACCGATCGGGTCAAGCGCACGTGGGTTTGGTGGAGGAGAACGCAATGCGAATTCATACGATGATAGCAACTGCAGCGCTTGCACTATGCGTGTCAGCGTCGATGGCGAGTGCGGAGACGATTACGGCGGTTCACAATGGCGGAACGGTCGGCGCGGCTCAGCACGAGGCCTTTTTCGTTCCGTTCGCGGAAGCGCGGGGCCATACGGTTGTCGAGGACACTTTCAATCAGGAACTCGCCAAGCTGCGCTCGCAGATCGAGACCGGTAACCTGATCTGGGACGTGGTTAGCGTGACGGCGATCAATGAGGCGACGGCTTGCGAGGAAGGGCTGCTGGAGCGGGTCGACTGGGCGGCTATCCTCGACCTTGAGGATTTCAAGGGGGCTGGCGGCTTCGGTGAGTGCGGCGTGCCCAATAACCTGGTCTCCGGCGGACTTGTCTATGATGCCGACGTGATCGATCCAGCGGATGCGCCGCGTACATGGGCGGACTTCTGGAACGTGGAGAAATGGCCCGGCAAGCGTGGAATGCTCTACCGCGCCGAACAGACCCTCGAGGTGGCGCTCATGGCCGATGGCGTTCCGCCGCAGGACGTCATGACGGTGCTCTCGTCGGACGGCGGGGTGGAGCGGGCATTTGCCAAGCTCGAAGAACTCAAGCCCCATATCATGTGGTGGAAGAGCGGCGATGAATCCATGCAGAACATCCTGTCGGGCGAGGTGGTGATGACCTTCGCCTGGAACGGGCGCGTGGCGACGGCGAACAAGTCGAACGACCGCAACCTGAAAATCGTCTTCGACGCCGGGCACGTCTCGGGAAGCCAGTACTTCGCGATCATGAAGGGAGCGCCGAAGCTCGACCTGGCCAAGGAGCTCATTCTATTTTCGTCTTCGCCGAAAGCGCAGGCGCAATATTCGCGCCTGATCGACTATGCGCCTGCGAATGCGGAAGCCTTCGACCTGCTGACGGAAGCTGAACTCGCCACGCTGCCACGCGACCATCTCGACAAGGCGTCGTTCCAGAACGGCCAGCTCTATCTCAACTTCTGGCTCGACAATGGCGACACCCTTCTGCAGCGCTTTCTGAGGTTCGCCGCACAGTAGGATTTTTGAAGCTCAAACTCTCGGGAGGAGTCCTATGAGCAGGAGAAAAACGGCATTGGCAACGGTTGTCGCGTTGTCGATCGCGGCATTGATCTCACATCAGGCGTCGGCCGAAAGCCTTACGGTCGTAAATCAGGGCGGTTCGCCGGGCGACGCACAGAAAACGGCGGTTTTCGATCCGTTCACGGCCGAAACCGGGATCGAAATCCTGGTCGACACCTACAACCAGGAACTGGCGAAGATCAGGGCGCAGGTCGAGACCGGCAACCTGATCTGGGATGTCGCCAGCGTGCATTCCCTTAACGATGCGATCGGCTGTGACGAGGGGCTCCTCGAGCAGATCGACTGGTCAGAACATATCGACGAAACCAAGTTCGAGGCCGTGGGCGGCTTTACCGAATGCGGGGCGCCTTATCTCGTGTCGCCGGGTGCTCTGGTCTACGACGCGGACCGCTGGCAGGGCGATATGGTGCCGCGATCCTGGAGCGACTTCTGGAATGTGGAGAAATGGCCCGGCAAGCGTGCGCTTCCGTTCCAGCCGGACCAGGTCCTCGAGATCGCGCTTATGTCGGATGGTGTCGCCCCGCGCGACGTACCGGAAGCGCTGACTTCGCCGGGCGGTGTTGACCGCGCCTTCGCCCA
This sequence comes from Nitratireductor arenosus, assembly GCF_009742725.1. GTDB lineage: Bacteria > Pseudomonadota > Alphaproteobacteria > Rhizobiales > Rhizobiaceae > Mangrovimarina > Mangrovimarina arenosa. The sequence goes on along the minus strand of NZ_WPHG01000001.1, from coordinate 168,080 downwards.
GCTTGAGAAGATCAAGCCACATGTCCTGTGGTGGAAGAGCGGCGATGAATCGATGCAGCTCCTGCTCACCAACGAGGTGGTCATGGGGTATGGCTGGCAGGGGCGCGTGAACGTTGCCAACCGCTCCAGCGGCCGAAACCTGAAGATCGCCTGGGAGGCCGGATACACCTCGGCGGTCATCTATCTGGCGGTGATGACCGGTTCGCCCAAGCTCAAGGAAGCCATTGAACTTGTGAAGTACTCGCTTGAGGCGGAGTCGCAGGCGCGCTACGCCGAAATCATGGGCTATCCGCCGGCAAACGTGGATTCCTACGCAATGCTGTCGGATGAAAATCGCGCAAATCAGCCGACCGAATATCTGGATCGCGGCATGATGCAGGCGGGAGATCTCTATATCAGCTTCTGGCGCGACAACGGGGACAGCATCCGCCAGCGCTTCTCCACCTTTACCGCGCGCTGAGACCGCAATCATGAGTACCACTACGACCCTCGCCGACACCGGGCAGGTTCCCCGGCGGCTTCGTACGCTGGTACGCCGCGCCGAGCGCCAGCATTTTTCAAGAATGCTGGCGCTGATGGCGCCGAGCGTGGTGTTCGTTGCCCTGTTCTTCGTCGTTCCGATCGCGTTGTTTCTTTTCCGTAGCGTCGACAACGCCGAGATCCCCAAATACATGCCGCGCACCGTCGCCGAAATCGGACAATGGCATGCCGACGACCTGCCTCCTGAGCCCGTGTTTCGCGCTCTTGCAGAGGATCTGATCGCCCTTAAGGGGCAGCCGGAAGCCGCTGTTTTGGGCCGGCGGCTGAATTACGCGGTGCCGGGTTTTCGTGGGCTGGTCACGCGAACGGTTCGCCGGCTGCCGGCTGCGGTTCCACATTCTGCCATCGACACTTTGGCGGACATTGATGCCAGGTGGCTGGACCCGACCTATTGGGCGACGCTGAAGCAGCAGTCCGGGCGTATGACGGATTTCTACCTGCTCTCCGCCATGGATCTGCAGCGCGGCACGGATGGCGCAATCACCAGGGTCGACGAGACGCAAGCCATCTTCCTGTCGCTTTATGGCCGCACGCTCTACACCAGCGTCGGCGTGACCGTGATCTGCCTGCTTATCGGCTATCCGGTCGCCGCCGTGATGGCTACGGCCGGACCGGCTGCTGCCAACTGGCTGCTCATGCTCGTTCTGGTCCCTTTCTGGACATCGCTTCTGGTGCGGACGACGGCATGGGTAGTCCTTCTTCAGACCGAAGGCCTCGTCAATAAGGTACTGATTTACCTGGGTGTCATCTCCGAGCCGCTCAGTCTGATGTTCAACACTGCGGGTGTGTTCATCGCGATGGTGCATGTCCTGCTGCCTTACATGATCTTGCCGCTCTACAGTGTGATGAAAGGCGTGTCGCCGGTCCATCTGCGGGCCGCATCCTCCCTCGGCGCGCCGCCGATTACGGTCTTTCGAACCGTCTATCTGCCGCTTACCATTCCCGGTATCGCAGCCGGCTGCACGCTCGTATTCGTGCTTGCTGTCGGGTTCTACGTAACGCCTGCCCTCGTTGGCGGTCCCGGCGACCAGATGATCGGATATTTCATCGCCTACTTCACCAATTCGGCGGTGAACTGGGGACTGGCATCCGCGCTCGGCGCTTTCCTGATCGTTGTCATCGCCGCCATCTACTTGGTGCTCGGCAAGGTCGTCGGCTTCGACAAGCTTAAGGTAAGATGATGCAGAAGCTTCGCCGGCGGGCACGACGTGGCAGCCTTTGGCAACTTGCGTTGCGGGGCTTCGTGGGGTTGGTCCTGGCCTATCTGGTTCTGCCGATCCTGGTCGTGATCCCGCTTTCCTTCACGGCCGGACAACTTCTGGTCTTCCCGATCCCGGGCTATTCGCTGCAATGGTACGAGGACTTCTTCACCAATCCCCTGTGGACGGGCGCGCTTTGGAACAGCCTGCTGATCGGCGTGGCCACCACCATTCTGGCCACCATATTGGGAACGCTGGCGGCACTCGGGCTGCACGGTTCGCAGTTCCGCCTCAAGCCGGTCGTCGTGGCGCTCTTGATCACGCCGCTGGCAGCCCCCGTCGTCATCGTGGCGGTTGCCACGTTCTATTTCTTCGCTTCGATCAATCTCGTCGGCACCTATCTCGGCGTCATCCTGGCCCACACCGTGCTGGCGTTGCCGTTCGTCGTCATCACCGTCACGGCAACGCTGCAGAGCTTTGATCCCAACCTGACGCGGGCGGGTGCCAGCCTGGGCGGAACGCCGGTTCACGTTTTTCGGACCGTCACGCTGCCGATCATCGCTCCTGGCATCATATCGGGCGCGCTGTTTGCATTCGTGACGTCTTTCGACGAGATCGTCGTGGCGTTGTTCGTTGCGAGCCCACAACAGCGCACCCTTCCCAGACAGATATTCAGCGGCGTCAGCGAAAGCATCAGCCCGACGATCATGGCTGCTGCCGTAGTGCTTTTGGTGATTTCGCTCGGTCTCATGATCGTCATGGAAATTCTGCGCCGTCGCGGCGAGCGGCTGGCGGGGCGCAACCGGTAACAACAGACTTGATGGAAGCTGGAATGATTTCGGAACACGATACGGTCGCAATCAGCGGCGGCACGATCATCGCCCATAACGCAGACGGGCACAGTACGATCGAAGGCGGCGTGGTCGTGATGCGCGGCGACCGGATAGTCCATGTCGGACAGTCTTGGGACGGACAGGCCGCCCGCATTATCGACGCGCGGGGCAAGCTGGTTATTCCAGGGCAGGTCAGCACGCATGCGCATGTGGGCGCTCACGAGGCCCAGCGCGCGCTGGTCGATACCGGCCAGCGTGAATTCATCAGGTCGAGCTTTTTGCATTTCCTGCCTGCGCGCCGCTCGGGTCAGCCCGGTGTCGCATCGCAGCAGGACCTTCGAGCATCGCTGCGGTTCGGGTTCTCGGCCTTGCTTCGTCATGGTGTGACCACCGTTCTGGCGTTTGCGCCGGCAGGGCCGGATGAAGGCCGGACGATGCTTGAAGTTGCCGAGGAATCCGGCATCAGACTGTTCTGGGCGCCGATCGTGACGGGCGGGCGATATTGGCTGGAGGACGACGGCAAGGTCACACGGGAGCTCGACGAGAACGAGGGACTGGTCTCGCTGCGCCGCGCCGCGCAATTCATCGAGCGCCATTCAGGCGCGATGGACGGACGGCTGAACGGCGTTATCGCCCTTGACGAGTATTACGTCTCCACGCCGCGATTGCGGCGCGAAGCCAAGGCGGTGGCACGCTCGCTCGGCGTTCCGTTTACGATGCACTTCCTCGAGCAGCACAGGGAGTTCTTCGAGACCGTGTCGGACGGCGGCCGCACACCGGTGCAATGTCTTGCCGACGAAGGGTTACTTGATCCCTCAACGCTGCTGGCGCACTGCATCTATGTCGGATCGCACAGCCTGGTCGGATACCCGGTCGCAGACGATATTCGCATCCTCGGCGAACACGGGACCGCAGTCGCCCATTCGCCCGTGGCTTTTTCCAGGCGCGGCATGATGCTGGAGAGCTTCGACAGATATCGTCGCGCCGGCATCAATGTCGCGTTGGGGACCGATACCTATCCACTGGACATGTTCGCGGAGATGCGAGCGGCGTCCACGGCCTGCAAGGCGGCGGACCGGAATTACGAGGCGGCACCTGCGGGCGCGGTGTTCGGAGCCAGCAACCTTGCCGGCGCAAAGGCGCTGGGCTGCGCGGACATTGGGCGCATAGCGGCCGGTGCAAAGGCCGACATCGTGATCGTGGATACCGGCAATCTGAGTTTCGGTGTCAATCCCGATCCCATTCGTGCCCTGGTCCATCTGGCCACGCCGGGGATGGTCGACACGGTCATCGTGGACGGTCGGGTGGTCGTCTCCGACAAGCGCCTCCTGGGTGTCGACGAGAACGCCCTGCTTGAGGAGGTGCGCACGTCAAGCGAGCGAATGTGGCAGCACTACAGCCAATATCATCCCAGCGGACAGACGCTCGCCGAGCGGTTTCCCGCCGCGCTACCTCAATGGACGGAGTAAACATTGAACGCGATTGCTTCCATATCCGGCAAGGACCGGACTGACGACCCAATCGTACGTTTTTCCGGTGTCCGGAAGAGCTATGACGGCGAGACCCTGGTCGTGCGCGACTTGAATCTCGACATTGTCAGGGGCGAGTTCCTGACGCTGTTGGGACCGTCCGGTTCGGGCAAGACGACCAGCCTGATGATGCTTGCGGGTTTCGAGGCGCCGACCGAGGGAACGATTTCGATCGGCGGCAAGGATGTCACGGCGTTGCCACCCTACCGGCGTGGGATCGGTGTCGTGTTTCAGAACTACGCCCTGTTCCCGCATATGACGATAGGTCAGAATGTCGGCTACCCGTTGCGCGTTCGCGGAGCCGCCCAGGCCGATATCGACAAGCGGGTCGTGGAAGCGCTGGAAATGGTCGAGCTCGGCGCATTCGCCGACAGGCGTCCGGCGCAATTGTCCGGCGGACAGCAGCAACGTGCGGCTCTGGCGCGGGCGCTGGTTTTCAGGCCGGAACTCGTTCTCCTGGATGAGCCGCTCGGTGCGCTCGACAAGCAGTTGCGCGAACAGATGCAGTATGAGCTCAAGCGCCTTCACGAGGAACTGAAGGTCACCATGGTTTATGTCACGCATGACCAGACCGAAGCATTGACGATGTCCGATCGTATCGCCGTGTTCAATGACGGCGGCATCCAGCAACTCGCGCGTCCGTCGGATCTTTACGAGAACCCGCAAAACGCATTCGTTGCCGAGTTTGTGGGAGAGAACAACCGGCTGACCGGCATCGTGACCGGCGGTTCCGAAAACGGCGTTTATGTCGATGTCGGCGGCGGTGTCAGCGTGCACGCCCGCCCCGTGGGCAGCTTTGCGCCGGGCGACAGGACGGTGCTGTCCCTGCGCCCGGAGCGCATCGCTGTTGGCAAGGACGGACAATGGGAAAACGACTTCACCATCGAGATCGACAAGGTCGTCTATCTCGGCGATGTCAATCGTCTCCTGCTGCGCTTTGCCGGCGGTAGCGAGTTCGCCGTGAGGGTCGCCAATCAGGGCGGCGGTCCGGTGTTTCAACGTGGCGACAGCGTGCGCGTCGCGTGGCGTCAGTCGGACTGCCTGGCTTTCCCGGCCGAGTGACGGCTGTTCGCGGTCTGCATAGCCCCTAGGTTTGTGGACGCCTTCTTCCCAAAACTTGAGGCAGGGAGTCACCTGAGACCCGGCTTTTTCTGGTCCACCGCCATTCCCTGCCGTTCCCCCGTTAGGCGGATACCGCGGTAGGCAGTGCGCTGACGTTCGCTGGCAACGTCTCATGGCCTCGCGCAGATCCCCGTTGTCCGGTCTGCTGCTCCTGTATCGGAAGACGTGGCCGTTCTCCCGCATCAGCCGCTCGACACGGTGCAGACCGCAGGAGAGCCCGTCGGCGAGAGCATCGTGCCGGATACGACGTGCGCCACAGGTGCGATCGCTGCTCTTGACGCTGCGGTCGCACCAATGGCGCCGAGAAGGTTTTTGTTATGGCGTGACCGCGTGCTGGGGGCGCTGGGGAGTTAGGCTTGAAAGCGCGAGCGTGAGACATCCAACGCTTCGCAAAGCCATTCCGACGGTCAGATCGAACGGCGCTTTGTAATGAGAACGGACCTCGTATCGCGCCTCTCCAAACCCGCGGATTTGGGTTTGCCGCTGCCCGTTGCGAGAGGGCTTTGCGGGTCTCTCGCCAGAAACGGAAAAACCGCCGAGGCGGATTTTTCAACTTTTCCAAGGGGGCCGATGGTGGGCGTGACAGGGATTGAACCTGTGACCCCTACGATGTCAACGTAGTGCTCTCCCGCTGAGCTACACGCCCATCAGCGCCGCGCATAGACCACACAAATCATGCTGGCGTCAATGCCGAAAATCCATCGTCCGACGACGGCCCCGGTCAGGCCGCTTTCAGCATTTTTTCGACCTCGCTGACGAGCTCGCGCAGGTGGAACGGCTTCGACAGGACCTTGGCGTCCTTGGGTGCTTTCGAATCCGGATTGAGCGCGACCGCGGCGAAGCCGGTGATGAACATCACCTTCAGATCGGGGTCGATCTCGGTCGCCCGGCGCGCGAGTTCGATACCGTCCATCTCCGGCATGACGATATCGGTCAGGAGCAGCGAAAACGGCTCCTCGCGCAGCCGTTCATAGGCGCTGGCGCCATTGTCGAAATCGATGACGTCGTAACCGGCCCGTTCCAGCGCCTTGACCAGAAAGCGGCGCATGTCGTTGTCGTCTTCGGCTAGTAGGATTCTCGTCATGGATTCCCGTCCGCATTCCAGAACAGAGTCGGCCGCCATGCCGCCCGTTAACCAAACCAGATATATGCGTAGGGTAAGGTAAACATCAAGTGAACCGTAGCGGCGCTCGGGGACCGAATCCCCATTTTGTGCCGTCGCCATCGTGCTCGGGCAGGCGCGGCGTGGCGGCAGACCGCATGCGATTGGTTCTGGACAGGCCACGGATCGGATGGCACTTTCGCGGCATGACCAGACCCTGCCCGCGGCGGATCAACCTTCGATGAGCGTCGCCGACGATTTCGCCGGCGTCGTGCCTTTCCAGACACGGTGCCCACCTCACCAGAGCGTTCCCTTCATCTTCAATTCGCCGCATAGCGGGCGAAGCTATCCCGAACGCTTCCTGGCCTTGTCCAGGCTCGACCGCCAGGCGATCCGCCGCTCGGAGGATTGTTATGTCGAGGAATTGTTCGCAGCCGCGGTCGCCTTCGGCGCGCCGCTGCTTTCGGCCAATTTTCCGCGCGCCTATCTCGACGTCAACCGCGAACCGTGGGAACTCGATCCGCGGATGTTTTGCGAGCCCTTGCCGGCCTATGCCAACATCCGCTCGCCGCGCGTGGCGGGCGGGCTCGGCACGGTGCCGAAGATCGTCGGCGAAGGCCAGGAAATCTACGCCGGCAAGCTGCCTTTCGCCGAGGCGCGGCAACGCGTCGAAGCGCTCTACAAGCCCTATCACGCCTGCCTGGGGCGGTTGCTTGCCGACACTCAGGCCGTTTTCGGACTGGCCGTCCTGATCGATTGCCACTCCATGCCGGCCAGTATCCGGGTGGGCGAAACCGGCGTCAGGCCCGACTTCATCGTCGGTGATCGCTTCAACACCTCCGCCTCCGCGGCGCTCAGCGAAGCCGCAATCGGCATCCTGACTTCACTCGGCTACACCGTCGCCCACAACAAGCCCTATGCGGGCGGCTTCATCACCGAACATTACGGGCGACCGGCGCACGGGATGCACGCCTTGCAGATCGAGGTCAATCGCGGGCTTTATATGAACGAACGCAACTACCGCAAGTCGAGCGGTTTTTTGCCGCTCGCCGACAATATGGCCCGTTTCGTCGACAGGCTGATCGCGGCGGCCGGCTTTGGCCGGCCGGCGATGCCGTTGGCGGCCGAATGAGCCTGGAAAGGCGAAAAAAAAGACCGCATCGCGAGACGACACGGTCCAAGTCTAGGGAGGAAACGCCCAAAAGGGCATGAACGGACAAACCGTTCGCAAAAAGCCTATTGTGCAATGCACAAAAGTCAAGCGCCGACGGTGGAAAACCCGTATTTCGCCGTTTGGTAGGTCCAAAATGCCGATTATATGTGGCAAATTTGCAACAAAATGGGGATTCAAATGGCAACGGCGGAACTGTTGCGCCGAATCGCGGCCGCGGCGGCCGAGCAGACGCTGCCGCGGTTTCGCCGCGCTGGCGCGGTTTCCAACAAGCAGGCGGCTGGCTTCGATCCGGTGACGGAAGCCGATCGCGAGGCCGAACGCGCGATCCGCGAGATCATTCGGGCGGAATTTCCCGATGACGGCATTGTCGGCGAGGAGCACGGGGTGGAGAACCCCGACGCGCGCCGTGTGTGGGTGATCGACCCGATCGATGGTACGCGCGCCTTTATTTCCGGCGTTCCGTTGTGGGGGACGCTGGTCGGCCTGGTCGAGGACGGCAAGGCGGTGGCCGGGCTGATGTCGCAGCCGTTCATCGGCGAGCTTTATTACGCGACCGGGCAGGGGGCGTTCTATGAGGGCCCCGGCGGTGCGCGGCCGCTTGCCACGCGTGCGACGACGTCTCTTGCCGAGGCAAGCCTGTTCACGACGACGCCGGCGCTGTTTCAGGGCGCGCTGCGCGATCGCTACGATCGTCTGGAGGCGGCAGTCCGGCTGCCGCGCTACGGAACCGATTGTTATGCCTTTGCGATGGTGGCGGCCGGCCATGCCGATATCGCGGTGGAGGCGGGGCTGCAATCCTACGACATCGCCGGCCTGGTGGCGCTGATCGAGCGGGCGGGCGGGGTGGTGACCACATGGCAGGGCGGACGGCCGGAAGGCGGCGGCGACATTGTCGCGGCGGCCACGCCGGCGTTGCATCGCGCGGTGCTCGACCTCGTCGGCGACTGATCCGGGGCGGATCCGGGCGGCCGCTTTTCGTCAGGCGATCGCGGTGTCGGTGCCGGGCACAAAGGCGGCGAAGGCGGCCAGCAACTGCTCGCGATAGATGTCGGCTTCCTGCAGCAATTCGTGGCGGGCTCCGTCGATCGTCAGCAGCGAGGCGGCGCGCAGCGGCGTCGCGTAATGCTCGATCGCGCGGGTCGACACGACGGTGTCGGCGCCGGCGGCGACGAACAGCGTCGGCAGTTGGATGCGGGCGGCGAAGGCCGGCTCCGTCACCTGTTCGATGGCACGGCAGGCCGCGCGCACCCAGCCGGCGGTCGGCCCGCCGAGCGCCAGATGGGGGAATTGCTGGTAGAGTGCGACATTGCGCTGATAGCGGGCGAAATCAGTGGTCAGCTTGTTGGTCGCGAACGGGGGCGGGACCGCCGGCCGGCGCCCCCAGCCCAGATAGACCGTGCCGAGGCCGAGCGCGTAAAGCAGTGAGCTGATGCGGCGCAGGCCGCTCACCGAGGCATGTTGGCCCTCGAAGGCGAGTAGCGGCGCCGAAAGTACCATGCGCCGGACCCGGTTGGTCAGGCTCGGCGCGGCGAGCAACGCCACTAGCGCGCCGGTCGAATGGGCGAGGATGTAAAACGGGCCGCGGCAGTCGGGCAGGGCGATGTCGGTGAAGAACCGGTCAAGATCGGCCACGTAGTCGTCGAAACTGTCGACATGGCCGCGTTGCGGATCGCGTGTGAGGCGCTCCGAGCCGCCCTGGCCGCGCCAGTCCATGACGGCGGAGCCGAGGCCGAGCTTCGACAGGTCGCCGATGGTCTCGAAATATTTCTCGATGCACTCGTTGCGGCCGGACAGGATGATCACCGTGCCCTTCAGCGGCCTGGCCTGTGCTGGAAAAAGCGCGTAACGCAGCCTTTTCCCGTCCCAGCTTTCGAAATAGCCCACACGCGCGCGCTCCGGGACGCGATTGCCCGGGATCTCGTGAAGCACTGCCGTGTCTTTGTCTTCGAGCGGCATGTCGGCGCGCAGGTTCATGCTCCGGTGATAAGTAGGCGCTGGGAGAAAAGCAAAGAAAATCAGGGACGATCCGGATCGCGGAGGTCTTGAAAGATCAAGGCCGGAGGTGCTGCCAGCAACCTCCGGCCTCTGTCGATCCGGGAGGAAGGGACGTTACACCCGGACCAAACTCGTTCGAGGCGGCTTGTCGCCCCGATCTGATGACCCAACACTAGTGGGGCGAAGATGAACCCGGACCGAAAGGCCGGTTCATGTGCCGTTCAGGAAGAAAACCGGCCGGCGGGGGTGCTCTTGAACCGGGTTTTGGCGCTTCCCAAATAAGGGATGCGGCCGCCGTCGGATCGGGGCCGCTGGCGTTGCGGAAATGCCTTCTCGGATCTCCAAAAAACGCCAAACGCGAACTTGTTGCTCAACAGGAGAACACACCATGCGTCACGTCGATTTTTCGCCGCTTTACCGCTCCACCGTCGGCTTCGACCGTCTTTTCACCATGCTCGATTCGCTGGCCCAGCCCGATAGCGGCCAGACCTATCCGCCCTACAACATCGAACGGACCGGCGAGGACGCCTACCGGATCTCGATGGCCGTGGCCGGTTTCGCCGAGACCGACATCGCGATCGAGGCGCACCGCAACGTGCTGACTGTCAAGGGCGAGAAGTCCGAGGCCGATGGCGAGGACGGCGTCGATTTGCTTTATCGCGGCATCGCCTCGCGCGCCTTCGAGCGCCGCTTCCAGCTTGCCGATCATGTCGAAGTGACTGGCGCCGAGCTTAAAAACGGCCTGCTTCACATCGATCTGAAGCGCAATATCCCCGAGGAGATGAAGCCGCGCAAGATCGCGATCTCCGCGGCTAAAGGCGTCACGTCGAAGCAGATCGAGACGGACCTGGCCAAATAACCCTCTTGCTCGACTACCATCGGCAAGATTTCGTGGCGGCGCCTTTCGGGGCGCCGCTTTCATATGCCCGTGCGGGAAGCACTATTTTGGCCGCGAGCGCGCGAGCAAATGATCGAGCGACAGCCTGCCTGCGCCGTGGACGACGATGACGACGAGAACGAACACCCATAAGAGCCGCTGATCCCAGATGATCGCGTCGGGCATGCGGTCGAACATCGCGCCGATCGACTTGGCGTCGAGGCCGTGCTGGGTGACGTCGACATAGCTCTGGACGATGACGAAAAAGATCATGCCGAGGGCGGCAAGCCTGCTGAACAGGCCCACGACGATCAAGAGCGGCAGGACGAATTCCGTCCAGGTGCCGAGATAGACGATGACGTCATAGGGCCAGGCGAGCGCGTTTTCGTCATAACCGTTCGCCTCCATCACCTTGGGCAGGATCGAGACATAGGCCCCCGACGAGGGGTTGAGAAAGCCGAAAATCCCGTCGGAGAATTTTCCCCAGGACGAATTGAGGTAATAAAGCAAAAGCACGCTGGCGAAGACGACGCGGGCCGCAAGGCCGGTGAACCATCCAGCCAGTGCCGCTTGGAGGCCGGAAAAGAACGTGTCGTGCAGGCGTATCACCGCGCCGAGCGGCCAGACCGGCTTGCTTGTGCGCTCATCGCTGTTGTCTTCCATGATGTCGTTCCGTTTGCTGGTTCCGGGAGACGTCATGCGTCGGGAACAAGAATATCGGCGAAAGCGCCGGCCTCCATCATGCCGGCGATATTGGCGCCAAGATCGAAACCAGGCTCGGTCCCGCCCGCCGCCGCGGCCGCCTCGCCGAGCGGTTTTCCGGTGCACAGCAGCGTCAAAAACACCGCCCCGCCGGGCGGCAGCTTGCGCACGAACACGTCGAGCGCCGGCCGGGTGACGAGTGCGTCCTCGCCGTCGCGCTCCAGGATCTTGCCGACAGGACCGCTGGCGCGATTGGCTGCGAAGATCGTCACGGCGGGATAGGCGGAACGCAGAACCCTGGTGGCAGGATGCGGTTGGAAGCGCAATGCCGGCAGGGCGTCTTGTGGAGCGCTCGCCAGCTTTTCGGGCGCCAGCGGGTCGCGGTCGGCGGCGTGATAGGCGTCGAGCCAGGCCCGTTCGATGCGGGCGACATCGCCCAGCCAGGGGAGCGGGCGCGTATGTTCGAAACCGTCGATGAAGGCGGCAAAGCCGTGGCCGTAGTCGAACAACAGCGGCGAGCGCGGCGGCTCGCGGCGCACATAGAGGCGCGCCATATCGCGAAAGAAGGTCTCGCCGACAATGCGCCTCACGGCGGGAAACGTGTCGGCGAGCGCGTCAATGAGGGAGACGGTGACGTTGTTGCGATAGACGTTGTAACGCACGTCGCCGGCTTTTTCGCCCGGTCCGCCGACGCCGGGCGGCGTCGGTCTGTCGGGGTCGAGAAGCGGGGTCGTGAACGGGCCGGCGAAAGCCGCGCCGGGCGGGCTATTCGGCTGCTGCATGGTGGATTTTCCGGGCGCCGGTAGCGGCATGGCGATCGAGAACGGCCTGCGCGGCGTCGGCCTCTGCCTTGAGTATCGGCCAGTCGGGAATATCGCCGTCCCATTCTACCAGCGTCGGGATCGTTCCGGCGCGACCGATGACGATATCGTAGAGCTTCCAGACCGCATCGCAGACGGGGCCGTCATGGCTGTCGATCAGCAGCGGTTCTCCCTCGTCGTCGCTCTGTTGGCGATGGCCGGCGAGATGGATCTCGCCGACATGTTCGAGCGGAAAGTCGGCCAGATAGTCGAGGGCCGAAAAACCTTGATTGGTGGCGGACACGAAGACGTTGTTGACGTCGAGCAGCAGCCCGCATCCGGTGCGGTCGACGATCTCGCGGATGAACCCGGTCTCGTCGTAGTCGGATTCCGCGAAAACCAGATAGGTCGAGGGGTTTTCCAGCAGCAGCCGACGCCCGATCGCGGCCTGTACCTGGTCGATGTGCTCGCATACATGCCGCAGCGTTTCGTTCGTATAGGGCAGCGGCAGAAGGTCGTTGTAAAAAACATCGTCGTGGGTCGACCAGGCGAGATGTTCCGACACGATCGCCGGTTCGTAGCGCTCGACCAGCGATCTGAAACGGGCAAGATGGGCCTCGTCGAGCGGCTGCGGCGCGCCGATCGACATGCACACGCCGTGCAGCAGAACCGGGTAATCCCGCCGCACGCGGGAAAGTGCTGCGTGCGGCGGGCCGCCGGCACCCATGTAGTTTTCGGCATGCACTTCGAAAAACCCGACCTGGTCGCGCTCGGAAAAGATCGCGTTGAGATGGGTGTGTTTCAGGCTCGCGCCGGAGCGGCCGGAAACGGGAAAGGCCGAAAAGCGACTGTTTCCGTTGTTGGCGTGCGGCATGGCGGACCCTTTGCGGACGCGTTTGGCCGGTCCTTCCCGGGAGACGGCGCTCAGATCATGATGGCGTTTCGTCGAACCGCCATCATGATCGGTTGTTGAGGCATGATCTTTCCCGAAAACCGGCGTCCGCTTTTCGGAGCCATGCTTTTAGGACGGCAGATCGCGCTCGAGCGGCTCAAGCGAGCCCATCCGGTTTTCCGGGAGTTCCATCGACGCGCAGGTGCCGGCATCGACCAGTTTCCAGGAATTGCCCTGATAGTCGACGCTGGACGTGCCCTTGCAGGTGGTGCCTGGACCGGCGGCGCAGTCGTTCTGGCCGGCCATGGCGACGCCATAGCATTTTTCTTTTTCCTGGGCCTGGGCCGCGGTGGTTGTCATGGCGCCGGCGGCAACGGCGCCCGCCACGACGCTGGCTAGATAAGCGGCGCCGATCACGGTTTTGGTCGACATGGTGTTCTCCTCTCGGTTTCAAGAATTCCGGCCGGCTCAAGCCGGTACGCCACTTTTTCAAATGCGCTGGTCACATGGAAATAAACCCGGCGAGATCAAACATCACGCGGCGCTAACGCGAACGTTACCGATTTGTAATGTTAAAAACGGTCGCGGCCGTTCATGCGATCAGGCCGGCGAAGCGGTCGATTTCGTCGGCGGTCGTCGCGAAGCTGGTGACAAAACGGCAGATTTCCTCGTCCGCCGCGATGGAGCCCTCGAAGCCCTCGGGCGCGCTCCAGCCATAAAAGGCGACGCCTTCGCCGATCAAGCGCTCGACCATGGCGCTCGCCACGACGATGAAGACCTCGTTCGCCTGAGGGTTCCAGGCGAGCCTGGCCTTGGCCGAGCGCCCGACGCAGTCGGCAAGGCGGGCCGCCATCGCATTGGCATGACGGGCGTTGTCGAGCCACAAATCGTCCTTGAAATAGGCCTGGAACTGGGCGGCCACGAACCGCGATTTCGAAAGCAATTGCGCGGCGCGTTTGTGCAGGAAGGCAAATTCGGTCGCCTGGGCGGGGTCGAACAGCACCACCGCCTCCGCGCACCAGCAGCCGTTCTTGGTGCCGCCGAAGGACAACAGGTCGACGCCACGCTTCCATGTCATCTCGGCCGGCGAGACATCGAGCGATGCCAGGGCGTTGGTGAAGCGGGCCCCGTCCATATGCACGGCCATCCCATGCCGCTCGGCGACCGCCGCGATAGCGTCGAGCTCGTCCGGCGTATGGACGGTGCCGATCTCGCTTGCCTGCGTCACGGAAACCGCCACCGGCCGTCCCGCGTGCAGGAATTCCGGCGGATAGCGCCTGACCGCCTCCTCCAGTGCCTCCGGGTCGATGCGGCCGAGCGGACCACCGACGCGGGCAAGGCGAGTGCCGCCGGTCAGATATTCGGTGGCGCCGGCCTCGTCCTCGACCAGATGCGCCTCGGCGTGGCAAAAGGCGACACCGCCGGGACGCGAGACGCTCGCCAGCGACAGCGCGTTGGCGGCCGTTCCGGTCGAGACGAAGAAAACCGCCACGTCCCTCTCGAAGATCTCGCAGAAGCGGCGGCGGATTTCGTGATCGAGGTCGCTGTCGCCGTAGGCGCGTGCATGGCCGCCCGCATGGTCGGCGAGCGCGTCGGCGATGGCCGGGTGGGCGCCGGCCCAGTTGTCAGAAGCAAAAATCATCGCTGTTTCCGAAATGAGCTGAAGGAGGGCCGGACTGTGCCCGGTTTCGATATGCGGCTTCAAGGGGCTTGCGCTTCAAGGCAAGGCGACCAGGCGCGTATGCGAGGGGCCGACCATGTGCCGCCGGAAAGGGGTAATGCCGTGTTTCGGGAAATAAAATGCTGTACGATGCTTGCTCAGGATAATTTTGTTGCGATTCCATGCGAAAAAGATCGCGATCCGGTCTTGTGTGCGTTATCCAATTCTGCCATTGTGTAATTAGGACAGCAGTGCTGTCTTATTTATCCGGGAAATTCGAGCCGGGGCTGGTGTAAAACGCCGGCTCTGGCATGTGTGCCGGATAGCAGCGACCTGGGGCGCGAACGGTCTTCGCAGCCAAGCCCGACAGGTCACCCTCGTGGAACGATGTGCACGAGGTGGACGTGCTGATAAAATAGGCGTCCGCAGTATCAAGGCACCCCAAAACGGGGCCAATGGAGGAAGGACGATGACGGATTCGACGCCATCAGCGACGACGCAGCCCTGCCCGGCCGCCGGGCGCGATGCGCGTGCCGCCAAACGCGCCGTCCTGCCGATGCCGGGCGCGCAGGGTCTCTACGATCCGCGCAATGAGCATGATTCGTGCGGTGTCGGCTTCATCGCCGACATGAAGAACCGCAAGTCGCATCAGATCGTTGTGGACGGGCTCGCCATGCTCGAAAACCTAACCCATCGCGGCGCGGTCGGCGCGGACCCGCTGATGGGCGACGGCGCGGGCGTGCTGGTCCAGATTCCCGACCGTTTCTTCCGCGAGGAGATGGCCGAAAAGGGCATCGAGTTGCCGCCGCCGGGTCATTATGCCGTCGGCCATATCTTCATGCCGCGCGACAGCGAACTGCGCGCCCATATCGAGCAGGTGTTCGCCGAGGTGACGCAGGCCGAAGGCCAGCCGCTGATCGGCTTCCGCGACGTGCCGGTCGACAATGCCTCGCTGTCGAAAGCACCGCATATCGCGGCATCCGAACCGGTGCATCTGCAGGTCTTCATCGGCCGCAATCCGGCGATCGCCTCCGACGAGGATTATGAGCGGCGCCTCTATATTCTGCGCAAGGTGGTGTCGGCACGTATTTTCGAGGAGACCGGCGGGCGCGACAACGGCTCGTACACGGTGTCCTTGTCCTCGCGCACCATCGTCTACAAGGGCATGTTTCTGGCCTATCAGGTCGGCGCCTATTACAAGGACCTGCTCGATCCGCGCTTCGAATCGGCGCTGATCCTGGTTCACCAGCGCTTTTCGACCAACACCTTCCCGTCATGGAAGCTCGCCCATCCCTACCGAATGGTCGCGCATAATGGCGAGATCAACACCCTGCGCGGCAACGTCAACTGGATGGCGGCGCGCCAGGCCTCGGTCGATTCGGAGCTGTTCGGCAACGACATCTCCAAACTATGGCCGATCTCCTATGAAGGCCAATCGGACACGGCCTGTTTCGACAACGCGCTCGAATTCCTGTGGCAGGGCGGCTATTCGCTCGCGCATGCCATGATGATGCTGATCCCGGAGGCCTGGGCCGGCAACAAGCTGATGGGCGAGGACCGCAAGGCGTTCTACGAATACCACGCCGCGCTGATGGAGCCGTGGGACGGGCCGGCCGCGGTCGCTTTCACCGACGGGCGCCAGATCGGCGCGACGCTCGACCGCAACGGGCTGCGCCCGGCGCGCTACATCGTCACCGACGACGACCGGGTGATCATGGCCTCGGAGGCCGGCGTGCTGCCGGTCGACGAGGACAAGATCGTCAAGAAATGGCGTCTGCAACCCGGCCGGATGCTTCTGATCGACCTGGAAAAAGGCCGCATCGTCTCCGACGAGGAGATCAAGTCGGACATCGCCGGCAAGCACCCCTACCGCCAATGGCTCGACTCCACCCAGCTCATTCTGGAAGAGCTGAAGCCGGTGGAGCCGCGGGCGCTACGCCGCGACGTGTCGCTGCTCGACCGCCAGCAGGCCTTCGGCTACACGCAGGAAGACCTCAAGCTGCTGATGGCGCCTATGGCCACGACCGGCCAGGAGGCGATCGGGTCGATGGGCACCGATACGCCGATCGCCGCCATGTCCGGCCGCACCAAGCTGCTCTACGAATATTTCAAGCAGAATTTCGCTCAGGTCACCAACCCGCCGATCGACCCGATCCGCGAGGAACTGGTGATGAGCCTGGTCTCCTTCATCGGACCGCGCCCGAACATTTTCGATCTGGTCGGTTCGTCGCGCAAGAAGCGGCTGGAGGTACGCCAGCCGATCCTGACCAATGGCGACCTGGAGAAAATCCGCTCCATCGGCCACACCGAGGACCGCTTCGACACCAAGACGATCGACATCACCTATTCCGCCACCGAGGGCGCGGAGGGCATGGAGGCAGCGGTCGAGCGCCTGTGCGAGCGCGCGGAGGCGGCCGTTGCCGGCGGCTACAACATCATCATTCTTTCGGACCGGCAGATCGGACCGGACAGGATCGATATTCCCACGCTTCTGGCGACCGCGGCGGTGCATCACCACCTGATCCGCAAGGGCCTGCGCACGGCGGTGGGGCTGGTGGTCGAATCGGGCGAGCCGCGCGAGGTGCACCATTTCTGCTGTCTGGCGGGTTATGGCGCCGAGGCGATCAACCCCTATCTCGCCTTCGATACGCTGATCGAGATGCACCGGCGCGGCGAGTTCCCGCCCGAGGTCGACGCGCAGGAAATCGTCACCCGCTACATCAAGTCGATCGGCAAGGGCATCCTGAAGGTCATGTCCAAGATGGGCATTTCGACCTACCAGTCCTATTGCGGCGCGCAGATATTCGACGCGGTCGGGCTGAAGGACGCGTTCGTGGAACGCTATTTCACCGGCACAGCGACCACGATCGAGGGCGTTGGGCTCGACGAAGTCGCAGCCGAGACGGTCGAGCGTCACGTCGCGGCCTTCAGCGACGATCCGGTCCTGCGCAATGCGCTCGATGTGGGCGGCGAATATATGTACCGCATCCGCGGCGAGGAGCATGTGTGGACGCCGGACGCGGTGGCGAGCCTCCAGCATGCGGTGCGCAAGGGATCGTTCGACACCTACAAGGATTATGCCGAGCAGATCGACACGGCTTCGGGGCGGACGAAGACCATACGCGGGCTGTTTCACATCCGCACGGCGGCCGAGATGGGGCGCAAGCCCGTGCCGCTCGACGAGGTCGAGCCGGTCGCCGAGATCGTGAAGCGGTTTTCAACCGGAGCGATGTCGTTCGGTTCGATCAGCCGCGAGGCGCACACGACGCTGGCGCGCGCGATGAACACGCTCGGCGGCAAGTCGAACACCGGCGAGGGCGGCGAGGAGCCTGACCGCTATCTGCCGTTGCCCGACGGTTCGTCCAATCCCGAACGCTCGGCGATCAAGCAGGTTGCGTCCGGACGGTTCGGGGTGACGACCGAATATCTGGTCAATGCCGACATGGTCCAGATCAAGGTCGCCCAGGGCGCCAAGCCCGGCGAGGGTGGACAGTTGCCGGGCCACAAGGTGGACGCCACCATCGCCAAGGTGCGCCATTCGACGCCTGGCGTCGGGCTGATTTCGCCGCCGCCGCATCACGACATCTATTCGATCGAGGATTTGGCCCAGCTCATCTTCGACCTGAAAAACGTCAATCCCGCCGCCGACATCTCTGTCAAGCTCGTCTCAGAGGTCGGAGTGGGCACGGTGGCGGCCGGAGTGGCCAAGGCGCGTGCCGACCACATCACCATCGCTGGCTATGATGGCGGTACGGGCGCCTCGCCGCTGACCTCGCTCAAACATGCCGGCAGCCCGTGGGAGATGGGCCTGGCCGAAACCCACCAGACCCTGGTGCTGAACGGGTTGCGCTCGCGCATCGCGCTTCAGGTCGATGGCGGCCTGCGCACGGGCCGCGACGTCATCGTCGGGGCGCTTCTGGGCGCCGACGAGTTCGGCTTCTCGACCGCACCGTTGATTGCGGCCGGCTGTATCATGATGCGCAAATGCCATCTCAACACCTGTCCGGTCGGCGTGGCGACCCAGGACCCTGTGCTGAGGAAACGCTTCAAGGGCGCGCCCGAACACGTCATCAACTATTTCTTCTACGTGGCCGAGGAGGTACGCGCGCTGCTGGCGGCAATGGGCTACCGTAAACTCAACGAGATCATCGGCAATACCGACCTGATCGAGAAGCGGCCGCTGATCGAGCACTGGAAAGCGCGCGGCCTCGATTTCAGCCGCGTCTTCCACAAGCCGGCGGCGCCGAAGGAGGCGACCTACTGGACGCAGCGCCAGCAGCATCCGATCGACGACATCGTCGACCGCAAGCTGATCGCGGAGGCCGTGCCGGCGCTCGAGCGCAAGGAAAAGGTTTTAATCGAGATGCCGATCCGCAATGTCGACCGGTCCGCCGGCGCGATGCTGTCGGGCGAGGTCGCCAAGCGCTACGGCCACAAAGGGCTGAAGCACGACACGATCTCCGTGCGCTTCACCGGCACCGCCGGACAGTCCTTCGGTGCGTTTCTGGCGCGGGGGGTGTCGTTCGAACTCAACGGCGACGGCAATGACTATGTCGGCAAAGGGCTGTCGGGCGGTCGCATCGTCATCCGCCCGCCGGAGGGATCGCGGATCGTGGCGGAGAATTCGATCATCGTCGGCAACACGGTGCTTTACGGCGCGGTCGAGGGCGAATGCTATTTCCGCGGCGTCGCCGGCGAACGTTTCGCGGTGCGCAATTCGGGCGCCGTGGCGGTGGTCGAGGGCGTCGGCGATCACGGCTGCGAATACATGACCGGCGGCGTCGTCGTCGTCATCGGCCAGACCGGGCGCAACTTCGCGGCCGGCATGTCCGGCGGTGTTGCCTATGTGCTCGACGAGGTCGGGGATTTTGCCGAGCGCTGCAACATGGCCATGGTCGAGCTCGAGCCGGTGCCGGAAGAAGACGACATGCTGGAGAAGCTGCACCATCATGGCGGCGACCTCGCCCACAAGGGCCGTGTCGACGTCTCCGGCGACATGACCCGCCACGACGAGGAGCGGCTGGTGCAACTGATTTCGAACCACATGCACTATACCGGTTCGACGCGGGCCAAGGACATCCTCGACAATTGGGCCGATTACAGGCCGAAATTCCGCAAGGTTATGCCAGTCGAATATCGCCGCGCGCTCATCGAGATGGAGCGTATGCGCATGGGGCTGGCGGCGGAGTAAGCAGGAACGCGGACACCATGCCGGCGCGCGGGCGCAAACCCCGCGCCGCGGTGCCTTGGAGAGCGACATATGGGCAAGGTAACAGGTTTTCTCGAGATCGACCGGCAGGTGCACAAATATCAGCCGGCCTCCGACCGCATTCGGCATTTTCGCGAGTTCACGCTGCCGATGTCGGAGAAGGAAGTCGAGAAACAGGCCGCGCGCTGCATGGATTGCGGCATTCCCTATTGCCACGGTCCGACGGGCTGCCCGGTTCACAACCAGATTCCCGACTGGAACGATCTCGTCTATAATGGCGACTGGGATACGGCGATCCGCAACCTGCACTCGACGAACAATTTTCCCGAATGGACCGGGCGTATCTGCCCGGCTCCGTGCGAGGAGGCGTGCACGCTCAACCTCGAGGATATTCCCGTCGCCATCAAGACGATCGAGCACGCGATCGCCGATCGGGCCTGGGAGACGGGCCACATGCGGCCCTATCCGGCCGAGCACAAGACCGGCAAGAAAGTCGCCGTCATCGGCTCGGGACCGGCCGGCATGGCGGCCGCCCAGCAACTCGGCAGGGCAGGCCACGAGGTGCATGTCTACGAGCGCGAGAGCCGGCCAGGCGGGCTGATGCGCTACGGCATCCCGGATTTCAAGATCGAAAAACACCATGTCGACCGTCGCGTCAGCCAGATGGAAGGCGAGGGGGTGACGTTTTTCTGCGGCGTCAATGTTGGCATCGACAAGTCCGTCGAGGAGCTGTTGGCGGCCTATGACGCGGTGCTTTATTGCGGCGGTTCGGAAAATCCGCGCCCGGCCGGCATTCCCGGCAGCGAGCTGATCGGCGTCCATGACGCCATGCCCTATCTCGTCCAGCAGAACCGGCGCGTGGCGGGCGAGGACATCCAGTCGTCGGCCTGGCCGTCCGAGGCTATCCTCGCCGGCGGCAAGCATGTCGTCGTCGTCGGCGGCGGCGACACGGCGTCGGATTGCGTGGGGACCGCGTTCCGCCAGGGGGCGGTGCGTGTCACCCAGCTCGACATCCGTCCGCAACCGCCGGAAAAGGAGGACAAGCTCGCCGTGTGGCCCTATTGGGCGACCAAGATGCGCACCTCTTCGAGCCAGGCCGAGGGCGCTGAGCGCGAATTCCAGGTCGCCACGCTCGAATTCGTCGGCGAGGACGGAGTGCTGACAGGGGTCAAATGCGCCGCGGTCGACGAGGCGCGCAAGCCGATCGCCGGCACGGAATTCCTGATCCGCGCCGATCTCGCCTTCATCGCCATCGGCTTTTCCGGCCCGATCGAGGGCGGCATCATGCGGGAGCTGTCGGACAAGGTCACGACCGTGCTCGACCGACGCCGCTCGACCAATATCGAGGCCAACGACCGCGACTATCGCACCAGTCTCGACCGCTTCTTTGCGGCCGGCGACGTGCGGCGCGGCCAATCGCTGGTCGTTTGGGCGATCCGCGAGGGTCGCCAGGCCGCGCATTCCATCGACACCTTTCTGATGGGATCGTCGGTGCTGCCGCGGTAGATTGCCGGATCGGGAGCCAGCAACCGGCAACGGGAACCGGCGGCAGCGGACCGGACCCCGCCGACACTTTTCGAGACTATTTTCTACCGGGCCGGCACGATCGCAGAGGTCTCGTCGCGGTCCGCACCCGGTTGGGGCACCACGGCGACGGCCGGCTCGACGCCGATCGAAAAATCGTCGACCCGTCCGGGGCGGGGGGCGGGCGTTTTACCCTCAATGGCAAGCTTTTCCGACAGGGTCACGGCCTCGCCGGTCTTTGGATCGAGGCTCGCACCCAATAATTCGTCCCCGCCGTCCAGATCGGGATCGCCGAGTGCGATCGGGGGTGTGCGCTCGACCGTCGGCTGACCGGCCGTCGGCGGACCCAGTAACTCGGGCACGCCGAGATCGGGAAAGATACTAGAGGGGCCGGCGCCCAGAATCCGCTTCAGCGGTTTTTCGGCATAAAAGGCGATCTTGCGCCGGCCGGCCTGGGTGAAATTGATACCGTCGCCGGCGCGCAGCCTGACCGCCTGCCCGTTGATGTCGGGGCCAGTGGCCGCATAGGCGCCGTTTTCGTCCACGAAGCCCTCCCAGATATCGACGAAGGTGCCGCCGACGGTCTCGACCGCGTTACGCTGCAGGTCGTTGAAGGCCAGCATGTCGGAGGTCATTGTCGAGAATTTGAAGGCCGGCAGGCCGACCCAGACCACGGGAACACCGCGTTCGGCGAAACTCTGTGCCAGTGTCCCGGCGCGGGTGGCGTATTCCGCGGTCCATTTTTCCGAACGCACGCTTTCCCGATTTCCGTCGACGCGCATTTGCTGGCGGTCGTTCGACCCCATCATGACCACGCCGACGGCCGGTTTCACCTCGTCCAGAATCGGGCCGATCTCGGCGGGCCAGTTATAGAAATCGTCACGCACGAAGCCCGACGAGCCGTTTGACCTGTCGACGATACGCACAGTCGGATCCTCGGCGAACACCGTCGTCAGTCCTTCCGCCAGGCCGCCGGCGAGAAAGTCGCCGACGATGACGACGACGCGGGCATCCTCGGCCTTTTCCACCGCGTCGACGGTCGGCCGCGACGGCGCGGAAGACCGGCTCGGGGCCGTGGCGCGCCGCGTGGTGGTCCGTTTTTTCACCTGCGGGACCTGTCGTCGCTCCGGCTGGCGGGCGCGTTCACGTCCGCCCCGAAACAGGAATTCCAGCAGCGTGCGCGGCCGCTCCTGCGCGAAGGCCCCGCCGGCGACGTCGATGAACACGGTCGCCAGGGCGAGCAGCGCGATCGCCAGGAGACGCGTCGTTGGCAGTCGTGTCGAAGCCCGCTCGTGCATAAATGTTCCTTCAAGTCAGCGGCGCAGCCGGCTGAGCACTTCCATGCTGGGATGACCGTCGACCGGCATGCCGACCCGCTTCTGGTAGGTTTCGATCGCGCCGCGCGACCCCGAGCCGATCTTGCCGTCGATCGGACCGTCATAAAGTCCGACTGCCCCCAGGCGCTTCTGCAGTTCCTGTTTTTCGGCGAAACTCAATTTGGTGAAGGGCCGGTTCCAGTCACGTTCCAGTCCGCCATAACCGGCGATTTCGTCGGCCAGAAGACCAACCGCCAGCGCGTATTTGTCGGCGTTATTGTAGCGTTTCAGGACGAAGAAATTGCGTGTCATCAGGAAGGCCGGCCCGGCGCGACCGTCGAGCACTTTCAGCTCTGCCTTCTCGGACGCGCGCGGGAAAGGCTTGCCGTTGGTTCGTGTTACGCCGATCGACTGCCACTTGGCCAGCGACATCGAACCGCCGGGAAACTTGCGGCCCGGCGGCAGGCTGACCTCGTAACCCCAGGTCTTGCCGCCCTGCCAACCATTCTTGCGCAAGAGGTTCGCCGCCGTCGCCAGCGCGTCGGGGATGGAATTCCAGATGTCGCGGCGGCCATTGCCGTCGATGTCGACCGCATAGGCCTGATAGCTTGTGGGGATGAACTGCGTGTGGCCCATGGCGCCGGCCCACGACCCGGTCAGATGGGAGACGTCGATGTCGCCCGATTGCAGGATTTTCAGTGCGGCGAGGAGCTGGGTGCGCGCGAATTTGGCGCGCCGCTTGTCGGCATAGGCCAAGGTCGACAGCGAGCGCACGACATTGCGCATCACCCGGTCGTTTTCGAGGATTTCGCCATAGTTCGATTCCATCGACCAGATCGCCAGGAGGATATGGCGGTCGACCCCGAAACGGGATTCGATTCGGTCGAGCCAGTTTTTCCACTTGCGCGCCATCTGGCGGCCCACCGTGATCGAGTGCTCGTGGACGCGGTTGTCGAAATAGTCCCAGACCGGGGCGGTGAATTCCGGCTGATAGCGGGCTTTCTCCAGCACTTCCGGGTCGGGAGCGGTCACGCCGCGGAAGGCGCGGTCGAGCGTGGCGTTGGAAATGCCGTTCTTCTGGGCGGTGCTGCGGAAGCCCGCCACCCAGCGTTCGAATTTCGCATCGGCCAGCACCGGGGAAGTCAGCAGGCCGAACGCGAGAGCCGCACCGGCAAGGAGACTGGTCGCGCGTGCGACGAATGTTTTTGCAAGCATCATCTGATCCGTTTGTTGTCTCGGGATGATCTTTCGCGGGTTGCGGTTAGAAAATGGTTTACCATAGTGTGAATCGGCGAGACATAGGCCGGTGTGTCCACACCGATCGGCTATCCCGTTCGATATTTCTTAATTCCGGCGTGACGATGTCACTGTCGGAATCGAAGGCTTGGTTGCAGTGATGAGAAAAGTTCGAAAAGCGGTTTTCCCGGTTGCGGGGCTCGGCACCCGGTTTCTGCCGGCGACGAAGGCGGTGCCGAAGGAAATGCTGACCGTCGTCGACAAGCCCGTCATCCAATATGTCGTCGACGAGGCGCGCGAGGCCGGCATCGAGCACCTGGTTTTCGTCACGGGGCGCAACAAAGGCGTCATCGAGGACCATTTCGACATCCAGGTCGAACTCTACGATACGCTCGCCCAGCGCGGAAAGGATGCCCAGCTCGAGCGGCTGCAGCGCATGCAGCCGGGGCCCGGCGAAACCAGCTTCACGCGCCAGCAGGAGCCGTTGGGGCTGGGCCATGCGGTGTGGTGCGCCCGTTCGATCGTCGGCGACGAGCCGTTCGCGCTCCTGCTGCCGGACATGATCATGCAGTCTAAGCGGTCCTGCCTGACCGAGATGGTCGACCTCTACGCCCGCACGGGTAAGAACGTCGTGGCGGTGCAGGAGTGCGACCCGGGCGAGACGCACAAATACGGCATCGTTGAAAAGGGCGGCGAGGCCGGCACCGGTTTCGAGATCACCGGCATGGTGGAGAAGCCGGCTCCGGGAACGGCGCCATCCAACCTCTACATCAACGGACGCTATATCCTGCAGCCAGAGATTTTCGATATCCTGGCCGAACAGAAACAGGGTGCCGGCGGCGAGATCCAGTTGACCGACGCCATGCTCACGCTGATGGAGCGCCAGCCCTTCTACGGTTATCACTACAAGGGCCGGACCTTCGATTGCGGCTCGCCGGAAGGGTTCGTGGCAGCCAATGTCGCTTTCGCGCTGTGGCGGCCCGATATCCAGCCGGTGGTTTCGGAGGAACTGTCACGGCTGATGGCGGAAATTGAGCCGGTCGAACGCCGCGCCACCAAGCGCTGACACGCGCCCGCCTTCGGCACACACGGTTCAGCGCTGCAGCCGCAGGCCCAGATAGACGCTGCTGGCCTGCCAATCGCGGTTGGGCAGCGTGCTCCTGAAAGTCTCGTGGCGCAGGCGGCCATTGATGCCGGCATAGCGGTTGAACCACCAGGTCGCGCCGGCCTCGGCGCGCAGTCCAAGCTCGCTGTCGCGCGTGCCGATATAGTCGCGCCAGTCAGCGCCGATCGAGGCTTCCAAGAGCAGGTTGGCGCGCGCCTCGCGCGACAGGGCAAGCCCGCCTGAATACAGGATCGAGCCGCTCTCTCCGGCGCTGGTGGTGCCTTCGACGGTCGTCGAGCCGGTGAGCGTCACCGTGGTGCGGCGAACCGGCGACCAGGCGAGGCGGGCATCGACGGTCGGGCCGGAGACCGGCGCCAGGCGCGTGTCGTCGAAGGTCTCGCGCAGCCAGCCGGCCGACACCTCGCCTGAAAGCTTTTCGCCGAAATCGAATGTCGCGCCGCCGCGCACCGCCAGGCGATCGGCGGAGCGGGCAAAACCGCTGCTGTCGATCTCAAGATCGTAGAAACGGCGCCCGATCTCGGTCTCCACGAACGGCACCAGCGCCGGTGCGACCTCGTAGCCAATCCTCAGCGCGACCGAGGCCAGGGTCGCGTTGCGTTCTTCCTGCGACAAGGTTCCGCCGCTCGACAGTTCGGCGTCGGAATAAAACTCACGGTCGACAAGCCCGGTCGCCGACAGGCGCAGCTTGCCGACATCCTTGCGCAGGCCGAGTGTGCCGGTCAGGCCGTGCTGAAGCGGCTGGGAGGCGGTGCCGACGATCACGACCGGGGAGGATGCGGTTTCCGGGCGCAGCGTGTAGGCAAAACCCGCGCTAGCAGCGTAACCGCCGCCGAGATCGAGATCGAGCGCGGTATCGAGCCCGCCCTGGGCCTGGGAATAGTCAGCCCCGGACACCGATTTCAAGAACGTGCCGTAAAGGCTGGCGCGGGCGGCGTGGCGCGACCAATCCGACACCGCGTTGAGGCGAAGCTGGGTTTCCGACAGCCAGCCTTGCTCGCCGCTGGGGCTGGAATCGACATTGCTGGTCCAGCGCACGCCCTGGTCGAGGGTCGCGGTGACGTCGAACGTGCCGAGCCGCAGGCCGAGGGGCGCGTAGGGAGCCTCCTCGGCGTCCAGGTCGCGGTTCTCGATCGCTTCGACGCGACCGTTCAGGACTTCCGCCGAGCTATTGGCCTCTTCGTCGAGACTGTCGAGGGTCGGTGCGCGTACCGAGGCGGTCGTCTCGACGACCTCTTCGCCTGCCTCTTCGTCTTCGTCGGTGGTGCCCGGCGTCCGGCTCTGCTGCCGCTCTGCCGCGATCTCCGACTCCGTCTGGCGGCGGTTCTGACGCGCCATGGATGGCCGGCGAGCGGGCCGTGGCGCGTCGGCGAAGGGATCGTCGTCGTCGGAGTCGGCAAAAATGCTGCGCTCGCGCCCGGCCGGGTCCGCGCCATCCTCGGCCTCGTCGGGAAGCGCGCCTTCGCTGACGGGAACATAGCCCCGTGGCGCCGCCTCGTTGTCGGCGGAAACTTCCTCGCCGGGGCGGATGCCGCCGGACGACAGCAGGCTGCGATTGACGGTTTCCTCCAAGACCCCGCCACGCAGATCGCTTTCCTGGCCGAGAGCCGGCATTGTCGAAACGCCGGTGCAAAAGGCGGCGGCAAAAAGGCCGGTGGCTGCCCCTCGCAAGAGCGGGACGCCGGTTTTTTCCCGCATGCTTTTCGGCGTCCTCGTCATGTCCTGATGCGCGCGCGTGGTGGAACTTTACCGAACCGTAAATGGGGATGGTTAACGCTTGGTTGAGAACCGCCGGCGGGTCCGGTTCGCGGCCGGCGTTCCGGCGTGCCAAATGCCGTTGGACACGGCATGACGAAGCGGCTAAACGAAGCGCCATGCAAGGCATTCCAGAGAAAAAGCAGCCGGATCACGACGCTGCGATCGCGTCCGCGGTGCGCACGGTCTCGACTGGGCAGGCCGGCATGGCCGCGCTGGCGGAAGCCCTCGACAACGGGCTTTCAGAACCGTTCGCGGACGCGGTGGCGCGTCTGTCGGCGATTCGCGGTCGGGTGATCGCGACCGGTGTCGGCAAAAGCCACCATATTGGCTCGAAACTGGCCGCGACGCTGTCATCCACGGGAACTCCGGCGTTCTTCGTGCATCCGGCGGAAGCCAATCACGGCGATCTCGGCATGATCACCCGCGACGACGCCGTCATCGCCATGTCCTGGTCGGGCGAAAGCTCGGAGCTGAAGGGAATCGTCTCTTATTCGAAACGCTTCGCGATTCCGCTGATCGCCATCACCTCGGGCGAGGACTCCACCCTGGCGCGCGAAGCCGACATCGTTTTATGCCTGCCACGAGCGGCCGAGGCCTGCCCACACGGGCTGGCGCCGACGACGTCGACATTGCTGCAACTGGCGATCGGCGACGCGCTGGCGGTGGCGTTGCTGGAAGCGCGCGGCTTCACGCCGGACAATTTCAAGACCTTCCATCCCGGCGGCAAGCTTGGTGCGAACCTGACCCAGGTGCGCGAGATCATGCACGGCGAGGAGGAATTGCCGCTCGTGGGGCCCGGAACTCGGATGCCCGAAGCCGTCATGATGTTGGCGAAAAAACGCTTCGGCTGTGTGTGCGTGACCGATGCCGGCGGCCGGCTGGCGGGCATCTTCACCGATGGCGACCTGGCGCGCAGCCTCGATCGCAACCTTTCCGAACTCGCCGTTGAGGACCTGATGACGCGCGCGCCCAAGACGATCGGACCGACCACGCTCGCCGGTGCCGCCATGGCCGCGCTCAACGAGCATCACATCAGCGCCCTGGTCGTGGTCGAGGAGGGCCGGCCGGTCGGGATCGTCCATTTCCACGATCTGCTGGCGATCGGCGCGGCGTGAGGTTCCGGCCTGCCTGGTCGAAAGCCTGCCGCTATCAGATGATTTCGACGACCAGATCGCCGTCCTTGACCGCGACCACGCGCACCCGCGTTCCCGCCGCCGCGTCGGGACCCGACACGCGCCAATAGGTGTCGCCGATGCGGATCCGGCCCCGGTTGTCACGGATGGATTCATCCAGCGTCGCGGTGCGTCCGACGAGCTGTTTGGCGCGTTGGTTGAGCAGCGGCTGGTCGCTCGGCGCCTGGCGGCCGTGGACGAAGCGATAGCCGCCATAGGCGGCCACCAGCGACAGGGCGAGGAAAACCAGCGTCTGTACCTGCCAGTCCCAGAACCGGGCCTCCCAGAAGGCAATCGACAGCAATCCGGTGGCGAGTGCTGCTAGCCCGATCCAGACAAGAAAGACGCCGGGAACGAGGATCTCGGCGGCCAGAAGGGCGAAGCCGAGCACGATCCAGCTCCAGGGGCCGAGTTCGACGAAGACACTTGCGATCATGCCAGATTTTCCCGTGCCGGGTTCAGGATTCGTCCGGCGTGACCACGGGCGGCCGCGCCGGACTGCGCCGGACCAGCGGAACCGCGTCCTCGCCGAACACTTCCTTGGCGATCGCGCCGATGCCACCCAGCGAGCCGATCAGTGATGACGCCTCGAACGGCATCAGGACGACCTTGTTGTTGTTGGCCGAGCCGATCTTGGCCAGAGCCTCGGTGTATTTCTGGGCGACGAAATAGTTGATCGCCTGCACGCCGCCCTGGGCGATCGCCTCCGAGACCGACTGGGTGGCGCGGGCCTCGGCCTCGGCGAGGCGTTCGCGGGCTTCGGCGTCGCGGAAGGCCGCCTCTTTGCGGCCCTCGGCCTCCAGAACCTGGGCCTGTTTCAAGCCTTCGGCCTCCAGAATTTGGGCGCGCTTATTGCGTTCGGCCATCATCTGGCGGGCCATCGAATCGACCAGGTTTTCGGGCGGATTGATGTCCTTGATCTCGACCCGGGTCATCTTCACCCCCCAGGGGTTGGCGGCCTCGTCGACCACGCGCAGCAGACGCTCGTTAATGGCGTCGCGGTTCGACAACAGCTCGTCGAGGTCCATCGACCCCATGACGGAGCGAATATTGGTCATGGTCAGGTTGAGGATGGCGTTTTCCAGGCCCGACACCTGATAGGCGGCCTGGGCGGCGTTGAGCACCTGATAGAAGGCAACGCCGTCGACGGCCACGATGGCGTTGTCGCGGGTGATCACCTCCTGAGTCGGCACGTCGAGCACCTGCTCCATCATGTTCAGTCTGGCGCCAACGCGGTCGATGAAGGGCACGATGACGTTGAGGCCGGGCGACAGGGTGCGGGTGTAGCGGCCGAAACGCTCAACGGTGAAATTGCTTCCCTGCGGCACGGTCTTGATGCCGACAAAGATGAGCAGCAGCACGAGAACGACAAGGACCGGAATGAGAATGTCGAGACCGGTGATTGGCATGCGTATGTCCTCCGCTGGCCGTGTCGAATTGGACGCCGGCGTGTCGGCCGGTAATCCTGTCAGCGGGAAGACTTAGACCGTTTTGTGGCCGGATGGAAACAGTTCCGCCGGCCCGGCCGTCACGATTCCGCCGGAACCCATTCAGGCAGCCAGGCGCCGATGGCGTCGATGGTCGCTGCGGCATCGACCACGCCGAGATGGTTGACGCCGGGCAGAACCCGATAGGTGCCGGCGGGCGTGTGCGGCTTGATGGTCGGCTCGTAGCGGTCGGCGATGAAGGCTTCGTCCCTGTCGCCCGCGAGCAGCAGGAAAGGCCTGTCGAGCCGGGCAAGATCGCTCGCGTAATCGGAGCGCGGCGCGAATGAGACATTCATGCGGTAGGTGTAGCGCGTCGTGGCGGTGTCGCCGAGCGGGCCGTCGAGCACGGCCTGCGGCATGGCGAAGCCGATCACGGGTAAATGGTTGAACGCGGTGATGCCGAGGGCGTTGAGCAGGCCGAGCGCAACAATGCGCCCGGTGGCCGGGCGTGCCCAGCCGCCGGAATCGGGCCGTGTGGTCGGCGCATTATATTTGAGAAAGGGCGCAAGCAGCAAGAAGGCATCGGCCTCGCCGCCATAACGCCCGCCGGCGAAACGCACGACAAGCCCGCCGCCTGACGAATGGCCTCCGAGGACGACCGGACCGGCCTTGCCTCCCTCTTTCAGGTGGGCGATCAAGTCGAAAAGGTCTTCCTCGAGCTGACCGATATGGTCGACGTCGCCACGCCGGGCGGGGTTTTGTCCATGCCCGCGCAGGTCGGGCGCGATCACGGTGCCGTGCCCGTTCGCGGCGAGCGCCGTGGCGAGCGCGTGAAACTGCATGCCGTGCCAGCCCGAACCATGGACGAGAATGATCGTGCGCGCCGACCCGCCATTGGCGGCGGCATAGCGCCGGTAGTGGAGAGAGGCGCCGTCGCGGGCGCGATAATCCTGCCGTTCGGGAAGAGCGGACAGGTCAACCGTGATCGCGGCGGCGAAATCGAGACCGGAGCCTTGTGTTGGCTGCGGGCGTTCGGGCGGCCGGCTGAAGGCGACAAGGCCGGCGAGGATCGCGACGCCGGCGGCAAGCGTGACGAGCGCGGACGTGGCGAGCTTGGCGAGCATGCGACTGTCCCTTGCGGTCTCAGATCCAGCCGGACAGTTCGCGGCGCACCATCGCCTCGATGACCGCCATGCCTTCGGCACTGTCGTTGAGGCAGGGAATATGGGTAAAATTCTTTCCGCCCGCCTCGTGGAAAATCTCGCCAGCCTCGCCGGCGATTTCCTCGAGTGTTTCGAGACAGTCGGAGACGAAGCCCGGATTGAAGACTGCGATCGATTTCATCCCGTCGCTTGCCAACCTCTCGACGGTCTTGTCGGTGTAGGGTTGCAGCCATTCCTCCGGGCCGAAGCGCGACTGGAAACAGGTCATCAGTCGTTTTTCGTCCCAGCCGAGCCGTTCGCGCAACAGCCGCGTCGTTTTCTGGCAATGACAATGATAGGGGTCACCGGCGCGGAAATAGCTTTGCGGAATGCCGTGGTAGGACGCGATCACCGTTTCGGGTTCGAAGTCGAGCGTTGCGAGGTGGGTTTCGATCGAGCGTGCCAGCGCGTCGATATAAACCGGTTCGTCGTGATAGGCCGGCACGGTGCGCGTGGCCGGCATCCAGCGTTTTTTCATCAGCACCTTGAAAAACGCGTCGTTGACCGTCGCCGTCGTGGTCGCCGAATATTGCGGGTAGAGCGGGAACATCACGATGCGGTCGCAGCCGGCCGCCGTCAGACGCTCGATCACGCTTTCGATCGAGGGTTGCCCGTAGCGCATGGCCCAGTCGACGAGCACCTGGTCGTGGCTTTGCAGCGCGTGCGCCAGCTTTTCGGCCTGGGCGCGGGTGAAGGTGCGCAGCGGCGATTCGTTGCGTTCCCGGTTCCAGATCTTGTCATAGGCGGCGCCGGATTTTTTCGGACGCGTGTTGAGCACGATGCCGTAGAGGATCGGATACCAGAGCGCGCGCGGCCATTCGATCACGCGCTTGTCGGACAGAAACTCGCGCAGATAACGGCGCATCGACGTGAAATCGGTGCCGTCCGGCGTGCCGAGATTGACCAGCATGACGCCGACCTTCGGCGGCGCGACGCGCGGATGGCCGGCCGGCAGCGGGCCCGTCTTCCTGGTCTCTTTTTGGGCAGGGCCCGGTGTGAGTGTCATGAAGCAGTCCTTGTGCGAATGAGGCACATAGCGGCCGGTGGCGCGCGATCAAGCGCGCGGCTAGCCGATCTATACCAACGTGTCCGCAACAAAACACAAATCCCGCCCCCGGTGACGGGAGCGGGGCAATTGGTCGCGAAGCGCGATCAAAAACGCCTCAATTGGCGGCCGGCACCTTGAGCGGGCTGCCGATCGGCAAGAAGTCCGGATTGTAGTCCGGGTTCGCCGCCTTCAGCTTGGTCCACATCATCGGATCGCCATAAAATTCGCGAGCGAGCTTCCAGTAGCTGTCGCCGCGCGCGATCATGTGCGTTTTTCCCGCCATTGCCATTTCGCCATCGGCGGGCTTTTCGGCGGGAATGGTCGTCTCCTCGGCGGTCTTCATTTCTGCCTCCTTGGCTATTTTTTCTTCCTCGGCCTTCTTCATGGCGGCCTCTTCGGCGGCCTTGGCTTCCTCGGCGGCTTTCATTTCCGCCTCCTTGGCCATTTTTTCTTCCTCGGCCTTCTTCATGGCGGCCTCTTCGGCGGCCTTGGCTTCCTCGGCGGCTTTCATTTCCGCCTCCTTGGCCATTTTTTCTTCCTCGGCCTTCTTCATAGCAGCTTCTTCGGCGGCCTTGTCGGCCACCTCGTCGGCGGGGAGTTCCGGCGCTTTGGTCGTCAAAGTGTTCGACATTGCGGGCAGTTCGGGGGTTTCAACCACGGGCTCGCTCGCGGGCGCCGCTTCGGCGGTCATTTCCTCTTCGGGTTCTTCGGCAGCCGCCATCGCCTCGACCCTGGTGATGCGCCCCTCGACAACCGGCTGATAGGGACGGTTTTCGACCAGGTAGTCGGCGACCACCTGCTCCAGCCCGGGCCCGTAATCGTAAGCGTTTTCGGCATTTGTCTTGAACAGCGCATAGCCGTCGCCGCCATTGCGCATGAAATTGTTGCTGACGACGCCGTAGGTCTTGTCCGGGTCGATCGGCACCCAGGTTCCGTCTTCGTTGACCTCGACCGACTGGATGCGGCCTTCGTTCGATGCGACGGAGGGATCGAAGCTGAAGCGCAGGCCGGCGACCTGGGCGAAGCGGCCGCCGCCATCCTCGATCTGACTGACGCCGTTTTCCAGCGAGGCGACGATGTCGGCGCCTTTGAGCTGGAACGTGGCGAGCGTGTTCTGGAACGGCAGGACGGCGAGCACCTCGCCCATCGTGACCTCGCCGGCGTCGATCGAGGCGCGCAGTCCGCCACCGTTCTGAATGGCGATCTGGACGCCCTGGTCCTTCACCCGGTCGAGCATGGCGTCGGCGACGAGATTGCCCATCTCGCATTCCTGCGCCCGGCAGGTTTCGCGGCTGCCGTCGATCGGCGCGGTGGTCTCGGCGACCACCTTGTTCTTGAGCTCCTCGATCGGAGCGCCGAGTTCCTTGATGCGCGCCAGAACCAGTTCGTCCGGCGTGACGGAGGCATCGAGCAGCATCGGGTCGCCGGCGGCGGAGGTCACGACGCCGTTGTCGTCGAAGACGACCTGGAACTCGCCGAGATATTTCGAATAGGAGGCAGCCTGCACCACCGGTACGGCATATCCGTCCGGATTGTCGACCATGGTCGGATAGGGGCCGGCCGCGCCGTCATCATTGTTCGACAAAAGCGTGTGGCTGTGGCCGCCGACCACCACGTCGACGCCGGGGATCTTGGCGATCGCGGCGAGGTCGCGCGGATAGCCGACATGGGTCAGCGCGATGATCTTGTCGACGCCCTGCGCCTTGACCGCCTCGACCGCGGCGGTGATCGTGGCGACGTCCTCCTCGATAGAGATATTCTCGCCCGGCGAGGACAATTCGGCGGTGTCGTTGGCGACCGCTCCGACCACCGCGATCCGTTCGCCGCCGCGTTCGAAGATCGTGAACGGCTCGATGCGCCCGGTCAGTTTCGAGGCGTCGGCGGCCTTCACATTCGTGCTCAGCACGGGGAAGTCGGCGGCGTCGAGGAAGGTCGCAAGGCCGTCCTCGCCATCGTCGAACTCATGGTTGCCGACGGCCATGGCGTCGGTGCCCATCAGGTTCAGGAATTCCGCTTCGACGGCACCCTTGTAGGTGGTGTAAAACAGCGAGCCTTGGAAATTGTCGCCGGCGTTGAGGAACAAAAAGTTCTGGCCGTCGAGCGCGGCGCGACGGTCGCGCACTGCGGTGACGAGGCGCGCCGCGCCGCCGAAGCATTTGCCTTCGGTCTCGTCGTCGGCCGAGCAGGTCGAATCGTATTTGTTGATCGACTCGATCCGGCTGTGCCAGTCATTGATGTGCAGGATGGTGAGCGTGTAGTCGGCAAAGGAGGCGGATGCCGACATGGCGAGTATCGAGGCCGATGCGGCAGCGAGCGCGGCGAGTTTCTTCATGACCATTCTCCCGTTAACCCCTTGGCCGGCTTGCGGCACGGCCGGGTTCGAACAAACCCAATTGAGAACTAGCGCGGCTTGTTGTCAAAATTATCTCGCGCGATTGCGGGCCATGTTCACACCGAGCCCGGCGCGATGCAAGCGTTTCGATGGCAAGGATCAGCCGGAATAATCGCGTTCGTCGGCGATCACCTTGCCGTCATTGGGCAACTGGCCGGGTTGGACGACGGCCACGTCGCCGCCGAGCTTGGTCAGTTCGCGCAACGTCGCCGTGACGACGCCGATCTCGGGGTTCGCGTCGGCGGTCGGCTCGATCTGGAGTTCCATCGCGTCGCGATCGCCGTCGCGGCGCACCACCAGACGGGCGCGCGCGATTTCGGGATGGCGGCGCACGATGTCGGCGACCTGCTTGGGATCGACGAACATGCCCTTCACCTTGGTACGCTGGTCGGCGCGGCCCATCCAGCCGTTGATGCGCTGGCCCGTGCGCCCGCATGCCGACAGGCCCGGAAAGATGGCGGACAGGTCCCCGGTGCCAAGCCGCACGAGCGGATAGACGGGATTGAAGCCGGTCACCACGACCTCGCCGACTTCTCCATCTTCCACCGGGTCGCCGGTGCCCGGCCGCACGATTTCCACGATCAGATTTTCGTTGACGATCATCCCGGGCAGCGGCTTGCCGTTTGTGCCGGCCGCCTCAAAGGCGATGACGCCGAATTCGGCGGTGGCGTAGCATTGCAGGACGTCGATGCCGCGCTCGGCATATTCGACACGCAGGGAGGGGAACAGCGCGCCGCCCGACACCAGCCCGTGACGGAAGCAGGACAGGTCCTTTTGCATCTCGCGCGCCTTGTCGAGCATGACCTTCAAAAAGTCGGGCGTGCCGCAATAGACCGAAGGTTTCAGCGCGGCCGCGGCCTCGACCTGCATTTCGGTGTTGCCGGTGCCGGCGGGAAACAACATGCAGCCAAGCGCGCGCGCGCCGTCGTCGAGAATGAAGCCGCCGGGCGTCATATGGTAGGCGAAGGCATTGTGGACGATGGCGCCGGGGCGGATGCCGGCGGCGTAGAAGGCACGCGCGCCCTGGCCCGGATCGACACCTTGTCCCTGCGGTTCCCAGATCGGCCCGGGCGACATGAAGATGCGCTGCCCGGCGAGCGCCCGGGCGTCGGCAAAGCCGCCGAAGGGCGGGTCTTGCCGCTGCATTTCGAGCAGTTCGGCCTTGCGCAGCACCGGCAGGCGGGCCAACGCCTCGCGCGACGTCACCGTCTCGGGGTTCACGCCGTCCAGCCAGCGCGCCAGGCCCGGCGCCGCCTCGATCGCGTCGGCCAGAAACCGCGGAAGGCGCCGAAACAGTTCCCGCTCGCGCTCGGCCGGGTCACGAACCTCCAGGTCGTCGAAATAAGCGCTCATCGGCGTCCTCCTCCCCCATTTTTGAGGCGTTATCGCAGGAGGCCGCTCGGCCACGCAAGGCGTGGCGATACACTTGAAAAAATAGTTTCGATCCGCGTCAGGCCCAGGCGAACGAATCCCGTCCGGCGTGCAGCCGAGTTGCGTCAGGCCGGCAGGCGCCGCGTCAGCACAAAAGTGGAGCCCGAGGCGCTGGTGCAATTGAGTTGGTCGGTCGTCACCTGGCGGCAGTTGAAGCTGATCTCGGCCGGCAGGCCGCGGCGCTTTCTGGCCAGCGACACGCCGGACATGGTGACCTGGTCCGCACCGCTGGAGAAATAGCGGCCTTCCGAAAGCCGTTCGCCGGTATCGAGCGCCACGGTCTGGAACGAGCCGCCCGACAGGGTCGAAACACCGCCGGTCGCATCGATCCAGGTTCCCTGAAAGCCGGTCGGCCGGGGCGCCACGGGGCCGCCGCCGGGTCCCTGGGATTGACAGCCGGCCAGAATGGCCAGACCGGCCGCGGCCAGGATCAGGGGGGACTTCTTCATCGTGGCGACTCCTCTCATCGTCACCGCCTGTCTTGCCGCGTCAGGCCGGCAAAAGCAAGGCGACAGTGCGGCAGGCCGCTTCGTCGGCGCCGGCCGATCCCATCACGGTCACCTGACGAGGATGTTGCGGAACTGCCAGGGATCTTTGGTGTCTATGTCTTCGGGAAACAGGCCGGGCCGGCCGACGAGCGGTGTCCAGTCGGTGTAATAGCCCTTTACAGGGCCGAGATAGGGTCTCTGCACCTCCAGGCAGCGCGCGAAATCCATCTCGTCGGTTTCCACGATGCCGGCGCGCGGATTTTCGAGCGCCCACACCATGCCGGCCAGCACCGCCGATGTCACCTGCAGGCCGGTCGCGTTCTGATAGGGCGCCAGCTTGCGGGTCTCGTCGAGGGAAAGCTGGGAGCCGAACCAATAGGCGTTCTTCCGGTGGCCGTAGAGAAGAACGCCGAGTTCGTCGATGCCATCGACCAGCTCGTTTTCGTCGAGCACGTGTTGTACCGGCTGCGCCTTGCCGGCGGCGCCGAACATCTCGTGTAGCGACAGCACCGCGTCGTTGCAGGGGTGGTAAGCGTAATGGCAGGTCGGCCGGTAGGAGAGTTTGCCCTTGCTGTCGCGCAAGGTGAAGAAATCGGCGATCGAGATCGCCTCGTTATGCGTCACAAGAAAGCCATACTGGGCCCCCGGTGTCGGACACCAGGTGCGCACGCGCGTATTGGCGCCGGGCTGTTCCAGATAGATCGCCGCCCGGTTGCCTTTCTTGTGGCTTCTGGCGTTTTTGGGCTTCCATTTCTCGTGTGTGCCCCAGCCGAGCTCTGCCGGCTGCAGTCCCTCGGAGACGAAACCCTCGACCGACCAGGTGTTCCAGAACACGTCCATCGGTTTCGGGTTCCTGGCCCGCTGCGTGTCGCGCTCGGCGATATGGATGCCCTTCACGCCGGCCTTTTTCATCAGCTTCGCCCAGCCCTGGCGGTCGCCGGCGCCGGGCCGCTTATAGGCGAGCCCCAGATCGTCGGCGAGGTTGACCAGCGCCTGCTTGACGAACCACGAGACCATGCCGGGATTGGCGCCGCAGCACGACAAGGCGGTGGTGCCGCCGGGATGTTTGCGCTTTTCGCGCCGCACCGTTTCGCGCAGCGCGTAGTTGGTGCGCGCGGCGTTGTCCGCCTTGTCGTCGAAATAGAAGCCGAGCCAGGGTTCCACGACTGTGTCGACGTAAAGCACATCCAGCTTGCGGCATAGTTTCATCAAGTCGAGCGAGGAGGTGTCGACCGACAGGTTGACGCAAAACCCCTGGCCGTCGCCGGCGGTCAGGTAGGGCGTCAGCAGATCCTTGAGGTTGTCCTTGGTCACATGCGCCTGGACGAAGGCGATACCGCGCTCGTCGAGCAGCGCGCGGTCGTCATCGCGCGGATCGATCACCACCATGCGTGATTTGTCGAAGCGAAAGTGACGTTCGATCAGCGGCAGGGTGCCGCGGCCGATGGAGCCGAAACCGACCATGACGATCGGACCGGTGATGTCGCCGTGTTTGGGCCAGTCCTTGTCAGCCATGCGGACAGGCTCCTTTCCGATTGCCAGTCATTCTGGTTCGCGGCTAAATCACAAAGCCCTGTCACAATAAAGCGAAAACGCGCCGAAGCGTGGCTGCGGGTTTCGAAGCGGTGAAAAGAACGCTATGTGATAGGGACGAACAAAGCGGTACCGCCAGCCCGGCCAGGGCGCGCGCGGACCGCAAAACCACAATCGCAGGATAGTCTCATGCCCGCCTATCGCTCCCGTACAACCACCCATGGCCGAAACATGGCCGGCGCCCGCGGCTTGTGGCGTGCCACAGGCATGAAGGACGGCGATTTCGGCAAGCCGATCATCGCGGTCGTCAACTCCTTCACCCAGTTCGTGCCCGGCCACGTGCACCTGAAGGATCTCGGCCAGCTCGTCGCGCGCGAGATCGAGAGCGCCGGCGGTGTCGCCAAGGAGTTCAACACGATCGCCGTCGATGACGGCATCGCCATGGGCCATGACGGGATGCTCTATTCGCTGCCGTCGCGCGAAATCATCGCCGATTCCGTCGAATATATGGTCAACGCGCATTGCGCGGACGCCATGGTGTGCATCTCCAATTGCGACAAGATCACACCCGGAATGCTGATGGCGGCCATGCGCCTCAACATACCGTGCGTGTTCGTTTCGGGCGGGCCGATGGAGGCCGGCAAGGTCGTGCTCAACGACAAGACCGTGGCGCTCGACCTTGTCGACGCGATGGTCGCGGCCGCCGACGACAGCGTTTCGGACGAGGACGTGCAGACCATAGAGCGTTCGGCCTGCCCGACTTGCGGCTCGTGCTCGGGCATGTTCACCGCCAATTCGATGAATTGCCTGACCGAAGCGCTTGGCCTGTCCTTGCCCGGCAACGGCTCCACGCTCGCCACCCATGCCGACCGCAAGCGCCTGTTCGTGGAGGCAGGCCATCTGATCGTCGATCTCGCGCGACGTTATTACGAGCAGGACGACGAGACGGCGCTGCCGCGCACCATCGCCTGCAAGGAGGCGTTCGAGAACGCCATGACGCTCGATGTCGCGATGGGCGGCTCGACCAACACGGTGCTGCATATCCTGGCTGCCGCCTTGGAAGGCGAGATCGATTTCGACCTCGACGACATCGACGCCCTCTCGCGCCGGGTGCCGGTGTTGTGCAAGGTCGCGCCGAGCAAGAGCGACGTCCATATGGAGGACGTGCACCGGGCCGGCGGCATCATGGCAATCCTGGGCGAACTCGACCGGGCCGGGTTGCTCAAGACCAACCTGCCGACGGTGCATTCGGTTTCGTTCGCCGAAGCGCTCGACCGCTGGGATATCGTGCGCACCGAGGCCGAATCCGTGCGCGATTTCTACCGCGCCGCGCCGGGCGGCGTGCCGACCCAGACCGCCTTCAGCCAGGAGCGCCGCTGGGACGAACTCGATCTTGACCGCGAAAACGGCGCCATCCGCTCGGCCGAGCATTCGTTCTCCAAGGATGGCGGGTTGGCGGTGCTGAAGGGCAATATCGCGCTTGAAGGCTGCGTCGTGAAGACCGCCGGCGTCGATGAGTCGATCCTCACATTCTCCGGGCCGGCGGTGATCTTCGAAAGCCAGGACGCGGCGGTGAAGGGGATTCTCTCAAACGAGGTCAAGCCCGGCGACGTGGTCGTGATCCGCTACGAGGGGCCGCGCGGCGGGCCCGGAATGCAGGAAATGCTCTATCCGACCAGCTATCTGAAGTCGAAAGGGCTCGGCAAGGTGTGCGCGCTCATCACCGACGGGCGCTTTTCCGGCGCCACGTCCGGACTGTCGATCGGCCACGCCTCGCCGGAGGCAGCCGAAGGCGGTGCGATCGCATTGGTGGAGGCTGGCGACATGATCGAGATCGATATTCCCAACCGCACGGTCAGTGTCGCGGTCTCGGACGAGGAACTCGGGCGCCGCCGTGCGGCGATGGAAGCCAGGGGCGCGGACGCCTGGAAGCCGACGGCACCGCGCAAGCGTAAGGTGACCACTGCGCTCAAGGCCTATGCCGCGCTGACGACCAGCGCCTCCAAGGGAGCAGTCCGGCACGTACCGGACTGATCCGCCAAGCCGCCTTTTATTACGCCGAACCGTCACCCTCCGGTCCACCGGGGGCGTCGGCTTCGCCTGACGGAAGGGTGAAGGCGGCGGGAGCGGGGATCAGGTCGCTGCCAGCTTGTTAAGCGCGGCGACCAGCCGGTCGCGGTCGGCGGCAAGCCCCTTATAGGTCAGTTGCGCGGCATTAAGCGCAGCGAGCTGGGCGGCCAGCGAGCGTGCCAAGGCGGCGCGGTCGGGATGCGCGGCCAGGATGCGCATCGGATCGAGAAAGATGCGGATCGTGAACAGGATGTCGCCGGAGACGGGCAGTTTGCGCAGTGTCTGGCGTTCGACGCGGATGAAACTGCGCAGCAGCGGGGCGTCGTCGGCTGAGTGCGCTGCTTCGCGCTCGCGGCGTGCGTCGCGCGTGGCCTTCGACAGCGGCTTGTGGAGTTCGTTGTCGTCCTGAAGCGACCAGTTCAGCCGCTCGACCGGCTGCGCGACCTTGAGATTGTCGAAGATGCGATTGATCAGCCCGGCCGTGCGCGTTCCGCGGCCGAAACCGGGAACGGCGGCGTGGATATCCTCGAGCGGCCGGCCGAACTTTTCCGCCAGCGTCCAGGATGAGGGAAAGCACAGCGATGCCGCGGCGAGCCGCCATCCGGCCTCGCCCTTACGCATCAGGACGAGGTCTTCCTGGACCAGGAGCGAAGCCGTCTTGAGAGGAGGGGCGTCGCTATCGCCCTCGCGCTCCATCGCCGCGAGCGCCGCCTCCCATTGCCGGGTTCCGGGAAAGACCGCCGGAAAGCCGGCGGCAAGCTCTGCCCGCACCAGGGCGAGCACCTCGTTCTGGGCATCGCGGGTTTCCGATTCTTCCGCGAAGACGGTGCCGGGTGTCGTGTCAAACAGCCGGCGTTTTTCGGCGAGGTAAGCTTCGTAATCCCGGTCGATCTCGAGCCAGCATCCGGGATCGAGCGGTTTTAGCCCGATGGTGAACGGGGTCGCCGTGCCGTCATAGGGCGTATGCGCGGGTTGCGACCGGCGGCCCACCCTGTCAGCTTTCCATCGCCTCGAGCTCGTCGATCAAACCCTCGATCATCGAG
This sequence comes from Nitratireductor arenosus, assembly GCF_009742725.1. Taxonomy (GTDB): domain Bacteria; phylum Pseudomonadota; class Alphaproteobacteria; order Rhizobiales; family Rhizobiaceae; genus Mangrovimarina; species Mangrovimarina arenosa. Next base: position 127,683 of record NZ_WPHG01000001.1, on the reverse strand, counting down.
AGGCCCTTGTCCCAGAAAGCCGGGTCGGAGGCGTCGAGCCCGAAGGGGGCGAGCAGTCCGGAATGATGTTTTGTGCCGCCGGCCTTCAGCATGTCGAAATATTTCTCCTGAAAGCCGCTTTCGGCGTTCTGGTAGACGGCGAACAGCGAGTTCACCAGACAGTCGCCGAAGGCGTAGGCATAGACGTAGAACGGCGCATGGATGAAATGCGGGATATAGCTCCAGAAGACCTCGTAACCTTCGCGCAGCCTGATCGCCGGGCCGAGGCTTTCACGCTGTACCTCGAGCCAGAACTCGCCGAGCCGGTCCGATGTCAGCTCGCCATTGCGGCGCTCGGCATGGACCTTGCGCTCGAAGGCGTAGAAAGCGATCTGGCGCACGACCGTGTTGATCATGTCCTCGACCTTCTGGGCGAGCATGGCCTTGCGTTCGCGCCGGTCGGTGGTCTTGTCGAGCAGCGAGCGGAAGGTGAGCATTTCGCCGAATACCGACGCCGTCTCGGCGAGCGTCAGCGGTGTCGAGGCCATCAGCGCGCCCTGCCGGCCGGCCAGAACCTGGTGGACGCCGTGCCCGAGTTCGTGCGCGAGCGTCATCACGTCGCGCGGCTTGCCCATATAGTTCAAAAGCACATAGGGATGCGCGGAGGGAACGGTCGGGTGGGCGAAGGCTCCCGGCGCCTTGCCCGGGCGTACCGGGGCGTCGATCCAGCGCTTGTCGAAGAACTGGGCGGCGATATCGGCCATTTCCGGCGCGAAACCGCGATAGGCTGAAAGCACGGTGTCTTTTGCCTCCTCCCAGCCGATCACCGCCTGCGGCGTTTCGGGCAAGGGAGCGTTGCGGTCCCAGTGGTTGAGTGTGTCAACGCCCAGCCAGCGCGCCTTGAGCTTGTAATAGCGGTGCGACAGACGCGGATAGGCGGCCTCGACGGCGGCCGCGAGCGCGTCCACCACGTCGCGCTCGACGCGATTGGCGAGATGGCGCGAATCGGCGATGTCGTCGAAGCCGCGCCAGCGGTCGGAAATCTCCTTGTCCTTCGCCAGCGTGTTGGTGATCAGCGTGAAGACCCGTTGATTGGCCTGAAACGTCTTGGCCAGCGCGTCTGCGGCGGCCTTGCGCTTGTCCCCGTCGGGGTCCTGCAGGAAGTTCAGGGTCGGCTCCAGCGGCAGTTCCTCGCCATCGACCTCGAAACGCAGCGCCGTCATGGTCTCGTCGAACAGACGGTTCCAGGCGCCGCGTCCGGTCACCGATTTTTCGTGGAAAAGCTGTTCGATCCGGTCCTCGAGTTGAAACGGCTTGTCCCTTCTCAAATCGACGATCCAGGAGCGGTAGTGGCCGAAGGCGGGCGCGGCATCGAGCGCGGCGTTGATGGCGCCTTCGTCGATCGTGTTCAACTCCAGCGGAAAGAACAGCAGATGGGCGCTGGCGTCGGTCATCCTTTCCTGGATATCGCCGTAAAGCTTCGCCCGCTTCGGATCGCTGGTGTCGCCGGCATAGATCAGGCTGGCATAGGAGACGATGCGCCCGATCAACTCCTCGAGCGCTTCGTAGGCTTCCATCGCCGCGCCGAGCCGGCTCTTTTCCTTCAGCTCGGCCTCCTGGGCGAGCTTGCCGCGCCAGTTGGTCTCGAAAGCTTGCGCATCGGCCTTGGCGCGGTCGAGATCGCGCGCAAGCTCGTTGGAATCCATCGCCGGATAAAGATCGCCGAGATTCCATTCGGGCAGGTCGCCCAGTCGCCTTGTGGCCTCGCGTCGTGCGGAAGTCGCGGTCGTCTGCGTCGCGGTCGGAGCGCTCATGCCTTGATCCTTACGGGCTGGTTCGGCTGTTTGCGGTCGGGGAAAGGATTTGTTCACCGGCTTTGTTGAGCCCCTATTTAGATGGGTGTGCCAGTATGATCCAGTGACCAATTTCCAGCGAGGACAGCTTTGTCCAGCGCCACCATGACAGACACCATACTGATCGTCGATGACGATCCCGTGCAACGGCGGCTTCTGGAGGCCGCGGCGACCCGCGCCGGCCATGCCTGCGTGTCCGTGGATGGCGGCAAGGCGGCGATGGCGCATCTGACCGGTCCCAAGGGACAGGGAACCGGGGTTCTCATCCTCGACCTGGCCATGCCGGACATGGACGGGCTTGCGGTTCTGGCTGCCATGCGCGCGGTCGGCATCGATCTGCCGGTGATCGTCCAGACCGCCCAGGCGGGCATCGAGACGGTCGTGTCGGCGATGCGCGCCGGCGCGTTCGACTTCGTCGTCAAACCGGTGTCTCCGGACCGGCTTCGCATTGCGATCGCCAACGCGCTCAAGGTCAAGGCGCTGGGCTCGACCGAACGCATCTCCAAGCCGGCCCATATCGAGACGCTGGCCATAAAGGATCTGGTCACCCGTAGCCCGGCGATGGATCGGGTCGTGCGGCTGGCCGAAAAGGCCGCCGCCTCCAGTATTCCGATCCTGATCGAGGGCGAGTCGGGCGTCGGCAAGGAGGTCATCGCGCGCGCCATCCGCGGCGCCAGCCCGCGCCGTTCGAAACCGTTCGTGACGGTGAATTGCGGCGCGATTCCCGAAAATCTGGTCGAAAGCATCCTGTTCGGCCATGAAAAGGGCTCCTTCACAGGTGCCCAGGACAAGCACGCCGGCAAATTCGTGGAGGCCAGTAGCGGCACCCTGTTCCTGGACGAGATCGGCGATCTGCCGCTCGACGTCCAGGTCAAGCTCCTGCGTGCTGTCCAGGAGGGCGAGGTCGATCCGGTTGGCGGCCGGTCGGCGGTCAAGGTCGATATCCGCCTGATTTCAGCGACGCATCGCGATCTCCTGCAGCGCGTCAAGGACGGGCTTTTTCGCGAAGACCTTTTCTACCGGCTCAACGTCTTTCCGATCTACGTGCCGCCGCTGCGCGACAGGCGCGAGGATCTGGACGAACTGGTAAGCCTGTTCATCAACCGCTTCAGCGCCGCCGAAACCGGTGGTCGCGTCACCGGCATTTCGGGCGAGGCGATGGCGGTTTTGAAGGCCTATGACTGGCCGGGAAATATCCGTCAGCTCGAAAACGCGATCTTTCGCGCGGTGGTGCTGAGCGAAGGGTCGACGCTGACCTCGGAGGAGTTTCCGCAGATCCGGGCGCAGGTCGGCCTGGTCGACCCGGTGGACGAAACGGGCCTTTATCTGGAGACGATCCCCGGTCTGGACGCCGATCCGGCGCGCGCCGACATCGTGATCGGTTCGCATGCGGCGCGGCCGGGCGCCAGCACGCTCGACCTGTTTGACGATCGCGGCAATGTGCGATCGCTTGCCGTGATCGAGCGCGAGGCGATCGAGTACGCCATCGAGCATTATTCCGGACAGATGAGCGAGGTCGCCAGGCGGCTGGGGATCGGGCGTTCGACGCTCTATCGCAAACTCAAGGAATATGGCATCGATCCCGAGACGGGACGAGGCGAACATGTGGCCGGTTGAGTTCGCCTGACCGGGTAGGCGTGATAAATCTTTGGTTTACCTTGACCCCGGTCAAGGGACTTTCGCCGGCTTTTTGCCATCGTCTCACCGCATTTGATCTTCAATAAGCGTCGATTAACCATTAGGGATGATAGTCGGACGGCATCGGAAAGCGTCTGTCGGTCTTCCGGGGACACTTCAAAGCCACAAGGCCTCTTGATTTGAACGACCAAGCTTCTTCCATCGGCGGATGGCGATTGAGCGTGCTTTTCCGTCCTGTCCATATGGCGGTCCTGCTGCTTGCGGCATGTTTCATGCTGACGGCGGCCGACGCGCATGCCGAAACGCGCACGCTGAAGCTCTACTTCATCCATACCAAGGAACGCGCCGAGATCACCTACAAGCGCAATGGGCGCTACCTGTCTTCGGGGCTGAACCAGATCAACCGTTTTCTACGCGACTGGCGGCGCAATGAGCCGACCAAGATGGATCCCCGCCTGCTCGATGTGGTCTGGGAGGCTTACCAGGATGTCCGCGCCCGCGATTATATCCATGTTGTCTCGGGCTACCGCTCGCCATCCACGAATTCCATGCTGCGCAAGCGCGGCCGCGGCGTTGCCAAGAAAAGCCAGCATATGCTCGGCAGGGCGCTCGACTTCTACATCCCCGGCGTGCCGCTGAAGAAGCTGCGCAATGCCGGTCTGAGGGCGGGTGTGGGCGGCGTCGGCTATTATCCGCGCTCCGGTTCGCCCTTCGTCCATTTCGACACAGGCAGCGTCCGGCACTGGCCGCGCATGAGCCGTGGCGAACTGGCCTCGGTATTCCCGAACGGCAAGACCTTGCATGTGCCGACCGACGGCAAGCCGCTTCCCGGTTACAATCAGGCGCTTGCCTCCTACAAATCGCGCAAGAAGGGTGGCGGTACCGTGCAGGTCGCCCGTAGCGACGATCGCGACGCCGGCGCCAGCTCCTCCGGCACCAGGTCTTCGGGCGGCGGGTTTCTGGCCAACCTGTTCGGTGGCGGCGCCGACGAGGAAGAAGACAATATCGCGATTTCGCAGGAGCCGATGCGTCGTGGTCAGACCGTGACCAGAACCGCGCCGAAACCCAAGCCCGCGGCCGAATTGCCGGGCGTGGCTGTGGCCGCGGCTCCCGCACAGGCACCCAAGGCTGAAGAACCTCCTCGGGTCGACACGCCCGAGACAATCCTGGCGGCCTTGCCGGAACGCCGCGTGCCGCTGCCGGCGTTCGCGCCACGGCCGAAGGCGGATGTGGGAACGGCACTCGCGCTCGCCGCCGCCGATACGGCCCCCGAAACGGAAACGGCTGAAGAGACGGTGCTTGCCTATGGCGTGCCGCTGCCGGCGACCCGGCCTGGGGCCCGAGAGGCGATCGCGCTCGCCGCGGCCGGAGAAAAGCCGGCCGGTGACGCGGCGGCCGCCGCCGAAATCCGCAAATCGGCGATCGCCGGGATCATCGAAAAGTCCCGCCGTCTGGTGGCCGACGACGAAAGACGGGATGCCGAGCAGCGCGAGATCGTGTTGGCGGCCTTCGCCCCGGTTCCCGAGTTCCGGCCCGGAGAGGGTCCGATCAAGGAAATCGTGGCGGCCTTGCCGCAGCCGCGTCCGGGCGACCGGCTGCGCGCGGAAATCACCGGGGCCACCGGCCCGGTCCCTGCAAAAGGCGGCCGGCTTGCCGCGCCGAAGGATACGCAGCGCGCCCTGCTTCTGGCCAGCGCGGGTTATCGCGACGCCGAGGCGGTCATCGACACGCGCGTGAAGACCACCGGCAAGGGCGCCAAACCCGGGCCTTCCGACGCCAAGGGTGACCGTCGGGCGGTGACGCTGCCGGTCGAGGAGATCAAGGCGCGCTGGGCGCTGGAAACCGCTGGCCGGGCAACGCGTTCGATCGCGAGCGCCAAGACGCCGTCGCTGGCGCACAACGCGATCCGCATCGCGCCGACGCAGGTCTATACGAGCGGTTTCGAAACCGCGCCCGCCGCGCCCGATCCCGCGCGTTTTTCCGGCAACGCGGTGACCTTCCTGTCGGTGGCGCGCTTCGAAACCGAGTAGCACGGCGATACGGCCGGCCGCGGTCTTTCGAATTCGTCTTCCACGTCGAAAGGACGGATCCCGAGAGCGGCTCGCCGGGGCGCTCTTGCGGTCGGTCAGCGGGACCGGTCCGCCTCGTCTTCGTGATGTTTGTCAGGCTTTTGAAAGAGCGGCCGCCTCGCGCGCCAGCGCCTCGATGCCGTCCCAGTCTCCCGCTTGCAAGAGCGTGTCGGGCGCGATCCACGACCCTCCGACGCAGATCACGTTGGGCAGCGACAGATAGGCCGGCGCGTTACCGGGCGTCACGCCGCCGGTCGGGCAAAAGCGGGTGCCGGCAAGCGGTGCCGACAAGGCCTTGAGAAAGGCTATGCCGCCCGATTGCTCGGCCGGAAAGAATTTCAGGACCGAATAGCCTTCCTCGGCCGCCGCCATGATCTCGCTCGGGGTCGTCGCGCCGGGCAGCAGTGGGACGTCGGTCGAGCGCGCGGCATCGAGAAGTTCCTGGGTCGTGCCTGGGCTGACGATGAAGCGGGCACCGGCTCGTACCGCCTGATCGAACTGGCGTCCGTTGAGAATAGTGCCGGCCCCGACCACCGCTTCGGGCACCTCGGCGGCGGCGATGCGGATCGCATCGACCGCCTCGCGCGTGCGCAAGGTGATCTCGATTGCCGGCAGGCCGCCTTTGGCCAGGGCGCGCGCCAGCGGCGCGGCGTCCGCCGCGCGATCGATCTTCAGGACGGGGATCACCGGTTGGCCGGTGAGGATGGGCAGGAGCTTGTCGGTCTTTTGGGGCATGGTCGCGGCGGCGCCTTTTTCGTGAACCGTTCGGGAGCCGGGTATAGCCGATCGGTCGCATAATCAGAAGCCGGACGGGCCCGAAATCACCAGTGGGACAGCGCGCGCGACAGGGCGGCGAGCAGCGATTGCCAGATCGTGCCCGGTTCCGCTTCGTGCCCGCCGCCGGCCAGAACCTGCCACGTCCTCGGCCCGGCGACGCCGTCCGCCTGCAAACCGTTTCGGCGCTGGAAGGCGCGCAGCGTCCGCTCGGTTTCGGGTCCGAACACGCCGTCCTGCTCGATTTTGTGGCCTGCCGCGAACAATCGCGCCTGCAAATCGCGCACGCGTGCCCCGGTGTCACCGCGCGACACCGGTTTCCGGGCGAGAGCGTCGCCGACGCCCGGCACGACCGGATTGACGGAGACGGCCTCATACCGGGCAAAGGCGCGGGCGATCTTCCGGTCATAGCCATATTTGCGATAGCCGGGGCCGTTGTAACCCTTGGCGAAGGCGGCCCAGTCGCGGCGTCTGAGCGCGGCTGTCAGGCCGGCCTTATCGATGTAGCGCAGCATGATCGCGATCTGGCCTTCGACGCCGGAGCGGGCCTCGTCGACCATTGACTCCACGCTTGCGTAACCGAGCCAGGCCCAGTGTGCGCCCATGACTTGGCCGATGCCCCAGGAGACAGATTCCAGCGCTGCCTTGCGGTCGATGGCGCAGGCCCGTTCCAGCAGCGCCCAGCGGGCGGCCTGGGTGCGTGGATTGGCGACGCTGCCGGGCTCGGGCGAGGCCAGGCCCGCGGCGCGGGCCCGGGCGCGTTGCGCACCCCTCAGGCGACGGTCGAAATAATGGCCCTCGAAGCGGATCACCGGCTCGCGCCGACCGGCGACGGTCGCGAAGGGTTTGCCGGCGCTTTCGACATCGGCGACAGCGAGCAAGGTCGCCGGCGCGAGGGCGTGACGCGCCGCCGCGGCGGTGATCGACTGGATGATTTCCTTGCTGAACATCTTCGGGGGCCTCCGCAACCAATGCGGACAATGATGCGGGCAGGGATGCAGAGGTGGATCGAAAGCCGGGCCGGTGCCAACGGCCCCAATGGTGTGCTTGTGTCGACGGGGCTGAAACGGCACGGCTTTTTCGCGCTGCTTGCGCTTTCGGCGCCAAGCGGATAGGCGACATCCATCATGAATTCGCCCACGGTTCCGGACCCCGTCAAGATCGCTGCGCTCTACCGCTTTCGCCGCCTGGTGCGGCCCGAGGCGCTGCGCGCGCCATTGGCCGCCTTTTGTGCTCGCCACGGTATCAGGGGCACGCTGATCGTGGCGCCGGAAGGCATTAACGGCACCGTCGCCGGCCCGGATGCCGGGGTCGACGCGCTGCTTGCCTATCTGGAACGTGACGCAGGGCTTGGCGATCTTGAGGTCAAGTTCAGCCGCACCGGCAAAATGCCGTTCCTGCGGATGAAAGTCCGGCTGAAACGCGAGATCGTCACCATGGGTGTCGAGGCGGTCGATCCGGTGGAGGAAGCCGGAACCTATGTCGAGCCGGCGGAATGGAACCGGCTAATCGACGATCCCGATACGGTGGTGATCGACACCCGCAACGACTACGAGGTGTCGCTCGGTACTTTCGCGAATGCGCTCGATCCGGCAACCCGGCGCTTTCGCGACTTTCCGGCCTGGGCCGAGGCGCACCGCGACGCGTTTCGCGGCCGCAAGGTGGCGATGTTCTGCACAGGCGGCATCCGCTGCGAAAAGGCGACCGCCTACATGAAATCGATCGGGATCGAGGAGGTCTTCCACCTCAAGGGCGGGATTCTGAAATATCTGGAAGAGGTTCCGGCCGAGGCAAGTCGCTGGCGCGGTGAATGTTTCGTCTTCGACGAGCGCGTTTCGGTCGGACACGGGCTCGCACAAGGCGCAGCGTCACTGTGTCGGGCCTGCCGCCATCCGCTGAGCGGGCAGGACAGGGGCTCGCCGGGCTTCGTCGAGGGCGTCTCGTGTCCGCATTGCGCCGACAAGCGTTCGGCCGCCGATCGGGCCCGTTATGCCGAGCGTCAGCGCCAGGTCGAACTCGCCGATAGTCGCGGCTTCGGACCTCATCTCGGGCAACGGGAAAATGGGAACGCCTGATCCTTTCGCCGCACATCATTGCAATGTCGTGGCCGCACGCCTAGCTAGAGGCTGCCCGAACGCCCAATCGCGGAGGTTTTATGTTCGATCCCAAGAAGCTGCTCGATGATCTGCTCGGCTCGAAAGTTCCGGGCACGGACTCAACGCTCCGCGACAAGGCGGGTCAGGCGACGCAATTGGCCAAGGACAACCCGCTGGCAACCGGCGCGCTGGTCGCCGTACTGCTGGGCACCGGCACCGGACGCGCGGTCACCGGCACGGCGCTGAAGGTCGGCGGCCTCGCCGCCGTTGCCGGTCTCGCCTACAAGGCCTATCAGAACTATCGCGCCGGCGACGCGCCGGGTTCCGACCCGGCCGCGGTCGAACCCGAGCTTCTGGCACCCCCGTCCGACAGCGAGTTCCGACCGGAAACCGCCCCGCAGGGCGAAACCGAGTTCGCGCTCACCCTGGCGCGCGCGATGATCGCCGCCGCCCGCGCCGATGGCCATATCGACGATGAGGAGCGCGGCAAGATCGCCGACCGGCTCAGACTGTCCGGCATCGGTGAGGAGGCAGAGGCGTTCCTGGTGTCGGAACTGAAAAAGCCGGTCGACCTCGACGCGCTGGTTGTGGAGGCCCGTACCGAGGCACAGCGCGTGGAACTCTACACCGCCTCGCGGCTGGCGATCGAGCCGCAGACCCGCGCCGAGCGCGGTTATCTCGACATGCTGGCCGGGCGCCTGAAACTGCCCGACGCGCTGATCGACCACATCGAGGCGACGGTCTCTTCGGCCAAGGAGCCGGCTCCTTCGCAGCCCGCACCGGGCGATGCGCCGTCCGGCAGGTCGCCCTGGTAGGTCCGCCCGCGCCGGCTTTTTCGCCGGGCGAGGCCTGACGATGGCGTCGCGCGGCGGATGCCCGTTAAGGTTTCGTTAACCAGTTGAGCGCATGCTTGGTCCAGTCGGATCAGCTTTCCTCCTCCCAAGCATGGTCCAGATCGGGCGGTCGCGAATGGCCGCCCTTCCTTATTCCCAGACAGCTTGCGCATTCCGCCATCCTCTGCCAAGTGCATCGGGTCGGAGGAATGCATATGGATGCAAGCAGGGTCGCGATCGTCACCGGAGCGGGAACGGGAATCGGCAGGGCAGCCGCCGCGGCGCTGTCGCGCGACGGCTGGCACACGGTCTATGTCGGGCGGCGCGGGGCGCTGCTCGAGGAAGCGATCGCCGCGGCCGGGCAGACGCCGGGTGAGGCGCTGGCATTTCCCGTCGATGTCACCGATCCCGCGGCGGTGGACGATCTGTTCGAGCAGGTCGCGGTCCGGTTCGGGCGGGTCGATCTCCTGTTCAACAATGCCGGCATGTTCTCAAAAACCCAGACGATCGACGAAACGCCGGTCGATCTGTGGAAGGCGGTCGTCGAGGTCAATCTGACCGGTGCCTTTTTGTGCGCGCGGGCGGCTTTCAGGCAGATGCGCCGGCAGACGCCGATCGGTGGCCGCATCATCAATAACGGTTCGATCTCCGCGCATGCGCCCCGACCGGGCTCGGCGCCCTATACGGCGACCAAGCACGCCATCACCGGCCTGACGCGGACGCTGGCGCTCGACGGGCGGCCCTTCAACATCGCCTGCGGGCAGATCGATATCGGCAATGCGCTGACCGACATGGCCGCGCCGATGGCCGACGGCGTGCCGCAGGCCGATGGCCGGATCGCGCCCGAGGCGGTGATGGATGTCGACAATGTTGCCCGTTCGGTGCTGCACATGGCCAATCTGCCGCTTAACGCCAATGTGCTGTTCATGACCGTGATGGCGACGAAGATGCCCTTTGTCGGCCGCGGTTGAGAAAAACCGTTCCGCAGGCCGCGCCAACTTCAACGGAATTGCTTGGACACGACCGGTATTGCACGCTTCGATAGGCAAGGGTGCGCGAGCGTGGCGGCGCAGGTAGGCGGCTGTGCCGCGAGGCCGCGCCCCGGACCGGGGCCAGAGTAAGGACAGACCCTAACCATGGCAGCGATTATCGACGGCTATCAAGGCTATGTCGCGCTCGCGGTGTTGGCCGTCCTGCTGGTGTTTTTCATCATCGAGCGGTATCCGCCGGAGGTCACGGCGGTTGCCGGCGCGGCGGCATTTCTCGTCCTCGGGCTGACGCCCGCCGAAGAGGCCACGAAGGTTTTTTCCAATGCAGCGCCGCTGACGATCGCGGCCATGTTCGTGCTGTCGGGAGCGCTGGTGCGTACCGGGGTCCTGGAAATGGTCGCCGACAGGGTGATCGGCCAGGCGGCGCGCCGCCCGGCGACCGCCATCGGCGTGCTCCTGTTCGGCGCGGTCGCGGCCTCGGCCTTCATGAACAACACCCCGGTGGTGTTGATTCTGATCCCGATTGTGTTCCGGCTCGCCCGCTCGCTCGATGTCGCCGCGACCCGTCTTTTGATCCCCGTCTCCTACGCCGCGATCCTCGGCGGCACCTGCACGCTGATCGGCACCTCGACCAACATTCTCGTCGACGGCGTGGCGCGCGAGGCCGGGCTGGCGCCGTTTTCGATCTTCGAGATGACCCCGGTCGGCTTGGTGGCGGCCCTGACCGGTACGGTCGTCATGCTCACTCTCGGCCGTTTTCTGCTGCCCGACCGGCGCACAGGCGGCGAAACCTCGCCGGCCGGACAGACCGAATTCCTGTCCGAGATCACGGTGCGGGCCGAAGGCCGCTACACCCAACACAAGATCGGGCAACTGGCCGATTTCAAGCGCTCCGGCCTGCGCATCCTCGGTCTGCGCAGCGGCACCGACATCATGCGCGAGAACATCCAGGACCGGATCATGAAACGCGGCGATTCGCTGATCGTTGCGGCGACGGCGGCCGAGATCCTGACGCTGAACGAACAAGCCGACCTGCGGGTGGGCATGCGCCGGGGGCAGGAGCGCACCGGCGAACGGGTCGCGGTGGAGGCGGTTGTGGCGCCGCATCGCGGCACCGCCGGCGGCCGCATCGCCGACCTGTCGCTCGGCCGGCGCTATGGCGTGCGCGTGCTCGGCGCGCACCGGCATCGCCACATTCCCGGTTCCGATCTGGAAAGCGTGATGCTGCGGCCGGCCGACAAGCTGCTTCTGGAAGGCCCACCGGCCAATTTCGACGCCCTCACCGAGGATGCGGCGCTGGTTTCGGTAACGCGGCCGAGCGGACGTCCTTATCGGCGCGGCAAGGCGCCGGTCGCCGTGCTCGCGCTCGCCGCCGTGGTGCTGCTTGCCGCCGTCCAGATCATGGACATCTCGATCCTGGCCATGCTCGCCGTCGCCGCGATCCTGGTTCTGCGCTGCATCGACAGCGACGAGGCGTGGGGGTCGATCGACGGTTCGATCCTGGTGCTGATCTTTTCGATGCTGATCGTCGGCGCCGGGCTGGAGAAGTCCGGCGCGGTCATGCTGATCGTCTCGGTGCTGACGCCGTTGCTGGAGGCGTCCCCGCCGCTGGTCACGCTCGCCGCGATCTATATTCTCACCTCGGTGTTCACCGAACTGGTCAGCAACAACGCCGTGGCGGTGCTGATGGCACCGATCGCGATCGGCCTGGCCAGCCAGCTCGGCATCGACGCGCGACCCTTCCTGATCGCGGTGATGATCGGTGCCAGCGCCAGTTTCGCAACCCCGATCGGCTACCAGACCAACACGCTGGTCTATGGCGCGGGCAATTACCGCTTTTCCGACTTCCTGAAGATCGGCGTACCGATGAACCTGTCGATCGCGGCCACCACCTGTCTGGCGATCTGGTATCTCTACGATCTGTGAGCCTTGCGGCTGGTCGGCTTCAATCGCCTTGCACGGCCGCGCCGGGCAGGTAGAGCGTGATCGGCCGGATTTCGTAGACGGCCGACGTGTTGACGCGCTGCAGGTCGCGGGCGGCCGCAACCGCAGCATCCAGCGTGTCGCATTCCAGCACGTAGAAGCCGAGCAACTGCTCCTTGGTCTCGGCGAATGGTCCGTCGATCACCATCGGCTCGCCGGGCCCGCGTAGGGTGACGGCATTGCCGGTCTTGTCGAGTCGGGCTGCCGGACCGAGCCGGTTTTTCCGGTCGATCTTGTCGTGAACTTTCATCATGCCCGCCATCAGTGCGGCGTCCTCGTCAGGCGACATCGCGGAAACGGTGTCTTCCTCGTGATAGGCGAGTATTGCGTAGAGCATGCTTCCTCCCGTTCGATCCAGCGAGCCCAGCGGTCCGGAGATAATCTCGAGATCGCGGATCAGCGGGTCAAGAACGTTTCCATGCGCTCGATCGCGCGCAGGATGTTTTCCTCCGAATTGGCGTAGGACAAGCGGATATAGCCTTCGCCGAGCACGCCGAAATCCGGCCCGCCAATCGTGGCGACGCCGGCTTCGTCGAGAAGGGTGGTCGCCAGTTTCTTGGCCGGCCAGCCGGTTTCGCGCACGTTCGGATAGGCATAAAAGGCACCCTTCGGCGTCACGCAGGAAATGCCGGGCAGGCCGTTCAGCCCTTCCACGATCACCCGGCGGCGGCGGTCGAAGGCGCGCAGCATGGTCTCGACCTCGTCCTGCGGCCCGTCGATGGCGGCGATGCCGGCATGCTGGCTTGGCGCGTTGACGCAGGACCAGCAATTGACGGCGAGCTTGCGCACCTTGTCGTAGAGCCGCTCCGGCCAGATCGACCAGCCCATGCGCCAGCCGGTCATGGCCCAGGTCTTGGACCAGCCGTTGAGCACGATCAGTCGGTCGCGGATATCAGGAAAGCCGAGCAGCGAACACTGCTGCTCGCCGTCATAGGTCATGACGTCGTAGATCTCGTCCGAGAGGATGGCGATGTCGGGAAACGCGGCAAGGCCGGCGACCAGCTTCTCGATCTCCGCGCGCGGCGTGACGCCGCCGGTCGGATTGGCGGGCGAGTTCAGCACCAGCAGCCTGGTTCGCGGGGTAATCAGCGCCAGCGTTTCCTCGGCCGAGAAGGCGAAGCCGTTTTCCTCGCGCATCGGTACGGGAACCGGCGTGGCGCCGGTGAACTCGATCATCGAACGGTAGATCGGAAAACCGGGATCGGGATAGAGGATTTCCGCACCCGGTTCGCCGAACATCAGGATCGCCGCGAACATGGTCGGTTTGCCGCCCGGCATGATCATCACTGCCTCGGGAGAGACCTCGACGCCGGTGGTGGCCAGCGTGCGGCGTACCACGGCCTCGCGGGTGGCGATCAGGCCGTTGGCGGGTGTGTAGCCATGATGCCCGTCGCGCAGCGCCTTGACGGCGGCCTCGACGATGTGGGCGGGCGTGCTGAAATCGGGCTGGCCGATGCCGAGATTGATGATGTCGCGCCCCTGTTCGGCAAGCCTGGTGGCCCGCGCGAGAACGGCGAAGGCGTTTTCCTCGCCGATGCGGTCGAAGGCCGGAATCGTGTGGAGCATGCGGCGAGTCCTTGTGGTCCTTTCCGTTCTGCCTAACTTTTGTGAGCCTCCGGCGGCAAAAGTCAAACGGCAGGAGTATCAAGGTGGGTGAGGAGCTTGCGAACTGGACCGGGCGGCCGCGGCCGCAGCATACGGCCATGGAAGGGCGTTTCGTGCGGCTCGAGCCGCTCGATCCGGCACGCCACGGCGACGGGCTCTATGAAGCCTCGAGCGTTGCCGATGCGCCGGAGCGGTTCCGGTGGCTGCCAGAGGTTCCGCCTGCCAGCCGGGCCGACTTCCAACCCTGGCTCGACAAGGCGGCGGCGAGCGCGGACCCGCTGTTCTTCGCCGTCATCGACCGCCGCAGCGGGGCGGTATGCGGCCGCCAGACGCTGATGCGCATCGATGCGGCGAACGGCGTGATCGAGATCGGCAATATCTATTGGGGACCGGCGATCGCGCGCACGCCGGCCGCCACCGAGGCGCTTTATCTGTTTGCCGCCCATGCGTTCGACGCGCTCGGCTATCGGCGCTTCGAATGGAAATGCAACGACCGCAACGCGCCCTCCAAGCGCGCGGCGGAACGGTTCGGATTTTCGTTCGAAGGGGTTTTCCGCCAGCATATGGTCGTGAAGGGCGAAAACCGCGACACGGCGTGGTATGCGATGATCGACTCGGATTGGCCGGTGCTGAAACGGGCCTTCGAGGCGTGGCTCGACCCGGCCAATTTCGACGGGGAAGGAAGGCAGTTGCGCCGGCTGGAGGCATGCCGAGACGCCATCAAGGAGTAGACTTCGGTCATGGGGCACGACCACAGCCACGATCACGGGCATGACCATGGCTCCGGCAACAAGACGCGCATGTTGATCGCCGCGCTCCTGACCGGCGGTTTCATGATCGTTGAGGCGGCGGGCGGGCTTTTGACCGGGTCGCTGGCGCTGTTGGCCGATGCAGGGCACATGCTGACCGATTCGGTTGCGCTGGCGCTCGGCTGGTATGCTTTCCATCTCGCCGAACGCCGCGCCAATGAGCGCCTGACCTATGGTTACGACCGCATCAAGACGCTGGTTGCCTACACGAACGGCCTGACGGTGTTCGTGATTGCGTTGTGGATCGTCTACGAGGCGTGGGAACGGTTCTCTATGCCGTCGCCGGTGTTGGGCGGTCCGATGCTTCTCGTCGGCCTTGCTGGCCTCCTCGTCAATATCGTCGCGTTTTTTGTCCTGCATGGCGGATCGCGCGACGACCTCAATATGCGCGGCGCCATTCTGCACGTGCTGGGCGACCTTCTCGGCTCCGTCGCCGCGATCGCGGCCGCCATCATCATACTGGTCACTGGCTGGTATCCGATCGACCCGATCCTGTCGGTGCTGGTGGCGGTGCTGCTGTTCCGCAGCGCCTGGGCACTGATCCGCGATTCGGGCCATGTGCTGCTCGAGGGTGCGCCGACGAGCCTCGATCGCGATGCGATCGCCCGGGACATTGAAACGCATGTCGTCGGCGTGCGCGACATTCACCACATGCATGTCTGGTCCTTGGACGGCCGGCGTACCATGGCGACCCTGCATGCCAGTCTGGAGAGTGGAATGGCGGCCGGCGAAGCGATCGCGCGCATCAAGGCGCGGCTTGCGGACGAACACGGTATCGGTCACGCCACCGTCGAACCCGAATACGGAGATTGCGCCGACGCGCGCAACGATCACAACAACCATTCGCACTGAAGAGAGGTAGTCATGGCCGGCAGGCTGAAGGGCAAGATCGCGGTCGTCACCGCGGCGGGGCAGGGGATCGGACGGGCGATCGCGGAAGCGTTTGTCGCAGAGGGCGCGACGGTCTACGCGTCCGATCTGACGCGCGACAAGCTGGACGATCTGCGTCGCGTGAAACGGGCCAAACTCGACGTGCGCTCGACGCGGGCAGTGGAAAAATATGCCGAAAAGATCGGCGACATTGACATTCTGGTCAATGTCGCCGGCTTCGTGCATCACGGCACCGTGCTCGACTGTTCGGAAAAGGACTGGGATTTTTCCTTCGATCTCAACGTCAAATCCATGCACCGCACGATCGCGGCCTTTCTGCCCGGCATGCTCCGGCGCGCCGGGAATAGCGGGACCTCGGCCTCGATCATCAATCTTTCGTCCGGCGCCTCGTCGCTGAAGGGCGCGCCGAACCGCTACACTTATGGTGCGACCAAGGCGGCGGTGATCGGCCTAACGAAATCGGTCGCGGTCGATTTTATCCGCCAGGGCGTGCGCTGCAACGCGATCTGCCCCGGCACTGTGCGTTCGCCCTCCTGGGAGGCGCGGGTGGAGGAGCTTGGCCAGTCGGTCGGGGGTACCGACAAGGCGATGGAAATGTTTGTGTCGCGCCAGCCGATGGGGCGTGTCGGCGAAGCCTCCGAAATCGCCGCGCTGGCACTCTATCTGGCTTCCGATGAATCGGCCTTCACCACCGGTACTGCGATCCCGATCGACGGCGGGTGGACGCTGTGATGGACGCCCGGACCCGCAACGCGGCGATCGCCGCCGCGATCATCCTGGTCGGCTTTGGCCTGTTCGCCTTCTACATGCCCACGATCATGCTGGCGGTCGGCGAGAGCTCGCCGCTTGCCGCCGGCGCCATCGCGGTGACCTTCGTGGTCGCGTTCTTTCTGGTGTTCTGGCTGCGCGGCCGCGCGCAGCGACGCAAATGAGCATGCGGGTTCTGGTGACGGGCGCGGCCGGGATGATCGGACGCAAGCTCGTCGCCCGGCTCGCGCGCGACGGGGCGCTCAACGGCAGGCGGCTCGCCGCGCTCGACCTGCACGACATCGTCAGCGCCGACGCGCCGGCGATAAATGGGGCCACGGTCTCGACCCATATCGGCGACCTTGCCGCGCCCGGCGAAGCCGACAGGCTCGTCGCGGCGAAACCGGACATGGTGTTTCATCTCGCCGGCGTCGTTTCGGCCGAAGCCGAAGCCGATTTTGACAAGGGATACCGGGTCAATCTCGACGGCACGCGCGCGTTGTTCGACGCGATCCGGGCCGCCGGCCACGCGCCGCGCGTAGTGTTTTCCTCCTCGATCGCGGTTTTCGGGGCGCCGTTTCCCGACACGATTCCCGACGATTTCCATCCCACGCCGCTGACCTCCTACGGCACCCAGAAACTGATCGGCGAGGCACTGCTTGCAGATTATTCGCGCCGCGGCTTTCTCGACGGGATCGGGCTTCGCCTGCCGACCATCTGCGTCAGACCCGGTAAGCCGAACAAAGCGGCGTCCTCGTTCTTTTCGGCGATCATCCGCGACCCGCTCGCCGGCCGGCAAACGATGTTGCCGGTGCCGCGCTCGGTTCTGCACACCCATGCCAGCCCGCGCGCGGCGGTAGGGTTCTTGCTGCACGCCGCCGGCCTTGCCGGCGAAGCGGTCGGTCCACGGCGCAACCTGACCATGCCGGGCGTGGCCTGCACCGTCGGCGAGCAGATCGAGGCGCTCGAGCGTATCGCCGGGTCAAAAGCGGTCGGGCTGATCCGCGAGCAGCACGACGAGGCGGTCTGGGCGATCGTGCGCAACTGGCCGACGCGGTTTATGGCCGAACGGGCCCGCGCGCTCGGGTTCGAGGCCGAGGAGAGTTTCGACGAGATCGTCACGGCGCATATCGAAGACGAGTTCGGCGAGGCGAGCTGACCGGCTCTACGCCTGCAGGCTCGCGGTGAGAAGCGTAAGGCCGATCAGGAAGACGAAGGCGGCGCCGCCGATCTCGATCGCGCCGTGGATGCGATTGCCCAGACGTCCGTTGCCGGCAAACGCCACGGCCCAGTTCTTGGCGACGACCGCGAGCGTTGCGAGCACCGAGACGGTGATCGCGGTGCCGAGCGCCATGGCGAGTACCGAGACGATGCCGCCGAGCCACAGGCCGTTGAGGAAGGAAAAAGTCAGGACGATCAGCGCGCCCGAGCAGGGTCTCAGGCCGACGGCCGCCACCGCCGACCAGGCGGTACGCCAGGTGAAGCGATCACCGGAAATGAGCCGCGGGTCGGGGGCGTGGGCATGGCCGCAACTGGCGCAGACCTCACCGGGCCCGTGGTCATGATGGTGGTGGTACCCGTCGCCGTGGTGATGATCACGATCGTGTGTGTGACCGCCGTGACGATGATGGTCGTAGTTTGCGGCGATCGCCGCCGACAGGGTTTTGGCCGGGCCGCCAAAAAGCCGGGCGCGCAGGCCGGGGCCGGCTTTTTGCCACAAGAGCCAGGCTCCGAACAGCGTGATCAGCGCGTAGCTGGCCACTTCCAGGAACCAGGTCGCGCCGGTCATCGAGACCGCGGTGCCGCGCAGGAACAAAAACACCACGCCGATCAGCAGGATAGCGCTCAGTGCCTGGAGGAAGGCCGAGACGAAGGAGAGCATCACGCCGCGTTTGAGCGCCACCTCGTTGGCCAGCATGTAAGACGAGATCACCGCCTTGCCATGGCCCGGTCCGGCGGCGTGAAAGATGCCGTAGGCGAAGGAGAGCCCGACGAGCAGCCACAGCTTGCCGGTATCCTGGCGCATCGCTTTCAACGCGCCGGTGAGCGCGCGGTAGAAGGCCTGCTGCTGCGTGTTGACCCAATTGACAAAGCCACCGAAAAGCCCGGATTGCGGTAACATCGCCTCGTTGGTGCCGATGCCGAGCGAACTCTGGGCGTGGCCTGCCTCGACCGCCACCAGCAGGATGCCGGCGGTCAGAACGGTCAGCGCGGCGATCATACGTGCTTTCATCACAACCGGCCTCAACCCTGTGCGGGGCAGGAAATTTCGAGCCGGGTCGCGAACAGCTTGCTCATGTCGTTGCCGGTCGGATCGTTGAAGAAGGCCTCGGTCAGGGTTGTCTGGTTCTGGGCGATCGCCTCGTCCGGATCGGGCCGCACCACCCGGCGGCCGCAGCCCGACGGCAGTCCCTCGACCGTCATATAGGCGTCCTCGACGAAATCGATCGCGGTGTAGAAGGTCGGGTCATAGACACCGAAATCCACCGTGCCGTCGAGCTTGAGCGTATCCCTGGGCTCGGATTCGAACAGGATGATGAGCTGATTGTCCTCGAAATTGACCATCAGACGGTCCGGCGCCTTCATGGCGACCGGCTTGCCGTTGACCGAGACGATCTGGAAATAATCGAACTCGCCGATCGAATCGTAGACCACGGTCGACACTTCTTCGAGCTCTTCCGGGCTTAGTTTCAAATCGCCGTTCTTGTCGAATTCCACAAGCACGGTGCTGGAAAACAAATCGTCGAAGCGCCACACATGGCGCAGCGAAGTGACGGTCCGGTTTGTGTCGACAACGACATCAAGGCGCGCCTCGGCAAAGACATGCGGATGCGCGGCCGCCGGCCCGGCGGTGCAGACGGTCGCAGCTGCGATTGCGGTCAAGATCGAGCGTTGCATGGTCGGCCGCATCAACTACCTGCCGAATAGGGGATGGAGTTCGGCCGCAGCATGACCACAAAGCGGGCGAAATTGGGACGGCCCGATCTCATGGCGCGCGCTCGTCCTTGAACCATTGTACGAGGAAATCGACGAAGACGCGAACCTTGGCCGGCAAGTAGCGGCGATGCGGGTAGACGGCGAAAATCCCGGCATCGGTCGGCATGCGGTCGTCGAGCAGCGACTTCAATCGCCCGGCCTCGATCTCGGGGGCGGCGATGAAGTCGGGCAGGATGGCGAAGCCGAGCCCGGCCAGGGTCGCTGCGCGCGCGGCAAGCGGGCTGTTCACCTCGATCGGGCCGGAAACCGGCACGGTAATCGTCTCGCCATTGTCGCCCTTGAACGGCCAGTTGGAGAGCCAGCGCCCATTGGTGTCGATGATGCAGGGCAGGCCGGCGAGATCTTGCGGCCGCCGCGGCGCGCCGTTCTTTTCGAGAAAAGCCGGCGATGCGCAGACCTTGACCGTGAACGGCGCGAGGCGGCGCGCGATCAGGGAGGAATTCTCCAACCTGGAAATGCGAACTGCAAGGTCGAACCCTTCTTCAACGAGATCGACGAAACGGTCGTCGAGATTGATATCGAGCACGATGTCGGGATGGGCGACGGCGAAGTCGATCAGCGACTGGCCGATCGGGGCGTCGGCGAAGGTGCGCGGCGCGGACAGCTTGATGCGCCCCTTCACGTCGCCGGAGGATTCGCGCACCGAATCGGCCAGGCTGTCGATTTCGCGGATGATTTCGGAGGCGCGGCGAAAATAGGTGTGGCCGGCTTCGGTCAGCGAGAACTGGCGCGTCGTGCGGTTGAGCAGCAGCGCGCCGAGATCGTCCTCCAGTTCGCGGACATATTTCGACAAAAGCGCCTTGGAACGGCCGATCTTGCGCGCGGCGGCGGAAAACCCTTCCGCCTCGACCACGGCGATGAAGGCGCGCATGCGGGTGAGCGTGTCCATGCCTCAGCCTCCCTCGACCTGGCCTAGGATCGTTCGCGCAATCCCGAACGGCGCGCTGTCGACCTGGCCGGGCGGCAGGGTAATCTGCGGTAAACCGCTGAGGCTGGACAGGCACAACAGGCCGAGCGCGCGTTCACGATAGGTCTGCAACGCGTCGAAGGACGCATCCATACGCGGCGCGTTACGGAGGCCGGTCTCGGCGGCGGCTGCGTCGGAGTCGATGTCGCGGCCGAAATCGAAGCGCTCGCGCACGCCGGGCGCCGAGCGTTCTGCAGTCCCAGCCTCGGCCTCGCGGTCGGGGTTGCCGCAGCCGGTCCTCATCCCGGTAATGTCGAAGATATCCTTGACCGCGAGCCTCAGGCCCGAAAGCGGGCCGGAAACAGCCTCGCGGAGCACGGGAGCGGGATAGTCGAGGAGGGCATTGTGGGGCGGAATCGTTCGGGTCATCGTTCGCAATCAGTTTACGGTTCGGGGAAGAATGTTCGACGGGCGAAAAATTGCAAGCCCGGAACGATTTTTGATTGATTGTGACAGACGTCGCGCCTATATCCGCGCCTGCCCAAAGTCGCACGTGCCTGTGGGTGTCCGCCGGTCCTCGAAATGGCGAGGAAGCCGGTACGGTACCTGGACCTAACCACTCCAGTCGGTCTCGCGGCCCAACCGCAGATCGAGGACATCTTGAAGCAACGACGGTGCGGGCCTTTCTGGTGTCTGCCGGTTGTCCATAAACCGGGGTTACTGAAGAGGCACACCTTCATTGCCGGCAGTGCGGAACGGGTCTCCCAATCCAAAGCTGAGGCAGACAAAGCGAGCAGTCGCCCCAAAGGCGGAGGCTCATCGCCGCGTGAAACGCGTTTCGAGCTCCGGTCATTTCCACCGTCCGGGTTCAGCAACGCATTTTCGCGCCCTTTGTCCACCGCGGGGCCGGACGCCGTGCGCGCCGATGCCCGCGACCCTTGAGCCTGGCGGGTCGAACCGCCTGTTGGAGAGACCCGATGGCAACGCAGCGCATCCTCGATTTCCTCGCCACCCGCCGTCCCGACGGCCCCTGCCTGATCGTCGATCTCGACATTGTGCGGGACAATTACCGCGCCTTCGAAAAGGCGCTGCCGGAAAGCCGCATCTTCTATGCGGTCAAGGCCAATCCGGCGCCTGAGATCTTGCGCCTGCTGGCCGCATTGGGCTCCTCCTTCGACACGGCCAGCGTGGCGGAGATCGAGATGGCGCTGGATGCCGGGGCAACGGCCGAGCGCATCAGCTTTGGCAACACCATCAAGAAGGAGCGCGACATCGCGCGCGCCTTCGATCTCGGGATCCGGCTTTTCGCCGTCGACTGCGTGGAAGAGGTCGAAAAGATCGCCCGCGCCGCGCCGGGCAGCCGCGTCTTCTGCCGTGTGCTCACCGACGGCGAGGGCGCGGAATGGCCGCTGTCGCGCAAGTTCGGCTGCGTGCCGGCAACGGCGGTCGACGTCCTGCGCCGCGCCGCCGCACTCGGGCTCGAGGCCCACGGCGTGTCGTTCCATGTCGGGTCGCAGCAGACAGATCTGTCGGCCTGGGACAAGGCGCTGGGCGACGCCAAGGCCGTGTTCGCAAGACTGGCCGATGAGGGCATCGTCTTGAAAATGGTCAATATGGGCGGCGGTTTCCCGACCCGCTACCTGAAGGACGTGCCGGCCGCGCAGGCCTACGGCCAGGCGATCTTCGAGGCGTTGTCGCGCCATTTCGGCAACCGGCTGCCCGAAACCATCATCGAGCCCGGCCGCGGCATGGTCGGCAATGCCGGCGTCATCAAGTCGGAGGTCGTCTTGATCTCGAAAAAGGCCGACAACGACAATCTGCGCTGGGTCTATCTAGACATCGGCAAGTTCGGCGGCCTGGCCGAGACGATGGACGAGGCGATCCGCTACCCGATCATCACGCCGCGCGACGGCGACCAGGCCGCGCCCTGCGTGCTCGCCGGCCCGACCTGCGATTCGGCCGACGTGATGTACGAAAAGACGCCCTATCCGCTGCCCTTGTCGCTGACGATCGGCGACGAGGTGCTGATCGAAGGCACCGGCGCCTATACCACCACCTATGCTTCGGTGGCCTTCAACGGCTTCGAACCGCTGCGATCCTACGTGATCTGACGGGTCGCAAGACCCGTCGGGTCATCCGGCGGCGGGCGTTCTGCCCGCCCCGGCCCGCTCGTGGACACATGTCTCCGCTTGGGAAGGATCTTCCGGAGATGGATCAGCTCGAATTTTTTCCGGTGACGGCGCTCGTGCCGCCTTTGCCCGCTGCGCCGGGCACGGCGGCAGGCGCCGCCACGATCACGCTTGAGACCGATGCCGACGCGCTCGCGCGCGAGGCGCTGCTCGACCGGGCGATGGGCGCCGGCCGCAAGCGTAAAGCGTCCGAAAAACTGCGCCGCGGCCGCCTGCCGGCCGCCGGGCTGGCGTTGGCGGCGCACGACGGCGCGGGCCAACTGGTCGGGACGGTGCGGCTGTGGAACGTGACGGCGGCGCTGTCGCCGTCGCCTTCCGGCTTGCTGCTTCTCGGGCCGCTGGCGGTCGATCCGTCGCTCAAGGGCGCGGGCGTTGGCGCGGCGCTGATGCGCCACGCGATCGGGGAGGCCGGCCGCCTCGGTCACGGCGCGATCCTGCTCGTCGGCGATCCGGATTATTACCGGCGTTTCGGCTTCAGCGCCGACAAGACCGACGCGCTCGCCATGCCCGGCCCTTACGAAAAACACCGGCTTTTGGCGCTGGAACTGCGGCCGGGTGTGCTCGACGGCGCACGCGGCGTGTTGAGTGCGTGCGGAAAAAGAAGTCCGCGGAGCCGCGCGCGCAGGATGGCGGCCTAGGACGCGTCCCGCGACTTCGCATCCAGCCGCTCGGCGGGATGCAGTCAGCAAAAAGCCCGGCGCGGAGCGCCAGGCGCTTGTCGTGGCAAGGCAGGCTTTCGGATCAGAGCACCTGGCTCAAGGCCATGGCCGCCGACATGTCGCCGTCGACCTTCATCTTGCCCTGCATGAAGGCGGCCGTCGGGTTGAGTTCGCCGGCGACCAGCGCCTCGAAATCGTCCTTGGACATGGAAATCGTGCAGTCCGCGTCGCCGTCACCGGTCGAGACGCTGGTGCCGTCGATCATGATGGCGCCGGCCTCGCCGAGGTCGAACTTCACCGATTTGTCGAATCCGGAATCAGCGAGGCGCTCGCCGATTTTTGCTGCGATCGAATCAAGGCTCATGGGCTTTCTCCTCGTGGCGGCGTGCGCCTTTGTGGCGATGTCGGTTTCTTCCGCCGGCAAGGCGACGGGCAGGCCGGTGATAGCAGTCGATTGACGTTTACGTCAACGTTGATTAGCGTCGTCGCTGCGGAGGAGGCGCGCGATGGGCTATCGAAGCATTTTGCGGGACGACTGCTTTGCCGGCGAGGTCCATCTTGTCACCGGCGGCGGGTCGGGCATCGGCCGTTGCATCGCGCATGAACTGGCAGCACTCGGCGCCCACGTCGTCATCACCGGCCGCAAGCCCGACAAGCTTGAGGCGGTCACTGCCGAAATCGAAGCCGATGGCGGCAGCGCCGAGGCGCGGGCCTTCGATATTCGCGACGAGGCGGCGGTAAAACAGGCGCTGGCCGGCGTCGTGGAACGCCACGGGCGGATTGACGGGCTGGTCAACAATGCCGGCGGGCAGTTTCCCGCGCCGCTGGAGGCGATCTCCAAGCGTGGTTTCGAGGCGGTGGTTGCCAACAATCTGACCGGCGGTTTCCTGGTGATGCGCGAGGCGTTTTGCCAGTCGATGCGCAAACATGGCGGCGCGATCGTCAACATGGCCGCCGATATGTGGCGCGGCATGCCGGGCATGGGACATTCGGGCGCGGCGCGGGCCGGCATGGTCAATCTGACCAAGACGGCGGCCTATGAGTGGGGCCAGCACGGCGTGCGGGTCAACGCCGTCGCGCCGGGCTGGATCGCCTCGTCGGGCATGGACACCTATGACGGCATGACCAGGGCGCTGATCCCGCATCTGAAGGATCACGTGCCGGTCGGACGCATCGGGGTCGAGGCCGAAGTGTCGTCGGTGGTGTGTTTCCTGCTGTCGCCGGCGGCGTCCTTCGTCACCGGGGTCACCGTGCCGATAGACGGCGGCGCGCCGCTCGGCAGCCCGCTCTACCCGGTGAAGGCAAAGAGCCGGATCGCCGCCTTCGACGGGTTTCACCGCGCCGTGATGCCCGCGGCCCTTGCCGGGGAGGATGCGGGCTGATGCCGGCGCTGTCGTCCGCCCTCGATGTCCGCTCTCAGGATTTTGCGGCCAATGCCGAGGCGATGGCCGGCAAGCTTGGCGAGGTGCGGGCGCTCGAGCAGCGCGTGCGCGACAATTCGGCCGCGCGCCGGGCGCGGTTCGAGGCGCGGGGTCAGATCCTGCCGCGCGAGCGTGTCGAGCGGCTGCTCGACCGCGGCCAGCCCTTTATCGAGCTGTGCACGCTCGCCGGCTACAAGATGCACGACGACGATGGCGGCAAGACCATCATGGGTGGCGGCACCATTGCCGGCATCGGCGTGGTGGCCGGCCGGCGCTGCATCGTCTCGGCTTCGGATTCCGGCATCAAGGGCGGCACGATCCCGCCGATCGGGCTGAAGAAGGCGCTGCGCCTGCACGAGATCGCTTTCGAGAACCGGCTGCCGCTGATCTATCTGGTCGAAAGCGGCGGCGCCAACCTGCTTTACCAGGCCGAGATGTTCGTGGAAGGCGGACGCTCCTTCGCCAACCAGGCCCGGCTGTCGGCCGCCGGCATTCCGCAGATCGCCATCGTGCACGGATCCTCGACGGCGGGCGGGGCCTATCTGCCGGGACTGTCGGACTATGTCGTTCTGGTGCGCGGGCGCTCGAAGATATTTCTGGCCGGCCCGCCGCTGGTCAAGGCGGCGATCGGCGAGGAGGCCGACGACGAGGAACTGGGTGGGGCCGACCTGCACGGCACGGTTACCGGGCTTGGCGAATATGTCGCCGAGGACGACATTCAGGCGATCGCCTATGGCCGCGAGATCATGAAGACCATCGGCTGGGACGCCGTCGCGCCCGCGCGGCCGGCCGCGCCGCCGCTTTACGACGCCGAGCAACTGATGGGCATCGTGCCGGCCGACGACAAGGCGCCCTTCGACATGAAGGAGGTGATCGCGCGCATCGTCGACGGGTCTGACTTTCTGGAATTCAAGCAGGCCCATTCGCCCGACACGATCTGCGGCCATGCCAGTGTCGAGGGGCATCGCGTCGGCATTCTCGCCAATAACGGCCCGATCATGCCGACCGGCTCGCTCAAGGCGGCGCAGTTCATCCAACTGTGCGACCAGGCCGGCACGCCGCTGGTCTTTTTGCAGAACACCACCGGCTACATGGTCGGCTCGCGGGCCGAGCGCGACGGCGCGATCAAGCACGGCTCGAAAATGATCCAGGCGGTCGCCAATGCGCGGGTGGCGAAATTCACCTTCATTCTCGGCGGCTCCTATGGCGCGGGCAATTACGGCATGTGCGGGCGGGGGTTCTCGCCGCGTTTCATCTTTTCGTGGCCCTCGGCGCGCACCGCGGTGATGGGCGGCGCGCAGGCGGCCAAGGTGATGGAGATCGTCAGTCGCGGCAAGGCGGCGGCTTCCGGCGCGGAGCCCGACGAGGCGCAGCTTGCGAAGATGAGCGCCGGCATACGCGCCGGCGTCGAGGCGCAGTCGACGGCTCTCTTCGCCACCGCCAGGCTGTGGGACGACGGCATCATCGACCCGCGCGACACCCGGCGCGTGCTAGGGCTGTGCCTGCAGATCGCTGCGGAAGGCGCTGGGCGTGATCTCAGGCCCAACGCGTTCGGCGTGGCACGGGGATGAGCGTCCAGGCACACAGGAAGGAATGACAGCGATGCAGTTCACCCCCGAGCACGACAATCTGCGCCGTACCGTGGCCAAGTTCGTCGACACCGAGATCAATCCCCATGTCGACGCCTGGGAGGCGGCGGAGGAATTTCCCTCGCACGACCTTTTCAAGAAGCTCGGCGATCTCGGCCTGCTCGGCATCAAATACGACCCCGACTATGGCGGGCTGGGTCTCGATTTTTCCTATTCGATGGTGATGGCCGAGGAACTCGGCCTGTGCGCGGCCGGCGGCGTGCCGATGGCGATCGGGGTGCATACCGACATGTGCACGCCGGCGCTCAACCGGTTCGGGTCCGATCACGTCAAGAAGACGTTTCTCGCCCCCTCGATCGCCGGCGACGTGGTCGGCTGTCTCGGCGTGTCGGAACCCGGCGGCGGCTCGGACGTCGCCGCCGTCAAGACGACGGCGCGCGTGGACGGCGACGATTTCGTCATTTCCGGCACCAAGATGTGGATCACCAACGGCATGAAGGCCGACTGGTGCTGCCTCCTCGCCAACACGTCGGACGGCCCGCCGCACAAGAACAAGTCGCTGATCGCGGTGCCGATGGATGCAAAAGGCATCTCGCGCCAGAAGATCAGGAAGATCGGCATGAATTCGTCCGATACCGCGCAATTGTTCTTCGACGAGGTGCGGGTGCCGCGGCGCAACCTGATCGGCCAGGAGGGCATGGGCTTCACCATGCAGATGCTGCAGTTCCAGGAGGAGCGGCTGTATTCGGCGGCGAGCTCGCTCAAGGGATTCGACCGTCTGATCGACCTGACGATCGACTATGCCGGCGCGCGCACGACCTTCGGCAAGCCGGTGCTCGACAATCAGGTGGTGCATTTCCGGCTCGCCGAACTCAGGACCGAGGTCGAGGCGCTCAGGGCGCTGACCTGGAGCGCGATCGAACAATATGTCGCCGGGCGCGACGTGACTCGGCTCGCCTCGATGGCCAAGCTCAAGACCGGGCGCCTGGCGCGCGAGCTCACAGATTCCTGTCTGCAATATTGGGGCGGCATGGGCTATACGCTCGACAATCCCGTCAGCCGCGCCTTTCGCGACACGCGTCTGGTGTCGATCGGGGCCGGCGCCGACGAAATCATGCTCGGCATCATCTGCAAGCTGGAAGGCACGCTGCCGGGCACGAGCAACAAGGCGCGCGGGTAGTCGCATGGCCTTGCGAGGATCTGACCCGATGTCGCCGTTTGGCAATTGCCGCTCCCGCCCGTGCTCATGGAAGGCGGCGGCGTGATCGCGCGCCTGCTGATCGCCAATCGCGGCGAGATCGCCTGCCGCATCGCCGCCACCGCGCGCCGGATGGGCATCGCCACGGTGGCGGTCTATTCCGATGCCGACCGCGCGGCGCTGCACGTGCGCCAGGCCGACGAGGCGGTGCGCATCGGCGGGGCACAGGCTTCGTTGTCCTATCTCGACGGCGACGCGGTGATCGCCGCCGCCCTGGCGACGGGAGCCGAGGCGATCCACCCCGGCTACGGTTTCCTGTCGGAAAACGCCGATTTCGCCGAAGCCTGCCAGGCGGCGGGACTGGTCTTCGTCGGTCCGCCGCCCGACGCGATCCGCGTCATGGGCGACAAGGCGCGGGCAAAAGCGGTGATGGTCGAGGCCGGCGTTCCGGTGGTGCCGGGTTACGACGGGGCCGATCAGTCGGCCGAACGGCTGGCCGAGGCGGCGCGCGAGATCGGTTTTCCGGTGCTGATCAAGGCGGCGGCCGGCGGCGGCGGGCGCGGCATGCGGCGCGTCGATCGGGCCGAGGCGTTCAACACCGCACTGGAAAGCGCGCGGCGCGAGGCCGAGGCGGCGTTCGGCGACGGGCGCGTGCTGCTCGAAAAGCTCGTCACCGAGGCCCGCCATGTCGAGGTGCAGGTGTTCGCCGACGCGCATGGCAATGTCGTGCATATGGGCGAACGCGATTGTTCGGCGCAGCGCCGGCATCAGAAGATCGTGGAGGAAACCCCGTCGCCCTTCGTCGATGCGGCGATGGGGGCGGCGATGGCGGTGGACGCGGTCGCGGCGGCCAAGGCCGTCGGTTATGTCGGGGCGGGCACGGTCGAGTTCATCGTCGGCGCCGACCGCCAGCATCATTTCCTGGAGATGAACACCAGGCTCCAGGTCGAACACCCGGTCACGGAGATGGTGACCGGCATCGACCTGGTGGAATGGCAGTTGCGCGTTGCGGCGGGCGAGCCCTTGCCGTTGCGCGAGGAGGATATCGACTTTTACGGCCATGCGATCGAGGCCAGGCTCTACGCCGAGGACCCGGCCGACGGCTTCCGCCCGCAGAGCGGTGAAATCCTGTTCTGGCAGCCGCAGGTCGGGACCGGCGAGGCGGGTATCCGGATCGACAGTGGCGTTGCGGCGGGCGACCGGGTCTCGCCGCACTACGACCCGATGATCGCCAAGCTGGTCGCCCATGGCCGAAACCGCGACGAGGCGATCGACAGGCTGGTGCGGGCGCTCAGGGCGCGGCCGCTGTTCGGCCTGACGACCAATCGCGGTTTTTTGATCGATCTGCTGGAGGGGGGCGACTTCAGGCAGGGCGGCGTCACCACCGGTTTCATCGACGGCCTGCTCGGCAGCGGACGCGCGGCGATGGGGGCGCAAGCCTTGCAGGACTGGCACTTCGCGCTCGCCGGCGCCGTTCTGGCGCTTCACGTCGACGGCGACTGGTTCCGCTCGAGCGCCGTCGCGACTTGCCCGCTGACACTGACATGCGGCGGCGACACCCGCCATGTCGTGGCCGATATCGCGCGTGGCCTCGTCTCGGCGATCCGTGTGGATGGCGACGCGGCGGCGCTGACGGAGATCGTGTTGCACGGCCAGGAACTGCGCTACGTCCATGGCGGCACGCCGGCGCGGGTGACGGTTTTCGTGTCCGGGCGGATGGTGTGGCTCGATATGGACGGGCATAGTCTGGCGTTCCGCGAAACCGATCCGCTGGCCGCCCGGCCGCCGGTCGCGGACGCTTCGCGCGTGACGGCGCCCGTCACCGGGCTTTTGCGCTCGGTCGCGGTCGTTGCGGGCGACCAGGTCGAGCCCGGCGATACGCTGGCCGTCATCGAGGCGATGAAGATGGAGACCGCGCTTGCGGCCACGGTGTCCGGCACGGTGCGGGCCGTCCATCGCGGCGAAGGCGATCAGGTTGGCGCCGGAGACCTGCTGATCGAACTCGATCCGGGCCCTAAAGAGCCGACGGCCGGCGATCAGGCCGGTTGAGTCCGGCGCCATTTTGTTATAGTCAATAACATTAATTGCCGAAGGCGGCGGGCACGGCATGCGCGGGACGTCGCGTCGATGTCGCGCGCCCCACGACAGGCGATGTTCACGACGGTGCACAAGAGGCTGAAACCGACATGACCGATACCCCGCAGGGCCTGCGTTTCAGTTTCGACGACGCCTGGCTGCTCGACGGCACGCGTACGCCGTTCGTCGACTATACCGGCGCGCTGTCGGCGATCTCGCCGATCGATCTCGGCATCAAGGTCGCACGCGCCGTGCTCGACAAGGCCGGGTTCGATCCGGGCGAGATCGGCACCACCATTGCCGGCTCGATGGCCCAGGCCTCGTTCGACGCCTACATGACGCCGCGCCATATCGGGCTTTATGCCGGGGTGCCGGTGGAACGGCCGGCGCATCTGGTGCAGCGCATTTGCGGCACCGGCATCGAGGTGGTGCTGCAGGCGGCCGAGCTGGTGGAACGCCGGCGGGTGGGGGCGGCGCTGTGCGTGGGCACCGAATCGATGAGCCGCAATCCGGTCGCCGCTTACACGCACCGTTCCGGGTTCCGCATGGGCCAGGTCGAGTTCAAGGATTTCCTGTGGGAGGCGCTGCTCGATCCGGCCTGCTCGTGCACCATGGGCGACACGGCCGAAAATCTGGCGCGCGACTACCGGATCAGCCGCGAAGAGGTGGACCGCTACGCCGAACGCTCCTTCGCCCGCGCGCTCGCCGCGCAGGCGGACGGGTTCTTGGCCGGCGAGATCACGCCGGTCGTCAGCGAGAGTTTTGCCGTCGATGGTTTCAACGCGCGCGGCATCCGGCTGCCGCGCAAGATCGAGACGGTCGACACCGACAGCCATATCCGTCCGTCCTCCTACGACATGCTGGCCAGGATCAGGCCGGCTTTCGGCGGGGTGCAGACGGGCGGCAATTCCTCGGCGATCGTCGATGGG
The DNA here is from genome assembly GCF_009742725.1 of Nitratireductor arenosus. Lineage (GTDB taxonomy): Bacteria > Pseudomonadota > Alphaproteobacteria > Rhizobiales > Rhizobiaceae > Mangrovimarina > Mangrovimarina arenosa. Next base: position 97,452 of record NZ_WPHG01000001.1, on the reverse strand, counting down.
GCGGCGGCCGCCATCGTCGCCAGCAAGGCGCGCGCCAACGGACGCAAACCGCTTGCCCGCATCGTCGCCGGCGCGACGGTCGGCGTGCCGCCGCACATTATGGGCATCGGTCCTGCGCCGGCGATCCGGGCGCTGCTCGATGAGGCCGGGCTCGATCTCGACGCGATCGACCGCATCGAGATCAACGAAGCCTTCGGCGCCCAGACGATCGCCTGCGCGCGCGAGCTCGGCCTCGACGAGGACAAGCTCAACGTCAATGGCGGGGCGATCGCCATCGGTCATCCGCTGGGCGCGACCGGTATCCGCATCACCACCACGGTGGCGCGCGAGCTGCGCCGCGCCGGCCTGCGTTACGGCATCGCGGCGGCCTGTATCGGCGGCGGGCAGGGGATCGCGGTCCTGGTCGAAAACCCGGATGCGGGCTGACGGAGCGGCGGCCATGCTCGTTCATCGCCGCGAGGTCGAGATCGAATGGGGCGATTGCGACGCCGCCGGCATCGTCTTCTACCCGCGCTATTTCGCCATGTTCGACGCCTCCACCGCCTATCTATTCGAAAAGGCGCTGGGCATGAAGAAAATCGCCTGGACGAAGGCCTACGGCATTGTCGGCATTCCGATGGTCGACACCGGGGCGCGCTTCATCCTGCCCTCGCGTTATGGCGACGTGATCGTCATCGAAAGCCGGGTCGGCGACCTGCGCCGCTCGAGCTTCGATGTCCAGCACCGCGTGTTCAAGGGCGACGAACTCGCTATCGAGGCGCGCGAAACCCGGGTATGGGCCGAAAAGCACCCCGACGATCCTGACCGCATACGCGGCAAGACCATCCCCGAAGAGGTGGTCGCTGCGCTTTCGGCCGGGTAGGGCTGCCCGTCCCAGTCCGGGCCTATTGCCCCGCAGGCTCGATAAGGCGGTCCAGCAGTTCGATCAGCCGGTCGCGTTCGCGCGCGCCGCCGAGGCGTTCGATCAGCCGGGTTTCGTGCTCTGCCCAGACCGCGGCCATCTTGCGCACGAATTTCTCGCCTTCCGGGGTCAGGTGCAGGGAATGTGAACGCCGGTCGGTGTCGGCCTTGCGCCGCTCGGCCAGGCCGCGCTTTTCGATCCCGTCCATCAGTGCGACGAAATTGGCGCGTTTGATGCCCAGCATCTCGGCGATCTCGGACTGCTTCAGCCCGGGCGTGTTGGCGATGATGGTCAGGACCGAAAATTCGGCCGGACGTAGTTTCAGCTTCGAAAACGTGCCGATGAAATCCTGGAAGACGTGCAATTGGGCGCGACGCAGCTTGTAACCGATGATGGTCGACATTGCCGGCATGCCGGCGCCTGCTCCCGGCGCCGGTCGCGCGACGGCTGGGCTCTCATTCCCGTCTTTCGAGCCTGTCGTTTTTTTGGAACCAGCGTTCACTGTGCCTGCCGACCGCTCCCTGCCGCCGCTTTTCACCGACGAAAATCGGTGCCGTCCGGCCCCTCGCAAAATTTGTTCGCACGAACGGCGAAGCCGGGTCAACTGCCTGCTTGGCCTGCGTCTTCGCCTTGTACCCCGCTATAATGTTATGATATAAAACATTTTTCGATCCTGCGAGCAAACTTGGAGGCGAGGCGCGATGAATCCACCCAGTGGCGCGGCCATACGCGATGACGATGACGCCGTGCCCTTGCGCATCACGCTTGACGGACCGATCGCTCTTCTCGCCTTCAACCGGCCGGAGAAGTGCAACGCGATCAGCGACGCGCTGCTGGACCGGTTGAAGAGTTTCTTCTCCGAGCCGCCCAAGGCGGTGCGCGTCGTGGTGCTGCATGGTCTGGGCGGGCATTTTTCGGCTGGTCTGGACCTCTCCGAACAGGTCGCGCGTGAACCGGCCGAGGTGATGCGGCATTCGCGCGGCTGGCATCAGGTCATGGATGAGATCCAGTTCGGCGGGCTGCCCGTGGTCTCCGTGCTCAACGGCGCGGTGATCGGCGGCGGGCTCGAAATCGCCGCATCGACCCATGTGCGCATCGCCGAGCCTTCGGCCCGGTTTCAACTGCCGGAAGGCAAAAGGGGAATTTTCGTCGGCGGCGGCGCGACGGTGCGGGTCGGGCGTATCCTCGGCGCCGACAGGCTGACGGAAATGATGCTGACCGGACGTTCCTACGATGCCGAGGAGGGACACCGCCTTGGCCTGGCGCATTATCTCGTCGGTGATGGCGAGGGGATCGCCAAGGCCCGCGAACTTGCCATGGAGATCGCCTCGAACGCGCCGCTGGTCAACTATCTGGTCATCCAGGCCGTCTCGCGCATCGACGATATGGGGCGCGGCGACGGCCTGTTTGCCGAAAGCCTCGGCGCGGCGCTGTCGCAGACCGACACCGATGCCAGGGAGGGTCTGCGGGCGTTTCTGGAAAAGCGCGATCCCCGTTTCAGATAGCGTCCGGGAAGCGCCGCGCGGCCGGCGCTTTCTAGTCTTGCGTGCGCACGGTGTTGCGCAGCACGCCGAGCCCCTCGACCTCCAGTTCGACGACATCGCCGTCGCTCAGGAACCGGTCCAGTTCCAGCCCGCAGCCATTGCCCATCGTGCCGGAGCCGAAAAACTCGCCGGCATGCAGGGTTTCGTCGCGCGAGACGTGGGCGATCATGTCCTCGAAGGTGAACAACATGTCGGCCGACGACCCGCGTCCCCAGACCTCGCCGTTCACCCGCGCTTCCATGGCGAGCTTGTAGGGATCGGCGAGTTCGTCCGGCGTGACGATCCACGGGCCGATCGCGTTGCCGTAGTCGAAGCTCTTGCCCTTGGTCGGGCCTAGCATGGTCTGCATTTCGGCAAGCTGGGCGTCGCGGGCGGAAAAGTCGTTGTAGATCGTGTAGCCGAAAATATGGGAGCCGGCGTCGCCGACGGGAATATCGCGGCCGGGCCTGGCGATGACGATGCCGAACTCGCATTCGAAATCCATCACCCGGCTGTAGCGCGGCCAAGCAACCACGGCGTCGGGTCCGATCACCGAAAAGCGGTTGGTCAGATAATAGGCCGGCTGGGCACTGTAGATGTCGGGCACGGCGTCGAGCGGCTTGGCGGAAGCTGCCGCCGCCTCGTCGCCTCGTGCCATGGCCGCAAGCCGCCGCATGCCGCGCGGTGCCTGCTTGATATGGCCGGGGAAGACGGAAAAGTCGCGCATCTGCCGTGGCACGGGAAGCGGCGCCAGTAATCGGGTCTGCGCTAGCGGGCAGGAATGGCGGGCGACCAGCGCCGGGTCGGCGGCCATTTCGCGGGCGTGGCCGAGCGCAGCCTCGCCGGCATCGATCAAATCGAGCATGGTGGCGAAGGCGGGATCGTTGCCCGATGCGTCCGTCAGGTCGAAGACGGTTTGCGACCGGGTGTCGACGTGACCGATCCGGCGTGTAGCATGCTGTTCGAAGGTGACCAGTTTCATGCGCCGCGGCCCTCCCTGACCGGATTGGCGCGCTGCCGGACCGTATCCATGCTCAACGCAGGACCGGCCGATTCTGACCGCCATCGGCATCGCGGCGGCGCAGCGCGTTGTCGCGGATGTCGCTCTTGGTCAAGTAGTCGATCTGCTGGACGAGTACTTCCTCGACCAGCTTGTCGCCGACGCGTGCGTTGATGCTGTCGCGCAGGCCGTTGCGCAGCGCCACCAGGTCGAGCACGTCGGTTTGCGAAAAATCGATCTGCGGGTTGGAAAACAGGTAGGTGTAGAGCTGGTCGACGAGCAGCGTGTCGAGCGGCAGTTCGAGTTTCTTCAGCTTTTCCGGCTCGACGGTGTAGATCAGCCGGGTCAGGAAGTAGCCGCGTACCTCGCCCTTCTGGATAACCGGCACCGAGACGATCTCGGTCTTGTAATAGTCCAGTCCCTCGAGATAGGCGCGCTCGCCGGTGTCGCCCTTGTCGCCGGTCGCCGAAAAGGCGAAGAATATCGAGCCGATCGTGACCGCGACGATCCACACGGCGCCGATGACGAACTTGATCATAGGCCGCCGCCTCCGCCGAAGGCCCTGGTGGAGTAGGTTCCGTCGTCTTCCGAGCGCTCGATCGCGTCCTGCAGCAACCTGGCGACTTCGTTAACCGCGCTCAGATGAGCCTTGATCGCGGATTCGTTGTCGGCGAGTTTGTCGCGCAGGCGTCCGATGTCGCTGCGATGGGCTTCGAGTGCTCCGGCGCCCAGGTCGCGTACGGCGCGGTTCAGGTCGTAGAGGTGGCGGCTCTTGCGCGCGTTCGACGCCTTGAGGTCGAAATTGACGTCGGTGCGGATGGCTGCCGTCTCCGCCTCGATCGCCTCCTCGATGCGTATGATGATGGTCCCGAGCGAACCCGCGCGAGGGCCGGGTCCGGACGGCGCATCAGTGCCCGCGCGCAGGGTCGGCACGGATGTATAGATGTCCTGTTCGCTCACTGTCGCGCAAGCTCCCTCGTCTCAACGCCCGGAACGGTCGGCAAGACCCGTCGGGTCGGCCTCGTCCTCGAAGCTGCGCACGATGGTGCGCTGGATTTCGTCGATCAGCGCTACCGAAAGCAGGTCTTGCGTGTCGGCGGCGCGCTTGGCTTGCATATCGGAGGCGATGCCGGCAACCGCGACACGCTTGTCGTCATCCATGTAAAAATCGCCCAGGACGCGATCGGCGATGCCGATACCGCCGCGCTTGGCCATCTCGCTGGAAAGCTCCTGCGCGAGGAAGGTCTTCCACATCTCGCCGGCCAGCCCTTCGCCGTAGACGTTCTGGGCATCCGCAGGCAGCATGCTCTGCATGAAGGTCTGGAGCACCATCGCTTCGAAGTCGCGGAAAGCCTCCGGCGCTTCGGCACCGGTCCCGTCGACGGGCTTGCCGCGCAGGTTTTGCGCCCCGCCCGCTTCGAACCCGGCCACCACCGACTTCGCCGCGGCCGCCAGACGCGTGCGCGCCGCGGCGAGATCGGTCTTGTCGACGGCGCGGGCGACATCGAGAACGATGTCGCTGGGGGGCGAAATAGCCAAGGCGATCCTCTTCTCGAAATTCCACTTTGTCCGTTGTCGCAGACAGAGCTTGCCGCAACCTTACTTGTCGCCCGGCGCGCGCCCGAGCATGCGCTCGACGCTTTCCAGCCCGTCGCGCTCCTCGCGCGCGCGTTCTTCCTGGCTGAAGGCGGCCCGGCGGTTGCGTTCAAGCACCCGGCAACGTGAGGTTTCTATGGCGACTTTTCCCGCTTCCTCCGCCGCAGCGGCCAGGGCGCGGTCGCGGTCCTGGAAGGCGCGGGTGATGCTACGCTCGTAAAGGTCGGGGAAAAGCGCGGAAAGCGAATCCGGACCCTGCTTGCGCTCCGCGACCTCGCTCGCCCTTGCCTCGGCCTCGTGAGCGTCGCGCAGATGGCCGGCGCGCTGCGTCTCGTGCAGCGCCTTCAACTGGCTCTGGACCCTGAGCAGCCGGGCGAGGCGTTGGCTCTTTTCCATCGCTATCGTCCTATCGTGATCGGCACGAACCCGTCCGCAAACAGGCGCAGCAGCGGGCCGATGCCAAGATAAAGAAGCAGGATGCCGCCGGCCAGCACGAAGGGCAGTGAGATGAAGTAGATCGGAATCTGCGGGGTGAGCTTGTTCACGAAACCGATCGCGAGATTGACGATGATGCCGTAGGCGACGAACGGGCTGCCGAGCTGGATCATGACCAGGAACGCCTCGGACAGGATGTCGACCATGTCGGTGAGCGCGGATCGAGGATTGAACAGCAGGTTCGGCGGGGCGACCTCGTAGGAATTGACCAGGGCCTTGATGATTTCATGGTGGAAATTGAAGATGAACAGCAAAAGCAGCGCCGAAAGCGTGATCAGATTGGTGACGGCGGCCTGCGGTTCGGCTTCTTCGATGCCGGACGCGACCATGTTGCCGTAGCCCGACATCATGGCGATGGCGGAACCGATGAACTGCAGCGCGAGCACGTAAAACCGGGTCACCAGGCCGATCAGCGCCCCGGTCAGCAGTTCCGATACGACCATCTGGGCCAGGACGTCCGGCTCGCGGCTGGCGTGGGGAAGCAGGCTGTCCCACAGGTGGATCAGGAGCGCGAAGGTTGCCGCGATCGCGACGAACAGCCGGATCTGCATTGGTACGCGCACGCTCGACAGGCCGGGCATGAGCATGAAACAGGCGCCGATGCGGCAAAAGGCCAGAAACGCCGTGATGACGATCTGGTCGGTGATCACGACAGCGAGCCGAGCACCTTGATCTCGACGCCCTTGGCGATCTCGACATGCGACAGGACAGGCAATGTCGAGAACAGGCGTTCGATGATCATGCGCACATAGGGCCGGGCGTCCGGCGCGGTCACCAGCGCGAAACGTTCGCCCGCGTCGAAATGCTGGCGGATCACCTTGGTCGCCTCCTGGCCGAATTCCTCCAGCAGGCGGGGATCGATGTCGAATTCGCGCACCTCGCCCTTCTGGTCGCGCTTGAGCGCCTGGTGGAAGGCGAGATCCCAGCGGTTGCCGAGCCGCAGCACCTTCAGCACGCCCGCTTCGGACAGGTCGCCGCAGATCTGCTGCGACATGCGGATGCGCACATGTTCGACGATCTGTTCGGTGCGCCGCACATGCGGGGCGATCTCGGCGATCGCCTCGATGATCAGGTGCAGATTGCGGATCGAGACGCGTTCGGCCAGCAGCAGCTTCAACACCGCCTGCAGACCCGGATAGGAGATGTGGCTGGTGCAGATTTCCTCGGCGAGTTTCTTGTATTCCGGATCGAGACGTTCGATCAGCGTTTTCATGTCCTTGTAGGACAGAAGCTGCGGCAGGTTGTTGCGGATCACCTCCGAGAGGTGGGTGAGCAGGACCGAAAGATTGTCGGCGACCGCGAAATTGTCGCGCTTCAACTCCTCCGCGAAGGTCTCGGGAACCGAATAGGCGCGCATGCCGAACGCCGGCTCTCGGACCTCCTCACCCGGCATGTCCGGCGGCTCGTTGCCGCCCAGAAGCACCATCACCTCGCCGACGCGCATCTGATATTCCGCCACCACCGTGCCGTGAATTTTGATCTGGTAGCTTTTTGGCGGGATGGCGAAGTCGTCGGTCAGGCGCACTTCCGGCACGACGAAACCGAAATCGAGGGCGAATTTCTTGCGCATCTTACCCATGCGGAAGGCGAGTTCCTGATGCGAGGCGAGCATGCGCGCGGAAAGCTGCTTGCCGATCAGAAGCTCGATTTCGGGCGTCCTCAGCGAGGATCTGATGGAGTTCTTGTCCTCCGCCTCGATCGCTTCCTGGCGCTGCTTTTCGTCCTCGGCCTCGGCGGCGGCGCGACGGTTTTCGCGTAGCGGTATTGCGTAGCCGATGCCGGCCATCACCGTGGCTAGCCCGACGAAGGGCAGGAAGGGAAGGCCGGGCAGGAAGGCGAGTACCGCGAGAAGCAGGGCCGCGACCTGCAGGGCGCGCGGATAGGCGGTAAGCTGGCCGAAGACGGCCTGGTTGGCGGAGCCGCGCGTGCCGCCCTTGGAGACCAGAAGGCCGGCGGCCAGCGAAACGATCAGCGCCGGTATCTGGGTCACCAAGCCGTCGCCGACCGACAGCTTGACGAACACGTCGGCGGCTTGGCCGAGGTTCATGTCGTGGCGGCCATAGCCGATCGCCACGCCGCCGACGATGTTGACGCCGGTGATGATCAGGCCGGCGATCGCGTCGCCGCGGACGAATTTCGAGGCGCCGTCCATCGAGCCGAAGAATGAGCTTTCCTCCTCGAGCTCGCGCCGGCGCGCCTGGGCTTCCTTGTCGTTGATCATGCCGGCGGAAAGGTCGGCGTCGATCGACATCTGCTTGCCGGGAATGGCGTCGAGGGTGAAGCGGGCGCCGACTTCGGCGATCCGGGTGGCGCCCTTGGTGATGACGATGAAGTTCACCACGATCAGGATCAGGAACACGATCAGGCCGATGACGAAATCACCGGCCATGACGAGGTTGGAGAACCCGCCGATAACGTAACCGGCCGCGTTGGTGCCCTCGTTGCCATGCGCGAGAATGACGCGCGTGGTGGCGATGTTGAGCGCCAGCCGCAGCATGGTGGCGATCAGCAGGATCGTTGGGAAGGACGAGAAATCGAGCGGCCGCTGGATCCACAACGCGACCATCAGGATCAGGACCGAAATGGCGATCGAAAACGCCAGCCCGATATCGATCATGAAGGCGGGAATCGGCAGGAACAGGACCGACAGTATGGTGATGATGCCGATCGCGAAGAAGACGTCGCGGCCGTTGCGGGCGGAGGCCGCCGGGACGGGCGTGTAAGTGGTCTGGCCTGCCGCCATGTCGGTCTGGTGTCTCCGCGCCTGATTTGAAGGTCGCAGACTAGGGCCTCAAGCTTGCGCGAGGATGAGTTTCGCGGTGCGGCCGGCCGCAGGCGTGTCGGCCGGTCGCATGCGCTCTACTGCGCGGTCGGCACCCGCGTGAAGACGCCGTCGCGATAAGCGTTGAGATGTTCGATACGCACCGCGCTCGCAGCGCCGTCGGCCATCTCGAACGTGACTTTGGACACAGAACCGCGCGGCTGGTTTTCGTTGAAGGGCTCGATGATGAAACTGTCCTCCTCCCAGGGCGTCATCGCAAAGGCGATGTCGGCGGGACCGACGGCAAGCCGAAGACTGCCGTCGTCGACGGTGATGGTGGCCGGTCCGTAATAGGCGTTTTCGTAGCTGCCCTGATAGGTTTCCAGCGGCCGGGATGCGCGCGCGCCGGCGGACGCCTTCCGGCCGGCCAGTTCGCCCGCCGGTGCCGTCAGTGGCGCCATTCGCGACCGATAACCCTCGAGCCAGTCGCGCTTCACACCGCCAAATTCGACCATGTCGGTGAAGCTGGCGGCGATCGCCTCGGCCGCGCCGACCGGTGGCGCGTTGGTCAACACCACGATGCCGAGATCGAGGCCGGGGATCAGCGTGAAGGCGGTGGCCGTGCCCTGCGCGAAAGCGCCCGAATGGCTGAAGGCGACGCGGCCGGAAGCGCGCGCACCGACGTTGAAGCCGAAGCCGTAATGGCTGGCCCGCGCGTCGAGCGCATGCGGAGGCGAGGACATAATCTGCGGGCTCACGGCCGGCATCAGCGCGGCGGGCGCGATGATCTCGTTGCCCTCGAACGTGCCGCCGCCGAGCACCATGGTCATCCATCTGGCCATGTCGTTGGCGCTCGAGCTGACACCGCCGGCGGGGGATTGCGGGTCCGGCTGGCGCAGGTCCGCGACCTCGTACCCGTCGGGGCCGGGGACATGCGAGGCCGCGCGATTGGTTCGGGCAAGATAGTCGCTGTAACGCGAACTGGTCGCCGACATGCCCAACGGGCGGTAGATCGCCTGCGCTGAGAGTTCTTCCCAGGAACTGCCCGCGGCCGTTGCCACGGCTTCCGCCGCCGCGGTCAGGCCGAAATTCGTATAGGCGTAGCTGTCGCGGAACGCGGCCTGCGGCAAAAGATGGATACGTTTGAGAATTGCGCTGCGGCCATAGCCGATGTCCTCCAGATCGTCGCCGGCGTGATCGGGCAGGCCCGAGCGGTGCGCGTAAAGATCGCCGATCGTGACATGAGCGGACACCCAGGGGTCGGCCAGTCGGAACCATGGCAGGTGCGCCTGGACCGGAGTGCTCCAGTCGATCACGCCGAGCGAGACCTGGTGCGCGACGACGGTCGCGCCGATCGGCTTGGACAGCGAGGCCAGCAGAAACACCGTGTCGGCGTCGACGGGTTCGCCGCTTGTGCGCGAGCGCATGCCGAAGCCTTTGGCGTAAACGGTCTGGCCTGCGTGAACGACGGCTATCGCCAGGCCAGGGACGTTCGAGCGGTACAAAATGTCGGCGGCCAGCGCGTCGAGCCCGGCAATGGCGGCATCGATTTGCGCCTGGGTGGTTTCGATGGCGACTTCCTGGGCGGGCGACGGCATATGCCGCGCCGTTGCCGCCTCCTCCTGCTGAGACGATGCCGGGGTCGCCAGGAGCACAAGGGCGGCGGCAAGGCTTGCCGTGCGGATCGCGATGGCTTGGTGGGTGAACAAAGGGCATTCCTTCCTTTCGAACGTCGCGACCTCGATGTATCGAGGTCGCGCTCCGGCGCGGCATCGCTTGCCTGATGCGATAAAGGTGGCAAAACGGCCCGCGCCTATCGCGATGCCACGCGGCGACGAAAAGCGATTTTTCATGCCGGCCGCGGCGCGATCAGAAACCGCCTTGGATACGCTGGAAGATGACGTTGGTGAAGGAGGAAATCTGCGCTCCCACGAAGGGCCCGGAAAAGGCGACGGCGAGCAGGATGGCGACGATCTTCGGGACGAAGGTGAGGGTGATTTCCTGAACCTGTGTCAAAGCCTGGATCAGCGCGATGGAGACGCCGACGAGCATGGCGACGATCACGGCCGGTCCGGACGCCATCAGCACCGTCCAGATGGCGAATTGCACGATATCGAGCGCGTCGGCTTCATTCATGGTTCTTCGGGTCCGTCGGCCTGGAAGGCCGCCGAGCCTAGCTGATCGTCATGCCCGCTTCGACCGGAAACTCGGTCCCGTCGGCCAGCACCGCGACCAGACCCGCGCTGCCGATGCGCACCTCCGCGACCTTGCCGGAGATCGCGCCGTCGGCCGAGGCCACGGTCCGCCCGATGATGGCGTCGGCTTGGCCGAGCAACGATACCTGCATGAGCTGGTCGATCTTGCTGTTGGTCTGGACTGTCTGCTCAACCTGCGAAAACGTCGCCAACTGCGCGATATAATCGGTGGATTCCATCGGCTTGGTCGGATCCTGGTTCTTCATCTGCGTGACGAGCAGCTTCAGGAAAGAATCGTAGTCGACCATGTTGGAACGCTTGGTGTCGGATTGCGGCGCCGGGGCCGGCGGTGCGGATGTCGCGCTGGTTACGGTCATGATGCAAGCGCCTCCAGCGCCAGGTTTTCGATCGGTTTGTAGGCGGTGTCGCTTTCGGCCAGAGCGACGGCCTCGAGCGGAAACAGGCCGCGTAGCATCTTCAACGCCTCATAGGTGTGTTCCTCGGCGACCAGCCTGTCGACCTGTTTCAGCGTCGCGCGGATTTGTTCGCTGGAAAAACTGGCCAGAAGTAGCGGCAACGACCGGCGGAACATGTCGCGCGCGTCGCCCGAATCGTTCGGATTCATCAGGATGACCTGAATGATGAAATAGAGCTGGCGCAGCGGCGTGGACGCGTTTTCGGGCAGCATGACATGGTTTTCGAGCAGGAACTGCACATCGTTGAGGAACTCGATCGAGGTCTTGCGATCGACCTTCACCACGGCGCCGTTAATGTAGATCTTTTCGTTGGCCTTCAGCGATATCCTGAGCTTGCCCTTCATTGAATGCCGTCCCTGATGATCTGGGAGACTTCGATCAGTCCGTCGAAATTGTCCGCCTCGCCCTGCCGGACCGCCTCTGCCTCGCGCAGCAGCCACAGGCCGATCGAGATCAGATTGGCGCGCAGTTCGGAAGGCAGGCCGTTTTCCGGACTGCCGAGATCCTCCACGAACGCCGTCCACAGCCTGTTGAGGAAATGAACCGCCTCGACCGCCTGCATCGATCCCGCGCCCGCTTCTCGCGCGCTGACCAGGAGATCGATGGACCTGGTCAGCAATTGCCGCTCGCGGTCCTTCGCATCCGCGGCCGAGTCGGATTGGATGTCGGCGTATGAAAACTGATACATCGTCTTTCCGTGTTCACTTTCTGCCGTCTTGGCGCCGGATTAGGACAACAGCCTCGTCAAGCTCAGTTGCTGGATACGCGCGGTCAGCGCGTAGGAGGTTTCGATCTGGGTGATGAGAGCGTTGACGCGTGTCGCCGCCTCGTATGGGTCCACACCTTCCATGTCGTTCAGGAAGCCGTTGAAGATATCGACCTGCATGGAGATGCGTTCACTGGCGTTTTTGATCCTCTGCTCGGTGAAGCCGGCGGCGGCCTGCACCTGGGCGATGTCTCCCATCGCTTCGGTGACCAAGCGTGTCGCGGTCTCGGCGACGGCCACGAGGGCGCCTTCGTTCATGGTGCTAGAATAGAGGTCGTCGACGATCGCCGCGGCCATGGCGAGTTTGCGTATCCCGTCAACATTGGCGCTGACGGAGGTCTCCACGGTCTCATTGAGCGATATGCGGGTTGAAATTCCCTGGTCGGTGGCGCTCGACCAGTTTGTCTCCCAACCCGCGCCGAGGAATTCGGCGGCGGCTGGACCGTCTAGGAAGGCCTTGATGGCGGGACCGTCGATGCCGGCGGCGGCCGGATCGTTCTGGCCAAAGCCGAAATGCGCCAGGAAGGCCGCGTCGAAGGCGGTCTTGGCGGCGGAGGGCGGGTCGGCGCGATAGGCGGCGAGTGGCCGCACGTCCGTGTTGACGCCGGCGAACAAGTGTTCGCCGTTGAAGCTGGAATTGACGATGCCGGTCAACGCCTCCCCCATCACCACACCCGCCTGGCGGGTGGTGGCCGGATTGGAATCGCCCGAAACCGCCGCGGTGAGCGCGGACAGGAACGTCGATCCGGCCTCCGATACCCGGCTCAGCGAATCCTGGGTCGCGGCGAGACGGGATGAAACCAGCGTGTTGGAATCCACGATCGTCTGAAGCCGGCCGACGTCCCGCGCCAGCGACACGGCCTGTCCGGTGCGGATGCCGAGCGCCAGGCCGACATCGGCGACCTTGCCCGATTGCGCTTCCTTCTGGCCGCTGACAAGGTCACTTTGCATGCGCAACAGGGAGTGCCTGAGCGCCTGGGAGATTGCCTGGGAGGAGACGTAGGAAACTTTCACGGCTGTCTCACACCACTTCCAGGAGGGTCGCCATCATCTGATCGACGGTGCGGATCAGCCGGGCGGATGCCTCGTAAGCGTGTTCGAGATCGAGAAGGAGCGACATCTCGACGTCGATATTGACGCCGGTTTCGTTCGACAGCGCCTCGGCGGTGCGCACCTTGAGGGCGCTTGTCGTCATTTCGGCATTCGACGCGGTCTGGCGGTTTGCCTCGATCCAGCCGATCGAGCCGCTGGAGAGTTCGGTGACGCTGACATTGGCGGCAAGCCCGGCTGCCGGATCGAACGCGATCGGATCACCGAGGCGGTCGCCATAGTCGATCAGAAGGTCGGCGTAGGAGGCTCCGCCGGGATTGGCGACATAGGCTGCCCCGTTGGCGCCGCCATCGCGCAGCAAGGCGGGAGTGCCGCCGACATCGGAATCGAACGCCGGATTGACCGTGATCGCATAGGCCAGTCCCGTTGTGGCCACTCCGGCCGGGGGCAGGGCTGGGCCGCCGGCCCAGGTGAACAGCCCGGCAAGCGGGGGGGCGCCCCCGCCCGTGCGGTCGGTTTCTGCGAATGCGGTGATGGCGCCGCGCGCGATCTCGTCGAGTTGGGTCTGCAAGGTCGTGGCGACCTCGTCGCGCAGGGTGACGAGGCTGGAAAGCCGGCCCGAAACCGCGCCATTCTTGCCGGGCGCGAGCGGAACGCCGTCTATGTAGACAGACTTGCCGCTTATGCCCGGCGCATAGGCCGAGGTGCTCTCGAAGGAGACGGCGCGCGGCCTGGTCTCGAACAAGGTCGCCCCGTCCGCGGTGGTGATGACCATGTCGTCATTGGCGCGCGCGAAGGTCGAGACGGGGATATGGCCGGATATCTGCTTGAGGATCGCCTCGCGCTGGTCGAGTGCGTCGGATGCGTCGCGCCCGGTCGCGCGGGCTGCGATCACCGATTTGTTGGCGACTTCGAAATCGGCGAGCAGCCTGTTGAGATCGTTGACCGCCAACCCGATTTCCACGTCCATATTGGTGCGGAAAGTCTGGATCTGCGCGCTGCCGTTGTTGAGCGAATGGACGAATTGGCGCGCGGCGTCCAGCGCGCCTTCGGCGACCGTGGCGCTCGACGGGCTGGTTGCGTAGAGCTGCAGGGCTTCTTGAAGCTTGCCGAGCGCGGTCGCGGGCGAGGAGGCGTTGTCGGCGCCATTGACCGAGATCGCGAGCGCGTCGAGGCCGGCAAGCAACTGCTTTTGCGCTTCCCAGGAAGACGAGGCGCCGAGATTTTGCCGGAAAAGGGCTTCGGCGGCCGCACGCCGGATTTCGGCGACGCGAACGCCGGGCGCCTCGCTCGACAGAATGGCTGAGCGTCGCGAATAGTCGGGATTGGAGGCATTGGTGACGTTTTGCGAGACGATGCTGGTCCGCCGCGCCGTCGTCAGCAGCGCGTTTTGTGCGATCCCGAGGGCGGCCGTCAGCGACATTCCAAAGCTCTTTCCGACAAGGACACGTCAGACTACCTTTTCAAGTTCACCAAAATATCCATCAGCTCGGAGCCGGTCTGGAAAACCTTGGAATTGGCGGTGTAGCTGCGCTGCGATTCGATCATCGCGGTCAGCTCCTCGCCGATATCGACATTGGAGGCCTCAAGCGCGCCGGCGCGAATCGACCCGAAACCGCCTTCACCGGCGAAGCCGAGAAAAACATCGCCCGACGACGTGCTCTGGCTGAAGACGTTGCCGCTTTCGACATTCAGTTCGTCGGGGCTGCGGACATTGGCGAGCGGAATCCGGTAGAGTTCCTGCAGCGTGCCGTTTTCGTACTGGGCGTAGACCGTGCCGTCGCCGTCGATCTTGGCTTCTTTCATGGCGCTGGCTGCGCTGCCGTTCACATTGGCGTCGCCGGGGATGTAACCGGCCGACAGCTGGCTGAGTGCGGAAAAATCGAGGTCGAGCGTTTCCCCGCCCGGGATCGGGATCTGGATGTCGTTGGCGCTGCCGGTGGCAAGTTTGCCCGACGTGCCGTCGAAGGTGAGCGTCTGCGTCGCCAGCGGACCCGTGGCATAGGGGAAGCCGGTTGTCGCAGCGCCGTCAGCCTGGTTGTAGACCGCGACCTCCCATTCGTTCGTCGCCGTCTTGGTGAAATAGATGTCGAGCAGGACCTCGCCGCCGAGGCTGTCATAGGTGACCAACGACGTCTTGTTGGTGAATGCCGCGCCCGGCGCGTTGGTGGATGGCAGGTCGGCGGCGGCCACGACGTCGGCGCCGGCCGGCAGATTGGCGGAAAAGCGCCCGAAGGTCGTCGGTATGGCGGTCAGCGCCTGCTGGAGCACCTGGATCGGCTCGAGCCCGGCGAAGGAATTGCCGACCGGCGTCGGCGCGCCGTTTTCGAAGCTGTAGCCCATCAGATAGAAGCCGGCCGCGTTGACCAATCGCCCCTCGTCGTCGGGCACGAAGGAACCGGCGCGTGTCAGGAAGGGCTGGCCGGCGGTATCCTGCACGACGAAGAAACCGTTGCCGTAGAGGGCCAAATCCGTCGCGGACGGCGTATATTGGATGACACCCTGGCGCGAGACGGCCGAGCGCACATTGGAGACCACGCCCCCGGACGAATAGCTGCCCTCACCGCTGGCGATCACCAGGGTGGAAAACTCGGTCATCGATTTCTTGTAGCCATTGGTGTTGGCGTTGGCGATGTTGTCGGCGACCGTGCCGAGCCGGTTGGACTGGCCCTGCATTCCGGATACCCCGGTCCGCATCATCCCGTAAAGGCTCATTGCAACTTCTCCTCGTGGTCAGCACCGCTACCTGACAGGCTATCGTTTCTGTCTTGCGCGAAACTGTCTTTGGCACCGGGTTCGGGCTCGTCGCCGGTGCCGAGACCCGCCTGATCCGCCGAAGGCGACGGAAAGGCAGGGAGCATCACACGTTCAGCCGATATCCGAGGAAACGCTTGGAATCGATAGGATCGGTGCCGATCCGTTCGCGCAGCTTCTTGCGCAGCTTGCTGACATGGCTTTCAACGACGTTTTCCTCGACCTCATCGTCGAAAATTCCGTAAATCGCGTTGAAAAGCTGGGTTTTGGTCACCCGCCGTCCGCGATTGCTGGCGAGATATTCGAGAATGCGCCGTTCGCGGCGCGGCAACGGCAACGGCGTGCCGTCGATCTCGGGATCCTTGCCATTGGTGTAAATGCGCAGCTTTCCGATCTCGGTATAGGCCGCCTCGTCCTGCGCCCGTCGACGGATCGCCGCGATCCGAGCCAGGATTTCGCGAATATGCACCGGCTTGCGGACGACGTCGTCGACGCCGAGTTCGAACAGCCGCAACGTGTTTTCCAGCGAATGGTGGTCACTCAGCGCGATCACGGGAGCCCCGCTGCGTTCGCGCAACGCCCGTGGTGAGACAGGGTGGCTGTCGCATTCACCGATCAGAAAGGCGCCGACCGCCTTGAGGTCGTCCTCGGCCGCTGTCGACACCCATTCGCCAAACTCGCTGGCGCAAAACCCCGCACTCGGGACACCCTCTCTGCCGAAAAGCGAAGAATATCCCTCTTTTACTCGATCACGCTCATCCACAATCACAATCATCGGCCCGCCCTCCGAATCAGTTTCATGGTTCGCCGAACAAAGGCGTACCCGGTGGCGGGAATCACCGGCAACTGTGATTTCTTGTATGTATCGATTCGGGATTCGGGGAGCGGCCAACGTGGGATTGTCCACAGCTTGTCCACAGTTTCGGCTCGTGTTTCGGCAGCCGGAATCCCTCGCCGGAATGCATCTATTGGTTGCAGAATGCCCGGGCGTTCGTGGTCCAGCGACCGAAGCCGGTTGCAACCATATTCTGGATCACGCGGCACACGTAACGCTTTTGTGCGGGGTCGTTGTCGGGCCCGGCGTGATAGCGCGCGACGGCCATCGACCAGCTCGTGTGGCGTTTTTTCAGCTCGGCCAAAAATCGCGCGGCGTAGTCGACGTTGCGGCGCGGGTCGAGCATGTCCGCCACCCCGGTAAACCGGGCGCGGTGATAGTGGTGATTGATTTGCATGCAGCCGAGATCGATCAGCTTGGCGCCGCCCGATCTCGCCTCGGTGAAGGTCCGGATCGCCTCGGCCTTGTCGCGAGCGAAGACGGCTCGCCCCTCTATGTTGAGCGCGAAAGGTTGAAGGCTTCCCTTGTGGCCTGTTTCCGTAAGGCCCACAGCATATAGTATTCCCGCCGGCACGCCGTATTTTTCAGACGCGCGCAGGATCTCGCCCTCGCAGGGATTGGCGGCGGCGATTTCAGATGTAAATGCCGCCAGAAGCAGGACCGGAATCGCCAGTGCGCGCATCCGTATTCGAGCCTCCTTTTTGGTTGTCGCGTCGCGAGTGATCGCCCGTGTGGGATCGGTTTTCGTTCTGCTCGCGGGCACCCGGCGAAAACCCTGGCGAGCCGTTTCCGTCGCGCGGGGACAGACCAGCCTGGGCCGCGTTGGCGGGAGCGGGCTGCTGGACGATCGTGACGTCGTCGACCTTGAACCCCAGCCCGCGCAGGGAGGCCGCGAGCGCATCCCGCTCGACCGAAAGCCGCTGAAACGCCTCGGCATTGTCGACGCGAATTTCCACCATGAGTTGTTCTCCCTGAGTGCGCAGCCGCGCGTTCACCGTCCCCAGGGAAATCGGCTGAAGCTGAATCGTGAGATCGCGGACCGGCGCTTGCCTATTGACTCCGGGTGTATCCGAGGCGCTCGCGGCGACACGCGCAAACTCGCTCGTACCGCGGTCGGCGGCGATGGATTTCGCCAGCGCCGACACGGTTTCGCCCGATTGGGATGGACCGAGGCCAAGGTGGCTGGCCTCGGCGAGCACCTTGACCTTGATCGGCAGCGGGTCGACGGGCTCGCCGGCGACCGGCGGGGGCGCCCGGTGGTTCGCGCCTGGCTCCTGCGCTGTCGTGCGCGGCTGGTCGTTTCGGGGCGCTTCCTCCTCGATGGGAGCTGTCTCCGCGGCCATGGCGCGCACTTGCGCGGCTTCCGGCCGGCGGCCGTCGCGGGTGTCAGCCACGGGAGTTGCTCCGGACGCGCCACCGCCATTTGCGCGACGCGGCGTTTCGGCCGGCACCAGCGGCGGGATCGCCGTCGTGTCCGTCATGTCCGCCGCTTCCGGCATCGCCGGCTCGGCCTCGTCGCCGGAAGGCTCGCTTTCGTCCTTCTCCCCGTCAAGCGCCACGGTGCTGTTGTCGCCTTCGCTGGCCGTCCGCAGGGAGAGGCCGGGATGACGCAACAGGGTGAACGGACCTTCGACAGGCGCCGGCGGACGCTGGCGGCGCTCAGACCCGTCCGCCTCTGCCGAATTGGCCGGTTGCCGCCCTTCCATGACGGTGTCGTCTTTGCCTTCGGGGCGGTTCGTCGCGGCGTCGTCCGGTTCGTTTCCAGGCTCCGGCCGCTTGTCTTGCCCGCGCTGCAGGATGCTGGAGAATGCGTCGTTTGCCGGTTCCGCCTCGCGACGTGCAAGTCGCGCGTTCGCCGGGGGGGCAGCGGCGGCCAGGCCGGAAATGTCGGTCATGGGCGTTCCACCTCCTCTTCCTCTTCCAGCATCCGGTCGATCGCATCGAGTTTCTCGCGCACCGAGGTGACGAGTTCGGACCCGCGCCGGTAGGTTTCGTCATCCGTGTCGGGGGCGGCCGCGGTGTCGATCGCCGGGATCTCGGGCTCATTCGCGGTCGTGGGAAGCGGTTCCGCGGTTTTTTCCGCCCGTGGCGCGACGGCCGGTGCCCCGGCCTCGGCCTTGTCTTGGGTTTCGAGCGCCGCCGTTTCCGTCTCCGGCGCGGGAGGTGCCGGTGGGGACAGCATCTCCGCCGCGATCGCGCGTGCCGCCTGGAAAAGGCGTCTGTCGCGCGGCGACAGCATGGCCGGATCGACCTTTTCGAGCGTTGCCACGACGTCTTGGGCGTTTTCCGAGGTGATCGAGGCAAGGGCGGCGTAAAGCACGGCGCGCGGGTCTTCCGGCTCGTCGGTCTGGCGCGCGACCTCGCGCGCCTTGGTCGAGGCGAAGGCCGAGCGCTCGGCCTGTCCCTTGATGGTGCTGCGACGGGCAAGCCGCAGATAGATGGCCTCCTGCTGGGCGGGACGCATCAGCGACACGATGCGGTCGATCTTCTGTGCGCCGATACGGTCGTGAAAGGCGACGAGGCCCTCGACGAAGGCATCGGCGAATTCGCTTGCATAAGGCGAGCGCAGGAACCGGCGCGTATATTGCTCGGCCACCGTCATGAAACGCTCGGGCTGGTTAAGCGTGATGCAGGCCGGCAGCGAGCGCCGTAGCGCGGCTTCCTCGACCAGTGTGCCGGGCGCCAGCAGCCGTGCCTGGTCCATGAAGCCAAGGGCCGTGCCCGGTTGGCTGAGCGCGATGATCGAGCCCTTCACCAGCGCCAGATAGGCGCCGACCTCGGGTTCGAGAGTCATCGGGTCGATGTCGGCGAGCGCCTGGGCGGCCCTCGGCAACTGGCCGCGCATATAGGCCAGAACGCCCAGCCCAAGCGCGCGGTCGTTGCCGGCCGGCATGGTGCGCGAGAGCACCACGTCGAGCGTGGCGGGGTTGCCGCCGCTCATCGCGTAGACCATCAGTGCGGTGAAGTTGCGGCGGTCCTCCAGCTCTTTCCGGGTGACGGCGCGGAAGCGCTCATCGGTGAGTTCGAGCAGCTTGCGCTGCATGGGCAGGGCGGCATGGTCGCCGCGAGCCAGGCGATCCTGCACCAGCTGCAGTGACCGAACGACCTTGAACGGCGCCATCGCGGCGCCCTGCGCGGCCACCGAGACGGGGGCGGTCGCGATCAGCGCGCCGACCAGGAGAAGCCGCGCGATCACCCTTTCGTCTCCAGGACGATTTCGATGCGTCGGTTCCGATCGTCGAACGGATCGTCCGGCACCTTGAGCTGGCGGTCGGCATAACCGGCGACTTCGCGGATACGCTTTTCGTCCAGGCCGCCGCGCACCAGCATGTAATAGGCGGAATGGGCGCGGGCGGTCGAAAGCCGCCAATTGTCGTAATCCTCGCTGCGGAACGGCCTGCCGTCGGTATGGCCGTTGATCGCAATCGCGCCTTTGTGTGTGCTCAGCACCGCCGCGACCTTTTCCATCGCCAGAACCAGGTCGCGGCGCGGTACTGCGGAGCCGATCTCGTACATGCCGTAGTCGAGCTGATCGGTCAGGGAGACCATCACGCCGCGGTCGGTCGGGGTTACCGAAATGCCGTCGTAAATCTTCTCGCCGGTTCCGAAGGCCTTGGCCAATTCCTCGCTGATCTCCTTGGCCTCCGCCAGGGCGGCGGCATCGGGCTTTTCGGGTTCGGCGTCGCCGTTTTCATCATCCACCTTCGCGTCCGCGTCGTCCTTTTCGTTCGGCTTTTCCTCGACAGTGGGTGCGAACGGATCGTCCTCGAAATCCTCGTGCCTAATACCGGCGCGCGGGTCGGCGCCTTCGGCGGCGTTTTTGACCTGGGGCGCTTCGAACAGGTCGGGTTCGCCGGGCTCGTCCTGTTCGACCTGCTTGGACCAGAAATCGGGCGCGAACGGATCGCGGTAGGATTCGCCGCCCGAGGCGCCGGTGGCCGCGCCCGAGGTGGCGGCGCCGCCGTCGCCCTTGGCGCTCAGGTTCTGGAGTTCGCCGGATTCGGCGGCGATTTCGGCCAGCACGGCGTAGGGATCGGAAAACAGATGTTCATCCGACGCCGAATCGGTGCTGTCGCCAGCCGTGGCACTGCGTTCATCGCCGGCGCCGCTGGTCGACGGCCCCTTCGACTTGGTGGATTTGTCGGACTCCTCGGTACTGTCGGAGCCTTGTTCCTTCTGCGGTCCGGAGCCAGCATCATCGAGACCGCGCCGGCTCGAGTTGCGGTCAACCAGCTTGATCGGGTTGAAATAGCTGGCGACCGAAACCTTGGTTTCCTCATTCGCGGCATTGATCAGCCACATGACAAGAAAGAAGCACATCAACGCAGTCATGAAGTCGGCAAAGGCGATCTTCCAAACGCCGCCATGATGGGCATCATGGTCGTCGCCGCGGCTGTGCTTGACGATGATGATCTCGTGCGGGTGGTCGGACTTGTCGGTGTTCATGCCAGCACCTCCGCGGCCGAGACGGACCATTCGGAAAGCCGCGTCTCGTAGACGCTGCCGTCAAGGACGACGGAAAGATCGAGGCCGTTCGATTCGGTAAATTCCAGCAGGCGCGCCTGCTCGCCGAGCGCGTCTTCGAGCGCCTGGTAGAGCGACATCGGTCCATGGACCCGAATCTTGGTCGTTTCGGCGTCGCGGACAGAGGTGCGGATGATTTCGGCCAGCCGCGACACGGAGCGGCGTTGCAGATCCTCGGCCAGAACAGGTCCCAGAACGCGCGTCACCACCTCGGCGGTCAGATCCAGCAATCGTTTCTCGGTGGCGTCGAAACTCTCCCGGATTTTGGCTCCCAGGTCCTCGCCGAGACCGGCCTGAAGCGTTTCGACCTCGGCGACATGCCTTTCCCGTTCGGCTTCCAGTGCCGCGGCATGGTCCGCGTCCAGTCGCGCTGTGGCTTCGGCCACCGCCTTTTCGACCGCTTCGGCGATCAGGGCGTCGACATCTGGCAGGTCCGGTTCGGGTGGCATCGGCTCGATACCGAG
The DNA here is from genome assembly GCF_009742725.1 of Nitratireductor arenosus. GTDB lineage: Bacteria > Pseudomonadota > Alphaproteobacteria > Rhizobiales > Rhizobiaceae > Mangrovimarina > Mangrovimarina arenosa. The sequence continues at coordinate 76,112 of NZ_WPHG01000001.1, read as the reverse complement.
CGGCATGTCGAAATCCGGCATCGGCGTCTCGAACGGCGCGGGTTCGTCCCGCTTGCCGAAATCGACCAGAATGTCCGCGAGCGACAAGTTCGCCATCAGCCCGCCATCGCCTCGCCGACGCTCTCGCCCTGGGTCCATTTACGCAGGATGGCGGCGGTGCGCTCCTCGTTGAGATCCACCATCTGCGCGAGACGCTCCTGCGGCACGGGCCGCAAGCGCATCTTCAGCTCTTCCATCACGTCATTTTCGTTCGGCGACATCTCGGCCAGAGGATCGGGCAGGGCGATGTTGTCGAGCGGCGAGCCGATGGAAAGCTGCAGATCGTCAAAATTCGGCCCTTCCGGCTCCTCCGCCTTGGTCAGCATGCCGGCGAGCGGACGCAGGCCGAACCAGGACACCAGGAAGGCGACGACGATAAAGGCGAGCGCGTTCACCATCGAACCGGTATATTGCGCGGCGATTTCCAGATAGCTGGGCGCCGCCGCCGCCTCGGCCTCCATTGCGTCGACGAAGGAAAGGGCGGTGACGTTGATCTTGTCGCCGCGTTCCTCGTCGAGCCCGGCGGCGGTCGACACCACCTGCTGAATTTCGGCGACGCGGGCCTCGACCATTTCCGGCGTCGCGCCTTCGCCGAGCACGGCAGCCAGCCGCTCGCGATTGACCACGACCGCGATCGAGAGCCGCGAAATCGAATAGCCGTTGCTGACCGTGGCAATGCGCTTGGAGTTCAATTCGTAATTGGTGATCTCTTCCTTGCGCTCGCGCTCCTCGCTCGATTGCGGGGTCGCCGCGCCGCCGGCGTTTTCGTCGGGCAGGTTCTGTTCGACCGACGCAGGGGCGGCGGCCGTGCTCTTGTTGGAATTGTCGTTTTCGCGGATGACCTGGATCGAGCGTTCGACCCGCGAATCGGGATCGAAGATGGTCTCCTCGATCTGGCGGCTATCGGTGTTGACCACCGCCTTGACGCTGGCGCGGAAGTTCTCGTGTCCGAGATAGGGTGACAACGCGCGGTAGATGTTGTCGGCGATCTGGCTTTCGACCGTTCTCTGGATGGAGATCGACTGGTTGAGCGAGCTGGTGGTCGGATCCTCTCCCGCCGCCAGCAGGGAACCGTCCGCGTCGAGCACGGTCACGTTGTCGGCGGTCAGTCCGGGAACCGCCGCCGAGACGAGATGGCGGATCGAATTGGCGCTGCGCGTGGCATCGACGCCGCCGGTGCGGATGACGACAGAGGCCGTCGGCTTCTGCTCTCCGCGACGGAAATTGGCCTGCTCGGCCATCACGATATGGACGCGCGCCGATTTGATGCCGGCGATCGACTGGATGGTGCGGGCGATCTCGCCTTCGAGCGCACGCACGCGCGTCACTTCCTGCATGAAGGAGGTCAGGCCCAGCGAGCCGACATTGTCGAAAAGCTCGTAACCGGCGTTGGAACTGGCCGGCAGTCCCTTTTCGGCGAGGATCATGCGGGCGCGGCCGGCCTGGCCGGACGATACCATGACGGAAGCCCCTTCCGCGCCGATGTCGTAGGTGACGCCCGCTTCGCCCAGCACCACGCCGATCCTGTTGACGTCGCCACGGTCGAGACCGACGTAAAGCGTCTCCATCGCCGGCCGGTTCAAATAGATCGAGGCCACCGTGATGACCGCCATCACGAGAGCGGCCATGCCGCCCATGACCATCAGGCGCTGGGTGCCCAGCGCCTTGAGATTGTCGGCGATTTTCTGGAGTTGTTCAGGCAAAGCGCGTCGTCCCGGAGTGAATGGCCCGGGAAGACTAATGCGCGAAGCTTGCGCGAGAATGAAATCGGGCCGCGCCCCTCAGGAGCGCGGCCCGGATCGTCTCATGCGCGGCGCGGGTGCGCCGCGATGCCGGTTAGCGGAACAGCGACAGGATCGACTGCGAGTTGGAATTGGCCATCGACAGGGCCTGGATGCCGAGCTGCTGCTGGACCTGAAGGGCCTGCAGACGGGTCGATTCCTTGTTCATGTCGGCATCGACCAGCGTCCCCACGCCGCGATCGATGGTGTCCATCAGGTTGCCGACGAATTCGGTCTGGAGATCGATGCGCTTCTTGGCGGCGCCGAGATCGGATGCGGCCGTCGTCATCTTGCCGATCGAATCGTCGACGCCCTTGATGTAGTTCTCGAGCGTCGTCAGGTCGGCGGCGCTGTTGGTCAGGGCCGAGATGTCCAGCGAGGCGACGGTAAAGCCGCCGGCCGACTGGTCGGCGAGCAGCGCGCCGGTGGCGGCGTCGTAACGGCCGTCGAGAATGCCGGTGCCGGCCGCAGCCGCGTCGGCGGCGGAATCGAACAGCTTGGTGCTGGACGTGTCGACCGAAATCGTGCCGACCGACACGGAGCCGTCCGTGGCGCGGGTGAACGAGGCAACGATGGTCTTGGTCGCGCTGTAACCGGCGGCGCTCGAATCAACCGACAGCCAGTTCTCGCCCGAGAAGGTCGAGGCGCTGGCGTTCGAGGTCAACTGGCCCTGCAGCGCGGTGATCTCGGCCTGGATCTTGGTGCGGTCGACGCCCGGCTCGCGGGCGGCCACCAGCTTGGCCTTGATCTCGTCGACGACGTCGATGGCGGCCTTCATGCCGGTATAGGCAGTGTCGACCTTGGCGGCACCGAGGCCGAGCGCGTCCTGGACCGTCGACAGGGCCTTGTTGTCGGAGCGCATCGTGGTGGCGATCGACCAGTAGGCGGCATTGTCGCTCGCTTCGCCGACGCGGTAGCCGGTGGAGATGCGATTCTGGGTGGTTTCGAGAGCCTTGTTGGTGGCCTGGAGGGTCTTGAGCGCGGTCATAGCCGACGCGTTGGTCATGATACTCGACATGGGTGTCCCCTTACAAAACGCAGATACTCGACATACCGGATTTCACCGGTAAGACGGCTCGGCATCATGCCAATCAAGCACCCGAAACACGGGCTTTGATCCGTCCTGAAACGACTAATGTCCCGACCCTTTGTAAGGCCGGGACATTTTGATTCAGTTAATGGGGTGGAGACGGTCGGTTAACCGTGTCGCTAGCCGCGGAACAGCGACATAATCGACTGCGAGTTCTGGTTCGCGATCGACAGGGCCTGGATGCCGAGCTGCTGCTGGACCTGAAGGGCCTGCAGGCGGGTCGATTCCTTGTTCATGTCGGCATCGACCAGCGTCCCCACACCGCGATCGATGGTGTCCATCAGGTCGGAGACGAAGGTCGTCTGCAAGTCGATACGCTTCTTTACCGCGCCCAGATCGGACGCGGCCGTCGTCATCTTGCCGATCGCGTCGTCGACGCCCTTGATGTAGTTCTCGAGCGTCGTCAGGTCGGCGGCGCTGTTGGTCAGGGCCGAGATGCTGAGATCCACCACGCGGAAGCCGCCGGCCGACTGGTCGGCGAGCAGCGCGCCGGTGGCGGCGTCGTACCGGCCGTCGAGAATGCCGGTGCCGGCCGCAGCCGCGTCGGCGCCGGCGTCGAACAGCTTGACGGTGAGGGTGTTGATCGAGATGGTTGAGACCGACACGGAGCCGTCGGCGGCGCGGTTGAAGGACGAGACGATCGACTTGGTGGCATTGTAATTGGCCGCGTCGGAATCAACCGACAGCCAGTTCTCGCCCGAGAAGGTCGAGGCGGCCGCGTTCGAGGTCAACTGGCCCTGCAGCGCGGTGATCTCGGACTGGATTTTGGTGCGGTCGACGCCCGGCTCGCGGGCGGCCACCAGCTTGGCCTTGATCTCGTCGACGACCTCGATCGCGGCCTTCACACCCGTATAGGCGGTGTCGACCTTGGCGGCACCGAGGCCGAGCGCGTCCTGGACGGTGGAGAGAGCCTTGTTGTCGGAGCGCATGGTGGTGGCGATCGACCAGTAGGCGGCATTGTCGCTCGCTTCGCCGACGCGGTAGCCGGTGGAGATGCGAGCCTGGGTGGTTTCGAGAGCCTTGTTGGTGGCCTGGAGGGTCTTGAGCGCGGTCATAGCCGACGCGTTGGTCATAATACTCGACATGGGGGACTGTCCCTTACTGACTGTCACAAACTAACGAACAGGGACATACCGGACTTCACCGGTAAGACGGTTTGGCATCATGCCGGTCGACACCCTTCAGTCAGGTCGCCGATCCATCCTGCTTAACCATGTTCTGACAGGGAAAATTTACCAAACCGATAATTTTTGGCAGGAATTTCAGGGAATTGTCTAACAAAACCTTAACGAGAGCTACCGGCAGCAGGCCAAGGCGCCGACCTTAACCTTAAGGCAAAGTAAACGTTGGTGGGCTATGGATCGTGACAGCGCCGCTGTGGCATCTTGTCGGAGCGGTACCACGACCTGAAGCTTGGCGGGGCGTTCGGCCTTGATCGAATCCACATTATTCTTCTCACTGGGTTTTTTATGCGCGGCCTTTCTCGCGCTGATGATCGCGCCCGCGCTGTGGCGGCGCGCTGTCGCGCTCACCCGAAGGCGGATCGAGGCCTCGGTGCCGTTGTCGTTGGGCGAGATCGAGGCTGACAAGGACCGCATGCGCGCGGAATTCGCCATGTCGACACGGCGCCTCGAAATGAGCATCCAGACGTTTCGCGAAAAGGCCGCCAACCAGATCATCGAGATCAACCGCAACCAGGAGCAGCTCAAGAAGCTGGTTGCCGAACGTGCGGAAAAGAACGACGCGATCACCGAACTCGAAAAGCAGGCCGGCGAGTTGCGCGACGAGTTGCGCCAGCGCGAGGACCGCCTGCAGCGTCTCGGCGAGCGGCTGGCCGAGACCGAGCGGGATATCGAGGACAAGGCGGTCGAACTCGACAAGCTCGGCCGCATGTATGACGAAGCCAGTCTTACCGCCAGCAACCGACAGATCGAATTGGTCGCGCGCGAGGCGGATTTCGAGCGCGTCTCCGGCGATGTCAGCACGTTGCGCGAGCAGCGAAAAGACGCCGAACGGCGCCTGCGCGAGGCGGTTGCGGAAAGCAAACTCTTGCAGGAAACCCTACGCGCCGAGAAGAAGAAGGGCGGCGGGCTGGAGAAGAGGCTGGAGCGGCTGACCACCACGTTGAGCGATCGCGAAGACAAGCTTGACCGGCGCGAGAAGGAACTCGCCCGGCTGCGCGCGCAACTCAAGGGCTCGTCCAGGACGGAAAGCGATCTCGGCGCCGAGCTTGCCGAATCGGAAAAGAACCGGGTCCAGCTTGAAGCTGAAATTGCCGATCTGACCCTGCAGATGTCGACGCTGTTGTCGGGTGCGACCGGCGGCGATGTTGAAAAGGCAATTGCCAGGGTCGATGAGCAGCGCGAGCGGCTCGAGGAGCGCATGAAGCTTATCCTGCGTGAAAACCGCAAGCTGAAGAGCGAATTGTCTACCCATACGCGGGCCCGCTCGGACGATTGGGATGAGCAGCGCCGGGAAAACGCGCTGCTGCGCGAGCAGATCAACGATCTCGCCGCCGAGGTGGTCAAGCTGACCGAGATGCTCGACGGTCCCGACTCGCCGATCGGAGAGGAACTGGCGAAGGCCGGTGAAATTCCGGCGCAGACACTCTCGGGCGGCAAGGGCTCGCCCGCGACGAGTCTCGCCGATCGGGTTCGCGCGCTGAAGGAAGCAGCCTCAGTCCGCTGAGCCCGCCGCGTCCGCGCCGTGCCACAGCCGGTGCAGGGCAATGGCGGAGGCCGCCGCGACGTTCAGACTGTCGAACCGCTCCGACATTGGGATGCGTATCGTACGCATCGACCGCATGACCGGTTCCGGCAGCCCGGGACCTTCGCTGCCGAAAAACAGCGCGCGGCGCCGGCCGGGGCGGTACGCGCCGACGGACGTGCCGCCCGACGGCGACAAGGCCAGGCAGTCGAAGTCGTGCGCGGCAAGCCGTTCGGTTATCGTCGCCACCGCGCCGGCGCGCACGAACGGAACCTTGAGCGCTGCGCCGACCGAGACGCGGATCGCCTTGCGGTAGAGCGGATCGCCAGCGGTTTCGTCGAGAACGACCAGATCGGCTTCGAAGGCGGCGGCGTTGCGGAAGATGGCGCCGATATTGTCGTGATTGGCGAGGCCGGCCAGAACGATCACCAGCGCGTTCGCCGGAAGCGCCTCGAGAGCCGCGTCGAGCTCGCGCGCCGCTGACCGGCGGCCGAGCGCCAGGATGCCGCGATGGACGTGAAATCCCGCTACCGCGTCAAGCACCGCTGCCGGGCACACATAGGCCGGCACGCCGTCCGGCGCGGCCTCGATCAGCTCGTCAACCCCGGCAAGCCGGTTTTCCAGCAGGAGTAGCGATTCCGTCTCGAACGGGCTTTGCCGCAACAAAACATTGAGCACGACCTTGCCTTCGGCGATGAAGCGGCCCTGGCGGCCGACCAGGTCGCGTTCGCGGATATCGCGATAGGGGGCGAGCCGGGGGTCGGCCGGATCGTCGACGGGAATGATCTGGGCTGGCATGCGGGCGAATCCGGAACCGATACGAAAATACGATCATCGGCCAAGTCGACGGAACTGTGAACCGGGTCGGGGCGCGCTGAAAGCGCTTGTACCCGCGGGTATGGGGCGGTCAGCGCTGCTTGGAAACCGTGTGCTCGTCATCGTCGGCGAAAATGTCGTCGAGGGCCTTAAACAGCCTTCTGACGTCCTCCGACCCGCAGGAATAATAGATGGTCTGCTTGTCCCGGCGCGTGTGCACCAGGCCGAGATTGCGTAGACGGGCCAGATGCTGCGAGAGCGCTGACTGGCTAAGCCCGACCTTCGAGGCGATCACGCCGACCGGCAATTCGCGCCCGAGGATCTCGCACATGATCTGTATTCGCTTGCTGTTCGCGAAAGCGGTTAGGAATTCTGCTGCGGTGTCGGCATGAGCCAAGAGTTGTACTGGTGCCAATGTCCGCCTCCTGCGAGGGGATTGATCTAATCGTTGTTTCAGGAAGCCAGGATCAGAAACCGACCCGACCAGGTGCCCCATACCCGGCCATTACCCCCTGTATCAATGAAGTTAGTCCAGATTCGAAGCGGACGAAAGCGCAGGCGCGTCAAATAATGCCGCTTGGTCTCACGAAGTCGTGGATGCTTCGTGTTTTCGCGCCGTTTTCGCCATATCGACGAGTACGCTGCGCAAATCGGCGGCGTCGGTTAGGACGCGGGGGAAGAAAATCCGCCGGGCCTCGGTACCGCTGGCGATGTCCAGACCCCCGGCATCGATGCCGGTCAAAAGCCATGCGCGCCGGTCCCTGGCGCCGGCGAAATGGCGGGCATAGGCAGCGATCGCGTCGCGGTGGTCGGCGTTCATGTGATCGATGGCGCCCTGTTCTGTTTCGGCCAGCCCCGAATTGGCCGGATGTTCGGCGACGAGATCGGCCCGTCCCAACAGATAGGCCTTGCCAAATCCACCATTCAGACTGGCGCTCTGAAGGGCGAGCCGGAAGAAGGAAAAATCGCCGAAATCGGCATAGAGCTTTGCCTTCGGGTGCCGGTTGAGGTAGCGGCGGCGGGCGCGCGCGCCATCGGCCGCGTTGCGGTCGAGCTTTTCGGCGCGGCAGCTAAGCGTGATGCGCGGATGGGCGAGCGGGTCGCCCTTGCCGGGCTCGCCGAGCAGCAACGAGCAGCGCGGATCGGCCGTCAGCCCGGCGGTGTGGCCGGATAGCGCGGACACCAGGATCAGCGGGGTACCGTCGAGATCGGTCGCGGTTGCCACTCGGCTTGCCGAGGGCGCCCCGGTCTTCGGGTCGAGCACGGCCAGCGCCCCAAAACGGGCCGTGCGTATCAGCGTGCTGGCGAGCCGGATCGATTCGGCATCGGTTTCGCGGATCGGATCGGGTTTCTTGTCGGTCATTTTGTCCCGCGGCACGGCCGCATTATCCATGCTGTTTATACGCCGAGAATACCGGCGTCGACGAGGGTTTCGGCCCTGGTCTCCTCGATGCCGAAATCGCCGAGAATGGCGGCGGTGGGCCGCGCGGCCGACGGTCCGAGCGGCGCCGACGGGGTTCTGGCGAAACGGGGCGCCGGGCCGGGCCGGGTCAAGCCGCCGGTCTCGACATGGGTCGCCCGCGCCCGGTTGTGCGGATGCGCCGGCGCTTCGGCGAGCGACAGCACCGGTGCCACGCAGGCATCGGTGTCTGCGAACAGCGACGCCCAGTGGTCGCGTGGTTCGCATTTCAGCCTGGCAGCGATCGCGGCGCGCATCTCCTGCCAGCGCGCCGTGTCGTATTGCGCCTTAGCCAGGCGTTCCTCGAGCGGCAGCAGGCGGGCGAATTCGGCGAAGAACTGTGGCTCCAGACAGGCGACGGCGACGTGTTTGTCATCGGCCGTCTCGTAGGTGTCATAGAACGGGCAGCCCGAATCGAGCAGGTTGGCGCCACGTTTGTCTTGCCAGATGCCGGCCGCCATGAAGGCGAAGAACGGCGCGGCGAGCATTGAGGCGCCGTCGATCATCGCCGCGTCGACCACCTGGCCTTTACCGGTGCGCGCCCGCGCTACCAGGGCGGCCAGCACGCCGGCGATCAGGAACATCGTCCCGCCGCCATAGTCGGCGACGAGGTTGAGCGGCGGCAGTGGCTTGCCGTCTCTAGGGCCGATCGCGTGCAGGACGCCGGACAGCGCCAGATAGGTCAGGTCGTGCCCGGCCCGTTCGGCGAGCGGCCCGTCCTGGCCGAAACCGGTCATGCGGCCATAGACGAGCCCGGCATTGTCGGCGCACAGCACCTCCGGCCCCAGCCCCAGCCGTTCCATGACGCCGGGCCGGTAGCCCTCGATGACGATGTCGGCCCCGGCGGCGAGCCCGCGCACCAGCGTCACGCCGTCGGCGTGTTTGAGGTCGATCTTGAGCGTGTCGCGACCGTGGCGGTCGAGATCGAAGGCCTCGGGAATGTTCAGGAACGGGCGCCCGCTACGCAGGCGCTCGACGCGGAGAACCTTTGCGCCCATTTCGGCGAGCATAAGACCGGCGAGCGGCACCGGGCCGATCCCCGCCATCTCGACGACCTTGAGGCCGGCGAGCGGCCCGGTGCGCTGCGTGCTCTCCATTGCCCGCCGTCCTCGGTTCAGCGGGGGGCCATACGGATCGCGCCGTCGAGGCGGATGGTCTCGCCGTTGAGCATCTGGTTATCCACGATGTGGCAGGCGAGCGCGGCATATTCCGACGGCTCGCCCAGACGCGGCGGGAAGGGTACCTGCTGGCCGAGCGATTGCTGCGCCTCCTCGGGCAGGCCTGCCATCATCGGGGTGCGGAAAATGCCCGGTGCGATGGTGCATACTCTGATGCCCGCGCGCGACAAATCGCGCGCCACAGGCAGGGTGAGGCCGACCACGCCGCCCTTGGAGGAGGAATAGGCCACCTGACCGACCTGCCCGTCGAAGGCCGCCACCGAGGCGGTGTTGACGATCACGCCGCGTTCACCGCCGTCCAACGGCTCCAGCTTCTCGCAATGCACGGCGAAAAGACGGATCATATTGAAGGTGCCGATCAAATTGACCTCGATCACCTTGCGGTAGGCATCGAGCGAATGCGCGCCGTCCTTGCCGGTGGTCTTCATCGCGATGGCGATGCCGGCGCAATTGACCAGCATGCGCGGTCCACCCAGCCTGTCGGCCACCTCCGCGATCGCGGCTTCGGCGCTCTCCGCGCCGGAAACGTCGCAGCGCACTGCGATGCCATCGAGTTCGTCGGCGACTTTCTGCGCGCGCTCCATGCCGACGTCGAGAATAGCGATTCTGGCGCCCTTGGCGGCCAGCGCCCGCGCCGTCGCCTCGCCCAGTCCCGAGCCGCCGCCTGTGACGATCGCAACCTCGCCCGATGGGTTCATGATGAGTGTCCTCCAACAATGTTATGAAATAGAACCATTCAACCCCATCGTAGCGCCCGCCGAGGCGGCTGCGCAAGCGCGACTGCGACAAGGTCGGCCGATTGCGGTGACGATCACGCGGAAAATTGCGGGCCTGACGGGAGTGGGTCTCCCGTCGATTGCAGTTGCGTCCGTACCACCGCGCGGCGCCGGCGCCAAACAACGCGACGCGCCGGGTCTTTGCTGCCCGTGCGCGCCGCGTTCCCCTCGGATAACCGGTTTCCGTCAGCCAGGCGACATGCCGCGCAGCCGCTCGTTGCGGCGCCGGATCATCTCCAGCGTGCTCAAGAGCAGGATCGAGAGCGCCACCAGCAGGCTCGCCAGCGCCAGGATGGTCGGGCTGATTTCCTCCCGCAGTCCGGAGAACATGCGCACCGTCATCGGCGTCTGTTCCGGGCCGGCCATGAAATTGACGATCACCACCTCGTCCAGCGAGGTGACGAAGGCAAACAGTGCGCCCGAGATCACGCCGGGCAGAAGCAGCGGCAGGATCACCTTGAAGAAGGTGCGCGTCTGGTTGGCGCCGAGACTTTGCGAGGCACGGATCAGCGTCTCGTTGAAGCCGGCGAGCGAGGCCGTCACAGTCAGCACCACGAACGGCGTTCCGAGCACGACATGGCTGAGGATGATGCCCGGAAAGGTTTGCGAAAGGCCGGCGCGGGCGAAAAAGCTGAACAGGGCGGCGGCCGTGATGATCAGCGGTACGATCATCGGCGAAATCAGCACGGCGGTGATCAGTCCCCGCGCCGGCATGCTGGGACGGTTCAGTCCGAGTGCGGCCAATGTGCCGAGCGCGGTGGCGACAATCGTCGAGGCGATCGAGATGATGAAGGAATTGCGGATCGAACTCATCCATTCCGACGAACTGAACAGATTGTCGAACCAGCGCAGGGAATAGCCCTGCGGATCGAAAGTCAGCATCTCGCGCGTGAAGGTGAAATAAGGTTCGGCGTTGAAGGCGAGCGGAATGATGACGATGATCGGGGCGATCAGGAAGAAGAAGATCAGCCCGCAGATCACATTGAAGGCATAATGCCAGATGCGCTCGACCGGCGTTGCATATGAGGGCAGGGCCATGCGCGTCTCCTATCCGAACTTCAGCCGGTCGACGCCGACCAGCTTGTTGAACACCCAGTAGACGATCAGCACGGCGACCAGCAGGATGGTCGCCAGCGCGGCCGCCAGCTTGAGCTGTGCGCTCGATCCCTGCATGTTCTGCGCGATCAGGTTGGAGATGAAGATGCCGCTGTCGCCGCCGACCAGCGCCGGTGTGATGTAGTAACCGATCGCCAGGATGAAGACGAGGATGCAGCCGGCCGCCAATCCGGGAACGGTGAGCGGGAAATAGACCCGCCACCAGGCGCGGAACGGATGCGCGCCGAGCGATTTCGCGGCTCTGAGATAGCTCGGTGGAATGGTCTTCATCACCGAATAGAGCGGCAGCACCATGAACGGCAACAGGATGTGGGTCATGGCCACGATCGTGCCGGTGCGGTTGTAGATCATCCGCAGCCTGCCATCGTCGCCGATGACGCCGACCGCTACCAGAAGCTCGTTGATGACACCCTGTTGCTGCAACAGCACGATCCAGGCCGAGGTGCGCACCAGCAGCGAGGTCCAGAACGGCAAGAGCACCAGGATCAAAAGCAAATTGGCGATCCGTGTCGGCTGGGTCGCCAGCATGTAGGAGATCGGATAGGCCAGCACCACACAGATTAGCGTGATCAGAATGCTCATCCAGGCGGTGCGGAAAAACAGCCCCGTATAGACTTGGTAGATCTCCGGACGCGGCGCAATCTCGCCCTTGGAATTGTATTCATAGTCGACCGCAAGCAGATAATAGGTTGGCGTCAGCAGGCGCGATTCACGCTTCAGTATGTGCCAGAGTTCGAGATTGGCCCAGTCGCCGTCTGCGTCGAGAAACTTTTCGCGATAGGGCGCCGACCATCCGTCGACCTTGCGGGCGGTGCGCATCACGGTGCTGCGCGCGCCCGGGATTTCGCGGTTGATGCGCGCGGCGGCGCGGCCGATGGTGCGGTTTTCGATACCGACGATCATGTCGGCGGCCATGGCCTGGAACACCGGTTCGGGCGGCACGTCTTCTCCGTCCCATTCCTGGAGCGCCGCGGCGGTCTGCGGCAGGTAGCCTCGGATTTCGGGATTGTAGACCGAACGCCAGATCATCGCGAGAATGGGCACGACGAAGACGATCAAGAGGAAGAACAGAAGCGGCGCCACCAGCGCGAAGGCCCGGCGTCGTTCTGCTCTCTGCGAGCGGTGCAGCGCCTGCTTCAGCGGCGTGCCGTCGGCTGCCAGGATGGGCGCGCGGGAAGTCTTTCGTGACGATGCCATGTGTCCGTCCGGTCGGATTCGGGTATTGCGGTGGAACGGGCGGGGCGCGATGGCGCCCCGCCGCGATCGTCGGGTCAGCCGGCGACCCAGGCGTTGAAACGCTCTTCAAGCGCGTCGCCGTAATCGGCCCAGAATTGGACGTCGAACGGGATCGCGGTTTCGAGGTTTTTCGGATTGGTCGGCATGTGCGGTTTCATGTCGATATCCGTGCCCTCGAGCATTCCCACCAGCGGTGCCGAAGATTTGCGGGCCGGACCGTAGGAGATGTACTTGGCCTGATCGGCGAGGCGCTGCGTATCGGTCGCGAACGCCAGATAGTCCTTGATGGTGTCGAGATTGCCGGTGTCGACCGGCACCACCCAGCCATCGGTCTCGAACATCTGGTGATCCCACATGATCTCGAACGGCTGGTCTTCGTTGACCTGCGCGTTGAAGATGCGACCATTATAGGCGGTGGCGATCACCGCCTCCTTGTCGGCCAGCATCTGCGGCGGCTGCGCGCCTTCCGACCACCAGATCACGTTGTCCTTGATCTCGTCGAGCTTGGCGAAGGCACGATCCTGGCCTTCCTCGGTGGCGAGTACCTCGTAGACCTTGTCGGTCTCCACGCCGTCGGCCAGCAGGGCCCATTCGAGGTTCTTTTGCGGGATCTGCTGCAGTGCCCTTGTGCCGGGGAATTTTTCCACATCCCAGACGTCCACGACCGTCTGCGGGCCGCCATCGGGGAACGCTTCGGTATTGTAGGCAAACATCGTGGCATAGAGGATCTGCGGAATGAAGCAGGGGCCGAGCGTGCCTTCGATGAAGTCCTTGGAGGCCGGCGTGCCGTCGGGGGCCGCCTTGAGCCACTCGTCATGCGGCACTTCCATCACCAGGCCCTCGTCGCAGGCGCGCTGGGCGTCGGCCTGCAGCATGTCGACCACGTCCCAGGTCACATTGCCGGCCTCGACCTGGGCGCGAATGCCGGCCAATGCGTTGGCCGACTTGTCCTCGTTGAGGATCTCCACGCCGGTCTTTTCGGTGTAGGGCTTGTGGTACGCCTCGATCTGGGACTTCGAATAGGCGCCGCCCCAGGAGACGATCGTCAGTTGTTTGTCCTGCGCGATCGCACCGCCAAACGCGATGGCCGCAACCGTGCCGGTCAAGATCAGAACCCGTTTCATACTGACACCTTCCTTTGATTTTTACTGCTTTAACTTCGGGATGAAAGACACATCGAGTTTGTGTCCGGCGTTTGTTTTTTCTCTCAAAGTCCGCCGGATGACCTGTTCGGATCGTGCTCGCGCCAGGCGCTCAGTCGCCGTGGTCGAGGGCCCGGCAATCCTCGGTCGCCCACCCGACCCGCACGCTTTCGCCGGCCTTGAAGCGGCGTGCGCCGAGCCGGTTGCGGGTCTTGACCACGAAGGCGCTGTTGTCGGCGACCGTCATGCGGGTGCGGATATGGTCACCGAGATAGATCACCTCCTCGACGCGTCCCGTCACGGTGTGATCCGTGACGCTTTCGTCAGGGTCGATCTCGACACGCTCGGGCCGGATGGAAAGCTGGGTGCGCTCGCCGGGGCCGGCATTGATCGCCAGCGCCATCACCTCCTCGCCGTCGTTCAAAAGAACGCGCGCGATGCCGTCATTGATCGATCTGATCTTGCCGACAAGCGTATTGTTCTCGCCGATGAACTGGGCGACGAAACTGTTTTCCGGCTTTTCATAGAGCTCTTCCGGCGAGGCGAGCTGCTGGATGACGCCGTCATTGAAGACCGCGACCCGGTCCGACATCGTCAGCGCCTCGCTCTGGTCGTGGGTGACGTAGATCACGCTGACGCCGAGCGATTCGTGCAGGTGCTTGATCTCGAACTGCATATGTTCGCGCAGCTGTTTGTCGAGCGCGCCGAGCGGCTCGTCCATCAAGACCAGTTCCGGCTCGAACACCAGTGCGCGGGCGAGCGCCACGCGTTGCTGCTGACCGCCGGATAGCTGGGCCGGCCGGCGTCCGTGAAAGCCGCCTTCGCCCATCTGCACCATATCGAGCGCGCGCTGAACCTTCTTCTCGCGCTCGGCCTTGTCGAAACCGCGCACCTCGAGCGGAAAAGCGAGATTTTCCGCTATCGTGAGATGGGGAAACAGCGCGTAGTTCTGAAAAACCATCCCGATGCCGCGTTTGTGCGGCGGCACGCTGTTGATGGGCTGGCCGTCGAGATAGATTTCGCCATGCGTTGCCGGCTCGAAGCCGGCGACCATCATCAGGCAGGTGGTTTTGCCGGACCCGGACGGTCCGAGCATGGTCATGAATTCACCCCGCTCGAGGCGGAGATTGAGGTTTTTTACGACGAGGGTCTCGCCGTCATAGGATTTCTGTACTTCCTCAAAGAGGACCATCGGTTGGTCGGAAGGCGCGCTTTCAGGCCGCGGTCTCGATGACTGCCCGACCTTGCGCTCCTCGTCGACTAGCTCATTCAATGTTTTCTCCCTCTGGTCATTTTTTGTGACCCTAGAGGAATATAGCCGCTCGATCAAACCCTTCTGGCTTGCATATTCATTTGAAAATTAGCTTTCCTGAAATTATTCCCTTCGATTTTCGATTGTAAAGTCTCTTATGAATATTTCTCAAGTTCGTGAAGTAATTATCGCGCTGTTATTCACGGTGTGAAAAATATGAAAATATGCGCGGATTCTTGGAAAACCCGGTACAAAGTACACGACGAATAGTCGTAGGGCTTGCCGGCCGCTGCGGCTCGCCCCGCCGTGTTACCGGCGCAGCACGGCTCCGAGCACGTCGCGGATGCCGATTGCGCCGACGAAGCGTGACTGCTCGTCGAATACGGCGACCGGCGCGGTTTGCGATTGGTGCATGGCGTGCATAACTGCCTTCAGCGGCGTGCCCGGTTTGGCCCAGTAAACCTGGTGGGTGTCTTCCGGCAGGGTTTCGAGCGGGTCGCACGCCGCCCAGATGGCGGGCTTTCCGTTGCGCTCGGCGCCGATGACCAGCATGTTTTCGTCGAGCCGGAAGCGGGTTGTCTGCCGGCGGTCGAGCCAGACCCAGCCGTCGCTGCCGATATCCAGGTCGCGCCGGTCGCGCATCACGTTCCATGCCGTCAGCACCGAAAGCGGATTCACGTTGGAAATGAAATCGCGCACGTAATCGTTTGCGGGCTCCAGCACGATCTCTTCCGGCGAACCCGACTGCACGATGCGCCCGCCTTCCATGATGGTGATGCGGTTGCCGATCTTCAGCGCCTCTTCCAGGTCGTGGCTGACGAAGATGATCGTCTTTTTCAGATCGCTTTGGAGCTGCAGCAATTCGTCCTGGAGCTTCGTACGAATGAGGGGGTCGAGCGCGGAAAACGGCTCGTCCATCAGAAGGATCGGCGCTTCGGTGGCGAAGGCACGGGCGAGCCCGACGCGCTGCTGCATGCCGCCCGACAGTTCGTGCGCGTATTTGTCCGCCCATTGGTCAAGGTGGACGAGTTCGAGTTGTCGCGCCACCCGTTCGCGCCGCTCCTTGTCCGGCACGCCGGCCAGTTCCAGGCCAAACCCGACATTTTCCGCGACTGTCCGCCACGGCAGCAAGGCGAATTGCTGGAAGACCATCGCCACGCATTCGCGGCGGATCTTGCGCAATTCGGCCTCCGAACAGGAAACCACATCGGCCTGCCAGTTGTCGGCATGCACGATCACCTCGCCCCTCGTGACCGCGTTCAGGCGGTTGACCGCGCGCAGCAGGGTCGATTTGCCCGAGCCCGACAGGCCCATCAGCACCGAGATCTCGCCTTCCTCGATGGTCAGACTGCAGCCCGCGCAGCCGAGAACGCTGCCCGTCTTCTCCAGGATTTCGGCCCGATCGGCGCCTTTGTCGAGCAGGGCGAGCGCCGCCGCCTGCTGCTCGCCGAAGATGATGTCGACATTGCGAAACTCGACCGCCGTGCTCATTTGGCGTCTCCCCGCCCGATGCGCGACATGCGGTCGAGGATGATCGCCACGATGACGATCGCTAACCCGGCTTCCAGGCCGAGCGGAATATTGACCGAGTTCAGCGCCCGCACAACCGGCTTGCCGAGGCCGTTGGCGCCGATCAGCGCCGCGATTACCACCATCGACAGGCACAGCATGATGCACTGGGTCAGCCCGGCCATGATGGTCGGCAGCGCCGCCGGCAGTTCGACCTTCCACAGAAGCTGGCGTTTGGTGGCGCCGAAGGCTTCGCCGGCCTCCAGCATCGGTTTGGGCACCGAGGTGATGCCGAGATAGGTCAGCCGGATCGGCGCCGGCGAAGCGAAGATGACGGTCACGATCAGACCGGGCGCGATGCCGAGGCCGAACAGGATCAGCACCGGAATGAGATAGACGAAGGTCGGCAGGGTCTGCATCAGGTCGAGCAGCGGCTGCATGAATCGGTAGACGCTTTCCTTATGCGCGGCCCAGATGCCGATCGGCACGCCGATAGCCATCGACACCGCGGCGGCGGCGACGACGAGGACGAACGTCTCGACGGTTTCTTTCCACAGGTCTTGGTTGACGATGAACAAAAGCCCCAGCGCGACGGCCAGGGCGAGCTTCCACGATCTCTGCAGGTACCAGGCGAGCGCGGCGATCGCGGCGACGAGCACGACCGGCGGGGCCAGGAGCAGAATGTCAACGAGACCGTCGAGGACGAATTTGAGCCCGTCGGCTATCGAATCGAAGAACCACTCGAAATTGGTGGTCAGAAAGTCGAAGAACTGCTTGCCCCACCGCCCGATCGGTATCTTGACGCTGGCGATCCAGTCCGAAATCGGATCCATGTCTTAGCCCCCACCGGATGCGCCGCTGGTCGGTGCACCCATGCTCATTTCGTATCGCGGCTTCCGGACGTCACCGGACCCTGCCCGGCTCCGGTCGCGGCCTTGTCGGCGGCATACATTGCCGGCAAGACACAAACCGCTCCCGTCGCGGAAACGCCCCCGAAGCCGTGATCGACGATTACGTGCCTAGTGCCGACTTCACCGCCGCCATGGCGTCGCCGCCATCGAGCGTGGTCACGCCGTCCAGCCACGGGGCGATCGCGTCCGGGTTGGCTTTCAGCCACGCTGCCGCCGCGGCCTGCGGCTCCGCGCCGTCATCGAGGATCGCGCCCATGATCTCGTTTTCCATCTTGAGCGAGAAGACGAGGTTTTCGAGCAATTTTCCGACATTCGGGCATTCCGTGGCATAGCCGGCACGCACATTGGTGTGCACGGTCGCGCCGCCGTAATTGGGGCCGAAAACGTCATCGCCGCCGGCCAGGTAGGCCATCTCGATATTCGCGTTCATCGGGTGCGGCTCCCAACCCAGGAAGACCACATCCTCCTTGTTGCCGACAGCCTTGGACACCGCCGACAGCATGCCGGCTTCCGAGCTTTCCACCAGTTCGAAGCTCGACAGGCCGAACGTGTCGTTCTCGATCATGTCGAGGATCAGGCGATTGCCGTCATTGCCGGCCTCGATACCGTAAATCTGGCCGTCGAGCTTGTCTTTGAACTTGGCGATGTCGCTGAAATTCTGCAGGCCGGCATCGAAGGTGTATTTCGGCACCGCCAGCGTATACTTGGCGCCTTCGAGATTGGTGGTGATCGTTTCCACCGTTCCGTCGTCGAGATAGGGACGGATATCGGCTTCCATGGTCGGCATCCAGTTGCCGAGGAAGATGTCGATGTCGTTGGAGGCCAGCGACCTGTAAGTGACCGGAACCGACAAAATCTCCACGCTTGGCTGGTAGCCGAGCGCCTCGATGATGACGGACGTTGCCGCCGTCGTCGCGGTGATGTCGGTCCAGCCGACGTCGGAGAAGCGCACTTCCTTGCAGCTTTCGGGATCGGCGGCCTGGGCTTGGACCGACAACGCGGCCGTCAGGCCGAGCGCGATGGCGAAGGTTTTGGTGCGATGCATGAATTTTCTCCCGTTGAGATGCCTGGACGGAGCGCGACGGCGTCGGTCGGCGCCATTTTTTTGGTTGTGCGAACCAAACACCATTTTGCGGTCGATTCAAGCGCCGTGCCTGCGATGACACCGCCGCGCCGTGTGCTTGTTGCGACAAAACTGCACGAATTGCGTGGATGACCGGTGATTTTGTGCCGGGTCGGGAATGAAGCATCTCCCCGAAAACGGCCGACTGCGCTTAAAGGAAGTCATGGCCAAACTCTACTTTCACTACGCGACGATGAACGCCGGCAAGTCGACAATGCTTCTGCAGGCGTCCTACAACTACCGCGAACGCGGCATGACGACGATGGAGTTCATCGCCGCCTTCGACGATCGCGCCGGGCAAGGCCGCATCGGCTCGCGCATCGGCCTGGCGGCAGGGGCGGAAACCTTCCGGCAGGGCGACGACCTTTACCGGCGCATCGCCGAGCACCACGCGCATACGGTCGTGCATTGTGTCTTCGTCGACGAGGCCCAGTTCCTTTCGCATGAACAGGTCTGGCAGCTCGCCCGTGTCGTCGACCGGCTCGACATCCCGGTGATGTGCTACGGGCTGCGCGTCGACTTCCAGGGCAACCTGTTTCCCGGCTCGCACGCGCTGCTCGCGATCGCGGACGAATTGCGCGAGGTGCGCACGATCTGCCGCTGCGGGCGCAAGGCGACGATGGTCGTCAGACTTGGGCCCGACGGCAGGGTGAGCCGGCAGGGCGAACAGGTCGTGATCGGCGGCGACGACAAATATGTGTCCTTGTGCAGGCGCCACTGGGAAGAGGAAATGGGCCGCTGGCCGGCCGAGGACATGGTTGGGTTCGCGCGAGGCTGACGGACCAGGCCGATGGCCCGGGTCCGAAGGCACGGTGGTCCAGGCTACCGTAGACGGCAAGCGGACTTTCAATCGCAACATTCGGCCCATATATTCAACCACCGCCGCGCGACCGCCGGCATCGATCAGCGAATTGGAGAAACTGGATGGCGACCCTGCAGAATTTCGATGCCGAAATCGCCAAAACCCGCAAAACCGTCGAGGACATGCGTTCCAAGATCGAGCAGTCCGGGATCGTGCTGGACCAGATCGCGCAGGCGGACAAGAAGATCGGCGAGGTCGATTTCGACATCGAAAACGCGCGTATCGCCGACGTGCTCAAGCAGCAAAAGACCATGGAGGCGAATATCGCCGACCTGATCATCGGGCTCGAGGACGCCACCAACGTGTTCGGTGCCGAGTTCGAGAGCATGAAAAGCTATACCGGCTGGGAGACCTTTGTCGGGTTCTTTTCCAAGCAGCGCCAGCAGCGTATGCGCACCGAGCGCGTCCGAAACATGTCGCTGGCCGGTAACCTGCAGGAACTGCTCGGCAAATCCGACACGATCGTCGGCATCCTGTCCGACCAGAAACAGGTTCTGGACGAGCGCTACAAAACCTCGGAGGCGAGCCTCGCCGAGGTGATCGAGCGCCGCAAGACCACGATGGACACGCTGACGACGACGCAGAAGCGCATCGAGGAGCTGAACCCGATGCTGCTCGACATCGAAAACCGGATCGCGGCCTCCACCAGCCAGGCCGACCGCACCGAACTCGAGGGCGAACGCTCCAAGCTCGCCACCGAGTATAACGAGATGCAGGCCAAGGAGCAGGAATTGCTGGCCGAGAGCCAGACGCTCGAGCGCTACACCTCGATGTTCCAGACCTTCGTCGATTCGCTCAACAACCAGATCGCCGCCCAGAACACGTTGATCAACAAGCTGACCATCGACACCGAACAACGCATCGTTTTGTACAAGGCGCTCGAGGATTCCTTGAAGACGGCGGCCCAGCAGGATGTCGCCCACCGCATCAACACGCTCGGCAGCCAGGTCGACAACACCGCCGAGGAGACGATGGCCGGCATCGGCGCGGCGGCCCAGCGCCATATCGGCGATCTGCTCGAACTGCACGAGAAGAACATGGTCACGACCGCCGACATCCAGCGCCGCAAGAAGCTCGCCGACGATGCGTTCGCCCGGCGCTTCGACGAGGTGATGAAGAAGCACAATGCGGCCGACTACGTGCAGCAGTAGTCGAAACGCCCGCGCATGACCGACCCCAACACAGCCGCAAGCCGCTATTTCGACGCCATCTCGGCCGCTCTGAAGGGGCTCGACATTTTTTTGCGACACGACGATTCGCCACTCTACGGCCATGGCCTGGTGGCGCAGATCGTGTCGGAATATATCGCGCGGCTGGAAAATTCGTTTGCGTGCTGGAAGAACCGGCTTGGCTTCACCCAGTCGTTCCGTATCTCGCGGGCCGAAAGCGGATTTCCGGTGTTCCAGAACGTCATGGAACTGGAAAAAGACCGCCGCACCGCCGACGAAAAGCTGGCTGCGATCCCCAAGCCGGACGAGCTGCGCGCGGAGATGGTCGATTTCATCCTGCGCCGCAAGGCGTTTCCGACCGATTTGCAGCGCTCGATGGCCGAGCGGCTTTATCTGCAGGATGTCGGCACCGGTCTGGTCTTCGCCCCGTTCATCCTGCCCAAGACGGTCAGGGTCTCGGTCAATCCGAAGACCGGGCGACCCTACTGCCTGGTCCATTGGGGCGCCTTCGACGGCTCGGCTAACCTGCCGCTCGTCTATATGGCGATGATCGAGGATTCGTCCGACGACATGGTCGGCGCGCTCGTGACGCGGGACGGCAAGCTCAACGAAACCGTCCCGATCCCGTTGCCGGTCGAGGGGCTGCTCAACCCGGATCTGGCGCATCGCTTCGACGATTTCGCCGAAAAGAACTCGGCCTATTCGCTGTCGCCGGCGACGATCGCCGGCAATCTCGACAAGGATTTCGACACGCTGCATCCCAAGCAGCTGCGGCGCGTTGTGCTGGGGCCGTTCTATTCGGCCGGCATCACCGAGCACAATTCGACCGTCGCCGAAGTGCTCGACAAGGTACGCGATCCGAAGAACGCCTGGCTTTTGACCTGGACGATCCAGGAGGTCTTTTCCAAGGGCGAAAAACCCGGCCGGCGCGGCCTGTGGTCCAGCGCGCCGGCGCGCGACGAGTTTTTCATCAACACCGACGACCTCGAGGCGGCCAGGCAGGGCGTGAGCGCTTATGAAAAACATGCTCTGGTGCCGCACGAGGCCTACCAGGCGCTCTACGCGGCCGGCGAGGCGCAGACGATCTTTTCCGGCTACAAGGTCCACATCCTGTCTGGCGAGCGGGTGATCAGCGATGTGTAGCCCCTTATACGGCCGCGTCCCCGGCAAGCTGGGGGGAGCGGGATGACGGGTGGATATGATGCGATGCGGATGAAGCGGGGCTTGATTTAAGATGGATGCCGGCCTGACCACGATCGGCGAAGCCGATATCGAAAAGCACCGCGCCGTCGCGCAGGCTATGATCACCCGCATCATCGTGATGGAGGATGGCGGCGGCCGCTCCTCGACCGCGCTTGCCGGCACGGGGCGCCGCTTCGTCTCCACGGTGTCGACCGGCTCGGTGCGCCGCACGCGCGAGGTCGAATTCGCCAAGTCGGTTGCCGCCGTCCGCGCCGACGACGTGATGATGTCGATCCCGCAGCATACGCTGCTTTTCCGCGCCCGCCGCGGGCTGGCGGTCGCGCTGGCGGTCGGCGACGTTTTCGCCCGCTCCAGCGAATTGGAAAGCCTGCAGGCCAAAAACAGCCGCGCGCCGCTGGACGGCGAGGAGGCGCAGCGCTTCAAGCGGCTGTTGTCGGCGTCGGCCTATGTCGCCGCCTTCAGCCTGGCCTGCTACCTCTTGCAGACCATTGAAAGCGACGCCGAGGCGCCCAACGACGTCGAGGAACCGGATTTCCTGTTCGACACGCCGCAGGATGCGGTGAAGTCGATGATCGCCGGCCTCGATGCCGCGATTGCCGGCGCCAAGGACGATCAGGATCTGTTGAGCCGCGCCCGCGCCTTTGCCCGCGAGGCGGTCGAGGGTCTGCTGGCGCGCAAGGGCCGTTTCGACGGGCTGGGGCCGTTCGAGGACGCGCATATCCGCATCGACCAGGACGATTTCACCCTTGACGGGTTCGACGTGGCGCCGGGCCAGAAGCGCAAGCCGCTGGTGATGACGTTCAAGAAACCGAACGAGATCGTCGGCAACCATATCGCCAAATATCAGGCCATGAAGCTCGCCAAGATGCTGATGGCCTATGATTTCGACCGTCAGTTGAACCCGTTCGTCGAACTCGGCGGTTTTTTGTTCACCTTTATCGGCGATGGCGCGCCCGGCACCGGCAAGACGATCCTGATCCAGATGACCGCTGGGCTGATCAACGATTACTGCCAGATTGCCGGCTACCCGTTCCATTACGAGAATTTCGGCGTCGACCAGATTTCCTCCTACCAGGGCAAATCGGGCCAGAACTGCAAGCAGTTCGTCAACAACGTCGTCAATCCGCGCGCCATCGGCTTTGGCACGGTCGACGATATCGATCAGGTTGCCGCCAAGCGCTCCGACGATCGCGCCTCGGCCGGCCAGCAGGAGATCACCGGCGTTTTGATGGAAAGTTTCGCCGGCGCCTCGACGGTTGTGCGCGGCAATTGCTCCTTCGGCATGTTTTCCAACTATCCCGAAAATGTCGACGACGCGCTCAGGCAGCGGGCCGGGGCGCGCTGGCTGGTCGACGGGCCGCAGACGCGCGACGACTATATCGACATTTTCGTGCTTCTGGCCGGCAAGAATCACGGCATTCCGCTCGGCGAGCACGATCTGTTCGACGCCCAGGTGATCCAGCGCGCCGTCAACACGGCCTACGAGCAGCATTCCAAGCCGCAGGAAGAAGGCTTGCAGAAGGTCTATGAGCGTTATCTCGACCAATATGGCGAGCCGCGCTCGATGGCCGATGTCGGCTCTTACCTGCATCTCATCAAGGAGGCGGAGCCGCGTTTTACCGGCCGGGCGATCAAGAACATCACCGACGCAATCAAGATGCGTGCCATGGATATCGAACTGCCCGACGACTGGTTCGAAAACCCCGAAACCTTCATGCACAAGCCCTATGACGACAAGAAAGCCATGATCGAGGAACTGCGCGGCCCCTTCACGATGGCGATGGTCATGCAGGAGATCAACCGCTACGCCGATTCCGAATTCCGCTATTCCGATCGCTCCGACGACGTCGCGGTCTCGACCATGATCCGCGACGCGCGCCTGCGCGAGCGCGCGCTGCGCGAGGTTGAGCAGATGAAAGCAAAGGGAACGTGGAACGCGTGACGGGCCGCGAGGCGGGCGCCGACATGATCCTTTGTCTGCTCTCCCGCGAGCGAGGCAGCGTATCGACCGGGAGCGGGCCTGTGTGCCGTCGGGAGAAACGACTGCCCTACCGCCTGAAACCCGTCACGGTTAAAGCAGCCACTCGATCGGCAACCAGCCGAACACGGTGAGCATGATCCGGTCGACCAGCGATGCGTCCGGTTCGGTTTCAAGCACCGTGGTTGCACCGTCGGGACCGGTCTCGATCCAGCGCAATTCGCCGTCGTGCAACTCAACCCGGTAGGCGTTTCTGGCTATGTCGCGTGTGAACGCCTCGTGAATGTGCCGGGCCATCGACGCGCTTTCGATCAGAAAACCCATTTCGCAGTTGAGATAGACCGAGCGCGGGTCGAAATTGAACGAGCCGACGAAGACGCGCTGCCCGTCGACGCTCAGGGTCTTGGCATGCAGGCTGGAGCCCGATGAGCCGGACGCCGACAATTCGGAGGCGCCGTCGGGCATGCCGGGTCTGGGTTTGAGTTCGTAAAGCGCGATGCCGGCTTCCAGCAGGCGACGGCGATATTTGCTGTAGCCGGCATGGACCATCGCGACGTCGGTCGATTTGAGCGCGTTGGTGAGGATGTTGACCTCGGTGCCCGCACTCCGGACCGACCTGAAATAGTCCGTGCCCTTCTTGCCGGGGATGAAATAGGCCGAGATCACATCCAGCTTTTTCCTGACCGGACCGAGAACGGAGTTGAGCTGGCTGATCATCAGCTCGCCGGGTTTTGCCTTGCCGAGCCCTTTCGAGGGCGGATCGCTGAAAAGCCGGGCATCGGTCCATTCCAGGACGATGTCGCCGCTGTTCAGTCGTCCCGCGGCGGACGCTTCCAGCTCCGGCATCCGCTTCAGCCATTCGGCTTCCGGCGAGGCACCGCCGGCCATCAGCCAGTCCGGCAGACGCGTGTCGGCGTCGGGGGCGACCGCGTCGATCGGATAGGCGGAACCGCTATTCCAGTAGAGATCGAAATTCACCGCCGTTTCCGACACCACCGAACCGGCCGCTAGTACGTCGAGGTCGAGAAAATAATTCTGTTCGCCGATGCTGAAATATTCGTCGCCGACATTGCGTCCACCGATGATCGCCGCTGCGCCGTCGACAATGAAGGCCTTGTTGTGCATGCGCCGGTTCATGCGGAAAAAGTCAAACAGGTAACCCGCTAGCTTCGGCCGGCGCACCCTCGACGGGTTGAACAGGCGTACCTCGACATTGTCCTGCGCGTTCAGGGCGGCAAGTGTAGCGTCCATTCCCGAAACGCCGTTGTCGTCGAGCAGCAGGCGCACGCGCACGCCGCGCCGCGCGGCGTCCGCCAGCGCGCGCAGCAGGAGGCGGCCGGAGATGTCGTCGTGCCAAATATAGTATTGTACGTCGAGCGAGCGTTCCGCTTGAGCCGTCAGAAGAAGCCGGCTCGCCAGCGCCTCGTGTCCGGTGGCGAGCGGCACAACCCCGGATTTTCCCGGGTGGTCACGGGCCGCCGCGGCCAGGCCTCGCCCCCAGGCCGTATCCTTCGACAAAGGAATGGCCGCGCTCGGCGCGCGCGCTTGCAGGTCGGGGAGGGGAAAGAGCAGGCGCGCTGCGACGACCAGCAGGGCAAAGCTGGCCAAAACGCCAAACAACCATTTGAGAAGGCTTATCAAAAGTCTTTTGTCCCCTGCCATGTACAGGTCTAGCGTTTCATGCGCCTGGGCGAGGGGCAAGCCTGTCTTTCGGCGCCCGTCGTCGGCCACGCGGTTCGCTTTGTCCCGTCGGGAAAGCGGCCGCGACCGCGAAGCATGCCTTGAGGGAAACAACGCGACATATTAGATCATAACAGGCGCTCGCCCGGAAATTGCCGGCGAGGTCGCGTGTTGCGAACGGGAAGGACCGGATGAAGCGCCTCTACGACAGCGAGTTGATCTACGGACGGTTGATGCGGGTCGACGAACCGCACCTTGTCGCGCGCTACAACAAGGCGCTGGTCGCGTTCGGCTTCAAACCGAGCGCGCTCGAGGCGATCGACGTTGACCGGACTGGATTTTCGCCGCAGGTGGCCGACGAACTCGGCGACGACAATTATCTCGATCCGAACCAGGTCAACCGGCGTTTCATCATCCTGTCGCCGCGCCAGGCCGAGTTACCCGTCGTGCACACCGCTTTCTCGAACACCGCCCAGTTGATGTTCGAGTTCTTCAGCCGCAACCGCCGCGCGATCGACGCGCTGACAATCAAGGACGTGATCTACGGCGAGATCGAGGATACCGTCGCCAAGGTCGAGGACATCGAGGATCTGCTGTCGATCAACCAGGTCGAGTTCCGCGTCCTGTCGGCCGAAGACGTACTCGGCAAGGCTGCCGAACTCGGCAGGTTGGCCGATCGATTGCGGCAGGAACCGGAGGCGTGGCGTAACGACGCCATGCTGGAACGCATGGTCGGCCTCGCCAAGGTGACCGGCGACATCCGCGAGAACGCGCTCGTGCCGGACCAGGTTATCTTTCGCCACAATGCTTTCTGGACCAGCCATTTCGGCGGGCTTTACGTCTTTGTCGATCCGGACGTGACCACCGTGATTTCCGACCCCGACGCGCCGGGTTTTCGTCGCTCGCGTCCCTGGCAGGTGAGTTATCTGTCGATCCGCGACCCCGAGCGCGTATTCGATTTTCTGCTCAAGTCCGGCCGACTCGACCTGCCGCGCGAGTCCTGGCTCGACCGCTCGGGTTATCTCGAACACCGCGCCGAGATGGTGGTACGCGGCCTGATCCGCAAGGTCGATCCCGAGGCCGATCTGAACCGGGCCGACAAGGTCTGGCTGCAGACCTGGATTCACGGCCATGCCGATCAGATCAAACGCGACGGCGCGTTCCCCTTCCTGAACGCGGCCAAGCGCGAGGCCGCCCATACCGGCCAAATCGACCTCGACGAGGTCGAGCCGCAGCGGCGGTTCCTGGTCGTGCGCGCCAAACCCGACCATCCCGATGCCTGGCTTACCGGCCGGCTGATCTCCGATTTCGTTCCAGACGACTTCGTTTCGCGCTATGTCTTCAACAAGCAGGGCTTTTACCGCGATTACGAGACACTGAGCGAGCGCTGGCGGCGTCATTTTGTCGACACGCTCCAGACCACATATCTCCGCGACAAGCGGGCATTCCGCCAGAAGCTCTATGGGCTGACGGACTGAAAGGGGTTCCGGACACATGCTTGATCCGATCGTTGCGTTTTTCACCCGCGTATTTGAGTGGATCGGCCGCGGTATCGGCCTCCTCGTCGCGTGGATCCTATGGCCGTTCCTGGCCGCCAGCCGCTGGTATGCGCGCCGCGGCTGGCTGCTCAAGGGACCGATCGGAATAGGACTGTTAATCCTGCTCGGGCTTTACGGGTATTTCTTCTGGCAGACGCAGCGTTGGGTCGGGTTCGATCCGGACTATGTCGTGGCGTACGGCTTCGACAAGCGAAACCTGTCGGCGGGCGAGGAGGCCGCCGGTGACCGCGTCGGTGCCGAAAAGAGCTGCGGACGCTCCGCGATCACCGACCTTACTGCCGACTTGATCGACTTCAACGTCAATCAGAACGCCTGGATATCTTCCATGCTGCTCTACAAGCTCGGCTTGTTCGGGCTCGATTGGGATCACACGCCGTTCATGGACAACCAGGCATCCTTCCAGCGCGGCATCAACCAGGCCGTGCGGCGTGTGGCCATCGAACTGGTCGATACGCTCGGCCGCGTGCGCGGGACCTCGCAGATCGACCAGAATTTGCAGGACGCGCGCGGCGCCGTCACTTTCGACGAGGAAACCTGGTATTTCGGCATCAATCCGTTCGGGCCGAAAACGCCGACGCCGAGCTTTTACCGCTCGGCCATCAGAGACATGAATGTCTTCAACGACCGCCTCGAAGCCTGCGACGCGATTTTCGACACGCGGGCCGACAATCTCATAACCTTTCTCGACCGAATAGCCAGCGACATTGGCTCGACGTCGGATCTGTTGCGCGCCCGGTCGGAAGAATACAATCTCGGCTGGTTCGACCCGCGCGCCGACGACAGGTTCTGGTTCGCCTACGGGCAGCTCTACGCCTATTACGGTGTTCTGCATGCCACGCGCGCCGATTTCGACGACGTAATCGTTTCGCGCAATCTGGTTCCGCTCTGGAACAGGACGGAGCAGCAGTTCCGCGCCGCGCTGAATATTCAGCCGATGGTGATCTCCAACGGCAACGAGGCGGGCTGGATCATGCCGACCCATCTCGCCACCATGGGCTTTTATGTGTTGCGCGTTCGCTCCAACCTGATCGAGCTCAGAAGCGTGCTTGACCGCTGAGGGTGGCGTCACGGCAGGTCGCGTGCCGCGCTCGCGGCGCGATAATCCGCATAGGCGGCGGCAAAATGCGCCGCCTCCCAGTCCCGTTTCCATTTACGGCCGTGCCGGTCGGTGAAGCCGAACCGGAGCGTGCCGCCCTGTCTCAACGCTGCCACCAGCGCGGTGGCGGCGCTCCCGGTCAGGACGCAGTCATTGCCACCCGCGCACAAGGTCGTGTCATGACGCCAGACCGTCTTTCCACCGCGCGCCAGCACGAAGCCGTCCTTTGCAAAGCGCGTGCCGGGTTCGAAACCGAATTGCAGGCGCAATCCCTGGCCCGTTTCGTTGGTGACAAAGGCGAAGGAGGCCCCGAATTTCGGCTCCGGCGCGTATCCGTCGATATAGCGGATATAACAGCGGCGCCTCAGCGCGCCGTCGCGCATGCGGCGGTCGCACATTGTCTCCCAAGGGCCGTGCGGCTTGAAATGGTCGACAACCCAGTCCTCGATCATCTGCCGGGCGTGGACCGGCTGCGTGAGGATCAGGATTGCGAGAACGAGGCCGAGCCGTTTCATCCCGGTACAGTGAATGAGAGCGGACGCGCTGACGAGCGGCGGGCCGTTCAACGTCGTTCACGTCACCGCGAGCCGGTCCTGTCGCATTTCGCGCATTCGGCGACTGAAACGGGACGGCGGGGTGTCCGGTTCTCGCGCTTCTATGCCCGCCGCGAGGGGGCGGAGCGGCCGCACTTCGAAAACCGACCGTAGAGGAACCGATATGGCCGAAGTGAAGTCCGACATCGAAATCGCGCGCGGGGCAAACAAGAAACCGATCCAGGAGATCGGGGCCAAGCTAGGCATCCCGGCCGAACATCTGCTGCCCTACGGGCATGACAAGGCGAAGATTTCCGCTGATTTCATCCGCTCGGTCAAGAGTAAGTCGGATGGCAAGCTGATCCTGGTGACCGCGATCAACCCGACCCCGGCGGGCGAAGGCAAGACGACGACGACGGTCGGGCTCGGCGACGGGCTGAACCGGATCGGCAAGAATGCGATGGTGTGCCTGCGTGAGCCGTCGCTCGGCCCCTGCTTCGGCGTCAAGGGCGGCGCGGCCGGCGGCGGTTATGCCCAGATCGTGCCGATGGAGGACATCAACCTCCACTTCACCGGCGATTTCCACGCCATCACCTCGGCGCATAATTTGCTTTCGGCGATGATCGACAACCACATCTACTGGGGCAACGCGCTCGAAATCGACACGCGTCGCGTTGCCTGGCGGCGCGTGATGGACATGAATGACCGCGCGCTGCGCCAGATCGTGTGCTCGCTCGGTGGCGTCACCAACGGCTTTCCACGCGAAGCCGGTTTCGACATCACCGTTGCTTCCGAGGTGATGGCGATCCTGTGCCTTGCGAGCGATCTCAAGGATCTGGAAAGCCGGCTCGGCGACATCATCATCGGCTATCGCCGCGACAAGAGCGCCGTCTATGCTCGCGACATCAAGGCCGACGGGGCGATGGCGGTGCTGTTGAAGGAGGCGATGGCCCCGAACCTGGTGCAGACGCTGGAAAACAACCCTGCCTTCGTCCATGGCGGGCCGTTCGCCAACATCGCCCATGGCTGCAATTCTGTGGTCGCGACCACTACCGCGCTCAAGCTTGCCGACTACGTTGTCACGGAGGCCGGCTTTGGCGCCGATCTCGGTGCGGAAAAGTTCTTCGACATCAAATGCCGCAAGGCCGGACTGAAGCCCGCAGCAGCGGTCATCGTCGCCACCATCCGGGCGCTGAAGATGAATGGCGGCGTGAAGAAGGAGGAACTCGGCACGGAGAATGTCGAGGCGGTGACCAAGGGGTGCGCCAATCTTGGCCGCCATATCGAGAACGTGAAGCAATTCGGCGTGCCCGCCGTTGTTGCGATCAATCATTTCGTCTCCGACACCGATGCCGAGATCGCGGCGGTCAAGGCCTATGTCGAGCGGACCGGCGCGGAGGCGGTGGTGTGTTTGCACTGGGCCAAGGGCTCGCAAGGCACGGTCGAGCTCGCGGAAAAGGTGGTCGAACTCGCCGAAAGCGACGCGGCCCAATTCTCGCCGCTTTACGCTGACGAGATGCCGCTATTCGAAAAAATCAACACAGTCGTCAGGCGCATCTATCGCGGCTCGGAGGCGATCGCCGACAAGGCGGTACGCGATCAGCTTCATCAATGGGAGCAGGCGGGATACGGCAATCTGCCGGTCTGCATGGCCAAAACGCAATATTCGTTCTCGACTGATCCCAATCTGCGCGGTGCTCCCACCGACCACGTCGTGCCGGTGCGCGAGGTGCGGCTTGCCGCCGGCGCCGGCTTCATCGTGGCCATCTGCGGTGAGATCATGACCATGCCGGGCCTGCCGAAGGTTCCGTCCTCGGAGCGGATCATGCTCAACGACGCCGGCTATATCGAGGGGCTTTTCTGATCTCGCGCGGCCGACCGTTCGGGTAAAGGCAAGGGCGCCCGGTCCGGAGACCGGGCGCCCTTTCCCGTTGCGGATGGGTCAGGCGGTATCAGCCGCCCTGCACCCAGACCACCGTGCGGCTGGAGGTGTTGACCAGCACCGGACCGGCATCGGTATAGACATAGGCATAGGCCGGATCGTTCGGGATCTGGACGAGCTGAACTTCGGCCGGCACGCTGGCGCCAAGGGTGAGGCTGGCGCCAGTCATCGGATCGACCGGATTGGCCTTCACATAGGCGACGCTCTCGTCAGGGACGAGATAGCCAGGCGAATAGACAACCTCGCGCGTTTCCGCCTTCACGATCAGCGGGCGGCCGTCGACATAGACATAGGCCAGGTCCGAATGCTCCGGAATCGGCTGTAGCGCGGCCGAGGCCGGGATGGTCATGCCTTCGCGCAATTCACCCTCGATCACCACCGGTTCGACCGGGTTGGCGACCACGTAGTCGACCGCCGGCTGCGGCACGGAGGCCGCGGTGCCCAGCATGGCGCCGGCGAAGCCGCCGATCACCGCGCCGACCGGACCGCCGACCACGGCGCCCGTGATCGCGCCCGCGGTGCCGCCGACGGCAGCGCCGGTTTCGGCGTTCTCATTGGTGCTCTGCGTGGTGATCTGGTCTTCGGCACGCTCGGTTGCCGGTTGCTTGACCGGCGATTCCTGCGCCTGGGCGGCGCCGAGAGTCAGGGCCGAGAGAGCGGCGGAGGCGAGTAGCAGTTTACGCATTGGTGCTTCCTTTCGGTTGGTTGCGTCCCTCGGCGCAACAACGTCCTTACCGGCAGCGTGTTCCGTGATGATTTTGTGGCAAATCTGTCGCGCAACGATGGCAGACAGCGGCCGATCCGGCCGCCGTCCGCATTCACGCTTCAAGAAAGAGGCGGCTCTCGCGCCGGGACCTATCGGCCGTTAGGCAAAGGGCACCGCGCTGGTGCCCTTGGGCAGCTTGGCTTCCTCGTCGGGCTCGACATGGATGATCACCCGCAAAGACGGGATTTCGGCCTCGAGCGCGGCCTCGATGCGGTCGCAGATCGCGTGCGCGTCGCCGACCGTCATCGTGGCGTCGACGACGAGATGAAACTCCACGAAGGTGGCCCGGCCGGCGATCCGGGTCTTCAGGTCATGGACTTCGAGCGCGCCACCGGAATTGGCCGAGATGATGTCGCGCAGCTTCATCGTCAGTTCGGGATCGGCGGCGACATCCATCAGCCCCTGCACCGACTGGCCGATCACCTTCCAGCCCTGCCACAGGATGTTCATCGCCACGATTAGCGCAAGCAGCGGGTCGAGCGCGCGCCAGCCGGTCGCCATCGCCACAAGCAGACCGCCAATGACGCCGACCGAGGTGATGACGTCGGTCATCAAATGGCGCCCGTCGGCCTCGAGGGCCGGCGAGCGGTCGGTCGATCCGACCCGCAGCAACAGCGTCGCCCACACGACGTTGACGACCGTGGCGAGCGCATTGACCGCCAGGCCGGCGAACGGCTCCTCAAGACTGCGCGGCGTCTGCAGGGCAGCCCAGGCCTCGGAGATGATCAGGAAGCTCGCCAGTACGATCAGCACGCCCTCGAGAACGGCGGAAAAATACTCCGCCTTGTGATGCCCGTGCGGATGACCGGCGTCGGCGGGTTTCTGGCTCAGTCTTATCGCGTAGTAGGCGGCGGCCGCCGCGATCACGTTGACGATCGATTCCAGCGCGTCCGAATAGAGCGCGACCGAACCGGTCATCCGCCAGGCGACGAATTTCAGCGCCATCACCGCGAAGGCGATGACGATCGACCAGAAAGCGAGACGCCGGATTTTGTGCTTCGTTGTCATCGCGTCGTGGTGGGCCGCCCTTTTCCCCGCGTGGTGGGAAAAAGGGCGGCCGCCTTGCTCCTCAAGCGGCCTGTTCCCGCGCCCGGCGCGGCAGATGCGCGACGACGTTTTCGATCATGCGCATGCCGGCATTGTGTCCCAGAGACATGATCGATTCGGGGTGGAACTGCACGGCCGCGACCGGCTCGGTCTTATGTTCGACCGCCATGACGATGCCGTCTTCGGTTTCCGCCGTGATGATGAAGCAATCGGGCAGGCGCACGGCGTCGGCGAAGATCGAGTGGTAGCGGCCGACGGTGACGTCGTTCGGCAGGCCGGAAAAGACGATGCCCGGCTTGGCCACCCGGATACGCGAGGGCTTGCCATGCATGGGTACGCGCAACTGACGCAATTCGCCGCCGAAGGCTTCCGCGATCGCCTGTAGGCCCAGGCACACGCCGAACAGCGGCAGGCCGCGCCGCCGGACCATGTCGATCGTCGCCTTGCAATCGAAATCGACCGGCGAGCCGGGTCCGGGCGACAGCACCACCAGATCGGGCGCGACCCGGTCAATGACCGCTTCGGTGACGGGCGTCCTCACCGTCGTCACGGTTGCACCGGTCTGACGGAAATAGTTGGCGAGCGTGTGGACGAACGAATCCTCGTGGTCGACGAGCAGAATCTTGACCCCAGCCCCGACCCGCGCCGTCTCGCGCTCCGTGCCCGCGTCGTTGGCCTTGCCTGCGTCGCGGATCGCCGAAACCAGCGCGGACGCCTTGAGTTCGGTCTCGGCCTCCTCCTCCTCCGGCACCGAATCGTAAAGCAGCGTCGCGCCGGCGCGGATCTGGGCGATACCGTCTTTGATGCGCATGGTGCGCAGCGTCAGGCCGGTGTTCATGTCGCCGTTGAAATGCACCATGCCGACGGCGCCGCCATACCAGGCGCGCGGGCTTTTCTCATGCTGTTCGATGAAGCGCATCGCCCAGAGTTTCGGCGCGCCGGTGACGGTTACCGCCCAGGCGTGGCTCAAAAACGCGTCGAAGGCGTCCATGCCCTCGCGCAGCCGCCCCTCGATATGGTCGACCGTGTGGATCAGGCGCGAATACATCTCGATCTGTCGCCGCCCGATGACGCGCACCGAGCCGGGTTCGCAGACCCGGCTCTTGTCGTTGCGGTCGACGTCGGAGCACATCGTCAGCTCGGCCTCGTCCTTCTTCGAGTTGAGCAGCTTCAGGATCTGCTCGGAATCCGAGATGGCATCCTCGCCGCGCTTGATCGTGCCGGAGATCGGGCAGGTCTCGACGCGGCGGCCGGACACGCGCACGAACATCTCGGGCGACGCGCCGACCAGATATTCCTGCTCGCCAAGATTGATGAAGAAGGAATAGGGCGACGGGTTGATGGTCTTGAGCCGCCGCGAGATCGCCGACGGCGCGGTTTCGCAGCGTTCGTAGAACATCTGTCCCGGCACGACCTCGAACAGGTCGCCGCGCCGGAATTTCTCCACCGCTTTGCCCACCAGGCCGGCATATTCGCCCGGCTCGTGGTCGCCGCGCGGCGGCGTTGTGTCGGCGAGACGGAATGGATCCTCGACACGTTCGCGCGGCAGGCCTTCGGTCGAAAACCCGTCGCCGGAATAGTCGTAGCGGTCGAGCCAGGCGCGGGCGGCGTGATGGTCGACGACCAACACTTCGTCGGGCAGGTAAAGCACGAGGTCGCGCTGGCTTTCGGCCCGTTCGAGCCGCAGATCGACCGGATCGAACTGGAAGGCGAGATCGTAGCCGAAGGCGCCGAACAGCCCGAGGTCGGGATCGTGCGCGCTGCGGAAAAGCGCGACGACCGCCCGCAGGACGGTGAAGACGGAGGGCGCGCGCGAACGCTCTTCTTCCGACAGGACGGCGGCCGGCGGATTGACGGTGAACGTCGCCTTTTTGGCATCGCGCGGCCCGGCCGTGACCTCGTCGAGCGCATCGATAGCAGCCAGGATGGCCGGCATCACGGCTTCGCCGCGCTTATTGAAGGCTTCGATCGTCATGGCCCGGCCGCGGGCGGTGATGGCGAGCGGCGGGTCGATCGTGGCGGTATCCCAGCGCGTGTAGCGCCCCGGATATTCGT
The DNA here is from genome assembly GCF_009742725.1 of Nitratireductor arenosus. Classification (GTDB taxonomy): domain Bacteria; phylum Pseudomonadota; class Alphaproteobacteria; order Rhizobiales; family Rhizobiaceae; genus Mangrovimarina; species Mangrovimarina arenosa. The sequence continues at coordinate 42,088 of NZ_WPHG01000001.1, read as the reverse complement.
AATTGGAGGAAAACACGCAGCCGCGGCGGCTGTCGAGCCCGTCGAGATAGGGCTCGATCGCGTCTTGATAGGCGGTTTCGACTCGCTTGCGCGTGACCGTCAGCCCGCCTTCGGTGCGGTATCGTTCGGTTCCGTCTTCCAGGACTTCCATCGTCATCTTCAATCCCTCCGAATTGGCGGAAGACCGGACACCGCATGAAAAAGGCCGCCCGGAACTCCCGCAGCGGCCATCATCCTTTTCGAACGCAAGCGCGATCGGGCCGCTGTCAGCAGCCCCACCACCATGCCTGTGCGATCGTCTTTGCGTTCATGGCGTCTCCTTACCCATCAAGGAGGGCCCGCGCAACCGGATTCCGCATCGCCGGCGCGATGGTCGCGGCGCGCTTGCGTGTGGTGCTGCGGACGCGTCTGCTTCTTGCCACCGGGTAGGGCCGGTCCCCGCCTTCCGAAAAAATCGCTTGCCTTTCGGAGTTTGTGATTTTATTTAGTGACCGGTTGCAATATTATATCAGTTTACTTGCCTTGAGCGAAAGGACGTGACCATGACCGATCACAGCGAAACCCATGCGATTTTCACCGTCGAGCGACTGATCGATCTGCCGCCTTCCATCGTTTTTGCCGGATTTTCCGACCCGCAAACAAAACGGCGCTGGATGGGCGGCGAAGAACAGGGCTGGACCGTCGACCGCTTCGAGATGGATTTCCGGGTTGGGGGCGTCGAAACTTGGCGTTTCAGCTTCGGCGATAGCGGGCCGATGTCTAACGACGTGGTGTTTCTCGACATCGTCGAAGACCGGCGCATCGTGATCGCCTATGCGATGATCATCGCCGGCAAGCGGATTTCCGCCTCGTTGGCGACCACGACCTTCGTTTCCGAGGGCAGCGGCACGCGCGTGACGTATACCGAGCAGGCGACCTTCTTGGACGGAGCCGACACGCCGGAAAGCCGAGAGGCGGGTTGTCGCGAACTGCTTGCCGCGCTCGAGACCGATCTGACCGGTTCGCGCAAGGTGGCCTGATCGGAGCCGACCTGATCGTCGGACACCCGCCAAAAAAGGCGATGCCCAACCGCTCGTTCCGAGAAGGGGTTATGATCGCAAGGATGATCGTTTCGGGCATTCAACTCGACCGTCGGGCCCTGTTCGGGGCAGTAGCTTTGGGCGGCGCGCTCGCTCTTGCCGCCAAATCAGGCCCGGCAGCGCCTCGCTGGCCAAGCCGGTCACGGCCGCCGCCGCGATGGTCCTGGTCGAGGAGGGGCGCTTGCGCCTCGACGACCCGTCGATCCCTTCCTGCCCGAACTGGCCGGCGCGAGGTGCTGCACTCGATCGACGCCACGGTGGACGACACCGCGCCGGCTCGGCGACCGATCACCTTGCGCGACCTTCTGATCTTGCTGTCCGGTCTCGGCGCGATCATGGTCTGGCCGCCGAAATACCCCTTGCAGGGGCCATGGCCGAGGCGGGTGTCGCGCTGATGACCGCCGACCAACTCACCGGGGTTCAGCGCGCCGGACCACATGCGGCGATGTTTTTCAACGGCAATTCCGGCTGGGGTTTCGGCTGTGCCGTGGCCAGGCGGCGCAACGATCTGTGGATGAACCCTGGGCGCTTCGGCCGGGACGGCGGCTACGGAACCTCGGCCTATGCCGATCCGGCTGAAGGTCTCGCCGGCATCCTGATGACCCAGCGCATGATGGACTCGTAGCTGCCGCCATTGACCTTCACCGATTTCTGGACCGGGGCCTATCAGGCGCCCGACGGTTGACGACGGGCGTCGTCACGGCCCGGCAGGTCGACGCCGACAAGCTGCGCCGCGGCCTGCACGCGGTCGAAATCGGGCCGGAACGCCAGGCCGGTTTCAGCCCGTTGCAAGGCGAGACGGGAACGTCGCACCGCCTCGTCGCGGAAACGCCCGTCACCGGCGCGCCCCAGCGCGGCGAGCGCTTTGTGCAGGCGGATCTGCACCTCGGCCAGTCCCGCGCCGTCGCGTTCGATCGGTACGAAAATATCGTCGAAGAGATCGGCTATCTCGATTTCGGGCACCAGCACGCGCGGGAAGGCGGGTTCCGCCGACTCACGTTCCTCCGCCCACACCGCAAGTACGCGCACCGCGCGGCCGAGGACGTCGATCGCAGTGCCGGGATCGTTGACGGCCGGCGACAGCGCGCGCGAGGCGATCTCGGCCAGCACCGCCAGGCCGTAGCGCGGATCCTGGTCGTAGGAGCGCTCGTCGGCGATCGTGAAGGCTGACCGGATCAGGTCGAGGTCCTGCCTGTCCGCGTCGCAATGGGCGAGCGGCCGGGCGGGATCGACGAAGGCGCCCGGAACGGCGTCGACGACGATCTCGGTTGCGGTCTTGTCGGCCAGGTTCGAAAGCGCGCGCATGTCGACGTGCTGGACATAGCCGATCCGGTCGGAAGACACCGTCTGGCCGCCCGAAAGAAGCCGGGACGCGGCGGGTGAAATTGGCTTGCCTCCGAGGCATGGCCGGTCGACGCGTCCGCGTATGGCCCGTGCCGTCGCGGTTTCGACCTGCTGGGTCGTTTCGCTGACGCGGCCGAGCCGCAGCAGATAGTCGATCCAGCGCAGAAGCGTGACCACGATCAAAAGGACGACGAAAATCGTCACAACGAACAACACCACGCGCCCGCGTTCGCCATAGGCGCCCATGGCGAGCGTGATGATCGCCACCAGGCTGAACAGGAACGAACCGACGAAGGTTCCGAGCACGTTCTGGGTGGTGGTGTCTTCGATCAAGAGCCGGGTCGCCCGCGGCGTCACGTTGCCGGTTGCGGCCGAGTAGGCCGCCACCATGGTGCTCAACGAAAAGGTTGTGACGGCGAGCATGCTCGAGGCGATGATGTTGAGGATGTTTTCGACCGCGTCGGCGCCGATCCGTGCTGAAAGCCCCTGCGGCAGATAGGGCGACACGACCAGAGACAACAGCGCGGCTGCGACCGCCAGCAGCGAAATCAGCGTGGCGCGGAACCACAGGCGGCGCGTCACCTGCAGGAGCAGCCATCCCCATCGCGACACCATGCGCCATCTCCTCCGGGCCGAAAGACCGCGCCCTTTATGGCCGTGACCGCGGCCCTGCGCAACGGCCCGACGCAACGGTCATGCTCCAGGGTCATGCTCCGGGACGGACCGCGATGCCGGCATGGAGCCCGGTGCCGAGCGGGGATTGGCATAGCCGCCTCAAGCGGACATAAGGGACGAGTTTATCAGGCGAATGCTTTCCGTTCATGTCCGATCCAGCAATGCCGGCGCGTTTCGAAAAACTATCGGCACCATGGCAATGGTGCCTGCTTTTCGTCCTGTCCGCGCTCGTTGCGGGCGGGCTGGAATTCCTCGGCATGCCGGCTGCGCTGCTGATCGGCCCGATGGTCGCGGCGGTGGTGTGCGGCGTCAACGGCGCCTCGGCGCGTGTGCCGGAGCCAGCCTATCTCGCCGCGCAGGGTGTCATCGGATGCCTCGTGGCAATGGCGATCGCCCCCCAAGTGATAGCCGGTTTCCTGGAGCGCTGGCCGCTGTTTCTGGGCGTCGTGCTCGCCACGCTGATCGCCTCCGGCCTGCTGGGCGCCATGGTGGGCCGGTGGGGCGCATTGCCGGGCACGACCGCGGTCTGGGGCTCTGCTCCCGGGGCGGCTTCGGCGATGGTGGTGATGGCCGACGCTTTCGGCGCCGACGCGCGGCTGGTCGCCTTCATGCAATATCTGCGCGTCATCTTCGTATCGCTGTCGGCCGCACTGTTTGCTCGCCTTTTTGTCGATACATCCGGCGTCGTGGCACCGCCGATCGACTGGTTTCCCACGCTTCGCCTGCCCGACTTTCCCGCCACTGTCGCGATCGCACTGGTGGGCGCGTTCGGCGGCAGGGTAATGCGTTTTCCCGGCGCCGCGCTGCTGATGCCCATTTTGCTCGCCGCCGCCTACCAGCTTACGGGTCTCGGCACCCTGCAACTGCCGGAATGGCTGCTGGCGGCGAGCTATGCGGCGATCGGCTGGACGATCGGACTCAAATTCACCCGCCCGATTCTGGCGCATGCCGGCAGGGCGCTGCCCCATGTCGTGCTCGCCATCCTGCTGCTGATCGGTTTTTGCGCCGGGTTGGGTGTCATCATGGCGCCGGTTTTCGGCGTCGACGCTCTGACCGCCTTCCTTGCAACGAGCCCCGGCGGCATGGATTCGGTGGCCATCATCGCGGCTGCGTCGCGCAGCGTCGATCTGTCCTTCGTCATGACCCTGCAGATGGCGCGTTTTGTCATCGTGCTCGTATTCGGTCCGCCGGTGGCGCGGCTGATCGCGGGCCGAATGAAAGGCTGAACGCCCATTGCGGCCTTGATGCCGGGGCGGCCAGTCTCTATGTCGCGCTGACTGAAACCGTTTCGGACGAGGTTGATCCAGTGGCAGGACGCGTGACCCGGATTCTTGGCGACAGCCCCGTTCGCCTGGTGCTCAAGCTTGTCGTCGTCTCCTTCCTCGTCGGCATCATTATGGATGCCTTCGGATGGTCGGCGCTGGCGGTATGGATCGAGGTGCGCGATGTCGTACTCGACGTCTGGCATATGGGCTTTTCCGCCCTCGGTCGTTTCGCCGACCATATCCTGCTCGGCGCGGCTGTTGTGGTGCCGGCCTTCATTATCCTGCGGCTGCTCAGCGTCAGGCGGTGAGTTCGCGCGCTTCGGCGCTTGCGAATTCGGTTGCGACCTCGAACAGGATCGCGTGGCGTTCGCCGAGAGCCGGGACGTCAGTCGAATAGCCACCGCCGATGACGCCGCACACCGGCACGCCCCGGCGGCGGAAATGGCCGATCACCGCCCGGTCGCGCCGGCGCAGGCCCTCCTCGCTCAGGGCAAGCTTGCCGAGCCGGTCATCGGCGTGCGGATCGACGCCGGCATTGTAGAACACCAGGTCCGGCCGGCCGTAATCGCACAAAAGCGGCAGGATCGCGTCGAGGCGCGCCAAATAGGCCTCGTCATTCGTGCCATCCGGCAGGGCGATGTCGAGATCGGAGGCGCGTTTGCGCGCCGGATAGTTTTTCGCAGCGTGCATGGAAAAAGTGAACACGCGCGGCTCGTCGGCAAAGATGTCGGCGGTGCCGTCGCCCTGATGCACGTCGAGATCGATCACCAGTGCGCGCCGGACTGCGCCTTCGGCAAGCAGCGCGAGGGCGGCCACGCCAACATCGTTGACGGTGCAGAAACCGGCGCCTTGGGCGTGGCGCGCATGGTGCGAGCCGCCGGCGGTGTTGCAGGCGATGCCCTCGGCAAGCGCGAGCCGCGCGGCAAGCAGCGTGCCCGACGTGGCCAAATGCGCCCGTCGCGACACCTTCTCGCTGACCGGAAAACCGATCTCGCGTTCGATCGCCGCCGGCACCGTGCAGGTCAGTACCTGTTCGACATAGACGGGATCGTGCGCCAGCGCCAAAAATTCCGCCCCGACCGGTTCGGGAACGTGCACGGTGGCGGCCGAGACCAGGCCGCGACGGCGCAGCGCGTCCATCAGGAAACGGTATTTGCCCATTGGAAAACGATGATGCGCGGGAAACGCGGCATCGTAGTCGGGGTGGTGAACGATCGATAGCGTCATCGGCAAGAATTAGCGCCGCCGGGCTGCCAAGAAAAGGCCGAGCCTGGCACTATTGTGTTGTCAGCTTGACCCGAATAGTAAGCGCCACGTTCGCGCGGGCGTGGCGCACGGCCATGGCCGGCGCAGTCAGGAAACGGGGCCGGCCTTCATGGACGTGAAAACGCGCGGCGCGAGCAAACTCCCCCTGCCCGGCGGCGGCCCGCGCGCCTTCGTCGTCACTCACCGGCTCGTCCTGTCGATTGCCGTGCCGATGACGCTTGCCTATCTGACGACGCCGCTGCTGGGCCTGACCGACACGGCGGTGGTCGGCCAGTTCGGCGATCCGGCCCTGCTCGGCGGCCTTGCCGCCGGCGCGATCGTCTTCGACCTCGTCTTCGCCAGTTTCAACTTCTTGCGCTCGGGGACGACCGGCCTCGTCGCGCAGGCCTATGGCCGTGGCGATGCGCGCGCCGAACAGGCCTGGTTCTGGCGCGCCTATGCCGTGTCGCTTGTGTCAGGCGGGTCCTTGCTGGCCGCCGCGCCGCTGATCGCCTTCCTCGGCGCCTGGTTCATCGACGGCGGACCCGCCGTCACCGAAGCCCTGCGCACCTACGTGCTGATCCGCCTGTTGTCGGCTCCCGTGGCGCTCGCCAACTACGCCATCCTCGGCTACGTGCTCGGACGCGGCGAGGGTCTGCGCGGCCTCTTCCTCCAGATCGTGCTCAATGGCTGCAATATCGCGCTCTCGGTCTGGTTCGGCCTCGGCCTCGGTTGGGGGATCGAGGGCGTGGCCTGGGGCACGGTCTGCGGCGAGGCGGTCGCCTTCCTGGTCGGCACGACGATGGTCGTGCGCCGCTTTTCACGCCTGCCGGGGCCGCGGCGCTCGGAACTGCTCGACGCCACCGCGCTGCGGGAAATGTTCGCCGTCAACCGCGACATCATGATCCGCTCCTTCGTGCTTTTGTCGGCCTTCGCGCTGTTTGCCCGTCAGGGCGCGCAACTCGGCACGCTCACCCTGGCCGTCAACGCAGTTCTGCTGAACTTTTTCCTTGTCGCCGGCTATTTCCTCGACGGGTTCGCCACCGCTGCCGAACAACTGGCCGGCCGCGCCGTCGGCGCGCGCCAACGACAGGCCTTTGTCGACGCGGTGCGGCTGTCCTCGCTCTGGGGGTTTGTCATGGCGGGTCTGGCGGCGGCGGCGATGCTGGGGGGCGGCAATGCCCTCGTGGCGGTCATGACCACGGCGCAGGAGGTGCGCGCCGGCGCCGCGATTTTTCTGCCCTGGGCCGCATTCACCGCGGCGTCGGGCGTGCTCGCCTTCCAGATGGACGGGGTCTATATCGGCGCGACCTGGTCCCGCGACATGCGCAACATGATGCTTTTGTCGTTCGCCCTGTTCGTCCTCGCGCTGATCGTCCTGCCACAATGGTGGGGCAATCACGGGCTTTGGGCCGCATTGCACATTTTCCTGATCGCGCGCGGGCTCAGCCTGACCGCCGTCCTGCCCGGCCGCATCCGGCGGACCTTCGCCACGCCGTAAGGTTTCAGCCGATCGGCGTGGCCACCCATTTTGCGACGTGGCTGTCGCGGATATCGGCCAGCGATCGCAAACCTTCCTTTTCGGCAAAGCGCGCGAGGCCGGCCACGATCGCGCCCGGCAGCGACGGGCCAGCATAGATCATACTCGTATAAAGCTGGACCAGATCGGCCCCGGCGCGGATTTTCTCCAACGCCGCCTCGGTCCCGTCGACGCCGCCCGCGCCGATCAACGCGACGTCCGGGCCGAGCCGTTTGCGCATCCGTGCAAGTACGGCCGTCGAACGGGGAAAAAGCGGCTTGCCCGACAAGCCGCCGGCTTCGGCGTGCGCGGCCGAGCGCAACCCCTGGCGGGCGAGCGTGGTGTTGGAGACGATGATGCCGTCGATCCCGTTCGCCGTGACCTCTTCGGCGATGTCGTCGAGATCGGTCTCGCCGAGATCGGGCGCGATCTTGAGGAAGATCGGGATCGCCGGTACCGATGTCCGTGCCGCGCTGACGCGCCCCAAAAGTGCGCGGAGTTCGGAGCGGCCCTGTAGATTGCGCAGGCCCGGCGTGTTGGGCGAGGAGATATTGACGGTCAAATAGGAGGCGAGGCCGGCGAAGCGTGCCACGCCGGCCACATAATCGCCGATCCGGTCCTCGGCCTCTTTGTTGGCGCCGATATTGACGCCGACGACGCCGGGTCGCCCCGCGCGCGCGCCAAGCCGCATGGCCGCGGCCGCATGGCCTTCATTGTTGAAGCCGAGCCGGTTGATCACCGCGTCGTCCTCGACCAGTCGGAAAACGCGCGGCTTGGTGTTGCCCATCTGCGGCAGCGGCGTCACCGTGCCGATTTCGGCGAAACCGAAGCCAAGGTTAAGCAGCGCGTCGGGTACTTCGGCATTCTTGTCATAACCGGCCGCGATGCCGAGCGGATTGGGGAAGGCGAGCCCCGCGACCGCGGTCGCAAGCCGCGGCTCGACGACCGGCCGCCGCGTCAGCGGCATGACGGATTTGAGCGCTGCGATCGACAGGCCATGAGCCGTTTCCGGGTCGAGCCTGAACAGCGCCCGCCGCCCCAGCCTGCCGACAAGAGCCTTCAAGGTTTGAGTTCCGGAAAGTCGTGGCGACCGTCGCTGCCGAGCGGAAGCGGTTTCACCCAAAGCACGCTCGCCGGGTCGAGCGATGCGTAGAGGTGGGGAAACAGCGCGCCGCCGCGTGAGACCTCGTATTTCAACGCCGCGCCGAGCCCGGCCGCGTCGACGGCGATCAGGACGAGGTCGTCCATGCCGGCGAAATGCTTGGCCGCCGTTTCGCGCACCTGTTCGGCGGTCGAAAAATGGATGTAACCATCCTTAAGGTCGATCGCGGCGCCCCTAAACAGGCCGTTCGTCTCCGCCTCCCGCCAAAGCGCTCGCGGGCAGATCTTGTAAATGATGGTATTCATGCACGCCGTATAGAATCGTGCGGCGCCGTGCGGAAGCCGCTGGCCGAAATTTATTGCGCCGCAGTGGGCAAGAACCGCATTTCGGGCGTATTGCCGTGCTGGTGTCGGTCCTCATATTCATGGAGGGCGAGATGCGGACCAACTTTCTGGTGGCTACCACCCTTGGCGCGATGATGGCCGCCGGCGGTACGGCGTCCGCGCAGGACGGCGAACGCTATTGGATCGAGAAATCCCAGGACGGTTATGTGCGCATGGATCGCCAGACCGGGGAAATGTCCTATTGCAGCGGGCAGGGTGGCCGGCTCGTGTGCCGTCTGGCCGCCGACGACCGGCGCGCACTGCAGGACGAGATCGCGCGTTTGCAGGACGAGATCGTGGCGATCGAGGAACGGTTGGCGGCGCTCGAGAGCCGACCGCGCGACGAGGGATTGCCGAGCGAGGACGAGTTCGAGAAGACGATGGGTTATATGGAGCGCTTCTTCCGCCGCTTCATGGGCATTGTGAAGGAATTCGAACGCGATCTTGGCGGCGAGCCGGACGACAGCACTTCCCAGAAGACCTGACGGCGCGGCGTCAACGCCCGTCCGTGGCGTCCGGGCCGAGGGTCGCCGGAAGCGCCACTGTCTTACGTGTCTCAAGGTCGAGAATGACCGCCACTACCTCGACCGTGACCAGCGGCGCGCCGTCGGAAAGGCGTTTCATTTCGTGCCGCATCATGAATGTCTTGCCCGAAAAGGCCGCGGGGCGCGCATAAAGCACCAGTCCGTCGCCTGCCCGGGCGCTTTCGTGATGGGTGAGCTTCATTTCCAGCGCGACACGGCCGTAATTGTGCTGTCGGAGCCATTGGATGGTCACACCGCCATGTTCCCACACATGCGGCGCCGCGTCGGTGAAGCGGGCGACGTAAAACTGTTCGGTGAGCCGACCGGCGGCGTCGCACTCGCCGGGAAGCGCGATCGAACGGATAGCGATCAGCCCGCCCGTGGCGAGCATCGCTTCGCCCGACATGGCCAGGGCCGGCTCCGGCTCGACGCCGCGCGGCAGGGCACGCGCCACCGCCGCGGCCGGTACGGCGTGAGCGTCGTCGGTGACGGAGGGCGTATCGAGCGCGGTCGCGGCCAGGGCGCCGGTCTCCAGGTTTTCGAGCAGATGCACGACATGTCCGCGAAACGGACCGTCGGCGATCGTCCCGCTGAGGGTGCGTGTGGTGGCGCCGACGTGAAGCTCGGCATGAAAGCGCACGTGGCGGACACGCGGCGCCGCGCCGTCGAGCGCGCCGCCATGCGCGGCGGCGAAGAACCGCGCGGCCTCGTCGAAGCGCTTGAAATAGAACTGCACGTTGAGATGGGCGTTCTCGTCGCATTCCCAGGTGTTGACGATGGAACGATGTGTCTCGGCGAGGTTTTCCAGTATTGGCGCGGCGTCCGGTCTTGTGTCCACGATGCATTCCTCTCGGTCGTTGGCGGGGTCGCCCCGTTCGACGGTGCCGGCCCGGATAGTTCCGGGTTACCCGATGATTCACCTCCCGTCTGCCAGGATTTCTGTTGCAGTCCGGGAAATGCCGCGGCAATCGGCGGCGCAAGGTCGATCGGGCGCCGCGGCATGATCGGGGCCTGTGAACCGGTTACTGCCGGGCCAACCCGATAACCGGCGTTGCCACGGCGAACGGGTCCATGTCGAAACCCAGAGCGACCAGCGCTACCGAAACCGCGAAAAACCCGCACGCAACCAGGAAGCTGGCGCGGGCGAAGCGGCCATAAACCTCGCGCAGAATTGTCAGGAAAATCAGCCTGGCCTCGGGATTTCGAGGCCGGAACCGTTCGGCGAGATTGAGCCAGACCTCGGTGCGCTTCGGATTCTGCGACGGGGCGGCGACGGCCTTGAAGGTCAGGATGCCGGCCATGACCATCGTGGTGATCGCGCCGGAGCGGAAGGCGAGCGCCGGATTGAACGAGAACGACAGCATAATAAGCGCGATCGCGATCGCGCCGAACATGACGGCGCGGCCGATGCACAGCATGGCGACTTGACGAATCGGCTCCATCAGCGGGGTCCGCGGCTCCGAGACGATGCCGATGATGCCGGATTTTCCGGGTCTCGCACAAATCACAATCGGGCGACGGGTGCTCGCAACTCGTTGCGCCGGCTGTTTTTCGACGTCCCAGACAAGGGGTGTGGTCGACGGTTCGTTCTCCGGTTTGTGCGTGCGGCTTGAAATGCCGTATCATCCCCGCATAATCGGCGCGTCATCCGTTCGTATAAGGAAACGGAGACAGGGAGGGCCGGGCATTTGTCTTCAGGCTTTACGTTTATCGTCGCGGATGACCATCCGCTGTTTCGTGGCGCGCTGAAACAGGCGCTCTTGTCGATGGACCGCGACATCACCATCCTCGAGGCGGGGACGTTTTCGGAAACCAAGGCGGTCGTGTCCGGGCGCGACGACGTCGATCTGCTGCTGCTCGACCTGACGATGCCCGGGGCGAGCGGCCTGTCCGGCCTGGTCGCGCTACGCGCCATCAACTCGGTCGTCCCGGTCGTGGTCGTGTCGGCGCGCGACGACACCGACACCATCCGCCGGGCTATCGAGCTCGGCGCGTCGGGCTTCATCTCCAAATCCGCCAGCATGGACGAGATACGCAACGCGGTGACGACGGTGCTCGAAGGCGGCGTTTCGGCACCGAGCGAGGAGGAATTGGGACCTGAATCGGATCCGGAAATCTTCGATCTGATCCGGCGCCTGCGGTCGTTGACCCCGCAGCAGGCACGCGTGCTCAACATGCTGGCCGACGGGCTGCTCAACAAACAGATCGCCTATGAGCTTGGCGTGTCGGAGGCAACGATCAAGGCCCATGTTTCGGCGGTGCTGCAAAAGCTCGATGTTGACAGCCGCACTCAGGCCGTCATCCAGCTTTCGCGGATCGGCGCCGACGCCCTGCTGGCGCCGGAGGGCTAGCCGCATTACTCGGCCGCGGGCCTGATTCGCTGCCAGCGCGCCAACAGGCTGCGCAATTGCGCCGGCTTGATCGGCTTGTTGAGCACGGGCACGTCGATTTCCGTCGCCTCATGCCGGACGTCGCCGGTGCGATCCGCGGTCAGCAATATGGCCGGGATCGTCTCGTTGTGGAGCTTTCTCAGCGCCTTGATGACGGCCACCCCATCGTCATTGTCGAGGTGGTAGTCGGCCAGGATCACGTCCGGCGCGCCGCGCTCGGAACCACCGGAGCCGCGATAGGCGGCGAGGCCGGTCGCCGTCGCCACATCGCATCCCCAGCCCTCAAGCAGCAGGCGCATGCCGTCCAGGATGCGGTTTTCATTGTCGATGCACAAGACACGCAGCCCGGCCAGTGAATAGGCCGCGCGAGGCTCGTTCGTTGGCTGCGAGGGTGCCCGCACCGCAATAGCGGGCGCTACCGGCATGATCACCGAGAAGACCGTGCCGCGGCCATGATGCGATCCGATCCTGATCTCCAGCCGCAGGACGCGCGCGATCCGATCGACAATCGATAGCCCGAGGCCGAGACCCTGGGCTTCGCGCGCGCCGGCGTCGAGGCGGTGGAATTCGCGGAAAACCGTATTGAGCTGATCGGCGGGGATGCCGATCCCGGTGTCGAGCACCTGGATCTCGACCAGCCCGCCGCGCCGCCGCGCGCCGACCAGCACGGTGCCCGCGCGCGTGTATTTGATCGCGTTGGAAACCAGGTTCTGCAACAAGCGACGCATAAGATTGCGATCGGTGGCTACCGTCAGCGACGACGGCACGATCCGCAGTTCCAGTCCCTTTTCGCGGGCAAGCGGCAGGAAATCGGTTCCGATCTGGCGCATCAGCCCATCGAGCCGGAAGGCGCTGACGGCCGGTTTCATGGCACCGGCATCGAGGCGTGAAATGTCGAGCACCGCGCCCAGGATGAACTCGACCGATTCCAGCGAGGATTCGATCGCCGCCGCCGCTGCCGAAACGGGTTCCTCGCTGGTTCGCTCGATCAGCGAGGAACAATAAAGCCGCGCCGCGTTCAGCGGCTGCAGGATGTCGTGGCCGGCGGCGGCCAGGAACCTTGTCTTGCCGAGATTGGCTTCCTCGGCGAGCATCTGTGCCTGGGCGAGTTCTTCGTTGACCCGTGTCAGTTCCGCCGTGCGGTCGGCGACCCTTTGTTCCAGCGTCTCGTTGGCGGCCTTGAGCGCCAGGTCGGCGCGCACGCGCTGGGTGATGTCGGCATAGGTAGCGACGATCCCGCCATCCGGCATCGGATTCGAACGCACCTCGATGATGCGGCCGCTGGTCAAAAGTTCGATCTGCCAGGGCTTCCCGAAGCGCGTCAACCGGTCGATCGTGTCCGCCTCCGCGCCGTCGGCGATGTCGCCGCGACTGGCGAGCGCGTCGACCACCTGTCCGAGCGAGACGCCCACGCGGCCGAGTTCGTCGGGCAGGTCGAAGAGGGTTCGGAACTGTCGGTTCCAGCAGGTCAGCCGGAAATCCAGATCGAAGACCGTGATGCCTTCCTCCATCTGGTCGAGCGCGATCTGCAACAGGTCGCGATTGTGCTGCAGCGCTTCGGAGGCGTCGTCCAGCAGACGGTAGGCGTCCTTGGCCGAGGGGTCGTTGCGCTGGAAAAGCAGCGACAGAACCAGCCGGGCCGAGGACGAGCCGACGGCGCTCGCCAGTAATTGTTCGGAATAGCGGATCAGCGCCATGTCGGCCTGTTCGTTGCCGGAAATCCGGCGGCCCTCCGAGCGGGCGAAGCTCTCGAACGAGCGCTCGGTCCGTTCCACGCCGAGATAGCGTGAGATCGTGTCCTTCAGGTTGTTGACCGTAACCGCCGTTCGAAAGCGGCGCAGGCTCGGCATCGGACTGACGTCGCGCGGCACGAAGATCGAGGCCTGGATGCGCTCCAGCGGCACGGCCTGCCGCGACAGCGAGCCGAATACGAAGCCGATCGTGTTGACCAAAAGGCTCCAGAACGTGCCATGATTGAGCGGCTCGGCCTCGACGCCGAACAGGGCTTGCGGGCGCAGCGCCTCGAGGCCGAACAGTCCGTTGACGATGATGTCGGTGTCGGGCGGCGCGATCGACGGCAAGAGCAGCGTGTAAAACCAGGTTACGATGCCGGCTGTCATGCCGATGAGGGCGCCGCGCGCGTTGGCGCCGCGCCAGAACAGGCCGCCGAAGAACGACGGCGCGAACTGGGCGATGGCGGCGAATGACATCAGTCCGATCGAGGCCAGGCGCGTATTGTAGGTCGATTCCCGATAGTAGAGGAACGCGACGAAAAGGATGCAGAAGATCGCCGCGCGGCGGACGTTGAGGATGACGGTCGTCCAGTCCTCACGTTCGCGTCGCCCGTGCGTCAGCAGCCGACGGAACATCAGCGGAATGACGAGATCGTTGGAGATCATGATCGACAGCGCCACGCTCGCCACGATGACCATGGCCGTGGCCGCCGACAATCCGCCGATAAAGGCGACCATGGCCAGCAGATCGTGGCCGCTCATCAGCGGCAGCGACAGCACGTAGAGGTCCGCGCTCGTCTGCTCGCCAACGACGGCCAATCCGGCGAAAGCGATTGGCAGCACGAACAGATTGATGGCCACGAGATATGCCGGAAAGACCCAGCTCGCCCGGCGCAGCTCGGTCTCGCTGCGGTTTTCCACGATCATCACGTAGAACTGGCGCGGCAGCATGATGATGGCGAACGCGCTCAATCCAGTCAGCACGAACCACGTGCCGAGCGAGGTCGGATAGGCCAGCGCCGCGCTGACCGCGGCGTCGGAGGCGATCAGGTCGATGAGGCCGCCGGCGCCGTCGAACAGGACGAAGGTGACCATCGCGCCCAACGCCAGGAAGGCGGCGAGCTTGACCACGGATTCGACCGCGACCGCGAGCACGAGCCCGTCCTGGTGCTCCGTCGCGTCGGAATGGCGTGTGCCGAACAGGACGGCAAACAGCGCCAGAAGCAGCGCGACGAGCAGGGATATGTCGCCGAGGAAGAGGTCGATGGCGGGCGGTGCGCCATTATAGTGCTCGACCATCAGGCTGACCGAGCCCGAGATGGCCTTGAGCTGCAACGCGATGTAGGGAACCGCCCCGACGGTCGCGATGATCGTCGCGATCGCGGCGACCGCGAAGCTCTTGCCGTAGCGGGCCGAAAGGAAATCGGCGATCGAGGTGATTTTTTCGGCTTTCGATAGACGGATGATCCGGCGCAGCAGCGGAAATCCGAACAGGAACACCAGCGTCGGGCCGATATAGATGGCGATGAATTCGAACCCGCGCTCGCTCGCCAGCCCGACCGAGCCGAAAAAGGTCCACGAGGTGCAGTAAATCGCCAGGCTGAGCGCGTAGATGATTGGGCGCGAGCGCATCGGGTCGCGTTTGGCGGCGCGCCTGTCGCCTATGCTGGCGATGGCGAACAGCATGGTGACATAGGCGACGGCGATGATGACGACGACCCAACCGCTCAACGACGTTCCACCTCCCGTCCCTGTCGTGCGATCACGGCCGACAGCGTTTCATCGCGACGGCGAAATTGCAATTGATGCTTTGGAGGCACAAGCGCCCGGCCGTGATGGCAAAGGTGCTGATTTTGTCCCGCCGCCGGCATTTTCTTTGTTCGGCCTGCCGGTATAATCCCCTTCGGTGGCGCGGTCGCGCTGTCGGGGGATTCGGCGTTAGGAGAGCCATATATGCTGAAGGAATTTCAGGAATTCGTCGCCAAGGGCAATGTCATGGACCTTGCCGTCGGCGTTATCATCGGCGGCGCGTTCGCGCTGATCGTGAAATCGCTGACCGACGACATTATCATGCCGATCGTAGGGGCGATCTTCGGCGGCTTCGATTTTTCTGACTATTTCGTGCCGCTGTCGTCGACCGTCACGGCGGCTACGCTGGAGGCGGCACGCGAACAGGGCGCGGTGCTCGCCTATGGCAATTTTATCACCGTGCTGCTCAACTTCCTGATCCTTGCCTGGATCATTTTCCTGATGGTCAAGGCGGTCAACAATCTGCGTCGTCGGCTGGAAGCCGAAAAGGAAGCCGCGCCGCCGTCGGCGCCCCCGGCCGACGTGAAGTTGCTCACTGAGATCCGCGACCTACTGGCCAAGGGCAAGTAAGCGGAACTGATCGGTCCTGTCCGGGCGGCGGCGTCCCTGCGACGGTGCCGCCCGGCTGGCGATTGGCGGAGAGGCCGCGCCCTCGGGTTGCCGTCGGCGTAATTTCGGGAGTGGTAGTTGGCCTTCAGGCAGTCGGATCACCTGCGCGATGAAGCGCGGCACGCGCCTGAAAGCGGCATCACAGCCGTTATCGGCCACGGGCGCGGCCGCGCCGGTCTGATCCCGCTCTGGGTCGGGGAGGGCGACTTGGCGACGCCTGCCTTTATCTGTGACGCCGCCGTCGACAGCCTGCGCGGCGGTGATACTTTCTATACCTGGCAGCGCGGTATTCCCGAGTTGCGTGTCGCGCTCGCCGCCTATTATCGCCGCCATTTCGGCGCCGAGTTTTCGGACCAAGAATTCATCGTCACCGGCGGCGGCATGCACGCCATCCTGATGGCGCTGCAGGCGGTTGCCGGCCATGGCGACGAAGTCGTCTACATCTCGCCGGCCTGGCCGAATTTCGCCGCCGCCGCCGAGATCGCCGGCGCGCGCGCCGTGCCGGTCGAACTCGACCTGTCGGACAATGGCTGGACGCTTGACCTTGCCCGGCTGGAGGCCGCGATCACCCCGCGCACTCGCGCCATATTCGTCAACTCGCCGTCGAACCCGACCGGCTGGACCGCCAGCCGCACGACGCTGGAGCATCTGCGTGACATCGCACGCCGCAACCGGCTGTGGCTGATCGCCGACGAGATCTATTCGCGTTTCCACTATGGCGGCGCGCGCGCTCCGTCTTTCCTAGACGTGACGGGGACCGACGACCGCATCCTGTTCGTCAACAGTTTTTCCAAGAACTGGGCGATGACCGGCTGGCGGATCGGCTGGATGCGGATTCCACCGCAATTACAGCAGGTGTTCGAAAACCTGGTGCAATACTCCAATTCCGGCGTGCCGCATTTCCTGCAGCGCGGCGCGGTGGCGGCGCTTGAACAAGGCGACGCCTTTGTGGGCGAACAGGTCGAACGCGCGCACAGCGCCCGCGATCGGGTCTGCCGTGCGCTGATGGCGACCGGGCGGGTGCGACTGGCAGTGCCCGAAGGTGCGTTTTATCTCTTCTTCGGCATTGACGGCGTGACGGATTCACACCGCGCCGCGCTCGACATCATCGACGAAGCCAATGTCGGCCTGGCGCCGGGCGTGGCCTTCGGTGCCGGCGGCGAGGGACTTTTTCGCCTGTGCTTCCATCGGCGGCTCGATCATGTCGAGGAGGCCGCCGCACGGCTCGCGGACTGGATCGTCAAGCGATAGGGCCTCCGGCGCCGGCCAGGCTTGACCTTGAGCCGGCGAGCGCCGCAGCGGCGGTATCGCGCCTCGGTGGTGCCGTCTTAACCTTCCGCTAGGGCAAAGCTGCGCATGATATGCGATGACCGCGCTGCTTTCAGGTTTTGGCGTATTGTTGGATCGCGGATTTTCACCAGCTTGCGGCGGCCCGCCCGCGCGCCGCTGCGCCATTGCCGATGCTGCCCGGATAAAACTGCGTGTCAAACGGGGGTAGGGCGATGGCGGTGCTCATCACCGGCGGAGCCGGATATATCGGCAGTCATATGGTCTGGGAATTGCTCGATTGCGGCGAGGATGTCGTGGTCGTCGACAATCTGGCCAGTGGTTTCGAATGGGCCGTTGCGCCCGAGGCGACGTTTTACCGGGGCGATGTCGCGGATTCGAGGCTTGTGCGGCATGTGATCGCAACGCACGGGATCGACGCGATAATCCATTTTGCCGGGTCCGTGGTGGTTCCCGACTCGGTGGCCAGACCGCTGGCCTATTACGAAAACAACACATGCAAATCGCGTGCTCTTATCGAGAGCGCCGTCGAGGGCGGCGTGCGCCATTTCATCTTTTCGTCGACCGCCGCGGTCTATGCGGCCGGCGGCATCGAGCCGCTTGACGAGGACGCGCTGGTCGCGCCGCAAACGCCCTATGGCATGTCGAAACTGATGGTCGAGCAGATACTGTGCGACGTTGCCGTCGCGCACCCGCTCGACTATGCCGCCTTGCGCTATTTCAACGTCGCCGGCGCCGATCCCAAGGGCCGCGCGGGCCAGTCGACGGCGGGAGCCACCCATCTGGTCAAGGTCGTTTGCGAGGCCGCGCTCGGCAAGCGCAGCCATGTCGACATTTTCGGCACCGACTACGACACCAGCGACGGAACCGGCGTGCGCGACTTCATCCATGTCAGCGACCTTGTGCGTGTCCACCGGCTCGCTCTGCAGCACCTGCGCGCCGGCGGCGGAAGCCTGATCGCCAATTGCGGCTACGGCCACGGTTATTCGGTGCGCGAGGTGATCGAAAGTGCCAGGAAAATCTCCGGCCGCGATTTCCCGGTCCGCGAGGCCGGCCGTCGTCCGGGCGATCTGGCCAGCGTGATCGCCGATGCCGCGCGCGCGCGCAAGGAACTCAAATGGGCACCGGGTTTCGACGATCTCGACGATATCGTGGAATCCGCGCTCGCCTGGGAAGACGGCCTCTCGCGCAAGAATTCAGCGGCCTGAAACCGCCCAGCCCGTTCGGCTGCGGGGCTTCACATTTCGGTAACCATACCCATATAGGTTGGAAGCTGATTGCTTCCATTGCCGACCACGGATGTACTGGCGGGATGTCGAGGCAGTGGAGAAAGGTCGGGTTCGCCCCGGCCTTTTTCGTTTTCGGCACGCCGGTTGCGTAGATGCTGTGGTCGCGCCGGGCGTTCGTCAAGCCGACGGTGCCGAAAAGCAGGCGCGTCGTGAAGCGCTCCTAAGCATGGTCGGGCGAGCCTGAAAGTCACCCTGCTTGCAAAATGACTACCAATTCGACAATGAAACACAAGGTCAACCGTACTGACCTTCTTAGAAATTCTCTAGCGTTTCGCGGTGATTGCGCTGGTGCTGCCGGAGAGATTTGAACTCTCGGCCTCTCCCTTACCAAGGGAGTGCTCTACCCCTGAGCTACGGCAGCAGTCCATTCGACGCGGCGGACTTCTGGCATATCGGACCGGCAAGCGCAAGCAGTCCGCAGCCATTTTCGACAGGGCCGGAAAGCCGCTGTCGCCGCCGGATTTCCGGCACGGTTGATCGATAGGGGCCGCGCGCGCTATTTCTGGGGTGAACCCTCCATGCTGGGCTGGGGAGACGATGGCCGACAAGAGGCAAAAGCAGGATGACGGCGCGGAGCGCAAGGCGCGGCTCGCTGGGCAGTTGCGCGCCAATCTCGCCCGCCGCAAGGCGCAGGCGCGGGCCCGCCGCGCCGGCGAGGCCGATCAGCGTCCCGACGGCCTCGATCCGGCGTCCGCCGAAAACGGCGAAGACGCCCCGCGCGAGGGTGGGCAATAGGCGCACCGCCCGATTTCGGCCTTTTTGCCGGTTAGACGTTTTGCGGGGATTTTCTTGAACCGGGCGGCCGGCTGGCATAGACCGGCCCCTCAAGAAAGCAACACCAGCAGGCGCAGGCGCGCCGAAAGCGGGTTTCATGGACAAGATCAGGATCGTCGGCGGCAACACCCTGAGCGGGGCGATCCCCATTTCGGGCGCGAAGAACGCGGCCCTGCCGCTGATGATCGCTGCGCTTTTGACCGACGATACGCTGACTTTGGACAACGTTCCGCATCTGGCCGATGTCGAGCAACTGATCCGCATTCTCGGCAATCACGGCGTCGACTATTCGGTCAACGGGCGCCGGGAAAGCCAGGGCGACGGCTATTCGCGCACCATCCATTTCACCGCCCGCAACATCGTCAACGCCACCGCGCCGTACGAATTGGTTTCCAAGATGCGGGCAAGCTTCTGGGTGATCGGCCCCTTGCTGGCGCGCATCGGCGAGGCGCGCGTGTCGCTGCCGGGCGGCTGCGCCATCGGCACGCGGCCGGTCGACCTGTTCATCGACGGCCTGCGCGCGCTGGGCGCGGAGATTGATATCGACAATGGCTATGTGGTCGCCCGCGCCAAAAACGGGCTTGCCGGCGGGCGTTACACCTTTCCCAAAGTGTCGGTCGGCGCCACCCACGTGCTGATGATGGCGGCGTCGCTGGCCAAGGGCGAGACGGTGATCGACAACGCCGCGTGCGAACCCGAGGTCGCGGATCTGGCCAACTGCCTCAACGCCATGGGCGCGCGTATTTCGGGCGCTGGAACCGCCACGATCGTCATTGAGGGCGTGAGCGCTCTTTCCGGCGCGCGCCATCGCGTCATCCCCGACAGGATCGAAACCGGCACCTACGCCATGGCGGTGGCGATGACCGGCGGCGATGTCCTTTTGGAAGGCGCTCGGGCCGACCTTCTCGAAACCGCGCTCGACGCGATCGCGCGCACCGGCGCCGAGATCAGCACCACCAACGAGGGCATCCGCGTGACCCGAAACGGTGCCGGCATAGCGTCGGTCGACATCTCGACAGCGCCGTTCCCGGGCTTTCCGACCGACCTGCAGGCGCAGTTCATGGGTCTGATGACCCGCGCCGAGGGCCGTTCGCGCATCACAGAGACGATTTTCGAGAACCGGTTCATGCATGTCCAGGAACTGGCACGCCTCGGCGCGCATATCAGCCTGTCCGGGCAGACGGCGATCGTGGAGGGGGTGGCGCAACTGAACGGCGCGCCCGTCATGGCGACCGATTTGCGCGCCTCGGTGTCGCTTGTCATTGCCGGCCTCGCCGCGCAGGGGGAAACCACCGTCAACCGTGTCTATCACCTCGACCGCGGTTTCGAGCGGCTGGAGGAGAAACTCTCGCGCTGCGGAGCCCAGATCGAACGTATCTCCAGCTGACGGCGCCGCTCACACCGCCCGCGGAGCCGGGGAATCGCCGCGCCGGATTGCGCTTGCCGACAAGACCGCCTAACACAGGCGCGAACTGGCACCCCGACCGGAACCGAGCCGATATCCATGTCTTTTCTGAAACTTGTGGCGCTCGACAGCGAAGATCTCCAGATCATATCGGCGCATGTCCAGGACGCCGTCATCAAGATCGGCGATATCGACTACCTGCCGCGCGAGCGGCGTGTCGTGCTGCCAATGAACCGGTTCGTGTGGGAAGCGCCGAAAAAATTGATGGTGCCGCATAACGAGCGCCGCAACGCGATCCTGCATTTCGACCGCGTCTCGTCGGTTAAATCGTCCGGCATCGCCCGCGACAAACCGGACGATGTCCTGTCGCTGCTTGCCCTGCGCTTCATTGAGGACAAAGCGCCGGGCGGTGTCGTCGAACTGGTCTTCGCCGGCGATGGCGTGCTTAGGCTCGAAGTCGAATGCGTCGAGGCGCAGTTGGCCGATCTCGGCGGTGCCTGGGAGGCGCGCGCCCGGCCCAGACACGGAATTTGAGGAACGGCCGGTAATGGCAATTACGCTCGATGCGCAAACGGCCGATTTCGAAACGCGCTTTGCGGCCTTTCTGGAGACCAAGCGCGAGGTTTCCGACGATGTCGACCAGACCGTTCGCGATATCATCGCCGATGTGCGCACACGCGGCGACGAGGCGCTTATCGATTATACGAAACGCTTCGACCGCAATTCCCTGAGCGCCGAAACGCTGCGCATCGGCGAGGCTGAGTTCGACGCCGCGCTCGCCGCCGCCGATCCGGAGACGGTCAAGGCACTGGAACTGGCCCGCGACCGGATTTCGGCCCATCACCTACGTCAGTTGCCGGCCGACGACCGCTATGCCGACGCGTTGGGCGTTGAGCTTGGCTCGCGCTGGACGCCGGTGGAGTCGGTCGGCCTTTACGTTCCCGGCGGTACGGCGAGCTATCCGAGCTCGGTGTTGATGAACGCCGTTCCGGCCCAGGTTGCCGGCGTGGAGCGCGTGGTGATGGCCGTGCCGGCCCCCGACGGCGTGCTCAACCCGCTGGTGCTTGTGGCCGCGCGCCTGGCCGGCGTATCGGAGGTCTACCGCGTCGGCGGCGCGCAGGCGATCGCCGCACTCGCCTATGGCACGCAGACCGTCGGCGCAGTGGCCAAGATCGTCGGACCGGGCAACGCCTATGTCGCCGCTGCCAAGCGCCAGGTGTTCGGCAAGGTCGGCATCGACATGATCGCCGGGCCATCCGAAGTGCTGATCGTCGCCGACGGCGACAATGATCCCGAATGGATCGCGGCCGACCTGCTCGCCCAGGCCGAGCACGATACCGCCGCCCAGTCGATCCTTGTCACCGACGATGCCGCCTTCGCGGCCGCGGTCGAGGCCGCCGTCGCCAGCCAGCTCACGCGACTCAAGCGCGGCGAAACGGCGGCGGCGAGTTGGCGCGACTTCGGCGCGGTCATCCTGGTGCCGTCGCTGGACGGGGCGGTCGCGCTGGCCGACCGGATCGCGCCCGAACATCTTGAACTCGCCTTCGACGCCGCCGAAGCCTTCGCGGCGCGGGTGCGCAATGCCGGCGCGATCTTCATCGGCCGTCACACGCCGGAGGTGATCGGCGATTACGTTGGCGGGTCCAACCACGTCCTGCCGACCGCCCGCTCGGCACGGTTTTCCTCCGGTCTGTCGGTGCTCGATTTCGTCAAGCGGACCTCGATCCTGAAACTCGGATCCGAGCAGTTGCGGGCGCTGGCGCCGGCGGCGATCGCGCTGGCCGAGGCCGAGGGCCTGGACGGCCATGCCCGTTCCGTGGCCATCCGGCTCAATATGTGAGGCGGGGGTGGAACAGGGCATCGCCAGCAAGTCCCGCCTTGTCGACGTCGTCCTCGATGAATCGATCGGGCGTTCGACGCCGGATGTCGAACATGAACGCGCCGTAGCGATTTTCGACCTGATCGAGGAAAACCGGTTTTGTCCGGTCGGCGACGAGGGCGGCGGCCCCTACCGGCTGCGCCTGTCGCTTGCCGAATCCCGTCTGGTGTTTCAGGTGTCGCGCGAAGACGGCGCCGCGGTAGTGACCCATATCCTGTCGCTGACCCCCTTCCGGCGCATCGTGAAGGATTATTTCCTGATTTGCGAAAGCTACTACCAGGCCATCCGCAGCGCCACGCCGTCCCAGATCGAGGCGATCGACATGGGCCGGCGCGGCCTCCACAATGAGGGGTCGCAAACTTTGATGGACCGGCTGGCCGGCAAGGTCGAGGTCGATTTCGATACCGCGCGGCGGCTGTTCACGCTGATCTGCGTGCTGCATTGGCGTGGGTGAGGGCGCCGTTGACCGCGCCGCCCGCACCCGCAGCCTTTCCGTCCCCGGGCGTCGGCCGCGCCGCACCCAATTCGATCCTGTTCGTGTGCGGCATGAACGCGATCCGCTCGCCTATGGCCGAGAGCATCGCGCGGTCCCTTCTGCCGGCCAATGTGTTCCTGGCGTCGGCCGGTGTGCGGGCCGGCGCGCGCGACCCGTTTGTTGATGCCGTGCTTGCCGAGGACGGCATGGCTCCGCTGGAGCGCGCGCCGCGCATGCTCGACGATCTGGAGGACGATTATTTCGACCTGATCGTCACGCTCGCGCCTGAGGCCCACCATGCGGCGCTCGAACTGACACGGGCGCTGTCGGTGGAGGTCGAATATTGGCCGACGCCCGATCCGTCGATCGTCTCCGGTACGCGCGAGCAGATCCTCGCCGCCTATCGCGAGGTGCGCGACCGTCTTTCGGCCCGCATCCGCGGGCGTTTCGGTCTCGACGCGTCCACGCAATAAGCGTGTTCACAAGCGCGGGATAATCATATAGGTTCCGCGCGATCTGCGGCCCGCCCGGGTGCCGGCCGCATATGTTCTCAAGAAAAGGTACCGAATGTCGAAGGAAGAAGTCCTCGAATTTCCGGGCACCGTCACGGAATTGCTGCCCAATGCAATGTTCCGGGTCAAGCTCGAAAACGAACACGAAATCATCGCCCACACGGCCGGACGGATGCGTAAGAACCGCATTCGCGTTCTCACCGGCGACAAGGTTCTGGTCGAAATGACGCCCTACGATCTCACCAAGGGCCGCATCACCTACCGCTTCAAATAGCGCCCGGCCCAAAGCGGCCGCGTGCCGACGGTTCATTCATGAGCGTATTCCAGAATCTGGTGCTGGCCTCGGGGTCGCCGCGACGCATCGAACTGCTGCAGCAGGCCGGCATCGAGCCGGATCGCGTCTTTCCCGCCGACATCGACGAAACGCCGGCCAAGGCCGAGCATCCGCGCTCGCTGGCCAAGCGCCTGTCGAAAACCAAGGCGGAGAAGGCGCATTCGGCCCTGTCGCAGGAAGAGGGTTTCGAGGGCGCCTTCATCCTGGCCGCCGACACCGTCGTGGCGGTCGGACGCCGAATTCTGCCCAAGACCGAACTGCTCGACGAGGCGTCCAACTGCCTCAGGCTTTTGTCGGGGCGTTCCCACCGCGTCTACACCGGCATCTGCCTGAAGACGCCGTCAGGCAAAACGCGCCAGAAGCTGGTCGAGACCAGGGTGCGCTTCAAGCGGCTGTCGCGCGAGGAGCTGGAAAGCTATCTCGCCTCCGGCGAATGGCGCGGCAAGGCTGGCGGCTACGCCGTGCAGGGGCTCGCCGGCACCTTTGTTGTCAAGCTGGTCGGCTCCTATTCCAACGTTGTCGGCCTGCCGCTCCACGAAACCGTCGGCCTTCTGACCGGCGAAGGCTACAAGGTGCATTTCGCCTGGCTTTCGGGCGCGCGCACCGCCTGATCCCCGGCGCCTGTCCGGGGTGGGATTTGACGCCTGGGCCCGCGATCCGATAAGGCGGGGCCGAAAAACGCTTGTCGGGGACGCGGCCGGTCGAAAACGAGATGAACAGTTCAGACGCTTCCAAGGTGACGCCGCTCAGACGGCGCGCGAAATGCCCCGAATGCGGCAAGCCGTCGGCGCGCGCGACGTTTCCCTTCTGCTCGACGCGGTGCAAGGATGTCGATCTCAACCGCTGGCTTTCCGGTCGCTATGTCATTCCCGGCGAGCCGGCCGACGTCTCGACCGAGGGCGACGACGGCCAGTCCTGATCGTGTCTCGATCCTTCGGCCTTGTTCAGCGCTCCGGGCTTCTGATTATGCGCATGAGTTGATCCCGAACCGGTTCCCGCTCCCGGCATATATGTCTTGGCTGTTGCGCCGGAGAGCGGGCCCCGGCTTTCCAACTCAGGTCCGGGCGACGTCGT
This sequence comes from Nitratireductor arenosus, assembly GCF_009742725.1. Taxonomy (GTDB): domain Bacteria; phylum Pseudomonadota; class Alphaproteobacteria; order Rhizobiales; family Rhizobiaceae; genus Mangrovimarina; species Mangrovimarina arenosa. The sequence goes on along the minus strand of NZ_WPHG01000001.1, from coordinate 17,382 downwards.
GTCGATGACGCTGGTTTTCCGGCCGTCTGAAAATGAGAGCTGCTGGCGGTCTTTGCCGCCGCGGCGGCAGGCACCGGCAGGGCCGTCCGCGCCGCGATCCGGGTTGGCTTGCCCCCGGTTCCGCTCGATTTTGCGCTTGCGCCGGGCCTGTGTGCCGGAGCGCGAAAAGCGCCGGAAAAATTGCTTTATCCGGCCCGGAGAATTTTCCCGCGGCGGCGCTGGACAGGGGCCGAACTCGTGCTATAACCCACGCGCTTTCGGACTGGTTCGCGCCGGTCTCCAGCAATCCGGCGGGCGGTTGACCGTCAGCCGTGCCCAGGTAGCTCAGTTGGTAGAGCAGCGGATTGAAAATCCGCGTGTCGGTGGTTCGATTCCGCCCCTGGGCACCAGCCCTCCTTTTCCTTGCTGAACATAACTTCTCAAAAATCCTTCGTTTACAAGGATTTAAGCAGCCTCACCTGATCATAGCTGCTCATAGCGCGCCCTTGCTTCTCGGGTAAAGGCGGGTAATCATGTGGGTAACGGTGGTTTACCCGCGAGGCTTTACCCCCTTGGCACTTTCCGAATTTGCGATTCGCAACGCAAAACCGCGTGAAAAGCCTTATCGGTTGGCGGATAGCGAAGGCTTGCATCTGTTCGTGCAGCCGCATGGATCGAAATCATGGCAAATGCGATATCGCTTCCAAGGCAAGGAAAACGTCCTCTCCTTTGGCAAATACCCGTTGGTGACGTTGGCGGAAGCGCGCAGGAAGCGCGACGAGGCAAGAAAACTACTCGCCGATGATGTAGACCCTGCTGCCCAACGTAAGCTCGACAAAATCGCAGCTGCGAACGCCGCCAGGCAAACCTTCGGCCTGATCGCCGAGGAGTACATCGAACGGTTAGAGGCGGAACGCGCCGCAGCAGCAACGATCAGCAAGACCCGCTGGTTACTCCTTGATCTGGCCAAGCCGCTCGGCAAGCGCCCTATCAAAGACATCCATCCAGCGGAAATCCTCGATATCCTAAAGAAAATAGAAAAGAGCGGCCGGCGGGAAACGGCCCGTCGCCTGCGCGGCACTATCAGCAGCGTCTTCAAGCTTGCGATCGTCACGTTGCGGGCCGAGACGGATCCGACTGTTCCACTCCGAGGTGCCCTACTAGCGCCCGCGGCAAAGGGGCGGGCGGCCATTACCGATGAACGGCAGTTTGGCGCCCTACTTCGCAATATCGATGATTATGATGGTTGGCCGACGATCACTGCGGCTCTGAAGTTTCTTGCCCTCACATGCGTGCGTCCAGGCGAGGTGCGTGGCGCCGAGCGCCACGAAATCGATCTCGAAAAGGCTGTATGGCATATCCCGGCAAAACGCATGAAGATGCGCCAGCCACATGACGTGCCTTTGTCTAAACAGGCGATCGGCGTCCTACAGGATATCTGGCCTCTGTCTGAGGGCGGCAAGCTGGTGTTTCCGTCCGTCCGATCATTTCACAAGCCGCTATCCGACAATGCCTTCAACGCAGCTCTCCGGCGAATGGGGTATTCCAAAGACGAAGTGACGGCTCACGGTTTCCGAGTATCCGCGAGTTCCATTCTCAATTCTCGCGGCTACGATCCCGATGTCATTGAGGCGGTCCTAGCTCACCAGGACAAGAATGCCATTCGCCGTACCTACAACCGCGCCACGTATTGGGAACAGCGGGTTCAGCTGATGCAGGAGTGGGCAGATTTACTGGACGAGCTACGGCCCATGTGACCAGGAGAGGGCTCACAAATTTCAGCGTTCAAACTGACCAAAACACACTAATCAGCATTTGGATCTCGATCATACCCCCAACGATACCCCCACAAAGGCAGATATCCTCAATTCATTCCATCGGACCACTGGCGAATTAGCGCGCACCGCGTCACCTCGTTGAGATATAGTGTGCTGTCGGCGGTAGCGGCTGAATGATAGCCCCAATCCGTTGCCGTCATTGAAGGTGAACGACCCCTTCTGACCCAGTCTGCTTGGTGGCGCACGACTGGCCTCTGTGCAACTGGGGCGGTCGTTTGCGCGATAGAACCTAGATTCCGATCACACGGTACGCACTGCCCTCTTAAAAAGAAACCAAATTTGTGTCATTTTGCGACTTAGAGCCAAGTGTGTGCCCATGTTATTCGGTCTTGAAATTGAATTGCTTTCTCTAATCCTCGCTGCCGCTGCCGCCAGCGGAACGGGCGGAGTATATGTACTAAGGATGTTCTACAATAGGCATTCACTGTTGACCGCCAGAAAGGAAATAAATCAACACCTCGACTCTCTAAAAAATTTGCTGGCAGAGGCGAAGCGACAGCATTCCCAACTCAAGCCAATTGCCGAGGAAACTAGGAACAACTACCAAGCTCTGTCGAAGGCGGAGCGAGAAAAGAATGCAGAAGCCTGGCAGAGAGGTGTCAAGAAACTCCTTGCCAAATGTAGGGCTTTTGAAAAAGAGAAACGAGCGTTAGCATTGGAGATGGCTTCAGAGAGCACGAGGAAAGTGATATCTTTTAATAAGGCATCTAGAATTAATAGAATTATCGTCGATGATTTTGATATGGTAAAAACATTTGGTAATATTACGCTGACATCGGCATTAATAGAGTACGATTGGAGCGGAATTGAGAAAGCGTTAGAAGAAGCGAAGATATAAAGGGGTCGCATATGTCACGCACCGTCTTGAATGGAATGGTTGTCGATTCGTTCGACGTAGATAAATCACCGTCAAATGGCGTGGTGGTTTTCTTGAACGGGTTTCCCGGTGCAATCGGTCCGTTGCCTGCAGTACTCTCCGGACTTGGCAACGGCTACACAGTGATTGCTCCACAATACCCTGGAACCTACGACAGTAGTGGCGAGCACACACTTATTGGAACCGCGACCGCTCTCGTCGAATTATTCGATTGGATCGCAGATCAAAAAATGGACTCCTCCACAGATGGCATTCGAGTAATTGCACATTCGTTCGGGGCATTTCATTTGCTAAATGCCATGCGCAAAAAACATCAGAAACACATTTCAAAGATTCTGTTGCTGGCCCCTATTCTGAACTATGCGACCGAGCCTGATGCTGGAATTCGCGAAGAGCTTTTGCCTCATCTAAAGGATGTAATTGAAAGTCGGCCACACACTTATCGGGTTGGGGCTATGAACGAGTGGGAAATGGCAGCGCGCGGTGAGCCACTATTCGACCTAGCTGCCAATTGGTCCGGCAAAGTCTTTATTGGATTTGGAACTGAGGACGACACGTTCGATCCTGAAGTCTTTGAGAGGAATTCAGCGGCAACCATTGAGCGTCTGATTGGTTGTAGGAACACCGTTGTTCAATCGGTAGCCGGTGCCGGACATGGAATGCATGAAATTATTCCTTATCTCGCTATCTTAGATGAATTCTACGCATAACGATATCAACCTGACTGCACGGCTGCTCTCTGAGTTGCCGAGTACAGAGTTGATGTCGAGAGCGTTTAGTGCAGCTTTCCCGACTGAGGCTAATTTTTTGCCGCAAGCGGAAGTAACGCCTTCGGAGATGGCATCATCCATTCAGGCGATCTGCAAGGAACTCGGATTAGATCCTGAGGTAATTTTCGGTGGCCTTAGCGCAGTCTATGCGGAAGGTGAACAGGAAAAGACCAAAGCTGGTGTCCATAGAATCCAAACTCATGAGGAATTTTTTAGCACCTGTGGAAGAGAGCTTCAGACTTCTAGGACGCTGCGGGTAACAGTTGTCGGCCCGACCTTTCTGGAACCTAACTGGTGGCTGTCTAGATCAAATGCGGATAGCGATATTGAACCGGATTTTACTACAACACTTAAGGAACGCATAGAGGGCGGTGACCGCCTTCAAAAATGTGAGATCATATTGCGGAACAATTTCGAGCGCTACAGCGATAATCTGAGTGAGTATGTTTCTGGTAAAACTGAATGGAAGAAGCTGATTTCTGAAATGAAGGGCTCAATGAAGCGGCTGTTTGGGCAATCTGGTGAAAAAGGCCCACGAATTAGATGTTTCGACCCCGGCTTCCTTCATTTGCCCCACATTTTTGACGATACCGTTCTGATCGGCACTAGGGCTACTCCACGCCACAAAGTACGGGGTGGTTGGAAGATTACTGATCCAGAGCACGTCGCAAACGAAATTGAACGCTGGACATCGATGTTCCACACATATCCTCAGACCCAATCAGAAGCGGTCGCAAAACTCCGGCTGTTCATGGAGGAACTGGAGAACGGTTATAAAGAATGACATTTTTTGTAGGAACAGCTGGTTTTGACGCCGTTGATTTTACTGCCAGTGCGATTTTGGCTGGAGCAGGCCAATCAGTTGTCGCCGAAGTCGATGAAACTGACCGCAGAACCGACGATGTCAGAATCGATCGGTACGATTACCGGCAGGCACTAGCGATTCCTGGGAAGTTCTCACGCAGTCCTGACGGATTGGTTCGGCAAGAGGTCGTTCCCGTCCGAAGGCTAATTGGAACTGAAAACCTGCGTGGCCTTCTAGAGCAATTGGAAGCCGGCATTTTCCTGAGCGAGCCATTCTTTCCGCGATTTCGCGAGATCGTCGACGATGCAAAGGAATTTGCCGCAAGGGGGGTTCCAGCTACTGCGGCGTTTGCACAAGGCTGCTTCGCCCAGCTCGGGGTAAGCTGCCAAGTCATCACACGTACGTCACGGACGTTGGATGGCAACCTCACTAAAGAACTATTTCGCCAACTTGAAAACGAGGCGACGGCTAGGGAAACCGACGAGATCACCTTCCGCCAGGGAGGTGCGATAGTGGTTGGCGACAGAAAGTATGACAGAGTTAGGTTTTCGGGCGGCGCCGCACGGGTGGTTTCCGACTCTTCTGCGTCCGGGGGAACTGAGCTGCGGGTCGAAGATATTACCAGTTGTAGTCTCGCCGGACCACTCGACGCCCTAGTATCCAAACTCAGGGGGCTGGTCCTTGGGCACATGCCGTGGTTTCTGGAAGAAACAGACTCTAGCCGACAAGGAGCCGCACCTAAATGCGTATCCATAGTGAGATCACTTTTTTGGAAATACCCGGCTCGCATCACCGCCGCGTCAGGTGAAACAAGCTTCTTTCTGATCGACGAATACGAGCCGGGGTTTCTCGGTGAATATCTCTCCGAAGTTGGTCTGTCATTTGATCCATGGATTTTTGCAGCAGCACGTGAACTCTCCCAGCTGAACGTCCCAACCGACGAACGGTGGGCTTGGAGCCAACGCTGCGCAAAGAGACTTGTCGGTGCTGCGGTCGCCGCTACTGCGGGCCACTTCTCACAGCACCCCTACCGTCGACTACTTGATCGCCATGTTAGCCTGACTACGATCGCCAAGAGCTATCACACAGGACGCAGGGCCGATCTTTCTGTCATCGACGACTTCAGCATCCGATTGTTTGAGGATCTGGAATGTTGGCAATTATTTCTTATTAGAACCGGATTAGGACCGGGCTATAAAGGGGCATCCGAGGCAGACATAGAGACCATTGAGAAGAAATTCCGATCGGCCGACAAACTTGATAGAGAACGGTTTCTTTCTGATATCAGGTATTTCTACAGTGAGCTCTTTCTCATTGCTACGAGTGCTGTCTCGCTTGTATCCGACTCCAGCTGCCGCGCAACAATAGCCGCATTACCGTTGCTTTGTGGGAAACGGGGATTCGAGAATTTTATACACAGGAATAGCGAAACCATTCAAACGCGCATCAGAGACGAAAGAAAAATGAAGTGCGTTTAGCTAATAGAAAATCACTTTTCACGGGAATGCATCGATCTGGAACAAGCGTCGTCTCAAATCTAGCGTGCTACGCATGCAAGAAGGTATTGCTGGATGACCCGGTATGGGCCGTGCAATCACCCACCGCTGCATTTGAAAATAGCAATGATATATCTGAGTTCCTAAGATATGACGCATGGAAAGTGCCTCGACTGGCACCGTTTGCCGATAGGGTGCTCTCTTTCTATGAAGACTCGGCGGTAGTCTGGATCTTGAGGGATCCGCTGGATGTTTATTCATCTATTTTAGAAAGATACAGAATTTTTCCAAAAACGAGCATGCTTCAGTTTCCAGAACTTGGTATTAGCGAAGGAAGGAGAGAGGAGGTATTTTCTGAAGCATTCAAGCGCTACGCAGATGCGTTGATTGAGTTGTTAAGCAGATTTCCTGACAGGGTGTTTGTAGTTGTATACGAGGATTTTTTTCGTCAGAAAACTGAATTCATACGAGAAGTGTGCGAAGAATTTCTCGGATGGAACATTAGTCGTTGTATTACCGATGTTCAAAATATTCAGTACGGGCCGATAAGACACAAGGCGTCTAATGTAAAAGGTCCAGGCAGAAAGTATTGTGACCTTGATATGGAAACGCATAAAAAATTATGCGATATAGAGAAGTTGTACGAGGACATAGTTGATATTGCAGGAAGCAAAATCAAGACTAAATCGCCGTCTTGATTTCCACGCGCACTTTTGGCAAGCTGGCGCTGAGGCGTTTTCCGCCCAGAAATGGAAGTTAGACGGTTGGTATAAAAGGTCCCAACCCGCCTCTGGTTGGGCTTCGTGTCGACGTCAAAAAAGCTGTCGCATAGTCATCAACTTCGCGAACACTGCCTTCCTCGATATCTGAAATAATCGCCTTTGAGCGTGGCAGCGTCAATGCTCAATTATAGTGGTTCCGCTGAAAGTTGTTTAGGCGGCATCTCGATGATCGTTGAGATGCTGATTCTTCAGATTGAACTTCTACGGTGGGATTTGGCTAGACCCATTGTCATTGTCATTTTTTAATGCCGACTTCGATAAGTGTGTCGACATGGGTCCTATTGGGACATGTCGTAATTGATTGTGCCGGCCGAGAAGGCCTTGCTCTGCGTCCCGGCGATCATCACCTTCAGGTACATCTCATGGTTGGGCAGGCTCACCAGATCGGGCGGCTCTGGCACATCGCTTGCCAACTGTTTCGCTAGGATTGTGCCATCGTTCGCTCCCACACGAAACGCCAACAATGTCCCCACATTCCCCAAAATCGCATCGAGCACGCCGCTGTCGAGCTGTGAGGTATGCTGATGGCTGAGCACGAGCCCCAGGCCGTACTTTCGCAACTCGGAAAGCATTTCGGTAAAGGCGGTCGTCGTGAACGAGTGGAATTCATCGATGTAGAGGAAATACGGCTTGCGCTCTTCTATCGGCTGGCTTTGCCGGCTGTACGCGGCTAGGCCGAGCGAGGACACAATCAAGCCGCCGAGAATGTTGGCGACACCGGCCCCAAGCCGGCCTTTGGCCAAGTTCACCACAAGGGTTCTACCCTGGTCCATCAATTCCCGGAAACGGAGAGGCTGTTCCGGCTCGCATACGGCCTTTCGGACTGCCGGATGAGCCAAGAAGGCGCCGAGCTTGTTGGCGATCGGCGCCACGCCGTCGGCGGCGGTCTTGTAGTTCATTTTTGGGAACTCGGCCGTCCAGAATCGTCGCACCTGCTCATCGGATACCTCCGCTAGGACCTCCTTTCGAAAACTCGCCTGCAGAAACATTGGGATGATGTCTTGTAGGTTCGAACGGGGCCGAGATAGGAGCGCCAAGAGGGCGTGGCGAAGCAGGTGTTCCATTCGAGCGCCCCAGGCGTCCGCCCATTGCTTTTTCAACGTGTCTATGAGGCCTGACGCGACAAGAGGCCGATACTGCTCTGCGACAAAGGTCATCGGATTGTACCCGACAGAGCAGGCTGGGCCGGCGGCGTCCCAGTAGACGGCATCGTCCTTCGCTATTCCGACCACCTCCTGCGCGAGATCGCCGTGCGGGTCGATCACGCAGAATCCCTGGCCGACCGCGATGTCCTGACGCATCATATTGAGCATCAGGGTCGATTTTCCGGTTCCGGTCTGACCGATTATGTATTGGTGGAACAGGCGGTCGGACAGATGAATGCCGAAGCGGCGATATGGTCGCCGCCCCACGGTCGTCCCTAGGATTGTCACAGGGTTGTTGGCGGCAGACATCGACCTACTCTGCGGCACGAGCGCTTCTCAGCGTAGACCTCACCGCGTGTCCGTCTTGATCCATCTGCCCTTGGCGGGCGACAGCCTTTGATCTTTATTTCTGGCGCACGGATTTGACAGGCACCCGAAAGAAAGCCCCTCGTATGAGGGGCTAGTTGACATCCTTTGGCACGTCTCGGCGCTCCACCTCTTTCCAGAGCTGCCAAGCTACCTTCAAGGTGACAGGTGCGATGTTGGAGCAAGGGCGCGACCAGACATCCTCCTTCTTTTTGTGGCCGAATCCAAAGAACTGCCAGCCTTTCGCAGTAGGGTCGACCGTAAGTCCGACGAGCGCATAGCGGCGTTTGAAGTTCCGGATCAGCTACTGCTCCTGTCGCGTCTGCCGGATGCGATCTGCTTCGGCGCGGAGCCGGGGCATGTCGCGCCGCAGATATCCCTTGCGACGTGCGGCATCAAGATCGGCGAAGGGGCTGTCGAGTTGGAGGATCAATTCCTCCAACTCGACAATGCGAGCGGTGAGATCGACGTCGTCCACGTCAACGCACCCGCTTGCATAAGCCGTCGATGACTCGATGGAGCACCGTGGTCATGGCCGGATTCTCGGCCACCCGGCCGGTGAGCGAGAACGTCACAGCATTGAAGAGCCTCCAAGGCGTTTTGTCGCCCCAGTCATGCGCCGGCGTCTGCCATTGCTCCATCACGTTGGGGACGCGCTGGATGTTGATGACGCCCGACCGGTAGAGTGACAAGATCGCGTGATCAGCCATTTCGTCGGCAAGCGCCGTCTTGCGGTAGCGCAGAAAGCGCTCTGCCTGCTGCCGGCGTTCAGTGTTAAGCGGCTCCACCACCTCGGCGACGAGGCCGGGGAGCTCCCGCTTGGCATTGGCCGTGTGCTTGCGCTTGATGACGTGATCGGCCTGGAAGGCCAGATTGTCGCAAACGAAGACGCGGCTGCCGAAGGCGATGCCGATCGGGAACTTCTTGTCGTGGCTGTTCCGCAGGCCGAGTGTGTCGGCGTATTCCCCATCGGGACTGCGGAGCGACAACAGGCCGAAGTAGCGGGCGCCGTCTTCGGTGACGGCGTGATGCTCCTCGACGATTTCGTGGCCGTAGAATCCGAGGCTGTATCGCATCAGCTCCACGATCTCGTGGTGCGCGACCGGCACGTGTGACAGTGTGCGGGGCGGCGTGGCCACCGCCAGCAGTTCATCGTAGGCGACTTCCGTCGCGCCAGCATGCAATATCAATGTCATCGAAAGAACTCCTTCTCTCTGCGTCCCGCTCGACCATTCGAGCGAGACGTTGAAGGAACGAGGGTAAGAGGCGATATGGGGCTTGCCTCAGACGTTGCGCGACCACCGACATGATCGCTCTTTCGGCAGGATGATCCTAGACGGCACCAGTTTCGATTTCGCCGACCATTCCCGCCACGGTCAGGCATTCCTGGCATATTGAACACGACTGGAAGAGCGCGAATCATCGGGTTCTGATCTGTACCCAGTCAAACGGGTAAGCTCTCCGATATGCTCCGGTTTTCAGGTGCGGGCGGCGAGCGGGTCACGAACAATTCTACGGTTCGTGCTCTCCGAACCTGGACAGTACCGAGTGTCCTGCATAATCGTCCTTGGATGCGTTGGCTTCAGACAAGCCGCCCAGCTCATCCACCGATCTCGCGCATTCCGCGAGGCGACTCAGTTGCTCATTTCGAACGTCGTGCCCGCTTCGAGAAGTGGCTCGGTCTGGGGCACCACAAAGGACGACGATGGCCTGCTCGGCCGTGGCCAGCCAATTTGCCGGCTCTAGATAGACGTCTTTTAGCGAAACGCGCCGGTTCGAGGTGGCGATCTCAACGATTTCTCGCTTTTCGGCTGGTTCGGCGAAAAGATAAGTCACGGCAAGGTTTTTTATCAGTTCGAGGAATTGTCGGACCTGACCCGGGTCGTGTCGCTTGTCGGCTATCTCACGTGCTGCTTCTTCCAGCTTGGCTTTCTCGATCAACAAAGCCTGGTTTCGGCGATCAAAGACCTCCTTCTCAATGAGGCGATCGATGAGCGCGTCCGTCAGGCGCTCCAAGCGGCCCTTAAGATCAGACAGTTGCAGGGCAATGGCCTTCTCGTGATCGTTGCCGTCGTTCTTCGCGCACCATGCTTCAATCTCCTCCGTCAGGAACCGGATGTGTTCATCGCTCAGTCGTATGCGCGATAAGACCTGCCGAACTTCCTCTTCAATCGCTTCCTCGCGCACGCACCTGGTCGGGCAACTCGATTCGTGGCACCGATAATAGACGTGGCCCTTTTGGCGTTCCGCGATCATCGCACCGGCGCAGTTGCCACAGCGGAACAGGCCACGATAGGTGTGATTGTGCCGCGTGACCTTCTTGCCGCTCTTGTTCGCCTTGATCTCCTGGACGCGGTCGAATAGCGCCGGCGAAATCAAGGGTTCATGGACACCTTCATAGACCGCGCCGGTACGTTTGATCCGGATAAGACCGCAGTAGAAGGGGTTATTGAGGATGGTCTCGATGCCCGTTTTGCTCACCGGCTTGCCCCGCGAATTGCGGAGGCCGAGCCGCTCCATCTCTTTCCTCAGGGAATGAATGGAGTGTTGGCCACTGGCATAGAGTTCGAACAGTCGACGCACATGTTGCGCCTTGTTCGGATCCGGTGTTTTCGGCTTGCCGCCGCCGTTGTTGCAATACCCGATCGGCGCCCAGAACGGATAAAGGCCCTGCTTGAGGCGGCCATTGATGCCTTTGATGGTTTCATCGCGCAGGTTGCGGATGTAGTCGGCGGCAATAACCGCTTGGATGTCAGCGGACAAGCGGCCGCCGCGCGAGCGAAAGTCGAGGCTTTCGGTAGCGAAGTGGACATCGATGCCGGCGTCCGCCAATTCTCCGATCTTGGCCCAGTCCGCGAAGTTGCGGGCGCTGCGGTCGATCTTGTGCATGACGACGCCGTCGGCTTTGCGCCTACGCAGCCCCCTCAGCATAGTCGCGAAAACCGGCCGGCCGCTCTTGGCTGCCGTTTGCCTTTCCTCAAACCAGGCGGTGATCTCGATTTCGTTGCCCGCCGCAAAGCGCAGGATGGTGTCCTTCTGCGCCTCCAACGACACGCCCTCCCCCTGTTTCTGAGTGGAAACGCGGACATAGCCAAAGCAGGATTTCATGATGTGTGGGGATTATCGCTTGAATCTATCACATCCGGCAGATTTGGCGAATCTGGCCACGGCCAGCGGCCTTCGGCTTGCATGCGCTCGTAAACCCGCTTGCAGAGCGCCAAGTACCGCTCCAACTCCGGCGGGATATCGTTGTTGTGATGTTGGGACATGAAAGAAAGGCTACGGTGCGCCCGTCCTAAACTGTAGACGGCACGGCTACCGGCAACGGGAATCGGTGCCGTCTGGTACTGGTGTCATGGCTTGCTAACCTGGCCGGTACCTGGGACAATGAGCACCACTAGAACCACCACTACACCGGTCTCTCGGAGCGAGCGGAGGGTTTACCCTCCGCTTTTGAAGCTACTCGAGAGACCGGTGTGGTGGTTTTTTTGCGTCCTAGTGGGTCGGTGTTCGAAATCCCGTACATGCTGCCGTCTACGAGACGGCGCATGAGGCCGTAAACTGGCCCGCATACTAGCTAATCAAATAACCACACTATGAAAAACCAATTCGCTCTGGACCTGACGGTGGCACGCCGAAAGTCAGGTCTGACCCAGGCGGACTGTGCCCATTTGCTGGGGACCAGCCGTAGCCGGGTATCCCAGCTCGAAAGCGGCAAGGCCGTTCCATCGATCAGGGACATTTGTACGCTATCGCTTATCTACGGGCGTCCTTTCGAAAGCCTGTTTGGCGCGGTCATGGAACGCGTCACCAGAGAAATACGGGATCGCCTCTCGAACCTCCCGGTGGCGCCGAAAAACTGGCTTGGCCGGTTTAAGCGCAACAACACGCTCGGCCGCCTGGCGGCACGCTTGGCCGCTGACGACCATACTGGCCATGGTGCGGCTTAAGGTGTTGGCGATGGCGGCGGCGTCCGGCCGCGTCGCCTACGTGTTCTTTCGCGAAGGGCAACTCGTACATTGGGGATTGTCCGTCGAGGCGAGCAGGTCGCCTGAGATGGCGAGCCTGCAAGCCGAGAAGTGGGTCTCGTTCTTTGAACCGGACGTGGTCGTGACGGAGGACATCCGTCACAGGTCCCGCAAGGGCGACAACACCGTCGATCTTATTGAGGCACTCACGGGCGTCGCGCGCGAGGCGCCGGTGAACGACGTTACCGTGCTGCGCGTCCAGCGCCATGCCAACAAATACGAGGAGGCGGAGGCGTTGGCCGCGCACTTTCCGGACATCCTGCCGTGGAAACCCCTGCGACCACGCATCTGGGAGTCCGAACCGCGCAACATGATCTATTTCGAAGCCTTGGCGCTGGCGGTGGAAGTCTTTGGCGGCGACGCTGATCCGAGTTAGCTCGGCCGGATGTTACGTGCCGATCCGTTCCTGGCCGCTGCGCCTCAATTGGGTGGGGCGCGGCGCAAAGGAACGGAGAAAGCAAATGACCGGTACCATCCCCGCCGACGTACTCGCGATCTGCGAGCTCAACGACAAGCTACGCCAGACCCGGACCGGCGGTCGAGTCTACCTCAGCCAAGGGATTGCCGCGCTCGGCGATCTGTCTATTTCCGAGATATTGGCGCTCGTCGTCACGTTCGACGAGTTCACCGCGGAAAACGATCCCTATGGCGAACACGACTGCGCCGTCGTGAACTGGCAAGGTCAACGCGTTCTTTTCAAGATCGACTACTTCGATCCAACGCTCCAGAGCCATTCCGATGATCCGACCGATCCGAAAATGACAATGCGGGTCATGACGGTCATGTTCGCATCGGAATACTGAAGCAAGTCACCCTGCCGCCAAGGCGGGGTGATTTCGAATTCTGGCACTCAGAACTCGACATGGTGCCCAATCGCGGGGAAGCCCCCTGATTTCTCCGAGCTGATGCAGAAAATGGCCTTCACAAATCGCACGATGACGTTTTTCACTTTGCAACAAAGCCGGAGCGAGAAGCCGCGCACATCGCCAGGCTGAATTGAGCTTGCCTCTCTGGCGGCTATTCTGAACCACATCATCTTGTCGCGGAGCGTCGCAAGCAGACGGGTCAGCAGACCTTGTATCCGTCACCCGCTTTCGTTAGCGGGAATTCCTCTCGCATGCATTGAGTCCACTGCGCCGGCGTACTGACGCGATTGCGGCAGTCGATGGTACGACGACAAAATGCGGCTTTGCCCTTGCCGTTGAAGAGTTCGGCTTGGGCGTTGCCGACCCCAACGGTAGACGCGTTGCCGGTTCCGTTCTCAGCCCCGGTTTGCGTGCAGGCGGTCAAAAGGGCCGCGATTGCCAGCAACTTCAGGTAATGACGCATTCTGTTCTCCTTGCTTGGTGACTCAGTCGGTCGGACATGTCGGCGCAGTGCTGGCCCGCTATTGGTGGCACGCCACGATCCTTGACGACCCCGCGCCCGTAACGCCGAGATGCAACTGCATGGGATCGCGAAATCCGTTGTCATCGGATCGCATAGCAGCAGGCACCTTCCGGCATCCGAGCCGCTCGTTTCCGCCGCGCAGGAAGTAGCTCGTCGTCCAGGTATCCCAGAGTGGAATGCCGTCGTAGCCGAGGAGGTGACGTGCCGTTCGCCATCGCTTACGAGCGTGACGAGCGAGCGTTGGCGCGAAGGCGCCAATCGCCTCGTGATGGACCGTTCGCGGTCCAAGGCCGGTACGGTAGGTCACCTGCCAGAGCTTGTCGGGATGGTGCCGTAGCAGGTAGGAAACCGCTCTCGTGTCCTCGGCCACGTTCATGTCGCGGAAGCCGAACAGGCTGCCGGCCAGAGTTCGTCCGGTCGCGAACCGTTCGCCTGGTCTGCGCCCGCCAACGCCGAGGATCGCGGAAATCTCAGCCGGATCGGCATAGCGATGCATCAACAACAATGAGGACACCGTCCATGGGCCTAGCTCGGCCATCACCAATCCGGGGTGCCGGCGCACAATTTCAGCGATCCGGCGCAGCCGTGTGTCGTCGGCCGCATTTGGCGCGCGAAATGACGTGCGGTCGGGTCCACGCAGAAGCCGAGCGCGCCAGGCCGCGAGGCCAAGCGTCTTGATCCTCTCGTCCAGGTTTTTGTGAACTTGCGCGGTCGAGGAACCGCCATTGCCGAAAATTGAGACGACGCCGACCACCCGCACGCAGCCTCGGCGTTCAAGCTCGCGGTACATCAACAGGCTGACGGAATCGTCGATCTCGCCGGAGGTCGTCACGTCCGTGACGATCAAGATCGGTTGGCGGTCAATTCGACAGGGGCCGTTGAGGAAATGATCGACAAGCCCGCCGCTGGCCTGGGCGGGCAGTGAAAGAAGGACCGCAACGAGACACCCGGCCAGTGTCCGTGCCATAGTCAACCACCAGGTTTGGCCGGATAATATCTGCCGCTGCGGCTGTGAAAGTAAGTGTAGCTGCCGTCCGCGTTTCGGAAGAAGGTGTAGTTTGTGGTTTCGCCTTTCAGGACGCCGCTGGCTTGGATGGTATAGTTGCCGACATACGTCCCGCCGCGATCGAAGTCGTGGGTGTAGGTTCCATTTCTCTTGAACAAAAATACGCCGCTCGGCCCACGCCAAGGTTGGCCGACGAATGTGCTACGCACCTCTTCCGCCGTCAGCTGTGTTCGTCCGCCGCCCGTGGCGGTCGAACACGCCGAGAGCGCGAACCCGGCAAGCAAAGTGAGCGCAATAATCACCTGTCTCATCCGACCCGTGCCTCCAGAGCGTTAGAAAATGAGCGGCCTCACCAATGGAAGTTGATGCCGATCTTGGCGGTGTGGAGCGTGGTGCGGATGTTCGAGGACTGGAACGCCGTGTCGACATAGGTGTCGCGGCCTAGGTCGTAATAGAGATATTCACCTTTGATCGACCACGCCTCGTTCACCGCGAACTCGACGCCGGCGCCGGCCGTCCAACCCACCTGAGTCTTATCACTGCTTATCCCGGTGCCGAAGACTGGATGCACGAACTCCCGCAACACACTGCCGAAGCCCGCGCCGCCGGTGCCGTAAATCAATGTTCGGTCGAACGCGTAGCCGACCCGCAGGCGGGCTGAACCCAACCACTTAACCGCGCTCTCGCATGAAAATGGGGCCAGCGGGCAGGCCGAACTGCCCTCGATGTTGGCGAGTGCTATGTCTCCCTCGGCACCGATCACCCAATTGCCGCTCTGGAAATTGTATCCGAGTTGGAGGCCGCCGAAGCCGCCACCGCCTCGAAACGGGTTTGGTTGAACGGCGTTGCCAAAAGGCGAAAAACTCCAAGTCGTGCTGCTGGCTCCCACGCCGGCATGCGCGCCGACATAAAGACCGGTCCAATCGAAGGTGGCAGCCTCCACGACCGGTTCCCGAAACCGGTCCGGATCGATCGGATCGGCCGCCAACGCAGTTGAACTTGACGCGCAAAGAAACGCCGTGGCGGGGATCAGACTTCTAATGTGCATATCATGTGCCTTTCAGTGTGCCGGCGAGACGGTGCCGTTCTCGTTTTCGACTGGATGCTGGGTCTGAAGCGCTGGAACCGGCCGCGTGGCGTATCTATTTGCAGGCGAACTTCAGGTTCTTTGCGTGATAGCGTCCAAGGGTCCAATCTCCGACCAGGGCGTGCGAACTCGCGCTTTTGATATGGAAACGAGCCTGGTCAATTCGGACGGTATTTCCTGACAGACTGACCGAACTCGCACGATAGGCGTTGGTCCGGTAACCAACCGGCTTTCCATTCCTGAAAGTCAGCCAGCCTGGCCCGTGGCCCGGAAAGTCCGCCTGGCAGGTTGCGTTTTGCGGGCCGGCCGCAAGAACCCTCTTCGCTGGCGCCGTGTCTCCGCCGCCGTCAGCGGTGGCTGTGCAGCCTGCTGCGACTGCCGCCAGGCCGATTGCAAAAATGGCTGTGGGTAGCCGCATGCTCTGCTCCTTCCGTAGAGTTTCGAATTGGTGGATGAGAGGTCGCCGGACGACCGCTCCGCAGTCGCCAGAACGAGCGCATAGTGACGAATGCAAACATAACCCTCCCGATATTCCAATAGGAATATTACTGTTTGGAATATATAACAACTGGAATTTAGTCAATCCGTTGTCGCGGTATGACGGACAACGGATGCGCACCGGCCTTTATTCGCCGCTCAACACGCGGCTCAGTGAGATCATGAAACGCGCCCGGCTGGAGGCCGGCATAACGCAAGCGGACCTCGCGCGTGCGACCGGTCGCACGCAGGCATACATCTCGAAGTTCGAGAACGGTCAGCTGCGGCTCGACGTTGCCGATTTCATCGTGTTCGCCAAATGCTTGGGCGTTGATGCGCGCCGCCTGATTGACGAACTCGACACCGAACCCGCGGACTAAGGTGGGTCACGAGACAACACTCGCATGCCCGAATTAGCTCTTGTCGTCATCGTGGCCACCCCACCTCAATTGCGTTGGGAATGAGCATAGTCGAGGTGTCGCAATTGCGTGTCTCAAACCGAGTCGCAAAAAATGAGACAGGGAACGCGACCGATTTGCCTATGATCACCACATGCCGATACCGATCCGAAAATCTCTGGCGCTGTCTCTCATCAAAGACCGGTACGAATCCGTGGACGGGCTCGTGGTCGAGTGGGAACATCGCGACCAGCGCAATTCTTCAGGCAAGAGCAACGGCCGCCCGGACAGCCGCCACAAGGCCACTATCTATCGCTGGCTTGATCACGGTATCCCCTCGCGCGCCGATACCGTCTTCGGGTTTGCGTCACTCCTTGATGTTGATCCGGTCGCGCTCATGGACGTGGATGAAGAGTACATCTATTCGCAGTTCGGCCGCGAACGACGCCTCTATCACCTACGAAGACCGACGAGCACGCACCTAGCACCGCTCTGGGCGATCTACGAGGTCGACAGCGGCTGGCCAAACCAAGCCCTCGCCAACACGTACTACGGCCGCAACTGGTACACACACGACTTCCATCACGACCCGGCGGTGATTTCTGACGTTTACGCCGCCGTGATGCTCACGACCGGCGATGCTGCCGCGCCGCGCGCATACCATCTTGCCTATCGTCGGTCCGGTGTTGCCGACCGCACCTGGCGTCCTTACGGCACCGTGGTCGCGCTCGAAGACGACATCATCCTGGTCTCCGAGAGTGGACACTTCCAACAAAAGCCCCGCAGCGGCGATCGCTTCGCGGTGGAGACATATTTTGGTCTAGGTCACCGACTCATAACTGCGCAACCAGATGCGGATTGAGGCGAGTTGGACAGATGCGAGGAAATTGTCGTCGCGCTTGTCGTATCGAGTGGCGATGGCCCTGAAGTGTTTGAGTT